>CAWAGL010000001.1:0-471580 GCA_963781515.1 uncultured Actinomycetota bacterium
GGCCTGCCTGCCGATGCCCAGTTCATCGACGGGAGGCTGCACCTCGTCGTCGCCGGCGACGTCGACGTATCCGCACTGCGGCAGGCCCTCCGCGACAACCTGCCGGCGTGGGAGAACCCGGACGAGGTCACCGTCATCGACTCGATGCCGCTCACCAGCAACGGCAAGGTCGACCACAAGGCCGTGGCGGCCATGGTCGAGCAGGACCCAGAGGACGTTGGCGGTGGCGACGACGGTTGGAGTCCTTCGTCCAGGGTGTGGTCGACAGGGTGGTGGGCACCGAGGTGGACCCGGACGTCTCGATTTATGACGTGGGTGCCACCTCGATGTCGCTCGTCCTGATCCAGGCAGATCTGGGCGAGCGCTGGGACGACGAGCTCGTGGAGAGCGTCCTCGACGAGCTCGGGCACGACTTCTCGGTGCGGTCCTTCGTCCACGCCTACCGCGAGAAGACGACCCCGTCGACCGACCTGTCGGCGACGGACGAGGTCGACTCGCAGAGGGCGCCGGGGCACCGCTGCACGAGCTGGTCAGCGGGGTGCTGGCCGACCTCCGGACGCTGGCCGGGTCCATGTCCACAGCACCGGCGACCGGGCCGGTGGGTCACGGCCCGGGGCGCCCGCTCGCGATCACGGGCGCGTCCGGGTTCATCGGCGGACGGCTCGTGGACCGAGCCCTCACGGAGGGGCACGACACCGTCGTGATCTCCAGCTCCTCACCGGAGCACGTCCTGAAGGAGCAGCACGCCACCCGTTTCTCGAGGGGGGCCGAGGCGGTCGCTGCGATCACGGTCCAGGACTACGAGCCCGCCCAGTGGAGCGCCGCTGGCTGGGACGCAGTGCTCCATGCCGGGTTCCACGTCAACCACGCGCTGCCCCTGCGGAGGCAGCTGACCACGAGCGTGCAGTCCACGCGGGCACTGGTCGCGCACATGGCGCGCACCGCCGACCCCCGCATGGTGGTGCCTCCTCCTCGTCGGTGGGGAGCAAGTTCGAGCCGCTCTCGGAGCAGGCACTGGAAGCAGTTTCCGGGCCGTACTCGCGGGCGAAGTTCGTCCAGGAGGAGTACGCGCTCCTCCTGCGCCGCTTGGGGGGAGTCGTGCACCGTCTTCGACTCCCGCTCGTCTACGGGCACGGGGCCTCCGAGCGACACTTCCTGGACGACGACGTTTTCGCCTCCATCGTCCGCACCTCCCGCAACCTTGGCCTGGTGCCGAGGTTCGAGGACGGATCCCGTTGGTCGATGTCCAGACGGTCGTCGATCACTCGTTCGCGTCGCTCGACGAACGGCCCGAGTCCGAGGACACCATCCTCGTGGACGAGACGGTGCGCCCGGAGGAGATCGGCGCGGCGCTCGGACTCGATCCGAGCCGGGTGGTCGACGCCGGCGAGTGGCTGGCGCAGTCGCAGCTCGACCCGAGCCTGAATCCCGCCATGGCCAAGCAGCTCGGTACCTGGCTGAGCGCGCCGGGTTGGGACGAGGACTTCGCCACCGGCAAGGACGTGCTGACGCGGTTGGTGGAGAGCCTGCGTGGGAATGCCTAACGCGCATCACGCCGTGGGGGCCGAAGGCGCGACATCGGCTGCACTCACGCAGTCGCGCCCCCACGTCATCCTCGTCGGCTGTCACGCCGCGGACCTCGACCAGGTCCGGGACCAGGGCTGGCGGGTCTCGCTGATCAGCCGCCGGGGAAGCCTGGAGCGCCTGCCCGACGACGTACGGCGTCACTTCGCCGGCATCGAGGTACTGGACGGAACGGACGACGGGAGCCTGAGCTTCTCCGAGGACCACGCCGCCGACGTGATCCGGGCAGCTGAACGACTCGTCGAACGGCTCGGTCCGCCCAGCGCGGCGATCGGCCTCTACGAGCACACCGTGCTCCCGGCGGCGACGGTGCGGCAGCACTTCGGTCTCGCCGGCCTCTCGGTGGACGCGGCCCAGCTGTGCCGGGACAAGGTGCGCATGAAGCAGGCGCTGGCCACGCACGGAGTCCGCGTGCCGCTTTTCGCCGAGTTCACGTCCGATCCCAAGGACGTCGAGGGCGCGGAGGCCTTCTTCCGCGAGTGCCCGGGCCGTGTGGTCGTCAAGCCGAGGCGGCAGGCCGCGGCACGTGGTCTTCACGTCGTCGAGACCCATGACGACCTCCGTCGGCTGGCGGGCCAAGAGGACCTGCAGGACTACGAGATCGAGCAGTACGTCGACGGAGACATCTACCACGTCGACGCCGTGGTCCGGGACGCCTCGATCGCCTGGCTGTCGGCGGGAAGGTACGTCGGTTCGTGCGCGGACTACGGCGCTCCAGACGCGGCGTTGGCATCGGTGGTCGAGTCCGACCCAGTCCTGGTCGACCACATCCGGACGTTCACCCGCCGGGTCGTCGATGCCCTCGACATCACCGACACCGTCATCCACCTGGAGCTCTTCCACGTCGGCTCGGGCGAGCTGGTGTTCCTCGAGGTCGCGTGCCGCCCGGCCGGGGGCCCGGGCACGCCGTGGATGTACCGCGAGCTGTTCGGGGTCGACCTGGTGCACGAGCAGGTCCTCGCGGCGACGGGAAGCCCGACCGGCATCGGCCCGGCTCCGCGACCCACCAGTGAAGGGTCTCCGCACATCGGTTGGCTCATGACGCCCGCGCCCCTCCCGCGCGACGGCCGGGTCATGGCCATCCACGGGACCGACGACCTGCCGGACGTCGTCGTGGCGTCCACGATGCTCGCCCTCGAGAGCACGATCGCCGACTCGGACCCGGTGTGGCCCAACTCCGGTGTGTTCCTGCTCCGCGCCGCCAGCCCGGGAGAGCTGGACGACGCGATGGCGAGCATCCTGCGGACCTTCTGGATTGAGGTGGTCGGTGCTGAGGGTCGACAGCGGAGCAGGTCTGTTGCTGGTTGAGGAGGCCGTGGCCGGTGTGGCACACGTGGTGGAGGGCTTCGGCACGCTGCGTGACGACCTCTCTACCTGCACCAGCTGCCGGACAGCATGAGCGCCGCTCGGCGCGACGAGTTCCTGTCGGCACGCACGTGTGCTCATCGGGCGTTGGTCAAGGCCGGCTGGCGGGACCGGCACTTCCTGCCCCGGGGACGTCACAGGGAGCCCGTGTGGCCGCACGGTTTCACCGGCAGCATCACCCACGCGCACGGTCACCATGCGGCTGTTGCCGCTCGGTGTGAGGACCTGTCCGCCATCGGCATCGACCTCGAGCGGCGGGACGTCCTGACCGAGCACCATGCTCCGTTGGTCCTGCGACCGGCCGAGCTCGCGACGCTGGGCGCCTGCTCGTTCCTGGACCAGGCCTCGCTCCGCGCCGCCCTCTTCAGCGCCAAGGAGTCGACCTACAAGGCGTGGCACTCCGTGTGCGGTGTCCCGGTGCGAGCCCTCGACATCGAGGTCACCCTCGCTGCCGACCTGACCTTCACCGCGGTCGTCGCCCACGGACGTGTTGCCCCAGCGGTGTTCGAGGGCCGCGCGGCGCTGGACGGTCGCCACGTGGCGACGGTCGCGGTGCCCGCCCGGCAGCTCGCGCCGACCGGGGCGGTCAGCTGACGGTGCGGGACGCGAAGGCGTCCGAGAGGGCGTGTGCCAGGCCTGCCAGCATCCGGTCGACGTCACCGACCGTCGAGATGAGCGGGGGCGCGAGCAGGAGGTGCGCGCCCCGCTCACCGTCGAGCGTGCCGCTACCCGGGTAGAGCAGCAGCCCGTGGGCGAGGCCGGTCGCCTTCAGGTTCGCGGCGAAGGCTGCAGGGGACTCCAGTGGCGTCGACCCCCGTCTGCCTCGACGAACTCCAGCCCGAGGAACATTCCTCGACCCCGGACGTCGCCGACGAAGGGCAAGGAGTCCCGCAGCTCCTCGAGACCAGTTCGCAGGTGCGCCGCGACGGGCAGGGACTGCTCCAGGACGCCCTCCTCGCGGACGACACGCTGGACCGCGAGGGCCACGCGGGCGCCATGGGGGCTGTTGACGTGGGTCTGCCCGTTGTTGAGCACACCCGACCCCTCCCTGATGGGGCTGATTACGGCGTCGGTGCACAACAGCCCCGACATCGGGACATAGCCGGCACCTAGGCCCTTGCCGACCATCACCATGTCGGGCCGGACCTCGTCCTCGTGGAAGGCGAAGTAGTGCCCGGTGCGACCCAGCCCGCACATAATTTCGTCGAGCAGGAGCAGGGCGCCGTGACGTTCGCACACCTCCCGCACGGCTGCAAGGTACCCCTCGGCGGCCGGGACGGCTCCGGAGGTCGAGCCGACGACCGGTTCGGCGACGAAGGCAGCGACACGACCACTCCCGATCCGGCTCATCGTGTGGTCCAGCTCTCGTGCGAGCCGGGCGGCGAACGCGGCGGTGGTCTCCCCGGCGCGCTGGTCGCGGTACTCGTAGCAGGGACTCACGAACTCGACGGGTGGGGAGCCGAGCAGCGGTTCGTAGCAGGCCCGTCGCTGGGAGTTCCCGGACAGCGCCAACGTGCCGAGCGTGCTGCCGTGGTAGCTCTGGCGTCGTGACACGAAGACGGTGCGTTCCGGCTCGCCTGCCTCGACGTGGTGCTGGAGGGCAAGCTTGATCGCCACCTCCATGATCTCCGAGCCGCCCGACATGAAGTAGGCGTGGTCCAGCGTCCGGCTGTGCTCGGTGAGGTAGCCGGCCAGCTCGTCCACCGCAGGGGTGGTGAAGGAGCCCGCGTGCACCCATGTCACCTCCTCGGCGGCTCGGACTGAGGCCTCTACGATGCGAGGATGTCGGTGGCCCAGCGCCGAGACGGCGACACCGCCGCACGTGTCGAGGTAGCGCTTGCCGTCGGCCGCGACGAGGGTCACCCCCTCGCCGTCGACGATGGTGATGGGCGGGGTCGTCAGCGACTTGCTGAGCAGGCTCGAGGTGACCGTGCCGTTCCGGAGCGTCATCCGCGGTCCGGTCCCGTCGTGACCCAGGTGGTGGTCAACGTCCCGAACTGCGAGGTACGTCGGGTCCGCCGGAGCCTGGCCAGGGCCCACGGCGTGACGTAGCGCACCGCGAAGAGGCAGGTGTAGGTCAGTCGTCTCATGCGTCCTCAGTCCAGTGCGATGGTCGAGCGCCAGTCGGCGTCCGGGTCGTCGAAGTCGGGCTCGTCCTTCTTCAGCAGCACGTAGGGACCCATGACGAGGGCATCCATCTCCGTACGCATGAAGCAGGTGTAGGCGTCCTCGGGTGTCATCACGATGGGCTCGCCTCGCACGTTGAACGAGGTGTTGACCAGGAGCGGACAGCCGGTGGCGTCGCGGAACGCGCTGAGCAGCGCGTGGAAGGTCGCGTTGTCGTCCTCGGTGACCATCTGCACCCGCGCCGAGTGGTCGACGTGCGTCACCGCCGGGATCGTGCTGCGCACCTCGTCGATCGAGCCGAGCGTGCCGCGCCCACCACGTCGCAGCTCGGGTCGGACGGGGGAGACCAGGAGCATGCTGGGGCTGGGACTCGCGACCTCGAAGTAGTCGGCCGCATCTGCGGCCAGGACGGCCGGCGCGAAGGGACGGAAGGACTCGCGCTGTTTGATCTTGAGGTTCATCGTGCGCTGCATCTCCGCGCTGCGAGGGTCGCCCAGGATCGAGCGCGCGCCCAGGGCCCGGGGGCCGAACTCCATGCGTCCCTGGAACCAGCCGACCACGTTGCCCTGGGCGAGCAGGTCGGCGGTGCGCGCCGACACGTCGTCGCCGCAGTCGACGTAGGGAGCGGCGTATGAGTGCAGCACGCGGGCTATGTGGCCGGGCGGGTAGGCGGGCCCCAGCAGGGCTCCGCCCATGGCATCACGACCGGTCCCCAGGTGCGGACGGGTGCCCAGCCCTCGACCGAGGCGAGCAGCGCTGCGCCGAGCGCGCAACCGGCGTCTCCGGCGGCGGGCTGGATCCACAGTTCGTCGAAGACGCCGGCCCGGTCCAGCACGCCGTTGGCGACGCAGTTGAGCGCCACCCCGCCCGCCATCACGAGTCGGTCCAGGCCCGTCATTTCCCGGCAGGTGCGAGCCAGGCCGAGGACGGCCTCCTCGGTGACCTGCTGCACCGAGGCGGCCACGTCGCAGTGGAACTGCTCCACGGTGTCCTCGGGCTGCCGCGCGGCCCGGCCCCACACGGCCTCGAAGTCCGGACCGATCATTTGGCGCCCCCGCGCGAACTCGAACCGGTCCGTGTTGAGCTCGAAGGAGCCGTCCGCCTTGAGGTCGACCAGGTGTTCGCGGATGCGGGACGCGTATCGCGGGGTACCGTAGGGTGCGAGGCCCATCAGCTTGTACTCCCGGAGTCCACCTTGAAACCGCAGTACTGGGTGAAGGCGGAGTACAGCAGGCCCAGCGAGTGGGGATAGTGGATGCTCGCGGCTTGTCGATCGTCGTGCCACGGCCGGCCCAGATCGACGTCGTCTCCCACTCGCCCACGCCATCGATGGTGAGGACTGCCGCCTCCTCGTACGGCGATGGCAGGAAGGCCGACGCAGCGTGGGAACGGTGGTGCGTCGACGAGCGCACCTCACACGTCTCGCCGGGCCACGTCGCTGCCAAGGTGTCCGCGACGTGCGAGACGGTGTCGCGCTTCCATCCGTGCCACTCGGGCATCACCGTGACGAAGGCGTCGTAGGCCCTCGGGCCGGCGGATCGGAAGTTGCTGCGCACGCGGTCGTACTTCAGCTTCGGGTCCTCGTGGTAGACCGTTGCGGTGAGGTCGCGCAGCGACAGCCCTGCGTGCTCCAGGCACCACCGCACGGCGTGTCGCGGGAAGTCGCGGTCGTGCCGGCGACGGGTGAACCGCTCCTCCTGGGCGGCGGCGATGATGCGTCCGTCCACCACGAGGGCGGCGGCGCTGTCGTGGTAGAAGGCCGAGATCCCGAGGAACGCGTTGCTCATCGTCGTACTCCCGACTGGGGGAAGCGTGCAGCGGGGCTGCGACGCGACGGTCCGGCGAGGGGCTCGTTGTGTGCGGCCACGAACCCCTGCGTACGTCGGGTCGTGGCGGCGTCGCGCTCGGGGGAGCTTGCGTCTGCGTGGGTGGCGGCCCCCCGCGTGAGTTTCCACAGCGTGTCACCGACCCGTGATCCGGTGAAGACGAACCGCTTCGTGCGGTCGGGGTCCAGCGACGCGAAACCGGTGCGCACGCGTCGCCAGAGGGTCTCCAGGTCGTCCGGTGTCCCACCGAGTGCGCGAGCGTTCTCGACGTAGGCCTCGACGGCCTCGGCCGCCCATGCCGAATGTCCCGTGGAGACGTTGTCGATGGTGTTGTGGATGTCAACGAAGACCGTCGGGAAGCCGTGCGCGCTGAGGGCACGGTGGGCGGTGCGATAGCTGCCGCCGACCCCGGACAGCTCCATGGCGAGGTTGAGACCCAGGACCTCGGGCTGCCGACGGAGCGGGAACCGTCCGATCGCCAGCCAGTAGACCGGCAGCTCAAACGCCTCGTCGCGCAGCAGCTCGCTGTGCGCGAAGGCGGGCGAGTGCGTCGGGGGGAGGTCGACGTCCATTCCATCGAGCACGTCGCGGTAGAGCTTCGGATGGTTGATCTCGATGTCGCCGTTGCCCAGCTCGTCCCAGTAGGTCTCGAAGAGCGAGAACCCGATGCGGGTCGAGGCCAGCGACAGGTCGCTGAAACCCATCAGCCAGCTGCCGTCGATCAGGGTGAGGGGAGCGAGCTGGATGGTGGAGTTGACCAGGTCCTCGCGAGAGGGCAGGTGCTGGTCGCCGTCTTCCGGGTCGACGGCGTCCGCGTGCTTGTCGTGCGCGGCCAGCAGCCACTCGCGTAGGTCGCCCGGCGAGGGGATGTCCTCGGGCAACGGGAACGGATGTCGATCCAGGCTGTGCCGGGCCAGGGAGAGCCAGTGGTCCACGTAGTCCTCCGCGAAGCGCAGGACTGCTGGGCTGCAGTGGCGTCCCTGGAGCGCGACGTAGGCCTCACGGATGCTCTTGGGGCTCTCGCCCTGGTCCGCCACGTCGGACACGGCGGCCAGGTGCCGGCTAAGGTCCGGCCCGCGGGGTGCTGCGCGTCTCGAGTTCGCGGCGACGTCGACCGGCGCTCCGTCCGCAAGCGAGACGATCCAGCGGGAGATGATCTCGCGGTCCTCCGGCGAGAAGACACGGAACATGGGGGAGCCGAAGTCGGTCAGCGTGGTGAGCAGGTGACTGCGCTCGGGCTGCCCCGGTCGGACGTAGCGAGAGCGTCCGATGGCATCGACGAAGGCTCGCGGGTCGTGCCTGGCTTCCTCGAACCAGCCCTGGATGCTGCGACCCTCCAGGCGCGTCGTGTCGTGGTAGACGAGCGCCTCGCGGGAACGCCGCCGGATGAGGTCGACAAACGCCTCGACGGGATCGGCTGTCGACGCGGTCCACCGCCACAGCGCCGCCTCCCACTGGCCGTGAAGCGTCGCCGCCGCCTCGGCTCCCCACCTGACCCGCGCCGGGTCGAGATCCGCAGCCTCGATGCACCACATGATCTCCACCGCCAAGCCGTCATCGCCGTCGTCGGTGCGCCTCAGGTCCAGCCGCTCCAGTCCCCTGCGACGCCTGCGTCTCGCAACCAGGCCCAGGGCGCGAGGAGGCCCTCGGAGCGGATGTGGTGGTCCCAGCCGAGGAGCTCTGCGGCGAAGAGGTCCGGCCGCCGGCTCAACGCCATGACGAATGTCGGTGCCGCGAAAAGGTCGTCCGGCAGCCGCGAGTCCGGCAACTGCGGACGCGGCCTCGCCTCCTGTTGCAGCCGGTGGACGGCCATCACGCGGTGGAAGTCGTCGTAGCGCGAGGCTGTGGGACGCCCGACGCCGACGTCGCGGGCGAGCACTGCCATCACCCTCAGGTGCACGGCGTCCTCGAAGACGCCGGGAGCGCTTAAGGAGGCGAGTGCACCGCCCAGGGCGGCTGCCATCGGCTGCGAGCCTCTGAGGACCGCCGCTGTCTCCGGGGCCCCGGGTGAGGGACGTGAGGCCCAGCTCGGTGCACCGGCCTCGCAGTCCTCCAGCAGCTGATCGGCACCGGCCACGATGGCCCGCGTCTCGCGCAGGGACAGCTGGCACTCGGGCTCGACGGTGCGTCGGAACCAGTTGCGCCAGGGTGAGGAGGTGCGGTCAGCAGGGCTCTGGTGCATCAGAACATCGGGTAGATGGAGCTGTCGTTCTTCGGCTGCTTGCGGGAGGTGCGCCGCGTCAGCATGCGCCGGATGGACGCCAGGAAGTTGTGCACGTGAGGTTCCTCGTTTCGTGGACGGTTCGGGGTTCACAGGCAGTGGTTCATGAGCAGGTCGGTGAAGGCCGCATGTCCGCGGTCGGTGAAGTGGATGCGATCGACGTACATCCAGTCGTCGGGGCCGACGGCCTCGGCGAAGGGCACGACGCTGTCCAGGTAGCGCACGCCGGCAGTGCTCGCCGCACCCTGCAGGCCCCGCGAGTACGCCGCGTGGACCCCGGCGTCCAGGATGTCGCCGTACTCCTGGGTGAAGCCGCCGACCTCGTCGAGCTCGGCGAAGATCTCGGCCTCCTCGCTGCAGGGCTGCGTCCGCACCCAGCTGGCCAGGGGCTGGAGCACGAACGTGAGATCCGCGCCGAGGTGGCGAGCCAGCGCGCCCCACAGGGCGAGTGAGCGCGCCACGGTCTCGACGGCGAAGGTGATCTGCTGGTCCAGCGGCAGGACCGAGCCCTGCGCGGAGGTCGCCGGGGGTCCCTGCCCCCGACGCAGCAGCCTCGGCAGGAGACCCCCGTCCCCGCGCATCGACTCGTAGCGCTGTCGCATGAAGAAGGTGCCGTGATCGTCCAGGACGGCGGAGGGCTGGCGCGACAGCCCCAGGTTGTTGAAACCGCTGAGCAGGACGATCCGGTCGACCTGCTCGAATCGGTGGTGGTGCAGCGCGCCGAGCAGGTACTCCTGCACCGCGTTGAAGCTACGACCTGCGAAGTTGAGCCACGTCCCGGCGGATCGCTCGGACGACGACAGGAGCGAGGCGAGGGTGTGCTCGTCCGAGCTCGATCCGATGCCGAAGGCGGTGGAGCTCCCGGCGACGAGGTTGACCGGACCGTCACCGGGTCGGGCTACCGAGACCGGAGCTCCTCCCGGGCCGGCGCCGAGCCGGAAACCGAGCTCGTCGGTGTTCACGACGGGGGAACGATGCCCCGGCGGGTGGAAGAAGATCGTGTACGGATTCCACGCCACGTCGCCCGAGTCTGAGAACGCCTCGGTGTAGGCGGTCATGTAGGGCAGCAGCGCATAACGCCGTGGCGTCGCGAGCATCACATCTGTCACCTCCCGAGAGTGTGCCTCCCGAGGGCACACCAGCGAGGCTAGCGGGGGGAGTCGTCATAGCGAAAACGCACCTTCCGCCGCACGTGCACCCTGACGAGAGCCCGTAAAGCGGCCGCCGGGGCCAGTGCCACCGCGACGAAGCCGGTCGAACAGCGGCTCGTCGGGCATCCTCGCGCCGGTGCTACATTCCCCGCCGACAACCTGCTCGGGAGGCAACGAATGTCATCTGTGAACATCCACAACGAATGGGATCCGCTGGAGGAGATCATCGTCGGCATCGCCGACGGCGCCCGCGTCCCGTCCGCCGATCCGGGGCTGTGGGCGGTGGACTACGCATCGCAGCTCGACAGCCCTGACCAGATCCCTACAGGGGGATACGCGCGACAGGTCATCGAGGAGGCGCAGGAGGACCTCGACGCCCTCAGCTCCGCCCTCGAGACCCACGGGGTGCGTGTGCGTCGGCCTGAGCCCACCCGGCACGAGGCCAGGTTCGGCACGCCCGAGTGGGAGGCCGACGGCGAGTACAACTACTGCCCCCGCGACGTCCTGCTCCCCATCGGCGAGACCATCATCGAAGCACCCATGGCGCTGCGCACCCGCTACTTCGAGTCCCATGCCTACCGGCACCTGCTGGAGGAGTACTTCGAGAGCGGGGCGCGATGGGTCGCGGCCCCGCGACCCCGACTCCCCGAGGACACGTGGATCTCGTCGCGGCCCGGCGAGGTGTCGCTGCGCGAGGGGGAGCCGATCTTCGATGCCGCGAATGTGATCCGGGTCGGCGAGGACGTGCTCTACCAGGTGTCGTGCAGCGGGAACGAGACCGGGCTGCGATGGCTCCAGCGCGAGCTGGGCGAGCGCTACCGGGTGCACGCCGTCCGCGACGTCTACTCTGGCACGCACCTCGACACCACGATCGCGGTGGTGCGGCCCGGCCTGGTCGTGATCTGTCCCGAGCGGATGCGTCCGGACCAGGTGCCAGAGATCTTCGCCAGCTGGGACATCATCTGGTGCCCGCAGATGGTCGACACCGGCTGGCACGGCGACTTCCCCCGGGCATCGATCTGGCAAGGCATGAACTTCATCATGCTCAACCCGGACTGTGCTGTGGTCGGGAACGCCCAGAAGCCCCTCATGGACGCACTCGCCGGGCACGGCGTCGACGTCCTGCCGGTGTCCATGCGCCAGGCGCGGACGTTGTCGGGCGGCGTGCACTGCGTGACCGCGGACGTGCGTCGCACAGGCACTCTCGAGGACTACCGGTAGTCCCGTGTCGGCATTCGAACCGGTTGCAGTTGCCGTCTTCGCCGTGGCCACGTGCGGGACACCCGGCCCCAACAACACGTTGATCATGAGCAGCGGCGTCGGGTACGGCTTCCGCCGATCGATCCCCGGCATCATCGGCATCAATGTCGGGTTCCCCGTCATGGTGCTCCTGGTGGGCGCGGGTTTCGTCGAGTCGCTTCCGAGCCACGAGCGGCTGCTCTCCGCCATGAAGATCTTGGCCGTGGTGTACCTCCTCTGGCTGGCGTTCGGTATGGCACGCTCACCGGGGCCCACGGCCGACGAGGCGAGCGCGCCGCCGGGGTTCTGGCGCCTAGCGCTGTTCCAGGGCATCAACCCGAAGTCGTGGATCATGGTCGTGGGAGCGCTGGCGGCGTTCACCGCCCCCGGTGACGGCTACCTGTCCGTCGTCCTGGTGGCCGCGATCTTCCTCGTCTGCGGCACTCCTTGCACGGTCGCGTGGTGCCTGCTGGGCACCACGACGCGGCGCGTGGTCGACAACCCCCGCGTCTTCCGGGCGATCAACTGGGTGATGGCCACCCTGTTGGCGGCCAGCGCGATCGGGATCGCTCTCGGCTAGCCCCCCGAGGGTCGAGGACTCAGCCGCCCACGGCGTTCGCGAGGGCCGCCAGGGCGGGCTCACGGTCCGTCGCGTCGACGACCGGCCAGCGCCGCTCGGCGGCCTGCGCGAGCAGCTGCTGCCGCCCCTCCAGGACCAGCGGGTCACTTCCGCGCTCCTCGATGATCCGCGAGATCACCGCGGTGACGGGCGCTTCGGTGCGGTGGTGCAGCCGATCCAGGAGGACGTCGGGCGCCACGTCGAGGACGACACTGGCGTACGTCGCTTGCCCCTCGGCAGCGGCCGCCTCGAACCTCTCGGTCTGGCTCGGCGTGACGATGAGCTGGCGGAGGACCACGTCTAGGCCGTCATCAGGGCCAGCGCGGTCTGCCGGACGGCCTCGCCGGTGCCGACGAAGTCGTCCTCCCACCCGGACACCACGACCGCAGCTCGTCGATGTCGCAGACGAGCGTCCCCTGGTGGGCGGCCGTTCTGGCCAACAGCACGACGACTGGGCCGAAGGCCGCCGCGACTTCGGACTCGACGTCCTCGCACGCTCCCGCATCGTCCCTGATCAACACCGACGACTCCTCCGCCAAGAAGGAGGACCTGACACGCGCCGCACTCACTGCTATGGCGCAGCCACCGGATCACGCGGTGGCCCCTTCATCCAACACGACCGTGGACTCGACCCGGGCAGACCTCAGGATGATCGACGTCTAACCACCTGTGGACCGCATATCCGTCTTCGTGTAGAGCCTCGACGGTGAACTTGGCGAGTCTCTCGGTGCGGTGTTAGGTCGGTTGGCTGCAGTCGTTCGTGACCGTCGGAGTCCGCTGACACGAGGGCTCGGAATAAGCTCGCTTTGATTCACAAAGGCCGCAGCGCCGCTCCAGCGCCCGCAGTCCCCGAGGACGGCATCGCCGCAGGTCAGAGGCCGGTGCCCGCCTCCTGCGCGCAGCCGACCGCAAAGGATCGCGCTCAGGCTCAGTCCCATCGGTGCCTTCCCGATGACTCAGCACATTGGATGCGATCTCAATCGGATCGGATCCACCCCGGCTGCACCGCTCCGGATTTGCCTCCAAGGAGGTCGTCGAGCGCAGCGGCTGCACGTGACTGTGCGTCGTGCAGCAGGTGCGCGTACGTGTTGAGCGTGACCTGCGCGCTGGCGTGTCCGAGCCGTTCCTGAACGACCTTGACCGACGAACCCGCCTCGAAGAGCAGCGAGGCGTGGGTGTGCCGCAGCTCGTGGACGGTGAGGCGGGGGAGGTCGTGGTCGGGGTGTGCCACGCGGTAGTGCCTCTGCACCCGCAGGAACGATCCGTGCAGTCCGGACTGCGTGGCTGCGCGGTCAGGCAGCGAGGGAAACACAGAGTCGTGAGCTCGAAGGCCGAACAGGGGAGTGACGTTTCCACCGCCGCCAGCCAGAAGTGCGGGCAGGACCTTCCGCCAGTCGTCGAGGATATTGGAGCACGTCCGGTCGGATGTCACGGTGCGCGGTCGTCCGCCCTTGACCGTTCCGATGACGTAGCGCTCACCAACCGGGAGGGTCTCGTCGTAGGGGAGGGCGCGTTCGATGCGCATCTCGCTCTTGTTGAAGTCGATGTTTTCCCCACCGCAGGGCCAGGACCTCGCCGGAGCGCAGTCCCGTCCGGCTCAGGAGGCTCCAGGCGCGCGCCCAGGGCTCTTCCTCGGCGAGGGCCCAATCGCAGAAGGTGATGAGCTGCTCGACGTTCCAGATGACGAACGGCTTGACCCGCTTCGCCGTCTCACCCCGAGGCCGGCCGGAGTGCTTCGAGTTCGCCGGGTTCCGGGCGACGATGCCTTCGTCCAGCGCCGCCAGGAAGATGGTGTTCACCCAGTTGGCGTAGCGAGCGACGGTCGAGGGCGCGAGCCCCTTTCGTTTCCGCTTCGGCGACGGTCTCTGTCTCGTGCCGTTCTCTGTCTCGTGCCGTTCTCGAGGCCACGGTAGGCGGCCGCAAGATCGGTGGCACGGATGTCGGTCATCGGGACAGAGCCGATGTAGGGGTCCATCGCGTCGAGGACGCGCAGGATGTAAAGCCGGGTCCCGTTCCCGATGGCCTGCCCGTCGAGCCAGCGTTGGCCGTAGGCGGCGAAGGTGTCTCGGCCGCGTGGTTGCGGAACCTTGCGCATCAGGTCCGCGCGCAGCAGGGTCAGCTCGGCATCCGCCGCCTCGTAGCTGGTGAAGCCTGCTCGGGAGTGCTTGCGTTCCCCGATTTCCGGGCGGGCGACATCCACGGGGACTTTCACTTGGAAGCGCCACCGCTTCCCTGCGTTGGTGTCGTAGGCGGTGATCGACCCGGTGCCGCGGCTGAGGTTGCGTGGCGACTGGATGTTCGCCGTCGCCGATCGGTCATGCCGATGCCTCCTCGTGTGGGAGGACTGTGATCGTCGGGGCGTCGGCTCCGAAGGCGCGGAGGAACGGACGTCGCGGGATCAGCACTCGTCGTCCGACATGGACGGCCGGGATGGTGCCGTCGGCGATGGCGTGGTCCATGGTGCGCGGGTCCAGGCTGAGGAGGGTGGCGACCTCGGCGCGGTTGAGGACCTCTCGGTCCGTGGTGCGGGCGGCAGTCCAGGTCGTGATCGGGGTGGCGATGGTGTGGTTGCTCATGCTCGTCAGGTGCGCGAGCGATGCCACAGAATCCGCTTGTCGGCGCCTGGATGTCGGTGGTTCACCTCGGCGATGTCCTATGCGGGACAACCTCGATTTAAGGTGGTTCGTTGCATGAAACGTTGCATGGAGCGTCTGGGAGGGCATTCTGAACACCGAGTTTTCGTCTAAGCCTGCAGATCAGCCCCCCAGTGACCCGATGTGGTGGCCCAAGGCCGTCCTGTGGGACATGGACGGCACTCTCGTCGACACCGAGCCCTACTGGATCGAGACGGAGTTCGCCCTGGCCGACAAGTACGGCGGTACGTGGAGCGAGGAGCACGCCCTGAACCTGGTGGGCAATGACCTGCTCGACTCGGGCCTCTACATGCGCCAGCACATGGGCATCGATCTGGAGCCCGTCCAGATCGTCGAGGCGCTCCTCGACGGGGTGGTCGCCCGGGTCGAGGAGTCGGTGCCGTGGCGCCCCGGCGCGCTCGCGCTGCTCGAGGACCTGGC
This sequence comes from uncultured Actinomycetota bacterium, assembly GCA_963781515.1. Taxonomy (GTDB): domain Bacteria; phylum Actinomycetota; class Actinomycetes; order Propionibacteriales; family Nocardioidaceae; genus Nocardioides. Next base: position 15,207 of record CAWAGL010000001.1, read on the forward strand.
CTCGCAGTCGGTGCCGTGCGCCCTGGTCACCATGTCCTACCGGCGTTTCGTGGCGCCGATCCTGGCCACCCTGCCCGCGGACACGTTCTCGACCATCGTGACCGGCGACTCGGTGTCGCACGGCAAGCCCCACCCCGCGCCGTACCTCAAGGCTGCTGCCGAGCTCGGTCTCGACCCCGTTGACTGCCTGGCGATCGAGGACTCCAACACCGGTGCCCGCTCGGCGGAGTCCGCCGGCTGCGTGGTGCTGTGCGTGCCCAACCACGTCCCGCTGTTGGCCGGTGACCGTCGAGTCTTCGCCGACACCCTGGCCGGCATGACGACCGATGGGTTGCGGAGGGCGTACGCGTCGATCGGCTGACCTGACCCCGCGGTTTGGTCCCAAACCGCATGTTCCGCCGCCTTGAAGCTGCGGATTGGTCCCAAACCGCATGTTCCGCCGCCTTGAAGCTGCGGTTTGGGACCAAACCTCAGCGCACGGTGCCGAGACGACGAGCCGGTCAGCAGTCAGATCTGCCCGGTGACACCCTCGTCGCTGTCGACGTCACCTGCCCCAGCACCCTCGGGCGCCAGGACTCGGGGCGCGCGGACGGGGAGCGGCGGGGGAGTGCCGCCGTAGGCCGGGCAGATCGCCTGGTGGCTGCACCACGAGCACAGCCGGCTCGGGCTGGGCTGCCAGTCGCCCGTCTCCTCAGCCAGCCGGATCGCACGCCACACGGCCTCCACCTTGCGCTCGGTGGCCAGCAGGTCGGCCTCGTCGGGGACGTAGCGCAGGATCTCACCGTTGCCGAGGTAGACGAGCTGGAGCATCGACGGCACCACGCCGCGGGTGCGCCAGATGACGAGCGCGTAGAACCTCATCTGGAACAGCGCCTTGGCCTCGAACCTCTCCGCGGGGCTGCGGCCGGTCTTGTAGTCCACCACCCGGATCATCCCGTTGGGTGCGACGTCGAGCCGGTCGACGAAGCCCCGCAGGAGCAGCTTGGACTCGAGCACGGCCTCGACATAGAGCTCGCGCTCGGCCGGCTCCAGCCGTCGGGGGTCCTCGAGGGCGAAGTACTTCGCCAGCACCTGCTCGCACGATGCCAGCCACGAGTCGAAGTCGACCCCGACGCCACCGCCGTCCTCGCCGAGCGGAGCGAACAGGTCGGACAGCAAGGGCTCCTGCGCGAGCACCTGCCGCCAGGCCCCGGGCAGCATCGCCCGCGCCTGGTCGGGGGTGCGCTCGGCCGCCGGGAGGTCGAAGAGGTCCTCGAGCACCTTGTGCACGACCGTGCCACGGACGGCGTCGGGGGAGACCTCCTCGGGCAGCTTGTCGATGGTGCGGAAGCGGTAGAGGAGCGGGCAGGTCATGAAGTCACCCGCCCTGCTGGGGGAGAGCGCCCCGAGCACGTCGACGCCGTCGACCGGTGTCGAGCGGAGCTCGGCCGGTGAGGGATCGGTGCTGGTCATGACTTCACCCTAGGCACGACCACCGACACGCTGCCGGTCCGGTGGGCCGGACCGGCTAGTGTCGCAGCGTGTCCGAGAATGCCGCCGAACCCGTCCCGCCCCGGCCTCCCGGGACGATCAGGGTGGGCTCCATCGGCGGGGTCGACGTGCTTGTCACGTCGTCGTGGTTCCTCGTGGCAGCCCTCATCTCCTACCTGGTGGCGCCACGCATCGAGCAGGTCGAACCGGGCCTCGGTGTCTGGAAGTACGTCGCCGGCGTGGTCTTCGCGATGGTGCTCTACGGCTCCGTGCTGCTCCACGAGGTGTCGCACGCACTGATGGCGCGACGGTACGGCTACCCGGTCGCCTCCATCACCCTCCACTTCCTCGGCGGCATGACCGCCATCGAGGGGGAGTCGCGACGTCCGCGCCACGAGTTCTTCATCGCGGTCGTCGGCCCGCTCACCTCGCTGGTCGTCGGTGGCGCCGCCCTCGCGCTCTGGTTCGTCACTCCGGACGGCCTGCTGCGCGTCGCCGTCGAAGGCCTGGCCGGGGCCAACCTGCTGGTCGGCGTCCTCAACCTCGTCCCCGGGCTGCCGCTCGACGGCGGCCGGGTGCTCAAGTCGGCTGTCTGGGGTGCCACCGGCAGCCCGCACCGCGGCACCATCGTCGCCGGCTGGGGCGGTCGGCTCACCGCCGTCGCCGTGCTTGCCTGGCCACTGGTGCTGATGAGCGTCTTCGCCGTCGACCCCGATCTGGTCGACTACCTGCTGGTCTTCGTGCTGGCGATGTTCTTGTGGACCGGCGCCACCGCTGCGATGACCCACGCACGCCTGCGGCAACGCCTCCCGAGCCTGGTCGCGAGGCCCCTCGCGCGTCGTACTCTCACCGTGCCCGAGGACCTCCCGCTCGCCGAGGCCGTACGACGCGCCCAGGAGGCGCACGCCGGCAGCATCGTCACGGTCACGTCGTCCGGAGCGCCCCTCGGCATCGTCAACGAGGCCGCCCTGTTGGCCACCCCCGAGGAGCGCCGACCGTGGCTGGCGACGTCGATGGTGGCCCGCGGCATCGACGAGGGCCTCACTCTGCCCGCCGACATCGCCGGCGAGGAGCTCGTCGTGGCCCTGAGCCGGCGACCCGCCGAGGAGTACCTGCTCGTCGAGACCGACGGCACGATCCATGGCGTGCTGACGACCGCCGACGTCGATCGCGCGTTCAGGGAGGGCGGGCACTAGGGTTCCGCGCATGTCTGAGCCGTCCCTTCCTGCCAGCAGTGACGACGTACCTGCCGAGGCCTGGTCCGGCGTCCACCGAGGCGTCCTCCGCGAGGGCGAGTGGGTGCGCCTGGTCGACCAGAAGGGTCGCCGTCACAACTTCGAGCTGGCGGCCGGCAAGCGCTTCTTCTCCAACCGTGGCCACCTCGAGCACGACGAGCTGATCGGCCGTGAGGAGGGGTTCACCGTCGCCTCCTCGGCCGGCGGGGAGTACCTGGTGTTCCGGCCCCTCCTCTCGGAGTTCGTGGTGTCGATGCCTCGAGGGGCCGCGGTGGTCTACCCCAAGGACGCCGCGCAGATCGTGTCGATGGCCGACATCTTCCCGGGCGCGCGCGTGGTCGAGGCCGGCGTGGGCTCCGGGGCCCTGACGTGCTCGCTGCTGCGTGCGGTCGGACCGTTCGGCCAGGTGCTGTCCTTCGAACGGCGTGAGGAGTTCGCCGACGTCGCGCGCCGCAACGTCAACCAGTTCTTCGCCTCGCCCGAGGGTGAACCCCACCCCGCCTGGGAGCTGCGGATCGGTGACCTGGCCGAGGAGCTGCCCGCGGTCGAGCACAAGGTCGACCGCATCATCCTCGACATGCTCGCGCCCTGGGAGTGCGTCGACGCCGTCGCGGGCGCACTGACGCCCGGCGGGATCGTCTGTGCGTACGTCGCCACGACCACCCAGCTCTCCCGGGTCGTCGAGACCCTGCGCGCCCACGGCGGCTTCACCGAGCCGCACGCGTGGGAGTCGCTCGTGCGCGACTGGCACGTCGAGGGCCTCGCCGTCCGTCCCGGCCACAAGATGATCGGACACACGGCCTTCATCGTGACGGCCCGCCGGATGGCTCCGGGGGAGCGGGCGATGCTGAAGAAGCGCCGGCCGGCACCCGGCGCCTACGGCGTCGACTACTCGGGCCCGCGTCCCGCGGACCTGCCTGCGCAGGTCGTCGAGGAGCAGTTCGACGACTGAAGCGCGGTGTGCGCGCCGTACGTCAGCGGCAAATCGTGACCAACACGGCGGGATTTCCCCTTCCGTAGTCGGCATCAGTGGGTAGTGTCCGAAGGACAGGAGGTGCCCAGATGTCTACTTCGGACAGCGACAACACCCGCCCAGGTGGGCCCAGCCGCGACGCGGACGAGCTCATGAGCCAGGTGCGTTTCCTGGAATCCGAGGTCACCGACCTGCGACGTCGGCTGACCGACTCTCCCGGTCACTCACGCAGCCTCGAGCTGCGCCTGGCCGACACCCAGCGCTCGCTGTCGGCGGTGACGAGTCAGAACGAGCGCCTCGCCTCGACCCTGCGCGAGGCCCGTGACCAGATCACCAAGCTCAAGGAGGAGGTCGACCGGCTCGCCCAGCCTCCGGCCGGCTTCGGCACGTTCCTCCAGCGCAACGAGGACGACTCGGTCGACGTGTTCACCGGTGGCCGCAAGCTGCGCGTCAACGTCAGCCCGGGCGTCGAGGTCGAGCACCTGGTCCGCGGCCAGGAGGTCATGCTCAACGAGGCCCTCAACGTGGTGGCCGGCTTCGACTTCGAGCAGATCGGCGAGGTCGTCATGTTCAAGGAGCTGCTCGCCGACGGCCAGCGTGCCCTGGTGATCGCCAACGCCGACGAGGAGCGCGTCGTACGCCTCGCCGCGCCCCTGCTCGAGACCACCCTCCGCGCCGGAGACTCGCTGCTGCTCGACTCGCGAGCCGGTTACGTGTACGAGAAGGTCCCGAAGTCCGAGGTCGAGGAGCTCGTGCTCGAAGAGGTCCCCGACATCGACTACGACGCGATCGGCGGTCTCGTCGCGCAGATCGACGCGATCCGCGACGCCGTCGAGCTGCCCTACCTGCACCCCGAGCTGTTCAAGGAGCACCAGCTCAAGCCGCCCAAGGGTGTGCTGCTCTACGGTCCCCCCGGCTGCGGCAAGACGCTGATCGCCAAGGCGGTCGCCAACTCACTGGCCAAGAAGGTCGCCGCCAAGACGGGTGCCGAGGGCAAGTCCTACTTCCTCAACATCAAGGGTCCCGAGCTCCTCAACAAGTATGTCGGCGAGACCGAGCGGCACATCCGCCTGGTCTTCCAGCGGGCGCGTGAGAAGGCGAGCGAGGGCACCCCGGTCATCGTGTTCTTCGACGAGATGGACTCGCTGTTCCGCACCCGGGGGTCCGGTGTCTCGTCCGACGTCGAGAACACCATCGTCCCGCAGCTGCTGAGCGAGATCGACGGCGTCGAGCTGCTCGAGAACGTGCTGGTCATCGGCGCCTCGAACCGCGAGGACATGATCGACCCGGCCATCTTGCGACCTGGCCGGCTCGACGTGAAGATCAAGATCGAGCGCCCCGATGCGGAGTCCGCACGCGACATCTTCTCCAAGTACCTCCTGGCCAGCCTGCCGCTGCATGCCGACGACCTGACCGAGTTCGGCGACGACCGCGACGCCTGCGTGGCCGCGATGATCCGGGCGACAGTCGAGCGGATGTACACCGAGACCGAGGAGAACCGCTTCCTCGAGGTCACCTACGCCAACGGCGACAAGGAGGTCCTCTACTTCAAGGACTTCAACTCCGGCGCCATGATCCAGAACATCGTCGACCGGGCCAAGAAGATGGCGATCAAGGACCTCCTCGACCACGACCAGAAGGGTCTGCGGATCTCGCACCTGCTCCAGGCCTGCGTCGACGAGTTCAAGGAGAACGAGGACCTCCCCAACACCACCAACCCCGACGACTGGGCCCGCATCTCCGGCAAGAAGGGCGAGCGGATCGTCTTCATCCGCACGCTCATCACCGGCAAGCAGGGCACCGAGCCCGGCCGGTCGATCGACACCGTCGCCAACACCGGTCAGTACCTCTGAGGCCGGTCGTGGCCGACGAGCTCGAGCACGGCGACATCGAGGCCGCGCTGGCCGCCCGGCGCGAGCTCGGCGCCCAGTACGACGCCGCGCTCGTCGAGTCGTTCGCCGACCGCATCGAGCGAGAGATCGACCGGCGGGTCACGGCCCAGGTGTCGACCCATGATCAGGGGCAGCGGGCCTCCGCAGCCGCCGGTCCTCGCCAGCTGGCGCTCGGCATCGTGTCGCTGCTGGCCGCGATCCCGATGGCCATCGTGCTCGGCGTCAACGACCAGACGACCGCGTTGTTCGTCTCGTTGCTCACCATCGTGATGGTCAACTGGGCGCACGCCTGGCAGTCGCGGCGGCCCTGACGGCTCCATCGGGCTGCGGTTTGGTCCCAAACCGCAGGTTTTGCGGCTCCATCCATGCGGTTTGGGACCAAACCGCAGCAGACGAACGAACGGAAGAGGCGCTCACATGAAGTTCCTGGTCATTCTCGTGGTCATCGCGGTCGTGGTGATGGTCCTGCTGCCGATGATCCGCAAGCGCCGCTGACGACGATCATGCCTTGACGGCCCGGCCCAGGTAGCCGTAGGTCCATGGGCGAGAGGCTGGCGGACCCCCGAGGTACTCCGACCGTACGGTGGTGACGTCGAGCCCTGCCGCGCTCACCAGCCCGGGCATGTCCCGCGTGAGGTGGCACCCGCCGAAGAGGCGTCTCTGCACCGGCTCCAGACGTCGCTGCCAGCGGACGACGCCGTCGTCGGGGGCCAGGCCATGCTCGAGGAAGTGAAAGCTCCCGCCGGGCACCACCACGCGTCGTACCTCCGCGAGGGCGGTGTCGACGTCCGGGATCGTGCACAGGGTCAGGGTCGACAGGACGCAGTCGTAGCTGTCGTCGGGGGCGTCGAGTCGCTGACCGTCGAGACCGGTGCGCTCGATGCGGACGCGGCTGGCCGATCGACGCGGGCCGGACAGCTCCCATGCCACGTCGGAGGGCTCGACGGCGCTGACCGACTCGACCTCGACGGGGTAGTGGTCGATGTTCAGGCCGCTGCCGAACCCGATCTCGAGGACCCGACCCCGCAGCCCGACGCACACCCGGGCGCGCAGCTCTCCGACCTCTGCAGATGAGGTCGCCCGGTCGACGAGCCGGGGGAGTATCCGGTCGTTCCACAGACCCACGAGACCTCCTCGGCCGAGAGATGCCTGACGGCACGACACTGTAGGGGCCGCGTAGGCTCGCTCGCATGAGCGTTCGGCGTGTGATGGGCACCGAGGTGGAGTACGGGATCTCGGTGCAGGGCCAACCACTGGCCAACCCGATGGTCGCCTCGAGTCAGATCGTGAACGCGTACGCGTCCTCGACGATCAGGGCCCGGCGTGCGCGGTGGGACTTCGAGGAGGAGTCGCCGCTGCGCGACGCCCGCGGGTTCGACCTCTCCCGCCAGGTTGCCGACCCCAGCCTCCTGACCGACGAGGACCTCGGCCTGGCCAATGTCATCCTGACCAACGGCGCACGCCTGTACGTCGACCACGCGCACCCCGAGTACGCCACGCCCGAGTGCACGACCCCGCTCGACATCGTCAAGTGGGACAAGGCGGGGGAGCAGGTCATGCTCGACGCGTCGATCCGAGCAAGCCAGCTGCCCGGTGGAGCGCCGATCCTGCTGTACAAGAACAACACCGACAACAAGGGCGCGTCGTACGGCGCCCACGAGAACTACCTGATGCGCCGCTCGACACCGTTCAACGAGATCGTGCGCAACCTGACCCCCTTCTTCGTGAGCCGGCAGGTCGTCTGCGGCGCGGGTCGCGTCGGGATCGGCCAGGACGGCCGCGAGCACAGCTACCAGATCAGCCAACGCGCCGACTACTTCGAGGTCGAGGTCGGTCTCGAGACCACGCTCAAGCGACCGATCATCAATACCCGTGACGAGCCGCACGCCGACCCGGAGAAGTACCGCCGACTCCACGTGATCATCGGCGACGCCAACCTGGCCGAGGTGTCGACGTACCTGAAGGTCGGCACCACCTCGCTCGTGCTCGCGATGATCGAGGACAGGTTCATCAGCTCCGACCTGGCCGTCGAGGGACCGGTCGCGGCGCTGCGCGCGGTCTCGCACGACCCCACCCTGAAGCAGCTGATCGGCTTGCACGACGGCCGCCAGCTCACCGCCGTACAGCTCCAGATGGAGTACCTCGACCTGGCGAAGAAGTACGTCGAGGACCGGCTCGGCTCGGATGCCGACGCCCAGACCGTCGACGTGCTCGCGCGGTGGGAGTCGGTGCTCGACCGCCTCGAGCGCGATCCCATGCTGTGTGCAGGCGAGCTCGACTGGGTGGCGAAGCTGAAGCTGCTCGAGCAGTACCGTCAGCGCGACGGCCTCGACTGGGACGACGCGAAGCTGCATCTCATCGACCTGCAGTACAGCGACATCCGCCCCGAGAAGGGGCTGTACCACCGCCTTGCGGCCGCCGGCCGGATCGAGCGGCTGCTCGACGACGTGGTCATCGAGCAGGCCATGCACGACCCGCCCGAGGACACCCGCGCGTGGTTCCGGGGCCGCTGCCTGGAGAAGTACGCCGACCACGTCGCAGCCGCCTCGTGGGACTCCGTCATCTTCGACCTGCCGGGCCGTGAGTCACTGCAGCGGGTGCCGACCATCGACCCGCTGCGCGGTACGCGTGGCTCCGTCGGTGCGCTGATCGACCGGTGCGACACCGCCGAGCAGCTGTTCGACGCCCTCACCCGCTGAGCGAGGTCGCGTGGCTGGGTCGCTGCCGGCGCGCCCGAAGGCGCCGGTGCGCCCCAGCCGGGTCGGTCGCGGGCTTGCTCGACGTCCCGACCCGCACCGAGCATTCCTTCGTCATGCTCGGCTAGGGTCGTGACATGGCCCAGGAGCACAAGCAGCCACGCAAGTCCACCGAGACTCAGCGCGCCGACGGCGAGGTCGAAGAGGCCACCGTCGAGAGCGACGTCGCGGAGCGCAAGGAGGCACTCGACGACGACGTCGACGCCATCCTCGACGAGATCGACGACGTCTTGGAGGTCAACGCCGAGGACTTCGTGAAGTCGTTCATCCAGAAGGGCGGGCAGTGATGCTCGAACCCCGGCTGCCGGCCGCCTTCCTGGTGCCCGGCTCGTCGTCGTTCGCCGACTTCCTCGGCCAGCAGGCGCCCGATCTGCTGCCGTCCCGCCGGGCCCTCCCCGCGGGCAACGCGGCGGAGCTCGCTCCGCACGGCACGACCATCGTCGCCGCGACGTACCCCGGCGGCATCGTGATGGCCGGCGACCGGCGAGCCACCATGGGCAACATCATCGCCCAGCGCGACATCCAGAAGGTCTTCCCGGCCGACGAGTTCTCCGCGGTCGGCATCGCCGGCACCGCAGGCCTTGCCGTCGAGATGGTGCGTCTGTTCCAGACCGAGCTCGAGCACTACGAGAAGATCGAGGGCACCACCCTGTCGATGGACGGCAAGGCCAACCGGCTGGCCGCCCTCATCCGGGCCAACCTCGGCATGGCCATGCAGGGCCTGGCCGTCGTACCCCTCTTCGCCGGCTACGACACGAACCGCAACCAGGGACGCATCTTCAGCTACGACGTCACCGGTGGACGCTACGAGGAGACCGCGTTCCACTCGGTCGGCTCCGGTTCGCTCTTCGCGCGCGGCTCGCTCAAGAAGCTCTACCGCGACGACCTCGACCAGGAGGGCTGCGTCACGGCGGCCGTCCAGGCGTTGTACGACGCGGCGGACGACGACTCCGCGACGGGTGGGCCAGACCTGACCCGTCGCATCTTCCCCGTGGTCTACGCCATCACCGCGGACGGTGGCCGACGGCTGGCCGAGGCGGAGGTCTCAGCGATCGCCGACCGGGTGATCGGCGCCCGCATGGATCGACCCGACGGCCCCGCGGCCGCCCTGACGTGAGTCTCGCCGGCTCGATCATCGAAGAAGGAACCACTCCATGAGCATGCCGTTCTACGTCTCGCCCGAACAGCTGATGAAGGACCGGGCCGACTTCGCGCGCAAGGGCATCGGCCGAGGCCGCTCCGTCGTCGTCGTGCAGTACGACGACGGCGTGCTGTTCGTGTCCGAGAACCCCTCACAGGCCCTGCACAAGGTGTCCGAGATCTACGACCGGATCGCGTTCGCCGCGGTCGGTCGCTACAACGAGTTCGAGAACCTGCGGATCGCCGGAGTGCGGTTGGCCGACATGCGCGGCTACGCCTACGACCGCCGCGACGTGACGGGGCGTGGGCTTGCCAATGCGTACGCGCAGACGCTCGGCACGATCTTCTCCTCCGGCGGCGAGAAGCCGTACGAGGTCGAGCTGTTCGTGGCCGAGATCGGTGACTCCGCAGCCGACGACCAGATCTACCGGCTGACGTACGACGGCCAGGTCGCCGACGAGCACGGGTTCGCCGTGATGGGCGGCGCTGCCGACACGGTGGCCGCGCACCTGAAGGAGAGCTACCGCGAGGGGTCCTCGCTCACCGAGGCGTTGGCCGCCGCCGCCGCGGCCCTCGGGCACACGGTCGACGACCGGGGCGAGGCGACCGACCGAGTGATCCCGGTCCATGATCTCGAGGTGGCGATCCTCGATCGCACCCGCACCCAGCCGCGCAAGTTCGTCCGCATCCGCCCGCCCCGCCTGACCGAGCTGCTGGGGGAGCGGGGCCCCGAGACCCCGGCCGACCCGGACGCGTCCGACAACGCTGCCGGGACGACGCCGTCCGGCGGCGCGCCGGACGACCCGGCCGACCCGACCGACCAGGTCAGCGGCGCGGTACCCCCGCTGGAGAACCCCGTCACCGGTGAGCCTCCCGTCGCCCCGCCCATCGCGCCGCCACCGCCCGAGCCGGTCGACCCCGCCCAGCCGATCCCTCCCGTCGACCCGCCGCCCACCGACCCCGGCGAGCAGTGAGCGTCCCTACCGACGAGGAGCGGCAGTGGGTCGCCACGGGAGACGAGGTCGCCTATGAGGGCTTCCTCCGCGTCGTACGCCGCGGCTACCGGCTGCCCGACGGCACCGAGGCCACCTGGGACCTGCTCGACGTGCGTGAATCGGTCGCAGTCCTGGCCCTGACGCCGTCAGGCGACCTGGTGATGGTGCGGCAGTTCCGCCCCGGCCCCAACCAGGTCGTGATGTCGTTGCCCGGCGGCCTCGTCGACGCCGGCGAGCAGGTCGCCGACGCAGCCCGTCGCGAGCTGCGCGAGGAGACCGGCTACGCCGCCACCTCCGTCGAGGTCGTCGCCTCCGTGCACCACAACAGCGCCACGCACCCGCTGTACGCGGCCATCGCACGCGACTGCGTGCCGGCGTACGACCAGGACCTCGATGAGCTCGAGGACTGCGAGGTGGTGGTCGTCGACGCCGCGACCGTCCGTGCGCACCTCCGCGCCGGCGAGCTCGGGGCCACCGAGCAGACGTACCTGGCCATGGACGCCGCCGGGCTGCTGTAGCTCGTTGTCGGTGGTGTCGCCGCGCCGCCATGCAGACGGGGTTTGGTCCCAATCCGCAGGCTGCGACGGCTTCTGGCTGTGGTTTGGGACCAAACCACGGCCGGGGGGCTGTGGACTTCCTGGATATCCACAGGGCGTGTCACCGACCTCCACATCGAGACAGGCCTCGGGGCAGGGTCATCCCATGGACGACGACGAACCGATTCGCGGAGAGGTCCGCCTGGCCGACCACCGGCGAGTGAGTCACGGGCTGTTCCTCAAGATTCGCGATGGCCTCAGCGACGACGACGAGTTTCGGCGCGAGCTACGAGCATTCCTCCTGGTCCTCCCTCCCGACGCGGTCTTCACGCACGTCACGGCGGCTCGCCTGCTCAGCTGGCGACTCCCTGCACTGCCCGAGCAGGTGCCGGTGTTCGCGTCGGTGCAAGGACGGCGCCGCCCACGGCGCCCCGGTCTGATCTGCTCGCGCCTGGTCCGGGAGCCGGAACCAAGCACGGTCGACGGCCTTCCGGTCGACACCCCCGAAGAGGTCTTGCTGCGGGCAGCACGCGATCTGGGCACCATCGATCTGGTCATCATGATCGACTCCGCCCTCGAGCGCGGAGATCTCGAGCCGGTTGCCATGGAGCGCATGCTGCAGAGTGGTCGTCCGGGCGTCGGCCCGCTTCGCGCGGCGTACGCCTTGGCCACGGCTCGTTGTGAGTCGGCTGGCGAGACGATGCTGCGACTGTTCCACGAGGCGATGGACATCCCCGTCGAGCCTCAGGTCACCCTGCGCGACGGCATGGGTCGCTCCATAGGTCGGGCAGATCTGGTGGTCACCGGGACGGCGCTGGTCCACGAGTACGACGGCGCCGGCCACCGAGACAAGATTCAGCACCGGGTCGATCTCCGGCGAGAGCGCGCCTGGGCCGGGACGCCGTACGTCCGTCGCGGCTTCACTCTCGACGATCTGCTCAACCACCCGGCAGTGGTGATGTACGAGCTCGATCGGACGCTTGCCCGGCCGCACCTCATCAGCCGGTTGCGGAAGTGGCGACGGATGGTCGACAACTCGCTGTACGCCGAGGCCGGCCGAGCAAGGATCCTTAATCGGTGGCGAAGGCAGATGGGGGTGGTCGATTGGTCAGGAACCGCATGATTCTGGCGCCACAACGTGCGGTTTGGGACCAAACCGCGTGCCCACGGCACGCGCACCTCACCCCCAGCCCCACCCCCACGGCCTAGGGTATGGGTGTGGACCGGCGGATCTTCGGCATCGAGAACGAGTACGGCGTCACGTGCACGTTCCGGGGCCAGCGCAGGCTGAGCCCCGACGAGGTGGCGCGCTACCTGTTCCGCAAGGTGGTGAGCTGGGGGCGCAGCAGCAACGTCTTCTTGCGCAACGGCGCGCGGCTCTACCTCGACGTGGGCAGCCACCCCGAGTACGCCACGCCCGAGTGTGACGACATCGTCGAGCTGGTCACCCATGACAAGGCCGGCGAGCGGGTCCTCGAGGGGTTGCTCCTGGACGCTGAGCAGCGGCTGCGAGACGAGGGCATCGCCGGCGACATCTACCTGTTCAAGAACAACACCGACTCGGCGGGCAACTCCTACGGCTGCCACGAGAACTACCTGGTCGGGCGAGCCGGTGAGTTCTCCCGGCTGGCCGACGTGCTCATCCCGTTCCTGGTGACCCGCCAGATCATGGTCGGGGCCGGCAAGGTGACCCAGACCCCGCGCGGGGCGACGTACTCCGTCAGCCAGCGCGCCGAGCACATCTGGGAGGGCGTCAGCAGCGCCACCACGCGCAGCCGGCCGATCATCAACACCCGCGACGAGCCGCACGCCGACGCCGAGAAGTACCGCCGCCTGCACGTGATCGTCGGCGACTCCAACATGAGCGAGACGACGACCATGTTGAAGGTGGCCAGCTGCGACCTGGTGCTCCGGATGATCGAGGAGGGGGTGGTGATGCGCGACCTCACCATGGAGAACCCGATCCGCGCCATCCGTGAGATCAGCCACGACATGACGGGCCGCCGCAAGGTGCGGCTGGCCAACGGACGCGAGGCCAGCGCCCTCGAGATCCAGGGCGAGTACCTCTCCAAGGCCCGTGACTTCGTCGACCGGCGCGGCATCGCCACCCCGTTGATCGAGCAGACCCTCGACCTGTGGGAGCGCTGCCTGAAGGCGGTCGAGTCCGAGGACCTCGGCCTGGTCGACCGCGAGATCGACTGGGTCATCAAGTGGAAGCTGATCGACCGCTACCGCGCCAAGCACGGCCTGCCGCTCGGGCACCCGCGCATCGCCCAGATCGACCTGACCTACCACGACATCCACCGCGGCCGGGGGCTCTACTACCTGCTGGAGAAGCGCGGAGCCGTCGCCCGCGTCAGCAGCGACCTGAAGATCTTCGAGGCCAAGTCGGTGCCGCCGCAGAACACCCGGGCCCGCCTGCGCGGCGAGTTCATCCGGCGCGCCCAGGAGCGGCGCCGGGACTTCACCGTCGACTGGGTGCACCTCAAGCTCAACGACCAGGCACAGCGCACGGTGCTGTGCAAGGACCCGTTCCGGGCCCACGACGAGCGGGTCCAGCGGCTCATCGACGGCATGTGACCGCAGCGCCTGAGAATCCGCCGCCTGGATGCAGGGGATTCTCAGGGGCCCCGGATAAGGTGACGGCGCACTCCGTCCACGATCAAAGGTGTAGCTCCGTGTCTCGTCGCGTACTGGCCCTCCCGGCCGCCCTCCTCATCGCCGCGCTCTCGCTCAGTGCCTGCGGCAACGACTCCGGGGAGAAGTCCGGCTCGGACTCCGGATCCAGCGCGAGCCTCTCGAGCGTCAAGATCACCGGCGACGAGGGCAAAGCCCCCGACGTCAAGTTCGACGGCAAGCTGGACCCCACCAAGACCGAGACCGAGGTCATCACCGAGGGTGACGGCGACGAGATCGCCGCGGGTGACAACGTCTTGACCCACGTGTGGATCGGCAACGGCTTCACCCAGAAGCAGGCCTTCACGACGTACGACGCGGGCAAGCCCGAGGTCCTCAACGTCAGCGACGCCCTCAGCCCGGCGATCAAGGCCGGCCTCGAGGGCCAGAAGGTCGGTTCGCGGGTCGCGGTCATCGCGCCGCCGAAGGACGCCTTCGGCGAGGAGGGTCGACCCGAGCTGGGACTCGGCAACCAGGACAGCGTGCTGTTCGTGATGGACCTGGTCGACAAGATCGCCACCGAGCCGCAGGGCGAGGAGAAGGCGCTCGCCAAGTGGGCCCCCGCCATCACCGAGGACGGCGCCAAGGTCACCGCGCTGGACTTCTCGAAGGCCCCCAAGCCCGGCAAGAACCTCCTGGTCACCAAGTCCATCAAGGGTGACGGTGCGGTGGTCAAGAAGGGCCAGACGCTCTACGTCAACTACTTCGGGCAGACCTACAAGAGCGACGCGGCCTTCGACGAGTCCTACAGCTCCGGGGCACCGGCGTCGTTCCCGATCGGCGTCGGCCAGGTCATCAAGGGCTGGGACGACGCCCTGGTCGGACAGACCGTCGGCTCGCGGGTGGTCCTCGCCATCCCGCCGAAGCTCGGCTACGGCACCGAGGGCAACAAGGACGCCGGCATCAAGGGCACCGACACGCTCTACTTCGTGGTCGACATCCTCGCGGCTGTCTGAGCCGCCTGAACGTCCCGGCCAACGATGGCCCGGGGGAGGGGAACCGCCGTGGTGGCGCGCAAGAGTGAGCGGTTGATGAACCTGCTCATCATGCTGCTCGTGCAGCGCCGCTACGTCTCGAAGGAGCGGATCCGCGAGTTCCTCTACCCCGGGGAGTCCCTGGACGCGTTCGAGAAGAAGTTCGAGCGCGACAAGGAGGAGCTGCGCTCCCTGGGCGTGCCGATCGAGGTCGGCACGCTCGACGTCTACTTCGACGACGAGGTCGGCTACCGCATCCGTCCCGACCAGTTCGCCCTGCCCGAGATCAGCCTGGAGCCCGACGAGGCGGCGGTGATCGGCCTGGCCGGCAAGGTGTGGGAGCACGCCCGCCTCGCCGAGGCCGCGACGGACGCCGTACGCAAGCTGACCGCGAGCGGGGTGCCGCTGGACCTGTCCGCCCTCGATCTCGTGCAGCCGCGCATCGGCGCCGACGAGCCGGCGTTCGACGTCTTCTGGGAGGCCACCCAGGGGCGCTCCGAGGTCGTGTTCGACTATCGCCGCCCCGGTGCGGTGGGGGCGACCCGCCGTCACCTGCAGCCCTGGGGTGTCGTGCGCTACTCCGGACGCTGGTACGCCGTCGGGTTCGACGTCGACCGGCAGGCCGAGCGGGTGTTCCGGCTCTCCCGCATCGTCGGTGCGGCCAGCACCACCGGCGAGCCCGGTGCGTACGACGTCCCCGCCGGCACCGACATCCGCGAGATGGCCCGCCGGCTGGCCCCGGCACCCGAACGCGAGCAGATCTCGCTGCTGGCGCGGGCCGGCACCGGCCACGGGCTGCGTCGGGACGCGACATCGGTCGAGGAGGGTGCCGCAGGACCCGACGACGACACCCGCTGGGACCGGCTGACCCTGGAGGGCAACATCACCGTGCTGGCCGACGAGGTGCTCACCTACGGCGACGACGTCTACGTCGAGAGCCCGCCCCGCCTGCGCGACGCGGTCGTCGACCGGCTCACGCGGCTGGTCGAGGCGGGTGCCCGGTGAGCCCGACGACGGCCGCACCCGCCCAGGGTGGCGCCAAGGACCAGGTCAACCGGCTGCTCACCCTCGTGCCGTACCTGCACGGCCGCGACGGCGTACGCCTCGACGAGGCGGCGTCGGCGCTCGGCGTCACCCCCCAGCAGCTGATGAAGGACCTCAAGGTCCTGCTCATGTGCGGCCTGCCGGGTGGCTACCCCGACGATCTCATCGACGTCGACCTCGACGCCCTCGAGGGCCAGGAGGCCGACGGGGTCATCCGGGTCTCCAACGCCGACTACCTCGCCCGCCCGCTCCGGCTGACCCCCACCGAGGCCACCGCGCTGATCGTGGCGCTGCGCGCCGTCAGGGGTGGGGCCGCGCCCGACACCCGCGAGGTCGTCGACCGCACCCTGGCCAAGCTGGAGGCCGCGGCCGCGGAGGGCAGCGGGGCCGGCCGCATCGAGGTCGACGAGCAGCCGTCGGCGGAGGCCGACGTCCTCCGCCGGCTGCGCGACGCCGTCGAGCGGGGCCGACAGGTGCACCTGACCTACTGGGTGCCGACTCGTGACGAGGCCACCGAACGCCTGGTGGACCCCCGCGGACTGGTCACCTCGCCGGGCGCCAGCTACCTCGACGGCTGGTGCCACTCGGCCGAGGCGCCCCGGCTGTTCCGCCTGGACCGCATCCACGACCTCGCCGTGCTCGAGACACCGGTCGAGGCCCACGACGACGACCCGAAGGACGTCACCGACGGCTTCTTCCGGGGGTCCGAGGACGCCGTCCTGGTCACCGTCGAGCTGGGCCCGCCCGCTCAGTGGGTGCCGGAGTACTACCCGGTGGAGGCCGTGCGCCCACTTCCGGGGGGTGCATCCGAAATCCGGATGCTCGTCGCTGACGAACGTTGGTTGGAGCGACTGCTCCTGCGGCTCGCGCCGCACGCCCGTGTCGTCTCGCCCGCCCGGGTGGGCGACGACGTCACGACGACTGCACAGCGCGCCCTCAGCCTCTACCGGCACGACACCGGCGTAGACTGATTCCCGCACCAGACCCGCAACCGTGAGGACCCCCATGTACGCGTTCATCGCCGGTCTCGGCCCGACCGAGCTGCTGATCATCCTGGCCGTCCTGGTCCTGCTCTTCGGTGCGTCCAAGCTGCCTGAGCTCGCCCGGGGCAGCGGTCGCGCCCTGCGCATCTTCAAGGCCGAGACCAAGGGCCTGGTCGACGGGGACGACGACGACGACGACATCAAGACCAGCGAGCAGCGTGAGGTGGAGGCCCGCGAGGTCGAGGCCCGCCGGGCCGAGAGCGAGCGCATCGCGCGCGAGCACCGCGACGACACGACCGCCTGACGACCGAGCCAGCCACCACACCCGTGAAGATTCGCGGTCTACTCAACCTGCTCAGCGGAGCCCCGACGCACCCCATCGGTGCCGACGGCCGGATGGCCCTCACCGACCACTTCCGTGAGCTGCGCGCCCGGCTGATCCGGTCCGCGCTGCTCCTGGTGGTCATCTTCGGGGTGTCCCTGTTCTTCTACGACCAGCTGCTCAAGCTGGTGCTGGAGCCCTACAACGACGCCCGCAACGCCCTGGGCGCGAAGGTCCAGACCGAGGCCTACGTGAAGGGTGCGACCGGCCCGCTGCTGCTGCAGCTCAAGCTCTGCGGCGTCTCGGCCATCGTGGCGTCGAGCCCCTACTGGCTGGCCCAGATCTGGGGCTTCATCGTGCCGGGCCTGCGCTCGCAGGAGAAGAAGTGGTCACGGGTCTTCGTGGCGATCGCCGGGCCGCTGTTCATCGTCGGTGTGGCCGTCGGCTACTACGTGCTCCCACGCGGCCTCGAGGTGCTCATCGGGTTCACCCCGGCCCAGCTCGCGAACCTCGTCGAGTTCGGCGAGTACTTCTCCTTCCTGACCCGGATGCTGCTGGTCTTCGGTGTCGCCTTCGAGATCCCGCTGTTCGTGGTGATGCTCAACCTCGCCGGCGTGGTGACGGGCAAGCAGATCGGCCGCTACCGGCCGTGGATCATCATCGGCACCTTCATCTTCGCCGCCGTGGCGACCCCGTCGACCGACCCGTTCTCGATGCTCGCGCTCGCGATCCCGATGCTCATCTTGTTCATCCTCGCCGAGATCATCGCCCGCGTCATCGACCGCCTGCGCGGCCGGCGCGAGGGGCGCACCGACCAGTGGGACGACGACGAGGTCTCACCCATCTGAGAGGCTGAGGCGTGCAGCCCCAGCCGATCGTCCTCGTCGACCCCTTCGACCTGCCCGAGTGGCTCGGCACCGACGAGGTCACCTGGTCGGCCGACCTCGGACTGCGCACGGGTCACCACGTGCACGGCGTCCTGACCTCCCCGGGCCACGCAGACAGCGCTCTGGCCTGCGACCTGCTGGCCGTCGACGAGGCCTATCCGGCGCCGGTCACCTGTGATCGGAGCCGGGCCGCCGCCCACCAGGCCTGGCAGCACGGCCAGGTGCTCCTCGGCCGGTACGACGACCGGCTGGTGCTCGCCGTACCCGGCACCGGGTTCGGCGCCGATCTCGTGCTCGACACCATCAGCCGGCTGGCCAAGGCGGTCGGCGCCGCACCCGAGCGGTTCGCCGCCCACCTGCGCATCGGTGAGCAGGGACCGCGCCGCGCGCGTCCGGCGGGGTAGCGCCGGATAGGGTCGGGGCGTGCCCGGCCCCTCCCGCGAGATCGCGCTCATCACCAACCCGTCGGCCGGCAAGGGCCGCGGCGAGCGCATCCACGACGTGGCCGTGTCCCGGCTGCGTGACGCGGGCCTCGTGGTGCGCGACCTGCAGGGCAGGGACGCCGACGAGGCGCTCGACCTGGCCCATGCCTGCGTGCGGGACGACGTCGCGGCGCTGGTCGTGTGCGGCGGCGACGGCATGGTGCACCTGGGCGTCCAGGCGGTGGCCGGCACCGGCATCCCGCTCGGCATCATCCCGTCCGGCACCGGCAACGACGTGGCCCGCTACTTCGACATCCCGCGCAAGGACCCGGCGGCCGCCGCCGACCGCGTCATCGCCTCCCGCACCCGCACCGTCGACCTGGCGCGCTGCGGGTCCCGGTACTTCGTGACCGTGCTCGCCGCCGGCTTCGACGCCGTCGTCAACGAGCGGGCCAACGAGATGGCCTGGCCGCCCGGCCAGCTGCGCTACCACGTGGCGACCCTGGCGGAGCTGCGCACCTTCGCCGCGCTGCCGTACACGATCGACCTCGACGGCGAGGTGATCCAGCGCGAGGCGACGCTGGTCGCGGTGGGCAACGGCCCGTCGTACGGCGGAGGCCTGCGCATCACCGAGGGCGCCGTGCTCGACGACGGCCTGCTCGACGTCGTGATCATCAAGAAGCTCAGCAGGGCGGCGCTGGTGCGTGCCTACCTGCGGCTCTTCAAGGGCACGCACGTGAGGCTGCCGGAGTACGAGCACCATCGGGTCCGCACGGTGAGCGTGGCGGCTCCGGGCATCGTGGCCTACGCCGACGGCGAGCGCTTCGGCGCCCTGCCGCTGACCATCGAGAGCGCGCCCGGCGCGTTGGAGGTGCTGGCATGAGCGAACGCGAGGAGACCGAGCTGAGCCCGTCGGAGAGGTACGCAGCGTTCCAGCGCGACCGCAGGCACCCGGTGCTGGCCGACTTCGCGGGGCAGTACGCGTTCCCGCTCGACGACTTCCAGGTCGCCGCCTGCCGCGAGATCGAGGACGGCCGCGGCGTGCTCGTGGCGGCACCGACCGGATCCGGCAAGACGGTGGTGGGGGAGTTCGCCGTGCACCTGGCCCTCGCGACCGGCCGCAAGTGCTTCTACACGACGCCGATCAAGGCGCTGTCGAACCAGAAGTACAACGACCTCGTCGCGCGCTACGGCGCCGACCAGGTGGGGCTGCTGACCGGCGACAACGTCGTCAACGGCGAGGCCCCGATCGTCGTCATGACGACCGAGGTGCTGCGCAACATGCTCTACGCCGGCTCCCGGACGCTGCTGGGGCTGGGCTTCGTCGTGATGGACGAGGTGCACTACCTCGCCGACCGGATGCGCGGGGCGGTGTGGGAGGAGGTCATCATCCACCTGCCCGAGTCGGTGAGCGTCGTCTCGCTGTCGGCGACCGTCTCCAACGCCGAGGAGTTCGGTGAGTGGCTCGAGACCGTGCGTGGCGACACCACCACGATCGTGGAGGAGAAGCGGCCGGTGCCGCTGTTCCAGCACGTCATGGTCGGCCGCCGGCTGCTCGACCTGTTCGCCTCCTCCGACGTCGACGCCTCCGCCGGCTTCGTGAAGGAGGGGGCGCCCGTCAACAACGAGCTGGTGCGGATCGCCCGCGACGACTGGGCCAGCGCCCGCATGAAGGACCGCCGTACGGCGCGCGACAAGCGCCCCGGCCGCGGCGGACCCAAGCAGGTCGGCAACGGCCGACGGGTCTGGATCCCGAGCCGGGTCGACGTCATCGAACGGCTCGAGCGCGAGCGGCTGCTGCCGGCGATCGTCTTCATCTTCAGCCGCGTCGGCTGCGACGCCGCCGTCACGCAGTGCCTCAACGCGAACGTGCGGCTCACGTCGACCGAGGAGCGCGACACGATCTACCAGTACGTCGAGGAGCGCTGCCGTCACCTCGACGACGACGACCTCCACGTGCTCGGCTACCACGAGTTCCTCGACGGGCTCACCCGCGGCGTGGCCGCCCACCACGCAGGCATGCTGCCGGCGTTCAAGCAGTGCGTCGAGGCGCTCTACGTGCGCGGCCTGTGCAAGGTCGTGTTCGCCACCGAGACCCTCGCGCTGGGCATCAACATGCCGGCCCGCACCGTGGTCATCGAGAAGCTGTCGAAGTGGAACGGCGAGGCGCACGCCGACATCACCCCGGGCGAGTACACCCAGCTGACCGGCCGGGCGGGCCGCCGCGGACTCGACGTCGAGGGCCACGGAGTCGTCCTCTGGCAGCCGGGGATGGACCCGCGCGAGGTGGCCGGCCTGGCGTCGACACGCACCTATCCGCTGCGCTCCTCGTTCCGGCCGTCGTACAACATGGCCGTCAACCTGGTGAACCAGTTCGGGCGCGAGCGCGCCCGGGCGACGCTCGAGCAGTCGTTCGCCCAGTTCCAGGCCGACAAGGCGGTCGTCGGGCTGGCCCGCCAGCTCCGCAAGAGCGAGGACGCGCTCGACGGCTACGCCGAGGCGGCGACCTGCCACCTCGGCGACTTCATGGAGTACGCCGCCCTGCGTCGGCGCATCTCCGACGTCGAGAAGGGCGCCGCGCGCAACCGGCGCACCGACCGGCGCGACGAGGCGGCGGCCTCGCTGGCCAGGCTGCGCCCCGGCGACGTCATCGAGGTGCCGGCCGGCAAGTTCGCCGGCTTCGCGGTCGTGATCGACCCCGGTGTCGGTGGTGACGGCGACCCGCGACCACAGGTCGTCACGGTCGACCGCCAGGCGAGGCGGCTCGCGATGACCGACTTCCCCGTGCCGGTGGAGTCGCTTGCGCAGGCTGAAGGTCCCCAAGTCGTTCAGCGGGCGCAACCCCCAGATGCGGCGCGAGCTGAGCGACGTCCTGCGCAGCCGCACCCGCGACCTCACCCCGCCGTCGCGCCACCGCGCCAACCGCCGCGACACCCCCGTGGACGACGCGACCGAGCGCGAGATCGCCGCGCTGCGCACGCAGCTGAAGGAGCACCCGTGCCACCAGTGCCCCGAGCGCGAGGACCACTCGCGCTGGTCGGAGCGCTGGTTCAAGCTCGATCGCGACGCGCAGACGCTCAAGCGACGGGTCGAGCAGCGCACCAACACCGTGGCCCGGACCTTCGACCGGGTCTGCTCGGTGCTGACGACGCTGCAGTACCTCGACGGTGACAAGGTCACCGATCGCGGCCGGCACCTGATGCGCATCTACACCGACATGGACCTCGTCGCCGCCGAGTCACTGCGCCACGGACTCTGGGACGACCTCAGTGCCTCCGAGCTGGCGTCGGTGCTGTCGGTGCTGGTCTTCGAGGCCCGACGAGCCGACGACGCATCGCTGCCCCGCCTGCCGGGTGGCCGGGTCAAGGACGTCATCGGCGAGATGGTGCGGCTGTGGGGCGACCTCGACGCACTCGAGCGCGAGCACAAGCTCGACTTCCTGCGCGAGCCGGACCTCGGCTTCGCCTGGGCCGCCTACCGCTGGGCGGAGGGCGACGACCTCGACGACGTGCTCGGCGGCACCTCGCTGGCGGCCGGCGACTTCGTGCGCTGGATCAAGCAGCTGCTCGACCTCACCGGCCAGGTGGCCGACGCTGCCGGCGACTCGCCGCTGCGCGGGGTCGCGCGCGACGCCGTACACCGGTTGAAGCGCGGGATCGTGGCCTACTCCTCGCTCACCGACTGAGCGCGGCCACGGCCGCGGCGACCGGCGTCGTCCCGCCGACGAGGTCCCACTGTGCGCTGATCCCGGCGCCGGTGTCGATCACCTCGGCCACCACGGCCGCCACGTCGGCGCGGGCGATGTCGCCCCGCCCGGTGCGGTCGGCCAGCTCGACCAGGCCGGTCGGCTGGTCGTCGGTGAGGCGTCCGGGCCGGACGATCGTCCAGTCGAGCCCGCTCTCGCGCAGGGCCGTGTCGGCGTCGCGCTTCGCCTCGACGTACGCCTTCCAGACCGGCTCCGTGTCGTCGGCGACGGGCTCGTCCACACCGATGGCGGAGATCTGCACGACGCGGCTGATGCGGGCCTGCTGGGCGCCCTCGATCGTCTTGAGGGCACCTTCGAGGTCGACGGTGCGCTTGCGCTCGATGTCGCCGTCGGGCCCACCGCCGGCCGCGAACACCACGGCGTGGCAGCCCTCGAACGCGCGAGCGAACGCGCCCGCGTCGTCCTGCTCGATGTCGAGCAGCCTGACCTCGGCGCCGAGGCCCTCGAGCTCGGCGCGGTACTCGTCGCGACGGACCAGCGCCACCGGCTGGTGCCCGGCGGCGACGAGGAGCGGGTGGAGGTGACGGGCCACGTTGCCGTGGCCCCCGACGATGGCGATGCGGCTCATGCCTCCACCGTACGACTAGTCCGGAGCCGGTCCCTGCAGCGCCTCCACGAGCCGGACGGCCGCGCTGCCGAGATCCCAGCGCTGGTCGAGGGCGACCACGGCGTCGGGGTCCGCGGGAGTGCGGGGGAGCGTGGCGTCGTACTCGCCGAGGTCGAGGTCGCGCACCACGGCCACCACCTGGGGGGCGACCGCGAGGTAGTCGGCGGCGGCCTTGATCTTGCCGCGCGGACCGGGGGCCACGTCGGAGTCGGGGTCGGCGGCGGCCGCGACGACCCCGTCGATGTCGGTGAAGCGGTTGAGCAGGGTTGCGGCCGTCTTGTCGCCGACGCCTGCGACGCCGGGCAGGCCGTCGGAGTTGTCGCCGCGCAACGTCGCGAAGTCGGCGTACTGGCTGGCGTCGACGTCGTACTTGTCGCGGATGACCTGGTTGGTGACCTTCTCGTGCCGCCCGACGCCGCGTGCGGTGTAGAGCACGCGCACCTCGGCGGCGTCGTCGACGAGCTGGAAGAGGTCGCGGTCGCCGGTGACGATGTCGACGGGCATGCCGGCGTCGGTCGCGAGGGTGCCGATCACGTCGTCGGCCTCGTGGTGGTCGGCGCCGACGACACAGATGCCGTACGCCGCGAGCACGTCGAGGATGATCGGGATCTGGACCTCCAACGGATCGGGCACCTCCTCGACGTCGGGGTCGGGACCCGGCGTGACGACCACGACGCGGTGGGCCTTGTAGGTCGGGATCAGGTCGACGCGCCACTGCGGGCGCCAGTCGTTGTCCCAGCAGCACACCAGGTGGGTGGGCTGGTACTCGCCGACCAGCCTGCTGATGAAGTCCATCAGCCCACGCACCGCGTTGACCGGGGTGCCGTCCGGGGCGCGCATCGAGTCGGGCACGCCGAAGAAGGCGCGGAAGTAGAGCGACGCGGTGTCGAGAAGCATGAGACGGGGCGCGGGTGAGGTCACGGCGCGATCCTGCCACGTACCACTACCCTCACGGCATGAGCACGAGCGAGGTCGAAGCCACCGACCGGCAGATCCTGGGCCTGCTGGCAGCCGACGGCCGGATGTCGTTCACCGACCTCGGGAAGGCCACCGGCCTGTCCACCTCCGCGGTCCACCAACGGGTCAAGCGGCTCGAGGCGCGGGGCCTGATCACGGGCTACGCCGCCCAGATCGACCACTACGAGCTCGGTCTCCCGCTCACGGCGTTCATCTCGATCCGCCCCATCGACCCCTCGCAGCCCGACGACTCCCCGGAGCGCCTGCGCGACATCTCGGGCATCGAGTCGTGCTGGTCGGTGGCGGGGGAGGAGTCCTACATCCTCAAGGTCCGCGTCGGCACCCCGCTCGACCTCGAGGAGCTGCTGGCCAAGATCCGCGCCGCCGCCAACGTGGCCACCCGGACCACGATCGTCCTCTCCACGCCGTACGAGAACCGGCCGGTGAGCTGAGGGTGGTCGCGTTGGAGTCACCGGATATCCGGTGACTCCTGGGGTTTGTGCCCGTTGCACACGTCACGAACCCCAGGACTCGCGCACGAACGTTCGCACTCAGGCCCCGCGCGGACGGCGGGACTCGAGGATGCGCCTGATCCTGGTCGCCAGAATGGTGGGGTGCCCGAGGTCCGCCCAGCCGATCCGGATGCAGACCCAGCCTGTGAGCAGGCAGATGCGCTCCTCGCGCTGCTTCTCGCGCATGAGGAACGCGTCCAGGGTCTCGCCCTCGCGACGAAACCTGAGGTACTTCTCCCTGCCGTCGAACTCCAGGAACACACCGAACTCGGGCCAGGCGAAGTCGACGCGTGCGAACTCGCGGTGTCGCTCATCGGTGATGACCACCTGAGGCGTCGGGCGTGGGAGCTGCTGGGCGAAGCACAGGTAGTCCAACCGCGTCTCGCCCGGCGACTCGACGTGTGGGTTCGCGAGCCGGACCACCAGGTCCGTCGCGAGACTGCGTGGCCAGAAGCGCAGGTCGTGGGCCAGCACCGAGAACTCCTCGAGCGACGTGGCGCCGTCATGCAGAAGGTCGTTGACCGACACCAGTGCGGTCTCCACGTCGACGATCGTGGTCAGCTCGACCGCGGACCTGGCGGCGACGGAGATGGGTACGCCGTTGACCTTCTCGACATGCTCCGGCGGCAACAGCCCGCGATGCTGGACCTTGCCGGACTCCCGCCGGCCACCCCTGCCGTCCATGCGGGTGGTGTGGACGTGGTTCAGGGCAACATTCCAAACGGTTCCGCCACGTTCGATGATCGATGAGGCATGGGTGAGCACCGCGGTGGGATGAGACGTGCGGAGTACGGCGCGGCACAGCACCCGATGGCGGTCAGCCTCCGAAAGGGAGCGCCACAGTTCCCCGTCCACGTAGGCGCCGTATCGGACGCGATGCCATGCGCCGCGGCGTACGTGAGCGGCGATGGCGGCGTCGGAGTATCCCGACGCGACCAGGTCCCGGCGGAGGAAGACGGCCCCTTCGAGGTCCACGAGTTCACGATGTGTCATGCGACGAGCCTGCCCGCGCGGCGTACGCCGTGAACCCGGGTGCTCGCGACCTGTGGATAACCTGCGACCGATGGCCTGACGGATGACCTTTGTGCGCGAGTCCTGGGGTTCGTGCCCTGTGCAATGCGCACGAACCCCAGGAGTCACCGGATATCCGGTGACTCCAACGGAACAGCCAGCAACCCTCAGTAGGCCTGGAGGGCTGCGGTCCGCCGGGAGGCCTCGGCCACCTCGGCCGCCTTGAGGGCGGACTCGTCGAGGCGACCGTGCTCCTCCCACCACTGCTGGCCGGCGGCGGGCAGGGTGTGGATCGGGTCGTAGTACTCGTAGGTGCGCGAGAGCGCCTCGGCGTCGGTGGCCTCGATGGAGGTGCGGTAGTTCTTGGTCCAGTAGGAGATGCCGCGCTCGGTGTCGTAGTCGGTGAGCTGGTGCACCCAGCGCTTGCCGACGAACGGCACGTCGCACACGATGCGCGGCGTCGCGAACCCGGGCAGGTAGCCCATGATGTGGTGCTGCAGGTGCTGCGCGTCGGCGACCGAGACCCGCCAGTGCTCGGAGTACGGGATCATGTCGCACATGTAGAAGTAGTACGGCATGATCTGCGCGCCATCGAGCAGGCGGAAGCACAGGTCGAGCAGCGCGTGCGGGTCGGCGTTGACGCCGTTGAGCAGCACGCCCTGGTTGCGGACGTCGCGCAGTCCGGCCTGCAGCATCGCGTTCGAGGCCTCGGCCACGAGCGGGGTGATGGAGTTCGCGTGGTTGGCGTGGGTGTGCATCGCCAGCGAGACGCCGCGCGAGCGGGCGATCGCGGCGACCCGCGACACGCCCTCCACGACGTCGGGCTGGAGCCAGTGCTGGGGGAGGCCGACCAGGGCCTTGGTCGCGAGCCGGATGTCGCGGATGTTCTCGATCTCCAGCAGCCGGGTGAGGAAGTCCTCGAGCCGCGGCCAGGGCATGTTCGCCACGTCGCCACCGGACACGACGACGTCGCGGACCTGGGGCGTACGGCGCAGGTAGTCGAACATCGAGTCGAGCCGGTCGACGGGCTTCGCGGTGAACTTGAGCTTCTCGATGACCGGGGTCGAGTTGCCGACGAGGTCCATCCGCGTGCAGTGGCCGCAGTACTGCGGGCAGGTCGGCAGCAGCTCAGCCAGCACCTTGGTGGGGTAGCGGTGGGTCAGCCCCTCGGCGACCCACATGTCGTGCTCGTGCAGCGAGTCGCGGGTGGCGTGCGGGTGGGAGGACCAGTCGGTACGACGGTCGCTGAACACCGGGATCATGTAGTGCCGCACCGGGTCGGCGTACAGCTCGTCGGTCAACGAGCCGGGTCCGCCGGGCGTCGCCTGCGGCAACATCGTGTTCATCATCTGCGGCGGCACGAGCATCGACATCGTGGCCCGCTCGGCCTGGTCCCGCTCGAGGTCGGCGTAGAAGCGCTCGTCGACCAGGTCGCCCATCAGCTCACGGAGCTGCTTGACGTTCTTGACGCAGTGCACGCGCTGCCACTGCACCGACGCCCACTGCTCGGCGGTGACGTCGCGCCACCCCGGGAAGCGGGTCCAGTCGGGCTCGACCAGCTCCACCCGCGAGTAGGGGTAGGGCTGTGCGGACTCCTGCCAGAGGTCAGCAGGTCCGACGGCGGTCTCGATGCTCATGCGATGCTCCCGGGGGTGCTCGGGTCGTGGTCGGCGCGGGGTTTGTGTGCCACGCCACGTCTCTGTCAGAGTAGACGACAGATCCTCCGGTCCGCACATCAACGCACCGGAGTATTTCCTGTCTTTGTCGTAAATGAGTGGAGGAACAGTCGTGCGGAGCGATCCCACCGGGCTGCATCGGGTGCTCGACGACGGCGTGGTGCTGCCCCAGGCGGCGCGGCGTCTCGACACCCGCCGCGAGCTGTGGCCCGACGAGGTCCGCATCCGGGTCGAGAAGCTCAACCTGGACGCGGCGTCGTACCGCCAGCTGGAGCGCACGCACACCGACGGCGACGCCATCCGCGCCGCGGTGCTCGAGATCGTCGGCACCCGCGGCAAGATGCAGAACCCCGAGACCGGCTCCGGCGGCATGCTCGTGGGCGTCGTGGAGGAGGTGGGCCCCGAGTCGCCGCTCGGACTGGCCGTGGGCGACCGCGTCACCACCCTCGTCTCCCTCACCCTCACCCCGCTCGTCATCGAGGACGACCTGCGCGACTGGGACGGCCTCTCCGAGCAGGTCCCGTGCGACGGGTACGCCGTGCTCTTCGGCCGCTCGATCGCTGCCGTGATCCCCGACGACCTGCCGAGCGACCTGTCGCTCTCGGTCATGGACGTCTGCGGCGCTCCCGCGCTCACGGCTCGCGTGGTGAGCCAGTACGTCTCCACCGCGCCCGACAGGCCGGTCGTCGTCGCCGTGATCGGTGCGGCCGGCAAGTCTGGCTCGCTGAGCCTGGCCGCCGCCAAGGACGCCGGCGCCGGCCGCACCATCGGCGTGGTGCCGCACGAGCGAGAGGCTGCCCTCCTGCGGGACGCCGCGATCGCCGACGCCGTGACCATCGCCGACGCCCGCGACCCGGTCGCCCTGCGCGACGCCGTGCTCGCGGCGGGCGGACCGGCCGACGTCACCGTCGTCTGCGTCGACGTCCCCGGCTGCGAAGGAGGAGCGGTCCTGACCACCGCCGACCGCGGCACGGTCATCTTCTTCTCCATGGCCACGTCGTTCTCGGCTGCGGCACTGGGCGCGGAGGGACTCGCGGCCGACGTCACGATGCTCGTCGGCAACGGCTACGTGCCCGGCCACGCGGCGTACGCCATGGACCTGCTCCGCGGCAACGCGGGTGTCCGCCGCCTCTTCGAGGGCCGACTCGAATGAGGACCCTCCTGCGCAACGGCCGCGTGCTGGGCACGCCTGCCACGGCGGTCGCCGTGGACGGTGACACCATCGCCTGGCTGGGGGACGACGCCGACGCTCCGGCGGACGCCGACGAGGTGGTGGACCTCGACGGCGCCCTGATCACGCCCGCGTTCGTCGACTCCCACGTCCACACCGTCCGCACCGGGTTCGCCCTCACCCAGCTCGACCTCACCGTGGCCACCAGCCGCGACCACGCGCTCGACCTGCTCTCGTCGTACGCCGCGGGTCACCCGCACGACCTGCTCGTCGGCAACGGCTGGGACGAGTCGCGCTGGCCGCTCGCCGAGCCGCCCACCGCGGACGAGATCGAGCGGGCGGTGCCGGGCCGCGAGGCCTACCTGACCCGCATCGACGGGCACTCGGCCCTCGTCTCCCACACGTTCGCCGCCGCCGTCCGCGACCTCGGGTCGGCGGCCGGCTGGACGCCCGACGGCCGGGTGGAGCGCGACGCCCACCACGTCGTCCGGGACGCCCTCGCGGACCGCACCACCGACGAGCAGCGCCTCGCCGCGGCTCGCGCTGCCTGCGGCGAGCTGGCGCGACACGGCTTCGCCGGCTTCCACGAGAACGCCGCGCCGCACATCGGACCCGAGTCCGAGATCGCGCTCGTGCGCCAGGCGGCGGCGGAGCGCGGGCTGATCGCCACGCTCTACTGGGGCGAGGTCGGCGTGGTCGAGAAGGCCCGCGCCCTCGGCGTCCGCGGCCTCGCCGGCGACCTCAACGCCGACGGCGCCCTGGGGTCGCGCACCGCAGCGCTGACCTCGCCGTACGACGACGCCCACGCGCTCTGCGGCCACGGGTACCTCACGCCCGAGCAGATCGCCGACCACGTGGTCGAGTGCAGCCGTGCCGGGCTGCAGGCGGGGTTCCACTGCATCGGCGACGCCGCGCTCGACGCCATCGCCGACGGCTTCGAGGTCGCGGCTCGCACCCTGGGCGTCGACACGCTCGCGGGCCATCGGCACCGGCTCGAGCACGCGGAGATGCCGTCGGCCCGCGTCATCGAGGTGCTCGGCCGCCTCGGCGTCGTCGCCAGCGTGCAGCCGATGTTCGACGCCCTGTGGGGCGGCCCGACCGGCATGTACGCCGACCGGCTGGGGGAGCGGTGGCGCGGCATGAACCCGCTGCGCGACCTGGCCGCCGTCACGCGCCTCTCCTTCGGCTCCGACTCCCCGGTCACCCCGATCGGGGGTTGGGCCGCCGTCCGCGCCGCCTGCCACCACCACGACGAGCAGCAGGCCCTCGACGTCGCGACGGCCTTCGCAGCACACACGGTCGGTGGCTGGTTCGCCGGTGGTGACGACGCATCCGGAAGCATCGCGGTCGGCAAGCGTGCCGACCTGGCCGTCTGGGACGTCCCGGGCGACCTCGACCCCGACGGCTGGCCGGTGCTCCACCCCGACCTGCCCCTGCCCGCCGCGCGACGTACCCTCGCCGCCGGTGCCACGATCTGGAAGGCTGACTCATGAGCGGCAAGCTCAAGCTCGACCCGGCCCAGGTGCGCGAGGCTCGAGCCCTGGCCCGCACGGTCGGTCGACCGATCGTCAAGACAGCCAAGCTGCACACGACCGTCTCGGTCGAGCGCGCGACGCTGCGGCTGGCCGGGCTCGAGGGCGCCGACGCCGACGGCATCCCGTGGGTCAACCGGCTGACGGACGCCGTCCGCGCCGACCTCCACGACGACGGCGGTCTCTCGCACGGCATCGCGCTCCCGGTCTGGGACGCGCTGGTCCGCGGCGAGGCTGACGACCTCGCCTCGCTGGCACAGAAGGCCGGTGCCGGCTCGGTGCGCTTCCGGCTGCCCGAGGGCAAGGACTCGACCCGCGCCCGGACGGCGTCCCGCAAGGCCGTGGGCGCCGGCATCCGCCGGATCGACGCCCGCCGCAGGGAGCGCGAGCGCCTGATCAAGCGCATCGGCGACGCACCCCGCAAGCCCTGGATCTACCTGATCGTCGCCACCGGCGACATCTACGAGGACATCCCGCAGGCCCAGGCCGCCGCCCGTGAGGGCGCCGACATCATCGCGGTGATCCGCAGCACCGGCCAGAGCCTGCTCGACTACGTGCCCGAGGGGGCAACCCGCGAGGGCTTCGCCGGCACCTACGCCACCCAGGAGAACTTCCGGCTGATGCGCGAGGCGCTCGACGAGACGAGCCGGGAGCTCGGTCGCTACGTGCGGCTCACGAACTACGCGTCCGGGCTCTGCATGCCCGAGATCGCCGCGCTCGCCGGCCTCCAGCGCCTCGACATGATGCTCAACGACTCGATGTACGGGATCCTCTTCCGCGACATCAACCCGATCCGCACCTTCGTCGACCAGCGCTTCAGCCGGCAGATCCACGCCCGGGCGGGCATCATCATCAACACCGGCGAGGACAACTACCTCACCACCGCCGACGCCGTGGACGCGGCGCACACGGTCACCACGAGCCAGCTCCTCAACGAGTACTTCGCCAAGGAGGCCGGCCTCGAGGACTGGCAGCTCGGCCTCGGCCACGCGTTCGAGATCGACCCCGAGGTGCCCGACTCCTTCCGGCTCGAGCTCGCCCACGCGATGCTGGCGCGCGACCTGTTCCCGAAGGCGCCGCTCAAGTGGATGCCGCCCACCCGGCACATGACCGGTGACGTCTTCCGCGGCTACCTGCTCGACGGGTTCTTCAACCTCGTCGGCGCGCTCACCGACCAGGGCATCCTGCTGGTCGGCATGATGACCGAGGCCGTGGTGACGCCGTGGATCTCCGATCGCGACCTGGCCCTGCAGAACGTCCGCTACGTGATGAACGCCGCCGGCAACCTGCACGAGGACTTCCACCCCGACCCGAAGGGTTTCATCGGCAGCCGCGCCCGCGAGGTGCTGGGGGAGTCGATCGGCCTGCTCGAAGACATCAAGGGCCATCCGAACGGGCTGCTCGACGCCATCGCCGACGGCACGTTCGGGCTGATGAAGCGCCCGGCCCACAAGGGCCGGGGCCTCGAGGGCGTCGCCAAGAAGTCCAAGGTCTACTACAACCCGGCCAGCGAGATCCTGGAGGAGAAATGAGCGACCCGACCCCCGGGAAGATCATCCGCCCGTACGGCGACACGACGGGCGACGGCATGGTGCAGGTCTCCTTCACCCTGCCCATGGCGCACTCCAAGATCGCCGAGGGCGCTGCCGCCCAGCTCGCCAACAAGATGGGCATCGACCCGGCGCTGGTGGTGCACGCCAAGCCGATGGGTCCCGACTTCACCTTCTTCGTCGTCTACGGGCGGGTCAACCACCTGGTCGACACCTCGATCGTCGAGGTGATCGAGCGTGACTACCCGCTGCTGACGCCCAAGGAGGCCAACGCCGCCATCAAGCGCGCCATGCGTCGTCGCCTGGTCGTCGTGGGCGGCTGCATCGGCACCGACGCCCACACGGTCGGCATCGACGCGATCCTCAACATCAAGGGCTTCGCCGGCGAGAAGGGGCTCGAGTACTACCGCGAGCTCAAGGTCGTCAACCTCGGTGCCCAGGTGAGCGTGCCGCAGCTCGTCGAGGCCGCCCACGAGGAGAAGGCCGACGCCGTGCTCGTCTCGCAGGTGGTGACCCAGCGCGACGCACACCTGCTCAACACCCGCGAGATGTCCGCGGCGTTCCGCGAGGCCTACCCGTCGGCCTCCCGGCCGCTGCTCGTCGTCGGCGGCCCCCGGTTCGACGAGACGATGGCCGGGGAGCTCGGGGTCGACCGGGTCTTCGGCCGCGGCACGACGCCCGGCGAGGTCGCGTCGTACATCGTGCACCGGCTCACCCTCAAGCAGACGGAGAAGAAGGTTTCCTGATGGTCTCGACAGGCTCGACCAGCGAGAAGCGCGAACGCGTCGTCCACCGCCGCTACGTGCCGTACTCCCACGCCCACTACGCCGGCAACCTCGTCGACGGCGCCTACTCGCTGGGCCTCTTCGGCGACGTCGCCACCGAGATGTGCATCCGCACCGACGGCGACGAGGGCCTGTTCGCGTCGTACTCCGACGTGCAGTTCCGCGCGCCCGTCATCGCCGGCGACGTCCTCGAGATCACCTGTGAGCTGGTGCGGGTCGGCACGCGCTCGCGCGTGATGGAGTTCGCCGTGTACGTCGTGGCGCGCGGCGCTGCGACCGCGGCGGCACCGGGTGCCGCGGTCCTGCTCGAGGAGCCCCTGCTCGCGACGTCCGCGACCGGGACCGTGGTCGTCCCCCCGCCGTCCTGACGGCCATCCGGACCCGTGCTCTGGACCACCTGCGCGGCGTGTCGCGGGGGACACGCCGCAGGGCCCGAAACTGGACCTGGCTTTCGGCGCGGAGGACCCCTTCGCTGACCTGCATGGACGCGCATCCGCGCAGGTCAGCGCCGGGTTGACAGGGCCGGGGTCCAGGGTCGAGGGTTCCGAGGTCCGCCTGTGCAGATCGTGGCTTGCGGACCGACGTCCGAGTGGCCGTGTCGGTGGGTGTGGAGCCAGCGCTCGCCCGACTCGATTCACGGAGGTCGGTCTCGCACCGCGAGGGTGGAGACGGAAGGGACCCCAGCTCCGTAGACAACAGCACGTCGTCGGCATCCAGCCGGCTCCGGGTTGGTCCGAAGGGCTCGGGTCCCTTCCGTCGGCCTGTGCCCGTTGGCCCGCAACCGTCGGCCCGCAAACGTCGGCCCGTGACCTCGCCGGGTAGCGTTGCCCCGTGCTGCTCCGGAGTCTCGCCGCGCTGCTCGCCGGCGTCCTCCTGGCCCTGGCGTTCGAGCCCATCGGTCTCGCTCTCCTCATACCCGTATCGATCGCGGTGCTCGTGGGCTGTCTCCACGGCCTGCGCGCCCGGGCGGCGTGGCTGCCCGGGCTGCTCTTCGGCGGAGGCTTCTGCTTCGTCCTGATGTACTGGATGCGCGCCGTCGGACCCGACGCCTGGCTCTCGCTGGCCGCCCTGGAGACGGCGTTCTTCGCGCCGCTCGGCTCCGTCATGGCGCGGCTGATGCGGCTGCGGCGGTGGCCGCTGTGGACCGCCCTCGCCTGGGTCGCGATCGAGACCATCCGCGGCTCCTGGCCGTTCAGCGGGATGCCCTGGGGCCGGCTCTCCTACGCCGTCGCCGGCACGCCCTGGGCGGAGGCGCTGCCCTGGCTCGGCTTCACCGGCGTGAGCCTCCTGCTGGCCGCCTCGGGGACCACCCTGGGGTGGCTGGCCCTCGGAGGGTGGCGTCAGCGGCGTACGGCCGTCCTGGCCGTCGCCACGGTGCTCGTGCCGGTCGCGGCGGCGGCCCTCGCGCCGTACACGACGCAGGAGGTCGGATCGGTCACCGTCGCGGTCGTGCAGGGCAACGTCCCCGGCACGGGGAACGACCTGGTGGCCGTGCACCGCGAGGTCACCCGCAACCACGTGGACGCCACCATCGACCTGGCGGCGCGGGTGCGGGCCGGTGACGTGGAGCCGCCCGACTTCGTCATCTGGCCGGAGAACTCCACCGCGGTGGACCCGTTCCTCGACGCCGAGATCCATGCCGGCATCGAGTCGGCCGTGACGGCGATCGGGGTGCCGGTGCTCGTGGGCGTCATCGCCGACGCGCCGGATCCCGACGCGGTCCTCAACCAGGGCATCGTCTGGGACCCGGTCACGGGGGGAGGGGAGCGCTACACCAAGCGGCACCCGGTGCCGTTCGGCGAGTACATCCCGTGGCGCGACACCGTGTTCAAGAGCAACTTCGGTCAGCTCCGGCTGATCCCGCGCGACATGGCCCAGGGCACCCGCCTCGAGCCGCTGCGCATCGACGGCGCCCTGGTCGCCGACGCCATCTGCTTCGACGTCGCCTACGACGACGGCATCCACGACCAGCTGCGGCACGGCGGCCAGCTGGTCACGGTGCAGACCAGCAACGCGAGCTTCATGGGCACCTACCAGATCGAGCAGCAGTTCGAGATCACCCGGCTCCGGGCGATGGAGACCGGGCGGTACGTCGCGGTGGCGGCCGTCAACGGCGTCTCCGGCATCATCGACCCCGACGGCACCGTGCTCGACACGGCGGCGGCACGCACCCAGGACG
Source organism: uncultured Actinomycetota bacterium (assembly GCA_963781515.1). Classification (GTDB taxonomy): domain Bacteria; phylum Actinomycetota; class Actinomycetes; order Propionibacteriales; family Nocardioidaceae; genus Nocardioides. The sequence continues at coordinate 49,258 of CAWAGL010000001.1, forward strand.
TGCTGGTGCGCGAGGTGGGGCTGCGCACCGGATTGACACCCGCCGTCCGGATGGGCTCCTGGCCGGGGCGGGTCTGCCTCGTGCTCGTCCTGCTCGGCCTCGTCCTGGCGGTGCGCGCCCCGGATGTCGCCTATCCTCGCCGGACCGACCAGACAGCCGAGGATGACGCGTGAGGGCACCGACCGACCAGCGCACCGTGATGGTCATTCCGACGTACAACGAGGCCGAGAACCTCGCCTGGATCGTCGACCGCCTGCGTACGGCGCAGCCCGCCTTCGACGTGATGGTCGTCGACGACGACTCGCCCGACGGGACCGGCGGGATCGCCGACGCGCTGGCAGCGGCCGACGACGCGATCACCGTGGTGCACCGCAGCTCGAAGGAGGGCCTGGGCGCGGCGTACCTGCATGGTTTCAGGGTCGCTCTCGATGCCGGGTACGCCGTGATCGGCGAGATGGACGCCGACGGGTCCCACCAGCCCGAGCAGCTGGACCGGCTCGCCGACGCACTGGCCGACGCCGACCTCGTCATCGGCTCTCGCTACGTGCCGGGTGGCTCGATCGTCAACTGGCCGAGGTCGCGCGAGCTGCTGTCCCGCGGCGGCAACCTCTACGTCCGGGTGCTCATCGGCATGGCGGTGCGTGACGCCACCGCCGGCTTCCGGCTGTTCCGGCGAGAGACCCTGGAGGCGATCGACCTGGCGTCGGTGAGGTCCACCGGCTACGTCTTCCAGACCGACATGACACACCGGGTGCTGGCGGCCGGCCTGCGGGTGCGCGAGGTGCCGATCGAGTTCATCGAACGGGTGCGCGGCGACTCCAAGATGACCGGTCGGGTCGCCGGCGAGTCGCTGATGAAGATCACCCGGTGGGGGATCCAGGACCGGCGCGCCCGGCTGAGCAGGCGGCTCGCGGGTCGCCGGGTTTCGTCCCGTGCCTCATGATGGAGGCGTGACCAGACGACGTCGTTTCCCGCTGTGGCTGGTGTTCCTCGCGCTCGTGGTCGTGCCGCTGGCCGAGATCTACGTGCTGATCCAGGTCGGTCAGGTCATCGGCGTCTGGTGGACGATCCTGCTGCTGGTCGCCGACAGCATCTTCGGCGGCTGGCTCATCAAGCGTGAGGGCGGCCGCGCGTGGCGGGCGGTGAGCTCGGCGCTGGAGTCCGGTCGGATGCCCACCCGTGAGCTCGCCGACGGCGCGCTGATCCTCTTCGGTGGCGCGCTGATGCTCAGCCCCGGCTTCGTGACCGACCTGTTCGGCATCCTGCTCATCTTGCCGTTCACCCGGCCGGTGGCCCGCAGGCTGCTCACCGCGGTGCTCTCCCAGCGGCTGGTCGCCGGCGTCGTACCGGCCGATGGCCGGGCCCCCGGCAACCGCCCCCGGACAGCACAAGGCCCCGGACCCGTGGTCCGGGGCGATGTGGTCGACGACGAGTGACCCGCTCGATCTGATCTCGGGAACCAGACCCGCGGGGTCGGCTCGTCAGGCCGACTTGATCCGCTTCTTCGCGTTGGCTCGGTGCAGGTGGGCGGGACCGATCTCTCCGCCACGCAGCAGGTCGAGACGCTCCTTGAGGATGTCCTCGAGCTCCTTCTCGGACCGGCGCTCGAGCAGCATGTCCCAGTGGGTTCGGGCCGGCTTCTCGACCTTCGCCTCCTTGGTGATGCCGTCGACGCTCAGCCCTTCGCCGCCGCAGCGGGGGCACTCCCACACCGCGGGGATGTCGGCCTCGACCGACATCGTGATCTCGAAGACGTGTCCGAGCTGGCAGCGGTAGCCGACCTGCTGACGAGCCGCGAACTCGATGCCGCGCTCGTCCTCGAAACTCTGCCCGCCCAGCCTTGCGCCACGCAATGTGCGCTCCGCCATTGAGCCACCTCCAGAATAGTTGCTTTCCCGGGTACGGGAATGGGACGGCCCAGATGAGGGTCCATGACGCGGCTTTGGTGCGCCACATCAACCGTCGCTGTATTCAACGGTAGTGGGCAGGGCAAGATTCCGCCGATTCCGGCGTGCGGGAGTGGGTCAGATCACCCTCGAGCGTGCGTCAGACGACCGCGGGGACGTCGTTCCCGGCCTCGCGGATCCCGCGCTCGGTGTCGACGCGCATGAGCAGCAGTCCGCCGATGACGAAGAACACGATCAGCGCGAAGATCGCCGGCCGGTAGGAGTCGGTGATGGCCAGCACGATCGCGAACGTGGCGGTGCCGAACCACGACGTACCGCGGTCCATCGCGTGGTAGAAGCTGAAGTACTCGGCTTCCTTCCCGCGAGGGATCAGCAGCGAGTAGTAGGACCGGGCCAGGGCCTGGGTGCCGCCCAGGACGATGCCGATCCCGACACCCAGGACCAGGAAGAGCGGGACGTTGCCCGCGGGCAGGAACAGCGCGGCCGTGACGATCACCATCCAGATCACGAGACCGACCAGGATGACGCGCTTCGCGCCGTACGTCGCAGCGGCCCGGCCGAAGATCAGGGCCCCGCCGAAGGCGACGAACTGCACCATCAGGATCGTGGCGATCAGGACGGTCTGGCTCTGGTCGAGCTCCTCGGCGCCGTAGACGGAGGCCGAGGCGATGACGGTCTGGATGCCGTCGTTGAAGAAGAGGTAGGCCAGCAGGAACGTCAGCGCCGTGGGGTAGCGCCGCATGTCCTTGAGCGTGGCGCCGAGCTGCCCGAAGCTCTGCTTGAGCAGGCCGCCGCTCTCGGGCACGACATGCACGGGCTGGTGGTTGCGGAGCCGCGAGAACGGGATCAGCGTGAAGCCGGCCCACCACACGGCCGCCGAGAGCATGCAGAGCCGGGCGGCGAGGGCTTCGCTGAGCCCGAGCGAGTCGTGGCCGAGGAACACCACCAGGTTGAGCAGGAGCAGGATGCCGCCCCCGAGGTAGCCGAAGGCCCAGCCGCGCGACGACACCCGGTCGCGTTCGTCCTCGCTGGAGATGAGCGGCAGGATCGAGTCGTTGATGACCCCGGCCGCACCGAAGCACAGGTTGCCCAGGACGATGCCGAACGCCGCCAGCAGCCAGTTGTCGCCGGTGGCGAAGAAGATCAGGGCGGCGAACAGCGAACCCGCCCACGCGAAGCCGGCCAGCAGCCCCTTCTTGTTGGCGGTGCGGTCGGCGATCGCGCCCAGCACAGGCAGGAGCAGCGCCGAGAGGATCGTCGAGATGGTGATCAGCCAGAAGAACAGGGCGCCGGGCGGGAGGCTGAAGCCGAGGACGTGGAACCGGCCGTCCTCGCCGCCCACGGCGTTCTCCGCCAGGCCGATGAAGTACGGGCCGAAGAAGACGGTGCCGATGGTGGTCGTGTAGGCGCTGTTGGCCCAGTCGTACCAGTACCAGGCCTTCTGCTCGCGGACCCGGTTGAGCGGCTCCAGGTTGGCGATGCCCTGCGCCTGTGCGTCGTCGCTCATTCCGGTTCCCTCCATTGCCCGCCTTCGCGGAGCACGTCCCTGAGTATGTCGGTCCGATCGGTCATCAGGCCGTCGACGCCACGCCGCAGGAGCGCCCGCATCTCGGCCGGGTCGTCGATGGTCCAGACGTGTACGTGCAGGCCGGACGCATGGGCGCGGCGTACGACGCCCCTGGTCGTGACGGTCAGGCGACCCCTCCGGTGCGGGATCTGGAGGGCGTCGGGGCGCCCGGGGGTGAGCAGCCGGGCCAGCCGGGCGCTGGGGGAGAGGACGTAGGCCACGACCTCCAGCGGGTGGGCCGACGTGGCCACCCGCCCTCGGCTGAGCCGGCGGAAGGCGTTGATCGAGCGGCGTGAGAACGACCCGACGAGCACCCGGTCCCAGGCCTCGTGCTCGTCGATGAGGGCGACCAGGGCCGGGACCGCGCCGCTCGCCTTCAGGTCGATGTTGAACCGAACCTCGGGGAACGCCTCCATCAGCTGCGCCAGCGTGGGGATCGTCTCCCGGCCACCGATCTGCGCGCGCCGCACCTCGTCGTACGTCATGTCGGCAAGCACGCCGCGGGCGTCGGTCACCCGGTCCAGGACGGTGTCGTGGAAGGCGAGCAGCACGCCGTCACTCGTCACGTGCACGTCGGTCTCGAGATAGCGGTAGCCGAGCCCGACGGCGTGGCGGAAGGCCGCGAGGGTGTTCTCCAGGTGCTCGATCTCGGGGTGGTAGGCCCCGCCACGGTGAGCGAACGCCAGCACCGGTCCGGGGTCGTCGAGGAAGGGGCGGCCAGTACGGCGGGCAATCACGCCGAGCAGTATCCACCAGGAGTACCGTCTGGACATGGAATCGATGACCTGCCCTCGTTGTGGCAATGAGATGGTGGAGCGCGCGGTCGGAGCGACCCAGGTCAGCCAGTGCCCCGAGGGGCACGGCGTCTTCCTCGACCGCGCCGACCTGGGCACCTTGGCCGAAGCGGAGACCGACTGGCACCGCAACTCCGCGCAGCACACCACGCCCCTGCCCCGGATCACCCCAGACATGGTCGCCCCGCCGGCCGCAGCGAAACGGGCCCGGGCGTGGGTCGAGACGCTGTTCGGCTAGGTCGGCCGCCGGCGTGCGTTCGTCGGTCGAGTAGCGAGCGCCAGCGTCTAGTTCGTTGGTCGAGTAGCGAGCGCGATTCTCGGTGGTCGAGTAGCGAGCGCCAGCGAGCGTATCGAGACCCCGCTGTGGTCTCGATACGCCCGCTCGTTCCTCGCGGGCACTCGACCACCGGGGCGGTGTTCGTTGGTCGAGTAGCGACGCGATTCTCGGTGGTCGAGTAGCGAGCGCGATCTCGTTGGTCGAGTAGCGAGCGCCAGCGAGCGTATCGAGACCCCGCTGCTGGTCTCGATACACCCGCTCGTTCCTCGCGGGCACTCGACCACCGGGGCGGTGTTCGTTGGTCGAGTAGCGAGCGCGATTCTCGTTGGTCGAGTAGCGAGCGCCAGCGTATGTTCGTTGGTCGAGTAGCGGCGCCAGCGAGCATCGAGACCCCGGCTGGTCTCGATACACCCGCTCGTTCCTCGCGGGCACTCGACCACCGGGGCGGTGTTCGTTGGTCGAGTAGCGAGCGCCCGCTCGTTCCTCGCGGTGCAACTCGACCAGCCGTATCGAACCCCGCGCTGGTCTCGATACACCCGCTCGTTCCTCGCGGGCACTCGACCACCGAACCAGGCGCGGTCTCGATACGCCCGCTCGTTCCTCGCGGGCACTCGACCACCGAACCAGGCGCGGTCTCGATACGCCCGCTCGTTCCTCGCGGGCACTCGACCACCGATCTACGCGCGGTCTCGATACACCCGCTCGTTCCTCGCGGGCACTCGACCAGCGGGGCGGTGTTCCTCGCGGGCACTCGACCAGCGGGGCGGTGTTCCTCGAGCGGGGTCCTGCTCGGTCAGATGTCGCGGAAGGTCTCGATGTTGGCGCCGAGCAGGTTGAGCCGCTCGGAGAGCTCCTCGTAGCCACGCGAGATGACATAGGTCGAGCGCAGCACGGACGTGCCCTTCGCCGCGAGCATGGCGAGCAGCAGGACCACGGCCGGCCGCAGGGCCGGCGGGCACATCATCTCGGTGCCGCTGAAGTGCGTGGGGCCCTCGATCATCACCCGGTGCGGGTCGAGCAGCTTGACGTTGCCGCCGAGCTTGTTGAGGTCGACGAGGTAGATCGCGCGGTTCTCGTAGACCCAGTCGTGCAGCAGGGTCTGGCCGTCGGCGACCGCCGCGATGACGGCGAAGAACGGCAGGTTGTCGATGTTGAGGCCCGGGAACGGCATCGGGTGGATCTTGTCGAGCGGCGCTCGCAGGTGTGACGACAGCGTGGTGATGTCGACCAGGCGGGTGTGACCGTTGAGGGCGACGTACTCCTCGGTGCGGTCGTACTTGAAGCCCATCTCCTCGAGCAGCGCGAGCTCGATCTCGAGGAACTCGATCGGCACCCGGGTGATCGTGATGGACGACTTCGTGACGATCGCGGCGGCCAGCAGCGACATGGCCTCGATGGGGTCCTCGCTCGGGGCGTAGTCGACGTCGACGTCGATCGTCTTGCGGCCGGTGACGGTCAAGGTGGTGCTGCCGACGCCCTCGACCTCGACGCCGAGCTTCTGCAGGTAGAAGCAGAGGTCCTGGACCATGTAGTTGGACGACGCATTGCGGATCACGGTCGTGCCCGGGTGCAGGGCGGCGGCCATCAGGGCGTTCTCGGTGACGGTGTCCCCGCGTTCGGTGAGCACGATCGGACGCAGCGGCTCGATGGCCCGGTTGACGGTGGCGTGGTAGGCGCCGTCGGTCGCCTTGATCTCCAGGCCGAACGGGCGCAGGGCGGCCATGTGCGGCTCGACGGTGCGGGTGCCGAGGTCGCAACCGCCGGCGTACGGCAGGTCGAAGGTGTCGGCACGGTGCAGCAGCGGGCCGAGGAACATGATGACCGAGCGGGTACGACGCGCGGCGGCCTCGTCGATGTGGGCCAGGTCGAACTCGGCCGGCGGGATGATCTCGAGGTCGTTCTGCTCGTTGAGCCACCGGGTCTGGACGCCGAGCGAGGCGAGCACCTCGAGCAGCCGGTTGACCTCCTCGATGCGGGCGACCTTGCGCAGCGTCGTCTTGCCACGGTTGAGCAGCGAGGCGCACAGCAGCGCGACGCCGGCGTTCTTGGACGTCTTCACCTCGATGCTGCCCGAGAGCGTGGTGGGTCCGGTGACGCGCAGGTGCGTGGGTCCGGCGCCGAGGGCGACGATCTCGGAGTCGAGGGCCGCGCCGATGCGCGCCAGCATCTCGAGGGAGAGGTTCTGGTGGCCCTTCTCGATGCGGTTGATGGCGCTCTGCGAGGTGGACAGCAGCTCGGCCAGCTGGGCCTGGGTGAGGCCCCGGTGCTTGCGGGCGTCGCGGATCAGGTTGCCGATGCGGCCCAGGTAGTCACGTTGCAGAAGGTCAGCCATGCGGACCAAGGTATCTCAGATATGAGATAGAACCAGATCGGCGCGCGCGGCCGCGGTCTCATCCACTTCGCCCGCGTGCAAGGATCTGCGCATGCGAGCCACGACCATCCATGCTGCCCGAGACATCCGCCTGACCGATGTCGAGACGCCCGTCGTCGGCGCCCCCACCGATGCCGTCATCAAGGTGACGGCCGGGTGCATCTGCGGGTCCGACCTCTGGCCCTACCGGGGCGAGAACCCCATCGAGGCCGGGTCGACGATCGGCCACGAGTGCGTCGGTGTCGTCGAGGAGGTCGGGTCGGAGGTCACGTCGTTCAAGCCCGGCGACTTCGTCATCGTGCCGTTCTGCCACAGCGACAACACCTGCGCCCACTGCCGGGCCGGCATCACCTCCGCGTGCGAGAACCAGGGCTGGACCGTCAGCGGCCAGGCCGAGTACTCCCTGGTCAACCAGGCCGAGGGCACGTTGTTCAAGGCCGAGGCGCCCGGTGACGACGAGGGCCTGCTCAAGTCGCTGCTCTCGCTCTCCGACGTGATGCCGACCGGCTGGCACGCGGCGGTGTCCGCCGGCGTACGCCGCGGCGGCACCGCGGTGGTGGTCGGTGACGGCGCCGTGGGCCTGTGCGGTGTGCTCGCCGCATCGGTCATGGGCGCCGAGAAGGTCATCGCCATGTCGCGCCACGAGTCGAGGCAGAAGATCGCCACCGCCTTCGGCGCCACCCACATCGTCGCCGAGCGCGGAGAGGAGGGTGAGGCCGCCATCCTCGACATCACCGACGGGGTCGGCGCGGACGCGGTGCTCGAGTGCGTCGGCACCGACCAGTCGATGCAGACCGCGTTCGCCATCGCCCGCCCCGGCTCGCGGGTCGGGTTCGTCGGCGTGCCGCACGGCGTCGAGCTGCCCGTGCGCCGGATGTTCCAGAAGAACGTCGGCCTCTTCGGTGGCGTCGCGCCGGTGCGCGCCTACCTCGACGAGCTGCTCCCCATGGTGCTCGACGGATCGATCAACCCCGGCCTGGTCTTCGACTCGGTGCGCAAGCTCGACGAGGTGGCCGACGGCTACCGCGACATGGACGAGCGACGCGCGATCAAGGTCATGCTTCGCCCGTGAGGCCTGGGGTCATGAGCAGCAGTGCGGGCCGTCGTCCTCGACATCGGCTCGGTGCTCGAGATCGTGGACGACACGGTGTTCCCGGGACCGTTCCTGGCCCGCCACGGGTTCGCACCCGATGCGTTCGCCGTGCAGGTCCGGGCACTGCCCGGGGACGGCCTGACGGGTGGGGTCTCGGAGGCCGGGATCCGGTCCCACTGGCAGGCCGAGCTGGACCTCAGCGACGAGCAGGCCGACGAGCTGATGGCCGACTTCTGGCGGTGGTACGTCGGCACCTTGGACCAGCCGCTGTACGACTGGTTCGCCGGACTGCGCGGTCGCGGCCTGGTCGTCGGCATCCTCAGCAACTCCGCGCCCGGCGCCCGGGAGGCCGAACGCCGCTACGGCTTCGAGGGGCTCGCCGACGACATCGTCTACTCCCACGAGGTGGGCCTGGCCAAGCCCGACCCGGCGATCTACGAGCTGACCGCTCGCCGGCTGGGTGTACGGCCGGCTGAGATCGCCTTCCTCGACGACCACCCGCAGAACGTCGAGGCCGCCCGGGCGGCCGGGTGGCACGCCGTCCTGCACGAGACCACCCCGGCGTCGATCGATGAGGTGGAGGCCCTCATCAGGGGCTGAGCGTCCTCAGACGTCGATGACCGCGTTGTCGCCGAGATCGGGCTCGCTGTCGGTGAGCAGGCCCTTGACGAGGGTGACGGCGGTGGCGACCTTCCCGGGGGACTCCCAGTACTCCGCCGTGCTGCCGTCGACGCGCAGGAGCACGTTGTCGGGGTCGTCGGGTCCGCCGGACATGAAGACCCCGGCCGAGGCGTCCCACAGCTCCCGGAGCTTGGCCCGGTCCTCGTCGAGCCGGGCAGTGCCGCTCAACGAGACCCAGCCCTTGTCGGCGGCATAGGCGACGTTGACCTCGGGTCGCGCGCCGATGGCGGCGATCTTCTCGCTGCTCCTCCGGGTGATGAACCAGACCGTGCCGGCGTCCTCGAAGTCCTGAGTCCCCATCGGCATCGAGACCAGGCGCCCGTCGGCGTCCTGGTAGGTCAAGGTGGCGATCCGGGTGTCCTTCATGATCGCCCCGACCAGCTCGCGCTGGTCCTGCTCGTTGCTCATGCTGGCTCCTGGGTGTCGGCGGTGCGGTGCTCCCGACGCTGGCACAGACCCGGTGACGTCACTACCTCCCGAGAGGTCAGATGGGGTCGAGGATGCGTTGGAGGAACTGCCGGGTGCGCGCCTCCTGCGGGTCACCGATCACCTGGGCCGCGGGGCCGCGCTCGGCGATGACGCCCTGGTCGAGGAAGAGCACCTGGTCCGACACCTGCTGGGCGAAGCGGATCTCGTGGGTGACGACGACCATCGTCCAGCCCTCAGCGGCGAGGTCCTTCATCACGCCGAGGACCTCGCCGACGAGCTCGGGGTCGAGGGAGGACGTCGGCTCGTCGAAGAGCATCAGCTTCGGCTGGAGGGCGAGGGCGCGGGCGATGCCGACGCGTTGCTGCTGACCGCCCGAGAGCTGGCTGGGGAAGGCGTCCTCCCGGTCGGCGAGTCCCACCCGGTCGAGCAGGACCCGGGCCTCGGGGACGACCTCAGCCTCGGGACGACCCTGAGCGTGGATCGGGCCCTCGGTCAGGTTCTCGAGCACGGTGCGGTGCGGGAAGAGGTGGTGGGCCTGGAACACCATCGCGCTCTGCCGACGCAGCAGCCCGAAGTCGCGCTCGGCGTCCCGGCGAGTGCGGACCCGGCTGAAGTCGACCTCGACGTCGTCGATGCGCACGACGCCCTTGTCGGGCACCTCCAGGGTGTTGAGGGACCGCAGCACGGTCGTCTTGCCGGACCCCGACGGGCCCAGCAGCACGGTGACGGTGCCGGCGTCCACGGTGAGGTCGATGCCTCGCAGCACGTCCTGGTCACCGAACGACTTGCGCAGGTCGGCGACCGACAGCAGGGGAGCGGGGCTCATAGCGTGTGCCTCTCGAGTCGGGTCTCCAGGCGGCCCTGGCCATAGGCCAGCACGGCGCACACGACCCAGTAGAACAGGGCTGCCAGGGAGTAGAGCGCCATGAACTCGGTGGTGGCGCCGGCGTAGTTCTGGGCCACCCGGAACATCTCCGGCACCAGGATCACCGAGGCGAGCGAGGTGTCCTTGACCAGCGAGATGAACGTGTTCGACAGCGGGGGCACGGCGGTGCGCGCCGCCTGGGGCAGCACGATGCGCCGCATCGTCAGGGTGTAGCCCATGCCCACGGTGGCGGCCGCCTCGGACTGTCCGCGTGGCACGGAGAGGATCGCCGACCGGATGATCTCGGCGGCGTACGCCGCGACGTTGAGCGACAGCGCGAACGCCGCCGCCGTGAAGCTGTCGAGCTTGATGCCGATCTGTCCGAGCCCGAAGAAGACGATGAACAGCTGCACGAGCAGTGGCGTGCCCCGGATGATCGAGATGAACGTGCGGGCCGGCCAGTGCAGCCACGGTCGGGTGGAGAGGCGGGCCAGGGCCACCAGCAGCGCGAGCACCAGACCGATCGCCATGCTCAGCAGCGAGAGGGTGATCGTGTAGCGCGCCAGCGCCTTGAGCATCGGCCCGGCGGCGTCCTGGAGCACCTCGCGTGCGCCCTTGTTGGCGGCTCGCCCGGACAGGTCGGCCTCGCCGCCGCCGTCCTCGGCGGAGACGTCGGCCTTGAAGTAGCTCTCCGAGATCCCGGTGAGCGTGCCGTCGGCGGCCATCTCGTCGAGCGCGGCGTTGGCCTGGTCGCGCAGGTCGGTGTCGCTCTGGCGGAAGGTCAGTGCCTGCTCGTTGACCTCCACCCCGGCGTCGCCGGCGATCTTGATGTCGGTCGAACCGCTGGCGGCGAGGAAGTCGAGGATGGCGATGTTGTCGTTGAGGATCACGTCGACCCGGCCCTGGGTGAGCAGCTCGGCCGCCTGCGCCAGGCTCTCGACGGTGCGTACCTTGGCGCCCGCGTTCGTGGCGATCTCGGCGAAGCTCGTCGTCGACGACTGGGCGGCCGTCTTGCCCTTGATGTCGTCGAGAGTGGTGATCGAGTCGTCGTCCGCGGCCGTGACGATCACGGTGCGGGAGTAGGTGTAGGGCTCGGAGAAGAGGTAGCGCGCCGAGCGCTCCGGGTTGATCGTCACCTGGTTGGCGATGACGTCGACGCGCTGGGCGTCGAGCGCCGGGAAGATCGCGTCGAAGTTCGCCTCGACGTACTCGAGCTGCCAGCCGGCCCGCTTCGCGACCTCCTTGACGACCTCGATGTCGTAGCCCGTCAGCTCGCCGGTGTCGGGGTCGTGGAAGCTGAACGGGGGGTAGATGCCCTCGGTGCCGACGCGGACGACGGGGCCGTCGGTGGTGGGGGTGTCCTCGGCGCCGGCCGGCACCGGCGTACCGATGACGAGGCCGATCCAGAGGAGGAGCAACGCGAGGATGCGCCGTCGACGGTTCACAAGCCCACCATTTCTGACCCGGGAGTCGTGGCACTGGGGTTGGGCTCGCGACGCTAGCGCATCGGCTCAGGGCAGGGCGTCGAGAGCCTTCTTGAGGGAGGCCTGCGCGTTGTCACCGAGCTTCTTGAGGAACGGCGTGAGCAGCGGCGCCACGAGCCTCGTGACCCCGGAGAACGTGAACTCGGCGGAGTAGTCGACCCTGGTGCCGGCCCCGTCGGGCGTGATGCGCATCGTGTCGATGGCCTCGGTCGTCTCGTTGCGGCCGATCAGCCGGACGACGGGGGGAGTGGCCTCGTCGAGCGTGTAGTCGAGGGTCACGGTGTTGCCCATGAACTTCGACTCGTTGCGGTACACCGAGCCGACCCCGCCGTCGCCGCTGATGCGCTTGCAGGCGACGGTGCCGTGGTCCCACTCCGTGGCGTTCTCGAAGTCGGCGAGGTAGGCGTACACGGTCTCGGGGGAGGCGCTGGTGGTCACGGAGCGCGCAACGGTGGGCATGGTGACCACGCTAGCGCGACGCTTCAGCTTCCGGCGCCCCCGTGGCACGATCGCTCGGTGACCACCAGTACCCCGGAGGCGCAGCGCCTGCGCGACCTCGCCCTGCTGCGCCGGGTGCGCGACCGGATGGACCGCGAGTTCGCCCAGCCGCTGGACGTCGAGGCGCTGGCCCGCGGCGTACACCTGTCGGCCGGGCACCTCAGCCGCGAGTTCCGCGCGGCGTACGGCGAGTCGCCGTACTCATACCTGATGACGCGGCGCATCGAGAGGGCGATGGCGCTGCTGCGACGTGGTGACCTCAGCGTGACCGAGGTCTGCTTCGCCGTCGGCTGCTCGTCGCTCGGGACCTTCAGCACCCGCTTCGCCGAGCTCGTCGGGGTGCCGCCCAGCACCTACCGCCGGCAGACGGCCGACGGAGCCGCGGGCATCCCGTCGTGCGTGGAGAAGCAGGTCAGCAGACCGATCAGGAATCGAGAAGCACCGGTCGCGGACGCGCCGCTAGCGTGACCGCCATGGACATCACCATCAACGCGAGCTTCCTCCCGCACGACGACCCGGAGGCGTCCCTGGCCTTCTACCGCGACGTCCTCGGCTTCGAGGTCCGCCTCGACGTCGGGACCGGCCCGATGCGCTGGATCACGGTCGGCCCCGCCGGCCAGCCCGACACGTCCATCGTGTTGAGCCCGCCCTCGGCCAACCCCGGCATCACCGACGACGAGCGCCGCACCATCGCGGAGATGATGGCCAAGGGCACCTACGCCACCCTCCTGCTGGCGACCAGGGACCTCGACGGCACGTTCGAGCAGCTGCAGGGTGGCGACACCGAGATCGTCCAGGAGCCGACCCAGCAGCCGTACGGCATCCGCGACTGCGCGGTCCGCGACCCTGCGGGCAACCTGGTCCGGATCCAGGAGGTGCGGTGATGGCCTCGTGGGAGGTCGGGTGCGAGATCGAGGAGAGGGAGACGACCTGAGCATGGCCAAGCAGACGCAGTCGCACTCATCGTCGCCCGGCCCCGTGGCCGACAGCCACGACCTGATCCGGGTGCAGGGCGCGCGGGAGAACAACCTCAAGGACGTCAGCGTCGAGCTGCCGAAGCGCCGGCTGACGGTGTTCACCGGCGTCTCCGGCTCGGGCAAGAGCTCCCTGGTCTTCTCGACCATCGCTGCGGAGTCGCAGCGGATGATCAACGAGACCTACAGCGCCTTCGTGCAGGGGTTCATGCCCAACCTGGCCCGCCCCGAGGTCGACCTGCTCGAAGGACTGACGACCGCGATCATCGTCGACCAGGAGCGGATGGGCGCGAACCCCCGCTCCACGGTCGGCACCGCCACCGACGCCAACGCCATGCTCCGGATCCTGTTCAGCAGGCTGGGCAAGCCGTACGTCGGGCCGCCCACGGCGTTCTCGTTCAACGTCCCGACGCGCAAGGCGAGCGGGGTGATGAGCACCGAGAAGGCCGGTGGCCGGGTCGAGAAGGCGGTGGTGAAGGACGCTGTCTACCTGGGCGGCATGTGTCCGCGCTGCGAGGGCATGGGCTCGGTCTCCGACTTCGACCTGACCGCGCTGTACGACGAGACCAAGTCGCTGGCCGACGGTGCCCTGACGGTGCCGGGCTACTCGATGGACGGCTGGTACGGCCGGCTGTTCGAGGGCGTCGGCCTGCCGATGGACAAGCCGATCACCACGTTCACCAAGAAGCAGCTCGAGACGATGCTGTACGCCGAGCCGACCAAGATCAAGGTCGAGGGCATCAACCTGACCTTCGAGGGCCTCGTCCCGAAGATCCAGAAGTCGATGCTCTCCAAGGACGTGGAGGCCATGCAGCCCCACGTGCGCCGCTTCGTCGAGCGCGCCATCACCTTCCAGTCCTGCCCCGAGTGCGACGGCACCCGGCTCAGCCCGGAGGCCAGGTCCGCGAAGATCCACGGCAAGAACATCGCCGACCTCTGCGAGCTCCAGATCAGCGACCTGGCCGAGTGGGTCCGCGCCCTCGACGATGCCTCCGTGGCGCCGCTGCTCAAGGGCCTGCAGCACCTGCTGGACTCGTTCGCCGAGATCGGCCTGGGCTACCTCTCGCTGGACCGGCCGGCCGGCACGCTGTCCGGGGGAGAGGCCCAGCGCACCAAGATGATCCGTCACCTCGGCTCGTCCCTGACCGACGTCACCTACGTGTTCGACGAGCCCACGATCGGCCTGCACCCGCACGACATCGAGCGGATGAACGAGCTGCTGCTGCAGCTGCGCGACAAGGGCAACACCGTGCTCGTCGTCGAGCACAAGCCCGAGACCATCGCCATCGCCGACCACGTCGTCGACCTCGGCCCCGGCGCCGGCACCGAGGGCGGCAGCGTCTGCTTCGAGGGCACGGTCGAGGGGCTGCGGGGGAGCGACACCATCACCGGCAGACACCTCGACGACCGGGCGAGGCTGAAGGAGACGGTGCGTACGTCGTCCGGCGTCCTCGACGTGCGCGGTGCCTCGACCCACAACCTGCGTGACGTCGACGTCGACGTGCCGCTGGGCGTGCTCTGCGTCGTCACCGGGGTGGCCGGCTCGGGCAAGAGCTCGCTGATCCACGGCTCGGTGGCGGGCCGCGACGGCGTCGTGGTCGTCGACCAGGGTGCGATCAAGGGGTCTCGGCGCAGCAACCCCGCGACGTACACCGGACTGCTGGAGCCGATCCGCAAGGCGTTCGCGAAGGCCAACGGCGTGAAGCCGGCGCTGTTCAGCTCGAACTCCGAGGGTGCGTGCCCGACCTGCAACGGCGCGGGCGTCATCTTCACCGAGCTGGGCGTCATGGCGACCGTCGAGTCCACCTGCGAGGAGTGCGAGGGCAGGCGGTTCCAGGCGTCGGTGCTGGAGTACACGCTCGGCGGGCGCAACATCTCCGAGGTGCTGGCGATGTCGGTGAAGGAGGCGGAGGCGTTCTTCGGCGACGGTGAGGCCCGGACGCCGGCCGCCCACAAGATCCTCGACCGCCTCGTGGACGTCGGGCTGGGGTATCTCACCCTGGGCCAACCGCTCACCACGCTCTCCGGCGGCGAGCGTCAGCGCGTCAAGCTGGCCACCCAGATGGCGGAGAAGGGCGACGTCTACGTCCTCGACGAGCCGACCACCGGTCTCCACCTGGCGGACGTCGAGAACCTGCTCGGGCTGCTCGACCGGCTCGTCGACTCCGGCAGGTCGGTCATCGTCATCGAGCACCACCAGGCGGTGATGGCGCATGCCGACTGGATCATCGACCTCGGGCCCGGTGCCGGCCACGACGGCGGCACGGTCGTCTTCGAGGGCACACCCGCCGATCTCGTCGCCGACAGGTCCACGCTGACCGGCCAGCACCTCGCGGCGTACGTCGGCTGATGGCGGCGCGGACGCAGACGCACGACCTGACGTTCACCGCGACCGAGGTCCGCAAGAGGTACGTCAGCTGGGGCCGGGGGGAGGCCGACCGGGAGTGGGCCTGCCTGACGCTCCTCGCCGACCATGCACCCGGCGTGGCGCCCAGGCCGCTGCGCCGGGAGACCGTCGAGGGCGGCCCGGTCGTCGTCATGGAGCGGCTGGCGGGGGAGCCGTCGGGCGACGTACCCCTCACGCCGGCCCGGACGGCATCGCTCGGGCGGGTGCTGCGCCGGCTGTACGACGTACCCCTCGACGCCGTCCGAGCGGCCGGGGTGCCGGAGCGCATCGGCGGCCCGTCGACGCGGGGCAGCACCGTGGCGCAGTGGCTGGGCGAATCCCACGACCTGACCGAGTGCCGTGACCCGGCGCTGGTGACCCGAGCCGTCGACGCGGCGTCGGCGTGGTTGGCCGAGCCGGACAACCTGCCGGCCCCGCAGCTGCTGGCGCTCGGGATCTCCGACCTGAACCCGGCCAACGTGCTCTGGGAGGGCGACACGTGTCGCCTCGTCGACTTCGAGGACGGCGGGCTCACCGACCCGGCGTACGAGCTGGCCGACCACGTCGAGCACATCGCGGGTCGGCTGGCCGGTGTCTTCGATCCGGAGGCCCTGGTCGACGCGGTCGGGCTGACTCGTGACGAGCGTGAGCGGATGCGCGCCTACCGCCCGCTGTGGGCAGCCTTCTGGCTGGCCATGCTGCTGCCGGGCAACGGTGGGTTCGGGCGGAACCCGCCCGGCACCACCGAGGCTCAGGCGAATCACCTGTTGGCGCTGCTCACCTGAGCGCGGATCCGGGTCTGCGGAGTCCAGTGACGGAGCAAGAGAATCGTTTGTACCTTGACGGGTACGTAACCACCTTGGTACGGTCTGCTGGTGGAACTGGTCCTGCGAGCGCTGGCCGACGAGAGCCGGCGGACGCTGCTGGCTGCGCTGGTGGGTGGTCCGGCCACCGCCGGTGAGCTGGCCGCGCTGCTGCCGATCGCCCGACCGGGGGTGTCCCGACACCTGCGGGTCCTGCGCGAGGCCGGGCTGGTCGAGGTCCACCAGGAGGCACAGCGTCGGGTCTACGGCCTCCGTCCCCAGCCGCTGGCCGAGATCGATGAGTGGCTGGGACCGTACCGGGCCCTGTGGGACCAGCGGCTGGACGCCCTGCACACCGAGGTGGCCAGGGGAAGGCGCGAGCGAAGGAGCAGTAGATGAGCGACACCGCACAGAGCGGCAGCCGCATCCTGGGCAGCCTGCGATCGGCCGACGGCAAGGGCGTCGTACGCATCCAGGACCGGTACGACACCGACATCGACGACCTCTGGTCGGCGCTCACGGACCCGGTCCGTCTGGCTCGATGGATCGGCGAGGTCGAGGGGGAGCTGCGCATCGGCGGAGAGTTCCGCGCGCACTTCTTCACCAGCGGATGGGAGGGCACCGGGCGCGTGGAGGCCTGTGAGCCTCCGCACCGCTGGCTGGTCCGGACCCAGGACGCCGACGACCCCGACGAGCACGCCATCGAGGCCACGCTGACCGCCGACGGCGACCACACCATCCTGGTCATCGAGGAACGAGGCATCCCCTTGGAGCAGCTCGCCGCCTACGGCGCAGGGATCCAGGTCCACGTCGAGGATCTCGCCGCCCACATCGCGGATCGTGAGCGTCGAGACATGGCTGAGCGGTGGGCCGAGCTCCTGCCCGGCTACGAAGAGCTGGCCGCGAGCGTTGGCTAGCGGCGACGCGATCCAGACGACCAGTGAGCCGGTGCCAGAAGTTAGCCGATAACTGACATTATGTCAGATAGTGGTTCTCTTCCGCTCGCTTACGGGGACACCCCGGCTGCGGGGATCATCCCGAACACGAGCTGGGTCTCGGTGTGCCGCACGACCGGGTTCACCGTCACGTGCTCGAGCACCAGGTCACGAAGCGCAGCAGAGGACTCGACCGCGACGTGCAGCAGGTAGTCGTCCTCGCCGGCGACGTGGAAGATCGTCAGGACTCCCGGGATCGCGGAGAGGGTGGCGTGGAAACGGTTGACCTCGTCCCGGTTGTGGGTGCCGAGGCGCACCTTGACCACCGCCTGCATCGGCAGCCCCAGGGCGCCCAGGTCGATGTCCGCGTGGAAGCCCTTGATCACCCCGGAGTCGCGCAGGGCCCGGACCCGGTGGATGCAGGTGGACTCCGCGATCCCGGTGCGCGCGGCGAGTGCCGCGTTGGTGAGCCGGCCGTTGGCCAGCAGCTCGGAGATGATCCGACGGTCGACAGCGTCCAGGGTCCGCGGCGGACCGGTCGGCGTCTTCTTCGGCTGGGTGGCCTTCGGCACGGTCGTCGCTCCATGAAATTGCGAGAATGCGGAGATGAGACTCAGGTTCTTCAGTAGATGGACCATAGCCTCGCAGAAAATTGGATCCTGCGGGCATGGACACTGACACTCTTGCCCTCGACTCGCTCGCCGTACACGCCGGTCGCGAGGACCTCGCCGAGCTCGGGGTGCACGCACTCCCCCTCGACCTGTCCTCCACGTCCCCGCTGCCCGACCTCGAGCACGGCGGGGCGTCGTACGAGGCGATGGCGACCGGCGGTCACCCCACGGCCGAGGGCGGGAACGTCTACGCCCGGCTGTGGAACCCGACCGTCGCTCGCTTCGAGTCTGCCCTGGCCAGGCTGGAGCGGACCGCCGAGAGCGTCGCGTTCTCCTCGGGCATGGCGGCGATGACCGCGTCCATCCTCGCGGCGAAGGCCGAGACCGGCGGCAACCACGTGGTCGCGGTGCGGCCGCTGTACGGCGGCACCGACCACCTGCTCGCCTCGGGACTGCTCGGCGTCGAGGTGACCTACTGCGCGCCCGACGAGGTCGCCGCCTCCGTGAGAGCCGACACCTGCCTGATCGTGCTGGAGACGCCGGCCAACCCGACGCTCGAGCTGGTCGACATCCGCGCCGTCGTCATGGCCGCGGACGGACGACCGGTGCTCGTCGACAACACCTTCGCCACCCCGGTGCTGCAGAACCCCGCACTCGACGGCGCCAGCCTGGTGCTGCACAGCGCGACGAAGTACCTCGGCGGGCACGGTGACACCGTCGGTGGCGTGGTGGCCTGCGACCCCGCATGGGCGGCTTCCCTGCGCCGGGTCCGCGCGGTCACCGGCGCTCTCATGCATCCCCTCGGCGCCTACCTGCTGCACCGCGGCCTCAGCACCCTGCCCCTGCGAGTACGGGCGCAGCAGGAGTCGGCGCAGAAGACCGCCGCCTGGCTGTCCACGCACCCCGCCGTGGCCCGGGTGTTCTACCCGCAGATCCCGGAGTGCGACCCGCTCGGTCTGGTCGGCCGCCAGATGCGCGGACCGGGGGCGATGCTCGCGCTCCAGCTCACCGGCGGCTACGAGCACGCCGCCCGGGTCACCGGCACGGTGCGGCTGTTCACGCACGCGGTGTCGCTCGGCGGCGTGGACTCGCTGATCCAGCACCCCGCTGCCTTGACCCACCGTCCGGTCGCGCCGGATGCTCGCCCGTCCGCCGACATCGTGCGGCTCTCGATCGGCCTCGAGGACGTCGCCGACCTCCACCGCGACCTCGACCAGGCGCTGGCCTGGAGCTGAGCCCCACGGGACGTGGGGCCGCCACCACGTGTCACAGGGCGGGCCCGGCCGGTGTCTGGATGTCGACAACACGTTCGACACCCAGGAGGAGTCATGACCCACCGGATCCCAGCCAAGGAGATCACCGGCCCGTACGGAGCACTGGTCGCGGTGTTCAGCAAGAGGATGTTCGGGCGCGTGCCGGAGTCGCTCGGGGTGATGTGGCACAACGTGCCGGTTCTGAAGACCTCGATGGGCTTCGGCCGCAAGCTGCAGAAGTGGGACGAGTGCGACCAGACGCTCAAGTCGTTCGCGCACATGGCCGTCGCGTCGTGTGTCGGGTGCTCGTGGTGCCTGGACTTCAACTACTTCATGGCGTTCAACGAGGGGCTCGACGTCGACCGGGCGCGGGAGATCCCGCGGTGGCGGGAGTCCGACGTGTTCACCCCGCTCGAGCGGGACGTTCTCGAGTACGCAGAGGCGATGAGCAACACCCCGCCGACGGTGACCGACCAGATGGTGGCCGGCCTCCACGACCAGCTGGGCCCGGCGGCTCTCGTCGAGCTCACCTCGGTGATCGGGTTCGCGAACCTCACCACCCGTGGCAACGTCGCGCTGGGGATCGAGTCCGAGGGCTTCGCGGCCGCCTGCGACCTCAAGCCGCTCGCTGAGCGACCAGGGGTAGCGTCACCGGCATGAGCGTCGACCCGTTCATGACTCACCGGGGACTGCTCTTCACGGTCGCCTACGAGATGCTCGGCTCCGCCGCTGACGCAGAGGACGTCGTCCAGGAGACCTGGCTGCGGTGGGCCGCGGTCGACCACGCGGAGGTGCAGGATCCGCGCGCGTACCTGGTCCGCTCCGTCACGCGCCAGTCGCTCAACCGGCTCCGGACGCTCAGCCGGCGGCGTGAGGAGTACGTCGGACAGTGGTTGCCCGAGCCGTTGCTCACCAGCCCGGACGTGGCCGAGGACGTCGAGCTGGCCGAGAGCGTGTCGATCGCGATGCTCACCGTGCTGGAGACGCTCACGCCGACCGAGCGCGCAGTGTTCGTGCTGCGCGAGGTCTTCGATGTGCCGTACGACGAGATCGCCGCCGCCGTGGACAAGTCACAGGCAGCGGTCCGCCAGGTGGCGCACCGGGCCCGGGAGCACGTGGCTGCGCGACGGCCGCGGATGCAGGTCGGCCGCACCGAGCAGCAGCAGGTGGTGGAACGGTTCGTCGCTGCGGTGACCGCCGGTGACGTGCAGGGCCTGATGGACGTGCTCGCTCCAGACGTGGTGCTCCTCGCTGACGGTGGCGGGATCGTGCAGGCCGTGCGGGTGCCTGTGGTCGGTCTGAAGAAGGTGGTGAACCTGCTGCGGCCCTACCCCGCGGTGTCGGTCAACCCCGCGATCGGGATGATCAGCCTCAACGGTGCCGTCGGTGTGCGGATCGAGGACGAGGTGGGCGGCGCCACGATCGTCAGCGTCGCCGTCGAGGCCGGACGGATCACGCGGATCTACGCCATGCGCAACCCGCACAAGCTCACCCAGTTGGACGAGGAGACCCACCTCACCCGCTGAGCGGCGACAGCGCCGGGGAGCGCGATGTCCCCATCCTCGCTACCGTTGCAGGATGACGCATGGCACCGTCGTGGTGACTGGCGCTTCCACCGGGATCGGGGCAGCGACCTGCCGCCACCTCGCGGGTCGCGGCTTCGACGTGCTGGCCGGCGTACGCCGCGAGGCCGACGCTGCGCTCGTGGAGTCGTGGTCGCCCCAGGTGCGCGCCCAGCGGCTCGACGTGACCGAGCCCGACCAGGTGGCAGCCCTCGCCTCCGCGGTGGCGACCGCGCCCGGCCCGCTGCGCGCCCTGGTCAACAATGCGGGCATCGCGGTGGTCGGCCCGGTGGAGGCGCTCACCGTGGAGGACTGGCGCCAGCAGCTCGAGGTCAATGTGCTGGGCCAGGTCGCCGTCACCCGGGCACTGCTCCCCCGCCTGATCGACGCGCGGGGCCGGATCGTCCTGATGAGCTCCATCGGAGGACTTGTGGCAGGGCCGCTGTTCGGGCCCTACTCCGCATCGAAGTTCGCGATCGAGGCCTTCGCCGACGTACTCCGCCGGGAGGTCGGACCCCTGGGTGTCCGGGTGGTGGCCATCGAGCCCGGCGCGATCGCCACGCCCATCTGGGAGCGGGGGCGGCTCGCCGGCGACGACCGTTGGGCGGGGGTCGAGCCGGAGGTCCGGCAGCGGTACTCCCGGCTGGTCGACGCGGTCCGTGCGCTCGCCGACCAGGGCTCGCGCCACGGGCTGCCGGCAGAGGACGTGGCAATGGTGGTCGGCCGGGCGCTGACCGCGCGACGGCCCCGCACGAGGTACCTGGTCGGCAGGGACGCCGTCGTCCAGGCGTGGCTGGGCCGGTTGCTGCCGGACAGGGCGATGGACGCGCTGGTCCGCCGGGCCATGTTCAGGGGCTGACCGCCGGGGTCGTCCAGCGCTGCCGCGCCGCGGGTGCCCTCACGCGTGGGCGGTGCGTGCGCGCCAGGCGGCGACGGTCATCGCTGCGGTGAATGGCGTCCAGATGGCTCGTTCGACCGGTGAGCGCGATGCGCCGTTGGCGATCGTGCCGACGCCCATCAGCATGCTCAGCACCGTGTACGCGCGGGACCGCGCCCGGGCCGAGCCGCTGCCACGCATGACGAGGACCGCACCTGTGCCGTAGGCCAGCGCGGCCACGCCACTGATCGCGCGCAGGTGGTGGGGCAGGGTGCCGTGGTGAGCCCCGCCGTAGGCGGCCCGACCCCAGGGAGCGCCGAGCGCCAGGGCGGTCTGGAAGGCGCCCAGTGCGACACATGCAGCGGCCGTGGCCTGTTCGGGCCTGCTCGTACTCATACCCGGGACGTTATCGGCGATGGCGCTCGCGATCCTCTCGGGTGCGGTGGTGGGCCGACCCCGGCGTGTACCCGTGCTCCGGATGGGGTAGGACAGCCCCATGACTGGAGTCGGCTCGTCGCCCACCACGGGATGCCCCCGATGAGCAGGGACGCTGCCTCTGCCGCATCCTCCCGGTTGCTGGTGACCGGGCTCCTCGCCCTGCTGGCCACCGTGGGCCTGCTCTTCCTCGTGGCTGGACTGGTCGCTCTCGCGAACAGTGAGGAGGGGAGCTGGTCCCCTGCCCTGCTCGGGCTGCAGCTCACGGTCCTGGGCGTGCTGGGGGTGACCGCGATGCTCCCGGGCCGGCGTACCCCCGGTCCGGTCGAGGAGGTCGACGGCGGAGTGGCTCTGCCGCTGCGTCGTGGCTACGCGGGGAGGCAGGCACTGCTGACGGTGACGCTCGGCTCGGTGCTGCTCCCGGTGGCCCTCCAGGACGACAACGGCCCCCTGGTGGTCGTCGGGTCGACCGCCCTCGTCGCCGGCCTGGTCGTTGCCCTGTGGTTGCTGCTCGGCGGTGCGGACGGCCTCCGGATCAGGCTCACCCCCGACGGGCTGTGGCTGCCGTCCGGTTGGGGCACGGTCCGCCGGCTCTCCTGGGGCGAGATCGAGGGAGCCCAGACGGTGCCGAGGTGGCAGCCGGTGCTGGTCGTCATCCCCCAGGACGACCGGGAGGGGATCGGCCTGGTCAAGCTGCTGGCTCAGGGGTGGGGCGCCGCCGCACTCACCGGAGTGATCGAGCACTACGTCGAGCACCCGGCCCAGCGCTCGGATCTCACCGATGCAGCGGCGGTCGAGTCCGTGCGGATCACCCTGTGACCCCGCACGGCCGCGTGCTCAACGTCAGCGAGGACTGCAAGAACGACCGAGCCGACCACGATGAGTGCGATCACGATCGCAACGACGACCAGGAGCGGGGTACGACGGCGCGCGAGGCGTGCGCACCCCCGTGCGGCGATCTAGGCTCCGCGGATGGAACAAGCGACGATCGACGAGGCGATCCAGTCCTACTACGGCCACCAGTTCGACGAGTCCGCACGGCTCACGACCCGCTCGGCCCAGGGAGTGCTCGAGTTCCTTCGCGTGCAGGAGATCATCGGTGCCCGGGTCGCACCGCGTTCGAGGATCCTCGACATCGGCGGTGCCACCGGGATCCACGCGGCACCTCTCGCCGGCGCAGGACACCGGGTGACCCTCATCGACCCGGTCCAGTCCCAGGTCAGCGCGGCGGCAGGGCACGGCACGTTCGCCACCCAGGTCGGCGACGCCCGCCGCCTGGAGTTCGAGGACGACGCCTTCGACGCCGCGCTGCTCTTCGGGCCGCTCTACCACCTGCGCTCTGCTGAGGATCGCCGCGCCTGCCTGGCTGAGGCGACGCGCGTCGTCAGGACCGGCGGCCTGGTCTTCGCTGCCGTGATCCCGCGATTCATCCGCCACGCCGTCGTGACCCTCGCCGAGGACATCCCTCATCCCTACCCCCAGGAGTGGATCGACCTGCTCGAGCACGGCACACCCACGCCGGGTGGGCGGTTCCCCGCGGGCCACTTCCACACCGCCGAGGAGCTCGAGGGCGAGCTCCTCGCCGTCGGCCTCGTGGACGTCGAGCTCTGCGCCGTCGAAGGAGTCGCAGGGCTCGCTCTCGAGCAGCTGCCCGACGACGACCCGGAGCTGCTGAGCGCCGCGCTCACCCTGGCCCGGAAGACCGGGCACCTGCCGGGCATCCGAGACAACACGAACCACCTGATGGCAGTGGGACGCGTCCCCTAGTCCCCCGCCCTGCCCAGGATCTGCTGGTTGGTCCGCGCCGCCTGCCGGGTGAGGTGGTCGCGTTCGGGGAGGTTGGCGGCCGACCGGGCGGCGTCGGCGTACAAGCGCGCCGCGGCCGGCAGGTCGCCTGCCTTCTCGTGGAGGTACGCCGAGGCGGCCGTGTGGCGCGGCAGGCCCGGGTCGACGGCGGCCAGCGCCGCGAGACCAGCTCGGGCGCCGTCGGCCTCGCCGAGAGCCACGGCCCGGTTGAGCTGTACGACCGGGCTGCCGGTCAGCCGGAGCAGCTCGTCGTACCATCCGACGATCTGCACCCAGTCGGTCTCCTCGGCGCGCTGCGCATCGGCGTGCAGGGCGGCGATGGCGGCCTGGGCCTGGAACTCGCCGAGTCGGTCCCGACCCAACGCAGCCTGGAGGATGTCGACGCCCTCGGCGATGAGCCCGGTGTCCCAACGAGACCGGTCCTGCTCCCCCAGCGTGACCAGGGTCCCGTCGTGCCCGGTCCGCGACGGGCGCCGAGCATGGTGCAGCAGCATCAACGCCAGCAGCCCGGCGACCTCCTCGTCGTCGGTCGTCGCCGCCACCTGCCGGGTGAGCCGGATGGCCTCCGCTGCCAGGTCGACGTCACCGGAGTAGCCCTCGTTGAAGACCAGGTAGAGCACCCGCAGCACCGTCGTGAGGTCGCCCGGCTCGTCGAACCGCACCCCAGCGACCGTGCGCTTGGCTCGGCTGATCCGCTGCGCCATCGTCGCCTCCGGCACGAGGTAGGCCTGAGCGATCTGCCGGGTCGTCAGGCCGCCGACCGCGCGCAGCGTGAGCGCCACCGCGGAGGCCGGGGTCAGCGACGGATGGGCGCAGAGGAAGAAGAGCCGCAACGTGTCGTCCGCGGACTCGGTCGGGCCGGGCAGGGGCTCCGTCTCGACCCGCCGCTCCCGGTCGCGCCGGGAGGTCTCGGAGCGGTGAACGTCGAGGAACTTGCGCCAGGCCACGGTGACGAGCCAGCCCTTGGGGTCGGCGGGCGGCCGGTCCGGCCAGGTCAGGGTGGCCTGGACGAGGGCCTCCTGCACGGCGTCCTCGGCCGTCGCGAAGTCCACTCCGCGACGTACGAGGACGCCGATCACCGCAGGACTCAGCCCCCGCAGCAGCAGCTCGTCCATCACCTCTCCCCGGTCGGGTCAGGTCACTCGTTGACAGTCGGGGACTCACCCAGGAACGGGCGGACCTCGAGCCACTCGTGGATCGGCTTGCCGCCGGCCCCGGGGGCGGCCGACAGCTCGCCGGCGAGCTCGATCGCCCGGTCGTAGGTGTCGACGTCGATCACCATCCAGCCGGCGATCAGGTCCTTGGTCTCCGCGAAGGGCCCGTCGGTGACCGGCGGACGCCCCTCCCCGTCGTAGCGGACGAACGTGCCCTCGGGTGAGAGCGCCTGACCGTCGACGAACTCGCCGGTCCCCTCGAGCCGACCGGCGAAGTCGTGCATGTACTGCATGTGGTCCTCGATCTCCCCCGGGGTCCACTGGTCCATCGGTACGTCGTTGACGCCCTGGGGGGCACCGCGGTAGTGCTTGAGCAGCAGGTACTTCGACATGGTGGTCTCCTCCGTGTGGAGCGGCCCCGGTGGCCGCGTCTGTCCCTGGGACGGAGCCGTCGGGTCGGTCTCGACATCCTCGGCCACATCTTCTTCGGACGGCAACCGAGTCACGTCTCGTGGCGCGACCGCAGATCCGCGATCGGCACAATAGGGGGCGTGGAGACCCTTGGCAGCAGACAGGTGTACACGAACCCGTGGATGACGGTCCGTGAGGATGCGATCCGTCGTCCCGACGGATCCACCGGGATCTACGGTGTGGTGGACACCCCGGACATCGCCCTGATCATCCCGACCGACGGCGACCGGCTGCATCTCGTCGAGCAGTACCGGTACCCGGTCGCCGGCCGACGCTGGGAGTTCCCCTCCGGGGGCGTCGAGCATCGCGACGCCGACCCGGCGGCCGTGGCCGCACGCGAGCTGCGCGAGGAGACCGGGCTCCGTGCCGGCACGCTGACCCCGCTCGGCGCCATCGATGTGATGCCGAGCATGTCCAGCCAGCGGTGCACGGTCTTTCTCGCCACCGACCTGACGCAGCGCGCACCGCAGCGCGATGCCGACGAGCACGACATGCGATCGGCCTGGTTCACGCGCGCCGACGTCGAACGCATGATCGACGTCGGCACGATGACGGACACGAAGTCCCTGGCGGCCTACACCCTGATGCTCCTGCACGGCCGGCCCTGACGCGGGTGAGGTCCGCCGAGGATCCGACGGACATCACGCCGCTGAAGCAGCGTTGCTGCGTAAGCAACGTCTACAGGAGTGACGAGCAGGAGCTCTACGTGGACGGAAGGAGGCCTTCCCCCTCTGGCCCCTCTTCCTGAGCAAGACGCTAGCTGCGCGCGGGGCCGGTTGGAACGCCCAAACGGGACCACCGAACAGACAAACCGGACATCTTCGCCCGCAGCCTCGGCAAGCACTCGAGGCCAGGCGCCCCAAGAGTAGGGTGAAGAGCAGTGCGACGTCGGCCCTGAGATCTCTCGGACTTCGAGAGCAGATATCAAGGCGCTCGCGCGGAGGAGGTCGCCATGGCCCACCGGTCCGAGGCACCCAATGAGTTCCTGACGCCGGCCGCCGTCGCGGCGATGTTGTACGTGGACCCGAAGACGGTGACGAGGTGGGCCCGGGCGGGCAAGATCGACTCGATGAGGACGCCCGGCGGGCACCGGCGCTTCCTGCGGTCCGACGTGCTTGCCCTGATGTCCGGTGTCCAGCACCGCCACAGCGACATCGCGTCCGCGTCGCCGACGGAGGAGCCGGTCAACAGTGCTGCGGCTGCCGTGGTCGCTGAGGCGGTCGCCATCGCGATCGAGGCCGAGGCGAAGGCCGCTGCTGGAGCGGTGATGGCGACCACCGCCGCGGTCGCAGCCGCTGCGGAGAGGACTGCGGAAGCAGCCCGGAGGGCTCGTGACGCGCGCTCCCTCGCTGCGACCGCGGCCGCCCTGCTGGTCGCCGGCAGCGCGATCCGGACCGCAACCGCACTGCAGTCGCGGGCAGAGGCTGCGGCGGTCGAGGTGGCAGAGGCTGCCGAGCTGGCGGCGCGAACCGTCTCCGAGCGCGGCAGCGCTGAGCCGGATGCCTTGCTCGTCGCCGCCCGGATCGCCGCGACCGTCACGGCAGCGGCGCAGGCCGTGCAGCAGCACACGACGGAGGCGGCTGCCACGGCAGCATCAGCCGTCGCCGGCGCTGCCGCGGACATGGCGCTGACCGTGTCAGCCGCGGACGAGGACATCGAGCGCGACGTCGCGGCCACCGCCCACGCCATGAGTGACCTGGCCTCGGTCTCTGCTCAGCGGGTGGTCGCCGAGTCACGAGCGAAGGCTCTCGGAGCCGCGACCGCTGCCCGTCAGGCGGTCGAAGCCGTCAGTCGCACCCGTCCGCCCGGCCACTAGCGCCTCCGGCTTCAGGAGTACCGGTGGCTCTTGGCGGCGTGTCCGTGCTCGCGGGTGCACGTGCGTCCGCTGATGGCGCGGTGACCGCACAGCTGTGAGTCGGTCGACCCCTTGTCTGCCGCTGTGTCTGCCGCCGTGTCTGCCGCTGTGTCTGCCGCGGCAGGCTCGACCACGGCGCGCTTCACAGCCGGCTTCTTCGTCACCTTGGCCGCTGCCGCGGGCTTGGCCGCCTTCGCGGCCTCCGCGTAGCGAGCCTCGCGCATCGCGCGCAGTCCATCCATCTTGCTCATCGTCGGATCACCCGAGCACTCTACGACCGACGACGGACGGCTCGGCCAGGCGCCTACAGCCGCACGAGCATCTTGCCGGTGTTGGCTCCGGCGAGCAGGTCGATGAAGGCCTGCGGGGCGACGTCGAGCCCCTCGCGCACCGTCTCGTCACGGGTCACCGAGCCGTCGGCGAGCCAGCCGGCCATCTGCTCGGCGAACTCGGCCGACCTGTCGGCGTACTCCCCCACCAGGAAGCCGCGCAGGTTGAGATGCTTGCCGATGAGCATCGTCAGGTTGCGTGGCGCGGGGCTGGGCTCGGTGGCGTTGTACTGCGAGATGGCGCCGCACACGGCCACCCGGCCGAACCGCCTCAGTGAGGAGAGTGCCGCCTCGAGGTGCTCGCCGCCGACGTTGTCGAAGTAGACGTCGATCCCGTCGGGCGCGGCCTTCTTGAGGCTGGCCGAGACGGGACCGTCGTGGTAGTCGAAGGCGGCGTCGAAGCCGAGCTCCAGCAGCCGGGCGACCTTCTCGGGCGACCCGGCGCTGCCGATCACGCGGGATGCCCCGGACGCCTTGGCGATCTGGCCGACCACGGCTCCGACGGCGCCCGCCGCTCCGGACACGAACACGGCGTCGCCGGGCTTGAAGGCAGCGGCGTGCATGAGGCCGCCCCACGCGGTCAGCCCGGTCATGCCGAGGGCGCCGAGGTAGGCCGACTCCGGCGCCAGGTCGGTGTCGACCACGGTGACGTCGGCGGCGGCGAGCACGGCGTGCTCTCGCCACCCGAGGCCGTGCAGCACGGTCGCTCCGACGGGGACGTCCGTGCTCGCGGACGCGATGACCTCCCCGACGGCGCCGCCGTCGAGCGGCCTGCCGATCTGGAAGGGCGCGACGTAGGACTTCACGTCGTTCATCCGGCCGCGCATGTAGGGGTCGACCGACATGTAGTGGTTGGCGACGAGCACCTGACCGTCCTCGAGCACGGGTACGTCGACCTCGGCGAGCTCGAAGTCGTCAGGGGTGGGCCAGCCCTCGGGGCGGGACTTGAGGTGGATCTCACGGGTACGCACGGGGATGCTGGTCATTGGGTCAGTTCTCCACGACTACTAGGGAAACGGGGATGTTGCCTCGGGTGGCGTTGCTGTAGGGGCAGACCTGGTGCGCCATGTCGACGAGCCGCCTGGCCGCCTCGTGCTCCTGGCCGGGGACGACGACCTCGAGGGCGACCTCCAGGTCGAAGCCGCCGGAGGCGTTCTGGCCGATGCCCACCCTGGCCCCGACCGATGACTCCCCCAGGTCGGCCCTCTCCCGCCGGGCGACGGTCTGGAGCGCGGAGTGGAAGCAGGCCGCGTAGCCGGCCGCGAAGAGCAGCTCGGGATTCGCTGCGCCGCCGGCGCCGCCCATCTCCTTCGGGAAGGCGAGGTCGGTGTCGACGATGCCGTCGGAGGTGCGGACGTGACCGGCACGGCCGGCCCCGGTCGCGATGGCTTCTGCGGTGTAGAGCGAGGTCATGAGACTCCTGTGTCGTGTGACTGATGATCCGAATGGGCGTCGGAGAGGCGCCTGGCCAGCGTGCGCAGCGTCGCGGCCTCCTCGGCGGTGAGGCCGACCTTGGCGGCGACCTCCCGCTGGACGCGGGTCACGGGCTTGCGCAGCGCCCTCCCCTCGGGCGTGAGGTGGATGCGCACCCGACGCTCGTCGTCGACGGCGCGTCGTCGTTCGACCAGACCGAGCGCTTCGAGACGCTTGAGCAACGGCGACAACGTGCCGCTGTCGAGGTGCAGGCGCTCCCCCAGCTCGTTGACACCGACGCCGTCGCGCTCCCACAACGCCAGCAGGGCGACGTACTGCGGATAGGTCAGGCCCAGCTCGCCCAGCGCACTGCGGTAGGCGCCGGTCGCCGCACGGGCGGCGGAGTACAGCGCGAAGCACAGCTGGTCGTCGAGGCGGGTGGTCGTGGGCACGTCATCACGGTGGCACGCAATTGAGTTGTGCGCAACTCATCGCCCGGCCTGCGACTGCGCCCTCGTCGTGCTCGGCCGGTGACGGGTCGGACGGACCGGGGAAGCAGCATGGCCGTCCACGCGTTGAACTCCTGCCGACCCGAGCAGCCCCGGAGGTTCCCACGTGCCCACCCCAGCGTCACTCCCCGCCCTCGCCGCACAGGCCGACCGACTCGTCGCGCTCGACCTGCACCACCGCGCCGGCCTCACGACCACGCGGCTGTACGACGCGGCGGCGGCCGGCACGCAGGGCGACCTCCTGGTGATCCACCACGACCGGGTCGGCGCCTCGGCGCTCGCGCCTCTCCTTCAGCGGATGGGCAAGCCGGGTTTCGTGGTCGAGGACCTGACCGACGTCGATGACTTCCAGCCGATCGGCAGCGTTGTCACGCCCGGATCGGAGCTCTATCTGCTCCGTGACGTCGACCGCGGTGACGAGATGGCGAACTGGAGCCCCGACGAGGCCCTGCCCGCGATCACCGGTGCCGGGCGCACACCGCTGACCCTGACCGAGGGCATCCACTGGGCGCTCCAGCAACCCGAAGCGATCGAGCGCGGCCACTGCTACATGACCATCGGCTCCCGGCTGCGGAAGCCGGACGGCGCGCTTGACGCGCGCACTCCGGCGATCTGGATCAGCAACGGCACCGGGCGTGACGGCAGGGCCCGGCGCCACGCCCCGAAGGTCGGCTGGTGCTGGGCCGGCAACCGCCACACCTGGCTCGGCTTCGCGAGCGCTGCGTCGAGATCGCCGGTGACGGCCCTCCGTCGCGGGTGGGAGGGGGACCAGGCTGGGTAGCGGCCGGCGCCTCCGGGTCGACAGCGTGCGGTGGGGCGTCGCCTACGATCGCGCCATGCGCCTTCGTGTCCTCGCCTCCGTTGCCGTCCTGCCCCTCCTGCTCGCCTCCTGCGGCGGGGACTCGTCCGACGAGGCCGTCGACACGAACGGCGCCCCCGCGTGTGACTACGTCACCGACGGCTCCGACCCGGCGAAGGACGTCACGCCGCCCCCGGCAGCGGCCACCGTCGAGGGCGACGTGCAGGCCACGATCGCGACGTCGGTCGGCACGCTCAACGCGACGATGGACGCGGCGGCGGCGCCCTGCACGGTCGGCAACTTCGTGTCGCTCGCCGAGCAGGGCTACTTCGACGCCACGAAGTGCCACCGGCTCACGACGTTCAACATCTTCGTGCTGCAGTGCGGCGATCCCACCGCCACCGGGATGGGCGGGCCGGGCTACACGATCCCCGACGAGCTCTCAGGTGACGAGACCTACCCCGCGGGCAGCCTCGCGATGGCCAAGACGTCGGCGCCCGACTCGGGGGGTTCGCAGTTCTTCGTGGTCTACGAGGACACCCAGCTGCCGCCCGACTACACCGTGTTCGGCATCATCGACGAGGCCAGCACCGAGGTCGTGCGCGAGGTGGCCGCAGCCGGCACGACGACCGGTGGCCCGGACGGGGAGCCCAAGACGCCGGTCGAGATCGAGTCGGTCGAGATCGGCTGAGCGCTCAGGCCGAGCCGTCGACGTACTCGACGGGCTCGCCGAGCGCGACGGTGCGGCTGACGGTGCAGATCCGGTCGCGCACCTGTGCCATCGCGCGGGGCAGCGCCTCCCGTGCCGCGTCGCCGGTCTCGCCCTCGGGGAAGACCACGTCGAAGCTGACCCGCAGGCCGACGAGGTGGTTGCCCTGCTCGTCGCGGATCTTGTGGCCCGACGTGGTCAGGTCGAACTGCGTCGCGTCACCGCGCTTGCCGGTGATGGCGTCTACGTCGATCGCGCTGCATCCGGCGATGGCGGCGAGGAGGAGCTCGACCGGCGTGAAGTCGGGATCGTCTCCCCCGCTGCCGATGAACGTCTCACCACCGCGGGCGTTGGTCGCCTTGTAGCGGCCCACCCCGATGCGGGTGAGGTCGACGGAGCGGAAGGTCTCGTCGGTGAGCGCGGGCGTCTGGTCTGCGGGCTCGGTCATGTGCCAGAGCCTGCCAGACGGCAGGCGTGCCTCAGCGACCGAAGATGCGCAGCGCCAGGACCGGTCGGCGGTCCTGCGGGACGAGCCAGCTCGACCGTGCGCAGCAGTGCGTGGTCGTCTCGCGAGTTGGCGCGTGCCCGGACGATTCCGTAGGCCTCGTGCAGCTGCGTGCTCATGGAGCGTCATCCCCTCGGTCCTTGTGGGACCAGCCATTGATCAGGTGCCGTTATTGTCACGATGTCGTGTAATGCACGGTGCCGCTGTTGCGACTATTACAGTCTACGATGACAATTAATGGCAGGTGACCACTTTCAGGGTGATCTGCCCCACGAGATCCGGGTCACAGGCTGGCCAGGGCGTCCTTCGGCAGGTCGAACCAGCGCAGGTGCTCGAAGTCGGCGCTGACGTTGCCCGGATGCTCGTCGAGGGACGGCGGGGCGGCCGCGTCGAGGATGCGGACCGCGTCGAGCAGGTGCTGGGCCAGCAGGTCCACTCCCCCGACGTCGCGTGCGCACGGCATCGAGAAGGTGCCGTCGTCGGCGTACTGGATCCGGTGCAGCGACAACGGTGGCTCGACGAGCCCCTCACGGTGTCGCCAGCGTCCGGTCGCGGGGTCGAAGAGATAGTCACCGAGCAGCCGCCAGCCGTCGCGTGCGACGAGCCGGACCGCCTCGATCAGGTAGTCGCTGACCGGCTCCGAGACGAAGTAGTTGAAGTTCATCCGCACCCAGCCGGGCTTGATGCCTTCGCAGCCGCCGGCGATCTCCCGCTCGAAGGCGTGCGAGCGCTCGATGTCGATGCCCAGCAGCCGGTGGCCGTAGGGGCCGGCGCACGAGCAGCCGCCGCGCGACTGGATGCCGAACAGGTCGTTGAGCAGGGCGACGACGTAGTTGTGGTGCAGGTAGCGACCGCTGGGCGAGCGCACCATGAACGAGACGATCGAGAGGCGCTCTGCGTCGAGGTTGCCGAGCAGCTCGATGCCCGGCTCGTCGCGCCAGGCCTCGACCGCCCGGCGCAGGAGCCGGTGCTCGCTCGCCCGGATCGTCTCGACCCCGACGGCTTCCTTGAGCTGGAACACCAGCCCCGCGCGCACCGCCTCGATGATCGCCGGGGTGCCGCCCTCCTCGCGGTGGGCCGGATCGGTCAGGTAGCTGTGCTCGTCGGCGTTGACGTAGGCGACCGTGCCACCGCCCGGCACCTCGGGCACCCGGTTGGCGAACAGCTCCCGCCGGGCCACGAGCACCCCCGGGGTCGACGGACCGCCGATGAACTTGTGCGGGCTGAGGAAGATCGCGTCCTTGTAGGCCCGCGGCCGGTCGGCGGGGGCGTTCATCTCGATCTGCACGTACGGCGCGGCGGCGGCGAAGTCCCAGAGGCTCAACGCGTCGTGCTCGTGGAGCAGCTCGGAGATGCCGGCGGTGTCGGAGACGATGCCGGTGACGTTCGAGGCCGCCGAGAACGAGCCGATGCGCAGCGGCCGGTCGGCGTACTTCGCGAGCTGGTCACGCAGGTCGTCCTGGTCGACGTGGCCGTCGGCGTCCTGTCGGATCGTGACGACGTCGGCGATCGTCTCGCGCCACGGCACCTCGTTGGAGTGGTGCTCGTAGGGACCGATGAACACGACCGGGCGATCACCCGGCGCGATGTGGTCGCTCAGGCCGTGCAGGTCGTCGAGGGTCGAGGGGATGCGCAGGCCGAGGATGCCGATGAGCTTGGCGATCGCGCCGGTGCACCCGGACCCCGTGAACACCACGACGGTCTCGTCGTCGCCCCCGACCGCCGTACGGATGATGTCGCGGGCCTCCTCGCGCAGCCGCGTCGTCTGGAGGCCGGTGCCGCTCGACTCGGTGTGGGTGTTGGCGTACGACGGCAGCACCTGGTCGCGGATGAAGTCCTCGATGAAGCTCAGCGCGCGGCCCGACGCCGTGTAGTCGGCATAGGTGACCCGGCGGCGCCCGTACGGCGTCGCCATCACGTGGTCCTCCCCGATCACCGCGTCGCGGATCGTCGCGAGCAGCGGGTGGTCGGCATCATCGTGCGCTCCCATGGCGCCACCGTAGACCGCTGCCGCCGTCGCGAGCATTCGCTCGGCCACGAGCCGCGGTCCGGGGCTCGGAGCGACCTCCTAGAGTGAGGCGGTGACCTCTCCCACACAGTCGCTCCAGCACACCGAGGCGCAGGCACGCCGCGCGCTCCTCGACATCGAG
This sequence comes from uncultured Actinomycetota bacterium, assembly GCA_963781515.1. Taxonomy (GTDB): domain Bacteria; phylum Actinomycetota; class Actinomycetes; order Propionibacteriales; family Nocardioidaceae; genus Nocardioides. The sequence goes on from CAWAGL010000001.1 coordinate 82,760, forward strand.
TCGTACGACGTCCGCCTCGACCTGGCGGCCGATGACGCGACCTTCTCCTCGGTGACCACGATCCGCTTCAGCTCGCGCGGGGGGCCGACCTTCGTCGACCTCAAGCCGGTCAGCGTCAGGAGCATCACCTACGACGGCGCGCCCGTGGACTCCGACACCCTCGATCGGGGCCGGCTGCCGCTCGAGACGACCGCCGGCACCCACGAGCTGGTCGTCGACGCGGTCATGCCGTTCCGCAACGACGGCGAGGGACTGCACCGCTCCGTCGACCCGGCCGACGGCAAGCACTACGTCTACGGCATGAGCTTCATGGACGCAGCGCCGACGATCTTCGCGTGCTTCGACCAGCCCGACCTCAAGGCGCCGTACACGTTCCACGTCGTCGCGCCCAGGGACTGGGTCGTCATCGGCAACGCTCCGGGCGAGCAGGTCGAGCCGGGGGTGTGGGAGTTCGAGCAGACCCAGCCGCTGTCGACGTACTTCGTCACCCTGGTCGCGGGGCCCTACCACGTGATCACCGACGAGCACGACGGGATCCCGCTCGGCCTGAGCTCCCGGGCGTCCATCGCCGCTGACCTCGACAAGGACGCCGACGAGCTCCTGACCATGACCAGGCAGTGCTTCGACGAGTTCCACCGGCTCTTCGGCATCCGCTATCCGTTCGGCGCCTACCACCAGGCCTTCGTCCCGGAGTTCAACGCCGGCGCGATGGAGAACCCCGGATGCGTCACCTTCCGTGACCCGCTGATCTTCAGCTCGCGCGTCACCCGCGGCCTGCGCATCCAGCGCGCCACCACGGTGGCGCACGAGATGGCCCACCAGTGGTTCGGCAACATCACCACGCCGGCCTGGTGGGACGACCTGTGGCTCAACGAGTCGTTCGCCGAGTACATGGGCAACCGGGTCACCGCCGACGTCACCGAGTACGACGACGCGTGGACCCACAACGCCTACGCCCGCCGCCAGTGGGGGCTCGTGGCCGACCAGCGACCGTCGACCCACCCGGTCGCCGGCAACGGCGCCTTCGACGCGACCGCCGCGCTGCAGGACTTCGACGGGATCTCCTACGCCAAGGGCTCCTCGGTCCTCAAGCAGCTGAACGCCCGGATCGGGGACGACGTCTTCTTCAAGGGCGCCATCGACCACTTCGAGACCCACCGGTTCGGCAACGCCACCATGCACGACCTCTTCGCCTCGTGGGAGCGGGCCGGAGCGGGTGACCTGTCGGAGTTCACGTCGTCGTGGCTGCGCACCGCCGGGCCGGACGCGATCGTGCTCGACCGCGAGACCTCGGTGATCCGCCGCACCCCGCCGGCCGGCCAGCCGGCCGACCGTGCGCATGCCCTGCGGGTCGCGACCGCCAGGCCCGGTGAGGCCTGGAAGGTCGAGCCGCTGACGGTCGGCGGTGACAGCACGCCGTTCCACGCGTCCGCTGACGCGGCCGTAGTGCTCGATCCGTACGAGGACACCTGGGCCCTCGTGCAGCCGGACCCGGCGACGGTGACGCTGCTCAAGGCCGCGCTGCCGACCACCGACGACGCCCGGCTGCGCTCGGGCATCTGGAACAACGTGCGCAGTGCCTTCCACAACGCCGCCATCGACCCGGCCGACGTCATCGACCTGCTCGAGGCGGGCATGCCGATCGAGGACAGCGACGACGCGGTGTCGTTCACGATGCCGTGGGCGATCGGCAAGGTCGCCGCTCTGTCGGCCGACCCGCTGGCTGCGCTCGCCCGCATCCACCACGTGATGGTGACCAAGACGTCGTCGAGCGAGCCGGGCTCGACGTTGCAGCTCTCGGCGTTCCAGTCGGCGATCAGCAGTGCGACCGATGCCGGCACCCTGCGCGCGTGGCTCTCGGAGGACGTGCCCGACGGCATCGAGGTCGACCTCGACGTGCGCTGGAAGATCCTGGTCGCACTCGCCTCGATGGGTGAGGCGACCCGCGACGAGCTCGACGCGGCGCTGGTGGCCGAGCCGACGGCCAAGTCCAGCGTCGAGCACTCCCGAGCCGTGGCGTCCATGCCCGACCCGGAGGCCAAGGCCTGGGCCTGGCAGCGCTTCACGGGCGAGGCGGGGGTGCCCAACTACGAGCTCGAGGCTGCCGGGACCGGCATGTGGCGTGTCGGCCAGGAGGAACTCACCGACGCGTACGCGCAGCGCTTCCTCGACTCCCTCGTCGGCATCGAGCAGGTGCACGCCGGCTGGGTCCTGGGCGACGCGGTGCGGTCGTTCTTCCCCATCACCGCGCTCTCCGACCACGTGGTGGCGCACGCCGAGCTGCTCATCGCCGGTGGCGTCCTCGACCTGACCGTCCGGCGTGGCCTCGTCGACATGACCGACGAGCTCCGCCGGCGTATCGCGGTGAAGAGGACCTACGGGCAACTCGCATGACCGACCTCGCCCGCCGGCCCGGCCCCACGACCCGCACGAAGGTCGAGGTCTACGACAGCGACGCGGTCTCGCGGCGCGAGGACCGGCTCGCCACCGAGGAGCCGCTCGAGATCCGGCTCGAGTGGCCGGGCATGCCGGCGCACCGCGTGTGGGTCACGATGCGCACCCCGGGTCACGACTTCGAGCTCGCGGCGGGCTGGGCCACGCACGAGGGGCTCCTGCGCGGTGGCGGGCAGGGCACGGACCATCTGGCCGGCGTGGCCTACTGCACCGACGCGGCCCTGGCGCGCGAGCAGGAGTTCAACGTCGTCACGCTGTCCCTGCGTGAGCCACCGGCGCGCGACCCCGGGCTCCGACACGACACGTCGGCCACCGGCTCGTCGGCCTGCGGTGTCTGCGGCAAGGACAGCATCGACGCGGCTCTCGACGTGCCGCCCGGCGCCGTCCGGTGGACGGGCGAGGTGCCCGGGCCCGACGTCGTACGACGGCTCCCGGAGGCCCTGCGCGACCACCAGTCGGTCTTCTCGCGCACCGGCGGGGTGCATGCTGCTGCGCTCTGCGACCCCGACGGCACCCTGCTCGTCGTCCGCGAGGACGTGGGCAGGCACAACGCGGTCGACAAGGCCGCCGGCGCGCGGGTGCTGGCGGGCGAGTCGGCGGCGGCCTCCTGCCTGGTGGTGAGCGGCCGCGCAGGCTTCGAGCTCGTCCACAAGGCCGTCTCGGCCGGTGTCGGGTCGCTGGTCTCGGTGGGTGCTCCGACCAGTCTGTCGGCGCGGCTGGCCCGCGACTCCGGTCTGGTCCTCTACGGCTTCACCCGCGGCGACCGCTGCGTGCGCTACCTCTGACGGCGTGGGTACGACGCGCTGTCGGTGGCCGCAACTAGGTTCGTCACATGCGCCTGCTGCACACCTCTGACTGGCACCTCGGCCGGTCCTTCCACCGGGAGGGCATGCTGGCGCACCAGGCGGCCTTCGTCGACCACCTGCTCGAGGTGGTCGAGCGCGAGCAGGTCGACGTCGTGCTCGTCGCGGGCGACGTCTACGACCGGGCGCTCCCCCACGTCGACGCCGTCCGGCTGGCCGACGACGCCTTCGCCCGCCTCGCGGCGTCGCGGGCGCGCCTCGTCGTCACGAGCGGCAACCACGACTCCGCACTGCGCCTGGGGTTCGGCTCCCGGTTGATCGACGCGGCCGGCGTACACATCCGCACCGACCCGGCCACCGTCGGCACCCCGGTGCTGCTCGACGACGAGCACGGACAGGTCGCCGTCCATGCCCTGCCCTACCTCGACCCCGACGCGTTGCGAGAGCCCTGGCAGCTGCCGGCCCGCTCCCACGAGGCCGCGCTGGGCGAGGCGATGCGGCGGGTGCGCGCCGACCTGGCCGGTCGGCACGCCCGATCGGTGGTGCTGGCGCACGCGTTCGTGGCCGGCGCCGAGCCGTCGGAGTCCGAGCGCGACATCAGCGTCGGTGGTGTCTCGCTCGTGCCGACGTCGACGTTCGACGGCATCGACTACGTCGCACTCGGTCACCTCCACGGCCGGCACACGCTGACCGACCACGTCCGCTACAGCGGCTCCCCTCTCGCCTACTCCTTCTCCGAGGCCGCTCACGTCAAGGGCTCCTGGCTGGTCGACCTCGACGCCGACGGCTTCGCGGACGCCCGGTTCGTCGAGGCACCCGTGCCCCGGCGGCTGGCCCGCCTGCACGGCGAGATCGACGCCCTCCTGGCCGATCCGGCCCTGACCACCCACACCGACGACTGGGTGCACGCCACGCTGACCGACCTGCCGCGCCCGTTGCGCGCCATGGAGCGGCTGCGCACCCGCTTCCCGCACACGCTGGTCATCGCGTTCGAGCCCCTCGGTGAGTCGCGGGACGACACCCCGCAGTCGCGCGGGCACGGCCGCTCCGACCACGACATCGCCCTCGACTTCGTGGCCGACCTGCGCGGCGCGCCCGCCAGCGCCACCGAGGCCGCGTTGCTGCTCGCCGCCCACGACGCCTGCGGCGACGACCCCGACGCCGACGTGCTGCATGCGACCCGACCCGTGGCGGAGGCGGGCTGATGCGGCTGCACACCCTCGAGGTCACCGCGTTCGGCCCGTTCGCCGACGAGGCCACGGTCGACTTCGACGCCCTCTCCGAGGCCGGGCTCTTCCTCCTGACCGGTGCCACCGGCGCCGGCAAGACCAGCGTGCTCGACGCCGTCTGCTTCGCGTTGTACGGCGACGTGCCCGGCGACCGCAGCGCGGCCAAGCGACTGCGGTCCGACCACGCCGAGCCCGGCGTCGCCCCACGCGTCTGCCTGGAGGCGACCCTGGCCGGACGCCGGTTCCGCATCGTCCGGGCACCGTCGTGGGAGCGGCCCAAGCGGCGGGGCACCGGCACGACCGTCCAGCAGGCGTCCGTCGCGCTCAGCGAGCGGGTCGGCGGCGAGTGGGTGCCGCTCACGACCCGGATCGACGAGGCGGGGCACCTGGTCACCGGGCTCCTGGGCATGACCCTCACCCAGTTCTGCCAGGTGGCGATGCTGCCGCAGGGGCGCTTCCAGGCGTTCCTGCGCGCCCGCTCCGAGGAGCGGCATGCGTTGCTGCAGCGTCTCTTCCGGACCGGACGCTTCGAGCAGATGGAGCGCTGGCTGCGCGAGCACCGGCTCGCGCTTCGCCACCGGTCCCGCGAGCAGCACGACCGCATCGCCCATCTGCTCCATCGCTTCGGCGAGGCCGCCGATGTCGCCTTCCCCGTCGAATGGGACCTCCACGACCTCGAAGGCGTGGCCCCCGCCATCGGCCCCTGGCTCGACAAGGTCGCCGGTGACGCCGAGGCCTCCTTCGCCGAGTCGACGTCCCGCGCCGCCAGGGCCGCGGCCACGGAGGCCGCCATCACCGAGGCCCTGGCAGCCGGTCGCGCGCTCGCTCGCAGCCAGGCGCGGCGCCTCGCCGCGGTGCGTGACCTCGAGGCCCTGGAGGCCCGGGCCACGGAGCAGGCCGACCGACGTGCGCGACTCGAGGCCGCCGACCGCGCCGCCGCCCTCGCACCGCTGCTGGACCTGGCAGACGGGGCCACGCAGGAGGCGGCGGTCGCGGCCCGAGACGCCGCAGCCGTCACGGCCCGCCTCGCCGACGCCCTGGGTTGCGCGCCCGGCGTCATCGACGTCGCCGAGGCGGAGCAGCGACGGCGGGGTGCCCTCGAGGCGGCCGCCCGGGGCCGGGCGTTGCTGCCGCGACGCGACCGCTGCCACGCGGTGCTCCGCGATGTCGAGACCCTCGACGCCCGCCGTGAAGCGCTCACCACACTCCTGGCGGCAGCACGCGCCGACGTGGCCCGGCTGCCCGGCCGCATCAGCGAGCTGCGTGCCGCCCACGCCGCGGCACAGGTGGCTCGCGAGGTGCTGCCCGCCACCGAGCTCGAGCTGGCTGCGGTCCGGCGAAGGATCGAGGCCCGTGCCGAGGTCGAGCGACTCGACTCGCTCCTCGCGGAGGCGGGTGCGGCCCATCGCGAGGCGCTCGACACCCTCCACTCGCTGACCGCCGTCTGGCTCGACCTGCGCGAGCAGCGCCTCACCGGCATGGCCGCCGAGATCGCCGGCCAGCTCGCCGTCGGGGCGTGCTGCCCCGTGTGTGGCTCGGCCGAGCACCCGCACAAGGCGTCCGCCGGCCCGGGCGCCACCGACGCAGCTGCCGAGCGCGCTGCGCACAAGGAGGTCGAGACGGCCAAGGTCGTCGAGCACGCCCATGCCGACCGGCTCCGCGAGATCGCCAGCCGACTCGCCGTGTCCCGCGAGGTGGCGGGTCCGACCGGCGACGACCTCGCCGCCAGTCTCGTGACCGTGGAGGCCCGGGTGACCGCCCTGCGCGCCGATGCGACCGCGCTCGACGCCCGGGCGGCAGCGGTGGTGGCTGCCGAGGCCGAGCGCGAGCGCGCCGACGCGTCGTGGCGCGCGCTGGACGCCGATCTCGTCGCCCTCGACCACACCCGGGCCGGCCTCATGCAGGAGCACGCCACGGCGCTGGCCGCGATCGACGCCGAGCTCGTGGGCTCGGGTCATGACGACCTGGACGCGCTGCTGCACGCCTCAGACCGGGTGGCCGTGCTCGCAGCGGCGGTGGCCGACGCCCAGCGGGCCGAGGCCCGCGCCCGCGAGACCCTCGACCGTCACGACAGCGTGCTTCGCGACGCGCTGGCCGCCCACGGGCTGGCCGATCCCGAGCGGGCCAGGGCATGCCTGCTCGATGACGAGGAGCACGCCGGGCTCACCGCCCACGTCGAGCGTCACAGCCAGGCGCTGGCCACCGCGCGAGGGGTGCTGGGCGACGCCGAGTCGCTGGCCGCTGCCGAGCAACCCGTGCCCGACGTCGCCCGGCTGACCGAGGCCTGGCGTCTCGCCTCCGCCGACGCCGGCCATGCCGCCAGCCGCCACGACCGGGCCCGCCGTCGGGTCGAGCGTCTCGCCAGCCTCGGCACCGACCTCGCGACCGAGCTCACCGCCTGGACCCCGATCCGCGATCAGCTCGAGGTCGCGACCGGTCTCTCCTCGTTCGTCGACGGCAAGTCGGCCGACAACCGGCTGCAGATGCGGCTGTCCGCGTATGTCCTGTCCTACCGGCTCTCCCAGGTCGTCGCCGCCGCCAACGACCGGCTGCGCCGGATGAGCGACCAGCGCTACTCCCTCGAGCACACCGGACAGCGCGGGGCCGGCGAGACGCGAGGCGGGCTGAGCCTGCTCGTTCGCGACGACTGGTCCGGCGACACCCGCGACCCGGCGACGCTCTCCGGCGGCGAGACCTTCGTCGTCTCGCTCGCCCTCGCCCTCGGCCTGGCCGACGTCATCGCCCACGAGGCCGGCGGCGCCGACCTCGACACGTTGTTCGTCGACGAGGGCTTCGGCTCGCTCGACGCCGACACCCTCGACGACGTCATGGACACCCTCGACTCCCTGCGCGACGGTGGCCGCGTGGTCGGCGTCGTCAGCCACGTCGCCGAGATGCGCGACCGCATCCCGACCCAGCTGCGGGTCATCAAGTCCCGCTCCGGCTCACGCGTCGAGGCCGGGCGTTGCTGACCTACGTCGCCGTCGGCCAGCCACTCAGGTCGAGCCCCCAGTCGCGCTCCAGCCGGGCCACCTGCGGGCGGTAGAGCACGCCCAGCGACTCGACCAGCCCCTCCGGCGGGCTCCACGACGCCTCGCTGCTCGAGCGCGACGGCCGGTCGACGTCCCTGAGGGCGACCGGCGAGAGACCCAGCCGCGACCACAGCGCGTCGGCGGCGGCCTGCGGCTCCCGGCGTACCTGCTCGTAGACCATCACGACCATCCGCTCACGCCGCACCGCGTTGGCCCACATCGCCAGCTGGTCGGCGTAGAAGCCGCTGAACGTCTGCACCGTGATCGGCACCGGGTAGGGCCACGGTGAGGTGGCGCGGGTGGCGGCCAGCCGCATCGCCGACAGGAAGCGCTCGACGGGATCACGCAGCAGCACGAGCACCGGCGCATCGGGTGCCAGGATGCGGGCGGCCATGAACGGCGCAGACGAGTGCCGCAGGTACTGCGGGGTCCACTCGCCCCGGCGGATCTCGTCGTTCGGGAACAGGTCGAGGTACGCCGACAACGGCTCCGCACCGTCACCGACCTTGTGGAGCAGGTGCTGCTCCTTCTTGCCGTTCGCCCCCAGTCCGACCGACGGATGCTGGCAGATCAGGTCGGTGAACCACGTCGTGCCCGAGCGCTGGGCGCCGATGCCGAGCCAGGCCGGAGAGGTCATGGGCGCGACCCTATCGGTCGGATATGTTCGCCCCATGAACCATCAGGGCATCGATCCCACCTTCGCTGCGCTCCCCTACCGCGCCCTGTCCGAGGTCGCACTCGGGCACGCACGCGACCTCGGCGCGACGCACGCCGACTTCCGCTTCGAGCGGGTCCGCTACCAGTACCTCGGCGTCCGCGACGGGAACCTCCAGGGAGCGACCGACACCGAGGACCTCGGCTTCGCGGTCCGGGTGATCCACCGCGGGGCCTGGGGCTTCGCCAGCGGCGTGATCCTCACCCCCGACGAGGCCCGCCGGGTCGCGGCAGCCGCGGTCGCCGTGGCAGAGGTCGCCGCGGCGATGACCACCACCCCGGTCGAGCTCGCCCCGGAGCCGGTCTACGACGACGTCACCTGGGTGTCGGCCTACGACGTCGACCCGCTCGAGGTGCCGACGGCCGAGAAGGCGGGGGTGCTGATCGACTGGACCAACACGCTGACCGCGCACCCGGCCGTCGAGCACGCGTCCGCATCGCTCTTCTCGGTGCACGAGAACAAGTTCTACGCCGACCTGGCCGGCACCCGCACCACCCAGCAACGGGTCCGGCTGCAACCGTCGTTCGAGGCCATGGGCACGGACGAGGCGACCGGCGTCTTCGACTCCATGACGAGCATCGCACCGCCGGTCGGTCGCGGGCTGGAGTACCTCGGCGACGGTGGCTGGGACTGGGCCGCCGAGCTGGCCGAGGTGCCCGAGCTGCTCGCCGAGAAGCTCGCGGCGCCGAGCGTCGAGGCCGGCAGCTACGACCTGGTCATCCACCCCTCCAACCTGTGGCTGACGATCCACGAGTCGATCGGGCACGCCACCGAGCTCGACCGCGCCCTGGGCTACGAGGCCAACTACGCCGGCACCTCCTTCGCGACGTACGACAAGCTCGGCTCCCTGATCTACGGGTCGCCGGTCATGAACGTCACCGGCGACCGCACCGTCGAGCACGGCCTGTCGACCATCGGCTACGACGACGAGGGCGTCGAGACGCAGGCCTGGGACATCGTCAAGGACGGCATCCTCGTGGGCTACCAGCTCGACCGCTCGATGGGCCACATGAAGCCCGAGCTGAACTCGACCGACGGCCGGGGCCGTTCCAACGGCTGCGCCTACGCCGACTCGTCGGGCCACATCCCGATCCAGCGGATGGCCAACGTCTCGCTCAAGGCGGCGGCCGACGGGCCCTCGACGGAGGAGCTGATCGGCGAGGTCGACCGGGGGCTGTACATCGTCGGCGACAAGTCCTGGTCGATCGACATGCAGCGCTTCAACTTCCAGTTCACCGGGCAGCGCTTCTACCGCATCGAGGACGGTGAGCTCGCCGGCCAGGTCCGCGACGCGGCCTACCAGGCCACCACGACCGACTTCTGGGGCTCCATGGAGGCCGTGGGCGGCCCGCAGACCTGGGAGCTGCACGGTGCCTTCAACTGCGGCAAGGCCCAGCCCGGACAGACCGCGGCGGTCAGCCACGGCGCTCCGAGCGCCCTGTTCCGCGGCGTACGCATCCTCAACACCAGCGACGAGGCAGGCAACTGATGACCAGCACCCCGCAAGAGCTCGTCGAGCACGCCCTGGCGACCTCGCGAGCCGACCACTGCATCGCGATCGTCCGCAACGAGACCAGCGCCAACCTGCGTTGGGCCAACAACACCCTGACCACCAACGGCGTCATGCATGCCGTGTCCGTCACGGTGATCTCGTTCGTCGGCGCTGGGACGGCCTCGATGAGCGGTTCGAGCAGCAGTCCCGACCAGGTCACCGCGCTCGTCGAGGCGGCCGATGCCGCCGCGCGCGCGGCCGCACCGGCCGAGGACGCCGCCGATCTCGTCACGGGCGGTGCCGCCGCCGACTGGGACGACGCCCCGGTCACCACCGACATCCACGTGTACGACGCGTTCGCGCCGGCACTCGGCGAGGCGTTCGGCCGTGCCGGTGACGGCCGCCGGGTGCTGTACGGCTTCGTCAACCACGAGCTCACCACCACCTATCTCGGCTCGACCACCGGCCTGCGGCTGCGCCACGTCCAGCCGACCGGGCACTACGCGTGCACCGGCAAGACGGCCGACCTCGCGCAGAGCGCGTGGGTCGGCGGTGCCACCCGCGACTTCGCCGACGTCGACGCACTCGCTATGGAGGCCGAGGTCGCCACCCGGCTGGGCTGGGGTGCTCGCCAGATCGACCTGCCGGCCGGCAGGTACGACACCATCCTGCCTCCCACCTCGGTCGCCGACCTGATGATCGACGCCTACTGGAGCGCCGGTGCCCGCGTGGCGCACGAGGGCCAGTCGGTCTACAGCCGTCGCGGCGGCGGCACCCGGATCGGTGAGCGGGTCGCCCGGCCCGAGGTCACGCTGTTCTCCGACCCGGCCTACCCCGGGCTCGAGTGCGCGCCCTTCAACGTCGCCGGCTCCTCCGACAACACCGAGTCGGTCTTCGACAACGGGCTGCCGCTCTCACGGACCGACTGGGTCAGGGGAGGCGACCTCGGCTCCCTCCTCCAGACCCGCCACAGCGCGGCGACCACCGGGCAGCCGGTCACGCCGATGATCGACAACCTCGTGCTCGAGGTCGAGGGGGCCACGGGCAGCATCGACGACCTGGTCGCCGGCACCGAGCGTGGGCTGCTGCTCACCTGCCTGTGGTACATCCGCGAGGTGGACCCGCAGACCCTGCTGCTGACAGGCCTGACGCGTGACGGCGTCTACCTCGTCGAGGACGGTGAGGTGACCGGCGCGGTCAACAACTTCCGCTTCAACGAGAGCCCGGTCGACCTGCTCACCAGGTTCAGCCACGCATCGGCGACCGTCCCGAGCTTCAGTCGTGAGTGGGGCGACGACTACTTCAGCCGTACGGCGACGCCGGCGCTGCGGGTGCCCGACTTCAACATGAGCTCGGTCAGTCAGGCGCAGTGACGCCGGCCGGGCCCGGCTCCGTGCCGTCGGGCGGCACGGCCTCGGGCTCGGACCGGTCCGTCTGCCGGGGCACCCGCACCTCGAGTGCCTCGTCGCCGTTCGGCAGCGGGTAGAACCGGATCACGGCGCCCCCACCATCGCGATGGTCACCGTGACCCGAGACCTGGTTCTCTCCGGACCTCGTGCCTCACACCTCATGCCACTCTGCATGCCACTTTTCATGCCACTTTCCCCTTCCCCCGATCCGTGGCGGGATCGTCGGGCCTCCCCAGGCCCTGTTCGGCAGGCTAGAACCGTGGGTGGGCAGTGACAATCCCCGATCCAAGCGGTCTAGACAACCTGGCCGGGGATCGCTCACTCGGCGAACGCCTCCGGTGGCGGGCACGCGCAGACCAGGTTGCGGTCGCCGTAGGCCTGGTCGATGCGCCCGACCGGCGGCCAGTACTTGTCGGGGTCGATGCCGCTCGGGAAGACGGCCAGCTCGCGGGAGTACGGTCGCTCCCACTCACCGACCAGGGTCCGCGAGGTGTGCGGGGCGTGCCGCAGCGGTGAGTCGTCGGCGCTCCACTCCCCCGCCCCCACGCGGTCGATCTCGCCCTTGATGGCGATCATCGCGTCGCAGAAGCGGTCGATCTCCCCGAGGTCCTCCGACTCCGTGGGCTCGACCATCAGCGTCCCGGCCACCGGGAACGACATCGTCGGTGCGTGGAACCCGTAGTCGACCAGCCGCTTGGCGACGTCGTCGACGCTCACGCCGGTGTCCTTGGTGAGGCCGCGCACGTCGAGGATGCACTCGTGGGCGACCAGTCCGCCATGGCCGCGGTAGAGCACCGGGAAGTGCTCGCCCAACCGGGCGGCGACGTAGTTGGCCGACAGCACCGCCGACGCGGTGGCGCGGGTCAGGCCGGCGGCACCCATCAGCCGGATGTAGGCCCAGGTGATGGGCAGGATGCCCGCCGAGCCGTAGGGCGCGGCGCTGATCGGACCGATGCCCTCACGCTTGGCGGGCTCGGGGTGCTGGGCGTGCGACGGGAGGTACGGCGCGAGGTGCGCGCGCACCGCCACCGGGCCGACTCCCGGACCACCGCCGCCGTGCGGGATGCAGAACGTCTTGTGCAGGTTGAGGTGGGAGACGTCGCCGCCGAACTCACCCGGTCGGGCGAAGCCGAGCAGCGCGTTGAGGTTGGCGCCGTCGACGTAGACCTGCCCGCCGTGACCGTGCACGATCTCGCACAGCTCGCCGATGGTGTCCTCGTAGGCACCGTGCGTCGAGGGGTAGGTCACCATGATCGCGGCCAGGTCGCCGGCGTGCGCGTCGCACTGTGCGCGCAGGTCGTCGAGGTCGATGGACCCGTCGTCGGCCGCCTTCACGACGACGACCTTCATGCCGGCCATCACCGCGGACGCGGCGTTGGTGCCGTGCGCCGACGACGGGATCAGGCAGACGTTGCGGGCCTCCTGGCCGTTGGCGCGGTGGTAGCCACGGATCGCGAGGAGTCCCGCGAACTCGCCCTGCGACCCGGCGTTGGGCTGGATCGACACCTGGTCGTAGCCGGTGACCTCGGCCAGCCAGCCCTCCAGGTCGGCGACCAGCCGCCGGTAGCCCTCGGCGTCCTCGGCCGGCGCGAACGGGTGCAGGTCGGCGAAGCCCGGAAGGCTCACCGGCTCCATCTCGGTGGTGGCGTTGAGCTTCATCGTGCAGGACCCGAGCGGGATCATGCCGCGGTCCAGCGCGTAGTCGCGCGCCGAGAGCCGGCGCAGGTAGCGCAGCATCTGGGTCTCGCTGTGGTGGGTCGAGAAGACCTCGTGGGTGAGGTACGGCGTCGCGCGGCGCAGCTGGGAAGGCAGCGTGTCGCCCATCCCGGCGTCGACCGCGTCGACAGCGTCGACGTCGGCGCTCACCCCGAACGCCGCCAGCACGCTGGTCACCGTGGACCGCGTGGTGGTCTCGGACGTGGAGAGGCCGACATGGTCGGCGTCCACCAGGCGAAGGTGCAGCCCCCGCTCGCGGCCGGCGGCCAGCACGTCGGCTGCCCGACCGGGCACGGCCACTGTCAGGGTGTCGAAGAAGGTGTCGTTGACGACGTCGAGCCCGGCCCCCCGCAGGCCGCTGTCGATCACCGCGGCATAGCGGTGGGTGCGGGTCGCTATCGCCGCGAGCCCCGCCGGGCCGTGGTAGACGGCGTACATCGAGGCGACGACCGCCAGCAGCACCTGCGCCGTGCAGATGTTGGAGGTCGCCTTGTCGCGACGGATGTGCTGCTCCCGGGTCTGGAGGGCGAGCCGGTAGGCACGCCGGCCCTCGGCGTCGACCGAGACGCCGACGAGCCGGCCGGGGAGGTGTCGCTCGAGGCCGGCCGAGACCGCCATGTAGCCGGCGTGCGGGCCGCCGTAGAACAACGGCACCCCGAAGCGCTGCGACGACCCGACGACCACGTCGGCGCCCAGCTCGCCGGGCGACTCCAGCACCGTGAGCGCCAGCAGGTCGGCGGCCACGACGGCCAGGGCGTTGCGTGCGTGGGCCTCCTCGATCACCGGGCGGGGGTCGAGGATCGCCCCGGACGCGCCCGGGTACTGGATCAGCACGCCGCACAGCTCGCCCTCGGGCAGGCCAGAGCCGAGGTCGGCCACGACCACCTCGATGCCCATGGCGTCGGCACGGGTGCGCACGACGTCGATGGTCTGCGGCAGGGCGTCGGCATCGATCACGAACGGGCCGCTGGCCTTGCGGTTGGCGCGGCGCACGAGCGTCATCGCCTCGGCGGCCGCGGTCGACTCGTCGAGCAGCGACGCGTTGGCGGTCGGCAGCCCGGCCAGGTCGCCGACGACGGTCTGGAAGTTCAGCAGCGCCTCGAGGCGGCCCTGGGAGATCTCCGGCTGGTACGGCGTGTAGGCGGTGTACCAGGACGGGTCCTCGAGCACGTTGCGCCGGATGACCGGTGGGGTGATCGTGCCGTGGTAGCCCAGGCCGATCATCGCCTCGGCCGGCTTGTTGCTCGCGGCCAGCGCGCGCAGCTCACGCGCGGCCGCCTCCTCGGTGAGCGGCGGTGGCAGGTCGAGCGAGGCCGTCTGCCGGATGCCACCGGGCACGGCGGCCGCCATCAGGTCGTCGAGCGAGTCGAACCCGACCACCTTGAGCATGGTCGTGACCGCGTCGTCGTCGAGGCCGATGTGCCGGTCGACGAACGGCAGGGCCGCGTCGAGCTCGGCGAGGGTAGGGCGATCAGGCGTGGGCACAGAGCTGGTCAAGGGGGGTCTCCAGGGTCGGGTGACTGGTCCCCTCCCCCTCTGTCACCCCGGCCCGTGGTGCGGCCGGTGCTTCACAGTTGCCTGCTCCGCGCGGTCCGGGTGCCTGAGAGGTTCCGGGGAGGAATTGCCCCTTCGGCGCACGCCCCCGCCCCGGTGAGGGGCGGTGCTGTGACTCTCCCGCGCGGGATGGTCAGCACCCATGAATCTACCAGCGTGGTCAGCCGGCGGTGCGGGCGGCGCGGCGCGCGGCCAGCTCGTCGCCGGCCGAGACGCTCTCGGGGGTCGTGGTCTCGGCGGTGCGCTCACTGGGCAGATCGGCGAGCGTGCCCTCGATCTCGCGCCACACGCCGCCGATCGCGATGCCGAAGACGCCCTGCCCACCCTGGAGCAGGTCGATGACCTCGTCGTTGCTGGTGCACTCGTAGACCGAGGCGCCGTCGCTCATCAGCGTGACGCGCGTCAGGTCGTCGGTGCCGCGCTCATGGAGGTGCGCCACGGCGGTGCGGATCTGCTGGAGCGAGATGCCGGCGTCCAGCAGCCGCTTGACCACCTTGAGGATCAAGATGTCGCGGAAGGAGTAGAGGCGCTGCGACCCGGAGCCGGTGGCGCCACGCACCGTGGGCTCGACAAGGCCGGTGCGAGCCCAGTAGTCGAGCTGCCGGTAGGTGATGCCGGCCGCGTTGCAGGCCGTCGGGCCGCGGTAGCCGGTGTCGCTGGGCAGCGTCGAGACATCGTCGGTGAACAGCAGGCCCTGCTCGTCGGCCAGGCCGACGGCCTCGGCTGCCTTGGCGGCGGCCGCCTTGTCCTGCTCGTTCTCGTTGACGCCCACGGCGATCCTCCAACGGTCTACTCCGCTGTGCGTAACCTCAGGGGAACCGTTGGCGTGCTGGAGAAGATGCAACGACAACAGTGGAGTTACAACGAAGACAGTTCAAGGTAAGCCTCCAGTGGAGGGTGGTCAACGCACGCGTCGGCGTGTCGCAACCCTCAACCTCAACTTGAGGGTCAGGGTTACTCCGGGATCACTGGGTTTCGAAGTCCTCGGGCGTCACCTGGTCGAGGAACTCCCGGAACCGCTCGACCTCGTCCTCCTGCTCGGCCGGCACGGCCAGGCCGGCCTCGTCGAGGACCTCGTCGGCACACACGATCCGGGCGCCGGTGCGCAGCGCCAGGGCGATGGAGTCGGAGGGCCGGGCGCTGACCTCGGTGCCGTCCTCCGTGCTGCCACTGAGCACCAGGGCGGCGTAGAAGACGCCGTCCTTGACGTCGGTGATCCGCACCTCGGTGAGCTCGGTCCCGGTGGCCTCGAGCAGGTCCTTCATCAGGTCGTGCGTCAGCGGCCGGGGCGGTGTCACGCCCTGCTGGGCGAAGGCGATCGCCGTCGCCTCGACCGCGCCGATCCAGATCGGGAGGTATCTCTCCCCCGTCACCTCGCGCAACAGCACGATCGGCTGGTTGGAGGGCATCTCGACCCGTACTCCGATGACATCGAGTTCGCGCACGTCACGAACCCTACTCCGGCCTGGTTGGCCGGAGGTCTGCACATCAGATGCGCTCGAGGCCCTGCTTGACCAGCGTCGCGTGCAACCGCACCGAGAGGGCCGCGATCTCGCTGGTCACGTCGTCGGCGCGGCCCCTGGCCGCGGCGTCGCGACCGCGCTTCAGCGGTGCGACGACCTGCTCGACGAGGCCGACCTCGCGGTCCGCCGCGGTCTTGAAGGCACGCAGGTGGCGGGGCTCGAAGCCGAACTCCGCGAGCTCGCTTGCGGTCTGCGCGATGACCAGGGCGTCGGTGTCGTAGTGCCCGGTGCCCGTGCGGGCCGAGACCAGGCCGAACTGCTCGAGCTGCGTGAGCAGGTCGTCGCTCACCTCGGCGATCTTGAGCAGCTCACGGCGCGAGAGGCGTACGTCGGAGCGCCGGGCGAACGACTCGGGCGACGGCAGGCCGTCGCTGGTGAGGGACACCTTCGGGACCGTCGGCACGACGGAGTCGATGGGCGGCGGCTCGAGACCCCGGTCGATGGCGTCGAGGTGCTGGCCGATGACCTTGAGCGGCAGGTAGTGGTCGCGCTGCATCCGCAGGATGTAGCGCAGCCGGTCGACGTCGTCCCCGGCGAACTTGCGGTAGCCCGACGCGGTGCGCTCGGGCTTGATCAGCCCCTTGTCCTCGAGGAACCGGATCTTGGGGATGGTGATGCCCGGGAAGTCGGGCCGGAGCTGGTCGAGCACCTGCCCGATCGTCATCCGGGCGCGCCCAGCAGACGAGCCAGCGGCTCCGGGCGACGAGCCGGCCGACGGAGAGGGAGCCACGAGTCAGCCGCTGACGCGTCCGGAGAAGAAGACGAGGCGGTACTTGCCGATCTGCACCTCGTCGCCGTCGGTGAGGTCGACGGAGTCGATCCGGTCGCGGTTGACGTAGGTCCCGTTGAGGCTGCCGACGTCGGAGACGCTGAACGACGAGCCGGTACGGCGGAAGTCGGCGTGCCGACGCGACACCGTCACGTCGTCGAGGAAGATCTCGGAGTCGGGGTGCCGGCCGGCGGTGACCAGGTCCGTGTCGAGGAGGAAGCGGTTGCCCGCGCCGGGTCCGCGCTGGACCACGAGCAGGGCATGACCGGCGGGGAGTGCGTCGACCGCCGCGGCGTCGACGGAGCTGAGCTTCCGGTCGGCGTCCCCGGCCCGCTCGCCCGGACGCTCGGGGGGGTTGCCGAAGGTGATGGTGGCGGTCTGTTCCCCCGGTGCGTCGGCGGGTGCCGCCTCGCCGGCGGTGGCGATGGGCGTGCCGCACTGCGCGCAGAAGCGCGCGTCGTCGGGGTTCTGCTTGCCGCAGGCCGTACAGAACGGCATGTCTTCCTCCGCTTCAGGGTGGTGATGTCACCGCGAACCCTCAATCAAGGGCTGAGGGTGACGGTTGGTTCGAACCTATCAGTCACGACAACCTCGATGCTCCGGGATCAGGCCGCGTCAGGAGAGGAGCTGCTGGTAGCTCGCGGCGTCGAGGAGACCCTCGACCGCGGCGCCGTCGTCCGGGACGACCTCGAAGAGCCAACCGCCGGCGTACGGGTCGTTGTTGACGAGCTCCGGGGTCGCGTCCAGCGCCTCGTTGCGGCCCACGACCTGACCGCTCACGGGCGCGTAGATGTCGCTGACCGACTTGGTCGACTCGAGCTCGCCACACGTGTCGCCAGCGGTGACGACCTCTCCGACCTCGGGCAGCGAGACGTAGACGATGTCGCCCAGCGCGTCCTGGGCGAAGTGGGTGATGCCGACGCGCACGGCGCCCTCGTGGTCGCCGGGGCTGCGTACCCACTCGTGCTCGGCGGTGTACTTCAGGTCCTCTGGGTACATGCCTGCTCCTGGGAAAGAGGTCGTCTGGTCACATGCGAACGAGTGCTGCTGGCGGTGAGGCTACTGCCCGCCACCGGGCTGTGCGAACTCCGGTCCGTCGGTGGTGCGGATGCTCTCGATGTCGAGTGAGGTGAGCTCCACGACATCGACTCGGGAGCCGTCCTGGGTCTCCAGCGTCGAGATGGGACCGCTCGGGAACGTGAGCCCGCTGTGCAGGGTGTGCGGCTCCCCGATCACCTCGAGGACGTAGGGCGCCTCGAGGGCCACGCCGTCCACCTCGATGGTGCCGTCGACGCTGTTGAACGAGCTCTCGGCGGCGAGCCGGACCGAGTCGTTGAACTCCATCGCCTCGGCCCCGGCGGTGCGCAGCTCCTGCACGGCGTCGAGCAGCGAGTCGATGCTGACCCGGCCGGTCTCCTCGGTGATGGTGATCCGCAGACCGGGCCCGGTGACCGGCACCAGCCCGGCCAGGATGTTGAGCGTCTCGACCCGCGCCTCGGCCTGGTCGATGGCGGCCCTTCGGGCACTGGTGTCGGTCTGCAGCTCGCTGCGGGTCTCCTCGAGACGCGCGATCTCGCGACGGGCCTTGTCGGAGGTGCCGGCCAGGCCGCCGAGGATCTCGATGAGGTCCTGCTCGCGTCGGCCGCTGTAGGTGTCGTCGAGCTGGTTGGTGCGCACCTGGACGATCGCGGCGAATCCGAGTGCCGCGAGGAGCACCCCCACCACCGCCTGCGACCGCGACGGCCTCGTCAGGGCGCGGAGGAGCCGGTCGCGACCGCTCTCGGGGCTCTTCTCGTCGAGGGTGTCGGGGGTCTCGTCAGGCATGGAACAGGTGCCTCCGGATGGCGGCGACGTTGGAGAAGATGCGGATGCCGAGCACCACGATGACCCCGGTGGACAGCTGGGCGCCGACACCGAGCTGGTCACCGAGGTAGACGATCGCGGCGGCGATGACGACGTTGCTCAGGAACGACACGACGAACACCTTGTCGTCGAAGATCCCGTCGAGGAGGGCGCGCAGGCCGCCGAAGACCGCGTCGAGGGCAGCCACGACCGCGATCGGCAGGTAGGGCTCGAGGCCGAGTGGCACGTCGGGCTGGAGCAGGAGGCCGGCGATGACGCCGATGAGCATCCCGAGGGCGGCGATCACTGGGGTGCCTCCTTCTGCTTGCCCGCGAGGTTTGCGGCCGATCCGGTCTGGGCCTGCCGCAGCGGCAGCAGTCGTGCCGCCGGCAGCGTCAGCTCGTCATCATTGTCCATCGAGAAACGGAAGGCCAAGCTCCGGGCGAGCGCGTACCACGCCGCGCCGTGCGCGGTGTTGAGCAGTCGCGCCGGCAGGGTGTCCTGGTTGCCGATCACCTCCACGACGTACGGCGGGGCCAGGGGCCGCGTGTTGACGTGGATGGCCCGGCCGGTGTTCTGGATCGAGGTGAGCACGGTGAGCCGCTGCCCGTTGATGGCGATCGCCTCGGCGCCGGCGGCCCACAGGCCGTCGACCAGGACGGCGAGGTCGTCGTCACGCACCACCTGGGTCTCGTCACCGTTCTCGGCGTCGTCGACGGTGAACACCACGCCCTTGCCGGTGACCGGTCCGAATCCCGTGCGGGTCTCGAGGCGGCGCACCCGGGAGGCCAGCTCCGTCTCGCGCGTGCGCAGGGCGCGCAGCGACTCCTCGGCCGCCGCGTTGTCGGCGACCAGCGCGCCGACCCGGTCCTGGACGGCGGTGACCTGCGTCTTCTCGGCCCGGATCTGCGTGATCAGGGCGGTGCGTCCCACCGCGTCGGTGTCGGCGGTGCGCGCGGTCTGCACGCCCGCGATCGCGACGAGGGTGCCGAAGACGGCGACCACGATCGCGCTGAAGGCGCGCGTGGTCGGTGTCTCGGGCGGCTCCACCCCCGCGGCCCGGGCCCGGGCCACGTGCTCGTAGTCCGCGTCCATCGACTGCTGGGTGATCTTGCTCAGCAGCGGAAGGGTGACGTGCTCGGGCAGCGGCCGGCTCATCGGGGCTCGGCCAGCAGCTTGCGGACCTGCCAGGCGTAGAGCACGCCCGCCCACCAGTAGAGGCCGATCCCCCAGAACGCGAAGGCCCAGCCGAACACCTCGGCCAGGGTCGCGACCGTGCCCTCGCCGTCACCGAGGAGCAGCAGCGGGAAGGCGTAGAGCAGGTTGAACGTGGCGGCCTTGCCGAGGAAGTGCACCGGCAGCGAGCTGTAGCCGCGGGTGCGCAGGAACGGGACCAGCCCCCAGAGCAGCGCATCTCGCAGCGGCAGGATGATCGCCACCCACCACGGGATGATGTCGCGCAGGGCCAGGCCGATGACGACGGCGAGGATGTAGAGGCGGTCGGCGACCGGGTCGAGGATCTCGCCGACGGTGGAGTACTGGTTGAGCCTGCGCGCGAGGTAGCCGTCGAGGTAGTCGGTGATGCCGGAGACCATCAGCAGCGCCAGCGCCCAGCCGTCGGCCTCGGGGCCGAGCACCAGCCACAGGAACAACGGCACGCCGGCCAGCCGGAGCATGCTCAAGATGTTGGGCACGGTCCACACCCGGTGGGTCCGCTCGGGCGGCTCGTGCGCGCTCTCGTGCGCCAGCTCGTGCTTCGGTTCGCGAGTCTCCTCGGGAGCCGCCTCAGGCGGCTGCTCGGGCGACGGCTCGGGCACGGCGTGCATCCTCAAACTGCTTCTGCGAAGTGATCCGGACGGGGCGGGCCCACCCTATATAGCGAGGGGTCGTGCACCGGGTATCGCCGTGACGACACCCGGCTCAGACGCTCTCGTCCTGGTGCGAGCCGTCGCGGATCTCGCCGACCAGCTCCTCGAGCACGTCCTCGAGCGTGGCGATGCCCATGGACTCCCCCTCGCGCGACACGACCCGCGCCATGTGGGCGCCGCGCCGCTGCAGGCTCTCGAGCACGTCGTGCAGGAGCTCGTCGGAGGCGACCGTCGCGAAGGGCCTGATCCACTTGTCGTCCACGGCGCGGCCGCGGCGCGACTCGTCGGTCTCGAGGACGTCCTTGATGTGCAGGTAGCCCATCAGGGAGCCGTCGTGGTCCACCACCGGGAAGCGGCTGAAGCCGGTCGCCGCGCACACCTCCTCGACGTCGGCGACCGTCGCCCCGCGGGAGACGGTGGTCAGGGTGTCGACCGGCATCAGCACCGACGAGACCGTCTTCTCGATGAAGCCGAGTGCGCCGGCGAGGCGGCCGTACTCGTCGTCCTCGAGCATGCCCTCGCCGCGGGACTCCTCGACCAGCGCCGCGACCTCCTCGCGGGTGAACGCCGAGCTGATCTCGTCCTTGGGCTCGACGTTGAGCAGGCGCAGGGTGGCGTTGGCTATCGCGTTCAGCACGACGATGAGCGGGCGGAGCAGGGTGACGACCAGGACCATCGGCGGGCCGAGCACCAGGGCCGAGCGGTCGGGCCCGGCGAGCGCGATGTTCTTGGGCACCATCTCGCCGAGCACGACGTGGAGGAAGACCACGATCGTCAGGGCCACCACGAACGACACCGGGTGCAGCCAGGCGTCGGGCACGTTGACGGCGTGGAAGAGCGGCTCGAGCAGGTGGGCGACCGCCGGCTCTCCGACGGCACCGAGGCCGAGCGAGCAGATGGTGATGCCGAGCTGGGCGCCGGCCATCATCAGTGAGACGTTCTCCATGGCCATCAGGGTCGTGCGGGCGACCCGCGATCCCTGCTGGGCCCGCGGCTCGATCTGGCTGCGCCGGGCGCTGATCAGCGCGAACTCCGCACCGACGAAGAACGCGTTGAAGGCCAGCAGCACCACGGCCAGCAGGACGCCACCGAGGTCACTCATCGGCGCCCACCTCCTCGACGCGCATGGAGATCCGGTCGACGCGCAGGCCGTCCATCCGCTCGACGGTCAGCTCGACGTGGTGCTCGCGGCGGTCACCGGAGTCGTCGAGGTCGGTGAGGGTGAGCTCGGCGACCTCGCCGTTCTCGGGCACCCGACCCAGCCGTTGGAGGACCAGGCCGGCGATCGTGTCGTAGGCCTCGTCCTCGGGGAGCGAGATGCCGGTCAGGTCCTCGACCTCGTCGGGACGCAGCAGGCCGGAGAGGGTCCAGGTGCCGTCGCGGCGCAGCCGGGCGCGGGTGCCGTGACGGTCGTGCTCGTCGGCGATGTCACCGACGATCTCCTCGACCACGTCCTCGAGGGTCACGATGCCGGCGTGGCCGCCGTACTCGTCGAGGACGACGGCCATCTGGAACCCGTCACCGCGCAGCAGGGCGAGCAGCGGGTCGAGGCGCAGTGAGTCGGGTACGACGATCGGCTTGAGCATGATGTGCTTCACGCGCGTGGTCGCACGCTCGTGCACGGGCAGGGCGACGGCGTGCTTGACATGAACGGTGCCGACGACGACGTCCTCGTTGTCGAGCACCGGGAAGCGGGAGTGCCCGGTGCGCCGGGCGAGCTCGAGGACGACGGCGGCGCGGTCACCCACCTCGAGCGAGGTGGTGCGCACCCGCGGCGTCATGATCTCGCCGGCCGTGCGGTTGCCGAACTCGACCGACCGCTCCATCAGGTCGGCGGTCTCGGCGTCGAGGGTGCCCTGGTCGGCAGAGCGCTGCACGAGGGAGGCGAGCTCCTGGGCGCTGCGCGCCGAGCGCAGCTCCTCCTGCGGCTCGATGCCGAGGCGACGGACGATGGCGTTGGCGGAGCCGTTGAGCACCGCGATCGGCCCGGCCATCCCGCGCGTGAACACCCGCTGGAAGCCCTGGGTCGCGCGGGCGGTGGCCAGCGGCGCCGAGATCGCGAGGTTCTTGGGGACCAGCTCACCGAAGATCATGGTGAGGAAGGTGCCGATCAGCAGGCCCAGCGCGATCGAGATGCCCGGCACGAAGCTCGCGGGCACACCGGCCGCCTCGAGAGGGCCGTCGACGAGCTGCGCGATGGCCGGCTCGGAGAGGAAGCCGATCGCCAGGTTGGTGACGGTGATGCCCACCTGCGCACCCGACAGCTGGGTCGACAGCGACTTCAGGGCCCGCTGGACCCCGATGGCCTTCGCGTCACCGGTCTCCGCGGCCCGGTCCACCGATCCGCGGTCGACGGTCACCAGCGCGAACTCGGCGGCCACGAAGAGGCCGCACGCGAGGACGAGGAGGAGCGAGACCCCCAGAAGGATCAACGGGGTCAGCACGCGGCGCCTGCCGGGGCAGTCAGGGGGTGGTGCTGGGGCTGGCTACTTTGAGGCCCGTCCATGTGAAGAGATCATGTCTTCCGTCTCGGCGATGATGCCCGCACTCTAACGGCCCTGGCCTACTCTTGGCCCATCGCGCACCCCCTCGCCGGGTGCGGAGCGACCATCCGACGCATCGACCCCGGGACCGATTCATTGAGTGGCTGGAGAAGCAGCGCTGCTGCTGCGCTCGCAGGGCTGTGCCTGGTGGGCTTCGTGGCCGCGGCCGCCACCAGCGGTGCCGCACCGGGGACACCGGATCGGCCCGAGCAGGCAGTCCGGCCGTCGCGACCCAACGTGGTCGTCGTACTCACCGACGACCAGGCCGACTACGACCTGCGTTGGATGCCGCGGACCCGCGAGGCGCTGGGCGACGACGGCATGGAGTTCACCGACGCGGTCTCCCCGCACCCGCTGTGCTGCCCGGCCCGGGCCGAGCTGATCACCGGTCAGTACGCCCAGAACAGCGGCGTGCGGCACAACAACGGCCCGCACGGCGGCTATGCGGCGCTCGACCCGGCGCAGACGATCGGCAGGTGGTTCCAGGAGGCCGGGTACCAGACCGGGTTCGTCGGCAAGTACCTCAACGGCTACCACGCGGACGACGGCCGCAACCCCGGATGGACGCTGTGGGACCCGCTCGTGCAGGGCGTCTACGAGTACTTCGACTTCGCGTTCTTCAACGACGGCCAGGGCGTGGCGGAGTACAAGAACTACTACGTCACCAATGCCGTGGAGGAGCGCACCAACGCCGCGGTGCGCACCTTCTCCCGCGACGACTCGCCGTTCCTCCTCTACTCCTTCCACCTCGCCCCGCACTACCGCTTCACCAAGCAGGGCCACCCGGTGCCCCCGCCCGCCGAGCGCCGGGACCGGGACGCGTACGCCGACGCCGTGCCCCCGTCGATGGGCAAGCCGAGCTTCAACACGGCCACCCGGGGGCGGCGGCCGGCCTACCTGCGTGGTCGCGCGCAGCGCGACGTGAGCGAGGTGCGCGAGACCTTTTTGGCGCGGATCCGCTCGCTGCGGGCCGTCGACCGCTCCGTGGCGTCGCTGGTGGCCACGCTCAAGGAGACAGGCGAGTGGGACGACACCTGGCTGTTCTTCACCAGCGACAACGGCTACTCGCTGGGCGAGCACCGCTTCATCGGCAAGAACACCATCTCCGAGGAGGCCTTCCAGGTGCCGCTGCTCGTGCACGGTCCGGGCGTCGTGCCCGGCTCGACGTCCGACCTGCCGGTCAGCACCGTCGACCTGCCCGCCACCATCGCCGATCTCGCCGGGGTCACTCCCCTGCGTGACATCGACGGCTCGTCCCTCGCGCCGGCCCTGGTCGGGACTCCCGGCCCGTTCCGCGACACGACGCTGGTGCAGACCGGCAAGTCGTACGGCGACGGCTGGGCCTACCGGGGGGTCCGCACGTCTCGCTACACCTATGCCGTCCAGGGCGCCGGCGGTGACGTGCTGCTCTACGACCGGGCACTGGACCCCTACGAGCTGGTCAACCGAGCCGAGGACCCGACGTACGCCGTGATTCGGGGCCAGCTCGAGGCGCGACGCAAGCAGCTCGTCGGGTGCGCCTCGTGGACGTGCAACTCGTTCTTCGGGCCGTTGCCCGAGCCCGCGCAGCCCGTCGCACCCTGAGTGCGGTGACCATCTGGGCCATGCCCGGATGGCCGATCGGTCATTTGATGGCCGAACCCCCCGCACCGAGCTCGACTCCTACCTAATTTTAGGTAGGTGACCTCCTCGCCCACCGTGCCGCCCGAGATGCCGGCGGCCTCGCGTCGCGCGGTGCTGACGCGGGCCGCGGCCACAGCCGGCCTGGTGGCCGCCGGGTCCGGCCTGGACCTGGTCGTGCCCGCCGTGGCCGCACCCGGCCGGAACAAGCAGCCCAAGCAGGCCAGGCTGAAGAAGAAGCAGAAGAGGAAGAGCAAGAAGGCCCGCAAGAGGGCCCGCTCCCCGGTGTACCGGACGAAGACCCTGCTCCTGCCGGCCGCCGACCGGCACCTCGTCGGGCGCTTCTCCTACGGGCTGAGCGCCACCCTCGCCAAGCAGGTCGACAAGGCCGGCGGCGCGAAGGCGTGGTTCGAGGACCAGCTGACCCCGGGCTCGATCCCCGACGCGTACGCGGACGGGCTCAAGGCCTGGTGGCCCGGACTCGCCAACTCCCCGCAGGTGCTGTGGGCCAACACGCGGAGCGGTGTCGAGCCGGGCTGGCGGGTGATGGCCGACTACCAGCGCTGGGTGCTGGCCCGCCGCGTCCACTCGAGCCGGCAGCTGCTCGAGGTGATGACGGAGTTCTGGGAGAACCACCTGCACGTGCCGGTCAACGGCGACGGCGCGTTCACCTACCGGGTGGCGTACGGCGAGCTGATCCGGCGGCACGCCCTCGGCTCCTTCGTCGACATGCTGACCGACGCGATCACCCATCCGGCGATGGGGATCTTCCTCGACAACGCGGTGTCCACCCGCAGGGCGCCCAACGAGAACCTCGGTCGGGAGCTGCTCGAGCTGCACACCGTCGGTCGCGGCAACTACGACGAGGGCGACGTCAAGGACTCCGCGCGCATCCTCACCGGGTGGCGGGTCGACACGTACAAGACCTGGAACGCGACCTACGTCGCCGGCGACCATGCGACCGGCCCGGTGTCGGTCATGGGCTTCGACGACCCCAACGAGTCGCCCGACGGCCAGGACCTGACCCGCCGCTACCTCCGCTACCTGGCCCTGCACCCGGCGACCGCGCAGCGGATCAGCCGCAAGCTGGCGGTGAAGTTCGTGCGCGACGACCCGCCGCAGGCGCTGGTCGACCAGCTCGCCTCGGTCTACCTCGCCAACGACGGCCGGATCGTGCCGGTGCTGCGGGCCCTCGTCGCGTCGTCGGTCTTCTCCGGCTCCGCCGGCGCGAAGGTGCGCGACCCCGGCGAGGACGTCGTGGCGACGTACCGCGTGCTCGGCGTGAAGACCACCCGTCCCACCGCCGACACCGACGCCGCCAACGCGATGCTGTGGCAGGTCGCCAGCCTGGGCGCGGTGCCGTTCGGCTGGGCCCGTCCCGACGGCGCCCCGATCGACAACGCGTCGTGGGCGACCACGTCACGGATGCTGGCCGCGTTCGACGTGCACTACTCGCTCAGCGGCCAGTGGTGGCCGTCGAAGGGCGCGACGTTCACCCCGCACGGTGCGTGGCTGCCGCAGAAGCACCTCCGCTTCGACCTCTTCGTCGATCACCTGTCACGGCAGCTGCTCCAGCGGCCGGCCTCGGCGAGCATGCTCAAGGCGTGCGGCGAGGCGACCGGCGTCAGCCGCAAGACGGTGATCACCCGCAGGCACGACCTCATCAGGTGGGGCATGCCGCGGCTGCTCACCACCCTCCTCGACTCCCCCACCCACATGAGCCGGTGATCGCATGACGCAACCGAGTCCCGACCAGACCTGCTGCCCCGAGTACGCCGGGGTATCGCGCCGCGGCCTGATGCTCGGCTCCGCCGCGGTGGCCGGCACCGCGGTGATGTTCGGGGCCTCGCAGGTCGCCACCAGCGCGTCCGCCGCGGCGCCGGCCACCTCCGTCCTCGTGGTGCTGTCGCTGCGGGGGGCCGCAGACGGGCTCTCGCTCGTGGTGCCGCACGCGGACCCCGTCTACTACCAGGCGCGGCCGCGCATCGGCGTACCCGCTGAGCGGCTGCTGGCCAAGGACGGCATGTTCGGCCTGCACCCGGCGCTCGAGCCGCTGCTGCCGATGTGGAACGCCGGCAGCCTGGCCGCCGTGCACGCGACCGGACTGCCCTCGCCCAACCGCTCGCACTTCGCTGCCATGGAGGCGGTCGAGGACGCCGACGCCGGCTCGACCACCCGCAACGGCTGGCTGAACCGGATGATCGGTCTCGACGCGACCAGCTCTCCGCTGCAGGGCCTCAACCTGGGCGAGGCCGTGCCGCCGACCTCGCTCTACGGCCCGCAGCCCTACATGTCCGCCACCGACCTCGACGGCGTGAAGATCGCCGGTGCCGACAAGTGGGACACCGGCAACCGGCGCCGCCGTTCGCTGGACACGCTGTGGGGGCAGGACACCTCCGCGCTGGGTGCGACCGCGCGCGCGACGTTCCAGGCGGTCGACGAGTTCGCGCCGGTCGCGGCGCAGCCAGCAGGATCCGCGACGTATCCCGACGGCGACCTCGGCGACGCGCTCAGGCACGCGGCCCGGGTGATCCGTGCGGACGTCGGCGTGCAGGTGATCACCGTCGACCAGGGCGACTGGGACATGCACACCGACCTGGGCAACCTCCAGTGGGGACAGATGCGCACCAACGCCGCCAACCTCGCCACCGCGATGGCCGCCTTCTTCGCCGACCTCGGCACGATGGCCGGCAAGGTCACCCTGGTGACGATGAGCGAGTTCGGCCGGCGCGTCACCGAGAACAGCAACTGGGGCCTCGACCACGGCTACGGCAACGTCATGTTCGTCGCCGGCGCCGGAGTGGTCGGCGGCCGCTACTACTCGCGCTGGCCCGGCCTGACCACCGGCGCCGACGCCGACCTTCTGGTCACCACCGACTACCGCAGCGTGCTGGCGGAGGTCGTCAGCACCAGGTTCGGCGCGGACGTCTCCCGGGTGTTCCCCGGGTTCACCCGCGAGCCGGTGGGCGTCATGCGCGCCTGACCACGGTCTCCCGGAACCGCCTCGGAGATCGCACGCACAGGGGTCGTGCGATCTCCGAGGACCCGAGCATGACGTCCGCGACTCCCGGCTACACCGGCGTCGAGGTGCCGCTCGGCCGGGCTGCCGCATTCCCGGCCGGTGCCGGGTAGCGCTGCACCCAGGGCTGCGCCTCCTCCAGCTGCGCCGCCAGCCGGAGGAGGTCGCCGTCCGCGCCGAGGCGGCCGACGAACTGCACACCGAGTGGGAGCCCCGCGTCGGTCCAGTGCAGCGGCACGCTGATCGCGGGCCGGCCGGTCAGGTTGGCGAGCTGCGTGTACGGCACCCAGCCGAGGTTGTCGGAGATGATCTCGTCCATCACACCGGACGCGGCCAGCAGCTTGCCTGCGCGCAGCTTGCTCACCACGCGGGATGCCTTCTGCAGTCGGTCGGGCGTCCGGGTCGCGTGCACCGGCAGCGGCGGCTTCGCCAACGTCGGCGTGAGGAGGTAGTCGTAGGTCTGGTGGAACCCGGCCAGGGAGTGGATGTAGGCGTTCACACCCTGAAGGGCGCGGAGCATCGGCAGCATCCCGGTCGCGCGGCCGAGCTCGGCGCTGGCGAGGGTGTCGGCCTCGAAGTGGCTGTCCGGTGAGCCCAGACGTGACTTCACGTCGGCGACCTGACCCTGGAGCTGGGCGAACCAGATCGTCAGGAAGTCGCGCGCCAGCGCCTCGTCGTCGTACGGAGGGGAGACCTCCTCGACCTGGTGACCGAGCTCGGTGAGCAGCCTGGCAGCGCCCTCGACGGCCGCGATCGCCTCGGGGTCGGGGTTGGCGTTGATGGCCGAGGACGCCGAGTAGCCGATGCGCAGGGTGCCCGGACGCTCATCGACCCGGTCGGCGAAGGGCACGTCGGGACGGGCACCCGCGTAGCCGGCGCGGGGGTCGGGTCCGATGATGGTGTCGAGCAGGGCGGCGCTGTCACGGACGGTGCGCGAGAGCACCCCCTGGGTGATCATCCCGAACATGGCCTCTCCGGTCTGCGGTCCGTAGGGACCCAGGCCACGACTGGTCTTCAGGCCCACCAGCCCGTTGCACGCGGCCGGGATCCGGATCGAGCCGCCGCCGTCGTTGGCACCCGCCGCGGGGACGATGCCGGCCGCGACGGCCGCCCCGGAACCGCCCGACGACCCGCCCGGCGTGCGGTCGGTGTCCCACGGGTTGCGCGCCGGACCCCAGTGCTCGGACTCGGTGACGCCCTTGGCCCCGAACTCGGGGGTGTTGGTCTTGCCGAAGATGACCAGTCCCGCATCGAGGAACCGCTCGGTGACCAGGGCATGGCGGTCGGCCACGTCGTCGGCCAGGGCCCGGCAGCCGTTCGACGTCGGGAACCCGGCGTACTCCTGGCCGAGGTCCTTGATGAGGAAGGGGACGCCGGCGAAGGGTCCCTCCAGTGACGCGTCGGTCGCGCGAGCGTCGGCCACGTCACCGAGATCGACGACCACGGCGTTCAGCGTGGGGTTCACCTCTCCGCTCCGCCGGCGGGCGAGCGAGAGCAGCTCGGTGGCCGTCACGTCACCGCCGGCCACCGATGCGGCGAGGTCGGTGGCGTCGAGCGTCAGGTACTCGTCCAGTTCCATGGGCGGACAGTACCCACGAGCCGGCACCTCAGCCGCGCACCGGCACGAGACCCTGCGCGGTTACGGCATCGTGCCCGTCACGTACGGCGCCGGGCTGGCCGAGCGGGTTCGCGACGCGGCCCCCGACGGCATCGACGTCGCGCTCGACACGATCGGCACCGACGAGGCCGTGGACGTGTCGTTGTCGCTGGCACCCCTCGCCCGGAGCGCTTCCATCGATGCGTTCGGCCGTGGGGACAGGCCCCCCGGCTGGTCCTCGGCGGCCACGCTGGCGGCTAGGTCGTGCTGCTTCCCTGAGCGCCGATCCGCCCGGGAGCTCGTTTGCGGGTCGTCGTTGCGGGTACCGCACGACGTCCCGCCCCTTCTCCGACCGATCGCAGGAGCCAGCAGATGAACTCGTCCGAGAACACCCTGCCCGACACCAAGCCCGACATCGGGGCGGACACGACGCCCGACCTTGGCGCGTCCCAGGAGGACGACCAGCAGTCGGACCCCGCCCGCAGGGCAGGCGAGGCGGGGGGCTGGACCGACGAGGGCGGCGCGACCCCGGACGGCCCGGCCGCGGCAGACGACTGAGGCGATCGCGTCGTGACGTCCCTCTGGTTGGACCGTGCCGATCCCCTGCCCGACGACCCGCTCCCCGACGGTGACGAGCAGCTCGACGCCGTCGTCGTGGGGGCGGGGCTGACCGGTCTCACGACCGCGTTGCTGCTCGCGCGGGCGGGCAAGCGGGTGGCGGTGGTCGAGGCGCGGCAGGTCGGCGCCGTGACGACCGGCAACACCACGGCGAAGCTCTCGCTGCTGCAGGGCACCCACCTCTCCCGGATCCGACGCCACCAGAGCCGGCACGTCGCCTCGGCCTACGTCGACGCCAACCGCGAG
This sequence comes from uncultured Actinomycetota bacterium, assembly GCA_963781515.1. GTDB lineage: Bacteria > Actinomycetota > Actinomycetes > Propionibacteriales > Nocardioidaceae > Nocardioides. Next base: position 112,809 of record CAWAGL010000001.1, read on the forward strand.
GCCATGGAGTGGCTGCTGCGGTTCTGCGACGACCACGGGGTCGAGGTGCAGCGGCGCCGGGCCGCGACGTACGCCGCGACGACCGACGAGCGCGCCGACGTCGAGGCCGAGCACCGCGTCGCCCACGACCTCGGTCTGGCGGTGCACTGGGGCGACGACCTCGACGTGCCGTTCCCGAGCTTCGGCGCGACCGTGCTGGCCGACCAGGCGCAGTTCGACCCGATGCACGTGCTGGCCGCGCTCGTCGGGCAGCTCCGCGCCCACGGCGGCACCCTCCACCAGGGCCACCGGGTCCGGGGGGTCTCCCGGCTCGGCGCACCCACCGTGCGGCTCGAGGGCGGCGAGAGGCTGCGCGCCGACCAGGTGGTGCTCGCCACCGGGACGCCGATCCTCGACCGCGGCCTCTACTTCGCGAAGCTGGAGCCGATGCGTTCCTACGGGTTGGCGTTCGAGGGCGTGGAGCCGCCGGCGGCGATGTGCCTCTCCGCCGGCTCGGACAGCCGTTCGGTCCGCGACGTCCCTGAGGCGGGCGGAGGCCGGCTCCTGGTCGGCGGCAGCGGCCACGTCGTCGGACGCACCCGCTCGGAGCTCGCCCACGTCGATGCGCTCCGCGCGTGGACCGAGACGTGGTTCCCCGGCGCCGTCGAGACGCACCACTGGTCGGCCCAGGACTACCGCAGCCACGACGGCATCCCGTTCGTGGGCCCGCTCCCCCGCGGCGGCGGACGGATCCACGTGGCGACCGGCTACGAGAAGTGGGGCATGACCAACGCCGTGGTGGCCGCCAGGAGCATCTCGGCACAGCTGCTCGGAGTCCAAGCCGTCCTGGGCGAGGACGATGGGGCGCCGGATCACCCGCCCGTCCGGCGCGGCGGAGCTGGTGCGCACCAACCTCGGCGTCGGTGCGGCGCTCGCTGGGGGCATCGCCCGCGCGGCGCGCGACCGGCTGCCGGGCGGCGACCCCCCGGTCACGGGCCCCGCCTGCCGCGTCGTCGGGGTGTGCACCCACCTGGGCGGCGTACTCAGGTGGAACGACGCCGAGGAGAGCTGGGACTGCCCGCTGCACGGCTCGCGCTTCGCGGCCGACGGCGAGGTGCTGGAGGGGCCGGCGACCAGGCCGCTGCACAGGCGATCCTGACCGCTGGCACGATCGGCCCATGGACTCCGAGATCCGGCACTACCGCACCGGTGACGTCGAGCGCGTCCTCGACCTCACCCGCGACTGCGCCAGCTACGTCTCGTCGCGTGGATCTGGGCTACTGCACGTCTTCGTCCCGCACGCGACGGCCGGCATCGCCATCCTCGAGACCGGTGCCGGCAGCGACGACGACCTCCTGGCCGCGCTCGCCGACCTCCTGCCGGCCGACGACCGCTGGCGGCATCGCCACGGCAGCCCGGGACACGGTCGCTCCCACGTCATGCCTGCACTCGTGCCGCCGTACGCCGCCGTGCCGGTGATCGACGGGCGGCTCGCGCTCGGGACGTGGCAGAGCATCTGCCTGGTCGACCTCAACGTCGACAACCCGGAGCGCGACGTGCGCTTCAGCTTCCTCTCGGACGGCTGACCGGCCCGCGCCGTGCGGAACAATGGCCGGATGACAGCAGAGCGGGGCAGTCTGCGCCCCCACGCCGCAGCCCGTGCGGAGGCGCTGTTGCACGGGGTCCTGGACCGCCGGCTCCGGTCGCGGGGCTGGGTCCCCCGGGTGGTGCCCTACGTCGCGTACGGCGCGGCGGGCTGGACCCGGGTCCTTGCCCGGGTGCTGCTGTCGTCACCGACGGCGGGTCGGCAGGGACCGGAGGACGGGCGGGGTTGGCGTCGCTTCGTCACCGCCTCGGCCTCGGGGGTCCGCGTCACCGTCACCCTGGGCGAGCACCAGCACGTCGTGACGAGCGACAGCGGCGGCTACGTCGACGTGCGCCTGGAGTCGGCCCTGCCACCCGGGTGGCACACCGCGAGCATCTGCACCGACGGCTCACCTGCCGTCGACCTGTCGGTGCGGACCGTGGCACCCGGCCCGGGGCTGGGACTTCTCAGCGACATCGACGACACGGTCCTGGTGACGATGCTCCCGCGGCCGCTGATCGCCGCGCGCAACGCCTTCCTGGTCAAGGAGAGCGCTCGTCAGCCCGTGCCCGGCATGGCCGACCTCTACGGCGAGATCGTGGCCGCCGAGCCCGACGTGTTCGTCGTCTACCTGTCCACGGGTGCGTGGAACGCCGCCGGCGCCCTCAGCGACTTCCTCGGCCGGCACGGCTACCCGGCGGGTCCCCTGCTGCTGACGGACTGGGGCCCCACCCAGACCGGCTGGTTCCGTTCCGGTCAGGACCACAAGCGCCAGCAGCTGCGCCGACTCCTGGCGGACTTCCCCCAGCTGGGCTGGCTGCTCGTCGGCGACGACGGCCAGCACGACCCGTCCCTGTACGCCGAGGTCGCGGCCGCCGCTCCCGACCGGGTGCTCGCCGTGGTGATCCGCGAGCTCAGCACCACCGAGCAGGTGGTCAGCCACGGCACCCCCGTGCCGAAGGACGGCGCCACCCTCCATGCCGGGCTGCTCGACGACGCCGTGCACGCGAGCGACGGCTTCGGCCTGATCGAGGGCCTGCGCGAGCGGGGCATCGTCCTGCGTCCCACCACCTGAGGCTGGTCGGTCCCGAGGCCACCGCCGGGACCGGACTGAGCTCGAGCCGCGAGCACCTCGACCCGCGACCGCATCCGGGTGCACACTCAGGCATGGGGCCGAGCCTGCAACGCGTCGTCGCGCTGGTCGTGCTGCTGGCCGCAGGGATCCTGAGCCTGCCGCTGGCGGCGTACTTCCTCGACAGCGAGAGCGCCGACAACTTCATCCTGCCGGCACAGGTCGCGGGGATGGTCGTCCTCGGCGCGCTCGTCGGCTCCCTGCTTCCCGGCCTCGCGGGGGCCGGTGCCAGCCAGCGGCGAGCAGCGATCGTGGGGGCGTTGGTCGGCGTCGCGATGTCGGTGGTCAGCGTGATGCTGTTCTTCCTGCTGATCAGCGGCTTCGACGGTGCGTAGCCCGCACACCCAAAATCAGTGATTACGCGGAGCCCACGGGGACGCACACTCCGACACAGGTGAACCACCTTTCCCTGGAGGACCCCATGACCGTTCCCGGCCGCATGCTCGACCTCAGCACGCACGGGCCCCCGTGGTTGCAGGCCATCGTCGACGTCGCGGTGCTCGCGGTGCTGGTGGCGGTGGTGGCCGTCGCGGTCCGCGGCGTCGTGTGGATGCTCTTCGGCGACGTGATGCGAGCCGCCGGGACCTCAGCGGTGGTCGTGGTGCTGCTCCAGACCGGGGTCGTGTCGATGGGCGGCGTCCGGGGCTGGGTCCAGGGTGGATGGACGGCCGACGGCGTCCGGGTGCCGCTCGTCATGGCCGGTCTCGTCGTCTGGTCCGGGTGGCTGGTCGTGCGGCGGATCGGCGCGACGTCGTCCTCCGCTGCCCGGCGCCCCGCCTGACGGGTCCTCCGGTCGGCTGGACGCGAGGACCTCCCGTGCCGGCGCGGCCTGCTAGCCAGTGGGCCACCCCGTGTACGCCTCGGCCAGATAGGCCGAGCCGGCCGACGAACCGACCAGCATGGACAGCTCGCCGATCTGACGCCTGGCGTCGAAGTCGGAGGATCCCGGGATCGTGTGCAACATGCTGGTCATCCAGTAGGAGAAGTGCTGTGCCTTCCAGACCCGGGCCAGGGCACGGTCGGTGTACTCCCCCAGGGCAGCCGGATCGTTCGTGCGCACCGCGCGCTCCAGGCACTCGCTGAGCACCCGTACGTCGGCCAGGGCGAGGTTGAGGCCCTTGGCTCCCGTCGGCGGGACGGTGTGGGCGGCATCGCCGGCCAGGAGCAGGTTGCCGTAGCGCATCGGCTCGCACACGAAGCTGCGGAACGGGAGCACCAGCTTGTCGATGATCGGTCCCTCCTGCAGGTGGTACCCGTTCGCGCCCACGCGTGCCTGGAGCTCGTCCCAGACCCGGTCGTCGGACCACCCGGACGCGTCCTCCCCCGGGTCGCACTGGAAGTACATCCGCTGCACCGACTCGGTGCGTTGACTGATCAACGCGAACCCGCGGGCGGAGTGGTTGTAGACGAGCTCCGGCGCACTGCGCGGCGCCTCGGCGAGGATGCCGAACCACGCGAACGGGTACTCGCGGAAGAACTGCCGCCGTTCGCCGTCCGGGATCGCCCGCCGGCACGTGCTGCGGGACCCGTCGGCTCCGACGACGTACTCGCAACGCACCTCCTGCTGTGCTCCGTCGGCGTCGGTGAAGAGGATCCGCGGCCGGTCCGAGGTGAGGTCGTCCACCTGCGTCCCACTCACCCCGAAGCGCACATCGCCACCGTCGCGTGCCCGGGCATCGGCGAGATCGATGAACACATCGGTCTGGGGGTAGAGGTACGCCGCGGCACCCACGAGCTCCTGGAAGTCGATGCGGTGGCCGCTCCCGCCGAAGGCGAGCTCGATGCCCGCGTGCTCGTGGCCCTCACGGAGGACCCGGTCGGAGACGCCCGAGTCGACGAGGAGGCGGACGCTGTCACGCTCGAGGATGCCGGCCCGGACGGTCTGCTCGATCTCCAGCCGACCCCGGGTGTCGACGACGACGGAGTCGATCCCGTTGCGGTGCAGGAGGTGGCTCAGCATCAGCCCGGACGGTCCCGCGCCGACGATGCCGACGGTGGTGTGGGTGAGTGTGCGCTGGTTCATGCGGCTCCCTGGTGCGTGCGGCCGGCCGTCGAGGGCGACGCCCGGTCGACCACGTGCTCGGAGCGCAGTCTGTGACACGGCCGCCTGGCGTGCCACCGTCCGCTTCCGGCTGACGGAACCGGCCCGGGGCGGTGCCGGCGAGCACGGCCCCTAGGGTGATCACGTGCTGTGCACTCGGAGGGTCCCCGCGTCCTTGCTCCCCGGTCGGTGCCACCCGGCCGACGCTCGGCCGGAGCAGTGGTGAGCGCCGTCGGGCACGAGGACGTCTCGACCGATCTGCAACGGCGGCTGGAGCGCGACCTCGACGGCGAGGTCGCGTTCGACGACTACACCCGTCACCTGTTCTCCCGCGACGCGAGCATGTACTCCATCCGCCCTCTGGGGGTCGTCTACCCGCGCCACGCGGACGACGTCGCCGCCGCGGTCACCGCTGCCGCCGCCCTCGGCGTGTCCGTCACGCCGCGTGGCGCGGGGACGAGCCTGGCCGGCCAGACCGTCGGCGCCGGCCTGGTGCTCGACACCTCCCGTCACCTCGACCGGATCCACGAGCTGGACCCGGACGCGCGCACCGCCGTCGTCGACGTCGGCGTCGTGCAGGAACAGCTCAACCGGGCCGCGGCACCGCACGGGCTGCTGTTCGGTCCCGACACCTCCACGAGCGACCGGGCGACGATCGGCGGGATGGTGGGCAACAACTCCGCTGGCAGCGGCAGCCTGCGCTACGGCATGACCATCGACCACGTGCGTGCCCTCGACGTCGTGCTGTCGGACGGGTCCACGGCCCGCCTCGAGCCGGTGGACGACGCGGAGCGCGCCCGCCGGGCCGCGCCGGACACCCTGGAGGGGCGGATCTATGCCGGCCTGCCCCAGATCCTGGACCGTCACGCCGGCTCCATCGCCGCGGACTTCCCGGCGTTCTGGAGGCGGGCGTGCGGCTACCGCCTGGACCGGCTGGCCGATGACACCCCCTTCGACCTCGCGAGGTTCCTCGTCGGCTCGGAGGGGACGCTCGCGGTGACCACCCGGGTCGAGGTGGACCTGGTCCCCAAGCCGAGGCACGCGGTCTTCGGGGTGGGCCACTTCACGTCGATCCCGTCCGCGATCGACGCCACCGCCGACGCGCTGTCTCTTGACCCGGCGCAGGTCGAGCTGATGGACAAGGCGATCCTCGACCTGTCGCGGAGCAAGATCGAGTTCGCCGACCTGGGCAGGCTCCTCGACGGTGACCCGCGGGCCCTGCTGTTCGTGTCGTTCACCGGCGACGACCTGGGCGAGCTGACCGACCGGCTCGACCGGTTGGTCGCACTCTGGAAGAGCAACGGCCACGGCTACCACACCCTGCGGGCGGTCACCGCGGCCCAGCAGCACGCCCTGCTCAAGGTCCGCAAGGCCGGCCTCGGGCTGCTGATGGCCACGTCGGTCGGCACCCGGCGTCCGCTCGCCTTCGTGGAGGACACGGCCGTCGACCCGGTCCATCTCAGCGCCTACACCCAGCGTTTCAAGGAGCTGCTCGACAGGCACGGACTCGAGGCCGGCTTCTACGGCCATGCGTCGGTGGGGTGCCTGCACGTGCGGCCCTTCGTCGACCTCGCCGACCCGGCTCAGCTGGCGACGATGCGCGCGGTCGCGGTCGAGGTGAAGGACCTCGTGCGGGAGTACGGCGGCGTCAACTCCAGTGAGCACGGCGACGGGCTGGCGCGCAGCGAGTTCAACCGGGAGATCTTCGGCGACGACCTCTACGAGGCGATGCGCGAGGTCAAGGGGCTCTTCGACCCCCACAACGTGCTGAACCCCGGCAAGATCGTCGACGCCCCGGCGATGACGGAGAACCTGCGCGACGTCACCGTGCCGCGGCCCGGACCGCTGCGCACCACGCTCGACTTCGACGTGGTGGGCGGCATGCGTGGCGCCGCGGACCGCTGCATGAACATCGGGGCGTGCCGCAAGACCAGCACGGGGGTGATGTGCCCGTCCTACATCGCCACCCGCCTGGAGGAGCACTCCACCCGGGGTCGGGCCAACGCCCTGGTCAAGGCGCTCAGCGAGCCCGACCCGTCGGCGGCGCTGGCCGACGACCGGCTGCACGAGGTCCTCGACCTGTGCCTGATGTGCAAGGCCTGCAAGAGCGAGTGCCCGCTCGGGGTGGACATCTCCTCGCTGAAGAGCGAGGCCCTCGCCCACCGCCATGCCGTGCACGGGACCCCGCTGCGCTCGCGGGTCTTCGGGGCCATCCGGACGCTCAACCGGCTCGGCTCGGCCACCGCCCCGTTGTCGAACCTGCCCGGGCGGACCGGTTGGGTGCGGCGTGCCCTGGGCCGGGTGATCGGGATCGCGCCGCAGCGGCCGCTGCCGGTCTTCGAGCGCGAGACGCTGCCGCGGTGGTTCCGCGGCCGGCGGCGCCCCGGGGCCGGGGCCGCCGGTCCCGTCACGTTCCTGGCCGACTCCTTCACCAGCTTCACCGAGCCGGGTGTCGGCCGGGCCGCGATCGAGCTGCTCGAGGCGGCCGGGCATGCCGTGAGCCTCGAGAGCGGCGGTTGCTGCGGCCGTGCCAGCCTGTCCAAGGGGTTGGTGGAGGACGCGAGGAAGCAGGCCGGCGGCCTGGCCAGGCGGCTCTCCGAGGGCTCCGAGCCGGGGTCGCCGATCGTGGGCTGCGAGCCCTCCTGCCTGTTCACGCTGCGCGATGAGCATCGAGCCCTCCTGCCCGACGACCCGCACGTCAAGGACGTCGGTGGCCGCGTCCGTCAGGTGGAGGAGCTGATCGCCGAGGCGATCGACCAGGGCCGGCTCCGGCTCGACCCGAGCTCCTGGTTGGCCGGCCGCAAGGTGCTCTACCACGGGCACTGCCACCAGAAGGCCGAGGTGGGGACGGCGGCGACGGTCGGGCTGCTCGCCCGGATCCCCGGGGTCGAGGTCGTCGAGGTGGACGCCGGCTGCTGCGGCATGGCCGGCTCCTTCGGCTTCGAGGCCGAGCACTACGAGGTGTCGATCGAGGTCGGCGAGGACCGCCTCTTCCCCGCCGTCCGCGCCGAGCCGCAGGACACCGTGGTCGCCGCGACGGGGGTGTCGTGTCGCCAGCAGATCCAGCACGGCACCGAGCGCCGCGCGCTGCACCCGGTCGAGCTGGTGCGCAGCGCCCTGCTGTGAGCACGCACGGGACCGGACCCGGACTCGGACCGGTCCACGGTGCTCGGGCCACCACGAAGATGCGCCTGCGCGCATATGCTGTGCCGTGATGGCGGGAGGATCGGAAGCCTGGGAGGCCAGCCTTGACGTCGACCGAAGCCCGGAGCCCAGCGGTCCGTGTCCTGCCGTTCCTGCGCTGGTGGCCCCGGGTGGACCGGAGCAGCGCCAGGTTCGACCTGACGGCCGGGCTGACCGGCGCACTGATCGTGCTGCCCCAAGGCGTGGCGTTCGCGACGATCGCCGGCCTGCCTCCGGCGTACGGTCTCTATGCCGCCATGGTGCCGGCGGTCATCGCGGCCCTGTTCGGCTCGAGCTGGCACCTGGTGACCGGACCGACCACGGCGATATCGATCGCCGTCTTCGCGTCGGTGGCACCCCTCGCTGAGCCGGGTTCCGCGGAGTACATCCGGCTCGTCCTCACCCTGACCTTCCTGACCGGGCTCTTCCAGCTGGCGATGGGACTGGCCAGGCTGGGCGCCCTGGTCAACTTCATCTCGCACACCGTCGTGATCGGCTTCACGACCGGCGCCGCCCTGCTGATCGCCACCAGCCAGGTCGGCACCCTCCTCGGGCTCGACCTCGAGCGCGGACTCCCCTTCCACGAGGTGATCCTGCAAGCGGCATCACGCCTCGGCGACGTCAATCCCTACGTCGTGTCCGTCGGCGCGGCGACGCTGGTCTCAGGGGTCGTGCTGCGACGGCTCCTGCCCCGGCTGCACATGATCCTGGCCCTGGTGGTGGGCAGCCTCACCGCGCTGTTGCTCGACCGTCTCGCGGGCGGCACCGACATCACCACGGTCGGTGCGTTGTCGGCCGGGCTGCCGCCGCTCACGCTCCCGAACCTCTCGCCGGACGCCCTGGGACAGGTGGTCTTCCCCGCGCTGGTCGTCACCATGCTCGGGCTCACCGAGGCGGTGTCGATCGCGCGGGCCATCGCGGTGAAGTCCGAGCAACGCATCGACGGCAACCAGGAGTTCATCGGACAGGGCCTGGCGAACCTGGTCGGCAGCTTCTTCTCCAGCTACGCCGCCAGCGGCTCGTTCAACCGGAGCGGTGTCAACCATGCAGCAGGGGCGCGGACCCCGCTCGCGGCGGTGTACGCCTCGGTCTTCCTGGTCCTCATCCTGGCGGCGGTCTCACCCCTGGCGGCGTACCTGCCGACCGCTGCCATGGCCGGCCTGCTCTTCCTGGTGGCATACGGCCTGATCGACTTCCACCACATCGGGTCGATCCTCCGCACGAGCAAGCAGGAGACCGCAGTCCTCCTCGTGACGTTCGCAGGCACCCTGATCGACCTCGAGAAGGGCATCGTCTTCGGGATCATGCTCTCCTTGATGCTCTACCTGTTCCGCACGTCACGGCCGGAGATGGTCCCGGTCGTGCCGGACCCCGACCCCGAGAGCTACTACTTCGTCCCGGCCGAGGGTCGTCCGGAGTGCCCTCAGTACAAGATGATGCGCATCCACGGGTCGCTGTTCTTCGGGGCGGTCGACCACGTCCAGCGTGCCCTGCACCGGATCGACGAACGATCACCCGAGCAGCGACATGTGCTGCTGGCCACCCGAGGCATGAACTTCGTCGACATCGCTGGGGCGGAGCTGCTCGTCCAGGAGGCTCGGCGGCGCCGCAACCTCGGCGGCGGGCTGTACCTCTACCGGGTCCAGGCAGGCGTGCAGGATCTGCTGGAGAAGGACTCCTACCTGGAGGCGTTCGGTGCGGCGAACATCTTCCCCACGAAGTCCCACCCGGTCGACGCCATCTATCCACGGCTCGACTCGGACATCTGCCGCACCTGCACGGCCAGGATCTTTCCCCAGTGTCACGTGGCGCTGCCCAACGGCGAGCCCCGTGACCTCAACCCGGGTGGCCGTCGGGACGCGTGAACTCGGCGCTGACCGCGAACCTGTCACCCCGGACCAACGTGTGCCGCCACTCGAGCGGTCGGCCGCCCTCGAACCCGAGCCGCTCGATGGCGAACGCTGCGACGTCCGCGGGCATCTCCAGCATGCTCACCTCGGCCGCGGTCGGCACGACCGCCCGCAGGTGCTCGCTCCCACCCGTCAGGGTGATCCCGCACCTGACGCGCAGCTGCTCGTACAGCGCGGTCTCGGAGAAGTCGACGTCGAGCAGGGGGGCCGCGACGTCGGCCGGCATCCACACCCGGTCGAGGGCCAGGGGCCGATCACTGGCCAGCCGGATCCGTTCGAGGTAGAACAGCGGTGTCGACGCCTCGAGCGCCAACCTCTCGGCCACCACCCCGTCGGCCCGCAGGTCGCGCCGCTGGACGATGCTGCGCTGGGTCTGGCCGGCCTCCTCCACCGCTGAGAAGAGGCTGTAGAGCGTGCCCATCTCCTGGTCGATCTCCGCCGGGCCGGTCAGGCGCGAGGTGCGCCCCCGCTCCCCCGACACCACCCCCGCCTCACGGAGGTGCCGCAGGGCCTCGCGCACCGTGTGCCTGCTCACGGCGTACTCGTCGACCAGCGCGAACTCGCCCGGGAACGACTCGGCGAACTCGCCGCCACGCACCCGGCGAACGAGGTCGGCACGCACCTGCTCCCACAGCGGGACGTCGGCCTCCCGGCTCACCGATCGCGGTCCCGGCCCGACCGCGGGCCGACGCGGACCGGTCATCGGGGGTGTCCGCCCGAGATGCCGGGGGGCGCCGACCGAACGGAGCGAGGGGTCGAAGGGGCCACCCCCCGAGTGTGCCACCGGCGACCCTTGTCGCGCCCGGGCCCGGCGTCATACGGTGATCCAAATGTCCGGTCATATGGGAGGGGTGCCAGCGCATGCTCAACGTCGAGGTCATTGACACCAGCGAGCTCGGAGACCGCAGCTATGTCGTGCACGATGGACACACCGCGGTCGTCATCGACCCGCAACGCGACATCGACCGGGTCCAGAAGGTCCTCACCGACCTGGGCCTGAGACTGGCCGCCGTGGCCGAGACCCACATCCACAACGACTACGTCACCGGCGGCCTCGAGCTCGCCGCACAGACCGGGGCCGACTACCTCGTCTGCGCCGACGACGACGTGACCTTCGAACGGCGACCCGTGTCGGACGGCGACGTCCTCGCCTACGGCCCGCTGGAGATCCAGGTGATCGCGACGCCGGGCCACACCCATACCCACCTCTCCTACGCCGTCTCGCACCACGACGACAGCGACGACCGCGCCGTCTTCACCGGTGGGTCGCTGCTCTACGGCAGCGTCGGTCGCACCGACCTCCTCGGTGACGACCACACCGACGAGCTGACCAGGGCGCAGTTCCACTCCGCGCGCAAGCTGGTCTCCCTCCTCCCCGCCGACACCGGCGTCTACCCGACGCACGGCTTCGGCAGCTTCTGCTCGTCCGGGTCGGCCGCCGGGGGCGACTCGTCGACGATCGGTGAGGAGCGCAAGCGCAACGACGCGCTGACCGAGGACGACGAGGACGCGTTCGTGGCCGCGCTGGTGGAGAACCTCACCGCCTACCCCAGCTACTACGCCCACATGGGTGCGATCAACAAGGAGGGGCCGGGCCCGATCGACCTGAGCCCGCCGCAGAGTGTCGACGCCGCAGAGCTGCGCCGCCGCGTGGACGCCGGCGAGTGGGTGGTGGACCTGCGTGACCGCAAGGTCTACCCCGCGGGGCACCTGCGCGGGAGCATCGGCATCGACCTCGGCGGGCAGTTCGCCACCTACCTGGGCTGGCTGATGCCGTGGGGCACCGACGTGACGCTGATCGGCGAGTCCGCGGACCAGGTCGCCGACGCCCAGCGCGAGATGGTGCGCATCGGCATCGACCGGCCGGCCGGTGCGGCCGCCGGGGAGGTGAGCTCGCTGGTCCCCGACGACGAGCTGGCCGACTATCCCGTGGTCACCTTCGAGGACCTCAAGAAGGAGCCCACCGAGCGCTCCGACGGCCAGGAGCCGCCGACGGTGCTCGACGTACGACGAGACGACGAGCGTGCGGACGAGGCGATCCCGGGGTCGAGCCACATCCCGATCCACGCCCTGCTGGAGCGGCTCGACGAGGTGCCGTCCGGGACGCTCTGGGTCCACTGCGCCAGCGGCTACCGCGCCTCCATCTGCGCCAGCCTGCTGGCGCGCGAGGGCCACGACGTGGTGCTCATCGACGACGAGTTCGACAAGGCAGTGGAGCTCGGGCTGACCTCATCGGGCGGTTGAGCAGCTCGGTGCGCGACCCGGCGTGATCGGCGCGGGGCCAATTGTGGCGATGACGATCACGCTTCTCGGGGTGTATATCCCAGGGATGGCCCCGCGAGGGGGACAGACCAGACCACCGGCGATGGAGGCAACCCGATGATCACCCTTCCCGCGATAGCTGGAGCGCTCTCGGTGGGCGCCGTCCTGGCGCTGGCACCCGCCGCCCATGCCGTCACCCCGGGCAACTCCTGGGGCATGGATCTCAGCGGCGGGGTCGTGGGCGATGCCAACGGCACGCAGCCGATGACCTTCACCGGACCGGGCGTCGGGTCGGTCACCGGCCGCGTCGGCGGCGCTGTGGAGCTCACCCGGGCCCCCTCCCTCGGCACGGTGGCCAACACCCGGTACGACAACCCCGGCAACCAGAACTTCGCCATGGGTGTCGTCTTCACCTCCCAACCCATCCCGAGCTCCGGCGGCTACAGCGGCAACCTGATGCAGAAGGGCCTGTTCGGAGACCCGGGGCAGGTCAAGCTGCAGCTCGTGCCGCCGGCCAAGGGCACCGTCAACTGCCGGATCAAGGGCACGTCCGGAGCCAGGATCATCACCTCGTCGGTCAACGTCGACGACGGCGCCTGGCACACCGCCGTCTGTTGGCGCTCCGGGAGCCTCGTGGGGGTCACCGTCGACGGCGTCGTGACGTCGCTGGCCTGGAACCCGGGATCCGTCAGCAACACCAAGAACCTGACCCTGGGCAACAAGACCGCGAAGGCGGGGTCGTCGGACCAGCACTTCGGGCGTACCGACTTTGCGACCTGGGTGATCGACCCGAACGCTCGGCCGGTCGCCGAGCAGCAGGTCGTCGCCTCCGGGTAGGAGCCCATCGGTCGTCAGGCGCTGACGGGGCACGACCGTCGGCGCCGGTGCGGCCGATTCGCGACGTCCGCGCCCGGGACCCTGTCACGATGGCGCGCATGAGCGAACGCATCCAGGTCCCCGGCCCCGACGACCGCACCATCGAGGTGCTGACGGGCGGCGCCGCCGATGGACCCTGCCTGCTCTTCCACGGCGGCTCACCCTCAGCGGTGGCCGAGTGGCCGGCGTTCGACGACGCCGTCCGTGCAACAGGGTTGCGGGTGGTGACCTATTCGAGGCCGGGCTACGGCGCCTCGACACCGCGCGCCGAGGCAGGCGCCTACGCCGACGACGTGGTCGACTCGGTCGCCGTGCTCGACCACCTCGCGGTCGACGAGTTCGTCACCCTCGGCTGGTCCGGCGGCGGCCCGCGGGCCCTGGCCTGCGCGGCGCTGCTGCCCGAGCGCTGCCGCGCCGCGGCGACGATCGCCGGTGTCGCGCCGTACGACGGGGTGGGCCTCGACTGGTTCGCCGGCATGGCCGAGGAGAACCACGCCGAGTACCACGCCGCCGAGCAGGGCCGCGACGTCTACGGCGCGTTCCTCCAGGAGAACGCGCTGCCGGGCCTCCTGTTGTCGCCCGAGGAGGTCGCGGAGGGCCTGGGCGGGCTGGTGACGCCGGTCGACAAGGCCGTCCTGGACGCGCCCCTGTCCGACTGGATGAGCCGCACCTTCAACCATGCGGCCGCGCAGGGCGTGGTCGGCATGCGCGACGACGGTCTCGCCGCGGTCGCGCCGTGGGGCTTCGCCCTCGGCGACATCCGGGTCCCTGTCGCCGTCTGGCAGGGCCGCCAGGACGCGATGGTGCCGTACGAGCACGGCGTCTGGCTGGCGGAGCACGTGCCGAACGCCGAGGCCCACCTGTTCGAGGACGAGGGCCACATCTCCCTGGCCACCACCCAGCTGGAGCGGATCCTCGCCGATCTCAAGCGGCTCGGCGGGGTCGGCTGATCGTCGGCCACCGGGACGCCACTCAGGGACCGCCCCGCCAGTGATCGATGCGGCGGTGGTCGGGCAGGAACCCGTGGCGCACCCCCCAGAGAACGGCCTGGGTCCTGCTGTCCACCTCGATCTTGCGGTAGAGCCCGCGGACGTAAGACTTGACCGTGTTGGGGCTGAGGTAGGTCAGTGCCGCCACCTCCGCGTTGCTCTTCCCCTGCGTGATGAGCGCCAGGATCTCCGACTCGCGATCGGTCAGTCCCTCGCCGCGGCCGGGCCAGTCGCCGGCCGTGCTGCGTGCCTTCGTCGGTGAGGCACTGACCACGATCTCGCCGGCATGGACGGACTCGAGTGCGGCCACCAGCTCCCGGGCGGTGAGCGCCTTGGACAGGTATCCGTGCACGCCGAGGTCCCGAGCCATCGCCACCAGATCGGGGTGGAAGTTCCAGGTGTAGATCACTACCCGCTCGGTGTGCGGGTTGTCGATGAGGGTCTTGACCTCGTCGTGGTCGGACTCCGGTTGGGCGAACGAGTCGTAGAGCGCGATGTCGACGTCGTCCTCGACGGGCTTGTTGGTGTCGAGCTCGGCCACGACGACGCGGTCGCGGTAGGGCTCGAGCATGTTCGCGACACCGACGACCACGACGTCGTAGTCGTCGACGAGGGCGACCTTGATGGGACCGCTGCGGCTGCTCACCGAACCAAACTAACCCACCTAGGGGTGTGCCGCACCACTCTTAGGGGTGGTTTCGTACACCCTACGGACCGGCCATCAGTCGGACCTCGAAGGGAAGGCACTCACATGCTCGGACTCATCCTCACCATCCTCGTCGTCGGTGCCATCGCCGGGTTCGTGGCACGTCTGCTCGTGCCCGGCCGCCAGCACCTCTCGGTCGTTGCCACGATCGCGCTGGGCATCGTCGGCTCGCTGATCGGCGGCCTGCTCGGCTACGTGCTGTTCCACAAGGACGCGAGCGACGGGCTGCTCCAGCCCGCCGGCATCATCGGCTCGATCATCGGTGCGGTCATCGCCCTGGTCATCTGGCAGATGTCGCAGCGCCGCAGCTCGGCCCACGTCTGACCCCTCGGACAGACAACGCCGGAGCCGCCCCACACGGCGGCTCCGGCTGCCGCCCGTGGTCGAGGTCGTGAGGGACGCGCGCGATCACACTGCCGACGCCGGACGGACATGAGTCAGTGCGTCGGCCGCGTCTCCCGCGTCGGGCTGCTGCCATCGCCCAGGCCCGCGTGACGAAGGATCTCGTCGACCACGTCTGCGAGCGGGGGCGTCGCATCGATGACCACGCCGACCCCCGGGACGTCCTCCCTGGTCCGGTGGAGACGGACGATGAGATCGCGCTCCGACTGCGTCGACCCCCACTCGTCGGCGGGGCGACGGTCGAGTCGCCGGTGCAGGGTGTCCAGGTCGACGTCGAGGACGAAGATCTCGTCGAACACGTCGATGAACTGCGAGAAGTTGCGAGAGCCGCCGCAGAAGAAGGTGGCGCGATCGTGCTGGTCGGCGGCCAGGGTCCTCACCCGGCCCACGTCCCAGATGTGGTGCTCGTGCCGGGCACCGTCGACGGGCGCACCGGTCTCGGGGTCGCCCTGGTAGGCCAGCTCGGTGTCGCCGTTGACCGCCCGATAGCCGCGCCGACCCAGCTCGTGGCAGACCGAGGTCTTGCCCGTGCCGGAGACACCTTCGACCAGGTAGTTGCGCCGTCCCATGCACGCAGTATCGCCCGGCCCCGACGGAGTGGCCCGACGGAGTGGTGCAGCCCCGCCGACACGACCCGGGGCTAGGGTCGGGACCGTGCACGAACACGAACACGACCATGAACACAGACGATTCGACGACATGGCAGCGACCTGGGACGACGACCCCGGCCACGAGCAGCGGCAGCTGGCGGTGGCGAAGGCCATCGCCGAGGCCCTGGACCTCGGCCCCGAGATGAGTGCGGTCGACATCGGCGGTGGCACCGGCCGGCTGAGCATCCTGCTCGCCGACCGGGTGGGCTCCGTGGTGGTGACCGATCCCTCCGCCGGCATGGTGCAGGTCGCGCAGGAGCGGATCGAGGCAGCCGGCCTCGGCGACCGGCTGCGCGCCGTCCGGGCCGACCTGACGACCGACCGGCTCGACGGGTCCTACGACGTGGTGTGGAGCTCCATGGCGTTGCACCACGTGCAGGACCTCGACGGCCTGCTGCGGTCAGTGGCGACGCTCCTCGTCGACGGTGGCCGGCTGGCCGTCGCGGACCTCGAGGAGGATCGCGACGGCGCCTTCCACGCCGACAAGGTCGACTTCGACGGACACCACGGCTTCGACCGGGAAGGCCTCGCCGAGCAGCTGGCCCGCGCCGGGTTCGGCGACGTCAGCTTCGTCGACGCCACGACCGTCCTCAAGGGCGAGCGGGAGTTCGGCGTGTTCCTGTGCACCGCGACCAAGGGTGCCTGAGCCCCGCGGCGGCCCCGTGAGCGCCGACGGCCCGGTCCGAGCCGCTACTCGGCAGCTCCACCCAGCTCCAGGAGTCGCGCTCGCAGCTCGTCCGAGACCGGGGCCTTGGTGCCGGTCGCGTAGGAGAAGGTGACGATGAGCGACTCGCCGTCCGCGGCCACCGCGCCGTGGCGCCGACTCACCCCCCGGTAGAACATGACGAACCGGTCGTCGCCGACCTCGCCGACCCGCGCGCCGACCACGAGGGTGTCGGGGTAGGTCAGCGGGATCCGGTAGCGGCAGCTGGCCGAGTGCAGGATCGGGCCGATGTCGTCGGACCGCTCGATCGCTCCCAGCCCGACCTCCGCGAAGCAGGCGATCCGGGCGGTCTCGAAGTAGCGGAAGTAGACGGCGTTGTTCACGTGACCCATGGCGTCCATGTCGCCCCAGGCGACGGGGATCTCCACCGTCACGGGGAAGTCGGCCAACAGCTCGGTGGTCCGGTCCTCGTTCGTCATCGAGCCAGGCTAGCGATCGACACCCCCGAGCTGGAACCGTCGGCCCCGATCAGCCCCGATCAGCCCCGATCAGTCCCGATCAGTCCAGGGGCCGGCCTCGACGATCCGTCGGACCTCGGTGAGGTCGAGGTCGAACGGCCCGATCCGGGTCAGCACCCACGAGGCGCCGCGGTCCAGCCACGGGCCCGGGTCCTGCTCGGGCCGCAGGTCGACCACGACCTCGAAGCCAGGCGCCGGATCGTGCTCGGCGAGACCGGCGGTCACCGCGTCGAGGTCCTCGGGCCCATCCAGGCCGATGACGAAGAAGCCGTCGTGTCGTGCGGCGCGGCGCACCGGTGCCCGGTTGCCGAAACGCCCGGCCAGCCAGACCGGCACCGCGGGCGCCGGGCGGAAGCGGACGTCCCGGGCTGCGTAGTGAGCTCCTTCGTGGTCGACCGGGCCACCGGCCAGCAGCGCCGTGAGGACCTCGAGCCCCTCGTCCAGCATCTGCCCGCGCACCTTCGGGTCCGGTTCGTCGCCGAACGCGCTGAACTCCCCCACCCAGTCGTCACCGAGCCCCAGGCCGAGCACGAACCGCCCGCCCGAGAGCACCGCCAGGCTGGCGGCCTGCCGAGCCAGGACCTGCGGTCGGCGTCTCGCCAGCGGCGTCACCATCGGCCCGAACTGCAACCGCTGGGTCCGCATAGCGACGGCCGCGCAGCAGGTCCACACGTCAGCGATCGCGCCGACCCGCTCGCCGTACTGCAGGTGGTCCCAGAGGAAGAACCCGTCCCAGCCGGACGCCTCGGCCGTGGCAGCCAGGTCGCCGATGATCCGAGGGTCGGAGAGGGTGTCGAAGGGGGCGACGAAGAGCCCGCGGCGCGTGGTCATGGAGACCATCATGAGGGCCTAGCCGAACGTCGTGCGGTTCTGCTCACTCAGGATGCGTTGGACCATGGGCGCGAAGTGACTCAGCGGTTCGGAGTCGTAGTCGGGGTCGAAGGAGTTCTGGTCGTAGTTCGCGCAGAAGTCGACGGTGGCCTGGTAGTACGGGTGGTCGCGCCAACGGTCCCGGGCGTTCGGGTCCGCGCCGAGGTGGTGGTAGTAGTAGAAGCCCTGGAACACGCCGTGATGCTTCACGATCCAGTAGTTCTTGTCACTGACGTACGGGCGAAGAACGGCCGCGGCCACCTCCGAGTGGTTCGCCGGTGCGAGGTGGTCGCCGATGTCGTGCAGCAGCGCACACACCACGCTCTCCTCGTCCTCGCCGGCTCGCTCCGCCCTGGTCGCGGTCTGCAGGCAGTGGTCGAGGCGGCTGATCCGGTAGCCCGCGGAGTCCTCCATGGTGTGCAGCCAACCGAGGACGCGATCCGCGAAGCCCTGCATCTCCTCGGCCTCGATCCGGGCGAGGAGCGCGTAGTCCTCGGCCGTGCCGTCCTCCATCCGGGTGAAGCCGACGACGGCGCTCATGACGCGGCGGCCTGGGCGGAGAGGGGCTTGTGCCGACCGAGCAGGACTCGTCGTCGCGCCATCAGGTCGTCGTACTCCATGTAGACGTCCTGCAGGTGTCTCTCGCCGCTCTCCGCGTCGAAGGGCAGCCGTCCGTGCAGGACCCGGTGGCCGTGCACCGTGATCAGGTCGCCGCTCGAGGTCTTGAACGCCACCGTGTAGCGGCCGCTGTCGATCAGTCGCCCGAGCTTGCGGTAGGCGCGGTAGAACTCGTCCATCTCCTCGAAGGAGGTGTCCACGGGCTGCGCGAGCTGATTGGAGAACCGGAACGTCGCGACCCGTCCTCGCGTGTCGAGCTGGATCATCGGTGCCTCGGCGTAGGTGTCCTCGGTGTCGCTGAAGAGCTGGTACGCGACCGGCACCCGGGCGAGCGTCTCGAAGGCGGCCGGGTCGTCGACACGCAGGTCCGCCAGGACGGCCCACCCGTCGGTGACGGTGCTCTCTCCGCCGGTGGCGTCGTTGCGCAGGAAGTGCAGGAGCTGGACACTCGGTGGCCAGTGGTAGCTGGGCATGTCGGTGTGCGGCTTGAGCTCGATCGCGGTGTGCGCCACGTTGTAACCGGTCGGGTCGTGTCGAACGTTGTGGATCCGCTCGAAGGCCGTCTCCCGCACGTGGCCGATCGTCTCGGCGAATCGGGCGACCTCGCCGTCGCGTGAAGGTGTGCCTCGAACGAGCGCGACACCGTGGTCGCGAACCGCGTCGAGGTAGGCCAACTGTCCCGCTACGGTCCCGACCACGTCGGCGTGCTCGAACGCCGGCACCATGCCCAGGGTCGCGTCCCACAGGGTCGGCTGATGCACCAGGCGCACTCGCCCGTCTCCGGAGTAGTCATGGTCAGCCAGCCACCCGGCTAGGTAGGTCGAGCAGTGACCGTCGGCCCAGGAAACCGCCAGGACCTCACCGTCGAACTCGGCCGCAGCCGGAGCGATGTCGTCTCCGATGTCGGCGGTGAACAGCCGGCGCTCCCCGGACTGGACCACCCGACAGGCCGCGCACCAGCAGTTGTCCCGCAGCCAGACGTAGTGGAAGGTCGCCGGCCCCGTGTCCAGCGGCAACGTCAGGTGGCGGTCGGCAACGACCAACGGCGCTGTCGCGGACTGCTCGGCCGGATCTGCGCTCCGAGTGCTGATGGTGTCCGACACGGGGCTCTCCTGACCGGCGATGGCTGAGTCACCCCAGTGTCACCTCGGGTGGTGCCCGAGTCAAAGGACGTTTTGCACGGCTTTGGGGTGCAGAATGTGTGGCATGAAGCTGACCCACGCACCGGCCGGTGGCATCCCGCCGCTCCTCGGTCTGCACGCCTACGAAGCCAGCGCGCGCCACCTCAGCTTCGTGTCCGCGGCCGCCGAGCTCCACCTGTCTCCCTCGGCGATCAGCCAGCGGGTGCGCAACCTCGAGGCGCACCTCGGCGTCGACCTCTTCGAGCGACGACCGCGCAGCCTGCGGCTCACCGAGGCCGGACAGGCCTACCTGCCCGCGGTCCGCGACATCTTCGAGGACCTCGTCGCTGCCACGAACGGCCTGTTCGGCAGCGCGGCTCACTCGAGCCTGACCATCCGGGTCCAGGTCTCCTACGCCACGACCTGGCTGGCCAGCCGGCTGGCCGGGTTCGCCGCGGCGTACCCCCACATCGAGCTCCAGGTGGTCACCTCGATCTGGGCCGACACGCTGCTACCGAACGAGGTCGACCTCGAGATCCGACAGGGCAACGGGCGCTGGCCGGGCCACCTGGCCTCGAAGCTGCACGACGACTTCGCCGTCGGCGTCTACGGACCCGGCTTCCTCGACCAGCACGGGCCGGACATCGAGCGGACCTCGTTCCTCGACAAGCCACGTGTGCAGGTGCTGGGCTTCGACGACCTGTGGCGTCACTTCTTCGACCAGGACGACGGCGCTGCGACGACCCCGCGGGCGGCCATCGCCGTCGACACCTCGGTCGCCGCCATCGAGATCGTCGCCACGAGCAGCATGTGGTCGATCCTGCCCGAGCGCTTCACGCGACAAGGCGTGAAGGACGGGCGGATCTTCCAGGTCCCGGGCGAACCCATCCGGATGCGTCAGGCCCACTACCTGCTGCGACCCGACAACGCCGAACCGCTCAGCGGCCAGGCGGTCGCCTTCTCGCACTGGCTGCGTGAGCAGGACGCCGTCGACACGGCCCCGGCCTGACCGAGAACGTCATCGGGCGGTGAGTCCCACGTGGGCCGTGACTGACGGCTCCAGGTTTGCGAGCATGGACAGCATGAAGCGCCTGGTGGTCTGCTGCGACGGGACGTGGAACAAGCCGGACAGCGAGACCATCACCAACGTCGAGAAGATGGCGCGCACGGTGCAGAGCGACCCGGAGGCGAGCGGAGGCGTCCACCAGCTCGTGTACTACGTCAGCGGGGTGGGCGCCGGGAGCTACGCGGCGGACCGGCTGCTGGGCGGAGCGTTCGGGTTCGGGCTGTTCCACAACGTGGTCGCCTGCTACCGGTTCCTCGCACAGAACTACGAGCCGGGCGACCAGATCTTCATCATCGGCTTCAGCCGCGGCGCCTACACGGCGCGTTCGGTGGCCGGCATGGTCGGGAGGGTGGGGCTGCTCACCAAGCTGGCCCTCGTGGAGGAGAAGCTGCCTGCGGCGGTGAGCATGTACCAGCGCACGGACCTGCCCGCCGGCCCCTTCGGTGCGAGTGTCGACGAGTTCAAGCACGACCACTGCCACCCGGCCCAGGTGAGCTTCCTCGGCGTCTTCGACACGGTGGGCGCCCTCGGGGTGCCCGGCTTCATGCGGCACGCGCCTCGGTTCCACGACATCCAGCTCGGTAGCCAGGTGCTGCGCGCTCGGCACGCACTGGCGGTGGACGAGACGCGCCTCAAGTTCGCACCCACCTTCTGGGAGGCCCCCGATGACGCGTCGGGAGCTCCGACCGACGACGCCCGGGTCAAGCAGGTGTGGTTCGAGGGTGCGCACTCCGACGTCGGCGGGGGCTACCGCGAGACCGGCCTGTCGGACACGTCGCTGCTGTGGATGGCACGCGAGGCCAACGCCGCCGGCCTCGTCTTCGACGCGCCGCTGCTGGCCCACTACGTCGACAGCGGGTGCGACCCGATCCGGCACAGTCCGCTCAACCGGATGTACCAGGTCGACAACCTCATCCTCAGGGCGAGGTTGAGGGTCGGCGCGGAGAAGCGCGCCACTGCGTTCAGCGGAGGACTACGGCGCCTGACCAACGAGCGGGCCCTGTCGGTCCGGGTCGCGAGCAGCGCCGTCACGCACTTCCAGGAGGGTGGGTACGAGCCGGCGAACCTCACCGCTCTCGCGAGCAACAGCAACGGGTTCCTGGGCATCGTCGAACCGGTGACCGCCCTCCCGGAGAGCACCGTCGACCTGACCGACCTCGGCAGCCCACCGGCGGCGACCGGCTCGTCGGACCAACCTCGCATCGACGGGTAGGTGGCCGACCCGGTCAGCGGGTGGTGCCGGACCAGACGGCGTCAGACCACCGACAGCGGCAGCGCCCTCCCGACCAGGCTCCGGCGTACGACGGGCAGGTCGCCGGCGATCCGCCTGATCTCCATCGCCGAGGCCGCGGTCGGGGCGGCGACCATGGCCGGCACCCCGAGGTCCCCGGAGGTGCGCAGCGGCAGGTCGAGGGGGATCTGACCGAGCAGCGGAGCGTCGATGGCCTCGGCGAGCCGGGCCCCGCCTCCCTCCCCGAAGATCGGGGTGTGCTCGGCGCACGAGGGGCAGACCAGAGCCGACATGTTCTCCACGACGCCCGCGATCGGCATCCGCGCGTCGCGCGCCATCCGCCCCACCCGGGCCGCCACCGTCTGGGCGGCCAGCTGGGGCGTGGTGACGGCCAGCAGCTGGGCGTCGGGGATCAGGTCGAGCAGCGTCAGTGTGACGTCCCCCGTCCCGGGCGGCAGGTCGAGCAGCAGCGTGTCGAGCTCTCCCCAGTGCACGTCGGTCAGGAACTGCTCGAGCGCCTTGTGCAGCATCGGGCCTCGCCAGACGACGGGCTCCTCCTCCTCCACGAAGAACCCCACCGACATCAGCGCGACGCCGTGCGCCTCGACGGGCAGCATGACTCCCTTCAGCGCGACCGGCGACCGGCGTACGCCGAAGAGGTGCGGGATCGAGTAGCCCCACACGTCAGCGTCGAGCACGCCCACCCGCTGACCCTGCTGGGCCAGGGCGACCGCCAGGTTGGCGGTGACCGACGACTTCCCGACTCCCCCCTTGCCGCTGGCGACGGCGTACACGTTGGTGGTCGAGCCGTCACCGAACGGGTGGGTGCCCTCGGTCCGACCGCCGCGCAGCGTGGCGGCCAGCTGCATGCGGGCGCTCTCGCTCATGGCGTCCAGGACCACCTCGACCCTCGTCACGCCGGGCACCAGGCTCGCGGCGGCGGTGACGTCGTCGACGAGCCGCTGCTTCATCGGACAGGTCGGCGTGGTCAGGCGCACGGCGACGCGGACCAGGCCGTTCCTGCCGAGCTCGACGCCACCCACCATGCCGGCGGCGGCGAGCGGCATCTTCAGCTCCGGGTCCTCGACCCGACCGACCGCCGCGTGCACGGCCTCCAGGTCGACCGGCCCGCTGCGGTTGCGCGACAGGATGCTCACTCGCCGGCCCCTTCACCCTCGGAGCGCCCACCGTCGACGCGGAAGGCGCGCCTGGTCGGCTTGACCGGGCGCATCATGAACTCCGGTCGACGCAGGCCCGAGGCGCTGGGGCCCGGCCTGGTGGTGGCCATCCAGGCCCGGTAGATCTCGCGCGAGAGCTTGGTGTCGACGACGACGTCGCCGTACAGGTCGTCGTCGTGGGCCGGCTCGAGCCGGACCTTCTGGTGCCAGCAGTGCATCCCGGACAGCGGATCGGGGTGTACGGCGAAGGCGAGGTTCTGGTGCACGCCGGGATCCTCCCAGTCGATGCGCTCGCTGTCGGGGTCGTCGCTCTTGAACGGCTTGATCCCCTCCTTGTAGCGCAGCTTCCAGACACCGTCGTCGGTGCGGGCCAGGTCGACCAGCCCCATCGCCCACCGCGAGCCGGCGTGCTCGGAGGTCCGCCACCGGCCCATGTGGTGGGACAGCCCGATGACCCCGGGCCGGATCGCCTCGGTGGCCCAGGCGCGTGCCACGAAGTAGCCGATCTCGGTGTTGACCCGCACCAGGTCGCCGGTGGCGAAGCCGAAGCGGGCCGCGTCGAGCGTGTTCATCCACAGCGGGTGGGTGTTGCTGAGCTCGTTGAGGTACTTCGCGTTGCCGGTCCTGGTGTGGATCAGCGTGGGGATGCGGAAGGTCGGCATCAGCACCATCTCGCCGTTGCCCTCGTCGATGGACCGGTGGCTCACGTGCGACTCGATGTAGCCCGGCGCGGCGTACTCCGGCCACCCGAAGTCGACCATGGTGTCGCTGAACAGCTCGAGCTTGCGCGAGGGGGTCAGCCAGCCCTGGGTGCGGGTGCCGTCCTCGTGCACGAGGCCCACCGAGCCCGCCTCCCCGACCAGCGGAGGGGTCGAGTCGAGGGTGACCGGCTTGCGCAGCACGCCCTGGGCGTCCGGTGTGGTGCCCTCCGTCTCGGCATCGGTCAGTGGTCGCTCGTCGATCCGGTAGGCGTCCTTGCTCACCTCGAACACGCCGTACTTGCGCATGTAGGCCAACGGGCTGAGGCCCTGCTCGGCGGCCGCCTCGGGCAGGCCGGGCACGCTGTTCTCGAAGACCCAGCGGTAGTACTCGTCGACGGTGACCTTCTCGCCCGGGCGGTACGGCGACTCGAAGTACTTGCGGATGCCGAGCGAGCCGTCGGGGTCGATCCGCCAGGAGAGCTCGAACCAGAACTCGTTCTCCTCCCACACCTCCCCCGGGTTGGACTCGCGGGAGTCCGAGACGATCCGGCCCATCTTCTCCATGGCCACCCGCGTCACCGGCTGCCGGAACCCGAGCCACTTGCCGGCGTACTGCTCGTAGGACTGGGTGTCGTGTCGTTCGGTGCTGTGCCCCATCGGCAGCACGTAGTCGGCGAACGTCGCGGTCTCCGACCAGGTCGGCGTCAGCGCCACGTGGCAGTCGACCAGCGCCTCGTCGGTGAGCG
This sequence comes from uncultured Actinomycetota bacterium, assembly GCA_963781515.1. Taxonomy (GTDB): domain Bacteria; phylum Actinomycetota; class Actinomycetes; order Propionibacteriales; family Nocardioidaceae; genus Nocardioides. Next base: position 137,237 of record CAWAGL010000001.1, read on the forward strand.
CCTCGAGCCAGCTGAAGCCGTCGGGGTTCGTCCAGACCGGGTTGTAGACCCGCGAGAAGTACATCGCCAGCTTGCCCCGGCCGTCCTTGAGCAGGTGCGGGAGCAGGATCGACATCTCGTTGGTCGACATCGGGAACTCGGCCGGCCAGAGGAGCTCGTTCCAGCGCTCGTGACCGCCCGGGACGTTGGGGCCGTGGGCGATGATCTTGTCCCAGCCGTTGGGGCTGGTGCCGCCCTTGGTGCCGACGCTGCCGGTGAGCACGTTGAGGAAGAACAGGGCTCGCGAGACCTGCCAGCCGCCGAGGTTGCCCGCGGTCGCCGCCCGCCAGACGTGGGCGGACAGGGCGCTGCCGGCGGTGGCCACGATGCGGGCCAGCTCCTCGACCTGCTCCTCCGGCATCTGGGCCTGCTCCGCGGCGTACGCGAAGGTGTACTCGGCGTAGTCCTGCGTGAGCAGGTCCATGAACGTGTCGAAGTCGTCGGCCGGGGCCTCGGGGTGGAGGTGTTGGAGGTACGTCGACCAGTTGACCCAGCGCCGGATGAACTCGCGGTCCACCTGGTCGGTCCGCAGCAGGTACGACGCGACCGCCAGCAAGATGGCGGCCTCGCTGCCGGGCCACGGCGCGATCCAGAGGTCCGCGTGGGAGGCGGTGTTGGACAGCCGCGGGTCGAGCACCACGACCTTGGCGCCGCCGGCGACCTTGCCCTCCATGATCCGCTGGGCGTGGGGGTTGAAGTAGTGGCCGGCCTCGAGGTGGCTCGAGATCAGCAGGATGACCTTGGCGTTGGCGTAGTCGGGCGAGGGGCGGTCGTAGCCTCCCCACAACGAGTAGCCGAGCCGGGCGCCGGCCGAGCAGATGTTCGTGTGGCTGTTGTGGCCGTCGACACCCCACGCCAGCAAGAAGCGCTCCGCGAAGCCGTCCTCACCGGGCCGGCCGACGTGGTAGACGACCTCGTCCTTGCGGTCCTCGACGATCGCCGCCCGGATCTTGGCGGCGATGTCGTCGAGGGCGTCGTCCCAGCTGACCCGCTCCCAGTCGCCGCCGCCGCGCTTCCCGGAGCGACGCAGCGGGTACAGGATGCGTTCGGGATCGTTGATCTGGTTGATCGTGGCGGGCCCCTTGGCGCAGTTGCGTCCGCGGGAGCCGGGGTGTGCGGGGTTGCCCTCCAGCTTCTTGATCGACATGTCCGACTTGTCGACGTAGGCGAGCAGGCCGCAGGCGGACTCGCAGTTGAAGCACGTGGTGGGCACGAGCATGTACTCGTGGGGCACCTTGCGTGGGTGCGCCTTCGCGTCGTACTCCACGTGGTGGTCCCAGTCGGCGACCGGCGGGAAGTTGCGCAGGCGTTCATGGGTGCGCTCCCCCGGCAGCTTCAGCGGGGTGATCTCGCGCTCCGACTCAAGCGTCATGACAAGTCCCTTCGAGGCAGGGTGAGCTGACAGGGTGTTGGGCGCCGGCGGTCACGACAGCGGGACGTCCTGGCCGGCCCGGACGAAGACGCTCTCGTAGGCCACGAGCGCCGGCTGGACGAGCAGTCCCCCGACCGCGAGCAGGAGCACCGATGCGCCGGCCCAGGTGAGGACTCCGAGGACCACCGCGACCGCCACGGGGAGCACGCCGGCGAGCCAGAACGTGCGCGAGTAGCGTCCCGAGCGGATGATCCGCGCCGCCACCTCGGCGTGCCCGGTGGCGTGCTTGCCGCCGTACTCGAGCGCGAGCATCACCAGGTGCAGCACGGCCCCGGTGACGAACGACGCGGCGAGCAGGGTCCAGGCGGAGTCGGACAGGTCGGCGAACAGGCCGACCAGGGCGAGCGCCCCGCTGCCGACCATCACGGCCTGCACCAGCAGGTGCCAGAACAGCAGGCGGGACTGCCACAGGTCGCGGCCCTCGGCCTGACCGAACAGGAAGGCGGTGTAGCCCGCCATCATGGCGCTCGCCGGCAGCGCCAGCCAGGCCAGCGCGGTCAACGCCCACCCGACGTCGAGGAGCGCGGCGAGCAGCCACAGGACCGCCCCACCGGAGAAGATCGTCAGGACGTAGGCCCCCAGCACCAGCCAGGAGGTCCAGTTGGACTTGAGGAAGATGTAGAGGAAGCGCTCGGGGCGCTTGAGGTCCCACACGAGCAGCGCGCCGGTCGTGGCGGCGCCGAACAGCCCCAGCAGAGGTGCGGCGTAGTCGCCCACCCCACCCAGGTCGATCCCGAGGATGTGCGCGAGGCCGGCCAGGGCGAGCGCCCCGGCACCCACCCCCTTGGTCCACAGGTAGGTGGTGACCTTCCAGCCCCAGGGCCGGAGGTGGGCGGTGTTCAGGGTGGTGCGGGCGTCGGAGGCCGGGTCCCGGGGCAGGTCCCCGGCGTTGGCGAGCCGCTGGGCATCGGGCTTCGCCCAGATGTAGGTGTCCTCCACCGGGGCCGCGAGCGGGTCGAGCACGGCGCGGTCGGCGCCCAGGTAGAAGACGTTGGGCCCGGTGTTCTGCTCGGGTGAGCGGACCGTCGTGGGGTGCTCGTTGACCAGGCGGGCGATGCCGCTGGTCGGGTCGTCGAGGTCGCCCACCCAGATCGAGTGGGTCGGGCAGACCACGACGCAGGCGGGCTCCAGGTCCTCGTCGACGCGGTGGGCGCACAGGTTGCACTTGGCAGCGGTGCTGGTGTCCTTGTCGATGTAGATCGCGTCGTACGGGCAGGCCTGCATGCAGCTCTTGCAGCCGATGCAACGCTCCTGATCGAAGTCGACGATGCCGTCCTCGCGCTTGAACAGCGACTCGGTCGGGCAGATCTTCACGCAGGGCGCGTCGGTGCAGTGGTTGCACCGCATGACCCCGAAGGACCGAGTGGTGTCCGGGAAGGCACCGCTGTCGACGTACTTGACCCAGGTGCGGAACTGCCCGACCGGGATGTCGTGCTCGGTCTTGCAGGCCACCGTGCAGGCATGACAGCCGATGCAGGTGCGCTGGTCGATCGCGAACCCGAGCTGCATCCCGTCAGCTCTTCCGGATGAGGAAGCGGAAGACGCCGTCCTCGGTCGAGCTGTCGAGCAGCTCGTTGCCGGTGTCCTTCGCCCAGGACGGGATGTCACTCTGCGAGCCGCCGTCGGTCGCCTCCACCAGGAGCACCTGGCCGGAGCTCAGGCCCTTCATGTGGCGTGAGGCGAGCAGCACGGGCATCGGGCACTTCTGGCCCTTCGCGTCGGCGGTGGCATCGGCGTTGTGGTCCATGAGACTTCCTTCGTTCGGGTCGACCGCAGGGTCGAGTCGGGGTCAGATGAACAGGTTGATCTGGGAACGGCTCATCGCGGAGAGCGCGGTCGCGGCGCCCACGGGGTCGCCGGCGCCCGGGATGAGCTGGTCCCTCCGCAGGCCCATCAGCTCCATCGTCATCTCGCACGGCCAGAGGTTGACGCCGAGCTCGGTGCACATCTCGAGCAGCTCCTTGGGGCTGGCCACCTTGTTGTCGCGGGCCAGCTTCTTCATCATCCAGGAGCCGGCACCACCCATGTGGAGCTTGGACAGCTTCATGTGGCTCACCCCGGGCGGGTTCATCCCCGCGAGCGCCTTGGTCATGGCGTTGGTGCCGGTGATCCGCACGTCGTCGCGGACCAGAGGGAAGAGCCCCCAGAAGGTGAAGAAGATGGTGGTCTGCATCCCGTACGCGGCCCCGGTCGACCCGAGGATGAGCGTCGGCCAGATCTTGTCGAGATCGCCGCTCCACGCGACGATCGTCATGCTCTCGGGGACTTCGCCTTCAGGTGCCGCATCAGTCATGGCAGGTTCCTCCGGGCCAGGGACGAGGGATTGCGCTGTGGTGCGCGTCACATTACATTCGTGATGACGCATGCATCAAGGCCTTCGCCCTGGCAAGTTGTCCGGACATTGCGATCGTTGCCGGGACGCCACACGCACGTCCGGCGAGCCCCGGACGCAGAGAGGACGAACCCCATGGAGAGCTGGACCATCTCAGCCGCGGAGCTCCACGACGAGATCGTGCGGGGTCGGATCCCCGAGATCCTCGACGTGCGCAACAGCGATGAGTACGCCGCGCAGAAGCTCGAGGCGCGGCGTGCCGTGCCCACCCGCCACGCACCGGTGTACGACGTGCTCGACGAGCCGGCGCGGTTCGCCGAGGACACGATGGACGGGGCCGTGGTCATCTGCGCGCACGGCAACGGCTCGGCCCTGGTGGTCGAGGAGTTCGTGGCTGCGGGCAAGGAGACCAGGTCCCTGGCCGGCGGGATGGAGGCATGGGCCCGGCTCCTGGTGCCGGTCGAGATCGAGGGTCTCCCCGCACCGGCACGCGCCTGGCAGCTCCAGCGTCCTGCCAAGGGGTGCCTCTCCTACGTGATCGGCGTCCCGGGCGAGTCCTGCATCGTGGTCGACCCCGCCCGGCACCACGCGCCGTACACGGAGCTGGCGGAGGAGCACGCGATGACCGTCACGCACGTGATCGACACGCACGTCCACGCGGACCACATCAGTGGCGGACCCGAGCTGGCCGAGCTCCTCTCCGTCGAGTACCACCTGCCGCCGGAGGACAGCGCGGAGGAGATCCCGTTCCCCAACCGCCCGCTCGCGGACGGCGAGGAGATCCGCCTCGGCGCGGAGACCGTGATGCGTGCCATGACGATGCACCTGCCCGGCCACACGCCCGGGACGACCGCGCTCCTGGTGGGCGAACGGCTGTTGCTGGTGGGCGACACCATCTTCGTGCGGGGTCTCGGCCGGCCGGACCTGACCGGGCAGGCGGAGGAGCTGGCCCGGTCCCTGTTCCGCAGCGTGCACGACCGGCTGGAACCGCTCGACCCGGCGACCGTCATCGCACCGGCCCACTGGTCGAGTCCCGACGAGTTCTGCGAGACGGGCACGGTGACCACGACCTTGGGCCACGTCTTCGAGGCGACCCTGCTGAGCGAGCGGGCCATCGAGCGCTTCGTCGAGGAGATCGTGTCCACGCTGCCGGCGGCGCCCGACGTCTATGACACGATCCGGCTGGTCAACGCCGGGCGGCTGCGCCCGCCGGAGGACGAGCTGCTGGTGCTCGACGTCGGACGCAACCAGTGCGCGGCCTCCACGTCGTTGACCTGATGATGGGCCGATGAGCAGAGAGGTCGCCGATGTCGCCTGACTCCGTCCCGCCCGGGCCGACCCCCGATGACGAGCCGGACAGCGGGCCAGACAGGGGGCCAGACAGGGGGCCAGACCCCGACTACCGGTTCACCCTGGCCAACGAGCGGACCTTCCTGGCCTGGATCCGCACCGCGCTGGCCCTGATGGCCGCCGGGGTGGCCGTGATCCGCTTCGTGCCCGGCCTGAGCCTGGTGCGGCACCTGCTCGGGTTCCTGCTGATCGGGCTGGGTGGCACCTTGTCCTGGCTGTCCTACCGCGACTGGCAGCGCAACGAGCGCGCGATGCGGCTCGGGCGGCAGCTGCCCCGGTCCTTCGTCCCGCGGCTCGTGGCGGGGGCGTTGATCCTCGCCTCCCTGGTCGCGCTCACGCTCGTCATCGCCGACCTGGTCGACTGATCATGGTCTGGAGCCGCGAGCGCGAGGCGCCGCACCACGATGGCGGCCTCCAGGCCGAACGCACGGCCATGGCGTGGCAGCGCACCGCGCTGGGCGTCGCGGGCGTCTCGGCACTCCTGCTCCACGAGACCGGGGGCCGGCTGGCCGCGGCGCTGCCCGGCATGTCAGGGCTCGCCATGGCCACGGTCCTGCTGGTGCTCGGCGAGCTGCGCTACGAACGCACCACCTCTCGGCTCGAGCAGGCGGACACGACGGCCGGGCGGGGCCGCCTGCTGCTGGTCCTGGCCGCCACGGTGTCTCTCCTCGCGGTCATGGCCGTCTGGGTGATCCTGGTTCAGGGTTAAACTTGTGGTGGTTCGAGAGGTCGACGCCGGACCACCCGTCGTACCTCAGGAGGTGACCGTGGACGAGGCCCTGGAAGCCGAGCTGCGCGACCTGCACGAGCGTGTCTGCAAGGCCATCTCCGATCCGAAGCGGTTGCTGATCATCAGCGTGCTCCGCGACGGCGAGCTCAGTGTGGGAGAGATCGCCGAGACCCTGGGCGTGAGCCAGTCCAACGCCAGCCAGCACCTCGCCGTGCTCCGCGAGCGCGGGATCGTGACGACCCGACGAGCAGGCACCAGCGTCTTCTACGCCCTGCGCAGCCAGAAGATCCTGACGGCGATCGACCTGATGCGCGAGTTCGCTGTCGAGGAGTCCGCCCGGTCGATCGAGCGTCCCGGTCGCAAGCTCACCAGCATCTTCCTGGGCTGAGGGACGGGTCGCCCGACCGCACGGGCACCCAGCAGCGCGCGCCCCGTGCGCTCCGTGCGCTTCTCGCGTCGCTGGACGCCGGCCTGCCGGCGGCCGGTCGACTCGGCGACTCCGAGCGCTCCGGACACGTGCGTCCCCTTGCCTAATGCGTTAGTGACGACTAACCTATTGACGTGCCCGACGCCCTGTCAGCAGCTGCCGAACCGAACCGGCGACGCATCCTGCAGCTCCTGGCGTCGCGTCCGCTGACGGTCAGTGAGATCGCCGCCGAGTTCACCGTGACCCGTTCAGCGATCTCCCAGCACCTCGCGGTGCTGGCCGAGGCCGAGCTGGTCGCGGCGGAGAAGGTCGGACGCCAGCGGATCTACCGGGTCCTGCCCGGCGGCCTGCGCAAGCTCCAGGCCGAGATCGACCGTTTCTGGACCGACGAGCTGGACCAGCTCGTCGCCGATGCCCGCACCCTGAGGAGAAGCCCATGAGCTACACCAAGACCGCCGTCCTGCCGGTCACGCCCGACGAGGCGTTCGCCCTGATCACCCAGCCCGAACGCCTGCGGCGCTGGCAGACCGTCTCCGCACGGGTCGACCTGCGCGCCGGCGGCGAGTACCGCTGGACCGTCACCCCCGGCCACATCGCGGCCGGCACCTACCGTGAGGTGGACCCCGGCCGACGCGTGGTGTTCGGCTGGGGCTGGGAGGGCAGCCCCGACCTCGGTCCCGATGCCTCCACCGTCACCATCACCGTCGAGCCCACCGACGGTGGAACCCTGGTGACGCTGGTCCACGAGGGACTGACCGAGGAGCAGGCAGCGAGCCACGCCGAGGGTTGGAACCACTACTTCACCCGTCTGGAGAAGGTGGCCGCCGACGACGATGCCGGTCCGGACGAGTGGGCCGCGGCACCCGCGCAGCTCGATCTGCTCAGCAGCGCCGAGGCCAGCCTGGCTGCGCTGCAGGTCGTGCTGCACAACCTCACCACCGAGGACCGCACCAGCCAGACCCCCTGCAGCGAGTTCGACTGCCACGCGCTGGCCGAGCACCTGTTCGGCTCCGTGACCGGCGTCGCCGCGATGGCCGGCGCCACCGTCACGAACCCCGAGGAGGGGTCGCTCGAGAACCGGGTCGCGGTGATGGCCGCCCAGGCGATCGAGGCCTGGCGCGACCGCGGGGTCGAGGGCTCGGTCCCGGCCCCCGGCGGCGGTGAGATGCCCGCCGCGGTCGGGGCCAGCATCTTGTCCCTGGAGTTCCTGCTGCACGGCTGGGACTTCGCGCAGGCCAGCGGCCAGCAGCTCCCGGTCTCCGACGAGGTCGTCGCCTACGTCCAGGCCCTGGCCGACCCGATCATCCCGCCCGGACGCGCACGGGGCGCGTTCGGCGCCGAGGTCACCCCGCCGACCGACGCCACCGCGCTCCAACGACTCGTGGCCTTCTCCGGCCGCAGTCCCGTCAACTCCTGAACCCCTACCCACCCACCACCAAGAGGAGCACCACATGTCCAAGTTCGTCTTCACCTACCACGCGCCGCCGACCCCTGCGGACGCCGCACCGCCCAGCCCCGAGCAGATGGAGGCGGTCATGGGCGAGTGGAACGCCTGGGCCGGCAAGGTCGGCGACGGGATGGTCGACTTCGGCACCCCGCTCGCCGGCGGCGTCCGGGTCACCACGGACGGCACGTCCCCCAGCACCCGCGAGGTCACCGGCTACACCATCATCGAGGCCGACGACCTCGACGCCGCCCTCGCGCTCGCATCGAGCCACCCGCACCTGCACATGCCGGGCGGCTGCGAGATCGAGGTCCACGAGGCCCTCGCCATCCCGGGCATGTAGGCGACGGGCCGACCCATGACCGTCGACGTTCTCGTGGAGACGACGATCGCCCGCCCGCCCGAGGTGGTCTCGGCCTTCGCCGGCGACCCCTCGAACGCCACCCGGTGGTACGCCAACATCGCCTCGGTCACCTGGCGGACGCCGCCACCGGTCACCGTCGGGTCGCGGATGGAGTTCGTGGCCCAGTTCCTGGGTCGCCGACTGACCTACACCTACGAGGTCGTCGAGATCGTCCCGGGGGAACGTCTGGTCATGCGTACGGCGGACGGCCCGTTCCCCATGGAGACCACCTACACCTGGGCGGAGTGCGACGGGGGCACCCGGATGACCCTGCGCAACCGGGGCGAGCCGCACGGCTTCGCCCGGGTGTCGGCACCGGTGATGGAGCTGGCCATGCGTCGCGCCACGAGCAAGGACCTGGCCCGGCTCAAGCAGCTCCTGGAGGGACACGACAGCTGACCGCGTGCCGCGGTGAGCGTGACGCGCTGGCGCCGGCTGGCGCGGGTCACGCGGTCAGGACGGGGCCCGCTCCCCCGCGTCGGTGCCGGACTCCGCGATCCGCTTGATCGCCGCCAGGGTCTGGGGGATGCCCTCGAGAGCCTGCCGGGTGCGGTCGGCGATCTGGGCGGGCGCCTCGTCACCGAACTTCTCCTCGAACATGGCGATGCCGCCCGGGAGGAACTCCCAGCTCTCGGTGAGCGTGCTCCCCGACCCCGCCGGCGCGATGGTGAAGCCCCAGCGGACGAAGCTGCCACCCACCACCCAGGCGAACTCGCGACCCGGATCGGCGACCACCACCTCTGACCTGGTCTCCCAGGTCCGGTGCGGGAGCTCGTTGCGCCCGGTGAACCAGGCCCCGACCTGACCGGCCCGGGCCTCGTCGTCCCACCAGCACGACGCGCACACCGGGCTCCACTCGCCGGTGCGGGTGATGTCGGAGACCAGGTCGTAGACCCACTCGGGTGACGCCTCGACCGTGACGGACTCCTGGTGACTGCGGATGCTCGTCTCACTCATGTCTCCACCCTCACAGACCGGGGCGCCGACGTCAGGTGCTCGACGGGTGTTTCGCGATCAGGCCGTGCGCTGGAGCAGGACCGCGGTGAACTGTTGCGTGGATCCCCACGGCGTGACGTGGTCCTCGCCGCTGGTGGAGAGCACCTCGTAGCCCGGGAACTCGGCCACCAGCTCCTCGTGCGTGTAGCGCACGATCGGGAGTCCGCTGCAGGTGGTCGGGCCGTCCGGGCCGAAGGTGGCGACCACGACGTGGCCGCGCGGCTGCACGCACCGGTCGAGCGACGCCCGGTAGTCGTCGCGCTCGTCCAGCTCGGTGAGGAAGTGGAACACCGCGCGGTCATGCCAGAGCGCGAAGCGCCGCCCGGGGTGGAAGTCGAGGACGTCCGCGACGTCGAGCACGACGTCCTTGCCGGCCTCTCCGATCCGCTCGCGGACGGTCGCCAAAGCAGTGGCCGACAGGTCGATCGCGGTCAGGTCGCGATAGCCGCGCTCGACCAGGTGGTCGACCAGGGTCGACCAGCCGGCGCCCACGTCGATGATCGGCTCCCCGGGGTCGATCCCGGTCTCGTCGACCAGACCGAGGGACAGCTCGGGCACCGACTGCCACCACGAGACGCCGTCGATGTCCTTGCTGCCATGCACCCCCTCCCAGAAGGAGCTGCGTGACTCCGCGTCCTCGGGGCGTGTTCCGGGTTCAGGCATGAGGTGACGATACGACAGCCCGGACCGGTGCCGGGGCCGGTGACCTGGCGGCCCGCGCGAGACACCCGCACGCACGGTCTCGTCGATCGTCACTGAATCGTCAGATCTCCTGTCGGCGGGGTGGGGCGGACCTGGGAGACACTGGGACCGTGAGAACCAGCGCTACCACCGTCCCGCCGGCTGACCGGCCCGGGGTGGGGAGATGACCGCGTCGGGGCCGCCCGTGCAGCCCACTGCGGCCGGCCCCCTGGGTGAGGTCGCGAGCCTGATCGACGGTGGGGACATGGACTGCGGCAGCGGCCTGCTGCTGCTCATCACCCGCGCCATGCGCCGGCTCGCCCCGGGCGACCTCCTCGGCATCCGCAGCGCCGAGGTGAGCGTGGTCATCGACCTGCCCGTGTGGGCAGAGCTCGTCGGCCACGACATCGCCGGCGAGGTCGCCGAGACCCCTGACGGCCCGTGGTGGTTCGCGGTGCGCAAGGCCGGGGCCCTCGCGGGGCCGAGCACGGTCTTCAGCCTCGGAAGCAGGACACCGGTCGGTCACCGGCTGTGGGCCTACACGAACTTCGACTGCAACCTCGCCTGCCTCTACTGCTGTGCCGAGTCCTCCCCGAGGGCAGACTCGCGGCGGCTGGACCCGGTGGTGGCCAAGGAGATCTTCGACGAGTTCGCAGCCCAGGGTGGCCGCGAGCTGTTCCTTACCGGCGGCGAGCCGTTCATGCACCCCGAGCTGGACGCCCTCGTCGAAGCCGGTGCCGGTCTGGAGCGCACCATCTTGACCAACGCGATGGTCTTCGGCCGAGGGCGCCGCCGCGAGACGCTCGAGGCCATGGACCGCTCCGTGGTGCTGCAGGTCAGCCTGGACTCAGCCACCCCTGACCTGCACGACCGCCAACGCGGCGCCGGCTCGTGGGCCCGGGCCCTGGACGGCATAGTGCTGGCGAAGTCGCTCGGGTTCCGGGTGCGCGTCGCGGCCACCATGTACGACGAGGACCCGGTCGGCGTGGCGGCCCTGCACGAGCGGCTGAACGCCGAGGGCATCGCCGAGCAGGACCGGGTGATCCGGCCGGTCGCGCAGGAAGGCTTCGCCGACCACGGCATCCACGTCTCGATCGACACCCTCGAGCCCGAGCCCACGATCACCGCCGACGGGGCCTGGTGGCACCCGGTGGCAGTCACCAACCCGAACATGCGGATCGCGGACGCACCCCTCTCGGTCGACGAGATCTTCGGCGTGGTGCGCGACACGCTCGCCGTCCAGGGTGCCGCCGCAGCCGCCGGTCGCGAGGTGTTTCGCTGTGCCTGACCCGACGCTCGCGGACCGCGGGAGGAGGACTCTCGGCTGGCTGCTGGCCCCCGCCACCGAGGAGGTCCCCCGCCCCCAGGCCGTCGGCGCAGCCGTGCTGCGCATCCTCCTCGGCCTGCTCTGGCTCTACAACGTCTCCTGGAAGCGCGCTCCCGACTTCGGTCAGGACGCCGGCAACGGGCTGTTCAAGTTCACCTCCTACGCAGTGAGCCATCCGGTCCTCCCTCCGTACAGCTGGGTCGTCGATCACCTGGTGCTGCCGGCGTTCACGCCGTTCGGCTGGCTGGTCCTCATCGCGGAGACCACGTTGGCGGTGCTGCTGCTCACCGGCGCGTGGGTGCGGCTGGCCGCGGCCATCGGGGTCGCCCAGTCGGTCGCCATCGCCCTGTCGGTGGCCTACGCGCCCCACGAGTGGCCCTGGTCCTACTGGCTGATGATCGGTGCACACGTCGTCATCCTGCTCAGCTCGGCGGGCCGGGTGCTGGGGGTGGACGGCGTACGCGCGGGACTGCCGATCAGACGGACCCTGGGCCTGTGCTGGGGCGGCCTGACCGTCCTGGTCGGGCTCTACAGCGTGCTCGGGTCCTTCGGCGATCCCCTGGCCACCCGCGGTCCCGGGCTGGTGTCGAGCGACCTCTCGGTCGGCCTCGGCCACTACAACCTGCTCGGCGGGCTCGCGTTGGTGATCGTCGGCGTGCTCATCGTCATGGCCGCTCGAGGCGGACCCCGGGTGGTGGCCCGGGCCGCGGCGGTGCTCGCCGTGCTGGCCGGGCTGTCCCTGCACGCCCAGCTCGGCTTCACCGACCCGGTCCTCGGCGGTACGCCGACCTCCGCGGCGTACTTCCTCGCGGTGGCCGTCGTCGCGCTGTTCGTCGGCGCCCCCGCCGACGTCGGCTCCCGGTCGCGGCTGCGCGACCCCGGCACGCACTGACCACCCACACACCCACCAGGAGACATCCGTGCCAGCACCCTCTCGACGTTCGGTCCTGCTCGGCACGGCAGGACTCCTGGCCCTGTCGGCCTGCGGCGGCGAGGACACCACCACCACGAAGAAGGCCGCGATCGTCCTGGGCATGTCCGCGATCCCGGACCAGGACCCCGAGCTGCTGAACCGCCTCTACCCGGTGCTGGCCGACCGCTTCTCGAGCGACACCGGCCTGGACGTCGAGTACCGGCCGGTCACCGACTACACGGCCGTCGTGCGTGCCTTCGAGGTGGGTGACATCTACCTCGCGTGGATGGGCGGGCTGACCGGGGTTCAGGCCCGATCCCGGCTGCCGGGCGCCACCGCGATCGCCCAGCGTGACATCGACGCCGACTTCCACAGCCTGTTCATCGCCACCAGGCAGTCCGGGCTGGAGCCGTTCGAGGACGCGTCCGGGCTCAGCAGCCTTGCCGGCCACACGCTGACCTTCGGCAGTGAGACGTCGACGTCGGGACGCCTGATGCCGCAGTACTTCATGGCCGAGGCCGGGCTGGACCCTGCCGACCTGAAGGGCTCCCCCGGCTTCTCCGGCTCCCACGACGCGACCATCGAGGCGGTCGCGTCCGGGAGCTTCGAGGTCGGGGCGGTCAACGAGCAGGTCTGGAACGCCGCCGAGGAGGCCGGCGAGGTCGACCTGAGCGACGTGGTCGTGCTGTGGCGCACTCCGGGGTACGCCGACTATCACTGGTTGATCAGGCCCGACGTCGATGAGGTCTTCGGCACCGGGACCACCCAGAAGATCACCGACCTGCTGCTCGGGCTCGACGCAGCCTCACCCGACGACCAGGCCATCTTGGAGCTCTTCGGGGCCGAGTCGTTCGTGGCGACCGAGAACTCGAACTACGACCAGATCGAGGCGGTCGCGAAGGAGCAGGGTCTGCTCGCGTGAAGGACAACGCCGTGATCCGGCTCAGCGGCGCCGGTCGGCACTTCGGCCCCCACCCGGCGCTGTCCGGGATAGACCTCGTCGTGCACGCGGGAGAACGGGTGGCCCTGCTGGGCGCCAGCGGCGCCGGGAAGAGCACGCTGCTCTCCTTGCTGAACGGCTCGGTGGCGGCCACCGAGGGCCGGGTCGAGGTGTTCGGGCAGGACCTTGCCGCCCTCGCGCCCGGCCGCCTGCGCGTGCTGCAACGACGGATCGGGACGGTCTCCCAGCGCCTCGACCTGATCGAACAGGTCCGGGTCCTGCACAACGTGAACGCCGGCCGGCTCGGGTCCTGGAGCCTGCCACGTGCGATCGGCTCCCTGATGTGGCCCCGGCCCGACGACCGCACCAGGTCGGCCCTCCGCAGAGTGGGCATGGAGTGGGCCCTGCACGAGCGCACCGAGCGCCTCTCGGGTGGCGAACGCCAACGGGTCGCCATCGCCCGTCTGCTCGTCCAGTCCCCTGGCCTCATCCTCGCCGACGAGCCGGTCTCCAGCCTCGACCCGGCCCGGGCCGCTGAGACGCTCGACCTGCTCCGCGCCCCCGCCGAGCAGGCAACGTTGGTGGTGAGCCTGCACCAACCCGAGCTCGCCAGGGAGCACTGCACCCGGGCCGTCGGCCTGCGCGAGGGCCGGCTGATCTTCGACGCCCCGATCCGCGACCTCACCGACGACCGGCTCACCGACCTCTATGCGCTGACATGACCCAGCTGCTGGACCGGAACCCGGCCGCTGGGAGGTCGTCCCCTCACGCCGCACCGCGACGGGTGACCGGTCGCCAGGTGCAGCTGCGCCGCCTCGCCACACTCCTCATCGTCGTGCTCCCGGTGGCCTGGGCACTGCGCCGCGCGGTCCCCTCCGGCACCGACCTGGTCAACCGGGGTGGCCTCCCCCTGCTGGGCGACCTGTTCGCGAACGCCCTCACGCCTTCGCTGGATCCCGCCTTCCTGGCCCTGGTCCTCGACGCGGCCGGCGTGACGATGGCCTTCGCCGCACTGGGCACCGCCGGTGCCCTCGTGATCGGGGTGCTCGGTGGCCTGGTGCTCAGTGACGTGGCCTGGTCCCACCGCCCTCCCTGGCCGGTGCGGGCGCTGCGGCTGGCTCTGCGCGGCCTCCTCGTGGCCACCCGCTCCATCCACGAGCTGGTGTGGGCCCTGCTGTTCGTCAGCGTGCTGGGTCTCGACCCCCTCGTCGCCGTGCTGGCGATCGCGCTGCCGTTCGGAGCCCAGACCGCTCAGGTCTTCGGGCAGACGTTCGACGGTGTTCCGGTCGGCCCCATCCAGTCCCTGCGCAACGCGGGCGCCCGGCCGGTGGCCGTGCTCGCCTACGCCCTGGTGCCCCAGTCCGCACCCCTGCTGCTCTCCTACTCCTTCTACCGCTTCGAGTGCGCGGTGCGCTCCACCGTGCTTCTCGGCGTGGTCGGCGTCGGCGGCCTGGGCCAGGAGCTCGTCGTCAGCCTGCAGTCGCGCAACTGGGACGAGGTGTGGACGGTGGTGGGCGCCGTCCTGGTGCTGTCGGCCGTGGTCGACCTGTGGAGCACCCGGCTGCGCAGTGACATGGCCGTGGTCAGCTGTTCGGAGTGGTCGGTGGGCGCCAGGCAGCGCGGGGCCCGCGTGACCACCATCCGGCGGCCCCGCGGCTCTCGCTGGGCGCGGTTCTCCGGGCTGGTCCTCGTGCCCGGCGTCGTCGTCGCCTGGTTGGCCGCCGATGTGACGGCCGGCGGGCTCACGAGCCCCCGGACCCGCCAGCTGACCGGCCGGCTGCTGGCCGACATGTGGCCGCCGCAACTGCCCGCTGGCGGGTGGCCGGTGCTGACCGGATCGGTCCTGGACACCCTGGCGATGGCGATCCTGGCCATGCTCGTCGCCGCCGTCATCACGGTCGTGCTCGGACCGTGGGCAACCAGCCGACGGCGCGTCCTCGCCGGGAACCGGACCCCCGCCGCGGTGCGGGTGCTGCGTTCCCTGGTCTGGTGGCTCGCTCGCGCCCTGCTGCTCGTGCTGCGGTCCATCCCACCAACCGTCTGGGCGGTCGTCGCGCTGCTGGTGCTGTTCCCCGGCATCCTTCCCGGGGCGCTGGCGCTGGGGCTGTACACCGGCGGGATCCTCGGGCGCCTGGTCGCCGAGTCGTGGGAGAGCGTGGACACCCGGGCGCGGGACGCCCTGCGCAGCAGCGGGGTCCGGCCCGGCCTGACCACGCTGGCGGCGACGGTCCCGCCGTCCACCCACCAGCTGGTCACCTACACCCTGTACCGGTTCGAGATCTGCGTCCGGGAGACCGCCGTGGTCGGCATCGTGGGGGCTGCCGGCCTGGGTCGGCTGCTGGCCGAGAACCTGGCCGTCTTCCGCTTCCCGGTCGTCACCGCCCTGCTCGCTGCTTCGTTCGTCGTCAGCGTGGCGGCCGAGGTCGTCGGGCGACGTCTGCGGCGGGCCATCCGGGCCTGACGGTCGGCGCCGACCAGCTGCTGCGCCAGGCCCTACGAGGTGGTGTTGTCGGCGGGCCGGCTGTGTCCGGCCGGTCGGCCGCGGCGTCGGCCCACCGCGACACCCGCGACGAGGAGCGCGCCCACGACGAGCCAGCCCACGGCACCGACGGCCTGGACGGTCTCCACCAGGGTGCGCTGCACGGTGGATGCAGCCGCGATCACCGGGTCGTCCGCGTCTCCCCCGGCCAGCACCCGCAGCTCCCACCAGCCGTAGTAGGCGACGTACAGGCCGGCGAGGAACAGCAGGGCGCCGCTGAGCCGCGGCACCCAGGCCCCGGTCCGCCGGATCCGTCTCACCAGCGAGTCATTGGCCAGTGCCACCGCCACCGCCACCGTGCCGACCACCAGCCCCATGCCCGCGGCGTACGCCAGGAAGAGGGCGACCCCCACGGCCACCGAATCGGTCCGGAAACCGGCGACCACCACAGCGAGGAACGGCGCGATGGTGCACGTCAGCGAGGCGAGCGCGTAGCCCGCACCGAAGCTCATCATCGAGGCGAACGAGCCGGTCAGCGGGCGGCTGCTTCGACCCCGGGCCCGCCTGCGGCGAGGCAGCGAGACGCTGCGGCCCGAAGCCAGCACCACCCCCAGCAGGGCCAGCATCACCCCGAGGGCGACGGTGAACCACGGCAGGTGTTGCTGGAGGCCCGCGGCGACCGGCGCGACCGCCAGTCCGAACACCGCGAAGACACCTGCGAAGCCCAGCGTCATCGCCGCGGTCAGCCAGAGGGCCCGCCCCACCGCGCGAGCACGGGTCGGGGACTCGTCACCGACGATCAACAGGGACAGGTAGGCGGGGAGGAGGGCGAACCCGCAGGGGTTGACGGCCGCGAGGAGCCCCGCACCCAGGGCGAGCGCGAGCAGGCCGTCGGGCACGTCAGCCGGCCAGGCCGGACACCAGGTCAGCCAGCTCGTCGTCGTCGAGGTAGCCCTGGGAGACCACCTCGCTCTTGTCGTCGAGCACGACGTAGGTGCTCTGCTCCACGATCCCGAAGTGCCGCCATACGTCCCCGTCGGGGTCGAGCAGGTGCGGGAGGTCGGCGGGTACGTCGTCAGCGAAGTCCTCGATCGCGGCTGCCTCGTCGAGGCTGCCGACACCGACGAAGCTCACGTCGTCGCCGTACTCGTCGGCGAGCGCCGACACCCCCTCGATCTGACCACGGCAGGTGGGGCACCACGGCGCCCAGAACCACAGGACGGCCGGCCTTCCCGCCAGGCTCGCCCCCTCGAACCGGTCACCGTCGACCGTGTCCGCCGAGAAGTCCAGGATCGTCTCGGAGGACGCCCCGGTCGACGAGGACTCCGACGACTCGGTGGGGGCCGGATCGGAGGCCGTGTCATCGGCAGCCGAGGTGGGACCGGTCGACTCGGTGCCGCACGCCGTCAGGATGACCGTGAGAAGAGGCAGGAGGACAAGGCTACGGACAAGCGAACGACGCGACATCCTCCGAACCTAGCCGCTGCCTGCGCACGGACCGGGCCGTCGTTGCTTACGGTCCGATGACGTCCCGTCCCGCGGCCGGCTCAGCCGTCCGCGGCCCGCACGGGCACGCTCACGTCGGCCAGGGCGGGGTCGTGGTGAGGTGAGGTGCTGACCGTCGCCGGAGAGGACGGGACAGCTCCGCTCGCCCGGGGATCGGCGATGGCCCACAGGCCTTCGGGTCCGGGCAGCAGGACGCCGACCCGGTCCCCCGGACGCGGGGTGGCCCCGAGCCGCGCCTCGACCTCCACCCGGAGGTCGCCCCCGGTGGACCGGTCGAGCTGGACGACCGCGACCTGGTGCGGACCTGATTGCCGCACCTGCACGACCCGACCGGCGATGGTCGACCTCGCACCGGCAGGCGCGAGGGCGAGTCGTTCCCTGCGCACCAGGAGGAGCGCCGGCCCCTCGATCCGGACACCCTCGGGGAGGGTGAAGGAGCCGAGACCCGAGTGGTGGGCGCCGGCCCGCACCGCGCCGGGCAGCTCGTTGAACCCGCCCAGGAGGCGAGCGACCGCCAGGGTCCGAGGCGTCGCGTAGAGCGCCGAGATGGTGTCGAACTGCTCGATCCGTCCTTCGACGAGCACCGCGACCCGGTCGGCCAGCCCGGCCTCGTCGAGGTCGTGGGTCACGATGACGATCGTGGGGTCGAGAGCCGCCCTGACCTCCGCCAACAGCTGGTGCATGGATGCCCGCAGCCCGGTGTCGAGGGCACTGAACGGCTCGTCGAGGAGCATGACGCGTCGCTCCGCGGCGAGCGCCCGGGCCAGGGCGACGCGCTGCTCCTGGCCGCCGGACAGCGATCGAGGTCTGCGCTGGCCGAGCTCGCCCAGGTGGACCAGGTCGAGGTAGCGCCGGGCGGCGGTGCGGCTGTGCGCACGGCTGCGGCCGGCCAGGCGGTCCGCGAAGGCCACGTTGTCCAGCACGTTCAGGTGCGGGAAGAGATGGGGCTTCTGGAACATGACGGTGAGGTCGCGTCTCTCCGGCGGCACCCCCAGCACGCTCCTGCCGTCGAGCAGGACGTCGCCCGACTCGGGGGGCTCCAGGCCGGCCGCGACCCTGAGCAGCGTGGTCTTGCCCGACCCGGAGGGTCCGAGCACCGCGACCATCTGCCCGTCCTGCACCTCCAGGTCGACGCCGACGAGCGTCGGTTGCTCGGCACCCGGGTGACGGTGCGTGATCGAGGACAGGTTCAGAGCCGCGGTCATGAGTGAGCAGGCCTCCTGCGGCGGGAGGCCGCGTAGGTGAAGACCGCCAGGGCCGCCAGGGGCGGCAGGCTGGCGGAGATGGCGAGGGTCGAGGTGAGGGCGTCGTTGCCCGACCCCGCCGCGGAGGAGCCGATCAGCATGGGCGCGGTGACGATCCGACCGCCACCGATGAGCAGGGTGACGGCGTAGTCGCTCCACCCGACCAGGAAGGCGAGGCCGGTGGCGGTGACGAGTCCGGTCGCGGCGGCCGGCAGCGTGACCCGGCGCCGGGCCTGGCGCGAGCTGGCACCCAGGACCCTGGCCTGCTCCTCGAGATCGGGATCCAGTCCGAGATAGGTGGCCCGCATGGTGAAGGTGGTGTAGGGCAGCGCGAACACGCTCAGGACCAGGACCACGGCGACCTCGCCCGGGAGCCCCAGGCGCAGGATGACGACGTCCAGACCCATCGCCACCGCGAACGGGGCCAGCACGACCGGCCCCAGCAGCACGATCGACGGGAGCGTGGGCCGGCGCAGCAGCCGCCACCCCAGAGCCCGGCCCGCCATCACCCCGAGAGGAGTGGCGATCAGCGCGACCGCCACTCCCAGGAGACCGGACCGGACCAGCGCCGCGATCACGCCGGCGTCCAGCGCCTCCTGCCAGCCCCGGGGGCCGAAGGCCTGCGGCAGCCGCGCCGTCCCCGACCACCGGGTGGCGCCCGCCCAGAGCACCAGCGGGGTCAGCGGGACGACCAGCCACAGCACCAGCAGCGCGGGGGCCACGGTGCGTGACGGCCGGTGAGGCAGGCGCAGCCCCGCAGCGGAGAGCCTCCTCATCGGTTGGCCCCCAGCCGTCGCACGAGCGGAAGGGTGAGGACCGCGGCGAGCAGGGCGAGTCCCGTGGCGACCACGGCGGTGGCGGCCGCCTGCGGTCGGGCGGCGACGTCGATGTCGGTGAAGAGCCGGTAGGCCATCACCGGGAGCGGCTCGGGGTAGGCGCGGCCCAGCAGGCGGGCGACCTCGTAGGTCCCGAGCGAGTAGACGAAGACGATGAGGGAGGCCGAAGCCAGGGCAGGCCCTGACAGGGGCAGCAGGACGCGTCGCCATTGCGCTCGCGGAGGTGCTCCGAGCACGGCTGCGACCTCGCGCAGGTCGGCGTACCGGCGTCCGACGGACGCGACGACGACGAGGGCGACGAACGCGGACTCCTTCCAGGCCAGCTCGAGCACGGTGGCGACCGGCCAGCGACCGGCCACCAGCTCCGGCCAGGACCCCGCAGGGATCCCCGACCAGCGCTGGGCGAGACCGACGTCGGAGAGCAGGAGTCCGGTCGCCGCCGCACCCACCAGGTGCGGCACCGTCACGACCGCGACCGCCAGGGCGACGACGAGCCGCGCTCCGCGGCCGGCGCGCACGACGAAGGTGGCCAGGGCGAGCCCGATGGCCGCGGCCAGCACGGTCGCGGCGGCGGCAGTCAGCAGCGACTCGTACGTCGCGGCGCGCAGGTCGCCGGCCAGCACCGTGAACCCGTCGGTGCTGAGGCGGGGCCGGCCCACCAGCGGCAGCAGTCCCAGACTGGTGGCCACGACGGTGACGAGCGCGGTCCCGGTGACCGCCACGACCAGCGTCACAGCGGGCGCGACGAGACGTGCGCCGCCGGAGCGCTCGGTCACGACCCTGAGCCGAGCACGGCCCGACGCCAGCCCTCGTCGAGTCGCGGCACCCAGCTCGAGGAGAGCTCGGGGTTGGCGTTGCGGGACAGGACGTCGTACGGCGGCACGACGTCCGAGGCCGGCAGGTCGTCGAACCGGGCCCGGTCGGTGGTGCTGAGCAGCTCGGTGTCGAGCACCGTGAACTGCCCCCAGGTGCCCGGGTCGGCCTTGATCGCCTGCTGCTGGGGAGACAACGCGAGATCGGCCACCACCATCGCGCCCTCAGGATCCCCGGCCGATGACGGGATGGCGAGGAAGCTGGCGTTGCCGATGGTCCCCTCCTCGAGGGGCAGGACGCGGGTGGTGGCCGGGAACGTCCCGTCGGCGACGAGCTGGGTGAGCGTCGCCGGGCCGTAGGTCATGGTCATGTCGACCTCGCCGTCGGCGTAGAGGCGATCGAGGGCGACCGAGTCGCGGGGGTAGGTCCTCCCCTGGCGCCACAGCGAGGGCGCCACCTCCGTCAGGGCGTCCCAGAGCGCGGGGGTCAGCGTGTCGTAGGCACTCTGGTCGAACTGTGCCGGGATCTCGGCGTGCCCGCCGGAGGCGCTGTAGAGCGCCTCGCGGATGAAGACCGAACCGGTGAAGTCGGGCGGTGCCGGGTAGGTGAAGCGCCCGGGGTGGTCCTTGGCCCACTCGAGGACCCCCGACATCGACGTCGGCGGCTCCGGCACCCGCGCCGAGTCGTAGACCAGCGTGAACTGCGCCTTGTGCCACGGCGCCTCGCAGCCGTCGACGTCGGTGCCGAAGTCCTGGGTGACCAGCGCGTCGTCCGGGGCGACGAACTCCATGTTCGGCAGCTGGGACGACCAGCCGCAGCGCCAGGCGTCGGCCTGCTTGCCGGTCGCGAAGTTGTCGCCGTTGACCCACACCAGGTCCACCGCCCCGTCCTCCTTGCCGGCCTGCCGCTCGGCGAGGATGCGGGTCATGGCGTCCTTGGTGTCGGCCACGGGCACGCGTCGCAGGGTCACACCGAGCCGGTCCGCGGCGGGTGTGAGCACGTCGTCGACGTAGGCGTTGCCCTGCTGGTCGCCGCCGTACATCCACAGGTCGACCGTCTGCCCGTCCGCCTGGTCGGTGATCTGCGACCAGGAGCGACTCTCGGTCGCGGAGCCCGCAGGCGCTCCCGGGGCAGCACAGGCGGAGACGGCCAGTCCGAGCAGCGCGGCCGGCAGGAGCAGTCGGGCAGGGCGCGGGTACATCTGACCTCCGGGGCTGGGAACATGTCACGTCGGGAACACTTCGAGATGCTCAGGGACTTCCCGATGTGTCAGGTCCGCCCCCACCACCCGTCAGGATGACCCATGAGTCGAGCTGCCCTCCTCAAGGCAGGCGCGCTGGTGCTCATGGTGCTCGGTGCCGTCGCCCTTGCCCTCATCCTCGGGACCCCCGACATCGCAGCGATGCGGTCACGCGTCGACGCAGCCGGCATCTGGGGACCGGCGTTGTTCTTCGCCCTGTATGCCGGGCTGGCACTCATTCCCTGTCCCAAGGCCCTTCTCACGGCGGCCGGCGGAGCCCTGTTCGGCCTCTGGGCCGGAGCGGGCCTGGCACTGGCCGGTGCCCTGGTCGGCGCGGTCATCGCCTTCGGTGCCGGGCGGCTTCTCGGGCGCGAGGCCGTCGACCGCCTCATTCGCGGCCGGCTCGCGCGGGTGGACTCGCTGCTGAGTGATCACGGCCTCTCCGCGGTCCTCGTGGTCCGCCTGGTCCCGCTGGTGCCGTTCATCGCCATCAACTACGCCTCTGGGCTCTCGGGAGTGCGGTTCCGCCACTACGTGCTGGGGAGCGCGATCGGAATGATCCCCGGGAGCCTCGCGTACGCGGCCCTCGGTGCCTACGGCACCAACCCGTGGGGGCTGGCCGCCGCCGGCTCGGCACTGATCGTCCTCGTGGCCGGCGGGTCCTACTGGGCGCGGCGGTTGGACCCGCGCCGTACGGGTCACTCATCCACGGCCAGCACCCATGCTTGACGCGCCGGCCCGCCGGGTCCTCGATGGGCCCCTGTCCGCCTTGGCCAGGGTGGTCGACCGCCCCTCGGTTAGCCCGAACCGGCTCACCCTGCTCGGCCTGGCGACCGGACTGGCCAGCGCCGCCACCGCTGCGGGGCAGCTGTGGTGGTGGGCCCTGGGGCTGTGGCTGTTCTCTCGCGTGATGGACGGCCTCGACGGCCCCCTGGCGCGTCGGCGCCGCGCCACCGCCCCAGGCAGCGCGAGCCCACCCGGGTCCGAGGCGGGTGGCTTCTTGGACATCACCGCCGACTTCACGGTCTACGGCGCGACCGTGGTCGGGGTGGCCATCGGGGCGACCGGCCAGTACGACGCCAGCTGGCTGCCCTTCCTGCTGGTGCTCCTGGCCTACTACGTCAACGGCACCGCGTTCCTGGCGTTCTCCTCCATCGCCGAGCGGACCGGGCGGCGTCGGGAGGACGGTCGCTCGCTCAGCTTCCTCGGCGGTCTCGCGGAGGGGACCGAGACCGTCGTCGTGCACGCGCTGTGGCTCATCGTCCCCGCGCACGCCGCAGTGATCGCCACCCTGTGGGCGGCCGTCGTCGGCGTCAGCGCCGCCCAGCGCATGCTGGCGGGGTTTCGCGACCTGTCGTGAGGATCCACGTGGCCTCGACCGGCACGGTCAGCGAGGGTCACGCATCTTCGTCGGCCGCCATCGCATGGACGTCATACGGATAGTGCCACCAGTGGCCCCATCCGTATGACGTCCGGACCTGCCGCGAAGAGTGCGCCACCCACGTGCCGGGGCACGGTCTTGGGGTGTTCATCGGGCGGCCCGTCGATGACGGCAGCGGTGTGCCGAGCGCTGCGGCCTCCAGATGGCTCAGGTGAACGCACCATCCATCCCGGTATGACTTCGCCAGGTCACCCAGCGCGCTGTGACTTAGCCGGAGGTCGGTGCTGCCATCCGACTCATTGAGCTCGAGGGCGACCTTCGACTCTGGCTCATCGGGGAAGTGCCAGGTGAAGTGCCAGGTGAAGTCGAGCCTGCTTGGCTCGGCGCACGTCATGACGGTCGATCGGCAGCAGTAGTCGTCCCCGTGATTGACCACGAACTGGCACCCGTCCCCGACCTCACCGCTGACCAGCTGGCCGGGTACAACTAGTTGCGTTGGTCGTTGTCGATGCGGCCGTCGCGCACGGTGACTGTCCGCTGGGAGCGGTCGGCGATCGAAGGGTCGTGGGTGGCCATGACGATGGTGGCACCGAGGTCCTGGTTGAGACGGAGCAGGAGCCCCAGGACCTGCTCGGCGTTCGCGGAGTCGAGATTGCCGGTGGGCTCGTCGGCGAGCACCAGGCGGGGGTGGTTGATGAGCGCCCGAGCGATGGCGACGCGCTGCTGCTGCCCGCCGGAGAGCTGCGATGGCAGGGAGGTACCGCGTTCGGCGAGCCCGACGAGCTCGAGCACCTCCTCGGCCCGTTCGCGGCGGTCGTAGTCGGTACGACGTGCCACCAGCGGCGCGAGGATGTTGTCGGTGACGGTGAGGGACGACACGAGGTGGAACTTCTGGAACACGAACCCGACGGTGGAGCGGTAGTCCGCGAGGTCGCGTCGGCGCAGGCCGGTGATGGGGCGACCGTCGACCTCGATGGTGCCGCTGTCGGGGGTGTCGATGCTGCCGATGAGGTGCAGCAGCGTCGACTTCCCGGACCCGGATGCCCCGACCAGGGTGGTGAACTCGTGACGGCGCAGGTCGAGGCTGACGTGGTCGGTGGCGGTGAGGACGGAGCCGTCACCGAGCCGGTAGGCCTTGGTGACGTCGTCCAGGCGCACGGCCGTGTCGGTGAGGGTGCTCGCGGTGGTGGTCGGCACGGTCATGGGGTGGGGTCACTCCTCGGCGAGCAGTTGGGCGGTGGGAAGTCGGCGCAGGCTGGTTGCGGGCAGCAGCGCAAGGACACAGGCGGCCAGGACCCCGGACGCTGCGACGGCCACGGTCACGACCACGACGCGGTCGTTGAGCGGAGCGAGAGTGGACACGAGGTAGAGCCCGGCGCCCGCACCGGCGCACGCGCCGAGGGTGCCGGCGATGGCTGCCTGCCAGACGATCAGGCGCACCAGCGTGGAGTCGCGCCACCCGGAGGCCTGGAGGGACGCGTAGGCGGCGGCCTGCTCGCGGATATCGAGGTAGAGCACATCGGCCACGGCACCGAGCCCGATGACACACAAGATGACGCCGGCGGCGATGTCGGCGCCGCGGACCTGGACCGACACGGTGTCGCCGAGCAGGCTCCCGACCACGGCACCCTGGTAGCCCAGGCTGATGCCGAGCAAGGACACGAGAGCGGCGACGCCGACCGCGAGGGCGAGAGCACCGGTGAGGGTGCGCGAGGGCGTACGGGCGACAGCGGCGCGAGCCATCCCGAACGGGCCGGTGAGCCGGACCGCCCGCCGCGGTGCACGGACCTGCGGGCGGACAGCCTCCGCGGGGACCGCGCGCGCGGCGGCGAACGCTGGCCACATCGCGGCGAGTGCCATCACGAGGAGCGCCGCAGGCACTGCCTGCAAGGCACGTGCAGTGGAGACCGGTGAGCCGATGAGGTGTCCGAGCGGCCAGGACACCACCGCGCCCACGACGCCGGCAGCGACGCCGACCGCGACGAGCTGACCCATGACGTGACGCCAGAGCGTGAAGGGACGCCAGCCCAAACAGGCCAGGACGCCGAGCTCGGTACGGCGTGCGCGGACGGAGGCGTTGGCCGAGATGGAGATCGCGGTCCCGGCCGTGAGCAGGACGAGGAGGAACAGGGCGAGGCTCTTGCGGTCGATCGCCTGGACGACCGTCCCGGCCACACCCTTGAGGACCCACGGCTCCGACACCGAGAGCACCTCACCGGCGAGCGGCACCTCGACGGTCGTCGGGCTCGGTGAGGAACCGACAGTGATGTCGACGTCGAGGCCGGTCGTCCTCTGGATGGCCTCGGCGACCAGGCGTACTCGTTCGCGGCTGATGTCGTCGGCGCCGGTGACCCCGGCCACGCGCACCCGGATCACGCTGACCGGCTTGGCCTCCTTGTCCATGCCTTCGGGCCAGCGGTACACGAGCGGGTTGAGGAGCTTGTCGGCTGCGTCGAGGGTCGTGATGAGCAGCGGCGGGCTCTGCAGGTAGCCGGCCGGGTTCGCGTCTGGCAGCAGGTCCTGGTCGCCGAGGAGCTCGCTGGTCGCGGTGTCGGCCGCCGTCACGGCCGGCGACTGGTACGTCTCCAGGGGCACCGTGCCGAGCCCCTGGTCATCGAACGAGCTCGGGTCGAAGGTGCCGATGCTCCTCAGCGCGGGCAACGCGACTCCCGGTGAACCGGAGGCCGAGGCGATCCTGCGGAACCCGACGCCGCCCGCGGACCAGGGTGCGGGAGCGAACTTCTGCCCGAAGTAGGCGTCGGAGCGCCACACCGAACGTGGCTGCTTCACCGGGCGGGCCCGCAGCGTCCCGTCGGCCCTGGTGTCGTAGTCCACCTGGCCGACGGTGAGGAACGACTGCGGGGTCACCACCGCAGCACCCTCTCGGGAGTGCACGCTGCTGCCGGCCAACCAGTCGTCGATCGCCTCCTGCGCGGTGAACGAGAATCCCCGGGACTGCGCAGGCTCGGCGGCCTCGACCGTGGTGCGCGCAGCTTCGCGTGACATGCCGCGGCTCAGGGTGCGGGCGGTCTCGGCGTCCAGCGCGTCCGCGGTGACGGCGATGTCCTCCTCGATGTAGGAGCGTGAGGAGTTCAGCACCGGAAGGGTGTTGAACATGACGTTGTCGCCCTCGAGCTTCGAGGTCTCCTTGCGGCGGAAGTACCGGCCGGCATCGACGGCGTCGTCGAGGCCGGTGAGCTCCCTTTCGGTCTGTGGGTCGATCGCCGCGACCGTGACGGGGAACCGGACCGGCACGTCGATCGAGTACCGGCCCTGCCGCCTCGGCCACCCCAGTCCGTAGCGACCCTGTTGCCGGTCCCAGCACTGCGGGAACCATCGTGCGTCCACGGAGAACGGTGCCGCCAGTCCGGCGCCGCGCACGTCACACACGCGCGCCGGGCTGACGCCGGGGTGCCGCTCGAAGGCGGACGTGTCGTCGATGCTGGTGTCGACCGCCACGCCTGCACCGGCGTACACGTAGCCCTCCGGACCGGGTGAGGCGGACAGGCCCCGGTCGCCGGTGACGGTCGTGGAGAACCGCACCAGACCCGAGCCCTCACGCACCAGGTCGGTGACGTCGACCTCGTAGTTCGTCTTGATCATCGCCTGGCCGATCATCGCGATCGGTGCCGCCACCTCGACGCCCGAGAGCCCTTGGACCTGGTCCACCTGCTCGGCGCTGATGCCCCCGTACATCCCGGACAGGTAGTTGGGGCGGACCTTCGACGTCGCCGCTTCGATCGCGGTCTGGGAGCCACGCGGGCGCACCAAGATGTCGTAGGAGGACCGGAAGTTCTCGTTCACCGTCCGAGTGACCTCGAGGCGAGACTGCTCCGCGGATCCGGTCAGCAGAACGAAGGAGCACACGCCCATCAGGACGGTCGCGAACATGGCCGCTGATCGCCGCGGGTCCGTGACGAGCCGTCTCAGCAGGCGCACGACGACATCTCGTGGTGGTCGATCACCACAGCCCCTTCCCCCGGCCGGTGGTCGCTGAGGCGTCGACCATCGGAGGCCTTTCATACAGCAGCGGTATCGAGGGTTGTCAAGCAGCGCCAGACCAGTCGCCGCCCTCCGGCTCGCCGTCAACGAGACAGGCCGAAGCGGCCGTGCGGATCTGTCGCGGTGGTGACGCCACCCTGATCGACCGGGGTGCTCAGACCGCTCCTGCGCTCCGGCGGCGAGCAGTCAGGATCCGCAGTGCAAGCAGGTTGACGAGCGCTGCGCAGGTCGACGCCAAGACACCGAGGACCTCCGTCGTGGCCTGGAACCCGTCCGCGAGATCACCCGTCGTGGACGACACGCAATCGCCACCCGAGGTGCACGAGAAGGAGCCCGAGCTCTCATTCGGGTTCGCGCCGGGAACAAGCGCCGAGAGGCCATGGGCCACGTAGTAGGCGTTGAGGGCGGCCGCTCGCGCCGCGCCAGCGACCTCTGGGCGGGTCCTGGTGTCTCGCACACGACGGGGATGGCCGACGACGCCGACCGGTCCCCTCAACGGTCCCGACTGACCCACCACGTGCGGGCCCGGGCGAGCGTCCCCAGGACGCGCTGGGTGGCGGGGCGCTCGAGCTGGTCCTGGACGTCGGAGATCGCGGCGTTCCACGGTCCGTCGTTGTACGTCGGGTAGGCGTGGGTGACACCCGCCAGGTCGCGGGTGGTGAGCCCGCGCGTGATGGCCAGGGTGAGCTCGCCCAGGGTCTCCCCCGCCCGCGGGCCGACCACCGTGGCGCCGAGCACATGGCCGCGCTTGTCGACGACGAGCCGGGCGAAGCCCCCGAGGGCTCCCTCGGCGACCGCGCGGTCGACGTGGGAGTGGGACCAGTCGATGGTGCGCAGTCCCGAAGCGGGCCGGTCGGTCTCGAGCCCGACGGCGGCGACCTCGGGATCGGTGAAGGTGACTCGCGGCACCGCGGTCAGGTCGACCTTGCGGCGTACGCCCAAGATGGCGTTCGACGCGGCCAGGCTCGCGTGCACACCGGCGGTGTGGGTGAACTGCGGGTGGCCGGTGAGGTCACCGGCGGCCCAGATGCGCGGATTGGTGGTCCGCAGGAGGTCGTCGACCACGACGAAGCCCCGCTGGTCGACCTCGACGCCCGCGTCGGCCAGCCCCATGCCCTTGGTGCGCGGCGATCGTCCGACGGCCACCAGGAGGCAGGAGAAGGGCACCTGCTGACCGCTGTCCAGGTGGAGCACCCCGGACCCCGGTCCGGTGGGCTCGACCCGCGCGACTCCCGATCCGGTGTGGATCTCGACGCCGTCGTCGGCCAGGGCGGCGGCGAGCTCCGCTGCTGCGAGGGGATCCTCGCGCGGCAGGATCCTCGGTGCGCCCTCGACCACGGAGACCCTGCTGCCCAGACGGGCGAAGGCCTGGCCGAGCTCGCAGCCGATGCTCCCACCGCCGAGCACCACGAGCTGGGCAGGGAGCTCGCTCAGCCCCCACACGGTGTCGCTGGTCAGGTGGTCGACGTCGCTCAATCCGGGTATGGGCGGCACGGCAGGCGCGGCCCCGGTGGCCACGAGCGCCTGTCGGAACCTCAGTGCCTCGCCGTCCACGTCGACCGAGTCCGGTCCGGTGAAGCGGGCGCTTCCCGCGCGCACGGTGACGGAAGCCTTCTCGAGCGCTTCGACGGAGTCGATGGGTGCGATGTGCTCGATCGTCGACCGCACGTGGTCCATGACCGTCGCGAAGTCGACCGAGACCTCGCCGACGCCGATGCCGAACCGGTGCCCGTTGCGTGCACTGGCGGCCACCCCAGCGGCCGCGAGCAGGGCCTTGGACGGGACGCATCCGGTCCACAGGCAGTCTCCGCCGGTGCGATCGCGCTCCACGAGCAGGACGCGGGCCCCGAGCCGCGCGGCGGTCTTCGCGCCGACGATCCCGGCGGTCCCACCCCCGACGACCAGAAGGTCCCATGGCTCATCCTGCGGCGCGCGGGCGGATGCGGTCGAGCTCTGCTGGTCGATGGTCACTCGTGGTCCTCGTCGTTGATGGTGGACAGGAAGTCTCGGACCCGGTCGACCGATCGGGGATCGACGCCCGTACCGCCCGACCACAGGGACAGGGCTCGGTGCAGGGCACGGTGCTCGTTCGCGACCCGGGTGCACTTCTCGCACGTCGCGAGGTGTTCCTCGAGCCGCGCGACCTCTCCGGGCGTGAGCCGGGCGGCCGGGTCGGCGTCGAGATAGCGCTGGATGCGGCGCGCGGACCAGTGGCAGGTCAGCATCTGACGCAGAGTCCCAGTCATGACAGGTCTCCTCGGGTGAGTGGGCTGGATCGGAGCGACTTGCGGACGCGGTCCCGGGCCCGGCTGAGCCGGGACATCACCGTCCCCACGGGGACCCCCATGACCGCGGCCGCCTCGGAGTAGCTCAGGTCGTGGACGTCGACCAGGACGAGAGCGGCCCTGAAGCGGGGGTCGAGGGCACGCACGGCGGCGTCGAGATCCGCGTGCAGCTCGTGGTCCACGAAGCTGTCCTCGGCACTCGGGAGCTCGGCCCGACCGAAGGCCGGCCGGGCGGTCCGGATGAGCTCCCAGTCGCCGATCGTGCCCGGCCGCTGGCGGCGGTGCATGTTGGCGTTCGTGTTGCGCAGGATGGTCAGCAGCCAGGCCCGGGGATGCCGTCCGTCGAAGCGGTCGATCGCCCGGTAGGCACGCAGCAGGGTCTCCTGCACGAGGTCCTCGGCATCGGCCCGGCTCGCGGTGATGGTCAGCCCCACCCTGAGCAGGACCTCGATCTCGGGCTCGACCAGCTCCCGGAAGGAGGACTTCCGGGTCGCGTCGTCCGAGGGTCGGGGGGCGGTCACGATCGGGAAACCCGGTGAGGACGCCCGCGTCTTCCCGCGTCGCCGTGCAGTGCTCTGGTCAGGGTGTCCACCACGGTCATGTCGCTCCTACCGGTCCGGTGCTCGACACCGGCCACCTCGATCGTCCGAGACCCTGACGACCCAATCTCCCACGTCCCCCCGTGGCTCGTCGCGGGAGCGGTCGGCCGGCTACGCGGCCGGTCGCGCTCGGTAGGTCCGGAGCCACCGGCGATCGATGAGCCGCTTGAGCCGCAGCGGGCCGGCGCCGTACCACCACCACCGTCCTCGGACGGCGACCCCCAGACCCCCACCGAGGTCGAGGATCGACAGCGCGAGCCGCGGGGGCTCGTAGACCGGCAGCGGCTCCCCGTGACGCCGGGCGAGCAGGCTGCGCAGCAGTACCGGCCCCTGGCGTACGCCGTGCACGCCGATGCGGGGCAGCGGAGCCGGGAGGAAGCGCGCGCAGTCGCCCACCGCGTAGATCTCGTCCCGGTCGACGTGCTGGAGGGTCGCCCGCACGGGTACCCCGGTCTGGTCGCCGAGTCCGAGATCGGCGAGCAGCGCGGGCGCAGCCAACCCGGTGGCGAGCAGAGCGACATCGTGGGGCAGCTCGGCGCCGTCGGCACAGCGCACCGCGTGCTCACCGAGGTCGCGCACGATGCACCCGGTGCGCACGTCCACACCGCGCGCCAGGAGGAGTCGTCCGATCCGCTTGCGCGCTCCGGCGGGCAGATCCGCTCCGATGAGGGCCCCGGCCTCCACCAGCTGGACGCGTACGACGTCCCGGCGGATCGCCAGGTGTGCCGCCAGCTCCAGGCCGGAGGCGCCGCCACCCACCACCGTGACCGTGGCTCCCGGTGGAGCCGACGCCCGCAGCCGGGTGTCCAGGTCGGCGAGTCCGCTCAGGGGCTTCACACCCAGGACCGTGGGGTGCACCCGCATCCCGGCAGGCGCGACGACGCTGCCGATGTTGATGGAGATCACGTCGTACGACAGCCGGTCCCCGTCGGACGTGACGGCGATCCGCGCCTCGGTGTCGAGCGACTCGAGGGTGCCCTCGTGGAACTGCACCCCGGAGCCGGCGGCCAGCGCCCGGACGTCGATCCGCCCGGCGTCGCGAGACAGCACTCCGGCGGCCGTGGCGGAGGCGAGGCCGCTGTAGTCGAAGTGCCGGGGCGCCAGCAGGTGGACCAGGTACCCCTCGGCGGCCAGCTCGGCGGCGCGCTTCAGCACGTAGAGGTGGGTGTGGCCGGCACCCACCAGGAGCAGCGCCGTCACCTGGCGCCGTCGCACACCGGATCAGGCATCCGACGGTCCGAGCTGCCTGCTGAGCAGGCCGATGAACTCGTCGGCCATGCCGAGCTGCCGGCGCAGCGTGTCCCGGCGGGCGTAGGCCTCGTCGAGGGTGGCGGCGAGCCGGTCGCGAGCCTCGGTGGCGTGCTCGTCGCCCGCCCCGGCCGTCGTGCCGTGCAGGGTCTCGATGTGGCGCATGACCTGCACCATCTCCTCGATCGTGAACCCGAGCGGCTTCATCCGGCGGATGACCAGGAGTCGGTCGACGTCCTTCTCGGTGTACAGGCGGAATCCTCCGTCGCTGCGCCCGGAGGGACGCAGCAGCCCGACCTCGTCGTAGTGACGCAGGGTCCGCAGTGACAGGTCGGTGCGTTGGGCGACCTCGCCGATCTGCATCGACCGCGACGCCATCGCCCCGCTGTCCATGGTGGTCCTCTCACGTCTGTTCGATTTCAACCTTACTCTCACGTAAGGGTAGAGTCCGCCGCAGACTTCGCCGACCGCGTCGGCACGCATGCATCGTGGCATGCACCCGTCCATCAGCCCGAACCAGTCGCCTCCGTCCTCACGCAGCGAGGGAGCCCGACGTACTGCCCTCGACCGGAGCGCCCTGCCTTGAGCACAGCCCTGCCACACCGCCCTGCCGGCGGACAGTCCCAGACGGCGCCGTTGCAGCCCTCGGTCCGCAACGCGTTGCGATCCCCCAGGATGCTGCGCACCGAGGTGCTGGCCGGGCTGGTCGTCGCGCTCGCGTTGATCCCGGAGGCCATCTCCTTCTCGATCATCGCCGGGGTCGACCCCCGGGTGGGCCTGTTCGCCTCGTTCACGATGGCGGTCTCGATCGCCTTCCTCGGCGGCCGACCCGCGATGATCTCTGCGGCGACCGGTGCCATCGCCCTGGTCATCGCCCCCGTCATGCGCGACTACGGCTACGACTACCTCATCGCGACCGTCCTGCTCGGCGGGGTCCTGCAGATCGTCCTGGGCCTCGGCGGGGTGGCCAAGCTGATGCGGTTCATCCCCCGCTCGGTGATGGTGGGGTTCGTCAACGCCCTCGCCATCTTGATCTTCCTCGCCCAGGTGCCGTACCTGGTCGACGTGCCGTTCCTCGTCTACCCGATGGTCGCCGTCGGCATCGCGGTCATGGTCGGCCTGCCGCGCGTCACCAGGGTGATCCCCGCCCCGTTGGTCGCCATCGTCGCCCTGACCGGCTTCACCGTGCTGGCAGCGCTCACCGTCCCCAACGTCGGCGACGAGGGTGAGCTGCCCGACTCGCTGCCGTCGCTGTTCCTCCCGGACGTGCCGCTGAGCCTCGACACCCTGCAGATCATCGCGCCGTACGCCCTGGCGATGGCCTTCGTGGGCCTGCTGGAGTCGCTGCTGACCGCGAAGCTGGTCGACGACATCACCGACACGCACTCGGAGAAGACCCGCGAGGCGTGGGGTCAGGGCGCATCCAACATCATCACCGGCTTCTTCGGCGGCATGGGCGGCTGCGCCATGATCGGCCAGACCATGATCAACGTGAAGGCCTCCGGCGCCCGCACCCGGATCTCCACGTTCCTGGCCGGCGTCTTCCTGCTCATCCTGGTCGTCGGGTTCGGCGACGTCGTGGCCATCATCCCGATGGCCGCCCTGGTCGCGGTCATGATCATGGTCTCGATCGGCACCTTCGACTGGCACTCCGTCCAGCCCGCCACCCTGCGCCGGATGCCCAAGTCCGAGACCCTGGTGATGCTCTCCACCGTCGTGGTCGTGGTCGCCACGCACAACCTGGCCATCGGCGTCGGCGTCGGCGTCCTGGTCGCCATGACCCTGTTCGCCCGCCGGGTGGCCCACCTGACCGAGACCCACCGCGAGCTCGTCGAGGACCGCCACGGCAACGCCACGGCCCTGTACCGGGTGACCGGGGAGCTGTTCTTCGCCTCGAGCAACGACCTCTACACCCAGTTCGAGTACGCCGAGGACCCCGACACCGTGGTCATCGACCTCACCGCCTCCCACATCTGGGACGCCTCCACGGTCGCGTCGCTGGACGCCATCACGACCAAGTACGAGCGCAAGGGCAAGACCGTCGAGATCATCGGCCTCAACGACGCCAGCGCCGAACGCCACGGACGCCTCACCGGGCAGCTCCCCAGCAGCTGACCGAGCCCTCGGCGCCGCCGTTCGCCTAGCGTCGTCTTTGGACTACGCTGCCTACCAGGGGCGCCGGGAAGTCTGGTCGGCAGTCGATGCCACGACCCCAATCTCGTACGGAGCACCCTCGTGAATCAGCCAGGACCCACTCCCCCCACACCGCCGGCCCGTCGGCTGCTGTTCGGCCGCGGCTCATGGTCCGAGGACTCCCGCATCACCGACCTGCTCCGGCAGGAGACCGTCGGCGGCGCCCTGCTGCTCGCCGGCACGGTCATCGCCCTGGTCTGGGCCAACAGCCCGTGGTCGGAGCACTACGACGCGCTGCGCGACTACCGCATCGGGCCCGAGGCGCTGCACCTGGACCTCAGCCTCGGCACCTGGGCCGCCGACGGGCTGCTGGCCATCTTCTTCTTCGTCGTGGGCCTCGAGCTCAAGCGCGAGTTCGTCGCCGGCGACCTGAAGGACCCGCGTCGGGCGGCCCTGCCGATCCTCGCCGCGGCCGGCGGCATGGTCGTCCCCGCGCTGGTGTTCGTGGCGGTCAACCTCACCACCGGCGACGGTGCCCTGCGCGGCTGGGCGATCCCCACCGCCACCGACATCGCCTTCGCCCTGGCCGTCCTCGCGGTGATCAGCACCCACCTGCCCACGGCCCTGCGCACCTTCCTGCTCACCCTTGCCGTGGTCGACGACCTGTTCGCGGTCACCATCATCGCGATCTTCTACACCAGCGACCTCCAGCTCCTGCCGCTCCTCGGCGCGCTCGTCCCGCTCGGCCTGTTCACCCTCGCCGTCCAACGACGCATCCGGTCGTGGTGGCTGCTGCTCCCCCTCGCCTTCGCAGCCTGGACGTTGATGCACGCCTCAGGAGTGCACGCCACCGTCGCCGGGGTCCTGCTTGGCTTCGCCGTGCCCGTCCTGCGCAGCCAGGCCGCCGGCGGCCCGGAGGCCGGACCCGGCCTGGCCGAGCACTTCGAGCACCGCGTGCGCCCCATCTCGGCCGGGTTCGCCGTGCCGGTGTTCGCGTTCTTCGCCGCCGGGGTCACCGTCGGGGGCCTGTCGGGACTGGGCGAGGCGCTCACCGACCGGGTCGCCCTCGGCATCGTCGCCGGTCTCGTGATCGGCAAGTTCCTCGGCATCCTGGGCACCACCTACCTCGTCGCCCGCTTCACCCGGGCCACCCTCGACGACAACCTCGACTGGCTCGACGTCGCCGGCCTCGCGCTGCTCGCCGGGATCGGGTTCACCGTCTCCCTGCTCATCGGCGAGCTCGCCTTCGGCCCGGACAGCGTGCGCGACGAGCACGTCAAGGTCGGGGTGCTCACCGGCTCCCTGATCGCGGCCCTGCTGGCGGGAGTCGTGCTCCGATCCCGCAACCAGACCTATCGCCGCATCGGCGAGCTGGAGGCGGCCGACACCGACGCCGACGGCATCCCGGACATCTACGAGACCCGGGAGTGAACCCGGCCCGGTCCCGTCCCGGGGCTGCGTCGACGGGTCAGCGCAGCTGCTCGGCGAGCTCTGCCAGCGAGGCCGCCCGGAGGTCGGGCGCCCGGAAGTACTCCGGGTAGGGGCCCCCGGTCCGGTTCAGCCAGGCAGTGGCCAGCCCGGCACGCGAGGCGCCGTCGATGTCCCAGGGGTGCACCGCCACGAGCATCGCCTCCTCCGGGTCCACCTCGCACTGCTGCAAGGCGTACGCGTAGGCCTCGGGAGCCGGCTTCCAGCGCCCGGCGTCCTCCACCGTCAGCAGGCGCTCGAAGGGCTCGCGGACGCCGGCGCGGTCGAAGAGCGCCTCAGCGACGGCGGCCGAGCCGTTGCTGAGGGTCACCAACCGGATCCCGAGACCACCGAGAGCCCTGATGCCGTCGGGCACGTCGGCGTGGACGGGCAGACCGGCGAAGCCGTCCATGATGTGGGACACCGCCTCCGACGTGCTCCGATCCAGGTCGATCCCGTGCAGGCAGATCCCCAGCGACTCCGCCGCGATGCGGGCGAACGAGTCGCTGGCCCCGACCGCGGTGAGGGCGAAGCCGTCGCGCAGCAGCCCCGCGAACCAGCTGGTGGCCAGGTGCGCCGGCGCGCCGACGTCCTCGAACCGGGTGGCCATGGGCGACATGTCCGAGAGGGTCTCGTTCACGTCGAAGATCAGCAGCCGCGGTGGTCGGGGACCGTCCGGACTGGCAGGGTGGTCGACACTCGGGCTGAAAGGCTCGCTCGGCATGTGCGTCACCGTAGCCTCACGCCGAAGCCCGGCGGCTCGGGCGGCTCGGCGGTCGACCGTCTGCCGGGTCAAGCCCCGCGGACCCGACGACCGTGAGCGGCAGGAGACGACGCAGGTGCTCGTTCTCGCCCGGGTCGAGGACCGAGTGCTGCACGCAGGCGGGGACGAGCTCGCCGGTCTCGGGGTGCGCCATCGCGTAGGTGCACGCCGACAGGCGTTCCTGGGTGGCCCGGAGCGCCGGGTCGGTCGCGACCTGGCCGTCCTGCATCAGCGCCCACGCCGGAGCGACGTCCACGGCGTCCATGAAGTCGTGCACCACGTAGGTCATCGGTGTGAGCTCCCCCCGACGCCAGGAGGACCAGGCCCGGCCGATCCCGCCGGACCGCTCGACCAGGCGGCGTACCCAGGCGGTCGCGACGGGCAGGTCGCCGGGATGGCGAGCGAGCACGCGCAGCACCTTCACGACCAGCGTGGGCGGCGCGGAGCCGCCGAAGTTCATGCCCCCGAGGTGCGCAAGCGCGCGGTCCCTGGCCGCAAGGTCGGCCGCGCTGTCGGGGTCGAACATCGGGACCCAGCGACCGCCCACACGGAGGCCGAACGCCGAACGGTTGCAGCGAGGGTCGCCGAACTGCAGCGCCTGCCAGGCGACGCGCTGACCGAGACCGGCCTCGAGCCGGTCCCACACGTCATCGATGCCGACCGTGCGGTAGTCGCCTCCGGTCCACCGTCGTTCGTCACCCACGTGGGCGGCGGGCTGGAAGGACAGCATGGAGAACCCCATGGCGCTGACATCGGCCACCACGTGCTCGACCTGGTCGAGGTTCGCGGGGGTGATCGTCATGTTGTGCGCGAGATAGGACCGGACGCCGTGCTCGCGGCGCAGGTCGCGGAACATCTCCACGAACCGGGCGCGGAACGGGTTCAGCTCGACCTCGGTCCTGGGGCGGGGGATGCCGGTGCGGCCCCGCATGAGCGAGTCGAAGTGGGCGGCGAACGAGAGCCGGCGGAAGCGCGGCGCCCCGTGCTCGTCGAGCGCGAGCGCCCGCAGGTAGTCGCGGTCGAAGTCGCCGTGACTCATCGACATCGGCTCTCGACCGTGGTCGCGCATCGCCAGCAGGGCGGCCGCGTGGTCGTCGGGGTCGAGCAGGGACACCTCACCGCCGATCAGCTGGGCATGTGCCCTCGGACCGCGCCTCGCCTCGAGAAGGCTCATCTGGGCCTCCACCTGGGCCACGGTGTGCGCACCGTCGACCCGCACCTTGTTGGCGTCCTTGGAGTGGTAGCAGGGCGAGCAGGTGAGGTTGCACTTCGGGAACACGCCATGGGTGCCCTCGCATCCCACCGCGTGCCGCCCGAGGATCTGCTCGTCGGTCCTGACCGCGGGGGGCAGTGCTGCCCACCGCTCGGCAAGCACGCGCTCGGTGACCGGGTGCACGGGCCGGGTGGCTCGCTCCAGGCTCTTCCACCAGGCCGGCAACGTCATGGGGCACCTTACTGATCGGTGAGGCCGAGCACGTCGGTGTCGACATGGAAGCTCGCCCAGGCGAACCAGAACGTGTCGAGGTGCCGGTACGGCTGGAGCTCGGCTCCCTCGAGCGGTCCCGCAGTGGATCGTCCCAGCACGTTCCACGTGCTGCCCGTCTCGCGGTCCCGGAAACCGGACCCGTCGGACTCGAAGTGCAGCCGCTCGCCGTCCAGGACGGGATCGAAGACGCCCACGGTGCCGATGTCCGCACCGCCGGCGATCGTGCCGGCGTCGAGCGCAGAAGCCTGCCCGGGCCGGTGCCAGACCACCAGGCGACGGCTGCCCACGGTCACCTCCAGCGGATCCGTGCCTGCCAGGGAGCCACGCACCACGGCCAGGCTGGCCGTGCCGTCCACCAGGCCGACCACCCGTTCCTTGACCGGCAGCCGGGTGTCGAGGTCATCGGGCAGTCCGAACAGCAGGCGCCCGTCCGGGTCGTCGTACCCGGAGTAGGGATTGACCCCGTAGCGGCGGTCGAAGCCGGTGTCCTGCGACAGGACCTTGGCGGTCGGGTCGTCGGCGACGAAGTCGCGCCAGGCGACCGTGCCCATCGGGATCGCGACGAGCTCGGTGCCGGTGAGGACACCGACCGAGGCCTCGCCGGTGAGCTGCGGCCACAGCGACTCCGTCTGCCGGTCGTACATGACCAGGTTGTCGGCGTAGAGGAGCCCGGAGGTCCCGAACGAGAGGGTTCCACGGCCGGTCACCGCACGTTGGAAGGCCACCCCGGAGTTGCACAGGGGGCAGTAGGTGACTGCGACGGGCACCCCGCCCACCACGTCGTTCACGATCTCGTGCCAGGTCATCACGCGCAGTGGGTACGCCCGGGTCTCGCCCTCCACCGTCAGCGACAACACGGCTTCGGTGTCCCCCAGCCAGTCGACCTGGTCCGCCCGTTCGAACTTCGGCGTGTCGATCGCCGGAATGCCGTCCGGTGGCGGACCTCCCGAGATGAGCTCCTCGAGGTCGATCAAGGGGTCGGGGAACGCAGAGTTGAAGCGGTCGTCGAGCGCCGACGGCACGTCCTCGCGCGCTGCGTTGTCGACCTGGCCCGGCGGCTCCGCAGCGGACCCCGTGTCCTCGTCGGTGACGGCACTCGAGCAGGCGGTCACCACCGTCAGCATCGCGATCGTCACCAGGTGCGTCCATCGCCGGGCCATCGTCGCCGCCTCCTGGGCCATCCCTCGGAACCCCCGACCTGGCGGTTCCTCAGCGTCGAGCATTCGCCACCTTGGCGCGCAGTTCCGTAAGCCCGGTCACTGAACCGGTCGTGTGGTGTCGGCGACCCTGAACGGGTCGACCACCAAGGAGGGCGCTGTGCGCTTGAAGATCGTCAGCGGGCTGCTGCTCGCCTTCACCATGGCTCTGAGCGGCTGTGCCGCGCCCGGGAACAGCGCGGACGGTGCATCCCGAGAGGGCGGGAGTGCGGTCAGCCTGGAGTTCACCGGGGAGGACATCGACGGTGAGTCGTACGACGGTGAGCAGCTGGCCGGCAAGCCGACGGTCCTGTGGTTCTGGGCGCCGTGGTGCCCCACCTGCCGGGCCCAGGCCCCCGGCGTCGAGAGGCTCGCCGACAAGTACGCCGGCCAGGTCAACGTCGTCGGGGTGGGTGGCCTCGCCGACGCGGATGACATCCGTGACTTCGCCCGCCAGGTCGACGGCCCGACGCACCTGATCGACGTCGACGGCGAGGTCTGGCGCCACTTCGACGTCACCGCCCAGAGCTCCTACGTCGTCCTGGACGGCGACGGTGTCGTGGTCAGCGAGGGATACCTGGACGACGACGCGCTCGCCGACCGGGTGGCCGAGCTCGCGGGCTGAGGTGCTGACCGCGAGCGGGGCCCTGGCCCTCGGGGCGGGCATGCTCGCCGCCCTCAACCCGTGCGGCTTCGCCCTGCTTCCCGCCTATCTCACCCTGCTGGTCAGCGGGGACCAGCCGAGCCGGACGGTCGCGGTGTCGCGGGCGCTGAAGATGACCGCGGCCATGACCGCCGGCTTCACCGCCGTCTTCGCCGTCTTCGGCCTGGTCGTGGCCCCGGTCGCGAGCTCGGCGCAGCGCTTCCTGCCGTGGTTCAGCCTCGTGGTCGGGCTCGCCCTGGCCGGCGTCGGACTGTGGCTGCTGGCGGGCCGCAGCATCTCCGTACCACGCTCGCAGACCCGGGGACAGGCGCCGATCACCCGCTCGTGGGCGTCGATGTTCGGCTTCGGGGTCTCCTACGCGCTGGCCAGCCTGACCTGCACGATCGCCCCGTTCCTCGCGGTGGTGGTCTCCGCGTTCCGTGCCGAGTCGCCGTTCACCGGCGCAGGCCTCTTCCTGCTCTACGCCGCGGGGATGGGCCTCGTGGTCGGGACGGCGGCGCTGGCCGTCGCCCTGGCCCAGCAGTCACTGGTCCGCGGCGCGCGCCGACTGGGACGGCTCGTCCCGGTCGCGGGTGGAGTGCTGCTGCTGCTCGTGGGCGCCTACGTCGCCTACTACGGCTGGTGGGAGATCCGCGTCCTGCGCGGAGCACCCACCGACGACCGGGTGATCGAGGCCGCGGCCTCGGTGCAGCACTGGTTGGCCAACGGCGTCGCCTCGATCGGGCCCTGGGCGTTCGCACTGGTCCTGATGGGGTCGCTGACGATCATCGGCGTGCGGAGTGCGAGGAGCAGCCGATGCGGATGACGGCGGTCTGGAAGGAGGTCCTGCTGCCCGGGAGCCCCGGAAGCCCCGGGAGCCCCGGAAGCCCCGAAAGCACCGCCCACGCGCAGCCGGACCCGTCGACGTACTGTCTGGTGGGACGACTCGGAGATCTCGCAACCTCCGGCGCACGGCCTTGGGCCCCGGGGCGTCGTGAGGAGCTGGCCGACGTGGAACGTCGCGGACACGGGTCCGAGGATCTCTGGTGCATGGCCGAGGTCGACATCTTCACCGACCTCAACGACCAGGAGATGGCGGGCATCGCCGCGGCGGCGCCGATGCGACAGTTCTCGCCCGGTGAGCTGCTCTACTCCCCACCGCAGCCCATGGAGACCCTGTTCATCCTCAAGCAGGGACGAGTCCGCATCTTCCGCGTGTCCCCCGACGGGCGCGCCCTCACCACCGCGATCCTCACGCCCGGCACCATCTTCGGCGAGATGCTGCTGCTCGGGCAGCAGATGCACGACAACTTCGCCGAGGCGCTCGACAAGGTCACGGTCTGCGTGATGACCAGGTCGGACGTGCAGCGGTTCCTGCTCTCCGACACCCGGATCGCCGCGCGCATCTCCGAGATCCTCGGCAACCGGGTCTCCCAGCTCGAGCGCAGGCTCTCCGACACGGTCTTCAAGAGCGTCCCCCAACGCGTCGCCACGACCCTGTGCCTGCTCGCGGACAAGGAGCCTCCCCGCCGACTGGGACGGGGGATCGTGATCCAGCTCACCCACGAGCAGGTCGCCGCCCTGGCCGGCACCTCCCGCGAGACCACCACGAAGATCCTCAACGAGTACGCCGCCCGGGGACTGATACATCTGGGACGCGGGCGGGTCACCATCCTGGACCTGCCGATGCTGACCGACGAGATGGGCGAATCGTGACTTTCCTTGCCTCACTACCCGAGAACGCGAAGCTCCTCGACGTGTTCCGGGCCTACCCCGACACCGCCTCCCCGCTTCTGGACTACCACGAGGCGCTGATGCGCGGGCCGTCACCGCTGAGCATCGCGGAGCGCGAGCTGATCGCGGCCTACGTGTCTGGCCTCAACGCCTGCGACTACTGCCACGGCGTCCATCAGGCCACCGCCCAGCAGTTCGGGATCGCGGAGGCGACCCTGACCGGCCTGCTGGCGGACCTGTCGACCGCTGAGGTCGACGACCGGATCAGGTCACTGCTCGGCTACCTGGCCAAGCTCACCCGCGAACCGAGCAAGGTCTCCCCCGCCGACGCCCGCGCGGTCCTGGCGGCCGGCTGGGACGAGCGGGCGCTGCACGATGCGGTGTCGGTCTGTGCCTTGTTCAACTTCATGAACCGGTTCGTCAACGGCCTCGGCGTCGCCGCGGACCACGACTATGCGGACACTTCCGGCAGCCGACTCGCCGAGCACGGCTACGCAGGCTTGAAGTCGCTCCTGTAGCGCTGGCGCGGAGCGGACCGCATGACCCGCCCCGAGCCCGTCACCCTCTCTGTGCTGCTGGCAACCTTGGCGCGACACTGCCGCCACCGGCCGGGTGCCTCCGCACGGCCCGCCCGCACGACCCGAACCCAGGGAGCTCCATGTCGCGCTACGCACTCGCCGCCCGCTGGTACGACGCGTTGTCGGCGGAGCCGATCTACGGAGTCGGTCGGGATCGTGCCGTTCCTGCCCTGCACCTGCGGGAGGGCTCCCGGGTGCTGGACATCGGCTGCGGCACCGGGCTCAACTTCTCACGGCTGGTCGCCGCCGTCGGTCCGGGAGGGCAGGTCGTCGGCGTGGACAGCAGCCCCGAGATCCTCCGTGTGGCAGGACGCAAGACGATCGACCTGCCACCGGGGAACGTCGTCCTGGTCGAGGCGGACGCGGAGCATCTCGACCGGGTCGCCGCCGGAGTGGAGGCCCTCCGTGCGCCGTTCGACGCGGTGCTGTTCACGTACTCGCTGTCGCTGATGTCCGACTGGGAGCAGGCGTGGCGGCAGGCCACGGCCCTGGTCCGCCCCGGGGGCCGCGCCGCGATCGTCGACATGGAGCTGCCCCACGGGTGGGCCCGGATGCTCGGTCCGGCCGCTCGGCTGGCCTGTCGGCTGGGCGGCGCCGACATCGACGCACACCCGTGGACCCTGCTGGAGCGAACGGCAGCCGATGTGCGGTCCTGGAGCCTGCGTGGCGGGCACGTCCAGGTCCGGGCGGGGACACTGTGACCCAGATGCAGCCGGGATGCTGACAAGGACATCACCGGGTTTCGATGTCGGACCCACCCAACGCCAGGACCACCGGAGGACGAGCAATGCCCCAGCCCAACCCGACCGGACACAGCGTCGAGGTCATGTGGCGACCCGGCTGCCCGTTCTGCAGCTCCCTGCGCCGCGGTCTGCGCCGCGCGGGCGTGGCGACGGTCGAGCACGACATCTGGTCCTCGACGGACGCGGCGGCCCGGGTGCGCGGCGCCACGGGCGGCGACGAGACCGTGCCCACCGTCTTCGTGGGTGAGCGCGCCCTCGTCAACCCGTCGGTGCGGCAGGTGGTCGCCGCGATCAAGGCTGCCGACCCCGACCACCAGCCCGTCGCGGAACCACCCACCGGTCGCGAGGCAGGTGCCGGCACGTGGAGGATCCTCAGCCCGGGACTCCTCTGGACGCTCGTGGTCGCGGTGGTGTGGACCCTGCTCGCCGGGTGGCGGCCCACGACCACGTGGCACCTCGCGCCGCTGATCCTGGCGGCATCCTGGGCCTGGGTCGTCGGCCAGGACGCGTCATCCGGCGACCCGTCGGCACGACGACGCATCGTGGCGGCAGGAGGCGGGGGGCTCGGCGTCGCCCTGGTGCTGACGGGGGTCCTGTCCTCTGCCGGTCGTCTGGACGGACCCACGTGGACCGGGTCGGGCCCCGCGGCGGCCGAGGCGCTCGTCTTGTCGGTCGGTGGTGCCGCCGTCGCCACGGCCATCGGGTTGCTGCGCACCGTACGACGTACGTCCGGTGCGTCGGCCCGACTGGGGACCAGCCTGGTCGCCGCGTCGGACGACATCGTGACGGTGGAGGGCAACGCCTACTTCCCGCTGCTCGGCATCCCCGAGGGGGTGCTGCGCCCGAGCAGCACCACGAGCGTCTGCCCCTGGAAGGGCGTCGCGAGCTACTACGACGTCCACGTCGACGGGCAGGTCGTCCCGGACGGGGCGTTCACCTACCGCCACCCCACACCGGTGGCCCGACGCATCAAGGGACGGGTCGCGTTCTGGAAGGGGATCGAGGTCGACACCTCCGCGCCGGGATGACCCGGCGACGTGATCGGCTCCGGCTACCGGTGGCCGATCGGGGTGACCCAGCGGAAGGCGCTCAGTGTCGGTCTGCGGCACCAGCACGAGGATGAGCAGTGACAACGCTGCACCCCGGCTGCCTCGGCGGCGCGGGTCACGAGCGCCGCGCCGAGGTAGAGCGAGACCACGATGCCTGCGCTGCGCCACATCTCAGCGACGGTACTCCCCCGGCGATCTCCCGGCCCCGCATCGAGGACAACCACTGGACGACCACCGGACGACCACCGGCGGCGCGGACATCACGCTGCTCCACGACGAGCTGCGCCCGGTGCTCCCGGACGCCGGGGCTGAACGAGCGCCGTACAGGCCGGCGAGGCCCATGCCTGCTCGGACCATCAACCACCCGGAGTCGTCCGCAGGCGCACGACGATCTCTTGACCCGGCCTCAACCGGAGATCGTTCGGGTCCTCCGAGACTCGAACGCCGTTACTGGTGACGGTGACC
Source organism: uncultured Actinomycetota bacterium (assembly GCA_963781515.1). Taxonomy (GTDB): domain Bacteria; phylum Actinomycetota; class Actinomycetes; order Propionibacteriales; family Nocardioidaceae; genus Nocardioides. The sequence continues at coordinate 180,141 of CAWAGL010000001.1, forward strand.
CTCTCCCCCGTCGCAGCCGTCATGCCGCCGATCCGGGTGGGCGAGAGGTCGACGCCCCACAGGGTGAACAGCTGTCCCAGGGTGAGCAGCTGGTCTACGGTGCTGGCCTCGACGTGGATGGTCCCATCGGACTCGTGGGTGTGCACCGCGGACATGGTGCCCGTGGCTGGATCGACGCCCAGGTGTGGCGGGACGGGCACGTCCTCTCCGTCGATGACGACCCGCAGACGGGGGTGGTAGTGCTCGGCCGTCCCCATCGGGCCGAGGTCGAGCCCGGCCAGGGCGACGCGTTCGGCGACGTTGCCCGGGGCGTCCCAAGGACCAGGGCCCACCGTGTCCGCGCCATCTGGTCGCGAGGCGGACTGCCCGGCCGGGTCCGAGCCGCTCCCACAACCCGCCAGCGCCGCGCCGAGCAGCAGCCCGACCACAACCGCGACGCCGCGGCCCTTCATCGGTCCCGCCCGCGTCTCGTCGCTCGTGCGGGACCGTCTCCCTGCCGCGTTCGCCCAGCACGCCGGGCCGGGCGCAGGGTCCACCGGGCCAACCAGGCGAGCAACAACAAGACGATGAACGCGACGATCCAGGACTTGTAGCCGGCGATGCCCGGGCCGAAGCCACCGATGCCTCCGATGGCCTGTCCGATCACGAGGCCAGCCGCCATCAGCGGCCGTCCCCGCGGAGGGCGGCCTTGCGAGCCTCGTACTCGTCACGGTCGACCTCGCCACGAGCGAACCGCTCATCGAGGATCTCTGACGCGCGGTCGCCCGTGCCGCCGCCAGCAGCGGCACTACCGGCACTACCGCCACTGCCACGGAAGATCCGCACACCGACGAGGAGGACGAGGCCCCAGAAGACGGCCATCACCGCGATCATGACCACCCAGTCCCCCGTGCTCATGCCGTTGCCGTACCAACCCATCACGTCGACCATCTCCTCCACTTGTCGCCTCGGTGCCCCCATCCTTGCTCGCGCACCGGGATGGTCCGGTCGAGGTCAGGTGAAGGTTTGCTGAAGAAGTCCGGGCGTGCCGCCACCGGCCCCAGGCAGGTCGGGTGGCCCATGCGCAGCGTCATGGAGGAGCCGGTATGGGGCCTGCCGGGCTAGATCGTCGAGGCTGGCTCTGGCTAGTCCTTCAGGACCCGGTACAGCCCGTAGATGACCCCTGGCACGTGCCCGAGCAGCTGGAGCAGGAAGGCCCAGAGCACCTTGAGGCTCGGTCCGTCCTTGAACAGCACGGCCAGGAACGGCAGGAAGAAGCACAAGATGACGAGCAGTGCCTTACGCATAGGACAAGCCTCGCTCTCGGATCGGTTCGGGGTCACCCCCCTGGCGACTCCTCGGCAGCGTACGCGGTCAGGACCTCGACGCAGCTGGTCGATCTCCGTCAGGTGCAGCCCCCGGTTGTCGAGGCGAACCTAGCCCAAACCGTCGACCACCCGGCGGCCTAGCCACGACCAGCCGGGGCCGACTCCGGATCGTCGAGGTCGATCACGACCTTCACGTCGTCCTCCCGGGCGGTGAAGGCATCCGCGAAGTCCGCCAGCGGGACACGGCGCGACACGAGGCTCTCGAGCCAGTGCGCGTCGGCCTGGGCCAGCGATGCTGCCGCGTCGCGGTAGTGGCCGAGGTTGGCGTTCACCGAGCCGATGATGGCGTCGTTCTCGAGCACGATCTCCCGGTTGATGCTCCCAGCCTCGACGCTCAGGCTCCGGCCCTTGGGCGAGACGCCGGTCAGGCACACGACGCCGTACGACGTGGTCGCGCGCATCGCCCCGAAGACGAGCCCACCCACGCCGGTCGCCTCGATCAGGACGTCGGGACCGACCGCCGACGCCGCGGCGTCGATCCCGCCGTGGTGATAGGTCGCGCCGAGATCGGTGACCAGGTCCGGCTTGGGCCCACTGGTGACCTGGTCGAGCACGTGGACGTCGAGGCCACGCTGGACCCCGAGCATCGCAGCCAGCAGCCCGATCGGACCGGCACCGGTGATCAGCACGGTCTCGGGTTCGAACCAGGACCTCGCCCCGACCTTCTCCACCTGCTCCCAGGCCTTGGTGACCACGGTGGTGGGCTCCATCAGGACCCCGACCCGATCGAGGGCGGCGTCGAGCTTCACGGCGTACTCGGGCTCGACCCGCCACAGCTCGCTCGCGTAGCCGTGGATCTGCTTGATCCCCCGCTCGGTGTAGCGACCGTTGCGACACATGTCGAACAGGCCCCGGGCGCAGGCGCCGCACGGCACCGGGTCGGGACGACGCACCACCCCGACGACCAGGTCACCCGCGGCGAACCCGGACGACGTCGGCGCCTCGCGGACCCTGCCGAGGGACTCGTGCCCGATGATCAGGCGCTCCTCGCCCTCGGGCGCCCAGCCGTAGTCGCCCGCCACGATCTCCACGTCAGTGCCGCACACGCCCACGGCCAGACCTTCGACGAGCAGCGCCCCCCGGTCCGGGGCCGGCTCGTCGACCTCGTCGAGCGAGAGTGAGCCTTGGCGACCCGGGACGACGGTGAGTGCTCTCATGACCTCATCCTGCCTGCGGCCCCCGGGCCGTTGCCGTTGCCGTTGTCGTACCAACCCATCACGCTGACCATCTCCTCTGCTCGTCGCCTCGGTACCGCCATCCTTGCTCGCGCCCCGGAACCGTCCGACCGAGGTCGGGTGAAGGTTTGCTGAAGAAGTCCCGGGCCGTGCCGGTAGGCGCCCCTCCCACGCTCCCGGGCTGGCACCATGCAGGTCATGTGCCCCACGAACAGCCCCCGCGACAAGCCGCGATCGGGGCTGCGGGCCTTGATCGTCGAGGACGAGGAGGCCCTGGCGGGGCTGCTGGTCAGCTACTTCGAGCGCGACGGGTTCGACGTCTCGTCGACCGGTGACGGCCTGCGGGCGGTCGACCTCGCCCGCGAGGTCGACCCCGACGTCGTCGTCTTGGACCTCGGGCTGCCGGGGCTGGACGGGGTCGAGGTCTGCCGGCAGCTGCGCACCTTCTCCGACGCCTATCTCGTCATGGTGACCGCACGCAGCGAGGAGGTGGACACCTTGATCGGCCTCTCGGTCGGCGCCGACGACTACCTCACCAAGCCGTTCAGCCCACGAGAGCTGATGGCCCGCGTGCAGGCGATGCTGCGCCGTCCCCGCCCGCTCGCCCACGACGGGACCGTCGATGCGACCGACTCCTTCGGCGGGCTCAGGGTCGACCGCGCCGGCCGTGACGTCTGGCTGGACGGGGAGCCCGTGGCCCTGACCCGCACCGAGTTCGACCTCCTGGCCGCCCTGTCGGAGCAGCCGAGGATCGTCTTCACCCGGCGCCAGCTCATCGACCGGGTCTGGGGTCCCGCCTGGGTGGGCGACGAGCACCTCGTAGACGTCCACATCGGCCACCTGCGCCGCAAGCTGGACGACGACGCGACCGACAGCCGCTTCGTCCGCACGGTCCGCGGGGTGGGCTACCGGATGGGGCTCGGCGAATGAACGACCGCGGGCGCCTCCGGGCCGGCTTCGGGGCGCGGCTCCTCGGCACCCAGGCGCTGGTCCTCCTCGCGGGCGCCGCGACCACCTGGCTCGTCGCCGCCGTCGTCGGACCAAGCATCTTCCGCGAGCACCTCAGCCGTGCGGGTGTGGCGCACACCGCCTCCGAGACGCGGCACGTGGAGAGGGCGTTCACCTCGTCACTCGCCATCTCGATCTCGATCGCGCTGATCGTGGCGACCATGACCGCACTGGCTGTGACGTGGTACCTCTCGCGCCGCGTCCAGCGGTCCGTCGGACAGGTGTCGGCCGTGGCTGCGCAGGTGGCCGCCGGCCAGTACGCCGCCCGGGTCAGCGACCCCGGGCTCGGCCGGGAGTTCGCCGTCCTGGCTGCGACGAGCAACACGCTTGCCGAGCGACTCGGGGCCACAGAGACCACGCGACGCAGGATGCTGGCCGACCTGGCCCACGAGATGCGCACCCCGCTGGCCACCGTCGACGCGCACCTGGAGGCGATCGAGGACGGCGTCCGTGCCCTCGACGAGGACACCCTCGCCGTGATGCGCCTGAGCACGCAGCGGCTGAGACGGCTGGCGGAGGACATCTCGGCGATCTCACGAGCCGAGGAGGGCACGCTGGACATCGCACCGGAGCCGATCATCGCCTCGGACCTCGTGCGCGCCGCCGTACAGACGGCTGAGGACCGGTTCGCCGCCGCGGGCATCACGCTAGACGCCGTCCTGCGGACCGACGCCCGGGTGTTGGTCGACCCCGAGCGCATCGGCCAGGTGCTCACCAACCTGCTCGACAACGCACTGCGCCACACGCCGGCGGGCGGCACCGTGAGGATCGCCTGTTCCCTGCGCGGAACGTGGGTCGAGTACGTCGTGACCGACACCGGCGAAGGCATCGCGGCCGAGCACCTGAGCCACGTCTTCGACCGCTTCTACCGGTCCGATGCTGCCCGTGCTCGAGCACACGGCGGCTCAGGGATCGGGCTCAGCATCGCCAGGGCCCTCGTCGAGGCCCACGGCGGAGGGATCACCGCGTCCAGCCCCGGCCCCGGACAGGGCGCCGTGTTCACCGTCCGGCTGCACGCGGTCTGAGCCTCGGCCACCGGCGATCTTCGTCAAACCTTCGTCGAACCCGCGCCAGATCTCTCCCCGGGCACGACAGGCTCAGAACCATGCCTGACCTTTCGCGCCGCAGTCTGCTGCTCGGCGGCCTCGCCGTCGCCGGCACCAGCACGCTCTCTGCCTGTTCGCCGCAGTCCGGCACCGACGCACCCCGTGCCTTCGCGTCCCCCACCCGGCTGTCGCCTGCCCCGGGGCAGCGGGTGGTCGAGCAGACCCTGACCGCCAGGCCCACGACCCTGGACCTCGGCGGCATCCGGGTGGACACCTGGGCCTTCGGCGACCGAGCACCCGGCCCGCTGGTCCGCGCGACGGCGGGCGACCTGCTCAGGATCCGCGTGGACAACCAGCTCCCCACCGACACCACGGTGCACTGGCACGGCATCGCGCTGCGCAACGAGGCCGACGGCGTCCCCGGCCTCACCCAGGATCCGATCAGCGCAGGGTCGTCGTACCTCTACGAGTTCACGGCCCCTGACCCGGGCACGTACTTCTACCACCCCCATGTCGGCGTCCAGCTCGATCGCGGGCTCTATGCGCCGCTGATCATCGACGACCCGCACGAGCCCGGCGACTACGACCTGGAGTGGGTCGTGGTGCTCGACGACTGGGTCGACGGCACGGGACGCACCCCCGACGACGTCCTCGCCGAGCTCACCGAAGGCGGTACCGAAGGCACCGACGGCATGGGTGGGATGGGTGGTATGGACGGGATGGGCGGGGGCGGCATGTCGATGGGCGACCCGCCGTTCGGTGACGCCGGTGACGTGGTCTACCCGCACTACCTGATCAACGGCCGTGTGCCCGCCTCCCCCGACGTGCTCCGCGGCAGGCCCGGGCAGCGGGTCCGGCTGCGGATCATCAACGCCGGCACCGACACCATCTTCGCCGTGGCGCTGGGTGGGCATCGCCTCACGATCACCCACACCGACGGCCACGCCGTCCGGCCGCAGGAGGCGGACGCCTTCTACATCGGCATGGGTGAACGCTACGACGCCGTGGTGACCCTGGAGGACGGTGTCTTCCCCCTCGTGGCCGCGCCCTTCGGGAAGCAGGGCCAGGCGATGGCCCTCATCCGTACGGCGGCAGGCGCCGCGCCGGGACCCACCGTCCACCCGTCGGAGCTCGACGGCGCGATCCTCGAGGCGACCGACCTCCAACCAGCCGACGCGGCCCGGCTGCCCTCGCGGGATCCCGATGCCACCGAGATGGTGCACCTCTCCGGACAGATGTCGCCCTACCGCTGGGCCATCAACGGCGCTGCGTACGGCAGGAACGAGCCCATCGTGATCGACGAGGGGGACCGGGTGCGCCTCGAGCTCATGAACATGAGCATGATGACCCACCCCATGCACGTCCACGGCCACACCTTCGCCCTGCCCAACGGGCTGAGGAAGGACACCGTGCTCGTCAAGCCGATGGCATCCCTGGCGATCGACCTCCAGGCCGACAACCCCGGGGCGTGGATGACCCACTGCCACAACATCTACCACGGCGAGGCCGGGATGATGATCGCCCTGAACTACCGGGCCTGAGCGCCGGCCTCAGTCGACCAGGAGCCAGAGCGGCCCCGCGGCCAGGCCCATCACGATGGTGGCAGCCGCGGCGACGAAGGCGGCCGTTCGCGCGTCGAGTGCACCGTGCCCGGCCGGTGCCGGCTCGCCGACCTGTGCGGCCGGACGCAGGGCTGCGCGGATCCAGCGCAGGTAGTAGAACAGGCTGACCACCGTGTTGACTGCCAGGGCGACCGCGAGCCAGGCCAGACCCGCGTCCCACGTGGCACCCATCGTGGTGAGCTTGCCGACGAAGACCGCGGTCGGCGGAGTCCCGACGAGGCCGAGCAGAGCGACCACGAGGGCCCCGGTGAGGACAGGTCGGGTCGAGGCGAAGCCCGCCCAGTGCTCGAGCGCGCGCCGGTCGGGAGCTGCGGCGGCGACCGCGAAGGCGGCAAGATTGGTGAAGGCGTAGCCGGCCAGGAAGAACAGGAGAGCCGGCCGGCCCAGGTCGCTGATCCCGGCCACGGCGGCCGCGGCGAGCAGGTAGCCCACCTGGCTGACGGTCGACCAGCCCAGCAGGCGGCGTACGTCATTCTGGGCGAGGGCCGCGAGGTTGCCGATGGTCATGCTGGCCACCGCGAGGACCCCCAGCACCGTGGCCCACCGCAGCTCCCCCGGCAGTACGTCGACCAGCCGGGTGATCGCGACCAAGGCCCCGATCTTGGGCACGGTGGTGAGGAAGGCAGCGGCCGTCACCGATGCGCCCTGGGTGGCGTCGGGCACCCAGAAGTGCGCCGGGACGCCACCGGCCTTGAACAGCAGGCCCATCAGCACCAGGACGGCGCCGGCGCCGACGGCTCCAGCGGGGGCTCCGGGAAGCTCGGCTCCCAGCGATGGGTAGCCGGTGCGACCGGCGAGCCCGTAGAGCACCACGGCGCCCAGCATCAGCAGGATGCCGAACAGGGCGCCGAAGAGATAGGTCTTCAGGGCCGCCTCGGGCGAGTCCGGTCGGGCGACGATCCCCACGAGCCCGTAGAGCGGGATGCTCGAGAGCAGGAACGCCACGACCAGCGTGGCCAGGTCCGTGCACCCCGCCAGCAGGAGGGAGCCGGCGCCGCCGAAGAGCAGCAGGCTGTAGGTCTCGCTCTCCCGCGGGTGGTCGCGCAGCTCCCCTGCCGCGATCAGCAGGATCAGGAGCAGCGAAACGGTCACCGTCGCCCGGGCCGCACCGGTCGAGGCATCGACGGTGAACGTGCCGGAGAGGACGGAGCGAGCCGGGTCGCCCCATGCCGCGAGGCCCGCGACGAGGCTGCCCACCGTGGCGGCCGCCGCCACGAGCCGCAGCCGCCACTGCCGCGTCCGGGGGGTGAACGACCCGCCGACGAGCGTGACCATCCCACCGAGGAAGAGCAGCGCCTCGGGCAGCAGCGCCAGCAGGTCAGCACCCATCGTGTCCGCTCACCGCCCGACCAGGTCGGCGAGCAGAGCGGCACCGGGCTCGATGACGTCCAGCAGGGTGCGCGGCAGCACTCCGATGAACACCGAGGTGGCGAGCAGCAGCGCGACCGGCAGCCACTCCCGCATCGAGACGTCGGCGAACCCCACCGAGAGGCCCGCGGTCGGACCGGTGAAGACGCGCTGCAGCGCCCGCAGGAACAGGGCAGCCGTGATGAGGATGCCGAGCACGGCGACCGCAGTCACGGGCACGGTGGCGATGCTGCCGGCGAAGATCTGGAACTCCGCGATGAACCCGGAGAAGGCGGGCAGCCCGAGTGACCCGAACGCGGCCACGGTGAAGAGCGTGGCGTACCGCGGGGCGGTGCCGGCGAGGCCCCCGTAGCCGTCGAGGTCGTAGCTCTCGGTCCGGTCGAACATGGTGCCGGCGAGCAGGAACAGGGCCGCGGTCAGCAGCCCGTGGCTGACCATCTGGGTGACGGCGCCGGTGATCGCGACCCCGCGGGCCTCGTCCGCACCGTCGCTCAGGACCCCGGCCGCACCGACGGCCAGCACGACGTAGCCCATGTGGTTGACCGAGGTGTAGGCGATCATCCGCTTCAGGTCGGTCTGCGCGAACGCCACGAGGGCTCCCCACAGCACCGAGACGATCCCCACCGCGATCACGACCCACGCCCAGGCCCGCCAGGCGTCCGGGAGCATCGGCATGGCGATCCGGACGAAGCCGTAGGTGCCCATCTTCAGCAGCACGCCCGCCAGGACGGCGGACCCGATCGCCGGGGCGTCACTGTGCGCGGGGGGAAGCCAGGAGTGGAACGGGAACGTCGGGGTCTTCACGGCCAGCCCGAGCAGCAGCGCCGCCAGCACGAGGCCACCGGCGAGGCCGTGCCCCTGGAGGGGCGGGTGGGCGGCCAGCTCGACCATGTCGAAGGTGTGCGGGTCGGAGGCGACGTACAGGCCGACGAAGCCGAGCAGCAGGGCCAGGGAGCCGAGGAAGGTGTAGAGGAAGAACTTCAGCGCCGACCGGGCGGCGTTCGCGTGCCCCCATCCGGAGATCGAGAAGTACATGGCCACGATGGAGAGGTCGAAGAAGACGAAGAACAAGATCAGGTCCGCGGAGACGAACAGGCCGAGGCAGACGGCCTCGAGGAACAAGAACAGTGCCGCCTGCAACCGGGGCCGGTGCTGCTCGCGGAGCGCGAAGACCGCACAGGCGAGGAAGACGAGCGTGGTCATCACCACCAACGGCAGGGAGAGCCCGTCGACGCCGACGTGATAGCTGGCGCCCACTCCCGGGATCCACTGCGCCTGCTCCTCATGGGCCAACGCACCTGGCCCCGGCGTCTCGTAGCCCGCCCAGGCGACGGCCGCGAGGGCGACCTCGACCGCCGCCACCGCCACGAAGGTGACCCTGGCGGCGCCGTCGCCGACCCGCGGGTGGATCAGGACGGCAGCGACGATCAGGGGAAGGAACACCAGGACGGAGAGCACGGTCACCTCACGAGGACGAGGACGAGGAGTACGCCGGCCAGCACGGCCAGCGCTTGGAGGTAGTACTGGTGGAGCTGACCGGTCTGCGGCCTGCGCAGGACACCGCCGAGTCGCCGGACCGCGTCGGCGATCCGGCGTACGGCGCCGTCGACGACGCCGTCGTCGACGCGCGCCGCGACCCCCGACAGGCCGATCGTCGCGCGCGCGGTGGCCGCGACGCCCCGATCGAGCACGCTGCCGTCGAGGCCGGCGGCGAGCCGCGCGAGAGCGACCGCGCCGTACGCCGTCGCCTCGACGCCGCGGTCCAGGACGACCTCGTCGAGGCGGGCGAGCCGGAGCGCGAGCCGGTCGACCGGCCGGACCACGGCGCGGTGCGCGAGCTGCTCGAGGAGCAGCCAGTCCGTGAGCGGCCGTGGCCAGGTGAGCCGCTGCATCCCGGCGCCCCGCATCCCGGCGACCGTCCCGGCGGTGACCGCGACCGCGACGAGTGCGGAGGTCAGCAGCTCGAGAGCGCCGGGCTCGGGGGCCGCCCCGCCGACGAGCTCGTGCACTCTCGCGAAGAGCGGCGGGAGCGCGAGCCCACCCAGGACGACGGCTCCCGTCGCCAGCGGGAGGAGGGGCAGCCACGCGAGCATCGGTGCGTCCCGGGTGCCGTCGCGCTCGTCGTCCCACCCCGACTCGGCGTCCGCGGCCAGGGGGCGGGTCAGCACGACCAGCGCCTTGGTGGCGTACGCGGCCGACAGGGCCGCCCCCACCAGCCCGGCCGCGTAGAGCGCGGAGGACTGCTCCGCCGCTGCGGCAAGCACGGCGTCCTTGGTCGCCCACAGGGCCAGTGGCGGGAGGCCGGCGAGGGAGAGCAGGGCCGCTGCGGCGCACGCACCGACCACCGGCCAGATCCGGGCCGCACCGGTGAGGGAGGCCAACCGCTTGGTGCCGAGCGCCTCCAGCCAGAGCCCGGCGGCCAGGAACAGCCCGGCCTTGACCGCGGCGTGGGCGACCAGGTGCGCGGCACCCCCGGACGTCGCGCCGACCCCGGCCGCGAGCACGACGAAGCCGAGCTGGGCGGCGGTCGAGGCGGCGAGGAGCTGCTTGAGATCGCTCTGGGCGAGCGCGACCAGCCCGAGCAGCACGGCGGTCAGCACGCCCGCCCACGCCGCCGCCGTGTCGGCCCAACCGGTCGCCGCCAGGGTGGGTGCCACCCGCAGCAGCAGGTAGCCGCCCATCGCGACCATCGCGGCCGAGTGCAGGAGCGCGCTCACCGGGCTGGGCCCGTGCATGGCTCGCGACAGCCAGAACGAGAACGGCAGCTGGGCCGCCTTGCCCAGGCCGGCCACCACCAACCCGGCGGCTGCGACGTCGCGCCAGCCCCCGGACGCGTCCGGGAGGGAGCCGAGCCCGAGACCCGCTCCCCCGGCCAGCGCAGCGCCGGCAGCGACGTAGAGCCCGAGGTCCGCTGCCCGCGTCGTCAGGAACGCGGTGGTGCCCGAGCCGACCGTGCCCCGGTCGCGCCAGTGGTAGCCGATCAGCGCGAACGACGTCGCCCCCATCACCTCCCACGCCATCAACAGGGTGGGCAGCGTCGTGGCCAGGACCGTCATCAGCGCGGCCGCCACGAAGAGCAGCATCAGCCCGTGGAACCGCGCGGTGCGCAGCTCGGGGGTGCCGGTCGCGGCCAGCAGCACCAGCGCCGCCACGACCGCCACCGTCGGCAGCACCAGCGCGGCCAGGCCGTCCACCGCCAGGCCCAGCTCGGATCCGGCCATGAACGGCGCGGCCACGGAGGGACGCGCCGCCGCCGGGAACGACACCGCGAACGCCCCCAACGCCAGCAGCGCGGCCGATCCAACGCCGACCGGCGCGGCGACCCGGTCCGCCGAGGGGCCGACCAGCAGGAGCACCGCCCCGACGACGGTCGGCAGCACCACGAGGGCGACGAGAGTGAGGTCGAGCATCAGCCGTGCAGCTCCCCGGCCATGTCGGTCATGTCGTGCCCGGCCTGACGGTGGAGCAGGGTGGCGACCGCGAAGCCCATCGCCATCTCGACGGTCATCGCCGCGATCACGACGAGCAGCAGCACCTGCCCGGACGGGTCCGGCGCCAGATACCACCACACCCCGCCCGCGGCCAGGATGACGCCGTTGATCATCAGCTCGAGGCCCATCATCACCATCACGACGACCTGCTGCGACAGGGCGCCGTACACCCCCACCGCGATCAGCGCGGCGGCCACGAGCAGCACGGTCTCCAACGTCATCGACCGACACCCCCCGGCTGTGGATCCTCAGCCGGGCGACGATCGAGGTCGTCGCCGAGCCGGTCGTAGCGAGTGCGGTGCGATGACAACGCGACTCCCGCCACGATCGTGGCCACCATCACCGGACCCATCGCGATCATCACGATCATGTGCGACTCCATGATCGCCTCACCGAGCGCCGCCGTGACGTCGCCGGCAGGCGCCCCCCGTCGGGTCGGCCACGGCACCAGCAGCGCACCCGCGCCGAGGACCAGGAAGGTGCCGACACCCGCCGCGATCGACGAACGGTGCGAGTGCACCATGCTCATCGGCATCAAGGCGGGGTTCATGCCCATGAACATGACCATGTAGACGGCCATGACCGCCATCTCCATGACCATCATCAAGATCACGATCGCCCCCATGTAGGCCTGTCCCAGCAGGAGGAGCGCCACCCCGACGGCGACGAAGGACACCGCCAACGCGTACGTCGCCCGCGCCATCGAGTCGACGTAGAACACCAGCGCACCAGCCACCACGGACACCACGGCGCACAGCCAGAACCCCACGTCGACGAGCACGGCGTTCATCGGATCTCCTTTCGGCTCACGGGCTCAGTCGGTGACGACAGCGATGACGGAGACGACCAGGACCTGCGCAACGACCAGCGGGAGCACGACCACCCAGCCGAGCTCGAGCAGCTTGTCGGGCCTCAGGGTCGGCACCCGGCGACCTACCAGCACGAGCAGGCAGGACAGGACGAGGGTCTTGACCAGCACCCACACCCAGCCGGCCAGCAGCGGGCCGCCTCCCCCGCCGAGGAACAGCGGCACCGCAGCCGCCGAGCCGGCGACCAGCAGCGCGTAGCGGCCGGCCAGCACGAGCAGCCGGTCGATCCCGGCCAGCTCCGCGAGGATCCCGCCGTTGACGTCCGCGCCGGCACCCGGGTCCATCGGTGGCCGCAGGGAGAAGCCCAGGACGCCCCAGCAGTACGCCGCGAACGCCACCGGCGCCCACACCACGAACCACACGCCGTCCTGAGCGGCGGCGATCTCCGCCAGGTCCAGGCTGCCGGCCGCGATCGCCGGGGCGGTCAGTGCGAACATCAGGGGCAGCTCGTATGCCAGCGCGACCGCGAGGAACCGGTAGCCGCCCACCAGCCCGGTCACGGAGTTCGCCCCCCAGCCGAGCAGCCACATCACCGCCCAGGCCACCACGTCGAGCGCGTTGACCCACACCACACCCAGCGGGTGGTCCACGAGCGCATGGGCACCCAGGGGCACGAACGCCACGATCAGGACGGCCAGCGGGATGACCGCCGTGGAGGCTGACCGCCACAGCAGCCGGTCCGCAGAGACCGTACGGCGCGGGCGCTGTCGCAGCAGGCGCGCGCTCTCCAGGATCGGCGTGCGCAACCCGGACCGGATCGCACGCCCCCGGTCTCGGGCCTCCAACGCCGCGGACACCCCGGCCGCCGACAGCGAGAGCGCCGCCAGGCCCACCATGACCGGCACCGCGTAGGCGAGGGACACGGTGTCAGCCATCCGTCGCCTCCGACACCTCGCGGGCGGCGAGGTCCGGCATCATCGCCGCCAGCCAGAGCCGCACCGCGGCCAGCTCCTGTCCTCGCACCAGCGCCGGCAACGCCTGCACCCCAGGGCTCACGCGACGCACCGCCTCGCCGTCGAGCTCGGCCCGCGCCAGGTCGAACAGGCCCGTCAGCCGGTCGTGCAGCTGCTCGGAGCCACCGTGACTGCCGGCGACCGTGAGCCCGGACAGCGACCACCGCAGCACCCGGCGCCGACCCACCCGCCGGCCGAGCTCGGCCACCTCGAGACCGCCCACCGGGTCACCATCGAGGCACCGGTCACGAAGCCGTCGAGCCCGGGCCGACTCGGCGGGGACGCCGGCGAGCGTCAGCACCGAGGCCGCGGCGTCGAGCAGACGGGCCGCCCGGGTCGCGCTGTCGTCGTCTGCGAGTGGGCCCGGCGCGCCGGCCAGCTGCTCGGCCTCCGCATCGGCGACGACGTCACCGTGCAGGGTGACGCGCAGCACGACCCCGGCCGGCCAGTGCGACAGCACCGGTCCCAGTGGCAGGTGGAGCTCGTCCATCTCGAGACCGTCGCGATCCTCGGCGCCCTCGGCCAGCGCGATCCCGTCGGGCATCATCGCGGAGTGGTCGTGGCCGTCTCCCCCGTCTCCCCCGTCCCCCCCATCGTGGTCGCCGTGGTCGCCGTGCTCGCCGTGGTCGCCGTGCTCGGGCGCCATGGGCTCGGCGGAGGGCGTGAAGCCACGCCGGAGGTCCGGCCCGGTCAGACGCCGCGCACCGCCGCGGAGCTGCTCACGCGCCTCGTGCAGGCGCGCCGGCACCTCAGCCTCGTCGCGCACGTGGAGCCGCACGCGTGGCTCCGACATCTGTGCCCACACATGCTCGATCACGTCGGCGTAGGCGTCGCCGGGGTCACCGACGACGGCCAGGACGTCGGCCTCCGCCACCGACGCGGCGCTGGACCAACCCATGGCGTCGACCGCACGCTCGAGGGCGACCCGCTGCCGGAACGCCCGCGGGACCTCCGCGACGAGGACGTGGGCGCGGGAGCCTGCTGCCCTCGTCATGGAGTCGATCAGGCCCACCGGAACGCACCCTCGCGCCGTGCCCAGCCGACGGCCAGCAACAGCATCAGCAGGAAGCCGAACATCTCGATCACCGCCCCGGCGCCGAGGTGACCGACGACGACCGCCCAGGGATACATGAACAGCATCTCGACGTCGAAGGCGAGGAACACCACGCTGGCGGTGTACCAGCGAGCGTGGTGCCTCGACAGGGCGTGCTCGGTCGGAGGGTGCCCCGACAGCCAGGGCTCGACCGCGAAGGGAATGGCCGAGACTGCGGTCAGGCGGGCCAGCAGCCGGAGCGCCATGACAGCGCCCAGTGAGGCGACGAGGAGGATCATGAACGTCGTCATCGACGACCTCCTCCACGCTTGGCTGGCCACCTGTCGGCGACCTATCGTATGTACCCGACATCCGTGCCGTCATGCGGGTGATCCTGGAGGACGATCATGACCGACCATGCGCACCCCGTCGACCCTCAGGCGGTCGCTCGTGCGAGACGACGGGTCCCGGAGCCGTCGGAGGCCGCCCGGGTCACCAGCGTGCTCACCCTCATCGCCGACCCCACCCGGATGCGCCTCCTGTTCGCACTCGACGCAGCCGACGAGCTCTGCGTCGGCGACCTGGCCCTGGCGCTCGATGCGTCCGAGGACGCGGTCGGCTACGGGTTGCGGATGCTCCGGACGGCCGGTCTCGTCTCTCGACGCAAGGACGGACGGATGGTGTTCTACCGCCTGGCGCAGGGGTTTCCGGAGCCGCTTCGCCAGCACTGCCTGATCCGGCTCGCCGAGCTCTCGACAGCCCGACCCACCGACTCATGACCGGTCCGATACTCGTCGGGGGCTGCCTCGATGCCTACCGCCCTGGAGCGTCGTCATGGTGACCGTGCTGGTGATCGCAGTGGTGTCCGGGTCCCTCGTCGCCGGTGCGGCCTGGGGCGTCTACGGGAGACTGCCCGACCGCGTCGAAGGGCTCCTCGTCGCCCTGGCCGGTGGCGCGCTCATGATCTCGGCGGTGCTCGAGCTGATCGAGCCAGCCTCACGCGTCGCCCCGTTCTGGGCGGTGTCGGCGCTCGTCATGGCCGGCGCAGTGACCTTCGCTGCGCTGGACCACCTGGTCAAGCAACGCTGGGGCGCAGACAACGGAGGCGGCCTCCTGGCGGCGATCACCCTCGACGGAGTCCCGGAGAACCTGGCCCTCGGGGTCGCCCTCATCAGCACCGGACCACTCGGCGCCGCCGCCCTCTCCGGGTCCATCCTTCTCTCCAACCTCCCCGAGGCCGCCGGTGGTGCCCGCGAGATGAGTGCCGGTGGGCGCTCCAAGCCGGCCGTGCTGGGGCTGTGGGCCGCGACAGCGGCGCTGCTCACGGCCGCGGCCCTGGCCGGCAACCTTCTGCTCGGAGGCGCCTCCGAGTCGGCTCTCGGCCTGATCCGCAGCTTCGCCGGCGGCGCCGTGGTCGGTTCGTTGGCGATCGAGGTCTTCCCCAAGGCCTTCAAGGAGAGTGGGTACTCCACCGGCTTCGCCGTCGCACTGGGCCTGGTCCTGGCGCTGTACCTCGACGGATTGGGCTGACGCCGACATCCGGTGACGACCCCTGGCTCAGTGGGGGAAGGGCTGCTGATGATCCGCGGCGAAGGCCGCCATCGTCTCGGCCGCGCCACCCACCTCACCGAGATGCTCGCGTCGCAGCAGGGCCAACAGCTCGTCGAGGGCGGCGGCCAGCATCCTCGCCGCGTTGCGCACCTCCGGGGCCGACGCACGCTCCCCCGCGGCGACCAGGTCGGCGACGCACGAGAGCGAGGCGGCGAGGGACGTGTCCGGACGGACCTCGCGGAAGTAGTAGGACTCGGCGTACTGGACGAGATCCATCTCGATCGTGGCCAGCTCGCCACGCACACCCTCCAGGTACTGCACCGCGACGCTGGGCTCCCCCGTCTCCACCACGTCAGCGGCTTGACACCGGCCCATGGTCGTCAGGCGACGCGCCAGGGCCCGACGACGGATGAGTGCGGGATAGAGCTGCAGGATCCATGAGATGCCGGCCGTCAGCAGGACGAACCCGACCAACGCCTCGGCGGGGACCACGATCCTGAGCAGCGGTGTCGCCGGCAGGATGTCACCGAGGCCGAGGGTCGCCACCGTGACGACCGACAGGTACAGCGAGGCGAGGACGTCGGACGACATCCCCGGCGCCAGCGGCGACCCGAAGTAGAAGTCGTCCGGCATCCGGGGCAGATAGACGAGACCGAACCCGACGATCAGGAACGACGTCCAGGTCACCAGCGTGGCCAAGAGGCTCAGCGGCCCGGCCAGCTGCGTCGAGCGCGACCGACGGCGGCCCAGCTTGGACATCCGCCAGGTGAGCTTGAAGACGGTGCGCGACAGGGTGCCGAAACCTGCGGGGTGCCACAAGGTGTGGAAGATGTCGCGCAGCGCGTACCCGATCAGCACGACGCCGGCCGCTGTCGTCACCCAGGTCATCGAAGGACCCTATCCGTCGCATCCGTCCCCGGGGCGGCCCCGGCTCGCGTCGAGACCGGCCCGTCGACACGGTCGGGCCGTCGCTTCGTGTGCCCTCGACCTAGCCGGGCCCGGCGGGCGCCGCAGACTGATCGGTCAGGTCGAGCGCGCCGAGCACCGCGATCAGGACCGCGGTCGACGTCCCTGCGATCAGGAGTCCGCCGGCCAGGAACGCCGCCAGCGAACCCGCCGCGGTGTCCCGGACGGACGGCAGCGCGGTCAGCACCAGGCCGAGCGTCACGCCCAGGGCCACGCAGCCGACCGACGCGACCTCGAGCCAACGTCGCAGGGGTCTCTCCCGTGGGTCGGCCGGTGCCTCCGGCGTCACGGAGGGAGCGGTCGAGGCGACCAGGACCGCTGCCGCGATCGTGCTCCACACCCCGACCAGCAGGAACGCGGCGATGGAGTCGCCGGCCCGGTGCCACCCCGCGGACATGGTGGCCAGCCCGGTGACCGTCGCGTACGCCGTCCCGAACGCCGCGGTGATCAGGCGCCATTCGCGAGGAAGCACGAACATCAGGGCGACGACCGCGGAGAACGCCGCGGTGGCGTGCCCGCTGGGCAGGCTGTTCAAGGTGGCGGGTGCGATCTCCTCGGCCCCGAGGTCGGGCCTGGCCAGCAGGTAGTCCTTCAGGATCAGGGTCGACACGTTCGACCCCACCAGGATCGCGACGGCGGCCAACCCCGGCAGCCGCGCCAGCCGGACCAGCGCAATGACGGCGATCAGCGCCACGGTCGCCAGCAACGACGCCACCGACACCACGTCGAGCACCCGTCCGGTCGTGCCCGCGAAGGTGGAGTTGGTCAACAGGGCGCCGCGCAGCGAGGCATCTCCCAGCAGTCGCCCCTCGAGCCGTCGGACCGTGAGCACGTAGACGAGGACGAACATCGAGATGAAGGCGAGAGCGAGCAGGACGAGTCGTGCCAGAACCCACCGGTCACGCCCCAGCTGCCTGATGCTCATGGCCCCATGGTGCACCCGATCCGTCGCCGCGAGCCGTGCCGCGCACGGGCGGGCGGTAGTACCGTCGCCAGGTGCTGCACGGGCGAGACGTCGAGCGCGGGCTGCTGGCCGACCTGGTGCAGGCTGCCCGCCATGGCCGCGCCGGCGCCGTGGTGCTGCATGGTGAGCCGGGCGTCGGCAAGTCGGCGCTGCTCGAGGACCTCACCACCAGTGCCGCTGTCGAGGGTGTCGGCGTGCTGAGCACCCAGGGGCTCGAGTCCGAGTCACCCTTGGCGTTCGCCGCCCTGCACCGGCTGCTGCGCCCGCTCACCGGTCTGCTGGACCGGCTGCCGGCGCCGCAGGCGCGCGCACTGCGGGCCGCGTTCGGCCAGGAGGAAGGTCCCGCGGTCGATCCGTTCCTGGTCGGGGTCGCGACCCTGTCGATGCTCAGCGAGGCGGCTGAGCAGGAGCCGATCCTGTGCCTCGTCGACGACGCACACTGGCTCGACGTCGCCTCCGCCGAGGCGTTGCTCTTCGCGTCACGACGTCTCGACGCCGACCGGGTCGCTCTGGTGTTCGCGGCCCGGGACGGTCACGAGCCCGGCTTCGTCCCCGAAGGAGTCGCGTCGGTGCGCGTCGGCGGCCTGGCGCCTGACGCGGTGGGGTCCCTGCTCGCCGAGCGCTTCGGGGACGGGCTTGCCGACGCGGTCGCAGGACGGCTCCTGGAGGAGACCTCCGGCAACCCGCTGGCGCTGCTCGCGCTGCCGACGGGGCTCACCGCCGCGCAGCGCAACGGCACCGCCGCCCTGCCGACCCGGCTGCTGATGAGCACCGGGGTCGAGAAGGTGTTCCTGGACCGGGTCCTGCGGATGCCGGCGCCGGTGCAGAGACTGATGCTCGTCGTGGCCGCCGACGACTCGGGTCGGTTGGCGACCACCAGAGAGGCCGCCCGGAGCCTCGATGTCGGCCCGTCCGCATGGGATGTCGCCGAGAGGTCCGGTCTGGTGCTCCTCGACGGCGACACCGTGAAGGTCTGGCATCCGCTGGTGCGCTCTGCGGTCTACCAGGGGGCGACCAGCCTCGAACGACGTCGGACCCACCAGGCGCTCGCCTCGGCACTGGCCCGGGCGGGCGACCAGGACCGTGGGGTCTGGCACCGTGCCCTGGCGGCAGAGGGCTGGGACGAGACCGTTGCCCGCGAGCTCGCCCGCGTCGGGGACCGGGCCCAGAACCGTGGTGGCTTCGCGGCCGCGGCCGCCGCCTACGAGCGCGCGGCCGAGGTGAGCGCTGATGAGCAGGATCGGGCCGCGCGACGATTCGCGGCAGCGCGCAACGCCTGGGCGGCCGGCCAGTCGACCAGGGCAGCCCACCTCGCGGCGCTGGCACGCGAGCACATCGAGGACCCGTTGCTGCGCGCCGACATCGACCGCCTGCGCGGCCGGATCGAGGTCAACGTCGGTGACGCCCACACCGCACACCGCATCTTCGTCGAGGCTGCCCGCGCCGTCGTCGACATCGACCCCGTCCGGGCGCTCGAGATGGCCGTGGCCGAGACGGTGATGCACAACTACGGCGCCGACAGCGGATCGACCCTGGACGTGCACACGATCCCGGCCGAGGTCCACCCCGACGACACTCCCCGGGTCCGCTGCCTCAAGCAGCTCCTGGCCTCCACGACGCTCGCCGCGCACGCAGACTGGCGAGCCGCCCGCGCTGCCCTGGACGAGGCGCTGGCCTCCGGTCGAGACGTCACCGACCTGGACGTGATCGGCAACCTCGGCAACGCCGCCCTGCACCTGGGGGACGACGAGGCAGCCCGACGCTGCTACCTGGTGATGCTGTCCACCTCACGAGAGGCCGGCGCCGGCATGGGCGTCGTCTACGCGCTGCTGCGGCTCCCCTACACCCAGCTCGTCGCCGGCCAGTGGGCCCAGGTGCGCGCCTCCGCAGAGGAGGCGCTCACGCTGAGCCGCAGCGTCGGCGCACGGGCCCTCACCGCGTCGGCCCTGGCGTGGCTGACGCTGCTGGCCGCACTCCAGGGTCGCTCCGACCACGCCTCCCTGCTCGCCGAGCTCGAGGACGTCGTGGCCGACTGTGCGCTGGGCATCCTCAGTGACCCGGTGCACGACCTGACCCAGTGGGCGCGGGGCGCCCAGGCACTCCACGCAGGCGACCCGGCGCAGGCGCTCCACCACCTCGCCCTCCTGCGCCTTCCGCGGCTGCGACAGATGGCGGCAGCAGACCTCGTCGAGGCCGCCGTCCGGGCTGCAGACACTGCACGAGCCGCTGCCTGGGTCGAGGAGCTGGCCCCGTTCGCAGCCGCGACCGAGTGGCCGTGGGCGCTCGGATCACTCGACCTCGGTCGCGCGCTCACCGCCGCACCCGAGGACCAGGGCGCGCTCTTCGAGAGCTCGCTCGCCCACCACGGCGGCACGACCGAGGTGCCTGGTTCGGGCAGCGGTGTCGTCGGGCAGGGTGCAGCCGGGGGCCGGCCCTACGACCACGCCCGGACGCACCTTGCCTACGGCGAGTGGCTGCGTCGGAACCAGCGCCGGGTGGAGGCCCGCAGCCACCTGCGCTCAGCCCTGGCCACGTTCACCGAGCTGGGTGCGGAACCCCTGGTCGTCCGCGCGAGCGACGAGCTGCGCGCCTCGGGCGAGACCGCGCGCAAGCGCGACCCGTCGACGCTTCTGGACCTGACCCCGATGGAGCTCAAGGTGGCGCAGCTGGTCGTCACCGGCCTGTCGAACAAGGGCGTGGCCGCACAGTGCTGGATCTCGCCGCGCACCGTGGCGTTCCACCTGCGCAACGTGTTCGCCAAGACCGGAGTCACCTCCCGCGGCGAGCTGGCCCAGCTGCCCTTCGGCTGACCGGGCGGACCACGACCCGACATCCCGGCCATCTGACCGGGGTGAGCACACCCGTTCGCGAGCACGCTCGTCAGCAGAAGCCCCTCTGCGAGAGCGAGACCACCATGAGCGTCGACATCCACCCCACCGGTCACCGAGACGACATCACGGCACCTGCGGCCACGGCGGCGTCAGGACCCGTGACTCGCCTCATCGCCGGGTCCCTCGCCGTCGGCGCCGCGGCCGCCGGGGTGCTGGCGCTGGTGGTGTTCGCCGGCGCCACCGAGAGCGTCATCACCGGCTCCGCGCTCGTCGGGTTCGGACTCGGGTGGGCGCTGGTCGCGGCGCTGACCGTTCGCTACACCAGCCGACCGCAACGCTGGGCAGCCGTCCCGGCGACCGTCATGGGCGCCACCGGTCTCGCGTTGCTGGTCCTCGCCCCGGGCTACGACGCCATGACCTGGCTGAGCCGGGTGTGGCCGCCGGTCGTGCTGGTGATGGCCGGGTGGATGCTCGTCCAGGTCCGTCGGTCCCTCACCGGCGCCGGACGGTGGCTGCTCGGCCCGCTCGTGGTGCTCCTGGCCCTCGCGTCCCTCGGTGCCACCTACGAAGGCATCGCGCTGCACCGTGACCAGGGTGCCCTCGCCGCCCCCGGGACGACGTACGACGTGGGTGACCACGAGCTGCACCTGGACTGCCACGGCCACGGGGCCCCCACCGTCGTGCTCTCCAACGGCATGGGCGACGTCTCCGCCTCCTGGGCCAGGATCGCCGACGAGGTCGACCGGAGCACCCGGGTCTGCGCCTACGACCGCGCCGGTCAGGGCTGGAGTGGGGACGCGACGGCACCGCAGGACGGCGTGACCGCCGCCGAGGATCTGCACACCCTGCTCGAGACAGCCGGCGAGAGCGGGCCGTTCGTGCTGGTCGGGCACTCGACCGGCGGCGCCTACGCCATGACGTACGCCAGCCTGTTCCCCGAGCAGGTCGTCGGCATGGTCCTCCTGGACGGCTCCAGCCCCCACCAGTTCACCGAGATCCCCGCCTACCCCGGTCAGTACGCCGCGATGCGGCGCGGGCTGGCGCTGCTCCCCGCCCTGGCCCGTCTCGGGCTCGCCCGGCTGGTCCCGGCGCCGCACCTGCCCGCCCCGGCGGCCGCCCAGGTCCAGGCGATCACCTCGACGGCCCATGCTGCCCGGAACCAGCGCGACGAGATCTCGGTGGTCCGCGACGTCTTCGCCCAGGCCCAGGCACTCACCACGCTCGGCGACCGGCCGCTCGCCGTCCTCACCGCCTCGGAGTCACTCGGCGGGGCCGGCTGGGCAGCGGCCCAGGACCGGCTCGCAGCACTCTCGACCGACGGCGTCCACCGCACCGTGCACTCGAGCCACGCCGGGCTGGTCACGGACCGGGCGCCCGCGGCCGAGTCGGTCCGCGCCGTCCTCGAGGTCGTCTCCGCGGTGCGCACCGACAGGCCCCTGCAGCAGAAGTGATCGCACGTCCGACCGACCGAACCAGCCATCCGGCAACCCGAGGAGTCCCGATGTCACACACCGCCCACCCAGGACCCGTGGCCCCTGCGGCCGCGAAGCAAGGTCACCACCCCGCACCCCAGGACGCGACAGCCGAACAGGACAGCGGCCCCAGGAGGTCGTGGGCGCTGCTGGCGGTCGCCCTGACCGCCCAGGTCCTGGTCGTCGTCGACATCTCGGTCGTCAACACCGCCCTGCCCGCCATCGGCAGCGCGCTGCACCTCCAGGGCAGCCAGCTCGCCTGGTTGGTCACCGCCTACCTGATGATCTCCGGCGGCGGCCTGCTCCTCGGCGGCCGCGTCGCCGACCTGCTCTCCCGCCGTCGGGTGTTCCTGACCGGACTGGGACTGTTCACCGTCGCGTCACTGGCCAGCGGGTTCGCCGACAGCGGCAGCCAGCTCATCGCAGCGCGCGCCGTCCAGGGTCTCAGCGCGGCGCTGCTCACCCCCTCGGCGCTCTCGCTGATCATGACCACCTACGCCGGCGCCCAGCGCAGGACCGCGCTCGCCCTGTGGGGTGCCGTGGGCAGCCTCGGGGTGGCCGCCGGCGTCCTCCTCGGCGGCGCCCTGACCACGTGGGCCGGCTGGCAGGCCATCTTCTGGATCAACGTGCCCATCGGGGTCGTCGCCCTGCTCGTCGGCCACCGCATCATCGCCCAGGACACCGCGCCTCGACCCAGTGCCCGTGACTTCGACCTGCCCGGCGCCGCCACCGTCGTCGGCGGGCTGGCCGCCCTCATCTACGCAGTCTCGGGCACCGCCACCCATGGCTGGGCCTCCGTCCACACGGTGACGGCGCTGGCCGTCTCGGCGGTCCTGCTCGGCGCGTTCCTCAGGCTCGAGCAGCGTGCGACCAGGCCGCTGTTCCCGCCCCACATCTGGAGGCTCCAGGCGCTGGTCTCCGGTACGACGGTGATGCTCGGCGTGACCGGCATCCTGGTCGGCGCCGTCTTCCTGACCTCGATCTTCGTCCAGACGGTGCTCGGCTTCTCCGCCCTGGAGACCGGGCTCGGGTTCCTGCCGTTCGCGTTCGCCATCACCGCCGGCACCCTGGTCGCCCGGCACCTGCTGGCGCACCTGTCACCGCGCGTCGTCGCAACCGTCGGACTGCTGGTCACCGTCGCCTCGTCGCTGTGGCTGTCCACCGCCGGCAGCGACGCGCGGTTCGGGCCGGACATCCTCCCCGCCCTCGTCGTCCTGGGCCTCGGGGTCGGCCTGGTGTTCGTACCTGTCTCGGTGACCTCGATGGCCGGCATCCCCGCCTCGCACGCCGGTGTCGCCTCCGGGTTCCTGATGACCGGCCACGAGATCGGCGCCGCGCTCGGTGTCGCCGTCCTGTCCGCCGTCGCCAGCAGCGCCGGCTCGCTCGCCACCGCGGCCGGTGCCGCCGACGCGTTCTCGGCCGGGTTCACCGGGGCTGCCGTCATGGGCGCCCTCTTCGCGGTCTTCGCCCTGCTCCGGATGCCCGCCACCCGGGTGGCCGACGGCGGTGGGCGCATGCACCTGCACTGACCCGACATCTGTCACCGCCTCCACCACCAGCGCCGCCCACACCGACCGGGAACGAGGATCGCCATGACCTCCATCACGCACGCGCCCAGCAGGGTCACGCCACCCGTCCGTGCCGGCCGGGAGCGACGGGTCCTCGAGGGTCTCGGATTCGTCGCGGTGTGGGTGGTGCTGGGCTATCTGTTCTGCTCCGACGACCTGGTCTACCTGCTGGTCGGCGTCCCGCTGACCATCGGGTTCCAGACCCTGGTCCGGCGCCGACCGCTGCGCGAGCTGTGGGTCCGCGACTCCGTCCGGTTCGCCCTCGACCGGCGCGGCCTCGTCCTCGCTGCGGTGCTGGTCGCCGCACCGGTCTACTACGGGGTTCGCACGCTCCCGGGCGCCAACTGGTCGCTCACCTGCTGGTACGCCGCAGCCGCGGCCGGCGCGGTCGGTGCCGCGTTCGCGCTGCGTGCGACCACACCGGTGGCCATGCTCCGCTCGGCCCTGCTCCCGATGGCGGTCGGGGCCGGCGGCATGGCCGCCGTCCTCGGCGGCATCCACGTCGCAACCGGCACACCCGTGCCCGTCCTCGCCGTCCTGGGGACCGTCGCGAAGTACCTGGCTCTGTACTTCCCCCTGACGTTCATCATCGAGGAGGTCGCCTTCCGTGGCGCCCTGGACGCACACGTCCACCAGGACGGTGGCGAAGGGCGTCACTGGCTCTCGGCCGTCTACGTCTCCGCGCTGTGGGGGCTCTGGCACCTGCCCGTCTCGACCGGGCTGCCCCTCCCGCTCCTGGTGACCGAGCTGCTGGCCGTCCACGTCCTCATCGGAGTGCCGCTCTCCTTCGCCTGGCGCCGCAGCCGCAACCTGGCCGGACCGGCCTTCGCGCACGCGGCCATCGATGCCGTACGCAATGCGCTGCTGCTCGGCCTGTGACGTGCGGATCGGGTGCCGACGATGGCGACGCGACATCACGCCTGCGCGCTCCTCATGCCGCAACCTTGGGCGCGGCGGGGTGCTGCGTCGGGCTGTTGCCGGTCACCCGGTGCCGCAGCAGCCCGGCCGCGGCGGGGATCAGCGACAGGGCGACCATGGCGATCGCGAACAAGTCGACGTGTGCCGCGATGACGGGCACGCCCCCGAGGTAGAAGCCGACGGCCAGCAGGCCGGTCGTCCAGGCCACGGCTCCGGTGACGTTGTAGGCGGTGAACCTGCGCCGTGGCATCAGGGCGACGCCGGCCACCACCGGGGTGAAGGTGCGGACCACCGGCACGAAACGGGCGAGCACCACCGCCTTGGGTCCGTGCTTGGCGAAGAACGCCTGGGCGCGCTCGGCGTGCGCGCGGGAGAAGAAGCGCGACCGGGTGCTGCTGAACACCCGGGGCCCGAACCGTCGGCCGAGCAGGTACCCGACCTGGTCCCCGGCCACAGCGGCGAGCAGCAGTCCGGCTGCCACCAGCCAGAAGGGCAGGTGCAGCACACCCCCGGCGCTGAGGACGCCGAGTGTGAAGAGGAGCGAGTCACCGGGCAGGACGAACCCGATCAGCAGGCCGGTCTCGGCGAACACGATGGCCATCGCGACCAGCAACGCGATCGGACCGAGGACGAGGAGGAGGGGTGTCAGGACGGCGATCATGGCGTGAACCTAGGCCCGGCTGCCTGCTGCTCACCTGACTGTCGCCGGTCCGAGCGGGCCGGGACGCACACCCGATCGATCAGTCAGGTCGCTGGCAGGGGCGGGGCAACACGCTGAGCACGTGACGACGACCCAGCAGCGTCCCATCATGTCGAGGTCCGCAGGGGCGACCGCGGCGTCGTGGTCGCCGTCACCCCGCACCTGGTCGTCCAGCACCTGGGTCGGGCTCATCGCCGTCGGAGCACTGATGGTGCGGCTGCCGTTCGTGGCACAGCGACTGGGGTCCGACGAGGGGGGCTTCTTGCTGGTGGCCTCCCAATGGGCGCCGGGCCGCTCGCTCTACGGCAACTACTGGGTCGACCGCCCTCCCCTGCTGCTCGACTTCTTCTCCCTGGCCGACCACCTCGGCGGCACCGTCGCACTGCGACTGCTCGGCGCTGGCCTGGTGGCGCTCTCGGTGGTGCTGGCCGGCCGCATCGGCGCGCTGTCGGTGCCACGGGGGCGCGCGGCCGCCTGGGCACCCGTCCTGACGGCCGGCACCGCAGCGCTCTTCCTGGTCGACCCGATGTTCGGAGCCCTGGAGGTCAACGGAGAGCTGATCGCCGTCCCCCTGGTCCTGCTCAGCGTCGAACGCCTGCTGCGCGCGGGTACGGCGGCCGCGGCCGGGTCCGCGGCGTGGCTGATGTTCGCGGCGGCCGGCGCGGCGGCGGCCGCCGCCGTCCTCGTCAAGCAGAACGAGGTGGACGGACTGGTCCTGACAGCGGTGCTGGTGCTCGGCACCGCCCGCCGTCGAGGACTCGCGTGCGCCGGGCAGCAGCTGGCTGCTGCCGCAGCGGGGGCCCTCGTCTGCGTGAGCGTGGTCCTCGCCCACGCGCTGAGCCTGGGGACGACCCTGCCGGGACTGTGGGACGCAGTCGTGACCTTCCGGGTCGAGGCCACCGCCGTCATCAACTCCGCCGCCGGCCCGGCGACCACCTCGAGGCTCCACCACGTCCTGACCAGCCTGGCCGTCAGCGGAGCCCCGGCGATCATCGCCCTTCTCGTCGTGCGGTTGCGCCGCCGGCCAGCGCCGGGCGCCCTGGACCTCCGGCTCCCCGCACTCGCCCTCCTCGGCTGGGAGTCCGTCTCGATCGTCGCCGGCGGGAGCTACTGGCTGCACTACCTGGTCGTCCTGGTGCCCGGCCTCGTCCTCGCCGTGGCCGCCGTGTGTGCCGGCACCACCGACCGGGCCGCCGAAGCAGGCAGACCTCCCGTGACCCGTCCGGTCCCGCCCGCGCTGGTGGTCGTCCTGGCCTATGCCCTGGTGGCGAGCCTGACGGGGATCGGCGTCGTGGCCGCCCGGCCGACGACGTTCGGTGGGAGCGATCCCGTCGCCTCATGGCTCACGCTTCACAAGCAGCCGGGCGACACCGCGGTGATCGCCTACGGTCACCCCGACATCCTGCGAGCCAGTGGGCTCAGCAGCCCCTATCGCCAGCTCTGGAGCCTGCCGGTCAAGGTGCGCGATCCGGACCTGCGCGACCTGACGCAGGTCCTGGCCGGCACGACCCGCCCCGACTGGGTCGTGACCACGGGCAGCAGCCTCCACGCCTGGGGCATCGACGCAACCACCGCGCAGGTCGCGCTCGCCAGCCACTACCGCGAGGTGGCCGACGTCGACGGCCGCCTCGTCTTCCACCGACTGGCCGCACGCCCTGCCTCCACGACGTCCTCACCCACTGCGTGACCCTCATCAGGAGCAACCATGCCCAGCATCCGACACACGATCATCGTCATCCCCACCTACAACGAGGCCGAGAACATCACCGAGCTGCTCACCCGGGTGCGGCGCTCGTCGCCGACGGCGCACGTCCTGTTCGTCGACGACCGGAGCCCCGACGGGACCGCCGAACGCATCAGGGCGGCCTCCCACACAGACGGTCGGGTCTACCTGCTCGAACGAGCAGAGAAGCTGGGGCTCGGCGCGGCGTACCGCGCCGGGTTCGGCTGGGCACTCGAGAACGGCTTCGACACCATCGTCCAGATGGACGCCGACCTGTCCCACCCACCGGAGATGGTCCCAGCTCTCGTCGCGGCCCTGGACGACGCCGACATCGCCATCGGGTCCCGGTACGTCGCCCGGGGCTCGGTCGAGGACTGGGCATGGTCGCGACGGCTCCTCTCCCGGCTCGGCAACCTCTACGTCCACGTGGTGCTGGGCGTCCCGGTGCACGACAACACCGCCGGGTTCAAGGCCTTCACAGCCCGCTCACTGCGCGACATCGACGTCCTCGCCAGCACCTCCAACGGCTACTGCTTCCAGATAGAGAACACCTGGCGGGCGCACCGGGCCGGCCTCACCCTCACCGAGGTCCCCATCACCTTCACCGACCGCGCCCGCGGCGCCTCGAAGATGTCGGGCGGGATCGCACTGGAGGCCGTCGCCCGCGTGCTCGCCTGGCGGTGGGCCGAGATCAGCCGTGCTCACAGCGAGGTGAGCGGCGGCCGGAGGCACCATGCGGCCGTCTGAACGAGTGGGCGTGCCCGGGTCGGGTCGTCCTGCGCACCCGTGGTCAGTCGGCGGTCTCGGGGCCGCCGGCGTCCTTGGTGACGCTGGCGGTCTGGGTGGCGGTGTCGGCGGCGCTGACCTCGACGGTCACGTCGAGGGCGTTGGTGTCGGTGTAGTAGAGGCTGAAGTCACTGACCGGGAAGTGGTCGGTGGCACCGGTGTTGTCGAAGTGCGCGGTCCGCTGGCCGCCGGGTGCGATGGTGAAGGTGTCCGGAAGCTCTGCGTAGTAGCTCTCGGTGTCACCGGTCTTGGGATCGGTGAAGGTGTAGTAGACCTCGAAGCCCGTCAGGTCGCTCGATCCCGTGTTGGACATGGAGATCTCGAGGTGGTCGGCGGTGGCGTCGCCGGCGTCGTCCTCGTTGTTCTCGACCAGGACCTCGTCGATGGTCAGGGCCTCGACGCTCGAGGTGTTCTTGATGGGGTTGTCCTTCACCGGGAGGATCTGGGGCCCGGATCCGGCGCTCGTCCCGGCGTCCGGGGTGGCCGTGTCGTCGGAGCCACCGCAGCCGGCGAGGACCCCGAGGAGCACCGCCGTCACGGCCAGTGCGGCGACCCGGGTGCGGGTGCGCAGGCGGCGGGAGCCGTCGTGCTGGGGCTTGGTGGTCACGAGGTGCCTCCTGAGTGTCGGGTGTCGTACCGGAACGTGCGGCGCAGGCCGAGGTAGAGGGTGAGCGAGTACGCCACGAGCCAGGCGATGTTGTTGCGGGTCTCGTTCAGCAGCCACGCGAGGTCGAAGGGTCGGTAGCGCTCCTTCACGTCGGTCATGGCGAAGGCGAAACGCTCGAAGTGCTTGGCCAACGAGGCCTCCTCGATGCCGGTCCGCGTGTTCTCGTAGCCGGGGAACTTGGCCATGACGGCGGTCTCGCCGTCCCGATCGAGGGTCAGGGCCTGGAACAGCCCGCCGGGGAGCTGGTTGTCGGCATCGAGGGTGTCGCCGATCTGGGGCAGGACCAGCACCACGAGCAGCCAGATGCCGAGGGCGATCATCAGGCCGTTGGCCGAGACCTTCGCCTTGGCCGTGGCGATGGCGCCGAGGCAGTAGAAGGCACCGAGGTAGAGCAGCGCGGCCAGGTAGGCGAGGACGAGCTGGAACGCCTCCGAGGCATTGAGCCAGTCATGGCCGATCAGCCCGATGCTGAGGACCCCGACCAGGGCCGTGACGGCGACGAGGGTGGCGAAGATGGCCATCGCTCCGAGGAAGCAGCCGGTCGCCAGCTCACCGGACGTGACGGGACGGGAGCGCAGCAGCGGGGTCGTGCGGTTGACCCGGTCGCGGGAGACCGTCAGGTAGCCCAGCGCGATGGCGATCACCGCGCCGATGATCTCGAGGTACTCGAGTCCTCCCTGGAGCAGGGAGAGCGGGGCGAGCGGCGAGGGCGCGATGCGGTCGAGCCCGCTGGCCTGGGCTGCTGCCCGATAGGCGTCGTAGTTGGCCAGGCTGCTGGCGTAGCCGGCGGTGGCGACGTAGACGGACGCGGCCGTGACGACGACCAGGAGCAGGAGGAGGACGACGAGCACCCGGCTGCGCACGGCGGCGCGGTACTCGTGGTGGGCGATGGCGAGCACCCGCGTGCGTGCCTCAGTCATCGTGGGCGCTCCTGGAGTAGTCGTGGGTGTGGACGAGCCTGATGGTGAGGAGCACCAGGGCGACGACCAGGCCGAGGAGGGGCATCGTCCGGGCGAGCGTGTGGAGTGCTGACTCGGCGGTCGCGGTGTCGAGGATGACGCCGGAGGCGGCCTTGTACTGCTCGACGACCGAGAACGGTTGGGCATGGGCGGTGAGGCGGAAGAGCGCCTGGGAGAGCCCGATCTGCTCGACGACGGGGTTGAGGGACTGGGTCGGTCGGAGCCCGGCGGTGAACTGCGGGATCGCGAACGTGATCACCAGCCAGGCGCCGATGCCGGTGAGGAGCGCCAGCGACCTGGAGCGGGTGACCAGGACGGTCACCATGCCGATCAGGGCGAACGCCATCAGGTACAGCCACGACAGCGCATAGAACAACATCAGTCGGGCGAGGTCGCCGCCCGAGAGTGCCCGGTTGACGGCGAGCACGGACCCGGCGCTGACGACGAGGCTCGCGACCAGCGCGCCGCACAGCACGATCGCGATGCTGAGGACCTTGCCGACGGCGTACTGGGTCCGCGACATGCTGCGGGAGAACAACAGCCGACCCAGACCGGCGCTCTCCTCCTCGACGATGCTCAGGTGCCCGAGCAGCACGGCCAGCAGCGCCCCGATCAGGGGGATGTAGACGAGCATGTTCGAGAGCAGCGACAGGCTGGGCTTCAGCAGGAACGGGTTGGGTGGGGCCGGTCGCCCGTCGACCGCCAGGAGCCGGGTGGCCTCGTCGAAGACCCGGACGATGGTCCGCTGGCTGGACCAGCCGAGGAGGCCCGCCAGGGCAGTGGAGAGGACGAGCACGAAGAGCACCGCCGCAAGGGTGCGTTGGCGGCGCATGGCGAGGATCTGGTGGGACGTGACGGTGGCGATCACGCGGATGCGCCACCCATCTGCACGTAGATGTCCTCGAGGGACGACTCGTCCGGGAACCTCCGGGTGGTCTCCTCGATCGAGTCCTGGTAGATGAGCTCGCCGTGGCTGAGGACCCCGATCGACGTGCACACCTTGGCGACCTCGGCGAGCAGGTGGGTGTTCATGAAGATCGTCATCCCCAGCTCCTGGTTGAGCTGCAGGATCGTCTCGCGCAGCTGCCGGACCCCGAAGGGGTCGAGGCCGGCGGTCGGCTCGTCCAGCAGCAGCACCTGGGGACGGTGCACGATGGCCTGGGCGACGCCGATGCGCTGGCGCATCCCGGTCGAGAAGGTGCCGACCCGGCGATGGGCCAGGTCGGCGCAGCCCAGGTACGCCAGGGTCTCCAGGGCCGCGGCCCGAGGCTTGGCGACACCGGACAGCGTCGCGAGGAACTCGAGGTTCTCGGCGGCGGTGAGGTGGCCGTACATCCGGACCTCGGCGGGCAGGTAGCCGATGCACCTGGTGACCTCTCGACGCTCGGCGACCACGTCGCGTCCACACACCCGGGCCGTGCCGGAGGTCGGCTCGAGGAGCGTCGTGAGGATGTTGATGGCCGTCGTCTTGCCGGCCCCGTTGTGGCCGAGGAAACCGAAGATCTCCCCCTGCTCGATGCGCAGATCGAGCCCTTGCAGCGCGGGGGTCCGGTCATAGCGATGGGTCAGCTTCTCGAACTCGATGGCCGGGGTGGTGTCCATGTGCTCCTCCTCGTGGGCCGTTCACCTCACGCTAGGAGGGCGACGGCCAGCGCGGGGGTGCGGCTAGGCCAGCGGAGGGAGAGAACTCGCATCCGAGGCACGACGCAGCACGACGTCGACCCGGCTGGTGGACCCGGCCGTGCCGACCACCAGGCGGCCGAGCATCGCCTCGGCGTACCGGGTGGCCAGCAGGAGCCCGTGCCCGTGGGTCCGGTCCGGACCTGTGCCGGAGGAAGGGGACGGGTCGAAGCCGCCGCCCTGGTCGGTGATCGTCACGGTCACCTGGGGACCGCCCGAGGTGACGACGAGGCGGACCTCTCCCCGACCGTGACGCAGGGCGTTGTCGAGGAGTACGTCGAGGACGTGCTTGAGCATCGACGCGTTCGCCCACACGGCCGGCGGCTGGCCGGGGACGTCCACGGACAGGGTCCTGCCGTGCTGCGCCAGGCGGGGGGCCCACACGGCGGCGAGCTCGTCGACGACCTCGCTGACGTGCAGCGCGGTGTCGGCGACGTTCGGGGTGCGCGCCAGGCTCAGCAGCTCGGTGATGGTGATCTCGAGCCGGTCGAGGTCGGTGAGCACCTCGTGCAGGAGGCGCTCGTGGTCCTCGCGCGGGAAGCGGAGCTCGGTCTCGACGGCGGCGCGCATCCCGGCGATCGGGGTGCGGAGCTGGTGTGAGGCGTCGGCGCTGAACGCCCGCTCCCGGGAGATGAGGTCGTCGAGCGTGGCGCCGGTGGTGACCAGTGCGGCCCCCGCGTCGTCGATCTCCGGGATGTTGCTCAGGGGTGGCTGGACGGTGAAGTTGCCGCGGCCGAGCTCGACGGCGGCGTCGCGTAGTCGTCGTACCGGCCGGGCGAGCCGACCGGCGAGGAGGGAGCCGATGATCGCGCCCACGACCAGCACCGCCACCGCGACCCCGCCGAGGAACGCGAGCAGGCTCAGGGTGCGTCGGTCGCTGGAGGCGGTCGGCTGCTCGGCCCTGATCAGGCCGATCACCTGCTCGTCGGCCGCGACCGGGACCGCCACGACCCGTCGGCCGGTCGGCTCCGCGTCGATGACGCGGTTCGCGAGGGAACCTCGGAGCTCGGCCTCGACCACCGCGGGGCCGACGCCGGTGACGAGCATGCCCTCGGCGTCGTACAGGGCGAGATGCACCCCGTCGGTGGCCGTCGGCAGCTCGACGGGGTCGCTGCGCGTGGCGAAGTCGGCCGGGACCTGGCGCGCCGCCAGGACCGCCTGCCGCTCGACCTTCAGGGCGGCGTCCTCCCCCACCAGCTGGCCGACCACGATCCCCAGCGGGATGGCGAACAGGGCGATGGCGATGAAGGTCACCGAGAGGATCGCCACGAGGATCCGCCGTCTCATGAGATCTCGAGCCGGTAGCCCACGCCGCGCAGGGTGGTGATGCGGCTGCCGGCGCCGTCGAAGGCACCGGGATCCAGCTTGCGGCGCAGGGAGGCGATGTGGAAGTCCAGCGTCTTGGTGGAGCCGAACCAGTGCTCGTCCCACACGTCACTCATCAGGGTCTCGCGGGTGACGACCGCGCCCGCGTCGTCGAGCAGGCGGGTCAACAGGTCGAACTCCTTGGCCCGCAGCTCCAGCTCCTCGGCCCCGCACCACGCCCGCCGTGCGCCTCGGTCGACGCGGAGGTCGCCGTACTCGCTCGGCGCGGCCGGGGAGGACTCGTTGCGGCGCAGCTGCGCGCGGATCCGTGCGAGGAGCTCGGCGAGGCGGAAGGGCTTGGTGACGTAGTCGACGGCTCCGGCGTCCAGGCCCACCACCACGTCGAGCTCCTCGTCCCTGGCCGTGACGACCACGATCACGACCTGCGGACACCGGTCGTGCAGCTGCCGGCAGACCTCCAGGCCGTCGACGTCGGGAAGCCCGAGGTCGAGGAGCACGAGGTCCGGTGTGGTCTCGGCGCACGCGTCGATCCCGGCAGCACCTGAGCGCTCCCAGCGCGTCCGGTAGCCGGAGCCGCTGAGTGCGCGCAGGAGGCTCGACCCGATGCGCTCGTCGTCCTCGATGATCAGGATCTCGTGGGTGGGCATCGACGTCACTCCGAATCTGGACGCAGAGGTGGA
The DNA here is from genome assembly GCA_963781515.1 of uncultured Actinomycetota bacterium. Lineage (GTDB taxonomy): Bacteria > Actinomycetota > Actinomycetes > Propionibacteriales > Nocardioidaceae > Nocardioides. Next base: position 212,864 of record CAWAGL010000001.1, read on the forward strand.
ACGGTGAGCGAGAAGGCGCGGTGCGCGCCCCATCCTCTCCCAGGCACGCCATGCCGACGGTGTCGACATCCACGACGGTCTACGCCGCCCGGTGCCCTGGGAGCAGGTTCGGGGCTGGTGCCCGAGCCAACAACGGACCCACGATGGCGAGCACGAGGACGTAGGCAGTCACCAGGTCGCCCAGGGACGCGTACTGGATCCCGACCAGACCGATGATCACCAGGGAGAACTCGCCGCGCGCTGTCAGTGCCGTCCCGGCGCGCCACCGTCCTTGAGGTCCGGCTCCCTCGCGGCCGGCCGCGTACCAGCCGGTTGCGATCTTGGTCAGCACGGTCACGACCGCCAGCAGGGCTGCCGCCGGGAGGGCCGGCAGCACGTCACTGGGATCGACCGAGAGACCGATGGCCAGGAAGAACACGGCCGCGAACAGATCCCGCAGGGGCGAGAGGACGGCCCTCGCCCGGACCGCCACAGCACCGGTGAGGGTGAGGCCGACGAGGAAGGCTCCGACCGCGGCGGAGGCATGGACGTACTCGGCGAACGCGGCGACGACGAGCGTCAGACCCAGCACCCTCAGCAGCAGCTGCTCGGCATCCGGGTGCGAGACCAACCTCCCCATCCGGTGCCCGTAGCGATGGGAGACCACCAGAGCGCCGCTCAGCGCACCCAGTGCCACCGCGACGCCGATGACGGCTTGCCACCATGTGCCTCCCGAGGCGAGGACCGTCAACACGGGGAGGTAGGCAGCCATCGCGAAGTCCTCGAGCACCAGGACGGAGAGCACGGCAGGCGTCTCCCGGTTGCCCAGCCTGTTCAGGTCGCCGAGGACCCGCGCGACGATGCCCGAGGACGAGATGTACGTCGCGCCGGCGAGCGCCACGATGCCGACGGTGTCCAGGCCGAGCCACCAGCCGGCGAGCGCTCCGGGGGTCGCGTTGAGGACGAGGTCGACCACGGCTGACCTGAGGTGTCGACGCAGACTGGTGGTGAACTCGTCGACGGTGAACTCGAGCCCCAGGACGAGCAGCAGCAGCACGAGACCGATGGAGGCGCCGGCCTCGACGAAGTCATGGGTGGCCGGCACCGGTGCGAGCCCGCCGTCGCCCAGGAACAGCCCTGCCAGCAGGTAGAGCGGGATCGGGGAGAGGCCCACCTTGCGGGCCCCGGAGCCGAGCACCGTGAGGACGAGCAGCAGCAGGCCGAGCTCGAGGAGCAATCCTGTCGAGACCTCCACGTCAGTCGGAGGCGATCAGGCTCACGACTGCAGACAGACCGTCCTCGGTCCCGATGACCACGAGGACGTCACCTGCCCGCAGGATCTCCGCGGGGCCGGGCGACGCGATGACGTGGTCGCCCCGCACCACGGCCACGATGGACGCGCCGGTGCGGGTGCGAGCCCTGGTGTCGCCGAGCGGCCGGTCGGCGTAGGGGCCGCCGGCCTCGATCTCGACCTGTCTCGCGGACAGTCCTGGCACTTCGCGGGTGAGGTCGGCGAACCGCTCGGAGATCCGGGGAGCTCCCAGGATCTGGGCCAGCGCGTCGGCTTCCTGAGGATCGAGATGGATCGTCGACGTAGCGAGGTCGGGGTCGGTCCCCTCGTAGAGCGAGACCTCGAACCCACCGCTGCGCAGAGCGAGAACACCCACTCGGGCGCCGCGGTGGTTGACGAACTCGTAGCGCAGTCCCACCCCGGGAAGGAGCAGCTCCTCGATCTCCATGACCCCAACCTAGGGCAGGCCCCGACGCCCGACGACCTCGCTGCTGGGGCCTGGGCCGTGGTTGCGGCACTCCGCCGTACGGGTCAGGTGCCCACGGCGGTCTGCTCCGGTTCGGTCCCCTTGTCCTGGCAGGGCGGCTCGGGTTCGGCGCCGTCGATGCAGCACTCGTAGGCGTCGAGGATGGTGACGAGCACGCCGGCGGTACGGCGTTCGCACTCGGTCCTGGTCGCCGCCTCCAGGCATGCCAGCTCGGCCCGCGCACCCTCGAGCACCGCGATCGCGTCCCAGCCCTTGGCGATGCACTGCAGCAGCTTGCACAGGCAGTCGCCGTACGCCATGACCGTGGCCAGGCCGTGGCCGAGGCGGCCCAGCTGCAGCTGGTGGTCCGCGATCAGCCAGCGCGCGTACCACCGCGGCAGCTTGGTCGCGTCGATCGCCGCCGAGTCGGTCGCCAGGGCGGTGACCTCGAGCTTCAGCGTGGCCACCTGGTCGGCCCGGGTCTTCGCCTCGCCCACGAGGGACAGGAAGCAGGCGACGTCCGCGGCGGTCTTGCGCCGGTAGGCGTCGATCCGCGCACCGAGGGAGGTGGCGTCGTCGTCCTCGCCGACCGTGGCGTCGAACTCGCAGTCCCCGACGCAGCAACCGGAGGGCGGGGCACACGCATCGATGACCTCGAACTCCTTCTCGGCCGCCTCGTCCAGGCACTTCTTCTGCTCCGGGGAGAGCCGGCAGGTCAGTGCCTTGTAGATGTCGTCGAGCTGGGCCCGGATCGCGGCGATCTCGGCCGCGGTCGCCTCCCACGCATCCCCGAACGCACTGCGAGCCTCGTCGTACTGCGTCTTGTAGCCGTCGAGGTCCGTGGCGACCTGGGTCATCACCTCGGCCTGCTTCGCGTAGCGCTTGGCCTTGCAGGCGATCCCCTCGACGTCGCCGAGATCGCAGGGCTTGCAGCCATCCTTCTGCGGATCCCCGGCCGGGTCACCACCGCCGTGCTGTTCCGCCTCGTTGCTCATCGTGGCTCCTTTCGATCACGCCGCAACCAGCGTGCCCGGTCGTTGTCACGGGGGCGTCGCAACGGTGGTGACGCGGTTGTGACGCTGGCGTGACACCCGCCCGGGTACCGTGCCGGAACCTCACCGAACCTGATGCCCTGTGTCCTCTGTGATCACCTCCCCCGCGCCCTCGGCTGACTTGTCGGCCGGCTCCGAGATGCTCTGCCTGGTGGGCGGCCCCTACGTCGTCAGGGCCGGACACCGGCTCAACGTCCCCGAGGGCAGCAAACGGCTGCTGGCCTTCATCGCGCTGCACGGGGGCCGCGTCGACCGTCGGCAGGCAGCCGGCACCCTGTGGCCCGATGGGTCGGACGAGCGTGCGGCCGGCAACCTGCGCTCGGCGGTCTGGCGGGTCAAGACAGCCGGGATCGACCTCCTGCTGGCCGACAAGTGGACCCTGTCGCTGCGGCCCGGGACCCAGACCGACGTGAACGCCTTGTGCGACTGGGCGGGACGGCTGTCGGAGGGCCAGGTGTCGGTCGCCGACCTCCGGATCGTGGCGTGGGACCCGGAGGCCGCTGACATCCTGCCCGGTTGGTACGACGAGTGGGTGATCTGCGAGCGCGAGCGGATCCGGCAGCGGCTGCTGCACGGCCTCGAGGCCGTGGTGCGCGAGCTGATCGCGGTCGGCCGCTTCGGTGACGCCGTCGAGGCGGCGATGAACGTGGTCAGGTTCGAGCCGCTGCGCGAGAGCGCGCAGCGGGCCCTGATCGAGGCGCACCTGGCCGAGCACAACCGGATCGAGGCCAAGCGCTCGTTCGAGCGGTACCAGCGGCTCCTCCACGACGAGATGGGAATCGCACCGAGTGCTGAGCTTTCTGCCCTCGTGACCCTGCCGGTGACGACCCTGTGACCCTGGCCGAGAGACTCTTGCTCCTGTGAGCCCTTCTCGCGCCCGGATCGGCACCGTGGTGGTGCGGGCGTGGATCGAGCCCGAGAGCGCCGCCACCGACATCCGCGCGCGCGTGCTGGTGATCAGGGGCGCCCATGCCGAGACCGACGAGCTCGGTGCGGCGGCCGGACTCGACGAGGTGCTGACCCTGGTCTCGGACGCGCTGGTCTCGATCGCCGAGCCACCGGCCTGAGCGGTCAGTCGCCGAGCACCGCGCGCAGCGATGCGGTCGGCCTGCGCTCGGGTGCCGCACCGCAGCCGTGCCGGCTCGACGGCAGGGCCGCCGCGGTCTCGCCGGCGACCCATTCCGGCTCCAGCAGCGGGTCGGCAAGACCCCACGGCGATCGGGCCAGCCGCCAGCCGGGATCGCGGGCGTTGCCCCAGGGGAAACGGCGTGCGTCGGGCCCGCGGACGGCCATCTCGAGCTCGTCGGCGGTCGGCAGCCGGCACGGGTGGCCCATCTGGGCGGACAGGTCCGCGAGCCGCTGGTGCACGTGTGCGGCCGGTACGTCAGGCACGGGCGCCGCCGCGATAGCGTACGGCGCCGCCGGCGTGACCAGCCTGGCCGGGGTGCGGTTGCCGCCCAGCCAGTGTGGCTCGGCCGCCACCCACACGAAGCCCTCCGGTGCGTCGACCTCCGGCTCGTCCGGCGTCGTACGGCGCAGCGCGGCGACCAGCAGCGACGGCGGGCCGGGATCGGTGTCGTCGCCGTCGAGGACCGCGGCGATCTCGGCAGCACCCGGGGTGGTCGAGCGACCGCCGGTCAGCCGGTGCCCGACGACGTCGCGGATCACCTCCAGCACCTCACGCTGGTCGCGGTCGGGTGCGTCCCCCACCGGGCAGCGGCGCACGGCGAGCGCCGTCTCCGAGAGCCCGAGGTCGTGGGCACCGATCACCGCCGACCAGCGCACCTCCCAGTCGTCGTCGGCCAGGGCAGCGCGCACGACGTCGAGCCGGCGGTTGCGCTGCGGCGGTGGCTCGGCGAGGAACCCGCGGAGCACCTGGCGACGGGCCGCCGCGTCACCGAGCAGCCCGAACACCGGGTCGCGGTCGGCGTGCTCGGCGCGACGGCCGGCGATCCGCTCCGCTCCGACCCGGACCGCGTCGAGCCCGAGCCGCAGGCGTCAACAGCTCCAGCGCCGTGGCGCCCAGAAGGGCCTCCTGCTCCACCGCCGAGCCGGCCAGCCGCAGCGCATCGGCCGCCGCCATCGAGGGGAGAGCGATCCCGTCCAGCCCCGACCCCTCCACCACCCGGAGCCCGATCGCGGGGTTGGCCGAGTAGCGCACCTCGTGCTGTCCCCGGGTCCAGCGCGCGGAGACCGGTTCGCCGCCGAGCCAGGGATGGTGGTCGGTCGGGCCGCCGTCCCAGTCGCTGAGCGCCCGCGCGACGTCGTCGTACCCCAGCCCGGGTGCGAGCACCAGCCGGACGTCGGTGGGGTTCATCGGGTGCTCACAGCTCCATGCCGGCCCGGACGAATGCTCGGATCGCGTCCAGCACCTGGTCGGGACGATGCCCCCCGAACCTGGTGTAGACCGCATGGCCGGCGTGCAGCAGGCAGGACATCCGGAGCGACCCTGTCTCCAGCGCCGCCGGGAAGTCAACAACGAAGGACGTCCACGCCGGGTTGACGTCCTCGATGCTGGCGTCGGCTGAAGCAGCCGCAACGAGGTAGCGCGCGAACGCCGACTTGTCGGGCCCGAACACGTCTCCCGGCACGAAGTCCGGGAGCGTGCCGCCGGTGAACCCGATGACCGAGTCGTCGAGTCCGTGAGCGAGGCAGATCAAGCCCCAGTCGTTGCGGTCCGAGGTCGGCATGGTGGGGACGGCTGCGACTGCGCCGGGGATCCAGAGCTCCGCGAGGCCCTCCGGTGCGTCGGCCGGAGGAGACGTGATGCCGAGGCAGGACAGCAGGGTCGTCGCGCCGATCACGCCACGGCCGTCCACATGGATCGCATCCGGATCGTCCACGGCACGCTGCGCCATCGGGAGCAGCAGGGCGGCGAAGTCATCCGCGGACGTGGGGTCTCGGAGCACCGCCCCGAGGGCGAGATCCGTGACACCCCCCAGCTTTGCGCCCAGGCCGTCGACCGGTGCCTCGGACATGATCTCGGCGACCTCGAGCGCGTCCTCGACGTCTTGCTGTGTCAGGAGCTCCTGCCAGAGCGCGGTGACGTTCACGGTGTGTCCTCTCACGCGGTCATTCGATGTGCAGCCGGGGTCGCAGCTCGCTCGACCGTCCGGTGAGTGCGAGCTGGCGGTCGATGGCGTGCTCAAGCCACAGTCTGGTGTGCAGGTCCAGATCGGCAAGGTCCAGGATCACCTTCAGGTTCTTCCTGCCGTGCCCCGGCACGTCGACCTGGCGCACCAGGTCGAGTGCTGTCTCCCGCGCGACCTTCTCGATCTGGTCCCGGTCCAGGCGGGCACCACGGCCCACCTCGTCCGACGAGACGGTGCGGAACCTGGTGGCGTCCCCGGAGGCGCCGGTGAACAGTCCCTTCTGACCCGGGACGGGGGTCAGGTCCGCGTCGACGATCCCTCTCGCTGTCAGCGACCCGTGCACGTCCAGCAGGCGGGAGGCGGTGGCCGCGGGGAGGTCGAGGGCGGCGACCTTCCGGACCAGGTCGATGTCGGCGGCGCTCAGGCGGGGATCAGCGGGCTGGGGATAGCGGACCGCCCGCTGCGGGAAGACGTCCTCCAGCTTGCGCAGTGCGGTGTCGGCACGGCTGGTCGCCTTCTCGCCGCCCAGCGCTGTGGTGGGTCCTGGCCGAACCTCCAAGGTGAGATCGGGCTGGGCGCCGGTCATCTTCGCGACCCGCTTGCGCAGGGCACGCAACTGGCCGGGCTCGAGGTCTCGGAAGCCGTGCGGGAGATTGCTACGTGAAACGCCGGAGAGCTCGGCGAAGAGCACCTTGAGGTTCTGCTCGAGGTTCTTGGTCACCGCGGTGAAGTCGTCGAAGGGCACCCGCCGCTGCCGGTAGTGCTTGACCTCGACGAGGACGATCTCGATCCGCCCGTCGGGGTGGAACTCGAAGTACACCTCATCGAACCCGTGCCCGCTCTCGTTCTGCAGGCTCGACCCGAGCGTCACCACAGTGATGCCCCGCTCCTTGGCCTCCGAGATGTACCTCCTGGTCATCGCGAGGGAAGCCTCCTCAGCAAGCGCTCCTGCCTCGCCGGCGTCCTTCCCCCGGCGCCACCAGCGGGGCGGGTTCGAACCTCGGACCACGGTCTCGTCGACGAACTCCGTCCGTCGACCGGTGGGCGAGCTCGCGTCGGCACGGGTCACCTCTACCCGCCGGTACCGATCTCCTCCCGGTGCTTCGACCGGCGGGTCGCCGCGGAACGAGCGATCGCGCCACTCGAGTCCCACCTGCTCGACGGAGTGCACGTCCTTGCCACTCATCTGCGGGCTGCGCTCGTGCGGCCCGAGGCCACGTCGGGCGGCGGACGCATTGTCCGGTGGCTTGCCCCACTGCGCCGGGTCCGGTGCCGGCGCGGAGGGCTTGGTCGCAGGAGCCTTGGCCGCCTTCTTCTTCCCGGTCGACTTCTTCGTCGAGACCGTCTTCGACTTCTTCATGAACAGCCGCGGCGTCTGGTCGAGCGCCTCCCCCAGCGGTCCTCCGCCGAAGCGTGCGCGGAACCGCTCCAACGGGCCGAAGGAGGCGAGCTCGAACCGCCGGCCCCTCAGGTTCCCCAGGGTGCGCCGGGTGGCGTCGGCCTGATCGATCAGGGCGCCGCGCGCCACGGACGGCGGGAGGCCGTCGATCTCGTCCACCAGGCCGAGGAGCAGCTTGGCGTTGGCGTCGATCTCGAGGTCCAGCTTGGCGGCGTAGATCGCGAGCTTGGTGCGCAGGTCGAGGTGGTCCCAGTTGGCCAGCACCGCCTCGTCGAGGAGCCGGAAGTGCTTGGCGAACCTGGGGTCCAGCGCCTGGGCTGCGTGGATGCCCTCCTCGCGGAGCGCGCTGAGCGGCGCGCTCTCGCGCATCACGATCCGAGGCTTGCCGTTCTCGATGACGGTGACTGCCTGGCCCGTCGCCGACCTGGTGACGCGCTCGAACTCGGCGTCGGACAGCACCGTCACACCGAGGCCCTCGACCAGCCTGCGGTCGGCCGCCGGCAGGCCGGCCGCGAGCTGCTCCTGCGCGGCCTTGTGGAACCGCGCGGTCGCCCCGGGGTCGGGGGTGATCGCGCCGGCCTCGAGGTCGGCGAGGAACTCGGCGTACGAAGCCCCGGGCTTCTTCTGGGAGTGCGCGTGCCACTGCGCGGCGCGGGAGACGGCCTCCGCAGACGAGCCGGTGGGCAGGTCGATCCTGGTCGGCGGCGCCTTCCACCCGCCCAGCACGCCGCCGACCACCCCGCCCATCACGAGACCCCCGGCGCCGCCCATGGCGGACCCGGCCAGCACGCCCTTCAGGGCGTCGCCCGGGTGCTGCTGCCAGGTCTTCTCGTCGGCCAGGACCCCCGCGGCGCCGGACGCGACGCCGCCGACCATGCCTTCCACGCCCTCCTTGATCCCGTGGGCGAGGATCCGCTTGGCGCGCGACGCGCTCGCAGCCAGCTTCGCGAGCCTGGTCAGCGGCACCCCGGCCTTGCTCACCCGCATCAACGCGTTGCCGATGCCCGCGGTGGCGAGCGCCATGATCACGTCGACGGCGCCGCTGACCACGTCGACCAGCAGCTCCTCCTGCGAGTACGCCGCACCCTTGACCGCGATCTTGGTCAGGATCGTGGCCTCCGCCGCAGCCAGCGCACCGAGGGCGCCCGCGACGAACGGGCCCGCCGCGCCCCAGGTGAGGGCCGTGACCACCGCACCGGCGACCACGGCCGCGATCATGGCGAGCTTGTCGGTCACCGAGTCGGCACTGCGACGGTGCTCCTCGATCGCCGAGTCGACGGCCATCTGGTCCTGGTCGATGCGCCACTTGTAGAACTCCGCCTTGGCCGGGTCGGCCGTCTTCGGGTCGGTGTACTTCTCGTAGGCGTCGACCATCTCCGCCATCCGGGCGACGTCGGCGTCCAGCGCCTTGCGCTCGTCGCTCGCGAACAGCCCACCGAGACTGAACGTGTCGTGCTCGAACTTCTGCCGGTACTGCGCAGCGGCGAGCTTCTCGCGCGGGCTCTCGGCGGCGAACAAGGAGACCGAGAGGTCGATCGCGTCGCGGCCGCTGACGTCGTCCATGATCCGGTCGCGCAGCTTGGGGCCGTCGGGATAGAGCTTGTCCCAGTCGGCCTCGATGGCCCGGATCTGCGACTTGCTCCTGCCGTCGAGCATCTTGTGCAGCACGTCGAGGTCCGTGCCTGCCCCCTGGACGGCGTACTTGATCTCCTGGGCCGCGCTCAGGTAGCCGCCCTGGGCCACCAGCATCCGGGCGCGGTCCTGGTCGCTGCCCATCAGCTGGTCGTCGATCAGCGCGGCGAAGCCGCCCCGGCCGTGCATCAGGGAGAGCGGGTCCTTCTGGTACTTGTCGTCGTACGTCGTCCGCAGGCCCTGCATGTAGCCGGCCCCGCGAGCCTTGGCCCCCACCACGATCGACTTCTCCATCTCCTCCCGCTGGGCCTTGGGGTCCCACTTCTCGCCGCGCACGGCCGCCAGGTCCTGCCGGTAGGCGAGGTCGTGCTCGGCGTCGAGCCGGACCTCGACCTCCGCCCGCTCGTACTGCGACTGGAGGATGGAGTTGACGACCTTGTCGTCGGTGATGAACGAGCGCTTCTCCAGCTCCAGCCGGGCGGCGTCCGCGCGCCCCCAGTCCTGCTCCTGGAGGCCGACGGCGAGGTCCAGCGCAGGTCCTCTCAGGTGCCGCTCGAAGCTGGCCACGAGGCCCGGCCCGGGGTCCCCCTTGGCGTCCCGGTACTGCTGCCGGTGGGCCTCGTCGATGGCACCGTTGCGGGTCAGGATCTGCTGGTTCAGCCTCGTGGAGTCCCAGCCCTCCCGGGTGGCCTGGTCCTGCAGCTCGGTGCGGTTGGTGGCGTAGATCTTCTGGATGGCGTCGGTGTCGGCCCCGCCGTACCACTTGCCCGACTGGGCGACCTCCAGACCGATCGCGTCGGCCATCGCCGTCTTCCCGGCCCGCAGCGCCTCGGCCCGGGCGAGCTCCTGGTCGCTCAGGTCACTGGCCAGGTCCGCCTCGAGCGTGACCTTGTACGTCGACAGGTACAGCTCCTCGAGCTTCGCGCGCTGCTCGGCGGTCTTGTTGCGCAGCGCCCGGTAGATCTCCTCCTCGTCGGTGCCCGGGCCCTCGATCGCGTCGCGGATGGCGGCTGCGTCGGCGAGCAGCTCGTTGCCGGCCATCAGCGCCTGCGCGCGGTCCAGCTCGGCGTCGTCCAGCTCGTCCTTGAGCTCCGCGTCGATCGTGGAGCCGTGCACCTGCTGGTACCAGAGGTCCAGGGCGTGGCGCTGCAGCGGGGTGAGCCCGGTCAGGGCCGCGTAGAGCTTGTCCTCGTCGGTGCCCCACTGGTCGACCGACGCATGGAACTGGCGGCCGCGCCCCTCGATCGACACCTTGTTGTCGCCGTCGGCCTCGGCCACCACCGCCACCTCGAGCCAGCGGTCCTTGGGCAGGCCGAGGAGCATCGTGTTGAGACGTTCGACCAGGCCCGGCCGGTAGACGTCGGTGATCCGCACCCGCATGCCCGCCGCGACCGCGGCGAGCGGATCCCGGGTCTTCGGGTCGGCGGCGAAATAGGCCTTCACAATGGCCTGCTGGGCCTCGGACAGTCCGCCCAGCGCCCCCACCGCCTCGATCTCCGCCTGGGTGCGCACACCGGACGCCAGCTCGTCCACGAACGCCAGGTCGCCTCGCAGGTCGACACCGAGCGTCGCTGCCCGGGCCTCCTCCCACGCGTCCGTCTCGGCGCGCGACTGCTTGCCCCAGCTGTCCACCCGGTCCCGCAACCACTCCCACCAGCTGACCCGCTCACCGATCTCCCGGTCGGCCCACTCGAAGAGCGCGGTGCGCGCGAAGTCCCGTGCGGCCACGATCCCCGCGCGTTGGGCGGCGGTGGCGTCGGCGGCGTCCTTCTGCAGCTTCTCGAACGCCGTCCGCACGTCCTTCCAACGGTCCGCCGCCCAGGCGTCGGACGCGGTGGGCGGCCCGTAGAGAGGTGGCGGCGGCTCGGCCTTCGCCGGCGGCGCGGGGGGCAGCTTCGCCCCGGGGGGCAGGGCGTCCTTGGCCCGCCTCTCCGTCACCCTGCGGGCGACGTCCTGGTAGGCGCCGAGGTAGAGGGTCAGCATCAGCGACAGGGCGCGCTGCCGGTCGGCGCCCTCCTTCTCGTAGCGCAGGTCGTCCGGCGCCAGTCGGCGGTTGGCGCGCAGGATCAGCCGATCGCGCTGGTCGCGGATCGCTGCAGGGTTGGCCCCACCCTGCGCCTGGAGCAGCTTCTCGTCGATGTCGGCGTGGGCTCCCCCCGCGGTGCCCGCGTCCTGGTCCTTGGAGTCCTGGGCCTGCTTCTCCGTCTCCTTCCGTGCGTCCGCCTGGGCGGCAGAGACCTTGGCCTTGGTGTCCTGCTCGGCGAGCGTGACGGTGCCGTCCGCGTTGACGGTGGCGGCGTGCAGGGCCGCCAGGTCGATGCCGGACTGGGTCGCGATGGCGTCGACGGCCAGCGTGACCTTCTGCTCCAGCTCGGGCCTCAGCTCGGCCTCACCGAACGTGTCCATGGGCGGGATCACGAACGCGTTGTGCTTGTACATGCCGGCCCGGATCCCGGTGAGCATGGCCTTCGCATCGGCCGGGATCGAGGCCCTCAGCCGGGCGAGGACCGTCGTGATGTCGGCCTTGGAGACCTTCGGGGCCGGTCGTGCGCCTGCCGCCCCCGGCGCCGGCGTCGTACCGAGGATGAAGGCGCCGCTGGCGACCGGGGCCGCCCCCTCCAGCTCTCCCGGCTTCTTGAGTGCGTCGACCTTGTCCTTGCCCTCCCGCTTGCCCTTGGCCGGCGGCGGCACCGGGGTCAGCACGGTGGCCGAGCCCTCGGGCAGCCGGAGGGCGGCCACCTGCGGGTGGAAGACCTGCGGCTTCCCGGAGCCGGGCGTGTAGGTGTAGTCGACCAGGGCCGGCAGGACCTGCTGGGGCAGCTGCTTCTTGAGCGCCCCGGCCACCTTGTCCTCGACCTCCTTGAGGGGGATCGGTGGTGGCGCGGGCAGCCCCGGTGGCAGGTCGGGAGCGAGCGGCAGCCTCTTCTTCAGGTCGCGGGCCGATCCGATCCGGCGCTCGCCCTCGCGGCGGCGTACGCCGGCGACCCGGTGGGCGATCCGGCCCGTCGCCGGGGTCGGGTCAACGCCCTTCGGAGCACGGATCCGTCGCGCCGTGGCGTCCCGCACCTGCTGCCCCCAGGCGGCGAGCCCGGCGTCGCCCGAGAGGTCGTCACCCGTGAGCTCGACCTCGTCGGACGCCACCTCGAGCTCGGTCGGCTCGACGGGTTCCAGTGTCGCGGACTCGTCGTCCGCGGGTGTGGTCGCCGGTGCTGCTGCTACCGCCTCCTCCGCGGCCGGCGGCATCTCCCCCGTCACGTCCGTCAGCTCCGCCAGCTCCGTCGGCTCCGTGCCCGGCACCGGTGTGGGCGGCGCGAGCTCGGGCGACCCGGCCGACTCGGGGGCAGCCGGCTCCGTCGTCGGCGGTTCCGACGACGGGGCAGCGATCGGCTCCGCCTCCGACCAGTCCCAGATCCGCTCGTCGGCGCCCGCGTCGTCGGAGGTCATCAGGGCGAGCAGGCTCATCGGGATCGCCGGCGTGGTGCCCGCCGGCCAGGCCGCCTCCTCCTCCGCCGGGAGCACCGCCTGTGGAGCGGGACGGTCGTGCCGGGTCTCGGTCACGACAGCTCCGGGGCGTACGCCGCCACCAGGTCCCGCGGGAGCAGCCGCGCCTCCCGCTGGAAGTGCCGCGCCACCGCGCGGACCAGGTCGACCATCGTCAGCGCCTGCCGACGGTCGTGGTGGGCCGCGAGGGCCGCCGACCGGACGATGGCCGCCACCCCGGCGCCGGTGACGTCCAACGAGGTCAGCAGGTCCAGGTCCACATCGGCTTCCAGCACCACGGGCGCGCCCAGGACCAGCTGCCACAGGCGGCGGCGTTCGTCGGGTCCGGGCCGGGGGAAGTGCACGACGTGGTGGAACCGGCGTGTGAACGCCTCGTCGAGCTGGTCGCGGAGGTTCGTCGCGAGCACGACCAGCCCGTCGTACCGGTCCAGGCGCTGGAGCAGGAACCCGACCTCGAGGTTGGCGTAGCGGTCCGCGCCGCGGTCCACGTCGCCCCGGCGCCCGAACAGGGTGTCGGCCTCGTCGAAGAACAGCACACAGTGGGAGCCACCGGCCTCGGTGAAGACGACGTCGAGGTTCTTCTCGGTCTCCCCCACCCACTTGGAGACCAGGAGGGACAGGTCGGCCACCATCAGGTCCAGTCCGATCTCGGCCGCGATCACCTCCGCCGCCAGGGTCTTGCCGGTGCCGGGCGGGCCGGCGAACAGCGCGGTGACCCCGGAGCCCCCGAAGCGGTCCAGCCGCCACGACTCGGCCACCCGGGGCCAGGCCCGGAAGTCCTCGGCCACCCGGAGCACCCGCGCCTCGTCCTCGGTGGGCAGCACCAGCAGGTCGCGCCCCCGCCGTGGAGTCACGATGCTGGCCAGCGAGGCCGAGCGCGGACGCGACATCCGGGTGGCCAGCTCGTCCAGGGTGGGTCGGTGCCCGTCGGCCCAGGCCCCCACCGTGAGGTCCTGGACGGCCAGGCCGTGCAGATCCTCGTCGTCGAGCCCGAACCGGCCGGCGAGGTCGTCGGCCGCGTCGTTGGTCAGCGTGGGGAACGCGCCGGCCCAGGCCCGGCTGCGCTGCACCCGGGTGGGTACGTCGACACGCAGCTCGGCGACCCGGCGCGAGGCCCAGAGCCGAGACAGCGGCAGGGGGTCCGACCCGAGCACCAGCGCGGGCGCGGACGACCGCTCCAGCAGTCGGAGCAACGCCTCGTCGTCGGCCGCGGACGCGTCCCCCGGAAGCTCGATCAGGCAGATGGACCCGGCGACCAGGGCACGCTGCAGTCCGGCCGCGGCCTCGTCCGGTCGCACCCGCACGGCCGACCTGCCGCCGCACAGCACGGCCGCGACCGCGTCGCCACCGTGCCTCCCCGCCCCCCAGATGCCGACCAGGTCGACGGTCCCCCCGGCCACGGCCCCGGCCAGCCGGGCGAGCTCGTCCGGGTCGAGGCCGACCGGGAGCGGCCCGGTCGTGGCACGCACCTCGGGGAGCCCGAGAAGGGCCAGGTCGACCCGGCTCCCGCGGAGCAGCTCGAGGACCCCGGGAGCGGGCCGCAGCAGCGGGCCGGCCAGCCGGTCGGGCGCGGTGACCTCGACCAGGCCCGTCGTACGCAGCGGCCCGAAGGAGCCGGCCGCCTCGGCCACGCGGCGCTCCTCCTCCGGCGACGTGGCGAGGAGGTGCACGGCCAATCGCTCTCCGGGCGCGGTGGCCTCGAAGGAGTCCTGAAGGTAGGCGTACAGGCCGCCGAAGGCCCGGTCGACCAGCGGCGCGCTGACCAGCAGGAGGACGTCGAGGTCCGTCGCGCCCAGGCCGCGGGAGCGGAGCGTCCGCCACGGCACCTCCACGCCCGCCCGGTCCGCGTGCTCGGCGAGCCGGGTCAGGAGCTCCTCCTCGGTCGTGCTCGGGTGCAGGCCCGGGCCGTGGTCACCGCCCCCGGCCGCGACGCTCCTGGCCCGGTCGAGCAGGGTGCGTGCGTACTGCTCGGTGGCGCTCCCCGGTCCGCGACGAGCCGGCTCGAGGTGCTCGGACACGGCCCAGGCCAGGGCCCGGGTCAGCCCGGTCAGCCGCAACCGGAGGTCGGTCCGGGCGACGTCGGCCGCCGTCGCCTGCTGCTGTTGCTGCACCACGCTGGTCACCAGGTCACCAGCTCCCACAGGCCGTACGGCGCCCAGGGTGCGGGCCAGGCGTCGACCAGGCCGGCCCGCCTCAGGTCGAGCCAGCGCCGGCCGCGCGGGATGCCGATCGTGACCCGGTCGGTGACCTGCACCGACGCCTCGAGGTCGCCCAGCCGGTCCAGCGCCAGCCCCGCGTCGGCAGGCTCGCCCCACAGGTCCTGGGCCAGGCTGCCGAGGCCGGTGCCGACCGCTGCTCCGAGGTGCCGCTCCAACGCGTCGGCGGTCAGGCCGGGCAACGCGCGACGCGGAGCCAGCCGCTCGACGAGGTCGGCGAAGAGGTCGCTCTCGACGACCGGCGGCTCGCCCAGCTGGGTCAGCACGCCCGCCAGCTCCGCGGTCCCGTCCGTCCAGCCGATCGGCAGGCGCCCGTCGGCCTCTCCGACGACCGTGCCGGCGTCGGGTGTCCGGGTCACGACCACGTCGGCGAAACGGCTGCGGTCCGCGGCGTACAGCCCGACGAGCACCGAGACCAGCGGCGCGAGGGCGTCGTCGGCGACCGGCCACCAGGCGTCGACCTCGGCGCGGAGGTCCTGGTCGTCCAGCCCCGAGACGAGGTGCACCGCATCGCGTTCGGCCGGTGTGCGCAGCCAGCCGTGCGCTGGTGGCCCGAGGACCTTGCCGGCCAGCAGACCGGCGAGCACGGCGCCCGGCTGTGCCAGACCGGACACGGCCAGGGCGGTCGTGGCGGCCTCGAGGTAGCCCAGCCGACCCAGCTGGACCACGACCAGGAACGGCAGGGCCGGCACGACCAGGGGGCCCGGGCGTGGGGTCGGGGCCGTGGGTGGGCCGGTGCGCGTCGCCGGCCCCGGTGCACGCCCGGTCGCCGGGTGCTCGGTCACGACCGGGCCGACCGAGCCCACCACCGCCGGGGCCGGGACCGGCCCCGGGCCCGCGAGGCGCAGCACGGAGCGGAGGGTCCGCCGGTCCGGGAGCCGGTCCCCGTTCGCAGCGATCACCGCACCGACCAGCACCAGGGCCCGCACGTCCGGGGTGGACGCCGGTGGGGGGTGCGTCAGCACGGCCTCGGCGATCCGGGCGACGGTCCGGTCGTCGACCGGCGCACCGGCGGCGACCGCCTCGTGCAGGGCCCGCAACCAGGAGGAGCGGGCGACCGCCGTCCACTCCGACACCACGACCGCCAACCGCCCGGCCCGCGACCAGCCGCCGAGCACGGTGCCGAGGAGCCTCGCGTCGACGGTCGCGCCACCCGAGGGGACCGGATCGTCCCGGCGGCCCGGCCTGTCCGGGCTGCCGGAGCCGTCGGAGGCGCGCGAGTCGCGTGCAGCGGTGTCGACGGGGGATCGCCCCGGGCCTACCGATCCGTCCGGTGCCGCCGGGGGCGTACCGACCTCGGTGGCGGCAGCCTGGAGCAGCACCGTCAGGGCCCGACGATCGGCGAGGCCGACGCTCCCGTCAGGTCCGACGGTGAGGGTGACCGGCTCGGTGAGCACGGCGTCGGTCCCGGCCGGGATCCCCGCATCGGCGACCGCCTGCCCGAGGGCACGCTCGATCGACGTCCGGACCTGGTCCAGGTATCGCTCGGGGTCCCCCCAGGCCCAGCCATCCCGACGCCGTACCCGCACCGTGCAGCGCCGGACCGTGATGTCTGGGCTGTCGGGGCTGCCGCCGGCGGTCACGACGCCTCCCTAGGGGGTGAAGCGCAGCGGCTGGCCGGTGACCGCCACCAGTCGGTAGGTGCCACCGGGCGGGGTGTTGGTCGACACCTTCCCGTCGGCGTCGAGCTTGTCGCGGACCACCTCCAGCTCGCGGCCCACCTGCCACAGGGACACCACGTCCGCACCGGCGTCGCCGATCTTCTGCCCCGTCAGCGCCGTCGGCGCACCTCCGTGGGAGAGGGGCGGCACGGCCTTGCCGACCTGGAAGGAGGTGGGCCGCGACAGCACGTCGTTGTCGATGCCGACCTGGAGCTCGGTCAGCATCTCCGTGGGGACGTTGACGAAACGGCCCTTGGGGATCCGTACGGCGAGCCACCTGCCGCCGGTGAGCGCCTGGGCTGTGGGCACCAGCTCGTTGGCCGTGGCCGCCGCCAGCACGTGGCCGGTGCTGAGGTGGAGGACCACCATCCTCGGGGGCGTCACGGCGCGCCCCCCTTCACACTCACCAGCACCACGAAGTCGCAGCTGGCGGACTCGTTGGTCACCGTGTGGGCGACCACGTTCACCCAGTCGCCGGTGGCGCTGACCCGGCGGTCGGCGTCGACCTCGCAGACGCTCGGCACGAACACCGAGCTCGCCCGGGGGGTGGGCAGGTGCGGGTGCACCAGCACCGAGACCTGGAGCGCACCGGCGTCCACGGCAGCCTGGTCGACGCCGTCCGGCAACGGCAGCACCGTGCCGTCCGAGGCGGTGCCGGAGACGACCCGGATCGAGCCCGCGGTCTGCACGCCGGTCAGCGTGCCGGCCACCGTGAGGTTGCCGGCCGAGTCGACGGCCAGCAGGGGCACCACTCCCCCGGTGCCGTCATGGGTGCCGAAGGTCAGCGAGGCCGCCGGAGCGCTGTCCACGAGCAGCAGGGGGACGCCGACGTCCGGCGCCGCCCGCGTGCGCACCTCGACCCGGCCGGTGCCGGCCACCAGGGAGGCGGCCGCGCCGGCGCCGGTGACGGTGACCCCGTCGGCGGACGCCCCGACGTCGGTGAACCGGTTGATCCCGGGGTCGAAGCGCACGAAGCCGACGAGCACGCGCCAGGCGCCGTCACCCGGACCGGCGTCGGGCGCCGGGACCGGCTGGTCGCGATCGGAGTCGCCGGGGCGGCCGAACTCGACCTCGACCAGCTCCTCGACACCACCCCGGCCCGGTCCGTTGGCGCACTGTCCCTGAGCCGGCGCACCGGCCAGGGCCTGGTCGAAGCCGCGCACGAACACGGGGTGCCAGACGCTGAAGGTCTCGCCGGGCTCGAGCGGCGGGTTGGGGTTGTCGTCGCGGAAGCGGTCCGGGGAGAGCTGCATCTCGGCACCCACGACCAGCTCCCTCCCGGTCCCGTCGGTGGCAAAGCCGGCACCCAACGAGACGTCCACGTAGTCGCGTCCGCCGTCGGTCACCGCCTCGGTCCTCTCGAGGGTCAGCCCGGAGCAGACACCCGGGGTGTGCAGGTGTCGGGCGTGACGGGCGTCGCGGTCACGGCCGGTCGTCTCCAGGGACCCGAGATCGGCCGCGGCGAGGATCGCGCCGTCGACGAAGGTGGGCCGGGTGGTGGTCACGGTGTCCTCCCGCCCCGGCCGCCGAGGTCGGTACGGCGTACCCCGGTGTCGTCGAACTCGTCACCGAGCGCTGTCATGATGTCCTTGAGCACCGGCACCTCCTCGGGGGGACGGACCAGCATCGCCGACATCAGCGCACGGTCGCGGAGCACGTCGACCTCGCGCGTCCGGATGACCTTCGTCTCGTACTCCTCCTCGGGGCAGCACCGGGCCTCCAGGACCTCGCGCACGGCCTCGACCACGGGGAACCAGTAGGCCAGGGCGCGTCCCGAGTGCACCCAGTGCCGCTCCAGGTCGCAGACGCTGACGACGTCGCAGCCCTCGACGCGCACCCGCGCGATGGGCACCAGCACGTCCGTGCAGGTCGGGCAGGGCGGGTTCGCCGCCGAGCACAGGCACCGGGCGAAGAGCGCCAGGAAGCTGCGGCCCAGGATCCGCGCCTCCCCCGGCGCCCGCTCGTCGAGCCGGTCGAGCTTCAGGCCCGACACGTCGCGGTACTCCCGGCAGCCGGCACGCCCCGAGTCCACCAGGCCGCGCAGCACCCGGGAGCGGAGCCTGGTCGCGTCACGCACGTAGGCCTCCTCGGCCTCCGCGACCGAGAACCCGTGACCGAGCAGCACCTGGTCGTCGCCCTCGATCGCGGCCAGGTCGTGCTGCTGCTCGGCCGTGTTCAGGATCCGGGTCACCCGGTCGCGCTCGTCCGCAGACAGCGCCGCGAGCTGCTCCGACGCCAACAGCCGGCCGGCCAGGACCCGACTGTTGGCCTCGAGCATCCGTCGCCGTTCGGCGTTGATCGGCATCGGCGGCCCGTGCCCGGCGCGGCCGGCCGCATCGGCCGCCAGCGCAGCCGTCGCCCGCGAGACCAGCCTGAAGGCCGGCATCAGATCGACCACGTCGCCCTCGAACTCCTCGAACTCGCGCTTCAGCGGGATGTCGACGGCCACCGGCTGCTCCTGGCCCTTCTCCGGCTCCTCGCGCGACTGGGTCATCGCCAGCGCGACCACCCGCGACATCGTCCTGGCGTCCTGCTTCGACTCCTCGTCGTCGATGTCGAGGCAGTCGCGCAGGACGTCGACGATCGTCGGCTCCGGCTCCGCGGCGTCACAGCTCAGCTCGAACCGGTATCCCTCGCGGACCCGGGAGTACTCGCAGTCGCCGACGGCACAGTCGTCGGCGGAGTACGGCGCGACCGGGTCGGTCGGCTGCTCGGCGTACACGATGTTGAGCACGTACTCGTCACGCGGATGCTTCTCGCAGGGCTCGCCGCAGTCGATGCCCTGCCGGTCGCGCAGCTCCCGCACCAGGGCGATCACGTCGACCTCCTCCGGGCAGTCGACGACGATGTCGTTGCCGCAGCAGTCGAGCGCGTAGCCAGGGGAGACCGCGACCGAGCCGGACGCGCACCGGTCGCAGCCGACCTCGAGCCCGCAGACCACGCCCGCGCCGAACATCGAGCGGTTGGTGAGCCGCCGCTTGGCGAGCAGGTAGTCGCCGACCGCCTGCAGGTCGTCCTCGCAGAGCAGCATGCCCGCGAAGAACCGCGGGCGCAGGTAGGAGGACCCGCGAGAGGGCGCACCGCCCCCGCAGGACCCGCCGCACGCTCCGCCGCAGCCGCACCCGCCACTCGTGGTCGCGCGCTTGCCACCACCGCAACCGCAGCCACCCGTGCTCGCGGCCCGTCCGGCCAGACCGGTGCTCATCGCCGCCCACCTCGCTCCTCCACGTAGATCCAGGACACGAACTCGCCGCCCTCGACGCCGTCGCCCGACGGTCGCGGCGGGCACCGCCGCTCGAGCGCGTCGCCGACGGGCTCGTACGGCGACTCCCCGACCAGCGGCACGGAGCCACCGAGGTGGTCGGCGTCGACGGCCCGGCAGCACTCGTCGAGGATGAAGTCGCCACGGACGGTGATCAGCACCCGGTCGCCGTACTGCAAGGTCTCCTCGGTGGTGCGCCGGTACCTCACCCGGTCGACGTACGGCTCGGTCGGCAGGTCCACGAACTCGCCCTCGATGTTGTAGGGCCCGGCCGAGCGACCGGAGCCGGACTCGATGCCGGTCAGGTCGAAGACGCCGGGCAGCAGCGTGGCCACCTCCACACCTCGCGAGAACCAGAGCTCCAGTCCCACGTCGAGGAGCGCGTTGGCGTCCTCGCGGGAGTACGTCGCGCCGTGGACCCAGTTGACGCCGACGATCTCGGTCAGCTCCCGGAGGGCGAGGGGCCGCCGGCCGGTCAGGTCGATCTGCTCCTGGACCAGCGGCTCGGCCGGGTCGAAGGCGCGGACCGAGGCCAGCTCGAGGCACACGTCGCCGCACGCACCGCAGCACGGCTCGCAGTCGGGGCCGGGGTCCGGTCTCTCCAGGCTGGCGCAGATCCGGTAGGTCTCCAGGATCCGCGCGTGCTCGCACGCCGGTGCCGGCTCGCAGCGCCCCGGCAGCATCGGCCGCGACGGATCGATCGGCATCTCGTGGAAGCACAGCGTCAGGTAGACCGTGGCCGGCTTCTCGGCCAGCCGTTCCAGATCCGCCTCGGCGAGCAGCTTGTCGACGTACACCGGACGCGGGTGCCGGACCACGATCTCGTTGCCCAGGCAGTCGATGGCCACGCCAGGGTGCACGATCACCTCGGCGGTGGTCGGGTCGCCCTCGCACTCCTGCTGCCGGCGACGCGGAGCAACCTCCACCTCGAGACCGCAGACGAAGCCCCAGCCGTGGAGGAGCCGGTTGTGCAGTCGCGCCCGGTCGCGGTGGTAGGACTGCTCACGGCGCAGGTCTAGGGCTCCGAGCGGCTGGCCGTGGAAGAACCGCAGCCTGGCCAGCTCGGGCACGTCGCCGCACCCGCCGCCCTGCTCGCAGCCGCACGGCGACTGGTGGTGGGCGTGCTCGACTCGCTGCGGAGGGGGTGCTGCCCGGGTTGCCTGCGTCATCGTGCTCACTCCGTTCGCAAGGGGGATGGGACTCGGGTTCGGGTGCGGCCGCGGGAGACGACCGCGCGTCCGAGGACGGTGCGACCTGCTCCGGCCACCGGCGGGCCGATCACTGCGGGTGCGGGCGGCAGCAGGACCGTGTCGATCCCCAGCCGCGCGGCCACGGCCGCCATGCCGGGACGCGCCTGGGAGACCGACACCGCGAGGTGGGCCGGGGTCTGGCTGCGGACCACCCGGGTCACCAGGGCGAGGTCGACGCGGTGACCGTCCACGTCCAGCGTCGGCACGTGCACCCGCAACCGGTGCTCGCCCGAGCGGACGGCGTCCAGGTCCGGGTCCCCCGCGGAGACCAGCGGTGCCCGGCCCAGCGCCGACGTGCCGAGCCGGAAGCGCGCCGTCGACCGGCCGAACAGCCGGACCGTGCCGAGGCGGGCCGTGCCCACGGCTCCCCACGGTCGGATGGTGCCCAGCTCCTCGAACGTCGCGTCGACGCCGAGGGCGATCCGCAACGTCTCCTGCAGCCCCGCCGGGGTCCCGCGCCGGCGGTACAGGCCGGGGGCCGCAGCGATCAGGGCACGTCGTCGCGCCACGGGCATCTCGGCCTCGAAGCCCAGGCCGATCAGACCGCCGAGCCAGCCGAGGGCGTCGTCGGGAAGTGCCTGCGCGTCGAGCAGCGCGCCCCGGCCGTCGATGGCGGCGTCCAGCTCGTCGAGGAAGGCATCGAAGAGGCTCACGAACCGCTCGCCGAAGTCCCGCGCCCGGGGGTCCTCGGCATAGGTGGCCGGCAGGTCGTCGAGACCGGTCCGGCGTGGTAGGTCCAGCCGGATCCGGTGCACCGTCGGGGCTGCGGCGCCGTCACCTGTGAGGGTCACCCGCACGAAGGCCCAGCGGCCAGGCGGGTTCTGCAGCAGGACGTCGTCGAGGTCGGGTCCGGCGTCGAACCAGTCGGCAGGATGGGGCTCCCGACCCTCCGGCGGACCGTCCGTGGTGGCGACCGCGAGTGAGACGGAGGTGCCCGGCGGCACGTCTGCGTCGACCCGCAGCCGGTGCCAGCGACACCCCGGGAGGCCCGAGTCCAGGGGCAGGGTGAGGAGGCGCCCGGAGCTCTCGTACGTCGCCGGCCGCGGTGCCGGCCCGGCAAGCACCTCCACGGCCGCGGGTCGGCTGCCCTCGGGCCAGGGCGACCGGGGCAGAGCTGCACCGGCAGGCAGGCAGGTCTCGGTGACCTCGCAGACCAGGCCGCTCAGGTCCAGGGATGTCAGCCGACCGTCCCGTCCGGCGACCACGACCCCGATGTCGGTGCCAGTGACACCGACGGACACGGCGCCCGCGATCTCTGCCTCGCCGACCACGTGTGCGGTGGCCGCGTCCAGGACGAGCACGGTGCCCCGCCCGTTGGCCAGCAGCACCACCACGAACCCGTCGCCGGCGGCCAGGGAGCGCACCGGGCGGTGGACCCCCCAGGGCTGGAACTCCACGTCGCAGGGGCCGAGCCTGCGCAGGCCGGACCGTCCGCCGAGCCACCAGGTGCAGTCCGCACAGGACCACCCCAGCGTCTCGGGCAGTCGATCGGGGCCCTGCGGCGCTCCCGGCAGCGGACTGAGCGTCAGTGGTCCGGCGTCGGTGGTGACGTGCTCCAGCCCGTCACCGGGGCGGGCGTCCCAACCGGTCGACGCATCGAGGAGACGGAAGGCCGCGACGCTCATGCGGCGCCCCCTTCGCGGATCGCCTGCAGCACGTGACCACCCGGCCAGACGAGCTGGTCGGGCTGCAGGGGGACGTCCGTGCAGGCCGGCAGCCGGCGCCCGTCGACGCGGAACGTCAGCCGGGAGACGGCGACGAGGGAGGCCACCTCGGTGAGCAGGTCGCGGACCAGGCCGTCCCAGCGGATGGTGCCGCCGAACGGCCAGCCGGTGCCGTCGTACCCCAGGAGCGGGCTGAGCCACGTGTCGATCCGGTCCCGGGTGCGGCTCTCCACGACCGCCGGATCGGAGTCCGAGGCACCGATCAGCAGCGCGGTGACGGACACCGCGCGGTAGTGCGGCGACGCGGTCACCACCCGCACGCCGGCCACGCCGACCGAGGAGGCCAGGTGCCGGGCGACCGCGGCAAGGGACTCCGGGGACGGTGTCGGCGGCGTCCGCGCATCGGTGGCCCGCGGCACGACCACCACGGTCACCGTGCCCGGCGCGGACGAGCCGGAGCGGCGCAGGTCGCGCGACGGCAGGCAGTGCGCGCGGACCACGTCGGCGCCCGGGGTGTCGAGCGCCGAGGTGGCGTAGTCGCTGGCCGCCACGGCCCGCAGCCGCGAGCGCACGGTGGATGGCCCGCGCAGCAGCAGGCCTGCCGGGGTCTCGGCGTCGGAGCCGGTCGTGATCGACAGGACGGTCGCGCCCGCCAGGTTCGCGATGGAGCGCTCGGTGCTGAGCTCGTCACCCGGTGCGGGCAGTCCGGTCGTGCCACCACCCGTCGCGTACGAACGTGCGACCACGTTGCGGTAGCCGGCGGGCACGGCCCGCCCGGCGACCCCGTCGCCGAACGTGAGCAGCCCCTCTCCCGGGTCGAGGGTGAACACACGCTCGTCGGGGTCGGCGGAGGCGAGGGACGCGGTCTCCGTCCATCTCGTCGACACGTCTGCGGCGGTGCCGAACGGGTCCGCGGCGGTGTCGGCGATGTCGAGGTCGACGCTGCCCGGCAGGACCGGGACCTGCGAGAGCCGGTACCTCGACCGTCCCGAGGGCAGGCGCTCGACAGGCTCGGCCACCTCGCCCCGGATCGTCCTGCGGGCCGTTGCGGGCACGCCGTTGAGGGTCACGCTCCGGAGCCGCGCAGCGGACGGGAACGTGCCGGTGACCAGCCTGGCCCTGACCCAGGTCAGCGGCGGGTCGCCGCCCCGGCCGGGCAGGGTGGTCGGGATCCACGGCGACGACGTGTCGGCGCGCAGCACGATCACGCCGTCCCTGGTCAGACCGCGCGTGTCGTCGAGCTCGACGGCGAGCTCGGCCGGCCCGGCTGCGGTCAGCGCCTCCCACCGGAGGGCGGGCAGCTGCTCGGCAGCGGACAGGCTCGACGCCTCCGCGGTCTGCCGACCCGGCCCCGGCGCCAGCCGGACCGCGAAGGAGAGCAGGCCGTCGGGTGCGACCGGGGTGGCGGTCCCCCACCAGAGCTGGGCCGGCGGACGCCGGGTCCGGCCGAAGGGCGCCAGGTCGCCGAGGTCCGCCGGGGTGTCGGTGACGGTGAGTCCGTCGCTGAAGACGGCGACCGTGGCAACCGTGCCCGGGAGGGCCGTGGTCACCTGGGTGGTCTCGAGGGCGGGGCCGGCACTTCCCAGCGGGGTGACGAACATCGTGCCCGCCGGCACGGAGACCGGCACGGTGGCGTTGTCGGTGGCGGTGACGCCGAGGACGGCGGTCGCGGAGGTGGCCGACCGGGCGCGGACACCGGCAAGCTCGAGCTGGCTGAGTGCCAGCCGGCGCGGCATGCGATTGAGCCGTTGGGTGACCGCGGCCCCGAGAGTCCCGTGGACCCGGAGCAGTGCCATGCCGGCGTCGGTGGCGCTGCGATCGGTCCATTCCGGGACGTAGCCGGCCAGCCGGGCGGCGACAGCCGCGCGGATCGACTCACGGGTGCCGGGCAGCAGCTCGGGCTCCAGCCCGCCCTCGACCGGAGCGGGCCGCATGCTCAGCTCCGGCTCTCGCACGTCGCGTCCCCAGGTCATCGCAGCCCGCCCCCCACCGGCAGGGCGGCGGTCCGGCGGACGTCGACGTCACCGAGCCGGACCAGCTCGCCCGGACCGAGCACGAGGTCCGCGCAGTCGGTCGCCGCCCCGTCGTCCAGTGCGACGGCGAGCGTGGTCACGGAGACCTCCGGCCCGACGGCCCGGCTGACGACACCGACCAGCTCGGACGGGCGGAGGGTGCCGCCGAACGGCCAGCCCTCCTGGTCCGCTCCGCCGCGGAGCGGGTCGAGGTGCCGCGCTAGCTCCGCCACGACCAGCTCCTCCAGGGCAGCGGACCCCGCGGACCTGGACAGGGTCACCTCGACCCGGACGTCCCGGTAGACGGGCGCCTCGACGAACACCTCCTGGCCGAGCAGCCGTGCGCCCTCGAGCCTGGCCCGGACGGCACCCAGGAGGGCCTCGTCCGGGCGTGGCGCCGGCTCCCAGTCCGCGACGGGACCGTCGCGGTCCACGGCCGGCAGCACGATGACGCTCATCGCTGCGGGCAGCGAGATGCACGGGAACCCCGGATGGTGTCCGGTCCGGACGTGGGCCCGTGCGACGGCCACGCCCTCGGTGCCGAGTGCGAGCTGCCGGGCGTCCTCCACGGTCACGATCCGGTCCGGCACGGTGAGGGCGTCGGCGGCCCGCTGCCGGGACACCTCGACCGGCTCCGCCTCCGCACCGCCGCCGGCGGCCACGGGATTGACCCCGACCACGGCGCCGACGTCCTGGGCCCAGGTCCCCCCTCGGCCGAGGTTGCCCCCGACACCCCCACCCAGCGAGTACGACGCGCGCGCACGTCCCGCGACAGCGGCCCGCGGCACCCGGCCGCTCAGCCCGTCGCCGAAGACGAGCTCGCCCCGCGCCCGGTCGACCCGGAACACGCGCTCGTCCGGACCGACGCCGCCCCAGTCGGCGACCGAGGTCCAGACGTGCTCGGCACCGTCCGGCTCGGTCAGCTCGAGCGTGACCGCTCCCGGGGCGTCGTACAGGAGGCCGGCCGTCGCGGGGATCGTGAGCCGCTGGTGCGGCAGCACCAGCAGCCCGGCGAGCTGGTCGCTCAGCTCCGCGGTCCCCTGCACGAGATGGCGGACGGTCACGGCGTTCGGGGTGGCGGCCAGGATCCGGGGCGGCTCGGAGAAGAAGCCCGCATCCACCGCGACGCGCAGGCGACAGCCCTCGCCGCCGACGCGGTTCCACACCTCCGGCCAGGGCAGTCGGAGCAGACCGCTGCGCATGAGCCCGCCGGTGCCGTCCTCGACGGTGACGGTCTCCGACGAGCCGTCCGCACCGATCGCGGTCCAGGCCAGGGTCGCCGGCGCCGGGACGTCGACGGCACCCGCCTCCCACTCGGCGTGGACCGACGGGTCGGTGCGCAGCTCGAGCAGGACCGTCAGGGAGTGGTCGACCACGCGCGGGCCGGCGCGGTCCAGGATCAGCTCCAGCGAGTCGCCGGGAGCCGACAGCCCACCCCGGACGGCGATACCTGCCACGGGGAGCACGGACACCGGTTCGACCAGCGAGAAGCGCCGGCCGGCTGTGTCGGCCACCAGGTCGAACACGACGCCCGGCTCGAAGCGGGCCGGAGGCTCGTTGCTGCGCAGGCCGAGCACCGTGGTCGCCGCCCGGGTGGGCAGCGGGTCCGCGATGCCGAGCAGCCGGAGGCCGGCACGGGTCGTCGCCTCCGTGACCTGGTCGGCGGCGTAGAGCCGCTGTTCGAAGCGCCACGCGAACAGCTCGAGCAGGGTGACGCCCGGGTCGACGGCGCCGTGCAGGGTCCACAGCCCGGCCGACGAGCCGGGCACGTCGTCGAGCGCGATCTTGAGCAGGTCGGTGAAGGTCAGGTCGTCGATGACCAGCTCCGGAGGCAGCGTTGTCATGGCAGTCCCCCCGGTCTCCCGAGGTAGTAGGGGAAGACGACCGACGACCGCGTGTTGGTGCGGCGGACGGTGTACGTCACCTCGATCTCGACCCGCTCGGGCGCGTTCGGGTCCTCGGTCACCACGACGGCGTCGAGCAGGACGCGCGGCTCGAAGTCGCGCACGGTGTCTCGGACCGACTCCTCCAGCAGCTGCCGGTTGACGGGTGAGCCGGGAGCGAAGACCAGGTTGGGCGCCTCCGACCCGAACGTCGGACGCATCACGCGTTCGCCGGCCGCCGTCGAGAGCAGCAACCGCAGCGACTGCGTGACGTTGGCGTCCTCCTCGACGTAGCGCAGCGACCCACCCGCGTCGGGCAGGACCGGGAAGGGCCAGCCGCGGCCCCGGAAGTCGCTCGTGTGATCGCTCATCCGATCGTCACCTTCGCCGCGCCGGACGCGATGGAGCTCGTGTCGGCGTCCGTGGGGTCGTTGCAGGTGCGCACCGTGTCGCCCTGCCGGGCGGCGGCCGTGCCGTTGATCGTGACGCTCGACGACCCGCTGCTGACCTCTCCGCTGTTGCTGGGCGGCGACGCGAACGACGTCCCCGGCGGCACCGGCAGGTGTGGTGGCGCGTTCGTGGCCTTGGTGCCGACGACCGCCGCGGCGAGCCCCTCGATGGTCACGTCGGCCGACGCGGCTGAGGTGAGGGTGCCGGAGAACACGTGCCCGGGCAGCGACGTCGGCACCGGCGCGCCCGGGGGCGTGGGCACCATCACGATGTGGGTGTCCGACCCGCTCACCGTGTCGGTGAGCCGCGCTGCTGCCGCACCCATGGCTTCTCCTCTCCCTCGGTCAGTTCAGGGCGATCGTGGGGCCGGTGACCTTGACGCTGCCGGTGCCCTCGATGACGATGTCCTTCGCCTTGAGCGTCAGCGTGTTCGTGGCGTTGATGGTCAGAGCTCCGCTGTCCTCCTCCAGCAGCACCGACGCACCCTTCTTGGTCTTCAGCTCGACCGACTTCTTGGTCTCGTCGAAGCGGATCTCCGAGCCCGACGGGGTCTTCCAGGTCCGGACGTCGCTGTCCTTGGTGCGCGACTCGGGCGGCTTGTCGACCGGGCCGTAGAGACACCCGATGACGTACGGCGCGCGCATGCTGCCGCGCTCGAACAGCACCAGCACCTCGCCGTTCTCCTCCGGGATCCAGGTGCTGCCGACCCGGTCGCCGGCGTACGGCTGGGCCACCCGCGCCCACTCGCGGTAGCCCTCGGCGAACCAGGGCAGCTCGATCTCCACCCGGCCCAGCCCCTTGTCGTCGACGACGTTGGTGACCAGGCCGATCGAGAGGCCCAGCACCCCCTCTTCCGCGTCGAGCAGATGGAAGTTCATCGCCCTACCTCCTGCTCGCGTCGAACTCGGTCAGGTAGCCCTGCTCGTTGATCACATGGGTCACCTTGGTGACGTGGTACGTGCCGCTGAACCGGCGGCCGACGCCGACGATCTCGACGTTGTCGTCGGGCCGGAGGTCGGGCAGGCCGATGGCCTTCCCGTGGGCGGTGAGGAACCGGTAGGCGCGCTCGGCGAGCAGCGCCTTGGCCAATTTCAGGGCCTCCTCGTCGGTCGTGACGTGTCGCCTCACCACGACCTCCTCGCGGCCGTCGGGTCCGGCGATGGTGCCCGCGGCGCTCGGTCCGCTGGTGTCGCCGACGACGGACACCCCCGGCGTGTTCTCCGGCGTCGCGGTCTGCTTGATCGCCTTCTTGCGCTGGGCGTCCCAGCCACGCACGGTCACGGTCTGCACCTGACCCGCGGCGGCCATCGTCGGTTTGAACTCGACGAGGCTGGGCTCGACGTCGGTGTTGCGAAGGGTGCCCCAGGCCAGCACGTAGGTCGTGATCGGCTCGCTGTCGCGCCCGTCCCGGGGCTTGACGAAGTGCAGCGTGTCCTCGCCGGACCTGGGGTCG
The DNA here is from genome assembly GCA_963781515.1 of uncultured Actinomycetota bacterium. Lineage (GTDB taxonomy): Bacteria > Actinomycetota > Actinomycetes > Propionibacteriales > Nocardioidaceae > Nocardioides. The sequence continues at coordinate 241,127 of CAWAGL010000001.1, forward strand.
GTGTGCATGAAGACCTGGAAGTCGATGGCGTCGGCACGGGTCTTGAGGAAGGTGCCGTCGTCGAGGTTCTCCTGGCACATCATCGTGTGGACGGGCCCCTCCTCGTCCACCTTGACCCGGAGCCCGTGCCGCGCGCCGATCTCCTGGGCGATCTGCCAGTCGGCCTTGTCGCGGTAGACCACCTTGTCCGACGGCGGCTTGGAGCCCTTGAGCTTGGTCAGCGCGTCGAGCCCGCGGACCAGCAGGGTCGGGGAGCCGTCGGCCGGGAAGTCAGGGGTGAGCGTGGTGACGACGCCCCGCATCATCGACACCGTGCGCTCGGCGTACCCCATCTTCACGTGGATCTGGCTGCCCAGCCGGAACTGCTCGGCGTCCGACCACTTGAGGTCGAACGTCGTGTCGTCGTAGTTGTTGAGCTTCAGGTCGACGCTGGTGAGCTTCTTCAGCTCCATCTCGACCTTGACCTCCAGCACGTCACCCAGCGACTCCGGGTCGAGGGCGGCGCCGCCGATCTCGACCACGAACGCGGGCGCGTAGTAGCGCTCCGGCAGGCCGGGAGATCGGGTGGCGGTGGTGGTCATCGGCGGTCCTCCGGCAGCGCCGGCACGGTCAGCACCGTGCCGGGGACCAGCCTCGTCGGGTCGGTGATCCGGTTGGCGAGGGCGATCTCCCGCCAGTGGGAGGGGTCGCGGTAGACCGCCGACGAGATCGAGCTGAGGGTCTCGCCGGTGCGGACGACGTAGCGCTTCGCCACGTCCGGTGAGGACTGCTCCACGTCCTTGAGCTGGACCTTGACCGTCCGGTACTCCTTGATCTTGACGCCGAGCTTGGCGCGCAGCGGGGTGCCGTCCGTGCCGAACAGCAGGTAGCTGATGTCGAGCGAGGTCAGCACGCCCTTGAACTTCGGCTGGGGGCCCCACACGAACTCCACGATCGGCGGGGCGTGCAGCTTGCCGTCCTTGGCCATCGCGCCCTCGATCGCCGCGACGTACTCGGTGTACACGCTCTTCTTCGGGTCGTCGGAGGTGTCGACCAGCAGATCCATCGCGAGCACGCGGCTGCCGCCGCGGACGTACTGCAGGGGCGGCGATGCCAGCCCCGGGATCGGGATCTCCGCGAAGGTGTTCTCCTTGGTGATCTTGTAGTCCGCCGGGTTGAAGTGGAGCTTGATCTCCTTCTTCGCGTCCTTCTTCGGCTCGACGATGTCGAGCCGGGCCTCGGCGAACTCGCGGCCCAGGAAGTTGATCGGCAGGCTCATCGGTGACCCCCGGAGTCCATGGACCGGTCGGCGGCCGCCTGCTCGGCGTCCTCGTGGGCGCCCCGTCGTGCGGCGTCGTACCGGGCCATCTGCTGCGCGAACAGCCGCGCGAAGACGGCCTCGTCGCGCTGCCGCTCGGCGTCGAAGAGGACCTGCAGGTGCTCGATGGTGATCATCAGCCGACCCCCGGTGGTGAGAGCGGCACCTGGAGGAGGCCCTCGTGGGCGATCTCGATCGACTCGACGGCGACGGCGTTCTCGCTGCCCTTGAGCTGCGGCCCCTTCCACGCGGCGGCGAGCCCGCCGCGGAAGATCCAGCCGATGGCCGGGACGCCCCGGGGCGTCAGCAGGATGATCGCGCCGTCACGACGCGCACCGATCGAGCGGGACAGCCCGGCCATGTACCAGAAGTAGAGCCCCGGGTCGCGCACGACGCCGCGGCTGAGCACGATCTTGGGGTAGCTGTGCCGGACCGGGAGCTGGTGCACGTAGTCGTTGCGGCCGCCCTCCGGGTGCGCCAGCACCTCGAGGTCGGCGCCGAGTCCGGTCACCTCGCTGAACTGCCCGGCCGCGATCAGGGTGATGATCGCCGACTGCGCGAACGGCAGGTAGGCGTCGGTGGGGTCCAGCGAGACCAGGAACCGGTGCGCGGGCAGCGGGTCCTCGAGGGTCGGGATGATGCTCACTGCTCCACCACCTCGAGCAGGCCGTCGGCCCCGAGCGTCAGCCGCAGGGTGATGAACTCCATGGGGGTGGCCGGGGCCACCTCCACCAGGCACACGACCCGGCCGTCGTCGATCGCGTCGGGGGTGTTGGTGGTCTCGTCGCAGCGCACGCGGTAGGCCTCGTCGGGCGTCTCGCCGCGCAGCGCCCCGCTGCGGAAGGCCTCCATCAGGATGCCGCTGACGGCCCGGCTGACCGAGAACCACAGCAGCTGGGTGTTCGGGTCGAAGACCAGCGGCTCCAGCACCCGCCGTACGGCGCGGACGATGCGGTGCACGAGCCGGCGGTGCGCCAGGTAGCGGCCGTCGTCGGGGTCCAGCGTGTACGCCCCCCAGATCTCGAGGCCACCACCGACCCGGCCGCGCAGCAGGTTGGTGCCGCTGTCGAGCACGGTGCCCTGCAGCGACGCGGGCAGCGGCACCGCGGTGTCCACGGCGTCGCTGACCAGCACGTTCGCCGGGCTCCAGCCGGAGCCACGCTCGCGGTCCAGCCGCGCGATCACACCCGCGACGTGCCCGACGGGGTCGGTCGCCGGGTAGTGGTCGGGGCCGGTGCCGGTGAGGTCCTCCGCGAGCAGCCAGGGGAAGTAGGCGGCCACCGCGCGTTGCCGGGCCGGGTCGGACACCGCCGACCTGGTCCGCTCGCGCCAGGCCGCGAAGGATCCCGCGTCGGCCTCGCAGGCCGTGACGATCGCCATCCGGTCCTGGCTGGCGGCGCAGCTCGCGGCGAGCTCGGCGAGGACGGCGGCCTGGTCGATCTCGCTGAGCCGGCGGGCGAGCCCCGGAACGCAGACCAGCGCGATCTCCTCGACATCTGCCTGGGCCTCGACGGCGTCGCGCAGGGAGGCGGCGTCGAGGACCGGCTCGGCACCGCCGCGGAGGCGCAGCTCCCAGGTGCGCACGGCGGGCCCGTCGGCGTCGGGGTCCGCTGCCACCCGACTGCCGTCGAAGGTGAGCGTGACCAGTCCGCGACCGGCGACGGCAGCCGGCAGGTCGGCGGCGGCGATGCCCGCGGTGCGGGCCGAGGGAAGGCCCGGGACCTCGACGGCCACGTCGAACTCCGCTCCCCCGGCGATGCCGAAGGCGCGGTAGGTCAGCCGGACCACCGTCTGGTTGGCCCAGCTGCCCGGACTGGTGGCGGTGACCCGCACCCGCGTGCCGGGGAGCTCACCGCGCAGGGACCGGCTCGCCACAGCTCCTCGACCGTCGACCAGCGTCACCGCGTCGGTGGCGGCCGCACCTCCCCGACCGGCCCGCACCACCCAGGCGACCTCGCCGCCGTTGGCGTAGTAGGCCGCCACCGCGCGTGGCACGGTGCCCGACGTCTGCCCGCCGTACGCCGCGGCGAAGGCCTGCCGCGAGGAGACCCGTCCGGGCACTCCGAGAGGTCCGCGCACCGTCGAGCCGAGGAAGGCGGCCACGTCGTTGCGCAGCTCCTCCGGGGCAGGTGCGACCGCCGCGTCGACGACGCGGAAGCCGGGGAGCGCGGTCGTGGTCATCGGCTGCCGCTCAGGCGTCCAGGTAGAGCTGCTCGACGCAGATCTCCAGGGACTCCATGGCGATCTCGTTGTTGGCGGCGTTGAAGGTGGGCGCGGTGTACTTGCACGGCCAACCGCGGGTGAAGTTCCAGCGCATCACCTCGTTCTGGTTCTCGTCCTGGAGGATGACCGAGCCGTCGGCCCGTTGGATCTGGCCGTCGACGGCCTTCTTGATCCAGTTCCAGAACTCGACGTGCCCGGTCGCCCCCCGCTTGCAGGTGAGGTTGGGGTAGGTGACCAGGCCCTCGATCTTGCGCACCGTCCGGGCCTCGTTGCCGTTGCGGTACTCGATCGCGTTGACCTGGACCTCGAGTCCGCTGATCTCGCTGAAGGCCCCGCTGACGGCGCTGCCGTCGTCGCTGATCCCGGTCACGATCAGCTGGAAGTTGTGCCCCGGGTAGGGATCGGGACGAGTCTTGGTGGGCATCGTGCCCTCCTTCTCTCTGGCCTTCTCTGTGGCCTTCTCTGGTGCTGCGGTCGGGTGGTCAGGCGGGCACGGTCTCGAGCGTCTTCTGCTGGATCCGGAAGATCACGAACTCCGCCGGCTTCACCGGCGCGATCCCGATCTCCACGATGAGGCGACCGTTGTCGATGTCGTCCTGGGACATCGTCGAGCGGTCGCAGGCGACGTAGAACGCCTGGGCTGCGGTGACTCCCTGGAGCGCCCCGATGCGCCACTGGGAGGTCAGGAACCCCGTCACGGACTGCCGGATCCGGGCCCACAGGGGTTCGTCGTTGGGCTCGAAGACCACCCACTGCGTGGCCTCGTCGATCGACTCCTCGATCATCAGGAAGAGCCGGCGGACGCTGACGTAGCGCCAGGCCGAGTCCGAGGTGAGCACCCGCGCCCCCCACACCCGGTTGCCTCGCCCGGGAAATGCGCGCAGGACGTTGATGTTCTGCGGGTTGAGCAGGTCCTGCTCGCGCTTGGAGATGGCCAGCTCGAAGCCCTTGATGGAGCGGATCGTCTCGTTGGCGGGCGCCTTGTGCACACCGCGGCTGACGTCCGTGCGTGCGTAGATGCCGGCCACGAAACCGGAGGGCGGGGCCGGCATGTCCCCGCCGCCGGGCCGCGGGTCCGTGATCGTCACCCACGGGTAGTAGAGGGCGGCGAACTTGGTGTCGATCGGGCTGCGGAACCCCTGGATCCCCGAGATGTCCAGGCCCGGGGGCGAGTCGAGCACGGCGAACCGGTCGGCCAGCGTCTCGCAGTGGACGATCAGCGCGGAGCGCACGTCGTCGGCCCAGATGCCCGGCACGAGGCAGATGGCCACCTGGTCGATGTCCTCGAGCGCCTGGATGCCGGTGCGTTGCCCGGGGCCGAGGTTCTGCCCCACGAAGTCGGCCAGGTTCAGGCTGGCCAGCGCGTCGTCGCCGCCGCCCAGCCCGGCCCAGGCACCCGTGGACACGGCCGGGAACGCCTGCAGGTCGGTGCCGTCGAAGTCGGCGCCGAGCCGCACCTCGACCAGCCGCGACCGAGCGTTGACCTTGCGGACGATCGAGTCGGGATGGGTGTCGGCGGTCAACCGGAGACCGGAGAGCCGTTCGAGCACCTCGTCAGCTCCGGCCGGTCGGTAGCGGACGGTGAGCTCGGCCTCGAGCAGGCTCAGCTTCTCCCCCTCGACGTGCGGGTTGGCCGGGGCGGCGCTGAGGGTGACGACCCCGTCGCCGACGCTGACCACGGTCAGCCGCTCGGTGCCGGCGGCGCTCTCGAGCTGCACCAGTGCGTTCGGGTAGAGGCGGCCCGCGCCGACGACCGCGACGACGGCCCCGTCCACGGCCGTCCGCAGCTTCTGCACCGCGCTGCCCGACGGCACGGCGCGCGCCAGTGCGCCGAGCGTGAGGGTCAGGGCCGCTCCCGCAGCGGCGACACCGGTCACCGCCGCGATCGCGCCGCCCACCTTGACCGAGAAGGGCACCGCCGTGGCCGCGTCCAGGCTGCCGGGCACCGGGGTGACGGTGACGGTCGTGTCGCCGACGGCGGCGTCCGCCGTGGTCGCGGTGGCGACGGGTGCGCCGCTGGTCGGGCTCGCCCCCAGGTCGAGCCTGGCACCCGCCACGGGGAGCAGTCGGACGCTGAGGTCGTCGCCCCAGCCGCCGGCGCTGGACGCGGTCACGGTGAGCACGTCGAGGGCGGGCGCCGCCACGTCGATGATCCCCACCAGGTCCCGGCCGCGGCGGGCCGAGAGCCCCGCGGCCGCGGTGAGCGTGACCGTGCTGGTCCCGTGGTCGACCGAGCCCACGGTCGCGGTGCCGATGACCGAGCCGTTCTCGCTGACGAAGCCGAGGGTGCCTCCCCCGGCGACGCCGAACGTGTGCGAGAGCGTGACCGTGGTCGAGAGCGGGGTCACGTCGCTCTGCACGAGCGCCTGCAGGCCTCCGTTGAAGCCGCGGCTGGAGGCGGCCGCGCCGCTGGGGACGACGCGCTGGAAGTACATGGTGGCGCCGCCCTCGTCGAAGAACGCCTTCACGGACTCGGCGGCGTGCCAGTACCGGCCGTCGTCGTCCCACACCCCGCGGGTGGCTTCGTCGGGCAGGTCCAGCGGCCCGCCGTACGTCCGCAGGAACTGGCCGTAGCTGGTGATCGGCTGCGGCGTGTCCGGCCCTCGCCGGGTGACACCGACCGCGCCGGCCGTGCTGGTCGCGACGGGGGAGATCGGCTTGGGGCCGGCGTCGACCTCCTCGACGTAGACGCCTGGGCTGAGGTACTCGGGCATGCCGTGCTCCTTCGATCGGGACCGATCAGGTCAAGGTGAGGACGAGGACGGTGCCGAGGTCGTCCGGGACAGTGATGTTGGCCGTGTCGCTCAGGGGCCCCTGGGCGGCGTCCACCTGGGTGGCGGCCGAGGACCATCGCAGCGGGAGCCGGAACCAGCCGTCGGCGCCGGTCAGGGTGCGTTCGACCACGGGCGCGCCGCGGATGGTCTCGGTGACGCTCACCCATGCGCGGTCGAGCGGTGCCCCGGCCGCGGTGACCGCGCGTCCCGAGAGCAGCGGGGTGCCTGCGCCGAACGCGTAGTCCGGTGACGGGAAGAACCGCACCTCCACGGGCACCGGTGTCGGCGGGGCCTGCGCGCTCCAACGGTTGATGGTGCGGGTGACGCTCGCGTCGCCGGCCGCCGTCGCCGCCTGCATGCGGGGCGCCGTGACGGTGACACGTACGTCGAAGGCGCCGACGTCACCCGGCCGCGCCCGGCCGAGGTCGAGGAACCCGAGGTCCCCGCGGGAGGACGTCTGATGCCCTTGGTCGAGCGGCTGCCACTCGGCTCCGCTGCGGCGCTCGAGCAGGACCACGAGCGGCCCGGCCGGAGGTCGGCCGGTGACGTCGTCCACCAGGCGCAGCCACAGCGGCGAGGCGGCGACCCGGGTCTCCGGGGAGGTCAGTGCCCGGGTGGTCATGTGAGCGCTCCGAACCGCTCGCTCCGGCTCAGGACCGGGGCCTCGCTGGTGGTCGTCTCCGCATCGAGATCGACCACGCGAACCTCGTAGTTCACCGAGAGCCGGTAGGGCTTGCCGACCGCCCACCAGATCCGGGCCCGGTCGTCGATCTGCATCCGGCACATGCTGACCCGCAGCTCGACGGTGGTGCCGGCGAGCTCCCCGGTCAGCTCCGGCCCGTCGATGATCGCGTCGTCGTACAGCACCTGCATGACGCGGCCGAGGATCTCCTGCTCGGTCTCCCTGGATCCGCCCCAAGCGGTCACCAGGTAGTAGAGGCACAGACCGAGCGGCTGCTTGCGCGTGACCAGGGTGCCGTTGACCAGCTCGGTCGACTTCGGCCGGTTACGGGTGGCCGGCTCCTCCACCACGTCGTACAGGAAGAGCGTGGCCACGGGCCCGGCCGCGGTCGGCGGCGTCGTCGTCAGGTCGTGCAGCTCCGCGCCCGGAGCCGGCGGCCCTAGTCCGCTCAGCCCGGCCCGGAGGCGATCGCGGAGCGTCGTGGAGACCGCCACCAGCACGTCGGACCCTGCCACATCCAGAATGCTCGCCGGGCAACGTCACCCGTGCGTCACTGTCGAGGGTGGTCGTGCGCTGGGACGGCGGCACCGGAGTCGGCCACCAGCCGCAGCATCAGGGGGGATGGCGGCAGGCCGAGCTCGCGGTCGATCAGCTGGCGGTACTCGTCGTACGAGCGCCGCACGTCGGCGAGGTTGCCCTGGTCCCGGTGGGCGGTGACCACCAGCCGCCACGCAGACTCCCGCAGCGGCTCCGCCCGGACCGCGGAGAGCGCGAACTCCAGCGCACCCACCGGGTCGTCGGCGTCGAGACAGGCCTTGGCCACGGCATCGAGCGCCTCCAGGCGCATGAGGTGCAGCCGCTCGCGCTCCACCACGACCCAGTAGTCGCCCCACCCCGGGAGCAGCGGTGATGCGGGGACCAGACGATGAGCGGCCCCGAGATCGGCCCGAGCGAGCATCATGGCCCGTGCGCACGCCTCGATCTCGGCGACGTCGACGCGCAGGCGGTCACTGAGCACGAGATGCGAACCCCGGCGCTCCACGAGCTCGTCACAGGCCTTGGGCAGACGCCACAGGGTCGTTCGCAGGTTGGCTGCCGCACGGCCCTGGGACTTGGTGCCCCACAGCTCTCCGGCCACCGTGCTCCGGGCCGCCCCACCACTGATGGCCAGGTAGGCGAGCAGCCGTTGGCCGCTGCCATCCACCGGCACCGCGCTGTCGGCGACGTTCAGCTCGAAACGGCCCGCCAACGACAGGACCGCTCGCTGCGACCGATGATCGTCAACCCGCCCCATGCTGCCCTCCCATGGCCGCATCAGCGTACCGCGATCGGGTGCTCCGGTCCGGGCACCGAGACAGGCACCGAGACGGGCAGGACGGATCAGGTGGTGACGTGGCGCCGGACGATGCGAGCGCGGATCCTGTGCAGGCGCGGCATCAGGCCGTAGATCACGATCGGCACGGCGACGGTGGCCAGGACGAACGTGCGCAGCACGCTCGGCAGGTCGGCGAGCGAGTCGCCCAGCAACAGGTTGAGCACCGTGAGGGTCGGGAAGACGGCCACCCAGATCATCAGCGCCAGCTGGTGCTTGGTGGGTGGCGGGAGCGGATGGGCGCGCTGGGCTGGCTGAGGGTCGGTCAGTGGTGCTCCTCGGTAGGTGTGTGCCGGCGCGGCCGGGGGGCCGCTCGGCGGTGGGGCGACGTCGCCCGTGTGCGGTGGAGTCGCGCAGGTCAGAGCGGGAGGCCGAGGCGGAAGTTCGCGACCGCGATCGGCAGGTCCTCCTCGACCAGGTCGTTGTTGATCGCGATCGCTGCTGCGGAGCCCTCCCCGGCGGCCGTGATGACCTGGGCGCGGGGATTGACGGCGTTCCCGGCGGCCGAGACCCCGGGCAGGCTCGTGCGGCCGACGGCGTCGGTGGCGACCCAGCCGTCGTCCTGGGTGGCGCACCCGAGGCGCACCAGCAGGTCGTCGTTGGGCACGAAGCGCGGCCGGACGAACACGGCGGTGCGCCGTACGACGTGTCCGGACTCGAGCTCGAGCCCCGCCAGCCGGTCGTTCTCGACCAGCAGCCGGGAGACGGGCTCGTCGACGACGCCGATGGCGCGGGCGACGAGCCGCTCCCGCTGGTCGACGGTCAGCGTGGCGCCGTGGCTGAAGAGCACGACGTCGGAGGACCACTCGCGGATCAGGTGGGCGTGGGCCACGGCCTCGGTGGTTCCACCGAGTACGCCGAGAGGTTGGTCGCGGACCTCCCAGCCGTGGCAGTACGGGCAGTGCAGCAGGTCGCGGCCCCAGCGGTCACTGACGCCGGGGATGTCGGGGAGGTCGTCACGCAGCCCGGTCGTCACCAGGACGCGGCGGGTGCGCAGGCTGGTGCCGTCCTCGAGCACGACATCGAACCCCCGGCGGGCATGTGCGCCGGTCTGGTCGCGCTGGTCGATGCTGGCGACGGTCCCGGACCGGAGATCACCGCCGTACCCCGCGACCTCCCGTCGTCCGGCCGCGAGCAGGTCGCCGGGCGGCAGCCCGTCGGAGCCGAGGAACCCGTGCATGTGTGATGCCGGGGCGTTGCGCGGCCGCCCGGCGTCGACCACGGCGACGCGGCGGCGGGCGCGGGTGAGGACCAGGGCTGCTGAGAGGCCGGCGGCGCCCCCGCCGACCACCACCACGTCGAATTCGCTCATGCCGAGAGCCTGACTGCGCGAGGCGCCGACGACAACGGTTGTTGCCGTTCCTGGGAACGACGCCTGCCTGCTGCCGGCTCGCCGCGGCCGAGTCCTGCCCTAGTCTCGAAGGGTCGAGACCGATGCCAGGAAGGGACAAGGATGGCCGACTCGCTGGTCGAGACGAAGCTCCTCCTGCCCAGGCCGCGCGGCCAGGTCGTGGCGCGCCCTCGGCTGACCGATCTGCTGCTCGGCGGCTCGCAGGTCCCGGTCACGCTCATCTCCGCGCCCGCGGGGTTCGGCAAGACGACCCTGCTGGCCTCATGGTTCGCCATCGCCCCGTCCGGGCCGGACGACGACCACCCTGTCGCCTGGGTGTCCCTCGACGAGCGCGACCGCGGGGCCGCGTCGTTCTGGACCCACGTCCTGCTCGCCCTCGACCGGGCCGTCCCGGGCGCCGCGGCGGCCGCGCTCACCCTTCTGCAGTCCGGGCAGGCGCCGGTGCAGACCGTGCTCGCCGGCGTGGTCAACGAGCTGAGCGTGCGCCCGGGCGACGTCACGCTCGTCCTCGACGACTACCACCTCGCCGACGGTGTCGACGTCGCCGACGGCATGACGTTCCTCGTCGACCACCTGCCGCCGCAGCTCCGGCTGGTCATCGGCACCCGGGCCGATCCGGCGCTGCCGCTCTCGCGGCTGAGGGCTCGCGGCGAGCTCGTCGAGATCCGCGCCACCGACCTGCGCTTCACCGGTGAGGAGGTGACCCGCTATCTCAACGACCTCAACGGCTTCGAGCTCACGGCGGCCGACCTCGGGGCGCTCGAGGTTCGCACGGAGGGGTGGGTCGCCGCCCTCCAGCTGGCCGCCCTCTCGCTGCGTGACCGCGACGACCGAGATGACCGCACCCGCTTCGTCGCCGGGTTCGCCGGTGACGACCGGTTCGTCGTCGACTACCTCGCCGACGAGGTCCTGGGCCGGCAGCCCGACGACGTACGCCGATTCCTGCTGGACACCTCGATCCTCGACCGCCTGACCGGTCCGCTGTGCGACGCGGTCAGCCCAGCTGACGGCAGGACCGGCAGGACCGGCAGGGCCATGCTCGAGTCCTTGGACCGGGCGAACCTGTTCCTCGTGCCGCTGGACGGCCAGCGCAGCTGGTACCGCTACCACCACCTCTTCGGGGACGTCCTGCACGCGCACCTGCTCGACGAGCGACCAGGTGACGTCGTCGACCTGCATCGTCGAGCCGCCGGCTGGTATGCCGAGGCAGGGCAGACCGAGGCAGCGGTCCGGCACGCGCTGGCGGGCGGAGACACCGAGCGGGCGGCCGACCTCGTCGAGCTGTCCTTCCGGAGGCTGGGTCGTGAACGGCGCGAGGACCTCCTCGGCCGCTGGGCCGACGAGCTGCCCGACGACGTCGTCCGCTGCCGCCCCGTGCTCGCCACCGCGCTGATCGGCGGCCTGATGGCCAGCAACCGGTTCGACGGCATCGGCCGGCGCCTCGATCACGTCGAGCGGCTGTTGGCCGGGCCGGCCGCGGACCTGGTGGTCGTCGACCGCGACGAGATCCCTCGCCTGCCCGCAGCGGTCGAGATGTACCGGTCCGCTCTCGCGCTCGTCGGCGGCGACCCCGCCGCTGCCATCGCGCGGGCCGAGCGGGCCATCGGAGCAGCGGTCGACGGTGACGACCTGGTCACCGGCGCCGCGGCAGCGCTGTCCGGCCTGGCGTCCTGGACCACCGGAGACATCGCCGCGGCTCACGCCGGCTACACCACGGCCATCCCGGCGCTGACCCGCGCCGGGCACATCGCGGACGTGCTGGGCTGCTCGATCGCGATGGCCGACATGGAGCTCCGGCTGGGCCGTCTGCGCGAGGCCGAACGCACCTTCAGCCGTGCCCTCGAGCTCGCGGAGGCGAACGCACCGGCCGGCACGACGGTGATGCGGGGCACCGCCGACATGCTCGTCGGCCTGAGTCGGACGGCCTGGCACCGCAACGACCTGGCGACCGTGGCCGAGTGCCTGCGCCGCTCCAACGAGCTCGGGGAGCCCGGGTCGCTGGCGCAGAACCCGTACCGCTGGCGCGTCGGGATGGCACGGCTCCGGGTCGCGGAGGGCGAGCTGTCCGCCGCGCTGGAGCTCCTCGACGAGGCGGAGCGGCTGTACGTCGGTGACTACTCCCCCAACGTCCAACCGGTCCACGCGACGCGGGCGCGGGTGCTGGCGGCCCGAGGCGACCTGACCGAGGCGCGTGCCTGGGCTCGTCGACACCAGGTCGCACCGGACGACGAGCTCACCTACCTGCGCGAGTACGAGCACATCACCCTCGCGAGAGTGCTGCTCGCGGAGCACTCCGTGACGGGGACCCCTGCACCGCTCGACGACGCTGCCGGACTCCTGGATCGTCTCCTCTCAGCCGCCGAGGGCGGCGGCCGCGACGGCTCGGTCATCGAGCTGGAGGTGCTCCGAGCCGTGGCCCATCAGGCGCGCGGCGCGCGCGGCGAGGCCCTCGCCGCGCTGGGGCACGCCGTCGGGCTCGCGCGGGCGGACGGCTGGGTCCGGGTGTTCGTCGAGGCGGCGCCCGTCCTGACCGACCTGCTGCGTGAGCTCGCCGCGAGCCGGCCCCGCGGAGGCTACGCGCGCGAGCTGCTGGCAGCGATGACGACGACCGACGGAGTCGGCCCGGAGCCAGGACCTCGCCCGACGGCGGGGCTGGTGGACCCGCTGAGCGACCGCGAGCTGGACGTGCTGCGACTCCTCGGCTCGGACCTCGACGGCCCGGCCATCGCGCGTCAGCTCGTGGTGTCCCTGAACACGGTCCGGACCCATACCAAGCACATCTACACCAAGCTCGGCGTCAACAGCCGGCGCTCGGCCATCAGCAAGGCTCACCAGCTGGGCCTGATGTCCCGCTCGGGCACCCGCTGAGGAGCAGGTCGTGCCCCGCCGAGGCTGGGCACCGGGTTCCGATGTCACCACGTCGGTCACATCATGTGGTGACGCCAGGTCACCCTCACGACTTCTAGGTTCCAGTCATCACCGCGGCGATCGTCACGGAGAAGCGACGACAGGAACCCCGACATGACCATCAGCCCCGCCACTCTCACCCGGTCGGCAGGCGCCGCCGCCGCTGCCGCCGGTCTGATCTTCATCGGCGTCCAGATCAACCACCCGCACCTGGACGCCACCTCCATCACCACGACCGAGATGGCGGTCCGCAACTCCCTGAAAACCCTGATGGCCGCACTGGCGCTGGTCGGCATCACCGGCATGTACCTCACCCAGGTGAGGGAGATGGGCCGGCTCGGCCTGATCGGCTACGTGCTGTTCGGTGCCAACTACCTCGTCATCATGTGCACGTCCTTCGTGGCGGCGTACGTCCTGCCCACCGTCGCCGTCAGAGACCCCTCGTACGTCAACGACGTCCTCGCCGCCGCCAACGGCGGCCACGCGACCGGCGACATCGGCCTGCTGCAGACAGTGATCGTGGTCGAGGGCGTCCTCTTCCTGGCCGGCGGTCTCGTCTTCGGCATCGCGCTGTACCGGGCGGGTGTCCTCGCCCGCTGGGCGGCCGCGCTGCTCGCCGTCGGCGGCGTCGTCACCGCCGCGCTCTCCGTGATGCCGGACGCGTTCTACCGGCTGCTGGCCTTCCCCAACAGCATCGCGCTGATCGGCCTGGGCTACTCGCTCTGGCTCACCACGCGCACCGACACCACATCGCCGGAGACCGCTGCCGACGCCTCGCTCCGCACCGCGGCCGGTGCCGCATGACCCCGCGCTCCAGCCGGTGGGTGCCGGTCGGGCTGGTCGCGCTGGCCGCGATCCCCGTCCTGGCCGGCAGCGCGCGCCTCGTCGAGATCCTGGGTGGGCCGGAGGTCATCTCGACCGACGTCCGCTTCGCAGCCTCTCCGGCACCCGTTGTCGTGCACGTCGCGGCAGCCATCGGCTACGCCCTCCTGGGCGCGTTCCAGTTCTCCTCCGCCCTACGCCGACGGCACCCCGGTTGGCATCGCCGGGCCGGACGGGTCCTGGTCGCACTCGGTCTCGTGGTCGCGGTCTCCGCCCTGTGGATGACGCTGGCGTTCCCCCGCAAGGAGGGGACCGGCGACCTGCTGTACGTGTTCCGGCTGCTCTTCGGGTCGGGGATGGCCGCCAGCATCGTCCTGGGCCTCGCCGCCGTCCGGCGGCGGGACATCGCCCGGCACCGCGCCTGGATGACTCGGGCCTACGCACTGGCCCTCGGCGCCGGCACCCAGGCGTTCACCGTGGGGTTCGGGGAGGCCCTCCTGGGTGCCGGCGTCGTCCGCACGGACCTGATGATGGGAGCCGGCTGGGCCGTCAACCTCGCCGTCGCGGAATGGCTGATCCGCCGCTCCTCCTCCCGACCTTCCCGGAGCACGCACCCCCACGCGGTGCCGGCCGGGGCGCGATGAGCACGCGACCGGAGCCGCGTCCGAGCGCCGACTACGAGCTCCGCATCGAGGGTCACCTCGACGAGCACTGGTCGACCTGGTTCGGCGGCCTGAGCGTCACCCACGGCGCCGACGGCACCACCACCTTGCGTGGCCCCGTGACCGACCAGGCCGAGCTGCACGGCCTGCTGGCCAAGGTGCGCGACCTCGGCGCCACCCTCCTCTCGGTCCGGACCGTCGACGCCGACGCGTGACCGCCGCTCAAGGGCATCCGGGACCCTACGGACGTCATGCGAGCGCCGCTGCTGTGGGGGTGATCGCGGACCGCGAGTGGAGCGGCGAGCCCGACGTCAGGCGGCTCGTGCGAACCAGTCGAGCGCGAGGTCGGCGACCTGGGCAGGCGCGTCGTCGGTGATGAAGTGCGCTGCGTCGTCGACGTAGGCGAACTCGACGCGGTCGGCGTACCGCTCCGGGTTGCGGCACGTGCGCCCCACGTTCTCCTCGGTCCAGGGGCGGTCGCGGCGGCCGAACACGAAGAGGGTCGGCACCGTGAGCCGCCGGCGGCGGTAGGTGCCGCGGCTCACGCGCACGGCCTCGGGCAGGATCATGCCGTTGGTCAGCCGACGGACCGCGCCATCGATGTCGGGTCGGCGCATCGGCGCGAGGTGGGCCTCGACGGTTGCCTCCGACATCGGTTGGGCGACGTAGGCCTCTGTGAACAACCCGCGCAGCGAGGCGCCCGGGCGGTGCCAGATGAACCGGGGCAGGTGCCGGAACCCCGGCGCGAGCCTCGGGCTGAACGTCATGAAGCCCGGCGGCACCGAGAGCTCCACCGAGGTTCGCACCCGCTCGGGGTGCTCGTAGGTCAGCTGCATCGCGTTGATCGCGCCCATGTCGTGGGAGACGAGGTGGGCGCGGTCGATGTCGAGGACGTCGAGGAGGGCGACCAGGTCGCGGAGCCGGGTCTCGCGCTCGATGCGCGGATCGTCGGCCACGGTCCAGCCGGCTCCGCGCAGGTCCGGGCAGTAGACGCGATAGCCGCGCGCGGCGATCACCGGGGCCACGGCGTGCCATTGCCACCAGTGCTCGGGGAATCCGTGCAGGGCCACGACCGGTTCGCCCTCGCCGATGGCGGCGAGGTGCGTATGCAGGCCGGGCGTCTCCACGACGAGGTGGTCGAAGCCGGTGGCCTCCGGCAGCGGCGGCGACCAGGCCAGGGTGGACATGGCGACTCCTTTCGCCGGGTGGGATACTATGTTCGTAGTAGATTTATGGTAGACCTCTCGGAAGGGGGTGTCGATGCCGGCGGCCACCCGGGATCGTGGACTCGAGGCGGCCGTGGAGCTGCTCGGCGCCGAGGGCGTGCGCGCGCTGAGCCATGCCCGGGTCGACGAACGCGCAGGCCTCCCGCCCGGGTCCACCTCGAACTGGTTCCGCACCCGTCGGGCGCTGCTCGCTGGGGTCGTCGACTGGATCGCCGAGCGTGAGCGCGCTGACTTCGACCCCGCCTCGATGCCGACGATCTCGGGGGTGGACGGGCTGATCGAGGGCTTGTGCGCCATGACCGAGCTGCAGACCGGACCGTTCGCCTCCCGCACCCGCGCCCGCTACGCCCTGTTCCTCGAGCTCGCCGGCGATCCCGAGCTCAGCGAGCCGCTGCGGCGGCAGCGACGCGAGTTCGAGCGGTGGGCGGAGCAGATCGCCGTCGCCGTCGGCATCCCCGACCCCGTGCCGGCGACGAGAGCCCTCATGGCGCTCGGAGACGGACTGCTCCTGCACCGGCTCACCGTCGACCCCGAGCTCGACATGCGCCCCGCCATCGAACGCGCCGTCCGGGCTCTCGCGGTGGCCTGACCTGACGCTGCGCCACCGGCGGCCGCACAACGCCGCCCGGGGCGGCTACCCTGAGGCTCGTGTGGTCGATCAGGTCGGAGCGCTCGGTCCTCTCGATCTGCTCCCGAGACTCGGTCCTCTCGATCGGCAGCGCTGCGTCCTTCGCGTCGATCGCGAGCATCGGCTCGTTCGCCTCGGCCGGGTCGATCGGTTCCGCGATGTCAACCGCGTCGTTGCTGTCCTTCCAGAGCGCAGGCTCGGCCCTGTCCCACCAGAGCAACGGATCCGTGCTCTCCAGCCAGGCCCACCGCGCGCTGCGCGGCCGGAGGACCCACGGACAGGTCCCCGCCGGAGCGGTCGCCGTCAGCGTGCTCGCCGCGCTTGCGGTCGCCGCCCTGCATCGCGCGCACCGCTCAGCGCCCGCCGCGCGTCGTCCCGCCATCTCCAGCTGACGCACGGCCCGCGCGGTCGTCGGACCCGGGGACGGTGGCGAGGAACTCGCGCATCGTCTCCTGGAAGAGCTCGGCCTCCTCGACCTGCGGCGAGTGCCCGGAGTTCTCGAACACCACGAGCTCGGCGTTCGGGATCAGGTTCGCGATCGTCTCCGACGACGCCACGGGCGTCACCCAGTCGGCCCGGCCGACCGTCACCAGGGTCGGACAGGTCAGCGTCGGCAGCGCCGGCTTGAGGTCGTACGTCGGTGCGTTGTGCTGGAAGCACCAGTTGTGCGCCTCATGGCGGTAGAAGCCCGCCTCCACGCTGGCCGCCGCCGCAACCGGGTCGTAGTCGACGTCGTAGAGGGGGATCAGCTCGGCCCAGCAGGCCTTCAGGTCGGCGTCGTCTCGGATGTTCCCGCTCCAGTAGCGGTCGAAGTTCTCCCAGTCGACCTCGACCCGGGTCTGGGTCCGGGCGTTCTCGCGGGCAGCGGCCATGTTGCCCCAGTCCGCGAGGGTGTCGCGCAGGATCATCGCCCGCACCCGCTCGGGATAGGCGAGCGCGTACTCCATCGCGATGATGCCGCCGTACGAGCCGCCGGCGACCACGATCTGCTCCACCCCGGCCCACTCGCGCAGGCCGTCCAGGTCGGCTGCCCACTGCGCGTGCGAGTAGGGCGGCACGCCCTCGCTGATGCCGCAGCCGCGGGCGTCGTAGACGATGACGCGGAACACGTCGGACAGCGGCCCGAAGGTCTGTCGCGGCTCGGCGAGGGAGCCGATGCCGCCACCGCCGTGGTGCGCGATGAGGACGGGGCCGTCCTGGGGGCCGTAGACCTCGACGTTGAGGTCGGCGCCGTTGATGGTGACGAACATGACTGCTCCTGGGATCGATGGGGTGGCGGATGGCGAACGGGCAGTCAGCGCGTGGCTGAGTCGATCCAGGCGAGCACGATCGTCTCCAGGACGCCGAGCGGCACCGCACCGTTGCCGAGCACCGCGCCGTGGAAGGCGCGTACGTCGAACCTGTCCCCCAGCGCCGCTTCGGCGACCGAGCGCAGCCGGGTGATCTCCCTGCGCCCGATCATGTAGGCGAGGGCCTGCCCGGGCCACGAGATGTAGCGGTCGATCTCGTTGCGGACGTTCGCCTCGGTGGTGGCGGTGTTCTCGTACATGTAGGCGATGGCCTGGTCCCGTGACCAGCCCAGGTGGTGCATCCCGGTGTCCACGACGAGCCGGCAGGCGCGCAGGGCATCGAAGGAGAGCATCCCGAGGCGGGCGACGTCCGAGGTGTACAGGCCCATCTCGTCGGCGAGCCGCTCGCTGTACAGCCCCCAACCCTCGACGTAGCCGCACACCTCGGCGTCCAGGAAGCGCCTGAAGTCGGGCAACGACTCCAGGCGCTGTGCCGAGGCGATCTGCAGGTGGTGACCCGGCGTGCTCTCGTGGAAGGCCAGTGCCTCGTACTCGTAGACGAACCGGTCCTGTGGCTGGGCGGTGAGCACGCAGTGCGCACCGGGCCGGGACCCGTCGCCTGCCGGCGGCCGGTAGTAGGCCAACGCCGCGTTGCCGGCCTCGATCGGGTTGATCTCCTCGATGACGCAGTCGGCGATGTCGAGCTCGGGGAACCAGGCGTCGCGGGCCTTCTCGGCCCGTTCGAGCGCATCGGTCACCGCCGTGACGATCTGGTCCCGGTCGTCGAAGCGCAGCGACGGGTCGTTGCGCAGTCGGGAGAAGATCTCCTGGACGTCGCTGGTCCCCAGCGCACGGCCACCGAGCTCGGCCCACTCCTCGTGCAGGGCCGCCACGCACTCGAGCCCGATCGCGTGGATCTCCTGCGGGGAGAGCGTCGTGGTGGTGTGCCGGCGCACCGCGGCCCGGTAGCCCGCCTCGCCGCCCGGCACGAAGCCGATGCCGACCCGGTCGTCCGGTCGTGCGACCGGCAGCAGCTCGTCACGCAGCCCGTCCCTCAACCGTCGCAGGGCCGGGCGGAGGCATTCCTCGACCACCCGGTGCGCCTCGGCGACGGCATCGTCGGCTGCTGCCGTCGATGCGCGGAGCGGGGCCAGGAGGGAGTCCTCCTCGATCTCGAGGTCGAGATGACCGCTCAGCTGGTCGATCGCCTGGCCGACCCCGACCCGGGTCGGCAGCCTGCCCTCCGCGGCGGCCTGCCGATGGCGCTCCAGGACCGCGTCCAGGAACTGCGGGAGCGCGGAGAGCCGCTGCAGGTAGCCGGCCACCGCGGCAGCGTCACCCAGGGTGACGGTCGGCACGGACATGAACATCATCGACTGCGGCGCGGAGTAGGCGTCGGCCGAGGCGCTGGTCTCCCAGAGGGCGTGCTCGAGGTCCGAGCGGGCACCCCAGGCGAGTGCGGCCAGGACCGCATGGTTGATCGCGTCGGCGGCGTCGAGCAGGGCTGGGTCGATCGCGGCCAGCCGGGTCTCGATCTCCGCGAAGCGCTCGATGGCGGCCGCCGAGCCCTGTCGGCTCGGGTCGGGCACCAGGTGGTCGAATCCGGAGACCCCCAGCTGGGTCGCGGTGAACGGATCCGCGGAGTGCTGGACCTGGAAGAAGTCGGCGCTCAGCGCAGCGAGCTCGGGACTGGGCCCTGGGGTGCCGGTCATACCCAGATCTCCTCGAGGGCTCGGAGGATGTTTCCGCCCAGCGCCTTGGCGATCTCCTCGTCGGAGAACCCGTCGGCGACCAGCCGGCCGCAGATGTTGCCGAAGTTGTCGGTCGGGTTCTCGAGCCCGTCGACGTACTCGACCTTGTCGAAGGCGGGCCCGCCCGCCGCCTCGGCGCCGATCTTCAACAGGTGCCCGAACACGGTGTGCAGGCCGACGTGGTCGCCGTACAGGGTGTCGGGCCCGAAGGCCACGTGGTCGATCCCCACGAGGTCGACGCAGTAGCGGAAGTGGTCCATCACCGAGAGGATCGTGTGCCGGGGGTGCTCGTGCGACAGCGTGGTGTGCGGGGCGGCGGACATCCCGATCACGCCGCCGGACTCCGCGACCGCGCGCAGCACGGCATCGGACTTCATCCGGGGCGTGTCCCAGACACCCTTGGCGCCCGCGTGGGTGATGAGGACCGGGCGGTCACTGGCCGCACACGTCTCGATCCCGGTCTGGTCCGACGAGTGCGACACGTCGATGGCGAGGCCCAACGCGTTCATCCGCCCGATCGCCCGGCGCCCGAAGTCGGTCAGTCCCCCGTCGTAGGACTCGTTCAGCCCGCAGCCGAGGGCGTTGGCGTCGGAGTAGGCGATGCCGATCTGACGCAGGCCGAGACCGTAGAGCACGTCGAGACGGTCCAGCTCGTTCTCGATCGGCGTGGCCGCCTCGAGACCGAAGACGAGGCCGACCTTCCCCGCAGCGGCCACCCGATGGATGTCGGCGACGGTGCGGATCACCTCCACCTCGTCCTGGTGGGCGAGGTCGGCCTGTCGCATGCCGAGGTCGGTGATGATGTCGGACCACCGCCACGGGGCACTCCCGGTGACGCAGGCGGTGCCGTCCATCATGTTGTCGAAGACCACGGTCATCCGCGACGAGGCCAGCCCCCGGAAGGCAGTGTGCTGGCGGCCGGTGCGGTTGTACTCCGGGGTCTGCCTCATGTCGTCGGGGAACCGGACCGGGTGGTCGTGCAGGCTGATCACGATGTTGTCGTCGAGCAGCCGGTCCGCGCGGGCCTGCTGCTCGCTGCTGAGCTCCGGCTCGTAGGGCGGCACCCGGTCGAACTCCGGGGCGAGGACGAAGTCGGGAAGCTCGCCCGCTGCGAGGTAGCCGTAGGACTCGTAGGCCTGGTCGGTCATCAGGAGCTGGACCTTTCGGTGCTGGGGTCTGGGCTGGGGTCGGGGCTGGGGTCGGGGCTGGGGTCGGGGTGTCGTGGGTGCTGGCCAGGCGGTGCGGGCCCTCGGCGAGCAGGCGCCACAGGTGCTCCCAGGCGCGCATCCCCTCGCGGAGCCGCGGGATGCGCATGAACTCGTTCGGGGCGTGCAGCTTCTCGTCGGCCGTGGAGAACGAGAAGAACAGCGTCTTCGCCCCGAGCACCTCCTCGAACAGCGCGGTGGCGGGCAGCGTCCCGGCGATCACGGCCAGCAGCACGTCCTGGCCGGGGTAGACCTCCGCGAGGGCCGCGCTCGCCGCCCGGATCGCGGGATGGTCGGCGGGGATCGTGTACGCCGGCACGGCACCGTCGTCGGGGTGGACCGCGACCCGCACGCCCGGGATCTTGTGGGCCAGCACGTGCCGGCTGATGGCAGCCAGCACTGCGTCCGGCCGCTGACCCGGGACGAGCCGGCACGAGACGTGACCGGTCGCGACATGCGGGATCACGGTGTACTTGCCCCCGGCGGTGATGCCGTTGATCTCGAGCGTGGGTCGTTCCCACAGCCGTTCCAACGAGGTGTAGCCAGCCTCGCCGAAGACGGCGTCGACGCCGAGACCGCTGCGGTACGCCTCCTCGTCGAAGTCGACTCGTGCGATCTCGGCACGACGCTCCGGCGCCAGCTCCGGGATCCCGTCGTAGAAGCCGTCCACCGAGACCCGGCCCTCGCTCGTGTGCAGGCCGGCCAGGATCTCCACCAGCGCGTGCAGGGGGTTGGCGACGGTGCCGCCGAAGCGTCCGGAGTGGAGGTCGTCGTCGGCTCCCTCGACCACGATGTCGAGCGTGGCCAGGCCCTTCGAGGCGATCGAGAGCGACGGCTCGGAGGGACGCCACATCGCGCCGTCGGCCGAGATCACCAGGTCCGCGGCCAGCTCGTCGGCGTGCTCGCGCAGGTACGCCGGCAGGTGGGGGCTGCCGATCTCCTCCTCGCCCTCGAAGAGGAACTTGATGTTGAGGGGCAGTCCGCCCTCCTGGTCCATGAAGGCCTGGGCCACCTTGAGCACGATGTAGACGGGGCCCTTGTCGTCGCTCGACCCACGGCCGCGCATGATCTGGTCCTCCACCGTCAGCTCGAACGGTGGGGAGATCCACTCCGCGAGGTCGCCGGTGGGCTGCACGTCGTAGTGGCCGTACACCAGGATCGTCGGTGCGCCGGGCCTGCCCAGCCAGTCCGCGCGCACCACGGGGTGTCCATCGGTGGGGACGACACGGCCGCCGGCGAAGGCGAGCTGCGCCGCCAGCCACTCGGCGGCCGCCTGCATCGTCTGCGGGGACGCGTCCCGGCTGACGCTCGGGATCGCGACGTAGCCGGTCAGCTCGGCAAGGTAGGCGTTGTCGTCCGCGTCAAAGGAGAGCATGGCCGCCGTCGATCGAGATGGTCTGACCGGTGATCCAGGACGACCGCTCGGAGACGAAGAAGCTCACCCCGTGCGCGATGTCGTCCGCCTCGCCGAGCCTGCGGACCGAGATGGCGGCCAGCAGCTCCGCCTGCCGGGCCTCGCCGTAGCTCTCCCACTGCTGGATGCTGGTGGGGTTGGACAGCACGAACCCGGGCGCGATGCAGTTCACGGTGATGCCGAACTGGCCCAGCTCGTGGGCCATCTGCCGGGTGAAGCCGATCTGGCCGGCCTTGGCGCTGGCGTACGCCTGGATCCCTGTCAGGCTGACGGTGCGGCCGGCGCCCGAGGAGATGTTGACGATCCGGCCCCAGCCCTTGCGCTTCATGCCGGGCACGACCGCACGGGTGCAGTTGAAGCCGCTCGTGAGGTTCGCCGCGACGACGGAGGCCCACTCCTCGTCCCCCACGTCCTCGATGGGCCGATGGACCTGTCCGAGGACACCCCCCGCGTTGTTCACCAGGATGTCGACCTCCCCGATGTCGGCGAAGAACGCGCCGACCGCCGCGGGGTCGGTCACGTCGACGGTGTCCCTGTCGATGCCGTGGACGACGATCCCCTCCTCCTTCAGGGCTGCGGCGATCGCCGCGCCGATCCCCTGGGCCGTCCCGGTGACGACCGCAACCCGGTTCGGATTCGCTGTACGCGTTGTCATGGCGTCCTTCTCGTTGGTCCATGCGTCGCCGCCGAATGGTCGGCGCCGCCAGGTCGGGCGGCGGAGACGGAGCTGACCCGCGCCATCTCGTTGCCCACGATCATCAGTCCCTCGTCCACGCCCATGCCCGGCTTGGCGAGCACCTGCCCCGCACCGCAGGCCATCGCGAGGTGCGCGCTGACCTGGGCAGAACGGTCCGTCTCGTTGCAGGTGCCGCCGCAGTAGGCGACCAGGCCGTGCTCCCGCACCAGGAGCAGGCCGGCGATCGTGTTGGTCGACAGCACCGAGGTCGGGCGTCTTGACGTGGATGACGTCCGCCGCCTCACCCTCGACGAAGAGCTCGATGTCCTCGAGGGTGTTGCACCACTCGTCCACGGCGATGCGGACCTCGCTGCCACGCTCGCGGAGCTCGACACGCAGCTGCCGGTAGACCTCGACCTGCGCGTCTCGGCTGCCCGCGTCCACCGGGTGCTCGATCGTCAGCTGGTACGGCGCGGCGAGCCGCCCGAGGCCGGCCAGGTAGTCAGCGACCGCACCCAGGTCGTGGTCGAACGCGATGCCGATGGTGCCGTAGGTGTCGAGGTGCAGCTGCGGTCGGTACTCCTCGTCGACGCGGAGCTCGGCGATCCTGCGCACGAGCCACACGACGTACTGCTCGAGCAGCTCGCCCCGCGAGCCGAGCTTGGTCTCGACGTGGTTGATCAGCCCGTGCGGAAGCACGTCCACGCGCTTGAGGATCATCTTCTCGGCGTTGAGGTGCCGGTCGTCACCGCTCTGGGCGAACATCGGCACCGGCAGCAGCTCCACGCCGGTGGCGTACTCGTCGCGGACCACCTCGGCCATCGTGCGGCGGCCGGCCAGCGCCACCGCGTCGAGGACCGCCTGCGTGACGCCGTAGCGGATCGAGGTGTGCAGCGGGGCACCGTCGCTCCCCCGCATGGCGTCGACCTCCTCGGCGAGCGCCCGGAAGCCGGTGAGCTCCGCGCCGACGAGCAGCGACCTGAGCCGGGTCTCGATCTCGCGGGCGGCGGTCGCGGCGGAGAACACCCGGTCCCGGCCCCCGGCGCCGCTGTACTGCACCGCGGCACAGTCGCCGTGGGCGACCGAGCCGTCCTCGAGGAACAGCAGGACCGACAAGGCCTCTCCTGCCTGCCGGACTGCGTCGAATCCGGGCGTGAGCGGGCGACCGCGGTAGCCGAACCCGTCGTGCTCCGCGCCGGCGCGGATCGCGGCCTGGTCGTCGGCGAAGAACCCGGTCCGGACCGGCACCGTCCGCATCCCCACGATCCTCACTCGACCAGCCCGCGGCACAGCAGGACGATGGTCACGAAGGTGCGGTAGACCTCCAGGGGGTCCGTCCCGACGATGTGCGCGGAGAGGGTGCCGTCCCGCACCACTCCCGCCACCCGGCTCGCCAGCTCGCAGTAGTCGCTGCTGCGGAAGGTGATCGCGAGCGTGACGGGCGCGTCCTGCGTCGGCTGCCGGAGCGACGGCAGCTCCTCGATCGCCAGCCGCGCCTGCTCCCGGATCAGCTGCTGGGCGCGCACCGGGTGCAGCGACTCCGCAGCGAACCGGGTGATCGACTCCTTGACGACGGCGGCCCTGATGTCGGGGCAGAACAGCCTGGTCTCCTCGGCCGTGGTGACGTCCCCGGTGACGAGCACGATGGGTACGCCGTAGGCGCGGGCGACCAGGGAGTTGATGCCGGCCTCCCCCGCGACGACGCCGTCGATGGTCACCTCGGCGAAGGCCAGCGGGAAGTAGGTGTGCGACAGGACGGAGCCGTTGCTGCCCATCGACCCGTGGTAGGAGACCAGGAAGACGGCGTCGAAGGAGCTGTCCAGGCCCTGCATCATGTACATCGGCTTGTAGCGGCCGGAGAGGTAGCTCGCCCCGCCGGAGAGCGCGTCGGGCCGGAGGTTGGCCATCTTGGAGTGCGCGTCGTTGACGAGGAACTGCGTCGCGCCGGCCTCCTGGGCGCCCTCGATCGCCGCATTGATCTCACTGGTCAGCAGCTCGGTGTAGTACGGGTACTGCGCGCCCCCGACCATGCACTGGTCCCAGTCGACGACACCGGCGGTGCCCTCCATGTCGGACGAGATGAAGATCTTCACGCGACGCTCCTGGGGTGCAGCTCGGGCTCGGTCGAGGACTCGGTCATCACGGCGTACACCGAGCCCTGCTGGCCGGCGGCGGCGCCGTGGCGGCCGTCCGGGGTGAGCGCGAGACAGCGCAGCTCGGCCCGGAAGTCGTCGGGCAGCGTCGCGGCCTCGGCCAGCATCGCCAGGCAGGCGGCTGCCGGGTCGAGGCCACCGGCCAGCCCGGCGACGACGGAGTACGCCCCGACGGCGCGCATGCTCAGCTCGCCGCGACCGGTGCAGGCCGCACCGCCGTGGCGCAGGTCCGCGTAGGTGCCCGCTCCTGGCAGCGCCGAGTCGCCGACGCGACCCGGGTACTTCCACGGGTAGCCGCTCGTCGAGACCCCGACGACGAGCTCACCCGCTGCGTCGAGAGCCAGGATGTTGATCGTGCCCCAGGGGCCGTCATGTGGTGCGAAGCGGTTGACCAGGTCGAGCGCGGTCGTCCGGTAGAGCTCGTCACCGGGCAGCGAGGTGGTCCGCTCCCCCTCGACGGACTCCGTGGACGGCGCCAGCGCGCTGCGGAAGAGCGCGCGGGACTCGTCGGTGAGCAGCTCGGCCCGCTCGAAGCCCTGCTCCTCGGCGAAGAGCTCGGCGCCCTCCCCCACCAGCAGGCTGTGCTGGGGCAGCCTCTCCAGGACCGCGCGGGCGATCGAGATGGGGTGCGGGAAGCCCTTCACCGCTCCGACCGCACCGAAGGCGCGGGAGGAGCCGATCATGAACGACGCATCGAGCTCGACGACGCCCTGGGCGTTGGGCAGGCCACCGGTGCCGACGTAGTGGTCGGCGAGGTTGTCCTCGCACCGCCACATCGCCGCCTCGACGGCGTCGAGTGCTGAGCCGCCACGGGCCAGGATCTCCATCGCGGCCGGCAGACCGACCTCGCTGCGCTCGCTGCCGATGACCACGGGTGCCGTCATGCCTGCACCCCGCTCCGACGTTCGTTCACGTGCACGCAGGCCGCGGCACGCTCCGGGTCGAGCGGGTCCGGGAGCAACGCCGGCTCGTCCACGCACGCCGGCACGACGGCTGGGCACCGGTCGGCGTAGCGGCACGGCGAGTGGTCACCGCCCGCTGCCAGAGCGGCGACGTCGTCCCTGGCCCGGGTGTCCTCGACGGGCACCACGAGCTCCTCGACGACGACCCCTCCCGCACCGACCAGGCGCGGCACCGAGCCGATGAGCAACGAGGTGTAGGGGTGCACGGGGTCGTCGAACACCGTCTCGGTCGCCCCGGTCTCGACGATGCGTCCGGCGTACATCACCGCGGTCCGGTCGCTGATCTGGCGCACCACCGCCATGTTGTGCGAGACGAAGATCATGGACAGGTCGAGGGTCTCCTTCAGGTCGGTCAGCAGGTTGATGATGTTCGCCTGCACCGACACGTCCAGGGCCGAGACCGGCTCGTCGGCGATCAGCACCCGGGGCTCGACGGCGAGCGCCCGGGCGATGCCGATGCGCTGTCGCTGACCTCCGGAGAACTGCCGCGGCCGCTGGCCCAGGGCTCGCTCGGGCAGCCCCACCAGATGCATCAGCTCCCGGTTGCGCTCGTCGATCCTGTTGCGTGGCACGAGCTTGTGGTGCCGCAGCAGCTCCGTCAGCACCTGACCGACGGTCATCCTGGGGTTGAGCGAGCTGTACGGGTCCTGGAAGACCATCTGGAGAGCACGCCGCTGCTCGCGCGTCCGGGAGGTGCCCAGCGGCTGGCCCTCGTAGCGGATCTCGCCGGCTGACGGTGCGTAGAGGCCGACCAGGCAGCGCGCCAGCGTCGACTTGCCGCATCCCGACTCACCCACGAGGCCGAGCGTCTCGCCCCGGTGCAGCACGAGGTCGACGCCGTCGACCGCCCGGTTGACGTGGGGTCTGCGTCCGAAGAGACGGTCGGTCACCTCCACGCGCGGCGTGAAGTGACGGGCGAGCCCCTCGACCGCGAGGACTTCTGTGCCTGGCATCAGTTGGGCACCTCCACTTCTTCCGAGATCTGCGCGGGCCAGGTGGGCGCCGTGTCCACCCGCCAGCAGGCGCTCAGACGCGGCGCGTCCGGCACCGAGCCGGACTCAGGTACGACGTCCAGCGGGGGCTCCGCGCCCGTGCACATCGCATGGGCGAAGGGGCACCGCGGCGCGAACGAGCAGCCGACCACGGGACGGGTCAGGTCCGGAGGCTGTCCCTCGATGGTGAGCAGGCGGTGCACCCGCTGCCCGGGATCGGGCACCGACCGGAGCAGCGAGAACGTGTACGGGTGCCGCGGCGCGTGCACGAGGTCGACGAGGTTGCCCGACTCGACCACCCGCCCGGCGTACATCACGTAGAGACGCGAACACGTCTGGCTCACCACGGCGAGGTCGTGGCTGACCAGCAGGAGCCCGACGTTCTCGACCTTCTGCAGCTGACGCAGGACGCCGAGGACCTGCGCCTGGATGGTCACGTCCAGGGCGGTGGTCGGTTCGTCGGCCAGGAGGAGCCGGGGCTTGGTGGACAGCGCGATCGCGATGCAGATGCGCTGGCGCATGCCGCCGGAGAGCTGGTGCGGGTAGAGCCGGTAGCGGCGCTCGGCGTCGACGATGCCGACCTCGCTCATCAGGCCGACCGCGATGGCGTGCGCCTCGGACCGGGACTTGCCCAGCTTGCGGCGGGGAGCCTCGGCGATCTGGTCACCGACCCGGATGACCGGGTTCAGCGCCGTGAGCGAGTCCTGGAAGACCATGCTCATGGTGTCGGTGAGGCGCTGGCGGCGCAGTGTGGGCGCGAGCCCCATCACGTCCTCGCCGTCGACGAGGACGGTCCCCGACACGAGCCGGGCCGGGTGCGGGAGCAGCCCGAGCATGGCCCGGAGGGCAAGGCTCTTGCCGGATCCGGACTCGCCGACCAGTCCCACGGACTCGCCGGCGCCCACCGTGAGGGACACGCCGCGGACAGCGTGCAGCCGCCCGTGGGGCAGGGGGACGTCGATGTTGAGGTCGCGCACCTCGAGCAGGGGAATGGTCACCGGTTCGCCTTCTCCACGATGCCGTCCGCGATCAGGGCCAGGGACAAGCCGGTCACCACGACCGCCAGCCCCGGGATCGTGGAGAGGTACCACTTGGTCAGGATGAACTGCTGTCCCTCCTGGATCATCGTTCCCCAGTCGGGCGTGGGCGGCGGGACGCCCAGCCCGAGGAAGCCGAGCGTGACGATGGCGAGCAGGGTCAGCACGATGTCGCTCATGGAGAAGACGATCGCCTGGAGCACCACGTTGGGGAGCAGGTGCCGCAGGAGGATCCGGTGGGTCGGGATGCCGCTGGCCTGCGCGGCCAGCGCGTACTCCTGCTCCTTCGCGATCAGCACCTGGGCCCGGACGATCCGGGCGTAGGCGACCCAGCCGACGAGCGTGATCGCCGTGTAGATGCTGGTGGTGCCGGGGCCCATCGCGAACACCAGGGCGATGACGAGGACCAGGAACGGGAACGCGATCAC
Source organism: uncultured Actinomycetota bacterium (assembly GCA_963781515.1). Taxonomy (GTDB): domain Bacteria; phylum Actinomycetota; class Actinomycetes; order Propionibacteriales; family Nocardioidaceae; genus Nocardioides. Next base: position 268,978 of record CAWAGL010000001.1, read on the forward strand.
GATGTCGATGATCCGGCCGATCACGGCGTCGATCCACCCGCCGAACCAGCCGGCGACGAGCCCCACCAGGCTGCCGATGACGAAGGGCGAGATCACGGCGAGCACCCCGACCCGCAGGTCCACGCGGGCGCCGTACAGCAGTCGCGACAGGACGTCCCGCCCGAGGGCATCGGTGCCGAGCAGGTGGTTCGGCGAGCCGGGCTCGAGGAACGCCTCGTTGAGGCTCTGCTGGATCGGGTCGTGCGGCGTCAGCAGCGGCGCACACAGCGCGGCCAGCACGATCAGCCCGAACAGGACCAGCCCGGAGACCAGGGGGGCGTTCCACCGCCCCGACCGGCCACGGCGGGCGCTCGGCAGCACCGCGACCACGGGACCGACAGGGGCCGCGGCGCTCACGACAGGCTCACTCGGGGGTCGAGGGCGGCGTGGGTCAGGTCGGTGAGCAGGTTCACCGCGACGACCATGATCGCGAAGATCATGGTGATGCCCTGGACGGTCGGGAAGTCACGACCGAGGATCGAGTTGATCATCTGCTGCCCCATGCCCGGCAGTGAGAACACCCGCTCGACCACCAGCGTGGAGCCGGTGAGATAGGCGATGTTGACGCCGAGGACGGTGATCGACGAGACCGCGGCGTTGCGCAGCGCGTGCCCGAGGACGACGCGCGAGGTGCTGAGCCCCTTCGACCGGGCGGTGACGATGTAGTCGCTGCTGAGGACCTCGATCATGCTCGCGCGCAGGCTGCGGATCAGGATCGGTGACAGGGTCAGCGCGATGGTGAGGCCGGGCAGGATCATGCCGTGCACGTGCTCCCCGAAGGTCACGCCGTAGCCCGCGACGGGGAACCAGCCCAGCTTCAGCCCGAAGACCAGGATCAGCATGATGCCGAGCCAGAACGACGGCAGCCCGAGACCGACCACCGGGACCGCGCGGATGATGTTGTCGGCGACCCCGTTGCGCCGTGCCGCGGCCAGGACGGCCAGCGGCACGGCGATGATGACGGTGAAGAACGTCGCCGACACGAGCAGCCACAGGGTGGTCGGCAGACTGGTGCTGATGAGCTCGGTCACCGAGCTGTCGTAGACGTAGGAGTGTCCGAGGTTCCCCTGGAGCAGGTGGCCGAGGAAGGTGAGGTACTGGCTCCAGACGGGCAGGTCGAGCCCGAGCTGTGACCGGATCTCCCTGATCGCCTCAGGCGTGGCGTGCGAGCCCAGCAGGCTCGCCGCCGGGTCGCCGGGGATCAGCCTGATCAGGAAGAACACGATCAGGCTGATCCCCAGCAGGACCGGGATCAGCGACACCAGCCGTTTCGAGATGTAGACCAGATACTTCATCGGCTGCGCTGCTCCTTCGTGCGGTCAGGTCAGACGTGGACGGCGACTCTCAGAGCGAGACGTCCTCGAGGTGGTAGTAGCCGGTCGGCAGCACCTTGAAGTCCTTCACGCCCTGCGTGCTCGCGTACGGGAACGGCGTGTAGAACAAGAAGCCCAGGAACGCCTCGTCCGCCGCGATCTGCTGGATCTGGGCGTAGAGCTCCGCCCGCTTCCCGGGGTCGAACTCACGCTGGGCCTGGTGCACCAGGTCGATCAGCGGCGCGTTGTCGTAGCCGGTGTTGAACGAGTGGCCACCCGAGCTGGGATCCAGCGCGAACTGGACGAGCTCGTCGGGGTCGGCGAGGTCCATCGTCCAGTAGGAGTGCGCGATCTCGTACTGCAGCTGACCGGTCAGGTCGTGCTGGGCGCTGGCGTCGACGTTCTGGATCTTCATGGTGATGCCGAGCTCCTTCATCGACGCCTGGAGGATCTGCGCGATCGCGGAGTCGGTGGAGTCCCCCGACATGGCCAGGTACGTCGTGGTGAAGCCGTCCGGGACGCTCGACTTGGCAAGCTCCGCGCGGGCCTGGTCCATGTCGTACTGGATGCCTTCGCAGTTCTCGTCGTAGTAGGGCGTGGCCGGCATCATGAACGAGTTCGCCACGGTGCCGGTGCCGAAGGTGATGTTCTTGACCATCGCCTCGCGGTCGATGGCGAACGAGATGGCCCGGCGCACGTGCACGTCGTCGTACGGCGCCTTCGTCTGGTTCATCATGATGTAGTCGGTCCGGGTCGACGGGAACAGGTCGACCCTGAGCTTCGGGTTGGCCTTGATCTGCTCGAGGCTGGAGAACGGCGGGTTCTCGTTGATCTGGGCCTGGCCGCCCTGCAGCTGGATCGAACGGGCGTTGTCGTCCGGCACCACCTTCCAGGTGACGGTGTCCAGCGCCGGCTTGCCTGCCTGCCAGTAGCCGGAGTTCTTCTTCAGCCGGATGTAGTCGCCCTTCTTCCAGACGTCCCACATGAAGGGGCCGGTGGCGATCGGCGCGGCGTAGAACTCCTTGGCGGACTTGCCGCCGTAGTCCTTCGGGATGATGCCGTTGTTCGGGCAGCTCAGGTCGGCCAGCAGCGGCGCCCACGGGTACTTGGTCGTCACCACGACGGTCATGTCGTCGGGGGTGGAGACCTCCTTGATGGCCGAGTTGATGAACTCCCAGCCACCCTTCGTGCGGCTCGACTCGTCGATCGAGAACTTCACGTCGGCCGAGGTCATCGGCGTCCCGTCGTGGAACTTCACACCCGAGCGCAGCTTGAGGGTGCACGAGAGGTTGTCGTCGGACATCTCGTAGCTCTCGGCGAGCCACGGCTTCACGCCCTGGCCGTCCTCGGTCATCGCGACCAGGGTCTCGTACATCTGCTGGTAGACCCACAGCGAGGCGTTGCTGAAGACCACCGTCTTGTCCATGTCGACCGAGTCCTGCGCTCGGACGATCGTGAGGTCACCGCCCTTGCCGCCGCCGTTGCCGGACGACGCGGGCGAGTCCGCACCACAGGCGGCGAGCAGCGGCGCCACCGTGAACGCGCCGATGCCGAAGGCGCTGAGCTGGACCATCCTGCGGCGGCTGATCGAGGGGACGCGGAGGCCCTCGGGGATCTGCGGGGAGGACCCGTCTGCGTTGCGATCAGACATGCAAGCTCCTAAGTGGTGGTGGGCAACCGCAGCGAGCGGTCGTCGACGATGCGCTGGACATTAGGCATACGATTGCCTTCGCGACGAGACACTAGGGCATTCGATTGCCTTTGGGTAGGGTTCATCTCGCGAACTCGTCCACACGGCACGAATCGCCAACCCTGGAGGACCGACATGCAGCTGACGATCATTGGTGCGGGCGCGATCGGCGGCACCATCGGTGCGCACCTGATCAGGGCCGGGCACGACGTGCTCCTCTGCGACGCCGACCCCGGGCACGTCGACGCCATCAACGAGCACGGCATCACCATCGAGGGCCCGGTGGAGAACTTCACGGTCGCCGCGCGCGCGGTGCTCCCGGCGGACCTGCCGGCCTCGCTGGACCGGGTCGCGGTCGCGGTCAAGAGCCATCACACCGCGCAGGCGGCTGAGTCCCTGCGGGGCCGCCTCAGCGACGACGGCTACGTCGTCAGCTTCCAGAACGGTCTGACCGCCGATGCGCTGGCCTCGGTCGTGGGGCCCGAGCGGCTGCTCGTGAGCTTCGTGAACTTCGGCGCCGACGTGCTGGCACCCGGACGGATCCTCCAGGGCAACGTCGGCGCGTTCCGGGTCGGCGAGCTCGACGGTGCCGACACCCCTCGACTGCGCGAGCTCGTGGCCGCCCTCCCCTACGCCGTGGCGACCGACAACATCCTCGGCTTCCTGTGGGGCAAGGAGGCCTACGGCGCGATGCTCTACACCGGTGCCGTCTCGGACCTGTCCATCGCGGACTCACTGGAGGACCCCCGGTGGCGACCCCTGATGCTCGCCGTCGCCCGCGAGGTCCTGGCGCAGTCCCCCGTCCGGCCCGAGGGCTTCGACGGCTTCGATCCCGACGACCTCGAGGGCTCCCTGGACCGGCTCGTCACCTTCAACCGGGCCAGCGCGAAGTCGCACAGCGGCATCTACCGCGACCTCATGGTCCGCAAGCGCAAGACCGAGGTGAGCGACCTCCTCAACGACCTGGCCGGACCGCTGACGACCTACGCGGGCCGCCTCATCGAGTCGATCGAGCGAGGTGAACGGACCTGCGAGGTGGCCAACCTGGAGCTGATGGCCGCCTACGAGCGGGCCGATCGTCTCGGCCGTCCCCTCGGAGCGCTCGTCGCTCTGTTCCCGGCCCCGCTGCGCGCTGCCGACGGGCCGCTGCACGGCATGCCCATCGCGGTCAAGGACATCATCGACATCGCCGGTCACCCCCGGGGCAGCGGGAACCCGGCGGCGATGGCGTCGGGCGCCGCGCTCTCGGACGCCCCGGTGATCCGCGCGCTGCGCGAGGCCGGTGCCGACGTGTTCGCGGCGACCGCCCTGCTGGAGTACGCCGCCGGCGCCACGCATCCCGACGTGCCGGAGACGATGAACCCCTACGACCCGCGACGCACTGCCGGAGGCTCCAGCGGCGGCTCCGCCGCGCTGGTCGGAGCCGGGGTGTGCGAGGTGGCGCTGGGCACCGACACCGGCGGCTCGATCCGGATCCCGGCGCACTACTGCGCCACCGTGGGCTTCAAGCCCAGCTATGGCGCCCTGTCCCTCGAGGGCGTCCAGGCGTTGGCTCCGACGTTCGACCACGTGGGTCTCCTGGCCCGTGACGTGGCCTCGACCCGACGCGTGTTCGCCGCCCTCGCCGGCTCCCCCGCCCCGGCGTCCGAGGTGGCCGCCGTCGAGCCGCCGCGGGTCGGCGTGGTGACCGGGGACCTGCACCGGGCCGACCTCTCGCCGGAGGTGGCGGCCGCTGTCAGGGACGCGATCGGCGTCCTGGAGAAGGCGGGCTGCACGATCGTCGAGGTCGACGGTGCTGCGTTCGACGCCATCAACGAGACGTTCGAGGAGATGCTGCTGCACGAGGCCTGGCAGGTCCACGGCGACCACGTCACCACGAGCCCCGCGGACTACGGGCCGGAGACCCTGCGCCTGCTGCACGCCGGTGCGGACGTCAGCGACGCGACGTACGACGCGGCCTGCGCGCGCAGGCTGGCCCTGCTGCCCGAGGCGCTGGCGGTGTACGCCGCCGCCGACGTCCTGCTCAGCCCGGCCGCCCCGTTCGTGGCCCCTGCCACCACCCCGCCGGTCGACACGCCCGAGGGCGAGAGCGAGGGCTGCTACACCGCCATCCACAACGTGACCGGCGCTCCCGCGATCGTCGTGCCGTGCGGGTGGAGCAGCACCGGGCTGCCCATCGGCCTCCAGATCGCAGCCGCCCCCGGTCTGGACGAGCTGGTCCTGGCCACGGCCGCCTTCGTGGAGGCGACCCTCGGGGTGCTCCCTCGCAATCCGGACGTCGTCACGCGATAGGTTTCCCCGCACAATCTGCCCCGCACAATCTTCAGTGTCGACAGCGGCACCGCACCCTGACGTTGGGAGAGGTCATGAAGGGTGTTCAGGCGCCCGCCGCCGAGCACCGTCGTCCGCGTATGGCGGACGTCGCCCGCTCCGTGGGCGTGCACGCGTCGACGGTGTCCCGGGTCCTCAGCGGCGACACCAGCCTCTCCATCCGCCCCGAGACCCGGGACCGGATCCTGTCGGCCGTGCAGGAGCAGGGCTATCGCCCCAACGCCATGGCCAGGGCGCTCAAGCAGTCACGGACCGGCGCGCTGGCGATGGTGGTGCCCCTGCTGCGCAACCCGATCTGGTCGAGCATCCAGCGCGGTGCGCTGCACGCGGCCGCCGAGCGCGACCAGGTCGTGATGTTCCTCGACGAGCCCGAGGACAGCACCCGTGCGCCCATCGAGTACCAGCACCTCATCGAGGAGAGCCGTGCCGACGGGCTGCTGATCGCCACGTCGGAGCGGCTGCCCCGCGGGCGCCAGCGGGAGCTCACGGTGCCGCACATCTACCTCAACCGTCGGGGCCCCGGGCAGGGCAACAACGTGGTCATGGACGAGGAGGGGGCGATGCGTCTGTTCGTCGACCACCTCGCAGGCCTCGGGCACCGCAGGATCGACGTCATCGACGGCTTCAAGAACATCGACACGCCCTTCCGCCGGACCGCCGCGGTCCGTGCCCTGTGCCGCGAGCGCGGCCTGACCGCCACGTTCGAGCACGGGGTCGACACCGAGATCGGCGGCTACGAGGCGACGCTTCGCCTGCTCGCCCGCCGCGAGCGGCCGACGGCGATCGGGGTCGGCAACCTCGGCCAGCTGTTCGGCGTCCTCAAGGCCCTGCGAGAGGCCGGGGCCGTGGTGCCGCGCGACGTCTCGCTGGTCAGCTTCGACGAGGACGCCTGCCTGGAGTTCCTCGACGTCGCCATCACCAGCGTCAGCATGCCGCTGGTGGAGCTCGGCTCCGCCGCCGTCCGGGCGCTCATGGACCGCATCGACGGCAGGCCCGGGGACGACGTCATGGTCTCGGATCCGCTGCTGCTGATCGACCGTGCCTCGACGGCCGCTCCGCGGGCCACCAAGCGCTTCAGCGGGTAGCCCGCTCACCTGCCGCGCCCAGGTCGGGCCGACGGGACCGGGTCCGTAGGGTGAGCCTGCCCATGCCGACTCCTGACCTCCCCCTCCTGCTCGCGGTCGACGCGCCCTCGCTGCTGCACCGCAACCACCACGCGCGCGCCGACACCGGGCTGCTGGACGCGGGTGGACGTCCCGCCTGGGCGCTGCACGGGATGCTGCGACAGATCCTCGAGGTGATCGACCAGTTCGCGCCCGACGCCGTGCTCTTCGGGCTCGACGACCGCACCGCGTCCGTGCGCGCCGAGGCCTACCCGGCGTACAAGGCGGGACGTGCCCCCAAGGACGCCGCACTGGTCGACCAGCTCGACCGCGCCGGCGCCCTGCTCGACGCGCTCGGGCTGCGCACCGTCACCCCGGCCGGGTTGGAGGCCGACGACGTCAGCGCCTCTGCGGCCACGTGGGCGGAGGCCCGCGGGTGGAACTGCGTGATCGTCACCTCGGACCGGGACTCGTTCGCCCACATCAGCGAGCGCACCCGGGTGCTCCGGCTGATCAACGGCGGGGTCAACGCCTCACCGCTGCTCAACCCGGCCCGGCTGATGACCCTCTACGGCATCGCGGCCGAGCACTACCTGGAGTACGCCGCGCTGCGCGGCGACGCCAGCGACAACCTGCCCGGCGTAGCCGGGATCGGCGAGAAGACCGCGCCGGTGCTGCTCTCCCAGATGGGCTCCATGCAGGCGGTCTGGGCCGACATCGACCACTGCGCCGGGGCCACCCTGGTCGCCACGCTCGACTCCTACTGCGAGGAGCTCGGAGCGCGGCGGATCGGCGTCGGGCTGCTGAGGCGGCTGTCCGATCCCGCGGCACGGGAGCGCTTCGAGTTCAACATCTCGATCATGTCCGGGCGCAGCGACCTCGACCTGGGTCTGACCCCCGAGCTCCCCGGCACCCCCGGCCTGCTCCCCCTCGACCCCGACCGGGTCGCCCGGGTGGTCGGCCACCTCGGGGTGACGGCCACGACCGATCTCGCACTGCGCGTGCTCACCGAGCCGCCCGCCTCGGTGCTCTCGTCGGCGCGCGAGCGACCCGTGACCTGACCCGAGACGCCACCGCGTGACCGCCGTTGTCGAGCGGGCTCCTCCTGGCCGCATGGTCGCCGGGCGGCGTGGTGCTGGTGATGGGTCTCGCCAGCGCGTCGCCACCACGACCGGGACTGCGGGTCGCCCATCACGCTCGGGCCCTGGATGGCCAGGTCGTGGTCTGCCTCGGTGGCCGTGGTGGGGGTGCCGCTCGACGAAGGCCAGGGCGACCAAGGTGCTGGGCCCGGCAGCGGTGACCGCCGCCTGCTCGACCCCGGCGGCGTCGAGGACCATGGCTGCGGCGTCGGCCCAGTCGGCCAGGGTCGGCGGGGTCGACCCGATGTCACTGGCGCCGACCCCGGGAAGGTCCAGGCGCAGCATGCGGCCGATCCCGGCCAGGCCGTGCAGCCAGCGCAGCAGCCGCAGCTCGTCGGCCGCGTCCTCCATGGCGTCCATGAACCCGTGACCGAGGTTGAGGATCGTGAGGTCATCGGCGGCAAGTCCATGTCGGTAACCCACCCAGGGGGTGGCGTCCACCGACCTCGCCGCGCCCGCTGCGCGATCGGGTGCGGGTCGAGCTGTCAGCGTGGTGGCCGGACCGGTCAACCGAAGAAGGCGCGGCCCACGGCGAACACGCCCTGTTGGGGAATGGTGAACTCACCGACACCGGCCTGCGGCGACAGTGGCCCCGGCCGCCCGAAGTCCACTCCGGCCAGGACTGCCGTCGCCTCGGCGACGTACCAGATCCTTTGCGGATTGGCCACGAACGACTGGCCGTTGGGGGCGCGGCCGGCCATCCGGATGGCACCGACGCCGAGCACCCTGCCGGCGACCGGGCCCATCGTGGAGAGCAACCGGGGAGACCGCCATGCCCGGTCGGGCAGCACCGATCCGAGCGCGTTGAACGCCTTCGACCGTGGCGTGGCCACCATCGTCGACCGCCAGTCCAGGTCGGCCTCCGGGACCCTGACCCGCAGCTCGTCGAGCCCTGGCCACTCCACCACGACCTCGGTCTCGGTCACCGTGGACACCGCTGCCGAGAAGTAGCGTGCGCAACCCCGATCGGCCGCCTGATCCTGCCAGAACGTCCAGGCGCCCGATGGTGTCCGGTGCCACACCGAGCTGTAGCCGGGGCCGATCGACGATGCCGGGAACCGCCGCATCGCGAGCACGTGTCCGGAGGCGAACGGGAGCCCCATCATGCCGTAGCCGGCGTACCGTTCCGCGGTGCCGCTGGGCAACCCTGCCGACTCGGCTTCGCGGGCCAACGTCGCGAGATCCATGACGTGCCTTTCCGGTGCAGGCGATCGAGCAATCCTACGCCCCCGCCCAGCCACGTGGGGCTTCGTTCTGGACCCCGTGGTGGACCCCCTGGGATGTTGAAGTAATCTGCTCCGCGAGCGGGCTGTGGCGCAGCTTGGTAGCGCACTTGACTGGGGGTCAAGGGGTCGCAGGTTCAAATCCTGTCAGCCCGACCGCGAGCAAGGCCCTGGGTTGGTTCAACCCAGGGCCTTCTCATCATCCGCCGAACCGGTCGGTCCAGCGCGGAACTCGCATGGCAGCGCCACTACTCGGGCTGGTGTCGCAGTCGGCTCAGCGCGCCGGCACCGAGCACCACGATGTTGACGACAACCAGGCCCATGACGAACTCGGCCACGAACGCAGCCGCCACGAACGTGTCTGCCCTGGACACATCCACGGCCGCGTAGACCGCGACGAAGGCGACACCCGCGAGGATCGCGAGCTGCGCCCGGGTCAGTCGGAAGCGAGTCGGCCTTTCAGCAGCGGGGCTCTCGCCTCGCGCCTGGAACACGCGCACGCTCAACACGGCGATGCCGCTGATGCCGAGCGTGAAGGCCAAGAAGACGAGGAACGCGGACAGGGATCCGTCGTCGTTGACCTGCGAGGCCACGAGGGCGAACAGGCCCAGGACGATGACGCCGACCACGACCTTCTCGCGCTTGGTCCAGTTCTTCATGCCACGCACGTTGCACCTCCTACGCTGGGGAACCAGCGTACGCGCAGTCGGCGCGAACCCGAGCAGATCCCACGCGAGCCCAGGTAGCTGACGGCGACGGCGACGATGACAGCAGCGACCACACACACTGCCGGCGAGCCGACGATGCAGATCACCGCAGCTATGCCGGCCGCACCCCCGGAGATCAGGGCCCGCTGGTCTCGCTGGCTGAAGTAGATGCAGTTCTGCAGGAATCCGCAGCCACCCAGGCCGATGGCCGGGGCCGGTCCGGTGATGGACGGATCCTTGACCACGCCCGGCGCCACCGGGGCGACGACGTCGGAGCGTGGCTCAGCGACAGACGTCGGCTGTCTGTCAGCAGCTTGGGCTGGTGCCGCGAGCCCGGCGAAGCAGACGGCGACCGCGGTCAGCGCGACCAACAGCCGCAATGCAAGTTTGATCATGACGATCTCTCTCCTACTAGATCGCTCCCGAGAATCTCCCGAGATCTGATTTGAGGCTGAACTCGCTCCTGGGGCACTGTCATCATCAGAACTACGTACGCCCCAGGGGCGTGACCGCCGTGACCGCCGCAACGTGCGTTCAGCGCGAATCCGTCGCGGGGACTGTCCGGAGGGGCGGTCGGCATCGAAGCGGACGACGGCCGCACCGGCTCACCGAGGACGACTCACCCGGGGCTCACCGAGCCGCAGCGGAGTCCCTCGACACCCGCAACGAGGCCGTGTCCACCGCGACGAAGGCCGAGGCGGGGATCCTCTTGAGGTCCTCGACCAGACGGTCAGGCCAGCGTCGGTTCCGCTCGCCCTGGAAGAACCAGGGTGATCCGTTGTCGGCCAGCACCAGGCCGTAGGTCTGCATGGCGCGGACGACCTCGACAGCGTCAGCGCCGAGGCCGGCGGTCGGGTACGACGCAGAGAGGCGGAACCGAGCCCCCATCGGTGGGAAGTCGTGGCTCGCCTGCCGGCCGGCGTCGTGGCGAGCCGGCCACAGGTGCCAGCGCGACGTCACGTCCGTGGTGAAGCGGATCGCGTGGTCGATGCGGCGTTCGCGCACCTCGTCCCAGCGCACGAGGCCGGGCAGGATGGGCAGGCCTGCCGCGTCCGACGACGTCCACCCGTCCGGGCGGAGCGCGTTGGAGCGCAGCGACCAGGTGGCGCCGGACCCCGCTCGCCACCTGCCACCCGTCCGCCGCGTCGCGTACGTCTCGTACAGGCGGCAGGTCTTCCTGTCCACGACGACGGCGTGCCGGTCCCCGGTGGAGCTGCGTCCCCCCTCGACCCTGGTGTCCTTGCCCAGGGGGTAGCGCACCGGGTCGCTCTCGTCGGAGTACCGGAACCTCACCCGCACCTGCCGGTGGCCGTCACCGACGACGGTGATGGGGATGCCGTACCTGGACCCGAAGTCGGGATGCAGGTTGCTCCCGGAGGACATGTGGGCGAGCCACCGGTCGCTCTGGGCATGCGGCGGCAGGTCGCGGATGTCGGCGTGCCAGTAGTTGTCGGCCGGGAAGACCTCGCACGACGAGCCGGCCAGTGGAGCCGGCGACCCGTGCTCCGGGGCGATGGCGCCCGAGGGCCAGGTCAGCGCGGCAGCCACCACCGACGCGATGACGACGACGGAGGTACGGCGCATCTCGGCAGGCTAGCGCGACCGGCTGACCGTCGCGCCCGACGTGACTACCGCGAAGTAGCCCGATCGGGTGAGATCCCGCCGTTCGCCGGACCCGGGGGCGGCTGGGGCCAGAAGATTGCCCTTCAACTACTGGGGGGTAGTCATGGGACCGACCAAGACCGGTGGCGCGCCGCGCCACCGTCGACTCAGGGCCGCGCTGATGGCCGCGGCCGTCGTCGTGGGGCTCTCGGCACCGCTGGCACTGCCGAGTGCTGCGATGGCCAGCAGCGTCCTGCAGCCGGGCGACGAGTCGTTCTTCGGCGCCGAGACGAGTCCCAGCAACCCCGAGCTCGACCTCCTCGAGCGCCGCGTGCGGCAGCGCGAACGCGCACTGGCCGCGATCTCACGCCAGGTCGCCGACTACGCCGTGGTGAAGGCCGAGGAGGTCTCCCGACTCGCTGCGCTGGGCTACACCGGCGCCTTGGCCGACCTCACCCATGTGCTGCCGCTGGCGGGCTACCACCTCTCGGCCGGCTTCGGCCAGGGCGGGCCGCTGTGGGAGGCCGACCACACCGGTCAGGACTTCGCCGCACCCCTCGGCACGACCCTGGTGGCCGTGGGCGACGGCGTGGTCTCCTCGGTCGGAGACGCCGGCGCCTACGGGCTGCGCACGGTGATCACGCTCGAGGACGGAACCGAGATCTGGTACTGCCACCAGCTCGTGGCACTCGTCGCCCCCGGCGACGAGGTCCAGGTCGGCCAGCCGATCGGTGGACTGGGCACGAGCGGCAACAGCACCGGCCCCCACCTGCACCTGGAGGTCCGGCCGCCGGACCTCGGTCCCGTGGACCCGATGGCCTGGCTGCGCGCGCTCGACCTCGCGCCGTAACCGCCGACTTCACCCCGATGGAGGGGGCAGGTTCGACGATGTCGGGCTAGGTTCCACCCATGACCCGGATCATCGCGCTACTCGTCGTCGTCTGGCTCGTCCTCGGAGCGCTCGCGGCATTCCAACGTGACTACTTCGACGACAACAAGACCAACTGCGCCGAGGCGAGCAACATCGGCCTGACGATCGTGGCCGGCCCGCTCAACTACCTCGGCGTCAACCCCAAGGTCGACTGCGCCGACATCAAGGTGCCCCAGCCCTCTGAGTGACCGAGGGCCTCGCCACGCGGGTCACGCCCTCGCAGGCTCGGGCGTGCCGCTCGCTCGACCGCCGACAGCTACCTCTTGCGCTTCTCGCGCGGGCGCTGCTGGACGACGATCGGCGTGCCCACGAAGCCGAACTCCTCGCGCAGGCGACGCTCGATGTAGCGCTCGTACCCTGCGTCCAGCTTGCCGCTGGTGAACAGCACGAACGTCGGCGGCGCCGTGGACGGCTGGGTCGCGAACAGGATCTTGGGCTGCTTGCCGCTCCGCACCGGGTGCGGGTGCTCGGCGACGAGCCGGCCGAGGAAGGTGTTGAGCGCACCGGTCGAGATGCGCGTCTCCCAGCCCTCCAGCGCCTTCTCCAGCGCCGGCACGAGCCGGTCGACGTGCCAGCCGGTGCGTGCGGTGATGTTGATCCGCGGCGCCCACTGCACCTGCACCAGGTCTCGCTCGACCTCGCGCTCGAGGTAGTAGCGACGCTCCTCGTCGACCAGGTCCCACTTGTTGAACGCGATGACCAGGGCCCGGCCGGAGTCACGGATCGTCTGGATGATCCGCATGTCCTGCTCCGAGACGGTCTCGCCGCCGTCGAGCACGAGCACGGCGACCTCGGCGCGGTCGATGGCCGTCGTGGTGCGCAGCGAGGCGTAGTACTCCTGCCCGGACGCCTCCTTGACTCGCTTGCGGATGCCGGCGGTGTCGATGAAGCGCCAGGTCACCCCGCCCAGCTCGATCAGCTCGTCGACGGGGTCGACGGTGGTGCCGGCGACGTTGTCGACGACGACCCGGTCGGACCCGGCGAGCTTGTTGAGCAGCGACGACTTGCCGACGTTGGGCTTGCCCACGATGGCGATCCGGCGCGGGCCGCCGACCTGGCCGAACTTCTCGGGCGGCGTCTCCGGCAGCGCCTCGAGGACGGCGTCGAGCATGTCGCCGGAGCCGCGACCGTGGAGGGCGGAGACCGGGTGCGGCTCCCCCAGCCCGAGACGCCAGAGCCCGTGGGCCTGGGCCTCGGCGCGCTGGTCGTCGACCTTGTTGGCAGCCAGCACGACCGGCTTGCCCGACTTGCGCAGGATCTTGACGACGGCCTCGTCGGAGTCGGTGATGCCGACGTTGGCGTCGACCACGAACAGCACCGCGTCCGCGAGCGTGACCGCGATCTCGGCCTGCGCCGCGATGCTCTTGGCCAGGCCGCGCGCGTCGGGGTCCCAGCCACCGGTGTCGACCACGGTGAAGGCGCGACCGTTCCAGGTGGCGTCGTAGTAGACGCGGTCCCGGGTCACCCCCGGCCGGTCCTCGACCACGGCCGCCCGGCGACCGATGATGCGGTTGACCAGCGTCGACTTGCCGACGTTGGGGCGGCCCACGATGGCCAGCACGGGCACCGGGCCCGTGTCGGCGCCTGGATCCCCGTCGGACCCGGACATCTCGTATCCGGGCATGTCGTCGCTCATGATGCTCCTCGTTGTGCGAACCCCGTCGGGGGGTCCAGCTCTCGTTCGGTGGCCGGGAGCGGTCCCGGCAGTGGGCGCCCGGTACGGGCAGGTGCGCGATCCGGTGACGCGCGCGGGCGCTCCAGCAGCAACGCCGGAGCGGGCGGTGGGTGTTCCCGGGTGCGTGGCCAGGGTCCGCCGGCTCCGCGCCACGGCGTACTGGGGCTAGGTCCGAGGACGCTCACGCGTGCTCCCCGACCGCCTCCACCAGAGCGACGACCTGGTCGATGACCTCGTCCAGGGAGTACGGCGTGGTGTCGATGTGCGTGGCCCCGTCGGCCATCACCAGCGGGGCGGTGGCCCGGCCGGAGTCGATCTTGTCGCGCGAGAGCAGCGAGGCACGGGTGGACTCGACGTCGCTGCCCCCCTCCTCGGCGGCCCGGCGCCGGGCACGGGCGGACGGGTCGGCGGTGAGGTAGACCTTGATCTGGGCGTACGGCGCCACGACGGACCCGATGTCTCGACCCTCCACCACGATGCCGCCACCGCCGATGACCTCACGCTGCAGGTCGAGCAGCCGGGCGCGCACCTCGGGCACCGCGCTGACGGGGCTGACCGCGGAGGTCACGTCGTCGGAGCGGATGGCCAGCGACACGTCGACGCCGGCGACCAGGATGCCGGGGCCGCTCGGGTCGGTGCCCGAGAGGATCTCCGGCTCCTCCGCGCGGGCCGCCACCGCGGCGGCGTCGTGCACGTCCACGCCCTCCCGCAGCATCCACCAGGTGATCCCGCGGAACATCGCGCCGGTGTCGAGGTACCGCAGCCCGAGCCGGGTGGCCACACCACGCGACGTGCTCGACTTGCCGGAGCCGGACGGTCCGTCGATGGCGACGACCATGCCGTTCGGGGTGTCGTTCGGACGTGTCTCGACCGGGGTGGTGCTCACGGGTGACCCATCCTCTGGCGCTGCGGAGAACGCCGGGACTCCGGCGCAGCCCGCAGCCTACCGGTGGGTGACCCAGCCTCTCGATTCCAAGGACGCGAGCAGGTGCTCCGCACGCGCCTCCTCGACCAGCAGCTCGACGAGGCCGACGGGTCGTGCCGGGTCGTGGTCGATGTGGACGTCCTCGATGTTGACCTCGCTGGCGCCGGCGTCGGCGAAGAGCCGCGCCAGCTCGCCGGGATGGTCGGGCACCGCGACGAGGACCCCTCGCATCGGCCGCAGCGGGCCGCCGTGCTTGCCCGGGATGGCCAGGGTGCCGGCCACCCCGCGGCTGAGCACGTCGTGCAGGCCGGGCCGCTCCCCGGAGACCAGTGCGGCGATCAGGGTGTCGAGCTGCTCGCGCATCTCCCCCAGCACGCCGAGCACGGCCTGGTCGTTCGCGGAGACGATCTGCTCCCACAGCCCGGGGTCGCTGCCCGCCACGCGGGTGACGTCGCGCAGGCCCTGGCCCGAGAGCGCGAGGTGGTCGGCGGGCGCGCCGGCGAGACGGCCGGCGACCAGGACGGCGGCCAGGTGCGGCAGGTGCGACGTGCGAGCGACGGCCCGGTCGTGGTCGGCGGGGCTCAGGCGCACGGTCGCCGCGCCGCACAGCGCGGCCAGCTCCTCGACGAGCGCGATCGCCCCGTCGCTCGAGCCCTCGTGCGGGACCACTGCCCAGGGCCGGCCGTCGAAGAGGGCCGCGGAGGCCGCCAGCGGACCCGACCGCTCGCTGCCGGCCATCGGGTGCGAGCCGACGTACCGGGCAGCATCGACGGGGTCGACCGCGGCCTGTACGACGCGCAGCGGCGCGGCCTTGACGCTGCCCACGTCGGTCACCACCGCGTCGGTGCGCCGGAGCGCCTCGACGACCGCCTCGCCGAGGTGGTCGGGCGGCACCGCCACGACGACCAGCTGGGGGCGGTCGTCGCCGGTGCGGGGGCGGCCGGCACCGAGCCCGGAGGCGGTGCGCAGGTGCTCGGGCGAGACGTCGGTGAGCAGCACCTCGAGCCCGGCCCGGCGACACGCGAGCGCCACCGAGGCGCCGAGGAGGCCGACGCCGACGACCTCGACGGGCCCGGCCAGCTTCGGGGTCTGTGTCACGGGGTGGTCTCGTCGTCGGGCACCGCGTGCGTGCGGGCCAGGTCGCGGCGCAGGTTGGCGGCACCGTGCAGGTAGACGTGGGTGATGTCGGCGCGCGGCAGGTCGGTCTCGACGTGGGCGAGGAGGCGCACGACCCGCGGCATGGAGCCCTCGATCTCGAGCTCGCGCGCACACAGCAGCGGCACGTCGGCGAAGCCCAGCTGGCGGGCGGCGTACGCGGGGAACTCCGCCACCAGGTCGGAGGTGGCGGTGAAGATCACGGAGATGAAGTCGTCGGCGGCGAGGCCGTTGACGGCCATCACGTCCTGCACCATCTCGGCCACCCGGTCGAGCATGTGCTCGCGGGTGTCCTCGTCCAGCTGCGTCGCCCCGCGCACTGCCCTGGTAGCCATGCGCGCAAGGCTAACGAGGTCGCCCGCCGACCCCGGAGGCGCGTCTCAGGACGTCTCACCCGGACCGATCCGCTCAGCCCCGCACGCCGTTGTTGGCGACGAAGGCCGCGATGGGCGGGATCACTGCGGCGACGGCCGACATCCCCACCGCTACCGGGATCGACCAGAGCCGGACCAGGCCCCATGCCAGGACGATCAGCGTCACGCACACGCCCATCAGCGCGAAGTACCAGCGCTGCCGGCGTCGTTGCTGCACGCTGAGCGACCACGGCACCTGCGTGGCGGACTCGACGCGGTCGTGATCGCGCACCCGGCCATGCTACCCGCGTCGGGTCACTTCCTCCTCGGCGCGAACACCGGCTCGTCCATCCGCTGCTCCAGGTCCGAGAGTCGGAGCAGCGCCTCCCGGCTCAGCCCGGGGCCGGCGCCCTCGACGGAGAGGTTGAGGAAGAACTCGTGGCCGATGGTCTCGTGGAAGAAGCACTCCCGCAGCGTGATGTAGCCCAGGTCGTGGAGGTCCTTGAGCAGCAGGCGCAGGTGGTTCGGCGAGAAGATCCAGTTGTGCACGTCGACGTACTCGTCGCTGTCGGCGAGCGCCGCGTGCTCCCGGGCCTGGTCGAGGTCGTGGATCAGCCGGTACCTGCCGCGGTGTCCCGGCGACCACGAGCCGGTGCTGCCGTGCCGGACCGCGTTCAGGGCGAACTCGGTCAGCGTGCCGACCGTGTGCACCCGGGGCGGGTCGATCGAGGTGTCGATGACCCGGCCGAGGGACGTGCGCTCGCGGAACCGGTCGAAGCAGTAGCGGTGGTCCGGGACGACCAGCGCGAGCACGCCGCCGTCAGCGAGCAGTGGCGTGCACTCGTTGAGGAAGTCGATCAGCGAGGTGGTGTGCTCGAGGACGTGGGAGGCGAGGACGAGGTCGAAGCGCTCGTCGATCTCCTTGAGCATCGAGCCGTCCGGCGTGAGGACGTGGTCGACCTCCTCGATCGTCTCGGGGTCGTAGTGCTCGAACTCCTGGTACTTGTCGACCAGTCCGGCCCGGTCCAGGTAGTCCACCGTCTGGGTGTTGAATCCCTCGCGCTTGGGCAGGATCGCGTTGTGCGCCGGACCGATCTCGAGGAAGAGGCCGTCGCGCTTGGCGCTGGCGAAGACCATGTCGCGGCGCGTCTCGAGCCTCGACCTCGCCGGCGGCGCCGGCACCGACGTCGCGGCGGCCGGCCCGCGCTTCCCGCCCGGCGGCCCTGGCTGACGGAGCAGGCGCCTCCTGACCCTGCCGAGGCGGTGCCGCACCGGGGCGGGCAGCCTGGACCTGAGGGTTCGCGCGATGTCAGCCACGGGGCCACGCTAACGAGACCGTCGGGTGGAGCCGCGGCCGCCTCAGGACGGCTGGTAGCTGCCGAACGACCAGTGGTTGCCCTCCGGGTCGAGCACGCTGCCACCTCGACCGCCGTAGTCCTGGTCGACCATCGCCCGCTGGACCGTCGCCCCGCCCCGGACGGCCGCCTCGAAGGCGGCATCGGGGTCGTCGCAGACGAGGTAGGCCGCCCCGGGGCCGGTGCCCTGGAGCGCGCCGTCGTCGCGCCGGGCGCCGAACATGATCCCGCCGCCACCGGGCCACAGCCACTCCGCGTGCACGACGACGCCCGCGTCGTCACGGTGGGTGGCATGCTCTGTGAACCCGACCGCGGACAGCCACGCGATCATGGCGTCCGCATCGGTGAAGGTGAGTGAGTGCCAGAGTCGTACGTCGGATGCAGTCATGGCCTCAGGGTCGCGCGTCGACGCCCATCAGGTCTTGCACGAATGGGAACTCGTCGCGCAGCCATCGGGTCGGCGTGCACCCGGCGAGCGCCTGCCACTCCCGGGTCAGGTGGGCCTGGTCGGCGTAGCCGCTGGCCGTGGCGACGTCGACGAGCGATGGACGCCCGGCGTGCGCGGCAGCCGCGAGCCGCGACCTGCTGGCGTCGAAGCGGGCGATCCGGTGGAACTCCTTGGGCGTCACCCCGGTCTCCGAGCGCACCAGCGTGCCGAGGTGCCGCCGACTCAGCCCCACGTCGTCGGCCACCCGCTGCACCGTCGCCCCGCGTGTCAGCGCGGCCAGCGCCTGCCCGGTCTCCGCCCGCACCGACGGCGTGCTGCTCCCGGCCAGCACGGCGAGCAGTCTCCGGTGCACCAGGGCCAGCCGTGCCGTCCAGCCCTGGCAGTCGGCCAGCTGCTCGGGGAGGTCGCGCAAGCACGGCGCCAGCTCGTCGAGGGTGACGATCTGCCGCGCGACGGCACCGGCGGGCACACCGAGCAGGGCCCGGGCGCCCTGCGGGGTCAGCGAGAGCTGCACCCCGGCCAGCCTGTCCCCGTAGCGGATCTCGGCCGCCCGGGTGTGCAGGCCCGACACCATCGACCAGCGTTCCTCGCGCCCTCCGCCCACGCCGCCCCAGCCGACGTCGAGCGGCTCGTCGATCGGGAGCACGAACGTCACGCTCGTCGACGGCATCCCGATGTGGACGCCGGGCGCGGGCATGACCCGGTCGTAGCCCAGGATCGCGTGCACGTGGGGCCTCAGCGCCTCAGGCACCGGCGGAGCGACGTGGGTGGCCAGTGAGTCCACGCCCACGACGGTACGCCGTCCGGTCCCGGCGCTCCTCACCCCGCGCCGATCAGGCCCTGGGCCCCACTCGTCGACTCCCCCGCCGACGACGTCGAGGACTTCTCTGCTCTGGCCAGGGTCCGACCGGCAACCCTGTCGAGTATGTCAGGCAACGTGTGCCGAGGAGCCGTTTGCGGCAGACGCGGGTCTGACCGGCGTAGGCTCCACGTTCCGAACACACCAGGAGTGCGACATGACGGCGAGCCGCTCTGCTCGTGAGAAGAAGGCCGCCGCAGAGGCCGGCCCGCTGGCGAAGGTGAAGATCGACGTCGGCCGGGACAAGCAGTTCGTCTACAAGATCAGCTGCACCGAGTGCGTCACTCGCGGCACCCTCCACTGGTCGGCCTACCGTCCCGGTGATGACAACGGCTTCATGGCGGCGATGGACCGGTGGACCTTCCACCTGACCGAGAGGCACCCGGACGCCGACGCGCCGTGCCTGTCCTTCCTGCCGGCCGCCCAGCAGCGCCTGCACGAACGTCGGGAGAGTCAGGAGGCCGAGCCCGCCGGCCTGTCGGCCGAGATCGACACCGGACGCCCCTAGGCTGCTGCGATGGCGGTCAACCGGAGTCGCAGGAGCAGGATCGCCCGCAGACGCAAGCGCCGCATGGACAGCGTCGAGCACGACCTCAGCGACGAGCAGTGGACGGCGCTCAAGACGGCGTGGGGTGGCTGCGCCTACTGCGGCGCGACCGACCGGCCGCTGCAGCGTGACTGCGTCCTGGCCATCTCGCGTGGCGGCCGCTACACGCTCGACAACATCGCCCCGGCCTGCGGCTCCTGCAACGCCAGCAAGTGCAACGACGAGGTCACCGGCTGGCTGCGGCGCAAGCGGCTCGACGAGCGAGCCTTCCTGGTGCGCCACCACGAGGTCAGGCAGACGCTGGCGCTGCGGTTCGGCTGAGCAGCCTCCTGGCGACGACGGCCAGCCAGGCGGTCATGGCCAGCAGGCTGGTCAGCACGTCGGTCGGGTGGTGGGCGCCCTGGTAGAGCCGGGCGGCGGCGACCAGGAAGGGGATGGCGAACAGCGCCCAGATCCAGGGGCGGGTGCGGGGCTCGAGCCAGCCGAACAGCAGCGCGGCGCCGCCGTACAACGCGACCGCCGTGGCGACGTGGCCGGACGGGAAGCTGTGGTCCGGGACCAGACCCGGGTCCAGGATCCGCACGGGCGGCCGGTCCCGGGTGACGAGCTGGGTGGCGACCAGGTAGAGGCCGAAGTTGCCGACCATCACGACGACCACGAAGAGCGCCGGGCGGATGGAGCGTTGCCAGCCCGCAACGCCCGCGGCCACGAGCACGGCCAGGCCGATGCCGACCCACGTGTTGCCGAGCAGCGTGCCGAGGTCGGCGATCCGGTCCAGGTCACCGGTCCGCTCGCTGGCGAACCATCGAGCGGCGTCGTCGTCCCAGGCACCGACGCTCGACTCGAGCGGATGGGTCAGCAACCAGCCGACACCGAGCACGGCGGCCAGGATCGCCACCCAGGCGACGACGAGGGTCGCCGTGGAGCCGCGCCGAGCGCTCGTCATCGTCACGGGAGGAGCGTCGCACAGCCCGGCCGCTCACGCCGTGATTGCGGCCCCTTCTCCGTTCAGCGAAGGTGCCTCGCGCAGCAACCGGTCCCGAAGCGCCACCAGGTCGGACACGGCGTCGAGGAACCGGCCGGTGCTCTCGCCGATCTGGAGGTCGTCGAAGTAGTAGTGGCGCATGGCCAGACGGGCGAGGTGGTGCACGTCGTTCTCGAGGCGGGAGGCGACCAGGGCCGCCAGGTCGGCCACGTCGACGTCGTCGATGACGTCGGCGCAGCGGCTCACCGGCACCTCCTGGCGGAGCCGTTCGGCGTCATGGTGCCGGTCGGTGACGAAGATGGGCTTCTCGGTGCGCAGGTAGAGCCAGTCGAGCCCGACCGACGACACGTCGGTGACCATCAGGTCGCAGTCGGGCATGACTGCCAGGATGTCGCCGGCCGTGATGGCCACGTGGCCGGCACCGGGCTCGCGCCGGGTGGCCTCGGCCACCAGGGTGAGGATGTCGTGGTGTGCCTCCAGCACGGCCGGGGTCAGGCTGGTGGTCACCTTGGGATGCGGCTTGTAGACCAGGCGCACGTCGGGGACGGCGAGGATCGCACGGACGATGTCGGCACCCATGGTGTCGACGGACGTGTAGTCGTTGTAGTCCGCGTCGCCCTCCCACGTCGGCGCGTACAGCACCGTCCGTCGCGCGCTCGGCGCCAGGCACGAGATCGGGCGCAGGTCCAGCGGTGGGCGCCCGGTGCGCACCAGCCGGACGGTGTCGAACTCCAGCAGCCCGGCGACGTGCCGCTGGACGGCCGCCTCCCCCGCCACGAACACCCGGTCGTAGGCCTTGGCGTTGTTGCTCGCCATGCTCTGCTTGTCGCTCTCACCGTGGTTGATGTGCACGTGCAGGGAGCGACCGTCGAGCAGCGACTGGAAGTTGAGCATCGAGTTGTTGCAGTAGAGGACGACCTTGGCATCGAGCTCGGCGTAGAGGGCGGTCAGCTCGGGGAACGACTCGGCCGTGGAGACGGGGATCGACGTCCGGTCGGCCAGGACGACGGCGGAGTGCGGGTCGCGTACGACGATGCGCACCGGGTGGGTCTCGTGGAGCAGGTCGAGGACGGGGAGCCACTGGATCAGCTGGTAGGTCCGCGTGGGGTCGTCTGCGAAGTACGCGACGACGGAGACCTCGTTCATACCAGGATTCTATTCGGCCGATCCAGCCCGCATGGACGAACCTCAGAGCTGGGCGGAGTCGAGCAACGATCCCAGCTCGTCGGTGGTCAGGTGGCGCAGGTCACCGGCCTTCAGCCCGGTGAGGTCGACCGGCCCGAAGCGGGTGCGGGTGAGCCGGCGTACGGGGTGCCCGACGTGCTCGAGCAGGCGGCGCACGATGCGGTTGCGACCCTCATGGATGACCAGCTCGACGATGGTGCGCCCCTGGGCGTCGCCCTGTCCGGCCTGGAGCACCTTGACGCGCGAGACCGCGACCGGACCGTCCTCGAGGACCACGCCCCGGCGGAGCTCGGCGAGGGTGGTCTTGCCGACGTCACCGTCGACCTCCGCGACGTAGGTCTTGTCGACCTCGTGCGAGGGGTGCGCCATCTGGTGGGCGAAGTCGCCGTCGTTGGTGAGCAGGATCAGGCCCGCGGTGTCGGTGTCGAGTCGGCCCACGTGGAAGAGCCGCTCCGGACGGTCGGAGACGAGGTCGGCGAGACTGCGACGCCCCTCGGGGTCCGACATCGTGGACACGACGCCCCGCGGCTTGTTGAGCACGAGGTAGACGTGTGCCGAGATCGGGGGCAGGCGCTTGCCGTCGACCCTGATCACGGCCGTCCGGGGGTCGACCTTGGTGCCGAGCCGGGTGACGATCTCGCCGTCGACCTCGACCAGCCCGTCGAGCATCAGCTCCTCGCACTTGCGGCGCGAGGCGACACCCGACTGGGCCAGCAGCTTCTGGAGCCGGATCAGCCCGTCGTCGTCGGTCTGGATCCCGTGCGGGTCATCCTGGTCGCCCACGATCAGCCGACCTCGGTGCCGGCGTCGGGCTCGGTGCCGTCACCGCTGTGCGGGGCCGGGTGGGCGTGGGCAGGCTGCGCCGCCGGCTCCGGGACGGGCTCGGGCGCGGGCTCGGGCGAGCCGCCCGCCATCGCCATCAGCTCGTCCTCGAGGTCGTCCATGTCGGGCAGGTACGGCGCCAGCTCGGGCAGCTCCTCGATCGAGCTGATGCCGATGCGCTCCAGGAAGTAGGCCGAGGTCCGGTAGAGGTTGGCGCCGGTCTCGTGGTCCTGGCCGGCCTCCTCGACGAGTCCGCGGGTGAGCAGGGTGCGCATCACGCCGTCGACGTTGACCCCGCGGACCGCAGAGACGCGGGCGCGCGAGATCGGCTGCTTGTAGGCGACCACGGCGAGGGTCTCGAGGGCCGCCTGGGTGAGCCGGGCCTGCTGGCCGTCGAGCACGAAGGTCTCGACCACGCCGGCGTAGGCGTCGCGGGTGTAGAAGCGCCAGCCACCGGCCACGGCACGCAGCTCGAAGCCACGCCCCTGCTCGTCGTACTCGCGGGAGAGGTCGGTCAGCGCGGCCTCGACCGCCTCGACGGGGTGGCCGACGGCGGAGGCCAGCACGACCTTGTCGAGCGCCTGGTCGGCGACCATCAAGATGGCCTCGAGCGAGGGCCGCAGCTCGGCCATCTCGACATCGAGGGTCCCGGGGGTGGTGACGTCCTGGCTCACTGCTGCTCCTCATCTGGGTCCGGGTCGGTCGCCGCAGGCAGCGGGACGTCGTCCTCGGGCGGTGCACCGTCGAACTCGTCGACGATCTCGATGTCGCCCTCCTCGGCGCCGGTCCAGCGCACGCTGAGCTCGCCCAGCGGCGTGACCTGGTCGAACGACACCGCGCCCTCGCGGAACAGCTCGAGCAGCGACAGGAACCGTGCCACCGTGGTGAGGCGGTCCGGCGAGTCCCCGCACAGCGCCCGGAAGGTCATGGTGCCGCCGCGGCGCAGCCGGTCGACGATCAGGGCGGCCTGCTCGCGCACGCTGACCTTGGCGGCGTGGATGTGCTGGAGCGACACCTCCAGCACGGGCTTGGGCTCCATCGCGCGCGCCGCCAGCTGGGCGAACTGCTCGAGACCGATGCCGATGAGCACCTCGGGCAGCAGGCTTGCGAAGCGGTCCTCCATGCCGACCGCCCGCGCGTGCCGCCGCGACTCCTCGGCCAACCGGGTCTCGAGCACGCGGGCGACCTGCTTGAACGCGCGGTACTGCATGAGGCGGGCGAAGAGCAGGTCGCGAGCCTCGAGGAGCGCGAGATCCTCCTCGTCCTCGACGTCGCCCTGCGGCAGCAGCCGGGCCGCCTTGAGGTCGAGCAGGGTCGCGGCGACCAGCAGGAAGGACGTCGTCTGCTCGAGCTCCCACGTCGGCCCGGCGGCCTTCACGTGCGCGATGAACTCGTCGGTGACCCGCGAGAGCGACACCTCGGTGATGTCGAGCTTGTGCTTGGAGATCAGGCTCAGCAGCAGGTCGAAGGGGCCCTCGAAGTTGTCGAGCCGGACCTCGAACCCGGCCGACGCGGCTGCCGCGGCGTCCGGGTCGGCGGTGGCGAGCCCGGTGTTCAGGACGGTCATCGTCCCACCGGCCCGGTCACGGCTGGGTCACTGCTCGGTCAGCCGTTGCACCAGCGCACTGTCGTCGCCGTGGGCCTCGAAGTCGGCCAGGATCAGCGAGATCGCCTCGCGGACCAGCCGGCCGCGGTCGACCGCCAACCCGTGGGTACGACGCAGGGAGAGGCGCGTGTGCTCGATGTCGACCAGCTCGTCGGAGGTGACGTAGACCGTCATCTTCTCGTCGTGACGCACCCGGCCGCTCGGCTTGCGCGGTCCCGGGTCGGGCTCCGGGCTGGAGTCGGGCACCGCCCGGACGGACTTCTCCCCCTCCGCGGTGGGGCGGAAGAGGTCGTCGGCCCGGGGCAGGCTCACTCGTCGGGCCACCGGGCCAGCACCTCCCGGGCCAGCATGCGGTAGTGGTCGGCCCCGGTCGAGCCCGACGCGTACGACGTGATCGGCTCGCCGGCCACGGTCGCGTCGGAGAACTTCACGGTGCGCCGGATCACGGTGTGGAACACGGTGTCGCCCCAGGCGTGCACCAGCCGGTCCATGACCTCACGGCTGTGCAGGGTGCGGCCGTCGAACATGGTGCCGAGCACGCCGTCGATCTCGAGCTTGGGGTTCAGCCGCTCGCGCACCTTGTCGATGGTGGTCTTGAGCAGCGCCACGCCGCGCAGCGCGAAGTACTCGCACTCCAGCGGCACGATCACGCCGTCGGACGCGGTCAGCGCGTTGACGGTGAGCAGGCCCAGGGAGGGCTGGCAGTCGATCAGGATGACGTCGTACTTCTCGATCGCCGGTGCCAGCACCCGCTGCAGCGTCTGCTCGCGGGCCACCTCGTGCACCAGCTGCACCTCGGCGGCCGACAGGTCGATGTTGGAGGGCAGCAGGTCCATCCCCGGGACACCCGAGGGCACCACGACCTCCTCGATGTCGACGTCGCGCTGCATCAGGAGGTTGTAGATGGT
Organism: uncultured Actinomycetota bacterium; assembly: GCA_963781515.1. Taxonomy (GTDB): domain Bacteria; phylum Actinomycetota; class Actinomycetes; order Propionibacteriales; family Nocardioidaceae; genus Nocardioides. Next base: position 293,879 of record CAWAGL010000001.1, read on the forward strand.
CAGGTCCATCTCGTGCGGGTTGAGCCCCAGGCCGACCGAGAGGGACCCCTGCGGGTCGAAGTCGACCAGCAGCACCTTGCGGCCCTGCTCGGCGAGCGCGGCCCCCAGGTTGATGGTGGTCGTGGTCTTGCCGACGCCACCCTTCTGGTTGCACATGGAGACCACGCGAGCGCCGCCGTGGGTCGTGATCGGCCTGGGCTCGGGGAACTCCGGCATCGGGCGCCCGGTCGGACCCAGCTCGACGACTGGTGCCACCGCCTGCTCGGTCACCTGTGCAGGGCGGGCGAACGGGATCGGGTCGCTCACGGGGGTGTCAGCTCCAGCAGAGGTTTGAGGGTTCGGAGGCCTGAGCAACGGCGGCATCTCGGATGCACTGCTGCCCTGACCGGGAAACCCAGCGTACGACCCGTCACCGCTCATCTTGTGTACCTCTCGTCGTTGCACCGGACATGTCGACACGGCGACTTGCCGCCCTGTCGCCCGCTGCCTGCGCGAGACTATGCCCGCGCTCCGACGCGCAACAAGACGGCGACGACAACCCCCAACCGACCAGGGAAATCTGTTGAGCGGCCCACGCTTGCGTGCACAGCCGACGCCGGCCTGTGGAGAGTTTGTGGACAGGCCTGTGTACGACGCGCCACGGGCTGCCGATGGCCCGGCACCCCGCGAGCCCGTCCTCGGCGTGCCGGACTGCTACCGATCGATGCTGGCCGACGACCGCACCGGGTGTGTCCCTGCTCCGGTCGCCGCCGGCGCAGCGGTGCACAGGCAACCTTTCGCTGACGACATTCGGTTGCTTGCTCACCGCCGGGCCCGCTCATCCGGACATGCCGCGGTGGTAATGCGGATCAGCCGCTGAGCGATCCCGCGGCCCGACCACGGGTCACCCCGACCTGCTGGCTCACTCCCTCGGCGCAGCGGACGTGTCGACACAGACGACTCCCCTGTTGCCGTCCTGGTCGGCGACCACGGTGAGCGAGGGCGCGTCGCTGTCGTCCACGACGGTGCCACCCGCGGCGACGGCAGCGGCGATCCGCTGCTCGGCCACCTCGGGCGCCACATAGATCTCGATGTGGAACCGCTGACCCGGGGCGTCGTCCTCGGCGGCGTCCCCGAACCACAGGTTCGGCACCCGTCCCGTGGCATCCCGGATCTCGTCGCCGGGGGTCCCCCGGCCCTGGGCATCGGCGCTCCCGGTCAGCAGGGCCGCCCACACCGGGGCGATGGTCGCGGAGCGGGCCGTGTCGAGACCGAGCTCGATGTCGCTGACCGCGGCCGGGTCCGCGGCGACTCCGTGGTCGACGGCGATCTCGGTGATCCGGCGTGCCAGGTCGACGTCCTGCTGGGTCACCCATTCGATCACGAGCTCGGTGCCCTCGTCGTCACGGTAGACGGCGTCGTCGCTGACCAGCTTGAGGTCGACGTACCCCTTGCCGATGGACGCGCGCGGGTGATGGCCGAGCACGTCGCCCGCCTCGCCCACCGCGGCGACGAACCGTGCGCCGGTGCCGAAGTCGTCGATCACGTAGCGCGCATGCAGTCCTTGGGCCAGCTTGCGCCAGTCGGTCAGGTTCGCTTCAGCGATCCGGTCGCCCGTCAGCATGTCCATGGACGAGGACCCTATCCCCGGATCCAGCCTGCAAACCCTCCGGACGTGGACCCGTCGGGGCCTCACGGACCCGCCCGGTCAGAGCCGGTGCATCGCCACGGCAGCCAGCACCAGCTCGCCGGCCTCGTCGGACGCGTCGGCGTCGACGACCGCGTCGATCACCCAGTCGTGGTCGCCGGCGGGGTCGTGCAGGGTCTGGCGGACGCGCCGGATGCGGGCGACGACGTCCTCCTCGGCCCCGGCGGGTGTGCCCTTCTCCTCCGGGCCCACGCTGAGCAGCTCCGGCCCGCGCGCGTCGCCGTCGGTGGCCAGCGAGTCGTGGTCGGCGTAGTAGCCCTCGATCGCGGCGTCCCAGACCGAACGACCCATCACCACCGCCCGCGGCGGCTCGAGCCGGTCCGCGGCGGCGCGTTCGAGACGCACCAAGCCGTCCAGGTCGTCGCGCGCGACCAGGTTGACCCGGGCGAACATCGCGTTGCGGATCATCACCGCGAACGGCCGCTCCTGCCGCGAGATCGGCCGTGGCGGAGGCGGCGGGGCGTGCTGGGCCACGTCGGCGCGCACGTGTGCCGGGTCGGTCAGCGCCTCCCACTCGTCGAGCAGCGACGAGTCGGTCTGCCGCACGGTCTCGCCCAGCCACTCGATCAGGTCGTCGAGCTCGGGGGTGCGGTGCGCGTCGGGCACGGTCTGGCGCAGCGTGCGGTAGGCGTCGGTGAGGTAGCGCAGCACCAGCCCCTCCGACCGCGCGAGCTGGTAGCGGCCCACGAAGTCGGTGAAGCTCATCCCCCGCTCCCACATCTCGCGCACCACCGACTTCGGCACCAGCGCGTCCTCGGGCAGCCAGGGGTGTCGCTGCCGGTAGATCTCGTACGTCGCCTCCAGCAGCTCGGCCAGCGGCTGCGGCCAGGTGATCTTGTCGAGCAGCGCCATCCGCTCGTCGTACTCGAGTCCGTCGGCCTTCATCTCGCCGATGGCGTCGCCCCGCGCGGCGTGCTGCTGGGCGAAGAGGATCTGGCGAGGAGACTCCAGCACCGCCTCGATCACCGACACGATGTCGAGCGTGTAGGTCTCGGCCTCGGGGTCGAGCGTGTCGAGGGCGGCCAGCGCGAAGTGCGCGAGCGGCTGGTTGAGCGCGAAGTCGGGCGGCAGGGTCACCGTCAGGACGTAGCGGCGGCCGAACTCGTCGAGCTCGTCGAGCCTGGTCACCGTCTCGGAGTGCACCAGCGAGCGCATCAGCCGCAGCGCGCGGCGGACGAGCCGCACCCGGCCCTTGGCGTCCTGGTGGTTGTCGGTGAGCAGGCTGCGCAGCACCGGGAAGGCGTCCTCCTCGCGGGTGAGGATGTTGATGAGCATGCCGTTGTCGATCTTCATCCGCGACGGGAGCTGCTCGGGCTCGCCGGCGACCAGCTTGTCGTAGGTCTGCTCGGTCCACACGACGGTGCCCTCGGGCGGCTTCTTGAGCTGTGCCTTGCTCTTCTTCTTCGGGTTGGCCTCGTTCTTGGCCGCCGACTTGGCCTTGGCCCGCTCGTTGTCGATGACGTGCTCGGGCGCCTGTACGACGACGTAGCCGGTGGTGTCGTAGCCCGCCCGCCCCGCGCGGCCGGCGATCTGGTGGAACTCCCGGGTCCGCAGCACGCGCTGCCTGGTGCCGTCGAACTTCGCCAGCCCGGTGAACAGCACCGTCCGGATCGGCACGTTGATGCCCACGCCGAGGGTGTCGGTGCCGCAGATGACGGTCAGCAGGCCGGCCTGCGCGAGCGTCTCGACCAGTCGGCGGTACTTCGGCAGCATCCCGGCGTGATGGACGCCGATGCCGCGCATCAGCAGCTTGCGCAGCGTCTTGCCGAACCCGGCGCCGAACGGGAAGCCCGCGAGCCGCGCCAGGAGCGCCGCCTTGTCGGTCTCGACCTTGAAGGTCGTGCTCAGCAGCGACACCGCGTGCTCGACCGCGTCCTTCTGGGTGAAGTGCACGACGTACACCGGTCCCTGCCCGGTGGTGACCAGCTCCTCGAGCGTCTCGGCCACGTGCGTCAGCGCCCACGAGAACAGCAACGGCACCGGGCGCTCGGCGTCGTCGACGACCGCGGTCTCCCGGCCGTTGCGCCGGGAGAGGTCCTCGGCCAGCGCACTGACGTCACCGAGGGTGGCCGACATCAGCAGGAACTGCGCGTTCGGCAGCGTCAGCAACGGCACCTGCCAGGCCCAGCCGCGGTCGGGCTCGGCGTAGAAGTGGAACTCGTCCATCACCACCAGCCCGACGTCGGCATCCGGCCCCTCGCGCAGCGCGAGGTTCGCAAGCACCTCGGCGGTGCACGCGATGATCGGGGCGTCCGCGTTGACGCTCGCGTCACCGGTGAGCATGCCGACGTTGTCGGCGCCGAAGACCTCGACGAGGGCGAAGAACTTCTCGCTCACCAGTGCCTTGATCGGTGCGGTGTAGAAGCTGACCCGGTCGGAGGCCAGCGCCGCGAAGTGCGCGGCCGTCGCCACCAGCGACTTCCCCGACCCGGTCGGGGTGGCCAGGATGACGTTGTTGCCCGAGAAGACCTCCAGCACCGCCTCCTCCTGGTGCGGGTAGAGCTCGAGGCCCTGCTTCTCGACCCAGGCCAGGAAGTCGTCGGAGCCGTCGGTGCTCATCGGGGGCTCATCGGGGCTCATCGGGGGCTCATGCGCGGGCCCGTGGATGAGCCGTGGCGAAGACCTCGCGCAGGTTGTCGACGGTGACCAGCGTGTAGATCTGCGTCGTGGTCACCGAGGCGTGGCCCAACAGCTCCTGGACGACGCGCACGTCGGCGCCGCCGTCGAGCAGGTGCGTGGCGAACGAGTGCCGCATCGTGTGCGGCGAGACGTCGCGGTGCACCCCGGCCCGGTCGGCGGCCTTGACCAGCACCGCCCACGCACTCTGGCGCGAGAGCCGCCCGCCGCGCGAGTTGAGGAACAGCGCAGGGCCCGACTTCGCCGACACCAGGCCGGGCCGCGCGCGGGTGAGGTAGGCGGTCACGGCCTCGCGGGCGTAGGACCCGACCGGCACCAGCCGCTCCTTCGAGCCCTTGCCTCGCAGCAGCACCGTGGCGTCCACCAGATCCAGGTCGTCGATGTCGAGGCCGACCGCCTCGGAGATGCGCGCGCCTGTGCCGTAGAGCACCTCCAGCAGCGCCCGGTCGCGCAGCGCCAGCGTCGTGCCGGCCGCGCCGGCAGCCTCGAGGATCGCCTCGACGTCGGACAGGGGCAGTGCCTTGGGCAGGCGCTTGGCCGGCGTCGGCGGCTTCACGGCGCTCGCCGGGTCGACCTTCGCCAGCCCGTCCTGCACGGCGAACCTGTGGAACCCGCGCACCGCCACCACGGTCCTCGCTGCCGACGTGGCGCTGAGCGGCGGGTGCTCGGCGTCGCCCTCGCGCAGCCGCATCAAGAAGCCCGACACGGTCGCCTCGGTGACCGCGTCGAGGGTCTCGACGTCCTCGGCGGCCAGGTGCGCGACGTACCTGCGCAGGTCCCGCCGGTACGACGACAACGTGTTGGCCGCGAGCCCGCGCTCGACCGTCAGGTGATCGAGGTAGATGCGGATCGCCCGGGCGACCTCACCCGGGCCAGCCTGCCCCGAACCCTGCGACACGACCGCCGTCAGGACAGCGTCGCGTCGAGGGAGGTCGCCGTGATGCCGACCGCCTCGCCGACCGGGCCGTTGGTGAGGTCGCCGGCGTGGGTGTTGAGGCCCAGCGCAAGGCTCCGGTCGTCGCGGCAGGCCTGCTTCCAGCCCTTGTCGGCCAGCGCGACGGCGTACGGGAGCGTGGCGTTGGTCAGCGCGTAGGTCGACGTGTTGGGCACGGCACCCGGCATGTTCGCCACGCAGTAGAAGATCGAGTCGTGGACCTCGAAGGTCGGGTCGGCGTGGGTCGTGGGCCGGGTGTCCTCGAAGCAGCCACCCTGGTCGACGGCGATGTCGACCAGCACCGAACCCGGCTTCATCTGCGACACCAGCTCGTTGCTGACCAGCTTCGGGGCCTTGGCGCCCGGGATCAGCACGGCACCGATCACCATGTCGGCCTCCATCACCTGCTGGCGGATGGCGAGCGTGGACGAGGCGAGGCCGTGCACCCGGTTGTTGTAGCGCCAGAACGACATCCTGAGCTTGTCGAGGTCGTTGTCGAGCAGCGTGACGTCGGCACCCATGCCCAGCGCGATGTTGGCGGCGTTCTGCCCGGAGACGCCCGCGCCGATGATGACGACCTTGGCGTTGGCGACACCGCCGACACCACCCATCAGCACGCCGCGGCCGCCCTGGGCGCGCAGCAGCGCGTGCGCGCCGACCTGCGGCGCCAGGCAGCCCGCCACCTCCGACATCGGGTAGAGCAGCGGCAGCCCGCCCGAGGGCAGCTGCACGGTCTCGTAGGCGATGCCCGTGACCTTGCTCTTCAGCAGCTCGTCGGTCAGCGGCTTGTCGGCGGCGAGGTGGAGGTAGGTGAACAGCACCAGGTCGGGGCGCAGCCGGTGGTACTCCTCGGCGACGGGCTCCTTGACCTTGAGCACCATGTCGGAGTCCGCCCACACTTCGTCGGCGGAGTCGATCATCGTGGCGCCGGCCGCGACGTACTCCTCGTCGGGGATCTGGGAGCCGAGGCCCGCCCCCTTCTCCACGAGCACCTGGTGACCACGATGGGTGAGCTCGTGCGCACCCACCGGGGTGAGCGCGACGCGGTACTCGTGGTTCTTGACTTCCTTCGGGACGCCGATCTTCACGTTCTCTTCTCCTCGAGAGCTGGGTGCACCTCGTCGTGACACCGCTCACAACCTACCGCCCGCGCACCCGGGTTATACGGTCAGGGGATGACCCAAGGCCGCGACGTCCCGACCAGCCTGACCCAGCGTGAGGCGGCCGTGCGCGCCGACCTCATCAGCGTCGAGAGGTACGACATCACCGTCGACCTCCGCGGCCTGCTCGACGGACCGGTCTGGGCGTCCACGTCCACCATCACCTTCGCGTGCACGACGCCCGGTGCCGCAACCTTCGTCGACTGCGTGGCCGAGATCTCCCAGGCCACGCTCAACGGCGTCGCGCTCGATGTCTCCACCGCCGACGGCGGGCGGCTCCCCCTGCCCGACCTGGCACCCCACAACGTGCTCGTCGTCAGCGCCACCCAGTCCGACACCGGCCACGGTGCCGGCATCCTGCGCACCGTCGACGCGTCCGACAAGCAGGTCTACGTCTGGACCAGCTTCGAGTGCGACGACGCCCGCCGGGCCTGGGCCTGCTTCGACCAGCCCGACCTGAAGGCACCGCACGCCTTCACGGTCATGGCGCCCGACACCTGGACCGTCCTCTCCAACGGTGGTCCCGACGACGTCGCCGAGTCAGCCGACGGCGACGGTCGCACCTGGTCGTTCCCCGACACTCCCCCGCTCTCGACGTACGTCGTCGTCATCAATGCCGGCCCGTTCCACGAGCTGCGTCGTCAGGTCGGCGGCCACGACCTCGGTCTCTACAGCCGCCAGTCGACCGCGCGCTTCCTCGAGCGCGACGCCGAGGAGCTCTTCGACCTCACCGAGAGGGGCCTGGCGTTCTTCGGGGAGCGCTTCGCCATGCCGTTCCCGCAGGTGCGGTACGACCAGGTGTTCGTGCCCAACATGGGTGGCGCCATGGAGAACTGGGCCTGCGTCACCTGGACCGACGCCGTCCTCTTCCGCAGCCCGCCGACCTACGCACAGCGCGGCCAGCGCGCGATGGTGCTGCTGCACGAGATGGCGCACATGTGGTTCGGCGACCTGGTCACCATGCGGTGGTGGGACGACCTGTGGCTCAACGAGGCCTTCGCGTCGTGGGCGTCCACGTGGGCGGCCACCGCCGTCAGCGAGTTCAACGACGCGTGGGCCGGGTTCCTCATCACCCGCAAGCTCGACGCCTACCGCCTCGACATGGGCCCGGCCAGCCATGCGATCCGCGGCGAGGTCGGGGACGTGTCGGCTGCCATGGCCACCTTCGACGCGATCACCTACGCCAAGGGTGAGAGCGTGCTCAAGCAGCTGGCCGCGACCATCGGCGAGGACGCCTTCGTCGAGGGCCTGCGCGACTACTTCGGCAAGCACGCGTGGGGCAACACCCGGCTCACCGACCTGATGGACGCCTTCGGCCGGGCCGCGGGGCGCGACCTCGGCCAGTGGACCGTCGACTGGCTCGACCGCGCCGGCACCGACACCATCACGCTCAGCCGGGACGAGGCCGGTGACCGGCTCGAGATCGTGTCACCCGACGGCACACCGCGGCCGCACTCGTTCACCATCGGGTCCTACTCCGTCGACGGCGACCTGCTCGTGCCCGCAGGCAGGCTGAGGGTCACCTCCGAGGGCGCGGGCGACTCGGTCGACCTGCCGGCAGCAGACCTGCACCTGCTCAACGACGACGACCTCACCTTCGCTGCCGTGCGCACCGATGCGAGGTCCCAGCAGCTGATGCTCGAGCGCGCCGGCGACCTGCCCACCCCGATCGCCCGCGCGGTGGCGCTGGCCACCGCCCAGGACATGGTCTTCAAGGGCGAGCTGGCCGTCGACGACTACGTCGCGATGGGCCTGCGCCTGCTCCGCGCGGAACGCTCGCCGGCCATCGTCGAGCCGGCCCTCGGCCTGCTCCGCGTCGCGATCGAGCAGTGGGCGCCGACCGCACAGGTCGAGCCGCTGAAGCTGGAGCTCGCCGACGTGCTCACCGGCCTGGTCGACGTACCCGACCTCCGGGCGCAGTCCCTCAACGCGCTGGCCGCCTGCGCGAGCACCGACGCGCACTTCTCGATCCTCGACGCGGCTGCCGTCGACGGCGTCGACCTGGCCTGGCGGGTGCTCGCCCGCCGCGCCGAGCTCGGGACCTACGACGAGGCGGCGGTCGAGGCGCTGAGCGACCGTGATCCCGACCCGGAGTCGGGCGTCCGCGTCCTCGGCGTCATCGCCGCCAGGCCCGATGCCGGCGCCAAGCAGCAGGTCTGGGACGCGGTGTTCCGGGAGCGCTCGGTGCATGTCGGCCTGCCGCTCATCGCCCTGGCGACCTACTTCTGGCGACCCGGCCAGGACGACGTGCTGGCCCCGTTCGCGCAGCGCTATCTCGACGAGGTCACCGACCTCGGCGCCGGCGGACTGCTCGAGCTGGGCTCGATCATGGCGTCGATGTTCCCCGCAGCGGCCGCCGACGAGGAGTTCCTGGCCCGCGCCCGAGAGCTGGCGGACCACCCCGACCTGCCGGCGTTCGCCCGCGCCAAGCTGCTCACCGGCACCGACGCGCTGGCCCGTCAGCTCCGCGCCCGCGCGGTCTAGGTACAGCCCTCGATCAGACCTCGTCGTCCTCGTCGGCGCGGCGCAGGCCCGACTCGTCGATCGGGAACCGCAGCTCGCGCTGGCGCTCGATGGCCGCGCCGATCAACCCCGCGAACAGCGGGTGCGGCCGGGTCGGCCGCGAGCGCAGCTCGGGGTGCGCCTGCGTGGCGACGTAGTAGGGGTGCACGTCCTTCGGCAGCTCGACGAACTCCACCAGACCCAGGTCGGGGTTGACGCCGGAGAACACGAGTCCGGCCTTCTCGAGCTGGTCTCGGTAGGCGTCGTTGAACTCGTAGCGGTGCCGGTGGCGTTCGTGCGCGACCGCCTCGCCGTACGCCGCCCGCACGACGCTGCCCTCGGTCAGCTCGGCCGGCTGGAGGCCCAGGCGCATGGTGCCGCCCAGGTCGCCCGCGCCCTCGACGAACTTCTTCTGCTCCTCGATCGTCGAGATGACCGGCTCGACGGTCTCGGGGTCGAACTCGGTGGACCCGGCCTTCTCGAGACCGGCCTCGTTGCGGGCGTACTCGATGACCATGCACTGCAGGCCCAGGCAGATGCCGAGCGTGGGGATGCCGTGGGTGCGTGCGTAGTGCAGCGCACCCAGCTTGCCCTCGATGCCGCGCACCCCGAAGCCTCCCGGCACGAGCACGGCGTCGACGTCGTGCAGGTGGCGGTTGGCGCCCGCCGGGGTCTCGCACTCGTCGGAGGCGACCCAGCGCAGCTGCACCTTCGCCTCGTGGGCGAAGCCGCCGGCGCGCAGCGCCTCGGCCACGGACAGGTAGGCGTCGGGCAGGTCGATGTACTTGCCGACCAGCGCGACGGTGACCTCCTCCTTCGGGTGGTGCACGCGGCGCAGCAGGTCGTCCCACACCGTCCAGTCGACGTCCCGGAACGGCAGGTCCAGGCGCCGTACGACGATGGCGTCGAGGCCCTCGCGGTGCAGCACCTTCGGGATGTCGTAGATCGAGGGGGCGTCGGCGGCGGTGACCACGGCCTCCTCGTCGACGTCGCACATCAGCGAGATCTTGCGCTTGATGCTGTCGGGCAGCTCGCGGTCGGCGCGGCACACGATGGCGTCGGGCTGGATGCCGATCGAGCGCAGCGCAGCGACCGAGTGCTGGGTCGGCTTGGTCTTCAGCTCGCCCGACGGTCCGATGAAGGGCACCAGGGAGACGTGGATGAAGAAGCAGTTCTCGCGGCCGATCTCGTGCCGGGTCTGGCGGGCGGCCTCGAGGAAGGGCAGCGACTCGATGTCACCGACGGTGCCGCCGATCTCGGTGATGACCACGTCGAACGGCTTGCCGGGACCGCTGGTGCCCATCGCGAGGATGCGGTCCTTGATCTCGTTGGTGATGTGCGGGATCACCTGCACCGTGTCACCGAGGTAGTCGCCGCGACGCTCCTTGGCGATCACCGCCGAGTAGACCTGACCGGTCGTCACGTTGGCGATCTGGTTGAGCTCGGTGTCGAGGAACCGCTCGTAGTGCCCGATGTCGAGATCAGTCTCCGCACCGTCGTCGGTCACGAAGACCTCGCCGTGCTGGAACGGGTTCATCGTGCCCGGATCCACGTTCAGGTAGGGGTCCAGCTTCTGCATGGTCACGCGGAGACCGCGGGACTTCAGGAGGTTCCCCAGGCTGGAGGCCGTGAGGCCCTTGCCGAGTGAGGAGGCGACGCCTCCGGTGACAAATACGTGCTTGGTGGGCGTCGGGTTCTTCACGGAGTTCGAGCCTACCCGAGTGGGAGGGCTCCGTCCGAACCCGAGGCCCCGAACGCACCCCCCGGGGTCGTCAGGGCGTGGGCCAGGGCCATCACCGCGGCCACCCGGCCGGCGGGCGTGTCGATGCCGTCGACGGTGGCCGCCTGGGTGCCGGTGGTGCGCAGCCGACCGATCTGGCCGGGCCCGTCGGCGAGGTCCCCGGCCACCACCACACCGGCCGCCTGACGGTCCAGACCGGCCACCAGGCCGGTCAGGATCGTGTCGCCGCCCTCGGCGGCCGGCTCGTCGCCCACCACGACGAGCACCAGGGGTGCCCGACGAGCCTGCTCCTCGGGTGCGCTGATCAGGTCGGCACCGGCGAGGCCCTCCAGGATCCCTGCGGCCTTGCCGTCGCCGCCCTGTCCCTCGGGCTTGGTGGTCGCGACGGCCAGGCCGATCAGCTCGCCCAGCCGGTCGTACGTCGTCGCCTCGGCGCTGACGGCGCCCGCGGGCTGCTGGGTCATCAGCTGGCTGCCGAGGGTGTCGACCAGCGACTTCTCCCCCGTGCTGACCAGCGTCTCGCCGAGGGCGTAGGTGCCGGCCACCGTGCCACCGGCCAGGCCGACCTGCTCCGAGAGGCTGGAGACGAGGTCGGGGTCGGCCCCCGGCAGCGTCACCACGGCCACGGAGCGGTCGGCCAGCCGGCCGGCGTACACCGTGCCGGCGACTCCTCCGGCGAACGCGTCGCCGAAGTCGGCGCGCTGCTGGGCGGCCAGCACAGCGGTGCCGAGGGCGCCGTTCGGCGCGCCGGGCTTGCCGTCGGCACGGCCGACCTCGGAGAGGGGGCCGCCGCCGAGGACGACGCCCACGGCGAGCGCCAGGAAGATCGCGACGAGCGAGACGATGTGGTGACGCAGGGTGATCACGAGCGGAGTCCTTGCAGATAGTCGATCAGGTCGCCGGCCTGGGCCAGCACGACGTCGGCCCATTCCTGGCCGACCGGGGTGGTGCCGATGGCGGCCGCGACGGCGACGAGGCCGGCGAACAGCACCCACAGGACGTGCCGGGGCCGCACCCGGCCGGAGTACAGCGTCGGCACCGCCGTGGCGTCCACCAGTCGCGGCCCGACCTTGAGTCGGGTGAGGTACGTGCTGGCGAGGCCGGTGCGCTGCCGGTCGAGGAACTCGTCGAGCGTGGCGTGCATGCCCACCCCGATGATCACCGAGGCATGCCCGGAGTCGGCGAGGAGGAGCGCGGCGTCCTCGGTGGTGGCACCGCTCTCGAACCGCAACGGGCGCACCCCGAGCCGCTCCCAGCGGTCGGTGGCCGTGCGGGCGGCGCCCCGGTCGACCTGGACCACCACGTCCCGCGCGACGCGCAGCGCCTTCGTCGACGGTCCGTCGTCCTCGCCGCGCCGGCCGGAGACCACGACGATGTCGGGCTTGTGGCCGGCTCCGAGCAGGGCGTCGGCGCCGGTGTCGACGCCGATCAGCACCGGGTCCTGCTCCTTGATGAACCGCTTCACGGCCGCGAGCTCGGCGGCGTGGTCGTCGCCGGGCACGACCACGACCACCGGTCGGTCGGCGATCGTGGTGGCCGGTCGCGGGATGCCGGTGCCGTGCAGCAACAGGTCCTGCTCGCGGCGCAGGAACTCGGTGCTGTTGTGGGTGAAGCTGTCGAGCTGGGCCACCAACCCGGTCCGGGCGGCCTTCAGCTCCTCCTGCACGGTCAGCTCGTCGACGAGGCGTCCGGAGGCGACCTCCACGTCGTCGACGTACACACAGCCGTCGTGGAGGCGTACGGCGGCGCCCTCGCGGATCGCTCCCAGCGCGCCGGCGCCGATGCGGTCCAGCATCGTGATGCCGGCGCGGGCCAGCACCTCGGGCCCGAGGTTGGGGTAGCGGCCGGAGATCATCGGCGCGACGTTCAGCACGGCGACCACGTCGGCGTCCACGAACGCCTGGGCGGTCGCCCGGTCGAGGTCGACCTGGTCGATCACCGCGATGTCTCCGGGCCGCAGGCGCGGCAGCAGGGTGCGGGTACGCCGGTCGACACGGGCGGTGCCCCGCAGGCCGGGCAGGGCGACGGTCTGGCGGGATCGGGAGGGCAGCTTCATGGCCAGCCAATCGTGCCAGCCGGGCCGGGTCGAACCGCGCAGGCACGCGATCCGCGCGTGGCGGCCGGGGGTCGTGTCGCAGTCAGCCCGACCGGGCGGCCGCGAGCAGCTCACGCGCATGCGCGCGGGCCGTCTCGGACTCCTCGAGCCCGGCCAGCATCCGCGAGAGCTCGCGCTCGCGCTCGTCGGCGCCCAGCACGGTGAGCCCGGAGGTCGTGACGCTGCCGTCGCTGGCCTTGGCGACGACCACGTGGGTGTCCGCGAACGCCGCCACCTGGGGCAGGTGGGTCACCACCAGCACCTGGGCGGTGCGGGCCAGCTGCGCCAGCCGCCGGCCGACCTCGATGGCCGCCTTGCCGCCCACGCCGGAGTCGACCTCGTCGAACACGAAGATGGGCACCGGACTGGTCTCGGCCAGCGACACCTCGAGCGCCAGCATGACCCGCGACAGCTCGCCGCCCGAGGCGCCCTTGTGCAACGCACGCGCATCGGCGCCGGTGTTGGCGGCGAGCAGGAACTCCACGTCGTCGAGCCCCGAGGCGGTGGCGCGCAGCCACCGCTGGGCGACCTGGAGCGGTCCGCCCGCCACGTCCTTGACCGGCTGCGCCTGCTCGTGCTGGGTGACGGCGACCTGCACGGCTGCGTGCGGCATGGCCAGCAGCGTCAGCTCCTCGGTGACCTGGGCCCCGAGGCGGGTGGCGGCCTTGGTGCGCGCGGCCGAGAGCGCCGTGCCGGCGGCCGCCAGCGCCGTGCGCAGCTCGACCCGCTCCGCTCGCAGCGCCTCGATCCGCTCGTCGGTGCCGTCGAGGTCGATCAGCCGGGTCGCGGCGTCCTGCGACCAGGCGAGCACCTCGTCGACCGTGTCGCCGTACTTGCGCGTCAACGCGGTCAGCGCGGCGCGCCGCTCGCTCACCGAGGCGAGGCGGACGGGGTCGGTCTCCAGACGGGAGGCGTACGACGCGACGTCGGCGGCGACGTCGGAGAGCAGGTAGGTGATGTCGGCGATCCGCGCGGCCAGTCCGGCGGCCTCCGGGTCGTGGTCGGCCACGCTGGCGAGCGCCGTCCGGGCGGCGGCCGTGGTCGCCAGTGCGTCGGCGGCGTCCTCGTCGCTCGACAGCGCCTCGCGGGCCACCTCGGCTGCCTCGCGCAGGGTGTCGGCGAACCCGAGACGGGACTCCTCCGCCGCCAGTGACGAGTCCTCGCCGGGCACGGGTGAGACGGCCTCGATCTCGCCGAGGCCGAAGCGGAGCTGGTCGGCCTCGCGGGCCCGCTCGCGCGCCGACGTGACGACCTCCTGGAGCTCACGCTCGTTGGCGGACAACCGACCGTGCAGGTCGGTCCAGGTGGCGAGCAGCGCCTGCACCTTGGCCCCGCCGAAGCGGTCGAGCGCCTCTCGCTGGGCCTGGCTGCGCAGCAGGCGGTGCTGGTCGGACTGCCCGTGGACGGCGACCAGCGGCTCCGCCACGGTCGCCAGCGTCGATGCGGGCACCGTGGCGCCGCCCACCCACGCCCGCGAGCGTCCCTCGGCGGAGATGTTGCGGGCCAGCACCACCCGGCCGTCCTCGACCTCTCCCCCGGCCTCGTGCACCGAGGCGGCGAGCCCGGGCACGGCGTCGGCCGTGACCACGCCCTCGACCCGGGCGGTCCGGGCGCCGCTGCGCACCGCACCCGTGTCGGCGCGGCCGCCGAGCAGCAGCCCGAGGGCGGTGACGACCATCGTCTTGCCGGCACCGGTCTCGCCGGTGATGACCGTGAGGCCCGGACCCAGCTCGAGCGTCGAGGAGTCGATCACCCCGAGCGAGGTGATCCGGATCTCCTCAAGCATCCCCGACACCGTCCCTGTCGCCGTCCCTGTCGCTCTCGACGACACGTGCTCGATGCCGTTGCCGTTGCCGTTGCGGCGGCGTCGTTCGTTGGCACCCCGCCAGCCCTCGACCGAGAGGCCGAACTTGGCCACCAGCCGGTCGGTGAACGGTGCCTCGTGCAGGCGCACCAGGCGCACGGGGGTCGCGCCGCGGCTCACCTCGATCCGGGCACCGGGCGGCAGGTCGACCGTGCGCCGCCCGTCGCACCACAAGACCCCGACACCCTCCGTGCGGGCCAGCACCTCGACGGCGAGCACCGAGCTGGGCGACACGACCAGCGGTCGCGCGAAGAGCGCGTGCGCGCTGATCGGCACCATCAGCAGGGCCTCGACGCCGGGCCAGACCACCGGGCCGCCGGCTGAGAAGTTGTAGGCGGTCGAGCCGGTGGGCGTCGCGCACACGACCCCGTCGCAGCCCCAGCGTGACAGCGGACGACCGTCGATCTCGACCACCACCTCCAGCATCCGCTGGCGAGCCGCCTTCTCGACGCTGGCCTCGTTGAGGGCCCAGGTGCGCGCGACCAGCTCGCCGTCGCGGTAGACGTTGACGTCGATCGTCAGCCGGTCCTCGATCGTGTAGCGCTGCTGCACCAGGGCCTCGATGACCGACTCGACGTCGTCGTACTCCGCCTCGGCCAGGAAACCCACGTGTCCGAGATTCACCCCGAGCAGCGGGATCCCGGTGTCGCGGGTGATCTCGGCCGCGCGCAGGATCGTGCCGTCGCCGCCGATGACCAGGGCCACCTCGCAGTCGCAGCCGGCCTCCTGCTCGCTGCCGACGAACTCCAGTGCCGGGTCGTACGACGTCGGGTCGAGGCCGAGGTCGGCGGCCTCGGGCTTGAGCAGCCGGACGATGATGCCGTGACCGGTGAGGGCGGCGATGAACGACCGTGCCACGTCCACGGCGTCCTGGCGTCCGGTGTGCGCGAGCATCAGCACCCGTCGCACCTGTGGCTCAGAGCCCTGGGTCGCGTTCACGGGTCCACCTTCTCACCCGGTACCCCCAGTCCTGCGGCTCGCTCGACCTCGGCCCCGATCTCGTCGGCGCCGATCTCGGCAGGGCCGCGGCGCAGCAGCAGGAAGAACTCCACGTTGCCCGACGGCCCGGGCAGCGGGCTGGTCGCGACCGCGACGGCCCCCCAGCCGCGCGTGGCCGCCGCCGAGGCGACGCCCAGCACGGCCTCGGCGCGCAGGCCGAGGTCGCGGACCACACCGCCCTTGCCGACCCGGTCCTTGCCGACCTCGAACTGCGGCTTGACCATCAGCGCCAGCTCGCCGTCCTCGGCCATCACGCCGAACAGGGCGTCCAGCACCAGGGCCAGCGAGATGAACGACAGGTCGCCCACCACGAGGTCGACCGGCTCCCCGACGAGCTCGGGAGTGAGGTCGCGGATGTTGGTGCGGTCGTACACGATCACCCGCTCGTCGGTCTGCAGCCGCCACACCAGCTGGCCGTAGCCGACATCGACGGCGACCACCTCGCGGGCGCCTGCTTGCAGCAGCACGTCGGTGAAGCCGCCCGTGGACGCCCCCGCGTCGAGGCACCGCTTGCCGGCCACGGTGAGACCGTGCGCTGCGAACGCGGCCAGCGCGCCGGCGAGCTTGTGCCCGCCGCGTGACGCGTACTCCGGGCGGTCGGGATCCTCGGCCACGAGCAGGGCCACGTCGGTGGTGATCCCGGTGGCCGGCTTGGTGGCGACCGACCCGCCGACCTTCACCCGGCCGGCGGCGATCAGCTCGCTGGCGTGCTCCCGCGACCGAGCCAGACCGCGGCGGACCAGCTCCTGGTCGAGCCGCAACCGTCGTGGCGGCACCGGCGGGTCAGCTCTCCGGTCGGGCGTCGAGCGCGCGGCGCAGCTGCTCGTGGGCCGCCTCGAACACCGAGACGTGCTCGCCGAGAGGAGCGTCGTCGAGTCCGGTCAGCGACGCCAGCACCGACTCCACGGCCGGGTCGGCCGTCGCCGGGGGCTCGGCCCCGGCCGGTTGGCTCGTCTGCTCGCTCATGGTGCTAGAGGCTACCCAACGCCGGCGACGTACTCAGGGGCCGGGCACGGTCAGCGCCGACGTGTCGACCGGGGTGCCGGCGGTGTCGAGGTGCTGCCATGCCGCGACCGCCGCCACCCGCCACCAGTCGTCCGGCGACCCGTCGCCCTCGATCTCCAGGCGACCATCGCTGACCCGCGCACGCCATCCGCCCAGCGTCGCCTCGCCACCGCGCGCCCCGACCGCAGCGTGCGTCTCGAAGATGCCCTCGGTGGTCTGCGAGATGTACGTCGGCCGCAGCTGCGGCGTCGCGCTCACCAGCTCGGGCAGCCCGGTGACGCCGGTCATCACGAGCAGGGAGTCGATGCCTGCGTTGCGGGCGCCCTCGATGTCGGTGTCGAGCCGGTCGCCCACCATCAGGGGCCGCTCGCCCCCGACCCGGCGGATCGTCTCGTCCAGCAGCGGTCGCTCCGGCTTGCCGGCCACCGTGGGCTGCACCCCGCTGAAGTCGGCGATCGTCTTGACGAGCACCCCGTGCCCGGGTGCCATGCCGTAGGCCGTGGGGATGGTCATGTCGGTGTTGCTGGCCACCCACGGCAGCCCGTCCCGGATCAGCACCGCAGCGCGCATGACGTCCTTCCACACCACCTCCGGCCCGTAACCGCTCACGATGGCCGACAGATCGGTCGCCTCGAGGTCGGTCACCGGCTCCAGGCCGACATCGCCGAGCGCGCCGAGCAGGCCCTCGCCGCCGAGGAGAAGGATGCGCGCTCCCTCGCCGTGCCGCTCCTGCAGCACCCGCGCCGCCGCCTGGGCCGAGGTGACGACGTCGGCGGCCGAGGCGTGCACCCCCAGCCTGACCAGGTTGTCGGCCACCGTGGCCGCGGTCCGCGACGCGTTGTTGGTCACGAACGCGATGTGCACCCCCTCGGCCACCAGCCGGTCCAGCCGGGCAGGCACCCCCTCGATGGCCGTGCCGCTGACGTAGACGACCCCGTCGAGGTCGAACATGACCAGGTCGTAGATCTCGTGCAGCGCGGCGCCGGACTCTCCGAGCATGGATCGCCACCCTTCCCGAGCCGCCCGGCGGCGGCCCCCTACGATGCTCCGATGGACTCAGGCGGACGTCTCGGCACGGCGGTGGAGACCCCTCCGTCGCCCGCGAAGCCGCTGCGCCTGCATCCGTTCCGCGCCGTGCAGCTCAGCGGTGACCGGGTCGGGGATCCGTCGTCCGCGCGTGCCTTCGCGCGACCCTACCGGGGAGTGACCGACCGGCTCGACGCGTGGGAGCGGAGCGGCCACGTCCAGCACGACGCAGAGCCCGCGATCTACCTGCACGAGTACACGTCCGGCGGCTTGACCGTGCGCGGCCTCGTCGGCGCCCTCGACCTGTCGACCCGAGCCACCGGCCGCGACGACCGGGCCGTGCTCCCGCACGAGGGCATCCACGTCAGGCAGGCCGACGAGCTCGCCGAGCGGATGTACGAGATGCGGATGAACCCGGCGCCGATCCTGCTCGTGCACCGCGGCCCAGCCCCCGTTCGTGCGCTGGTCCACCGCCTGCTCGACGGGTCTCCGGACCACGCCTACACCGACCGGACCTCACAGCGACACCGGATCTGGGCGATCACCCACCCTGACGACCTCGCCGTCATCGACGCCGGCATGGCGACCAGCACGCTGCTCGTCGCCGACGGCCACCACCGGTACGCCGCCTACCTCCGGCTCCAGGAGCGTGACCCCGGCGGCCCGTGGGACCGCGGTCTCGCGATGGTGGTCGACCAGGAGGACACGCCCCTGCACCTGGGCGCGATCCACCGAGTGCTGCCGGGCCTCACCCTCGACGAGCTCGAGGCCTCCACCGGTGCCACCGCACTGGTCCTGCGTGCCACCACCGCAGAGGACGCACTGGCCAGCCTGGCTCCCACGACCATCGTGGGCACCGACGGGACCAGCTGGGTCGTCCTGGACGTCCCGGACCTCCAGGGGCGGGCCACGGTCGAGATCCTGCACGACCACCTGCTGCCGCATCTCACGCTCTCGTCGGCGACGCACTACCACCACTCCATCGACGATGCGCTGGGAGATCTCGCCGGCATCGAGGGTGGCGGCGTGGCACTGCTGCTGCCCGCACCTGGCTTCGATCTCGTCGGTCGCATCCTGATGCAGGACCGGCTCCTGCCCGAGAAGGCGACGTCCTTCCAGCCGAAGCCGAACCTCGGCGTCCTCATGCGGTCCCTGCGCGACGAATGATCCGGGCCGAGGTCACCTCGACCTCGACGCGGGACGCAGCGGCCGCTCCGTTCCGGAAGAAGCGACGGCGCAACGCCCCCTCGACCGCCACCCGGTCGCCCACCCGCCAGCCGGCGACGGAGCGCCGGACGCGTGAGCCCCAGGCGACGCACTCCAGCGCGTCGACGCGCTGCCGACTCCGGCCGCCGGGCGGCCTGTCGACGATCACCCGGAACGTCCAGATCACGTCACCGCTGGGCAGCACCCGCTCCTCGGGCGCTGCGCCGAGCCGGCCATGCAGCGTTACCTCGTTCGTCATCGACTCCCCGGCTGGTGCCGGGTCCTTCGTTGGGTCCATGTCGATCACCTCCGAGACAGTTCTCCCGGACGGCACCGACGGGGTCGGCAAGCCGGGCCACGGCCTGTGGAGGACGGCCTATATCGGCAGCCTGGGGACGAGTTGCGGACCGTTGTGCTGAGCACCCTTGCCGATCAAAAGACCTCTGAAATGGCGAAAGAGGGACTGCCCTAAGGCAGTCCCTCTTTCTGAGTGTATGTCCGGCGGCGTCCTACTCTCCCACAGCCTCTCGGTTGCAGTACCATCGGCGCTGAAAGGCTTAACTTCCGGGTTCGGTATGGGACCGGGTGTTTCCCTTTCGCTATGGCCGCCGTAACTCTGGCGGAACACAGACACACAGGTGTTTTGTTGTGTTGTGGTGTTCCAAACTTGTGAAACCGACTCACCCCCGCAGGGGTGTGGTTTTGTGGTTTGGGATCTGATTAGTGGACGCGATCATGGGTGCGCGGTGTACTGGTCACTCGCTTTGAGTGGTTTTGTACGGTGTTGGGACAAGCCCTCGGCCTATTAGTACCGGTCGGCTAGGCATTGCTGCTGTACACCTCCGGCCTATCAACCCAGTGTTCTGCTGGGGGCCTTACCCGGTTAACCCGGTGGGAAACCTCATCTTGAAACGTGCTTCCCGCTTAGATGCATTCAGCGGTTATCACTTCCGAACGTAGCTAACCAGCCGTGCCCCTGGCGGGACAACTGGCACACCAGAGGTTCGTCCATCCCGGTCCTCTCGTACTAGGGACAGCCTTTCTCAAGTTTCCTGCGCGCGCGGCGGATAGGGACCGAACTGTCTCACGACGTTCTAAACCCAGCTCGCGTGCCGCTTTAATGGGCGAACAGCCCAACCCTTGGGACCTACTCCAGCCCCAGGATGCGACGAGCCGACATCGAGGTGCCAAACCATCCCGTCGATATGGACTCTTGGGGAAGATCAGCCTGTTATCCCCGGGGTACCTTTTATCCGTTGAGCGACGCCGCTTCCACATGCTGGCGCCGGATCACTAGTTCCGACTTTCGTCCCTGCTCGACATGTCTGTCTCACAGTCAAGCTCCCTTGTGCACTTACACTCGAAACCTGATTGCCAACCAGGCTGAGGGAACCTTTGAGCGCCTCCGTTACATTTTAGGAGGCAACCGCCCCAGTTAAACTACCCATCAGGCACTGTCCCTGATCCGGATTACGGACCTAGGTTAGACATCTAGTACGACCAGAGTGGTATTTCAACGTTGACTCCACACTCACTGGCGTGAATGCTTCACAGTCTCCCACCTATCCTACACAAGCCGAACCAAACACCAATACCAAACTATAGTAAAGGTCCCGGGGTCTTTCCGTCCTGCCGCGCGTAACGAGCATCTTTACTCGTAGTGCAATTTCGCCGAGTCCACGGTTGAGACAGCGCCCAAGTCGTTACTCCATTCGTGCAGGTCGGAACTTACCCGACAAGGAATTTCGCTACCTTAGGATGGTTATAGTTACCACCGCCGTTTACTGGGGCTTAAGTTCTCAGCTTCGACTCAAGGTCTAACCGGTCCCCTTAACCTTCCAGCACCGGGCAGGAGTCAGTCCGTATACATCGTCTTACAACTTCGCACGGACCTGTGTTTTTAGTAAACAGTCGCTTGGGCCTGGTCTCTGCGGCCTTCACCGCTTCGCACCGCACGGGTGCTCACGGATCCGGCCCCCCTTCTCCCGAAGTTACGGGGGCATTTTGCCGAGTTCCTTAACCATGGTTATCTCGATCGCCTTAGTATTCTCTACCTGATCACCTGAGTCGGTTTGGGGTACGGGCGGCGCATAGCTCGCTAGAGGTTTTTCTCGGCAGCATAGGATCATCCACTTCCCCTACTGGGTCCCCATCAAGTCTCAGGCACATGAACGGCGGATTTGCCTACCGTTCGCCCTACACTCTTGGCCACGGACTACCATCGCCGTGGTTGGACTGCCTTCCTGCGTCACCCCATCGCTTGACTACTACCAGTTCGGGTCCCACGCTCTGCTCACCAGCCTCGCCCCGAAGGGTCCGGTCCGATGAGTTTCGGATGGTTAGCATCACCAGGTTCGTCATGGGCGCTACTTTGCCGGTACGGGAATATCAACCCGTTGTCCATCGACTACGCCTGTCGGCCTCGCCTTAGGTCCCGACTTACCCAGGGCAGATTAGCTTGACCCTGGAACCCTTGATCATTCGGCGCACATGTTTCTCGCATGTGATTCGCTACTCATGCCTGCATTCTCACTCGTGTCGCGTCCACAACTGGATCACTCCGCTGCTTCACTCGCGACACGACGCTCCCCTACCCATCCACACACCTGAACACCGATCAAGTCGATGCTGGGCTCACGCGTGAATGCCATAGCTTCGGCGGATGACTTGAGCCCCGCTACATTGTCGGCGCGGAATCACTTGACCAGTGAGCTATTACGCACTCTTTCAAGGGTGGCTGCTTCCAAGCCAACCTCCTGGTTGTCACTGCGACTCCACATCCTTTTCCACTTAGTCACCGCTTAGGGGCCTTAGCTGATGGTCTGGGCTGTTTCCCTCTCGACTACGGAGCTTATCCCCCGCAGTCTCACTGCCGCGCTCTCACTTACCGGCATTCGGAGTTTGGCTAACGTCAGTAACCTTGTAGGGCCCATTAGCTATCCAGTGCTCTACCTCCGGCAAGAAACACGCGACGCTGCACCTAAATGCATTTCGGGGAGAACCAGCTATCACGAAGTTTGATTGGCCTTTCACCCCTATCCACAGGTCATCCCCTCAGTTTTCAACCTAAGTGGGTTCGGTCCTCCACGCGGTCTTACCCGCGCTTCAACCTGCCCATGGATAGATCACTTCGCTTCGGGTCTTGATCGCGCTACTCAAACGCCCTATTCGGACTCGCTTTCGCTACGGCTTCCCCACACGGGTTAACCTCGCAACACAACGCAAACTCGCAGGCTCATTCTTCAAAAGGCACGCCGTCACAAGAAACAAGTTCTCGCTCCGACGGATTGTAGGCACATGGTTTCAGGTACTATTTCACTCCCCGCCAGGGGTACTTTTCACCTTTCCCTCACGGTACTTGTCCGCTATCGGTCACCAAGGAGTATTTAGGCTTAACGGGTGGTCCCGCCAGATTCACACGGAATTTCAGGGGTTCCGTGTTACTTGGGAACACATCAACAGAGTCACGCACTTACGTCTACGGGGCTATCACCCTCTACGGCGCGGCTTTCCAACCGACTTCAACTTCGCTACGTGATTTCTTACTCTGCGTCATCGCGGCAGCAACAACAAGACACGTCCCACAACCCCACACTCACAACCCCTGCCGGGTATCACATGAGCATGGTTTGGCCTCATCCGATTTCGCTCGCCACTACTCTCGGAATCACAATTGTTTTCTCTTCCTGTGGGTACTGAGATGTTTCACTTCCCCACGTTCCCTCCACTCGCCCTATGTGTTCAGGCAAGGGTAACTGGACATGACTCCAGCTGGGTTTCCCCATTCGGACACCCCCGGATCACAGCTCGGTTGCCAACTCCCCAGGGCTTATCGCAGGCTCCTACGTCCTTCATCGGCTCTTGGTGCCAAGGCATCCACCATGTGCCCTTCATAGCTTGTCTCAACAACGTCAAAACAACTCAACTACAAAAGACCAGCACCCCCACACCACCCCACACCCACCAACCACCACACCCACCAAAAGCAGGCACAACAATCAGCAACGATGAAGAGTCGAGCAGGGGATACACATACTTACAGCCGCCACCAGCCAATCAAACCGGTGACGACAGATGCTCGCGTCCACTATCCAGATCTCAAACAACAACCCCACCAACCCCCCACACCCACCACCAGGCAGACACGAGACAAAGGAGGAACCATCGAACCGAACAACCACACACCCCCACCCACCGCACAACACCCCGAACAGGGCACCACACAGCAGACAAGAGATGCCTGATTCTTCAGGACCCAACAGTGTGTCACCACCCAACCACCCCACAGACACAAGACCCAGGTTCCACACCCACACCCCCACCCTCCCCGAAGGAAGAACAGAAGACACGGATAGTACTGAGAGCCTCGACCCATCAAGCAGCCAAGCGATTCATCGACGATTCCACTAGTGAACACCACCATGCGCCCCCACACGAACGGTGAGGGTCGGGGCGTGTGCTCCTTAGAAAGGAGGTGATCCAGCCGCACCTTCCGGTACGGCTACCTTGTTACGACTTCGTCCCAATCGCCAGCCCCACCTTCGACAGCTCCCTCCCTTACGGGTTGGGCCACTGGCTTCGGGTGTTGCCGACTTTCGTGACGTGACGGGCGGTGTGTACAAGGCCCGGGAACGTATTCACCGCAGCGTTGCTGATCTGCGATTACTAGCGACTCCGACTTCATGGGGTCGAGTTGCAGACCCCAATCCGAACTGAGACCGGCTTTTTGGGATTCGCTCCGCCTTACAGCATCGCAGCCCTTTGTACCGGCCATTGTAGCATGCGTGAAGCCCTGGACATAAGGGGCATGATGACTTGACGTCATCCCCACCTTCCTCCGAGTTGACCCCGGCAGTCTCCTATGAGTCCCCATCACCCCGAAGGGCATGCTGGCAACATAGAACGAGGGTTGCGCTCGTTGCGGGACTTAACCCAACATCTCACGACACGAGCTGACGACAGCCATGCACCACCTGTACACCGACAAAAGGGGCCACATCTCTGCAGCTTTCCGGTGTATGTCAAACCCAGGTAAGGTTCTTCGCGTTGCATCGAATTAATCCGCATGCTCCGCCGCTTGTGCGGGCCCCCGTCAATTCCTTTGAGTTTTAGCCTTGCGGCCGTACTCCCCAGGCGGGGCGCTTAATGCGTTAGCTGCGGCACGGAACCCATGGAATAGGCCCCACACCTAGCGCCCAACGTTTACGGTGTGGACTACCAGGGTATCTAATCCTGTTCGCTCCCCACACTTTCGCTCCTCAGCGTCAGGTAATGCCCAGAGAACCGCCTTCGCCACCGGTGTTCCTCCTGATATCTGCGCATTTCACCGCTACACCAGGAATTCCGTTCTCCCCTGCATACCTCTAGTCTGCCCGTATCGGAAGCAAGCACTGAGTTAAGCCCAGTGTTTTCACTCCCGACGCGACAAACCGCCTACGAGCCCTTTACGCCCAATAATTCCGGACAACGCTCGCACCCTACGTATTACCGCGGCTGCTGGCACGTAGTTGGCCGGTGCTTCTTCTGTACCTACCGTCACCACACCCAAAAAGATGCAGCTTCGTCGATACTGAAAGAGGTTTACAACCCGAAGGCCGTCATCCCTCACGCGGCGTTGCTGGATCAGGCTTTCGCCCATTGTCCAATATTCCCCACTGCTGCCTCCCGTAGGAGTCTGGGCCGTGTCTCAGTCCCAGTGTGGCCGGTCACCCTCTCAGGCCGGCTACCCGTCGAAGCCATGGTAGGCCATTACCCCACCATCAAGCTGATAGGCCGCGAGCACATCCTTCACCGCCAGAACTTTCCACCAACCCACATGCATGGACCGGTCATATCAGGTATTAGCCACCGTTTCCGGAGGTTATCCCTGAGTGAAGGGCAGATTACTCACGTGTTACTCACCCGTTCGCCGCTCGTGTACCACCGAAGTGGCCTTACCGCTCGACTTGCATGTGTTAAGCACGCCGCCAGCGTTCGTCCTGAGCCAGGATCAAACTCTCCGTAGAAAACTTGCTCCCGACAAACAAACCCCGACATAAAAAATCGCCAGAATCATTGCCGAAAAAAACAAAACCCAAACAAAAAACTGAAAGGGCATAACAAACTAATTCGTCGACTATGACACACTGTTGAGTTCTCAAGAATCAGACGTACCCGGCCGCCGCCCTCTCGGGCTTTGTGTCGGGACAACCTGCAGAAACTTACCGGTTCGGACGAGGCCCGTCAACTTGGTTGATCAGACCTGCTGTCCAGCCGGAGAGGCTGCCGGCCGCAGCACATGCGACACCCACGTCGTTGTGGCCTTGCGGCCCGAGTGGGAGTCGCTTGCGGCGACAGGTGAAACATTAGCAGCAGGGTCGGCAGTCCATGCAAATCGGGGTGGTGGCGACCGCGTTCGTGCAGGTCAGCGGCCTGCGCGAGCTCCCCTGTCGGCGACCGGCTTGGCCGGGCGGTAGGCAGAGACGCTCGGCTCGCCGGCCAGCCAGAAGCGCCAGGGCCGCTCCGGGGCGCCGCGCAGCCCTACCCTCGGGCCGGTGCGAATCTCCTCGGGGGCGGGCGGGTGGCCCAGCACCAGGCGCACCGGGCCGTCGTCGACGACGTCGCTGCCACGCAGGCCGAGGTCGATGGCCAGGGCCTGGGCCAGCCGCGCCGGGCCCCTCGCCAGGTCACGGTCCCGGACCTCGCCACGACGCGCGCGGGCAGCGTCGACGCCGTCGGTCACCTCTCCTGCGCGGATCAGCACCGCCGAGGCGGAGCCCTCGGGGCCGCAGACCACGTTGGCGCAGTGGTGCATGCCGTAGGTGAAGTAGACGTAGAGGCGCCCGGGCGGGCCGAACA
Organism: uncultured Actinomycetota bacterium; assembly: GCA_963781515.1. Lineage (GTDB taxonomy): Bacteria > Actinomycetota > Actinomycetes > Propionibacteriales > Nocardioidaceae > Nocardioides. Next base: position 319,572 of record CAWAGL010000001.1, read on the forward strand.
TGACAGCGGTGCGGTCGGTCTGCCCCCGGTAGGCGTGCGAGCCGGGGTCGTCGGCGCCGGCGTACGCCTCGACCTCGGTCACCCGGACCGCCACTCCCCCGTGCCGAAGCGTCGCGCCCAGCAGGCGTGGTGCCACGTCGAGCACCGGCCCCCCGAGCAGGGCACGCAGGTCACCCGAGCCGGGCACGCGCATCCCTGACGCGCTGACGCAGCTCGGCCAGCTGCTCGCGCACCCGCACCGGCGACGTACCACCGCGACCCGACCGGGCGGAGACCGAGCCCTCGGCGGTGAGCACGGCGCGCACCGCCGGTCGCAGCTCGGGCGAGATGTCGGCGAACTGCGCATCGGTGAGCTCGTGCAGCTCGACGCCTAGCTCCTCGCAGCGGCGGACGCACGCGCCGGCCAGCTCGTGGGCCACCCGGAAGGGTGTGCCCTGGCGGACCAGCCACTCGGCGACGTCGGTCGCGAGCGAGAAGCCCTGCGGGGCCAGCTCGGCCATCCGGGCGGTGTTGAAGCGCAGGGTGGCGACCATGCCGGTGAACGCCGGCAGCAGCACCTCGAGGGTGTCCACGGAGTCGAAGACCGGCTCCTTGTCCTCCTGCAGGTCACGGTTGTAGGCCAGCGGCAGCGCCTTGAGCGTGGCCATCAGGCCGGCCAGGTTGCCGATCAGCCTGCCGGCCTTGCCGCGGGCCAGCTCGGCGACGTCGGGGTTCTTCTTCTGCGGCATGATGCTCGACCCGGTCGACCAGGAGTCGTGCAGCGTCACGAAGTCGAACTCACGGGTCGACCACAAGACGACCTCCTCGGCGAACCGGCTCACGTCCACGCCGATCATGGCCGTCACGAAGGCGAACTCCGCCACGAAGTCGCGGGCCGCCGTGCCGTCGATCGAGTTGGCGCCGGACCCGGTGAAGCCGAGCTCGCGGGCCACCGCCTCCGGGTCGAGGCCGAGCGTGCTGCCCGCCAGGGCTCCCCCGCCGTACGGCGAGTCGCCGGCGACACGGACGTCCCAGTCGTGCAGCCGGTCGACGTCGCGCAGCAACGGCCACGCGTGGGCGAGCAGGTGGTGGGCCAGGAGCACGGGCTGGGCGTGCTGGAGGTGCGTGCGGCCGGGCATGATCACGTCGAGGTGGGCGCGCGCCTGCTCGGCCAGGGTCTCGGCCAGGTCGAGCGTCAGGCCGGCGACGACGCGAGCGTGGTCGCGCAGGAACATCCGGAAGAGCGTGGCGATCTGGTCGTTGCGGCTCCGGCCGGCGCGGATGCGGCCGCCCGCCTCGGCACCGACCTCCTCGAGCAGCAGGCGCTCCAGGGCGCCGTGGACGTCCTCGTCGGAAGGGTCGGGAAGCAGCTCGCCCGCGGCGTACCGCTCGCCCAGCCGTTCGAGACCGCGCAGCAGCTCGGCGTGATCGGCCGCGGTGAGCAGCCCGGCCGCATGCAGGGCGTTGGCGTGGGCGCGGGAGCCCGCGAGGTCGTAGGGCGTCAGCCGCCAGTCGAAGTGCGTCGAGCGGGAGAGTGCCTCGAGCTCGGGCGACGGGCCGTCGGCGAAGCGCCCGCCCCAGAGCTTGCCCTGGTTGGTGGTGCCGCTCATCGGGTCCCTCCTGCTGCGTCGACGGCCTGCGCGAGGGTCGCGGGGAGGCCCGGATCGGTGAGGCGCCCGGCTGCCGGCACGGCTCCGGGGGCGACACTCACCTCGTCAGTCTCTCAGCACTCAGTCGGTGCCGAACTCCATGGCCGCGTTGTCGAGCGCCTGGTCCTCGGCGCTGCGGGCCGCGGGGTTCGAGGTGATGCGGTCGGCTCCCCCGGCCTCGAGCTCGCCCAGCAGGGTGCCGTGCTCGACGAGCACCTGACCCTCGTCCAGCGGCTGGGTGGCGTAGAGCTCGAGCTTCGAGCGCGAGTCGGCGATGTCGAGGTTGCGCATGGTGAGCTGGCCGATCCGGTCGGCCGGCCCGAACGCGGCGTTCTCGGTGCGCTCCATCGAGAGCTTGTCGGGGTGGTAGGAGAAGGCCGGCCCGTCGGTGCGCAGGACGGTGTAGTCCTCACCGCGGCGAAGCCGGATCGTCACCTCCCCGGTCACCAGTGAGGCGATCCAGCGCTGGATGGACTCCCTCAGCATCAGCGCCTGCGGGTCCAGCCAGCGGCCCTCGTAGAGCAGCCGGCCGAGCTGGCGTCCCTGACCGTGGTAGTTGGCGATCGTGTCCTCGTTGTGGATCGCGTTGAGCAACCGCTCGTAGGCGATGAAGAGGACCCCCATGGCCGGCGCCTCGTAGATGCCGCGCGACTTGGCCTCGATGATGCGGTTCTCGATCTGGTCGGACATGCCGAGCCCGTGCCGGCCGCCGATCTGGTTGAGCTCGTGGACCAGGGCGACCGGGTCGGCGTAGTCCCTGCCGTTGACGGCCACCGGTCGGCCGCGGTCGAAGCGGACGGTGACGTCCTCCGGAGCGATCTCGACGGCCGGGTCCCAGAACTTCACACCCATGATCGGCTCGACCATCTCGAGCGAGGCGTCGAGGTGCTCGAGGGTCTTGGCCTCGTGGGTGGCACCCCAGATGTTGGCGTCGGTGGAGTACGCCTTCTCCTGGCTGTCGCGGTAGGGCAGCTGGTGCGCGATGAGCCACTGGCTCATCTCGGCACGGCCGCCGAGCTCGTGGACGAACTCCGCGTCCAGCCAGGGCTTGTAGATGCGCAGGTCGGGGTTGGCGAGCAGGCCGTAGCGGTAGAACCGCTCGATGTCGTTGCCCTTGAACGTCGACCCGTCGCCCCAGATGTCGACGCCGTCCTCGTGCATGGCGCGCACCAGCATCGTGCCGGTGACGGCGCGGCCGAGGGGCGTGGTGTTGAAGTACGCGCGGCCGCCGGAGCGGATGTGGAAGGCGCCGCACGCCAGCGCCGCCAGCCCTTCCTCGACCAGCTGGGGGCGGCAGTCGACGGTGCGGGCGATCTCGGCGCCGTACTCCTTGGCACGGGCGGGCACCCCGGAGATGTCGGGCTCGTCGTACTGGCCGATGTCTGCGGTGTAGGTGCAGGGCACGGCACCCTTGTCGCGCATCCAGGCCACGGCCACGGAGGTGTCGAGACCGCCGGAGAACGCGATGCCGACGCGTTCGCCCTTCGGGAGGCTGGTGAGGACTTTGCTCACAGTGGGATTTCCTTTTCAGAGTCGGCTGAGCCGGTGGCGGCCGAGTGGGCGGTGGCGAGGGCGAGGAAACGACCGGCGAGCTCGTCGCCGCCGGCCGGCTCGCGACCGATGACGAGCACGGTGTCGTCGCCGGCGATGGTGCCGAGCACGCCGGCGAGGTCGGCCTTGTCGAAGGCCGAGGCGAGGAACTGGGCGGCCCCGGGGGGTGTGCGGAGCACGACGAGGTTGGCCGACGCGTCGGCGCTGACGAGCAGCTCGGCGCACAGCCGCGCGAGGCGGGCGGTCGCGGCGGCCGTGGTCTCGTGGGCCGCAGGGCTGCGGTCACCGCCCTCTGCGGGGACGGCGTAGACCAGCGCACCCCCGGCGGCGCGCACCTTGACGGCGTCGAGCTCGACGAGGTCGCGCGACAGGGTGGCCTGGGTGACCCGCACGCCGCGTACGCCGAGCAGGTCGGCCAGCTCGGTCTGCGACCTCACCTCGTGGCGCGACACCAGGTCGATGATCTGCTGGTGCCGGGCGCTCTTGGTGACCGGACTCTGCGCGGTGCTGCTCACGAGGATCCCTCCTGCTGGAGGAGCCACGTCAGGATCGCCTTCTGGGCGTGCCGGCGGTTCTCGGCCTCGTCCCACACGACGCTGCGTGGTCCGTCGATCACCTCGGCGGCGATCTCCTTGCCGCGGTAGGCGGGCAGGCAGTGCATGGCGATCGCGTCGGGGGTGGCGAGGTCGAGCAGCGTCTGGGTGAGTGAGTACGACGCCAGGACGTCGAGCCGGTGGTCGGTATCGGCCTCGCGGCCCATCGAGACCCAGGTGTCGGTCACGAGCACGTCGGCGCCGGTCGACGCGACGACCGGGTCGGCCTCGACCAGGACGCTGCCGCCGGTGCCGGCCGCGATGGCGGTCGCCGTCTCGACCACACCGGCGGCGGGCTGGAACCCGGCCGGGGCACCGACCCGCACGTGCATGCCAGCGGTCGCGCCGGCGAGCAGCCAGGAGTGCGCCATGTTGCACGACCCGTCCCCGAGGAACGTCACCGTGACGCCGGCGAGCCGGCCGAGCCGCTCCTGCACGGTCTGCAGGTCGGCGAGCAGCTGGCAGGGGTGGAAGTCGTCGGTCAGCGCGTTGACGAGGGGCACTCCTGCGTGCGCGGCCATGGCCTCGATGCGCTTCTGCCCGCTGGTGCGCCACACGATCGCCGAGGCCTGCCGGCCGAGCACCCGAGCCACGTCGGGGATGGACTCCCGCACGCCGATGTCGGCCAGCTTGCCGTCGACCAGCATCGGGTAGCCGCCGAGCTCGGCGATCCCGGCGGAGAAGGACGCCTGCGTGCGCAGGGTCTGCTTGTCGAAGATCATCGCGACGGTGCGCGGACCGGCCAGGCTCTTCGTGGCGTACGGCGACGCCTTCAGGTCGGCGGCGAGGGCGAGCACCTCGGCCTGCTCGGCCGGGGTGAGGTCGTCGTCGCGCAGGAAGTGGCGGGTCATGGGGTCCCGACCTCGCTCGACCGGCCGATCGTCGTCGTCGTCGTCGCCGCCGTCGCCGCCGCCGCCGCCGCCGCCGCGAGGATGCCGGGCCAGGCGTCGGCGAACGCGTCGACGTCGTCGTCGGTCAGCACCAGCGGCGGGACGAAGCGAAGCGTGCGGGGGCCGGTGTTGTTGAGGATGAACCCGGCCTCGCGACCGGCGTCGACGACCGCGGCGGCCAGGTCGGAGTCGAGGTCGGCGCCGATCATCAGGCCGGCGGCGCGCACGCCGACGACCTCCGGGGCTGCGGAGACGGCGTCGGCCAGCCGCTTGCCGGTCAGCTCGACGTGATCGAGCAGCCCGTCGCGGACGATCGTGTCGAGGACGGCGAGCGCTGCCGCGCAGGCGACCGGGTTGCCGCCGAACGTCGTGCCGTGGTGGCCGGGCTCGAGCAGGTCGGCGGAAGCGCCGGTGGCGATGGTCGCGCCGATGGGCAGGCCGCCGCCGAGCCCCTTGGCCAGGGTGACCACGTCGGGCGGGGTGTCGAGCAGCTCGGGCACGGCCTGGTGGGCGTACCAGCGCCCGGTGCGGCCGATGCCGCTCTGCACCTCGTCGAGCCAGAGCAGCGCTCCGGCCTCGGTGGTGATCCGCCTGAGCCGCCGCGAGGTAGCCCGCGGGCGGGAACACCACGCCGGCCTCGCCCTGGACAGGCTCGAGGACCACCGCCGCCGTCCGGTCGGTGACGGCGGCAGCGAGCGCCTCGGAGTCGCCGTACTCGACGAAGGTCACCTCGCCGGGCAGCGGCTCGAACGGGAGGCGGTAGGCCTCCTTGCTGGTCAGCGAGAGGGCACCCATGGTGCGGCCGTGGAACGAGCCCGTGGCCGCGACGACGTGGGTGCGTCCGGTGCGCCGGGTCAGCTTGAGGGCAGCCTCGTTGGCCTCGGCGCCGGAGTTGGAGAAGAACACCTTGGCGGGCGTGCCGAGGAGGGTGACCAGTCGTTCGGCGAGCTCGACCTGCGGCGCGGTGGCGAAGAAGTTGGAGACGTGGCCGAGGGTCTGCAGCTGGGTGGTGACGGCCTCGACGATCGCCGGGTGGGCGTGGCCCAGCGCGTTGACGGCGATGCCGCCGAGGAGGTCGACGTACTCGCGTCCGGCGTCGTCCCAGACGTGCGCGCCACTGCCGCGCACGAGCACGAGCTTGGGCGGGCCGAACGTGTTCATGAGGTTCGCGGCGTACCGCTCCTGCCAGGTCATGCTGCTCCTCCCGCGGTCCGGACCTTGGTGGCGACACCGGGCAGCACCTGCGTCCCGACGCCTTCGGCGGTGAAGATCTCCAGGAGCACCGCGTGCGGCTCGCGGCCGTCGACGACGGTGGCCCGGGGCACGCCGCCCTGGACGGCCTGGAGGCAGGCCCCCATCTTCGGGACCATGCCGCTCGCCAGCGACGGCATCAGCTCGGCCAGGGCCTCCGGGCTGATCTCCTGGATGACGTCCTTGCTGTGCGGCCAGTCGCGGTAGAGGCCCTCGACGTCGGTGAGCACGAGCAGCTTCTCGGCACCCAGCGCGACCGCCAGCGCGGCCGCCGCGGTGTCGGCGTTGACGTTGTGCACGACGCCGTCCACGTCGGGCGCGACGCTCGAGATGACCGGGATGCGGCCTGCCTCGACGAGGTCCTGGACGGCCTCGGGGCGGACGTGCGCGACCTCGCCGACGAGCCCCAGGTCGAACTCCTCGCCGTCGACCACGGTGTTGGTCGCCTTGGCGGTGAAGAGACCGGCGTCCTCGCCGGAGAGCCCGACCGCGAGCGGGCCGTGCTGGTTGATGAGACCGACCAGCTCGCGCTGCACCTGGCCGACGAGCACCATCCGGACGACGTCCATCGCCTCGGGGGTGGTGACGCGCAGGCCGCCGCGGAACTCGCTCTTGATGCCGAGCCGGTCGAGCATCGAGGAGATCTGCGGACCGCCGCCGTGCACGACGACGGGCTTGAAGCCGGCGAAGCGGAGGAAGGCGACGTCCTCGGCGAACGCCTGCTTGAGCCGCTCGTCGGTCATCGCGTTGCCGCCGTACTTCACCACGATCGTCTTGCCGTGGTACTTCATCAGCCAGGGCAGTGCCCCGGCCAGGACGTGGGCCTTCTCGAGGTTCATGAGGAGTACGCGCTGTTCTCGTGGACGTAGGCGTGCGTGAGGTCGTTGGTCCACACGGTGGCCCGCTCGGTGCCGGACTTCAGGTCGATCGTCACGGTGACGTCGCGGGCCGTCAGGTCGACGGTGGCGGGGTCGGCTGACGGGGTCGACTCGCGGCAGACCCACACGCCGTTCATGGCGACGTCGAGGTCGGCCGGGTCGAACGCGGCCTGCGTCGTCCCGATGCTGGCGAGCACCCGGCCCCAGTTGGGGTCGTTGCCGAAGACGGCCGCCTTGAAGAGGTTGCTGCGCGCGACGCTGCGGCCGGCCTCGACCGCGTCGTCCTCGCTGGCGGCGTTGAGCACGGTGATGGCGATCTCGTGGTCGGCGCCCTCTGCGTCCTTGAGCAGCTGCATCGCGAGATCGGTGCACACCTGGGTGAGCGCAGCGGTGAAGTCGTCCGACGGGGGTGTGATGCCGCTGGCGCCGCTGGCCATCACGGTGACCGTGTCGTTGGTCGACATGCAGCCATCGGAGTCGAGGCGGTCGAAGCTGACCCGGGTCGCAGCACGCAGTGCCGAGTCGAGCTCGACCGCCGGCACCACGGCGTCGGTGGTGATGACGACCAGCATCGTCGCGAGCTGGGGAGCGAGCATGCCGGCGCCCTTGGCCATCCCGCCGATCGACCAGCCGGCACCCTCGACGACGACCTGCTTGGCCACCGAGTCGGTGGTCATGATGGCGGTGGCGGCATCGGTGCCGCCGTCGTACGACAGGGCCGCGTGAGCGGAGTCGACCCCGGCGAGCAGCTGGTCGCGCGGGTTGGCGAGGCCGATGAGCCCGGTGGAGCAGACGACGACGTCGATCGCGCCGATGCCGAGGTGCCCGGCGACCCGCTCGGCCACCGCGTGGGTGGTCTGGAAGCCGTCGGGGCCCGTGTAGCAGTTGGCGCCGCCGGAGTTGAGCACGACGGCGCGCACGACGCCGTCCTTGACGACCTCCTGGCTCCACAGCACCGGGTTGGCCTTGCAGCGGTTGGCGGTGAACACGGTGGCCGAGTCGTGCGTCGGTCCCTCGTTGACGACCAGGGCGAGATCGGGTGCACCGGTCGACTTCAGGCCCGCGGCGACGCCGGCGGCCTTGAAGCCCGCGGGGTGGGTCACGGTCATTTCTTCTTCGGCTTCTTTCCTGGCTTGACGGGAGTGGCGACGACGACCTCATGCCCGTGCCGTCGCCACTCCTCGCCGGCTCGGGCTGCATCCTTGGTCGGCACCAGGATCCAGTCGGTCTCGTAGGTCGAGAGCGCGAAGACGCTGATCTCCGCCTCGGCCATCGGCGTCAGGAGCTCGACCAGCACACCGGTGAGCGCGAAGTCGAGGGGGCCCTCGACCGCGAACGCGGTGAACGGCTTCTGGTGCACCGACTTGGTCGGCACGCTGCGACCGGCGCACACGAGCGAGGTCTCGGTCGCGGTCGCGGTGATCGAGAAGATCGACGACGACTCGGCCCACTCGGGGACCTCGCCGCCCGGCGGCAGCTTGACGACGGCCAGGGTCTCGGGGAACTGGTTGAGCTTCACGGGGCGACTCCCACAGTCGTCAGCCCCAGGGTCTCGTCGAGGCCCAGGGCGAGATTGAGGCACTGCACGGCGGCGCCGGCGGTGCCCTTGGTCAGGTTGTCGACAACGCCGACGGCCACCAGTCTGCGGGCTGCGTCGTCGACGGTGACCTGCAGGTGCACGGCGTTGGCCCCGGTGACCGACTGGGTCTGCGGCCACTGGCCGGCGGGCAGCAGGTGGACGAACGGCTCGTCGGCGTAGGCCTCGGCGTAGACGGCGTACGCCTCGCCGGCGGTGAGGTCCTTCGTGAGAGGCGCCGAGACCGTGGCCAGGATCCCGCGCGCCATGGGCACCAGGATCGGCGTGAAGCTGACGGTGACGTCGCCGTCGTGCACGAGGCGGAGGTTCTGGACGATCTCGGGCGTGTGCCGGTGCGCGCCGCCGACGCCGTACGCGCTGGCGTTGCCCATGATCTCGGTGCCGAGCAGGTGCGGCTTGGCGGCCTTGCCGGCGCCCGAGGTGCCGCTCGCGGCGACCACGGTGATGTCGGGGGTGATCAGGCCGGCGGCGAGGGCGGGCGCGATGGTGAGCGTGCTGACCGTGGGGTAGCAGCCGGGCACGGCGATCCGGGTGGCGCCGCGCAGCCGGCTGCGCTGGTCGGCCAGCTCGGGCAGGCCGTAGGGCCACGAGCCGGCGTGGTCGCCGCCGTAGAACGTGGTCCAGGCGACCGGGTCGGTCAGCCGGAAGTCGGCGCCGCAGTCGATCACCACGGTGTCCTCCCCCAGCGCCAGGGCCATCGCACCGGACTGGCCGTGCGGGAGAGCGAGGACCACGACGTCGTGGCCCGCCAGCGTCTCGGGCGTGGTGGGCTCGAGGACCCGGTCGGCCAGCGGAAGGAGGTGCGGCTGGAGCCCGCCGAGGGCCGCCCCGGCGTTGCTGCCGGCAGTGAGGGCGCCGATCTCGACCAGCGGATGGGCCAGGAGCAGGCGCAGCACCTCACCGCCGGCGTACCCGCTCGCGCCGGCGACCGCCACCGTGATCTTCGCTGCCATGCGCATGACTATACATGCGACTGCATGTTCATGTTAACCCGGTGCGGGGTGTCGGTGCGCGCCTCTAGCGTGAGCCCATGACGCGACTGGAGTTCGACGACTACCTCGACCACATCCGCCGTGAGTCGGCGCGCTTCCGCGCGGTGCTGGCCGACTGCGACCCGGCCGCGCGCGTGCCGTCCTGTCCCGACTGGGATGCCGGTGACCTCCTGTGGCACCTCACCGGCGTGCAGTGGTTCTGGAGCCGGATCGTGCTCGGCGAGTCCGATCCGGAGGCGGTGGTCGAGCGGGAGCGACCGTCGTCGTACTCCGAGCTCCTCGACCTGTACGACGAGTGCTCGGCCGCCCTGACCGACGCGCTGGCCGCCGCCGACCCGGCGGCCACGGCATGGACGTGGGCGCCGGAGCAGACCGTCGGCTTCACCTACCGCCGCCAGGCGCACGAGGCGCTGATCCACCGGCTCGACGCGGAGCAGACCGCAGGAGACGTGACGGGCCTCGATCCCCAGCTGGCGGCCGACGGGGTCAACGAGACCCTCGACGTCATGTTCGGCGGCACCCCGGCGTGGGGCGCGTTCACCCCGGGCGAGTCGTTGCTCCGGATCGACTGCATCGACACCGACGACCATGTCTGGGTGCGGCTCGGCACCTTCTCGGGCACCGACCCCGCCAGCGGCAAGACGTACACCGACGAGGCCGACCTCTCCGTCGTCGACGATCCCGGCGTCGAGCCCGACTGCCTGATCTCCGGCCTGGCGGGCGCACTCGACGCCTGGCTGTGGCGGCGGACCGGCGACGAGGGGATCGACGTGACCGGCGACCGCGCGGCCTACGACGCGTTCCGGGAGATCGTGGACCACCCGATCGACTGAGTCTCGACGCACCTCGCTCGGGGTCTCGATACACCTCGCTCGTCCCTCGCGAGGCACTCGACCACCGAGAAAGGGTCTCGATACACCTCGCTCGTCCCTCGCGAGGCACTCGACCACCGAGAAAACACCTCGACCACCGAGACTGCCCGACGGAGAGCTAGGTGCGCTGCACCGCCCCGGTGCGCGCGGCGGCGGCGGCGACAGCGGCATCGCGGGCGGCGGTGGTCTCGGCCTCGGTCAGGGTGCGGTCGGGAGCCCGGAAGCGCAGCGCGTAGGCCAGCGACTTCCTGCCCTCCCCCACCTGCGGCCCGGTGTAGATGTCGAAGAGCCGGATCGACTCCAGCAGCTCTCCCGCACCTTCGCGCAGTGCCGCCTCGACCGACGCCGCAGGCACGGACTCGTCGACCACGAGGGCGACGTCCTCCTTGGCCACCGGGTACGACGAGAACGTCGGGCCCGGCACGACCTGCCGGGCCTGCTCCAGCAACGAGTCGAGGTCGACCTCGGCGACGGCGGTGCGCGGCGGCACACCGAATGCCCGGCAGACCGATGGGTGCAGCTCGCCGGCGTGGCCGATGACCCGGTCACCGATGCGGACGGCGGCACAGCGGCCGGGGTGCCACGGGGCGGACGTGTCGGCGCTGACATGGACCTCCACGCCCAGGGCGCGAGCCACGTCGCGGACCGCACCGATGGCGTCGGACCAGCCGGCGTCACGGCCGGTGCCCCACCAACCAGCGCGCTCGCGATGGCCGGAGATCGCCACCGCGAGGTGCATCGGCTGGCTGGGCACGGCCTTCTCGATCGCCGCCCACTCCTCGGTGGTCGGCGGACCGCCGACCCCGAGGATCGGCGCCTTCTCGTTGCCGGTCGGCCGGAAGACGAGGGAGTGCTCGAACAGGGCGACGTCGGCGTTCGCGCGCCCGACGTTGCGGGCCAGTGCCTTGAGCAGGCCGGGGAGCAGCGTCGTGGCGAGCAGCGGCTCCTCGTGGTTCAGCGGGTTGGCCATCCGCAGCGTCGTACGACGAGGGTCGTCGGCCGGCAGCCCGAGCCGGTCCCAGTCGGACTCCCCGACGAACGGGTAGGTGATGGCCTCGGTCCACCCGGCACCGGCGAGGGTGAGACCCACGCGGCGACGCAGCCTCTGGGTCGGTGTCCAGCCGTTGCCGGCGGGCGTGGTCGGCAGCACCGACGGCACCCGGTCGTAGCCGACGACCCGGACGACCTCCTCGACCAGGTCGTAGGGGTCGGTCAGGTCCGGTCGCCAGCTCGGCACGACGGCGGTGAGCCGGTCTCCCTCGACCGTGACGTCGCAGCCGACGGCGACCAGGTGGGTCTCCACCGCGTCGGCATCGATGTCGAGCCCGCTGATGCGGGCCGGCAGGTCGACCGGGATGGTGATCTGGCCGCGCGCCGGGGCGGTGCCGACGATGGTCACTCCCCCGTCGTCGGTCGCCCCACCGAGCTCGACCATCAGTGCGACGGCCCGGTCGGCCGCAGCCTGCGGCAGCTCGGGGTCGACGCCGCGCTCGAACCGCTTGGACGCCTCCGACGGCAGCTTGTGGCGCTTCTCGGACCTGAAGACGGAGACCGCGGCGAAGTGCGCGGACTCGAGGACGACGTTGGTGGTCGTCCCCGACAGCTCCGTGGTCTCGCCACCCATCGTGCCGGCGATGCCGATCGGGCCGGAGTCGTCGGCGATGAGCAGGTCCTCGGCGTCGAGCGTGCGGCGTACGCCGTCGAGGGTGGTGATCTTCTCGCCGGCGCTCGCGCGGCGGACCCGGATCGGGCCGGCGAGCTTGTCGCGGTCGTAGCCGTGCAGCGGCTGCCCGAGCTCGAGCATCACGTAGTTGGTGATGTCGACGCCCAGCGAGATCGGACGCATGCCGCACTGGGTGAGCCGGCGCGCCATCCAGTCGGGGGTGGGCGCACCGGGCTGGAAGCCGCTCACGCTGCGCGCCACGAACACCGGGCAGCCCGCCGTGTCGTCGACGACGACCGGGTAGCCCCGGTCGTTGGCGGCGGGCACGACCCGGTCGGCGGGGTCGGCGTACGGCGCGGCGAAGCCGAGCGCGGCGTCGCGCGCGATGCCGCGCACGGACAGCGCGTAGGCGCGGTCGGGGTTGATCTCGAACTCGATGACCGCGTCGTCGAGGCCGAGCACACCGAAGGCGTCGTCGCCGGGGGCACCGGTCCCGGCCGGGAGCACGATGATGCCGTCCTGGCCGTCGTCGGGCAGCCCGAGCTCGCTGGCGGAGCAGATCATGCCGGCGGAGAGGTGGCCGTAGGTCTTGCGGGCACTGATCTCGAAGCCGCCGGGAAGCACGGCGCCGGGCAGGCACACCACGACGAGGTCGTCGACCTCGAAGTTGTGGGCACCGCAGACGATGCCCTGCGGCTCGCCGGAGCCGTTGGCGTCACCGACGTCGACGGTGCACCAGTTGATCGTCTTGCCGTTCTTCTGCGGCTCCTTCTCGAGCGTCAGCACCCGGCCGACCACGAGGGGGCCGGTGATGGCGCCGGCCGGGCTGTGCAGCGACTCGAGCTTGAGGCCGAGCATGGTCAGCCGCCAGGTGAGGTCGTCGAGGGTCACGTCGGCCGGCAGGTCGACGTACTCCCGGATCCAGGACAGGGGGGCCTTCATCAGATCTCGACTCCGAACGGCTGGGCGAAGCGGACGTCTCCCTCGAAGACGTCGCGCAGGTCGGCGACGCCGTGGCGGAACATCAGCATCCGGTCGATGCCGAAGCCGAACGCGAAGCCCGAGTAGACGTCGGGGTCGATGCCGCACGCGACGAGGACCCGCGGGTTGACGACTCCACAGCCGCCGAGCTCGATCCAGCCCTCGCCGCGACAGGTGCGACACGCATCGGGCTCGACACCGCGGCAGACGAAGCAGACCATGTCCATCTCTGCGGACGGCTCGGTGAAGGGGAAGTACGACGGCCGGAAGCGGGTGGAGATGCCCTCGCCGAACAAGGCCTCGGTCATGTGGTCGAGCGTGCCCTTGAGGTGGGCCATCGTGATGCCCTTGTCGATGACGAGTCCCTCGACCTGGTGGAAGACCGGCGAGTGGGTCGCGTCGATCTCGTCGGTGCGGAAGACGCGGCCGGGGCAGATCACGTGGATCGGCGGCTGCCGGGTGAGCATCGTGCGGGCCTGCACGGGCGAGGTGTGCGTGCGCAGCACCAGCGCGGCGTCGGCCGGCTCGAGCCAGAAGGTGTCCTGCATGGTGCGGGCCGGGTGGTCGGCACCCATGTTGAGGGCGTCGAAGTTGAGCCACTCGGCCTCGACCCACGGACCCTCGGCAACGTCCCAGCCCATCGCGACGAAGACGTCGGCGATGCGCTCGGAGAAGGTGGTGATCGGGTGGCGCGCACCCACGGGGCGGCGGTCGCTCGGCAGGGTGACGTCGACCGTCTCCTCGACCAGCATCCGCTCCTCGTGCTCGGCCTCGAGCACGACCTGCCGCAGCCCGAGGGCCTGGTTGACCTTGCCACGCGCCTGGCCGACCCGCTGGCCGGCGTCCTTGCGGGCCTGCGGCGGCAGCGCACCGATCTCCCGGTTGGCCAGGGCCAGCGGCGAGCGATCACCGACGTGGTCGAGCCGCACCTGCTTGAGCGCCTCGAGGTCGGCGGCCACGGCGATCGCCGCGAGCGCGGCGTCGCGCATGGCCTCGACCTCCTCGGCCTTGAGGGGCGTGACCTCGACGGGGTCGTAATCGGAGTTGGGGCCGGACATGGGCGTCAGTCTAGGAACGGCACGTCGACGCTCACCACCGGGTTAGTCGGCGAGGTCCCCGGGACAGGACTGGATCGGTGGGATCGCGAGACTGTCCCCGCCCACCGCGTCGCGCGCTCGCTGCCGGCCGAGGTTCCACGCCAGCCAGTCGTCGTCACTGCTCCAGCCCTCCAGCAGTGCGCAGCCGCGCACGTCGCCGGGCAACCTCATCAGCTCCGGGATCGCGTCGGCCGACAGCCCTGCGAGGTAGTCGAAGTCGACCTTGCCCGTGGTCTCGTAGCGCTCGATGTTGTGCCGCGCGATCCAGGCGTCCGGGTTGACCGCTGCGAGCCCGGCGAGTGCGAGAGCACCGGCGAGGACGGCGGCCCGGGGCAGCCAACGACCCTCGAGCCGCAGCCCGGCCACCAGCACGCCGAGCACTACGAGACCCAGCCAGCCCTCGAAGACGTCGACGAGCAGCCGCAGCCGGGTGAAGCCGTAGGCGTCCTGGTAGACGTCCATCCGGAAGAGCGCCGAGGCCACCACGACCAGCGTCATCAGGCACAGGGCGCCGAGGGAGGCACGCAGCGCCAGCCGGTCGCCGGGTGTTGCCCGCGCCGCCTTGCGCGACGCCGCCCAGGTGACGAGCAGGGTGAGGGCGGTGGCCACGGTGAGCTGGCCGAAGCCCTGGTGCACGTAGTCGGCGTACGTGAGCCCCGTCGTGCGCTCGAGGTAGCCGTGCCCGCCGAAGACCACGGTGGCCTGGGCGACGAGGAACAGCGCGAGGACCGCGTCGACCAGCAGCACCGGGGCGAGCCACTCGTAGCGGTGCCGGACCGGCCGGGGTGCCCCGAGGTCGGCGAGCCCGGTGTGGGGCGGGTTGAGCGCCAGGTAGGCCCCGGCCAGCACCAGTCCGAAGACGAACGCGGACAGGAAGGCGCGTACGGCGAACGTGTCGAGGTCGAGGTCGGGCACCAGGGCGCCCAGCCACGACGCGACCAGCGCGTCGGCCGACGCGAACAGGAGTCCGAAGACCACGACCGCCAGCAGCGACCAGACGATGGTGCGGATCAGCGCCGGTGCGCTGCCGCGGCCCGTGAGCCCGGTCAGCGTCCGGCCGAGCCACGGCAGGCCACGCAGCGACGCGAGCGGCCAGGCGAGCCAGCCCAGCAGGAACGACGGCACGCTGCTCCCCCGCGTCACGCCGATCAGCGCCAGTGCGCCGCCGGCCAGCCAGCACAGCGTGGAGATCCACAGCGCGTCGAGCAGCACGGTGGGCAGGCACAGCGCCGTGCAGCCGACCAGGCAGGCCACGGTGAAGGGATCACGGCGGTGCCGGGCGGCGTACGCGAGTGTCGCGGTGCCCGAGACGAGCACCAGGAACAGCGCCAGGCCGGGAGCCCGGAACGGGAGCACGACGCCCGCGAGGACGCCGACGGCGAGCGCGGCGATCACGACGTCACGGCGGCCCGGGAGGTCGTCCTCGCGCCAGAATGCGCCGAACAGCGGGGCGATGAGCGGGGGCGTCGACACCGGGGCCGGTGCGGGCTGCCGAGCGGGTGGGGTCGTCACGGGCATGGGTACGTCTCCTGCTCTGTCGGGGTCGATTGCCAGGGGCAGGGACACGACGACCCGCGCTCCGCCCGGGCCGGGGTCGGGGTCCACGAAGCGGATCGTCCCGTGGTGCAGGTCGGCCACCCAGCGCGCGATCGCGAGACCGAGGCCGGTGCCGCCTCCGGTGTCACCCCCCTCGGGGCCGGCCAGCGTGCCGAAGCGCTCGAAGACCCGCTCCCGGTCCGGGGGCTGCACACCGGGTCCCGAGTCGCTGATCTCCAGGGTCCAGCTGCTGGGGGCGCCGGCGGCTCGGACGGTCACGACTCCTCCGGCGGGGCTGTGCCGGGCCGCGTTGTCGAGGAGGTTGGTGACGAGCTGGCGCAGTCGCGCCGGGTCGGCCTGCACGGTGAGCCCCTCCGACACCGAGATCTCGTAGGTGACGCCCCGCAGGTGCGGCGCGCCGGTGTCGGCGACGTCGGCGAGGAAGCCCGCCACGTCGAGGTCCCCCAGTCGCAGCGGGGCGACACCGGCGTCGACACGGGACAGGTCGAGCAGGTCCTCGACGAGGCCGCCGAGCCGACGAGCCTGGTCCAGCACGCCGGCCAGGGTGTCGGGGTCGGGTGACTCGACGCCGTCCGCGAGGTTCTCGAGACGTGCCGTCAGCGCGGCCACCGGCGTGCGCAGCTCGTGCGAGACGGTCGCGACCAGCGCCCGGCGCTCGGCGTCGACGTGCCCGAGGTCGGCGGCCATCTGGTTGAAGGTGCGGGCCAGCTCGCCCACCTCGTCACTCGCAGACGCATCGACGCGCCCCGAGTAGTCGCCGCGCGCCATCCGGCGCGACACCTCGGTCATCTGGCGCAGCGGACTGGTCAGGCCGGCTGCCAGCAGCTGGGTCACGCCCAGCGCGACCGCCACCGTCACCGGCACGGCCAGCCACGGAGGGACTCCCCCGGCCGAGCCGAGCGCGGCGACGGCCGTGACGGTCACGACGCTGGCGGCGACCAGCAGACCTAGCTTGACCTTGATCGAGGTGACCCACCCCAGCGGCTCGCCGGTCACGGCGTCTCCAGTGCGTAGCCCACGCCGTGCACGGTGCGCACCCGGCCGGCGCCGAGCTTGGCGCGCAGCGCCTTGACGTGGCTGTCGACGGTGCGCGTGCCCGATGCCTCGGGCCAGTCCCACACCTCGGCCAGCAGCCGGTCGCGGGTCAGCACCTGGCTGGGCTCGCCGGCCAGGCAGACCAGCAGGTCGAACTCGGTCGGCGTCAGGTGCACCTCGGCACCCGCCACGTCCACGCGTCGGGTGCCCGTGTCGACGGTCAGGTCTCCGACGGTGAGTACGCCGGCGGGCTGCGCCGCGAGCACGCCCGCGCGCTCCACCCGCCGCAGCAGGGCGCTGATGCGGGCGACCAGCTCGCGCATCCCGAACGGCTTGGTGAGGTAGTCGTCGGCGCCCACCGCCAGCCCGGCGAGGATGTCGGCCTCGTCGTCGCGGGCGGTCAGCATCAGCACCGGCACCGGGCGGCTCGCCTGCACCCGGCGGCACACCTCCAGCCCGTCGAAGCCCGGCAGCATGACGTCGAGCACGAGCACGTCGGGCCGGCTCTCGGCGGCCGCCGTCACGGCAGCGGGTCCGTCCCAGGCCTGTGTGACGTCGTACCCCTCGGCGGTGAGTCGGCGCGTGACCGCGTCGTTGATGACCGGGTCGTCCTCGACCACGAGCACTCGTCGGCGGGGGCCATGCGGCAGGTGGGACACGGTCGGCTCGCTCACAGGTGGAGCCTAGGAGCGCGGGGGGCCGGGATGTCGGGACGACTCGTGAAGGTTGTGTGCAGATCAGCGGGTCAGCCGCGGCGGTCGTCGCCGGGCCACACGACGCTGATGCGGGCGCCGCCGCCGTCGGCCTCGCCGATGCTGACGTGGCCGCCGTGGGCACGGGTCAGCCCACCCACGATGTAGAGACCGAGACCGGTGCCGCCGCTGGAGCCCTCGGTCCAGAACTTCGTGAAGACCCGGCGCCGCAGCTGCTCCGGGATGCCGTCACCCTCGTCGGAGACGATCAGCTCGATGCCCGGGAACTCCCAGTCGGCCGGCAGCTCCACCAGCTCGACGTGGACGGTGCCCTCCCCGTGGCGGACGGCGTTCTCGATGAGGTTGGTGACGACCTGGGTGAACTTGTCGGGGTCGGCGAAGACCTCGGGCAGCGCCTCGGCGACCGTCAGCTCGATCGGCCTGGCGGTGCCGGCCCGCACCGAGTCGACCGCCCGCGCGACCAGCACGCCGGCGTCGGACCCCCGGGGATAGAGGCTGAGCCGGCCGGTGTCGATGCGGGCCACGTCGAGCAGCTCGGCGATCAGTCGCGCGAGCCGGTCGGCGTCGGCGTTGACGGTGGTGAGCATCAGCTTCTTCTGCTCGTCGCTCAGCTTGTCCCAGCGGTTGAGCATCGCCTGCACGAAGCCCTTGACGCCGGTCAACGGCGAGCGCAGCTCGTGCGCGACGGTGGCCACCAGGTCGGAGCGCTCGCGGTCGAGCCGGGCCCGGCCGCGGCCGTTGCGCAGCCCGATCACGAGCATCTCGACCGGCGAGCGCACGTCGCGCCGGTGCAGCCTGGCGTTGACCAGCACCTCCAGACCGCTGGACAGGAGCCACGACTGCTCGGGCACGCCGGTGCGGGTGCGGAGCCCGTCGTACGGCCTGTTCTCCGAGACCCAGTCGTGGCCGTCCTGGTCGATCAGGGTCAGCACCTCGCTGAGCGGACGTCCGACGAGCTCGTCGACGGGGCGGCCGAGGAACTGCGCCGCCACCTGGTTCGCCGCCACGACCGTGCCGACGGCGTCTGCCATCACCACCCCGTCGGGCAGCAGGTCGAGGGACTCCTGGGCGGTGGCGTACACGTCCGCGAATGTAGCCGCTTGAATGGGCGCCATGGGTGACCTGTCGCAGTGGTGGCCAGTCGCAGGTGCCGACGACGTGCGCGATCAGCTCCTCGCGGCGTACGCCGACCCCTCTCGCGGCTACCACGACCTGCGCCACCTCACCGAGGTGCTGGAGCGCCTCGACGAGCTCTGGGGCGCGGGTGCCGGGTTCGACCGGCAGCCGGTCCTGCTCGCCGCGTGGTTCCACGACGCGGTCTACGTCGGCGCCGCCGACGACGAGGAGCTGTCGGCCCGGTGGGCCGAGCGTGCCCTGCCGGCCGAGGCCGACGTCGTCGAGGTGGCCAGGCTCGTGCGGCTCACCGCCACGCACCGACCGGCGGCCGGCGACACCAACGGGAGCGCGCTCTCCGACGCCGACCTGGCCATCCTGGCCGCGCCGGCGGCGCGCTACGACGAGTACGTCGCGGCGGTGCGCCGCGAGTACGCCCACGTGCCCGACAGCGACTTCGCGGCCGGACGGGCGGCGATCCTCACCGACCTGCTCGCCAAGGGGACGCTGTTCCACACGTCCTACGCGCGCGATCACTGGGAGGCGGCGGCACGGGCCAATGCCGGCGCCGAGCTGGCCCGGCTCAGCCGGGCGCGGCCTTCGGGCGGCGCAGGCCGGCGCGGCGAAGCGCGATGACCAGCTCGCGTGACGTCACCGCGTGGGCGCCGGCACCGACCATCACGTCGTAGTACTCCTCGGGCACGTCGTAGTGGTCGCGGTCGAACCCCCGGGCCGGTAGCCCGAGAGCGGCCGCGAAGTCGTGCAGCTCGTCGTACGACGCGTCGCTGGCCAGGTGCGACCAGAGCCGGCCGTGATGGGGCACCGCGGGCGGGTCGATGAGGATCATGAGCGGAGGGCCCGGGCGGACGAGTAGAGGCAGATCGCGGCGGCGGTCGACAGGTTGAGGCTCTCGGCCAGGCCGTGGATGGGGATGGCGACCTGGTGGTCGGCCATGGCGACCAGCTCGGGCGGGACCCCGTGGGCCTCGTTGCCGAACAGCCAGGCGGTGGGTCCCGACAGGTCGGCGTCGTACAGGTCGACCGAGCCGCCGCCCGTGGTCGCGAGCACGGTCAGGCCCGCGGCCCTGGCCGCCTGGATCGCCGCCACCGGGTCGGGCTCGACCACGATCGGCAGGTGGAAGAGGCTGCCCACGGTCGCCCGCACCGTCTTGGGGTTGTAGGCGTCGACCGAGGAGCCGGCGAGCACCACCGCGTCCGCCCCGGCCGCGTCGGCCGTGCGGATGACGGTGCCGGCGTTGCCGGGGTCACGGACGTCGACGCAGATGGCCCAGAGGGCCGCGCGGCCGGGTGAGGTCGGGAGCGCGGAGATCGGCACGTCGACGAACCGGCACACCGCCACGATCCCGGCGGGGGTCACCGAGTCGGAGAGCCCGCCCATCGCCCGGTCGTCGACCAGGGTCACCCGGTCCGCGGCGCCCAGCAGGTCGGCGTACTGACCGGCGGCCGTGGTCGTCGCGAACACCTCGACCACGCAGCCGTCGACCGAGAGCGCCCCCTCGACTGCCTTCGCGCCGTCGGCGATGAACAGCTGCTGCTCGGTGCGCTCGGAGCGTCGGGCCAGTCTGCGGGCCGCCTTGACCCGCGAGTTCGAGGCAGCCAGGGGCCGCCCCGGTGCGTCAGGCGACACGCTTCTTCGGCGAGTTCTCGGCGGTCATGCCGGGATCGCGCACGACGATGTCGCCGAGCGCCTCGTCGATCGCCGTCATCGTCTCCGGCTCGAGCACGACACCGGCGGCCTTGACGTTCTCGCCGACCTGCTCGGGCCGCGACGCACCGATGAGGGCCGCGGCGACGTTGTCGTTCTGGAGCACCCAGGCGATGGCGAGCTGCGCCATGGTCAGGCCGGCGTCGGCGGCGACGGGCTCGAGCTTCTGCACGCGGCCGAGCACGTCGTCGTTCATGAAGCGCTTGACCATGTCGGCCCCGCCCTTCTCGTCCGTGGCGCGCGAGCCCGCGGGCGGCTGCTCGCCCGGCTTGTACTTGCCGGTCAGCACGCCCTGGGCGATGGGGCTCCACACGATCTGCGAGATGCCCAGCTCCCGCGAGGCCGGCACGACCTCGTCCTCGATGACCCGCCACAGCATGGAGTACTGCGGCTGGCTCGAGATGAGCTGGAAGCCCAGCTCCCGGCTGAGTGCGTGACCGGCGCGCAGCTGGTCGGCGGTCCACTCGCTGACGCCGATGTAGAGCGCCTTGCCCTGGCGTACGACGTCGGCGAAGGCCTGCATCGTCTCCTCGAGCGGCGTCTCGGTGTCGTAGCGGTGCGCCTGGTAGAGGTCGACGTAGTCGGTCTGGAGCCGGGTCAGGGAGCCGTCGATCGCCTCCATGATGTGCTTGCGCGACAGGCCGGTGTCGTTCTTGCCGCGCGGGCCGGTGGGCCAGTAGACCTTGGTGAAGATCTCCACGCTCTCGCGCCGCTCGCCCTTCAGCGCCTCGCCGAGCACCGTCTCCGCCGCGGTGTTGGCGTAGACGTCTGCCGTGTCGTAGGTCGAGATGCCGGCGTCGAGCGCCGCTCGCACGCACTGGGTGGCCACGTCGTTCTCCACCTGGGAGCCGTGCGTGAGCCAGTTGCCGTAGGTGATCTCGGAGATCTTGAGTCCGCTGTTGCCGAGGTATCGAAACTTCATGGCACCACCGTATCCACCCGATCCCCGGACGCACCTCGCCCCCGGCACCGTGCGGGTGCCGGGGGCGAGGAGCGGGTGCGTCAGCGTGCGGTCAGGCGGAGACCTCGGCCTTGGGCGCGTTGACGTCGTCGGGCAGCGCGGCCCGGGCGGCGTCGACGATCACCGTGAAGGCTGCGATGTCGTTGACGGCGAGCTCGGCGAGGATCTTGCGGTCGACCTCGATGCCGGCCAGGTTCAGGCCCTGGATGAAGCGGTTGTAGGTCATCCCCTGCGCGCGGACAGCGGCGTTGATCCGCTGGATCCACAGCTTGCGGAAGTTGCCCTTGTTCTTGCGACGGTCGTTGTAGCTGTAGACGAGGGAGTGGGTGACCTGCTCCTTGGCCTTGCGGTACAGGCGCGAACGCTGTCCGCGGTAGCCGGACGCCCGCTCGAGGACGACCCGGCGCTTCTTGTGGGCGTTTACTGCCCGCTTGACGCGTGCCATTTCTTTACTCCTTGCTCAACAAACTTATGGATGTGCGGCTGACGTGAGCCGGCGGACTCAGAGGCCGAGCATCTTCTTGACACGCTTGACGTCGGCCTTGGCGACCTCGGTCGTGCCGCTCAGGCGGCGGGTGACCTTCGAGGGCATCTTCTCGAGGTTGTGGCGCTTGCCAGCCTTCTCGCGAAGGATCTTGCCCGTGCCGGTCACGCGGAAGCGCTTGCTGGCACCGGAGTGGGTCTTGTTCTTCGGCATGTCAGTCCGTTCCTTATTCAGTGGCTCTGGTGGTGATCGCGACGTCGTCGCGATCGGCTCGCTCGGTGCTTACGCCTCGATCTCGGGATCCAGGTTCTCGGAGCGACCGCGCTCCTTCTTCTTGGCGACCGGACCCGCGGCGTGCGCTGCGTCGCGCTCGGCCTGCTCGTCGGCGACCAGGGCGGCGCGCTCGGCGGCCTTGGTGTCCTTCTCGGCCTGGATGTCGACCTTGGCGTCCGCCTTCTTCTTGTGCGGGCCGAGCACCATGATCATGTTGCGGCCGTCCTGCTTGGGCGAGGACTCGACGAAGCCCAGCTCCGTCACGTCCTCGGCCAGCTTCTGGAGCAGGCGGAAGCCCAGCTCGGGGCGGTGCTGCTCACGACCGCGGAACATGATCGTGATCTTCACCTTGTCGCCGGCACGGAGGAAGCGGACCACGTGGCCCTTCTTCGTCTCGTAGTCGTGCGCGTCGATCTTGGGACGAAGCTTCATCTCCTTGATGATCACGTTCGTCTGGTTCCTGCGTGCCTCACGGGCCTTCTGGGCGTTCTCGTACTTGAACTTCCCGTAGTCCATGAGCTTGCACACGGGGGGCCGACCCTGGGGCGCGATCTCGACCAGGTCGAGGTCCGCCTCCTGGGCAAGCTTCAACGCCTGGTCGGTCGGCACGATGCCCACGGTTTCGCCGTTGGGTCCGACGAGCCGGACCTCGGGAACCCGGATCCGGTCGTTGATGCGTAGCTCGGTGCTGATGTGTCCTCCATGGGTGGTGGGACGGGAGACCGGTCTCGCCCCAAATGCAACGATGGCTCCCGCGAAACCTCGCGGAAGCCAGTCACCGTGCACACCCCTCGCGGGGAACACGCTTCGAGGTCGTACGACGGGTCGCACTGCCTCGGACCGGACCCGACGACCTGTGTGCTCGTGAGAGCACGGCGATCGATGCGGGTGGGGGGCGCTTGGAGCTCGCCTCCGCTTGGTGGTTGAACAACACCGAATGCTAGCGGAGCATTGCGTCGGCGTCCTAATCGCACCGCGCCCCATGCTCAGCCGTTGCGGTCGGGCGAGACCGACGGGCTCCCGCCCAGGCGGTCGACCAGCTCCTCGTGCAGGTCGGCGGCGCAGCGGAACGCGCCGGCGAGCGCCGTACCGTCGTAGCGGACCGCTGCCAGCTGGGCTCGCCCGAGCGTTCGTGCCTGGCGGTCCAGCACGTCCGCCACCTCCGGCCACCCGGCGAGCGCCGTGGCCGCATCCACCCGGCGGCGGGCACCGAGGCGGAGCGAGAAGTTCTGCAGCACCGGCAGGGCAGGCGACCCGAGCCCGTGTTCGGCAGCGTCGGCGAGGGCGCGCAGGGCGGCTGCACTGCCGTCCCCGCCGCGGGCCCAGCGATGCGCGACGGGGATGAGGTCACGCAAGGCTTCCTGATCGGTTCGCTCGGCCACGCGCCGGAAGCGGGTGCGCAGTGGGAAGCGTCCGGACCCGTAGCCGATCGTGTCGCTGCCCCACGCGGCCAGGAACGCCTCGCGCGGCAACCAGGCGTAGGGGTGCCCCTGGGGGTCGTGCATCGTGACCCCGTCGGGTCCCACCTCGAGGACGGCGACGAAGTGATCGGCACCCAGCGGCCGGTCCGCGCCCGGTTGGTGGAGCAGCAGTCCCAGCTCGAGTGGTCCGACGAAGACAGGTCCGTCGCCACACAGCTCGACCAGCCGACCCAACGCGTCCTCGCCGTTCGAGAACGTCTCCCTGTCGCTCTCCCAGCCCAGCAGCGAGAGCGCCTGGTCGAGCCCCGTGTCCGGATCCCAGCCCGCCGGGTCGAACAACGGCAGCGGTCCCACCATCTGGAACCCGAACGGCGAGCCCGTCAGGGTCTCGACCAAGCCGGGCTGCCAACCCTCGTCCACCACCGTGCACAAGGTGTTGGAGTAGCAGTAGGGCCCGGATCCGAGGTAGGCGGTCACGCACACATTGTCCGCCACGCGCGGCTGTTCGAGAAGGTGCCGTGGCCGGGCGCGCTGGGTTGCGCGGGATCTTCGCGTCTTGCAGGCCGGGTGCGTGACTTCTCGGACAAGTCTGGCCACGCCGCTAGCTGTACTCGGCGCGCTCGTCGTTGGTGAGGAACACCTGCCGGTAGGCCCACTCGATCTGCACGGTTCGGTTGAATCTCTCCACCTTGCCGTTCTGCCAGGGGCAGTGCGGTCGGATGGTGAGGTGCGTGGCACCCAGAGTCGCGATGGCTGCTTGGAAGTCCCGGGAGCGGATGTAGTTCTCGGCGTTGTCGCTGATGATCTGGCTCACCGTGATGCCGTGGCTGGCGAAGAACGCGCCGGCGCGAAGCAGGAACTCTGCGCATGTTGTGCCCTGCTCGTTGGCCAGGACCTCGGCATAGGCCAGCCGCGAGTGGTCATCGACTGCAGCGTGGACGTAGTCGTAGCCGACCTTCTGGTGGCCGCTGACGTGGTTCTCGCGTCCTTGGCCCAGTGCTCGCCATCCGCCGCCGTCGGGGATCTTGCCGAGCTTCTTCACGTCGATGTGGATCAGGTCACCGGGATGGTCACGTTCGTATCGAAGTGCGGTGGTCCTGCTAGACCTGACGACTTCTCCGGTCAGCGGGTCGCACTCGTGCAGGTACGGGACTGAGTGGCGGCGCAAGATCGCAGACACCGTGCGCGGCGCAAGGCCGAGTTCGGGGCCGAGCCATTCCTGACCGCGGCATTCGGTGCGGCGTAGCTCGAGGACGAGCTGCCCTGGACTTAACTCTGCTCTGTTTCATGTGTCGTTCGACGTGGGCATCGATGTGGGCGTGAGGACCGGTCGAGCAGACCGACATCGTCGCCTTCGGCGCGGAACCGCGCGACCCAGCGGTGCGCGCACTGCCGGGAGATCCCGAGCTCCGTGGCGACGTGGGCCACTGGTCGGCGGTCACCGATCACGCGTGAGACGAGCAGACGGCGACCGTGCAGATTCAAACGAGCGTTAGCGTGGACCACGAGGATCTCCTGGCTGGTGAAGACGTCAGACATCTCCACTAAGCCGGGAGGTTCTCCTCGTTTACAAGACCTAGACCGTCACCAACGTGCCGAGTACAGCTGGCCCCGCCGGATGCCACTGGGCGGGGTGTGGAGCGGGGTGGTCAACCGGGTTCGGTGCCGGTGGGGTCGGTGGTGAATCGGTGGCCGTGGGGGCTGGTCCAGGTGTACGTCGCTGGGCCGGTGCGCTCATAGCGCCAGCCGGAGTGCGTTTTGAGGCGGTGGTGTCGTCGGCAGAGTGCCGCGAGGTTGTCGGTGGTGGTGGCGCCGCCGTGCTCCCACGGGACGATGTGGTCGAGGTCGCAGGCCCGGGCTTGTCGGGTGCACCACGGGAACACGCATTGCCGGTCGCGAAGAATGATCTGCTCGCGGAGCCGATCCGAGGGCTGGTATCCGGGACAGGTGATCTGCTCGTTGAGGTCGAGGACCGGTTTCACGACCACGCGGGTGTGGGTCTGGGTGCACCAGTGGCGGATCTGGTCGAGGGTGGCGAGGTTGCCCCGCTCCAGTCGGGCGACCGGGTCGCCGTCGGTCAGGTGCACGTGCAGGACCACCTGCCGGGCGGTCGGTCGGTCGTCGGGTCGTTTGTCCGGACGGGTCGCGTGCAGGTCGAGCGACAGCTGGCTCCGCGCCATCTCCCCGACCGCGGCAGCACGCCGGGCATCCAACGGCTCATCGGACCCCAGCGCTTTCAGCTGCTCGGCACCGTGGCTGACCGCGGCGGCGAGGTCGAGGGCGTCGGCGAGGTCGAGCTCGGCGGTGACGCGCATGGTGCCGGCGAAGGAGACCTGCTCCTCCTCGATCGTGACGTGCCGGGCGTCCGCGGCGGCCCGGGCTTCGGCGGCGGCGCGGGCGGGGTCGAACCGGACGACCGCAGCATCGACCAACCGGTCGACCGCGGTGGTGGAGGTGCGGTGCGCGAACGGTGCGAGGTGCGCGTCGACGTACGCCGCGGCTTCTCGGGAGAGGTGGGCGTGGATGGTGGTCTCCGCGATCCGGCGGGCCCGCCACGAGGGGAGGTCGCCGGCCTGGACGCGGCGCCAGAGCCTGGGGAGCCGGTGTCGCAGCTCGAGGGCCTGGCCGATCAGGTGCTTGGCCGAGACCGTCGACACGCCCAGCACGGCGCCGAACTCGGCGATGCAGAACTCCGCCACCAGCGGTGCCCCCGGTCCGGCGACCGGCTCCTCGTGCTCGGACCCGCCGCCGAGAAGGAACGCCGCCGCGTCATCGACCGTCTCGGCGGGGTGCAGGTCCGCCCACTCGCAGGCCGCGACCAGCAGGTTCGCTTCTTCACGATCAGCAGCGACCCGAGCTGAGCGAGCGAACTCGAGCACCGCGGAGGCGGTGTCGGGGAGCTCGCTGGTCGTGATCGCCATACACGAAGCCAACCACCCAGCACCGACATTTCCGGGCCGGATCAGGCGCGCGGGACCACACTGTGGACAACCATTCGAATTTCTCGTCGACTCCCGCCACTTGAGGTGCGAGCGCCAGCGAACCCCGAAACCGAGGGCAGCTGTCGTCTTGGTTTCGAGGCTTGGTCGCCCGGGCTCCCTCGCCCCTCAACCAGCAGCCTCCCCGCTGGTTGAGGTGCGAGCGCCAGCGAGCCTCGAAATCAAGGGCGCCAGCGGCTCTCGCTTTTCGAGGCTCCGTCACACCTCAACTAGCGACCTACCTCAATCAGCGAGCGGACCGGGCAACCATGCCGCCCGCTCCCCTGCGCGGGTCAGCGTCCAGCCGGCGGCGACGGCGGTGAGGTCGTCCCGCTCGATGACGAACCGGTGCGGGCCGGCGACGTCGACGACCAGCGCAGCGGC
The DNA here is from genome assembly GCA_963781515.1 of uncultured Actinomycetota bacterium. Classification (GTDB taxonomy): domain Bacteria; phylum Actinomycetota; class Actinomycetes; order Propionibacteriales; family Nocardioidaceae; genus Nocardioides. The sequence continues at coordinate 346,209 of CAWAGL010000001.1, forward strand.
GTCCTCCTGTACGGCGGAGAGGGCGGCGGTGCGGGCGGTCACCGGCACCGGGCGGGCGTCGGGGTCCCACGCGGCCAGGGTCGCGGCCGAGGTGAAGGCGAGCAGGGCGAGCCGGCCGTCGGCACCGGTGAGGAGTACGGCGGCCATGTCGCTGGTCTTGTCGTGGGCCAGTCCGGCGGCGTCGTACTCGACCTCTCCGAGCAGGGCGACCACCGGGACGAGCAGCCGGCTGCCGACCAGCACGGACAGGACGTCGGCGGCGCGTGCGGCAGTGCCGTCGTCGGCAGCCAGGGCCGCGGCCAGGGCCGGGTCGGCCGAACCGTCGTCGTCGGCGAAACCGGGGTCGGGGATGCGTCGCTGTTGGTCCACGACAGGAGTCTCCCACCGGTCGGGATCTGGACTCCGCCCGACCAACCGGGGTTGTGGGAGTCTTGAGACGTGAGTGACGCAACCTGGGCGGCCCTGACCGTGACGCTGACGCTGCTGGGCGCACTCTGGACGTTCTACGCGTTCCGCAACCGGGGCGTGGCGTCCGGGCTGCGGGGAGCGGGCTTCACACTGCTGCCTGCAGCGGCCTACCTCACCGGCACCCTGGAGATGCTCACCGAGATCAGCCAGTCGGTCTTCGACTGGGCCACCCACCTGGTGTTCAGCCCGATCGTGTGGGCCGGGGTCGCCCTGGGCGGCATGTCGTTGCTCCTCTTCATGGTCTCGACCGGACTGCGCGAGCGCGGCCGCGGCACCAAGCCCGCCGCCACGCAGGGCACGGGCAAGAGCAAGAGCAAGAGTGACGGTCCCACCGAGAAGCGCCGGCTCAACAGGTCGAGCCAGCCCGAGCCGGCGCTGATGGACGACGACATGGCCGACATCGAGGCGATCCTGCGCAAGCGCGGCATCTCCTGATGGCTCACGCCTACGTCGACCTGAACCAGCTCTGGCGTCGGCTCGGCGAAGCCGTCGCGGCACATCGGGACGCGCTGCCCACTCCCCTGATGGTCGTCGACCTGGACGCGTTCGACGCCAACGCCGCCGACCTCGCGCGACGGGCCGCCGGCACCCCGATCCGCGTCGCCTCCAAGTCGCTGCGCGTGCCGGCGCTGATCGCCCGAGCCCTCAAGAAGCCGGGCTTCTCGGGCGTGCTGGCCTACTCGCTGCGCGAGGCGCTGTGGCTCCACGAGTCGGGCACCAGCAACGACATCGTGGTCGCCTACCCGACCGTCGACCGCGGCGCCCTGGCCGCGCTGGTCGCCTCCCCCTCGGCCGCGGCGGCGATCACGTTGATGGTCGACGACGTGGCCCACCTCGACCTGGTCGACTCGGTGCGCTCGTCGAAGGCGGTGCCCGTGCGCCTCGCCATCGAGGTCGACGCCGGGCTGTGGATCGGTGGACAGCACGTCGGGCCGAAGCGCTCTCCGCTGTCCGGCGGCGCGTCGGTCACCGCGCTGGCCAAGGCGATCGACCGGCGCAGCGGGTTCCGGCTGGTCGGCGTGATGACCTACGAGGGCCAGGTGGCCGGGGTGCCCGACGACGTCCCCGGCCAGCGCGCGAGGTCGGCCGTCGTACGTCGTCTCAAGCAGGCCTCCGTCGACCAGCTGCTCACCCGGCGTGCCGAGATCGAGGAGGCGTTGGCGCCGTACGGTCCGCTGGAGTTCTGGAACGCCGGCGGATCCGGCTCGGTCGAGACCAGCGCCGGCGACCCGTTCGTGACCGAGGTGGCGGCGGGCTCAGGGCTGCTGGTGCCCGGGCTGTTCGACCACTACCGCTCGTTCCGGCCGCGGCCGGCGGCGTACTTCGGGCTGCCGGTGACCCGCAGGCCCAGCCGCGAGGTCGCCACGGTCCACGGCGGCGGGTTGATCGCCAGCGGGCCGGTCGGCGACGACCGGGCGCCCGTCCCCTGGGCGCCCCCCGGGCTGCACCTGACCGGCCTCGAGGGCGCGGGCGAGGTGCAGACCCCGCTCACCGGGCGCCAGGCCGCACTCCTGGAGATCGGCGACCTGGTGTGGTTCCGGCATGCGAAGTCCGGCGAGCTGTTCGAACACACCAACGAGGTGCACCTCGTGCGCGGAAACCGGATCGTCGAGTCGACGCCGACCTACCGTGGCATCGGCCATGCCTTCTGACGCCGAGGTCGTCCTCGCCACAGCACTCGCCGCTCCCCCGACCCTGCACGCCGGCCGTCTCGTCTGCATCGACGGCCCGGCCGGCTCCGGCAAGACCACGCTCGCGGCCGCCGTCGCCGCCCTCACGGAGGCTGTCGTCGTGCACGCCGACGAGCTCCTGGAGGGCTGGCGCGGCCTGCCTGGACTGGCCACCAGCCTCGACGCGATGCTGCGCCCGCTGGCCGGCGGGCGGCCGGGCTCGTGGCGCCGCTGGGACTGGCACGCCGACGCCTGGGCGGAGGATCACCTCGTGTTCCCGGTCCCGCTGCTGGTCGTCGAGGGGGTCGGCTCCGGGGCCGCACTGATCGCCGACCTGGTCACCACCCTGGTCTGGGTCGAGGCCCCGCGCGAGCTGCGGCTGGCCCGTGGCATGGCGCGCGACGGCGAGCACATGGCGCCGCACTGGCGGCAGTGGATGATCGACGAGGACGTGCTGCACGCCGCCGACGACACGCCTGGCCGGGCCGACGTCGTGCTCGACGGCACGGGCGTCAGGGCGCCGGTGGTTCGGTGATGGTGCACTCGTCGAAGGTGGCGACGGTGCGGAAGCCCGCCCGCTCGTAGAAGCCCAGGGCACCGGCGGGGTTGTGTGCGTCGACCTCGAGACTCATCCGGGCGACCCCCAGGTCGCGCGCCGCCATCAGGGTGTGGTTCAGGAGGGCACCGGCCAGGCCGCGACCGCGGTGCGTGGGCACGGTGCCGAGGTAGGGCACGTAGGTCTCCCGGCCGTCGCCGTCCCCCGACAGCGCAACGGCGTACTCGTGGGTGAACACGTACGCCGCCACCTCGCCGCTGTCGTCGCGCAGCCACGACGACAGTCCGTGGCGGGTGTGCCGCGCGCGGATCATGAAGCCGTCCCAGACGTCGCTGCTCATCGCGCTGGGGACCGGGTAGTCGTCGAAGGCGAGCTCGTGCGCGACCCGCAGCAGCTCGGAGTCGGCCGGGTCGAACGGCACCAGGTCGTACCCGTCGTGACGGATCGGCGGGATCTCCAGACGGTCGAGATCGGCGACCATCGTGAAGCGGTGGCGCTCGGTGCGGTAGCCCAGAGCGGTGAGCAGGTCCGCCTGGTCGGTGCGGCCGGCGCCCATCCTCGTGACGTACGTCGCGGGCAGCTCGGCCGCGTCGACGGCGTGCCTGACCCGGGCCGCGGCCAGCGCACGGGCTCCCATCAGGGTGCCCAGACCGCGGCCGACATGCTCTGGGTGGCTGTCTCCGAGGACGTGGATCCGGCGGCCGTCGCCCTGGGGCGCCTGGGCGAGGTAGCCGCTCCACGCGACGAGCTCGCCGGCGTCGTACGCACCCTCGATGACCGCACCGGCCAGCGACCGCATCTCGATGAACTCCTCGGCAGAGAGCCGCAGGTTGGTCAGGTGGTCGGCCTCGATGGCGGCAGCCAGTGCGGCGAAGTCCGACGCGTCCGCGTCGTCCAACCTGCGTACGTCGAAGGGCACGACGCCACGGTAGTGAAAGGGTGGCGCCCATGGTGGCGCCGTCGGGAGACCAGTTCAGCATCCGTGGGGGCGGCTATCACGCCGTGGTGACCGAGGGCGGCGCCGCGTTGCGGCTGCTGGAGCATCAGGGGCACCGGATCGTCGACGGCTTCGACGAGGACGCGATGGCCTCGGGCGGACGCGGCCAGCTGCTGATGCCGTGGCCCAACCGGCTGTGCGACGGCAGGTACACCTGGCAGGGTCGTGACCTCCAGCTCGCGCTCACCGAGCCGGCGCGACGGCACGCCTCGCACGGCCTGGTGCGCTGGGTGTCGTGGACTCTCGAGGAGCACGCCCCGCACTCGGTGTCGCTCGTGCACCGGCTGATGGCACAGTCCGGCTACCCGTGGCTGGTCGAGCTGCGCGTGCACTACGTGCTCTCGGCTGATGGGCTGACGGTCACCCAGTCGGCCACCAACCTGAGCGACTCCCCCGCGCCGTACGCCTCGGGGGCGCATCCCTACCTGCGCCTCGGCGAGGGCCCGGTCGACGGCTGGGAGCTGACCCTGCCGGCGGCCAGCAGGTGCCTGGTGGACGACCGGCTCATCCCGGTCGGGCGCGAGGACGTCGAGGGCACCGCCTACGACTTCCGGATGGCACGACCGATCCGGCAGACCCCGTTCGACGACGCCTTCACCGACCTCGACCGTGACGACGACGGCACGGCCACCGTCGTGGTCCGGGACAGCACGTCGGGACGCGGTGTCGCGCTGTGGGTCGACCAGCAGCACACCTGGCTGCAGCTGTACTCGGCCGACGAGGTGCCGGAGTACGCCCGCCGGGCGCTCGCGGTCGAGCCGATGACGGCGCCGGCGGACGCGTTCAACTCCGGCGAGGATGTCGCGACCCTGGAGCCGGGCGAGGAGTTCTCGGCATCGTGGGGCATCCGCGCCCTCGACTGACCGCCGTCAGTGTGGCTGGTCGACCAGGGCGCGCAGCTCGCGCGCGGCACGCACGGCGCGGTCCCCGTCGGATCCCTGGATCGCCATCGCCGGCACGGTGGTGCCGTCGGCAAGATCGAGCACGGCCCAGGGCGCACCACGCGGCAGGTGTACGGCGATGACCTCGGCCCACTCGAACCGGCGACGCCGGTAGCCGTTCACCACGAGCAGCGAGTCGGCACGCGCCACCACCCGCGAGCGGGCCAGGGCGTGGCCGCAGGCGAACGCCATCAGCCCGAAGAGCGCGATCGTGGCGCGCTGGAGCATCGAGAACTTGTCCCGCGTCTCCTGGTCGAAGCCGAACCACGCGAACAGGCACAAGATCAGCAGCATCAGGCCGAAGACGGTGGCGGCCAGCCGCACCCCGAGCGGTCGCCAGGTGTGCGGCAGCGGCACGCCGTCAGAGACGGCAGGCATGGATGTCGGTGAGCAGGATCGCCCGCGCACCCAGGTCGTAGAGGTCGTCCATCAGGCGCTGCGAGCCGCTGCGCGGCACCATCACCCGCACCGCCACCCAGCCTTCGCGACGCAGCGGGGAGATGGTGGGCCCCTCGAGGCCCGGCGCCAGGGTGACCGCGTCGTCGACGCGCACGGACTCGATGTCGTAGTCCATCATCACGTAGCTGCGGGCGACCAGGACGCCCTCCACCCGGCGACGGAAGACCTCGAAGCCGTCGGGTCGCTCGGGACCGGCCCGGGTGATGAGCACCGCCTCGGACTGCAGCACCACGTCGCCGAAGATCTCGAGCCCGGCGGCACGCAGGGTGCTGCCCGTCTCGACCACGTCGGCGATCGCGTCGGCGACCCCGAGCTGGACGCTGGTCTCGACCGCTCCGTCGAGTCGCGTGACGGTCGCGTCGATGCCGCGCTCCTCGAGGAACCGACGTACGACGCCGGTGTAGGAGGTCGCGATGCGCTGACCGGCCAGGTCGCCGACGTCCTTGAAGACGCCGAGGGGGCCCGCGAAGTGGAAGCGCGAGCGGCCGAAGCCCAGCCCCATCACCTCGTCGGCCTTCGCCCCGCTGTCGAGCAGCAGGTCGCGCCCGGTGATGCCGACGTCGAGGGTGCCCTCACCGACGTACAGGGCGATGTCACGCGGCCGGAGGTAGAAGAACTCCACGCCGTTCTCGGCGTCGGTGAGCGTCAGCTCCTTGGCGTCGCTGCGCTGGCGGTAGCCGGACTCGCGCAGGATGTCGGTGGCCGCCTGGGACAGCGACCCCTTGTTGGGGATGGCGATGCGGAGGAGAGGCATGAGTCCTTCAGGGGAAATCGCTCAGAGGTGGGCGTAGACGTCGTCGAGGGTGAGGCCGGAGGCCAGCATCAGCACCTGCGCGTGGTAGATCAGCTGGCTGATCTCCTCGGCGGCACGCTCCTTGCCCTCGTGCTCGGCGGCCATCCAGGACTCGGCGGCCTCCTCGACCAGCTTCTTGCCGATGGCATGCACGCCGGCGTCGAGCTGCTCGACGGTGCCGGAGCCCTGGGGCCTGGTGCGGGCCTTCTCGCTCAGCTCGTCCCAGAGCCCTTCGAACGTCTTCACGGATGTCAGCCTAGGCGGTCGCCGGAGCGCGCGACGACGCGGTGTCAGGCGTCGTACCCGCGCTTGATGGTCTTGATGGTGGCCGCGGTCGTGAGAGCGGCAGCGGTGGCCTCGTAGCCCTTGTCCTCCCGCGACCCGTCGAGGCCCGCGCGATCGAGTGCCTGCTGCTCGTTGTCGCAGGTGAGCACGCCGAAGCCGACGGCCACCTGGTGGTCGAGGGCCACCCGGGTCAGCCCGTCGGTGGCGGCGTTGCACACGTAGTCGAAGTGCGGGGTGTCGCCGCGGATCACCACGCCCAGCGCGACCACCGCGTCGTAGCCCTGCGCGGCCAGCGCCTGCGCGACGACCGGGAGCTCGAAGGTGCCCGGGACGCGGATCAGCGTCGGCGCCTCGACCTGGTAGCGCCGCATCGCCTCCTGGGCGCCGGCGACGAGGCCGTCCATGACCTCGGTGTGCCAGCTCGCGGCGACGATGGCCGCGCGCATGTCGTGGCAGTCGATGGGCGTCTGGTCCGGTGCTCCGGCTCCGCTCACTTCGGTCCTCCTTGGTCTCGGGTCGGCCCGACCGACGAACCGAGGTCGTCGGGCAGGTCGTGACCCATCCGGTCCCGCTTGGTCAGCAGGTAGGCCAGGTTGTGGTCGTTCGGGCGCGGGGTCAGCGGCACCTGGGCGACCACGGGCACACCGTAGTCCTCGAGGTCGACCGTCTTGCCCGGGTTGTTGGTGAGCAGTCGCACCGACCCGACGCCCAGGTCGCGCAGGATCTGGGTGGCCGTCCCGTAGTGCCGGGCGTCGGCCGGCAGGAGGAGGTCGAGGTTGGCGTCGACCGTGTCGCGACCACCGTCCTGCAGGGCGTAGGCCTGCAGCTTCGCCACCAGCCCGATGCCCCGGCCCTCATGGCCGCGCAGGTAGACCACCACGCCGCGCCCCTCCGCGACGATCTCTTCGAGCGCCTCGTCGAGCTGGGGGCCGCAGTCGCAGCGCAGGCTGCCGAACGCGTCGCCGGTGAGGCACTCCGAGTGGACCCGGGTCAGCACCGGCACCTCCGCGGCGTCCGAGAGATCGCCGTACACGAGGGCGATGTGCTCGGAGTCGTCGATGGTGATGCGATAGCCGTACGCCGTGAAGTCGCCGTGCCGCGTCGGCAGCCGGGTCTCGGCGACGCGCTCCACGTGCACCTCGTGGCGGCGGCGGTAGCGGACCAGGTCCTCGATCGAGATCATCGCCAGTCCGTGCTCGTCGGCGAACTCGCGCAGCTCGGGCGCCCGCTTCATCGAGCCGTCGTCGTTGACGACCTCGACGAGCACGCCGGCCGGGGTCAGCCCAGCAAGGGTGGCCAGGTCGACGGCGGCCTCGGTGTGCCCCCGACGGACGAGCACGCCGCCTTCGCGGTAGCGCAGCGGGAACACGTGGCCGGGACGGGTCAGCTCCCACGGCTCGGTGGCGCTGTCGGCCAGGGTGCGCGCCGTGTGGGCACGGTCGGCGGCGCTGATGCCGGTGCTGACACCGTCGCGGGCGTCGACCGAGATCGTGTAGGCGGTGCGCAGCTTGTCCTTGTTGTGCGGGGTCATCAGCGGGATCTCGAGCCGGTCGAGCATCTCGGCCGGCATCGGCACGCAGATCACGCCCGAGGAGTAGCGGATGGTGAAGGCCATCAGCTCCGGCGTGGCCTTGGCCGCGGCGAAGATGATGTCGCCCTCGTTCTCACGGGTCTCGTCGTCGACCACCACCACGGCCCGGCCCGCTGCGATGTCGGCGACGGCTCGTTCGACGGAGTCGAGTCGGATGGTCATGCGGCCAGCTCCCGATCGGGCTGAGGCGAGTGCGAGTCGCGCTCGGCCCGCCACCACACGAAGAACCCGATGACGACGAAGAACGCGTAGAAGACGTACATCCCGGCCGTCGGGTAGAACCCGGCCTTCACCAGCGACGTCACCCCGACGACGTCGACGAGCAGCCACACGATCCAGAACTCCACCCAGCCGCGGGCCATGCCGTAGGTCGCCAGCATCGAGCCGGCCAGGATCCATGCCTCGGTCTGCGGACCCCAGGAGCCGATCTGGGTCAGGACGGCGTACGCCGCGGCGTACCCCACGACGGCCAGTCCGACGAGCTGGAGCCGCTCCGTGGTGGTCGCCCACCGGGGGGTGATGGCACCGCCGTCGGCGGCACCGCCGGCGCGGCTGGCCCGCGACCAGCGCCACCAGCCGTAGACGCTGACCGCTGCGAAGAAGACCTGCCTGCCGGCCTGGCCCCACAGGGGCTCGGTGGTCGCGCCGCTGATCTCGCCGGACACGAACACGGTGAACAGCAGGACGTTGCCGACGACCCCGATGGGCCAGGCCCAGACGAGGCGCCTCATGCCGAGCAGCGCGCTGCCCAGGCCGAACAGGTTGCCGACGACCTCGCGGACGAAGAGCACTCCCCCGGCGATGGGGATGGTGCCGTGGAGGAGCCAGTCGAGCATCAGTTCTCCTGGGGGAGGTAGGCGGTGACCAGGCGGGCCACGTGCTTGGCGAGGACGTCGGCCTCGAGGTTGACCCGGTCGCCGACGGCGCGGGCGCCGAGCGTCGTACGGGCGAGCGTCTCGGGGATGAGCGAGACGCTGAAGCTGTCGTCGGTGACGGTGACGACGGTGAGGCTGACCCCGTCGACGGCGATCGAGCCCTTGTCGACGAGCAGGGGCGCGAGGCCGGGCGGCAGGGAGATCTCGATGATGTCCCAGTGCTCGCTGGGGTGGCGCGCGACGATCGTGCCGACGCCGTCGACGTGGCCCTGCACGATGTGGCCGCCCAGACGGGCCGTGACGGGCATGGCGCGCTCGAGGTTGACCTGGTCGCCCTCGAGGAGCGCCCCGAGGCTGGTCTTGTTGAGCGACTCCTGCATGACGTCCGCGGTCCAGCGCCGGCCGTCGTGCTCCGTGACGGTGAGGCAGCAACCGTTGACGGAGATCGAGTCGCCGGTGCGTACGTCGTCGAGCAGACCGCAGTCGATGGTGATGCGGGCGGCGTCGTCGAGCCGTTCGAGGGCGGCGACGGTGCCGAGTTCTTCCACGATGCCGGTGAACATCTCTAGCTCTCCTCGGGTGGGGTCATGGTGAGTCGCACGGTGGGGTCGGTGTCGCCGCTGCCGAGCAGCGCGACGTCGGTGATCGTGAAGCGCAGGGCGTCGGCGATGGTGGTGATGCCCAGGTCGCCGACGGCGCTGCGGCCGGAGCCGAGGAGCATCGGCGCGACATGGGCGACGACCTCGTCGACGAGGCCGGCCCGGACGAACGCCGCGGCCAGCGTCGGCCCGCCCTCGAGGAAGACGTGCTGGCGGCCACGCGCGAACACCTCGGCGAGGGCGACGTGAGGGTCACGGGTGCGCAGGTGCAGCGTCGGGGCGTCGTCGCCGAAGACCCGGTGGCCGCGGTCGAGGTCGCGCTCCCCCATCACGACGCGCAGCGGCTGGTGGGGCAGCGGCTGGTCGTCGGCATCGCGGACCGTGAGCAGGGGGTCGTCCACGGCGACGGTGTTGGTGCCGACGAGCATGACGTCGCAGAGGGCGCGCAGGCGGTGGGTGTCGCGGCGGGCAGCACGGCCGGACACCCAGCGCGAGCTGCCGTCGGTCGCCGCACTGCGGCCGTCCAGCGTGGCGGCGAACTTCCAGGTCACGAACGGCCGGGCCCGGTCGACGGCGAAGGTCCAGGCGCGGTTCAGGGCACGAGCCTCCGACTCGCACAGTCCGCCCTCGGTCTCGATGCCCGCCGCGGCCAGTGCGGCCGCGCCGCCCCGGGCCACGGGGCTGGCGTCCGCCTGGGCGTAGACCACGCGGCGTACGCCGGCTGCGATGAGGGCCTCGGAGCACGGACCGGTGCGGCCGGTGTGGTTGCACGGCTCGAGGGTCACCACCGCGGTGGCCCCGCGCGACCGCCCACCCGATGCCTCGAGAGCGTCGACCTCGGCGTGCGGAGTGCCCGCGCCCCGGTGGTGACCCTCGCCGATGGTCGTGCCGTCGTCGCGGATCAGGACGCAGCCGACGCGGGGGTTGGGGCCGAGCGGGACGCCCGGGGCGGCGGCGACGGTGAGCGCACGCAGCATGGCCTCGTGCTCAGCGGTGCTGAACGTCATGGGCTGTCTCACCTGCCTCCCGGGTCCGGTCGCGGACTCTGCGGGGGCGTGGAGGCGGGGTCACCGCGGACGACCTCCACGGTCGCTCACGCTGGCCTCGCTTGCGTGCGCTTTCCATCCGGACTTTGACCGTCGGTCCAGGAGTTCCACCTGGTCAACCGGTCACTGGTGGTGACCGGGTCGCGGACTTTCACCGCCGGTGCGGACTTTCACCGCCCCCAGAGCACGCGAGCCATTGGCTCTTGCTGGGATCAAGCCTCCCACAGTCCGGTTCATTCCCGGGAGCCGACCGCCGCAGCGCGCGCTCGCAGGTCGGCCACCATCTTGTCCGGGTCGTCGGCGGTGTAGACCGCTGAACCCGCCACGAAGACGTCGGCGCCGGCTTCGGCGCAGCGCTCGATCGTCTCGAGCGACACGCCCCCGTCGACCTGCAGCCAGGTCTCGACTCCGTGCTTGTCCATCAGCTCTCGGGCCCGACGGATCTTCGGCAGGCAGAGGTCCAGGAACCTCTGGCCACCGAACCCCGGCTCGACGGTCATGATCAGCAGCATGTCGAGCTCGGGCAGCATCGCCTCGTAGGGCTCGACCGGCGTGGCGGGCTTGAGCGCCATCGACGCCCGCGCACCGGCGGCCCTGATCTCCCGGGCGAGTCGCACCGGTGCCTTGGCCGCCTCCACGTGGAAGGTCACGCTGGACGCGCCCGCCTCGACGTACGCCAGCGCATTGCGATCGGCGTCCTCGATCATCAGGTGGGCGTCCAGGGGCAGGTCGGTCGACCGAGCCAGTGCCTCGACCATCGCCGGGCCGAACGTCAGGTTCGGCACGAAGTGGTTGTCCATCACGTCGACGTGCACCCAGTCGGCCGAGCCGATGCGGGCGAGCTCGGCGCCGAGGTCGGCGAAGTCAGCGTTCAGGATGCTCGGCGTGATCTGGATACCCACGCGTCGAGGGTAGTGGGCGGCTACTCGTCCGGCTCGGCAGGTGTCTGCGCACCGTCGGCCTCGTCGCGGTCGGCCCATTCCAGGAGGGGCGCGATGTCGAACGCGTGGTCGTCGATCTCGGCGTGCAGGTCGCCGAGCGACGCGAAGCGCTCGGGCATCGTGAAGATCGTGAAGTCGTGCGGGCTCACCGCGTCGACCTCGTCCCACCGGATGGGCGCCGAGACCCGTGCGTCGGGGAAGCCCCGGACGGAGTACGCCGCGGCGATGGTGTGGTCGCGGGCGTTCTGGTTGTAGTCGACGAACAGGTGCGCCGGGTCGCGGTCCTTGCGCCACCACGCCGTCGTCACGTCCTCGGGTGCACGGCGCTCGACCTCGCGCGCGAAGGCGAGGGCCGCACGGCGTACGGCCTTGAAGCCGTGGTCGGGCGGGATCCGCACGTAGATGTGCAGCCCCGACCCACCCGACGTCTTCGGGAACCCCACCGCCCCCAGGTCGTCGAGCACCTCGTGCGCGACGTGGGCGACGCGCTGCACGGTCGCGAAGTCGCACTCCGGGCCCGGGTCGAGGTCGATGCGCCACTCGTCGGGCTGCTCGGTGTCGGCGCGCCGGCTGTTCCAGGGGTGGAACTCGACCGTCGACATCTGCACCGCCCAGATCACCGAGCCCAGCTCGGTCACGCACAGCTCGTCGGCGGTGCGCTTCCAGCGCGGGAAGAAGAGCTCGACGGTCTCGACCCAGTCGGGCGCACCGGCCGGCAGCCGCTTCTGGTGCACCTTGTCACCAGCCAGACCCTTCGGGAAGCGGTGCAGCATGCACGGCCGCTCGAACAGGGCGTTGACGATGCCCGGGCCGACGGAGCGGTAGTACTCGACCAGGTCGAGCTTCGTCGCGCCCGACTCGGGGAAGTAGACCCGGTCCGGGTTGGTCACCTTGACGACCCGGTTGTCGACCTCGATCTCGACGAATGGCGAAGGCACAAGACCAACCTACCGAGCCGTAGCGTGTCGCCCATGGACTTCGACCAGCCGCCCGTGGTGCGCGTCGGCACGTGGCCGGACCGCCGGCCGAGCGTCGAGCACTGGCCGATGACGATCCCGGCAGTGCGACAGGTCGTCGACGAGGGCCTCGACCTGGGCAGGGGCGTCACCTTCCTGGTCGGCGAGAACGGCTCGGGGAAGTCGACCCTCGTGGAGGGCATCGCCGTCGCCTACGGCCTCTCGCCCGAGGGTGGGTCGAACCAGGGCATCCACTCGACGCGGCCGAGCGAGTCGCCGTTGTCCGGGGCGCTGCGCCTCGAGCGCGGGCTGGGCTCCGGCACCTGGGGCTTCTTCCTGCGGGCCGAGACGATGCACGGCTGGTACACCTTCCTCGAGCAGAACCCGGGCGGCGGCCGGAACCCCGAGCCGGTCTTCCACGAGATGAGCCACGGCGAGTCGTTCCTGACGGTGCTCGCCAGCCGCTTCGACTCGAGCGGCTTCTACTGCCTCGACGAGCCCGAGGCGGCGCTCTCGTTCACCTCGACCCTCAGCCTCATCGGCACCCTGCTCGAGGTCGTCGAGCGCGGCGGGCAGGTGCTCTGCGCGACCCACTCGCCGGTGCTCGCCGCGCTGCCGGGTGCGCGCATCCTCGAGGTGGGCGACTGGGGCCTCCGGCAGGCCGAGTGGGCCGACCTGGCGATCGTCGACCACTGGCGGCGGTTCCTGTCGACGCCGGAGGCCTACCTGCGCCACCTCGTCGACTGACGAGCCCCTACGGAGACGCTGACGTGGTCTCGGTGGGTTGGTCGCCACCGGGCACCACGCGGGTGACCGAGCCGACGAGGATCGGCTTGCTGACGTTGCCGTCGGCGTACTCGGAGTCGGCCATCCGCCAGCGGAAGTACGTCGGCTCGTCGGGCTCGACGGTCGTGCGCACCACGGTGTCGGGGTCGGCGAAGACCGGCCCGCCGACCGACTCCCACGTGTCCGTGCCGGGCACGAGGCGCTCGAGGACGAGCGGGTCACCCAGCCGGCGACCGGTGTCGCGCTCGGACCAGCCGCGCACCTCCACGGGTCGGCCCACGACGGCACGGTCGGCGTCGATGCCGGTGGTGGCGGCGAAGCCCTCGAGGTCGAAGGTCGACGGGCCGTAGCCGACGGCGTCGATGTTGAAGGAGGTGCCGTCGCAGCCGAACCCCGAGACGACGTAGCCGGGACCGTCACCGTGCGCGGCGACGAAGTCACCCAGCGGCGCACCGGCCGGCTCGCCCAACGGCCGCCGGGTCGCGAGGTCGTAGGCCCGCCAGCTGAACGACGCAGCGGACACGTCGACGCGCTGCCAGCCCGTGCGGGCGGCCAGGTCGGCCCGGCCCAGCCACGCCTGGCCCGCGGGCAGGTCGGGTGAGATGTACCAGACGTAGGACACCCCGTTGGTCGGGCTGGTGGGATTGACCGCCATCGAGACGTCGCCCAGCAGCCCCATCGACGTGGTCCGGTGGACCACCCCGGCCGCCGTGCCGACACCGGCCATCGCGAGGCCGAAGCTGCGCCGACCCAGCGGCGCCGCCTCAGGCCCGCGGTTGATCCGCAGACCCGGCGCGGTGGCGCCGGAGGCGAAGAAGGCCGCGCACGGCACGTAGGTCAGGAACGTCTGGTCGTCGAGCTGGGTGCTGCCGGGCACGACGCGCGGGGTGGCACCGGCCGGGGCGCCCAGGGCCAGGCTCGCCGCACAGGCCACCGCCGCCGCAGCGACAAGACGACCGACAACTCGCATGGTCAGCTCCCCCGGATCGTGAGGCTCCATCCCACCACCCCCGGGGTCGGTTGCCAACTCTGAAATGGGGGACAAAACGGTTACAAGCTGCGCCGCACCAGTGCCATGAACATCGCGTCGGTGTGGTGCCGGTGCGGCCAGAGCTGCACGGTGCCGGCCAGGGGTCCGTCACAGTCCGGGACGTCGCCGAGCAGCGTGCGCACATCCTCGAGCCGGGCGTCGCTCCGGCGGGACAGCACCGACTCGACCACCCCCTGCGTCTCGGCCAGCACCGGCGAGCAGGTCGCGTAGAGCACCACTCCCCCCGGCCGGACGCTCTCGATGGCCGACTCGAGCAGCGCCTCCTGCAGCGGCACCAGGTCGGTGACGTCGTCGGGAGACCTACGCCACCGCGCCTCGGGCCGGCGACGCAGAGCGCCGAGACCGGTGCACGGGGCGTCCACGAGCACCCGGTCGAACGTGCCGGGCGCCCATGGTGGGGCCGTCCCGTCGGCGGTGAGGATGCCGACCACCCCGTCCGCGCCCGCCAGGTTGCGACGTACGAGCAGGGACCGGTGGTGCTGGCGCTCCGCGGCCAACAGGCCGGCACCCTGCGAGTGCGCGAGCCCCGCGAGCAGCGCCGCCTTGCCGCCCGGGCCGGCGCACAGGTCGAGCCAGGACTCCCCCGTGCCGCCGCCGACGTTGGCCCGGGCGAGCGCGATCGAGACCAGCTGGGAACCCTCGTCCTGCACGCCCGCACGACCGTCGGCGACAGCCGGGACCGCACCCGGGTCGCCGGCGGCCAGCACGACGCCGTACGGCGAGTAGGTGGTCGGCTCACCGGGCAGCTCGGCCCGGTCGACCCGGCCGGGCCGCGCGGCCAGCACCACGTGGGGCGCCTGGTTGTCGGCGGCGAGCAGGGCGTCGAGCTGGTCGGTGCCGACGGCCCGGGTCAGCTCCTCGACCACCCACCGGGGGTGGGAGTAGGCCACGGAGGCGTAGCCGACCGGGTCGGCGCCCGGGTCGGGCGCGACGCGGCGCACCCACCCGTCGAGGTCGTGCTGCGAGACCTTGCGCAGCACCGCATTGGTGAGGCCGGCCGGCCCCTGCCCGACCCGGGCACGCACCAGGTCGACGCTGGAGGAGATGGCGGCGTGGTCGGGCACCCGCATGCCGAGCAGCTGATGGACGCCGAGACGCAGCGCGTCGCGGACCTTCGCCTCGAGCTTGGGCTTGGTGAGGCAGGCGTCGATCACCGCGTCGTAGGTGCCCCGGCCACGCAGGGTGCCGGACACCAGCTCGGTGACGAACGCCGCGTCCCGGCCGCTCAGGCCGTGCTCGCGGAGCACGTGCGGCAGGACCAGGTTGGTGTAGGCGTCGTCGACGCGCACCGCCTTGAGCACGTCGTACGCCGCGAGCCGGGCGGGGTCGGCGCGGGTCATCCGGCGCTCAGCCATCGGCGAAGAACTGCTTCACGAGCCTCTTCGGCGCCCGGTGCGCCCATGCGTCGGTGATGATCTCGGCCAGCTCGTCGCGGGTGATCTCGCCCAGGCGGCTCTGCTGCACGAGCACCGCGTTGAAGCTGCGGAAGTGGTCGATGGTGAAGAACGGCGTCGACTCGTCCTGGACGAGCGCCAGCTTCTCGACCTCGGTCGGGGTGATGATGACGACCAGGTCGTCGTACATCTCGCCCGTGTCGGGGTCGACGGCCGTCTTGTGGGGCATCCGGAACAGCACGAAGCCCTTGCCCTTGCCGCCGGTCGGCACCTTGTACGTCGGTCGGTCGCCCCACGAGACGCCGAGCTCAACCTCGGGCAGCGACATGCAGATGTCGTCGATGTCCTCCGGACGCGCCCTCCTGCTCACGGGTCGCACCCTAGTCGCCGAGGCGGGCACCGGACTCCAGACGTGCGCCGCGGGCCCAGTCGGCCGCGGGCATCAGCTTCTTGCCGAAGGCCTGGACGTCACCGAGGTGCACGACGCCGCCACCGGTGCCGACGTACACGGCGTTCTTGGTGACCTCGACCAGCCCGGGCTCCAGCTCCTCGCGGTCGGCCACGGGCAGGACCGGACCCAGCTTGAGGCGCTCGCCGTCGAACGTCGTCCAGGCGCCCGGCGCCGGGGTGCAGGCGCGCACCCGGCGGTCCACGGCTGCGGCGCGCTCGTGCCAGTCGACCATCGCGTCCTCGACCGCGATCTTGGGGGCGAGCGAGACCCCGTCCTCCCACTGCTCGCGGGCCTCCAGCTCACCTGACTCGATGCCGTCGAGCGTCTTGACGAGCAGTCCGGCACCGCCCTCGGCCAGCCGGGCGAGAAGGTCCCCGGACGTGTCGGTGTCACGGATGCGCTCGGTCATCACCCCGAAGACCGGGCCGGCGTCGAGCGCCTTGACGATCCGGAAGGTGGTCGCGCCGGTGACCTCGTCGCCGGCCCAGAGCGAGTGCTGCACGGGTGCGGCGCCACGCCAGGCGGGCAGCACCGAGAAGTGCAGGTTCACCCAGCCGTGCACGGGGATGTCGAGTGCGCTCTGCGGCAGCATCGCACCGTAGGCGACCACCGGGCAGCAGTCCGGGCGCAGCGCGGCCAGCTCGGCCTGGAAGGTGTCGTCCCGGGGGTGCTCGGGCTTGAGCACCGGCACCCCGAGCTCCTCGGCGCGTACGGCGACCGGGCTGGCGACCAGCCTCCGGCCCCGCCCGGCCGGCGCGTCCGGGCGCGTGATGACGCCCACGAGCTCGTGATCTGAGGCGGCGATCGCGTCGAGCGCGGGCAGGGCGACCTCGGGCGTGCCCGCGAAGACGACGCGCATCAGAGCCCGAGCCCGTGAGTGGCGTGCGGGCTGACCCGGACGGTCGGCTGCTCCAGCCCGAACCACTCGGACTCGCGGATCTCCTTCATCGCGGCCTTGCGTGCGGCCGTGTCGAGCCGGTCGATGAAGACGATGCCGTCGAGGTGGTCGGTCTCGTGCTGGATCGCCCGGGCCAGCAGCTCGGAGGTCTCGATGCGCACGGGCTCGCCGTACATGTCGAAGCCGGTGGCGATCACCGACAGGGCGCGCAGGCAGTCGTAGGTCAGCTCGGGCAGCGACAGGCAGCCCTCGGCACCGTCCTGCTGCTCGTCGGAGAGGGTGAGCTCGGGGTTGACCAGGTGGCCGACCTCGCCGTGCACGTTCCAGGTGAAGACCCGCAACCCGATCCCGATCTGCGGCGCGGCCAACCCGGCCCCGGGCGCCTCGAGCATGGTGTCGGTGAGGTCCTGGACCAGCGTGCGCAGCTCCTTGTCGAACGAGTCGACGGCCACGGCAGGTCTGCGCAGGATCGGGTCACCGAACAGGCGGATGGGTTGGACGGCCACGCAGTCTCCTCGTCATCGGCGCTCGCGGTCGAGCGCGGGCCAGTCTAGGGACTGCCCGGGCGCGCTCGCGCCGGGAGGCTCACAGCGAGGGCGGGTCGACCTGGATGCGTACGGCGTCGAGCTTGCGCGCCGATCGCACCCGCTGGAGCTCGCCCAACGCGGTGGACAGCGAGGCGCCGAGGGCACGGGGCACCCGGACCACCAGCCGGACGTCGTCCGACGCCGGATCGTCGCTGACGGCGACCGGGCCGAGCACCTCGGCCGAAGCGGGTGGTGAGAGCAGCGTGAGCGCGTCGTCCACAGCTCCCGGCGCGCCCGTGACCGTGGCCAGGCGCACGGCCGGCGGCAGGTGGGTGGCCAACCGCTGGTCGTTCTCGCGGCTGGCGAAGCCGGCCGGGTCCCAGCGGACGAGCGCCTGCAGGGCGGGGTGCGCCGGGTCGCCGACCGCGATCACCCTGCCCCCGGGGCGCACCAGCGCCGCGGCACCGAGCCACCGACGCAGCGCCTCCTCGTCGGTGCGCAGGTCTGCGCGCGCGAGCGTCAGCCAGGTGTCGAGCAGGACGACCCCCGCGTAGCCGCCCTCGGCCACCGGCTCGGCCCCCGGCGTGGCCACCACGATCTCCGGACGGTCTGGCACGGTGGCGCGCACATGGTCGCCGCTGGAGGTGCGGATGGTCGTGCTGGCGAACATCCGGCCGAGCTCCTCGGCGGTGCGAGCGTCACCGAGCACGGGGGCGCGCAACCCGCGGTGACCGCACTCGGTGCAGGCCCAGCGCAGCGCCTGGTGACCGCACCAGCGACAGTGCGGCGGCGCCGTCGGACCGGCCAGCAGGAGCGGGCCGGCACACTCGGCGCATCGGGCGGGCGTGCGGCAGCGTTCGCAGGCCAGCGACGCGACGTACCCCTGTCGCGGGGTCTGCACCAGCACCGGTCCGTGCTGGAGGGCGTCGCGCACGACGTCGCGCACGGCGCTGGGGATGCGGGTGCCGATGGCGCGGTCCTCACCCGGGACCACGGCCGCCGTGACCTGGGCCCGGACGTGCTCGCGGCTGGCGACCAGCGGCCGGGCCCAGCCGGTGCGCAGGAGGTAGTCGGCCTCGCAGGTGCGGGCGAAGCCACCCACCAGGGCGGCCGTGCCCTGCTGCTCGGCGCGAAGGAGCAGCACCTCGCGAGAATGGGGGTACGGCGCACGCGGCTCGGCGTGCAAGTCGTCGCCGTCGTCCCAGATGACCACCAGGCCGAGCCGGTGCACGGGAGCGAAGGCCGCCGAGCGGGTGCCTACGACGACACGGGCGGCGCCGCGCGAGACCATCAGGAACTGTCGGTAGCGCTCGGCCGGACCGCTGTCGGCCGTGAGCGCGACGTGACGGCCCGCCCCGAGGATGGCGTCGAGGGCTGCGGACACCCGCTCGACGTCGCGCTTGTCGGGCACGCACACGAGCACGCCCCGACCGGCGGCGACGGCGAGCGCCGCCGCATGGGCGACGAGGGTCGGCCAGTCTGCGCCGGGTGGTGGGTTCCACACGGCGCGCGGCGAGCCCCCCGAGGCGAGGTGGGTGAGGAAGGCGGCAGCGTGCTCGTGGGCGCCCCAGGCCTCGCCGGCAGCCGGCGGGTCCGCCACGACCGGCTCGACCGGCACCGACGGCTGCTTCTCCGTCGTGGCGTGCCGCGGCGGCACGGCCAGCCGGAGCACGTCGGCCCGCGCGCCGGCGTACCGCTCGGCGACGCCGGCTGTGAGCGCCGCGATCTCGGGCGCCAGGACGGGCTCGCTGCTGACCACTCGGCGTAGCGGGGCGAGCCGGCCGGTGTGCGCACTGGTCGCGGCGCGCTCGACGACGTAGCCGTCGACGTCCTGGCCTGCGAAGCGGACCTTGACCCGCGCCCCCGGCACGGCGGTCTCGGCCATCTTGGCGGGCACCGTGTAGTCGAACGGCCGGTCGAGGTGGGCCAACGGCACGTCGACGAGCACCCGGGCGACCGGGTCGACGGTGGCCGGCTCCGCCTCGGCGGCCTTGCGCGTGCGCGTGGCGGCGGCCTTGGCCCGGGAGTCCTCCACCGCGGCCCTCAGGCCGGGCAGCATGTCGGGCTGGCCGCCCGTCTGCTCACCGCTCGCCCTCATGGCAGATGTCTATCAGCGCGGGCCGACAGCGCCGGGTCGGCCGGAGGTTCGTGGGCGAGTCCTGGGGTTTGTGGCCTGTGCAAAGGTCACGAACCCCAGGAGTCACCGGATATCCGGTGACCCCCGACCGGCGAGACCTCAGCCCCCGACAGCGGCGTTCAGCGCGTCGGCGCGGTCGGTGCGCTCCCAGGTGAACTCCGGGAGCTCCCGACCGAAGTGGCCGTACGCCGCGGTCTTGGCGTAGATCGGTCGCAGCAGGTCGAGGTCGCGGATGATCGCGGCCGGGCGCAGGTCGAAGACCTCGAGGACGGCTTCTTGGATCTTCTCGTCGGAGACGGTCCCGGTGCCGAAGGTCTCGATGAAGACACCCACGGGCTGGGCCTTGCCGATGGCGTAGGCGACCTGCGCCTCGCAGCGGCGCGCGAGGCCGGCGGCCACGACGTTCTTGGCGACCCAGCGCATGGCGTAGGCGGCGGAGCGGTCCACCTTCGACGGGTCCTTGCCGGAGAAGGCGCCTCCGCCGTGGCGCGCCATGCCGCCGTACGTGTCGACGATGATCTTGCGGCCGGTCAGGCCGGCGTCGCCCATCGGGCCGCCGACGACGAAGCGCCCGGTCGGGTTGACGAGCAGGCGGTAGCCCTCGGACGGGATGGAGAACGTGTCGAGCACCGGGTCGATGACGTGCTTCTTGATGTCGCTCTCGAGGGTGTCGAGCTCGGTCTCCTCGGAGTGCTGCGTGGAGAGGACGACGGTGTCGACGCGCACCGGGGTGTTGTCGGCGTCGTACTCGATGGTGACCTGCGTCTTGCCGTCGGGACGCAGGTAGTCGAGCGTGCCGTCCTTGCGGACCGCGGAGAGCTTCTCGGCCAGCCGCTGGGCGATCACGATCGGGAGCGGCATCAGCACGTCGGTGTCGTCGCAGGCGTAGCCGAACATCAGGCCCTGGTCGCCCGCGCCCTGCTTGTCCATCGCGTCGACCGACCCGGTGCGGCTCTCGTGGCCGGTGTCGACGCCCTGGGCGATGTCACCCGACTGGCCGCCGATGGCGACCATGACGCCGCAGGAGGCGCCGTCGAAGCCCTTGGCGGACGAGTCGTAGCCGATGGCCAGGATGCGGTCGCGGACCTTCTGCTTGATGTCGACGTAGCCGGTGGTGGACACCTCGCCGGCCACGACCACCAGGCCGGTCGTCAGCAGGGTCTCCACGGCAACGCGGCTGTGCGGGTCCTGCTCGAGCAGGGCGTCGAGGACGGAGTCGCTGATCTGGTCGGCGATCTTGTCCGGGTGACCCTCGGTCACGGACTCCGAGGTGAAGAGACGTCCAGCCACAGTTGCTCACTCCTGCGTAGTTTGGTGTTGACGTTCACGATATCGACCGTCCCGCGGACCGGGATGGCGGTCTCAATCTTGCAGCCTCGAGACCACTTCGTCCCAAATGACGTGGGCCAGGGCCGCCTTCGGACCACGGGGTACGCCGCGGCGACCGCCGTCGGCCCCGAGGATGACCGCCTCGTTGTCGGGGCTCCCGAACACCGCGCCCCCGCTCACGTCGTTCACCACGAGCAGGTCACAGCCCTTGCGGGCCAGCTTGGCGGCGGCCAGGTCGAGCACCGATCCGGAGTCGTCACCCGTCTCGGCGGCGAAGCCGACGATCACCGCCCCGGGGCGGGCCCGGTCGTGCGAGATCTCGGCCAGGATGTCGGGGTTCTGGGTCAGCTCGATCGAGGGTGACGACCCGTCGGCGGCCTTCTTGATCTTGTGCTCGCTCGACGAGCTCGGCCGGAAGTCGGCGGGCGCGGCGGCCATCACGACCGCGTCTGCGCCGGCGGTGGCGGTCAGGACGGCGTCGCGGAGCTCGGCCGTGGACCCGACGCGGATCACGCTCACCCCGGCCGGATCGGCCAGCGCGACGTTGGCGCTGACCAGCGTCACCGAGGCGCCCCGTGCGGCCGCGGCGCGCGCCAGCGCGTAGCCCTGCAGACCGGAGGAGCGGTTGCCCAGGAAGCGGACGGGGTCGAGGTACTCGCGCGTCCCGCCCGCCGACACCACGACCCGGCGCCCGGCCAGGTCGGCCGCGGCCGCTCCGCGGGCCAGCACCTGGACCGACAGCTCGAAGATCTCGTCGGGGTCGGGGAGCCGGCCCCTGCCGGTGTCCTTGCCGGTGAGGCGCCCCTCCGCGGGCTCGACGACCACGAGCCCACGCGCGCGCAGGGTCTCGACGTTGGCGACCGTGGCCGGGTGCTCCCACATCTCGGTGTGCATGGCGGGGGCGAGGACGACGGGGCAGCGCGCGGTGAGCAGGGTGTTGGTCAGCAGGTCGTCGGCCAGCCCGTGGGCGGCCTTGGCCAGCAGGTCGGCGGTCGCGGGTACGACGACCACGAGGTCGGCGGTCTGGCCGATCCGCACGTGCGGGACCTGGTGCACGTCGGTCCAGACGTCGGCGGAGACGGGCTTTCCCGACAGTGCGGCCCAGGTGGCGGCTCCGACGAACTGCAGGGCGGCCGCGGTCGGCACCACGGTGACGTCGTACCCCGACTCGGTGAAGCGGCGCAGCACCTCGCACGCCTTGTAGGCGGCGATGCCGCCGGAGACCCCCAGAACGACACGGGGCCGCGTCCCGGAGGGGGACGCGGCCTCGAAGTCGGAGCCGGGCGGAGTGCTCGTGCTCAACGCGGTTGTCGACTACTCGCTGGAGGCGAACGGGTCGGCGGCGGTCTTCTCCTCGCGGGCCGCCTTGGCAGCGGCCTCCTCGGCGGCGAGCTCGGCCGGGTCGACGTCCTCACAGGTCAGCAGGTCGCCGGCGATCTCGCGGAGCGCGATCGAGAGCGGCTTCTCCTGGACGTGCGTGTCGACCAGCGGGCCGACGTACTCGAGGAGGCCCTCACCGAGCTGGGAGTAGTAGGCGTTGATCTGCCGGGCCCGCTTGGCGCTGTAGAGCACCAGCTTGTACTTGCTGTCGGTCTTGGTGAGCAGGTCGTCGATCGGGGGGTTGGTTACGCCCACCGCGGCGATGTTGGGTGCAGACACGCGTCAGCCTCGCAGATTGTCGGGGATCGCTCGATCACAGGTCGAACCGGGGTTCGTCGTCGAGCAGCATCAAGTCTACCAACTCCTCGGCCGCAGAGTGAACTTCGTGGTTCACGATGGTGACGTCGAACTCCCCTTCGGCGGCCAGCTCGTGGCGCGCGGTCTCGAGCCGGCGCTCGCGCTCCTCGTCGGTCTCGGTGCCGCGGCCCACCAGGCGGCGCACCAGCTCGTCCCACGACGGCGGCATCAGGAAGACGAACCGGGCACCCGGCATCGTCTCCCGCACCTGCCGCGCACCCTGGAGATCGATCTCGAGCAGGGCGGGCAGGCCCTGGGCCAGCGCCTCCTCGACGGGCCGGCGCGGCGTGCCGTAGCGCGCCCGCTTGTGCACGACCGCCCACTCCAGGAGCTCGCCGCGCTCGATCATCGCGTCGAACTCGTCGTCGGAGACGAACCAGTAGTGCACGCCGTCCTGCTCGCCGGGCCGCGGCTCACGGGTCGTCGCGGACACGGAGAGCCACACCTCCGGATGCTGCTTGCGTACGTCGGCAGCCACGGTGCCCTTGCCCACGGCCGTGGGCCCGGCCAGCACGACGAGCCTCGACGGCCGCGCGGTGGCGACCGCCGCGGCCGGATCGGGCTCGGTCACTCGCCCGGCGCGAACTCGCGCTCGAGCGCGGCCACCTGCTTGGTGCCCAGGCCGCGCACCCGGCGGCTCTCGGCGATGCCGAGCCGCTCCATGGTCTGGCGGGCCCGTACCTTGCCCAGGCCCGGCATCGACTGGAGCAGGTCGACCACGCGCATCTTGCCGACCACGTCGTTGCGCTGGCCCTCGCTGAGCACGTCGGCGATCGAGGCGCCGGAGTTCTTCAGCCGGTTCTTGACCTCGGCCCGCTCACGACGGGAGGCGGCGGCCTTCGCCAGCGCTGCCTGGCGCTGTTCGGGAGTGAGCGGGGGCAGAGCCACGGGTGGGGTCCTCGTTCTGTGGGGTTGCTCGCAACGGGTCGGTCCGGCAGCGGCTCAATTTAGTCACGGGCGGGGCCGAGTAGCAACGCCGGGTGCCTATTGGGACAGCGGGGTGTGGCACACGTCGAGCGCCTGCTGCTCGAGCTCACCCATCGCGTCGACGGTCGTCGTGCTGCCCAGCTCGCGGGCAGCACCCTCGATCGCGCCCCGCTCCTCGGCGTCGAGGCCGGTCGGCGGCTGCTGCGGGTCGTAGGTCTCGGGGTCGACGTCGGCGTCGCGCAGGGCCTCGTCCAGGATCTCGAGCCGGCCGATGACCCGGTCCCACTCGTCGTGGATGTCGTCGGGCGCGGCGTCACGCAGGTCGCGGTAGCTGTCGAGCGCCCCGAACAACGCCCCCCGGCCACCGGCGTTGGTGAGGTCGGCCAGCTCGGTCTGACGGTCGACGACGACCTCGCAGTACGCCGGGTGGGTGCGGTCCCAGAACACCCAGCCGGCTCCCGCGAGCATGCCGACGAGGAGGCCGAGGACGAGCAGCCGGCGCCGGGTCACCCCGATCCCAGGCCCGCGACGGCGTCGTTGCCGCGGAGCGCGGCGGCGCGCAGGGCGGCCGGGTCGGGGCCGGCGGCCAGGACCTCGCGGGAGGAGGACGGCAGCACGTGCCTGGCCGCCGGTCCGAAGATCCGGCGCAGGTCGGCTGCCGTGCCGCCCTGGGCGCCGTACCCCGGAGCGAGGATGGGCCCGTTGAAGGCGAAGTCCTCACCGGTGTCGCCGATGGTGGCGCCGATGACGGCGCCGATGTCGCCGACCGGCTCGGCGCCGGCGTTGAGGCGGCGCAGATGAGCGAGCACCGTGCCGGCGACCGTGCCGCCGCCGCTGCGGGCATGCTGCACCTCGGGGCCCTCCGCGTTGGAGGTCAGGGCCAGCACGAACACGCCCGCCCCGTGCCTGCGGGCGGTGTCGATCATGGGATCGAGCGAGCCGAACCCGAGGTAGGGGCTGGCGGTGATCGCGTCGCTCGCGAGCGGCGACGCGGGGTCGAGGTAGGCGTCGGCGTAGGCCTGGCTGGTCGACCCGATGTCGCCGCGCTTGACGTCGAGCAGCACCAGCGCGCCGGCGGCACGCGACTCGGCGATGACGCGTTCGAGCACGGCCACGCCACGGCTGCCGAAGCGCTCGTAGAACGCGCTCTGCGGCTTGACCACCCCGACCACCGGGGCGACGGCCTCGACGACCGTGAGCGCGAACCGCTCCAGCCCGGCCACGTCGTCGTTGAGGCCCCAGTCGCGGAGCAGGCCGGCGTGCGGGTCGATGCCCACGCAGAACCGGCCCCGCTCCTCGATGGCACGGTGCAGCCGCAGCCCGAACGTGTCGATCACTGGTCCTCCTGGAGGTCGGCCACGAGACGCGTGGCGGTCGTGGGGTCGCGGAGCAGGGCGGTGCCGACCTGCACGGCGACCGCGCCGGCCGAGAGCAGGGCGCGGGCGCCCGCCGCGTCGGCCACCCCGCCGCAGCCGATCACGGTCGCTTCGGGCAACCGGCCGCAGACCTCGGTCACGCAGCGCAGCGTGATGGGGGCGATGGCCGGTCCGGTGAGCCCGGCCGGCCGGCCGTCCGGCATCGCGGCGGGCACGGCGTTGCCGACCACGACGGCGGTCGCGCCGGCCTCCACGACCGCGCGAGCCGCCTCGACCACTCGGCTGACGTCGGGTCGCAGCTTGGCCAGCACGGGCAGGTCGGACGGTGTCTCCCGCCGTACGGCCGCCACGGCACTGGCCGCGTGGAACGGCTCACGGGCCTCGAAGATGTCGGCACCACCCGGGTCGGGCACCGACAGGTTGACCTCGATGCCGGCGACGCCCGGCGCGCGGCCGGCGATCCGGGCGAGGTCGGCGTACTCCCCCAGCGTCGAGCCCGCCACGGACACGAAGACCTGTGCGCCCGCGCGCACCAGCCAGGGCAGCTCGTCGCGGAGGAAGTGGGCGAGTCCGGGGTTGTCGAGGCCGAGGGTGTTGAGCAGGCCGCTGGGCGCCTCGGCCATCCGGGGTGCGGCGCAGCCCCGGCGCGGGTCCCGCGTGAGGGTGCGGGTGACGAAGGCGAGCCCCTCGAGGTCGACGTACGGCGCGAGCTCGCGCCCGGTGCCGCCGCAGCCCGAGGCGATCATCACCGGGTGCAGCAGGTGCAGGGTCACGACGCGTCCCCCACCAGGGCGGCCCAGTCGACCCGGTCACCGGGCAGCACCGGGCCGTCCAGGCAGGCGCGCACCTGGTGGGCGTCGCCGTCGGCGTCGCGGACGTCGATGACGCAGCCCCGGCACAGGCCGGTGCCGCACGGCAGCGGGTGCTCGAGCGCGACCTGGCTCTGCACCCCGGCCTGCTCGGCTGCCTCCGCGACGGCCCGCAGCATCGCAGTGGGGCCGGCGGCGTAGACCACGGCGGCCTGCGTCGCCTCGATGGCCGCGCGCAGCACCGTCATCACGCCGCCGCGGGTGCCGACCGAGCCGTCTGCAGTGACGACCTGCACGGCCCGCGCCATCCGGCGCGCCTCCCGGGGTGCGAGCAGGTGGGACTCGTCGGCGCCGGCAAGCACGAACGTGACCGGAGCGCGGCGTTCACGCAGTCGCTCGGCGAGCGGGAACAGCGGCGCAGCCGAGCAGCCCTCGCCCACCAGCAGGCAGGCCACCGGCTCCCTGGGGATCGTGAACGGGCGACCCAGCGGTCCGGTGATCTCGAGGCGGGAGCCGACACCGAGGTCGGCCAGCCAGCGGCCACCGGTGCCGCGCGGCTCGACCACGACGTCGAGCGTCGGCCCGAAGGTGCCGGTCTCGGCGACGCGGTGGATCCACAGCGCCCGGCGCGCCATCTGGGTGGGCGCGACCGACGCGGCCACGAACGTGCCGGGGCGGAAGCGCTCGGGGATGCCGCGGGCCGCCAGGGTCAGGTGGCGGTAGGCGCCGGCCCTGCGCGTGGCGAGCACCTCCGCCACCACATGGCGTGGGTCGCGCTCACCCACGGGCCAGCCCGGCGACGACTCGCTGCGGCCACCCGGGGCCCTCGTAGACGAACGCGGAGTAGCCCTGCAGCAGCGTCGCGCCGGCGTCGAGCCGGGCGCGGGCGTCGTCGACGGTGGTGATGCCGCCGACGCCGACCAGCACCAGGTCGTCACCCACCCGGCCCTTCAGCAGCCGCATCACCTCGAGCGCCCGTGCTGTCAGGGGTCGACCCGAGAGCCCGCCCGCACCGAGGGCGGCGACCTGGTCGGCGCCGGTCAGCAGGCCGTCCCGGCTGATCGTCGTGTTGGTCGCGGAGATGCCGTCGAGCCCGAGCGCCAGGGCCAGGTCGGCGACGGCGAGCACGTCGTCGTCGTCGAGGTCGGGAGCGATCTTGACCAGGAGCGGGACCCGCCGTCCGGTGCGCGCGTCGGCCTCGTCGCGGACGGCTCGCAGCAGCGGCTCGAGCTTCTCGACGGCCTGGAGGTTGCGCAGCCCGGGGGTGTTGGGCGACGAGACGTTGACGACGAGGTAGTCGGCGTACGGCGTGAGCAGCCGGGTGCTGGTGCGGTAGTCGGCCTCCACGGCGGCCGCGTCGTCGTCGGGCACCACCTTCGACTTGCCGATGTTCACCCCGGTGATGACCCGGGTCGAGACCCGGCGCGCCCGGCGCGCCAACCGCTGCGCCACCACTTCCGCGCCGTCGTTGTTGAAGCCCATCCGGTTGACCACCGCACCGTCACGCGGCAGCCGGAACAGCCGTGGCCTGGGGTTGCCCGGCTGCGCAAGCGCGGTGACGGTGCCGATCTCGACGTGCCCGAAGCCCAGGGCCGCGAGCGCGTCGACGCCGACCGCGTTCTTGTCGAAGCCGGCCGCGAGACCGAGCGGGTGGTCGAACGTCAGCCCCAGCGCCTGCACCTGCTGGTCCGGACGCCGCCGGCGGGGCAGCCGTCGCAGCACCGGCTCGGCCGCGCGGATCGCGGCGAAGCCTGCATGGTGTGCCCGCTCGGGGTCGACGCGGGTGAAGGCGTGGTCGAAGAGCAGGCGGTACGGCCCGTTCATGCTGGCAGACATCAGCGGCGCTGCTCCCCCGCCACCGCGTGGGACATGGCGTTCCACTCCTGCAGGCTGCGCACCCCCACCTCACCGCGGCTGAGTGCCTCGATGCCCTGCACCGCCGCACCCAGACCGGGCACGGTGGTGATGCAGGGGATGTTGGCGATGACGGCCGCCGTCCGGATCTCGTAGCCGTCCAGTCGCGCGGAGTTGCCCGTGGAGTACGGCGTGTTGACGACCAGGTCGATCTCGCCGGCGTTGATCAGCTGCACGGTGGTGCGCTCCCCGTCGGGGCCCTCGCCCTCGTGGTGCTTGCGCACGGTGGTCACCTTGATGCCGTTGCGCCGCAGCACCTCGGCGGTGCCCTGGGTCGCCAGGATCTCGAAGCCCCGGTCGGCGAGCACCTTCACCGGGAAGATCATGTTGCGCTTGTCGCGGTTGGCGACCGAGACGAAGATCCGCCCCGTCGTGGGCAAGGACCCGTAGGCGGCGGTCTGCGCCTTGGCGAAGGCCGTGCCGAAGTCGGCGTCGAAGCCCATCACCTCGCCGGTCGACTTCATCTCCGGACCGAGCACGGTGTCGACGTGCCTGCCCTCCGAGGTCATGAAGCGGTTGAAGGGCATCACCGCCTCCTTCACCGCGATCGGGGCGTCGGAGGGCAGGTTGCCGCCGTCGCCGGACCGGGGCAGGACGCCGGCCGTGCGCAGGTCGGCGATCGACTCGCCGAGCATCACCCGGGCCGCAGCCTTCGCGAGCGGGGTCGCGGTCGCCTTCGAGACGAACGGCACCGTGCGCGACGCACGCGGGTTGGCCTCCAGCACGTAGAGCACGTCGGCGGCCAGCGCGAACTGGATGTTGAGCAGCCCCAGCACGCCCACCCCCCGGGCGATCGCCTCGGTGGCGTGCCGGATGCGGGTGATCTCGGCGGCCCCCAGGGTGATCGGCGGCAGCGCGCACGACGAGTCGCCGGAGTGCACGCCGGCCTCCTCGATGTGCTCCATCACGCCGCCGAGGAAGAGCTCCTCCCCGTCGAAGATCGCATCGACGTCGATCTCGACGGCGTCGTCGATGAAGCGGTCGACGAGCACCGGGTGCTCGGGGCTGATCTCGGTGGCCCGGTCGATGTAGCCGCGCAGCGAGTCGTCGTCGTACACGATCTCCATGCCACGACCGCCGAGGACGTACGACGGCCGCACCAGCACCGGGTAGCCGATGCTTGCCGCGATCCGGCGGGCGTCGGCCCAGGACGTGGCCATGCCGAACTTCGGCGCCGGCAGCCCGGCCTCCTGCAGGACGCGACCGAAGGCGCCACGGTCCTCGGCCAGGTCGATGGCTGCGGGGGACGTGCCGACGATGCGTACGCCGGCCTCGGCCAGGCCGCGCGCGAGCCCGAGCGGCGTCTGTCCGCCGAGCTGGCAGATGACGCCCGCGACGGGGCCGGCCTGCTGCTCGGCGTGCACGATCTCGAGGACGTCCTCGAGGGTGAGCGGCTCGAAGTAGAGGCGGTCGGAGGTGTCGTAGTCGGTCGAGACCGTCTCGGGGTTGCAGTTGACCATGATGGTCTCGTAGCCGGCCTCGCTCAGGGCCAGGGCCGCGTGCACGCACGAGTAGTCGAACTCGATGCCCTGCCCGATCCGGTTCGGCCCGCTGCCGAGGATGATCACGGCCTCCTTCTCGCGCGGGGCCACCTCGGACTCCTCGTCGTAGGACGAGTAGTGGTACGGCGTGGCCGCTGCGAACTCCGCCGCGCAGGTGTCGACCGTCTTGAAGACCGGCCGCAGCCCGAGCGCGTGGCGCACCCCGCGGACGACGTCCTCGCGCATGCCGCGGATGCGACCGATCTGTGCGTCGGAGAAGCCGTGCCGCTTGGCCTGGCGCAGCGTCTCGCGATCGAGCTGCCGGGCGGCCGCGACGTCGTCGGCGACCTCCTTGATGAGGAACAGCTGGTCGACGAACCACGGGTCGATCCTGGTGGCGTCGTGGACCTGCTCGGGGGTGGCTCCGGCGATGATCGAGTCCATCACGGTCCGCAGCCGGCCGTCGGTCGGGATCCTCGACTTCTCCAGCAGCGCCGCCATCGTCGGTCGGTCGGGCGCGGTGGGGACCCCGAAGTCGAAGATGGCGTCCTTGCTCTCCAGGGAGCGCAGCGCCTTCTGCAGCGCCTCGGTGAAGTTCCGCCCGATCGACATCGCCTCCCCGACGGACTTCATGTGCGTGGTCAGGGTCGGGTCGGCGCCGGGGAACTTCTCGAAGGCGAACCGCGGCACCTTCACCACGACATAGTCGAGGGTCGGCTCGAACGCCGCCGGGGTGCTCGACCCGTCGGCCCGGAGCGTGATGTCGTTCGGGATCTCGTCGAGGGTGTAGCCGATCGCCACCTTCGCGGCGATCTTGGCGATCGGGAACCCGGTGGCCTTGGAGGCCAGCGCGCTCGAGCGCGACACGCGTGGGTTCATCTCGATCACGATCAGGCGGCCGTCGGCCGGGTTGACGGCGTACTGGATGTTGCAGCCGCCGGTGTCGACGCCGACCGACCGGATGATGCCGATCGACAGGTCGCGCATGTCCTGGTACTCGCGGTCGGTGAGCGTCATCGCGGGCGCGACGGTGATCGAGTCGCCGGTGTGCACGCCCATCGGGTCGAGGTTCTCGATCGAGCAGACGATCACCACGTTGTCGGCGGTGTCGCGCATGACCTCGAGCTCGTACTCCTTCCAGCCGATGATCGACTCCTCCAGGAGCACCTCGGTGGTCGGGCTGGCGGCCAGGCCGCTGCCGCCGATGCGGCGCAGGTCGGCCTCGTCGTAGGCCATGCCCGACCCGGTGCCGCCCATGGTGAACGACGGCCGCACGACCATGGGGTAGCCGAGGTCGCCGGCCGCCGCCAGCAGGTCCTCGATGGAGTGGCAGATGGCGCTGCGGGCGCACTCGCCGCCGAGCTCCTCGACGATCTTCTTGAAGACCTGGCGGTTCTCGCCGCGGTCGATGGCCTCGATCGAGGCGCCGATCAGCTCGACGCCGTACTTCTCGAGCACCCCGTCGGCGGCCAGCGCCATGGCGGTGTTCAGCGCCGTCTGCCCGCCGAGCGTCGCCAGCAGCGCGTCGGGGCGCTCCTTGGCGATCACCTTCTCGACGTACTCCGGGGTGATCGGCTCGATGTAGGTCGCGTCGGCGAACTCCGGGTCGGTCATGATGGTGGCCGGGTTGGAGTTGACCAGGATGACGCGCAGGCCCTCGGCCCGCAGCACCCGGCAGGCCTGGGTGCCGGAGTAGTCGAACTCGCAGGCCTGGCCGATGATGATCGGCCCGGAGCCGATGACCATCACGCTCTTGATGTCGGTGCGCTTCGGCATCAGCGCTCTCCTTCGGTGGACGAGCGCGGGGCCTCGGGTTCGGTGGTCGAGCGAGGTGTCTCGGGTTCGGTGGTCGAGCGAGGTGTCTCGGGTTCGGTGGTCGAGTGGCTCGCGAGGGACGAGCGAGGTGTCTCGGGTTCGGTGGTCGAGTGGCTCGCGAGGGACGAGCGAGGTGTATCGAGACCCATCAGCTCCACGAACCGGTCGAACAGGTACGCCGCATCGTGCGGCCCGGCGGCGGCCTCGGGGTGGTACTGCACCGAGAAGCTCTTGAGCGCTCCCCCGGCGTCCCGCAGCTCGAGGCCCTCGACGACGTCGTCGTTGAGGCAGACGTGACTGACCGTGGCCACGCCGTACGGCGTGGTGGTGCTGCCCTCGCGTGGGGCATCGACCGCGAAGCCGTGGTTGTGCGCCGTCACCTCGACCTTGCCGGTCGTGCGATCCAGGACGGGCTGGTTGATGCCGCGGTGGCCGTACTTCAGCTTGTAGGTGTCGAAGCCCAGCGCCCTGCCGAAGAGCTGGTTGCCGAAGCAGATGCCGAAGTACGGAACCCCCCGCTCCAGCGCCGCCTGCAGCAGCTCGACCTGGCCCGTCGTCGCCGCCGGGTCACCGGGGCCGTTGGAGAAGAAGAGCCCGTCGGGCTGCACCGCGAGCACCTCGTCGATCGTCGACGTCGCGGGCAGCACGTGCACCTCGATGCCGCGCTCGCTCATCATCCGCGGGGTGTTGGCCTTGATGCCCAGGTCGATCGCCGCCACGGTGTAGCGCCGCGTGCCGACAGCGGGTACGACGTAGGCCGCCGTCGTCGACACGGCCTCCGACAGGTTGGCACCGGTCATCTGGCCGGACGCGCGCACCCTCTCGAGCAGGGCCTCGACGGTGGTGTCGGCCGAGGAGATGCCGACTCGCATCGCGCCGCGCTCCCGAAGGTGGCGGGTCAGCGCACGCGTGTCGATGTCGCTGATGCCGACCACACCCTGGTCACGCAGCGCGTCGCCGAGGCTGCGCTGCGAGCGCCAGCTGGACGGCAGCCGTGCTGGGTCGCGCACGACGTAGCCGGACACCCAGATGCGGGAGGACTCCGGGTCGTCGTCGTTCATGCCGGTGTTGCCGACATGCGGCGCGGTCATGATGACGACCTGCCGGTGGTAGCTGGGATCGGTGAGCGTCTCCTGGTAGCCGGTCATGCCGGTGGAGAACACGGCTTCGCCGAATGTCTCGCCCTCGGCGCCGTAGGACCTTCCGTGGAAGGACCGGCCGTCTTCGAGGACCAGGACTGCAGGTGCATGCCGCGGCACGCCGTACCTCCTTCTCCGCCTCTCAGGACGGATCGTTAAAGGATGTTCGAGCGCTGCCGACCCTACCTCACGCGGTCGTGGTCTCCGGCACCTGTCCGGGCGCGGGCTCGGAGATGAACACCGCTGGGCACAAGTCACGATCTGCCCCGTCGTGCTCGTGCCCAGCGGCGATCAGATCCTCGACCCGGCTCGTCGGCCAGTCGGTCACTCGTCGCGCAATGTTCATGTCTCCCCCTCGTCGTCCCGCACCTCGAGAGTCCCACCGAAAGCGTCGCTGCGCCACGACTCCCCGGCATGCGGACAGGTGGTTCAGACCAGTGCGTGGTCAGGCAAGGGACCCGTCGCGCACGGTGACCTTCCCGGCGTACACCGTGTGCCTGACGGCACCCGTCAGCGCCCGACCGTGCCAGGGGTTGTTGCGTGACATCGAGACCGACGCGTCGCGGTCGACGGTGATGTCAGCAGCGGGGTCGACGAGCGTCAGGTGCGCCGGGTCGCCGACGCGCAGGGTC
The DNA here is from genome assembly GCA_963781515.1 of uncultured Actinomycetota bacterium. Lineage (GTDB taxonomy): Bacteria > Actinomycetota > Actinomycetes > Propionibacteriales > Nocardioidaceae > Nocardioides. The sequence continues at coordinate 378,789 of CAWAGL010000001.1, forward strand.
GAGCCGTGCGTCGACAGTCCGGCGATGCGGGCCGGCGCCTGCGACATCACCCGTGCGATGTCGGACCAGGTGAACGAGTCGTCCATCGCGGTGCGGACGACGGCCAGGGCGGTCTCGAGGCCCAGCATGCCGAACGCCGCGTCGACGAACGCGTGCTCCTTGTCGTGGCGAGCGTGCGGGGCGTGGTCGGTGGCGACCGCGTCGATGGTGCCGTCGGCCAGCGCGGCGCGCAGCGCGGCGACGTCCTCGTCGGGCCGCAGCGGCGGGTTGACCTTGAACGTCGGGTCGTAGCCGCCGAGCAGGTCGGTGGTGAGCAGCAGGTGGTGCGGCGTCACCTCGGCGGTCACGCGGATGCCCTGCGCCTTGGCCCAGCGCAGCACCTCCACGGACCCGGCCGAGCTGACGTGCGCGATGTGCACACGGGAGCCGGTGTGCCGGGCGAGCATCACGTCACGCGCGACGATGACCTCCTCGGCGACCACCGGCCAGCCGGGCAGGCCCAGCCGGCCGGAGAGCTCACCCTCGTGGCAGCACGCGGTGGCCCCGGCGAGATCGGGGTCCTGGGCATGCTGGCTGATCACCCCGCCGAACGCCTTGACGTACTCCAGCGCCCGCCGCATCACCCGCGCGTCGTGCACGCACCTGCCGTCGTCGGAGAAGACCCGCACCCGCGCCCGTGATCGCGCCATCAGGCCCAGCTCGGCGAGCTCCTCGCCACCCAGTCCGCGCGTGACCGCGCCCACCGGCTGTACGTCGACCAGGCCGGCCGCGCGACCCAGGTCGAGCACCCGCTCAGCGGCCTCGCCGGTGTCGGTGACCGGGCTGGTGTTGGCCATCGCCAGGATGGCGGTGAACCCGCCGATCGCGGCGGCGCGCGACCCGGTGGCCACCGTCTCGGCGTCCTCCCGGCCCGGCTCCCGAAGATGGGTGTGCAGGTCGACGAGGCCGGGCAGTGCGACGAGGCCGTCGGCGTCGAGCGTGTCGGCGTCCGACGGAGCCGAGACCGAGCCCACCTCGCGGATCACCCCGTCCTCGACGAGCACGTCCGCGGTGTCGCCGCCCAGCAGTGCGGCGCCCCTGATGACAAGACTCACTGGGCTTCCTCTCCGGCAAGCAGGTGGTAGAGCACCGACATCCGCACGGCCACGCCGGCCGACACCTGGTCGAGCACGACCGACTGGGCGGCGTCCGCCGCGTCGGCGGCGATCTCGAGGCCCCGGTTCATCGGGCCCGGGTGGCAGATCGGTGCGTCGGGCTTGAGGGTGGCCAGCCGGTCCCGCGTCAGGCCGTAGCCGACGGTGTACTCGCGCGGGCTCGGGAAGTAGCCGCCGGCCATCCGCTCCTGCTGCACCCGCAGCATCATCACGGCGTCGGCGTCGGGCAGCACCTCGTCCAGGTCGTACGACGCGGCGAAGCCGGCCTCCTTCGACCAGGCGTCGATCCCGCTCGGCATCAGGGTGGGAGGTGCCACGACCGTGAGCCGCGCGCCGAGCCTGGTCAATGACTTGACGTTGCTCCGGAACACCCGGCTGTGCGTGAGGTCGCCGACCATCACCACGTGCCTGCCCTCGAGCGAGCCGAGCCGTTGGCGCAGCGTGTAGGCGTCGAGCAGCGCCTGCGACGGGTGCTCGTGGGTGCCGTCGCCGGCGTTGATCACGACCGCGTCGACCCACTGCGACACCTGCAGCGCGGCTCCGCTGGCGGAGTGGCGCATCACCAGGGCGTCGACCCCCATGGCGCAGATGGTGCGCACGGTGTCGCGCAGGCTCTCGCCCTTCGACGCCGACGACCCCTTCCCGGTGATGTTCACCGTGTCGGCCGAGAGCCACTTGCCGGCGATCTCGAAGCTCGACCGGGTGCGGGTGGAGTCCTCGAAGAACAGGTTGATGATCGTGCGGCCGCGGAGCGCGGGCAGCTTCTTGACCTCGCGGCGCTGTACGTCGTGCATCTCTGCCGCGGTGTCGAAGATGGTGGTCATGTCGTCGACCGTCAGGTCGTCGATGGAGAGCAGGTGCTTCATGCGATCACCACCTCGTCGGTGCCGTCGACCTCGGCAAGGTGCACGCTGACACGCTCGGCGAGCGCGCTGGGCAGGTTCTTGCCGACGTGGTCGGCCCTGATCGGCAGCTCACGGTGGCCGCGGTCGACGAGCACGGCGAGCCGCACGCTGGCGGGCCGGCCGAGGTCGTTGAGCGCGTCGAGCGCCGCCCGGATGGTGCGGCCGGAGAAGAGCACGTCGTCGACCAGCACCACCACCTTGCCGTCGATGCCACCGGGGACCGAGGTCTTGTGCGGGCTCCTCGTGGGCTGCGAGCGCAGGTCGTCGCGGTACATCGTGACGTCGAGCGAGCCGACGGGGATCTCGTGGCCCTCGACGGCGGCGATCTTCTCGCCGATCCGGTGCGCCAGCGGCACGCCCCGGGTGTGCAGGCCGAGCAGGTAGAGACCCTCGCTGCCCTTGTTGCGCTCGAGGATCTCGTGGGAGATGCGGGTCAGCGCCCGGGTGATGTCACGGGCGTCCAGGACGGTGCGTCCGGGGCTGGGTGGTGCGGCGGGAGACATGGGTCCCCGACCTCCTTCTCCGCCTCACGGGACGGCTCGTTAAAGGATGTCGATGTCGATCTCGGGTGACCCTACCAGCCGGATTCAGCGGTCCAGGTGCCGCGCGCGGGCGAAGCAGAACAGCCCGTAGCAACCGATGCCCAGAGCCATCGCGGCGAGCAGCACCGGCCCGAAGGGCTGCTGCTGCACCGTGCGGAGCGCGTCGTCGAGGCCACCACCCTCGTCTGCGTCGTGCGTTGCCGCGGCGTACACGAAGAGGGCGCCGATCACGGCCACCGAGGCGCCCTTGGCCAGGTAGCCGACCTTGCCGAAGAGGCGGTACGCCTTGCCGTCACTCCCCGATCGCCCCTCGCTGTCGAGGTGCTCGAGGAACTTCTCGCTCCAGCCACGCCAGGCGGTGAAGCCGGCGTAGGTGATGATCGCGAGACCGGCGAGACCCACCAGCACCTGTCCGCCGGGCACGTTCATCACCTTCGCGGTCATGGTCTCCGAGCCGCTCCCGCCACCGCTGCCCCCGGAGCCGAGCGCGACCCGCAGCGCACTGACCGCCAGAGCGCCGTAGAGCACGGCCTTGAACAGGGACATCAGGCGCTTGCCGAGCTCCTCCTTGCCGTCCTCGCCCTCGTGGCCGAAGGCTGCCTCGAGCACCCGCCACACGACGAGCAGGGCCATGCCCACGAAGACCGCCCACAGGGCGACGCCTCCGAAGGGCTTGCTGGCCAGCTCGTGCAACGCACCCGTGCTGGACGCCGACTGCCCGGTCTCGCCGAAGGCGAGCTGGAGGGCGATCCAGGCGATCAGCAGGTGCACCACCCCGTAGGCGAGCAGCCCGAAGCGGACGACGTGGTCGAGCCACTCGCTGTTCTCTGCCTGACGACCTGCGTCCTTCACGTCTCCCACGGGGACAGTCAACACCGTCTCGCCGGTGTTCGCCTCACCCCAGGGGGCGTCACTTCTCCAGGATCGCCACGACGCCCTGGCCGCCGGCGGCACAGATCGAGATCAGGCCACGCCCCGAGCCGCGCTCGTTGAGCAGCTTGGCCATCACCGGCACGATGCGCCCGCCGGTCGCGGCGAACGGGTGCGCGGCCGCCAGCGACGACCCGTTGACGTTGAGCTTGTCGCGGTCGATCGAGCCGAGCGGCGCATCGAGACCCAGGCGCTCCTTGCAGAACACCGGGTCCTCCCAGGCCTTCAGCGTCGAGAGCACCTGCGAGGCGAACGCCTCGTGGATCTCGTAGTAGTCGAAGTCCTGCAGCGTCAGGCCCTCGCGCTCGAGCATCCGGGCGACGGCGTAGGCGGGAGCCATCAGCAGGCCCTCGTGGCCGTGCACGTAGTCCACGGCAGCAGTCTCGTACGCCGTCAGGTAGGCGAGCACGGGCAGCCCGTGCTCCTCGGCCCACTCGTCCGAGGCGAGCAGGACCGCGGAGGCGCCGTCACTCAGCGGCGTGGAGTTGCCGGCCGTCATGGTCGCGGCCTCGCCCTTGCCGAAGACCGGCCTGAGGGTGGCGAGCTTCTCGACCGACGAGTCGGGGCGCATGTTGGTGTCGCGCTCGACGCCGCGGAACGGCGTGACCAGGTCGTCGTGGAAGCCCTCGTCGTAGGACCTCGCGAGGTTGTGGTGCGACCGGGCGGCCAGCTCGTCCTGCTCCTCGCGGCCGACGCGCCACTCGAGGGCGGTCAGGGCGGCGTGCTCGCCCATCGACTTGCGGGTGCGCGGCTCGCTGTTCTGCGGGACCGCCACCGAGATGTCGCCGGGGCGGATGGCGGCCAGCGCGGCCAGCCGACCCATCGTGTCCTTGGCCTGGTTGACCTTGATCAGCTTCTTGCGCAGCCGCTCACCGACGGCGAGCGGCGCGTCGGAGGTGGTGTCGGAGCCCCCGGCGATGCCGACCTCGATCTGACCGAGGGCGATCTTGTTGGCCACCTGGATCGCGGCCTGGAGGCCGGTGCCGCAGGCCTGCTGGATGTCGGTGGCGGGCGTCTCGGCCGACAGCTTCGAGCCGAGCACGCACTCGCGGGTGAGGTTGAAGTCGCGGGCGTGCTTGAGCACGGCGCCGGCGACCACCTCGCCCAGCCGCTCGCCCTCGAGCCCGAACCGGGTCACCAGCCCGTCGATGGCGGCGGTCAGCATCTCCTGGTTGGAGGCGTCGCCGTAGACGGAGTTGGAGCGGGCGAACGGGATCCGGTTGCCGCCGAGGACGGCAACCTTGCGAGTCTTCGAGTTCATGCTCCTATCCTTGCCGACACCCAGCCCTCAGGGAATGCACTGAGGCCCACATCACCATGTGTGGACACCGAGTTACACAGGAAGTTACATAACACCATGAGTGATCGCTACCAAGGTTTCGTGACATCCCCCTTCGGCAGGCTGCTGGTCAAGAACCTCGGCCTGCCCAACCCCACGTCGCTCGAGCGCTACACCGCCGGGGACCCCCTCGTGCAGGGCACCGTGCTGGTCGGTGGCGCCGGTCGGCTCACCGACACCCTGCCCGCGTCGCTCGACCGGCTCGGCATCACCGCCGTGGCCGGCGAACCCGGTGAAGACACCAGGTTCAAGGCCCTGGTGTTCGACGCCACCGCGATCACGTCGTCGGCCGGCCTCGTCGCCCTCCAGGACTTCTTCACCCCGCTCATGCGCCGCCTCGAGTCGTGCCCGCGGATCGTCGTGCTGGGCACGGAGCCGAGCGCGGTCACCGGTGGCGAGCGGGTAGCGCAGCGCGCCCTCGAGGGCTTCACGCGCTCACTCGGCAAGGAGATCGGCAGAGGCGGCACCGTCCAGCTCGTGTACGTCGCGCCGGGAGCGGAGTCGGCGCTCGACTCCACCCTGGCCTTCCTGCTCTCCCCCAAGTCGGCCTACGTCTCCGGCCAGGTCGTGCGCATCGGCGCCCACGGCTCGAGCGAAGCCGGTGAGGTGGCCGACTGGTCGCGCCCGCTCGAGGGGAAGGTCGCGCTCGTGACCGGGGCGAGCCGCGGCATCGGGGAGCAGATCGCGCGGGTGCTGCACCGCGACGGCGCCACCGTGGTCGGCGTCGACGTGCCGCAGGCGGCCAGCGACCTGGTGAGCCTGATGAAGGAGCTCGACGGGGACCACCTGGCCCTCGACATCACCCACAGCGACGCCGCGCAGCGCATCGCCCATCACCTGGCCACCGAGCACGGCGGCGTCGACATCGTCGTCCACAACGCCGGCATCACCCGCGACAAGAAGCTCGCCAACATGGCGGCAGATCGCTGGGAGTCGGTCGTCGCGGTCAACCTCACCGCACCCGAGACCATCACCCGCGAGCTCCTCGACCAGGGCGTGATCAACGACAACGGCCGGATCGTCGGGGTGGCGTCGATCGCCGGGATCGCGGGCAACGTCGGACAGACCAACTACGCCGCGTCGAAGGCCGGAGTCATCGGTCTGGTCGACAGCCTCGCCGACGAGCTCGACAACGGCATCACGGTCAACGCCGTGGCGCCGGGGTTCATCATCACCGCGATGACCGCCGCGGTGCCGTTCGCGACCCGCGAGGTCGGCCAGCGGCTCAACGCGCTCAGCCAGGGCGGCCTGCCGGTCGACGTGGCCGAGACGATCGCCTGGTACGCCTCCCCCGGCTCGACCGCCGTCAACGGCAACGTCGTGCGGGTCTGCGGCCAGATGATGCTGGGTGCCTGACGTGGCCGGCCTCTCGACCCTCGTCAGGGCGGCCCTCCCGGCGGTCCCCGGCATCAACCAGCTGCCCGGCATCAAGAAGGCGTCGCCCGGCACGTTCAGCGGCCTCAGCCGCTCGCGTGACGGTGTGCTGGTCGAGGCGGCCGACGTCGCGGCGTACTCCCGGGTCTGCGGCTTCCCGCGCAAGGACACGGCCCCGCTGCCGTTCCCGCACCTGCTGGCCTTCCCGCTGCACATGGCGATCATGAGCGACGCGGCGTTCCCGTGGCCGGCGATCGGCACCGTGCACCTGGAGAACTCCATCACCTCGCACCGGCCGGTCCGGATCGGCGAGACGCTCGACCTCACCACGTCGGTCGCGGCGCCTCGGCTCCACACCAAGGGGATCCTTCTCGACTTCGTCACGACCGCCACCGCGGCCGACGAGACCGTGTGGGAGTCGACGTCGACGTACCTGCGTCGCGGCAGGGGCCACGAGGACGGCGCCGAGGGGCTCAAGCTCGAGTCCACCCCACCCGGCACCGTCGACTGGTCGCTGCCGGCCGACCTCGGCCGCACCTACGCCGGGGTGTCGGGTGACCTGAACCCCATCCACCTCTACCCGTTGACCGCGAGGGCACTGGGCTTCAAGCGCCAGATCGCGCACGGCATGTGGACCCTCGCCCGCTCCGTCGCCGCGGTCGAGAACCGCTTGCCCGACGCGGTGCGGGTCGAGGCGGCCTTCAAGAAGCCGGTCTTCCTGCCCGGCACGGTGTCGTTCGGGCTCGAGCAGCAAGACGACGGCTGGGCGTTCTCGCTCACCGACCCGCGCAGCGGGGCACCGCACCTCGTGGGGCGCAGCAGGTCGCTCTAGGACGAACACCGGTCGTCCGGCATGCGTCAAGATGTCGGGCATGGCGTCGACCCGGGTCACCTTCCACCTCGACGCGGACCGCGCCCGCGTCTACCGTGCGCTGCTCGACCCCGACGCGATCGGACAGTGGCGGGTGCCGTACGGCATGAGCTGCGAGGTGCACGAGTTCGAGGCCCGTGAGGGCGGCACCCTCCGGGTGACCCTGACGTACGACGCCCTGGCGGGCCGGGGGAAGTCCACCGCGGGCACCGACACCTACCGCGGCCGGTTCGTGCGGCTCGTGCCGGACGAGATGGTCGTCGAGGTCGACGAGTTCGAGACCGATGACCCGTCGCTGCGCAGCGAGATGACGATGACCATCACCCTCTCCGACGCGGAGGCGGGTGGCACCGACCTGGTCGCCCTCCACGAGGGACTGCCCGAAGGACTCTCGACCGCCGACAACGAGCTGGGGTGGCGCCAGTCGCTCGCGCGCCTGGCCGCGCTCGTCGAGCCCGAGGGCCGGGCAGGTCGGCCTCGCCCTTGACACGCCGTCCGGGCGTACTACGTTGCGATGAGGAGCGCTCGGGCACTCCCTGACCTCAGGGAGCAGACATGCTGAACAACAGTTTGGTGACCGCCAACATCCCGGCCGCAGACCTGGCCCGGGCTCGCCGCTTCTATGCCGACACGCTCGGCCTCACGCCCGTCGACGACAACCCGGGCGGGCTCGTCTACACGACCGCGGGTGGGACGACGTTCTTCCTCTACGAGACGGAGTACGCCGGCCTGGCCGGCCACACGATCGCCCAGTGGCACGTCGGCGACGTCCGGGCCGAGGTGGAGGAGCTCGCCGGCAAAGGGCTCCAGTTCGAGCACTATGACCTGCCCGGGGTCACCTGGGAGGGAGACATCGCCTCGATGGGCGAGATGGGCCATGCCGCGTGGTTCAAGGACAGCGAGGGCAACGTCATGTGCATCGACGACCTGGCCCCCTGACGGGCTCAGCGTCGCGGGTTCCCCCACTGCACGGAGGTCACCGAGCGCGCGGCACTCATCGCCAACGGCGCCTGACGCTGGGAGAACATCGCCGTGCCGGGGGTCCACGTGCCGACGTCGCTGGTGCCGTTGCCGTCCCAGTCTCCGGTCACCGGCAGGTCGCCGGCCAGACCGAACGCGACGGCGGCGGTCACCGGGATGCCGCCGGGACCGACGACCCGGAGGGTGAAGGTCGAGGTGGCCTGGTCGTAGACGCCGAGGTCGGACACCCCGTCGCCGTTCCAGTCACCGGTGACCGGCAGGTCGTTGGCGTCGCCCATCGCGACCGTGCTGGTCGTCCCGTCGGCCTGACGCAGGAGGAACGAGGACGTCGACGGTCGGCGCACGCCCACCTCGAACGGGCCGTCGCCGTTCCAGTCACCGGCCACCGGGAGGTCGCCGCGGACGCCGTACTTGACCTTGGTCAGGCCTGAGGGGCTGCTGAGCTTGAAGGTGCCGGTGCGCGCCGAGCGCACGCCGAGGTCGTCGAGGCCGTCGCCGTTCCAGTCGCCCACGACCGGTTCGTCGCTGGCCGCACCGAGGGGCGTCGAGCCGCCGGCGTACGACGCGGTGGGCATGGCCTCGAACGACGCCCGCGCGGTGCGCCGGAACACCATCAGCTCGGCCACGGCGTCTCCGGCGAGGCTCGCCGCGAGGGGGACGTCGACGCAGTTGGCGGAGGTCGTGGTGCCGGCCTTCCAGCCGACGCCGGCGATGACCGCGCCGACGACCGAGCGGCCGCTGCGCTCCTCGAAGTGCAGGTGCGGCCCGCTGGCGTTGCCCGAGGCGCCGACGACGCCGATCAGGGCGCCCTTGTCGACCGACTGCCCCGGTTGGACGGTCACGGCCTTGAGGTGCGCGTACAGCGAGCTCTCACCGTTCCCGTGGTCGACGACCACGTAGCGCCCGTAGCCCCCTCGGTCGACCTTCACGGCGGTCGTGACCACACCGCGGCCCGCGGCCACGACGCTGCTGCCTGCGTCGTCGGCCCGGTTGAAGTCGATGGCGTTGCGGCTCGGGCTGTGCCGCGCACGGGTGGCACCGCTCCATGCCTGGCCGCACGAGAACGGCAGGTCGTAGGTGGTGGTCGGCGAGACGGCGGTCGTGGGCGCGGCTGCACCGAGGACGGACGTGGCGCTGACGATCACCGCACCGGCGACGGCGACGGCCGTCGCGGTCGGCACGAACGCATGGGACCAGGTGAGGCTCAACGGGACCACCCTCGAGAGGTTCGGGGAGTGGCCACGTCACACGAGCCACAGAAGGGCTCAAGGTAGTCAGCGCTCGGCGTGTCGCGTGGGCAAATGCCGTGAATTACAAGGCTGTAGTGGTAGAGGCCACGCTATTTCTCGTCGCGGAGCCGGATCAGCCCCTCCTGGGCCACCGTGGCGACCAGCGTGCCGTCCTCGGTGAACACCCGGGCCAGCGCCAGTCCACGGCCGCCCGAGGCGGACGGGGACACCTGGTCGTAGAGCCACCACCGGTCGGCGCGGAACGGCCGGTGGAACCAGATCGTGTGGTCGAGGCTGGCCGGCATCAGCCGGGGGCTGGTGATGTCGATGCCGTGCGGGACCAGGGCGGCGCCCAGCAGCGTCAGGTCGCTGGCGTAGGTGAAGGCAGCCAGGTGCGTGAGCGGGTCGTCGCCGACGTCGCCGTTGACCCGCACCCAGATCCGCGCCTCGGCGGGGTGGGCCGGGTCGGGCGTCAGGCCCCGGGTCGTGGTGCCGAGGTGCCTGATGTCGAGCGCCGACCACTCGCGGTCCCAGTCGTCGCCGGCGCTCTCGGAGGCCCGGCGAGCGAGGTCTGCCATCGGGAAGCCCTCGTCGGGCCCGGGCACCTCCGGCATGACGTCCTGGTGGTCGAGGCCCGCCTCGGCGCGCTGGTAGTTGGCCGTCAGGTAGTAGATCGCCCGGCCGTGCTGGCGGGCGACCACGCGGCGGGTGGCGAAGCTGCGGCCGTCGCGGATGCGCTCGACGTCGTAGATGATCGGGACCGACGTGTCGCCGGGCCGCAGGAAGTACGAGTGCAGCGAGTGCTGCGCGTAGGCCGGGTCGACGCTGCGGGCCCCCGCCACCAGCGCCTGCGCGGCCACCTGGCCGCCGAACACCCGCTGCCGCGTGGTCTCCGGCTGGATGCCGCGGAAGAGGTCGACGTCGAGGTCCTCGAGCTCCAGCAGTCGCAGCAGGTCGGCCGCGGAGGCCGGCATCAGTCGTCCATCCCATCGCCCAGACCGTCGCCCATGCCGTTACGGGGTCCGTCCTTGGGGCCGTCGCTGTCGAGCCCGGCCAGGAACTGCTCGAACTGGTGACCGATCTCCTCGCCGGTGGGCATCGGCTCGTCCTGTGCGAGCAGGGACGAGCCGCTCTCCTCGGAGCGCCGGAACGCGTCGTACTGCTGCTCGAGGGCGGCCACGACCTCGCCGACGTCGGTGTTGGTGTCGAGGTAGCGGGCGATCTCGACCTCGCACGCCTCGGCGGCCTCGCGCATCAGCGTCAGGTCGATGGTGAGGTGGCCGCCGAGCTCGAGGTGCTCGAGCAGGGTGAGCGAGGCGACGGGGTAGTCCATCTGGGCGAGGTAGTGCGGGATGTGCGCGACGAAGCCGAGGGCGTCGTGGCCCCACTCCCCCAGCCGCACCTCGAGCAGCGCCTGGGCGCTCGACGGGACCCGCAGCTCGCTCTGCCACGGGCTGGAGGTGACGAGCAGCTCCGGGCGGTTGGCGTGCGGGGTGATGGCGATGGGCCGGGTGTGCGGCACGGCCATCGGCACGGCGCCCAGGCTGACCACCCGTCGGACGCCGAAACGCTCGACGACCTCGCGCACGGCCGCGGCGAAGCCCTCCCACCGGGTGTCGGGCTCCGGCCCGCGCAGCAGCAGGTACGGCGTCCCGCCGGTGTCCCGGACCAGGCGCACCGCGAGCCGGGGCGCGTCGTACTCGTCGTAGTGGTCGCGGACGAACGTCATCGCCGGCCGGCGCGCCCGGTAGTCGTGGAGCACGTCGACGTCGAAGGTGGCGACGACCGGCCCGTCGGAGCCGTCCTGCAGGTACTGCGCGGCGTGGTCGGCGGCCTGGCCGGCGTCGAGGAAGCCGGTGAGCACCATGACCATGGTGAGGTCGTCGACGCCGTCGAGCTCGGGCACCTCGTCGACGATGTGCACGAGCCTGGACTCCTGGGACACGTGGTTCCTCCTGGTGGTGCCGAGATGGCCCGGCCCACGATAGGGCGGCGCCCGGCTGAACACGCACGCCGGTGCTCCCATTCCCTGGAAACTCCACCGACGGGCGAACCTTCGTGACGGTCAACCGCGTCAGGGAACATGTACCAGTCCTCCCTCGGAAAGGCATCACTCATGGCACGACGCGATCCGGCGGCCTTCGCCGACTTCGTAGCCGCTCGTTCGCGCGCCCTGCACCGGGCGGCGTACCTCATGGTCGGCGACACCCAGCTGGCCCAGGACCTCGTGCAGGAGGCGTTGACCAAGACGTACGTCGCGTGGCCACGGCTGCGTGACCCCCGGGCCGCCGAGGCCTACACCCGCAAGGCGATCACGACGACGGCGATCTCGTGGTTCCGTCGCAAGGGCTGGGCCAACGAGCGCCCCACCGAGACGCTGCCCGACGCGGTCGGGCCGGGCCACGCCGACGACGTCACCCGCACCGACTGGCTCTGGACGGCCCTGCAGACCCTGCCGGCCCGGCAGCGTGCGGCGGTCGTGCTGCGGTACTACGAGGACCTCACCGAGGCCCAGACCGCCGACGCCATGGGGTGCGCCGTGGGCACCGTGAAGAGCCAGGTCTCGGCCGGGCTCGCGAAGCTGCGCACGCAGCTCGAGGCAACCGGGGCCGGCGCCGCCGAGCTCCTCCCGATCGAACTGATGGTGGTGACCCGATGAACGGCCTGCTCAACGACCTCATGCACGACCGCGCCGACGCCCTGCCCGCGCCCGACCTCGACGTCGACGCGATGGTGCGCGACGGCCAACGACGTGTCACCCGCCGGCGCACGGCCCTGGTGGGCGGGGGTGCCGCGGCAGCCGTGCTCGCTGCGTTGGCGCTGCCCCAGCTGCTCCCCACGGCGGCGCCACCCAAGGCCACCGACACCTTCGCGTCGGCCCTCGCATCGCACCAGCCGGCCTACGCCCTCGGGACCTCCCTCCACGTCGACGGCCTGACCGTCGAGGTGCCCACCGCGCCCAAGGCGATGGTGCAGACCGACCGGGGCGTGGTCTACGCCGACGACGCGGGCGTCGTGTGGTCGACCACCAGCGACGGCACCCTCGAGGTCGGCACCACCGACCGGCGCAGCCCGCACCTGGTCACCGACGGTCCACGGGCAGGCTGGGTGGACACCGCCGGCGACCTGCCGGTCTTCGCGGTGCTGGACCAGACGACCGGAGGGGTGACCTCCTCGCCGCTGCGCAACGTGGCGTCGACCGGCACGCAGCGCAACCAGGCCGGTTCGGCCGTCGTCTACGCCCTCGACGGCGACGTCCTCTACGTGCGCGATCCGCGAGGTGTCGTGGCCTGGAACCACCGCACCGACGACCAGCGCGTGCTGGGCGACGCCGACAGGTTCGACATCGACGACGTGCAGGACGGCCGGATCGCCTACCAGCCGCGTGAGATGGGGGGCACGGCCCAGCCCTACCGGGTCGGTCCCGATCTCACGACTGGCCGGCAGCTCGAGGCCTGGACCGGCTTCGCGCTCTCCCCCAGCGCGACGTACCTGCTCGGGGAGGACGATCCGGACCGCGCCAAGGTGTTCGACGTCGCCACTGGCGAGGTGATCGACGCGGTGCCCGACGGCTACGCCTTCTTCGCGGGGTACGCCTGGCTCGACGACGACACCTACGTGGGCATCGGGCTCAACAAGCCGTGGGAGACCACGCCGGTCGACATGCTCACCTGCGACGTCGGCGGCGCCTGCACGGTCGCGGCCGACGCCATCGGCACGATCGACGGCGGGGTGGTCCTGCCGTTGGGCGAGGCCGAGTGACCCCGAATTCCCGCGTGATGCGGTCCCGCCGCCGGGTCAGCCGCGCGGCGGGGCCGCCGCCGCCGGCTCGGCCTCGCGCAGACCGACCCGGCTGTGCTTGCGGGAGTAGGTGAAGTAGACGACGAGGCCGACCAGCATCCAGATCAGGAACCGCAGCCAGGTCTCGCCGATGAGGTTCAGCATCAGGTAGACGCACAGCAGCACCGACAGGGAGGCCACGAGCCACACGGCCGGTGTGCGGAACGCGCGGGGCAGGTCCGGGCGCGTACGCCGCAGCACGAGAACCCCGACCGACACCAGCACGAACGCGAAGAGCGTGCCGATGCTGACCAGGTCCCCCAGGGTCTCGAAGTCGACGAAGCCTGACAGCAGGGCCACCCCGATGCCGGTGATCGCGGTGATGACGTGCGGGGTGCCGAACGTCGGGTGGACCTTGGCCAGCACGGGCGGCAGCAGGCCGTCGCGGGCCATCGCGAAGGCCACCCGGGTCTGGCCCATCATCAAGATGAGGACGACGACCGTGAGCCCGATCGTGGCGCCGACCGCGATGACGTTGGCGATCCAGCCGACCCCCACCGCGTCGAACGCCGTCGCGAGCGGGGCGGCGTCCTCGGGGTCGATGTCGGTGTAGCTCTGCATGCCGGTGACCACCAGGGAGACCGCGATGTAGAGGACGGTGACGATGGCGAGCGACGACAAGATGCCGATCGGGACGTTCTTCTGCGGGTCTCGGGTCTCCTCGGCCGTGGTGGCGACCACGTCGAAGCCGATGAAGGCGAAGAAGACGATCGCCGCACCCGCGATCACGCCGCCGATGCCGTAGACGGCCGGGTCCAGGCCGAAGATGCTGGAGATCAGGGGGGTCTTCCAGAACGAGCTCTCGCCGCCGGCGGGCGGCCGGCTCTCGGGGATGAACGGCGAGTAGTTCGACGTCTTGATGTAGGCGACGCCCACGACGATGACCAACCCGACGACCGCGAGCTTGATGGCGACCACGACCTGGTTGACCCGGCTCGAGAGCCTGATCCCGCCGATCAGGACGCCGGCCACCAACAGCGAGATCAGCACGGCGGGCAGGTTGACCACGCCGTCGGACGCCGACCCCAGCGAGGCCGGGATCTCCAGGGGCGTCCCGTCGAGCACGTTCTGCAGGTAGCCGGAGAAGCCGGCGGCGAGGGCCGAGGCACCGACGGTGAACTCCAGCACGAGGTCCCAGCCGATGATCCAGGCGATGAGCTCGCCGAACGTCGCGTAGCTGAAGGTGTAGGCGCTGCCCGCGACCGGCACCGTGGACGCGAACTCCGCGTAGCAGAGGGCGGCCAGGGCACAGGCCAGGCCCGCGATCGCGAACGAGATCGCGATCGCCGGACCGCTGTTGGTGGCCGCCACCTGCCCGGTGTAGACGAAGATGCCGGCGCCGATGATCACGCCGACACCGAAGATCGTCAGGTCGAGCGCTCCCAGGTTCTTCTTGAGCCGGTGCTCTGGCTCCTCCGTCTCGGCGATGGACTGCTCGACCGACTTGGTGCGAAAGACGCTCATGGCGCGAACCTACGACTTACCTTCGAGTAGGTCATCGATCGACCCGGCGCGTCGTACGACATCACACGGGTGCCGGCGCGTTCTCGTCGGAGTCGGCACCCGTCGAGTCGTCGTCCTCGGCGGTGAGCGGCCTGGCGATGTTCTCCAGCGTCTCCTGCTCGGCGTGCACGCCGAGGAAGATCGCGACGATCCCGCCGGCGATCATCAGGGCGGCCCCGACGAAGTAGCCGGGCGCGATGCCGGCGATGTCACCGGAGGCGGTCGCGTCGTCGATGAGCTTGCCGAAGAACAGCGGGCCGCTGATGCCGCCGGCCGCGGTGCCGATCGCGTAGAAGAACGCGATGCACAGGGCCCGGGTCTCCATCGGGAAGACCTCGCTGGCCGTCAGGTACGCCGCGCTGGCGCCGGCGGAGGCGAAGAAGAAGATCACCATGCCGAAGATCGTCAGCTGGACGGCGCTGAGGTTGCCCAGCAGGAGACCTGCCACGGCCAGCAGGACGCCGGACACGACGTAGGTGCCGGAGATCATCTTGACGCGGCCGACCGTGTCGAACAGCGAGCCCAGGAGGAGGGCGCCGGCGAAGTTGCTGACCGCGAACGCCGCGATGTACCACCCGGTCTGCTTGACGTCGAGGAAGGTCGCCAGGCTGTCGCCGTAGGTGAAGAAGAAGGCGTTGTAGAGGAACGCCTGACCGATGAACAGCGACAGGCACAGGACGGTGCGCTTCGGGTAGAGGGTGAACACTGTCCTGGCGATCGTGGTGAGCGGGATCGTCCTGCGCTGGCGGATCGTGAGGGTCTCCGTGACGCCGGCCAACGACGTTCCGGACTCGCGCTCCACGGTCTGCTCGATGTCGCGGACGATCCTCTCCGCCTCCTCCTCGCGACCGTGGATGAACAGCCAGCGCGGGCTCTCCGGCACGTTCCTGCGCACGAAGAGGATCCCGACGGCCAAGACGGCGCCCAGAGCGAACGCGGCGCGCCAGCCGAGCTCCTGGTTGCCCACCACCGACGGGTCGAGGAGCGGGACGGTGAGCATGGCACCCAGGGCAGCACCGATCCAGAACGAGCCGTTGATGGCGATGTCGATGCGACCGCGGTACTTCGCGGGGATCAGCTCGTCGATGGCGGAGTTGATCGCGGCGTACTCCCCGCCGATGCCGGCGCCGGTGACGAAGCGGCAGACGAAGTACCACATCGGGTTCATCGAGAAGGCCGTCAGGACGGTGCCGACGAGGTAGACGCCGAGGGTGATCAGGAACAGCTTCTTGCGACCGAACCGGTCGGTCAGCTGGCCGAACAGCAGCGCGCCGAAGCAGGCGCCGGCGACGTACACCGCACCGGCGAGGCCGATGTCGGAGCTGGAGAGGCCGAGGCCGGTGTCCGCGGGCTTGAGCGCGTCGGACAGGGACCCGACGATGGTGACCTCGATCCCGTCGAGGATCCAGACCGTGCCGAGCCCGAGCACCACGATCCAGTGCCACCGCGCCCAGGGCAGGCGATCCATCCGGGCCGGGATGTCGGTGGTGATCCGACCTGTCTCGGAGCCTGACGACATGGCACTCTCCATCCGCGAGATGACTGTGCGGCTGGGTACCCCGTTGTCGCCACCTCATGCTCCGCACCGCGCCGTCGGCCGGGACCCACGCCGCGCAGCACCGCCGGGATCGGCAGGGTCAGGACGGGTCGGCGTCGACGAGGGCGTGTCCGTCGCGCACGGCGGTGACGTCCTCGACGATGTCGCGCGCGATCGTCTGGGCGGTCAGGCCGATGCGCTCGAGGATCGCTGCCCGCTTGGCGTGCCCGAGGAACTCCTGCGGGATCCCGAGCAACCGGAACGGGGTGCCGACCCGGGCGTCGTTGAGCGTCTGCAGCAGCACCGCGCCGCATCCGCCGATGCGGCCGTTGTCCTCGATGCTGACCACGAGCCTGTGGTCGCGGGCCAGCCCGATGATCGCGGGATCGACCGGCTTGACCCAGCGCGGGTCGACGACGGTGACCCCGATGCCCTGCGCGACCAGCCGCTCCGCGACGTCGACGGCGACCTCGGCCATCGAGCCCACCGCGACCACCAGCACGTCGTGCGTGCCGTTGCGCACGAGCACGTCGGCGCCGCCGGCCCTGCCGATCGCCGGGATGTCGGCAGGGGGCGGGCCCTTGGGGAACCTCACCACCGTCGGGGCGTCGTCGACCTCGACGGCCTCGTCGAGAAGCTCCCCGACCCGGGCCGCGTCGCGCGGCGCGGCGAGCCGCAGGCCCGGCACGAGCTGGAGCATCGACATGTCCCACATGCCGTTGTGGCTGGCGCCGTCGTCGCCGGTGACGCCGGACCGGTCGAGCACGAACGTGACACCGCACCTGTGCAGTGCCACGTCCATCAGGACCTGGTCGAAGGCACGGTTCAGGAACGTCGCGTAGACCGCGAACACCGGGTGCAGGCCGCCCATCGCGAGACCTGCAGCCGAGGTGACGGCGTGCTGCTCGGCGATGCCGACGTCGAAGGTGCGCTCGGGGAACCGGCGCGCGAAGGCATCGAGCCCGACGGGGTGCATCATCGCCGCCGTGATGGCCACGACGTCCCGGCGACGCTCCCCGACCTCGACCATGGCGTCGGAGAAGTGGTCGGTCCAGATCTTGCCCTTCGGCTTCTCGGCACCGGTCTGCACGTCGAACGGGCCCGGACCGTGGAACTGGTCGGCCTCGTGTCGCTCGGCGGGGTCGTAGCCGAAGCCCTTGCGGGTGATCGCGTGCACGATCACCGGACCGCCGAACCGCTTGGCCTTGGCCAGGGCCTGCTCCATGGCGACGCGGTCATGGCCGTCGACCGGGCCGACGTACTTGAGCCCGAGGTCCTCGAAGAGGCCCTGCGGGGCCAGGGCGTCCTTCATGCCCTTCTTGACCGCGTGCAGTGCGTCGTACGTCGCGTGGCCGACGCCCGGCACGGCGTTGAGGCGCTTCTTGACGAGATCGAGGATCTGCTCGTAGCGGGGGTTGGTGCGCAGCGTGGTGAGTGCCGTGGCGAGACCGCCGACGGTCGGCGTGTAGGAGCGCTCGTTGTCGTTGACGACGATGACGAGCCGGCTGTCCTGGGCGACCGCGATGTTGTTGAGGGCCTCCCAGGCCATCCCGCCGGTCAGTGCTCCGTCGCCGATGACGGCCACGACGTGCCGGTCCTCGCCGCGGATGCGGTAGGCCTTGGCCAGCCCGTCGGCGTACGAGAGGGACGTGGAGGCGTGGGAGTTCTCGACGATGTCGTGCTCGGACTCGGCCTGGCTCGGGTAGCCGCTGACGCCACCCTCCTGGCGGAGCTTCTCGAAGCCGGCCTTGCGACCGGTGAGCAGCTTGTGGACGTAGGCCTGGTGCCCGGTGTCGAACACGACGCGGTCGCGCGGGGAGTCGAAGACCCGGTGGATGGCCATGGTCAGCTCGACCACGCCGAGGTTGGGGCCGATGTGGCCACCCGTGCGGGCGCAGGTCGAGATGAGGAAGTCACGGATCTCCGCGGCCAGTGCGGCGAGCTCGGCGTCGCCGAGATCTCGCAGGTCGCGCGGGGTCGAGATCGACTCCAGGTGCCCCATGTGACTCCATCCATTTCCCGCTGCGGTGTGCAGCATTCGAGTCTAGGTGATCTCGGCGCCGCGACCGGAGTCGAGCAGGTCCGGCAGGGCGATCCTCAGCGACCCCGTGAGAGGCAGGTCACCCAGCGCGGCCGGGTCGACGAACACCATCTGGCGACCCTCGTGGCACTCGACGTCGTCGTCGGTGAGGTCGAGGTGCGCGACGTACAGCGCGAACTCGTCGTCGGCGCCGCACGGAGGGCTGAAGAACGAGTACTCGCCCTGCAGGGTCAAGACACCGGCGGCCAGCGCGATGCCGGTCTCCTCCTCGAGCTCGCGATAGGCCGCCTGCTCGAAGGTCTCGCCCTCCTCGACACCGCCTCCGGGCAGCCCCCAGCACTCGGGGTCGAGGGCGGGGTGCTCGTCGCGCTCCTGAAGGAGCAACCAGCCTCGGGCGTCGATCACGGCGATGCTCGAGAACCGGTGCATCCCGCCACCGTAGGACACTCCCTCGCATGCGGTTCAATGGCCACATGTCCGCACTCGAGCTGCTCCCCGACGCCACCCGGTCACTGACTCGGACGGTCGACGGCCTCACCGACGAGGCGTTCGCCGAGCCATCGCTGCTGCCCGGATGGACCCGTGCTCACGTCATCGCCCATCTCGTCCTCAACGGCGAGGCGCTGGCCGGGGTGCTGACCGGCCTGGCCGCGGGTGAGGAGGTGGCGATGTATCCCTCGAGCGAGGCCCGCGACAACGACGTCGAGGAGCTAGCGACCGCCGAGCCCTCGGAGCTGCGCGAGCGGCTCCTCGCGGCGACGACCGGTTTCGCCGACGCCTGTGCGCGGATGCCCGAGCAGGGCTGGACCGGCATTGTGCGCCGCACCCCGGACAGCGACGCGACCTACCCGGCCGCGGAGGTGCCGAGCCGGCGGCTCGGCGAGGTCGAGATCCACCATGTCGACCTCGGCGCGGGCTACGACCGGACGATGTGGTCCAGGGAGTTCGCCACCGACTTGCTGACCACTCACTCCAGGCGCCTCGAGAGGCACGGGCCCGTCACCTTGCGCGCCAGCGACGTCGGCCGGTCGTGGGCGGTGGGCGGTGAGGGCGGACCCTGGATCGCCGGCACCGTGGTCGACCTGGCCTGGTGGATCACCGGCCGCGGTGACGGTGGCGGCCTGACGGCCGAGACCGGGACGCTTCCCGAGGTCGGGAGCTGGTGAGCGCCATGACGTACACCGGAGAGGTCACGCCCGGCGGACCGGCCCAGACCCGCGAGGTGGGCGCCTTGACCATCACCAAGCTGGCCGTCGACCCCAAGATGTCCAACAACTGCTACCTGCTGCGTTGCACCGACACCGGCGACCAGGTGCTGATCGACGCGGCCGCCGAGTCCGGCCTGCTGCTCGACCTGGTGGGGTCCGACGGCCTGAGCTCGGTCGTGACGACCCACCAGCACTGGGACCACCACCGCGCGCTGGCCGACGTGGTCGCGGCGACCGGCGCCGTCGTAATCGCCGGAGAGCCGGACGCGGACGCCATCACCGAGCAGACCGGCGTCGACGTCACCCGCCGCCTCCTGCAGGGCGACACCCTTGAGGTCGGCACCTGCTCGTTGCGGGTCATCACGATCGCCGGCCACACCCCTGGGTCGATCTGCCTCGTGTACGACGATCCCGACGGCCGCCCGCACCTGTTCACCGGCGACTGCCTCTTCCCCGGCGGTGTCGGCTCGACGTTCGGTGACGCCGACGCCTTCGTCCAGCTCATCGGCGAGGTCGAGGCCAAGCTGTTCGGCACCCTCCCCGACGACACGTGGTTCTACCCCGGTCACGGCAACGACGGCCGGCTCGGGGACGAGCGGCCGCACCTTGCCGAGTGGCGGGCGCGGGGCTGGTAGCGCCCGCCTCAGGGTTGGGGAGGCAGTGGCTGCGGACCCCGCGCGGCGTACGGTCGAGACCGCGCACCGCGCGCGAGCTTGGAGCTGGAATGGCCGAAGCCGAGGCACTCGACAGATGGACCCGCATCGAGCCCGGGGACATCGTGCTCTGGAGGGAGTCCGATGGCTCCCTTCTGCGGTGGTGTGCCTCGTACGACGGGTGGCTCCGCCGGGGCGCTCTCGTGGGCCCGAGCCTCGACGAGGCGACCCTCGGACTGACGACGGCTGCCTTCGTCAAGATCAGTGATCCCCCCGGAACCGGTCAGATGAGCTCACCATCGGACGACGTCGGGAATCGGTTCGAACAGCTGTCCACAGTCTGGGCGACGCACGCCTGATCCGGCCCGGAAATGTCGGTGGTCGGTGGTTGGGTTCTGGTATGGCGATCACGACCAGCGAGCTCCCCGACACCGCGTCCGCGGTGCTCGCGTTCGCCCGCTCCGCCCCGGGTCGCTGCTGATGCTGCGGAGGCCGACCTGCTGGTCGCGGCCTGTGACTGGGCGGACCTGCACCCCGCCGAGACGATCGACGACGCGGCGGCGTTCTGGCTCGGTGGCGGGTCCGAGCACGAGGAGCCGGTCGCCGGACCGGGGGCACCCTTCGTGGCGGAGTTCTGCATCGCCGAGTTCGGTGCCGTGCTCGGCATCTCGACAGTGTCGGCCAAGCACCTCATCGGCCAGGCCCTCGAGCTGCGGCACCGGCTCCCCAGGCTCTGGCGCCGCGTCCAGACAGGTGACCTCCCCTCGTGGCGGGCCCGGCGGATCGCGGAGACCACCATCCACGCGGGGCTGTCCCGAGAGGCGGCGGCGTACGTCGACGCCCACCTCGCACCGTTCGCGCACCGCACCTCGGTCTCGGCCGTTGACCGGTTGGTCGACGCTGCGGTCGTCCGGTTCGACCCCGCCCGCGCAGCCGCCGAAGCACGGGCCGCAGAGGACGTCCGGCACGTCACGATCGAGGAGGAGCAGGTCTCCTTCGCCGGCACCATGCGCGTCACCGCCGAGCTCGACCTCGCCGACGCCCTCGACCTCGCCGCCGCAGTCGCCCATGGTGCGGAAACCCTGAAGGCACTCGGGTCCGACGAGCCATTCGATGCCCGGCGTGCGGCAGCGGTGGGCGAGATGGCGCGGAGCCAGCTGTCGTTGCCGCTGGTTGAGGAAGGCGCGCAGCGCCTGTCTCGAGACCAAGGCTCAGTCAGCCGGCAGGTGGTCCTGCATGTCCACCTCACGGAGGGCGACCCGGTCGCCCCGCTCGAGCGCGGCACCCTGGCCACTCTCGACCAGGTCCGGCACTGGTGCGGTCAGAGCAGGACGCAGGTGGTCGTGAAACCGGTTCTCGACCTCAACGAGCCGATCACCTGCGACGGGTATCAGCCCTCGGATCGGCTCCGGGAACAGGTCGTTCTCCGCGACCGGCAATGCGTGTTCCCGTGGTGCACCCGACCAGCGAGGTCCTGCGACCTCGACCACATCGTCCCGTGGGAACAGGGTGGCGAGACCTCCACAGACAACCTCGCCGCGCTCTGCCGAAGACACCACCGCCTGAAGACCCACTCCGCTTGGCGATATGAGCGCACCGGCCCCGCGACGTACACCTGGAGCAGCCCCCACGGCCACCGGTTCACCACCGACCCCACCGGCACCGACCCCGGCTGACCACCCCACCCCTCAGCTGACCGGTGGGTGCGCAAGCACGCCCACGACCTGCCGGGGGGCGACCGGTGTGAGCGGTGACGTCCAAGACCGCCAGACCTATCGTTCGAAGATGGGAAGGTCTGGGATCGACGAAGCGCGCGAGCACGAGGACGCCGCCGCGAGCATGGAGACCGGCATCTACGGCCAGGTCCTGGCTATCGACGGGTGGTTCGCGAGCCATGCCGACAGTGGAACATTCGGGCCGCATGTTCGGCTGGTGGCCGACGGCGTCAACGGCGCGGTTCGCAAGACCAGCCAGATCCCCGAGCTCATCGAGCGCCTCTCGCTCGTCACGGAGCGGATCGGCCGGCGCGAGCAACCGTGACGTCGCGTGTGGCGCCGAGGAGCGCCGCCGGGCGATGCGGACGAGGAGACGACTCGCTCACCCTCGTCGCCGTCACTGCCCGTAGGACTCGCGCAGCTCGGCGAAGAGCAGCACGCTGATCCGACGGCGCAGCCGCTCGGCCGTCGTGGGATCCGGGGGCTCGTCCGGAGTCAGCAGGGTGTAGCCGACGGCAGTCTCGAGCCCGTGTGGCGCCAGCACGATGTGCACCTGGTCGTGCGGTCGTGCCGGCCACGGCGACGACCACACCACCCGGACGGGTCGTTCGCCGTCGAGCAGCCGCGGCTCCACCTCGTCGTCCGCCAGGGCCAGCCAGGGCCGGGCGCCGACCCGGCGGGGGTCGACGAGCGAGTCCCACACGGTGCCGGGCGGGGCGGGCAGCCTGCTGCGGCGCGCGCCGTACGGCGTCAGGGGCACAGCGCTCAGAGCCCGCTGTCGTCGATGACGTGCATGGCCGCTTCCTCGGCGCTCGCGCCGGCGCCGTCGATGCCCACGTCGGAGACGAACCGGTCGTCGGAGTCGCTGTCAGCCACCAACCGGCCAGAGCGTTCGTCACCGGGCGGCTCCTCGGCTGACGACTCATCGGGGTTCCACTCCCCCGTCCACTCGTCGCTGGCGGCCTCCGGTTCCTCCCAGCGGAGCTGCCGGTCGATGGAGGCACCCTCGCGCTGCTCGGCGACCGTGTTCCCGAACCCCTGGGCGCTCGACCAGCGCTCGCGGGTGACGACGCCCTCGTCGAGCACGTCGTCGACGCCACGGTCGTCGAGGGTGTCCTCCGCCTGCAGCTGGGTCTCGTCGTCGACGCTGTACTCGCCGTTCTCCTCATGACCATCCATGTCTCCATCATGCGCCCGGTACGGTCGAGGTGCCCCGACCGCGACCCATCAGGAGAAGAACCCGTGCCACTGCTCGAGCTGACGAACGCATCTTTCGAGGACACCGTCACCGGTCACGACATCGTGCTCGTCGACTTCTGGGCCGCCTGGTGCGGCCCGTGCCGCCAGTTCGCGCCCGTCTACGAGAGGGCGGCCGTCGAGCACGACGACATCGTGTTCGGCAAGGTGGACACCGAGGCCGAGAAGGAGCTGGCGGCGATGGCCCAGATCACGTCGATCCCGACGCTGATGGCCTTCCGCGAGGGCATCCTCGTCTTCTCGCAGCCGGGTGCGCTGCCGCCGGCACAGCTGCAGGGGGTCATCGAGGCCGTGCGCGGGCTGGACATGGCCGACGTGCACCGCCAGATCGCCCAGCAGAAGGACCACCCCGACGAGCTCGACCTCGACACGTTCGCTGCGGAGCACGCCGCGGGCGGGTTCGTGCTGGACGTGCGCGAGGCCGACGAGTACGCCGCAGGACACGTCCCCGGAGCCGTGCACATCCCGATGGGCGAGCTTCCCAACCGGGTGGCGGAGCTGCCGGCGGACCAGCGTGTCCTGGTGATCTGCCAGAGCGGCGGTCGTAGCCGGGCGATGGTCGACTTCCTCCAGGGCGAGGGCGTCGACGCGATCAACGTCTCGGACGGCACGGCCGGTTGGGCGTCCCGCAACTGGCCGCTCGACCGCTGACAACAGTCAGCCGAGCACCCCCTCTCCTGCGCTCGCCGGGCCCCGGGCCGGCGCGTCGGTCCAGACTCCCGCCCGGAAGCCCGCCCGACGACCGATTACCGGACGAATCAGGCCGGGCGCCACCACGTACTCAGCATTGATGATGCACCTGTGCGGTGGGCAAGGGACGGTCATTGACTGAACGCAGGTCGCGTGGCCGCGCGGCGCTCGGATTGGGGAAACTTCATGGATCGCTCAGCAGTGCGACAGAGCCTCTTGGCAGTCGGCGTCACGCTCTTCGTCACGATTGTGACCGTATCCATCGGATTCGGTGTCGGAGCGGCGCTCGCCGACGACGACACGGGCAGCGCGTCCACGTCGGGAGGCACCCACCATCCCAGCACCGCTCCACCCAGCTCGACGCACACCTCGACACCACCGACCACGGCACCACCGACCACGGCACCACCGACGACCGCACCACCGACGACGGCACCACCGACGACGGCACCACCGACGACGGCACCACCGACCACGGCACCACCGACGACGGCACCACCGACCACGGCACCACCGACCACGGCACCACCGACGACCGCACCACCGACCACGGCACCACCGACGACCGCACCACCGACGACCGCACCACCGACGACCGCACCACCGACGACCGCACCACCGACGACCGCACCACCGACGACCGCACCACCGACCACGGCACCACCGACGACCGCACCACCGACGACCGCACCACCGACGACCGCACCACCGACGACCGCACCACCGACGACCGCACCACCGACGACCGCACCACCGACGACCGCACCACCGACCACGGCACCACCGACGACCGCACCACCGACCACGCCGGCAGTGGCCACACCGACTCCGTCGGTCGCCGGTAGCGGCGGCGCCGGTGGCAGCGGCGGTGGCGGCGGCAGCGGCGGCGGCGGCGGCAGCGGCGGCGGCGGCAGCGGGGGTAGCGGCGGCGGCGAGGTCGCCGGAGCCAGCGGTGGCGGTGGCCCCGGTGTCCTGCCGGCCACCGGGCTCGCCGAGGACATGCTCCTGGCCGGGGTGACCGGCACCGGGCTGGTGCTCATCGGCACGATGCTCCTGCTGTCCGGCGCCCGCAGCCGGCGTAGCCAGGCCCGCTGAGGCCGAGGCGGTGAAGTAGCCTCCTCGGCGTGCTCATCTCGCCACAGCTCAAGATGGTCTTCGTCCACGTGCCGAAGACCGGAGGCGTCTCGATCCAGCAGTTCCTCGACGCCCACGTCGACGACCCGATCACCGGCAACGTGCGGCACGCCCGGCTCGGCTACATCCTGCGCAACTACCCCGAGACCGTCGACTACTTCTCGTTCGGGTTCGTCCGGAACCCGTGGAAGCGGATGGTGTCCTGGTACTCCATGATGGAGGCCTGGAACCGCACCTGGGGCCCTGCCTCCGGCAAGCCACAGGTCGAGCGCGGAGGCATGAAGGACGGCAACGAGCAGTGGCGCGCAGTCGCCGGCTACGCCGACTTCGAGGAGTTCGTGATGCGTGGCCCCGTCGACCTGCCGCGCGTGGGCCTCGCCCAGATCGACTACCTCACCGCCAAGCGCAAGCAGGTGGACTTCATCGGCCGCACCGAGACCCTGGGTCGCGACCTGATGATCGTCGCCGAGCGGCTCGGGCTGCCGGCCGAGGAGCCTCCGCACCGCAACAAGTCGAAGCACGGCACCCACGTCGACTACTACAACGACCGCACCCGTCAGCGGGTCGCGGAGGTCTACGCCAAGGACATCGAGGCGTTCGGCTACACGTTCGAGGAGTAGGCGTCAGTCCAACCGGCGCTGGTAGAGCGCACCCTGCGCCAGCAGTCGGTAGCCGAGCCGCTCGTTGACGCCGATCATGTGCTCGTTGGACACGGCGTTCCACGTGTCCACGTGCGCGAGCTGTGGCTCGACCTCACGCAGCCAGCTCACCATGTCGGCCTTCAGCAGCTGACCGAGCCGGTGACCACGGTGTCGGGCGACCACCGACGTGTCGTGCTGCTCGCCGTACGTCGGCTGCTCCGGATCGACGGCCACGACCGTGTGCCCCGCGATCTCACCTGAGTCGCGGTGCAGCGCGATGACCCGGTAGAGGACCGGCCCCCGGGCCAGCTGGGCGTCCTCGTAGGCGCGGATGCGCTCCGGCGGGAACGCGTCGTCCTCGATGTCCAGGTCGTCGAGGGGCGCGTCGTTGATCGCTGCCGCCGCCTCGGCGAGCCGCTCGACCAGCTCGTCGGGGGTGCGCCCGTGGATGCGCACCAGCTCGTAGTCGCGGGCGTGCGGCTGGGCCTCGGCGCGCAGCTCGTCGACCAGCCCGTCGGGCAGGTCGAGGAGGTCGTGGCGCCGCCGCGCCGACACCATGGCCCGCCGGAACCCGCGAGCCCGGGCGAAGGCGTCGACCCCGTCGTCGTACCACGCCTCGGCCGTCACGTTGGGGCGGTTCATCTCGCGGCACACGTCGAGCGCGGCCTCCAGCAGCGCCGATCCGTGACCTCGACGTCGCAGGGCGGGGTCGATGACGAGGTCGAGGAACGCGAGCTCGGGGTTGTCGTACTCCGTGGTGCTCACCACCACGGAGCCGACCACGTCACCCGCCGCCGCGGCCAGGAGGTGCCGCCCGGGCTCGCCGTCCCAGCCGTGCCGGATGGCCATCTCGACGGAGTACGCCGTCGCGACCATCTGGAAGGGCGAGTCGACCGCGCGCGCCGCGTTGGTGAGGCGGACCAGCTCGGCGATCCCGTCGGCATCCTCGGCACCGACCTCGCGCAGCTCCATGTCCCTCAGGGTGCCGCACGGACCGGTCCGACCGCACGCCATTTGTTGCGCGTGGGTCAGCGCGGGCCGGTCAGCTGCCGGTCGACCCGTAGCGACCGCGGTGGAAGGTCAGCGCGTGCACACCCTCGCCGACCGCCAGGTCCTGCACGCGGCCGATCACCACGAAGTGGTCGCCCGCCTCGTGCACCGCCGTGATGGAGCAGTCGACGTACGCCGCGGCACCGCTCAGGAGCGGCGAGCCGGTGGTGCGGCTGGGGCGCCACGACAGGCCCGCGAACTTGTCGGCGCCACGACTGGCCATCACGTCGGAGATCTCGACCTGGTCGTCGGCCAGCACGTTGACGCAGAACGAGCCGGACCGCCAGATCAGCGGCCAGGCGCGGGAGGTGCGGGCCGGGCAGAAGAGCACGAGCGGCGGGTCGAGCGAGACCGACGTGAAGCTCTGGCAGGTCAGGCCGACCGGCGTGTCGCCGTCGACGCCCGTCACGACCGTGACGCCGGAGGCGAAGCGGCCCAGCACGTCGCGGAACTGGCGGGCCCGGGCGACGGCCTCCGGGTCGACCGAGTGCACGCCGCTGGTCTCGCCCGGTCGGTACTCGAAGTCGCGGCCGAGCGCGTCGACATCGTCGCCGTCGCCACGAGTGTCGCCACGAGTGTCGCCACGAGTGTCGAACGTGTAGTCACCGAGCCAGCTGTGGATCAGCGCCTCGTCGGGGCTCACGTGCCTCGGCACACCGCTGTCGGGTGCGCGCTCAGGACCGGCCATGACCCCATTGTGGGGGTCCGGCCGGCCCGACGGTGAGGCAGGTCAGCAGCCGCCGCAGTTGTAGTAGGTCACGTCCCAGTGGTTGCCCTCGTCGGCGTAGACGTTGCCGGAGGCCGAGCGGTACTGCGCAGCGCCGTCACCCCGCAGGCCGATGTAGGTGTAGGTGTTGTGCACCCAGGTGGTCAGGCAGGTGGTGCGACTGAAGTCGAGCTTGTAGCCGTTGGCGTGGCTGTAGGTGCCGGCCGCGTGGCCGACCTCGGTGCCGCCGGTGATGGTCAGCCCGCAGCCGCTGGCGTTCCTGAGCGTGATCGCCCCGTCGACGCTGGCCTGGCGGAGTCCGTCGAACGACGTGCACGTGGAGTTGTTGCGGTCCGAGCAGCCGCCCGACGACGTCCAGGAGATGCCGTTGGCGCTGAACGCCGCGGTGGCCTGGCCGTGGGTCACGGCGGAGGCCGGGCCGGCCAGGCCGATGGCACCGACCAGTGCGATCGCGAGCACCGCGACGAGGCGGAGCAGGGTCCGGAGATGGGCATGACGATGAGGTGTTCCCGAGATGAACATGTCTCCTGCCTATCAGGTCCAGCGGCGACACGCCATGGTCACGTCAGCGGCAAGCCGATCTGAGGGCTGGTCGACGCCGGCCGGTCGCCTAGGCCTCGGGGTCCTTCGCGACGGGGATCACGAAGTCGTCCCCGTGCTCGGTGACGCCGACCACGACCGCGTCGTGCACGGCCTGCCGCGCGTAGCGGGCCCGCACGATCAGCGGGTCGTCGGAGAGGTCCTTGACCAGGGAGACGCACAGCCCGACCATCACGAACACGAACGGCACCGCCGCCACGATGGTGATGTTCTTCAGGCCGTCGAGCGCCGTGTCCCCACCGATCAGCAGCATCACCGCGGCGACGCCGCCCATCGTGACACCCCAGAAGATGACCGGGAGCCGGCTCGGCTCGATCGCGCCGCGCTGCGACAGGGAGCCCATCACGATCGCGGCCGCGTCGGCGCCGGAGACGAAGAAGATGCCCACCAGGGCCATCACCAGGATGCTGGCGGCCGTCGCGAGCGGGTACTGCTCGAGCAGGCCGAAGAGCTGTGCCTCGACGCCGCCGGAGCCGTAGATGTCGATCCCGTCCATCTGGAGCTTGATGGCGCTGCCGCCGAAGATGGCGAACCAGACGAGGCTCACCAGGCTCGGGACGAGCAGCACGCCGGTCACGAACTGACGGATGGTGCGGCCGCGCGAGATCCTCGCGATGAACATGCCGACGAACGGCGTCCACGAGATCCACCAGGCCCAGTAGAAGACCGTGTAGTAGCTCAGCCAGGTCGCGACGTCGCCACCCTGGGCGTTGGTGCGGCCGGCCATCTCCGGCAGGTCCTTGACGTACTCCGCCATGGCGGACGGGATCAGGTCCAAGATGAACATCGTCGGTCCGGCGATGAACACGAACAGCGCCAGCATGATGGCGAGCACCATGTTGATGTTCGAGAGCCACTGGATGCCGCGCGAGACGCCGGAGACGGCCGAGACGACGAAGGCGGCGGTGAGGACGGCGATGATGCCGACCAGCACCCCGTTGCCGACCTTCCCGATGCCGGTGACGATCTCGAGACCACTGGCGATCTGCAGCGCCCCCAGGCCGAGCGACGCGGCCGAGCCGAAGAGGGTCGCGAAGATGGCCAGGATGTCGATGACCTTGCCGGCCGGGCCACGGGCGTGCCGGCCGAGCAGCGGCTCGAACGCCGCGCTGATCAGGTGGACGCGGCCCTTGCGGTAGACGCCGTACGCGATGGCGAGGCCGACGACGGCGTAGATCGCCCAAGGGTGCAGGGTCCAGTGGAAGAGGGTCTGGGCCATGGCACGCTCGGCGACCTCGCTCTGCGAGAGGCCGGAGCTGCCGGGGACGGCGAGCTCGCCGGTGTCGGCGAAGAAGGTCAGCGGCTCGTTGACGCCGTAGAACATCAGCCCGATGCCCATGCCGGCGGAGAACATCATCGCCACCCACGACGTCGTCTTGAACTCCGGCTCCTCGCCGTCCCGGCCCAGCGGGATGTGGCCGTACTTCCCCAGGGCGAGCCAGATCGCGAAGACCACGAAGCCGGACGCGGTCAGCACGAAGAACCAGCCGAGGTACCTCATCGTGCCCGCGAGGGCGGTCGACGAGGAGCTGGCCAGGGTCTCGGTGCTCAGGAAGCCCCAGACGAGGAAGGCGACCGCCATGGCCGCCGTCACGCCGAAGACGACCTTGTCGACGGTCTGGCGGGACTCGGAGGCCGGCTCGATCTCGACATCGAGCGCGGGGTGGTCCGCGTTGTCGTCGGCTGGGCTGGGAAGAACTTCGTTTTCGACAGTCATATCGGAGGGACCGTTTCAGGTATCTCGGACAATTATCAAACCGAGCGGTAACTTCCGTGGCCCCGGTCACATCGTGGAGCCGACCAGTAGCGTGCTGCCGTGCCCGATCCTCTCCCCCGCCTCCGCCCCGACCTGGCCGCATTGGTGCGCGCCACCAAGGGCTTCATGCCGGAGGACGAGGGCCTGCTGCTGCACCGGGTCGCGCTCGACCGGCTGCCGCACGGCCCGGTGCTGGAGGTCGGCACCTACTGCGGCAAGTCGGCGCTGCTGCTGGGCGCTGCGGCGCAGGCGGTCGGCGGCACCGTCTTCACCGTCGACCACCACCGCGGCAGCGAGGAGAACCAGCCGGGCTGGGAGCACCACGACCCCGAGATCGTCGACCCGGAGCTGGGGCTGATCGACACCCTGCCGTTCTTTCGCAGGGCGCTCGCCCTCGCCGGGCTCGAGCAGCACGTCGTCGCCGTCGTGGGCGCCTCCACGACGGTCAGCGCGCACTGGCGCACCCCGCTGAGCATGCTCTTCATCGACGGTGGGCACGCCGAGGTGCACGCCCACCACGACTACACCGGCTGGGCTCCGTGGCTGATGCCGGGTGGCCGGCTGGTCATCCACGACGTGTTCCCCGACCCCGCCGAGGGCGGGCGGCCGCCGTACGACGTGTTCCTGAGGGCGCTCGACGGTGGCTGCTTCACCGAGGTCGACGCGCTCGGCTCGATGCGCGTGCTGGAGCGGACGTCAGGAGACGCGGGCGACCCGGTCCGCTGACTCGCAGCCGCACTCGAGGGCGAGCTCGGCGAACGGCGCCGGCAGCGTCGTGCCGCGCATGATGTCGGCGCCGGCCGTGCCGTGGCCGAGGGCGTCCGCCGCCAGGACCACAGCGGCCGCGGTGTACGTCGTGTGCTCGGCGGGCCAGTTGGCACCCTCGGGGAAGACCAGGCCGGTCCAGTAGCTCCCGTCGCTCTCGCGCAGGTGCTGCATGTCGGCGAACAGCTGTCGTGCGCGCACCCGATCGCCGACCGCGTCGAGCGCCAGCACCAGCTCGGAGGTCTCGGCACCGGTGACCCAGGGGTTCGTCGAGACACATCGGATGCCCAGGCCGGGCTCCACGAAGTCGTCCCAGCGACCCGCAAGCCGACCACGCGCGGCCGCGCCGGTGACCGCGCCTCCGAGCACCGGGTAGTACCAGTCCATCGAGAACTCCGACTTGTCGAGGAACAGGTCCTCGTGCGCCGAGATCGCATGCCCGAGCCGGCCACCGGCCAGCTCCCAGTCGGGTTGCGGGTCGTCGAGCAGGTCGGCGAGGGCCACACCGGCGCGCAGGGCCTGGTAGATGCTGGAGGAGCCCGCGACCAGGGCGTCGGCGTTGACGGCGCCCGGACGGCCGTCGCGCCACTCCTGCGACCACGCGATGCCGCCGAACGGCAGCTGCATCGAGACGACCCAGTCGAGGGCCCGGCGCACGGTCGGCCAGTAGCGGCGGACGAAGCCGAGGTCGCGACGCACCAACCAGCCGTGCCAGACGCCCACCGCGACGTAGGCCGACATGTTGGTCTCGCCGGACGCGTCCTCGACCTCGCCGGCGACGATCTTCATCGGGAAGGAGCCGTCGGCCCGTTGCCTGGTCGGCACCCAGGCGAAGGCCCGGTCGGCGGCCTGCCGCTGCCCGCCGACGAGCAGCGCCATCGCCGCCTCGACGTGGTTCCAGACGTCGGTGTGCTCGCCGGTCGTCCAGGGCACTGCGCCGGAGGGCTCCTGCATCCGGGCGATCGACGCCGCGGTCGCGGCGACGTCTCCGGCGGTGAGGACACCCTCCACGCTGGGCACCGTCTCGGGCACGGTCTCGGGCACGTCCACGGTCAGGTCAGTCCGCCTCGGCCCGTGGCACGGGCTTGGTGAAGTACAGGACCATGCTCTTGCCGATCACCGGGTCGAGGATCCTGCCGGCAAGCCTCAGCACCCGGGGCTGCTTCATGATCTCCCACACCAGCAGGCGGTGGTAGGCCCTGGCGAGCGGGTGGTCGTCGTTGGTGACGCCGACGGCGCACTTGATCCACCAGTACGGCGAGTGGAGACCGTGCGCGTAGCCCACGCCGTCGTACTGCATGCCGGCCTTGCTGACCTTGTCGATCAGCTCCTTGTCGGTGTAGATCCGGATGTGCCCGCCGGGGACGTTGTGGTAGTCGTCCGACAGCTTCCAGTTGATGATCTCGGGCAGCCAGCGGGGCACGCTGACCGCCAGGGTGCCGCCGGGACGCAGCACGCGCACCATCTCGTGGATCGCCGCGATGTCGGCCGGGATGTGCTCGAGCACCTCGGCAGCCACGATCCGGTCGAACTCCCCCGCGGCGAACGGCAGCTGCAGCGCGTCGCCCTCCTTGACGTCGGCCTCGGCGCCCGCGGGGACCTCGCCGGCGTCCTTCATGGCACCGAAGAGATCGCGCACCCCGGCGAGCTCGTCGGCGTCCTGGTCGAACGCGATGACGTCGGCGCCGCGGCGGTACATCTCGAAGGCGTGCCGGCCGGCGCCACAGCCCATGTCGAGCACGCGCTCGCCGGGCCGCAGGCCCAGCCGTTCGAAGTCAACGGTCAGCACGGGGATTCCTCACCTTGTCGTCGTGGTAGTCGGTGATCACTTCGTCGTACGCCGCCGCGGTCGCAGCGGCGACAGCACGCCAGCTGAACAGCTCCTGCACCCGCCGGCGACCGGCGTGGCCGAGTCGGTCACGGCGCTCCGGGTCGTCGAGCAGCTGCTCGAGCGCGACGAGGAGCTCCCCCACGTCACCGGGCGTCACGAGCTCGGCGCACTCGCCGTCCGGCCCGACGACCTCGGGGATCGCCCCGGCCCGGGAGACCACGAGCGGGGTGGCGCAGGCCATCAGCTCGGCGGTCGGCAACGAGAAGCCCTCGTAGAGCGAGGGCACGCAGGCCACCTCGGCCGAGCCCATGATCGACACCAGCTCGGCGTCGGAGACGCCGTGCACGAACCGCACGGAGCCGGCGATGCCGAGGTTGTCGATGAGCTGCTCGGTCCGGCCGCCGGGCTCGGGGCGCGTCACGAGCACCAGCTCGACGTCGCGCTCGGTGCGGAGCTTGGCGAAGGCCTCGAGCAGGGTGGAGATGCCCTTCATCGGGGCGTCGGCGCTGGCCATCGCCAGGATGCGCCCCGGCACCCGCGGCGTGGTCGGCGGCACGAAGATGTCGTCGACGCCGAGCAGGACGACCTGCATGCGGGCGGGGTCGACGCCGAAGTCGCGGGCGATGTCGCGACGCGAGGACTCCGACGGCGTCAGGATCTTGCGGGCGGCGCGCGCGACCTTGCCCTGCATGCGCAAGAAGCCGTACCACCGCCGCAGCGAGAGCCGCTTGCGCCGGGTGGGGGCGGCGGCGAGGTCGATGCGACGGTCGAAGGTGATCGGGTGGTGCACCGTGGTGATGAGCGGGAGCCCCATCTTCTCGATGTCGAGCATGCCGTAGCCGAGCACCTGGTTGTCGTGGACGATGTCGAAGTCGTCGACCCGGTCCTCGAGCAGCCGGGCGACGCGTGTCGAGAAGGTCTTCGGCTCCGGGAAGCCGGCGGTGCACATGGTGAGGAACTCCTCGACGTCCACGCGGTCGCGGAACTCGCGCAGCCTCGGCACCCGGAAGGGGTCGGGCTCGCGGTAGAGGTCGAGCGAGGGCACCTTGGTCAGCGTCACGCCGGCATCGAGCTCGGGGTAGGGCTGGCCGGAGAAGACCTCGACCTCGTGCCCCAGCGCCACCAGCTCACGGCTGAGGTGCCGGACGTAGACGCCCTGGCCGCCGCAGTGCGGCTTGCTCCGGTAGGACAGGAGTGCGACACGCAAGGAGGACTCTCTTTCACCGGCTCGGACTGCGCCGCTATGTTACCGGCCGGTTGAGCGGAGTGGCACCAGCGCTCGTCCCGTGACCTACGCCTCGCTCGAGTGCCCCGGGAAGACATGGGCCGACGGGTCGATGGCCACGGCGGCGTTGTTGACGGCGGTGGCGGCCTCCCCGAAGCCGACAGCGATCAGCCGCACCTTGCCGGGGTACTCGGTGATGTCGCCGGCCGCGAAGACCCTCGGCAGGCTGGCGCGCATCGACGAGTCGACGACGACGTGCCGCTTCTCGACCTCGAGCCCCCACTGCTGGAGCGCGCCGAGGTCGGCGATGAAGCCCAGGGCCGCCACCACGGCCTGACAGGGGCGCAGCTCCGGCTCGGCGCCGTCGACGCTGATCTCGACCTCGCTCACGTGCCCGTCACCGACCAACCGGGTGACCTGGGCGCTGGTGATGATCTCCACGCTGCTCGCGCGCACCTCCGAGACCGTGCGCTCGTGCGCCCGGAAGGCCTCGCGCCGGTGCACCAGGGTGACCGAGCGGGCCAGCGGCTCAAGATGCTGGGCCCAGTCGAACGCGCTGTCACCCCCACCCACGATCACGACGTCCTTGTCGGCGTACGGCGCGAAGCTGGGCACGAAGAACTCCATCCCGCGTCCCAGCCACCCGTCGCCGGCCGGCAGCGGCCGCGGACTGAACTTGCCGATGCCGGCGGTGATCAGCAGGGCACCGGCAGTGATCCGGGTGCCGTCGTCGAGCCCGACCACGACGCCGTCGTCACGCTGCTCGAGGGTGCTGGCCGAGCGGTCGAGGAAGTACGTCGGGCTCGCCGTCGCCGCCTGCGACACCAACCCCTCGACCAGGTCACGGCCCTTGATGCTCGGGAACCCGGCGACGTCGAGGATCTGCTTCTCGGGGTACATCGCGGTGATCTGGCCCCCGAGCTCCGGCAGCGAGTCGACGACCGCCACGCGCAGCCCGCGGAAGCCCGCGTAGTAGGCGGCGTACAGGCCGGTGGGACCTGCTCCGACGATCAGCAGGTCGGTGTCGTGCTCGGTGGCAGTCACGGCCGCGATCCTTGCGTGCGGGTCGACGAGTCTCAAGGGGTGCGCCGAAACGTCCCGTCAGACGGCCCGTTCGTCAGTCAGCCTCCAGCTGCCCCGGTCACGCTCCAGCGTGACCACGACCCGCGTGAGGGACGCTCCCTCGGCACCGTCGGGCGCCCGGTCGACGAAGAGCAGAACGGTCGCGTCGCGGGCGGTGACGCTGATGATGCCGGAGCCCACGACCTCGGCCTTCTCGTCGGCCACCTGCTCCTCGGCCGCAGCCAGGGCCGCCAGCTTGAGTCCCTCGCTCTCGACCCGGGCGCCCGCCACGGCCGGAGTGGTGCCGTCGACGGCACCCCTCGGCCCGGCCGGTGCGGCGCCCTGCAGCAGGCGCACGAGCACCACGGCGGCGAGCACGACCAGGGCCACCAGCACGGCGGTCGGCAGCCAGCCGCGTCGTACGGCGCCGGTCGCCATCACTCGACCGTCTCCAGGTCGGCGGTGAGCCAGCGACCGTCGACGCGGACCAGCTCGAGCCGGAACCGGTAGAAGCGCGACCGGCTGGTGCCGTTGGTGGAGACATTGCGGGACTTGCTGTTGGCGGCCACGAGCACCGTGGCCGAGTCGGGGTCCAGGGCCGAGATGCCGAGCGCGTTGACGGTGCCGACCGAGATCGAGCGCTGCTCGACCGCCCGGTCGACCAGGGCTTCTCGGCGGGACCCGTAGTCGCGGGCGAAGTCGCCCGTGGCGCCGGCCAGCACCCGCTCGACGAGCGCGTCCATGTTGCGGTGGTCGACGGTGAGCAGCGCCAGGGTCTCCGCACGGGCGGCCAGCGCGACATCACGGTGCACCTGGGTGAGGTCACCGGGCGCCTCCGCGGCGCCGACCCCGATCGCGCGCCGCAGGTCGTCGGCGCCGTCGTCGGCGCGCAGGGTCAGCGCCGCCACCACGGCGAGCAACGCCACGAGCACCGCGACAAGCGCGAGGTTGAGGGTGCGGGGGGTCACCACGCCGCGGACGCTACCGGAGTGGGGCCGCTCGCGGGCCCATACACTCGGCCGCGTGAATCGACACCTGGACGGGATCAGACGACACCCGTCCGCCGTCCTCCTCGTGGGCCAGCTGGCCGCCGTCCTCGTCTACCCGTTCCTCGACGACAACGCGGTCGGTCGGGCGGTCCTGGGTGTGTTCGGCATGGGGCTGGTGCTCATCGCCATCTGGGCGGTCCGGCTCACGCCCGTGCTGCGTTGGGTGGCGGTCCTGCTGGGCGCCCCCGCGATGGTGCTCACGGTCCTGGAGGCGCTGTGGCCCACCACCGACTGGATCGTGCTGACCTCGGCGCTGTGGCACGCGCCGTTCTACTTCTACGTGTCCTACGCCATGATCCAGTACCTCTTCCACGACGACCGGGTCACCCGCGACGAGCTCTACGCGACCGGCGCCGCGTTCACCGTCGTCGCCTGGGGCTTCGCCTACGTGTTCTCCGGCTTCCAGGTCGTCTGGCCGGGCTCGTTCGCCGGCCCCGCGGACGTCGGCTGGTACGAGCTGCTGTTCCTCAGCTTCTCCAACCTCACGAGCGTCGGTCTCTCCGACGTGCTGCCAGTGCTCGAGCATGCGCGCTCGGTCGTGATGGTCGAGATGGTCGTCGGAGTCCTGTACGTCGCGCTTGTCGTCGCCCGCATGGTCGGCCTCACCGTCGCCCGCGCGTCGGGACACGACCGGCCGGGCTCCTAGACTGGCTCGATGGCCACGACCGATCCCTGGGCGGCGTTCGCGCACGACCCCCGTCGCGCCGAGAACTCCGCCCTGCGCGCCTCCGACCTCGACCGTGACGTGGTCCATCACGTGCTCGGTGAGGCCTACGCCGAGGGCCGGCTCGACCGCGAGGAGTTCGACGAACGCAGCGAGTCGGTGACGAAGGCCCGCACCCTCGCCGAGCTGCCCGAGATCATGTCCGACCTCGTCCCCTCCCGAGCCGTCGTCCCGGCTGCGGACCGGCACGCCGAGGCGGTCGCGGAGTACCGCTCAGAACGACGCAACGCACTGTGGGGCTTCCTGTCCGCGTCCACGATCTGCTGGGTGATCTGGTTCGCGACAGGCATGTCGTTCCCGTGGCCGCTGTTCGTGATGCTCGGCACCGGGCTCAACGTCGGCCGGATCACCTTCGACCGGAAGTCCCGCATCGCCGAGGAGGAGCGGCGCATCGAGAAGCGGGAGCGCAAGGAGATCGCGCAGGAGCAGCGGAACGAGACGGGAAGCCCTGACGAGTGAGGCTCAGCCCCGCTCGTCCCAGCCCTCCGGACGGAGCTTCCTGGGCAGCCTCCCGACCACCAGCCGGTAGGACTCCTCGACCGCCTCGATGACCTCGTCGTCGGGGATGGCGCCGTTCCAGGCCAGGTCGTTCCACCCCGACCGGCCGATGTAGGCCATCACCGCAGCGTCGTCGGGATAGCGGTGCAGCCACTCGTCGGCGATCTCGCGGGTGACTCCGGCCTTGACCCCCACGCCGGCGGATCCCAGGGCCACGAAGATCTTCCCGCGCTCGCCCGGCCCGACCTTGAACACCGGGTGCTCGTGGCCCCAGGGGTTGTCGGGCCAGGCTCCGGGCATCCCGGCGCAGTGCGCGATCATCGTCTCGACGTCCATGACGGCTACGGGGCCCCGCCCTGCGGGCCGCCGTCGTCGGGCACCGCCTCGTGGTGAGCAGCGCCGTGCGTCCGACGGTCCTCCTTCATCTCGGCCTCGAAGAGATGGCGCCGGCCGCCGACCAGCCGGTCACGGGCCCGCTGCTCCAGCGCACGGAACGGCGACCAGTACCCGTCGTCGTACTCCTCGACCAGCTGGAAGCTCCAGCGTCCGCGCAGCACGTTGCGGCCGACGAGCTCCTGCTCGATCTGGTCGGCCAGGTCGCCGTGGCCCGCGTCGCGCAGCTCGTCGACCGCCTCCCCCAGGGTCAGGTCGGCCGTGCCGCAACGCCGGTGGAAGGCGTAGAGGTGACCGCGTGCCTCCTCGACGACCTCGAGGGCCTCGGAGAGCTTGCCCAGCGCCGAGACCGTCGCGTCGGAGACGTCGTCGGGACGGCGGTGCTCGGGGGTGGGCCGTCCGGTCACCTCGTCGCTCACTCCTCGTCGTCCTCGTCGTCGTCGAGCAGCCCCTCGCGACGGGCCGCGGCCACGATCCTGCGCACGTTGGCCAGGGCACCGCAGTCGTCGTCGATCTGGGCGTTGCGGACGCCGGCGAACGCGGCACCGAGCTCGTCGCGCACCTGCTGCGACACCTCGTCGCGGGCCGGGTTGAGGATGGTCAGCTCCTCCTCGGTCAGGTGGTGGTTGACCGCCTTGGCGAGCTCCTCGACGGCGTCGTCGAACGCCTGCGTGTCGGTGCCCTTGAGCTCGAGCACCGCGAGCAGTGCCTCGTTGCCCTCGGCGTGCTCCTCCTCGCCGTGCTCGGCCTCGTGCTCGGTGATGGCGTCCTTGCGGTGCAGCTTCGGGTAGACCTTCTCCTCCTCGGCGGTCGCGTGCGCGACGTGCAGCGTGGCGAACGCCGCGCGGACCGCGTCACGGTCGGAGCTGCTGTCGCGCAGCTGTCGCAGCAACGACTCGAAGCGTCGGTGATCCTCGAGGATCAGCTCGACCACGTCGCCGGAGACCGGCCTGCCCAGATCGATCGGAGTGCTCATTGCACCACCCTAGGACCCGCCTGTCGGCCGCCCTACGCTCACAGGGGTGAAGAACGCGCCGCCCGATGGCGCAGCACGAGTCGCCGGTCGACCGCCGACACCGCAGCGGCCACGGCACCGAACAACAGCGCGATCACGATCACGTTGACGGCGGTGCGGCCGGCGCCGAGGTCGCCGGCGTCGATGAACGGGTAGGGGTACCAGCCGGTGATCGCGCCGCGTGCCAGCGTGAACGCGGCCCATGCGGTCGGCCAGACCAGCGCCTGCGCGACCCTCCGCCACGGACCGAGGCCGTGCGGCCCGACGACCACCCAGACGACGACGGCCAGGAGCGGCACCACGACGTGGAGGAGCTTGTCGGCCACCCACGGCCCGCCCGAGAGGTCGAGCAGCGGACGCAGCGCGACCCAGTGCACCACGCCCGTCACGACGATGCCGGTCAGCGAGGTCAGCCGCAGCGCCTGCCAGAGCGGCCTCCCGAGGTCGGTGCCCCGCGCCGCAGCGGTGGACACGACGAGGACCAGCAGGTTGGCCTGGATCGTGAAGTAGGACACGAAGCGCGCGAGCCGCACGCCGAGGTCCGGTCGGGGATCCTGCTCGATCAGGATCCCGGCGTCCTGGACGACCAGCACGAGCTGCAGCGCCAGCGCGGCAAGGGTCAGCGCAGCGACGGCGGCATGGGCTCGTCTGGTCGGGTCCGGGCGCGGGGGCATGGGCGCAGCCTAGGGTCGCGGCGGCCCGTGCCGGTCAGTCGAGGCAGAACTCGTTGCCCTCGGGGTCGGCCATCACGATGAAGCCGTGGCTCATCGGCGGCGCGGGCTCATGGCGCTGGAGGCGGCTCGCGCCCAGCGCGACGAGACGCTCGCACTCGGACTCCAGCGCGGCCATCCGCTCGTCGCCCGCGAGGCCGGGCGCAGCGCGGACGTCGAGATGGACGCGGTTCTTCGCGGTCTTGCCCTCGGGCACGCGCTGGAACCACAGCCGCGGACCTACACCGGTCGGGTCGACCGACGCGGAGGCGTCGTTGCGGCGCTCGGGTGGCACGCCGAAGGCGTCGAGCGCCTCGTCCCAGGTGTCGAACCCCGGCGGCGGCGAGTCGAGTCGGTAGCCGAGGACCTCGTTCCAGAACCGGGACAGGCCCCCCGGGTCGTCGCAGTCGAAGGTGACCTGGATGGCTCGCAGCTCGCTCACTTCGTCGCCTCCATCATCTGCCTCAGCTCCTTCTTCAGGTCGGAGATCTCGTCGCGCAGCCGGGCGGCGACCTCGAACTGCAGCTCGCCGGCGGCGTTCTTCATCTGCTCGGTGAGCGCCTGGATGAGCTCGGCCAGGTCACTGGTCGGGATGCCGGCGGTGTCGGGCATGTCGTTGTGCAGCCTGGACAGGGCCGGCGTGGGGCTCTTCTTGGGCTTGACCCCGCCGGCGCGGCCCTTCTGGCCGGCATCGGCCCAGGTCTGGAGCAGCGCCTGGGTGCTCTCGTCCTCGCGGGCGAGCATCTCGGTGATGTCGGCGATCTTCTTGCGCAGCGGCTGCGGGTCGACGCCCTTCTCCAGGTTGTAGGCGACCTGCTTGGCGCGGCGCCGGTTGGTCTCGTCGATCGCCCGCTCCATGGAGGGGGTGATCTTGTCGGCGTACATGTGCACCTGGCCGGACACGTTGCGCGCGGCGCGCCCGATCGTCTGGATGAGCGACTTGTCGGAGCGCAGGAAGCCCTCCTTGTCGGCGTCGAGGATCGAGACCAGCGAGACCTCCGGCAGGTCGAGGCCCTCGCGCAGCAGGTTGATGCCGACCAGGACGTCGTACTCGCCCATGCGGAGCTCGCGCAGCAGCTCGATGCGTCGGAGCGTGTCGACCTCGGAGTGCAGGTAGCGGGTGCGGATGCCGGCGTCGAGGAGGTAGTCGGTGAGGTCCTCGGACATCTTCTTGGTCAGCGTGGTGACCAGGACCCGCTCGTTCTTGTCGGCCCGGGTGCGGATCTCGTGGATCAGGTCGTCGATCTGGCCCTTGGTCGGCTTGATCACCACCTCGGGGTCGATCAGGCCGGTCGGTCGGATGATCTGCTCGACCACGTCGGGCTCGCCACCGTCGGCGCTGACCTTGTCGAGCTCGTAGTTGCCGGGGGTCGCGGAGAGGTAGATCGTCTGCCCGATGCGGTCGAGGAACTCCTCGAACTTCAACGGGCGGTTGTCCATGGCGCTCGGCAGCCGGAACCCGTGGTCGACCAGGTTGCGCTTGCGCGACATGTCGCCTTCGTACATGCCGCCGATCTGCGGCACGGCCACGTGCGACTCGTCGACCACGAGGAGGAAGTCCTCGGGGAAGTAGTCGAGCAGGCAGTTGGGCGCGGACCCGCGGCTGCGACCGTCGATGTGCATCGAGTAGTTCTCGATGCCCGAGCACGAGCCGACCTGGCGCATCATCTCGACGTCGTAGGTGGTGCGCA
Source organism: uncultured Actinomycetota bacterium (assembly GCA_963781515.1). Taxonomy (GTDB): domain Bacteria; phylum Actinomycetota; class Actinomycetes; order Propionibacteriales; family Nocardioidaceae; genus Nocardioides. The sequence continues at coordinate 419,429 of CAWAGL010000001.1, forward strand.
TCCGCAGCCGCTGGGCCTCCAGCAGCTTGCCCTGCCGCTCGAACGTCGCGAGCTGGTCGGCCAGCTCGAGCTCGATGCCCGTGATCGCCCGCTCCATGCGCTCGGCTCCGGCGACGTAGTGGGTGGCCGGGAAGATGTGGAGCTCGGTGTCGTCGGTGATGACCTCGCCGGTGATCGGGTGCAGCGTCATCAGCCGCTCGATCTCGTCGCCGAAGAACTCGATGCGGATCGCGAGCTCCTCGTAGACCGGGAAGATCTCGAGGGTGTCGCCCCGCACCCGGAACGTGCCGCGGGTGAAGGCCATGTCGTTGCGGGTGTACTGGATCTCGACCAGCCGCCTCAGCATCGAGTCGCGGTCGTGCTCCTGGCCGACCTTGAGCCGGATCATCCGGTCGATGTACTCCTGCGGGGTGCCGAGGCCGTAGATGCAGGACACGGTCGAGACCACGATGACGTCGCGACGGGTGAGCAGCGAGTTGGTCGTCGAGTGCCGCAGCCGCTCGACCTCCTCGTTGATCGAGGAGTCCTTCTCGATGTAGGTGTCGGTCTGCGGGACGTAGGCCTCGGGCTGGTAGTAGTCGTAGTAGGAGACGAAGTACTCGATCGCGTTGTCGGGGAAGAGCTGGCGCAGCTCGTTGGCGAACTGGGCGGCGAGCGTCTTGTTGGGCTGCATCACCAGCAGCGGACGCTGCACCTGCTCGGCCACCCACGCGACGGTGGCGGTCTTGCCGGTGCCGGTCGCGCCGAGCAGGACGATGTCCTGCACGCCGCCGTTGACGCGCTCGGTGATCTCCGCGATCGCGGCGGGCTGGTCGCCCGACGGCTGGTAGTCGGAGACGACCTTGAAGGGCGCCACCCGGCGCTCGAGATCGGTGACTGGTCGCATGCCTGCGAGCCTAGACGGGGCCACCGACAGTCATCGACCGTGACCCGTGACCGGCGCCCCGGGCCGAGGTGGGCCTCGGATACGTTGGCAGGTGTGACAGGTATGACCGAGACCCGCGCGTGCCCGGCCTGCCTCGACGCGGCCGAGGGCGAGCCCATCGAGCTGCCCGAGATGATGTTCGGGCTGGACGAGGTGTTCCCCTACCGGCGTTGCCCGGGATGTTCCTCGCTCTACATCGACACCGTCCCTGCGGACCTGGGCGACTACTACTCGACGAAGTACTACTCCTTCGACATGGATCCCCAGCAGGTGATGGGCCGCCCGGGCATCGCCCAGGCGGTCCGTGCCGTGGGCCGATCCGTCCTCTTCGGACGCAACCTCGCCGGCGGACGCGTCGTACGGCGGATCCCGGTGCGACAGCTCCAGACGACCGTGGACCTGTTCCGGGCCGTGCGGCTGGCAGGGCTGACCCGTGGTCCCGCGTCCAGGGTGCTCGACGTCGGCTCCGGCTCCGGGGCCCTGGTCTACGCCCTGAGCCTCGTCGGGCTGAGGGAGGTGGTCGGGGTCGACCCCTTCAACGAGGACGACCGGGAGTTCGACACCGGTGCGCGGGTGCTCAGCTGTGGACTCGAGGACGTCACGGGCACCTTCGACCTGGTCATGATGCACCACAGCCTCGAGCACGTGCCGGACCCGCGCGAGACGCTGGCCCAGGCGCGCAGGGTGCTGAACCCCGGCGGCCGGATCCTGGTGCGGATGCCGACCGTCTCCAGCGCGGCGTACGAGCGCTACGGCACCGCGTGGATGCAGCTCGACCCGCCGCGCCACCTGACCGTCTTCTCCCGTGCGGGCATGTCGTCAGCCACGGCAGCGGCCGGGCTGAGGATCGTGGCGGCGCAGGACGACTCGACGAGCTTCCAGTTCTGGGCGAGTGAGCAGGCGCTCGCAGGGGTCCCCCTCGTGGCCGAGAACTCCCACTTCCTGCACCCGGGGCGCTCCGCGTTCTCCACGTCGCAGATCCGGGCGTGGGAGCAGGAGTCCGCCGTCCTGAACAGCCAGTCCCGCGGCGATCAGGTGGCGTGGGTCCTCGAGGCCGAGCCGGCTGCCCGGTAGCGGCGGGCCCGTCGGAAGGCCTCGACGAGGCATCGCGCCATCATCACGCGCGCTCGCAGGATCTTGTCGAGGCGGCGCCACTTCAGCGGGGTCAGGTTGCCGTCGTGGAACCGGCGGGCGACCGAGGCGCCCTGGAGGTGCACGTTCTCCCGGTGGGTGTTCGCCACGAGTGCCAGCCAGAGGTCGTGGGACTCCACCAGCCAGGGCGGGAACGGCACCGCCGACCCGAAGATGTCCCGGCGGAAGGCCATCGCGCACCCGTGGTAGGGCCGGGTCCCGACCATCACCGCGGTGAGGTTGGCGGCGTACCGCTCGGAGTCCGAGGCCTTGAGCAGGAACCGGGGCGGGTCGACCGGCTCGCCGAGCACCGACACGCTCGTGGACACGAACGCGTGGTCGGCCATCGCGTCGATCATCGCCTCGAGCCGACCGGGTAGCCAGACGTCGTCCTGGTCGGAGAGGAACAGGTAGTCGCCCCGGGCCAGCATGAGTGCCTGCTCGAAGGTGCGGACGTAGCCGCGGTTGCGCTCCGCCCGGACCAGGGTGACGCGACCGTCCTGGATCGCGTCGACCACGTCGGCGGTGCCGTCGGGGCTGGCGTCGTCCATCACCACGATCTCGTCGTCCGGGCCGAGCTGCGCGAGGATCGACTCGACCTGCTCGCGCACGTACGGCGCTCCCCGGTAGGTCGCGATGCACACGCTGGCACGCACCTGCGTCGCGCTGGTCTCACTCATCGGTTCCACCTTCTTGACCTGCTTGTCCTGCTTGTCCTACCGGTGCCGCTGGTGCGGGCCTCCGGGAGCGGCGCTGCAGCCCGACCACGTGGATCCCCATCCCGACCAGGGGTCCGGCGATGAGGCTGATCGGCACACGCTCCTCCAGCGGCAGGTCCACCAGCAGCAACAGCCCCAGGGCGACGGCCGTCGCGACGACCCAGCCCGAGGCGTACATCCGGTGTCCGCCGAGGGCGAGCGTGCACGCGCCGCTCACGGTGAGCATGGCCAGCAGCCCGGCGCTCACGGTGAGCAGTCCGAGGACGGAGCCCGGAACGACGTAGTCGGCTCCCACGACCAGCGCCAGGACCTCCGGGCCCACCAGCACCGCGAGCCCGGCCGAGACGACGGTGACGGCTGCGAGAGCGGCGTTGACGGGATAGAGCGCGGCGACGCCGCGCTCCCGGTGCTGCAGGAAATGGGTGAGCACCACACCCTGGTAGGCGGTGAGCGGCACCATCAGCGGCGCCCGCGTCAGCGCGATGGCCAGGAGCAGCGCCGCCGACGCGAGGTACTCGGTCTCGGTCGACGTCAGTCGGATCAGGACCGGGAACCCGACCACCAGGGCGGCGCTCGCGGCACTTGCCGACGCGGCGTGCCCGAAGTTCGAGACCAGACGCGACGCCGGCACATCGGCCCGCGTGCTGGCGGCCCGCCGGATCCACGGCGCGCCCAGCAGGGCCAGCCATGCCGCCGAGGAGAGAGCCGCAGCGACCGCGAAGCCGGCCAGTGAGGCGCCCGTGACCACGACCACCATGACCGCTCCCAGCCGGGCGAGGGCCTCCAGCAGGGTGAGACCGGCGACGCCGCGCCACTGGCGCTGCCCGGTGAGGACGCCCTGGACGGCCAGCTGACCGGCGTAGGCCAGGCCCGCGAGCGCGACCACCCACACCAGCCACGCGTGGTCGGCGTCGAGCACCCGCTCACCCCACAGCAGCCCGCTGAGGCCGACCACCGTGGCCACCGTGCCGCTGAACGCCAGGGCGACCCACAGGATGCGCGGGCGGCCACCGGTCGGGCGGGGCACCGTGGTGTCGATCGAGTGCCCGGCTCGCGCCGACTCGGCCGCGACGCCGGTGACGACGCCGTACATGCCGAAGAACAGCGCCCAGAAGGCCAGGAACAGGGAGTTGTCCGCCGGGCTCAGGTGGTGTGCGCCCAGGAGCAGCACGACGTACGACACGACGGCCGAGAAGACGGACGAACCCCCGACGGCCGCGGCGTGGCGGCGCCCGATGACCGGCCCGGCGGCTCGGGCCCGGTCAGCCATCTTCTGGGGGCGGGGCTCCGGCGCCGCAGGCGGCCGTCTCGGGTGACGGGTCCCGCCGGCCTGGCACGAGCGGGGCGTTCGGCACCTGCGTGTCCCTCTCGTCGCATCCTGGGACGGAGCGGTTCGCCGCGGTCGTCCGGTCCGTGGTCGCCGGACATCGTACCGAGCCGGAAGGCCGGCCCGGCAGACGCCTCTCACCACGATCCGGGTGTCGGCTGGTCTACTGGTCCCCGTGGGTATCGAAGCCGGGATCGAAGCCAGGATCGAAGCCAGGATCGAAGCACAGCGCCTCGACCTGCTCGCGTGCCTGACCCGCGTGTACGGCGCCGCCGCGGCACCGGCTGTGGCCGACCGGCTCGTGGGGCTGGCCCGGGATGCGCACGCCGCCCGCCCCGACGACCTGCGTGCCCTCGACGAACGGCGACTGGCCGAGCCGGACTGGTTCCAGCAGCCGGGGATGCTCGGCTACGCCGCATACGCCGACCGTCTCGCTGGCACGCTCCAGGGCGTGGCCGGCCGCGCGCCGTACCTCGCGGACCTCGGCGTGGGCTACCTGCACCTGATGCCGCTGCTGACACCGCGCCCGGACCCGAACGACGGCGGCTACGCGGTCATGGACTACCGCTCCGTGCGCCCGGATCTCGGCACCACCGACGACCTGAGGGCGCTGACCACCACCCTGCGCGAGCACGGCATCAGCCTGTGCCTCGACCTCGTGCTCAACCACGTCGCGCGCGAGCACGCGTGGGCGGTGGCGGCGCGCGCGGGTGACCAGCGGTACCGCGACTACTTCTACGTCTTCCCCGACCGCGAGATGCCCGACGCCTTCGAGGAGACGCTGCCGGAGGTCTTCCCCGACTTCGCGCCGGGCAGCTTCAGCTTCGACGACGACCTCGGGGCCTGGGTCTGGACCACGTTCAACGACTACCAGTGGGACGTCAACTGGGCGAACCCCGACGTGCTCTGCGAGTACGCCGACATCGTCTGCTTCCTGGCCAACCTCGGTGTCGAGGTGCTGCGCCTCGACGCGATCGCGTTCCTGTGGAAGCGGCTGGGCACCGATGCGCAGAACCAGCCCGAGGTGCACGACCTCACCCAGGCGCTGCGCATCGTCGCCCGGATCGCCTGCCCGGCCCTGCTCTTCAAGGCCGAGGCGATCGTCGCGCCGGCGCACCTGCCGGCGTACCTCGGGGTCGGCGAGCACGCCGGCAAGGTCAGTGACCTCGCCTACCACAACTCGCTGATGGTGCAGATCTGGTCGATGCTCGCCTCCGGCGAGGTCGGGCTGGCGTCGCTGGCCCTCCAGCAGCTCCCCCAGCCGCCTAGCACGACGGCCTGGGTCACCTATGCGCGCTGCCATGACGACATCGGCTGGGCGATCGACCCGACCGACGCGTGGCGGGCCGGGCTGAGCGGTCCGGACCACCAGCGCTTCCTGTCCGACTGGTACTGCGGGGACTTCCCCGGCTCGTGGGCGCGCGGCCTGGTCTTCCAGGAGAACCCCGCCACCGGTGACCGGCGCATCTCCGGCTCCCTCGCGTCGCTGGCCGGGCTGGAGGCCGGCGACCCGGACGCGGTCGCCCGCATCCTGCTCGTGCACGCGATCCTCCTGGCGTACGGCGGTCTGCCGGTGATCTGGATGGGCGACGAGCTCGGTCTCCTCAACGACCCCGACTGGGCCACCGACCCCGCCCACGCACCGGACAACCGCTGGGCGCACCGGCCCCGGATGCCGTGGCCGCCGACCGACCCGCACCAGATCAGGGCGTCGCTGAAGGCGCTCCTCGACGTGCGGCGCTCGCTCCCCCACCTGCATGCCGCGACGCCGACCGAGGTCTGGGACCCCCGTGACCCGGGCGTCCTGCTCGTCGTACGCCGGCACCCGACCGGTCCGCTGCTCGCGGCCTTCAACATGACCGACCAGCCCCGCCGGGTCGACGCGGACGTCCTGCACTGGCTCGGGCTGCACTCCCCCGACCTGCGCGACGCGCTCACCGGTCTCGCGCCCGAGCTCGACCACGGGTCGCTCCCGCTCGCGCCCTACCGGGCCGCGTGGCTGGTGGCCCACTAGATTGACGACGTGAGCAGACCGCCGACCTCGACCGCGCATCTGCTGACGATCCTGCGACGGGCCCTGGTCACGTTCTTCGGCGTCCCGGTGGTGCTCGCGCTGGTGATGTCGGCCGTCGACTCCTACCGGCGTCGCGGCAAGAAGCCCAAGCCCTTCCCGACCACCTCCCCCGCCACGGTCGCGATCGGCGACGGCTCGGTGACGACCTACACCTACGGCCGGGACCTCTACGACGACATGCTGGCCGCGATCGACGGCGCCCGGAAGCAGATCCTGTTCGAGACCTACATCTGGAAGGGCGACGAGATCGGCGAGGCGTTCAAGAAGGCGCTGGCGTCGGCGGCCGACCGCGGGGTGGAGGTCTACTGCATCTACGACGGGTTCGCGAACCTCGTGGTGTCACCGCGCTTCAAGCACTTCCCGTCGTCGATCAAGGTGCTGCGCTACCCCGTGTACGCCGCGGGCCTGCGCTTCTGGGAGCTGCGCCGCTACGGCCGCGACCACCGCAAGATCCTCGTGGTCGACGAGGAGGTCGGCTTCGTGGGGGGCTACAACATCGGGACGCCGTACGCCACCGAGTGGCGAGACACGCACGTGCGCATCACCGGTCAGGGCGTCTGGGACCTCAAGCGCGCCTTCGCCGACATGTGGAACCTCAACCGGCGCCGCCTCATCGGCCACTCCGGGCGGCCCCTGCTGCTCGAGACGGCGTCGCAGTGGGAGCCCCGGATCCGCTTCGCTCGCAACGTGCCGCGGCTGTGGATGTTCCCCATCCGGTCGATGTACCTCGAGGCCATCAACCGCGCCACCGGCAACATCTGGATGACGCACGCCTACTTCCTGCCCGACCAGGACTTCGTCGACGCGATCAAGGACGCCGCTCGCCGCGGGGTCGACGTACGCCTGCTGCTGCCGCTGAAGTCGAACCACATCGTGGCCGACTGGATCTCGCGGGGCTACTTCTCGCAGCTGCTCGACGCGGGGGTGCGCATCTTCCGCTTCCGCGACGCGATGGTGCACGCGAAGACGTCGACCATCGACGGCAGCTGGTCGACCGTCGGCACCGCCAACATCGACCGGCTCAGCCTCCAGGGCAACTACGAGATCAACGTCGAGATCATCGACCCCGGCATGGCCGCGAACCTCGAGCAGATCTTCCTGACCGACCAGGGCAACTGCCTCGAGCTCACCATCGGCGAGTGGGAGGCGCGCGACCTCCACCGCAAGTTCACCGAGAGCGTGCTGGCACCGCTGCGCCCCCTGCTCTGACGGGGTGTCCCTGTTCGGCGGGACGACGCCGGACTCGCGCATCCTCACTCTCATGCCGAGAATCGGTCGGGACGCTAGAGGCTACGAATCCAAGGGTGGCCCGGATGAGCGACGCTGAGCGCCCAGCGGAACCAGCGAACTGACTCCACGTCCAAGAGACCCACGGCGGCGTCGAAGTCGAGTTGGTCCTGTGGACGCAGACCACGGGCCTTGTGGAGTAACTGAACCTCGGGCTTCAAGAATCGAATGCCGTCTTTAGTCCAGAGGATTTCGTCGAGCGGCAAGGTGATTCTTGGGTCCCGCTTGAAGGTCCACAACGCTGAGGTGGCGTCCATCAAGATGACGTCGTACTCCCACGGATGTGCGCCCCCCGCCCTCAACCAGAGGTTTTCGCAGGTATCAGGCACTGAGTCGCCGGGTTCAAGAAGTGCACGAAACGTGCCGGAGTCGGCGATCCATACGTCCAGGCGACCCTGCAAGTGCCGGTGGAGAGATGCAACATCTGAACGGCAGATGCTCGGGTCAACATCCGAGTGACTCCGAGCCACACCCGTGAACGCCTCGATGGCCCAACCACCGGCAATCCACCAGGTCGGGCTGAAACCCTCGAAAAGGTCGGCAACGTCCGTCGGCGTTCTCGGAACCCACGGACCCCACAGTCTGAGCATCTCGTCGTGGTCCAGCACGTCAGGGAGGTTACTCACGGACTCGTCCTACCACCCGCCCGGCTCCGCAGACTCATGCCGCGATCCGCGTCCGCTCATGCCGATGAGCGCCCAGGGCGATCGTCAGCCCTCGTGGTTCTAGCGTTCGCAGCGACGCTCGCGTTCCGCAACGCAGCGGTCCCGGCCATTCTGCCCGTCGGCCGTGTCGCGTCCGCCGCCTCCGCGGAGCACGTCCGAATCGCCGCCGCCCCTGAGGTCGTCGCGGCCGCTGCCACCGCGGAGCACGTCTGATCGGGAGCGGCCCTGGAGTTCGTCGTTGCCTGCGTTCCCGACCAGCCGGTTGCGGCCCAGCCACCCCTTGATGCTGTCGTCGCCGGGTCCACCACGCATCGTGGCTTTCATGCCCTGGCACTCCGATTTGATCTCAGGGGCGTCCTCGACAATTTTGTTCACCGAAGTGACGGTGTCGTTTCCGCCTTTCCCGACGAACAGCAAATCGCATCCCGAACCGCTCAGGTAGTTGTCAGCGGCGTTGCCTCGCAACACCGCGCGCGGTGCGACTACGTTCGCGCTGACGATGCCAGACAGGTTGGCCGCATGGACCCCGCCGACCGTCACCATGTTGGTGTCCAGGTCGATCTCCACGTCATGGTCGACGGACCAGACGGCGATCCCGCCACCGGTGTAGGTGCCAGGTGTCCCGGTCTCAGGCGCGGTGACCGTCAGGTACGCCCAGTCGGCGTCTGTCACGGTGTCATCCGTGCCGTCCGCGTGCACCAAGTCTTTGGCCAGGTCCCCCGAGGTAGCGGTCGAGACCAGCACCCAGATAGGCATTGACTTGTGTCACCCCAGCCTCGGACGCGTCCACCACGTCATCGCCGTCGCCCGCGTAGACGTAGACGGCGGACGGGCTCACGCACACCAGGTCGTTCCCAGCGACAGCGTAGGTGAACTTGGAGGTGCCGGTGACGATGACGTCATCACCCGGCGTGCCCTGAATGGCCGGGCCAGTGCCGACGATCGTGGCCGGCCGGCCTTGGCAGGTCTGGGCAGTGGAGGAAGCCGCCGATGACGGTGCGCTCAGCAGTGCCCCCGTCACAAGCGCGGTGACGACAAGTGTGGTCGAACGTTGAAGCACGGTTCCCCCTGGGGTGAGCTGTCCCCCGATGATGGTTGGCAGCGTGTCGGTGACGGTACGTCGCATGCGAGGGTCCTTGGTAAGACGCGCCGACCTCATGGTTGGTTGTCGGCGTTCGTCGGGTTGCGAGAGTCAAGCGGCTGTCTCGACCGTCCCGCAGACCCCTCTGCGAACATCCGCATCTAATGGCTTCTACCGAGCCCGTTAGGCAGGCTTGGTTCTGGTAGCGGCTGGCAGGTCAGCACTCTTCGGATCTGACTCTTGGGGTCTTGCGGCAGACCGTGCGCCTGCTGGTCGTGAGGAGGCCAAACCGCTGCTGGGATGTGGTGCCCCGAGAGGTGTTCGGTGAGCACTGACCATTAGATCGCTGGCTGTCTCTTCCACGCTGCCGACGGTTCTGCACCGTGCAGACCCGGGACGGGTGAGTGCTGATTCTGTTCGTGGGAGATGACTGGGCAGAGGGCCATCACGACATCCAGATCGTTGATGACGAGGGGAAGATGCTGGCCCGTCGACGGTTGCCGGAAGGGCTCGAGGGAGTCACCAGGCTTCACTCGTTGATCGCTGCGCAGACGCCTGAGGACTGGATCGATCGCGACGCCGACGAGGTCGCTGGTCTGGTTAAGGTCGGGATCGAGACCGACCGCGGATCCTGGGTCGGGTCGCTGGTCGCGGCGGGCTATGAGGTGTTCGCGGTCAACCCGCTCTCTGTGGCCCGTTACCGCGAGCGGCACTCGACTTCGGGCGCAAGTCTGATGCTGCGGACGAGCACCTGTTGGCCGAGATGGTCCGCCTGGACCGGGCCCATCACCGACTTGTTACTGAGGACACTGACCTGGGTGAAGGGTTCAAGCTGGCCGCGCGCACTCACCAGTCGCTGATCTGGGACCGGAGCCGTCACGTGCCCCGGCTGCGCTCGACGTTGCGGGAGTACTTTCCCGCGGCCCTGATGGCCTTTGAGGACCTGGACGCACCCGATGCCCTCGAGCTGATGGGCAAGGCACCAGAGCCCGACCTGGCGGCCCGGCTCAGCAAGACTGTCATCATCGCTGCTCTCAAACGCGCCCGTCGGCGTCGTGTCGAGGACCGTGCCGGACAGCTGCAGAACATCTTTCGGTGCGCCCGAACTGCGCCAGCCACCGGCGCTGCAGGGCGCCTATGCCGCGGTTGTGGCCAGCGAGGTCGCGATCATCACCGCACTCAACACTCAGATCGACCGGCTCGGGGCGGTGGTGGGCGAGCATTTTGGCCGGCACCGGGACGCTGAGATCTACCTCAGCCTGCCCGGACTCGGTGTGATCCTCGCGGCCCGGATCCTGGGAGAGTTCGGCGACGACCCTCACCGTTACGCGGAGCGAAGCGCGCAAGAACTACGCGGCACCTCGCCGATCACCAAAGCCTCAGGCACCAAGAACGTCGTCCTGGCCCGCTACGCCCGCAACCGCAGGCTGGGCGATGCCCTCCAGCAATGGGCGTTCTGCTCACTGCGCGGATCACCAGGAGCCAAGGCCTACTACCACCAGCTCCGCGACCGCAAGATCGGCCACGAGGCCGCGCTACGCCAGCTCGTGAACCGGTTCGTCGGCATCCTGCACGGCTGCCTGAAGACCCACACCATCTACGACGAAACCACTGCCTGGGCACACCACTCCACGACCGCTGCTTGACTTTGAAAAACCTGGGATGTCTGCCGCGATAAGTGTCTACCTTCCGGCGGCGGTCATTCGCCTTCGCTGCTGCGACGGCGGGCGTCGCCTTTGCGAGTGAAGTGTCGCTGAAGAGGGCGGGTGGCGAAGCCAGCCAGCAGGGCTACGAGCAGGAACGCCCAGATGGGGAGGTCGAACACTGCCATCGCGGCACCTGCGATGGCGAGTGGGATCACGGCGATGAGACCTGCGTTCAACCAAGCGAACAGGTCGTCGGCAGTCTGGTCATCGTTCCCCACTCTCGGTCCCGCGTCGTCATTGTGCCGCACGAAGGGTTCCGGCGAGGGACGTCCGGATCCTCCGCGATGACCGTACGGATGTGCCAACGACACGGCGTTGGCTCCCGCCTGCGAGGCGGGGCTGGTCAGTGAGGTCGGTGTTCAGTTACCCAGCACGGGCCGCGATCCCGGGTGGGATGACCTCCTGCACAGACTGACCGCAACGACTGGCCCAACTCTCATCAACGTGAGGGAAGACCGGACACGTCGTTCCTGCCTAGGTTCTTCTCGTGATTAGCGTCTCACCGCCGCGTCGTTGACGCGCGCGACTCAGACTTGCAGGGAGACCCCGTGAACAGAGCATTGCCCTCGTGGAATACCTACACCATTAGGATGCGCCGCTGTCTCACGAGCTGCGCGCTCGCCCTCACCGTCGCCGTGACCGGGCTGACGCTGACGCCGGCAACCTCGCAGGCCAAGGATGAGACACGGGCGGGCTGCTCCCCGGTGGCGATCATGGCGTTCCGCGGATCGGGCGAGACATCTGTCGGCGCCCAGGACTACCGGGGGCAACCCAGCAACGGCTTCGAAGGCCCGACCCTGCAAAGACTACTGCGCGAGTACGCCTACTCCGACGTGTGGACCTCCGGAGGACTCGCCACCGTTCCGGTCGTGAGCATCTCCGAGACGGACGGATATGACGCCCCCGGAGTCGACAAGTGGTTCGAAGCCGACCCCAACCACGCTTTCCCAGCCGAGTCGAGGATCTGGCAGGGCGCCAACAACGGGGTGATCGCCGGAATCAGGAAGATGGGCGACTTCCAGCGGGCTCAGCCGGCGTACTGCCCCACCACCCAGTGGGTCCTTGTCGGCTACTCGCAAGGAGCGATGGCGGCCAGGTGGACCTTCGACGTGATGGCCCCGCGCGTAGCGTCGCTCTACCTCGTCGGAGACCCGTTCCAGAAGCCCAACGGGGCTGGCACCCTCGGTGCAGGCGCGAACGGCACCGGGATCTTCCGCTTCAAGTGGCTGAGCTTGCGTCCCTCGCTGGATGCGTACTACGCCAAGAAGCCGGCGACCGCCGTCAGCTTCTGCCACAACAACGACATCATCTGCGACACGGGTGCGTACCCCCACCTTGAGGCTGAGCACACGAACTACTACAAGACGCCGGGTGAGAAGAAGGCCCACGGGAACATTCTGGCCGGCATCGTGAAGGCCGCCGTGGACGCGTCGGTCAACCCCAAGCGGACCCGCGACGTCGAGATCATGATCTCGGTGGACACGACCGGGTCGATGCAGGACTACATCGACGACGCCGTCGCCTCAGCACGGGCGCTCGGCGACCGGGTGCTGACCATCTCCCCAGGTAGCCGAGTCGGTCTGGTGGAGTACCGCGACCACGGTGACTCCTTCGTTGCGCGTACGGTCGTCCCGTTGACGCGTGATGTCACAGCGCTCGCCGGGGGGCTCGGCGGGCTGTATGCCGACGAAGGCGGAGACCTCCCGGAGGCCGTGTTCAGCGGCATCGTTGAAGCTGGACGGGCTGGCTGGGCCCCAGGTTCCACTAGGGCCATCGCGGTGCTCGGCGACGCTCCGGCGCACGACCCGGAGCCCGTCACGGGCTACACCACCGACAGCGTCAAGGCGTACCTGAAGTCGCTCGGCTCGCGTGTCGTGGCTGCGCGGTCGCCGGAGGGTCGTGCGACCAGCGCAGTAGGCACCGGGGAGGAAAGTGCGCTGCTCTTCGGGCTCAGCGCCGACTCCGAGCTGACCGCTCAGGTGGGCGACATCGCGAACGAGGTCGGCGGAGGCGCCTTTGAGATCGGCGGTGATGGCACCGTTGCGCAGCTCCTGCAAGACGTTGTCGACGAGACCGCGTCCGCACCCCAGGCCGCCTTGGCTGTCGGCCCGTCGCTGACGGGCCATGCCACCGTGCTGAACGCTGGTGGAACGATCGTCACCGACGGTCCGGCGACCTATGACTTCGACCTCGACGGCGACGGCGTGTTTGAGCAGACCAACGCCGACCCGGTTCAGACGTTGCAGCTCACGGCCGGGGCGCACCGGTTCGAGGTGCGCGTCACCGACGCCAAGGGACGGGTCGCACGAGCGGCGGCGGAGACTGTGACGCTGGACGCACAGAGCGTGCTCGGCGACGCCGGCCGACTGGACGGGGTGCGCGTGCCTGCGCGGGGCGCGATCGCCGGCAAGAAGCTGGTGGTGTCCGTGAAGGGTTCATCGGAGTCGCTGGTCGCAGCACTGGTGAAGAAGTCCGGTGACCGTGTGGTGGCGGGCTCCGAGGCTTCCGCTGCTGGGGCCCCGGCGGTCGTGCCGGTGCCGCGACGGCTCCGGCCGGGGAACTACCGCCTGGTCGTGGTCAGCGCCGACGGGCGTGCTTTCTCGCAGCCGGTGCGGGTGCGTCAACAGCCCGTCCTCCGGGTGAAGGCGACGCGGGACGGCGGATCGCACCTGCTGCTTCGCGTTCGGGCACAGTCCGGTCACGGTAAGCCGAGCGGAAAGGTCCGGGTACGTGTGGCTGGTGCCAAGCCGACCACCGGCAAGATGCGCAGCGGCGTCGCCACTCTGCGGGTGTCTCGTCCGGCGTCCGCGGGCTCGAGGAAGGTGACCGTTCGCCTGACGTTCGTGAAGAACCGCAAGTTCGCGCAGGCTAAGCGAAGCGTGGTGTGGCGCTCCTAGATCACGGCAACAGGTAGCCGATGCTCGGCCAGTCCCGCCTTCGGAATGCGAGGCGGGGACTGGTGATCGTGGTGTCAGTCGAGTGCGGCGGCCCAGATGTCGGTGGCGTTCACCGCGATGTTGGGACCTGCGCCGGACAGTAGTTGACGCGCACGTCGGAGCGGTGTGAGTCGGTGCAGCGCCCCGTGCCCGCTGCGCAGGACGCCACCGTCTGTCGCACACTGGTGCGCCGATGACTCAGGCCGCGACCTTCACGCTCACCCTCGACGTCAACAGCACCAGCGCCAGCACCAGCACCAGCAGCTTCTCGCACACCCGGGTGCCGAATGGACTTCGTACAACACCACGAAACCGAGGTGGAGGCCAGACTCGACCAGAAACCGGCCGAGCAGCTACGGCATGGCGGAGGCGAGCACTGACCCCGTACTGGGCGTGTCAATATTGGCGACGGCAATTGGCGGATCTGCCGATGAGCGGGTCAAGCCGAAGGGCTCATGGTGCGGCGGTGGACACTGATTCCAACGGCAACAGCGAACCGACGACGCCAAACAAGTTGCACATGTTTGTTTTTGGCACGATCGCCGTCTCCACCCTTTGCGCTTGCCTAGCCAGGATTCCGGTCCGCTGTGGTGGGTCAACAAGTTCTTGCTGGCCGTCGGGGTGGTTGGCTTCGCCGCTGCCGCGCTCAGGCCGAAGTCTTCGATCGTAAGCGGTAAGTATCCGCCCCTGCCGCATGGCGTGCACGTCAGTGTGCGCGGATGTCTGCCGCAAGGCGATCAATGCCAACGAGCCAGAGTTGCGGCGAGCTCTTCGACGCCGAGCCGCGCGTGGGGCTCTCCTGGAGCGACAGTCGGTTCTCGTCGCGCCCCAGACATGACCAACTCATAGGCCGGATCATCCGGCGCGTCGAGGTCAACCTCGTTGAGACCGTAGAAGACGACGACGGCAAGCCACCCCAGGCGTTCGTTGCCGTCGGCCAGCGCATGGTTCCCGACGAGTGAGTCCAGCAACGCCGCGGCCTTGCGGTCGAGATCCGTGTAGGCCTCGCGCTTGTAAAGAACCGCACCAGGGCGGTGAGCCGCCGAGTCCAGCAGCCCCACGTCACGCACCGGTCAAACCCCGAGGTCCTCCGCAAGCGCCAGGAGATCCTCAAGGGTGAGCAGGACGGTCACCGGCCGAGCCGGTCGAGCACGTCCGCATAGCGCTCGCGGGCCCGCGCCGACAATTCGTCGACCTTGGCCTCATTCCCCTGGCGAGCGGCCGCGTCGCGGATCGCGCGCAGAGTCGCCTCGTGCCGACTCACCCCTTCGGCCTCGGCCAGGGCAGCAAGGAGACGTTCGTCCTCTGGAGTCAGTCGCAAGGTCATGGCCATCGACTCACGAAACCAAAGTGGTATCGCGCGGATCTGTTGCGTTGAGGGCGGCTTCGTCGCCCGCCCATGCGCGATGGCCCAGGCCGGTGAGAGGCAACCAACCCGAGGAGGAGAAGGGACTACCCATCACCAGGTCGGACAACCTGGCTGGACATCACAACCAGGGCTCCCGGAGGGAATCACGACGCTGGCTTCGTGCTCCTGGTCTGAGGTTCGAGCCTGGCACCGGGATACTGACCTTGGAGGGGCTACAAGTCGGCTACGTCGGGGTCGTGGATCCCTCGGAGAATGACGGACGTTCGTGCAAGTCTCCCTCTTCAACGCGCCGTGATGAGTCGGCGGGTGACCGGCGTCCACGCCGGGATCGCGCCACAGGAAACTCACTCGTGCTGCGATCCGCGCGCCTACCTACGCCTGGGTCGGTAGGGACACACCTGAGCTAACGGCGGCCCGGGGTGCGCCCCGGCAGGTGGGTGCGCGGCGCCATCCGCGGGCCGTGGCGGGGCCGGCCCAGGCCGGCCATCGCGACCAGGGCGGGCACCCGGCCCCGGTGCGGCCGCCAGGGCTCGAGGAACTCCTCGAGCTGCGCGTCGTCGAACTCCCGACCCGCCAGCGCGTGCCCGACGTCCTTGGCGACGTGGTAGTCGCCGAAGCTGACCGCGTCGGCGTCGCCGCAGGCGCGCGCGCGCACCTCGGCGCTGGTCCACACCCCGATCCCGGGCAGTGAGCGCAGCCGGGTGTCGACCTCGCCGCAGCTGAGACCGGCGAGCCGCTCGAGCGAGTCGGCCAGCCGCGCCGCGCGCACGATCGACTTCGAGCGCGCCGAGTCGATGTGCACGCCCAGCCACTCCCAGCTCGGGATGCCGCGCAGCACCTCCGCGGTCGGCTGCACGCGCAGGCGCAGCTCGACGACCGGACCGGGCGCCGGCTCACCGAAGCGCTGCACCAGCGATCGGAAGCCCGCGAAGGCCTCCTGGCCGGTCACCTTCTGCTCGATGATCGACGGCACCAGGGCCTCCATCACCAGCCCACTGCGCCCCAGCCGCCAGTGCGGGTGCCGCCGCCACGCCTCCGCGACCACCGGGTGCCGCGGGTCGAAGCCGCTGACGTCGTCGGCGGCGCCGAGCAGGTCGGGCAGGCCGTCGAGCACCCACGCGGCACCCGGGCCCCACGCCTCGGCGTACACGTCGGCGGACGCGGGCCGCACCTCCACGCACAGCGTCGCCGGGCCCTCCGGCGTGCCGATGCCGCGCCAGTGCCGGCCGGCCGGGTCGATGCGGTAGGTCGGGTCCCCGCCGCCGCGCCGATGCTGGAGCAGGATCGCGCTCGCCGGGCACGGCCACTCCGGGCGCCAGGTGCGTTGCGCTGCGGCGGTGGGGGTCACGAACGCACACTATTGGTTGGTGAGGTCGGTCGCTCACATCATTCGCAGCGTCGTCACAGGGTCCTGACAGGTCTGTGGCCCAGGTTGGCAGGACGGTTCACCGACACGAGGAGCACTCATGAACAAGACCACGATCGCGCGCACGGCCCTGGCCGGCGGAGTGGCCGGACTGGGCCTGGCGGTGGGCGGCATCACGATCGCCCTGGCCGACGACGGCGGCACGTCGACGTCCACCGTCGACGGACGTCCCGGTGCGCACGGAAGGCCCGGCGCCCACGGCGGCGAGGCGGCGGCCCAGCTGGCCGACAAGCTGGGCGTGAGCGAGCAGAAGGTCAGCGACGCGTTCGCGGCGATCCGCGAGGACCTCGGCCCCGAGGCCGCCGACCGCGCCGAGGGCGAGCGGCGCACGCCGCCGACCGAGGCGGAGCGAGAGGCACAGCAGGCCAAGATGGCCGCTGCCCTGGCCAAGGAGCTCGGGGTCGAGGCGTCCGCGGTGAAGGACGCGCTGGCCGAGCTGCGCGCCGACGCGGAGACCGGCGTACGCACGTCGCTCTCCGACCGGCTCGACGCGGCCGTCGACGCCGGTGACCTCACCGCGGCCGACAAGGCCTCGGTGCTCAAGGCGTTCGACGCCGGCGTGCTCGGCGGCGGACCCGGTGGCTTCGGACACGGCGGTCGCGGCCGCTGACGACGAGGCGGGCGGGGCGGCGGTAGGTTGCCGCCATGGGCGAGGAGAAGAGCAGGCGCGAGCTCGAAGAGGGCATCCAGAGCGACTTCCGTCAGGACATGTCCTACGGCGACTACCTGCGGCTCGACACCCTGCTCTCGGCGCAGGTGCCGCAGTCCGACCCGCCGCAGCACGACGAGCTGCTGTTCATCATCCAGCACCAGACCTCCGAGCTGTGGCTCAAGCTGATGGTCCACGAGCTGCGGTCGGCGCGGGCCCTGGTGCGGTCCGACGACCTCGCCCCCGCGCTCAAGCGGCTGGCGCGCGTCAAGCACATCCAGCACACGCTCACCGACCAGTGGTCCGTGCTCGCCACGATGACCCCGAGCGAGTACGCCGAGATCCGGCCGTTCCTCGCCACGTCGTCCGGCTTCCAGTCCGCGCAGTACCGCGAGGTCGAGTTCCTGCTCGGCAACAAGAACGCCGACATGGTGAAGGTCTTCGCCCACGACCCCGCTGCCCAGGCCGAGCTCCAGACCCTCCTGCACGAGCCCTCCCTGTACGACGAGTACCTCGGCTACCTCTCGCGCCGCGGGTACGCCGTGCCGCCGGCGCTGCTCGACCGTGACTGGTCCGAGCCCTACCGTGCCCACCCGGGCCTCGTCGACGTCTTCGCGGGCGTCTACGCCGCGCCCGCCGAGCACTGGGGCGTGTACGAGACGTGCGAGGAGCTCGTCGACCTGGAGGACAACTTCCAGCAGTGGCGCTTCCGCCACCTCCAGGTCGTGCAGCGCACCATCGGCCACAAGGTCGGCACCGGCGGCTCGTCGGGGGTCGACTTCCTGCGGCGGGCCCTCGACCTGACCTTCTTCCCCGAGCTGTTCGAGGTGCGTACGCGCGTCGGCGGGTGAGGCAGTGTCGGCGGGTAGCGGTTGAATGGCGCCATGTTGCTCCGCGACGTCGTCGAGACCTCACGCACCGTGGCCGCCACCCGCTCGCGCAGGGCCAAGGTGGAGGCGCTCGCGAGCACGCTGGCCCTCGCCGACCATGACGACCCCGACGAGGTCGAGACCGTCGCCGCCTACCTCGCCGGCAGCCTGCGCCAGCGACGCACCGGCCTCGGCTGGCGTGGGCTCCAGTCGCTGCCCGCCCCGGCCGACGAGCCGACCCTCTCGGTCGGCGAGGTGCACGAGTCGTTCGAGGCCATCTCCGGTCTGGCCGGACCGGGCTCCCAGGCCGCACGATCGGCCGCGGTGGCAGAGCTCTTCGGGCGCGCCACCGCCGACGAGCAGTCCTGGCTGCGCTCGCTGGTGACGGGCGAGGTGCGCCAGGGCGCCCTCGACGCGCTGCTCCAGGACGCGGTCGCGGCGGCCGCCGGCCTCCCCGTGGCCGTCGTGCGCCGGGCCGCGATGATGGCCGGCGCCACCGTGCCGGTGGTGCGGGCCGCCCTGACCGGCGGTGCCGCCGCGCTCGACGGGTTCACGCTGACCGTGGGTCGTCCGGTGCTGCCGATGCTCGCCTCCAGCGCCCCCGACATCGCCGCCGCGATGGCGAAGGCCGCCCCCGACGCGCCGGCCGCCATCGATGCCAAGCTCGACGGCATCCGCATCCAGGTGCACCGTGACGGCGACGAGGTCATCGCCGTCACCCGGTCGCTCGACGACATCACCGCCCGTCTGCCCGAGGTCGTCGCCGTGGCCCGCTCGCTCCCGGCACAGCGCTTCATCCTCGACGGCGAGGTGCTGCGCATCGACGAGCACGGCCGGCCGCACGCCTTCCAGGACACCGCGTCCCGCACCGCCAGCAGCGAGGGCGAGGCGCTCACGCCGTACTTCTTCGACCTGCTCCACCTCGACGGCCGCGACCTCATCGACGAGCCCGCAGCGACCCGGCTCGCCCTGCTCGACGGGCTCGTGCCCGGACATCACCGGATCCGCCGGCTGGTCACCGACGACCACGAGGCGGCGGCCGGCTTCGTGGCGTCGGTCCTCGCCGACGGCCACGAGGGTGTCGTCGTCAAGGACCTGCAGGCGCCGTACGACGCGGGCCGGCGCGGCTCCTCGTGGGTCAAGGTCAAGCCGGTGCACACCGTCGACCTGGTGGTCCTCGCGGTCGAGTGGGGCTCCGGGCGGCGCCGGGGCTGGCTGTCCAACATCCACCTGGGCGCGCGCGACCCCGAAAGCGGCGACCTCGTGATGGTGGGCAAGACGTTCAAGGGCATGACCGACGAGACGCTCGCCTGGCAGACCGAGCGGTTCCTCGCGCTCGAGACCGGGCGCTCCGACCACGTGGTCACCGTGCGCCCCGAGCAGGTCGTCGAGATCGCGCTCGACGGGGTGCAGCGCTCGACCCGCTACCCCGGCGGGGTCGCACTGCGGTTCGCGCGCGTCGTCCGCTACCGCGACGACAAGCGGCCAGACGAGGCCGACACGATCGACACCCTGCGGGCGCTCGGGACCGCTGCTGCGGGTGATGCCGACGCTTGACCTTTTCGGCAGACTGGCGCGATGCCTCGGATCACGATGACCATCGACGGGGAGGAGGTCGCCGGTGAGGTCGACACCCGGACGACCATCCTCGACGCGCTGCGCGAGCGCTTCGGCGTCACGGCGCCCAAGAAGGGCTGCGACCACGGGCAGTGCGGCGCGTGCACGGTGCTGCTCGACGGCCGCCGCCACCTGACCTGCCTGAGCCTCGCCGTCGCCCACGACGGGGCGCGGATCACCACCGCCGCAGGGCTCGGCGACGGCGACGAGCTGCACCCGGTGCAGCAGGCGTTCGTCGACCACGACGGTCTGCAGTGCGGCTACTGCACACCGGGACAGGTCTGCAGCGCGGTCGGCATGCTGGCCGAGGCCGCCGACGGTCACCCCAGCCACGTCAGCGCCGACCTCGTCGGCGAGGTCGACCTCGACGACGACGAGATCCGCGAGCGGATGAGCGGCAACCTGTGTCGCTGCGGCGCCTACGTCAACATCGTCGCCGCCATCCGCCAGGCGTCTCGATGAGGCCCTTCGACTACCAGCGGCCGGGCACCCTCGACGAGGCGGTCACCCTGGTCGCCTTCGACCCCGAGGCGTCGTACATCGCCGGCGGCAGCAACCTCGTCGACCACCTCAAGCTCGGCGTGGCCACCCCGTCCAGGCTCGTCGACGTGCGCGGGCTGCCGCTCGACGACATCGAGGTGACAGCTGCCGGGCTGCGCATCGGCGCCAACGTCCGCAACAGCGACCTCGCCGCCCACCGCGCGGTCCGGTCCGACTATCCCGTCCTCAGCCGCGCCCTGCTCGCCGGCGCCTCGGCCCAGATCCGGCACCAGGCCACCACCGCCGGCAACCTGCTGCAGCGCACCCGCTGCGTCTACTTCGCCGACGCCACCACGCCCTGCAACAAGCGCGAGCCAGGCTCGGGCTGCTCGGCGATCGGTGGCTACGACCGATACAACGCCGTCCTCGGCACCTCCGGGTCCTGCGTCGCCACGCACCCCTCCGACCTGGCGGTCGCCCTGGCGGTGCTCGACGCCTCCGTCGAGGTGCTCGGTGCCGACGGAGCCCGCACGCTTCCGCTCGCCGACCTGCACCGGCTCCCCGGCGACGCTCCCGAGCACGACACGACCCTCGTCCACGGAGAGCTGATCACTGCGGTCACCGTGCCGGCGCTCCCCGCACGGTGCGGTCTCGACCTACTACAAGGCCCGCGACCGGGCGTCGTACGCCTTCGCACTGGTCTCCGTCGCGGCGGTCGTCGCCGGCGGCGACGTGCGGGTGGCGTGGGGCGGCATCGCCCACCGGCCCTGGCGCGCGAGACGACTCGAGGCGGCACTGCGCGACGCAACGCTGGACGAGGACACCGTCCGCGCGGCCTGCGCCGAGGAGCTCACCGACGCCGTCACCAGCGACGGCAACGCCTACAAGACCGCGATGGTCTCCGGCGCGACCGCCATGGTGCTCACCGGTCTTGCCGGTGGTGCCCGATGACCGCGCAGGCACCCCGGAGCCCCGACCTCCGCATCAAGGAGATCGGCACCGCCCGACCGCGCGTCGACGGCGCCCTCAAGGTGACCGGTCGGGCGACGTACGCCGTCGAGTACGCCGCCCGGGACGGCGTGCACGAGCCGCTCCACGTGTGGATCGTCGCCTCCACGATCGCGCGCGGCCGCGTCACGGCGGTGCATGCCGACGAGGTCCGCGCGACCGAGGGCGTCGTCGCGGTGCTCGACCACACCAGTGCGCCGAGGCTCGCCGACGTCGAGGACGAGGAGTACGCCGTCCTCCAGGACGACGAGGTGCACTTCCGTGGCCAGATCGTGGCGCTGGTGCTGGCCACGACCTCCGAGGTGGCGCGGGAGGGCGCGCGCCGTGTGCAGGTCGACTACGCCGAGGTGACACCCGAGCTCGCCTTCGACCGCGACTCCGACGGCGACGTCCCCGAGAGCCTCAACGGCGACCTGCCGCCCAGCAGCAACACCGGCCGTGCCGACCTGGCCCTCGACTCGGCCGTCCACGTGGTCGACGCCACCTACGTGACGCCCCACCAGCACAACAACCCGTTGGAGCCGCACGCCAGCACCGCCCGCTGGGAAGGCGTCGACGACGCGGCCGAGCTGCGCCTGTTCGACTCCACCCAGTCGGCCCACGGCGTGCGCGCGACGCTGGCCCGGCTCTTCGCGCTCCCGCCCGGCCAGGTGCACGTCGTCGCCTCCTACGTCGGTGGGGGGTTCGGCTCGAAGGGCCGCCCCCACGCCCACAACGTCGCCGTGGCGCTGGCCGCGCAGGCCCACCCCGGTCGCTGGGTGCGGCTCGCGGTGACCCGCCAGCAGATGTTCACGCTCACCGGCTACCGCACCGGCACCTACTCCCACTTCCGGCTCGGCGCCGACGCCGACGGACGGCTGACGGCCATCGACCACGACGTGCTCGAGCAGACCGCTCGCTGGAAGGAGTTCTCCGAGCAGACCGTGGCACCCACGCGACACCTGTACGCCGCTCCCAACCGCCACACGGCCACGCGGCTGGCCCGGCTCGACGTGGCGGTGCCGTCCTGGATGCGCGCCCCCGGCGAGATGCCCGGCGTGTTCGCCCACGAGGTCGCCATGGACGAGCTCGCCGACGCCTGCGGTCTCGACCCGATCGAGCTGCGCCGGCGCAACGAGCCCACCGTCGACCCGGAGAGCGGCAGCCCGTTCGGGGACCGACGGCTGATCGACTGCTTCGAGCGCGGCGCCGAGGAGTTCGGCTGGGACCAGCGGCGGCCCCCCGGCTCCCGCGTCGAGCAGGACTGGTACGTCGGCCTCGGCACCGCCACCGCGACCTACCCCGCCTACACGGCCCCCGGCAACCTGGCCCGGATCCGGGCGGAGGACGCCGGCCGCTACTCGGTGGCGATCGGTGCGACCGACATCGGGACCGGCGCCTGGACGGTGCTGGCCCAGATCGCCGCCGACGCCCTCGACGTCGACCTGGACGCCGTCGACCTCGCCATCGGCAGCAGCGACCTGCCGATGGCGACCGTGGCCGGAGGCTCGTCCGGCACCAGCTCGTGGGGCTGGGCGATCGTGGGTGCCGCGGAGGCCTTCCGCGCCGAGCACGGCGGCTCCCCCGACCCCGGGGCCGAGACGACCGCCGGAGTGCCCGACACGCCGGTTGCCCGCCGGCTACTCCCTGCACTCCTTCGGCGCCCAGTTCGCCGAGGTGCGCGTCAACCGCTGGACCGGCGAGGTGCGGGTGCCGCGGATGCTGGGCGTCTTCTCGGTGGGGCGCGTGGTCAACCCGACGCTGGCCCGCAGCCAGCTGGTCGGCGGCATGACCATGGGTCTCTCCACCGCGCTGTTCGAGGAGTCCTGGCGCGACCCGCGCTACGGGCACGTGGTCACCGGCGACCTGGCCAGCTACCACATCGCCGCGCACGCCGACGTGCAGGACGTCGAGGCCGTCTGGCTCGACGAGGCCGACCTCCGGGTGAACCCGATGGGCGCCCGCGGCATCGGCGAGATCGGCATCGTCGGTGCGGGTGCGGCCGTGGCCAACGCGGTCCACAACGCCACCGGCATCCGTCAGCGGGAGCTTCCCGTGACCGCCGACCGGGCACTCGGCTGGGGCTGACGCGATGGCGTCACACGCGTGCCACGCGTGTGCGAACTCAGAGTTGCACCACCTCTAGACTCGGTCCCATGGTGAGCACTGCTTCTCGGGAGGGCAGCACTGACGGACGGCGGGCAGCGGCCGCCGCCCGCCGACGCCGGCGGGAGGGCGAGATCCTCGACGCCACCCGGGCCCTCTTCGACGAGCGCGGCGTGCGCGACGCGCAGATCGAGGACATCGCCAAGGCCGTCGGCATCAACCGCGCCATCGTCTACCGCCACTTCACCGGCAAGGAGGAGCTCTTCGCCCTCACCCTCGTCGGCTATCTCGACGAGCTGCGCGCCGAGCTGCTGCGGGCGGCCGAGTCGGCGGGCACACCGGCCGACTGCCTCTCGGCGATGGTCTCGGCGTTCGTCGACTACGGCGTCGCGCACCCCGCCTTCGTCGACTGCGCCCAGTCCCTGATGCGGCGCACCGGCACCGAGCTGCTCCAGGAGATCAGCGAGAACGCGATGTTCCGTCTCGGGCGGGGCATCTCCGGCTGCCTGGCCGTCTTGTCGAACGGGCTCCGGGCCGGCGTCGATGACCGGCGACTTCACGGTCAGGGACCCCGTCGTACTCGCGAACATGCTCTACGCCAGCGGGCTGGGCGCCCTGCAGCTCGCCCGCGTCGGCATCCAGGTCATGGAGGCGTCGCCGGGCGTCCCCACCATCGGCTCGATCTCGCCCGACCAGGTCAAGCAGTACCTCGTGGCGTCGGCGCTGGCGCTGGCCACCCACGGCGGCTGAGCAGACTCCGCGCCCACGGGGCGGCAGGTTCGATCCCGCCGAACGATGCGATAATGTCCTCGACGCATGAGATCGCAGCAGACGAGGTGTGCCCTCCGAGCTGGGGGCCGACTAGAGGGACGTGTGTGATGACCTCGCATGAAGGATCGGTGCCGACGGGGCCCGCCTCGTCCGGCAGCGCACCCGACTCCGGGTCCGACGTCGACCGGGCGCGTCACCTGAGCAGGATGCTCGCCGACCGCATCGTCGCCATCGCGCACCCCCAGACCGTCCTGGTCGTGGGCTGCGGGCGGGGCCTGCTCGTGCAGGCCCTCGCAGACCAGGGCGTCGACGCCCGCGGCATCGACGACTCCGACGCGAAGATCTCGGCGGCCGACGACGACGTGCGTCCGCGTCTCGAGGTCGCGTCGCCGACCAAGCCCCTCGGCAGCCGCTACGACGTGGTGACCTGCCTCGACGTGCTCGCCGACCTCGACCCGGCCGACGCGCAGTCCGCCCTCGACTCGATCAGCGCCGCCACCAGCCGCATCGTGTTCGCCAGCACCCCCGGCACCGGCGCACCGCACGCCAGCATCCTCTCCCCCGCCGACTGGGCCGCGTCGTTCGCCGAGCGCGGCTTCTACCGCCGTACCGACGTCACGCTCGACTTCTGGACGCCCTGGACCACCCTCTACGACGTCGCGGACCTCCAGCCCCGCGATGTGGTCCACCGCTACGAGGCGACGGTGGCCGACCTCGAGGCCGAGGTGCGCGAGAAGCGGGCCGCGCTGGCCGCGGCCGGCGTCGACGTCAGCCTGCGCACTGCCGCCCTGCGCGACCAGCTCAACGCCGCCCAGCACCAGGTCCTCACCACGCGTGACCACGTCATCGGCCTCGAGGCCGAGACGGCCCAGCTGCACCTGCTGGTCGAGCGCCTCAACAGGCGCCTGGTCGCGGCCCAGGACCGCACCAAGAAGGTGCGCGCCCGGCTCGAGGTGGCCAAGCGCCGCCAGGGCCGCGCCGAACGCCAGCTCGCCGCGCTGAAGGGGTCGCGCGCCTTTCGGATCGGCTCGCTGCTGACCGGTGCGCGCCGCAGCAAGCGGTGACCCCGACGATGACGACCGCCCTGCTCTTCTCCATCGTCACGCCCGTCTACAACCCGCCGCTCGACGTGCTGACCGACACCATCGAGTCGGTGCTCGACCAGGAGTACGACGGCTGGGAGCTGATCCTGGTCGACGACTGCTCCCCCGACCCCGGCGTCCGCAAGCTGCTGGCCGCCTACGCCGCCAAGGACTCCCGCATCCGCGTCATCGAGCGGGAGACCAACGGCCACATCGTCGCGGCCAGCAACGACGGCATCGCGGCCGCCCGCGGAGAGTTCATCGTGCTGCTCGACCACGACGACCTGCTCACGCCGGCGGCCCTCGCCCGCAACGCCGAGGTCATCGCCGCCCACGACGACGTCGACTACCTCTACTCCGACGAGGACAAGATCGACGACGAGGGCACGTTCTTCGACACGTTCCTCAAGCCGGTCTGGTCACCCGAGCGCCTGCGCGGACAGAACTACACCTGTCACCTCTCCGTGCTCCGCACCGACGTGGTGCGCGAGGTGGGCGGGTTCCACGAGGGCTTCGACGGCTCCCAGGACCACGACCTCGTCCTGCGCGTGTCCGAGAGGGCGCGGCGCGTCGTACACATCCCCGAGATCCTCTACCACTGGCGGATCATCCCGGGTTCGGCCGCCGAGAGCCCCGACGCCAAGCCGTACGCCTGGATCGCCGGCAAGCTGGCCGTCCAGGCGCATCTCGAGCGACTCGGCCTGGCCGCGACCGCCGAGTTCGGCGAGCACCCCGGCCTCTACACCATCCACCGCACGCTCGACCCCGACCTGCGCGTCAGCCTGGTGATCCCGACGATCGGCAAGGGCGGGATGATCTGGGGCTCCCAGCTGGTCTTCGTGCTCGAGGCGGTGCGCACGGTGATGGAGAAGACCCGGCACACCAACCTCGAGATCGTCGTCGTCTACGACCCGCCCACCCCGCAGTCGGTGCTGGACGAGCTGCGCCGGCTGGCGGGCGACCGGCTGGTGCTGGTGCCGTTCACCGAGTCGTTCAACTACAGCCGCAAGATGAACCTCGGCTGCCTCGCCGCCACCGGCGAGCGACTGGTCTTCTTGAACGACGACGTCTCGGTGCGCTCCGAGCACTGGCTGGAGGATCTCGTCGGCCCGCTCGAGGAGCCCGACGTCGGCATGACCGGCGCGAAGCTCTACTTCGGCAACACCACCATCCAGCACGCCGGGCACTCCTACAACGTCGGCCAGTACCTCCACCCCTTCATCGGCGAGCCCGGCACCTCCGCCGCCCGGTTCGGTGCGCTGAAGATCAACCGCGAGGCCAGCGGCGTGACCGCCGCCTGCTCGGCGATGCGTCGAGACACGTTCTTCGAGGTGGGTGGCTTCACCGAGTCGCTGCCGCTGAACTTCAACGACGTCGACCTCTGCTACAAGACCCGCAGCCTGGGCTACCGCATCGTGTGGGTGGCCACCTCCGAGCTCTTCCACTTCGAGTCCCGCACGCGTGAGCGGGTCGTGGAGGCGTGGGAGAAGGCGGTGACCGTCGGCCGGTGGGGCATCCCCGAGCACGACCCCTACCTGCCGCAGAGCCGCCCGATCGTCGACGGCGCGCCCCCCGCTGCCACGGGCCGGATCGGCCGGGCCGGGGTCGACGCCCGGGTGGGCGTGGTCGCGTCCGACGCGACGCACGCGCCGCGGCTGACCGGCGAGCAGGCCGGCCGCAGGCGCGCCTAGCCCGCCTCCCGACCGAGGGCAGGTCCCGTCACGGCCTGTCGCACCAGTGAGCTCGTGCTCGGCTGCCGCGACCCGGACACGACCGCCGGGCGGTCGCCGACGTGGGCCTAGCTCGGGTCGGGCTCCGGCGCCGGTTCCGCCGCGGGAGTCTCCGGCGCCAGGGTGGCCTTGTTGCGCATCAGGTTGCCCAGGATGCCGTTGACGAACGCGGGTGACTCGTCGGTCGACAGGTCGCGCACCAGCGCCATCGCCTCGCTCACCGCGACCGCGTCGGGCACGTCGTCGGCGTAGAGCAGCTCGTAGAGCCCCAGGCGCAGCACGTTGCGGTCGACCGCGGGCATCCGCTCGAGGGTCCAGCCCTCGGAGTAGTCGCTCAGCAGATCGTCGATGCGGGTCTGGTGGGCGACGACCCCGCGCACGAGCAGCCCGGTGTAGTCGTTGGTCGGGGCCTCGCCGTCGGCGATGGCCGCGTCGAGAGAGGTCACCGGGTCCTGCGAGCGCATCTCGGAGGCGAACAGGATGTCGAGGGCCCGCTTACGGGCCTTGGAGCGGGCTGCCATCGATCAGGACTTGACGCGGCCGAGGTAGGAGGAGTCGCGAGTGTCGACCTTGACCTTCTCGCCACCGGTGATGAAGAGCGGCACCTGGATGATGTGGCCCGTCTCGAGCGTCGCGGGCTTGGTGCCGCCGGTCGAGCGGTCGCCCTGGAGGCCCGGCTCGGTCTCGGAGATGAGCAGCTCCACCGCGGCGGGCAGCTCGATGTAGAGGACGCGGCCCTCGTTGGTCGCCACGATGGCGTCCTGGTTCTCGAGCATGAAGTTCTTGGCGTCGCCGACGATGGCCGGGGGCACCTCGAGCTGCTCGAAGGACTGGGTGTCCATGAAGACGTACGACGAGCCGTCGTTGTAGAGGTACTGCATGGTGCGCTTGTCGACACTGGCCGTCTCGACCTTGGTGCCGGCGTTGAACGTCTTGTCGACGGTCTTGCCGGACTCGACGTTCTTGAGCTTGGTGCGCACGAAGGCGGGGCCCTTGCCCGGCTTGACGTGCTGGAACTCCACGACGGCCCACAGCTGGCCGTCCAGGTTGAGCACCAGGCCGTTCTTCAGGTCGTTGGTCGATGCCATGCGCGCGAGTCAGCCTTCTGGTCGAGGTCGGGGACTGCCGGCCCGGTCGCGTGGCGATCGGCGGCCGGCAGGAAACCTGAGTCTATCGGTCGGGTTCGGGGGCGGAGAAATCTAGGTGGCCCGGTCGGCCAGCAGCTGGAGTGCGTCGCGGTAGCCCTGGACGCCCCGGCCCGCGATCGTGGCGATCGCGTGCGGCTCCACCACGGAGGTGTGGCGGAACTCCTCCGGGCGCTGCTTCGGGTCGGAGATGTGCACCTCGACCAGCGGCGCCTCCAGCTGTGCGCACGCGTCGAAGAGGGCCAGCGAGTAGTGCGTCCACGCTCCGGCGTTGAGCACGACCGCGACGGCCCGGTCAGCGGCGTCGTTGAGCCAGTCGAGGAGCTCGCCCTCGTGGTTGGTCTGGCGGACCGTCACCTCGAGGCCCAGGTCGGCCCCCCAGGCCCGGCAGGCCTCGGCGAGCTCGTCATGGGTGGTGGTGCCGTAGATCTCGGGCTGACGACGGCCCAGGCGACCCAGGTTGGGACCGTTGAGCACGAGCACCCTCATCGGTCCGCCCCGGTCATCGTGTCGTACGCCGCGCGCAGCGCCTCGGTCGACGGGCCGGGCAGGATGCGGGGCCGGGCCAGGTCGTCGAGCACCACGAGGCGCAGCTGCGAGCCGCGCGACTTCTTGTCCACCTTCATCGCGTCATGCAGCTCGTCGAAGGGCGCGCCGGACCACGTGGTCGGCAGGCCGACGCGGGCGAACGCCGTGCGGTGCCGGTCGGCGACCGGGTCGGGCAGCGACCCCTCCCGGCGAGCGACCTCGGCGACGTAGACGCAGCCGATCGCGACCGCCTCGCCGTGACGCACGGTGTAGCCCGAGGCCCGCTCGATGGCGTGCGCCATGGTGTGCCCGTAGTTGAGCACCTCGCGGCCCGGGTGGCCGTCGGCTCCCCCGGTCTCGCGCAGGTCGCCGACGACCACGTCGATCTTGACCCTGACGGCGCGCTCGACGAGCTCGCGCAGCACCGGGCTGTCGGCGTCCAGGGTCGACGGGTCGGTGGACTCCACGAGGTCGAGGATGACCGGGTCCGCCACGAAGCCGCACTTGATGACCTCGCCCAGTCCGGCGACGAGCTCGGCGCGCGGCAGGGTGCGCAGGAGCGCCAGGTCGCACAGCACCCCGGCGGGCTCGTGGAACGCTCCGACGAGGTTCTTGCCGGCGTCGGTGTTGATGCCGGTCTTGCCGCCGACCGCCGCGTCGACCATGCCGAGCAGCGTCGTCGGCAGGTGGATGACGCGTACGCCGCGCAGCCAGGTGGCGGCCACGAAGCCGCCGAGATCGGTGGTCGCGCCGCCGCCGAAGGTGACGATCACGTCGGACCGCGTGAAGCCGGCGGCGCCCAGCGCCGCCCAGAGATCGGCCACCACTGCCGCACTCTTGCCCGCCTCGCCCGGGGGCAGGCCGAGCGCGAGCACGTCGTAGTCGTCGACCAGGGAGTCCACGAGCGGCTGGGCCAGCTCGCCCAGCGTGCCGTCGTACAGGACCGCGATGCGCTGCACCGACTCCCCCACCATGGCCGGCAGCCGGTGGGCCAGGTCGTGACCGATCACGACGTCGTACGGCGCGGCTCCGCGCACCGGCAGGACGGTGTCGCTCACAGCGCCGGCTCCCCGAGCAGGTCGGCCACCGCTCGGGCGACCTCCTCGGCCGTGCGGCCGTCGGTGTCGACCGTGTGGGTGGCGACCGACTCGTAGACGGGCGTGCGCTCGTCCAGCAGCTGCTTGATGCGGCCCCGCATGTTGCCGAGCAGCAGCGGCCGGCCGCCGCCCAGGCCGACACGGGAGACGGTGTCGCTCAGCCCGACGCGCAGGAACACCACGGTGTGGCCGTCGAGCACCTCGCGCGTCGCCGGGTCGAGCACCGCACCGCCGCCCAGCGCGAGCACGCCGTCGTGGCCGGCGAGTGCTGCGGCGACCGCCTCCGCCTCGAGCCGGCGGAACTCGGACTCACCCGAGTCGACGAAGATGTCGGAGACGCTGCGGCCCTGCTCACGCTCGATGTCGTCGTCGGTGTCGCGCACGGGCACGTCCCACGCGGCCGCCAGCAGGCCTGCGACGGTCGTCTTGCCGGCGCCCATCGGCCCGACGAGCACGACCCTGGGTCGAGTCACCGGAACCTCAGCGTGTCGAGGTAGCCCTGCACGTTGCGCCGGGTCTCGCGCACCGAGTCGCCGCCGAACTTCTCCACGACGGCCTCCGCGAGCACCAGGGCCACCATCGCCTCGGCGACGATGCCGGCGGCCGGCACGGCGCACACGTCGCTGCGCTGGTGGTTGGCGACCGAGGCCTCTCCGGTGGCGACGTCGACGGTGCGCAGGGCCCGTGGCACGGTCGCGATCGGCTTCATGGCGGCACGCACCCGCAGCACCTCACCGGTGCTCATGCCACCCTCCGTGCCGCCCGACCGCCCCGACGTACGACGCAGGCCGTCGTCGGTGGGCACGATCTCGTCGTGTGCCAGGGAGCCGGGGGTCGCCGCCAGCGCGAACCCGTCGCCGACCTCGACCCCCTTGATCGCCTGGATGCCCATCAGCGCACCGGCCAGCCGCGCGTCGAGGCGGCGGTCCCAGTGCACGTGCGAGCCCAGGCCCGGTGGCAGCCCGTGCACGACGACCTCGACGACGCCGCCGAGCGTGTCGCCGTCCTTGTGGGCCTGGTCGATCTCCTCGACCATCGCCGCCGCCGTGTCGGGGTCGAGACAGCGCACCAGGTCGGCGTCGAGTCGCTCGACGTCGTCGGGCATCGGGATCAGCCCGTCGGGTGCGCTCACCGTGCCGAGGCGGACGACGTGGGAGACGATCTCGGCGTCGAGGGCCTGGCGCAGGAAGTTGGAGGCCACCCGGCCCAGCGCCACCCTCGCGGCGGTCTCGCGGGCGGAGGCACGCTCGAGGATCGGCCGGGCCTCGTCGAAGTCGTACTTCTGCATCCCGACCAGGTCGGCGTGGCCGGGCCGGGGCCTGGTCAGCGCGGCGTTGCGCGCCAGCGCGTCGAGCTCGACCGGGTCGACGGGGTCGGCCGACATGACCTTGTCCCACTTGGGCCACTCGGTGTTGCCGATGTTGATCGCGACCGGACCACCCATCGTCTCGCCGTGCCGGACGCCGCCGGTGATGGTCACCTCGTCCTGCTCGAACTTCATCCGGGCACCCCGGCCGTAGCCGAGACGACGACGAGCCAGGGAGTCGGCGATGTCGGCGGTCGTCACCCGCACGTGGGCGGGCAGACCTTCGAGGATCGCGACCAGGGACGGACCGTGGGACTCGCCCGCAGTGAGCCAACGCAGCATGGCGGCAGTCTTTCACGCGCCGGTCGGCCGGCCGCGCCTCGGCCAGCGGTCAGACAGGCGGCCCCGGCCGGGCCCCGTCCGGGGTCAGCGGATGTAGTACGCCGTGGCCAGCGGCCCGACGTACAGGCCGACCAGCACCCCGACCAGCATGAACGGACCGAACGGGTAGTCCTTGCGTGTGACGACGCGCAACCGGCTGAGCAGCAGTCCACCGAGGCCACCGAGCAGGAAGCCGGCGTAGACGCCGATGAGCAGCTCGCCCCACCCGACGTGTCCCAGGGCGATGCCGAGCACCCCGGACAGGCGCACGTCGCCGTAGCCGAGACCGCGCGGGTGCACGAACCACAGCACGAAGAACAAGAAGCCCGAGATCGCCCACCCGAGCCCCGCCCGGGACAGGTCGCCGGTGTCGCCGGTGACGGCCCAGACGACCAGCACGCAGGCGACCACGAGGGCGTAGGTCGGCGCGATGATGCGGGTGGGCAGCAGCCGCGTGCGCCAGTCGACGAGCCCGAGCGCCACCCCGATCGGCACCAGCGGGAGCAGCACCACCAGGTGCCAGGTCGCGCCGACCGCCCCTGCCACGAGCCCGCCGACGACAGCGGACACCAGCGCCGTCCTCAAGGCCAGGCCGGGCAGGGCCGCGATGTCGGCGTACGGCTCCTTCGGGTCCTCGTCCTGGTCGGGCCCCTCCTCGTCGGCGGGCTCGTCGGGGACGGGCTCCGGCACGGCACGGATCAGTGCGGGCACCCCGAGTCCGGCGACGCCGCAGACCGCCACGGCGACCAGGAGCATGACGAGGTCGGGACTCACGAGACGCTCCGGCGAGCGGCCAGCGCCTGCAGACCGGCCGCACGCATGGCGTCCAGCGGTGCGTCGAGACCCGTGAACAGTGCGAACTGGAGCGCCGCCTGGTGCACCAGCAGGTCCAGCCCCGACACCAGCACGCGTCCGTCGGCGGACGCGGCGAGCGGCGTCGGCCAGGGGTCGTAGCGGACTTCGAACACCACGGGTACGTCGGCGCACCGCGCCACCAGACCGGCGTCCTGGGCCCCGGCCGGGATCGTGGACACCACCACCTCGCCGGAGACGGCGCCGTCGAGCCCGTCGACGACCACGGCCGGCCGGGCCGGATGCGAACGCAGCACCGCCGCCGTCTCGGCGGCCCGATCGATCGACCGCACCAGCAGCCGCACCTCGCGCGCGCCCAGGTCGCACAGCGCCAGCCCGGTCGACGCGGCGGTGGCGCCGCCGCCCAGGATCGTCGCCGACGTCGGCGCGGTGACGCCGTGCTCGGCCAGGGCGGCCCGGGCTCCCCCGATGTCGGTGTTGTCGGCCGACCACGTCAGGTCGTCTCTACGCAGCAGGGTGTTGGCGGCCCCGGCCAGCCGGGCGGCCGCCGAGACGTCGATGGCCAGCGGCAGCGCCTCCCGCTTGAGCGGCATCGTCAACGAGAGACCACGCCACTGCGGGCCCAGCGAGCCGACGACCTCGGCCAGCGTGCCCGCCGGCACCTGCCGGGCGTCGTACTGCCAGTCGAGGCCGGTGGCGGCGTAGGCCGCTCGGTGCAGCACCGGTGAGAGCGAGTGCGAGACGGGGTCGCCGAACACACCGCACCGACGGGGATCGGCCATCAGCAGGCTTCGGACTCGTTGGCGCAGTAGTCGGTGTACTCGGCCTTGTACTCCAAGAACTCGTCATAGGTCTCGGCGAACTTGGTCTCGCCCGTCGCCAGGTTGACGGTCACGTAGTAGTACCAGTCTCCCTCGGCCGGAGCGGCGGCCGCGGCCAGCGCGTCGTCGCCCGGTGCCTCGATGGGCGTCGGCGGGAGCCCGACGATCTGGTAGGTGTTGTAGGGCGTCTCCACCGCCTTCTGGTCCTCGGTGAGTGTGACGCCCAGCTTCTGGTCGAGCCCGTAGTTGACCGCGGCGTCGACCTGCAGGAGCCCGTTGGTGCCGGCCTTGTCACCGGGACCGTCGAGCCGGTTGTAGATCACCCGCGCGATCTTGGGCATGTCGTCACCACGGCCCTCAGCCTCGATGAGGGAGGCGATCGTCATCAGCTCTCCCGGGGTGCGCCCGAGAGCGCTGGCGGCACCCTCGAGGTCGACCTTCTCGGCCGCCTGGCGCCAGCGGTCGACCATCGCCTTGAGGACCGACCGGGGCGTGGCGTTGGGCGGGATCTCGTAGGTCGCCGGGAAGAGGTAGCCCTCGGCGTTGCCGTTGGCGTAGTCGGGCAGCCCGAGTGCGGCGGGGTCGCGCAGGGCCTTGGCGTAGGCGGCCCGCTTGAAGTCGGTCTTCTCGGCCAGGATGTCGAGCACGTCGACCACCCGCAGGCCCTCGGGCACCGTCACCGTGGACTTCACCAGGTTGGCGGGGTCGACGAGGATCGCGATCACGTCGGCGGCCGCCATCTCCTTCTGCATGGGGTAGAAGCCGACCTGGATGCCGTTCGAGTCGGGCTCCGCCGCAGCGGCGTCGATGAACGCCTGCACCGAGGCCACGACCCCGTCGGCCTTGAGGTCCCGCCCCATCTCGGCGATGGTGTCGCCCTCGTCGACCTCGAAGGTCACCTCGCCGGTGCCCGGACCGGAGAAGTCCTCGGCCGAGGAGAACTGGTCGGAGATGAAGTCGACGCCCTTGGTGATCGCCACGTAGAAGCCACCGGCCAGCACTGCGAGCGCCACGACCACCGCCAGGCACCCCGCGAGGCCCCGCCGCTTCCTGCGGGCACCACCCAGCGGGGCGTACGCCTCGGTCCGGTCCTCGGTGGGCTCCCCGAGCTCGTCCCCGAGATCGGGATCGGGTCGGACCTGGTCGTCACTCACTGCTGACCTCGACGATCTCTCCGGGCGCGGCACCAGAGTTTCGCTCGGTGTCCAGCGCGTGCTGCAAGATCACGACGGCCGCGGCCTGGTCGACCACCGCCCGACGCTTGTTGCCCTTGTGACCACGTTCGCGGAGCATTGCCTCCGCGGACACCGTGGTCATCCGCTCATCACACAACCTCACAGGCACGGGAGCAACTTGCCGCGCCAGTGCGGCAGCGAACTCCCGCACCTTGACCGCCGCGGGCCCCTCCGAGCCGGAGAGCGATCGCGGCAGTCCGACGACCACCTCGACGGCCCCTTCGTCGGTCAGGATGGCCTTGAGGCGGCGCAGGTCACCGCGACCGCGGCGCACGGTCTCGACCGGCGTGGCGAGGAATCCCGTCGGGTCGCTGCGCGCGACACCGATGCGAGCATCGCCGGGGTCGATGCCGAGCCGGACGCCAGAACGCACGCTCAGGCACCCGCCGCACGGGCGACCTCGGTGAGGACCAGCGCCAGTGCCTCGTCGACACGTGACACGTCGCTGCCGCCACCCTGCGCGACGTCGTCCTTGCCTCCGCCCTTGCCGCCCACCAGCTGCCCGACCGCGCGCACGAGGTCGTTGGCCGAGACACCGCGCGCCCGCCCGGCATCGTTGACGGCGGCCACGACCGAGACCTTGCCGTCGGCCACGCCGGTGATCACCACGGCGCCGGGTCGCGACGCGTCGAGGCGACCGCGGACGTCCAGCGCCAGGGTGCGCACGTCGCCGCCGCCGGCGCCGTCGAGACGCTGCGCGACCACGGCGACACCGGCCACGTCGACCGCCGCACCGGCCAGTGCGGCACCGCCGGCGAGCAGTTGCGACTGGCGCGCCCGCTCGAGCTCCTTCTCGGCCGCCCGGAGCCGCTCGACCATGTCCTGGACCCGGCCGACGACACCGTCCGGCTGCACCTTGAGCATCCCGGTCAGCTGCGCGACCAGGTCGCGTTCGCGCGCCAGGTGGGCGAAGCCCTCGACGCCGGTCAGCGCCTCGATGCGGCGGTTGCCCGAGCCCACCGATCCCTCGGAGGTCACCACGACCGTGCCGATCTGCGAGGCGTGCTCGACGTGCGTGCCACCGCAGAGCTCCCGCGACCACGGGCCACCGATCTCGACGACGCGCACCTTGGTGTCGTCGTACGTCTCGCCGAACAGGGCGATCGCGCCCCACTCCTTGGCCTCGGACAGCGTCATGTACTGCCAGCCGACGGGCAGGTCGGCGCGCAGCGCCTGATTGGACACCGCCTCGATGTCGCGGACCTGCTCGGCGCTGAGCCCGGTGGTCCAGCCGAAGTCGAGCCGGAGGTAGCCGGGCCGGTTGTAGGAGCCGGACTGCAGCGCGGAGGGGCCGAGCACCTCGCGCAGCGCGGCGTGCACGACGTGGGTGCCCGAGTGGGCCTGCCGGGCGCCGGTGCGCCACTGCGGGTCGACCCGCGCGTGCAGGTCCCCGCTCGGGTCGAACTCTCCCTCGACCACCCGGACCTGGTGCACGACCAGGCCGCGGACGGGTCGCTGGACGTCGACGACCTCGAGGACCCCGCCGGGGTACACGATCGTGCCGGCGTCGGCGGCCTGGCCACCCGACTCGGCGTAGAACGGGGTGCGGTCGAGCACCAACTCACCGACGTCGCCGGCCGCGAGGGACCGCACTGCCTGCCCACCCTGCAGCAGCGCCAGCGGGCGCGACTCGGTCTCCAGGGTCTCGTAGGCCAGCCACTCGGTCGGGCCGTGGGCGTCGAGGATGCCCCGGTAGACCGACGTGTCGGCGTGCCCGCCCTTCTTGCTGCGAGCGTCGTCCTTGGCGCGCTGGCGCTGCTCGTTCATCAGCCCGCGGAAGCCCTCCTCGTCGACGGAGAGCCCCTGCTCGGAGGCCATCTCGAGGGTGAGGTCGATCGGGAAGCCGTAGGTGTCGTGCAACGCGAACGCCTCGTCGCCCGACAGCCGGGTGGCGCCACGCCGGACCACGTCGCGGGCGGCGAGGTCGAAGATCTGGGTGCCGGCCTGCAGCGTCTTGCGGAAGGTCTCCTCCTCCCCGAAGGCGACCCGCGAGATGCGGTCCCAGTCGCGGACCAGGTCGACGTAGGTCTCCCCCATCTTGTCGCGACTGATCGGCATCAGCTCGGGCAGGGACGGGTCCTCGTAGCCCAGCAGCCGCATCGAGCGCACCGCGCGGCGGAGCAGACGGCGCAGCACGTAGCCGCGGGCCTCGTTGCCGGGTGTGACGCCGTCGCCGATGAGCATCATCGAGCTGCGCACGTGGTCGGCGACGACACGGAAGCGGACGTCGTCCTCGTGGTCGGCGCCGTAGCGCTTGCCGGTCAGCTCCTCGGCCCGCGAGATGACCGGGAACATCACGTCGATCTCGTACATGTTCTGCTTGCCCTGCATCAAGAAGGCGACCCGCTCGAGACCCATGCCGGTGTCGATGTTGCGCTGCGGCAGCGAGCCGGCGATGTCGAAGTCCTCCTTCGATCGCACGGCACTGAGCTCGTCCTGCATGAAGACGAGGTTCCAGAACTCCAGGTAGCGGTCCTCGGCGCCGAAGTCGCCGTCAGCGCCGTACTCGGGACCACGGTCGTAGAGGATCTCCGAGCACGGGCCGCCGGGGCCGGGGACGCCCATCGACCAGTAGTTCTCGGACTTGCCCAGACGCACGATCCGGTCGTCGGGCAGGCCGGTGATCCTCTTCCAGAGCTGCACCGCCTCCGGGTCGTCCTGGTAGACGCTCGGGTAGAGGCGGCTCTCCTCGAACCCCCAGCCGCCGTCGGCGACCGGCTTGGTGGCCAGGTCCCAGGCCAGCTCGATCGCGCCTTCCTTGAAGTAGTCGCCGAACGAGAAGTTGCCGCACATCTCGAAGAACGTGCCGTGCCGGGTGGTCTTGCCGACGTCCTCGATGTCGGGGGTCCGCACGCACTTCTGCACACTCACCGCCCGGTCGTACGGCGGTGTCTCCTGGCCGAGGAAGTACGGCTTGAACGGCACCATGCCCGCGTTGACGAACAGCAGGTTGGGGTCCTCCGCCAGCAACGAGCGCGACGGCACAGCCGTGTGACCAGCCGCCTCGAAGTGCTCGATGAAGCGACGGCGGATCTCAGCGGTGTCCACGGGTGATGCCTTCCGGTTCTTCGGTGGTCTGGTGGCGAGCGACTTCGTCGGTGGTCGAGTAGCGAGCGCCCTCCGCTCCCTCGGTGGTCGAGTAGCGAGCGCCAGCGAGCGTATCGAGACCCGACCCCAGCTCCGGGATCCCATGAGGCACCAGGCCCATCCGCTCACGCAGCTGGGTCTCGGAGTCGTGCCTGCCCGCGCGGACCTCGTCGCGGAACAGCCGCGCGCCCACGGCGAGCGCGCCGAGCCGGTCGCGCAGGCCCTCACTGGTGAAGGTCTCGGCGACCCTGCGGGCGCGGGTCACGGCGTAGACACCGGCCCCCGCACCTGCCACGAACCAGATGCTTCGGCTCATGCGGCGTCCTCCGACCCCTGGTCGGCACCGGCGGCCCGCTGGCGGGCCCGGTGGGCGCGCAGTGCCTCCTGGATCTCCGCGCGTCGCGACTTGCGGGCGCGCTTGACCTCGCGACCCATCTCGAACCTGATCCGGTTGCGGGTCTCGGGCGCCAACGCCCGGCGCAGGCCATGGGCCCAGGACGCGGCCCTGACGACCGACTCACGCAGGACCAGGTCGGCGAACAGCCGCCCCTCGATGGGGTTGCCCGGCTGGTCGAGGGAGGTCGGGACCACGCCCGGTCGCTCCGGGGAGGTCGTGAGCACCACCGGCTCGATCGCGGCCTCCTGCGCCCTGGCCATGGTGCGCTCGAGCTCGTCGAGGCGATGCCGCAGGTCGGCGGACTCGGCGCGGGCACTGGCGAGGTCACGTCGGGACGAGGCCCGCACCCGGGCCAGCGCGAGCGCGGCCAGGGCGGCGAGCAGCGCGAACGCGCCGATCACCGCCCACACCGATCCGTCTCCGGTCCACTCCATCACAGTGCCGAACCCTACCTGCCGCGGATGATCCGCCGAATGCGCTCCCAGCGCTCCTTGACCGCCGCCTCGGCCCCGAGGGCGGTCGGCCGGTAGTAGGCCGCGTCGACGACGACATCGGGGGCGTACTGCTGCTCGGCGATGCCGTACGGCTCGTCGTGGCTGTAGGTGTAGGTCTTGCCGTGACCGAGTCTCTTGGCGCCGGAGTAGTGCGCGTCGCGCAGGTGCGGTGGCACGGTGCCGATCTTGCCTGCGCGTACGTCGGCGCTCGCGGCGTCGATCGCCGTGATGACCGCGTTGGACTTCGGCGCCACGGCCAGGGCGATGGTGGCCTGCGCCAGGTTGAGCCTGGCCTCCGGCATGCCGATCAGCTGCACCGCCTGGGCGGCGGCGACCGCGGTGGTGAGCGCCGTCGGGTCGGCCAGGCCGATGTCCTCACTGGCCAAGATGATCAGCCTCCGCGCGATGAAGCGCGGGTCCTCACCCGCCTCCATCATCCGGGCCAGGTAGTGCAGCGCGGCGTCGGCGTCGGAGCCGCGCACGGACTTGATGAACGCGCTGGTCACGTCGTAGTGCTGGTCGCCCTGGCGGTCGTAGCGCACCGCAGCCTGGTCGACGGCCGTCTCGGCGGTCTTCAGGTCGATCACGTCGAACCCCTGGTCGCGAGCGGCGCCGGCCGCCGCCTCGAGGTAGGTCAGCGAGCGACGAGCGTCTCCCCCGGCCAACCGCACCAGGTGGTCGAGCGCGTCGTCGGCCAGCTCGAGCTCGCCGGCCAGTCCGCGTTCGTCGGTGAGCGCCGAGGCGACGACACTGCGCACGTCGTCGTCGGTCAGGGACTCGAGCCGGAGCAGCAGGCTGCGCGAGAGCAGCGGTGAGATCACCGAGAAGAACGGGTTCTCGGTCGTCGCTGCGACCAGGGTGACCCAGCGGTTCTCGACGCCGGGCAGCAGCGCATCCTGCTGGGCCTTGGTGAATCGGTGCACCTCGTCGACGAAGAGCACCGTCTCCGACCCGCCGCGGGCGAGCTCGCGCCGGGCAGCGTCGATGGCGGCCCGCACCTCCTTGACCCCGGCGGCGACCGCGGAGACCTCGACGAACCGTCGGTTCGTCTGCTGGCTCAGGATCGAGGCGATCGTCGTCTTGCCGGTGCCTGGTGGCCCCCAGAGCATCAGCGACATCGGCTGGTCGCCCTCGACCAGCCGCCGCAGCGGCGACCCGGGGGCACGCAGCTGGGACTGCCCCACGAGCTCGTCGAGCGTGCGCGGTCGCATCCGCACCGCGAGCGGAGCCGAGGAGTGCGAGACGCCGGTCAGCGAGCCACCGCCGGACGGTCCTCCCCGTGAGGGACCGTCCGTCGACGTGGTCTCGAACAGTGCGTCAGGCTCGTCCAAACGTCTTCTTGTCCAGGTCGAACCAGGTGTCGGCGTAGCCGGGCGCGTTGCTCAGCTCGGGCGACGGGGTGGCGCCGGGGTCGGCGTTGCCCTGGTCGTCGGTGCCGAGCAGGCGTGCGGTGATCGGCGTGCTCGGGTGGTTGGTGATCTCGCCCGGGAAGTGGCAGGCCACCTTGTGGCGGGGGCCGATCTGGAGCAGCGGCGGCTCGTGCTTGGCGCAGATCTCCTGCGCCAGCGGGCACCGGGTGCGGAACCGGCAACCCGAGGGCGGGTTGATCGGGCTGGGCACGTCACCCTCGAGCATGATGCGCTCGCGACGCCCGCCGATGACCGCCTGCTTCACGTCGGGCACCGCCGAGAGCAACGCCTGCGTGTAGGGGTGGTGTGCCTGGGAGTAGATGCTGTCGCGGTCGCCGATCTCGACGATCTTGCCGAGGTACATCACCGCCACCTCAGGGCAGAAGTGGCGCACCACCGCGAGGTCGTGGGCGATGAACAGGTAGGCGACGTTGAACTCGTTCTGGATGTCCTGGAGCAGGTTGATGACCTGGGCCTGGATCGACACGTCCAGCGCCGACACGGGCTCGTCGGCCACCAGCAGCTTGGGGTTCAGGGTGAGGGCGCGGGCGATGCCGATGCGCTGGCGCTGACCGCCGGAGAACTCGTTGGGGTAGCGGTTGAAGTGCTCCGGGTTGAGGCCCACGACCTCGAGCAGCTCCTGGACGCGGCCCAGGATCTGGTTCTTCGGCACGATGTTGTGCACCGACAGCGGCGCTCCCACGATCGAGCCGACCGTGTGCCGCGGGTTCAGCGAGGTGTAGGGGTCCTGGAAGATCATCTGGATGTCGCGGCGCAGCGGCTTCATCTCACGCTGCGAGAGCTTCGCGATCTCCTGGCCCTCGAACCGGATCGAGCCACCGGTCGGGTCGTAGAGGCGGGTGATCAGCCGACCGGTGGTCGACTTGCCGCAACCCGACTCGCCGACCAGGCCGAGCGAGCCGCTCGCCGGCACCTGGAACGAGATGCCGTCGACGGCCTGCACGTGGCCGATGGTGCGACGTACGAGACCGGCGGACTTCACCGGGAAGTACATCTTGAGGTTCTCGATCTCGAGCACCGGCTTGGCGTCGGGGTCCAGCCTCGAGGCGGTGTGGCCGTGGTGGGCCTGGTCACCGAACGACGAGTAGGTCGTCGAGAGCTCGTTGCCCTCGTCGGAGGTGTCGGCGTTGGGATCCACGCCGACGGCGGCGGTCTTCGGCTCGGCGGCCTCGGCATGCCGGCCGGCCGGCCGGGCGTCGGTGTCTTCGGGGGAGGCCATCAGTTCTCCTCGACCAGGTCAGGTGCGATCTCGGGCAGCACTTCGCTCTGGTAGATCGCGTCGGGATCGGGCAGGTGACAGCGCTTGAGGTGCGCGGTGCCGGTGGAGGCGGGGGTGAGCTCGGGAAGCTGCTCGGAGCACAGGCCCCCGGGCACCTTGTCGACATGGGCGCAGCGGGGGTGGAAGGCGCAGCCCGAGGGCGGGTTCAACAGGCTGGGCGGGTTGCCCGGGATCGGGATGAGCCTGGCGTTGATGTCGCGGGTGACGTCGGGGATGCTCGAGAGCAGGCCCCACGTGTAGGGCATCTCGGGGTGCGAGAGGATCTGCTTGGTGGTGCCGTACTCGACCGCGCGGCCGGCGTACATCACCAGCACGTCGTCAGCCATCTCGGCCACCACACCGAGGTCGTGGGTGATGATGACGACCGCGGAGTTGAACTCGCGCTGGAGGTCCTGGAGCAGGTCGAGGATCTGCGCCTGCACGGTGACGTCGAGCGCCGTGGTGGGCTCGTCGGCGATGAGCAGCGAGGGGTCGTTGATCAGACCCATCGCGATCATCGCGCGCTGCCGCATGCCGCCGGAGAACTGGTGCGGGAAGTCGTCGACGCGCTTGTCGGGCTGCGGGATGCCCACGCGGTCGAGCATCTCGATCGCCTTGCGGCGGGCGTCGCGCTTGGATGCGTTGCCGTGGTGGACCTGGTAGGCCTCGGCGAGCTGGGCGCCCACCCGGTAGAACGGGTGGAGGGCGGCCAGCGCGTCCTGGAAGATCATCGACACGGCGTTGCCGCGCAGCTTGCGCATGTCGGGCTCACCGAGTCCGACGACCTCCTTGTCACCGATGCGGATCGAGCCGGTGATCTTGGTGCTCGCGCTGTCGTGCAGGCCGAGCACCGCCATGCTCGACACCGACTTGCCCGATCCGGACTCCCCCACGATGCCGAGGGTCTGACCCATGCCGACGGTGTAGGAGAGGTCGTTGACCGCGCGGAGCGGCCCGTCGGGGGTCGGGAACTCGATGGTGAGGTTCTCGACGGTGAGGTAGGCGCCCTCCTCTGACATGCCGTGGTCGCGGGGCTTGGTCATGCTCACGGTCATGAGACTCTCACTCGGGGGTCAAGGACGCCGTAGACGACATCGACTGCGATGTTGCTGACAATGATCACGATGGCACCGAACATGGCAGTCGCTGAGATGACCGGCAGGTCGAAGGCCACGACCGCCCGCAGGCCCCAGAGGCCGATGCCCTGGATCTCGAAGATCCGCTCGGTGAAGATCGTGCCGGCCAGCAGGAGTCCGAGGTCGATGCCGAAGACGGTGACGACCGGCACCAGCGCGCTGCGCAGACCGTGGCGGTAGACCACGGTCCGTGGCGGCAGGCCCTTGGCCTTCGCGGTGCGGATGTAGTCCTCGCCCA
The DNA here is from genome assembly GCA_963781515.1 of uncultured Actinomycetota bacterium. GTDB lineage: Bacteria > Actinomycetota > Actinomycetes > Propionibacteriales > Nocardioidaceae > Nocardioides. The sequence goes on from CAWAGL010000001.1 coordinate 461,732, forward strand.
GCGACTCGACCATCGCGCCACGGGTGAAACGGGTGTACTGGGTGGAGTTGAAGATGCCCAGGCACAGCCAGGGCAGCAGCAGCCCGGCGAACCACTTGGCAGGGTTGTCGAACAGGGGCGTGTAGCCGCTGTCACCCAGGATCGGAACGTCCCAGACCAGCGTGAAGTACAGCCAGGCCACGAGGGCGAAGAGGTAATAGGGGATGGAGCTGACCACCAGGAAGCTGCTGACCAGGAGCTTGTCGCCCAGGGTGCCGCGACGGCGGGCGGCGGCGATGCCGATCGGGATGCCCATCAGCAGGTAGAGCGAGGCTCCGCCGATGGCCAGGGAGATGGTGGCGGGGAGACGCTGCTTGAGCTCGTCCCAGACGAGGTTGCGGGAGCGGAAGGAGAAGCCGAAGCACGGGGCGTCGCAGTCGACGACGGCGGTGCTGCCGAGCTTCATCTCGCGGCCGGCGAAGATGCCCTTGGCGTACTTGCCGTACTCCTCGTAGATGGGGTTGTCGTAGCCCATCGACTTCTCGAAGTTGGCCAGTCGCTCAGGGGTGCAGCGACCGCTGGTCTCCTGGTTGCAGATCGGCCGCGCAGGGCTCTCGGGCCCGTACCACAGCAGCGCAAAGACAGCCATCGAGACCAAGATGACGACGACCACGCCGGTCAGCAGTCTCTTGACGATGTAGGCGAACATGCTTGCCTTCCCTCCGGTCCGTGCGCGGCACCCGCGACGGAGCCGCTGGAGCGTCCCGTGACGGACGCTGCTGACGGGCGGAGTGGGGGCCAGGCAGATCGCCGGGCCCCCACCACACCTACTACTAGTTGAGCACTACTTGGAGCGGTTCGTCACTGCTTGACGAACAGGTCCTTGTAGTTGATCGCGCTCATGGCGGCGTCACCGCTGAAGCCACCGATCTTGGCACCGGCACCGAAGAGGTCGTTGCGGTAAGCGGTCGTGATCATCGGCAGGTACTTGGTGCCGATGAGCTCGTCCAGGTCGCCCCAGGCGGCAGCCTGGTCCTCGATGGGCATGGTGGTGATCGCCTGGATCTGGTCGTCGACCTCCTGCTCGGAGAAGTACGACGTGTTGTACGGCTGACCGGTCTCGATCAGCGGCGGGATCATCGTCGAGCCGGCGGGCCAGTCCGAGCACCAGTTGACCGAACGCAGGTTCAGCTTCTTGTTGATCGGGTTGTCCGGGTCGTCCCAGAGGGCGTAGGCGTCCTCCTGGTAGGGGATCATCTCGACGGTGAAGCCGGCCTGCTCGTAGCCCTTCTTCTCCGCCTGGGCAGCCGCAGCGGCCTCGGGGTCGGAGTCGTCGTACACGAAGGACAGCTTGTAGCCGGGCTCGCCGGCCTCCTCGAGGAGGGCCTTGGCCTTCTCCGCGTTGTAGGCGAACTGCTCGCCGTCGGCGAAGAACTCCTTACGACCCGCCATGCCGGGAGGCATGATCGAGCTGCCGGGGATACGAGTCACACCGGGGATGTTGCCACCGGCCAGCGTGATGTTCTCGAAGTCGTAGGCCCAGGCGATGGCCTTGCGGATGTTGATGTCGGTGATCTTGGTGTAGTCCGGGGTGCGGTTGTTGATGCACTGACCGGTCTGCTGGATGTAGTTCGCGCCGAGGGCCGACTTCAGCTCGTTGGCGTTGGTGGCACCCAGGCCGTTGGTGATCGTGGTCGCCGAGCCGGCGTTGCCCGACAGGAGGATCTGGTCGACCTTCTCCTGGTCCTGGTCGAACTTGATCACGTACTCGTCGGCGTACTGGTGACGAGCCGGGTCAGAGGCCGGGTCCCACTGGTCGTTCTTCTCCAGGGTCAGGGACTCGTTGACGCGGAATTCCTTGATCTTGTACGGGCCGGTCGAGAGCGGCCTGCGGCCGTAGGCCGGGAAGTCCGAGTTCTTGAGCGGGATCGGGCCGTTGGCCATGAAGGTCGACCAGAAGTTGAAGTCCGGGAAGGACTTGCTGGTGCGGATCGTGAGGTCCTGGCCGTCAGCCTGGACCGCGTCGCAGTCGCCGCTCTTGGACGGGCCGGCGTAGTCCTCGGGGCAGTCGACCCAGCCGACGGTGTACGCCTGGCCGGGGCCCGACGTGAACGTCTCGGTGTCGAAGGAGCGCAGGATGCCGTTCTTGACCTCTTCAGCGGTGACCGGCTTGCCGTTCTCCCACTTGACGTCCTTGATCGTGAACTTCCACTCGGTGAAGTCCTCGTTGGGCGTGCCGAGGTCGGTCGCGAGGTCCGGGACCAGCTCCATGGCGCCGGTGTCGGCGTTGCGGCGGTACTGCGTCAGCGACCGGTTGGTGAGGGCCTGCTGGATCGAGTTGCCGAGCACCGACCAGCCGTTGGTCGGGTCGAGGTCCTCGGGACCCGGGTCACTGGGCACGAGCACCGTGATGGTGCCGCCGGTGGTGGCTCCCTCGACCTCGGGGGCGGGGCCTTCGGCCTCGATCTGCTCGAAGCTCGAGCCCGGGTCGATGAATGTGTCCTTGTTACCGGAATCTGCTGACTTACCGTCACCACTTCCACCACAGGCCGCGAGCGAGACCATGGCGAAGCCGGCAACAACGGCAAGCGACTTGGTGCGCTTCATGTTGTCTGCCTTCCTTTTTCTTCGTGCCGCGCGACGGGCGCCCGCGACAACATCTGTGAGGACCTGCCGGTCGGCAGGTCGATCCCGGTCAGCGCCGGGTCTTGGGGTCCACGGCGTCGCGGATGGCGTCGCCGAGAAGGTTCAGGGAGACCGTCAGGAAGACGATGCCCAGGAGGGGCTCCCAGAGGTAGAGGGGGTACTTCTCGAAGTAGGCACTCGCACGCAGGATCGTCTGGCCCCACGACGCACCCTGGGTGATGCCCACACCGAGGAAGGCCAGGCCCGCCTCGGCGGCGATGAACGCCGGCAGCATCAAGGAGACCGAGACCACGATCGGTGCCACCAGGTTGGGCAGCAGCTCCTTGAACAGGATGCGCCCGGTCGGCATGCCGATCACCCGCGAGGCCTGGATGAACTCGCGCTCGCGCAGGGAGAGCGTCTCGCCCCGGACCAGACGAGCGACGCCCATCCAGCCGAAGAAGACCAGGATCGCGATCAGGCTCCACTTCTGGAGCGTCGGGTAGAGATCGGGCTGGTCGGCGAACCGGGAGTTGATGATCGGGGCGATGACCAGGGCCATCAGGAGGAACGGCAGCGTGAGGAACAGGTCGATGACGAACGAGATGACCTTGTCGAGCAGGCCGCCCGCGAAGCCGGCGACCAGGCCGAGGACCACGCCGATGAAGGTGGCGAGCACGGCGGCGCTGGTGGCGACCGTCAACGACGTACGGCAGCCGTAGAGCCAGTAGGCCAGGTTGTCGTTGGCGGTGCGAGGGGCGATGCCGAACGGGTGCTCGGGGTCGAAGCCGTAGTTGGGCGGCCCCTTGAGCGGCATGCCGTCACCGAGGAAGTCGAGCTGCTGGGCCGGGCTGCCCACGGTGAGGTTCACGTTGAAGAGGTCGGCCAGGGTGCCGGCGAAGATCGCGATCAGCACGAAGATCATCACGATCCCCAGGCAGACCATGGCGACGACGTCCTTGCGGAGCCGGCCGATGGCGATGCGCATCGGCGAACGGCCCGACATCGGTTCCCTGGGTGCTGTGGAGTCTTCGACGACCGAGTCCACTGTGTGCGTGGTCATGACCTCGCCCTCGCCAGGAACCGACATACTCACCTCGTTCGGACGGCCACACCGTCTTGGGTCCGCGCCGGGAGCTCCCGGTGACGCCGACGGCGCCGGAACGGGACTCTATGTGACACAGACCGCACGAGCGATCACCCGCGCGTAACGATCTGGTCTCGACGCGTTCTCCTGCCGCCCGGCACGCCGTGCGCACACCCTCCCGCGGGTCACCCCGCCGGCGGGACGTCCTTCGCCGCAGGCGCGTCGACACCGGCTTCCTTGCGCTGCACCGCGGTGATGGGTGCTGGAGCGGCGGTCAGCGGGTCGTAGCCGCCCCCGGACTTCGGGAAGGCGATGACGTCGCGGATCGACTCGGTGCCGGCCAGCAGCGCACAGATCCGGTCCATGCCGACGGCGATGCCGCCGTGCGGCGGTGCCCCGAAGGTGAACGCGTCGAGCAGGAAGCCGAACTTCTCCTGCGCCTCCTCCTCGGTGAGGCCCATGACGGCGAAGACCCGCTTCTGCACGTCCTCCCGGTGGATCCGGATCGACCCGCCGCCCAGCTCGTTGCCGTTGCAGACGATGTCGTAGGCGTACGCCAGGGCGCTGCCGGGGTCGGTGTCGAACGTGTCGGCGTGCTCCGGCTTGGGCCCGGTGAAGGCGTGGTGCACCGCCGTCCAGGCGCCGGCACCGACAGCGACGTCGCCGCTGGCGACCGCGTCGGAGGCGGGCTCGAACATCGGCGCGTCGACGACCCAGGTGAAGGCGAAGGCGCTCTCGTCGATCAGGCCGCCCCGGCGACCGATCTCCAGGCGTGCGGCGCCGAGCAGGGCACGGCTGGGCTTGGTCGCACCGGCGGCGAAGAAGACGCAGTCTCCCGGCGCGGCGCCCACGTGCGCGGCCAGCCCGGCCAGCTCGTCCTCCGAGAGGTTCTTGGCGACCGGACCACCCAGGGTGCCGTCCTCGGCGACCAGCACGTAGGCGAGCCCCCGGGCACCGCGCTGCTTGGCCCAGTCCTGCCAGGCGTCCAGCTTCTTGCGGGGCTGGCTGGCACCGCCGGGCATCACGACGGCGCCGACGTACTCGGCCTGGAACACGCGGAACGGCGTGTCCTTGAAGTAGTCGGTGCACTCGACGAGCTCGTTGCCCATCCGCAGGTCGGGCTTGTCGGACCCGAAGCGGGCCATCGCGTCGGCGTACGTCATCCGCGGGATCGGGCGCGGGATGTCGACGTCGATCAGCTTCCACATCGCGGCGAGGACGTCCTCCATCAGCGCCATCACGTCGTCCTGGTCGACGAAGCTCATCTCGATGTCGAGCTGGGTGAACTCCGGCTGCCGGTCGGCGCGGAAGTCCTCGTCGCGGTAGCAGCGGGCGATCTGGTAGTAGCGCTCCATGCCGGCCACCATCAGCAGCTGCTTGAACAGCTGGGGGCTCTGCGGGAGGGCGTACCAGCTGCCCGGCTGCAGGCGGGCCGGCACCAGGAAGTCGCGGGCGCCCTCCGGGGTGCTGCGCGTCAGCGTCGGGGTCTCGATCTCGACGAAGTCGTGTCGGTCGAGGACGTCGCGGGCCGCCTTGTTGACCTTGCTGCGCAGCCGGAGGGCGCGGCTGGGGCCGGTACGCCGCAGGTCGAGGTAGCGGTGCTTGAGCCGTGCCTCCTCCCCCACGTCGACGTGGTCGTCGATCGGGAAGGGCAGCGGCGCGGAGGTCGAGAGCACCTCGACCCCGCTCGCGCCCTGGGCGGCGATGACCTCGATCTCGCCCGACGGCAGGTTGGGGTTGGCGTTGCCCTCGGGCCGAAGGCTCACCTCACCGGTGATCTTCAGGCAGAACTCGCTCCGCAGACTGTGTGCCACGGCCTCGTCACGGACGACCACCTGGACGATGCCACTGGCCTCGCGGAGGTCGAGGAACGCCACCCCGCCGTGGTCGCGGCGGCGCGCCACCCAGCCGGCGAGGATGACGGTCTGACCGACGTGCTCGGCGCGCAGGGCGCCGGCGTCATGGGTGCGGATCACAGTTGTTGCTCCTTCGTGACGACCTGCGGACGCAGGTCCTCGGTGGGTGGGAGCCAGGCGGCTGCATCAGCCGTGACCTGCTCCCCCGTGCGGATGTCCTTGACCTCGTGCGTCCCGTCGGCGGTGGTGAACCACACGAAGGGGATGCCGCGCCGCTCTGCGGTGCGGATCTGCTTGCCGAACTTCTGGGGGGAGGCCGCGACCTCGCAGGCGATGCCCCGCGCCCGCAGCTGCTGCGCCACGCCCAGGCTGGCTCCTCGCGACTCCTCGTCGGCCAGCGCGACCAGCACGGCGCTGGGGACCGGCCGGCTGCCGTCGAGCGTCCCGTCGGCCAGCAGCGGGATCAGGGTGCGGGAGACGCCGAACGAGACGCCGACGCCGGGGTAGGTCGTCCGGCCGTCGCTGGCGAGCGCGTCGTACCGCCCGCCGCCGCCGACGGACTTCAGCCGCTCGTAGCCGTCCATGAAGATCTCCAGGACGGTGCCGGTGTAGTAGTCGAGACCGCGCGCGATGCGGAGGTTGGCCTCGACACGCACGTGGTCGTTGACGGCGGACGCGCAGCCGTCGATGACGGCGGCGAGCTCGGTCAGGCCGACCTCGAGCAGCTCGTCCTCGACCCCGAGGTCGTGCACCCGCTCGACGAACGACGTGTCGGACACGCGGATGGTGGCCAGCTCGAGGCAGCGTCGCGCCTGCTCGGCGGTCGCACCGGCCTGATCGACGAGGAGCCTGGCCACGTCGTCCGCGGGCAGCTTGTCGAGCTTGTCGATCGCCTTGATCGCGGCGGTGACGTCGGGGATGCCGAGGCCGCGGTAGAAGCCCTGGATCAGCTTGCGGTTGTTGACCTGGAACGACAGCGCGGGCAGGGGCAGGGCGTCGAGCGCCTCGACCATCACCCGCACGACCTCGACGTCGTGGTGGAAGCCGAGCTCGTCGCGGCCGACGATGTCGATGTCGGCCTGGGTGAACTGGCGGTAGCGCCCCTCCTGCGGGCGCTCGCCGCGCCACGCCGGCTGGATCTGGAAGCGCCGGAATGGGAACTCCAGCCTGCCGGCGTGCTCGAGCACGTAGCGCGCGAACGGGACGGTGAGGTCGAAGTGCAGGCCCAGACCGGAGTCGCTCGCGGTGTCGTCGGCCTGGAGCCGCCGCAGCACGTAGATCTCCTTGTCGATCTCACCGCCCTTGGCCAGCCGGTCGAGCGGCTCGACCACGCGGGTCTCGATGTTGGCGAAGCCGTGCAGCTCGAAGGTGCGCGACAGCGAGGCGACGACCTCGCGCTCGACGTACCGCTGCGCAGGCAGCAGCTCGGGGAACCCGCTCAGCGGGCTGGGCTTGCTCATCTCGTCACAGTCCTCGGGTGATCCGGCCTGCGGTGCCGCCCTCGAGGAGCTCCTGCAGGAAGGGGTTGGTGGCACGCTCGCGACCGATGGAGGTCTGCTCCCCGTGACCGGGCAGCACCACGATGTCGTCGGCGAGCGGCAGCACCTTGTCGGTCAGGCTGCGCAGCATCGTCGGGTGGTCGCCGCCGGGCAGGTCGGTACGGCCGATCGAGCCGGCGAACAGCAGGTCGCCCGAGAACATCACCTCGGAGACGTCCTGCTCGTCGTACGGCGTCCGGAACGTGACCGATCCCTGCGTGTGGCCGGGGGTGTGGTCGACGACGAAGCCGACGCCGGCGAGCTCGAGGGTCTGGGCGTCGGCGAGCTCGCGGACGTCGTCGGGCTCGGCCCATCGGTGGTCGCCGCCGAGCAGCATCGCAGCCGTGTCGGCGGAGATGCCGGCCATCGGGTCGGTCAGCAGGTGCCGGTCGCTCGGGTGGATGAACGCGGTGGCGTCGTAGCTGCCGGCGACCGGCGCCACGCACCACATGTGGTCGACGTGACCGTGGGTGACGAGTACGGCGACGGGCTTGAGCCGGTGCTCCCGGACGACCTCGTCGACACCGGCTGCGGCGTCCTTGCCGGGATCGATGACCACGCACTCGGCTCCGGGGCCGGTCGCCACGACGTAGCAGTTGGTCCCCCAGGGGCCGGCGGGGAAGCCTGCGATGAACACGACGTGGGTCCTAGCGCTCGATGAAGGTGTTGTCGATCGGTGGGCCAGCCTACCGAGCGGCAGCACCGCGTCGAATCGGCATTGACTAGCATGGGCGCCCATGAGCGCGCAGAAGCAGTCCGATTGGGGCCGGGTGGCCGAGGACGGCACCGTTTTCGTGAAGACCGCCGAGGGCGAACGTGCCGTCGGTCAGTACCCCGAGGGCACGCCGGAGGAGGCGCTGAGGTTCTTCACCGAGCGCTACGCCGCGCTGGAGTTCGAGGTGGGACTGCTCACCCAGCGCATCGCTGCCGGCGTGCTCAGCCCCGAGGAGGCGGCCTCCTCGGTCAAGACCGTGCGTGAGCAGGTGTCGGGGGCCCACGCGGTCGGTGACCTGGACGCGCTCACCGCGAAGCTCGACTCGATGGGTCCGGTCATCGCCGCCCAGCGCGAGGCCCGCAAGGTCGAGCGGGCACAGAAGACCGCGGAGTCGAAGGACGAGAAGGAGAAGCTCGTCGGCGAGGCCGAGAAGCTGGCCGAGAGCAACGACTGGCGCAACGGCGCCAACCGGTTGCGCGAGCTGCTCGACCACTGGAAGGCGCTCCCCCGTCTCGACAAGGCCACCGACGACGCGCTGTGGCGCCGGTTCTCCACCGCCCGCACGGCGTACACCCGCCGCCGCAAGGCGCACTTCGCCGAGCAGCACGAGAAGCGTGACGGCGCGCGCGCGATCAAGGAGCGGCTGGCCGTCGAGGCCGAGAAGCTCGCCGAATCGACGGACTGGGGTCCGACCGCGGGCCTGTTCCGTGACCTGATGCGCGACTGGAAGGCCGCCGGACCTGCCCCCCGCGAGGTCGACGACAAGCTGTGGAAGCGGTTCCGTGGCGCCCAGGACCACTTCTTCGGGGCCCGCGACGCCGCCAACGCCGAGCTGGACAAGGAGTTCGCCGCCAACGCCGAGGTCAAGGAGGCGATCCTGGTCGAGGCCGAGAAGCTGGTGCCCGTCACCGACCTGGAGGCCGCCAAGAAGACGTTCCGCGACCTCTCCGACCGATGGGACGCGGCCGGCAAGGTGCCGCGCGACCGGATGCAGGAGCTCGAGGCCCGCATCCGCAAGGTGGAGCAGGCGATCCGCGGCGTCGAGGACGACAGGTGGAAGCGCACCGACCCGGAGAAGTCGGCTCGCGCCGACGACATGATCGGCAAGCTCGAGGCGGCCATCGCCGAGACCCGGGCCGAGCTCGACCAGGCCAAGGCCGCCGGGAACGAGAAGGCCGTGAAGTCGCTCGAGGAGAACCTCGCCTCCCGCCAGGCGTTCCTGGACATGGCCAAGAAGGCATCCTCGGAGTTCGGCGGCTGACCCTCCCCGCTGCTACCCGGTCGTCGCGGCAACGAGGGTCCGAACCGGTGGAAGCGGTGAGTGCGGGTCGCTTTCGGGCCGGCATACCGACCCCAACTCAGCGCCCCTGGGTGCCAACGGGCAGCAGCAGGCAGCAGCCCGCTCGAGCGGTGAGTGAGGGTCGCTTTCGACCCGGCAGACCGACCCTGACTCACCGCCCCGGGGTGCCAGCGGGCACCAGCAGGCACCAGCCGGCTCGAGCGGTGAGTGAGGGTCGCTTTCGGGCCGGCAGACCGACCCTGACTCACCGCCCCGGGGTGCCAGCAGGCAGCAGCCCGCTCGAGCGGTGAGTAACGGCCGCATTCGACCAGGCAGACCGACCCCCACTCACCGCCCCGGGGTGCCACCAGGCACCAGCCCGCTCGAGCGGTGAGTTGGGGTCGCATTCGACCAGGCAGACCGACCCCCACTCACCCCCCGGGGTGCCACCAGGCACCAGCCCGCTCGAGCGGTGAGTTGGGGTCGCATTCGACCCGACAGACCGACCCCCACTCACCGCCCCGGGGTGCCAGCAGGCACCAGCCCGCTCGAGCGGTGAGTGACGGCCGCATTCGACCCGGCAGACCGACCCCAACTCACCGCTCCCGCAGCAGCTCCCGGGTAGCCGCGCCCGCACCTCTACCAGCGGGCAACCAGCGGGGGGTGCTAGTGGGTGACCCGGTAGGCGTCGAAGACGCCCGGGACGCCGCGTACGGCGCGGAGGACGTTGTCGAGGTGCTTGGCGTCGGCCATCTCGAAGGTGAAGCGGC
>CAWAGL010000002.1:0-708170 GCA_963781515.1 uncultured Actinomycetota bacterium
GTACCTGACACGGCCCGGGAGAAATGAGAGAGACACATGCCTACTCCCAAGAAGGGCAAGCGCCTCGGCGGTAGCCCGGCCCACCAGCGCCTGATCCTCGCGAACCTGGCGACGGCGCTGTTCGAGCACGGCCGCATCACCACCACCGAGGCCAAGGCGCGCGTGCTGCGCCCGCACGCCGAGAAGCTGATCACCAAGGCCAAGAAGGGCGACCTGCACAACCGTCGCGAGGTCCTCAAGACCATCCGCGACAAGTCGGTCGTGCACACCCTCTTCGTCGACATCGCGCCGACCTTCGCCGAGCGTCCGGGTGGCTACACCCGGATCACGAAGATCGGTCCCCGCAAGGGCGACAACGCGCCGATGGCCGTGATCGAGCTGGTGACCGAGGCCTTCTCGCCGAAGGCTGCGTCGTCGAAGAAGACGTCGAAGGCCGCAGCCAGCACCCCGGCCCCCGCCGCCGAGCCCGAGGTCGTCGACGACCCGGTCGAGGCCAAGGCCGACGACGCCGGCATCGCGACGTTCGCTGATGTCGACGGCGCCGACACCGAGGTGTTCGAGGAGACCGAGGGCGGTGTCGAGGGCAAGTACGCCGGCTCGCACGTGCCGCTCGAGGACGCCGCTGTGGCGCCCGAGGGTTTCCCGGTCAAGGGCAACGAGGACTCGATGAAGTTCCACGAGCCCGACGGCCAGTGGTACGACCAGACGGCCGCCGAGGTGTGGTTCGACACCGCCGCGTCCGCCGAGGCAGCCGGCTTCACCCGCGCAGGCGAGTGAACGACGCCTGACCCGCATCACGAGGGCCCGCCATCCATGGGATGGCGGGCCCTCGTTGCATGTGGTCGCCTAGTCGGGGCGCCAGGCCTGCTCGACCAGATGGGTCGCCTCCGTCACGGTCAGCCCGAGGCGGCGGCACGCCGCGACGTACGCCGCAGCGGCGGTGACGGCAGCGGTCGACGAGGCCGCGACCGACGACGCGACGAACGTCCCGCGCCGGCCGTGGGTGACGATCACGCCGTCCGTCTCGAGGGCGCGGTAGACCTTGGCCACCGTGTTGACCGCAAGGCCGAGCTCGTCGGCCAGCGCGCGCACCGTCGGCAGCCGGGTGCCGGGGGCCAGCGCCCCGCCGGCCGCACGGCCGGCGATCTGGGTGCGCAGCTGTTCGTAGGGCGCAACGTCCGACGCCGGGTCGGGCCTGGAGAAGTGGCCGGAGAAGTGGCCGGAGAAGTTGTCGGCGTCCATGGGCCCATGATGCCTGCTGCTCCGCTCCGTCGAGCAGGGGTGTGGCTAGGATCGCGTGGCCACCCCGGCTCGAGAAGAGGACTATCGTGGAACCCCTGCAGGACGACGCGGTCCTGGTCATCGGCGAGAGCCTGATCGACGTCGTCCACGCCCCCGGCCAGGAGCCGGTCGAGCATGTCGGTGGCAGTGCCGCCAACGCCGCCGTGGCCCTGGTCAGGCTGGGCCGGTCCGTCTGGTTCGCCTCCGCGCTCGGTCCGGACGACCGGGGCAGGCGGATCCGCTCGCAGCTGCACGTCGAGGGCATCCGCTGGGCGGTCGAGCCGCTCTCGCTCGAGCGCACGTCGGTCGCCGTCGCGGAGCTGGACGGCGACGGAGTGGCGACCTACACCTTCGACATCGCGTGGCAGCTGCACCCGCTGCGCGAGGACCTGCCCGCGCCGGTGGTCGTGCAGGTCAGCTCGCTGGCCCCGACCCTGGAGCCCGGCGCGGACCACGTGCTCGCCGTCGTGCACCGCTACCGCGACCGCGCGCTGGTGGCCTACGACGTCAACGTGCGTCCGGCGATCACCGGCACCGGCCCCGAGGTGGTGGCCGCCGTCGAGGCGATGGTGGCGCTGAGCGACGTGGTCAAGGCGTCCGACGAGGATCTCGAGAGCCTGTACGCCGACCTGGGCGAGGAGGCGGCCGTGGCGCACCTGCTGACCCTCGGTCCGGCCGCCGTGGTGGTGACGCGCGGCGCCGACGGCGCGGGATGGTTCGGCGGAGAGATCTCGGTCGAGATCGCCGCGCAGGCCGGCCCGGTGGTGGACACCATCGGTGCGGGCGACACGTTCGGCGCGGCCATGGTGGATGCGTTGGCCACCCGTGGCTGTGTCGGCATCGCTGCGCGTGACGCCCTCGCGGCGCTGGGTGCCGACGAGGTCCGCGACGTGCTGGCGCAGGCCGCTCGGGCCGCGGCCATCACGGTGTCCCGGGCCGGCGCCAACCCGCCGTACGCGCGCGAGCTGGGCTGAGCCTCAGGCCGGCGGCGCCCACGCGGGGTCGCGCCCGATGAAGCCGAGCAACCGGTCCTGGACCGAGGCGTCGTCGGGCACCGGCACCCTCGGCCCGTACTGTCCCGAGCCGCGCATGACCTCCTCCATCGGCTCCATGCCGGCGAGCATCCCGGCGCAGGTGTCGGCGTCGAGGTCGTACGGCTGGCCGGTGGCGGCTGCGAGGTCCCAGGCGTGCATGAACACGTCGGAGGTGTAGAACCGGTCGATCGCCACGTCGAGCGGGAGGTCGCCGATGTGCGGGTTGCTGAGCGTGCGGCCGGCCGTGGCCGGGTCGTCGAGCAACGCCTGCACTGCGTCGTACGACGTCTGCCAGGCGCCCACGGGGTCCTGGGCGACCGGCGGGCCCGCGGGCAGCTCGATCGCGGCTCCGCTCGCGAGGAACGCCGGCAACCACGTCACGAGGTGGTCGACGACGTCGCGGGCGACCCAGCCGGCCACGGGCGCCGGCCCGTCCCAGGACCGGGTCCCGGTGACCAGGTCGGTGAAGGTGCCGGCCACCGCGCGGTGGCGGGCCGCGGGATCAGACGGCAGCATCGGCCAGCAACCGGTCGAGCTTGGCGTAGCCCTCGTTGACGCCGGTCTCCATGCCGGAGGACAGCCAGGCGTCGCGACCCTCGAAGCTGTCGACCAGCGACTGGGCGTGCAACCGGGTCCACCCGTCGCCGAGGTCCTCGAAGGTCAGCGTCTCGAGCGAGACGCCCTCCGGCATCCCCTCCCACGTGAACGTCTGCACGATCCGCTCGGGGCCGACCTCGTGGAAGCAGCCGTGGAAGCCGTACTCGTCGTCGCCGCGGGTGCTGAGGAAGCGCCAGCTGCCGCCGGTGCGTGCGTCCCAGTAGTCGATGGTGGTGCCGATGTCGGCCGGGCCGACCCACTGCCGGTAGAGCTCGGGGTCGGTGTGTGCCCGGAACAGCTGCTCAGCAGTGGCACGGAAGTCGCGGGTGATGGTGATCATCGGGACGTCCTTCACGGCCTCGATCGTGGCCTCGGCGTGGGTCGTGGTGGTCATGATGCTGTTCCTTCCCGGGTTGTGTCCTGCACGTCGTCTGGGCGCTGCTCCTCGGCGAGCCTCGCGAGCACGGCGTCGAGCCGCCGGTAGCGAGTCTCGGCCTGCTGGCGGTATCGCTCTATCCACTTCGTCATCAGGTCGAACACCTCGGCCTCCAGGTGCACGGGCCGGCGCTGGGCCTCGCGGCTCCGGCTGACCAGGCCAGCCCCCTCCAGCACCTTGAGGTGCTTGGAGACCGCCTGGACGCTGACGTCGTACGGCGCGGCGAGGTCGCCCACGGTGGCGTCGGCCTCCGTCAGCCGGGCGACCATGTCGCGCCGGGTCGGGTCGGCGAGGGCGGCGAAGACGCGGGAGAGCTGGTCGGTCATGGAAGACCTCTTCAACTGGTTGGTTGAACAGACCGTAGATGGGTCGCGGTCATTAGTCAACCAGTTGGTTGAAGAGAGGGCGGCGGCGTGGTCGGCTCGGGCGCCCGGCCGGCGCCGGACGGTGCCGCCATAGGGTGGCGCCGTGCGCATCCGGATCGACCTGGCCTACGACGGCACCGATTTCAACGGCTGGGCCATCCAACCGGGGCTGCGCACGGTCCAGGGTCTGCTCGAGGGAGCCCTCGCGACCGCCCTGCGCCTGCCCGGCGCGCGGGTCGTGTGCGCCGGACGCACCGACACCGGGGTGCACGCGCGCGGTCAGGTCGTCCACTTCGACCTCGACCCCGAGGTGTTGTCGGGATCGGTCGGCCGTTCGACCGAGACCCCCGACGCGGCGCTGCTGCGCCGGCTCAACGGCATCCTGCCGACCGACCTGCGCGTGCACCGGGTGGCCGAGGCCGCCGAGGGCTTCGACGCGCGCTTCTCGGCGATGTGGCGCCGCTACTCCTACCGCGTGGTCGACGATCCCAACAGCGTCGACCCGCTGACCCGCCATCACGTGCTCGTCTGGCAGCGGGCCCTCGACCTCGACGCGATGAACAAGGCCTCGGCCGAGCTCGTCGGGCTGCACGACTTCGCGTCGTTCTGCCGCAGGCGCGAGGGGGCGACCACGGTCCGGACCCTGCTGGACCTGTCGTGGACGCGCGACGAGTACGGCGTCGCGGTGGCCACCGTCCGCGCGGACGCCTTCTGCCACAGCATGGTCAGGTCGATCGTCGGCTGCCTGCTCGCGATCGGTGAGGGCCGCCAGCCGCCCTCGTGGGCTGCCGAGATCCTCAGCGGTGCGCGCCGCGACCCGGGGATGACCGTGGCGCACGCGCGCGGGCTGACGCTCGAGGAGGTCGGCTACCCCGACGACGCCGAGCTGGCAGCGCAGGCGCAGCGCACCCGGACGAAGAGGAAGCTGTCGTGACGTCGCCCGACCCCGCCGCCATCGGGTCCGTCGGCGCGCGGGTGGGCGTGCCGAAGCCGTTGGGCACGGTCGACGGGAGGTGGTCCACGGGCGGCTGGTCCCGACCCGGCTTCCTCGCGGACCGCCGGGACCCGTGGGCGGTCGGCGATCACGTGGCCTTCGGTGAGCAGGAGCCCGTCGCGGCCCACGAGTTCGTCCACCAGGCGCTGGCCGGGTGCGATCCGACGAGGCACTCGGCTCAGGTCGCGCAGGGCGACCTCACCGGCAACGCGCTGCGGGTGGCCTGATGGCAGACGAGCCGGGGGACCACTACTTCACCGCCGACCCCGCGGTGCCGTTCCGGCGGGAGCCGTTCTCGTGCGAGGTGTGGGGCCGGCGCCTGGACCTCACCAGCGGGTCGGGGGTCTACAGCCGCGGCCACCTCGACGTCGGCACCGCCGTACTCCTGCGGGAGACCGACCCGCCGGAGCCGGGTCAGGTCCTCGACCTGGGGTGCGGTTACGGGGTCATCGGACTCGGCATCGCCGCCGCCTGGCGCGACCGGGGGATCGAGACCGACACCTCCGCGGTCACCGGCGTCGACGTCAACGAGCGCGCCGTGCTGCTGGCCAACGAGAACGCCGCGGCCCTGGGGCTGGCGGACCGGTTCATGGCCAGCACTCCGGACGCGCTGCCGTCGTCGGTCGTCTTCGACGAGATCTGGTCGAACCCGCCGATCCGGATCGGCAAGGCCGCGCTGCACGAGCTGCTGCTGACCTGGCTGCCGCGGCTGCGGCCCGGCGGGCGCGCGGTGATGGTGGTCGGCAAGAACCTCGGCGCCGACTCGCTGCAACGCTGGCTGGGCGAGCAGGGCTACCCGACGACGCGACTGGCCAGTGCCAAGCGGTTCAGGGTGCTGGAGTCGCGACCGTCCGCTGGCTGAGGTGCGAGCGCCAGCGAGCCTCGAGATCGGGGGCGTGGTGGCCTTGGTTCGGCGTCGTTGGTCATCAGGTGACGATCACCGGACGCGCTCTCCGCCGCGCACGACGCCGGTGACGGTCCAGGTGTCGTCGAAGGTGACCAGGTCGGCCCGCAGGCCGGTGGCCAACCGGCCGCGGTCGGCGAGCCGCAGCAGGCGGGCGGGGGTGGCCGAGGCGGCCCGGATCGCACGAGCCGGATCGATCCCGGCCTGCACGATGCACCGGCGTACGACGTCGGCCAGTCGCGCCGTCGAGCCGGCGATGGACGCCGGCTCGGTGGTCGTGCGCGCCACGCCGTCGGTGACCCGGACCTCCAGCGGACCGAGCAGGTAGGTGCCGTCGGGCATCCCGGCCGCCGTCATCGCATCGCTGACCAGGACGACCCGACCGTGCGTGTCGAGGTCGAAGACCAGCGCCACCGTCTCGTCCGCCAGGTGGCTGCCGTCGGCGATGAGCTCGACGTGGGTGGAGCCGCCGGCCAGCGCGGCCAGGCTCGCGGCGACCGGTCCGGGCGCCCGGTGGTGCATCGGCGCCATCCCGTTGAAGAGGTGGGTGACCAGGGAGACCGACGGCGAGGCGAGCGCGCGACCGAAGGTGGCGGCGTCGGCATCGGTGTGGCCGATCGCCACCAGCGCGCCGTGCTCGGCGATCAGCCGGGAGACGCTGTCGGCGCCGTCGAGCTCCGGGGCGATGGTGACCATCCGGACGGTGCCCCGGCCGGCCGAGAGCCAGCGCTGCACCAGCTGCCGGTCGGGTGCCCGCAGCAGCGACGGCTCGTGGGCGCCACAGTGCCCACGTCCCAGGAACGGGCCCTCGAGGTGGCTGCCGATGATGGACGACCCGCTGGCGGAGACCTCTGCGATCGCGGCGACGCCGGCCGTGATGTCGTCGGGCTCGGCCGTGACCAGGCTGGCGAGCATGGTGGTCGTGCCGTGGCGCAGGTGGTGCCGGGCGACCTCGTCGATGTCGGCACGCACGCCGGTGGTGACCGAGCTGCCGCCGCCGCCGTGACAGTGGATGTCGATGAACCCGGGGGCGATGGCGCCCACCCGGGTGGGCGCGGCGCCGGACCAGCCGCTGGCCGGTCCGACGTAGCCGAGCCGTCCGCCGACGATCTCGACGACCCCGTCGATGACGCCGTCAGGGAGTACGAGCTGTCCGCTGAGCGCCGTCGCCGGCTTCACGACGTCGCCCAGGGTTCGCGAGCGAGCAGAGCGGCGCCGACCACTCCACCGCGGTCGCCGAGCTCGGCGACGGTGATGCGCGGGGGCTCGACGACGCGCGTGCGCGCGCGTACGGCCGCAGTCAGGGGAGCGACCAGGTCGTGGCCGGCCAGACCGAGCCCGCCGCCGATGACGACGAGTGCGGGGTTGGCCACGAGCGCCAGCAGCGAGATCGCGTCGGCCAGCGCGTCGATCGCCTCCTGCCAGACCTCACGGGCCACCGGATCCGAGTCGAGGCGGGCCACCACGTCGGCCGCGCCGGCGACCGCGACGCCCGACCGGGCGGCGTACGCGCGCGCGATCGACGACGCGGAGGCCACCGTCTCGAGGCAGCCATCGGCGCCGCAGGCGCAGGGGTTGGCGGCCCGGACCGGCAGGTGACCGATCTCTGCCACCTCGCCGTGCGCGCCGGTGACGAGCCGGCCGTCGGCGACCAGAGCCGCAGCGATGCCCGTGCCGACCACGACGAAGGCGACATGGGTCTCCCCGCGTCCCGCGCCCTGGCGCATCTCGGCGACGGCGGCAGCGGCCACGTCGTTCGCCAGCCGCACGGGCACGCTCCAGCGCTCGGACAGCGGGGCGGTCATGGCGAGATCGCGCCAGCCGATGTTGGAGGAGTACGTCGCGATGCCTCGCGCCGCGTCGACCAGGCCGGGTGCCACCACCCCGGCACCCGCCACGTCGGTGTGCAGGCCCGTGGCCTGCGCCAGCAGGGTGTCGCCGACCTCGGCGACGACGGTCAGCGCCTCGTCGCCCTTCGGCGTCTGCCGACGGACGCGCGCGAGGACGAGCCCGTCACCATCGACGAGCTCGCCCTTGGTGCTGGTGCCGCCGACGTCGATCGCGATCACCGGGTCGCCGGCAGAGGTGGGGTTCACGAGTCAAGGATGATGGATCGGGTCAGGTTGCGGGGTGCCCCGGCGTCCAGCCCGCGGTCGGCCGCCCGGAGCAGGCACAGCCGGTGCACCATCACGATGTCGGCCATCGGGTCGCGCCCGCTGCTGATCAGGTGGGCGCCGGTGACCTGGAGGTCGCGCGCGAAGTCGCGCACGAGCGGGCCGAGCGCCCACACCACGCGCCCGGGCGCCGCGATCGAGATCGGGCCGTGGCGGTACTCGGTCATGTAGTAGGACTCGGTCCACGACTGCGTGGACTCCTTGAGCTTGAGCGCGGCCTCCTCGGCCAGTCCGAACGTCCAGCCCATGCCGACGAACGTGATCTGGTCGGCCGCACGGGCCTCCGCCAGGTGGGTGCCGGTGAGCTCGTCGTCCGAGAGTGCGAGGACGGCGCGGGCGTCGGCCACCGCCGCGGTGAGGTCCTGGCCGAGGTGGGCCCGGAGGAGCGCCAGCGTCGTGGTGGCGATGCGGGTCTGCACGACCGACTGCTCGTCGTACGCGGACATGTCGATGACGTCGCCGAGCCCGACGATCGGGGCGCCGGTGTCGCCGGTGATGACGGTGATCTTGGCCCGGTCCTTGACGCTCCCGAGGGCGCGCAGGACCTCGGTGGTCGTGCCGGTGCGGCTGATGCCGATGACCCGGTCGTAGCGACGCCCGAGCAGCGGGTCGCCCCCCGGCATGGCGTCGGTCTCGCCCTGGCCGAGCGACTCCCGCAGCGCGGCGTAGGCGCGGGCGATGTACAGGGAGGTGCCGCACCCGACCACGGCGACGCGCTCACCCGGGTCGGGCAGCAGGGCGGCGTGGGTCCGCGCGAGATCCGGGGCGTCGGTCCAGTTGTCGGCCTGGGTCGCGGTCTCGAGGGCCATCGGGGAAGGGTGGGCGGAGGCGTCGGGCGAGGAGCTCACGAGCCCATCGTGGAAGCGGTGATCGTCGTTGTCAAGACGCTCACGCTTTCGCTCAGGCTCGATCACCCATCGGGAGTCGTGAGCCTGTGAAGCGACCGCGGACCAGCCTCGAACCCGACGTGTTGGCTGATGGACTGTGACGGATCAGACCACAACTGCGCACGGTTGCACCGCCGGTCGCGCCGACGGCGCTGCGCCATCATGGATGATGTGCGGGTGCCTTGCTGTAGGTGCGCGCGATCTCGGCGGCCTGTCCAGCTCACCCGGGCAGCCGCTTCCGCAACGATGGGACTTCCGCATGCAGGACGACGGACCTCGCCCGTGAGCGAGATCGGCGCAGACCAGGCGACCCGCTGGCGCATGCTGCTCGACGCCCTCGCTGCCCGGCGGCGGTTGTCGGTCGCCGAGGCCTCCGAGCTGCTCGGCGTCTCCGCGGCGACCGTACGACGCGACTTCACCGAGCTCGCCCGCCAGCAGCTCGCCACCCGCACGCACGGTGGGGTGGTCGCCACGTCGGTCGCCTACGATCTGCCCGCGCGCTACCGCATCACCACCGACGACCCGCGCGAGCGCATCGCCCACGAGGCCGCCCTGCGTGTCGAGCCGCGCTCGGTGGTCGCCTTCAACGGCGGCACGACCACCAGCGCCGTGGCCCGCCACCTGGCCTCGCGCGTCGACCTGCAGAGCGGTTTCGACGCAGTCACCATCGTCACCAACGCCCTCAACATCGCCAGCGAGATGGTGCTGCGTCCGAGCATCCGCACCGTCGTGATCGGTGGCGTCGCGCGACCGGAGTCCTACGAGCTGCACGGGCCGTTCGCCAGCCGGGTGCTGGCGGACCTGCTCATCGACCAGCTCTTCCTCGGCGTCGACGGGCTGACCGCCGCCGAGGGGGCCAGCTGCAGCCACCTCGGCGAGGCGGGCATCAACTCCGAGATGGTGGGCAAGGCGCAGAAGGTCACCGTGGTGGCGGCCGCCGCCAAGCTGGGCAGGGTCACCCTCGCCCGCATCTGCGGCATCGATCAGATCCAGGCGCTCGTCACCGACTCCTCGGTCGACGAGAAGGTGGTCGCCCAGCTGCGCGAGGCCGGGGTCGACGTCACCGCGGTCTGAGTCCTTCGGGCCGTCCGCCCGAGCACGGGTCCCGGACCGGAGCCGGGTGGACGAGTCGTACGGTTTGGCCATGAGCTACGACGCCGCGACCGACCGCTACGACTCCATGTCCTACCGCCACACCGGGCGAAGTGGCCTCAAGCTGCCGCTGCTGTCGCTCGGCCTGTGGCAGAACTTCGGCGACGACCGCCCCGAGGAGACCCAGCGCGCGATCCTGCGCCGGGCGTTCGACCGCGGCGTCACCCACTTCGACCTCGCCAACAACTACGGCCCGCCGTACGGCCGGGCCGAGGAGAACTTCGGTCGCTACCTCGCCGACGACTTCGCGGCGTACCGCGACGAGCTCGTCATCTCGACCAAGGCCGGCTACGACATGTGGCCGGGTCCGTACGGCCAGGGCGGCGGGTCGCGCAAGTACGTGCTGTCCAGCCTCGACCAGTCGCTCAAGCGGATGGGGCTCGACTACGTCGACATCTTCTACAGCCACCGCTTCGATGCCGAGACGCCGGTCGAGGAGACGATGATGGCCCTCGACACGGCGGTGCGCTCGGGGCGGGCGCTGTACGCCGGCATCTCGTCGTACTCCGCTGACAAGACGCGGGAGGCGGCGTCGATCGCGGCAGACCTCGGCACGCCGCTGCTGATCCACCAGCCGTCGTACTCCATGCTCAACCGCTGGATCGAGGGCGATCTGCTCGACGAGATCGAGACCCAGGGGATGGGCTGCATCGTCTTCACGGCGCTGGCGCAGGGGCTGCTGACCGACCGCTACCTCGACGGGGTCCCGGCCGACTCGCGGGCGGCCCGCGACGACTCCACCATCGCCGGGCTCGACGAGGCCGTGCTCGACCGGGTGCGCGCGCTGAACGAGATCGCGGAGGGTCGGGGCCAGAAGCTCGCTCAGCTGGCCCTGCAGTGGGCGGTGCGCGACCAGCGCGTGACGTCGGCGGTCATCGGCGCCTCGTCGGTGGCGCAGCTCGACACCAACCTCGACGCGCTGTCCTTCCCCGACCTGACCGACGCCGAGCTGACCGAGATCGACAAGTACGCCGTCGAGTCGGGCATCAACCTCTGGGCGAAGTCGACCGAGGAGTGACCGTCCCCCGTTGACTCGCGCCCGCGTCCTCGTTGACTCGCGCCCGCGTCCTCGTTGACTCGCGCCCGCGTCCTCGTCGAGTTGCGCCCGCGTCCTCGTCGAGTTGCGCCCGCGTCCTCGTCGAGTCGCGCCCGCGTCCTCGTTGAGTTGCGCCAGACTCACGGGACCCGAACGGAGGCGCGAGTCATCGGGTACGGCGGCGCAACTCAACGGGTACGGCGGCGCGACTCAACGGGTACGGGGGCGCGACTCGACGGGTCATGCAACAGGGGTGGCCCCCGCAGCGTTGGTAGGTCATGGAAGCAGTCATCCCGCGGACGGGAAGGAAGCCAGTGACTGACCCTGCAGCGCCCCTCGGGGCGCCGGGCAGCACCGACCTCGACTTCGACAGCTGGGTCGCGGCTCGCGGGCCGGCGCTGATGCGGCTGGGCTTCGTGCTCACCGGCAACCGCGCCGATGCGGAGGACGTCGTGCAGGACGCCCTGTCGCGAGCGCTCGCGCGGTGGTCGCGGATCAGTGGTGTGTCCGATCCGGATGCCTACGTCCGGCGGATGGTGGTCAACGCGCATGTCTCCCGGTGGCGCAGGTTCCACCGCCGCGAGACGCCGGTCGAGACGGTCCGCGACACCGCCGTCAGTGAGCGCGTCGCCCCCGAGGAGCGCGACCGTCTGTGGCAGGCGTGCGTCTCGCTGCCCCGGGACCAGCGCACCGCTGTGGTGCTGCGCTTCTACGAGGACCTGGAGTACGCCGAGATCGCCGACCTGACCGGCGTCCGCGAAGGCAGTGTGCGGTCGCGGGTCTCCCGCGGCATCGCCACCCTGCGCCAGCAGTTGGGCAACGAGTGGGGAGCAGACGATGAGTGACGAGTTCGAACGCAGGCTGTCGGAGACCCTCCGACGCGCGGCCGAGGGAGCCGACGATGCCACCGGCCTGGCGCAGGGTGCGCGCTCCCGGCTCCGCCGGCGACGTCGTACGACGATCGCGGCGGCCGCCGCCGCGCTGGTCGTGGTCGCGGTGCCGGTGGGCCTCCAGGTCGTCGGCGACGGCGGAGGTGACGGCGCCACCGTGGCGACGGACCCCGGTGGCGTCGAGTCTCCCGACGTGCGCACGGAGTCGTGGCGGGACGCCACGGTGCAGGTGCCGGCCAGCTGGGGCTACGGCGCGCTGACCGCCTGGTGCGCAGATGGAGCGGAGGAGCTGCCGGGGCCGGTCGTGCAGCGACCGACGACCGTCGCCCCGACGATCGCGTGCAGTGAGCCGGCCAGCAGCTACGGAGTGCAGTTCGTCGACGCCCGCGCGATCATGTTGATGAGCAACGAGACGGTCCCGGCCGAGCTGTCCGCAGCCGACGGTGGCGGCACCGACCTCCCCGCCGGCGCATGGTCCGGCTTCAAGGTCGTCGGCGGCACGATGGTGCAGGTCGTGGCCCCCGACGAGGCGACCGCCATGTCGATCTACGACTCCATCGAGCTGCTCGCCGGCCCGGACGCCAACGGGTGTCCCCAGGACCTGGGCCAGGCGGAGGCAGGCGGCGGCAACGGCGGCGACGACATCTCGCTGTGCCGCTACAGCGACGCCGACGAGCTCGGTTCGAGCAGGCTGTTGTCGGCCGGCGACTCGCGGCGGCTGCTCGATGAGATCGCGTCGGCCCCGATGCATGAGTCGGCCGGCGCATCGTGCGAGGGACCTGCCTCGGACCCGGTCGTCATCCTCCAGGGCGGCGGCTACCTCGCCACGATGCGTGCCGACGACCCGTGCGAGGGTCGCAACGGCGTGTTCCTGTCCGGCGCGGTCCACCAGGTCACCGACGGCATCCGGGACCTCACGCAGATGCCGTGACCGGCGGCGGCGCGACGAGCATCACCCCAGCGGGTCGAGCGCCCCGTGCTCGGTCACCGAGGCGGCGAGCCGGCCCAGGTGGAACCCACCGTCCCCGAGCAGGTGGTCGAGCATGGTGAGGTGCGCGACGTAGGTGCCCACGGCGTACTCCGCGGTCATGCCGATGCCGCCGTGCAGCTGGATCGCCTCCTGGCCGACGTGTCGGCCGCCACGGCTGACCTGGAGCGAGAGGCGGGTGGCGGCGTCGGCGAGCGCCTCGGCGTCGCCCTGCGCGACCACCATCGTGGCCCACTCCACCATGCTGTGGGTGAGCTCCTGCGAGACGTACATGTCGGCCGCCCGGAACGTCAGCGCCTGGAACGTGTTGAGCGTGACCCCGAACTGCTTGCGGCTGGTGAGGTACTCCGTGGTCGACTTCAACGCCGTCTGCATCGCACCCAGCGCCTGGTTGGCCGCCATCACGCGGCCGATGTCCAGCACGGTCGCGATGCTCGCGGTGACGTCCTGCCCGGCAGCGCCCAGCGGGGTCGCGGCGGTGCCGTCGAAGCCGACGCGCGCCGCCCGGGTGCCGTCGTACGCCGCGTAGCCGGTGCGGTCGGCGTCGTCACCGGACACCAGGAAGAGGCCGGTGCCGCCGTCGGGCAGCGCCGCACTCACGACGAGTACGTCGGCGCGCGCGCCGTGGAGGACCGGCTCCTTGACGCCGCTCAGCGTCCACGAGGCCGCGGCTTCGGAGGCGGAGGAGGACGCCGTGACCGCGGCAGCGGTGGGTCCCCAGCGGCGACCCGGCTCGTCGTGGGCGAAGGCCAGCACGCTCTCGCCGGCGGAGAGGGCGCCGAGCAGCTCCGCGCGCTGCTCGGGGGTCCCGCAGGCGGCCACGAGACCGCCGGCCAGCACCACGGAGGCGAGGTAGGGCTCCGGCGCGACGACCCGGCCGAGCTCGCGGCACACGATGCCGATCTCGACCGGTCCGGCGCCGACGCCACCGTCGGCCTCCGAGAACGGCAGGCCCAGCAGGCCCATCTCGGCCATCCGGGTCCACAGCAGCTCGTCGAAGCCGGGGTCCTCGGCCACCGTCTTGCGGCGGGTCTCGAAGTCGGCGTACGCCTTGCCGACCAGGCCTCGGACGGCATCGCGCAGCGCGACCTGCTCGTCGTCGTAGGTGAAGTCCATGGGTCAGTCCCTTCAGAGGCCGAGGATCGTGCGGGAGATGATCTGGCGCTGCACCTCGTTGGAGCCGCCGTAGATCGAGGCCTTGCGGAGGTTGAGGTAGGTCGGTGTCGCGCGCCGGGCCCAGCCGTCGAGGTGGGAGTCGTCGCCGGCGCCACTGGCCAGCGAGCCCGGTCCGGCGAGGTCGACGACCAGCTCGCTGACCGCCTGCTGCAGCACCGAGCCCTGGAGCTTGAGCACCGACGAGGCCGGGTGCGGCTCGCCGCCGGCCGAGTGGGCGGCGACCCGCAGGGCGGTGAGCTCGAGGGCCAGCAGGTCGTTCTCGAGCTCGGCCACGCGGGCACGCAGCAGCGGGTCGTCGGCGATGACGTCGGCCGCCAGCTCCTTGGCGTGGGCGAGCGTGCGCTTGGTCGCACCCACCGGCGCCACCCCGACGCGCTCGTTGCCGAGCAGGAACTTGGCGATCGTCCAGCCGCTGTTGAGCTCGCCGACGAGGTGGTCCGCCGGCACGCGGACGTCCTCGAACCAGACCTCGTTGACCTCGTGGCCGCCGTCGATGAGCTCGATCGGCCGGACCTCGACGCCGGGCGTGGTCATGTCGATGAGCAGCATCGAGATGCCTGCCTGCTTCTTGACCTCGGGGTCGGTGCGGACCAGCGTGAAGATCCAGTCGGCGTGCTGCCCCAGGGTGGTCCACGTCTTCTGGCCGTTCACGACCCAGTCGTCGCCGTCGAGGACCGCGGTGGTGCGCAGCGACGCCAGGTCGGAACCGGCATCGGGCTCGGAGAACCCCTGGGCCCACCAGATGTCGAGGTTCGCGGTCTTCGGCAGGAACTTCTGCTTCTGCTCCTCCGAGCCGAACTGCGCCAGCACCGGACCGATCATCGAGGCGTTGAACGCCAGCGGGGTCGGCACGCCGGCTCGCTGCATCTCCTCGAACCACAGGTGCCGCTTGAGGTCCGACCAGCCGCGGCCGCCGTACTCCTCCGGCCAGTGGGGTACGGCGAGGCCGCCGGCGTTGAGGGAGCGCATGCTCTCGACCAGCTGGTCCTTGGAGAGCTCGCGCCCCTCCATGACCGCCGTCCGGATCTCCTCGGAGACCTGCGTGGTGAAGAAGTCACGCATCTCCTGCCTGAAGGCCTGGTCCTCCTCGGACAGCTCGAGCTGCATGTGCCCCGCCTCTCTTGTGACCCATCGGTAGTTCTGGTGGACATCATGGCCCGTGGGCGGTGAGAACGGCGGGTGACCCCCCTGCGGGCCCCGTGCGACGATCGCCGCATGGCTCCCCGTCCCGACCGGCTCCCGCCCGGTGCTCTCCAGATGCTGCGTGAACGGCACCTCTCGACGCTGGTGACCCAGCGTGCGGACCGATCGCCGCACGCCGTCCCGGTCGGGTTCACCTGGGACGACGACGAGCACGTCGTCCGGGTCATCACCGACGGCGAGTCGGTCAAGGCGCGCAACGCGCGTGGTGGTGGTCGGGCGGCTGTCAGCCAGGTCGACGGCCGGCGCTGGCTGACGCTCGAGGGGCCGGTGCGCGTGCTCGACGACCCCGACTCGGTCGCCGAGGCGGTGCGCCGGTACGCCGAGCGCTACCGCACGCCGCGCGTGAACCCGCGTCGCGTCGTGCTGGTCATCGACGTCGACCGGGTGCTGGGCGCCGGCTGGCCGGGGGTCGACGAGACCGGCTGACGCTAATGAAGGTGCGACCTGCGCATCCATGCCGGACAATCGTCGCTCGTGGGTCATGTCGATGTTGCCGGGGTGCGTTACGAGCTGCCCGACGGGCGGGTGCTGCTCGACGACGTCAGCTTCCGCGTCGGCGAGGGAGCCAAGGTAGCGCTGGTCGGGGCCAACGGTGCCGGCAAGACGACGCTGCTCCGCATCGTCACCGGTGACCTCGTGCCACACGCCGGGGCGGTCACCCGGAGCGGAGGGTTGGGCGTGATGCGGCAGTTCGTGGGCCACGGAGGTGCCGACGAGACCGTCGCCGACCTGCTGCTCTCGGTGGCCCCACCCGCCGTACGCGCCGCCGCCGGGGAGGTCGACGCCTGCGAGCTGCGCCTGATGGAGCACGACGACGAGAAGTCGCAGATGCGCTACGCCACGGCCCTCTCCGACTTCGCCGACGCCGGCGGCTACGACATCGAGGTCGTCTGGGACGTCTGCACGACCGCTGCCCTGGGTGTGCCCTACGACCGGGCGAAGTACCGCGACCTGCGCACCCTCTCGGGCGGTGAGCAGAAGCGGTTGGTGCTGGAGTACCTCCTCCGTGGGCCCGACCAGGTGCTGCTGCTCGACGAGCCCGACAACTACCTCGACGTGCCCGGCAAGATCTGGCTGGAGAAGCGGATCCGCGAGTCGGCCAAGACGATCCTGTTCATCAGCCACGACCGCGAGCTGCTCGCCAACACCGCGACGCGCATCGTCACCGTCGAGCTCGGCGGCGCCGGCAACCTGGTCTGGACCCATCCGGGCGGGTTCGCGACCTACCACGCGGCCCGCGACGATCGGTTCGCGCGCTTCGAGGAGCAGCGCCGTCGCTGGGACGAGGAGCTCGCCAAGCTCAAGGCGCTGGTGCTGATGTACAAGCAGAAGGCCGCCTACAACGACGGCCTGGCGAGCCGCTACCAGGCTGCGCAGACCCGGCTGCGCAAGTTCGAGGAAGCCGGACCGCCCACCGAGCAGCCACGCGAGCAGCAGGTCAAGATGCGCCTCAAGGGCGGCCGCACCGGCAAGCGCGCGGTCGTCTGCACGGACCTCGAGCTGAGCGGGCTGATGAAGCCGTTCGACCTCGAGGTCTGGTACGGCGAACGGGTCGCCGTGCTCGGCTCCAACGGCTCCGGCAAGTCGCACTTCCTGCGATTGCTGGCCGCCGGTGGCAGCGACCCCGACATCGAGCACGAGCCCGTCGGCGAGGTGCCCATCAAGCCGGTCGACCACACCGGCAAGGCCAAGCTCGGTGCCCGGGTGCGTCCCGGGTGGTTCGTGCAGACGCACGACCACCCTGAGCTGCGCGGCCGCACCCTGCTCGAGGTGCTCCATCGTGGCGACGGCTCGCCGAGCGGGCGTGCCGGCATGGGGCGCGAGCAGGCCGCCCGGGTGCTCGACCGCTACGAGCTCGCGCACGCGGGTGAGCAGAACTTCGAGTCGCTGTCGGGCGGTCAGCAGGCACGCTTCCAGATCCTGCTGCTCGAGCTCTCCGGGGCCACCCTGCTCCTGCTGGACGAGCCCACCGACAACCTCGACGTGCAGAGCGCCGAGGCCCTCGAGGTCGGGCTGGCAGCGTTCGACGGCACCGTCCTCGCGGTCACCCACGACCGCTGGTTCGCGCGCTCCTTCGACCGCTACCTCGTGTACGGCGGCGACGGGTCGGTCTACGAGTCCGACGGCCCGGTGTGGGACGAGGGCCGCGTGGAGCGGACGCGATGAGCCTCGAGATCCGTGAGGCCCCCGTCGCCGACGAGGAGCTCTTCTCGCAGTGGCACGCGACCTACCTCGCCGCCAACGAGCACGAGGTGGGCCGCTTCCACACCTGCTGGACCCTGCCAGAGCTGCGTGTCGCCATGGAGCCCACCAGCCGCCTCTGGTCGGCGGCGTACGTCGGCCTCGAGGACGGCCGCGTCGCCGTGTCCGGGTCCGTGTCCACGTCGCTGATGGACAACCTCGACTCCGCGGTCGTCGAGGTGCACACGCTGCCGCAGGCACGGCGACGAGGTCATGGCAGCGCCCTGCTCGAAGCCCTCGAGGACGTGGCCCGCAGCCACGACCGCTCCCGCCTCGACGCCGAGGCGACCTTCCCGTACGCCGCAGGCCCCGCCGGCGAGGGCGTGCCGGCGATCGCCTTCGCGCAGCGGCACGGCTACCGCCTCGGCCTGAGCGACGTCGAGCGCGAGCTCGCGCTGCCGGTGCCGGGCGCCCTGCTCGACGAGCTGGCCGCGGAGGCCGCGCCGCACCACGCGGCGTACGAGCTGCGCTCCTGGGTGGGCGACATCCCCGAGGACATCGCGCTGAGCTGGATGACGCTCTCCTCCAGCCTGATGACCGAGGCCCCCCTGGGCGAGCTCGAGCGCGAGCCCGAGGTCGTCGACGTGGCCGCACTGCGTGAGGGTGAGGCGATGGTCGCGCGACAGGGCCGGACCCGCTACAACACCGTGGCGCTCGACGTGGCCGGCGAGGTGGTCGCCTACACCGACCTGGTGACGACCGTCCACGAGCCCGGTCGCGCCTACCAGTGGGGCACGCTCGTGCGCCGGGCCGATCGCGGCCACCGCCTCGGCCTGGCGGTCAAGGTCGCCAACCAGGCGCAGCTCCAGCGCCTGCGTCCCGACATCGCGCGCGTGACGACGTTCAACGCCGAGGTCAACGCGCACATGAACGGCGTAAACGAACGCCTCGGGTACGCGCCGGTGGCGCGGCTGGCGGAGTTCCAGAAGCGGCTGTCGTGAGTCCTGCCGACTCAGGAGCTGGACGCCGTGGAGTCTGAGTCGAGCGTCAGCTGGGCCGTGCTCTCCTTGCCGCCACGGATGTAGGTCACCGTGACCTTGTCGCCGGGCCGGTAGGAGCGGACCGTCGCGACCAGGTCGTCGGCGCTTTCGATCATCCCGGAGTCGACCTTGGTGATCACGTCACCGGCTTCGAGCCCGGCCTCCGCGGCCGTGGACCCCTCGGTGATCTTCTCGATGCGGGCGCCCAGCGCATCGGTCGGGGTCTGGCTCAGCTGGCCACGCGGGTTGGACGCATCGGTGACCTGGATGCCGAGGCGCGCGTGCGTCGGTGTCTCGCCCTTGACCATCTGGTCGACGATCGGCATGACCTCGTCGATGGGGATCGCGAAGCCGAGGCCGATCGAGCCTGCCTCCTGGGAGCCGTTGGAGGCGGTGCGGATCGAGGAGTTGATGCCCACGACGCTGCCGGTCATGTCGACCAGCGGCCCGCCGCTGTTGCCGGGGTTGATGGCCGCGTCCGTCTGGATCGCGGGGTACGTCGTGGAGTTGCCGGCGGAGTCGGTGCCGACGTTGACCGGTCGGGCCAGGGCGCTGACGATGCCGCTGGTGACCGTGGCGTCCAGGCCGAACGGCGAACCGATCGCGACGACACCCTGGCCGACCGCGAGGTTGTCGGACTTGCCCACCGTCGCCGGCGTCAGGCCGGAGACGCCCTCGGCCTTGATCACCGCCGTGTCGGTGAGCGGGTCGGTGCCGAGCACGGTGGCGTCGGCCCGGGTCCCGTCACTGAACGAGACACTGATCTGGCCGGTCTGGCCGGCCGACTCGACGACGTGGTTGTTGGTGAGGATGGTGCCGTCCTCGCTGAGGATGATGCCCGAGCCCGAGCCGGCCGAGCTGGCGGTGGTGACGGAGATCTTCACGACCGACGGCAGCACGTTCGCGGCCACGTCCTGAACCGAACCGGCCTGCAGGGGTGCCGTGCCCTGATCGACGACCTGGCTGGTGGGGGCGGCCGTGGTGGGTGTCGCGCTGGTGGTGTCGGAGCTCCACGCGTCGTACGCCGCTGCGCCACCGAGGCCGGCGCCGCCACCGACGAGCAGGGAGGCGGTGACGACTGCCGCCGCGAAGCCGGCCCGGCCGCGGGGCTTGCGCTCGCGGGTCGTCGGCGGGGGAGTGGGCTGTACCGGCCCGAAGGCCGAGGTCTGCTCGGGGCCGTTGCCGGTCGGACCGTAGAAGCTTGGCGGCGGAGTGTCGTTCATGTCGATGACGATGCCGGGCCCGGCTGTGAACAGCCTGAGATCCCGCTGCGGGTTGTCTTAAGTCTGCTGGACCTTGCGCACCACATCGCCGCGGCGTACGACCCCCGGTGAGACCACGCGAGCGTTGAAACCACGCAGCCGCAGCTGCCGCCCCTGCTTGGAGTTGACGAACTCGACGGCCTCGTCGCCGAAGCGGACGAGGAACTTCTTGCACCCGTTGTGCGGCTTGGCGGTCACCTCGATGATCGCGCCGCCGGCGTCGGGATCGCCGATGGCCAGCCGCGCGCCGGTCGGCAGGTTGGCGTGCGACACGTCGAGGTCGACGTAGAGCTGGTCGCCCGCCCCCGCCCGCGTCTGGTCGTCATCACCCAGCAGATGGACCATGCGCGAGCTCATCACGTTGATCTGGGCGTCGAGATGGCGGCCGGAGGCGATGGCCCGTGCGGTCGCACGCCCCAGCCAGTTGTCGCCGACCAGGCCCAGATCGAGGTCGAGGACGCCCTCGGAGACGACCTCACGCTCCCCGTTGGCCGGCCGGCGGACGACCAGGTCGAGGGTGCCGTTGTCGGTGGGCGCCGCGAGGAGGTGGTCGATCCGGCCGGCCAGCTGGGCTGTCGAGACGTGTGTCACGGGCTTGATTCTGCCTGCTGGCGCCGACCCTTGTCCCCGCGATCACGCTGGGCGACAATCGGCGCACACCACTCCGGGAGGACCCGTGCCTGCACCGTCCGCACCCTCACCCATGTTCATGGACGACGGCCTCGCCTTCTGGGCGGAGGCCGACCCCGACGGCGAGTGCATGACCTACGGCGGGCGCACCTGGACCTGGGCCCAGTGGGACGAGCGGGTGCGCCGCCTCGCCGGAGGGCTGGCCGCGCTGGGCATCGGCCGCGGCGACGTGGTCGCCTTCCTCGACAAGAACCACCCGGCGTGCGTCGAGCTGAGCATGGCCGCCGGCTCGCTGGGCGCCGCCAACGCCATCGTCAACTGGCGTTGCGCCGGTGACGAGGTCGACCACGCCGTCAACGACTCGGGTGCCCGGGTGCTGATCGTCGGCACCGAGCTGATGGCGGTGATCGACGAGATCCGCGACCGGCTCACGAAGGTCGAGAGGATCATCGAGGTGACAGCCGACGGGGCGGAGGGCGACGAGTACGAAGCGTTCCTCGCGGCGCACGAGCCGAGGCCGCGTGCCGACGACGTGACCCCCGAGGACCCGTGCCTGGTGATGTACTCCTCGGGCACCACGGGCCGGCCCAAGGGCATCATGCTGACGCACACCAACATGGTGGCCCACACCGTGAACTCGCTCGACGGCATGGAGTTCGACGACGGCGACAAGATCATGGTGGCGATGCCGCTGTTCCACGTCGGCGGCTCGTCGTACGTCCTCAGCGGGCTGCACCTCGGCCTCCCGTCGATCATGACCCGCGACCCCGACGGAGCCTCGCTCGCCGGGGCGATCATGCAGGGCGCCAACCGGACCTTCCTGGTGCCCGCGGTGCTCGCGCAGGTGCTGCAGTCCGGTCCCGAGGCCGTCGCGGTCTTCGGCCGGCTGAAGACCTACACGTACGGCGCGGCGCCGATGCCGCTTCCCCTGCTGCGCGCGGCGATGGCCGCCTGGCCCGACACCGACTTCATCCAGGTCTACGGGCTGACCGAGGTGGCCGGCGTCGCCACGCACCTGATGCCCGAGGCGCACCGCGACGAGGCGCACCCCGAACGTCTCGTGTCGGCCGGCCAGCCGATCCCCGGGTGTGAGGTGCGGATCGTCGACCCGGCGACGCTCGTCGACCTGCCGGTCGGGGAGCACGGCGAGATCTGGCTGCGCACGCCCCAGCTGATGAAGGGCTTCCTCGGCCGTGAGAAGGAGACCCGCGAGGTCGTGACCGACGACGGCTGGTTCCGGACCGGTGACCTGGGCCGGGTCGACGAGGAGGGCTTCGTCTTCGTGCAGGACCGGCTCAAGGACATGATCATCAGCGGAGGCGAGAACATCTACTCGCCGGAGGTCGAGCGGGTGCTCGCCGAGCACCCGTCGGTGATGGAGGTCGCCGTGATCGGCGTACCCGACGACCGCTGGGGCGAGACCGTGAAGGCCGTCGTGTCGCTCAAGCCCGGGACGACGGCGACCGAGGACGAGCTGATCGCCTGGTGCCGCGAGCGGATCGCGACGTTCAAGTGCCCGAGGTCGGTCGACATCGTCGAGCTGCTGCCACGCAACCCGACGGGCAAGATCCTCAAGCGTGAGCTGCGCAGGCCCTACTGGGCGGGGCGCGACTCGACCGTGATCTGACTCAGTCGCGGTCCACCAGGGCGAAGACGCGTGCCGGGAAGCCCGATCCCTCGCGTGGCTTGGGCCAGGTCGCGACGACCAGCGCGCCGGTCGCGGGCACCCGGTCGAGGCCGGCGAGCAGCTCGATCTGCCACCTGTCTGCGGACAGGATGTAGGTCTCCGCCGGTGCGGAGCCGCCCGCGACGACGGCACCAGGATCGGTGTCGGTGGTGTCGTGCCCGACGGCGGTGACGCCGCGCTGCTCGACGAGGAAGGTCAGGGCGTCGACGCCCCAACCCGGGTAGTGGGCGGTGCCGTCGGCGTCCCGGTTGGCCATG
Source organism: uncultured Actinomycetota bacterium (assembly GCA_963781515.1). Classification (GTDB taxonomy): domain Bacteria; phylum Actinomycetota; class Actinomycetes; order Propionibacteriales; family Nocardioidaceae; genus Nocardioides. Next base: position 22,175 of record CAWAGL010000002.1, read on the forward strand.
GCGTCGTTGTCGGGCCAGCGCTCGGACCATCCGGTCAGCAGGGCCACGAACGCCCCCTCCGGGATCTGGCCGTGCTCGTGCTCGTGTGCCTCGATGTCGGCGACGGTGACGGCGTGGTCCACGTCGGCGGCGACCTGGGCGCGGACGTCCACGACCACCAGCGGCAGCATCATGTCGGTCACCGCGATCTCGTCCAGGAAGCGGCCACCGCGCGCGAAGTGCGCCGGCGGGTCGACGTGGGTGCCCCACTGACCGATGTGGCTGTATCGGTGGGCGAGGAAGCCCGTGCCCGCCGAGCCGACGCCCTCGTCGAAGTGGAACAGGGTCTCGCGCTCCTCGTCGGGGAACGCGAAGTAGTGCGGGATGCCGGGCCCGAAGGCGTGCGTGAGGTCGATCCACTCGCACGAGCGGAGGCGGGCGAGTACGTCGGAGAGGGGTGCGCGGGCGTTGTCGGTCATCCGCGGGATGCTAGCCCGATGGCCGGGACCACTTCATCGTGGAAGCCGTGTCAGGGCACGATGTGGTCATGGCTACATCTTCAGCCGACGGTGTGGTCGGCACGCCCTTCCCAGCGCCCATGGAGATCGGCCCGCTGACTCGGGATCACGCGGTGGACATCTGCAGCTGGCGGTATCCGGCGCCGTACGACTGCTACGACATGACGGCTGCCGACCCGGACGAGCTGCTCCTGCCGGAGCTGGGCTTCCACTCCGTCCTCGCGGCCGGCCGGCTCGTGGGATTTCGCTCGTTCGGCCCGGACGGACGGGTGCCAGGTTGGGACTACGACGACCACGCGCTCGACACCGGCGGGGCGCTGCGCCCCCAGCTCGTCGGCCAGGGGCTCGGTCGCCGGGCGATCTCGGCCGGCCTGGCCTTCGGGCGCGCCCGGTTCGCGCCGCCCTGCTTTCGAGTGACGGTGGCGACGTTCAACGCCCGCGCGCTGCGCACGGTGGAGTCCTTGGGCTTCGAGCGCGTCGGTCGCTTCGACGCCACGCACGACGGCCGCAGCTTCGAGGTGCTCGTCCGCCGCGAGCCGTGACCCGGCCGCCCTTGGTCTCGAGGCTCGCTGGCGCTCGCACCTGTGACGTCTCAGGACATGGGTGACAGTTCTGCATCAGGACATCGGTGACACAACCGGGGGTGTTTGGTGGTGACATTGCTGGCTCTCTTGGTCGGTGCCGACCACCAATGAGCCTGTCGATCCTCGTGTTCGTCTCGCGATCGTCCAGTGGCCTGATGACGCGCCGGGCGGAGCGGTGACCACGATTTGCGCCCGGCATCGGATCTCCTGCAAGACGTTCTACGCGATCCGTGCCAGGACCCGCACCGACGGTGCCGCCGCGGTCCTCGAACCCCGCAGCCGGCGTCCTAAGATCAACCCGACCGGGCTGACTGGTGACGTCAATCAACAAGCGCTCGATGTTCGTGCCGCGCTGGGGTCCTCGGGCCTAGATCACGGACCGATCAGCGTGCACGACAAGATGCACTCGTTGGGGCTGGACCCGGTGGCCTCGATCGCGTCGCTGGCCCGAATCTTCCGCCACGCCGGTGTCGCTCGGCTCGAGCCGAGGAAGGCCACCGCGAAGGCCGAGGCCCCTCGTCCTGCGCGTGAGCTGTTCCTGCGACCCACTTCCCCCCGACCGCAGCCCGCGCCGATGCCGGGGGCAGACGTTCGCGACGACACCCAGAGCAAAGCGCTGAGCAGCATCGGCACCTTCTTCCTCGACAAGGTCCACTACAAGGTCGACGGACGGCGTGCCTTCGAGCAGGTCCTGGTCATCACCGACGGGGACAAGATCACCGTCACCGACCCGCACGGCGAGATCCTCATCGAGCACACCCGATCCGCCCCGGACGCGACCTGCGTCGGCAACGGCCGACGCCGTGGCCCATGGCGCAAGAGCACCGAAGTGCCACCATGTCCTGAGACATCACAGCTGGCGCTCGCACGTCCACCAGCGGGAGTCGACGAGAAATTCGAATAGTTGTCCACCCTGTGGGCGTGCACGCCTGATCCGGGCCGGAAATGTCGGTGGTCGGTGGTTGGGTTCTTGTATGGCGATCACGACCAGCGAGCTCCCCGACACCGCGTCCGCGGTGCTCGCGGTTCGCGCGCTCGTCCCGAGTCGCTGCTGATCGTGAAGAGGCGAACCTGCTGGTCGCGGCCTGCGAGTGGGCGGACCTGCACCCCGCCGAGACGGTCGACGACGCGGCGGCGTTCTGGCTCGGTGGCGGGTCCGAGCACGAGGAGCCGGTCGCCGGACCGGGGGCACCGCTGGTGGCGGAGTTCTGCATCGCCGAGTTCGGCGCCGCGCTCGGCATCTCGACGGTCTCGGCGAAGCACCTGATCGGCCAGGCCCTCGAGCTGCGGCACCGGCTCCCCAGGCTCTGGCGCCGCGTCCAGGCCGGCGACCTGCCCTCGTGGCGGGCGCGGCGGATCGCGGAGACCACCATCCACGCCGGGCTCAGTCGCGAGAGCGGCGGCGTACGTCGACGACCAGCTCGCACCGTTCGCGCACCGCACCTCCACCAGAGCGGTCGACCGGTTGGTGGCTGCCGCGGTCGTCCGGTTCGACCCCGCCCGCGCCGCCGCCGAAGCCCGGGCCGCCGCGGACGCCCGGCACGTCACGATCGACGAGGAGCAGGTCTCCTTCGCCGGCACCATGCGCGTCACCGCCGAGCTCGACCTCGCCGACGCCCTCGACCTCGCCGCCGCAGTCGCCCGGGGTGCGGAGACGTTGAAGGCACTCGGGTCCGACGAGCCGTTGGACGCCCGGCGTGCTGCCGCGGTCGGGGAGATGGCCAGGGCTCAGCTGTCGCTCGACCTGCATGCGACCCGTTCGGACAGGCGACCCGAGCGACCGACCGACCGCCCGGCAGGTGGTCCTGCACGTCCACCTCACCGAGGGCGACCCGGTCGCCCGACTGGAGCGGGGCAACCTCGCGACCCTCGACCAGGTCCGGCACTGGTGCACCCAGACCCACACCCAAGTGATCGTGAAACCGGTCCTCGACCTCAACGAGCCGATCACCTGCGACGGGTACCAGCCCTCGGATCGGCTCCGCGAGCAGATCATTCTTCGCGACCGCAACTGCGTCTTCCCGTGGTGCACCAGGGCGGCCCGGGCCTGCGACCTCGACCACATCGTCCCCTGGGAACGGGGCGGCGCGACCACCACCGACAACCTCGCCGCGCTCTGCCGACGACATCACCGCCTCAAGACCCACTGCGCGTGGCGATACGGCGCACCGGCCCCGCGACGTACACATGGACCAGCCCGCACGGCCACCGGTTCACCACCGACCCCGCCGGCACCGAACCCGGTTGACCACCCCGCCCCACACCCCGCCGGTGAGTTCGCCGGCGGGGACACAGGCGCGTCAGCGCACGGCTTCTCGCCGAACCAGCCGCACAGCAGCACAGGTGCGTGACGCGCAACGCCCCGGCAACCAGGGCTGCCGGGGCGTCGTAGGCGAAGAGACGGTTGCCTCAGGCCCAGCGCTGGCCAATCTCGACACGCCGGTCGCGACCTCGCGGGCTCGGTCGCGCGGCTCGCTCGATCACCCTTGAGCCATCCCCGGGCCCGAGGGCCCCTCGCTGCGCTCGCGCCCTCAGGCCCAGCGCTGGCTCGCCGGCACGAAGTCGAGGGTGCGGTCGCCGGTGTAGATCTGCTTGGGCCGGGCGATCTTCTGGTCCTTGTCCTGCACGAGCTCGGCCCACTGGGCGAGCCAGCCCGGCGTACGGCCGATCGCGAACAGCACGGTGAACATCTCCGGCGGGAACTGGAACGCCTCGTAGATGAGCCCGGAGTAGAAGTCCACGTTGGGGTAGAGCTTGCGCTTGATGAAGTACTCGTCCTCGAGCGCGATCTTCTCCAGCTCCTTGGCGATCTCGAGGAGCGGGTTGACCCCGGTGACCTCGAAGACGTCGTCGCAGGCCTTCTTGATGATCGTCGCGCGCGGGTCGAAGTTCTTGTAGACGCGGTGCCCGAAGCCCATCAGCTTCTCGTTGCCGTTCTTCACGCCCTCGATGAAGGCGGGGATGTTCTCCTTGGAGCCGATCCGGCGCAGCATCCGCAGCACCGCCTCGTTGGCGCCACCGTGCAGCGGGCCGTAGAGGGCGGCGACGCCCGCAGCGACCGCGGAGTACGGGTCGACCTGCGAGGAGCCGACCGAGCGGACCGCGTTGGTCGAGCAGTTCTGCTCGTGGTCGGCGTGCAGGATGAACAGCACGTCGAGGGCCTTGACGAGACGCTCGTCGGCCTCGAACTTCTGCTCGCTCATCTTGAAGAGCATCGAGAGGAAGTTGGCGGTGTAGCTCAGGTCGTTGTCGGGGTAGACGAACGGCTTGCCCTGCGCGTGCCGGAACGACCAGGCGCCGAGCGTCGGCATCTTGGCGATCATCCGCACGATCTGGAGGTGACGGTTCTCCTCGTCGTGGATGTTGCGGGCGTCGGGATAGAACGTCGACAACGCACCTACCGAGGCCATCAGCATGCCCATCGGGTGGGCGTCGTAGCGGAAGCCCTCCATGAAGGACTTGACGTTCTCGTGGACGAACGTGTGGTAGGTGATCTCGTGCACCCAGGCGTCGTACTCGGCCTTGGTCGGGAGCTTGCCGTGGACGAGCAGGTAGTTGACCTCGAGGAAGTTCGACTTCTCCGCGAGCTGCTCGATCGGGTAGCCGCGGTACTCGAGGATCCCCTTGTCGCCGTCGATGAACGTGACCGCGCTGCGGCACGACGCGGTGTTGACGAAGCCGGGGTCGTACGTCGCGAGACCCGGAGCCTCCTCACCCAGCCTGATCTGGCCGAGATCGGCGGCCTTGATCGTGTTGTCGGTGATGGCGAGGTCGTAGGACTGACCCGTGCGGTTGTCGCGGACGGTCAGGGAATCGGTGGATGCGGCGGCGGTGGCCGGCGCATCGGTGGCCGGTACGTCGGTCACGTCGGCTCCTGTCGTGAAAGTCGTCATTGACTCTGATGAGTGAGCCCCCAACGTATTCCTTCCCCCGCGACGAGCCCAAAGCAGGTACCCATCCTTCGGACGCCGGCGACCGGCGTACCGCGTTTTGACCGGTGGGCCGGCGCCCGCGTATCTTTACTGGTCGCGACTCCTGCCGCGCCTAGACCCCGCACGGTCGAGGTGCAGACCCGGACGATCTGGAACCGGGCAGTGTTCGTCAGAAGTCGCGCACATCGCACCACCCAGCGCGAGCTCCTCGCGCCGGGACCGACGAACAAGAAGGTAATCAGCCGTGCGCACGTACAGCCCCAAGCCCGCTGACATCCAGCGCGAGTGGCTCATCATCGACGCCACCGATGTGGTCCTCGGACGTCTCTCCGTCCAGGTCGCCAACCTCCTGCGTGGCAAGCACAAGCCGACGTTCGCCCCGCACATGGACATGGGCGACTTCGTCATCATCATCAACGCGGAGAAGGTTGCCCTGTCGGGCAACAAGAGGGTGACCAAGCTGGCCTACCGCCACTCGGGCTACCCCGGTGGTCTCTCCGCCACGCCGTACGGCGAGCTGCTGGAGAAGGACGCCCGCAAGGCCATCGAGAACTCGGTGTGGGGCATGCTCCCCAAGAACCGCCTCGGCCGCCAGATCATCAAGAAGCTCAAGGTCTACACCGGCCCGGAGCACCCGCACGCGGCACAGAAGGCCACGGCGTTCGAGATCACCCAGGTCTCCCAGTAACTTCCAAGGACGAGTGAGGATTACCGTGGCTGAGACCACCGAGAACACCGAGACCGAGACCCAGGCCCCCGAGGCCGAGGTCGAAGAGACCTTCACGACCGACGAGTCGGGCGTTGCCTACTCCTCCGAGAGTGCTCCGTCGGCCGACGCCCCGCAGCGTCCCGCGACGATCGCTCCCGCAGCGGCCACCGGCCGTCGCAAGGAGGCCGTCGCCCGCGTGCGCATCGTGCCGGGCACGGGAGTGTGGACCGTCAACGGCCGCACCCTTGACTCCTACTTCCCGAACAAGCTGCACCAGCAGGTCGTCAACGAGCCGTTCGCCGAGCTTCAGCTCGTCGACCGCTTCGATGTCATCGCCCGCATCCACGGTGGCGGCATCACCGGCCAGGCCGGCGCGCTGCGCCTCGGCGTGGCCCGCTGCCTCAACTTCATCGACGAGGACGCCAACCGCCCCTCGCTGAAGAAGGCCGGCCTGCTGACCCGCGACGCGCGTGTCATCGAGCGCAAGAAGGCTGGTCTCAAGAAGGCCCGCAAGGCGCCGCAGTTCAGCAAGCGCTGATCGCGGCTGCCGCACAGATGGCGCGCATCTTCGGCACGGACGGGGTCCGGGGCCTGGCCAACGGTCAACTGACCGCTGAGCTGGCCCTGGACCTTTCCGTTGCCGCGGCACGGGTGATCGTCGACCGGCACGAGTTCGAGCCGTCGCGTGAGCGACCGCTCGCCGTGGTCGGTCGCGACCCCCGGATCTCCGGGCAGTTCCTCGAGCACGCAGTCGTCGCCGGGCTCGCCTCGGCGGGCTGCGACGTGCTCCGGCTGCGCGTGCTGCCGACCCCGGGCGTGGCCTACCTGACCCAGTCGCTGGGTGCCGACCTCGGCGTCGTCATCAGCGCCTCGCACAACCCGATGCCCGACAACGGCGTCAAGTTCCTCTCCCGCGGCGGGCTCAAGCTCGACGACGCGATCGAGAAGGACATCGAGACCGTGCTCGGCACGCCGTGGGACCGCCCGGTCGGCGCCCACGTCGGCAGGGTGTCGCCGTACGCGAATCCCGTCGACGAGTACGTCGCCCACCTGGTCAGCACCCTGGACCGTCCCCTCGAGGGGCTGAAGGTCGTGCTGGACTGCGCCCACGGGGCGGCCGCGGTGGCGGGCCCCAAGGCGCTGCGGGCGGCGGGCGCCGAGGTGATCGCCATCGGCGTCGAGCCCGACGGGCTCAACATCAACGACGGCTGCGGCTCGACCCACCTGGCGCCGCTGCAGGCGGCCGTGCTCGAGCACGGAGCCGACGCCGGCTTCGCGCTCGACGGCGACGCCGACCGGTGCCTCGCGGTCGACCACGAGGGCAACGACGTCGACGGGGACCAGATCCTGGCGGTCCTGGCGCAGGCGATGTCCGAGACCGGACACCTCGTCAAGGACACCGTCGTGGCCACCGTGATGAGCAACCTCGGCTTCGTGCACGCCATGCGGGCCGCCGGCCTCGGCGTACGGCAGACCAAGGTGGGGGACCGCTACGTGCTGGAGGCCATGCGCGTCGGCGGCTACACGCTGGGTGGCGAGCAGTCCGGCCACGTGATCATGAGCGAGTACGCCACCACCGGTGACGGCATCCTCACCGCCCTGCACGTCATGCAGCGGATGGCCGCCACCGGCAAGAGTCTCCAGGCCCTCGCCGGCGTCGTGGTGAGGCTGCCGCAGGTGCTCGTCAACGTCCGTGACGTCGACAAGGCGCGTGCCGACGAGGACGCCGTGCTCGCTGCGGCCGTCGCGGAGGAGGAGGCCATCCTCGAGGGCCGCGGCCGGGTGCTGCTGCGCCCGTCCGGCACCGAGGAGATGGTGCGCGTGATGGTCGAGGCGCCCACGCTCGACGAGGCCCAGGCCGTCGCCGCCCGGCTCGCCGACGTGGTCAAGGTCCAGCTCTCCCTGTAGCGCCGCCCGACGTGGGAGATGACCCGCGCGAGCTGCCGCACCCCAGTGCGCCTACGTCGTGACGGGCAACGCCGACATGAACGCGGTGACCGCCGCTAGAGCTTGCGCAGCCGCACGTAGCGCACCGAGTGGTCGGCGTCCTTGCGCAGCACGAGCGTGGCGCGGCTGCGGGTGGGCAGCACGTTCTGGTTGAGGTTGGGACCGTTGATGGTGTCCCAGATGCGGCCGGCCTCGGCGATCGCCTCGTCGGAGGTGAGGCTCGCGAACTTCGTGAAGTACGACGACGGGTCGCGGAACGCGGTCTCGCGCAGCTCCTGGAACCGGTCGACGTACCACTTGCGGATGTCGCTGGTCGCGGCGTCGACGTAGACGCTGAAGTCGAAGAAGTCGCTCACCGCGAGGCCGGTGCGGCCGTCGTCGCGGGTCCGGGCGGGCTGGAGGACGTTGAGGCCCTCGATGATCACGATGTCGGGGCTCTTGACCACGACCCGCTCGCCGGGCACGACGTCGTAGACGAGGTGGGAGTAGATCGGGGCCTCGACCTCGTCCTTGCCCGACTTGATGTCGACCACGAACCGCAGCAGCGCCTTGCGGTCGTAGGACTCCGGGAAGCCCTTGCGGTGCAGGATGCCGCGCCTCTCCAGCTCGGCGTTGGGCAGCAGGAAGCCGTCGGTGGTGACCAGCGCGACGTGGGGGTGCTCGGGCCAGTGGGCCAGCATCTGCTGCAGCACCCGGGCGGTGGTCGACTTGCCGACGGCGACCGACCCCGCGAGCCCGATCACGAACGGCGTCCGTGGCGGCGTCTGGCGCTGCAGGAAGTCCTCCTGCTCGCGGTGCAGCCGTCCCGCGCCGGCGACGTACAGGCTGAGCAGTCGGGAGAGCGGCAGGTACACCTGCTCCACCTCGTGCAGGTCGAGGGAGTCTCCCAGGCCGCGCAGGCTGCGGACCTCGTCGGGCGTCAGCGGGTTCGTCGTCTCGCGCGCCAGCGCGGCCCAGGCGGCCCGGTCGAGCTCGACGTACGGCGACGCCTCGTGGGAGCCGTTGCTCCCGGCGGCGTCAGACATGGACTGCATTGTTGCAGTGCGCGGCCGGCGGGGCGCGGGGAGCCTCGGGGACCCTCGCGGTGACGTCGACGGCGCCGGCGCCGAATACACTGCGGCACCATGTGCGGAATCGTGGGCTACGTCGGTGACAAGCAGGCCAGGAACGTCGTCATCGAGGGGCTCCGTCGCCTCGAGTACCGCGGCTACGACTCCGCAGGCATCGCCCTGGCGCACGAGGGGCGGGTGGCCTCCGACAAGCGCGCCGGCAAGCTCGCCAACCTCGAGAAGGCCATCGAGGAGACCCCGCTGCCGGAGTCCACGACCGGCATCGGCCACACCCGCTGGGCCACCCACGGCGCCCCCAACGACGTCAACGCCCACCCGCACCTGGGCAGCACCGGCCGGCTGGCCGTCGTGCACAACGGGATCATCGAGAACTTCGCGAGCCTGCGCACCGCGCTCGAGGGCGAGGGCCACGAGATGCTGTCGGAGACCGACACCGAGGTCGCCGCGCACCTGCTCGAGGCCGAGGTCGCCGGCGGGGTCGACCTCACCACCGCCATGCAGAACGTCTGCCGCCGCCTCGAGGGCGCGTTCACGCTCGTCGCCCTCGACGCCGAGGACCCGTCGCGCGTGGTCGCCGCCCGCCGCAACTCCCCGCTCGTGGTCGGCCTCGGCGAGGGCGAGAACTTCCTCGGCTCCGACGTGTCGGCGTTCATCGAGCACACCCGCGAGGCGCTGGAGCTCGGGCAGGACCAGGTCGTGACCATCACCCGGGACGGCGTGAGCGTCAGCGGCTTCGACGGTACGCCGGCCGAGGGCCGCCGCTACCACGTCGACTGGGACCTCACGGCCGCCGAGAAGGACGGTCACGACTGGTTCATGCGCAAGGAGATCTTCGAGCAGCCACGCGCCGTGGCCGACTCGCTGCTGGGGCGGCGCAACGAGGAGGGTCTGCTGCACCTCGACGAGATGCGCCTCTCCGACGAGGACCTGCGCGACATCGACAAGGTCATCATCATCGCGGCCGGCACGTCGTTCTACGCCGGCATGGTCGCGAAGTACGCCATCGAGCACTGGACCCGGATCTCGGTCGAGGTCGAGCTCGCCAGCGAGTTCCGCTACCGCGACCCCATCCTCACCCACTCGACGCTGGTGGTCGCGATCAGCCAGTCCGGCGAGACCGCCGACACCCTCCAGGCGATCCGGCACGCCCGCGTCCAGCGCTCGAAGGTGCTGGCGATCTGCAACACCAACGGCTCGACGATCCCACGCGAGTCCGACGGCGTGATCTACACCCACGCCGGTCCCGAGATCGGGGTCGCCTCCACCAAGGGCTTCTTGACCCAGCTGGTCGCCTGCTACCTCCTCGCGCTCTACCTGGCCCAGGTCAAGGGCACCCGCTACGGCGACGAGATCTCGCAGGTCATGGACCAGCTCGACGAGATGCCGGCCCACATCCAGACGGTGCTCGACTCCCACGAGACGATCTACGCCCTCGCCCGCGAGCACGCCGATGCCAGGTCGGTGCTGTTCCTGGGCCGTCACGCGGGCTACCCGGTGGCCCTCGAGGGTGCGCTCAAGCTGAAGGAGATCGCCTACCTGCATGCCGAGGGCTTCGCCGCCGGCGAGCTCAAGCACGGCCCGATCGCCCTGGTGGAGCCCGGCCTGCCGGTGTTCTGCATCGTGCCGCCCCAGGGCCGCGACCAGCTGCACGAGAAGATGGTCAGCGGCATCCAGGAGGTGCGTGCCCGGGGTGCCCGCACGCTCTGCATCGCCGAGCAGGGGGACACCTCGATCGCGCCGTACGCCGACGTGCTGATCCCGGTGCCTGCGGTGCCGGTGCTGCTCCAGCCGCTCGTGTCGGTGATCCCGCTGCAGCTGTTCGCCTGCGAGCTCGCCTCCCAGCTCGGCCACGACGTCGACCAGCCGCGCAACCTCGCCAAGTCCGTCACGGTCGAGTAGGGCGGCCGGCGGATGGGCATCGTCGGGATCGGCATCGACGTCGTTGACATCGAGCGCTTCGGCGTCTCGCTGGACCGCACGGCCGGCCTGCGCGCCCGGCTCTTCACGCCCGACGAGTCGACGCGGCCGCTGGCGTCCCTCGCTGCGCGCTTCGCGGCCAAGGAGGCCATCGCGAAGGCGCTCGGGGCCCCCGTCGGGCTGGCCTGGCACGACGCCGAGATCGTCTCGGAGGAGACCGGGCGCCCCCGCTTCGAGCTGCGCGGCACCGTCGCCGCTCGCGCGGCCGCGCTGGGGGTCGGCTCGGTGCACGTCTCGCTCTCGCACGACGCCGGCATCGCCTCCGCCGTGGTCGTGCTCGAAGCCTGAGCAGCCCTGCTGCGCGCGCGGGTCCTCGACAACTAGTTTGGGCGGATGCGCCACGCCCACACCGTCGCCCAGGTCCGGTCCGCCGAGGCCACCTCGATGGCGACCCTGCCCGACGGAGCGTTGATGGCTCGGGCCGCGGCCGGCCTGGCCGCGGCGCTCGTCGACCATCTCGGCGGTGCCTACGGCCGGCGCGTGCTGCTCCTGGTGGGCTCGGGAGACAACGGCGGTGACGCGCTGTACGCCGGCGCCCGGCTCGCGCGCCGGGGCGCCCAGGTCAGCGCGTTGCTGGTGTCCGACCGGGCCCACCCCGAAGGGCTGGCCGCCCTGACGACGGCGGGAGGCCGGGTCGTCGACGTGGTGCCGGCCGACCTCGACGTGGTGGTCGACGGCATCGTCGGCATCGGTGGCCGACCGGGCCTCAGCCAGGTCGCCGAGGAGGCTCTCGCGCTGGTCGAGGGCGTCCCGCTCGTCGCCGTCGACGTGCCGTCGGGTGTCGACGTCGACACCGGCGAGACGCCCGAGCCCCATGTCAGCGCCGACCTGACCGTGACCTTCGGCACCCACAAGGTCGCCCACCTGGTCGAGCCGGCCGCCTCAGCGTGCGGCGCCGTGCACCTCGTCGACCTCGGCCTCGACCTCCCTCGCGCAGCGCTCACCGCCCTGCAGCCCGACGACGTGCGCGACCTGCTCCCGCTGCCCGCCGCCGCGGCGCACAAGTACACCCGTGGCGTCGTCGGTGTCCGGGCCGGCTCCGCTGCCTACCCGGGCGCCGCCCTGCTCTGCGTCGCGGGTGCCGCCACCGGGCTCGTCGGCATGGTCAGGTACGTCGGGCCCGACGACGCCGCGGCGCGCGTGCGGGCCGCCCGTCCCGAGGTGGTCGGCGAGGGGCGCGTGCAGGCCTGGGTGGTCGGGCCGGGCACCGACTCCGACGCGGCAGCCGCCCTGAGGTCGGCACTGGCCGACGGCGTACCCACCGTCGTCGACGCCGACGCGCTCGCCCACGTCACCGGACCGGTCGGCTCGCCCCTCGTGCTCACCCCGCACGCCGGCGAGCTCTCGAGGATGATCGGCGTCGATCGCGACCGGATCGAGGCGTCGCCGCTGCGCCACGCCCTTGCCGCGGCCGAGCAGTACGACGCCGTCGTCCTGCTGAAGGGCCGGCACACGCTCGTCGCGGCACCCGACGGGCACGCGCGCGTGACGACCACCGGGGTCCCGTGGCTGGCGACGGCAGGGGCCGGCGACGTGCTCGCCGGCCTGATCGGCGCGCTGCTTGCCGCAGGACTCGATCCGTTCGACGCGGCCTCGGTCGGATCGTGGTTGCACGGCGCGGCCGCGACCCTGGCCAGCGGTGGCGGGCCGATCGTCGCGGGCGAGGTGGCCGCCGCCCTGCCGGACGTCGTGCGCCGGCTGATGACGTGAATGGAAGAATCCTGCGCATGACCCGCCCTCGTGCCCGCATCAGCGTCGAGCTCGTCGCGATCCGGCACAACGTCGAGACGCTGGCGCGGCTCGTCGCGCCGAGCGCGCTGATGGTGGTGGTCAAGGCCGACGGCTACGGCCACGGCATGCTGCCCGTCGCGCGCGCCGCCCGCGAGGCCGGTGCCCCGTGGCTCGGCGTCGCGACGATCGACGAGGCCCTGCAGCTGCGCCACGAGGGCGACACCGGCCGCGTCCTGTGCTGGTTGACGGTCCCCGGCGAGGACTACGACACCGCCCTGCTGCAAGACCTCGACGTCACGGCCTACTCCCTCGCGGAGCTGGCCGAGATCGCCGACTCGGCGCAGCGCACGGGTGTCACGGCCCGGGTGCAGCTCAAGGTCGACACGGGTCTCTCCCGCGGCGGCGCCCCGACGGCCACCTGGCCCGACGTCGTCGAGGAGGCCCGCCGACTCGAGATCGCCGGCCTGATGCGCATCACCGGCATCTGGTCGCACTTCGCGGCCAGCGACGAGCCCGAGCACCCGGCCAACGACGAGCAGCAGCAGGTCTTCGACCAGGCCCTCGGCGTCGCCGCGGATGCCGGCCTGCATCCCGAGGTCCGCCACCTCGCCAACTCCGCCGCCGCGATCCTGCGCCCCGGCGCCCGCTACGACCTGGTGCGGTGCGGCATCGCGGCGTACGGCCTCGACCCGGCCCCGGGCCGGACCCCCGACCTGGGCCTGATCCCCGCGATGACGGTGCGGGCCCGGCTGGCGATGGTCAAGCCGCTGCGCGCCGGCGAGAGCGTCTCCTACGGGCACACCTGGACCGCCGAGCGCGACACCACCGTCGGCCTGGTGCCCATCGGGTACGCCGAGGGCATCCCGCGTCACGCCAGCAGCCGGGCGCACGTCGAGGTCGGCGGCAGGCTCCGGCCCGTGCGCGGCCTGGTGTGCATGGACCAGTTCGTCGTCGACCTCGACGGCGACCTGCCCGAGGCCGGTGACGACGTCATCGTCTTCGGCCCCGGCATGATGGGCGAGCCGACGGCGCAGGACTGGGCCGAGGCCGCCGACACCATCAACTACGAGATCGTCACCCGCATGGGCGGCCGGATGCCGCGGGTGTACGTCGACGAAGGAGTCACGTCGTGAGCATCAGGGGCAAGCTCCTCGGCGCCGCCGCCGGGGCGGCCGGCATCGCCGTCGCGGGCAGCGCCGTCCGCGTCGCGCACCGGCACCGTGTCATCGCCGGTCGCGGTGCGGGGCACGACACCCCCTTCGGCTCGCTGCGCTCCGAGCCGCTCAACGTGGTCGCCTCCGACGGCACGGACCTCTACGTCGAGGTCGACGAGGTGCCGGTCCGCGGGAAGCGGGCGGCCAGCCGCCTGGCCGACGACCAGCTCACCGTCGTGTTCATCCACGGCTACGCGCTCAGCATGGACTGCTGGCACTACCAGCGCGCGGCCTACCGCGGCCAGGTGCGCAGCGTCTTCTACGACCAGCGCTCACACGGTCGCTCGGCGCGCTCACCCGAGGAGAACTGCACCATGGAGCAGCTCGGCGACGACCTGCTGCGGGTCATCGAGGCCACCGCGCCCGGCCCCGTGGTGGTGGTCGGCCACTCGATGGGCGGCATGGCCGCGATCTCGCTGGCGCAGCACCACCCCGAGCTGTTCGGCGACAAGGTCGTCGGCGTCGCGCTCATCTCGACCACCGCCGGCGGTCTCGACAGCGGGCGGGTCATCTTCCCGATGCTGCCGCTGCCCCTGGGCCTGGGCGGCCGCGTCATCGGCCGCGCCGTCTCGACGCTCGAGCGGGGCCACAAGATCGTCGACTTCCTGCGCAGCCGGGGCCGCGACATCGCCGAGGTGATGACCGACGACCTCGCGTTCGGCGACGACGCCCCGCGCGACCACGTGGAGTTCGTGCTCGACATGCTCGACCAGACGCCGTTCGCCGTGGTCGCCGACTTCTATCCCGCGTTCGCGAGCCTCGACTCGTTCGACCACCTCGGCGCGCTGGCGGAGGTGCCGACGTCGGTCATCTGCGGCACCCACGACAAGATCGTCGGCGTCGGCCACAGCCGCAAGCTGCATGCGCGGATCCACGGTTCGAGCCTGCTCGAGTGCGAGGGGGCCGGGCACATGGTGATCATCGAGCGCCCCGAGGAGGTCGACGCCGAGCTCGACGACCTGCTCGACGCCGCCACGCAGCGGATCACCGGACGCACCGCGTGAGCCTGCGCGTACGCCGCGTCGGAGCCGACGCCACCGAGGTCGTGCACGCCGTGGTGCACGCGGCCTTCGCCGCGCGGCCGGCGCTCGACCCGCCTGCCGACGCCCTGTCGGAGGACCCCGCCGTCTTCCGCGCCTCCCTGGGCACGTCGCGGGGCCTGCTCGCCGAGATCGACGGCCACCCCGTCGGCGCGGGCCTGCTCAACCCGGTCGGTCCCACGCTCTACCTGCGCCGCGTCGGCGTGCTCCCCGACCTGCAGGACCACGGCATCGCCCATGCCCTGGTCGCTGCCGCGCACGAGGCCGGGGTCGGCTTCACCGAGCTGGCCGTGGTCGCCCGCGAGGAGCTGCCGGCCACGATCGGCTTCTGGGAGTCGCAGGGCTTCACGGAGGTCTCGCGCACCACGCCGTACGTCGAGCTGCGGCGTGCACTCCCAGCGACGTACTCCGTCCCGGACGCCGAGGCCATGCGCGCGCTCGGCGAGCGGCTGGGCGGGTTGCTGGTGCCCGGTGACCTCGTGGTGCTGAACGGCGAGCTGGGTGCCGGCAAGACGACCTTCACCCAGGGGCTCGGCGCCGGGCTCGGGGTGCGCGGCCAGGTCACGTCGCCGACGTTCGTCATCGCGCGCGTGCATCCCTCTCTGGTCGGCGCCGCCGACCTCGTGCACGTGGACGCCTATCGGCTCGGCGGCATCGACGAGCTCGACGACCTCGACCTCGACACGTCGATCGACGAGGCGGTGACCGTCGTCGAGTGGGGCGCCGACATGGCCGAGGTGCTGGCCGACCACCGGCTCGACGTGGAGATCAGCCGGGCCGTCGGCGCACCCGTCGACACCGACGCCCTCGACCCGCGGGTCGTCACCCTGACCCGCCGTTGAGGCGTCGCCGGTAGGGTCGCTGCGTGCTGCTCGCCTTCGACACCGCCACCCCGCTGGTGACCGTCGCACTCCACGACGGAGACGTGGTGGTCGCCGAGCGTTCCGGTGATCGGCCGATGAAGCACGGTGAGCAGC
This sequence comes from uncultured Actinomycetota bacterium, assembly GCA_963781515.1. Taxonomy (GTDB): domain Bacteria; phylum Actinomycetota; class Actinomycetes; order Propionibacteriales; family Nocardioidaceae; genus Nocardioides. The sequence continues at coordinate 37,853 of CAWAGL010000002.1, forward strand.
TCGCTCCCCTGATCGAGGCCGTCATGGCCGATGCCGGCATCGGCCGGCAGGACCTCACCGCCATCGCGGTCGGCGCCGGGCCGGGCCCGTTCACCGGCCTCCGTGTCGGCCTGGTGACGGCCCGCACGCTCGCCTTCGTGCTCGAGATCCCCGTCCACGCCGTCTGCTCGCTCGACGTGCTCGCCGCCGAGGCCGCCGGCACCGGCGTCGTCAGCACCCACTTCCTGGTGGCCACCGACGCGCGGCGCAAGGAGGTCTACACAGCCTCGTACGACGCCGACGGCGTGCGGCTGGCAGGCCCGGAGGTGCGCAGGCCGGCCGACGTCTCCAGCGCGGGGCCCGTGGTCGGCGAGGGCGCGCTGCTCTATCCCGACGCGTTCCCGCACCCGGTCGGCCCCGCCCGGCCGAGCGCCGGCTGGCTGGCCCGGGTGGTCAACGACGAGCGCGCCGAGCTGCTCGATCCCGACCCGCTCTACCTGCGTCGCCCCGACGCCGTCGCGAGCGCGGTCCGAAAGCCCGTCTCGTGATCCGTGCGGCCACCGTCGACGACGCCCCGGCCCTGCTCGCACTCGAGCGAGCGCTGTTCGGCACCGGCGCCTGGAGCGAGGCGCTCGTCACCGCGGCCCTCACCTCGGACCACGAGCACGTCTGGGTGTCCGACGACCTCGCGGCGTACGTCGTCACGATGGTCGCCGGCGACCTGGTCGACCTCCTGCGCATCGGCGTCGACCCGGCGCACCGCCGACGCGGCCTGGCCGGCGAGCTGGTCGCCACGGCCCGCGACCACGCCCGCGCGGCCGGCGCCGTACGCATGCTGCTCGAGGTCAGCGAGGCCAACGCGGGGGCCCGCGGGTTCTACGCCGCTCTGGGGTTCGTCCGGATCGACGCGCGCCCGGGCTACTACGGCGACGGGTCCGACGCGCTGGTGCTCAGCCGCTCACTGGGCTGACCGGCCCGGAACGGAAGGTCGTCGGGTTCACGAACCCGAGCGAGAGGTACGTCGCGACGGCGGCCGTGTTGTCGGCGTACGCGCCCAGGGTCGCCACCCCCGGCGGCACCGACTGGGCGAGTCGGCTGAGACCGGCGCTCACGTCGCGTCCGTAGCCCCGCCCGCGCGCCTCGGGTGTCACCGTGACCGCCTGCAGCAGGCCGGCGCCGGACGGTTGCCGGGTGACCGCGCCGACTGCCACGAGCCTCCCGGCCTCGCGGATGCCCAGCCACGTCACCCCCGGCTGTCCGGGCCGCGCCCAGGCATCCGGGTTGCCCGCATCGAGCACGCCGTCGATCTCGGTCGGGTCGCTCACCTCGACGACCGGCACCCGCGGATCGGGCACCGGCCCGTCGGCGTACATCCAGCGCCACTGCCACGACTCGGCGTGCCGCCAGGGCGCCCGGTCGGTCATCTCGACGGGCAGGGTGAGTCGCTGGGGCGCGTCGGCCGCCCCCGCCACCGCGTGCATCAACGGCACGAGCGACTCCGGCGCGCCCAGGCAGGTGAAGACCCGCGAGCCGGGCGGGACGTTCGCCCGCTCGCCGACGGCCTCGACCACGGTGGCACCGTCGCTCACCCAGGCTCGTCGCACGGCCTCCGGCCTCATCTGCCAGCGCACGAACCGCTCCCCAGTGGTGGCGCGCAACTCGGCCGCGTCGATCTCCCGCACGAGGACATCATGGCGGTCCGACACAATGGGCCCATGCGAGACGTTCCGTTGGTGCTGGGCATCGAGACCTCCTGCGACGAGACCGGCGTGGGCATCGTGCGCGGCCACACCCTGCTCGCCGACGCGGTGGCGAGCAGCGTCGAGGAGCACGCCCGCTTCGGGGGAGTGGTGCCCGAGGTCGCCAGCCGGGCGCACCTCGAGGCGATGGTGCCCACGATCGAGCGGGCCTGTCGGACCGCGGGCATCTCTCTGCGCGACGTCGACGCGATCGCGGTCACCAGCGGGCCGGGTCTCGCCGGGGCGCTGCTGGTGGGGGTCGCCAGCGCGAAGGCCCTCGCGCTGGGGCTCGGCAAGCCGATCTACGGCGTCAACCACCTCGCCGCCCACGTGGCGGTCGATCAGCTCGAGCACGGTCCGCTGCCCGAGCCCTGCCTGGCGTTGCTGGTCTCCGGCGGCCACTCGTCGCTGCTGCGGGTCGAGGACGTCACGGTGGGCGTCGACCCCCTCGGCGCCACCATCGACGACGCGGCCGGCGAGGCGTTCGACAAGGTCGCCCGCCTGCTCGGACTGCCCTTCCCGGGCGGTCCCCACATCGACGCAGCGGCCGCGAGCGGCAACTCGACCTACGTCGACTTCCCCCGCGGCCTGTCGTCACGCAAGGACCTCGAGCGACACCGCTTCGACTTCTCGTTCTCGGGGCTCAAGACCTCCGTGGCCCGGTGGGTCGAGGCCAAGCAGCGGGCAGGCGAGTCGATCGACGTCAACGACGTCGCGGCGTCGTTCCAGGAGGCCGTCTGTGACGTGCTGACCCGCAAGGCCGTGGACGCCGCGGTCACCCACGGCATCGAGGACATCCTGATCGGCGGCGGCGTGGCCGCCAACAGCAGGCTGCGCGCGATGGCCCAGGAGCGGGCAGCGGCCCGTGGCATCCGGGTGCGGGTGCCACGACCCGGGCTGTGCACCGACAACGGCGCGATGGTCGCGGCGCTCGGCGCGGAGCTCGTCAGTCGCGGCCGGGCACCGTCGGCGCTCGACCTGCCGGCCGACTCCTCGCAGCCGATCACCAGAGTGGTCGCCTGACCCGCACCCCCCGGCGCGGGTCAGACGACCACCGTCTGTGGGGTGCTGGTCAGTCCAGCAGGCCGGACTCGGCGCCCTCGTCGTCGATCCAGTCCTGCTCGAACTCCATGCCGTCGACCGGGGCGGCTGCGGACCTGTCCTTGCCCTTGCCCTTGCGGGAGCCCTGGGTGCTGCCGGCTCCGGCACCGCCGCGTCCGCCGGCCGTTCCACGACTGCCGGCCGTTCCACGACTGCCGGCCGTGCCGGCGGCCCCGGCCCGACCTGCCGCACCTGCCCGACCTGCCGCACCGCTGCGCCCGGTCGCACCGCTGCGACCCGAGGCACTGCCTCCGGCCGCACCGCCGCGCCCGGCGCCGCCGCGGGTGGACGTGCCACCTGCGCCGACGGTGCCGCGGGCGCCGCCTGCTGCTCCGGACTTGCCGAGCGCGCTGCTGGAGCCGGTGCGGGTGCTGCTGCCGATGGGCTTCACGGCGCCGGCCTTGCCGGCCGAGGTCGCGCCGGGGGCGATGCTGCCCCCGCGCATGCCGCCGGCCATGCCGCCCGCCAGGGCGCCGCCGGCGCCGGCGGCCATCCCGCCACCGACCGAGCCGCCGCTGAGACCGCCGCCGGTGCCGCCGCCGGTGCCGCCGACCGGGGTGCCGGGCGACGTGCTCGCGAAGCCACCTGACGTGCCGGAGCCCGACTGGGTGCCGCCGCCGACGGTGGTGATGCCGTTTCCGCCGCCGCCGTTGCTGCCGCCGCCGTTGCCGCCGCCGCCGTTGCCGCCGCCGCCGTTGCCGCCGCCGCCGTTGCCGCCGCCGCCGCCGCCGTTGCCGCCGCCGTTGCCGCCGCCGCCACCGCCGCCGTTGCCGCCGCCGCCGCCACCGTTTCCGAGGCCGTTGCCGCCGCCGCCGATGCCACCTCCGCCGCCGCCTCCGGTGCCGCCGCCACCGGTGCCCGGAACGCTGGGCGTCGCGGGATTGTTGCCGCCTCCGCCCGCCGGGCTGTCTGTGTCGTCAGCCGGCGGCGGCGGCGGCTCGTAGCCGCTGATCGCACGCATGGCCGGGATGGCGCCCTGATAGGTCGTGTCCATCGCGTTGGCCCACTTCGCCGCCTTGTCCTCCTGGGCGTTGAAGCTGGTCATGTACGCCGCGTGCTGGGTGTCGTACTGCTGCTGCGCGTTCTCCTCGTCCTCGGTGCTCGAGCCAGGGGTCCGCGTCGGCTTGGTCGGCTCCTCGAGGTCGGCCATGTTGTCCTTGGCCTTGCGGGCATCGACGATGACCTGGTGGGCGTTCGTGAGCTGGGTCGCGCCGTCCTTGAGGAGCACGGCCCGATCGCTCATGGCGGTGGATGCCCGCGAGAACTGCTCGTCCACGGCGGGGCCGGTCTGGCCGCCGATGCGGGTGCGCATCTGGGGCGAGGCGGCATCAAGTGCCGCACTGATGGTGGTGAGGATCTCGGCGCACTTGTTCCAGTCGGTCGCCGCGTTGCCGACGGCCTCCTCGCGGGCGCCGGTCAGGTAGCTCTCGAGGCGTGCTCGCTGCGGGCCGCGCATCAGGCGTCTCCTCCGTCGGTGGTCGTCCCGCCCGCGGGCAGGGTGAGCTCCGGGGTGTCGACGTGCATGGTGGACGCCTCGAGGCTCTTGAGGGTGGCTGCATTGGACTCGTCGGTGTCCTTGACGTCGTCGACGAACGTCTTGAGACCGTCGCGGTAGCCACGAAGGCCGTGCACCATGTCGACGACCGCCTTCGTGACGACGTCCTGGGCGAGACCGGCGTCGAAGCCGAGCTGGGTGCCCCAGCCTGACGGGCCGAAGACGTCTCCCGAGATCGGCTGGACGTTGCGCTTCTCCAGCGCATCGGCGTTCTCGTCGAGCATCTTCATGACCTCGTCGATGACGTCCTCAGGAAGGTTCAAGTCCTTCAGAGTGCCGTAGACCTCTGCCATGATCATGGTGCGTTGTCCCCCTCGAGCTTCGCTGGACCCTGATGATGCACGGGGCACCTTTCCCCGCCGTCATGATCTCAAACCTTCCCGCCCCTGTCAGAACCTTCCCGTCCCCGTCGGTCAGGGGCCCGTTCCGTAGGCTTGCGGCCGATCCGACTCGGAGGAGGGCTCATGAGGGCTCGAACAGGCGTGGCGGCCACGGTCGCGACCGGTGTGCTGGCGCTGGCGCTGACGGCGTGCGGCGGTGACGACCCCGCGGCACGCAGCGAGGCGCCGGCCTCCCCACCGTCGTCCAGCGGGACGCCATCGGCCGCAGCGTCGGAGCCGCCGAGCGAGTCGCCCTCGGTGACCCCCGCCGCCGGTCCGTTGCTGAAGATGGAGGTGGCCGAGATCAACGCGCCCACCGGTTGGGAGCACGAGGAGCAGCTCGTCCCGCTGGAGGACGGCGCGCGGAAGTCGGGGCAGCGCATGTCCCTGACCGAGACCCCCTCGTTCGGCAGCACCCTCGAGGAGATCGCCAAGATCCAGCGGAAGGGCTTCGACGACAAGCTGCTGAAGCGGCTCGACGACACCGAGATCGACGGCGTCCCGGTCGTCCACCTCCTCGACCCCGGTCCGCAGGGCAGCTACGAGTTCACGACCGAGGAGTCCTTCACCGCAATCCACCGCGACAAGGTGATCACGATCCTGTTCCAGCTGGACCGCGACGTCCCGAAGGTCAAGCGCCAGCAGATCGTCGAGCAGGTCCTGGCGACCGTCGTGTGGAAGTGACGGGGGCGGGCGGTCACGGATTGCCCGCCAGGCTGTAGGGCCGACCGTCCTCCGGCGCGGCGACGGGACCGGCCGCCCGGCCGACGGCCCCCCCGAGGTCGGCTCGCACGACGTCCCACGACCCCGGGCCGTAGGAGTAGCGCACGAACAGCAGGTGGTCGTCGTCCTCCCACGTCTCGGCGCCCAGGAACCCGTCCTCGACGCGGTAGGTGGCGACCGGGTCGCCGGTCGTCGCCTGGAGGACGGTGATGGAGGTAGGTCCCTGACCGTCGCTGTCGGACGTCGTCGCCATCAGGTGCCTGCCGTCGGGCGAGAAGCGCAGGAGGGCGTAGTCGCAGGTCTTCCACAGGGCCTTGCCGGCGGCCAGGTCGTAGACCTCGCTGCACGCACGCCCCTGCGTGTACGACGTCTGCGTGGCGGCCAGTGACCCGTGGACGTCGCCGAGCGAGATCGCGTCGGGCGTGACCTCACCGGTGCGGCCGTCGGAGCTGACGAACCGCGGAGCGCCCTCTCCGACCGCGTCGAGGTAGACGGTGCACCCGTCGCCGTCCGCGGGTCGGCAGCTGCCGTCGCCGACGACCGCGACCGCGCGGGCGCCCCCGGACTGCTGGTCCAGCTCGAGCCTGCCGCCGTCCCAGGCGGTCCACACCGAGCCGTCGGGCTCGGTCCAGGCAGCCGTGGTGCCGCTCTGGCTGACGACGACCTGGTCGACGCCGGGCCAGGTCACGCTGGACCGCCCTTGGCCGTCGACGATGTCGAGCACCCGGTTGCCGTCGTCGTCGGCTCTCACGCCCAGGAACAGCGAGCCGAACTGCACGAAGTGCTGGTAGCTGTTGTCCCTCACCTTGATGCGGGGCTTCTCGTCCGGCTGCGGGTCGGGAGGCAGCGTGACGTCGGCCGGTCCGGTGGCCATGGGGCTGGCGCTGTTGCTCGCCACCGGCGCCGGTGTCTCGTCGCCGCCCGGCGCGGACACGAGCAGCGCGGTCGGCACGACCACCGCTGCCACCGCGGCGGCTGCGGCGACGGCAACGATGCGCCGAGTGCGGCGGATGCGGCCGGCGCGCTGCTGCACGTCGTACACGCTGACGTGGCCGGTGGCCGCGCGGTCGACGTGGTCGTGCAGGCTCCCGGACAGGCGGGTCCCGAGGTCGTCGTTGCTCATCGCTCCTCCTCCCGGAGGCTCTGGGGGGCGCGCTCGCGGAGGGCCGCGAGCGCACGGCTGGTCTGGGACTTCACGGTGCCCACCGAGATGCCGAGCACGTCGGCGGTCTCGGCCTCCGACAGCTCCTCGTAGTAGCGCAGCACCACGACGGCGCGCTGGCGCCGCGGCAGGGTCTGCACGAAGCTCCACAGCCGCGCGGAGTCACCGTCGTCGACGCGGTCGGTGACCGCCTGCTCGGGCAGGTTCTCGCTGGCGTGCTCGCGGCGCTTCCACGCGCGGCGCCACAGGGAGGTGTGCTCGTTGACCATGATCCGGCGTACGAAGCCGTCGAGCGACTCGCGGTCGCGCACGGAGTCCCAGGCCAGGTAGAGCTTGGCCAGGGCGGTCTGCAGGAGGTCCTGCGCGTCGTGGACGTTGCCGGTCAGCGCGTACGCCGTGCGCAGCAGGGCCTGCTCGCGGGCGGCGAGGTACGACGCGAAGTCGGCGTCATGCGTTCGGCTGACCACGGCGATCCCCGTCCCATCTCCGGCCGTTGCGGTGGTGCGCATCCTCGCCTCCCATCCTCGTCCCATTTCGTTCCCGTCGGGTGCTGTCAGGGGGAAGACGCGATGCTGGCAGGCTGGGTTGCAGAAAACTTCGCGAGCGAGAGGGTCAGTCATGCAGCAGGTCAAGGGAGTCATCGCCCGCGCCAAGGGGGCACCGGTCGAGGTCGTCACCATCAACGTCCCCGACCCCGGCCCGGGCGAGGCGCTGGTGAGGGTGCAGGCGTGCGGCGTCTGCCACACCGACCTGCACTACCGGGAGGGCGGCATCAACGACGACTTCCCGTTCCTGCTGGGCCACGAGGCGGCCGGGGTGGTCGAGGCCGTCGGTCCCGACGTCACCGACGTCGCGCCGGGCGACTTCGTGGTCTTGAACTGGCGTGCGGTCTGTGGCAGCTGCCGGGCCTGCGAACGTGGTGAGCCGTGGTACTGCTTCGACACCCACAACGCCACCCAGAAGATGACGATCGCCGACGGCGAGGGGGCCGGCACGCCGCTGTCGCCCGCGCTCGGCATCGGCTCCTTCGCCGAGAAGACCCTGGTCGCGTCCGGCCAGTGCACCAAGGTCGACCCGTCGGCTCGGGCGGCCGCCGTCGGGCTCCTGGGCTGCGGCGTGATGGCCGGCCTGGGTGCCGCGATCAACACCGGCAACGTGGGCCGCGGCAGCTCGGTCGCCGTCATCGGCTGCGGTGGTGTCGGCGTCGCCGCGATCGCCGGGTCCGTGCTCGCCGGCGCCAGCAAGGTCATCGCCGTCGACATCGACGACCGCAAGCTCGAGGGCGCGCGCACGATGGGCGCCACGCACACGATCAACAGCAAGGACGCCGACCCGGTCGAGGCCATCAGGGCGCTCACCGACGGCAACGGCGCCGACGTCGTCATCGACGCGGTGGGCCGGCCCGAGACGTGGAAGCAGGCGTTCTACGCCCGCGACCTCGCCGGCACCGTCGTGCTCGTCGGCGTCCCGACTCCCGACATGATGGTGCCCGACATCCCGCTGATCGACGTGTTCGGCCGGGGCGGCTCGCTGAAGTCGAGCTGGTACGGCGACTGCCTGCCGTCGCGCGACTTCCCGATGCTCGTCGACCTCTACCAGCAGGGTCGGCTCGACCTCGACGCGTTCGTGACCGAGGAGATAGCCCTCGACGAGGTGGAGGCCGCCTTCGAGAAGATGCATCATGGAGACGTGCTCCGGTCGGTCGTGATCCTGTGAGGAACGAGCCCCGCATCGATCACGCGGTCGTCTCCGGCACCTTCTCCCTCGACGGCGAGACCTTCGACGTCGACAACAACATCTGGGTCATCGGCGACGACACCGAGTGCGTCCTGATCGACGCCCCCCACGACGTCGACGCGATCATCGACGTGGTGGGGGAGCGGCTGATCAAGGCGATCATCTGCACGCACGCCCACGACGACCACGTGCGCGTCGCGCCGGCCCTGCGCGGCCGCACGAAGACCCCGATCCTGCTGCACCCCGACGACCGGCCCCTGTGGGAGCAGATCCACCCCGACGAGCTCTGGGACGCCGATCTCTCGGACGGCCAGACCATCGCCATCGCCGGCATCGAGCTGACGATCCTGCACACGCCCGGGCACGCGCCCGGCGCGGTCTGCGTCCACGCGCCGGCCCTGGGCTGCGTGTTCACGGGCGACACGCTGTTCCACGGCGGTCCCGGAGCGACCGGGCGCAGCTTCAGCGACCGCCCCACGATCGAGTCGTCGATCCGCGCAGTGCTCTTCGGGCTGCCCGACGAGACCGTCGTGCACACCGGGCACGGCGACGACACCACGATCGGTGCGGAGCGGGAGCGCTCTGCCGAGTGGGAGGTCGAGCCGACGCCCTGAGCGGAGTGGCACGATGTGCCGATGCCCGAGCGTCGTGCCCTCACCTGCCTGGTGGCCACAGTCGGCCTGCTGGCCGGGATGCTGGGCGGCTGCACGTCCGACGGGGCCGACGAGCCGGCCGGCGCCGAGCGGGCCGCGGCCGTGGCGCCGCCGCCGACCCCGGTCGAGCGGATGGGGCTGGTGCCCGGATGGGGCCCCAGCCAGGAGGAGCTCGAGCAGGCGGCCGGGATCGTCGACGGCATGCGGGTGCGCGACCTCGCCGGCCAGGTGATCGTGGCCCGCTGGCAGGGCACCCGCGCCCCGACGCGCCTGGTCAGGCGGCTGCACCTCGGCGGCGTCATCGCGTTCTCCGACAACGTCACGTCCACCGACCAGATCCGCGGCCTCAACGCAGCGCTGCGCCGCGGCGTCGGTCGGGCCTGGCCGCTGTTCATCGCGGTCGACCAGGAAGGTGGCGTCGTCGAGCGGGTGAAGGGTGCGGCGACGAGGTTCCCGGCGTTGATGTCGACCGGCGCGGCCGGCGACGAGGCGCTCACCGAGGCGACGTACGCCGCGAGCGGCGCCGAGCTGCGGGGCCTCGGCTTCAACGTCGACCTCGGGCCGGACGCCGATGTCACCATCGGCCGTGCCGACCCGACCATCGGTGCCAGGTCGGTCGGCTCCAAGCCGGCCCTGGTGGCCGCGCAGGCCGCCGCGGCGGCCCGGGGGTTCGTCGCCGGCGGGATCGTGCCGGTGCTCAAGCACTTCCCGGGACACGGGTCGGTGCTCGCCGACAGCCACCGCACGCTGCCGGTGCAGGGCCGGTCGATGAAGGAGCTGCGTCGCATCGACCTGGTGCCGTTCGCCCGGGCCGTGCAGGCCGGCGCCTCGGCGATCATGGTCGGCCACCTCGACGTGCGCGCGGTCGATCCACGCGTGCCGAGCTCGCTGTCGCGCAAGGTGGTCACCGGCCTGCTGCGCGACGAGCTCGGCTTCGAGGGGCTGGCCGTCACCGACGCGCTCGACATGACCGGCGTCGCGGCCGGCCGCTCACCCGGTGAGGTGGCGGTGAAGGCGCTCAAGGCGGGCAACGACGTGCTGCTCATGCCGAGTGACCCGGCGGCCGCCCGGTCAGCCATCGTGCGCGCCGTCCACGACGGCCGCGTGCCGAGACACCGCCTCGAACAGGCCGCCGCGCGGCAGATCGCGCTGCTCATCCACCAGGACGCCACTGCGCCGAAGGGAAGGAGACCGGGCTCCGGCGCCGCCGCCTCGCGCGCACTCTCGGCGGCCGCCGTGACGTCGGTCGCCGGGCCGTGCGCCGGGCCGCTGGTCGCCGGGCCGGTCGTGCCCCTGGGCAGCCCGGTGGCCGTCGCCAACTTCCGGGTCGCGGCCGCGTCGGCGGGCCTGGCGCTGGGCAGCATCACCTACGAGAAGCCGCCCAGGCCGCCGAAGCGCAAGAAGAAGAAGCTCCGCCTGTGGCGCAAGATCGAGCCCACCCCGGTCTTCCACGGCACGCCACTGGGCTTCACCGGCTACCACGGGGGAGTGACCACCGCTCCGATCGTGGTGGCCACCGACACGCCGTACGTCCTGGGACAGGTCGCCGCCGGCGTCCGGATCGCGACCTACGGCGAGACTCCCGGGGCCATGGCGGCCCTGGTGGACGTGCTGATGGGCACGGCACCCGCCCCCGGCCGCCTGCCCGTCGAGGTCGGCGGCGTCGAGCGTCGCGGCTGTTGAGCTAGTACGACGTGCTGCGGGCCAGGTCGAGCGCGCGGTCCAGCAGGAATGGCTGGTTCTGCATGAACAACCACGGCCGGCCGAACCAGATGTAGCCGTCGACGTACCTGCGCGCCAGGGAGTTGGCCCGGGCCGTGAGTCCCCAGGCGGGGTTGGCGACATCGGTGGTCGGCGGGATGCCGAGGGTGACGCAGACACGTTGGGTCGGCGAGGTGCAGACCGGTGCGTGGTCGTAGCAGGTCCCGGTGGCCTGGGCGAGCACGCAGCTGTCGTGCCGGTCGTACTTCTTGTGGTAGTCGCCGGCCCTGAACCCGCGCCCGTTCTGGGTGGTGTTGACGACCACCGTCTTCCCGGGCATGCCCTGCTTGGCGAGCCGCTGGGCGACCTGTGCGCCGAAGATGACCTGGCGTTCGGTGGTGTCGTAGTGGGTGCCGTTCAGGGCGATGCCGCGGGCGTACTTGACGCCACCCAGCTTGGCGATCTTGGCGGCCTTCTTCGGGTCGTCCATCGGCCAGTCGGCGGCGCCGACCTCGACGTAGACGCTCGTGTGGGGGAGCGCGCTCAGCACCCGGGTGCCGTAGCGGATGAGCTTCGCGTGCACCTTCGACCGGCGAGGGGCGCACAGCACGAACGGGCCGTCGGGCTGCTGGACGATCGCGACGTGGGCCGAGCCGATGGCGGCCGCGAGCGCGTTGAACCAGGCCTTGTACTCCTGCTGCTCCTGCGTGGTCGCCACCCGGTTGCAGGACTCCTGCTCCCACGGCTCCATCCGGAAGGTCGCCAGCTGCACCAGCGCCTCGGGATCGCCGTTCTGTGCCGTGGCGATGTAGCGGCTGACGACCTTGCCGAGCCTGTCGGTCGACCACCACGACCCCAGCCAGGCGGCCTTGGGCTGCAGCGCCATCTTGGCCAGAAGCGCCTGGTCGGCCGCGGATCCGGTCGCGTTGAAGGCGTCGAGTGTCGGGTCCAGGTCTCCATGGCCCCAGGCGCGTCCGGCAAGCGGGTTGGCCGCCGTGCGGCTGGCGTACGGCGAGGCGCCGGCGGCCCGCGTCGACGCGGACGCCGCGGAGGGCTGGGCCGTCGACGACGGGGTGGTGGTCAGTGCGTGGGCCACGGCGGGCACGGCGAGCGCAAGGGCGGCGCAGGCGGCCAGCGTCGCGCGAGTCGCAGCGCGTCGGCCTCCGGCCCGAGGGAGGAAGGTCATGCAGGGGACTGTAAGGGGCATGCGGGGCGCGCGCAGGGGATGTGCGAGATCTGCTCAGTATCGGCGGACGAGCAGCACGGTGCCGTGGCCGCCCACCCGCGTCAGCACGATGGTGGCCGTCTCCTCGCCCTTGAGCGCCAGCCGCTTGCGCAGCTGCTCGGGCACGATGTCGACGCCCCGCTTCTTGATGGTGAGGCTCCCGATGCCGCGTTCGCGGAGCGCCGCCTTCAGCGGCTTCTCGCGGTAGGGCAGCTCCTCCAGCACCTGGTACGACGTGGCGAAGGGGGTCCGGAACGACGCATCGGACGTCACGTAGGCGATCTTCTCGTCCAGCAGCCCGCCGTCGACTCCCGCGGCGACGGCGGTGACCAGACCGGCCCGGATCACCGCTCCGTCGGGTTCGTAGAGGAACTCGCCCACGGCCCGCACGGGCCGGGGCCGGTCGGCGTACGGATCGTCCTCGGCGGTGATCGACGCGAGGCCGCCGCTGCCGATGACGGTCGCGCGTCTGCTCGTCGTGGCCAGGGGCGGCGACCAGAGGGCCGCCTCCTTGACCTCGCCTCGCTCGCTGACCCACTCGGCCTCGACCCCGTCGGGCACGAGGTCGTGCGGGATGCCGGGGGCGACCTTGACGACGGCCCGGCCACGGAGGAGGGCGGTGACGAACGGCCATGGCGGCGTCCAGCCGTCGGCGTCGAACACCCGGCCGCGCGCACCCCGGCGAGCGGGGTCGGCGAAGACCGCACCGAAGCCGCCGACGTCGATCGTGGTCGCGTCGGCGACCTGCACGGCACCGCCGAGACCCAGGGCGGCGAGGTTGGCTCGGGCGACGGCGACCCGCACCGGGTCGAGGTCGATGCCCGCGGCGGTCAGGCCGGCGCGGGCGAAGGCGATCAGGTCGCCCCCGATGCCGCACCCGAGGTCGACGACCGTGCCGACGTCGGCCGCGACGAGCCGGGCCGCCCGGTGCTCGGCGACCCGGGGCCGGGTGGCCTGCTCGAGCGCGTCGGGGGTGAAGTACATCCGCACGGCGGCATCGCCGAACTTGGCGACCGCCCTCGACCGCAGCTGCACCTGGGTGAGCGCCGCACTGGACCGGTCCGGGTCCGGCTCGATCCTGCGGATCGCGGCAGCGGCGCGCACCGGGTCGGCGCCGGCGTCGACGTAGGCATCCGTCGCCCGGGTCAGCACCTGCTGCCCGGCCTCGGTCAGCAGCCAGGCAAAGGCGTCGGCATCCACGGGGTCATCCTCGCAGGCACCCCTCTGGCACTCAGATGGGCCGAGTGCTAACGTCTGATCTGGCACTCTCAGTCCGAGGGTGCCAGCGCTTGCGACGACGTACGACCCCCGCGACGGCGTCCGTCATCTCGCAGGCTCGAACGTCCCGGGAGCCTCGGCTCCCGTCCGTACCCAAAGCCATGTGGCACAAGAAAGTGGAGGTCGACATCGTGTCGGTCAACATCAAGCCCCTCGAGGACCGCATCGTCGTCAAGCCCCTCGACGCCGAGCAGACCACGGCCTCCGGCCTGGTCATCCCGGACACCGCCAAGGAGAAGCCCCAGGAGGGCGAGGTCCTGGCGATCGGTCCGGGTCGCATCGACGACAACGGCAACCGCGTCCCGCTCGACGTCGCCGTCGGCGACAAGGTCATCTACAGCAAGTACGGCGGCACCGAGGTCAAGTACGCCGGTGGCGAGTACCTCATCCTCTCCGCCCGCGACGTTCTCGCTGTCGTTTCCTGATTTCCTCATCGCCCGGGACGTCGTCGGGATGGAGCCACCCGGCTCCACCCCGATGACGCCGCCCGGGCGATGACTCTTTCCAAGGAGCATTGATGCCCAAGATTTTGGAGTTCGACGAGAACGCCCGCCGCGCCCTCGAGCGCGGCGTCGACGCGCTCGCCAACGCCGTCAAGGTGACGCTCGGCCCGAAGGGTCGCTACGTCGTCCTCGACAAGAAGTGGGGTGCCCCCACGATCACCAACGACGGTGTGACGGTGGCCCGCGAGATCGAGCTGGACGACCCGTTCGAGAACCTCGGCGCCCAGCTGACGAAGGAGGTCGCCACCAAGACCAACGACGTCGCCGGTGACGGCACCACGACCGCGACCGTGCTGGCCCAGGCGATGGTCCACGAGGGCCTGCGCGCCGTCGCGGCCGGTGCCAACCCGATGGGCCTCAAGCGCGGCATGGACGCCGCTGCCGAGGCCGTCGGCGACGCGCTGCGCGAAGCCGCCCGGGAGGTGGACTCGAAGGAGGACATGGCCTCGGTCGCCACGATCTCCAGCCGCGACGCCATCATCGGCGAGCTGCTCGCCGAGGCCTTCGACAAGGTCGGCAAGGACGGCGTGATCACCGTCGAGGAGTCCAACACCATGGGCACCGAGCTGGAGTTCACCGAGGGGATGCAGTTCGACAAGGGCTACATCTCGGCGTACTTCGTCTCCGACCCCGAGCGCATGGAGGCCGTCCTCGACGACCCCTACATCCTTCTGCACCAGGGCAAGATCTCGGCGATCGCCGACCTCCTGCCGCTGCTCGAGAAGGTCGTCGCCGCCGGCAAGCCGCTCTTCATCCTGGCCGAGGACGTCGAGGGCGAGGCGCTCTCGACGCTGGTCGTCAACAAGATCCGCGGCTCGTTCAACGCCGTCGCGGTCAAGAGCCCCGCGTTCGGTGACCGTCGCAAGGCCATGGTCGAGGACATCGCGACCCTGACCGGCGCGCAGGTCGTCGCCCCCGAGATCGGCCTCAAGCTCGACCAGGTCGGCCTCGAGGTGCTGGGTCAGGCCCGTCGCATCGTCATCACCAAGGACGACACCACCATCGTCGACGGCGCCGGTGACCCCGCTGCGGTCGAGGGCCGGGTCAACCAGATCAAGGCCGAGATCGAGAACACCGACTCCGACTGGGACCGCGAGAAGCTCATGGAGCGCCTCGCCAAGCTCGCCGGCGGCGTCTGCGTGATCAAGGTCGGCGCCGCCACCGAGGTGGAGCTCAAGGAGAAGAAGCACCGCATCGAGGACGCCGTCTCCGCGACGCGCGCCGCGATCGAGGAGGGCATCGTCCCCGGCGGTGGCTCCGCGCTCATCCACGCCGTCTCCGTCCTCGACGGCGAGCTCGGCCTCACCGGCGACGAGGCTGCCGGCGTGCGCATCGTGCGCAAGTCCGCCGACGAGCCGCTGCGCTGGATCGCCGAGAACGGTGGCGTCAACGGCTACGTCGTGACGAGCAAGGTCCGCGAGCTCGGTGTCGGCAACGGCTACAACGCCGCCACCGAGGAGTACGGCGACCTGGTCGCCCAGGGTGTCCTGGACCCCGTCAAGGTCACCCGCTCGGCGCTCGTCAACGCCACCTCGATCGCGGGCATGCTGCTCACGACCGAGACGTTGATCGTCGAGAAGCCCGAGGAGGAGGACGCGTCCTCCGCGCCTGCCGGGCACGGTCACGGCCACGGTCACTGACCCACGTTCATCGGCCCGGCCCGTCACCCCTCGTGGGTGGCGGGCCGGTTCCGTCTGGGCGTGGTCGTTCCACCCCGCACGCGCGCTGAGCCGTCAGCGTTCCTCGCGCACCGGGTCGGGGCCCTCGTGCGGGCCGGGGTCCCCGAGCTCCGGGGCGTCGTCGGAGAAGACGACCTCCACCCGCTCGAAGCCCTTGTGCCGCTGCATCTGGGCGTAGGCGGTGTAGGCGCGGCGGTCGGCCTTGGTCAGGTGCACGTTGTCGGTGAACGGCGTCAGCAGCGCCCGCGGGTAGAGCCTCCGGGCGATCACCACGTTGACCTCCATCGCCAGCACGGCCATGACGGCCGCGATGAAGATGAAGCCGACCAGACCGAGCACCAGGCCGAAGGTCTTGGTCATCGAGGTGGTGCCGACGAGCACCGCCGCGACGTACGCCGCACCGATGTACTGGAGCCCCTGCCACAAGATGGCGAGCGTGAACCCGCCGGGCGCCGCCCTCGGAAGCTGTGCTGCCCGGTGGCCGCGAAGCGGAAGAGTGCCGTCAGCCCGCAGCCGACCACGATGACGGTCACCACCGGCAGCACCGACTGCAGCGAGGTGTCGACCCACATGCTGAACGTGTCGGTGGTGCTGGCGATCGCGGAGACGACGGTGACCGCGAGCAGCGAGGTCCCTGCGGTGAGGATCAGCAGCAGGCTCTTGACCCGGGAGTAGATCGGGTTGGGCCTGCTGTTGCGCGGCACCGACCAGATGACGTGCATGGTGTTCTGCAGGGCCTGCCCGAGGCCGAGCGCGCCGTACAGCGCGGCGAGCGAGCCGACCAGGACGCCGCTGACCGAGCCGCTGAGACCCTGCGGGCGGCCCAGCTCGTCCCCGATGATCGGGAACTGGCTCAGGGCCGAGTTGAGGATGTCCTCCTGCCAGGTGGGCCGTCCTTCCAGGACGAACCCCAGGATCGACGTGCCCAGCAGCATCAGCGGGAAGATCGCGACGAAGGCGTAGTAGGTCAGCGTCGCTGCCAGGTAGTTGCCCTGGTCGTCGAAGAACTTGTAGATCACCGCGAGCGGGAACGACACACGGGGATGCCGCTCCTGGAAACGGTCGATCCTGTCGACCACGCCGCTCATGCCGCGAGGCTACCCAGCCGCGCCGCGTGCCAGACGTAGCACTGCCGAAACACGAGCGCCGCCGTGGCGCAACGCGACCGGGGGAGGCTGTGGTCCCTGCGCACCACGACAACTGGAGGAGGGGCCATGCTCTGGCGCGTCCGTACCACCCTGTCCGACCGGCCCGGCGCCCTGGCCACGCTCGCCGTGCGCTGCGGTGAGGCCGGCGTCAACATCCTCGGATTGCAGATCTTCCCCGGCGTCGAGCGGGTGACCGACGAGCTCGTGCTGCGCACTCCCGACGTCTGGGGTCTGGCCGAGCTCGCCGCTCTCATCGAGTCGTCGGGGGGACGCGACGTGAGCGCTGCGGCGTGCACGGAGTCGGCCCTGGTCGACCAGCCGACCCGCTACGTGCAGGCAGCACGCACGATCCTCGCGCAGCCCGCGAGCTTCCCCGAGGTGGTGGCCACGCTGTTCGACGCCGAGGCGGACCCGGTGCCGGGTGGGTTCGCCGCGGTGCAGGACGTCATGGACATGGTCGTCGGCGACGTCTGCGTGCAGGTCCGCCGCACCGCACCGTTCACGGCCACCGAGCATGCACGGGCCGCATCGATGGCCGACCTGGTCACCGACGTGCTGGCCCGGCTCAAGCCCGACCCGCAGCCGCCCGGCCGTCGCATCGGTGGCCACGTGCCGACGTACGCCGTGGTGGGCGACTCGGTCGAGGCGGTCGTCGAAGGCACGGTCGTCGGCCGGGCGGCCCTGCTGGCCGTGAGCAACGAACCGGGGGTGTGCTCCCTGAGCCTCCGGGTCGACCCGGCCTGGCGACGGCGGGGCATCGGCAGCCGGCTGCTGGTCGACGCGGCCCGCTTGGCCGGCTCGCTCAGCATCGACGAGTTGGTGCTCACCACCGACGCCGACAACCAGGCGGTGCTGCCGATGGTGCTGGCGGCGGGACTGCGTGGGCGCATCCGGATGGCTGCAGACGTGCTGACGGTGCGGGTGCCGCTGAGGGACCTGAAGCCGCTGCCTCGCTGAGTCGGTCAGCGGCCTGAGAGGGTGGGGGCGTGCCCTCGTCAGCGCCCGCATCCTTCGTGGGCAGGTCCCGCATGTCCCCGCAGGCCGCCATGGTCGTGGTGCCGCTGCTGCTCGCAGGCCTCTCGATGCTTGGTCCGTTCAGCATCGACACCCCGTTCCCCGCCTTCAAGAAGATGGGTGCAGACCTCGACGTCAGCACCGACCAGATGCAGCTCGTGGTGAGTGCCTACCTGCTCTCCTTCGGCCTGATGAGCCCGTTCCACGGTCCGCTGTCCGATGCGGTCGGGCGCCGCCCGGTGATCCTCGGCGGGTGTGCCGTGTTCGCGCTGGCGTCGATCGGCTGCGCGTTCTCGACGTCGCTGCCGATGCTGCTGTGCTTCCGGGTGCTCCAGGGCCTCAGCGCAGGAGGCGGTGTCATCGTCAGCCGCACCGTGATCCGTGACGTCTTCGAGGGCCCGCAGGCCCAGCGGCTGATGAGCCGCGTGATGATGATCTTCGGTGTCGCGCCGGCCGTCGCCCCGATCATCGGCGGCTTCCTGCTGCAGGTCGGCCCGTGGCCGGTGATCTTCTGGTTCCTCGCCGGGGTCGGGCTGCTGCTGGTGGCGCTGGTCGGGGTCGCGCTGCCCGAGACCCACCCGGTCGAGCGTCGTACGCCGCTGGCCCTGGGGCCGCTGCTCGGCAGCCTCGGGGAGGTCTCGCGCAGCGTGCGCTTCCACCGGGTGGCCTGGGCGGCGGCGCTCAGCTTCGGAGGCCAGTTCATCTACATCGGCTCGGCGCCGATCTTCGTCATCGACCTGCTGGGCAGGGGAGAGCTGGACTTCTGGATGTTCTTCGTCCCGATGATCGCCGGCGTGATGGTCGGCGCCTTCATCAGTGGCCGCGCCGCCGGCCGGGTGTCGGGACGCAACCTGGTGACGTGGTCGCTGGTGTTCGCGTTCGGTGCCGCCGTGCTCAACGTGCTGCTCGCGCTGCTGCCCACCGCGGCCGACCTGCCCTACGCCGTCCTCGGGCCGGGTCTCATCGCGGTGGGCACGGCCGCGGCGTACCCGACCCTCCAGCTGGTGCTGCTCGACATGTTCCCGCGCTCGCGCGGGGCCTCGGTGTCGATGTTCACGTTCTTCGCGCTGCTGCTCAACGGCACCACCGCCGCGGTCGTGGCCCCGTGGGTCACCCACTCGGTGCTCACCCTGGCGCTGGCCTCCGCGGTGCTGGTGCTCGCCGGTCTGCTGTCCTGGGTCTGGCACCTGCGCCGGGTGCCGGTGCCCGTCCCGGAGGGGGCGCCCGAGCCCGTCGAGCCGACCGAGTCGCTGTGATCCCGGCTGGTCTCGATACACCCGCTCGTTCCTCGCGGGCACTCGACCAACGATCTGTGTCGTCGGTCGAGTGGCGAGCGTATCGAGACCGGGCACTCGACCAACGATCTGTGTCGTCGGTCGAGTGGCGAGCGCCAGCGAGCGTATCGAGACCGGGCGCTCGGCGCGTCGCTCTTCGGTCGCCCGCTCGTTCCTCGCGGGCTTTCGACCAACGACCTTTGTCGTCGGTCGAGTAGCGAGCGCCAGCGAGCGTATCGAGACCGGGCGCTCCGTGCGTCGCGCGGCGGGGAACCGGGCGCCGCTCTCCGGTCGCCCGCCGCGTAGTGTTGGCCTCTCGATCCCCGGCATGCGAAAGGTCGTCGCTGACCCATGAACGACGGTGTCAACCATGAGGGCGTGCCCGACAAGTTCGCCGCACTCGGCCTGACCTACGACGACGTGCTCCTGCTCCCCGGCATGTCCGACCTGAACCCCACCGAGATCGACACCACGTCGCGACTCACGCGCGAGATCAGCCTGCGGGTGCCGCTGGTGAGCGCCGCGATGGACACCGTCACCGAGTCGCGGATGGCGATCGCCATGGCCCGGCAGGGCGGGCTGGGTGTCCTACACCGCAATCTCTCGCTCGAGGACCAGGCCTACCAGGTCGACCTCGTCAAGCGCACCCAGACCGGCATCATCTCCAACCCGGTCACCATCGGGCCCGACGCGACGCTCGAGGAGCTCGACCGGATCTGCGGCGAGTACCGCGTCTCGGGCCTGCCCGTCGTCGACGCCGACAACCGGCTGCTCGGCATCATCACCAACCGCGACCTGAGGTTCACCCCGGTCGCGGAGTGGGCGACCACCAAGGTCGACGAGATGATGACGCCGATGCCGTTGATCACCGGCCGGGTCGGCATCTCCCGCGAGGACGCCACCCTGCTCCTGCGCAAGCACAAGCGTGAGCGCCTTCCCCTCGTGGAGGACGACGGCCGCCTGGGTGGCCTGATCACCGTCAAGGACTTCGTGAAGTCCGAGCAGTTCCCGCACGCGTCCCATGACGCCGACGGCCGGCTGATGGTGGGTGCCGCGATCGGCTACTTCGGCGACGCGTGGGAGCGCGCCACCACGCTCATCGAGGCGGGCGTCGACGTCCTGGTCGCCGACACCGCGCACGGCCACGTGCGGATGCTCCTCGACATGGTGGCCAGGCTCAAGACGGACCCGGCGACCCGACATGTCCAGGTCATCGGCGGCAACGTCGCCACCCGGGACGGCGCGCAGGCGTTCGTCGACGCAGGTGTCGACGCCGTGAAGGTGGGCTTCGGCCCAGGCTCCATCTGCACGACGCGCGTCGTGACCGGGTGCGGCGTACCCCAGATCACGGCCGTCTACGAGGCCTCGCTCGCGGCCAAGCCGGCGGGGATCCCCGTCATCGCCGACGGCGGGCTGCAGCAGTCGGGTGACATCGCGAAGGCGATCGTGGCCGGCGCCGAGTCGGTGATGATCGGCTCGATGCTGGCCGGCTGCGAGGAGTCGCCCGGGGAGGTGGTCTTCGTCAACGGCAAGCAGTACAAGGCCTACCGGGGCATGGGCTCGCTGGGTGCGATGAGCAGCCGTGGCAAGAAGTCCTACTCCAAGGACCGCTACTTCCAGGCCGAGATCACCAGCGACGAGCACCTCGTCCCCGAGGGCATCGAGGGCCAGGTCGCCTACCGCGGACCGCTGGCGGCGGTCGCCCACCAGCTGATCGGCGGGCTCAACCAGTCGATGTTCTACGTCGGCGCGCGCACCATCCCCGAGCTCCAGGACCGGGGCCGGTTCGTGCGCATCACCTCGGCGTCACTCAAGGAGAGCCACCCGCACGACGTGCAGATGACCGTCGAGGCGCCCAACTACTCCGGTCGCTGAAGCGCCGCCGGGCGCCGATAGGCTGCCCCGGTGACCGAGATCGAGATCGGCAAGGCCAAGCGCGCTCGCCACGCATACTCCTTCGACGACATCGCGATCGTGCCCTCGCGGCGCACGCGCGATCCCGAGGAGGTCAGCGTCGCGTGGCAGATCGACGCCTACCGGTTCGAGCTGCCCGTGCTCGCGGCGCCGATGGACTCCGTGATGTCGCCCGCCACGGCGATCGCCTTCGGCAAGCTCGGCGGCCTCGGCGTGCTCAACCTGGAGGGCCTCTGGACCAGGTACGACGACCCGTCGTACCTGCTCGAGGAGGTCGCCGGCCTGCAGGGCAGCGATGCCACCCGCCGCATGCAGGAGATGTACGCCGAGCCGATCAAGGCCGAGCTCATCACGGCCCGGCTCAAGCAGATGCGCGAGGCGGGTGTCACGGTCGCCGGGTCCCTCTCGCCGCAGCGCACCAAGGAGTTCGCCAAGGCCGTGGTCGACGCGGGCGTCGACATGTTCGTCATCCGGGGCACCACGGTGTCGGCCGAGCACGTGTCCAGCCAGGCCGAGCCGCTGAACCTCAAGGAGTTCATCTACGAGCTCGACGTCCCGGTCGTCGTCGGTGGGTGCGCGACCTACCAGGCGGGCCTGCACCTCATGCGCACGGGCGCGGCGGGCGTGCTCGTCGGGTTCGGTGGCGGAGCCGCGCACACGACCCGCACGGTCCTCGGCGTCGCCGTACCCATGGCCAGTGCCGTGGCCGATGTCGCGGCCGCCCGCCGCGACTACCTCGACGAGTCGGGTGGCCGCTACGTGCACGTCATCGCCGACGGCTCCATCGGGCGCTCGGGCGACATCGCCAAGGCCGTCGCCTGCGGCGCGGACGCCGTCATGGTCGGCTCACCGCTGGCCCGCGCCACCGACGCGCCCGGTCGCGGGTTCCACTGGGGAGCCGAGGCCCACCACGCCGAGCTGCCGCGCGGTGAGCGCGTCGAGTTCGGGCCCATCGGCTCGCTGGAGGAGATCCTCTTCGGCCCCTCGCGGGTGGCCGACGGCACGATGAACCTCATCGGCGCGCTGCGCCGCTCGATGGCCACCACGGGCTACACCGAGCTCAAGGAGTTCCAGCGGGTCGAGGTCGTCGTCGGCTGACCCGCGTGTCAGCCCTGTGTGCCCCGCCCCAGCGCCACGTCGACGAGGTGCTCGGCGATGGCCAGGCTGGACGTCGCCGCCGGTGAGGGGGCGTTGCGCAGCGCCACCACGGGCCCGCGCACGCTGACCCGGAAGTCGTCCACCAGATTTCCGTCCGAGTCCATGGCCTGGGCGCGGATCCCACTCGGCCCCCCGACCACGTCGGACACCTGGAGCTCGGGCACGTAGCGGCGCGCCGCGGCCACGAATCGACGCCGGCTCAGCGACCCGGCCATCTCGGCCACGCCGGTGCGCCAGTGGGTGCGGGCGAAGCGGCGGAAGCCGGGTGTGGCCGCCAGGTCGCGCAGGTCGCGCAGGTCGACGTCGCGCCAGCGGTAGCCCTCGCGGGCCAGCGCGAGCACGGCGTTGGGGCCGACCATCACCTCGCCGTCCACGCGGGGAGTCAGGTGCACGCCCAGGAACGGGTAGCGCGGGTCGGGCACCGGGTAGACCAGCCCGTTGACCAGCGATCGACTCTCCGGCCGGAGCAGCAGGTACTCGCCCCGGAAGGGGACGATGCGCGGGTCCGGCCCGTCGCCGGCGCGCTCGGCCAGCCGGTCGCTGTGCACCCCCACGCACAGGACGACCTTGTCGAAGCGCTGGTCGCGGGTCGCGCCGTCGCGATCGGTGCCGCGCAGCACCACCCCGCCCGTGGAGTCGACGTCGAGGTCGGTCACGGTGATGCCGCAGCGCACCTCGCCGCCGCGCAGCTCCACCTGGCGGGCCAGCTCGCGGGTGACGCCGGGGAAGTCGACGATGGCGGTCGTGGGGGAGTGCAGCGCGGCCACGCCGGCGACATGGGGCTCGATCTCACGCAGCTCGGCGCCGCCGATCCGGCGGACGCCGGGCACGCCGTTGGCCAGCGCGCGCTCCTCGATGGCACCCAGCCTGGACCGGTCCTGCTCGTCGAGCGCCACCAGCACCTTGCCGATCTCGTCGTACGCGACGCCGTGCTGCTGGCAGAACTCGCGCAGCATCCCGACGCCGCGGCGGCAGAGCCGGGCCTTGAGCGAGCCGGGCTCGTAGTAGAGGCCGGCGTGCGCCACGCCCGAGTTGCGTCCGGTCTGGTGGGCGGCGAGCCTGAGCTCCTTCTCCCACACGCTCACCGAGGCGTCCGGGTCCACCTCCTGGAGCCTGGCGGCGACCGCCAGCCCGATGATCCCACCGCCCACGACGGCGTACGACGTCGCGCTCAACGGTCGGCCGACGGGCGGTGAGTCTGCACCCTGGCACCGTAGCGACCCGCCCGATCGCCCGTCCCGGAGGCTTGACAGACGTCCTGGGTGTGTAAAGAAGCACATTCTGTTACCGAAGGGTAGATAGCGCGGAGCGGCTCACCTACGCTCGCGACCATGAGCGCTTCGAACCCGCACCCCGGCCTGCACGTCGGCGACGGCCCGGCCGACCCCGAGCACGACCCGCGTGCGTCATACGCCCTCGAACCGGCGTACGTCGACAACCTGACCCGCCGCGTGGTGAGCAGCACCGGACAGACCTCGGCGGTGCGCTCGCCGCTGGCCGACCAGCCGCTCGCGCACATCCCGCAGTCGAGCACGGCCGACGTCGCCACGGCCTACGACAAGGCCCGGATCGCTCAGGTCGCCTGGGCGCGCACGTCGCTCGACGACCGGGCCGCGTGCCTGATGCGGCTGCACGACCTGGTGCTCGACCGGCAGGAGGAGATCCTCGACCTGATCGTGCTGGAGTCGGGCAAGGCCCGCAAGCACGCCTTCGACGAGCCGCTGCACATCGCGCTGACCGCCCGCTACTACGCGCGGACCGCGCACCAGCACCTCGACACCCAGCGCAGGCTGGGCGTGATCCCGGCCCTCACGCGCGTCGAGGTGAACCGGGTGCCGAAGGGCGTCGTCGGCATCATCTCGCCGTGGAACTACCCGTTCACGATGGCGCTGTGCGACGGCCTGCCAGCCCTGATGGCCGGCAACGCCGTGGTGGCCAAGCCCGACGCGCAGACCATGCTGTCCGCGCTGCTCGGCGCGCAGCTGCTGGAGGAGGCCGGCTTCCCGGCCGACCTGTGGCAGGTCGTGGCCGGACCGGGTGCCGAGATCGGCGGGCCGATGATCGAGCGCTCCGACTACGTCTGCTTCACCGGCTCGACCGCGACCGGCAGGCTGATCGCCGCGCAGTGCGCCGAGCGGCTCATCGGGTGCTCGCTGGAGCTCGGCGGAAAGAACCCGCTCCTGGTGCTGCGCGACGCCGACCTCGAGAAGGCGGCCGAGGGCGCGGTGCGTGCGTCGTTCTCCAACGCCGGCCAGCTGTGCGTGTCCATGGAGCGGATGTTCGTGGCCGACCAGGTCTACGACCGGTTCGTCGAGCGCTTCGTGGCGCGGACCGAGGCGATGAGCCTGGGCGCCAGTCTCGACTGGGGAGTCGACATGGGCACCCTCGTCTCGGCCGACCAGCTCGCGACCGTGCAGGCGCACGTCGACGACGCGGTCGCCAAGGGTGCGCGGGTCCTCACCGGCGGCCGCGCGCGTCCCGACCTGGGGCCGTACTTCTTCGAGCCCACCATCCTCGAGGGCGTCACGCCTGACATGACGTGCTTCGGCCGCGAGACCTTCGGGCCGGTCATCTCGCTCTACCGCTTCCACGACGAGGCTGACGCCGTCGCACGCGCCAACGAGGGCGAGTACGGCCTGAACGCCTCGATCTACACCCAGGACGGCACCCGCGGCCGGGCGATGGCGAGCCAGATCAAGTGCGGCACGGTCAACATCAACGAGGCCTTCGGCGCGACGTTCGCCTCCGTCGACTCCCCGATGGGCGGCATGCGCGAGTCCGGCATGGGCCGCCGACAGGGCAGCGAGGGCATCCACCGCTACACCGAGAGCCAGGCGGTGGCCACCCAACGGCTGGTGCGGTTCGCGCCGATGCTCGGGATGTCGGACCAGGCCTATGCCAGGTTGATGACGGCCAACCTGCGGTTGATGAAGAAGCTCGGGCGCGCATGACGGAGTTCGACTACGACGTCCTGGTCGTCGGCTCGGGCTTCGGAGGGTCGGTCACGGCCCTGCGGCTGAGCGAGAAGGGCTACCGCGTCGGCGTGATCGAGGCGGGTGCCCGCTTCGAGGACTCCGACTTCCCCGACACGTCGTGGGACGTCAAGCGCTACCTCTTCCGGCCCGAGGTCGGCTGCTACGGCATCCAGCGCATCGACGCGCTCAACGACTGCCTGATCCTGTCCGGCGCCGGCGTCGGCGGCGGGTCGCTGGTCTACGCCAACACGCTCTACGAACCGCTCGACGCGTTCTACCGCGACCCGTCATGGGCCCACATCACCGACTGGAGAGCCGAGCTCGCGCCCTACTACGACCAGGCCAAGCGGATGCTCGGCGTCGTCGAGAACCCCCTCCGCACCCCGGCCGACGACGTGATGGAGAAGGTCGCCCAGGACATGGGTGTCGGCGACACGTTCCACCCGGCGCCCGTGGGCGTCTTCTTCGGAGGCCCGGGGGAGTCCCACCACTCGGCCGTGGCCGACCCGTACTTCGGGGGTGCCGGCCCCGAGCGGGTGCCGTGCCGTGGCTGCGGCGAGTGCATGACCGGCTGCCGGCACAACTCCAAGAACACGCTCACCAAGAACTACCTCCACCTGGCCGAGTCGCTCGGGGCGGCCGTGATGCCGCTGACGACGGTCACCCGGGTCGCCCCCCGCGCCAGCGGCGGGTACGACGTCCACGTGCGGTTCACCAAGGCCCGGCGGGCGCGTCGTACCCTCACGGCCGAGCAGGTCGTGTTCGCCGCCTCGGCGCTCGGCACCCAGAGGCTGTTGCACAAGATGAAGGACCAGGGTCACCTGCCCGGTCTCTCCGACCGGCTCGGTCACCTCTCGCGCACCAACTCCGAGTCGATCCTCGGGGCGATCGCACCCGACACCGAGGTCGACTACTCGCGCGGCGTCGCGATCACGTCGTCCTTCCATCCCGACGAGAGCACCCACGTCGAGCCGGTGCGCTACGGCAGGGGCAGCAACCTGATGTCGTTCATGCAGACCGTGCTCACCGACGGCGACGGGCCCGCGCCGCGCTGGCGGACGTGGCTCCAGGAGCTGTGGCGGGAGCGCCGCAGCGTCCGCGACCTGTACGACGTCAGGCACTGGTCCGAGCGCACCGTGATCGCGCTGGTCATGCAGAGCATCGACAACTCGATCACCACCTACACCCGGCAGGTGCCTGGCACGAGGCTGCGCTACCTCACCTCCAGGCAGGGCCACGGCGTCCCCAACCCGACGTGGATCCCCGCGGCCAACCAGGTCGTCCGCAAGATGGCCGACCTCATCGGCGGCAAGCCCGGAGGATCGATCGGCGAGCCCTTCAACAGGCCGCTGACCGCGCACTTCATCGGCGGCTGCACCATCGGTGACTCGGTCGAGACGGGTGTGATCGACGCCTACCAGCGGGTCCACGGCCACCCCGGTCTGCACATCGCCGACGGCTCGGCGATCAGCGCCAACCTGGGGGTGAACCCCTCGCTGACCATCACCGCGCAGGCCGAGCGGGCGATGGCGTTGTGGCCCAACAAGGGAGAGGCGGACCCGCGCCCGGCGCCGGGTGAGGGCTACGAGGCGGTCCCGGCCGTGGCGCCGGCACGCCCCGCCGTACCGGAGTCGGCGCCCGGCGCCCTGCGGCTGCCGATCGTGTCGGTCGGCTAGACAGCTGAAAATGGGTCCGGCCGGCCCGTAACCCCGCCCGAACGGCATCGTTGGGACCGTACAGCGCCCGGAGACCGACCTCCCTCCCCACCACCGGGCGCACGTCCGGGCACTGCTCAGCAGGCGCTCGGGCGGTCAGGGCCCGGCGCCTCCCTCCCAGCCGGGCCCTGACGAGGGGGGCGCTCGTCGTCGGTAGGCTGCGGCCATGGAGCACCCTGAACACGATCTGGTCCTGGTGGTCGACTTCGGGGCCCAGTACGCCCAGCTGATCGCTCGCCGGGTGCGTGAGGCGCGCGTCTACTCCGAGATCGTCCCGCACTCGATGCCCGTCGCGGAGATGCTCCAGCGCAACCCGGCCGCGATCATCCTGTCCGGCGGCCCGTCCAGCGTGTACGCCGACGGCGCACCCGCGATCGACTCCGGCATCTTCACCGCGGGTGTCCCGGTCTTCGGCATGTGCTACGGCTTCCAGCTCATGGCGCAGGGTCTCGGCGGCACCGTGGCCCACTCCGGCGCCCGCGAGTACGGCCGCACCCCGGTCACCGTGACCGCGCCCGGCACCCTGCTCGCGGAGATCCCCGAGCGTCACACCGTGTGGATGTCGCACGGCGACTCGGTGCAGGCGGCGCCCGCGGGCTTCGACGTGCTCGCCTCCACCGACACGACGCCGGTCGCGGCCTTCGAGGACGTCGACCGCCGGCTCGCGGGGGTGCAGTGGCACCCCGAGGTCCTGCACACCGAGCACGGCCAGAAGGTGCTCGAGCACTTCCTCCACGCCATCGCCGGCTGCCGCCAGACCTGGACCATGGTCAACATCGTCGAGGAGCAGATCGAGCGGATCCGCACCCAGATGGGCGACGACGGCAGGGCGATCTGCGGGCTCTCCGGTGGCGTCGACTCCGCGGTCGCCGCGGCCGTCGTACAACGCGCGATCGGCGACCGGCTCGACTGCGTCTTCGTCGATCACGGTCTGCTGCGCAAGGGCGAGGCCGAGCAGGTCGAGCGCGACTTCGTCGCGGCCACGGGGGTCAAGCTGCACGTCGTCGACGCCGAGAAGCAGTTCCTCGAGGCGCTGGCCGGAGTCAGCGATCCCGAGCAGAAGCGCAAGATCATCGGGCGCGAGTTCATCCGCACCTTCGAGGCCGCCGAGGCGGCCGTGCTCGCCGGCGCCGACCTCGGCGCCGCCGCCGACGCGCAGGGCCACAAGGTCGCCTTCCTGGTGCAGGGCACCCTGTACCCCGACGTCGTCGAGTCCGGTGGCGGCACCGGCGCCTCCACGATCAAGTCGCACCACAACGTCGGCGGCCTGCCCGACGACCTCGAGTTCGAGCTGGTCGAGCCGCTGCGCACGCTCTTCAAAGACGAGGTGCGGCTGGTCGGCGAGCAGCTCGGCCTGCCCTCGGAGATCGTCTGGCGCCATCCGTTCCCGGGCCCCGGCCTGGCGATCCGCATCATCGGCGAGGTCACCCGCGAGCGGCTCGACATCCTGCGCGAGGCCGATGCCATCGCCCGCGAGGAGCTCACCCACGCCGGACTCGACCGCGACATCTGGCAGTTCCCGGTGGTGCTGCTCGCCGACGTCCGCTCCGTGGGCGTGCAGGGCGACGGTCGCACCTACGGCCACCCCGTCGTGCTGCGCCCGGTCACCTCCGAGGACGCCATGACCGCCGACTGGGCTCGTCTTCCGTACGACGTGCTCGAGCGCATCTCGACCCGGATCACCAACGAGGTGGCCGAGGTCAACCGGGTCGCCGTGGACATCACCTCCAAGCCCCCCGGCACCATCGAGTGGGAATGAGCCGGGCGGCCTGACCGGCGAGCACGCCAGAGGCTAAGCACGTCTTGCGGACGAGGGCAAGACCAATTTTAGGGTTATTTGCTTCATAACGTTCAGGTCACTGTGGCGAGCGCCGATAGGACTGCTGCGAGTCCACAGCACGGTCTCGTGTCTTCACCGGCACCCAATGGGGAGTGTGACGGTCCCCGAAGGCCTCCATCATCGAGCCGCGCCGCGCATTTCCGCGGACCGGCAAGAGACCTCTACGAAGGTGCTCAGAATCCATGAAGAGAACCGCTCTAGCATTGGCGATCACGACTGGCCTGGCCGGTCTGGCGATCGCAACCCCGGCCCAGGCCGCCGCAGTCGACACCATCGCCTCGGCAGACGCCCACGTCGACGCCCGCTCCAAGTCGGCCAACTACGGCAACGACACCTCCGTCAAGGTGGACGGGCGTGCCGCCCAGACCAAGTACGCCTTCCTCAAGTTCACCGTCCCGGTGGTGCGCTCCAGCGAGCACATCGACACGGTGGCACTGCGACTGCGCTCGCAGGTCACCTCGACCCGCGGCATCAACGTCTACCGCACCGGCGCCGGCTGGGCCGAGTCCTCCCTCAAGTGGAGCAACCAGCCCGGTGAGCGCACGCTCCTCGGATCCTCCGACGCCCTGCGGTCGGGGACCACCGAGGTGATCGCCCTCGATGTCGCCGGTGTCACCCCCGGACAGGTGCTCAGCCTCCGCGTCGAGACGTCCGCCCAGGCCGCGCTGGCCTTCACCTCGTCCGAAGGCGCGGCCTCGGTCCGTCCGGTCCTGCGCGTGACCACTGCCGCCAACGCCACCACGCCGCCCGTGCCGCCGGTCACCACACCGCCCGTGCCTCCGGTCACCACGCCGCCCGTGCCTCCGGTCACCACGCCGCCGGTGCCGCCGGTCACCACGCCGCCCGTGCCGCCGGTCACCACGCCGCCGGTGCCGCCGGTCACCACGCCGCCGGTGCCGCCGGTCACCCCGCCGCCCGTGCCGCCGGTCACGCCTCCGGTCACGCCGCCCGCCACGAGCTTCCCGCCGGCCTCCATCACCGCCAAGATCATCGGCATGTCCGCGCCGGTCGACAAGTGGGACGCACGCATCAAGGAGGTCGGCGCCAACGGAGTCAGGTCTCGCCGCATCTTCGCCGACCTGTCAGCCGCGGGCTCCAGCCAGCTGCCGCTGATCCGCAAGGCCATCGCGGACGGCATGGTCCCGGTCATCTCCTACAAGGTGCCCGACCCGACCACGCTCGCCAACGGCGGGTACGACGCGTGGCTGGTGACGTTGCGGGCCCAGCTGACCGGACTCGGCGCGCCGGTCACGGCCACCTACTGGCACGAGCCGCACGGTGACATGACCCCAGCGTTGTTCCGTGCCGGGTCGCAGCGGTTCCTCGACCGCGTCCAGACCCCCGGCGTGGCTGTCGGCCCCATCCTGAACGGATGGCTGATGGACAACATGAAGGCCACGACCCGGGCCAACTTCGCCGAGTACACGAGCCCCGCCCTGCTCGCCGCCTGGGACTTCGTGGGCGTCGACTCCTACCAGTCGGGCACCGCCGCGGCGCCCAACAACGCACAGCTGCCCGCCCGCGCCGTACCGCAGCTGGCGACGTGGCTCGACGGTCAGGGCTTCCCCGACAAGAAGATCGTGCTCGGCGAGTACAACGGGTTCACCGCTGCGGCGATCAAGCAGGCCGGCGAGTGGATCCTGAGCACGCCCGAGCTGTGGATCGGCAACGTGTGGAACACCGACCACACGACGTTCTCCGTGCTCTCCGGCGACAGGATCACCGCCTTCCAGGGGACCAAGGCGGACCCCCGCGCGATGCGATGACACCGGCTCGGCACGGGGAGCGTTGACGACACCGACGTCCTCCCCGCGCTGACCGGCGACCGGCAGGCACCCCCACCCAGCACGTCCCGGGTGGGGGTGCCTGTCATTCGAAGTCGTCGCTGCTGTGACTACCGCGCGAAAACATGAGATGCCATGCTGCGCGACATGTCCTACGCGAAGAGCAGCAGGCGACCATCCGGCAGTGCGGAGTCGGGACCGAGGGCCAGGACATGAGGGCGATGCACCACCTCGACCTCTGGGTCAGTGATCTGGCCACCGCTGACGGCGAGTGGTGCTGGCTGCTGGGCGAGCTCGGCTGGGAGGCCGACTCCACGGTCAAGTCCTGGACGCACCCCGACGGCACCTACCTGTTCATGGAGCGCTCGACCGACCTGGTCGACGAGACGCACGACCGGTTGCGTCCCGGCGTCAACCACCTGGCGCTCACCTGCGAGGACCGCGCGCTGCTCGATCGGATGCGCGCCGAGTCGTCGTCGCACGGCTGGCACGAGCTCTTCGCCGACCGCTACCCGCACGCCGGGGGAGACGACCACGTCGCGCTCTACCTCGAGAGCTCCGAGGGGTTCGAGGTCGAGGTCGTCGTCTCCTCGGACTGAGCTGACCATCCACCAGCGAGGAGTCAGCCGGCGAGCAGCTCGGTGCGCTCCGCAGCCAGGAGTACGGCGCCCGTCAGCGAGGCCCGCTCGGCGAGCCGGCTGGCGACCACCGGGGTGGCGGCCACCGCGTCGAGGGCGTGCCGGCGGAGCCCGATGCGGGCCGGCTCGAGCAGGAACTCGCCGGCCCGGGCCATGTCGCCGCCGACGACGACGAGTCCGGGGTTGAGCAGGTTGACCACGCTGGCCAGGCCCCAGCCCAGGTGCAGCCCCGCGTCCTCGAGGGTGCGGACCGCCGCGACGTTGCCGGCCTCGGCCGCCTCCACGATCTCGTCGATCGTGGCGCCGGGCAGCTGCGCGGCCATCATCGCGACCACCGCGGTGGTCGACGCGTAGGCCTCGAGACAGCCGCGGCTTCCGCACCGGCACATCGGGCCCTGCTCGTCGAGCGTGAGGTGACCGACCTCGCCCGCCGCGCCCAGGCTGCCGTGGTAGACCGCGTCGTTGATGATGATGCCGGCGCCGACACCCGAGGAGATCTTCAAGAAGACCGAGCACGTGTGGCCGCGAGCGACGCCGACCCGATGCTCGGCGAGCGCGCCCAGGTTGGCGTCGTTCTCGACGTGCACCGGCACCCCGAGACGCTCCTCGGCCACCTGCTGCGCGTGTACGCCGACCCATCCAGGAAGGATCGCCGACGACCGGACCACGCCGTCGGTGATCGGTGCGGGGATGCCCATCGTGATGCTGCGCAGACCCGTCGGCGCGACGCCTGCGGCCGCCAGCAGCCTGGTCAGCAGCGTCGCGGCGAGGTCGAGCCCGTCGGAGTAGGCGTGCCCGGCGTCGAGGGGCCGGCGCTCGTCGGCGACGAGCGCGCCGGTCATGTCGCCGAGTGCCACCGCGACATGGCTGTGCCCGAAGTCGATGCCGGCCACGAGGCCGGCCGTGCGCGCCAGCTGGACCGTCGTACCCCGGCGGCCGCTGCCGGGCTCGGTGTCGACCAGGCCGTGCGCGGACAGGTCGCGGACGATGTTGGAGACGGTGGCAGGCGCCAGCCCGGTGAGTCGGGCCAGATCGGCCTGGGTGACCGGTGCCATCGCGACACCGTCCTCGGGGACGGGTACGCCGCGTCGCAGCACGTCGAGGACGCGCTGCTGGTTGGCGGTGCGCAGCGAGGCCGTGGATCCCGGGGCGCTCTCCCGTGGTGACATGGCGACACTGTGGTCGAGGCGATGCCTAGTCGTCAAGAGAAAGGCGCAAGAGTTTGCAAACACTAAGAATGAACGACTTTGCGTTCACCTCTTGACGACTAGGGCTGTGAGTCAGCACACTCGTCCCCAGACCAGGGGCCGATCCGACGATCGGCCCAGCTCATCGAGGAGGGACCCCATGTCCACCACCCTGCACCGCTACGCAGCCTTCGGCGCTGCCCTGTTCATCGGCGCCGCCGGCCTCTCGGCCTGCGGGGCCAACGACGCCCAGTCCGGTGGCGGCGACTCCGCCGACGGCGGCGCCAAGACCATCGCGCTCCTCCTGCCGGAGTCGAAGACCACCCGCTACGAAGCCTTCGACCGACCGCTGTTCGAGGCCAAGGTCGCCGAGCTCTGTGCCGACTGCAAGATCGTCTACTACAACGCCGACCAGGACGAGGCCAAGCAGACCCAGCAGGTCGACACCGCGATCTCCGAGGGCGCCTCGGTGCTCGTGCTCGACCCGGTCAACGGTGCCGGCGCCGGCGGCATGGTCGCCTCGGCCCAGGCCGACGGAGCCGAGGTCATCGCCTACGACCGGCTGATCAAGGAGGCCGACTACTACATGTCGTTCGACAACGAGACGGTCGGCAAGATGCAGGCCCAGGCGCTCGTCGACGCGATGGGTGACAAGGGCAGCATCCTGATGCTCAACGGTTCGCCCGACGACCCCAACGCGGCGCAGTTCAAGGCCGGTGCGCACAGCGTGCTCGACAGCAGCGGCGTCAAGATCCTCGAGGAGTACGACAACCCCGACTGGAGCCCCGAGAACGCTCAGAAGTTCGTCACCGACCAGCTCAGCAAGTACGACCCCGACCAGATCAACGGCGTCTACGCAGCCAACGACGGCCAGGCCGGCGGCGTGATCGCCGCGCTCACCGGTGGCGGGTTCGCTGCCGACGCGCTGCCCCCGATCACGGGTCAGGACGCCGAGCTGGCCGCGATCCAGCGGATCATCGCCGGCGAGCAGGCGATGACGATCTACAAGCCGATCCCGATCGAGGCCGAGAAGGCCGCCGAGGTCGCGGTCGCGCTGGCCAACGGTGAGGACGTCGGCGACACGACCGACTACCAGGGCGTCGCGTCGTTCATCTTCGACCCGATCGTGGTGACCGCCGACAACGTCGCGGACACCGTCGTGGCCGACGAGTTCTACACGGTGTCGGACATCTGCACCGACGAGTACGCCGACGCGTGTGCGGCGGCTGGCCTCTCCTGATGTCCCAGTCAACGGTCAAGGCACCGGTCGGGGACGCGGTTCTGTCCCTGGCCGGTGTGACGAAGCGGTTCGGCGCGGTGCAGGCCCTCACCGACGTGCACATGCAGGTGCACGCCGGGGAGGTCGTGGCCCTCGTCGGAGACAACGGTGCCGGCAAGTCCACGCTGGTCAAGGTGATCTCCGGGGTCTACACGCCTGACGGAGGGGAGATCACCTTCGCCGGGCGCAAGATCTCCGTGAGCGGTCCGTCCGAGGCCCAGTCCCTCGGCATCGCCACGGTCTTCCAGGACCTGGCCCTCTGCGACAACCTCGACGTCGTCGCCAACCTGTTCCTCGGTCAGGAGAAGCGGAGCGGGCCGGTGCTCGACGAGGTCGGCATGGAGAAGGAGGCGTGGCGGTTGCTGCGCACCCTCTCGGCCAAGATCCCGTCGGTGCGCATCCCGATCGCCTCCCTGTCGGGCGGCCAGCGGCAGACCGTCGCCATCGCGCGCAGTCTGGTCGGCAGCCCGAAGGTGGTCATGCTCGACGAGCCGACCGCCGCCCTGGGTGTGGCCCAGACGGCGGAGGTGCTCAACCTCATCGAGCGGCTCCGCGAGACGGGCCTCGGCGTGATCCTGATCAGCCACAACATGGCCGACGTCCAGGCCGTGGCCGATCGCATCGTCGTCCTCCGCCTCGGCAAGAACGCGGCGGAGTTCCGGGTCGAGGACGCCACCACCGAAGAGCTGGTGGCCGCCATCACCGGCGCCTCCGACAACGTCGTCGCCAGTCGCGCCACCCGGCGCGCCGGCACACCCAGCGAAGGAGACCCGGCATGAGCGGCCCGGAATCGAGCACGGAGCCGCCCACGTCGAGGGTGGCGGCGGACCTTGCCGACGAGCGGCTGGTCAGCGCCAAGGGCTTGGGCGGCTACGCCGACTTCATGTGGAAGCGGCTGCGTTCCGGTGAGCTCGGCAGCCTGCCGGTCGTGGTCGGGCTGCTGATCATCTGCGTCGGGTTCTACAGCGCGGAGCCACGCTTCCTGTCGTCCCGCAGCGTCGTGTCGATCACGCAGTTCGCCGCACCCGTCGGCATCATCGCCCTGGGCATCGTGCTCGTGCTGCTCCTGGGTGAGATCGACCTGTCCGTGGGATCGGTGAGCGGGTTCGCCGCGGCCGTCATGGCCATCACCCTGATCGACAAGGGCCAGTCGATGATCGTCGCGATCATCGCCGGGATGCTCGTCGGCGTCGCGATCGGTGCGTTGTACGCCGTGCTCTACACCAAGCTCGGGGTGCCATCGTTCGTCTTCTCGCTGGCCGGCCTGCTCGGCTTCCAGGGCGCCCTGCTCTTCGTGCTCGGCGACAACGGCACCCGCAACCTGCCCTCCGACTCGTTCCTGGTGCGCTTCACCAGGTTCGAGTTCGTCGGCCAGACGATGTCGTACGTGCTGGTGGTGGCGATCGTCTTGGTCTACGTGCTGTCGCAGCTCCTGGTGATCCGGCAGCGCACCGCGGCCGAGCTCAGCGCGCCGTCGCTGACCGCGGTCGGCGTCAAGGCCGCGGTCCTGCTGGTCGGCCTGGGGTCCCTGACCTACTACGTCAACATCGACCGCGGCTGGACCTACCTGTGGGTCTTCTTCGCGGTGCTCGTCGTGGTCATGGACCTCGTCCTGCGGCGGACCCGCTGGGGGCGTCACGTCTACGCGGTCGGCGGCAACGAGGAGGCGGCACGACGCTCGGGCATCAAGGTCGACCGCGTGTACTTCTCGGTGTTCGCCCTGTGCTCGACGCTGGCCGCCGTGGGTGGCCTGCTGGCAGCGGGTCTGCAGACATCGGTCTCGCAGGCCAGCGGCACCAACGACACCAACCTGACGGCCATCGCGGCCGCGGTGATCGGCGGTACGTCGCTCTTCGGCGGCCGCGGGTCGGCGTACTCCGCGATGCTCGGCATCATCGTGCTGCAGGCGATCCAGACCGGCCTCAACCTGGTCAACGTGGACTCTTCGGTGCGCTTCATGGTGACCGGAGCAGTGCTGCTGCTCGCCGTCGCCATCGACTCGGTCTCGCGACGGGCACGCTCCTCGAGCGGTCGCGGCTGAGGGCACCACCAGTGATCCGCAGAACCCCGGACGAGCCGGGGTTCTGCGGATTACGCTTGTGTCCATGGCCATCTACACCGCGGCCGGCCGGCTCGCGGACGTTGATGGCCGGCTCAACCCGCTGCTCCCGCACCCGATGGAGATCCTCGTCACCGCCGCGGTGCTGATGCTGCTCCTCGTCGTCGGGGTGAGCGCGTTCCTCGCCGTCCGGTCCAGCCGTCGTGCGCTGAGCGCCGAGGCGGGCCCGGCGGAGCTCGAGCAGCAGTAGCCCCCGCTCAGCGCACGATCTCGAGCGCTTCGGAGTCGTCGACCGCGGCCGGCCTGTCGTCCTGGTCGAGCTTGCTCGGCCACCAGATCTTCGCACCCAGGTCGAGGTTGATGGCGGTGACCAGCACCGACCGCACGATCATGGTGTCCAGGATGACGCCGAGAGCGACCGCCAGTCCGAGCTCGGCCAGGAACACCACCGGGATGGTGCCGAGCACGGAGAACGTGCCGGCCAGCACCAGCCCCGCCGACGTGATCACACCGCCCGTCGACGTCAACGCCACCAGGGCACCCGTGCGGGTGCCACGCGTCTGGGTCTCCTCGCGCACCCGGGTCATCAGGAAAATGTTGTAGTCGATGCCGAGCGCGACCAGGAACACGAAGGCGAACAGGGGGAACGAGGGGTCGGACCCGGCGAAGCCGAGGACGTACTCGAACAGCAGGGCCGAGATGCCCAGGGCCGCCCCGAAGGAGAGCACCACCGTCGCGGTCAGGATCAGCGGCGCGAGCAGGGCCCGCAGCAGCATCACCAGGATCAGGAACACCAGCAGCAGGATCGCGGGGATGATCACGATGTTGTCCCTGCTCGAGGCCTGCAGGGTGTCGAGGTAGAACGCCGATCCACCGCCGACCAGCGCGTCGGCCCCGTCGACGGCGTGGGCCGCGGTCCGGACGGCTTCGACCACGTCGAACGCCTCGGGGGAGGAGACGTCGGCGTCGATGACCGCCTGCACGAAGGCGACGTCGCCCACGACGACCGGCTCGCTGGGCTCCTCGAGCCCGGTGAGCCCGGACATCGACGTGCGTACGGCGTCGGCCTGCGCGGCGTTGGCGACGACCTGGACGGTGTTGGACGTGTCGACCAGGCCGTGCTCGACGAGAGCCTTCTGGCCGGTGATGGACTGGAACTCCTTGGTGTAGGAGTCCGCGGTCGACAGTCCGCCCGCGTCGAGCCGGAACAGGCCGAGGCAGGCGATGGCCAGCAGGGCGGTGGTGACGACCCAGACGGTGCGGGGGCGGACCGAGATCCGGCGGCCCACCTTGGCCCACAGGCCCGACTGGGTCGGCTCGGGGGAGCCGAACGCGGGCCGCTTGGGCCAGAAGACCCACCGACCGCAGACCACCAGGAGGGCGGGCAGGAGGGTCACCATCACGAGGAACGTGACGGCGATGCCGATGGCCGCGACCGGTCCGAGGCCGGCGGTGGAGTTCATCTCGGCGAGCAGCAGGCACAGCATCCCGAGGACGACGGTGGCCGCGCTGGCGAAGATCGCCGGGGCCGCGCGGTGCAGCGCGAAGCCCATCGCCTCGTGCCGGTCCTCGTGACGACGCAGCTCCTCGCGGTAGCGCGCGACCAGCAACAGGGCGTAGTCGGTGCCGGCGCCGATGACGAGGATCGTCAAGATGGCATAGCTCTGCCCGTTGACCGTCAGGTCGGCGTACTTGGCGAGGAAGTAGATGAGGGCCTGCGAGGCGAACAGCGCCACGCCCGCGCAGAAGATCGGGAGCACCCACAGGACCGGGCTGCGATAGGTGAGCAGCAGGATCATGATCACGACGCCCAGGGTCGAGAAGAGCAGCGTCGTGTCGATCCCGCCGAAGGCCTCGGCGGAGTCGGCCGCCTGGCCACCCATGCCGGCGATGTAGACGTCGGCGCCGTCGATGTCGGCGATCGCGCGGAGCTCGTCGGCGGCGTCGGGCAACGAGTTCCAGCCGTCGGCGCCGAAGTTGAAGACGACCTGGGTCTGGGCCAGCTGACCGTCGTCGGACACGCCGGCCATGCCGAGCTGCTCAGCCGTCTGGGGGCTGAGCACCGGTGGCATCCGCCCCTCGACGGGCTTCTCCACGCCCTCCAGGCCGGCGAACTCGGTCGCCTGCTGCTCGATGGCGGCGAGGTCGTCCTCGGTGAGACCCGACTCCTTGTCGTAGACGACGAGCGTGGGGATCGCGTTCTGGTCCTGGAACGCCCCCAGCTTCTCGAGTGCTCGTGTCGACTCGGCGCTCGAGGGCAGCCACGAGGATGCCTCGTTGTTCTGCACGTCGACGAGCTTGGCCGCGAACACCGAGGACACGCCGAGGGTGAGGACCCAGAAGGCGACGACGATCCACTTGGTCACAGGGCCGGTGAGCCGGCCGGCGATCTGGCGATGCATGGTGGTAGTCCAGCAGAACTCACCGCCGTTCCGCATCGGGGTTTCCCTGTAGATCTCTCAGTGGACCTTCAGGGGTCACCCGGCGGGTACGCCGTCGGCAGGGCCTCCCCCCGCCGCGCGAGCACCTCGCGAAGCCGGTCGGGATAGTCCGTGATCAGGCCGTCCACCCCGAGGTCGACGAGGTGGCCCATCGTGGCGGCGTCGTCCACGACGTACGGCACCACCCTGAGGCCGAGATCGTGCGCATGACCGACCATCTCGCGGGTGACCAGGGGACGATAGGCGGGGTCACCGATGCCGGAGTCGTAGGGGCGACCATGGATGGGCGAGATGGCGTTGAACCCCAGCTCGGCCGCCGTCGTGAGCGGGTCGTCACCGAAGTCAGCCAACCGCACGTCGTCCAGCCACGGTGACGGCTCGGTCCCGACATCCTCGAGGTACCGCGGGCTGAACAGCAGGTTGAGCCGCATCGCCGGGTCTGCCTGCCGCACCTTGTTCAGCGCACCCCAGTCGAAGCTCTGGATCGACGCGCGCTCCATCAGCCCGGCCCCGCGCAGGGCTCCGACGAGCAGCTCCACGAAGACGTCGCGGGGGGCCCCGGCCTCGGGTGCGGTCGCGTCGTACTTGATCTCGACGTTGAGGCCGACCTCCACCGCGCCACGCTGCTCGAGCAGGGCGAGCACGTCGGCGAACGTCGGCATGAGCAGCCCGGTGGCGACCGGCCGGTCGGGGAAGTCCCCGGCGCGCAGGCCGGCCACGTCGACCGTGCGCAGCTCGTCATGGGTGAGCTGGTGGATGAGCTGCCCCGTGTGCGGGCCGGAGACGATCTCGCGGTCGTGGGAGACGACCAGCACGTCGTCACTGCTCACGTGCACGTCGCACTCGAGAGTGGAGACCCCGAGGGTGAGCGCCGCACCGAAGGCCGCCAGGGTGTTCTCGGCGGACAGCCCGCTGCCACCGCGGTGGGCCTGGACGTCGAAGTGCTCGATCAACCGGGTGCTCACCCGGAGCACGCTAGCCAAGCCGCCTCAGATGCCCAGGCTCCGGCCGATGATCTCCTTCTGGATCTCGGTCGTGCCGCCGTAGATCGTCTGGACCCGGCTGTTCACGTAGGCGCGGGCGATGGGGTACTCCATCATGTAGCCGTAGCCTCCGTGCATCTGCACGCCCTGGTCGACCAGCTTCTTCTGCAGCTCGGTGGTCCACCACTTCGCCATCGAGGCGGTCTTGGCGTCGAGCTCGCCCCGGGAGTGCAGGGCGAGGCAGTCGTCGACGAAGACGCGGGCGATGTGGGCCTCGGTGGCCATCTCGGCGAGCACGAAGCGGTTGTGCTGGAACGACCCGATCGGCTTGCCGAAGGCGTTGCGCTGCTTGGCGTAGGAGAGTGACTCGTCGAAGACGAACTCGCACGCGGCGGCGGCCGAGACGGCGATCGAGAGGCGCTCCTGCGACAGGTTGGTCATCAGGTAGGCGAAGCCCTCGCCCTCCTTGCCCAGCAGGTTCTCCTTCGGCACGTGCACGTCGTCGAAGAACAGCTCGGCGGTGTCCTGGGCGTGCTGGCCGATCTTGTCGAGGTTGCGGCCGCGCTCGAAGCCCGCCATGCCGCGCTCGACGACGAGCAGCGAGATGCCCTGGTGGCCGGCGTCGGGGTCGGTGCGCGCGACCACGATGACGAGGTCGGCGAGGATGCCGTTGGAGATGAAGGTCTTCGAGCCGTTGAGCACGTAGTGGTCACCGGCATCGACCGCCGTCGTACGGATGCCCTGCAGGTCGGAGCCGGCACCCGGCTCGCTCATGGCGATGGCCGCGATCAGCTCGCCGGAGCAGAGGCCGGGGTACCACCGCTGCTTCTGCTCGTCGTTCGCGCTCGCGACGAAGTAGGGCACGATCATGTCGTTGAGGAGCGGGTACGCCGCGCCGTACACCCCTCGGCGGGTCATCTCCTCGCCGAGCACCGCGTTGTAGCGGAAGTCGGGGGTGCCGCCACCGCCGTACCCCTCGTCGAGCTGGAGCCCGAGCAGCCCCTGGGCGCCGGCCTTGGTCCAGGCCTCCCGGGAGACGACTCCGTCGGCCTCCCACTGCGCGTGGTGGGGCACGATCTCCTTGTCGAGGAACGTCCCGACGGCGTCGCGGAACGACTCGTGCTCGGCGTCGAAGACGGCGCGGGTCACGCGATCCACTCCTTGACCTGCGCGACGGTCGCGGCCGGGTCGGCGGACGCCGGACTGACCTGCAGGTTGGTGACGCCGGCCTCCTTGAAGGCCGCGATGCGCTCCTTGACGTACGACGCGGGGCCGACGAGGTTGCCCGCCTCGAGCCACTCGAGGGGCACCACGGCCTCCGCGTCCCGCTTGTTGCCGCCCAGGTAGAGGTCCTGGATCTCCTTGGCCTCCTTCTCGTAGCCGTACTGGCAGGCGAGGTCGTTGTAGAAGTTCTTGCCGCGCGCGCCCATGCCGCCGACGTAGAGCGCATACATCGGGCGGGCGAGGTCGAGCAGTGCCTTGGTCTCCGGGCCCTCGCCGATCGCGACCATGCCGCCGGCTGCGACCTCGAGCTCCGCCATGCCCTCCGGGCGCTTGGCGGTGCCCCTCGCGAGCGCGTCGCCCCAGACATCACCCGCCTTCTCGGGGAGGAAGAGGAAGGGCAGCCAGCCGTCGGCGTACTCCGCGGCACCCTCGACGCTCTTGGGGCCGAGGGCGGCGATGTAGATCGGCACGCTGGGGCGCTCGGGACGGGTCAGCAGCTTGAGCGGCTTGCCGAGGCCGGTGCCCTGGCCCTCGGGCAGCGGGAGCTTGAAGATGCCGTCGTGCACGAGGGTCTCGCGCCGCAGGCCTCGGCGTACGAGGTCGACGATCTCGCGGGTGCGTCCGAGCGGCTTGTCGTAGGGGACGCCGTGGAAGCCCTCGATCACCTGCGGTCCGGACGCGCCGAGGCCGAGGATCGCGCGGCCGCCGGAGACGTTGTCGAGGCCGGCCGCGGTCTGCAGGAGCGCGCTGGGCGTGCGGGAGAAGACGTTGAGGATCGCCGCGCCGATCTCGACCGTCTCGGTGCGAGCGGCCAGGTAGCCCATCAGGGTCGGCGAGTCGAAGCCGTAGGCCTCGGCCACCCACACGGTGTCGAGCCCGGCCCGCTCCAGCGCCGACACCTGGTCGGCCGCTTCGCGTGGGTTGCCGGCGTACATGAGGGGCATGGAGAGCTTCATGCCCCGGAGCGTGACACCTTCACTGTCACGATCGCAAGGGGCCGGGAGCCGGTGCCGCCCGCTTGTAACGCTCCGTTATGGGCGCTTCCACCCCCGTATTTCGGGTGGGAAGAGGTAGTAACGGAGCGTTACATGAGAAGAGCCGGCGCCGCGCAGCCCCTCAGCGGCCACCGTTCCACGAGTCCCAGAGCGCGGCGTACGAGCCGCCGGCGGCGACCAGCTCGTCGTGCGACCCGAACTCAGCGATCACCCCGTCCTCGACCACGGCGACCCGGTCGGCGTCGTGGGCGGAGAAGAGCCGGTGGGCGATGGCGATGACCGTGCGGCCGTGGAGTACGGCGGCCAGGGAGCGCTCGAGGTGGCGCGCGGAGCGAGGGTCGATCAGGGAGGTGGCCTCGTCGAGCACCAGGGTGTGCGGGTCGGCGAGCACGAGCCTGGCCAGCGCCACCTGCTGGGCCTGCGCCGCGGTCACCGGTCGGCCGCCGGAGCCAACGACGGTGTCGAGCCCCTCGGGCAGGCCGTCGACCCACTCCAGGGCGTCCACGGCGTCGAGGGCGGCGCGGATCTGGTCGTCGCCGGCGCCGGGCGGTGCCGCGAGGGCGAGGTTCTCGCGCAGCGACCCCACGAACACATGGTGCTCCTGGGTCACGAGCGCGACATGGCCGCGCAGGTCGCCGAGCGGCAGGTCGACGAGGCCGACACCACCCACGGTGACCGAGCCGGTGCGCGGCGGGTGGATGCCGGCCAGCAGCCGCCCGAGCGTCGACTTGCCGGCACCGGACGGCCCGACCATGGCGATGCGCTCGCCGACGCCGACGTCGAGGGAGACGCCGTGCAGGACGTCGCGTCCGTCGACGTAGGAGAATCGCACGTCACTGGCATCGAGCTTCTCGTCGACGGGCTGCGCACCGGTGGCCACGCGGTCGTCGGGCACCTGCGCGACACCGAGCAGCCGCGCGAGCGAGGCAGCGCCCATCTGCAGCTCGTCGAGGATCGACACGATCCGGTCGACCGGGTCGATGAGCATCTGCACGTAGAGCGTCGCGGTGGTGACCTCGCCCAGTGACACCGAACCCTTGGTGTAGAGCCAGCCGCCGAACAGCAGGGTCGCGACGGTCGGGAGCAGGTAGGCGATCTCCATGTTCGGGAAGAAGACGGTGCGCAGGAACAGCGTGTAGCGCTCCGCGCCGTACGACGCCTTGCAGTCGGCGTCGATCTGCCGCACCCGCTCGTCCTCGAGCCCGAGCGCCTCGACGGTGCGGGCGCCCTCGACGGTCTCGGTGAGCGTTGCGTTGATCTCGGAGTACGACGCGCTCTCACGGAGGTAGCCGTCCTTGGCGCGGGCGAGGTACCACCGCAGGCCGATCACGAGCGGGGGCACGCCGACCACGCAGGGGAGCACGACCCACCAGCCCACACTGAGCGCGGCGGCGAACGTGAGCACCGCGGTGACGACCGCGATGGTCCACTCGGGCAGTGCCATGCGCACCGACCAGCCGAGCTGGTCGACGTCGCGGCTGGTGCGGGTCAACAGGTCGCCGGAGCCGGCCGACTCGACGACGCCGACCGGCAGCTGGAGGGCGTTGTCGACGAAGTCCTCGCGCAGCTCGGCCAGCACGCTCTCGCCCAGCACCTGGCTGATCAGCCGCGCGTAGCGTGTGATGACGGCCTGGAGCACCAGGAACCCCGCCAGCAGGGCGATGATCCGGTCGACGTGACCGAGGGTGGTGCCCTCGTCGACGGCCTGGACGAGGTCGCCGATCAGCCGCGGAGCGGCGAGTGCGGCCAGTGCGGCGAGCACGTGCAGCGCCAGCGCCCCCCACAGCATCCTCGGGTGCCGGCGCGCGATGCCGACGGCGTAGCGGCGCACCGCGGGGCCGTCGGCGACGGGCAGCTTGGTGCTCATCGGGCCACCTCCTCCTCGGCGTTGCCGGCGACGCGGGTCACCGTCGCGCGGTAGGCGGGGTGGTCCTGCAGCAGCTCGGCGTGGGTCCCGACGCAGGTGATCTGCCCGTCGTCGAGGAACGCGACGGTGTCGACGGCGGCCAGGACCAGGGGGCTGCTGGTGGCGACCACGGTCGTGCGGCCCGCGCGATGGTCACGAAGACGCGATGCGATGCGGGCCTCGGTGTGGGCGTCGACGGCCGACGTGGGCTCGACGAGCACGAGCACCTCCGGGTCGCTGGTGAGCACGCGGGCCAGCACGAGTCGCTGCTGCTGGCCACCCGAGAAGGACCGGCCGCGTTCGGTGACGACGGTGTCGAGGCCGTCGGGCAGCGCGTCCATGATGTCGTCGCCGCTGGCGGTCGAGAGGGCGTGGAGCACCCGTCCCTCACCCCCCGTGCCGCTGACGTCGAGGCGGTCGCCGAGCCGTCCGGAGAAGAGCGCGGCGCCGGTGTCGGACACCACGATCCGGCGGCGCACCTCCTGGCGGGCCAGGTGGGTGAGCGGCACGCCGCCGAGGGCGACGTCGTCGTCGACGACGGCGTGCGTCATGCCCAGCCGGTCGGCGAGTACGGCGGCGGCGTCGGGCTGCTCCGAGACGATCGCGGTGATCCGGCCGGCCCGCACGAGCAGGCCGGTGCGGGCGTCGTACAGGTCGGAGCCGGTGGGCGGCGAGGCGGCCGGCACGGCGGGGTCGCCGAAGTCGGACGTCAGCGCCAGCACGTGGCAGACGCGGCGGGCGGAGACGCGGGCCCGGATGAACTTGTTGGCGTACTCGGTCACGGTGCGCAGCGGGATCATCAGGAACGCGGCGTAGCCGTAGAACGCGACCAGCTCGCCCGGCGAGATGCGGCCCTGGACGGCGTAGCGGGCGCCGAGCCAGACCACGAGCACCACGAAGACGCCCGGCAGCAGCACCTGGAGCCCGTCGAGCACCGACTGCACGCGAGCCACCTCGACCCCGGCCCTGCGGGTCGTCTGCGACTGGCGGCGGTAGCGACCGAGGAAGACCTGCTCGCCGCCGATGCCGCGCAGCACCCGCAGGCCGCTGACGATGTCGCTCGCCGTGTTGGACAGCTCGCCCATCAGCTGCCGCTGGTGGGCGCTGCGGGCCTGCAACGGGCTCAGCAGCGGACCGACCGCCAGCATCAGCAGGGGCACCCCGATGAGGACGACGAGACCCAGCGTGACCGAGGTGCTCAGCAAGATGACCGACACCAG
Source organism: uncultured Actinomycetota bacterium (assembly GCA_963781515.1). Taxonomy (GTDB): domain Bacteria; phylum Actinomycetota; class Actinomycetes; order Propionibacteriales; family Nocardioidaceae; genus Nocardioides. The sequence continues at coordinate 82,022 of CAWAGL010000002.1, forward strand.
CAGGAACGACACGATGGCGCCGGCGAAGCGGGCGGTGACGTCCATGACCTGGCCGATGTGCGAGAGGTCGGAGGTGCCGATCGCGACGACCTCGCCCGTCGAGACCTTGCGCGGCAGCGTGCCGCCGAGGTGCACCGCGTGACGGCCGACGAGCTGCACGGTGCGGTAGGCCGCGATCAGCCAGTTGGTGACCGCGAAGCGGTGCCGCATGATGCCGCTGACCGCCTGCACGAGGCCGATCGCGAACATGATCAGCGCCCACTTCACCAGGGCGTCGGGGTCCTTCGCGGCCACACCGGCGTCGATCGCCCGGCCGAGCGCGGCCGGCATGACCGCCTGCGCGCCCATCCACACGATGCCGAAGGCCATGCCGCCGAGCAGGGTCGCCCACTGACCCCTGGCCATCCACCACAGGAACGCGTTCGGGGACCGGTGGTCTGCGATGCCGGGGTCGGCGAGTGGAAGTTGGCGCACCCCCGAACGCTACGGACCGTCGACGTGCACGGCCACCGGTTTAACCGTGGCAGACGTCTCAATAATCGGAGAGAAAGCGCGCGTCCGCTGTCGCTTTCGGGCCTCCGCCCCGGCACACTGCTCCCCGTGCAACTCCTTGCCGTGGTGATCGGCTGGTACGTCGTGGGCAGTGTCGTGGTCACGTGCATGTTCCTGACCGGCCTGGCCGCCTACCGGCGTGGGCTCGGCGGCCGCACGGCCGTGCTCGCCTCGGCGCTGTTCCCGGCGACGTGGGTGGTGTGGTCCCTGCGGCGCCCGAGGCCGGCTCACCATGCCCCGACGGTCGTGGGACGAGTCTCAGGCGTCGCGACCGGCGCCGGGGGAGGGCACCACCGTGAGGTACGACGGCGCCGCATGGCCAGCTCCGAGGGCGGCCGTCGTGACGGCACGCTCGACTGCCCCGCGTCGTACGGCGGGGACGAGCGCGATCACGGCGCCGCCGAAGCCGCCACCGGTCATCCGGGCCCCGAGGGCGCCGGCCTCGATCGACGTCGCCACGATCAGGTCGACGCTCGGTACGGTGTTCTCGAAGTCGTCCCGCATCGAGATGTGCGAGGCGGTTAGCAGGGATCCGATGTCGGCCAGCCAGCCGCCGCGGATGAGGGCCACGCAGTCGAGCACCCGCTGGTTCTCGGTCAGCACGTGCCTGGCGCGGCGCTGGGTCACGGAGTCGTCGGCCAGGGCGGCCAACGCTGCGTCGACGTCGTCGATCTCGCGCAGGGTATCGACCCCTAGCCGGCTGGCGGCCGCCTCGCAGGCCTGCCGGCGGGCTGCGTAGGCGCCGTCCACGAGCTGGTGGGGCGCGTTCGAGTCGATGACCAGCAGCTCGAGCCCCGCCGAGGACGGGTCGCACTCGACAGGCTCGACAGTGAGGTCCCGCGCGTCGAAGAAGCTCAGGTGTCGAGCCCGGGAGTGCAGGATCGCCATCTGGTCGAGCAGCCCGGTCGGCGACCCGACGTAGTCGTTCTCTGCGCGCTGGACGATCCTCGCCAGCTCGGTCCGGTCGAGCTCGACACCGGCCAGACCGGTGAGGGCCAGGGCCACGGAGCACTCGAGCGAGTGCGACGACGAGAGCCCGGCCCCCAGCGGCACCTCGCTCGAGATCTCGAGGTCGGCTCCGGGCACGTCCACCCCGGCCGCGGCCAGCGCCCACGCCACGCCTGCGACGTACGCACCCCAGCCGGTCACCGCGCCCACAGCCCCGGGGACCTCGAACGTGACCGCCGCGTGCCCGCCGGAGCGGGCGACGACGGTGCGGTCGTCGCGCCGCGTCGCGGTGACGGTCGTGCGCAGGGGCAGCGCGAACGGCAGGGCGAGACCACCGTTGTAGTCGGTGTGGTCGCCGATGAGGTTGACCCGGCCGGGGGCCGACCAGGTGCCCCCACTGATTTCGCTCACGGTCGGTCAATCTAGGGCAGCCCCTACGATCCGGTGGTGCGAGGACCACTGACCGACATGAGTCTCGCCGCCTCGCTGCCGGCGCTGCTGGCCGAGCACTGGGACATCACCGGCGCCCGGGTCGAGCCGCTGGGCGGTGGCATGAACTCCGCCACAGCGAAGGTCTCGACGACTGACGGGGTGCTCGTGGCGAAGTGGGTGCCGCCTCGCGAGGTCGACCGGATGAGGCGCGGCTGTGTCGTGGCGGCCACCCTGGCGGCGGCCGGGATGAGCACGGGGGCACCGGTCCCGGCCCTCGGTGGTGCGCTCACGCTGCCGCTGGCCGGCGGCGAGGTCAGTCTCGGCGCCTGGGCGCCCGGCGCCCCGCTCACCGACGACGACGCCGGGCAGTCGCTGATGGGCCGCACCCTGGCCCGCGCGCACCTGATCACCCGGACCGGCCGGGCCACGGGCCGCTTCGCGAGCTGGTTCGAGGTCGAGCGCGACAGTCTCGGGATCGCGGCCTGGCTGCGGCCGGCGTACGAGTCGGTCCTGACGGAGTACGCCGCGCTGCCGCCCCTCACCTGGGCCACGCTGCACACCGACCCGGCACCCGAGGCCTTCCGCTTGGACACGGCGAACGGCAGCGTCTCACTCATCGACTGGACCGGCGCCGAGCCCGGACCGGTGCTGTACGACGTGGCGTCTGCGGTGATGTACCTCGGTGGGCCGGAGCGTGCGGGCGCCTTCGTCGACGCCTTCCGCCGCAAGGACGTCATCCCGGAGGCAGAGTGGGTCCACCTCGACACGCTGCGGCGCGGACGCTGGCTGGTGCAGGCGTCCTACTTCGCCGAGCGGCTGACCACCGACGACCTCACCGGCACGGACGCGGCCGGCAACCGGCAGGGCCTCGACCGGGCACGGCGCGGGCTGCGCGAGCTTGGCGTCGGCTAACGGCCCAGCCCCTCGACGACCTCGGCGCCCGGCAGCAGCCCGACCAGCCGGCCGGGCAGCAGCAGCTTCGAGCGCCGTACTCCCGAGCCGATGACCGCCACGTCGAGGTCGAGCACGGCAGCATCGACGAGCACTCGCCACGCGGCCGGCAGGCCGATCGGGGTGATGCCGCCGTACTCCATCGAGGACTCTGCGACCGCGCGGTCCATGTCGAGGAACGACGCCTTGCGCACGTCGAGCCGGCGCTTGACCAGGCTGTTCACGTCGGCGCGGGTGTCGGCCCGGACGATGCAGGCGGCCACCCGCTCCTCGCCGTCGCGACGACCAGAGACCACCACGCAGTTGGCGCCGGCGGTCAGGGGCAGGTCGTAGGCCTCGCTGCAGGCGGCCGTGTCGGCGAGCTCGGGGTCGATCTCGAAGACGCCGACGCCACCTGCGTCGGGCCAGCCGTGGAGGGCCCCGGCCACTGCCGGCGCCAGCAGGTCGGGCCGCTCGAGGGCCGGCACGGTGGTCACGGAGCCGAGGGCCGGCGTGGTCGACGTCATCGCGTCATCATCACCCATCCCGGTCGGCGTCCCCGGACGGTGGTCGCCGCCGCCGCATGCATGTAACGCTCCGTTACTTCCTCTTCCACCCCCGAATACGGGGGTGGAAGAGGTCGTAACGGAGCGTTACAAGGGGGGAGGGGGGCCGCTCAGTCCAGCGGCAGGATCACCCACGCCACCAGGTAGGCGACGGCCACCGAGCCGAGGCCGAAGATCACGCCGAGCACGGTCAGCAGCCGCACCAGCGTCGGGTCGACGCCGAGGTGGTGGGCCAGGCCGCCGCAGACGCCGGCGACCATCTTGTCGTCGCTGCTGCGGACCAGTCGGCGACGGGCGTCCGGGGTGGCCTGGGTCTCGTTCATCGGTCCTGCTCCTCGTTCTCGGTGTGGCTGACGGTGGTGTCTGCCCCCTCGCCGTACGACGAGGTGGGGGGAGTGGAGTACGGCGCGGCGTACGGCTGGTGGGCCGGCGGCGCGGCGACAGCTGCCCGGCGTCGCCCGCCGAAGGCGATCGCGAGCAGTCCGGCGAGGCCGGCCAGCACCCACGGCACCGGCAGCAGCCAGCGGATGTCGGCGCCTGCGATGAGATCGGCCGAGAGAGCCGCCCAGATCCCGACCAGGCCGAGGAAGGCGACGCCCATCACGAGGTTGGCGACGTTGATCGGGTGCCACCCGGAGGTGTCGGTGGTGGTGATGTCGGTGGTCATGGTCTCGTTCCTCACTGGGTGATGACGATCTCGCCGACGCCGAGCTCGGCGTCGATGCTGACGGTGGGCTGGTCGATGCCGCTGCCGCGGCTGCCGCTGGCCATGACGTCGATGCCGCCGGTCTGGTGGCCGAAGACCTCCACGGAGCCGGGACCGTTGACGGTGGCCTCGGCGTTCACGGTCACACCGGCGGGCACGGTGATCTCGATCCGGCCGACGCCGCCCTCCACGACGATGACGCGTCCGTCGAGTGCCTCCGGGTCGCTCACGTCGGTGAGGTCCACGGTCATCTCGCCGGCGGCGTTCCAGTAGCGGCTCTGCACCTGCGCTGCCGTGGCGGGGCTGTGGTCCACCGTGCGGCCGTCGATGTTCGCGACGGTCGTGGAGATCACCAGCGGGACCGTGAGCAGCACGCCGAGCGGGATCAGCCCGCCACCGCGACCCCAGAAGGCGCTCAGCACCAGCATCAGGCCGGTGATGCCCATCGCCAGCGCCGGGTAGGCCCCGCCGGTGACGTCCACGCCGGAGAGGTCGACGATGCCGAGCGTGCCCATGCCCAGGGCGATCAGCGCGAGGGTGGACCAGAAGAGGATCGGTCCGCGCTTGCGGGGGTCCCGCGGGGGCGGCGGCCGGTAGGCGTACTGCTGACGAGGGTACGACTGGGCGTACGACTGGGCGTAGGGGTCCTCGACCGGTCGGCCGCTCGCGTCGGTGGCCACCGGCGGCACCCACCCCGTCCGGCTCGTGCCGTAGCGCTGCATCCGGCGCTCGTGGCGCCGGTTGAGCAGGAACCAGGCGAGCAGCCCGATCAGGGCGAGGGGCCACGGGAACCAGTTGCCGCCCCACGTGCCGCCGAGCAGCGCGATCGCCGCGAGCACGCCGACGACGATCAGCGCGACGCCGCGTGCCTTCTCGTCCAGGTTGACCGGCGCGCGGTCCTCACCCTCCTCGGGCACGAGCAGCCACAGGGCGCCGTACGCGAACAGGCCGGCCCCGCCGAAGAAGGCGGTGACCACGAACAGCACCCGCACGATGATCGGGTCGATGTCGAGGTGGCGGGCCATGCCGCCGGCGACTCCGGCGACGTGCCTGTCGCTGCGCGAGCGGCGCAGGCGACCGAGGTCGGTGACGTCGTCGCGGGTGACCCGCGGGCCGTCATCTGTGGCCGTCTGCCCCGGAGCCGCATGCTGGGTTCCGGGTGGGGGACCCTGCTGCGGGTCGCCCTGCGAAGGAGCGTCTGGAGAAGTCATGTCCACAGCCTGCGCTGTCGCCGGCCCCGAGACCATCGGGGACGACCCTGATTCGTGGGTCGCTCACCGGGTCCACCCTCAGGGTCGGCTCGGGGTCACGCCTCATGGTCTGAGCCCCGGCCCTCTGCGACGATGGAGGCCGACATGAGCAACGCAGCCGAACTCCCGCGCGCAGTCCGCCGGGCCACCCGTGACTCGGACGAACCCTTCGTGGGTGGTGTCGCCTCCGGTGTCGCCCGGCACCTCGGCCTGCCGGTGCTGTGGGTGCGGGCCGCCTTCGTGCTGATGGCCACGATGGGCGGCATGGGCATCGCGCTGTACGCCGCGCTGTGGGTGTTCCTCCCGTCCGACGCGGCGTTCCAGCGGTCGACGCCCGGCCTCGAGAGCGCGTCGCGCACCGGCAAGCGGCCGGGACGCGTGTCCCGGCTGACCGACGTGGGCCCCGCGATCGCCCTGGGCGCGCTGGGCATCGGTGTCATCTTGGTGGTCGAGGCGTTGTTCGGCCGGGGCGCGCTCTTCTGGCCGGTCGTCATCGGGTTGGCCGGTGTCGCCCTGCTGTGGCGCCAGGCCGACGAGGTGCAGCGCGAGCGCTGGCTCGACACCACGGGCCGCGTCGACTGGTACCGCGCCATCTTCGGCGCCGGTGGCTGGGCGTCGTACGCCCGGCTCGCCGCCGGCCTCGCCCTCGTCGTGTCGGCGTTCGTCGCCTTCGCCCTCACCAGTGGCCAGCTCGCTGCCGCGCGCGACGTCGTGGTGGCCGGCCTGCTCGGCATCGTCGGGCTCGCCCTGGTGATGGGCCCGTGGATGATGCGGCTGGTCGGCGACCTGGGCGCCGAGCGGTCCGAGCGGGTCCGCACCCAGGAGCGCGCCGACATGGCTGCGCACCTGCACGACTCGGTGCTGCAGACCCTGGCGCTGATCCAGAAGAACGCCGACGACGGCCCGACCGTGGCCCGGTTGGCGCGAGCGCAGGAGCGCGACCTGCGGTCCTGGTTGTACGTCGGCGAGTCGACCGACGACACCACCCTCGCCGGCGCGCTGCGCGAGCTCGCCGCCCGCGCGGAGGACGAGTACTCCATCGTGGTCGACGTGGTCGCGGTCGGTGACCTGACGATGCACGAGTCGATCCGGCCGCTCGTGCACGCGACGCGCGAGGCGGTCGTCAACGCGGCCAAGCACGCCGGCACCGGCCGCGTCGACATCTACGCCGAGGTGCTCGACGACGCGGTGGACGTGTTCGTCCGCGATCGTGGCGCGGGCTTCGACATGGCCGGCGTGCCCGATGACCGGCTCGGTGTGCGCAACAGCATCATCGACCGGATGGTCCGTCACGGTGGCACCGCTGCCGTCGACTCGTCGCCCGGCGGCGGCACCAACGTGCGGCTGCGGATGCCCCGCTCCGCGAGAGGAGACAACGATGTCTGAGGCCGCTGCTGCTCCCCCCGTACGGGTGGTCATCGTCGACGACCATGCGATGTTCCGCGCCGGGGTCCGGTCCGAGCTGGTGTCCGCCGGCGTCGGCAGGGTCGAGGTCCTGGCCGAGGCCGCCGACGTCGACGAGGCGGTGGCCGCGATCCGCGAGCACCGGCCAGACGTCGTACTCCTCGATGTGCACCTGCCCGGCGGTGGCGGTGCCGAGGTGATGCGCCGGCATCCCGCTGCCGAGACCCGCTACCTCGCGCTCAGCGTGAGCGACGCCGCCGAGGACGTCATCGGCACGATCCGCGGCGGCGCGCGCGGCTACGTCACCAAGACGATCACCGGCCCCGAGCTGGTCGACGCCATCGGGCGCGTCTCCGAGGGCGACGCGGTGTTCTCGCCGCGGCTGGCCGGCTTCGTGCTCGACGCGTTCGCGGGCTCCATCGACCTCGCCCACATCGACGAGGACCTCGACCGGCTCACCGAGCGAGAGCGCGAGGTGATGCGCCTGATCGCCCGCGGCTACGCCTACAAGGAGGTCGCGAAGGAGCTGTTCATCTCCATCAAGACCGTCGAGACCCACATGTCGGCCGTGCTCCGGAAGCTCCAGCTCTCCTCGCGGCACGAGCTCACGCGGTGGGCGAACGACCGCCGGCTGCTCTGAGCGTCCTTGTAACGCGGAGTTACGCCGACTGGGATCCCCGCACAGACGGCGCCCAGATGCCCTCACTCCGCGTTACATGTGTTGCGGGCGGCCGACAGCAGCGGCCACGGCCGAGCGATCGGGCTCAGGTCTCCCCGGTGAGCGAGAACGTCGAGAGCCGCCAGCCCGCGAAGGCGACACCGCCGGCGGCCACCAGGACCGCGGCGACCAGGGCGTACGTCGTGCCCACCGGCGCGGCGGCGTCGATGCCGTCCGACAGGGCGGCCGCGATCTCGCGGGCCCAGGCGCTGACGCTCAGCCAGCGCACCCCGTCGAGCAGGTTGCCGATGGTGCCCTCCCACAAGAAGACGAACAGCAGCCCGGCCACCACGGCATGCCGGGTGAAGGCGCACAGCGCCAGGAACAGCCCGGAGTAGGTGAGCGCCGCCACGACGGCGCCGGCCAGCATCGCGAACGACCTGCCGGGGTTGCCGGAGTCGTTGACGAGCCCGGCCAGCAGCACCGGGAGGGCGCCGAAGCCGAGCGCGGCGACCAGCGCGACGACGTACTTGCTCAGGGCCACGGAGTAGCGGTTCACGGGCTTCGCGAGCAGGTAGACGATCGAGCCGTCGTCGATCTCGGGGCCGAGCACGGCGGTGGCGGCGAGCAGCGCGACCAGGGGCAGCGCGAGGTCGCGGCCGAGCTCGCCGACGATCTCGGGGTAGGCGGTGCCGGCCTCGGTGAGCAGGCGTACGACGAGGGTCAGCGCCAGCAGGATCACCGGGATGACCAGCATGATCAACCCGCGCCGTCGTCCGAAGAGGGCCTGGAAGGACAGCCGCGTGATGGTGGCGTTCACGACGACACCAGGTAGGCGAAGACGCTCTCGAGCGACTCGTCGGTGGGGGAGACCTCCACGAGGCGCACTGCGAGGTCGCGCGCCAGGCGTGGCAGGGCGACCGCGAAGCTGCCGAAGTCGCCGACCTCGACCTCGAGGCCGCCACCTCGGCGGAGCACGACACCGACGACCGACTGCTCCCCGATCAGCGCGGCGGCCAGCAGCCGGTCGTCGCTGGCGTGCACGACGTACCGGTTGGGCCGGTCGGTCATCAGCCGCCGGATGGCGCCGAAGTCGCCGGAGGCGGCGTGCCGCCCGGAGACGACGACCTCGACGTGCCGGGCGACCTGTTCGACCTCTTCGAGGATGTGCGAGCTGAACAGCACGGTGCGGCCCTCCGAGCCGAAGCGGGTGAGCAGGCTCATCAGGTGCATGCGCTGGCGCGGGTCGACGCCGTTGAAGGGCTCGTCGAGCAGCAGCACGCCCGGGTCGTGGACCAGTGCCGAGGCCAGCTTGACCCGCTGCCGCATGCCCTTGGAGTAGGTGCCGATACGACGCGCTGCCGCATCGGACATCTCGACGACCTCCAGGGCCCGCTCGCAGGCAGCACCCGGGTCGGCGAGCCCGTGCAGCTCGGCGTTGGCCCGCACGAACTGACGGCCGGTGAGGTAGCCGAACGCGACCTCGCGCTCCGGCACCAGCCCGATCTGCCGGAAGATCTCGGTGTTGCGCCAGGCCGGGGTGTCGCCGAGGTGGACGGTGCCGGCCGAGGGGGAGAGGAAGCCTGCCATCAGCGCGATGATCGTCGACTTGCCCGCTCCGTTGGGGCCGAGCAGGCCGGTCACACCCGGCCCGATCTCCAGGGAGACGTCGTTGACGGCGACCACGTTGCCGTACCACCGCGACACCTTGTCGAACCTGACGGTCGTCATCGCGTCGCCAGTCGTCGGTAGCGCAGCAGCAGCAACCCGAGTCCGCCGAGGGCCAGCAGCAGGGAGACGGCGACGTAGAGCAGCTCCATGCCGGTGCCGGCGGGGGGAGTGATGGCGTTGTCGGCGTCGGTGAGCACGGCGACGTCGCCGGCGTAGAGCGTCATCGGGTGGAAGAGCCCGGCGATCTCGCCGACCCGCTCCTTGCCCTGGTCGAACGAGATGCCCTGGATGACGGCGACCACGCCGTAGCCGAAGAGGATGGTGCCGATGGTGCCGACGATCGCGAAGCCCCGGCGCAGCGCGATCGCGCTGAACAGGCCGGAGACGCTGCCGAGCATCCCGGCCAGCAGCACCGTCACGACGGTGGCGGCCAGGACGTCGCGCGTCTGCTCACCGGCGTCCATCGACGCCAGCAGGGCACCGATGTACATCACGGTGATCGGTGCCATCACGAACAGGAAGATGCCGGTGACCAGGGCCCCCCAGCGAGCCAGCGCGTACGCCGTCGCGGACAGCGGACGGGCGAGGTAGAGGGAGATCGTGCCGTGCCGCAGGTCGCGGCTGAAGAGGATCGGGCCCTGGGCCGCGGCGAACGTGCCGAGCAGGATGGTGGTGGTGGCGGCGTACTCGGGGTAGGCGAGCGGGAGGGAGTTCAGCCCGATGAACGTGGCGACCCCGACGATGATGACGGCGGGCAGGATGTTCAGCGCGAGCAGGGCGAAGGGCAGGATCTTGGACCTGCCGGACCGGCCGAGGCCGAAGACGTTGCGCAGCCCGGTGAGGTAGAGCGACCACGCGATCGAGCCGTGGCCGCCGCGAGGACCGGAGTAGGGGCGGTAGCCGATGTCGTGGATGACACCGGCCGGCCTGCTGCTGGGCTCAGTGGGGTTGGACGGCACCAGCCACCTCCTCCCGGAAGATGTCCTCGATGCGACGGTGGTCGGGCTGGATGCGCACCAGGCCGAGGCCGAGGTCGACGGCGGTGTCGCGGATCGCGTCGAGCACGTTGCGGGTCTCGGCGGCCGGCGGCGGGTCGACCGCGACCACAGCGCCGCGCGGCTGGCAGGCGAACCCCGCGTCGTACAACGCCCGGCCGAGCCGGTCCCTCTCGGTCGCGCCGCCCAGCACCTCGACGAGGAGCGTGCCGGTGTTGTCGAGGAAGTCGCTGGTGGCCGATGAGCGCAGCAGCCGCCCGCCGTCGAGCACGACGACGTGCTCACTGACGCGCTCGAGCTCGCCCAGCAGGTGGGAGGTGACGAGCACCGCGATGCCGAAGTCGTGCCCGATGCGGCGGACGAGCTCGAGCATGTCGTCGCGCGCGGCCGGGTCGAGACCGTTGGTGGGCTCGTCGAGCAGCACCAGCTGCGGGTCGTGGGCGAGGGCCTGGGCCAGCTTGGCGCGTTGCTTCATGCCGGTGGAGTAGCCGCCCATCGGCCGGTAGCGCTCCTCGGCCAACCCGACATGACGGAGCACGTCGGCCGCCCGCTCGCGCGCCGCAGCGTGCGGCAGGCCCGACATCTGCGCCATGTGCACCACGAAGTCGCTGGCGCTCACGTCGGGAGGCAGGCACTCGTGCTCGGGCATGTAGCCGACGCCGGCCCGGATCGCCGCCCCCTCGGTCGCGATGTCGTGACCGAGCACGCGCGCCGTGCCGCCGGTCGGGTCGAGGAGGCCCAGCAGGATCTTGATGAGTGTCGACTTGCCGGCACCGTTGGCCCCGACGAGCCCGGTGACCCCCTGGCCGACGACGACGTCGAGGGAGTCGAGCGCAACGACCTGGCCGTAGTCCTTGGTCAGCCCGCTGGTCTCGATGACGGCCGTGGGGGCCGGGACAGCGGACGACGACATGTCGCGAGCCTAGTGAATCGTCGCAACGGACGAGGGGCCCGACGTTGACTTGTCCGGTGATCGCCGCTTGCCTGTTCGCACGCGGGGGCCACCAGTCCCCTCATCTCGGAAGGTGGCTGTCGATGAGCGACGTCCCCGTCATGGCGGAAGACACCGAGTCGGACTCCGACCTGAAGCGCTCCATCACGGGCCGGCTGCTGTTCTTCTACGTGCTGGGCGACGTGCTCGGGTCCGGCATCTACGTGCTGATCGGGCTCGTGGCCGCTGCCGTCGGCGGTGCCTTCTGGTTGGCCTTCCTCGTCGGCGTCACCATCGCGACGATCACCGGTCTCGCCTATGCGGAGCTGGTCACGAAGTACCCCCGGGCAGCCGGCGCCGCGCTGTACGTCAACCGGGCGTTCGGCAGCCGCGCGCTGACGTTCCTCATCACGGTGTGCATGCTCTCGGCCAGCTTCGCTGCTGCCGGGTCGCTCGCCTCGGGCTTCTCGCGCTACTTCGGTCAGGTCTGGGACCTGCCTCCCGCGCTGCTGATCGGACTGCTCTTCATCGTGCTCCTCGCCGGTGTCAACTACCTGGGCATCACCGAGTCGGTGGTGGCCAACATGGTGATGACCTTCGTCGAGATCGCCGGCCTGGTCATCGTGATGGTGATCGGCATCGTGTACGTCGCCCAGGGCAAGGCCGACTTCGGTGTGCTCACCGAGTTCAACACCGACGGCAGCCCGATCTTCGCGATCGTCGCGGGTGTGGCCCTGGCCTTCTTCGCGATGACCGGATTCGAGAACGCCGCCAACGTGGCCGAGGAGACCATCAACCCCTCGCGGTCGTTCCCCCGAGCCCTGGTCGGCGGCATGGTCGCCGCCGGCGTCATCTACGTGCTCGTCGCAGCCACGGCGGCACTGGTCGTCCCGGTCGGCACCCTCGCCGACTCCGACGCCGCGCTGCTCGAGGTCATCGAGGCCGGTGTGCTGCCGGTGCCGGTCGGGATCATGAGCATCCTGTTCGCTGTGATCGCGATGATCGCGATCACCAACACGACCCTGGTTGCCGTGGTCACCGAGTCACGGATCCTCTACGGGATGGCGCGCGAGGACGTCGTACCCGGCGTCTTCGGCAAGATCCACGCCTCGCGCCGCAGCCCGTGGTTCGCCCTCATCTTCGCGGCGGTCGTCGTGTGCGGCCTGCTCGTCGTGGGGGCCGTGCTCAACGAGCTGGGGGTCGGCATCGACGTCGTCGAGCGCCTGTCGTTGGTGACCGTGGTGTTCACGCTGTTCATCTATGCGCTGGTCATCCTGGCCGCGCTGAAGCTGCGCGGTGAGGACGAGACCGACGAGACCTACCGCGCCCCGACGGGGCTGCTGATCTTCGGCATCGTCGCGAACGCCGTACTCCTCGTCTATGTCGTCGTCGACGACCCGGGCTCGCTGATCTGGTGTGCCGGCCTCCTGACGCTGGGTGGGCTGCTCTTCCTGGCCGAGCTCCAGTTCGGCAACCGTCAGAAGCAGGGAGCCTGACATGCATGTCGTCATCGCCGTCGACGGGTCCAGGCAGTCGCTCGCAGCCGCGCGCAAGCTCAAGGACCTCGCCGACCCCGCCAAGATCACCGACATCTCGCTGGTCGCGGTGATCCGTCCGCTCGCCGCCGTGGGGTTCGCCGAGGAGCTGTCCGAGTCCGCCCGCGGCGAGGCCGCACTCTCCTTCCGTACGGCGGCGGAGCGCGCCCTCGCGGTCGTCGCCGGGGTCTTCGAGGGCTGGGGCCCGAAGGTGCACCAGCGCGTCCGGAGCGGCTCGCCGGCCAACGAGATCATCAAGGCGGCCGAGAAGTACGCCGCCGGCCTGGTGGTCGTCGGAGCCGGCGGCCGCGGCCTCAGCGACACCGTGCTCGTCGGCAGCACGGCGCAGCGGGTCCAGCACTACGCCCCGTGCCCGGTGCTGGTGGTGCGGCCGGAGCCGCGCAAGAGGAAGGCCTCGCCGCGCCGCGCGTGACTCACGTGATGAGGGTGGAGGGGCTGGTTGCTGGCAGCCTTGGTGTCGACGAGAAGTTCGAATGAGTTGTCCACACTGTGGGCGTTCACGCCTGATCCGGCCCGGAAATGTCGGTGCCCGGTGGTTGGGTTCTTGTATGGCGATCACGACCAGCGAGCTCCCCGACACCGCGGCCGCGGTGCTCGCGTTCGCGCGCTCGTCCCGGGTCGCTGCTGATGCTGCGGAGAGCCGAGCCTGCTGGTCGCGGCCTGTGACTGGGCGGACCTGCACCCCGCCGAGACGGTCCACGATGCGGCGGCGTTCTGGCTCGGTGGCGGGTCCGAGCACGAGGAGCCGGTCGCCGGACCGGGGGCACCGCTGGTGGCGGAGTTCTGCATCGCCGAGTTCGGTGCCGTGCTCGGCATCTCGACGGTCTCGGCGAAGCACCTGATCGGCCAGGCCCTCGAGCTGCGGCACCGGCTCCCCAGGCTCTGGCGCCGCGTCCAGGCCGGCGACCTGCCCTCGTGGCGGGCGCGGCGGATCGCGGAGACCACCATCCACGCCGGCCTGTCCCGAGAGGCCGCGGCGTACGTCGACGACCAGCTCGCACCGTTCGCGCACCGCACCTCCACCAGAGCGGTCGACCGGTTGGTCGATGCCGCGGTCGTCCGGTTCGACCCCGCCCGCGCCGCCGCCGAAGCACGCGCCGCCGCGGACGCCCGGCACGTCACGATCGACGAGGAGCAGGTCTCCTTCGCCGGCACCATGCGCGTCACCGCCGAGCTCGACCTCGCCGACGCCCTCGACCTCGCCGCCGCCGTCAGCCACGGTGCCGAGCAGCTGAAAGCCCTGGGGTCCGACGAGCCGCTGACTGCCCGGCGTGCTGCCGCGGTCGGGGAGATGGCCAGGGCTCAGCTGTCGCTGCCGCTGGTTGAGGAAGGCGCGCAGCGCCTGTCTCGAGACCAAGGTTCAGTAGCCGGCAGGTGGTCCTGCACGTCCACCTCACCGAGGGCGACCCGGTCGCCCGGCTGGAGCGGGGCAACCTCGCCACCCTCGACCAGATCCGGCACTGGTGCACCCAGACCCACACCCAAGTCACCATCAAACCGGTCATCGACCTCAACGAGCAGATCACCTGCCACGGCTACCAGCCCTCGGATCGGCTCCGGGAGCAGGTCGTTCTCCGCGATCGGCAATGCGTGTTCCCGTGGTGCACTCGACCAGCGGGGTCCTGCGACCTCGACCACATCACCCCCTGGGAGCACGGCGGCGAGACCACCACCGACAACCTCGCCGCGCTGTGTCGGCGACACCACCGCCTGAAGACCCACTCGGCTTGGCGATACGAGCGCACCGGGCCCGCGACGTACACCTGGACCAGCCCCCACGGCCACACCTTCGTCCGCGACGAACACGGCACCAAGCCCGGCTGACCACCCCGCCCAGGGCGAAGGGCGGGGCAGGTGCGCTGCGAGGGCTCGATAGCCTGCCGCCATGGAAACTCTGCGCCTCGCGCTCCTGCTGATCCACATCCTCGGCTTCGCGGCCCTGTTCGGCGGGCTCGTGGTCCAGATGGGCGAGCCGCAGAAGAGGGTCAACGCGGCGATGCGCGACGGCGCCGGCACGGCCTTCCTCGCGGGCCTGCTGCTCGTCGGTGTGCTCGAGGCCGGCGACGGCGACGTCAACCACGCCAAGATCGGCGTGAAGTTCGCGATCGGCCTGGTCATCTTGGTGCTGGTGATGGCCAACGTCCGCAAGCCGAGCATCCCGAACGGGCTCTACCTCGGCCTGATGGCGCTGACTGTGATCAACATCGGCGTCGCCGTCTTCTGGTCACCCGCTCACGCCTGAGACCAGGAGGGGTCACTTCACCAGCGTGGGCTTCGCCTCCAGGACGTCGAGCTCCTGGCCGGGCGTCCCGATCACCGTGTGCGTCGCAGCGAGGTCCCTCCACCGCTTGCCGTTGATGCGGTAGCGCCCGGTGTAGGTGACATCGATGCTCGGGTGCACCGTCGTGCGCGTCGGTGTACTGCCACGTGATCGTCTGATCCGGGTACGGCGCGCCGTGGTCGCTGGTGACGAAGGGCTCGGCGTCGGCAGCCACGGTGGCGTGCTCGGCCTGGTCCCAGTGCCAGGTGTACGCCGAGGGGGTCGCCACGATCTCGACCTGTGCCCCGAGGAGCTGGACGGACTGCGACACCGGCTCGGTGGACGTCGTGTAGAAGATGGTGTCGAAGTTGACGAGCGTCTCCCCCTGGGGCGGCTGGATGACGAGCGACGCCTGCGGCCACGTGAGCCGCTCGAACTCGGCCTGGACATCCTTCGGCCCAGGCCCCTCGTCGCCGTCCTCGGGGTCGAGGCAGACGGTGGCGACGAGCGTCCAGTCGTCCTGGCCGACGCCTGCCCGGTAGATGTTGTAGAGGCCGAGGGGAGGGTCGCTGTCGCAGTTCCTGGGGTTGGAGCAGACGTCACCGACGTTCTCGGAGCCGCATGCCCGCTCGAGCTCGTACTGGTAGCTCTGGGCTCCGGCGGTGTCCTGCATGTCCTGCCAGCCCTCTTTGCTGGTCTCGCACACGGCCTGGGCGACATCCCAGCCAACGTCGGTCTGGCATCCACCACTGCTGGCATGGGCTGCCATGCCTGTGATGACAACGGTCACAGGAAGGATCGCCAGCAACGCGACGATGCGGCTCATCATGGGATGACCACGATTTCACGGATGACCAAGGTCCCGTCCTTGCGAACGACGTCGAAGTCGTACGTGACTTCGCCACCGGTGTACTCGGTCCAGTCGGCGTTCGCCGACGGCTGTACCCGGCTCGCCGCGACCTCCACCTTGGCCTCGTAGACGCCGCTTCCTTTGATCCGCGGTGACTTGCGCACAGAAATGACGCGCTGCTCTTGGAGTTCAATCTTGCCCCCTGCGGCGTACAGCTGCTTGACACTGCCGACGAGGCGTCGACAGGTCTCACATTGCTCGGCCGTGATCGCCCGATACGCCTTCGTCTCTCCAGTCGCCTGCATCTCCACGTTCACGACCGCCCACTGCCGGATCAGGGCCTCGGCCTCCTCGGCCTCCTCAGCCTCCGTCGGTGGCGTCTGTGTCGTCGGGGCCGTGGCGGGCGCGGTCGGTGCTGCTGCCGACGTCGTCGGCATCTCCTGGGACGGGATCGTCCTCGGAGCAACCGGTGAGCAGCGTCAGGACGACGAGCAGAGAGACGAGCAGGGAGACGAGCATCCCCTGACTGCGCATGCGACGCGTCCTTTCCCGAGTGAGACGTCGATCCCGAGATCAACGAACCAGATGCCTCTCGGGAACCGCCCGCCGACAGCCTGTGGATGAGCGAGGCGGGTCACCGTCGGAGCCGGCACGTAGGGTTGGGCCCGACATGAGCGACCTTCTCCCCGGCTTCGACCACCTCCAGCCAGAGCCCCGCACGACTCGCCG
Source organism: uncultured Actinomycetota bacterium (assembly GCA_963781515.1). GTDB lineage: Bacteria > Actinomycetota > Actinomycetes > Propionibacteriales > Nocardioidaceae > Nocardioides. The sequence goes on from CAWAGL010000002.1 coordinate 98,460, forward strand.
TGGGCCGACCCACGAGGAGCTCCTGGCCGGGCTCAACGAGCCCCAGCGTGCCGCCGTCCAGCACGCGGGTGCGCCGCTGCTCGTCGTCGCCGGAGCGGGGTCGGGCAAGACCCGCGTGCTCACCCGACGCATCGCCTGGCTGATCACCGAGCGCAAGGCGCACCCCGGCTCGATCCTGGCCATCACCTTCACCAACAAGGCAGCGGCCGAGATGAAGGAGCGCGTCGAGGACCTCGTCGGCAAGCGCGCGCGCATCATGTGGGTCTCGACGTTCCACTCCGCGTGCGTCCGCATCCTGCGCAAGGAGATCGACAAGTTCGGCTACAAGTCGAGCTTCTCGATCTACGACTCCGCCGACTCCAAACGGCTGATGACCCTGGTGCTCCGCGACCTGGACCTCGACCCCAAGCGCTACCAGCCGAACGCCGTCCTGCACTGGGTGTCCAACCACAAGAACGACCTGCGCGACGCCGACGAGGCCGCCAAGGACACCAAGAACAACTTCGAGGAGGCGTACGCCGCGGCGTACTCCGCCTATCAGCGGCGACTGCGCGAGGCCAACGCGCTCGACTTCGACGACATCATCATGCTGACCGTGCACCTCTTCCAGACGTTCCCCGAGGTGCGCGAGACCTATCGGCGGCGGTTCCGGCACGTGCTGGTCGACGAGTACCAGGACACCAACCACGCGCAGTACGCCCTGATCCACGCGCTGTGCGCCGACAACCCCGAGCTCACCGAGGCGGGCGGCGAGCGGATCGAGCCGGCCGAGCTGATGGTGGTCGGCGACGCGGACCAGTCGATCTACGCGTTCCGGGGCGCCAACATCCGCAACATCCTCGACTTCGAGCAGGACTTCCCCGACGCGAGCTCGATCCTGCTCGAGCAGAACTACCGCTCCACGCAGACGATCCTCAACGCCGCCAACTCCGTGATCGGGAACAACAAGGGACGCAAGCCCAAGCGGCTGTGGTCGGAGGCCGGCGAGGGGGAGCGGATCGTCGGCTACGTCGCCGACGACGAGCACGACGAGGCCCGGTTCGTCTCCCAGGAGATCGACACCCTCGCCGACGGTGGCGTCCGGCCCGCCGACGTCGCGGTGTTCTACCGCACCAACGCGCAGTCCCGGGTCTTCGAGGAGGTGTTCATCCGGACCGGCCAGCCCTACAAGGTGGTCGGCGGCGTGCGCTTCTACGAGCGCCGCGAAGTGCGCGACGCGCTCGCCTACCTCCGGATGCTCGCCAACCCCGACGACGAGATCTCGCTGCGCCGCATCCTGAACACCCCCAAGCGGGGCATCGGCGACCGGGCCGAGGCGTGCGTCGCGGCGCTGGCCGAGCGCGACCGCCTCACGTTCTGGCAGGCGCTGACCCGCGCCGCCGAGGCGCCCGGCGTGGCCACGCGGTCGTTGAGGAACATCGAGGCGTTCGTCGCGATGATCCAGGAGCTGCAGTCGATGGTGGCCGCCGACGAGCGCGCCGACGTGATCCTCGAGTCGGTGCTGGAGCGGTCCGGCTACCTCGTCGAGCTCGAGGCCTCCGACGACCCGCAGGACCACACCCGCGTCGAGAACCTCGCCGAGCTCGTCGCCGTGGCCCGCGAGTTCTCCGACGACCCGGTGGCCGGCCCGTCCGCCGACCCCGCGGACGTCGAGGCCGGCACGGTCGCTCCGGGCCTGGGCGACTTCCTCGAGCGCGTCGCCCTGGTGGCCGACACCGACCAGATCCCCGACACCCCCGAGGGCGACGACTCCGGCGTGGTCACGCTGATGACGCTGCACACCGCCAAGGGTCTCGAGTTCCCCGTGGTCTTCCTGACCGGCCTCGAGGACGGCATCTTCCCGCACCAGCGCTCCCTCGGCGACCAGCCCGAGCTGGAGGAGGAGCGCCGCCTCGCCTACGTCGGCGTCACCCGCGCCCAGGAGCGGCTCTACCTGTCCCGCGCCGTCGTGCGTTCGGCCTGGGGCGCGCCGTCGCACAACCCGGCGTCGCGCTTCCTCGACGAGATGCCGGTCGACCTCGTCGACTGGCGCCGTACCGAGGCGTCGCAGGCCAGCTGGGGCCGACCCGACCTCGCCGCCGGCTCCCCGGCCCGGCTCGGTCAGCCGACCGCGGCCGGACGCCGCAACTTCTCCTCCGCGGCGGCTCGCGCCGACGTCGTGGCCAAGGCGAAGCCGGCCCGCGAGATCCCCTCGCTCGAGCCCGGCGACCGGGTGCTCCACGACTCCTTCGGCCTCGGCACCGTCGTCTCGATGGAGGGGGCGGCCGAGAAGTCCGTGGCCTCGATCGACTTCGGCTCCGAAGGTGTCAAACGGCTGCTGCTGCGCTACGCGCCCGTGGAGAAGCTGTAGGCCCGTCCACCGGCTGAAAACACCGAGACCCCGCCCGGCCCGGGGTGCCACACTCGACGCATGCCCACCTCGAGCCAGTGGCTGGCCTTCTTGGTCGCCTCGATCCTGTTCATCCAGGTCCCTGGCCCGAGCCTGCTCTTCACCATCGGTCGAGCCCTGTCGGTCGGACGGCGGGAGGCCCTGCTGTCGGTCTGCGGCAACGCGCTCGGCGTCGCCTGCCAGACCGTGTTCGTGGCGCTCGGCCTCGGCGCCATCGTGGCGGCGAGCGCGACGGCGTACTCCGCGCTGAAGCTCTGCGGAGCGGCGTACGTCGTCTACCTGGGCGTCCAGGCGATCCGGCACCGCAGCGACGCGCGGCTCATCCTCGATGGCCTGCGACCGTCGACGGCCGGGCAGTCGCGACCGGTGCGGATGGGGTTCGTGGTCGGCGTCACCAACCCGAAGACACTCGTCTACTTCGCGGCGTTCCTGCCGCAGTTCGTCAACGAGCGCGCCGGCTCGACCGGCACCCAGATCGCGCTGCTGGGTGCGGTCTTCGCTCTGATGGCGGTGATGTCGGACTCGATGTGGGCGCTGGCGGCGTCACGCGCCCGTGACTGGTTCGCGCGGCGACCCGGCCGGCTCGACTCACTCGGGCTGGCGGGCGGGCTCTCGATGGTCGGACTCGGCGCGACGATGGCCCTGACGAACTGAGCGCTGACGAACTGAGCGCTGACGAACTGAGCGCTGACCGACTACGGGTTGACGTCGTGCTCGACCAGGGCGGAGTACGGGTCGATCGGGCTGTCGGCACCCGGGCGGACCTCGAGGTGCAGGTGCGGGCCGGTGACGTTGCCGGTCGAGCCGATGGAGCCGATGACCTCGCCGGGAGCGACCGAGTCGCCGGTGTTGACGAGGTAGGAGGTCTGGTGGCAGTACCAGATCTCGGTGCCGTCCTCGAGGGTGATGACGGTCTTGTTGCCGTAGGCGCCGTCGTAGCCGGTGGAGGTCACGACGCCGCCTGCGACGGCGTGGATCGGGGTGCCGCTCGGCGCGGCGAAGTCGAGGCCGGTGTGACTGCTCGACCACAGGCCGCTCGACATGCCGAACGTCGCGGTGATGCGGTAGCCGTCGACCGGGAGCACCCACTGGTTCTTCTGGAGCTTGATGGACTGCTGGGCGGCCTTCTCGGCGTAGGCCTCGAGCGCGGTGTTGCGCTGGCGGGCGCGTGACTCGGCCTCGGCGACGAGCTCGGGGTCGGTCGCGGTGACCGGGGCCCTGCGCGAGGCGCGGCTGACGGTGGCGCTACGCCGGAGCAGCCCGGCGTCGGTCGCGCCGGCGATGGCGCTGGATGCGGTGACGGTGCCGGGGGCGAGCGCCGCACCGCTGGGCTGGCCGGGGTCGGCCGCGCTGACAGCACCCCCGGCGGAGATGGTCAGGGCGGCCACGCCGACCAGGACCGGGACGGAGGGCAGGCGGCTGAAGAGCGGGGCGCTGGGCGCGGTGCGCCGGGAGGCCTTGCGCTTGCCGGCGCCAGCGGTGCCCACGACGGGCGACTTGGTCCTGGGAGCGGACTTCCGGGTGCCGGCCTCGAAGGCTGCAGCACGGGGTGTGGACGGAGTCGACGAGCGGGTCCCGGCGGGGTGGCCGAGGGTGTCGGACTGAGTTCCCGAGGGGTCACGGCGGTGGCCGCGTTCTGCTCGGTGCTGACCCATAAAAGGTTTACCTCGACTGCATTCGGGGGAAAGGCAACGCGGACGACTGTAACGGAAAGGTCACGGCCGCCGAAATCCTGTCGACGTCAAGTGTGGATGACCACCTCGGCGCCCGCAGGAGTTTGGCCCATCCGCCCCCGTCTGGCAAGCCTCTGGCAAGCGTCTGACAAGGCAGGTGCGCGCAGTGCGGCCGGGTTCGGCTAGGTTGCCGGACATGAGCGCGACAGCACCCGTACGCCGCATCCGGATCGTCGTCGGGAAGCCCGGTCTCGACGGGCACGACCGCGGCGCCAAGATCGTCGCCCGAGCACTGCGCGACGCCGGACACGAGGTCATCTACACCGGTCTGCACCAGACGCCCGAGCAGATCGTGGAGACCGCGATCCAGGAGGACGCCGACATCATCGGCCTCTCCGTGCTCTCGGGGGCGCACATGACCCTGTTCCGCAAGCTCGTCGAGCTGCTCGCCGATCGCGAGGCCTCCGACATCGCCATCTTCGGCGGCGGGATCATCCCCGAGGAGGACATCCCGGTGCTTGAGGAGCTCGGGGTCGCGAAGGTCTTCACCCCGGGCGCCACCACCGGTGAGATCACCGGCTGGGTGGCCGAGCACTTCGCCGATCCGGCCTAGTCAGCTCTCCTTCTTGTTCACGTCGAGCACCACGTTGAGCCGCTGACCGACCAGGCCGCCCTCGCGGAACGACAGCCTCGACGAGGTGATCCGCCGTGGCAGCAGCGGCGCGCCGGCACCCAACACGACCGGGGTGATGTGCACGTGGATCTCGTCGAGCAGGCCGGCGTCGTCGAACTGGCCGACCAGGTCACCCCCGCCCACGACCCAGATGTTGCGATCGGGCACGGCCGCAACCATCTTGTCGTACGCCGCGCGCACCGGGCCCTGCACGAACCGGATGTCGACCCCGGGGATCGGCGGCAGCTCGCGGTGGGTGAAGACCCAGGCCGGGCGGTCGTCGTAGAACTCGTGCCAGCGGTCGGGACTCGTGCGCATCTCGGGATGGTGCTCGAGGATCCACTGGTAGGTGGTGGCGCCCATCGCCAGCACGCCGACACCGGCGATGAAGGTGTCCCACGAGCTCGCGCCCTCCTCGTCGTCGGAGTGCGGCACCTCGAAGAGCCAGTCGAGGGAATGGTGCTCGTCGGCGATGAATCCGTCGAGCGTGGCTGCGGTGTAGTACTGCACCTTGGCGCTCATGCCGCAGACGCTAGCGCCGGGCGCCGACGTACCGCTTGATCGAGCTTGCCGCGACCGGGACGATCGTGTCCCGCGCGTCGACCCGCGTGGCCCGGGGGGTCTGCGCGGGTCTAGGGTGCCAGTGGATTTGAGCCCGTGGAATCCCCGGACTGTCGACTGTGAATGAGGACTGATCGTGGACCTGATGGAATACCAGGCAAAGGAACTCTTTGCCAAGCATGGAGTGGCCGGAGCGCTCGGCAAGACCGTGGAGACCCCTGAGGACGCACGCGCGGCCGCAGAGGAGATCGGTGGCGTCGTCGTCGTCAAGGCGCAGGTCAAGGCCGGAGGCCGCGGCAAGGCCGGCGGCGTCAAGGTGGCCAAGACACCCCAGGAGGCCGAGGAGGCCGCCCGCGCGATCCTCGCCCTGGAGATCAAGGGGCTGCCGGTCAACCGCGTCCTGGTGGTCCCGGGCGCGTCGATCGAGGAGGAGTACTACTTCTCCTTCCTGCTCGACCGGTCGAACCGCTCCTACCTGTGCATCGCCAGCGTCGAGGGTGGTGTGGAGATCGAGGAGGTCGCCAAGACCAACCCCGACGCCGTCAAGAAGATCGCCATCAACGCCGGCACCGGTGTGGACGCCGAGCTGGCCGCGACCATCGCGGACGAGGCCGGCTTCCCGGCCGAGCTGCGCGACCAGGCGATCACGATGATCCAGCAGCTGTGGAACGTCTTCATCGAGGAGGACGCCACCCTGGTGGAGGTCAACCCCCTCGCCCGCCTGACCGGTGACAAGCTCGAGGCGCTCGACGGCAAGGTCTCGCTCGACGAGAACGCCGAGTTCCGCCACGAGGACCACAAGGCGTTCGAGATCCGCGAGGAGGCCGACCCGCTCGAGGCGAAGGCCAAGGACAAGGGCCTCAACTACGTCAAGCTCGACGGGGCCGTGGGCATCATCGGCAACGGCGCGGGCCTGGTCATGTCGACCCTCGACGTCGTCGCCTACGCCGGAGAGAAGCACGGCGGGGTCACCCCGGCCAACTTCCTCGACATCGGTGGCGGCGCCAACGCGCAGGTGATGGCCGACGGTCTCGACGTGATCCTCAACGACGCGCAGGTCAAGTCGGTGTTCGTGAACGTCTTCGGTGGCATCACCGCCTGTGACGAGGTCGCCAACGGCATCGTCGGCGCCCTGAAGATCCTCGGCGACGAGGCGACCAAGCCGCTGGTCGTACGCCTCGACGGCAACAACGTCGAGGAGGGTCGCCGCATCCTCAACGAGGCCAACCACCCGCTGGTGACCCTCGTCGACACCATGGACGGCGCGGCCGACAAGGCCGCCGAGCTGGCGAACGGGAGCAATTGAGATGTCCATCTACCTCAACAAGGACTCCAAGATCATCGTCCAGGGCATGACGGGCGGCATGGGTTCCAAGCACACCACCTTGATGGTCGAGGCCGGGTCCAACATCGTGGGCGGCGTCAACGCCCGCAAGGCCGGCACCACGGTCGAGCTCGCAGGCAAGGAGCTCCCCGTCTTCGGCAACGTCAAGGAGGCGATGGCCGAGACGGGTGCCGACGTGTCGGTCGTCTTCGTGCCGCCGGCCTTCACGAAGGACGCCTGCATCGAGGCCATCGACGCGGGCATCGGCCTGCTCGTGGTCATCACCGAGGGCGTACCCGTGCAGGACTCCGCCGAGGTGTTCGCCTACCTCGACGGCAAGTCCACCCGGATGATCGGCCCGAACTGCCCGGGCATCATCACGCCCGGCGAGTCGCTGGCCGGCATCACCCCGCACACCATCGCGGGTGCCGGACCGGTCGGTCTGGTGTCGAAGTCGGGCACGCTGACCTACCAGATGATGTACGAGCTGCGTGACTTCGGCTTCACCACCGCGATCGGCATCGGCGGTGACCCGATCATCGGCACCACCCACATCGACGCCCTCGAGGCCTTCGAGAACGACCCGGAGACCAAGGCGATCGTGATGATCGGTGAGATCGGCGGCGACGCCGAGGAGCGTGCGGCCGACTACATCAAGGACCACGTCACCAAGCCGGTCGTCGGCTACGTCGCGGGCTTCACGGCCCCCGAGGGCAAGACGATGGGCCACGCGGGTGCGATCGTGTCGGGATCCTCCGGCACCGCGCAGGCCAAGAAGGAAGCCCTCGAGGCGGTCGGCGTCAAGGTCGGCAAGACGCCGTCCGAGACAGCGGCCCTGATGAGGGAGATCCTCAACTCGCTCTGATCCGACTGATGCGGCCCGGGCCACCGACCAACGTCGGCGACCCGGGCCGCTTCGTGTCCGGGCACAGCCGGTTGTCAGCGCCCCTGGAGCCGGGGGAGCCGCACCAGGGCGCGGTCGACGAGGTCGAGGAAGTCGGCGCGATCCATCGACATCGCCTGCGACGGCACGAACCCGACCTGGGCCACGCTGCCGCCACTGCGGACGATCGCCATCAGGAACTGCACGGAGTCCTTGTCGGAGATCTCCATGCTGATGTTCCACGCCGTCACGTCGGTGTTCTTGCCGGCGAAGTTGCGCAGCTGGCTGACCTCGGTGCCGAACGCGGTGTCGGCGCACTCGCCGACGCGCCTGCGGACGTCCCTGACGAACGCGCGCGCATTGCCCGGCGAGAAGATGCCGACCGTCTCGGTCAGGCCGAACTCGTTGGCCTTGTCGACGGCGGGGAAGAGGAAGGTGCGGGTCAGGTTCTTGCGCACGCTCTTGCCGGTGAAGTTCGTGCGATCACACCGGGTGGAGGCCACGTTGACCTTCGCCTTGACCGGCTCGGTGCCGATCCACGGGCCCGGGGCGCGTCCGATCGGCGGCAGGTCGAACTCGCTCAGCATGCCCGGCACCATGCCGGCGACCGGCGCGTCGATCTCCTTGATCGCCGGCTCGCCTGCGCACGCGTTGCCGCCCGGTGCGGAGCACACGCCGTTGACGGCCGCGGCCAGCAGTGCGGCCGGCTTGCGCGGGTTGACCTGGAGACCGTCCACCCGCGAGACCGTGGTGACCGTCATCTGGCCGCTGCGGGCCACGCCCACACGCAGGGTGCGTGGGGTGCCCTTCCAGGTGCGGAGGGTGTAGACGCGCGCGTCGTCACCGACCTGACCGACCCGGTGCACGGAGAGCAGCTGGGTGCGTTCGGCCAGACAGCCGGCGAACCAGCCGTTGACGGTGGTGTACGCCGCCTTCGCGGCCTTCTCCGAGCCGGACAGCTCGACGAGCTCCCAAGCCGTGGACTTCGCCCGGGGTGCCGCCTTGGCCTTCTTCTTGCCCTTCGCCTTGCCGCCGGTGGCCTTCGGGCCGGTGCCCTCGAAGGTGCGCACGAACGCGCCGGAGCCTCCGGGGTCGGCGTACCTCTGGGTCTGGCAGGGCAGGGAGAGGCCGTTGCCGCTGGCGTTGTCATCCGTCCGGGCCTCGACCCACGTCATCTTCGAGTCGAGGGGGCCGAGGTCGGCAGCCGCCAGGAGCACGTCGTCGGTCAGGGTCGGCGCCTCGACGGGCTTGGCGCTGGCCGTCGGCGGGGTGTCGAAGGTCTCCTCGTCGAGGCTGGCGGTGCTGGTGTTGCCCTGCGAGACGAAGATGCCTCCGGCGATCAGCACCAGTGCCGTGCCGGCCACACCGACCAGCGTGTGGGTACGGCGGCGCGCAGCCCCGGCCCTGCGGACGATGCTGACGCGCGGCCACCGGACCGTCTCGGTGACGGTGCGAAGGTGCTCGAGGTGGGCCCGGATCTCAGTGGTGCTGGTGTCACGTGAGATCGCGAACTGCGCCGCAGCCGTCTGCAGCTCCCGCTCGACGTCGGCCTGCGGGAGGCCGACCTCGCGGGAGATCGCGACCAGCGACAGCGGTGAGAGGTGGGTGAGGATCAGCGCCTTGCGCTGGGGCACCGACAGCTTCGACAGGGCGTCGAGCGTGGCCTTCACGTCGGCGTCGAGGTCCTTGCCCCGGTGCCAGATGCGGGCGGTGTGGCGTCGCTGGGCGCGACCCCAGGCCAGCGGACGCAGCGAGGCCTCGGGATCGTCGAGTCGGGAGACCTTGCGCCAGTGGTGCCAGGTCACGGCGAACGCGTCTCGCACCGCCGCCCGGGAGACCGGGAGGTCACCGGTGAGGGCATAGGTCTCCAGAAGCACACGGTCGCGCACGCTCTTGTAGAACGCGTCGAACTCCTCGGGATCCCTCATGACCATTGAACGTTACGGTGCTCACCCAGGATCGCGCACATCAACCGGTGAGATCGTCGACTGCGGGCACGATCTCGCCCGCGCGGCGTGGCAGCGCCGACAGGCGTGGACCGCGGGCGATGATGGCGAGGCCATGACTTCGCTGCTGCCCGCCCGCCCGAGCGACCGGACCCGGTCGCCCGGACCCACGCCCCGGCGCCGGCCCGTCGCCCTCCTGGGTGCGGTGGCCGGGATCGCCGCCGCTGCCGCGACCCTGATGGCCTGCCTGGCGGTGGGCGTCACCGGCTGGTTCCTCAGCGACGCAGGCGTGCACGGGGCACCCCGCGACGGGATGCGCGCCGGCGCCCTGGGCTGGCTGGCCGCCCACGGGTCGGGCCTGCAGGTGCGGGGCGTGCCGGTCGACGTCGTACCCCTCGGGCTCACCGCGATCTGCGCCTGGGTCGTGTGGCGCGTCGCGCTGCGACTCGGCGAGACCGTGTGGGCACACGGTCCCGACGCCCACAGCATCACCGACGGCGAGCGCGACTGGACGGTGCCGGTGGCCGTCGCCACGTTCTTCACCGGCTATGCCGCGGTGGCCGTGGTCACCTCGTCGCTCGCCGGCGGCGACGTCGCCCCGTCCGTGACGCCGGTGCTCGGCTGGGCACTGCTCCTGACCTGCTTCCTGGCCGCGCCGGCCGTGGCGATCGGCTCGGGTCGCGCCGCGATCTGGGCGTCGTTCCTCCCGCCGGTGCTGCGCTACGGCGTGCGTACGGCGCTCGGTGTGCTCGGCACGTTCCTGCTCGTGAGCGCGGCGGTGCTCGCCATCGCGTTCGCCGTCGACCTGGCGGCCGCGCTCAACATGGCGTCGCGCCTGCACACCGGCGCCGGTGAGGCCACGCTGCTCACCCTGGTCAACACCGCGTTCGTGCCCAACGCGACGCTCTTCAGCGGCTCCTACCTCCTCGGTCCCGGCTTCGAGGTGGGCGCCAACACCCTCGTCTCGCCCGGCGCGGTCGTGCTCGGACCGCTCCCGCTGCTCCCGCTGCTGGCTGCCCTGCCTGCCGCCGGTGCGGTGCCGGTGTGGGCGGGTGCCGTGGTCGCCGTTCCTCCGCTCGTCGCTGCGTTCGCCACCGCGCGCGTGCAGCGCCGCTTCCCCACCCTGCGGTGGGACGAGGGCGCGATGCGCGGCTGCGGTGGAGGCATCATCGCCGGCCTGCTCTTCGCCCTGCTCGCCTCGTTGTCGGGCGGCGCCGCCGGACCGGGCCGGATGCGCTTCATCGGCCCGTTCGGCTTCGACGTGCTCGTGCATGCCGTCACCGCGTTCGGTCTGGGCGGCCTGGTCGGCGGGCTGCTGATGACGTGGTGGCAGCGGCGGACGTCCATCCCGGTGGATGAAGAGACGGCCTAGACTCCGCAGGTGCCCCTCCGCCTCGTCGTCCTCGTGTCCGGCTCCGGCACGAACCTCCAGGCCCTCCTCGACGCCTGCGCCGACCCGGCCTACGGCGCCCGGGTGGCCGCCGTCGGGGCCGACCGGGACGACATCGAGGGACTCGCCCGGGCCGAACGCGCCGGCGTGCCCACGTTCGTGCGCAAGGTGGGCGACTACATCTCCCGCGAGCACTGGGACCGGGCGCTGACCGACGCGGTCGCGGCGTTCGAACCCGACCTGGTCGTCTCCGCCGGTTTCATGAAGCTGGTGGGGGAGGACTTCCTCGCCCGCTTCGCCGACCGGATGCTGAACACCCACCCGGCCCTGTGCCCGGCGTTCCCGGGCATGCAGGGCGCCGCCGACGCGCTGGCGTACGGCGTGAAGGTGACCGGAGCGACCCTGTTCGTGGTCGACGCAGGTGTCGACACCGGGCCGATCGTCGCGCAGGTGCCCGTCGCGGTCGAGGACGCCGACGACGAGGGGTCGCTCCACGAGCGCATCAAGGTCGCCGAGCGCGCCATGCTGGTCGAGAGCGTGGGGCGGATGGCGCGCGAGGGTTGGTCGGTCGAGGGTCGCCGGGTTCGTCTAGGCTGAGGTCACACGACTGGCGCAGGTGGGCAACCACCAGGGAGTGACTAGATGGGCATCGAACGCCTGGGTGCTCTCCTCCGACCGATCCCAGGAGCTGTCCCGTGTCCGACCTCCAGATCCCGATCAGGCGTGCCCTGGTCTCCGTCTACGACAAGACCGGTCTCGACGACCTGGTCCGCGGCCTCCACGACGCGGGCGTCGCGCTCGTCTCCACCGGCGGGTCCGCCGCCCTGATCGAGGGGCTCGGGCTCCCGGTCACCCGGGTCGAGGAGCTGACCGGCTTCCCGGAGTGCCTCGACGGCCGGGTCAAGACCCTGCACCCGCGCGTGCACGCCGGCATCCTCGCCGACCGCCGCCTCGAGTCGCACGTCGCGCAGCTCGCGGAGATGGAGGTCGAGCCGTTCGACCTGGTCGTGTGCAACCTCTACCCGTTCAGCCAGACCGTCACCTCGGGCGCCTCGCCCGACGAGTGCGTCGAGCAGATCGACATCGGCGGGCCGTCGATGGTGCGGGCGGCCGCCAAGAACCACCCGTCGGTCGCGATCGTGACCTCGCCCGCCTCGTACGCCGCGGTCCTGGAGGCCGTTGCCGTGGGCGGCTTCACGTTCGACCAGCGCAGGGCGCTGGCTGCCGAGGCCTTCGCGCACACCGCGGCCTACGACGTCGCCGTGGCCAACTGGTTCGCCGGCACCTACGTCGGCGCCGACGACGGCTGGCCGGCCTTCGTGGGCGACACCTGGACCAAGTCGTCGGTGCTGCGCTACGGCGAGAACCCGCACCAGGGCGCCGCGCTGTACGTCGACGGCACCGGCGGGCTGGCCGCTGCCGAGCAGCTGCACGGCAAGGAGATGTCCTACAACAACTTCGTCGACACCGACGCCGCCCGGCGCGCGGCCCACGACTTCGACGAGCCGGCCGTGGCGATCATCAAGCACGCGAACCCGTGCGGCATCGCCGTCTGCGCCGACGACGTCGCCGACCCGATCTCCGTGGCGCACCGCCGAGCCCACGAGTGCGACCCGACCTCCGCCTTCGGTGGCGTCATCGCCGTCAACCGCGCGGTGTCGGTCGAGCTGGCCGCTCAGGTCGCCGAGATCTTCACCGAGGTGATCGTCGCGCCGTCCTACGACGAGGGCGCGGTCGAGATCCTCGCCCGCAAGAAGAACATCCGCATCCTCCGGTGCGACCCGCCCACGGCTGACCGGCCGGCAGAGACGAGGCCGGTGAGCGGCGGCATCCTCGTGCAGATGCGCGACCACGTCGACGCCCCCGGCGACGACCCCGCGTCGTGGACGCTGGCCACCGGCCAGGCCGCCTCGCCGGAGGTGCTGGCCGACCTCGCCTTCGCGTGGAAGGCGTGTCGCTCGGCCAAGTCCAACGCGATCCTGCTCGCCAAGGACGGTGCCTCGGTCGGCATCGGCATGGGCCAGGTCAACCGCGTCGACTCGTGCCGCCTCGCGGTCACCCGGGCGGGGGAGCGGGCGACCGGCTCGGTCGCCGCGTCCGATGCGTTCTTCCCCTTCGAGGACGGCCCGCAGATCCTCATCGACGCGGGGGTGGCTGCCATCGTCCAGCCGGGCGGTTCGGTGCGCGACGAGCTCACGGTCAAGGCGTGCGAGGCCGCCGGGGTCACCATGTACTTCACCGGCACCCGGCACTTCGCGCACTAGCCACGGCGAAGCCGGGGCGCGAGGGCCGAGAAGCAGCCGCAGCCCAAGGACATGCAGCGACGAATGACAGGATGACGACGTGACCGCACAGACCCTGGACGGCAGCGCCACGCTCGCCACCATCAAGGCCGAGCTCACCGTGCGGGTGGCGGCCCTCAAGGAGCGCGGGATCGTGCCCGGCCTGGGCACGGTGCTGGTCGGTGACGACCCCGGCTCCCACTGGTACGTCGGCGCCAAGCACAAGGACTGCGCCGCGATCGGCATCACCTCGTTGCGCCACGACCTCCCGGCGACCGCGACGCAGGCCGAGGTCGAGGCGGTCATCGACGAGCTCAACGCCGACCCGGCGTGCACCGGCTTCCTGGTGCAGCAGCCGACCGGGCTCGACGAGTTCGCGCTGCTGTCGCGGGTCGACCCCGACAAGGACGTCGACGGCCTGCACCCGACCAACCTGGGCAAGCTCGTGCTGGGTGAGTCCGGCCCGCTGCCCTGCACCCCGGTGGGCGCCATCGAGCTGCTCCGGCGCCACGGCGTACAGATCGCGGGCGCCGAGGTCGTGGTCGTGGGTCGTGGCCTGACGGTCGGCCGGCCGCTGGGCCTGCTGCTGACGCGCCGCTCCGAGAACGCCACCGTCACGCTCTGCCACACCGGCACGGTCGACCTGGCTGCGCACGTGCGCCGCGCCGACATCGTCGTGGCCGCAGCCGGCGTGCCGGGCATCATCTCCGGCGACATGGTCAAGCCCGGTGCGGCTGTGCTCGACGTCGGCGTCTCACGCGTCGACGGCAAGATCGCCGGAGACGTGGCCGACGACGTCTGGGACGTCGCCGCCTGGGTCTCGCCCAACCCCAAGGGGGTCGGCCCGATGACCCGCGCCATGCTGCTCAGCAACATCGTCGACATCGCCGAGAGGTCCGTGGGCCAGTGACCGAGAGCGAGCTGCCCACGCCCGAGGACGTCCCCGCCGTGTCGGCGGAGTCGCTCGTCGACGGTGAGCTGGCCGCCCCCGAGGAGGTCGAGGAGCGCCGCTACCCGAGCACGCTGGGCGGCATGTTCTACCTCGCCGTGCTCCTGGTCGCGGTCATCTCGCTCGGGGTCGTGATCGCGGGCAGCTGGCGCCTCGGCATCCGCTGGCTCGGTGGCGCGCTCATCTTCGCGGCCGCCGTGCGGGCCTCGCTCAAGAGCCGCGACGCCGGCATGCTCGCCGTGCGCTCGAAGTGGATCGACGCCGTGCTGCTCTCCGGTGTGGGGGCGGCGCTGATCTTCCTGGCCGGCTCGATCCCCGACCAGCCGGGCTGAGCGACCAGGCGTACGACGCACACGAGCCCGGCCCCCGCGGGGGACCGGGCTCGTGGTGAGCCTGCGTCAGATCAGGCCGAGCTCGGTGACCGCGTCGCGCTCCTCGGCCAGCTCGGCCGTCGAGGCGTCGATGCGACCGCGCGAGAACTCGTTGATGTCGAGGCCCTGGACGATCTCCCAGTTGCCGTCGCGGGTGGTGACCGGGAACGACGAGACCAGGCCCTCGGGCACGCCGTAGGAGCCGTCGGAGACGACCGCCATCGACACCCAGTCGCCCTCGGCGCTGCCGAGCAGCCAGTCGCGGGCGGCGTCGACGGTGGCGGAGGCCGCGGAGGCGGCCGACGAGGACCCGCGCGCCTCGATGATGGCCGCGCCGCGCTTGGCGACGGTGGGGATGAAGGTGTTCTCGAGCCACTCCTGGTCGCCCACGGTCTCGGCGGCGTTCTTGCCCGCGACCTGCGCGTTGAACAGGTCGGGGTACTGCGTGGCCGAGTGGTTGCCCCAGATCGTCATCTTCGTGATGTCGGTGACGGGGGCGCCGGTCTTGGCGGCGAGCTGCGAGATCGCCCGGTTGTGGTCGAGGCGGGTCAGCGCGGAGAAGCGCTCGGCCGGGATGTCGGGGGCGTTCTTCATGGCGATCAGCGCGTTGGTGTTGGCCGGGTTGCCGGTGACGCCGATGCGTACGTCGTCGGCGGCGACCGCGTTGAGGGCCTTGCCCTGGGCGGTGAAGATCGCACCGTTGGCCGAGAGCAGGTCGCCGCGCTCCATGCCGGGGCCGCGCGGACGGGCGCCGACGAGCAGGGCGAGGTTGACGCCGTCGAAGATCTGCTCGGGGTCGTGGCCGATCTCGACGCCGGCGAGCGTCGGGAAGGCGCAGTCGTCGAGCTCCATCACGACGCCCTCGAGCGCCTTGAGGGCCGGCTCGATCTCCAGCAGCTGCAGCTGGATCGGTCGGTCGGGGCCGAGCAGCGAGCCGCTGGCGAGACGGAACAGCAGGCTGTAGCCGATCTGACCGGCGGCACCGGTGACGGCGACCTTGAGGGGGGCGTTGCTCACGAGGACTCCTCGGTGGACGTTGGTGGTCGGATCTGACGCTAGCAGCGCCCGCAGGCGCCACGGATCTCGGGTTGTGCGGGTGGCATGCTGGCCGCCATGTGGAGTTGGAGGGCCCGTCGCGCGCTGGCCGCGAGCGTGCTCGCGCTCACCGTCCTGGCCTCCGGCTGCGCGTCCTCGAGCCCTCCGGTGAGCGGGCCGTCGGGGGTCGACGAGCTGGAGATCCCGACGCCGTCACCCGATCCCGGCGACTTCGTCGCCCGGATCGACAACCCCTGGCTGCCGTTGGCGACCGGCTCCTCGTGGGAGTACGCCGTCTCCGGTGCGGACGCCGGCACCCGCACCGTGACAGTGGTCGAGGACGACACCGAGATCGCCGGCGTGCCGGTGACCGCCGTACGCGAGGCCACGGTCGCGGCGGACGGTGCGACCGTGTCGTCCTCCGTCGACTACGTGGCCCAGGACCGCTCCGGCAACGTGTGGCTGTTCGGTCACGAGCAGGGCGTGCCGGCGGGTCCCGGCTCCTGGCGGGCCGGAGTGGGCGGCTCCCGGGCCGGGCTGCTGATGGCGGCCGTGCCGCGACTCGGCGACGGGTACCGCCAGGAGCTGGCTCCCGGCATCGCCGAGGACGTCGCACGGGTGGAGTCGATCGATGCGGAGCGGTCCACCCCGGCAGGTGACTTCGACCGCCTGGTGCACGTGGTCGTCACGAGCAGCCTCGCCGACGAGGAGAGCGACCGCTACTACGCCCGCGGCGTCGGCCTGGTGCAGGAGTCCACCCCGGAGACCACGGTGTCACTCACCCGGAGCGACTGAGCCCGGAGGTCCGCCTCGACGAGAGGTCAGTCCTGCGGACGGATCTGGGTGCGGCCGTCCTCGTCGGCGTCGGGGGTGCCCCACTGCTGCGGGGTGCCGGGCTGCTGGCCGGGAGCCGGCTGGCCCCACGACTGGCCCTGTTGGCCGGGCTGGGCCGGCGGCGGGTACGCGCCGTGCTGCTGCGCGGGAGGGGCGGGCTGCTGGACCCAGGGCTGCTGCTGCGGAGGCGGCGCCGCCTGCTGCCCCCACTGCTGGGGCGTGCCCGGCTGGCCCCACTGCTGGGGCGCACCCGGCTGGCCCCACTGCTGCTGGCCGTAGGCGGGGTACTGCTGCTGGTGCCTGTTGCGGCCCCCGCCGAGGCGCAGCCCCGAGCCGGGCACCGGGTCGTCGCCGTGAGCGAAGATCAGGGGATAGGTGAGACCGGCGAGCGCGGCGCCCAGGACCGGCGCGACGATGAACAGCCACAGCTGGACGATCGCGTCGGTGCCGGCGAAGACGCCCACGCCGATCGAGCGGGCCGGGTTGACCGAGGTCCCGGTGAAGCCGATCGAGGCCAGGTGGATCATCGTCAGCGCCAGGCCGATGGCCAGCGGAGCGGCACCCGCGTTCAGTGCGTTGCGGGCGTCGGTGACGGCCAGGATGATCCACACGAAGACCGCGGTCAGCAGCAGCTCGAGGAGCAACGCTCCCCACCAGGCGTAGCCGGTGCCGGCGTCGCCGAAGGAGTTCTGGGCCATGTTGCCGGTGGAGTCGAAGCCCTCGATGCCGTGGAACAGGCCGAAGAGGATCGCGCCGGCGAGCAGGCCGCCGAGCAGCTGGGCGCCGAAGTAGACGCCGACCTCGCGCCACGCCAGCCGGCCGCCGAGGGCGGCGCCGAGCGTGACGGCGGGGTTGAAGTGGCCACCGGAGATGCGCCCGACGGCGTAGGCCATCACGAGCATGGCCAGGCCGAACGCGAGGGCGGTGCCGAGATAGCTGAACTCACCCAGCTGGGTGGTGAGCATCGCCGTGCCGCAGCCGAAGAAGACGAGCCCGAAGGTGCCGAACACCTCGGCCGCGAACTTCTGCCCGGTCGTGGGCGTCTCGGTGGTCGTGGTCGTCATCTTTCGCAAGCCCCCTGTGTCGCTCATACCGACAGCGCCCTGACGAGCGCTCGGCCTAGCCTCCCACGAGCCCGGATGCCACGCTAGGAGCGACCCGGAGCCTCGGGTCGGCGTCAGGTATCTTGACGTCAAGCAATTACGTCGCTCACGGATCAGGAGTCCCCGACCCCATGGCCAAGATCATCTACACCCACACCGACGAGGCGCCGCTGCTCGCGACGTACTCGTTCCTGCCCATCGTCGAGGCCTACGCCCGCACCGCCGGAGTCGGCGTGGAGACCCGCGACATCTCGCTGGCGGGCCGCATCATCGCGCTGTTCCCCGAGCGGCTGACCGACGAGCAGCGCATCGACGACGCGCTCGCCGAGCTCGGTCAGCTGGCCACCACGCCCGAGGCCAACATCATCAAGCTGCCCAACATCTCAGCGTCGATCCCGCAGCTCAAGGCGGCGATCGCCGAGCTCCAGAGTCAGGGCTACGACCTGCCGGCCTACCCCGAGAACCCGCAGACCGATGAGGAGCGGGCCACCCGCGCGACGTACGACAAGGTCAAGGGCAGCGCGGTCAACCCGGTGCTGCGCGAGGGCAACTCCGACCGGCGCGCGCCCGCCTCGGTCAAGAACTACGCCAAGCAGCACCCGCACTCGATGGGGGCCTGGTCCGCCGACTCGAGGACCAACGTCGCCACCATGGGCCACGACGACTTCCGCACCAACGAGCGCTCGGTCGTGCTCGACGCCGACGACACCCTGCGCATCGAGCACGTCACCGCCGACGGCTCCGTCACCGTGCTCAAGGAGTCGGTCCCGGTGCTGGCCGGCGAGGTCGTCGACGGCACGTTCATGGACGTCGCCGCCCTCGACGCCTTCCTGGCCGAGCAGGTCCAGCGGGCCAAGGACGAGGGCGTGCTCTTCTCGGTGCACCTCAAGGCGACGATGATGAAGGTCTCCGACCCGATCATCTTCGGCCACGTCGTGAAGGTCTTCTTCCCCGCTGTCTTCGAGCAGTACGGCGAGCAGCTGGCCGCCGCCGGCATCAGCCCCAACGACGGCCTGGGGGCGGTCCTGTCCGCCGTGGACGCGCTGCCCGACGGCGCGGCGATCCGCACGGCGATCGAGCAGGGCATCGCCGACGGGCCGGCGCTCGCGATGGTCGACTCCGACAAGGGCATCACCAACCTGCACGTGCCGTCCGACGTGATCGTCGACGCGTCGATGCCCGCGATGATCCGGTCGTCCGGCCACATGTGGAACGCCGCCGGCGAGGAGCAGGACACCCTCGCGGTGATCCCCGACTCGTCGTACGCGTCGGTCTACCAGACCGTCCTGGACGACTGTCGCGCCAACGGGGCGTTCGACCCGTCGACGATGGGCTCGGTGCCCAACGTCGGGCTGATGGCCAAGGCGGCCGAGGAGTACGGCTCCCACGACAAGACGTTCGAGGTCGCCGAGGCCGGCACCGTCCGGGTGGTCAACGCCGGCGGTGACGTGCTCATCGAGCACCAGGTCGGCGCCGGTGACATCTGGCGCGCCTGCCAGACCAAGGACGAGCCCATCCGCGACTGGGTCAAGCTGGCCGTCACCCGCGCCCGGGCCTCCGGGGTGCCGGCGGTGTTCTGGCTCGACGAGACCCGCGCCCACGACGCCAACCTGATCGCCAAGGTCAACGCCTACCTGCCCGAGCACGACACCGACGGGCTCACCATCGAGATCATGAACCCGGCCGACGCGACGGCGTACTCCCTGGAGCGGATCCGCAAGGGCGAGGACACCATCTCGGTGACCGGCAACGTGCTGCGCGACTACAACACCGACCTGTTCCCGATCCTCGAGCTCGGCACCAGCGCCAAGATGCTCTCGGTCGTGCCGCTGATGAACGGTGGTGGCCTCTTCGAGACCGGCGCCGGCGGCTCGGCGCCCAAGCACGTGCAGCAGCTGGTCAAGGAGAACTACCTGCGCTGGGACAGCCTGGGCGAGTTCTTCGCGCTGGCCGCCAGCTTCGAGCACCTGGGTGACTCGACCGACAACCCGCGCGCCACGATCCTGGCCGAGACCCTCGACCGGGCCACCGGCACCTTCCTGGCCGAGAACCGCTCACCGGGTCGCAGGCTCGGCACCATCGACAACCGCGGCAGCCACTTCTACCTGGCGCTCTACTGGGCCGAGGAGCTGGCCAAGCAGACCGAGGACGCCGCGCTGGGCGAGGCGTTCGCCGCCCTCGCCACCCGGCTCCGCAAGGACGAGCAGACGATCGTCGACGAGCTGCTCGCCGTCCAGGGGTCGCCGGTCGACCTCGGCGGCTACTTCCGTCCCGACGCCGCGTTGGCGAGTGCCGTGATGCGCCCGTCGACCACGTTCAACCAGGCCCTGGAGGGGCTCGACGTCTGAGCCACCGCACGAACCCTGGCAGGCCCTCACCGGATCCCGGTGGGGGCCTGTCTGGTCCACCTCGATGTTTCCAGTCATCAATATGCGGTACGTCGATCCTGGTCCGTCGCGGGCGCGGCCGGGCCGAATCGATACTTCCTGACATGGTCACCCTCAAGCGACTCGTGCTGGTCGCCTTCGTCTGCGTCGGTCTCTCGGTCGTCAGCTCTCCGGCCGGCGCTTCCGACACCGACCCGTCGACGACCTACACGACGACCACCGAGGGGACCACCGCCGCCGGCATCCAGAGCGCCGGCATGGCCTCGCGGGCGCCGGGCCCCCGCTGTGGCAGGAAGCACACGCAGCACCGGGCAGCGGCCAAGCGCCCCTGCGCCCAGCGGCCCGGGAAGCGCTGAGTCCCTCTCACACCTCGTCGGGGACGAGGTGCCGGGACGTCGCGACCAGCTCGCCGAGCACCCGGACCGCCAGCAGGGGGAGGGCCGGCAGCACGTCGGGCCACACGTCGACGAACATCAGGGTCGCCAGACCGGCGCCCAGCGCCGCCGCCTCCCACCAGACGGAGGCGTAGCCCAGCGGGAACAGTGAGCCGTGCTTGACCGAGTTGCGCCACAGCCGGACGAACGCGTAGATCACCGTGAAGCCGAGGCCGTACCACGAGGTCCAGTGCCAGGTCCCGGTGATGGCCAGCCCCAGCGAGGCGGCGACCGTGGCGTAGGCGACCATGCCCAGGAAGAGGCCCTGCGCCTTCTGCACGGGCGCGTCGTCCGTCGGCAGGGTGCTGCTGAAGGCCGCGTTGAGGGCGGCGAAGGTCGACACGAGGGCGAACGGCACCGCCAGCCCGAGGATCAGCAGGGGAGCGGGCACGATGCCGGTCACCACGAGCGCACCGAGCACGGCCGCATCGACCAGCGTCGGTCTCGCCCGCTCGAGAGTCACCCGCCCCACCCTAGATGCGACCCGCCGTGGAATAGCCACACGCTCCCTCCTGGTTGCATCATGTGAGGGTCGGTCGCGTCTTGCGGCCACCCGAGCTGCGTACGCCGTCAGCGCGCCCTGTCCAGCACCACACGGGAAGTCCCGCCCCATGACGACGACCGCCTCCGATCTGACCTCCGACGGCACGAGGCCGGCCCCCTGCACGCACTACGGCTGGGCGGTGCTGGCCCTGGCCATGGGCGGGTTCGCCATCGGCACCACCGAGTTCGTCTCGATGGGCCTGCTGCCGGACCTCGCCCAAGGTGTCTCGGTGTCGATCCCGACGGCCGGTCACGCCATCTCCGCCTACGCGCTCGGCGTGGTCGTCGGCGCCCCGGCGATCGCGCTGCTCGGGGCCCGGCTCCCTCGCCGGGCCCTCCTCATCGTGCTGATGGCGGCCTTCGCACTGGGCAACGCCGCCAGTGCCCTCGTGACGTCGTACGACGGACTCCTCCTCGCCCGCTTCGTCGCCGGGCTGCCGCACGGCGCCTACTTCGGTGTCGCGTCGCTCGTCGCGGCCAGCCTCGCGAAGCCCGGGCACCAGGGCCGCGCCGTGGCCCAGGTCATGCTCGGCCTCTCGATCGCCAACGTCGTCGGCGTGCCCGCCGCCACCTGGCTCGGCCAGCTGCTCGGCTGGCGGTCGGCGTACTGGCTGGTGGCAGTCCTCGGCCTCGCCACCATCGCCCTGGTCGCGGCGTTCGTGCCCTCGATCGTCGGCGACCCGCACGCCACCTGGCGCCGGGAGATCAGCGCGCTGGGGCGCCCGCAGGTGCTGCTCACGCTGCTCGCAGGTGCGATCGGCTTCGGTGGCATGTTCGCCGTCTACACCTACATCGTGCCGACGATCACGGAGGTCGGTGGCCTGTCGAAGGCCGTGGCGCCGGTGTTCCTGCTGGCGTTCGGCCTCGGCATGGTCGCCGGCACCTGGGTGGCCGGTGAGCTCGCCCGGTGGTCGGTCTTCGGCTCGCTGTTCGTCGGCGGCATCGGTCAGGGTGTGCTGCTCCTCCTCTTCTCCTGGCTCGCGCCGACCGGCTGGTGGAACCTGCCTGTCGTCTTCGGCATCACCGTGCTCGGCTCCATCCTGGTGATCAACCTCCAGCTGCGGCTGATGGACGTCGCCGGTGACGCCCAGACGATCGGCGCAGCCATGAACCACGCCTCCCTCAACATCGCGAACGCGCTCGGTGCCTGGCTCGGCGGCCTCGTGGTCGCTGCCGGGTGGGGCTACCGTGCGCCCGGTGTGGTCGGCGCGGGTCTCGCGGTCGTCGGGGTGCTCGTGCTGCTCGCGTCGTACGCCCTGCACCGGCGCAGCCAGCGCGCCTGATCATCTGCTCGCGCGGCTCCACGCCTCGAACAACGTCTCGTTGACGCCCTTCCAGGCGATGATGAGCAGCGCCACGACCGCCTCGACCGGCTGGTTGAGGGCGTTCGCAGTGTTGATGATGGCGACGGCCGCGTAGCCGCCGACGCCGTGGAAGCTGGCTGCCCGGCCGAAGCCACTGTCGGACATGTCATGCACGTAGCCGATGAACACGAGCGCGACGACTGCGCCGACGAGCAGGCCCATCCGCCACCAGGACCCGTTGGGATCCCCGGCGGCTTCCAGCACACCGAGTCCCGACCTCCTGCCGGCAGCGATCACGTTGCCGAGCATCAGTGCCGCGTTGAGGATGGCGAAGGCGATCACCCCGGGCGTCGCGTTCAGCAAGAGGTATCCCAGCAGCATCCCGAGGATCAGGGGTCCGCCGCGCATCATCGCGGCGACCAGCAGGCCGTCGTCGGTGGTGTCGTCGGTGAGGGAACGGGTGAGGTTGAAGCCCAGCAGAACCACGCACTCGATGGCGTAGGTCAGCACCAGACCCGCGTAGGTGAGCAGCCCTGCCACCACGAACACGGCCGGGATGAGCTGGCCCAGGAACACCACCGCGTACGCCGTCGGAGCCTGCTGGATGGCCCGCCTCGTCGTCATGGCAGCCTCACCTGCTCGATGCTCGCCGAGTCGTCGGCGAAGGTCACCCGGCACTCGGCGGCGTCCTGGTGGACGCCGTCGTCGACGTCGCGCCACGAGAACTCGACGCGCACCACCGTGCCGGACACGACCGTCTCGTCCATGAACACGTTCGCGACGTTGCTGCGGGCCTCCATGCCCTGTTCGACCCGGAGCTGGCACGACCGCCGCGCGTCCATCGCCGCCAGCGACGCGTCGTTCACGCCCATCCCGACGACCCACCAGGCACCGATGAGCACGAGATTGAGGGCCATGAGGGTCCAGAACAGTCGCCGCCGCATCCGCGTCACCTGAGCCAATCGGCGTAGAAGATCCCGAGGCCGGACACGACGCACAGGCCGGCGATGATCCAGAAGCGGATGACCACGGTGGCCTCTTCCCATCCCAGGTGCTCGAAGTGATGGTGGATGGGGGCGATCCGGAAGATGCGGCGCCCGGTGCCCGTGATCCGCCTGGTCAGCTTGAAGTAGCTCATCTGCAGGAGCACGGACAGTGTCTCAAGGACGAACAGCCCCGCGATGACGGCCATGAGGAGCTCGGTCCTCGACATGATCGCCAGGCCGGCCAGAGCACCCCCGATGGCGAGCGAGCCGACGTCGCCCATGATGATCCGGGCCGGCTTGGCGTTCCACCACAGGAAGCCGATGCAGGCCGTGGCGATCGCTGCCGAGAGGACCGCCAGGTCGAGGGGATCGCGCGCCTGGTAGCAGTGGGACTCCACCATCGATGGCCGGAGGGATCCGCATCGATGGGTGTTCTGCCAGAAGCTCACGACCGTGTACGCGCCGAAGACCATGGCCGAGGCACCGGCAAGCAGGCCGTCGGCACCGTCGGCGAGGTTGGCGCCGTTGGAGGTCGCCGTCACGATGAACCAGATCACCAGCAGGACCACGACCAGTGGCAGCTTGATCCCCCAGTCGTGGGTGGTCGAGATGTGCAGCGATGCGGGCCTGATGCCTCGTTCATCGGCGAAGAACTGCGTCGCCAGGAGCCCGAATCCGAGGGCGACCACCGTCTGCCCGGCCATCTTCCCGCGGCTGGTCAGGCCTTGGTTGTTCTGGGTGTAGACCTTGATGAAGTCGTCGAGGAACCCGACCACTCCGCAGCCGAAGAACAACAGGAGGAGTAGCCAGGCGCTGGCGCTGGGCCGACCCCCGGTCAGCGTCGTGGCGACGAGGTAGGCCGCCGTGGCGCTCACCAGGATCACCAGCCCGCCCATGGTCGGCGTGCCTTGCTTGATGTGGTGTCTCGTCGGGCCGTCGTCCCTGATCGGCTGTCCGAAGCCGTGCCGCGTGAACCAGCCGATGGCCAGCCGGGTCCCGAGCAGGGAGAACATCACCGCCAGCCCGCCGCTGAGCAGGATCGCCCGCATGGAGTTCCTCTCTCAGTCAGCTGGGTGGTCGGCCGCCGCGGCCAGAACGGCCGCCCGGCGCGCATTGTGCTGCATGCGCGTCCCCAGCTCGTCGAGACACGCGCGCCGAACCGAGCTCAGGCTCTGAGAGGGGCGCGGCCCTATTCGCCTTGAGCCGGGGCTCCGCTTTCTTCGCCGCCGCCGGCCGCCGCCGCGGGTCGCGGGTTTGCTACTGGCTTGAGCGCCAGCGTCGCGCGGCAGCCGTCGTGCGACGTGCGTCGGACCACGCGACCATCGCCGTACGCAGGCGCGGCGACCTCACAGCACTTCCGTTGCGTCGTGCGTGAAGATCGTCGCGAAGCCAGTCGGGTGCCTGCGCAGCGTCGATGGCCGACGTCTTCGTCATGAGGGCGCCGGTGGCGAGCGCGTGGCGCGCGCGGGCCATGGAGGTGAGTCCCAGATCGGCGACGGAAGGGTTAAGCCACCACCATGGGTGACGTACAGCTTTCGTCCAGTAGCCGGCGAGCTCTGCCTGCGCCGCGCGCCGGACATCATCGTCGCTCATGCTGGCCAGCACGGTATCCGGCGACTGGCCGAAGACAGCGAACCCGTGCCTGACGAGCTCTGCCCGCATGATTCCCGAGACTGGCCGATCGACCAGATTCCCGTGGGTCCAGGTCGGATGGCGAGAGGCCTCGTCGAACAAGACTGAGCTCGCGACGTAGGCACAACCGAGGTTGGCCACTGCTGCGGTCGTGGCATCCAGCGCGCGGTGGACTGCTGTGATGGTCGAACGCGCTTCGGCGTCAAGCGGTCCTTTGGCTATCGCAACGAGGTCGATGTCGCTTACGCCTGGCCGATAGTCACCAGTTGCCAGAGACCCACCGACGAGCAGGTCCGTCACCCAGCCGAGAGCGGTCAGCTTGGCGGCGAGATGGGCGACGGCTGGTGGCGTGTCCACGTGCTCATCTTGTCGCGTCAGCCGGGCGGCCGGAAGACCGGCTGCTGGTCGTCCCTCCCCACCCGACGAGCGTCGACGTCGTGCTCCTGGTCTAGGGCCCTAGCGCCGGCCACGACACGCTTGGCACTCTTGGCGTGGCCGTAGGGCCTACCCCGGTCGTGGAAGGTGAACCCGCCGTTTGAGCACCGCGGGCAAGGTGAGTGTCGATAACGACCATCGAGGGCGTCCCCTCCGCCCTTCCGTCCTGTCGGTAGCGACCGCGTGCAACAGGGTCAACGTCTGCGCCCACGTGCCGTTGGGTGACCAACGGCGGAGACTGCGACCAGACCCGCGTCCACGGCCCGAACGACTCCGGGAGGTAGCGCCACTGACAACCGGTCTCGGCGATGTACAGCATCGCGTCCACGACGCTCCGCAGGTCGTCGGCGTGCCTGCGGCCGCGCTTGCCCGGCGCGTTGAGGACAGGCTCCAGCAGGTCCCACTGCTCAATCGGTCAGGTCACTTGGGTACGGCATGCCCGGCACGGTGCCTTCGCAACTCCCTCAGGCAATGTGGACACACCCAGTGAGAGGGGTGCGTCTCACGTTCTCGCGCACGGCGACGCCGACGCACCGGGACATGCCTGTGCGGGGTGCGGGGCGGGGTGGTCAGCCTGGGTCGGTGCCGGTGGGGTCGGTGGTGAACCGGTGGCCGTGCGGGCTGGTCCATTCGTACGTCGCGGGCCGGTGCGCTCATAGCGCCAGCCGGAGTGCGTTTTGAGGCGGTGGTGTCGTCGGCAGAGTGCCGCGAGGTTGTCGGTGGTGGTGGCGCCGCCCTGTTCCCAGGGGACGATGTGGTCGAGGTCGCAGGACCTCGCTGGTCTGGTGCACCACGGGAACACGCATTGCCGGTCGCGGAGAATGATTTGCTCGCGGAGCCGGTCCGAGGGTTGGTAGCCGGGGCAGGTGATCTGCTCGTTGAGGTCGATGACCGGTTTGATGGTGACTTGGGTGTGGGTCTGGGTGCACCAGTGCTGGATCTGGTCGAAGGTGGCGAGGTTGCCCCGCTCCAGTCGGGCGACCGGGTCACCCTCGGTCAGGTGGACGTGCAGGACCACCTGCCGGGCGGTCGGTCGGTCGTCGGGTCGTTTGTCCGGATGGGTCGCGTGCAGGTCGAGCGACAGCTGGGCCCTGGCCATCTCACCCACCGCGGCAGCACGCCGGGCATCCAACGGCTCGTCGGACCCCAGGGCTTTCAGCTGCTCGGCACCGTGGGTGACGGCGGCGGCGAGGTCGAGGGCGTCGGCGAGGTCGAGCTCGGCGGTGACGCGCATGGTGCCGGCGAAGGAGACCTGCTCCTCCTCGATCGTCACGTGTCGGCCGTCTGCGGCGGCCCGGGCTTCGGCGGCGGCGCGGGCGGGGTCGAACCGGACGACCGCGGCATCGACCAGCCGGTCGACCGCTTGGTGACCGAGGTGCGGTGCGCGAACGGTGCGAGGTGCGCGTCGACGTACCAGGCTGCTTCTTGCGACAGGCCGGCGTGGATGGTGGTCTCCGCGATCCGCCGCGCCCGCCACGAGGGCAGGTCGCCGGCCTGGACGCGGCGCCACAGCCTGGGGAGCCGGTGCCGCAGCTCGATGGCCTGGCCGATCAGGTGCTTCGCCGACACCGTCGAGATGCCGAGCACGGCACCGAACTCGGCGATGCAGAACTCCGCCACCAGCGGTGCCCCCGGTCCGGCGACCGGCTCCTCGTGCTCGGACCCGCCACCGAGCCAGAACGCCGCCGCGTCGTCGACCGTCTCGGCGGGGTGCAGGTCGGCCCAGTCACAGGCCGCGACCAGCAGGTTCGCTTCTTCTCGATCAGCAGCGACCCGGGACGAGCGCGCGAACGCGAGCACCGCGGACGCGGTGTCGGGGAGCTCGCAGGTCGTGATCGCCATACCAGAACCCAATCACCGACCACCGACATTTCCGGGCCGGATCAGGCGCGAACGCCCACAGTGTGGACAACTATTCGAACTTCTCGTCGACGACCTGCTGGTTGAGGTTCGAGGCCTCGTCGCCGGGGCTCCTCGGCACCCCAACCAGCGGCGCACCTCGACCAGGGTCGTGCGCGACTCCCGGCACGGCCTCCGGGTTGGCCGGATGGAAGAATCCGCTCCATGCCGAGCCTCGCAGCGGATCCTGTCACCGAGACGCAGCAGACGGCCGGCAGCGCCGTCCGGCCGCGGGTGCTGTCGGGGATCCAACCGACCGCCGACTCCTTCCACTTCGGCAACTACCTCGGCGCGCTGCGCCAGTGGGTGGACCTGCAGGCCGAGCACGAGCCCTTCTTCTTCATCGCCGACCTGCACGCGATCACCGTCGAGCAGGACCCCAAGGTGCTGCGCGAGCGCACCCTGCGCGCGGCTGCGCAGCTGCTCGCGATGGGCATCGACCCGCAGCGCTCGGCGATCTTCGTGCAGAGCCAGGTGCCGGCGCACGCGCAGCTCGGCTGGGTGCTCCAGTGCCTCACCGGCTTCGGCGAGGCGCGCCGGATGACCCAGTTCAAGGACAAGTCGGCCAAGGGCGGCGAGGGTGCGGCCAGCGTCGGGCTGTTCACCTACCCGGTCCTGCAGGCCGCCGACATCCTGCTGTACCGACCGCACTACGTGCCGGTCGGCGAGGACCAGCGCCAGCACCTCGAGCTCACCCGCGACGTCGCGCAGCGCTTCAACCACCGCTACAAGAAGACGTTCCGGCTGCCGGAGCCCTACATCCTCAAGGCGACCGCGAAGATCACCGACCTGCAGGAGCCGACGTCGAAGATGTCGAAGTCGGCGTCCTCGCCCGGCGGCATCATCGAGATGCTCGACGACCCCAAGGTGAGCGCCAAGAAGATCCGCTCGGCGGTCACCGACTCCGAGTCGGAGATCCGGTTCGACCCCGAGACCAAGCCCGGCATCAGCAACCTGCTCACGATCTCGTCGGCGCTCACCGGCACGCCCGTCGCCGACCTGGAGGAGCAGTACGCCGGCCGCGGCTACGGCGACCTGAAGAAGGACCTCGCCGAGATCGTGGTCGACTTCGTCACCCCCTTCCGCGACCGCACCCTCGCGCTGATGGACGACCGGTCCGAGCTCGAGACGGTGCTCGCAGACGGGGCGGCCAGGGCGGGCGCGGTGGCCGAGGCCACCCTGCGGGACGTCTACGACCGCGTCGGCTTCCTGCCGGGTCGGTAGGGTCGCTGCGTGCCCGAGTCAGCCTCCGTGTCCACGATCGGCGTCGCCGTCGCCATCCCAGAGCCCTGGGCGAGCGAGCTGCAGGACTACCGCGCCTCGCTGGGCGACGAGACGGCCAGCAAGATCCCCACGCACATCACGCTGATCCCGCCCGTCGAGGTGGACGAGGCCCAGTTCGCGGAGTGCCAGAGGCACCTCGCGGACGTCGCGGCCGGCAACTCCGGATTCGTCGTGCACCTGCGAGGGACCGGCACCTTCCGCCCCGTGTCGCCCGTGGTGTTCGTCGCGCTGGCGCGCGGCATCTCCGAGTGCGAGCACCTCGGCGACGACGTACGGCGCGGCCCGCTCGCCGTCGACCTCAGGTTCCCGTTCCACCCGCACGTCACGATCGCCCACCACCTCGACGACGCCGCGCTGGACCGCGCCTTCGACGAGCTGGCGACGTTCGAGTGCGTCTTCGACGTGAGCGAGTTCCTCCTCTACCGCCACGACGACGAGACCGGTTGGCAGCCGGCTCGCGCGTTCTCGCTGCTGCCGGCAGGAAGGTGAGAGCCCCGTGGCTTCCCTGAAGGAGCGGATCGAGGCCGCGCGCGAGCGCTGGCCGATGCTCGACCACGTGCTGCTCATGAATGCGCACTACGGCCGCGTCAACGGAAGCCTGCAGGCCGGCGCGGTCACCTACTTCGCGTTCCTGTCGTTCTTCCCGATCCTGGCGCTGGCCTTCTTCGTCGTCGGCTACATCGCGAAGGTCTATCCCGAGGCCCAGGCCAACCTGATCGAGGCGATCGACCAGCTGCTGCCGGGCATCATCGGCACCGGCGACACGCAGCTCGACCTCGGCGACATGCAGAAGGCCGCCGGCACCGTCGGCGTCGTCGGTCTCGTCGGCGTGCTCTACGCGGGCCTCGGCTGGCTCTCGGCCATGCGTGAGGCGCTGCTGGTGGTCTTCGAGGTCAAGCAGGGTGAGCAGCCCAATTTCATCAAGGGCAAGCTGCGCGACATCATGACGCTCGCGATCATCGGGCTCACGCTGCTCGTCAGCGTCGCGGTCTCGGGCTTCGTGAGCAGCTTCTCGGAGCAGATCCTCGACTGGATGGGGCTCGGCACCGAGCTCGCGCCGCTGCTCCAGCTGATCACCGTGGTCGTCGGGCTCGGCGCCAACATGCTGCTGTTCTTCGCGCTCTTCGCGCTGCTGGCCCGCCCGCACACGCCGCGCAGGTCGCTCTGGTCGGGGGCCCTGCTGGGAGCCATCGGCTTCGAGGCGCTCAAGCGCCTCTCCGGCCTCCTGCTGGGCCTGGTCCAGAACCAGCCCGCGCTGCAGGTCTTCGGCATCGCGCTGATCCTGCTGGTCTGGATCAACTACTTCTCACGCGTCGTGATGTACGCCGCCAGCTGGGCGCACACCTCTGCGGCCGCCCGTGCCGAGATGGCCGACCGCAACCCGCCGGCGGCGCCCGAAGGACCGTCCGTCGGCCCCGTGGTCACCAGGAACCGCGCCGCGTCCCCGCCGTCCGTGCGACCCGCACCCGGCCGCAGCGGCTCGACGATCGTGCACGACAACCGGGCGCGCATCGCCCTGGTCGCCGGTGGCACCGCCGCCCTGGCGCTGGCCGCCGTACTCAGGAGGAACAAGCCGTGACGCTCGAACGCAGGCACGCCGTGCTGTTGCTGGCCGTGGCGGTGTGGAACGTCGTCACGTTCGGCAACTTCGCCAAGAACCTCTACTCCGCCTACGAGTCCGGCGAGCAGCGAGCCACCGGCTACTGGGTCGCCCACTCCGTGCTCATCGTCGGCAACATGGCCATCGCGGCCCTCCTCGGGTCGCTCGGCTGGAAGGCCTGGCGCACCACCCGTCGCGGCTGACGAGCAGGCGCGACGACTCGCGCAGGCACGGGCTGATGCTTTACACCCCGCGCCGTTGATGGTTAACGTCATGCGGACCTGAGCTTTCATCGAAGGGGTTCTCGGCGTGAAGCGTTCTCGGAGCAGGGCAGTTGTCAGCGCGGCCGCACGCGGTCGGATGAAGTGGGCGGTCGGTGCGCTCGCCACCGGCCTGGTCGCCATCGGCCTGGTGGCCGCTCCACCTGGTGGCCAGCCACCGGCGGCGTACGCGGCGGCGGAGCAGACGACGCTGACGGTCGGGGTGGTCGACCCCACCGTCGACTCGCTCAACCCGTTCACGTCGATCTACGCGCTGCCGACGCAGATCCACCGGCTGATGTACGACTACCTGACGATGTACAGCGCCGAGGACGCCACCCCGACCGAGGGGCTGGCGGAGTCGTGGGACTTCTCCGACGACGGCCTGACGTGGGACTTCACGATCCGCGACGACTCGACCTTCTCCGACGGCACGCCCGTCACTGCCGAGGACGTCGCCTACACCTACAACGCGATCATGGACGACGAGTCGGGGGCGATGGCCAACGGCAGCTACGTCACCAACTTCGAGTCGGTCACCGCGACCGACGAGTCCACCGTCGAGATCAAGCTCAAGGAGCCGACCGCCTCGATGCTGGCGATCGACATCCCGATCGTGCCCAAGCACGTGTGGGAGCAGGTCGACGACATCTCCGACTTCGCCAACGAGGGCGACTACCCGATCGTCGGCAACGGTCCCTTCGTGCTGACCGACTACCAGCGCAACGAGTCGATCACCCTCGAGGCCAACCCCGACTACTGGCGCGGTGCTCCCGGGTTCGACAAGCTCGTCTACCGCTTCTACAAGGACCAGGACGCCGTCGTCGAGGCGCTCCGCAAGGGCGAGGTCTCCTTCATCACCGGGCTGACCACCCTGCAGGCGCAGGCGTTGGAGAACGAGGACGACGTCCACGTCAACGAGGCCGCCGGCAAGCGGTTCGCCGGGCTGACGATGAACCCCGGCGCCGAGGCCAAGGACGGCACGCCCATCGGGGACGGCAACCCGGCGCTGCGCGACCCGGAGGTCCGCACCGCGATCCTGCACGCGATCGACCGCGACGCCCTGGCCGAGCGCGTGTACGCCGACAAGTTCGAGCCCAACGGCAGCTACATCCCGAGCCGCTACGGCGACTTCCACTGGGAGGCCGAGGGCGACGACCTGATCGCCTACGACCCCGACGAGGCCAACCGGATCCTCGACGAGGCCGGCTACGAGCGGGGCAGCGACGGCGTCCGGGTCTCGCCCGACGGGGTCCGCGTCTCGCTGCGCCAGTTCGTGCACGCCGACAACCCGCAGTACCGGCAGATCGCGCAGTTCATGGAGGAGTGGCTGGCCGAGAT
Source organism: uncultured Actinomycetota bacterium (assembly GCA_963781515.1). GTDB lineage: Bacteria > Actinomycetota > Actinomycetes > Propionibacteriales > Nocardioidaceae > Nocardioides. The sequence goes on from CAWAGL010000002.1 coordinate 129,978, forward strand.
CGGCATCGAGGTGAAGACGACACCGAGCGACGACATCGGCGGGGTCCTCGACACCGGCGAGTTCGACCTCCTCTTCACGGGCTGGACGGTCAACCCCGACCCCGACTACATCTTCAGCATCCAGACGTGCGACGTCCGTCCGGCGAAGCCGGGAGCGTCGTACCAGACCGACTCGTTCATGTGCGATCCCGAGTACGACCAGATGTACGCCGCGCAGAAGGCCGAGCTGGACCCCGATGCGCGGGCGCAGATCGTGCGCGACATGCAGAAGGAGATCTACAACGAGGGCGTCGTGGTCATCTTCGGCTACCCCGACATCCTCGAGGCCTACCGCACCGACGTGATCGAGGTCGACAGCCCGCAGACGCAGCCGGCCGACAACGGCAACATCTACGGCCAGGACGGCTACTGGGGCTGGTGGTCCGCGCAACCGGCCGGTGCCGAGGGGGGTGGCGGCGCCGCTGGCGGCGCCGACGACAACGGCTCCAACGGCCTAGCGCTCGGCATCGGTGCCGGGGTCCTGGTGGTCCTTGCCGCCGGCGGGGTCCTGTTCGCCCGACGCAGGGCGACCAGCGCCGGCGATCGCGAGTAGGCGGCGGATGGGGAAGACGACCCGCTACGTCGTCGGCCGGCTGCTCGGCGCCGCGCTCTCGCTGCTCGCGGTGGCCTTCATCGGGTTCTTCCTGTTCCGGGTGCTGCCCGGCGACCCGGTGCGGACCATGACGGACGACCAGAACGTCAGCCTCGAGCAGCTCGACGCGCTGCGCCGCGAGTTCGGCCTCGACCAGCCGCTGTGGCGCCAGTTCATCGACTACGTCGTGCAGCTCGTGCACCTCGACCTCGGCACCTCCTTCCAGTACCGCGGGGCGGAGTCGGTGGCCGGCCTGATCGGCGAGAAGCTGATGCCGACGATCCTGCTGGTCGGCACCGCCACCGTGCTGTCGGCGGTGCTCGGCCTCTGGCTCGGCATCAGGTCGGGCTGGCGCAGCGGCAGCAGGGAGGACCGGGTCAGCACGGGCATCGCGCTGACCCTGTGGTCGGTCCCGACGTTCTGGCTCGGACTGATGCTGATCATCGTCTTCTCCTCCGGCCTCGGGCCCGTCCCCGGCCTCTTCCCGACCGGCGGCATGCGTGACCCGGGGGTGAGCGGCGCAGACCTGATCGGCAACGTCGCGCTGCACCTCGTGCTGCCGGTGGTGACGCTGGTCGCGGTCGTCTACGCGCAGTACCTGCTGGTGATCCGCTCCTCGCTGCTCGACGAGATGGGCAGCGACTACCTGCTCACCGCGCGGGCGAAGGGCCTGCGCGACGCCGTCGTGCGCCGCAGGCACGCCGTGCCCAACGCCCTGCTGCCGACGGTGACGATGATCGCGATCGACCTCGGCGGGGTGGTCGCCGGCACGATCCTGGTGGAGTCGGTCTTCTCGTGGCCAGGGCTCGGCAACATGTTCTACGAGGCGCTCAAGGTGCCCGACCTGCCGCTCATCCAGGGCATGTTCCTCTTCTTCTCAGCGGCGGTGATCGTGATGAACCTCCTTGCCGACCTCGTCTATCCCTTCCTCGACCCCCGGGTGCGCCGATGAGCACGACACCGGCCGCGGTGCCGCGCCACCTGGCCTGGGCGCGACGAGGGCGCGCCGTACGCCGCCTGTGGAGGGACTTCCGGGGCAGCACCTCCGGCATGGTCGGCCTGGTGACACTGGTGCTGGCGTGCGTGGCCGCACTGGTCGCCCCGCTGTTCATCAGCCCCGCGGAGCTGAGCGTGTCTCGGGCGCCCGGCCCGTTCGTGGCGTCCCCGAGCTGGAGCTACCCCCTCGGGACCGACAGCTTCGGCCGGTCGATCCTGCACCTCATCTGGGAGGGCGCGCGGGTGTCGCTGACCGTGGGCTTCCTGGCGACGTTCATGTCGGTCTTCCTCGGCACGCTCATCGGCATCACCGCCGGCCACTTCCGCGGGTGGGTCGAGTCGGTCCTGATGCGGTTCACCGACTGGGTGCTCGTCCTGCCGACGCTCGTGCTGGCCATCTCGCTGGTCGTCGTCCTGGGCCGGGGGCTCAGCACCATCATCATCGCGATCGGGGTCACGGCCTGGCCGGTCACCGCCCGCCTGGTGCGGGCGCAGACCCTGGCCGTCGAGTCCCGCCCCTACATCGAGCGTGCCAAGGCGCTCGGCGGCGGGCACTGGCACGTGATGACGCGCCACGTGCTGCCCAACGTGATGCCGATCGTGCTCGCGCGTACGACGCTGCTCGTCGCCGGCACGATCATCGCCGAGTCGACCCTGGCGTTCCTCGGGCTGGGCGACACCTCGCGCATCTCGTGGGGGTCGACGCTCCAGGAGGCGCGCGGCGCCGGCGCCACCTCGGCCGGACTGTGGTGGTGGATCCTGCCGCCCGGCATCGCCATCGCCTTCGTCGCGCTGGCCTTCACCCTCGTCGGCCGCGCCCTCGAGCAGGTGCTCAACCCCCGACTGAGCCAAGGACAGGGAGGCCGTTGATGGCCCTGCTGGAGATCGACGACCTGTCCGTCACCTACCGCACCGGCGGAGGCCCGGTGCCCGCCGTACGCGGGCTGAGCCTGTCGCTCGACGCCGGCCAGAAGCTGGGACTGGCCGGCGAGTCGGGGTGCGGCAAGTCGACGGTGGCCCTCGCGCTGCTGCGGCTGCTGCCCGCGAGCGCGACCATGGGCGGCCGGATCCTCTTCGAGGGCGAGGACGTGCTCACCATGTCGTGGGGCCGGCTGCGGGCCGTGCGGTGGGCGGGCACCTCGATCGTCTTCCAGGGAGCCATGCACTCGCTCAACCCCGTGCACCGCATCGGGGCCCAGATCGCCGAGCCGATCCTGCTGCACGAGCGGGTGTCGCAGGCCGTGGCCGACCGGCGCGTCGACGAGCTGCTCACCCAGGTCGGGCTGCCGCCGGAGCGGGCCCGGGCCTACCCGCACGAGCTGTCCGGCGGTCAGCGGCAGCGGGTGATGATCGCGATGGCGCTGGCCTGCAACCCGCGGCTGATCGTCGCCGACGAGCCCACGACCGCGCTCGACGTGATGGTGCAGGCCCAGATCCTGCGGCTGATCGAGGAGCTCGTCCGTGACAACGGCATCAGCCTGATGATGATCAGCCACGACCTCGCGGTGCTCGCCGGCACCTGCGACCGGTTGGCCGTGATGTACGCCGGCCGGGTCATCGAGGAGGGCCCGGCCCGACAGGTCTTCGAGTCGGCGCGTCACCCCTACAGCTCCGCCCTGTCGGAGGCCTTTCCCCGGATCGGAGACCCGGCGTCCCGCCGCAGGCCGCGCGGACTGGCGGGCGACCCGCCCGACCCGGCCGACCTCCCGGCCGGCTGCAGCTTCCGACCCCGCTGCCCGTCCGCCCTCGACGTCTGCGACCACGTCGACCCCGAGCTGTGGCCGGCCGGCGACGCGACCCGGGCGGCGTGCGTGCTGGTGCTGCCCGACCACGGCCGCGGTCTCGCCGTGCCCGCCGTGGAGGCGGCGCGATGAGCGAGGGTGGACTGCGCGCCGAAGGACTCCACGTCGACTTCCCGGTGCGCGGTGGCAGCGGGGTGGCCCGTGCCGTCGACGGCGTCGACATCCACGTGCGACCGCAGGAGATCGTGGCCCTGGTGGGGGAGTCCGGCTGCGGGAAGACGACGCTGGCTCGCACCCTGCTTGGTCTCGAACGTCCCACCCGGGGCACCGTCGTGTACGACGACAAGCCGCTGTCCTACTCCAGCAGGGCCCTGACGGCGTACCGTCGCGAGGTCCAGCTGGTGCTGCAGGATCCCACCGGCTCGCTCAACCCCCGGCACACCGTCTACGAGGCGGTCGCCGAGGGGCTGCGCATCCACGGTGGCGTGGCCGACGAGCAGGCGGCCGTCGCCGACGCCCTGTCGAGGGCCGGGCTGCGACCGCCCGAGCGCTTCTTCCTGCGCTACCCCCATGAGCTCTCCGGTGGCCAGCGCCAGCGCGTGGTGATCGCCGGCGCGCTCGTGCTGCACCCGAGCGTGATCGTCGCCGACGAGCCCGTGGCGTCCCTGGACGCCTCGGTGCGCGGCGAGATCCTCGCCCTGCTGCTGCGGCTGCGCGACGACCTGGGCCTGTCGTGCCTCGTCGTCACCCACGACCTCGGGCTCGCGTGGAACATCGCCGACCGCGTCGCGGTGATGTACCTCGGCCGGATCGTGGAGACCGGACCCGTCGAGAAGATCCTCTCGGCCCCCGAGCACCCCTACACGCAGGCGTTGCTGTCCGTGCTGCCCGACGCGACGGGTGGTGACGCCGAACCCACCGTGCTGACCGGCGAGCCACCCGACCCGGCGAGGATCCCCGGTGGTTGCCGGTTCCACCTGCGGTGTCCGGTGCTCGCCTCCGGCGCCGCGGACGAGGCCGGGGTGGGGGACAGGTGCCGCACGGTCGACCTGGAGATCCTCAGCGCCGACGCGACCTCGCAGGTGGCCTGCCACTACGCCCGCGTCAGGTCAGCGCCGGCCCCTCGAGGGTGAGCGTGGCGGCGTCGGCGTCGAGGGTCGCCGGCACGCCGAGCGGGACGGTGATCGCCGTCGGGCAGTGGCCGAACCCGAGCTCCCACACGATCGGGACCCCCAGGCCGCCCAGCCGGTCGAGCATCAGCTCGCGGACGCCGTCCTCGCAGTCGACCCAGGAGCCGAGCGCGATGCCGGCCACCCCGTCGAACCAGCCGACGCGCAGCAGCTGGGTGAGGAAGCGGTCGAGCCGGTAGCGCTCCTCCTCGACGTCCTCGAGCAGGACGATGCCGCCGGCCGCCCCGGGCCGGGCTGTCGGCGTCCCGATCTCGGCGCACAGCAGGCTCAGGCAACCGCCCAGTGTGACTCCGTGGGCGACGCCGGGCACCAGGGTCTGCGCCGTGCCCGAGGTGAGGCGCAGCTGTGCGTCCGGCTCGAACAGCGTCGCCCGGAGGAGCTCGGTGGTGACACCGGCCTCGATGAACGGGGCCGTCCCGACCATCGGCGCGTGCAGGGTGACCGCGCCGAGCCGGGTCGCGAACGCCTCGTGCAGCGCGGTGATGTCGCTGTAGCCAGCGAACACCTTGGGTGCCACCGCAGCCATGGCCCGCCAGTCGAGCAGATCGGCCATCCGCTGGACGCCGTACCCGCCGCGCGCGCAGAGCACGCCGTCGACCGAGGGGTCGAGCCAGGCGTCCTGGAGGTCGTCGGCGCGGGCCCGGTCGCTGCCGGCGAGGTAGCCGAGACCGGGGTGCACCTCGAGCGCGTGCGGTGCGACCACGACCTCGAGCTCCCACTCGCGGAGGATCGCGCAGCCCGCCTCGAGCCGGTCGCGGGGCACCGGCCCGCTGGGCGCCACGACCGCGACGCGGTCGCCCGGTCGCAGCCGAGGCGGCCTGGTGAGCGGCTCCAGCCGTGCGCTCACGGGTGCAGCTCCAGCCGGGCGATGCCGGGCGGCTCGAAGCCGAGGACCTGGCCGTACAGCGAGAGCTCCGCCTCGAGGGTGGCCGCGATCGTCGATGCCTGTCGCCAGCCGTGCTGCTCGCCGGCGAACACGATGTGTGCGTGCGGCACGTCGCGCCCGGAGGTGCGGGCGAGGAAGTCGGCTGCCTGCGACGGCGGGCAGATCACGTCCTCGTCACCCTGCATCAGCAGGAACGGGGCCTCCACCCGGTCGGCCATCGCCAACGGTGAGCGCTCCTCGTAGCGGGCCGCGGTCTCCGGCCAGGGGCCGACGAGGCTGTGCAGGTAGTGGGCCTCGAAGTCGTGGGTGCCCGAGCCCTGCCACGCGACCAGGTCCAGGATCGGAGCGGCGATGGTGCCGCAGGCGAACACATCGGTGGACCCCAGCGCCGCCGCCGTCGTCCAGCCACCGGCACTGAGCCCGCGGATGGCCAGCCGGTCGGCGCTTGCGAGCCCTTCGTCGACGAGCGCCCGGGCCACGGCCACGCAGTCGTCCACGTCGACCACGCCCCAGCTGTCGCGCAGCCGGTTGCGGTAGGCGCGCCCGTAGCCGGTCGAGCCGCCGTAGTTGACGTCGACGACGCCGATGCCGCGGCTGGTGAAGAACGCGATCTCGAGGTCCTCCACCATCGGTGACCGGCTGGTCGGGCCACCGTGCACGAACACGACGTACGGCGCCGGGTCGCCCTCGGGACCGACGTAGGTGGGGCTGCGCGGCGGGTAGAGGTGCGCATGGACGTCGCCGCCGGGACCGGAGAAGGTGCGGTGCTCGGGGACCGGCAGCCAGGCGGCGAGCTCACCTGGCCCCGCCTCCACGGACACGACGGTCGACTCCGCCGTGGTCACGTTGACCGACACGACCTGGAACGGCCGGTCGCCGGCCCCGGCCACGGCCAGGACGCGATCGCCCGCGACGCACAGCTGTCCGGACCACTCGGTGTGCTCGGAGCGCACGTCGTCGAGGACTCCGGTGCGGAGGTCGAGCAGTCCCAGGCCCAGCGCGCCGCTGCCGTGCAGGGTGGCGACGCGGCCGTCGTCCAGGACGCCGAACCAGCGCGGCCCGAGGTTCCACAAAGGACCGGCGAACTCCTCGTCGCGGGGGCAGACGCTCTCGGCGCGGCCGGAGTCGAGGTCGATGCGGTGCAGGTTCCACCAGCCGCTGCGGTCGCTGGCCGCGAGGATGGTCGAGTCGTCGAGCCAGCAGGCCTGCGGCACCGACTCGTCGGCACCCCCAGCCACCGTCCGCGCGTCGATCGCCGTGCCGTCGGCGATCTCGGCCACGCGCAGCAGGGTCGCGTCCCACGGCATCTGCGGGTGCTCCCACGTGAGCCAGGACAACCGGGTGGCGTCAGGGGAGAGCTCGGGGCAGGCCAGGAAGTGTCCGTCCTCGACCACGACCCGGACCCGGCCGGGATCGTCCACGGCAGAGCCGTCGAGCGGGACCGCCACGATCGTCCGGCTCAGGTCGCTCGGGCTCTCGCTGTGGTGCTCCTCGCGGATGCACCAGACCTCCGTGGCATCGGGGGAGAGGAACGGCTCGATGTAGCGCAGCCCGCCCGCGATCGCCGGAGCCGGCGAGATGGGTGCCGGGGCGCTGCCGTCACGGGCGTGGTGGAGCCGCTGGTCGGCGTACTCGCTGAACACGACGGACCGGTCGGGAAGCACCAGGTAGCAGCGGCCGCCGTACTCGTGGACCCGGCTGCGGACGTTCCACGGGGCGGGCAGCACCGTCTCGACCGGCCCGTCCCCGATGCGGCGCACGAGGGCCACCCGGCCACCCTCGGCCGGCCGTGGCTCGCACCACCAGACCGCATCGCCGTCGGCCGAGACCCAGCGCGGCATGCCGTCGCCGGCGGCTGCGTCGAGCGCCGAGATGGGTGACGGCCAGGAGCCGTGCGTCGCAGTGGTGGTCATCGGTCCCTCTCCTCGACGGGTGGATTCAGCAGGTTGCCAGGAAGCGATCGAGCACGTCGACGCCGAACTCGAGCCCGGCGACCGGCACCCGCTCGTCGATGCCGTGGAAGGCGGCGGAGTAGTCGAAGCCGTCGGGGAGCCGCAGCGGCGCGAAACCGTAGCCGGTGATGCCCAGCCGGGAGAACTGCTTGGCATCGGTGCCACCGGCCAGGCAGACGGGGACCACGTGCCCACCCGGGTCCTCGGCCTGGAGCGACGCTCGCATCGCGGCGAACGTGGGGGAGTCGACGGCCGCCTCCAGAGGCACCTCGCGGTGCAGGTAGCGCCAGGCCACCCCGTCCCCACACAGCCGGTCGAGCGTGGTCTCGAACTCGGCCGCGCCGCCGGGGAGCACGCGGCCGTCCACGCGTGCGGTGGCCGAGCCGGGGATGACGTTGACCTTGTAGCCGGCCTGCAGCACCGTCGGGTTGGCGCTGTTGCGGACCGTCGACGCGACCAGCGCACCGGCCGGTCCGAGCCTCGCGATGGCCGTGTCGACGTCGAAGTCCTCGTCGTCCGGGTCGAGCGCGACGCCCACCGCGCCACCGATCTCGCGCAGCGCCGCGGTGACGGTCGGCGTCAGCCGCACCGGCCACCGGTGGGCGTGGATCCGGGCGACGGCAGCGGCCAGCGTGCCGACGGCGTTGTCGTGGTTGACCCGAGAGCCGTGCCCGGCCGTCCCGTGCGCCGTCAGCTCGAGCCAGGCCGTGCCCCGCTCGCCGGCACCGACCGGGTAGAGCCGCACGCCGGCACCGGCGTGGAAGGTGTAGGCGCCCGACTCGCTGATGCCCTCGGTGCAGCCCTCGAACAGGTCTGCGTGCTCGCGCACCAGCCAGTCGGAGCCGGCCTCGGCGCTGTCCTCCTCGTCGGCCGTGAACGCGAGTACGACGTCGCGTGCGGGCCGCCGACCCTCGCGGGCCAACCGGCGGGCGACCGTGAGCATCATCGCCACCGTGCCCTTCATGTCGATCGCGCCGCGTCCCCAGACCCAGCCGTCGGCGACCTCGCCGGAGAACGGCGGCACCGACCAGTCGGCGGGCTCGGCGGGGACGACGTCGAGGTGGCCGTGGACCAGCAGGCCCGGCCGAGCACGGTCCTCGCCCGGCAGACGGACGACGACGTTGGCCCGGCCGGGGGCGGACTCGAGCAGCAGCGGCGCCAGCCCGGCGTCGGCGAGCTGGGTGGCGACGTACTCGGCGGCCGGCCGCTCGGTGCAGTCACCGCCCCCACGGTTGGTGGTGTCGATCCGGATGAGGTCGGAGGTGAACCCGACGACCTCGGTGTCGCGATCAGCCATAGTGCTTCTCGACGGCGTTCGCGATCAGCGTCGTCACGGCCTTGAACGTGCGGATCATGTCGTGGGCGGTCGGACTGGAGTAGCGGACCCGTCGCTCGCTCACCCGCTCGACACCGGGCACCATGCAGGCGTTGCCGGCGAGGTGGGTCGCGTCGACCTCGATCTCGACCTCGAACGGCCCCGAGGACCGGGGCGCCTGCCGTCCTGCAAGGGACATCGCCTCCTGCGAGGCAGCCACGATGTCGGAGTACGTGCGCGCGGGTGGCCGGCAGACCGCCGCGTAGCGCGAGACGTAGTCCTTCACCGCCACCGTCCGCGCATCCGGTGCGTACGTCGCGGCGTCGAGGCACGCGCGGTCGTCGCCGGTCACCAGCACCACCGGGACGCCGTACTCGGCGCAGACGACGGCGTTGAGGAAGCCCTCGCTCGCGGCGGTGCCGCCGAGCCACACGCCGGTGATGGAGTTGGGGAGGTAGGTGTGCGCCAGCACCCCCTCGGTGCCGGCTCCCGTGTGGTAGCCGACGAAGGCGATCGCGTCGACGTCGCCGTGCTGCACGCCCTCGACCATGGTGAGGTCCTTGTGCCGGCCGGTGAGCATGCTGGCCCGCTGGTCGAGCTCCTCCAGCAACAGGTTGCGCATCGTGGAGTGCGCCTCGTTGACCAGCACCTCGGTGGCGCCGCCCTCGAGGAACCCGACGATCGCGGCGTTCACGTCGGAGGTGAACATCGGCCGGCAGCGCCGCCACTCCGGGGTGCCCGGCTCGCAGTCGGCGGGCCAGGTGACGCCGGTCGCGCCCTCCATGTCGGCGGAGATCAGGATCTTCATCCTGGCCAACGTAGCGTCATCGCGGCCGGGTCCGGCGGACCCTGTGCCGGTGCGGGCGTGCGTCGGAGCAGGGGTCAGTGGCCGTGCCGCATCGCCGTGCGGAGGTCCTTGTTGAGCTGGGAGATCACGTCGAGCGGGATCTCCTTGGGGCAGGCAGCAGTGCACTGACCGATGTTGGTGCAGCCACCGAATCCCTCGTGGTCGTGCTGGGCGACCATGTTGGCGACCCGCGCGTCGCGCTCGGGCTGACCCTGCGGCAGCTCGCCGAGGTGGGTGATCTTCGCACCCATGAACAGCGAGGCGGAGCCGTTGGGACACGCGGCCACGCACGCACCGCAGCCGATGCAGGTCGCCACGTTGAAGGCACGCATGGCGTCGTCACGGGGCACGGGCACCGAGTGCGCCTCGGGCGCCGAGCCGGTGTTGACCGAGATGTAACCGCCCTGCTGGATGATCCGGTCGAAGGCGCCGCGGTCCACGACGAGGTCCTTCATCACCGGGAACGCGCCGGCACGCCACGGCTCGATGGTGATGGTGTCGCCGTCCTTGAACGTGCGCATGTGCAGCTGGCAGGTCGTGGTGACCTCCGGCCCGTGCGGCTCGCCGTTGATCATCAGGCCGCACATGCCGCAGATGCCCTCGCGACAGTCGGAGTCGAACGCCACCGGCTCCTCGCCCTCGGCGTTGAGCCGCTCGTTGAGCACGTCGAGCATCTCGAGGAACGACATGTCCGGTGACACGTCGTCGACCTCGTAGGTCCGCATCTCACCCTTGCTCGACGCGTCGGCCTGGCGCCAGATCTCCAGGGTGATGTGCATGTTCTGTCCTTCGCTCACTTCGGGTCCATTCCGCTCACTTGTAGCTCCGCTGCTTCATCTCGATGGCCGTGTAGGTGAGCTCTTCCTTGTGGAGCACCGGCGCCTCGCCGTCCCCTGCGAACTCCCACGCCGCGACGTAGGCGAACTGGTCGTCGTGGCGCAGCGCCTCGCCGTCCTCGGTGGCCGACTCGGCGCGGAAGTGGCCGCCACACGACTCGCGTCGGTTGAGCGCGTCGATGCACATCAGCTCACCGAGCTCGAAGAAGTCGGCCACCCGGCCGGCCTTCTCGAGGTTCTGGTTGAGGCTGGCGGCGCTGCCGAGCACCTTCACGTTGCGGTTGAAGTCGTCCTTGAGCGAACGGATCAGGTCGATGGCCTTGCGCAGGCCGTCCTCGGTGCGCTCCATGCCGCAGTACTCCCACATGATGTTGCCGAGCTCGCGGTGGTAGGAGTCGACACTGCGGGTCCCGCCCACGGTCATGAAGTGGTTGATCCGGCTCTCCACCATCTCGCGGGCCTCGACCACGGCGGGGTGCTGCTCGTCGACGGTCTCGAACGGGCCGTCGGCGAGGTAGTCGCGGATGGTGTGCGGGAGCACGAAGTAGCCGTCGGCCAGGCCCTGCATCAGCGCCGAGGCGCCGAGGCGGTTGGCGCCGTGGTCGGAGAAGTTGGCCTCACCGGTGACGAACAGGCCCTTGATCGTCGACTGCAGGTCGTAGTCGACCCACAGGCCACCCATCACGTAGTGGACCGCCGGGTAGATCCGCATCGGCGTCTCGTAGGGGTTCTCGCCGGTGATGCGGGCGTACATGTCGAAGAGGTTGTCGTACTTCTCCTCGATGCCGTCGCGGCCGAGGCGAGCGATCGAGTCGGCGAAGTCGAGGTAGACGCCACGACGTACGCCCTCGACCTCGGGCCCGACGCCGCGACCCTCGTCGCACACCGTCTTGGCGGCCCGCGAGGCGATGTCGCGGGGGACGAGGTTGCCGAAGGAGGGGTACATCCGCTCGAGGTAGTAGTCGCGGTCCGCCTCGGCGATCTCGCGCGGGTCCTTGGCGCAGTCGGCCTGCTTCTTCGGCACCCAGATGCGGCCGTCGTTGCGCAGCGACTCGCTCATCAGCGTCAGCTTCGACTGGTGCGACCCCGAGACCGGGATGCAGGTCGGGTGGATCTGCGTGTAGCAGGGGTTGGCCATGTAGGCGCCCTTGCGGTGCGCACGCCACGTGGCCGTGACGTTGCAGCCCATCGCGTTGGTCGAGAGGTAGAAGACGTTGCCGTAGCCACCGCTCGCGAGCACGACGACGTCGGCGAGGTGGGTCTCGATCTCACCCGTGACCATGTCGCGGGCGATGATGCCGCGCGCCTTGCCGTCCACCACGATGAGCTCCAGCATCTCGTGGCGGGTGAACGTCTCGACGGTGCCGGCGTGCACCTGGCGCTCGAGCGCCTGGTAGGCGCCGAGCAGGAGCTGCTGTCCGGTCTGGCCACGGGCGTAGAACGTGCGGGAGACCTGGACGCCGCCGAACGAGCGGTTGTCGAGGAGGCCGCCGTACTCGCGGGCGAACGGGACGCCCTGGGCCACGCACTGGTCGATGATGTTGGTCGAGACCTCGGCCAGCCGGTAGACGTTGGACTCGCGGGAGCGGTAGTCGCCGCCCTTGACCGTGTCGTAGAAGAGGCGGTGGACGGAGTCGCCGTCCTCCTTGTAGTTCTTGGCGGCGTTGATGCCGCCCTGCGCGGCGATGGAGTGCGCGCGACGCGGGGAGTCCTGGTAGCAGAAGGACTTCACGACGTAGCCGGCCTCGCCGAGCGTTGCTGCTGCGGAGCCGCCGGCCAGACCGGTGCCGACGATGATCACCGACAGCTTGCGGCGGTTGGCCGGGTTGACCAGCCGCGCCTCGAACTTGCGGGTGCTCCAGCGCTCGGCGATCGGGCCGCCCGGGGCCTTGGTGTCGGAGATCGGGGCGCCCGGCGTGTAGTAGCCCGCGGCGTCGTCGGTCGCGCCGTCGACGGGGGAGTCCTGGGAGGGGTGGGACGTGAGGGTGGTGTCCGGCATGTCGGTCATGGGTGCGTTGCCTTACTTCTCGATGACGCCGGCGAGGACGAAGATCGGGACCAGCGAGAACCCTCCGGCGATGACGACCGCCAAGGTGAACGCGACCCGCTTGGCGAGGGTGCGCGCGCGCTGTGTGCCGGTGAGGCCAAGGGTCTGGCAGGCGCTCCAGAAGCCGTGGTGGATGTGCGCGCCGAGCATCGCCATCGCGGCCAGGTAGATGAGGGTGAGCCACCAGGTCGCGAACGAGTCGACGACCAGGTTGTAGGGATCGTTGGTGGCTCCGCCGTCGACGTTGATCTTGCCGACGGTGAAGTTCAGCAGGTGCCACACCAAGAAGAGCAGGATCGTCACGCCGCCCCAGCGCATCAGCCGGCTGGCCGGGATGGCGCCGGTGTTCTTCTTCACGACGTACTTGATCGGGCGGGCGAGCTGCGCGCGCCGCCAGAGCGCGACACCGGCGTACACGTGGGCGACCAGCGACAGCACCAGCACGACGCGCACGATCCACAGCAGGCCCTCGTGCGGGAGCATCGGCTCGCCGAAGGTGCGCAGGTGGTGGGCGTACTCGTTGAACGCGTCATGGCCGGAGAAGGCCTTGAGGTTGCCGTACATGTGCAGGAGCACGTAGCCGATGAAGACGAATCCACTGACGGCCATCAGGAGCTTGAGGGCGATCGTGGAGCGCGAGGCGCGAGCTCCTGAGACCAGGCTCGGGCCGGAAACTTGGGTTGCCACGTGCGTCACCGTACCGCCAGCGACACCCCCGGCAGGAGCCCGGGGCGTGTGACATTCACCCTTCCGGCTCTTTACCTTTCACCCCGTGCTCGCGCTAGCGTGTCGCGACCCTCCCCTGCTCCGGAAGCATCCCTATGCCCCCAGCGACCTCCCCGCTCGGTCGGCGCGCGCTCGTCGGCGCCGGTCTCGGCACCGCCGCCGTCCTCTCGCCCCTCCTCTCCACGACCTCTGAGGCGCTGAAGCCGCGCAAGCGGCGCAGCAGGCGCAAGCTGCTCTCGAAGCAGGACCGCCACCTGGTCACCCGCTTCTCGTTCGGGCTCACGCCCGAGCTGGCGCGCGACGTACGACGTCGAGGTGGCGCCGAGGCCTGGTTCGAGCGCCAGCTGAGGCCCTCGAAGATCCGCGACAGCAGGGCGGAGCAGGTCGCGACATGGTGGCCGAGCCTGCGGCTGGGTCCGGGCACCCTGTGGCAGCGGCAGGTCACCGGCGTCGAGGCCGGCTACCAGGTGATGAACGACTACGTGCGTGCGGTGATCCTGCGCAACGTCCACTCCGAGCGCCAGGTGCTCGAGGTGATGACAGCGTTCTGGGAGAACCACCTGCACGTGCCCGCCGTGGGCGACCCGCACTTCACCTACCGCGCCGACTACGGCCGCGTCATCCGCAAGCACGCGCTCGGCCGCTTCGACGAGATGCTGCTCGCCGCCGCGACCCACCCGGCGAACCTGATGTACTTCGCGGCCGACAGGTCGACCAAGGAGCACCCGAACGAGAACCTCGGTCGTGAGCTGCTCGAGCTGCACACGGTGGGCGTCGGCAACTACACCGAGCGGGACGTGGTCGACTCCGCGCGCATCCTGACGGGCTGGACCGTCGACCGCGAGGCGTGGAAGGCGCTCTACCTCTACGACACGCACTACCGGGGCCGGGTGAAGGTCAAGGGTTTCAAGCACAAGAACCGCAAGGCCGACGGCAAGAGGGTCACCCGCGAGTACCTCAAGCACCTGGCCCACCACCCCGACACCGCCCGGCACCTGGCCACCAAGCTGGCCGTCAAGTTCGTCAGCGACGACCCGCCGGCCTCGCTCGTGCGGCAGTTGGCCCGCGTCTACCTCGAGAACGACACCGCGATCGCCCCCGTCCTGCGGGTCCTCGTGGCCTCCAAGGCCTTCAGGAAGGCCGAGGGCAAGAAGGTGCGCGACGCCGGCGAGGACATCGTCGCCACGCTCCGCGTGCTCGGACCCACCATCAGCAAGCCGCCGACGGGTGCTGCGTACGGCGACTCCGCCGTCGCCGCGCTGCTGTGGCAGACCAGCCAGATCGGCCCGCCGCCGCACACCTGGTCACCACCGGACGGAGCCCCGATCGTGAACGCCGGCTGGTCGTCGCCGTCGCGCCTGCTCGGCTCGATGTCGACGCACTACGCCATGGCCGGTGGCGGGTCGGCCGGAGGCGACATCGTCTTCCGCAAGCCGGTGTCGTGGCTGCCGGAGCCGCAGCTGCGCTTCGACGAGTACGTCGACTTCATGTCCGAGCGGATCCTGCACCGACGCGCCACCGGCACGCTGCTGCTCGCCTGCAAGCGGGCCACCGGCTACGACGCGGACGAGCCGATCGACGTCGACCATCCGCTCGCCGACTGGATGTTCCCGCGCTTCCTCGCGACCTTCCTCGACTCGCCCGACCACTTCACCAGGTGAACCCCATGACCACGTCCCCAGCGAACCCCACCACTCCCTGCTGCGAGGAGTACGCCGCGATCTCGAGGCGCGGGCTCTTCGCCGGCGCCCTCGCCCTGGCCGGCGCCACCACCGCCGTCGGCAGTGCCGTCGTCACCGCATCCCCGGCGTCGGCCGCGAGCGCGGCGTCGGTGCTGGTCGTCGTCTCGCTGCGCGGCGCGGCCGACGGTCTGTCCCTGGTGGTCCCGCACGCCGACCCGGTCTACTACGCGGCGCGCCCGCGCATCGCCGTACCCGCCGACCGGCTGCTCGCGAAGGACGCCATGTTCGGGCTGCACCCCAACATGACCGCCCTCCTGCCGCTGTGGAACGCCGGGCAGGTGGCTGCGGTGCACGCCACCGGGCTGCCGGTCGCCAACCGCTCGCACTTCGCCGCGATGGAGGAGGTCGAGGACGCCGACCCCGGGTCGAGCCAGCGCGTCGGCTGGCTCAACCGGCTGGTCGGCACGACCGCGGGCACGCACCCGTTGCAGGGCTTCGGTGTCGGCACCGTGCCCACGGCGCTCTACGGTCCGAGCAAGTACATGTCGGGCAGCAGCGTGAGGAGCGTCGAGGTGCCGGGCGCCGACAAGGAGGGCCGGCGCAAGCTGTCCCTGGAGACCTTGTGGGCCAACGAGTCGGGTGGTCTCGGCTCGAGCATCCGCTCGGTCTTCTCGGCCATCGACGCCTTCGACCCGGCGCAGGTGGCCCTCGACAACTCCAAGACCTACCCCGGCAGCAGCCTGGGCCGGGCGCTGTCGACAGCCGCCCGCATCATCCGCGGGGACGTCGGCGTCGAGGTGATCACCGTCGACCACGGCGGCTGGGACATGCACACCGGCATGGGCTCGGCCGACGGCGGCGCGATGGCCGACAAGGCCAAGGACCTCGCGAGCTCCATCGCGGCCTTCATGGCCGACCTCGGTCCGCAGGCGCCGAAGGTCACCCTGCTCACCATCAGCGAGTTCGGTCGCCGCGTCGTCGAGAACGACGGCAACGGCACCGACCACGGGCACGGCAACGTGATGTTCGCGGTCGGTGCGGGCGTCAAGGGCGGCTACCACGGCCGGTGGCCCGGTCTCGCCAACACCTACGACGCCGACCTCTCGGTGACCACCGACTACCGCAACGTGCTCGCCGACGTCGTCGAGACCCGGTTCGGGGCCTCGTCCGCCACGGTCTTCCCGGGGCTGAAGCGCAGTCGCGTCGGCTTCATCTAGCTCGTCTGAGCGGGTCGCCCGACGCCCACGCCAAGGTGAGCGCCGACCCGGCCAGGACCGCCAGCCAGACGCCGGCCGTCGTCTGGCCGGCGTACGCCTGGAGGACCACCAGGTCACCAGCGAACGGCTGGAACAGCATGCAGCCGACGACGAGCACGAGGGCGAGCGAGCCGACTGCCGGTCCCGGTTGCTCGTGGCCCCAGCGACGGAGGGCGCCGCACGTCGCGACGACCGCCACCACGACGCCGGCGCCGGTGAGGAAGAGACGCTCCCCGGCGAGGCCGTTGCGGCCGTCGACGAGCCCGGCGTAGCCACCCCAGCCGGCGATCACCGAAGCGGGGACGCACAGTCGCTGAAGCATCCGGCGACGCCTCGAGACCGGCACCGACGACGTCACCGGGGCGGCCGGATCGTCCAGGCACGGCGCGACCCCCAGTGCGAGGCCGCCGAGCCCGAGCCAGAGCAGCGGGGGTGCCGGCCCGTCCAGCACCCCCGCCAGACTCGCCACGAGCAGCGCGCACCCCGCGGCGACCGGTGCCAGCACGTCGGTGAGGGCCAGGGACCTCAGCTCTACGAGGCGCGCCACAGGAGCCCTCCCTCGGCACCGGTCATCGCCGACACGACGAGCAGCCCGATGGCCAGCGTGCCCACGCCGACGAGCACCCGCGCGAGCTGGTGGCGCCGCTCGCCCCTGGCGCCGTGTGCCAGGGCGGCGATCACGCACAGGGCGCACAGGGTTGCGACGTACGGCACCCGCCACCACCAGGACCCGGCCTGGCGGAACGTCTCCTCCGATGAGGCCCCCGTGACCAACAGAGTGAACGGTCCGGCCTGGTGGTGGAGGGTGGTCCAGAAGCCGGTCGTGGTGAAGCCCGTCGAGACACACCAGGCGACCAGGACGACGGCCGTGACGGCGCCGGCCATCGGCCACGTCCACCACCGGCCCACGGCGACACCGAGCAGCGGCCCGCCCAGTGCGGCCAGCAGCACGCTGACGTTGAAGAGCCACACGTCGCTCCACGGCAGCTCCCCGTAGAAGCCGGGATCGGTGATCGGGCCCGGGTCCCAGACGAGCACCGTGAAGGCACCGCTGGCGACCGCGAGACCGAGCGGCACGAGGCAGACCAGGCACAGGGCGAGGGTGCGCCTCTCCTCGTCGACCGGGGCCGCGTCGACGACGTCGTGGGAGCGGGCGGTGGATCGGGTGAGGCGGTACATGGCCAGGAAGCCCGCGAGCCCGAGGTAGAAGGCGGTGAGGATCGCCCACGACTCCGACATGCGTTGGAGGTTCGGCTCCGGCCTGACGAGGGTGGCGCTGCCGAGCAGCCACACGAACATGACGACGGCGATCACGAACACCGGGTGGCGCAACAGCCTCCGGGCCTCGATCCCCGCGAGGACGAGCACCGGCGACGACGAGGCTGTCCCGGTGTGGGCCAGGGTGCTCATCACGCCGCCGCCGTCGAACGGTCGCTGCCGCGCAGCAACAGGTAGGCGTCCTCCACCGAGGGCTCGACGAGCTCGGCGTCGTCGGGTGGGTGATGACCGACGTGGTGGATGCGGCCGGTGCCGGTACGCCAGGTGGCCAGGGCGTCGGGTGCCTCCGAGTCGGCGAGCCACACGCGTCCGGTGGCCGTGGCGACCAGCTCGCGCACCGGGCCCTGCCAGCGGATGTGTCCGGCGTCCAGGACGACGACGCGCTCGCACAGGGCCGCCACGTCCTCGGTCTGGTGGGTGGCCAACAGCACGGTGGCGCGGTGGCCGGCGCCGGAGAGCACCCGGCGCAGGGAGGCGCGCTGCTCGGGGTCGAGACCGGTCGTGGGCTCGTCGAGGATGAGCAGGTCGGGGTCGCCGATCAGGGCCTGGGCGAGACCGACGCGGTGCCGCTGCCCGCCCGACAGCCTGCGCAGCCGGCGGGTCGAGTGGTCGGTGAGGCCGACCAGCTCGAGCACGCGGCGTACCTCCGCGTGCCGGGCGTCGGGCTCGGACCACTCCTTGAGGGCGGCCATGTAGTCGACGAACCGGAAGGGCGTGAAGCCGCGCGGGTAGCCGAGCTCCTGCGGCAGGTACCCCAGACGACGGCGTACGGCGGTGCGACCGGTCGCGGTCGACGGATCCTGTCCCAGCAGGGTCAGGCGGCCCTCGCTCGGCGGCAGCACCGTGGCGAGCATCCTCAGCAAGGTGGTCTTGCCGGCGCCGTTGGGTCCGAGCAGTCCGGTGACCCCGCCGCCGAGCTGGAGGGTGACGTCCTGCAGGACCGGGGTGGCGCCGAAGCGCCTGGAGACGTTGGCGATCTCGACGGTGTTCATGAGCTTCCTCCAAGGTGGGCGAGATGGTCGCCGCGCAGGACGAGCACGGCGGCGGAGGCGACGGCGAGGGCGAGGTAGGCGGGGATGAACCAGGGCTCGAGCGAGAGTGCCGGTGAGCCCGAGGCGGGGCCGGCCAGGGTGGCCGCCAGGACACCCCAACCGAGAGCGACGCAGATGGCCGAGCGGGCCACGCTGAGCCATGTGGACAAGGCGAGGGTGAGGGCCACCCCGGCCAGCGACGGGGCCAGCCAGGCCACGGCGACCGCCGGACTGCCCGGCAGCAACAGCCCCGCGACCAGGGTGACGGGCAGCGTGGTGGTGAGCACGGCCACGGTGCGGAGCAGGACCAGCCGCAGGGCCGGGTACGGCGTCGGCACGGTCGCCTCGTGTGCCTCGTCGGCGTCGGGACCGTAGGCGAGGGCCACGCCGGCGACCGGCAGCAGCGGCGCGACGAGGACGAACAGCAGCATCCCGCGTGTCTCCGACGAGGCGGCGGCCAGCGTGGCGAAGGCGAGCGTGACCAGCGTGGCCGCCAGCCACGGGGCCCGGAAGGCAGGTGCTGCCCAGAGCAGCAGGGCATCGCCGGGGGTGAGGCCGGCTCGGCGGAGCAGCCGTTCCCCGAGCGACGGCGTCGGTGCCTGCACCGTGTCGAGCACCCGGTCCCAGACGGTCGTCAGCATGGGGTCGTCGACCAGGTCGTTGAGGTGGCTCCGACACGCGGAGCACCGCACCACGTGCTGCTCGACGGAGTTGCCCGAGACGGCGTCGGCGCGACCGTCGACGTAGTCGGCGAGCAGCCGCCCCTCGATGTGCCATGTCATGTCAGTCCTCCTGCCAGGTCCTGGCGCAGGTGCGCCTTGGCCCGGTGCAACCGGGTCTTCACCGTGTTCTGGGGGATGCCGAGCAGCAGCGCGGCCTCCTTGCTGGACAGTCCGTCCAGGACGGTGGCCTGCACGACCGACCGCATCTCCGGGCTCAGCCGGCCCAGGGCCGCCCCGAGGTCGCCGTACTCGATGCCGAGGAGCACCCGCTCCTCGGCGCTGGGCTCGGGGCGCTCCTCCCAGCTGTCGAGCGGGACGAGCAGCGCGTCGGGCTTGCTGCGCAGCCGGGAGACGAGACGGCGGAAGGCGATCCCCCAGAGCCATCCGGCCACCTCGCCGTCCCCGCGCCAGGTCGAGGCTCCCCTCCACGCGGCGGTGAAGCAGTCCTGCAGGGCGTCCGCCACCAGGTCGGGGTCGCTGCACCGGCGTGCCAGCCGCACGGAGAGCCAGGGGGAGTGCCGGGCGTAGAGCTCGCGGAGGGCTCCCAGGTCGTCGTCCGCCAGAGCTGCCACCAGCTCCGCGTCGCAACGGTCGGCCCAGGCCTTCACACTCTTACTGTCGCAGCGCTGGGGCTTGCGGGTTCCCCCTTGGCGGGCTTTTCTTCGGGCCGGTCCAGGGCGCGCCCCCTTCCGCTCCGGTGTGACACCCGCCATAGTCGGGGACGTTGTCTGACCAGCGGAGGAACTTGTGGCATCGACGGACACCGGCGTGACCGGACCCACCAGGGCACAGATCCCGGAGCGGACGCTCCGAGAGGACCGCTGGTGGCTCGCACCGCTGGCGACGTTCGTGGTCTTCTTCGCCTTCGTGGTCTATGCGACGGTGCGCGCCTTCATGGGCCGCGACTACTACTCCTCGCCGTACCTCTCGCCGTTCTACTCGCCCTGCCTGGGCGACTGCGTGGAAGGCGCGTCCGACTTCGGCCAGCCCTTCAAGGCGTTCCCGCTGTCGGCGGCGCTGATCATCTTGATCTTCCCGCTGGGCTTCCGGATGACCTGCTACTACTACCGCAAGGCCTACTACCGCGCGTTCTGGTTCTCGCCGCCCGCGTGCGCCGTGGCCGAGCCGCACAAGGCCTACTCAGGTGAGACCCGCTTCCCGCTGATCCTCCAGAACATCCACCGCTGGTTCTGGTACGCCGCGATCGCGGTCGCGCTGATCTTGAGCTTCGACGTCGTGCTGGCGTTCCGCAACGCCGACCACGAGTGGGGTCACATGGGCCTCGGCACGTTGCTGATGCTCATCAACGTGGTGCTGATCTGGCTCTACACGCTCTCGTGCCACTCGTGTCGGCACGCGGTCGGCGGGCGGTTGCGGCACTTCTCCAAGCACCCGGTGCGCTACCAGCTCTGGACGTGGGTCTCCAAGCTCAACGTCCACCACGCCAGGTACGCGTGGTACTCCCTGTTCTCGGTGGCGCTGGTGGACCTCTACGTCTACCTGCTGGCCACCGGCGCGATCGACGACGTGAGGTTCTTTTGATCAACCCCACGAAGTTCTCAGCTCCCCCGCTTCGCTCCTCCGCCGACAACTCCGCGGGGACCCCGGAAGGCGACAATGACTGAATCACACAGGCACCCCATGACCGGCAACGAGATGTCCGGGAACGCCGAGGGCGGCATGGAGCGGCACCAGTACGACGTCGTGGTGATCGGCGCCGGCGGCGCCGGCCTGCGTGCTGCGATCGCCGCCCACGATGCCGGTGCCAAGGTCGTGATCGTCTGCAAGTCCCTGCTCGGCAAGGCCCACACGGTGATGGCCGAGGGCGGCATCGCCGCCTCGATGGGCAACGTCTACCCCGAGGACAACTGGGAGGTGCACTTCCGCGACACGATGCGCGGCGGCAAGATGCTGAACAACTGGCGGATGGCCCAGCTGCACGCCCAGGAGGCCCCCGAGCGGGTGATGGAGCTCGAGGACTGGGGTGCGCTGTTCGACCGCACCGACGACGGCCTGATCTCGCAGCGCGACTTCGGCGGCCACAAGTACGCCCGGCTCGCCCACGTCGGCGACCGCACCGGCCTCGAGATGATCCGCACCCTCCAGCAGCGCGCCGTCCAGCTCGGCATCGACGTGTTCATGGAGTGCACCGTCACCGACGTCTTCAAGGAGGACGGCAAGATAGCCGGGGCGTTCGCCTATCGGCGGGAGACCGGCCGGTTCATCGTGTTCGACGCGCCCAGCGTCATCCTCGCGACCGGCGGCATCGGCAAGTCCTTCAAGGTGACGTCCAACTCCTGGGAGTACACCGGCGACGGCCACGCGCTCGCGATGCGGGCCGGCGCCTCCCTGATCAACATGGAGTTCGTGCAGTTCCACCCGACCGGCATGGTCTGGCCCCCCTCGGTGAAGGGCCTGCTCGTCACGGAGTCGGTGCGCGGCGACGGCGGCGTCCTGAAGAACTCCGAGGGCGAGCGGTTCATGTTCGACTACATCCCGGAGTTCTTCAAGAGCGAGACGGCCGACTCCATCGAGGAGGCCGACCGCTGGTACGACGACAAGAAGAACAACCGCCGCCCGCCCGAGCTGCTCCCGCGCGACGAGGTGGCGCGGGCGATCAACTCGGAGATCAAGGCCGGCCGGGGCACGCCGCACGGTGGCATCTACCTCGACATCGCCTCGCGTCGTACCCCGGAGTTCATCCGCAAGCGACTGCCGTCGATGTACCACCAGTTCAAGGAGCTCGCGGACGTCGACATCACCGCCGAGCCGATGGAGATCGGCCCGACGTGCCACTACGTGATGGGCGGCGTCGAGGTGGACGCCGACACCCAGGAGAGTGCGGTCACGGGGCTCTACGCCGTCGGCGAGTGCTCGGGCGGCATGCACGGCTCCAACCGGCTGGGCGGCAACTCCCTCGGCGACCTGCTGGTCTTCGGCAAGCGGGCGGGTGAGGCCGCCACGGCGTACGCGAACGCGCTCGGTGCCGACCGGCCGAAGGTCGACGACGGCGACGTGAAGGCCGCGCAGACCAGTGCCCTGGCGCCGTTCGAGGTCGACGGCGGCGAGAACCCGTACACGATCCAGTCCGACCTGCAGCAGTCGATGAACGACCTGGTCGGCATCATCCGCACCGCGGGCGAGCTGGAGCGCTCGCTCGAGGAGATCGAGGCGTTCAAGGTGCGTGCCCAGGCCATGGCGGTCGAGGGCAACCGGCAGTACAACCCGGGCTGGCACCTCGCGCTGGACCTGCGCAACATGCTGGTCGTGAGCGAGTGCATCGCGAAGGCGGCGCTGGCCAGGGAGGAGTCGCGCGGCGGACACACCCGTGACGACTTCCCCGGCCCCGACGCCGAGTGGGGCACCAAGAACCTCATCGTCAACCTGAACGACGAGGGCACCGGCGTCGACCTGCACGAGAAGGCGCTGCCCCCGATGCCCGACGAGCTGAAGACGTACTTCGAGGAGAAGAGCTGAGATGGCCTACGACCTGAAGATGCGCATCTGGCGCGGCGACGCCGACGGCGGTGACCTCGGCGACTACACCGTCGAGGTCTCCGAGGGCGAGGTCGTGCTCGACGCCCTGCACCGGGTGCAGGCCACCCAGGCCGGCGACCTGGCGATCCGTTGGAACTGCAAGGCCGGCAAGTGCGGCTCCTGCTCGGCCGAGATCAACGGCAAGCCGCGGCTGCTGTGCATGACCCGGCTCAGCGACTTCGCCGAGACCGACACGATCACGGTCACGCCGATGCGCTCGTTCCCGGTGATCCGAGACCTGGTGACCGACGTGTCGTACAACTACGAGAAGGCCAAGGAGCTGCCGTACGCCGAGCTGGTCCCGCGGGACGCCGACGGCAAGCGCCGGATGGCACAGATGGACGTCGAGCGCGGCCAGGAGTTCCGCAAGTGCATCGAGTGCTTCCTGTGCCAGAACACCTGCCATGTCGTGCGTGACCACGAGGACAACAAGCCGGCCTTCGCGGGTCCGCGGTTCTTCCTGCGGTACGCCGAGCTCGACATGCACCCGCTCGACACCCACGACCGACGGGCGCTGGCCCAGGACGCCGCCGGCCTCGGGATGTGCAACATCACCAAGTGCTGCACCGAGGTCTGCCCCGAGGGCATCAAGATCACCGACAACGCGATCATCCCGATGAAGGAACGCGTGGCCGACCGCAAGTACGACCCGCTGGTGTGGCTGGGCAACAAGATCGGGATCCGCAACAAGGACTACGAGGGCCGGGTCGAGACTCAGCGCTGACACAAAGCGGTCAGGAACTGACCGGAGCCGCTCCTAGGCTGAGGTCATGGACATGAAGCTGGAGCTGGTGATGGTGCCCGTGACCGACATCGATCGGGCCAAGGAGTTCTACGTCAAGGTCGGCTTCGCGGCCGATCACGACCAGACCGTGAGCGAGGAGGTCCGCTTCGTGCAGCTGACCCCGCCCGGGTCGGGCTGCTCGATCGCGATCGGCCGCGGCCTCACGGGGATGGCCCCGGGTTCGCTCGACAACCTGCAGATGGTGGTCGCCGATGCCGACGCGACCCTGGCCGACCTCCGCTCGCGCGGGGTCGAGGCGGAAGGTGTGCAGGACCTGCCCTGGGGCCGGTTCGTGTCGTTCGCCGACCCCGACGGCAACCGCTGGGCGTTGCAGGAGCTGCCCGACTGGTCGAAGCAGGCGTGACCCTCTGACGAGGAGGCCCCGGCCGGGGCCGAGCATGCCGGAAACCTCACACTCGGTGGTCGCGAGGGCCCCCGCTGCCTATTGTTCGCACCATGAGTGGCCTCAAGGAGCCCGAGGAGTTCGAGCCTGAGCAAGGTTCGCTCCGGCTGGCGTCCCCCGAAGACAGTGCGACGGTGACCGACTGGGAGAAGGCGACGGCGGCGGTGCTCCGCAAGGCTCGCCGGCTCGGTGACGACGACCCCGACGACCGCGTCTGGCAGGAGCTGTCCCGCACCACGCTCGACGGCATCGAGGTCCCGCCGATCGGCAGCCGCGAGCTCGCCGCGCAGACGACGACGTCGGGGCGGCCGACGCGTGCCGGTGACTGGGACATCCGCTCGCGGGTCGTGGTGGTCGACGAGTCGGTCACCAACGAGGAGATCCTGGTCGATCTGGACCAGGGCGCGGCCTCGCTGTGGCTGGACCGGGTCGACGGTGTCGACCTCGCCGCCCTGCTCGACGGCGTACTCCTCGATCTCGCGCCGGTCGTGCTCGACGGTCATGGCAGCGACACCGCCACCACGGCACGCGCCTTCCTCGACGTCCTGGGGGCCACGACCCCCGCCGACGGCACCAACCTCGGCGCCGGCTGGGACGACGACCAGCTCGTGGACGTCGCCCGCCTCGCCCTCGACGCCGGCACCCTGGCCGTGGTCGTCGACGGCACCACCGTCCACGACCGCGGCGCCTCCGACGTGCAGGAGCTCGGCTGGTCCCTCGCGGCCGGCATCGGCGCCCTGCGCACCCTGACCGAGGCCGGCATCGGGCTCGACGACGCGCTCGGCCTGCTGGAGTTCCGCTACGCCGCGACCGACGAGCAGTTCCCGACCATCGCCAAGCTGCGCGCCGCCCGACGGCTGTGGGCCAGGGTCGTCGAGCTCGCCGGGTCCGCGCGCACCCACCAGCGCCAGCACGTCGTGACGAGCCGGCCGATGATGAGCGCGTTCGACCCCTGGGTCAACATGCTGCGCACCACCGTCGCGTCCTTCGCTGCTGGTGTCGCAGGCGCCGACGCGGTCACCGTGCTCCCGTTCGACTCACCGCTCGGCGTGCCCGACGCGCTCGGCCGCAGGGTCGCCCGCAACACCTCGAGCCTGCTGATGAGCGAGTCCCACGTCGCCCACGTCGCAGACCCCGCTGGTGGTGCCTACGCGGTCGAGAGGCTGACCGACGACCTCGCGCACGCCGCGTGGGCGGAGCTCGGTCGCATCGAGGCGGACGGGCTCGATGCCCTCGACTCCCGCATCGCCGAGGTCGTCACCGAGCGCAACGACCAGATCGCCCACCGGACCCGGCCCATCACGGGACTCAGCGAGTTCCCGAACCTGGGGGAGAGCCTCCCGGAGCGGCCGGCGTACCCCACGCCCCAGGACGTACGGCGCTACGGCGCGGCCTTCGAGGACCTGCGCCGCCGACCGGCGCAGCGCCCGGTCTTCCTGGCCACGATGGGCACCGTCGCCCAGCACACCGCGCGGGCCACGTTCGCCGCCAACCTCCTTGCCGCGGGCGGCGTCCGGACCGAGCCGGCCGGCGCCACGGCCGGCGTCGACGACCTCGTGGCTGCCTACGACGGGCAACGGGTCGTCTGCCTGGCCGGCACCGACGCGGCCTACTCCGAGTGGGGCACGCAGGCGGTGCAGGCCCTCCGCGACGCGGGTGCTGCCTGGGTCGTCCTCGCCGGCAGGGGTGACGTGGGAGCCGACGACTCGTGCGCGGTCGGCGTCGATGCGTTGACGTTCCTGGCGACGACGAGAGGGCAGCTGGCATGAGCATTCCGCAGAGCTTCGGGGACCGGCCGCTCGTCGGCGACCAGGTCTCGCCCCCGCCCGGCCAGCAGGTGGACGCGCCGGCATGGACGGCGCCCGAGGGCATCGACATCCTCCCGGTCTACGGCCCCGAGCACCTCGAGGGCCTCGACGCGCTCGACACCTGGCCCGGCCTCAGCCCGTTCCTGCGCGGGCCCTACCCGACGATGTACACCACCCAGCCGTGGACGATCCGGCAGTACGCCGGCTTCTCGACCGCCGAGGAGTCCAACGCGTTCTACCGGCGCAACCTCGCGGCCGGCCAGAAGGGGCTCAGCGTCGCGTTCGACCTGGCCACGCACCGCGGCTACGACTCCGACCACCCGCGGGTGCGCGGTGACGTCGGCATGGCCGGTGTGGCGATCGACTCGATCTACGACACCCGGACCCTCTTCGACGGCATCCCGCTCGACGAGATGTCGGTGTCGATGACGATGAACGGTGCCGTGCTCCCGGTGATGGCGCTCTACATCGCCGCGGCCGAGGAGCAGGGGGTCAAGCCCGAACAGCTGATGGGGACGATCCAGAACGACATCCTCAAGGAGTTCATGGTCCGCAACACCTACATCTACCCGCCGCTGCCGAGCATGCGCATCATCAGCGACATCTTCTCGTTCACCGCCGAGCGGATGCCGCGCTTCAACTCGATCTCGATCTCCGGCTACCACATCCAGGAGGCCGGCGCGACGGCCGACCTCGAGCTGGCCTACACGCTCGCCGACGGGGTGGAGTACCTCCGCGCCGGACTCGACGCGGGCCTCGACATCGACCACTTCGCGCCCCGGCTGAGCTTCTTCTGGGCCGTCGGCATGAACTTCTTCATGGAGGTCGCCAAGATGCGTGCGGCCCGGGCCCTGTGGGCGCGCCTGGTGCGCGAGTTCAACCCGCAGAACCCCAAGTCGCTGAGCCTGCGCACGCACTGCCAGACCAGCGGCTGGTCGCTCACCGCGCAGGACGTCTTCAACAACGTGCAGCGCACCTGCATCGAGGCGATGGCCGCCACCCAGGGCCACACGCAGAGCCTCCACACCAACGCGCTCGACGAGGCGATCGCGCTGCCGACCGACTTCAGCGCCCGCATCGCCCGCAACACCCAGCTGCTGCTGCAGCAGGAGAGCCGGACCACCGAGATCATCGACCCGTGGGCCGGCAGCTACTACGTCGAGCGGCTCACCCACGACCTCGCCGAGCGCGCCTGGGCGCACATCGTGGAGGCCGAGCAGGCCGGCGGCATGGCGAAGGCCATCGAGCAGGGCATCCCCAAGATGCGCATCGAGGAGGCGGCGGCACGCACCCAGGCCCGCATCGACTCCGGCGCGCAGGCGGTCATCGGCGTCAACACCTACCGCCTCGCCACCGAGGACAGGCTCGACGTGCTCCGGGTCGACAACGACGACGTCTACCGCCAGCAGATCGCCAAGCTCGAACGGCTGCGAGCCGAGCGCGACGACGACGACGTACGCCGCACGCTCGAGGCGCTGACCAACTCCGCCGACCGGGGGGCGAGCAAGGGCAGCCTCGACGGCAACCTGCTCGCGCTCGCCGTCGACGCGGCCCGGGCCAAGGCGACCGTCGGCGAGATCTCCGACGCCCTCGAGAAGGTCTACGGCCGCCACCAGGCGACGATCCGTACGATCAGCGGCGTGTACCGCGACGAGTCCCGCACCGGCGCCGGCGACGCCCGGGTCCAGGAGGTCCTCGACGCGACGGCGACGTTCGAGGAGGAGGAGGGCCGTCGCCCTCGCATCCTGGTCGCGAAGATGGGCCAGGACGGCCACGACCGTGGTCAGAAGGTCGTGGTCACGGCGTTCGCCGACCTCGGCTTCGACGTCGACGTGGGACCGCTCTTCTCCACACCGGAGGAGGTCGCCCAGCAGGCCGTCGACGCCGACGTGCACATCGTCGGTGTCTCGAGCCTCGCCGCCGGGCACCTCACGCTGCTGCCCGCGCTCAAGCAGGCGCTCGCCGACCAGGGGCGGCCCGACATCATGGTCGTCATCGGAGGCGTCATCCCGCCCGACGACGTCGAGACGCTCAAGGAGATGGGCGCTGCCGCGGTGTTCCTGCCCGGCACGGTGATCGCCGACTCGGCGCTCGACCTGCTGGCGAAGCTGTCGACCCACGAGTGATGGCGCGCCCCCAGGTCGACCCGGCCGAGCTGGCCGCGGGAGTGCGTGAGCGCAACCGGGCTGCGATCTCTCGCGCGATCACGCTCGTCGAGTCGTCGAAGGTCGAGCACCGGGCGATGGCGCGCGAGCTCCTGGGCTCGCTCGGGGCCTCGACCAGCATCCGGGTGGGCATCTCCGGGGTCCCCGGCGTCGGCAAGTCGACGTTCATCGAGGCGCTCGGCACCCACCTGACGTCGCTCGGCCACCGGGTCGGTGTGCTCGCGGTCGACCCGTCCAGCGTGCGCACCGGCGGCTCCGTGCTGGGGGACAAGACCCGGATGGCCAGGCTGGCCGTCGACCCCGATGCCTTCATCCGGCCCTCGCCCGCCGCCGGCACGCTCGGGGGAGTGGCCCGGGCCACGGCGCAGGCGATGGCGGTGCTCGAGGCGGCGGCGTACGACGTGGTGCTGGTCGAGACCGTCGGCGTCGGCCAGTCGGAGGTCACCGTCGCAGGGATGGTCGACACGTTCCTCTTCCTGACCCTGGCCCGCACCGGGGACCAGCTGCAGGGCATCAAGAAGGGCATCCTCGAGATCGCCGACGTGATCGCCGTCAACAAGGCCGACGGCGACCGTGAGGGCGAGGCGCGCTCGGCAGCCCGGGAGCTGGCCGGTGCGCTCCGCCTCGTCCACGGCCGGGGTGAGTGGGCGCCGCCGGTCGTCACCTGCTCCGGGCTCACCGGCACCGGCGTCGAGGACGTGTGGCAGCGGGTCATCGACCACCGCGAGCACCTGACCGACGACGGTCTCGCAGGCAAGCGGGCCGAGCAGCAGCTGGACTTCACCTGGGCGCTGGTCCGCGACGAGCTCGACCAGCGGCTCCGACGCTCCGCGGGCGTCGCCCGGGTGCGTCAGGAGGTCCGCTCCGCCGTGCTCTCCGGCGAGCTCGCCGCGCCCGCCGCCGCCGACCTGATCCTCGCGGCGTACGACGAGCGCTAGGCCCGCGTCCCAGCGGCCACGGGGCGGCGGCCGAGCCGGGTCGGAGGGCCGGTCTGCGTGCTTCGCGTCAGGTGGACGGGGCGGAGGCCCTAAACTGGGCAGCGATGTCCGACCCTTCAGTCCAGCCCCGAGACGCCGCGCGCGTCATCTCCGAGCTCGTCGACAAGTACACCGACCAGCTGAGCGAGCTGCGCCGCGACCTGCACGCCCACCCCGAGCTGTCGTGGGGCGAGGACCGCACCTGCGAGCAGGTCGTCGCCCACCTCGAGGGCAGCGGCTGGGACGTCCACCGGCTCGACGGCGGCGGCGTGATCGCCGACCTCGGCTCCGGTGACGGGCTGGTCGCGCTGCGTGCCGATCTCGATGCGCTGCCGGTCGACGACCTCACCTCCGACCCGTGGGCGAGCACGGTGCCCGGCGTCGCGCACGCCTGTGGCCACGACGTCCACACCGCGGGGCTGGTCGGCGCCGGCCTGGCGCTGGCGGAGGTGGAGCGAGCAGGGCTGCTGCCGGGCCGCGTCCGGATGCTCTTCCAGCCTGCCGAGGAGGTCATGCCCGGCGGCGCGCTGCACGTGATGAGCTCGGGTGGCCTCGACGGCGTCGACAACATCTTCGGCCTGCACTGCGACCCGACGCTCGACGTCGGCCAGGTCGGCCTGCGGGTCGGACCGCTCACCGGGGCCGCGGACGCGCTCTCGGTGCGGCTGACCGGCAAGGGCGGCCACACCTCCCGCCCGCACCTGACCGAGGACCTCACCTTCGCCCTCGGCAAGGTCATCACCGAGCTGCCCGCGATCCTCTCCCGGCGGCTCGACCCGCGTGCGGGGGTCAGCGTGGTGTGGGGCCGGGTGCGTGCCGGGTCCGCCCACAACGTCATCCCCGGCACCGGCGAGGTCGCCGGCACGGTCCGGATGCTCGACGCCGTCGCCTGGGCCGAGGCCGAGCACCTCGTCCGCACCCTCATCGGCCAGATCGTCGCGCCGTACGGCGTGCTGGCGGAGACCACCTACCAGCGCGGCGTGCCGCCCGTGGTCAACGGCCCGCACGCGACCAAGGTGCTGGCCACCGCCGTCGAGTCGGTGCTGGGGTCGCGTGGCCACGTCTCCACGACCCAGAGCCTCGGCGGCGAGGACTTCGGCTGGTACCTCGACCGGGTGCCCGGTGCGATGGGCCGGCTCGGCACCCGCACGCCCGGGGGCCCGACGTTCGACCTCCACCAGGGGAACCTGCGCGTGGACGAGGGCGCGACCGCGATCGGGGCCCGGGTGCTCGCCGAGGCAGCCGTGAAGGCTCTGACGCCCTGAGCACCTACCCGCGGGTCACTGTGAGATAACGGTTGGCCGCGGCGCTACGTGATCGGGCTCACGGGGTACTACATTGTGCGCGACGTGCGCCGCGCTGGCGCTCTCACTCTAAGCACAGAGATCAGGAGGCCCCGTGAAGAAGACGGCCCGTATCGCAGCAGTGGTCAGCATTGCCGCACTCACCCTCGCCGGATGTGGCGATCGTCCCGCCGATGAGGCGTCGGACAGTGAAAGCCCCTCGACGAGCGAGAGCAGCAGTGCTCCCGCGGTAGAGAGCATCGACTTCAAGGCCTGCATGGTGTCCGACTCGGGCGGCTTCGATGACAAGTCGTTCAACCAGACGTCCTACGACGGCCTGCTCCAGGCCAAGACCGACCTGGGTGTCGAGACCGGCGAGGTGGAGTCCAACTCCGACTCCGAGTACGCCGACAACATCGACGCGCTCGTCGCGCAGGGCTGCAACTCGATCACCACCGTCGGGTTCCTCCTCGGCGACGCCACCGAGGCGGCCGCCAAGAAGAACCCGGAGATCGACTTCTCGATCGTGGACTACGCCTACGAGAAGCCGACCGACAACCTCAAGGGTCTCGTGTTCGACACGGCCCAGCCGGCGTACCTCGCGGGCTACCTCGCGGCCGCGCAGTCCGAGTCGGGCGTGGTGGGCACCTTCGGTGGCCTCAACATCCCGACCGTCTCCATCTTCATGGAGGGCTTCAAGCAGGGCGTCGAGAAGTTCAACGAGGACAACGACGGTGCCGTCGAGGTCGTCGGCTGGAACGGCAAGGACGGCTCGTTCGTCGGCGGCTTCGACGACAAGTCCAAGGGCCAGTCGATCGCCGAGGGCATGATCCAGCAGGGTGCCGACGTGATCATGCCGGTGGCCGGCCCCGCGGGCCTCGGTGGCCTCCAGGCCGTCAAGGACGCCGGTGTCAAGGGCATCTGGGTCGACACCGACGGCTGCGAGTCCGCCTCGGAGTACTGCGACGTGCTCCTGACCTCGGTCGTCAAGGGCATGGACGTCGCGGTCGAGGAGGCCATCAAGGCCTCGGTCGACGGCAACTTCACCAGCGAGCTCTTCAACGGCACGCTCGAGAACGGTGGAGTCGGCCTGGCGCCGTTCCACGAGGCCGAGGGCGACATCTCCGACGACGTCAAGTCGCAGATCGAGGACCTGAAGGCTCAGATCATCGACGGCTCGCTCAAGGTCGGCTGACCTCAGCCCGACCATCGGACGAACCGGTGAAGGCCGGGACGGGGCATGCGCCCCGTCCCGGCTTTCGCGTCCCGGTCCCGGCACCTAGTCTCAGCGCAGGACCGACTCGGCGATCCGCCAGCGACACGTCCTCACCCACAGTCATTCGTCAGGGGAGTCATGCACCTCGAGATCCGCGGCCTGACCAAGCGGTTCGGCTCGTTCACTGCGAACGACCGCATCGACCTCACCATCGAGCCCGGCGAGATCCACTGCCTGCTCGGCGAGAACGGGGCCGGCAAGTCCACTCTGATGAACATGCTCTACGGGCTGATCTCGCCGTCCGAGGGCCAGATCCTCGTCGACGGTGAGCCGGTCAGCTTCACCTCGCCGGGGGACGCGATCGCCGCGGGCATCGGCATGGTCCACCAGCACTTCATGCTGGTCCCCGTCTTCACGGTCGCCGAGAACGTCATGCTGGGCCGCGAGCAGACCCGCGCCCTCGGCGTACTCAACCGGGGCGCGGCCGCCACCTTGGTGAGCGACCTGTCGCAGCGCTACGGCCTCGCGGTCGACCCCCACGCCCTGGTCGAGGAGATCCCCGTCGGGGTGCAGCAGCGGGTCGAGATCATCAAGGCACTGGCCAACGACGCCAAGGTGCTGATCCTCGACGAGCCGACCGCGGTGCTCACGCCGCAGGAGATCGACGAGCTGATGGACATCATGCGCGAGCTGAAGAAGACCGGCACCTCGATCATCTTCATCACCCACAAGCTGCGCGAGGTGAAGGCGGTCGGCGACAAGATCAGCGTGATCCGGCGCGGCAAGGTCGTCGGCACCGCCCCGCCGTCCACCTCCGAGGCCGAGCTGGCCGAGATGATGGTCGGCCGCGAGGTGAAGCTCACCGTCGACAAGCCCGACGCCACGGTCGGCGACGTCGTCCTCTCGGTGTCCGGGCTGACCGTCGTCGACCCGCGCGGAGTCCAGGTCGTCAAGGACGTGTCGTTCGAGGCGCGGGCCGGCGAGGTGCTCGGCATCGCAGGCGTGCAGGGCAACGGCCAGACGGAGCTGATCAAGTCGCTGCTCGGGGTGATCCAGCCCGACGCCGGTCGCATCGAGCTCGACGGCCTCGACATCAGCAAGTACGGACCGCGCGAGAGCCTCGAGGCCGGCCTGGGCTACATCCCCGAGGACCGTTCGCACGACGGCTACGTCGGCCCGTTCAGCGTGCGCGAGAACCTCGTCCTCGACCTCTACCGCAACGACGAGTTCTCCAAGGGCCCGGCGCTGCGGCTCGACGCGATCGAGGCCAACGCCAAGCACCGCATCGAGGAGTTCGACATCCGCACCGAGTCGATGGAGTCTCCGGTGTCGTCGCTGTCGGGCGGCAACCAGCAGAAGGTCGTGGTGGCGCGGGAGTTCTCCCGCGACCTGAAGATGCTGATCGCCTCTCAGCCGACCCGCGGCGTCGACGTCGGCTCGATCGAGTTCATCCACAAGCGCATCATCGCCGAGCGGGACAAGGGCACCGCGGTGATCATCGTGTCCACCGAGCTCGACGAGATCTTCGCGCTCTCCGACCGGATCGCCGTCATGTTCGACGGCCGCATCGTCGGCACCGTCACCCCCGACATCGCACGAGAGGACATTGGCCTGATGATGGCCGGAGCCCACGACGCCGACAAGTCGGTGCCCGCATGAGCGACGACAAGTCACCTGGCGACAAGGTGCCCGCCGACAAGGTGCCGGCCGAGAAGGCACCCGCCGAGAAGCAGGACACGGCCGAGAGCGGCCCGCCCGGAGCGAAGTGGCTGCCGTCGGTGACCACCACCCTGGTGGCCGTCGCGCTGGCGTTGGTCATCGGCGCGCTGCTCATCGTGTTCAGCTCGCGCGACGTGGTCGAGACGATGCCCTACATCTTCTCCTACCCGCAGGACTTCTTCAGCGAGGCCGGCAACGCCATCTGGTCGTCGTACGCCGCGCTCGTGCACGGCTCGGTCGGCAGCCCGGGAGCCATCGGCACCACCCTGGTGCGGTCGGCCCCGCTGATCTGCGCCGGGCTCGGCGTCACCCTGGCGTTCCGCGCCGGCCTGTTCAACATCGGCGCCCAGGGCCAGCTCCTGGTCGGCGCCCTCGCGGCCGGCTACGTCGGCTTCTCGTGGGACCTCCCGCCGGGGATCCACCTGCTGGTGGCCCTCGTCGCGGGCATCGCCGGCGGCGCCTTCTGGGGCGCGATCGCCGGTGTGCTGAAGGCGCGCACCGGCGCGCACGAGGTGATCACCACGATCATGCTCAACTACCTCGGCGGGGCGCTGCTCCTCTACGCGCTGAGCAAGGACGCCTTCCAGCGCCCGAACAGCAACAACACGCTCTCACCGCGGCCCAACAGCTCGGCCACCTTCCCCGAGATCGGCAACTTCCACCTCGGTGTCGTCGTCGCGTTCCTCGCGGCGGTCCTGGTGTGGTGGATCCTCGACCGCAGCAAGCTCGGCTTCGAGCTGCGCGCGGTCGGCGCCAACGCCGACGCCTCGCGCACCGCCGGGATGAACGTGGCAAGCGTCTACACCGCGGCCATGGTGATCGCCGGCGGCCTGGCGGGTCTCGCCGCGACCATGGGCGTCCTGGGCCACCAGGACTCCTTGAGCCCGACGATGGCCGGCACCATCGGCTTCGACGCCATCACCGTCGCGCTGCTCGGCCGGGCCACTCCGCTGGGCACGGTGCTCGCGGGGCTGCTCTTCGGTGCGCTGAGCGTCGGCGGGGTGGCCATGCAGGCCAGCGCCGCCTCCACGCCGAAGGAGCTGACCGAGGTCCTTCAGGCTCTGATCGTGCTGTTCGTGGCTGCCCCCGCGCTCGTCCAGGGCATCGCACGGATGAAGAAGGTCGACGACGGTAGCGCCGTGCTGGCGAAGGGTTGGGGCTCATGAGTGTCGCTGTGATCGACAAGGACCACCTCGTCCACGTGCGCGACCGGTCGGTCGTACGCCGGCAGATCAAGCTGGTCGTGGTCTTCGCGATCGTGGCCGCCCTGCTGCTGTGGTTCGCGCTCGACATCGACAACCCGACGATCAAGTACCTGCTCGGCGTCCGCACCAAGGACAACACCGGCAACGAGATCAACGGCCAGAACGTGGCCTGGGGATCGTTCGTCGTGGTCCTCGCGTGGCTCGTCCTCGCAGCCCTCGACAAGATCCCGCGCGGGGTCTGGGGAGTGGTGGCCGGCATCACGGTCGGCATCGCCTTCTTCGCAGGGTTCATCGCCTGGCAGTACGCCGACCAGACGGGGGCGGGCAACTTCGTCTTCGCGAACCCCATGCCCGGCACCATCAAGCTGGCCACGCCGCTGATCTTCGGCGCCCTGGCCGGCTGCCTGTGCGAGCGCGCCGGTGTCATCAACATCGCGATCGAGGGCCAGTTCCTCACGGCGGCGTTCTTCGCGGCGGTCTTCTCGAGCGCCTTCTACAGCGCCGAGATGGGCCTGGTCGGCGGGGTCGTCGCCGGCGTCGCGATGGCGGCCCTGCTCGCGGTCTTCGCCATGCGCTACCACGTCAACCAGGTCGTCCTCGGCGTGGTGCTGATCGCACTGGCTTCCGGCCTGACGAGCTTCCTGCTGAGCCAGATCCCCAACGACCTCAAGGACTTCCTCAACGAGCCGCTGATCTTGTCGCCCATCGAGATCCCGGGACTCTCCGCGATCCCGATCCTGGGGCCGGCCCTGTTCGACCAGACCCTGCTGGTGTACCTGATGTACGTCTCCGTGGGGCTGGTGACCTTCCTGCTCTTCCAGACCCGGTGGGGCCTGCGGGTGCGGTCGGTGGGCGAGCACCCGATGGCCGCCGACACCGTCGGCATCAAGGTCAACCGGATCCGCTGGCAGGCAGTGCTGTTCGGGGGTGTGTTCGCCGGCCTCGGCGGTGCCTACTTCACCGTCGGCTCGACCGGATCGTTCGACAACAACGCGTCCGCCGGTAACGGCTTCATCGCGCTGGCCGCGGTCATCATGGGTCGCTGGCACCCGGTCTACGCGTCCCTGTCGGCGTTGTTCTTCGGCTTCGTGTGGACCCTGCAGACGCAGCTGTCGTTCCTCGGCAAGATCCCGCCGGAGCTGCTGCGTGCGTCGCCGTACCTCGCGACGATCATCGCCGTGGCCGGGTTCGTCGGCCGGGTCCGCCCGCCGGCGGCCGACGGCGAGCCCTACGTGAAGAGCTGATCGTGAGCACTGTCGACTGGGACGAGCTGCTGCGCGCCGCGATCGAGGTGTCGACGCGCGCCTACGCGCCGTACAGCCGGTTCCCGGTGGGAGCGGCCGCGCTGGCCGACGACGGGCGGCTGCTGGTGGGCTGCAACGTCGAGAACGCGGCGTACGGCGTCACGCTGTGCGCCGAGTGCGGACTCGTCTCGCAGCTCATCGCCACCGGCGGTGGGCGGTTGACCCACTTCGTGTGCGTCAACGGTGCGGCCGAGGTGATCATGCCGTGCGGTCGTTGTCGGCAGCTCCTCTTCGAGCACGGCGGCCGCGACCTGCAGCTGATGACCGTCTCGGGCGTGCGCAGCATGGCCGAGGTGTTGCCCGATGCCTTCGGGCCCGACGACCTGAAGGAAGTGTGAACCATGGCAGCCCATGACGCCGTCGAGGTGATCAGCGCCAAGCGTGACCAGGCCGAGCTGAGCGACAGCCAGATCGACTGGGTGATCGACGCCTACACCCGCGGCGAGGTCGCTGACGAGCAGATGTCGGCGCTCGCGATGGCGATCCTGCTCAACGGGATGAACCGTCGCGAGATCGCGACCTGGACCGCCGCGATGATCGCGTCGGGGGAGCGGATGGACTTCTCCTCGCTCTCGCGACCGACTGCTGACAAGCACTCGACCGGTGGCGTGGGCGACAAGATCACGCTGCCGCTGGCGCCCCTCGTGGCGGCGTGCGGCGTGGCCGTGCCCCAGCTCTCCGGCCGCGGGCTGGGCCACACCGGTGGCACCCTCGACAAGCTGGAGTCGATCCCCGGGTGGCGTGCGGCGCTGTCCAACGACGACATGTTCGCCCAGCTGGAGTCGGTGGGTGCCGTGATCTGCGCGGCCGGCGACGGACTGGCCCCGGCCGACAAGAAGCTCTACGCGCTGCGCGACGTGACCGGCACGGTCGAGGCGATCCCGCTGATCGCGTCGTCGATCATGTCGAAGAAGATCGCCGAGGGCACCGGTGCGCTCGTGCTCGACGTCAAGGTCGGCTCGGGTGCGTTCATGAAGGACCTCGACCGGGCCCGCGAGCTGGCCTCGACGATGGTCGAGCTCGGCAAGGGTGCCGGCGTGCACACCGTCGCGCTGCTCACCGACATGGCCACGCCGCTCGGCCTGACCGCGGGCAACGCCATCGAGGTCGCCGAGTCGGTGGAGGTGCTGGCCGGTGGTGGCCCGGCCGACGTGGTCGAGCTGACGGTCGCGCTGGCCACCGAGATGCTGGCCGGCGCGGGCGTCACCGGCATCGACCCGGCCGAGGTGCTGGCGTCGGGTCGGGCGATGGACTGCTGGAAGTCGATGGTCCGGGCCCAGGGCGGCGACCCCGATGCGTCGCTTCCCGTGGCTCGCGAGTCGCACGTCGTGACGGCCCCGGCCTCCGGCGTACTCACCCGTCTCGACGCGATGGCCGTCGGCCTGGCCGCCTGGCGGCTCGGAGCGGGCCGGGCGCGCAAGGAGGATCCCGTGCAGGCCGGTGCCGGTGTCGTCTGGCACGCGCGCCCGGGTGACGCCGTGCGCGAGGGCGACGCGCTGTTCACGCTGCTGACCGACGAGTCCGACCGCTTCGAGCGCGCGCTGGCGTCCCTCGAGGGTGGCTACGACATCGCCGACGGCGCGGCGTACGAGGCCACGCCGCTGATCCTCGACCGCATCTCCTGAGGCTGCCCGCGGGATAGTCCGGTGCAGATTTGCACCTCTCGGCGGCTGATGGCGCAAAATTGCACCGGACTATCGCGCACCCAGGTCTAGGGGAGCCGGGCGAGGAGGTCGGCAGCGGGCAGGGTGCCGGGCGGCGCACCGGCGCGCACCTGCTCGGCCATCACCGTGCGGATCAGGTCGTTGGCGGGAGTGGGTACGCCGTGGAGGCGGCCCAGCAGGGCGATCTCGCCGTTGAGGTAGTCGGTCTCGACGGAGCCCTGGCCGCGGGCCAGGCTCTGCCAGGTGGAGCCGCCCGACCGGCTGCCGGCCGGGCCACGGGACAGGGTCGTGCCGCGGCGCGCGTGGTCGTCGGCCTCGCTCGCGACCGCGATGCCCGCAGCGGCGAGCACCCGGTCGCCCTCCTCGCGCATCAGCGCGACCAGGGCGTCGCGGTCGTCATCGGGTGCGCAGCAGGCCTGGGCGGCGTTGCCGAGGTTCATCAGGAGCTTGCGGTGCTTCCAGGCCATGGCGTCGTGGCGCACGACCGACTCGAAGCCGGCGGCCCGGAACGCCGCCGCGACCGTCTCGCAGCGTGGGTCGCCACCGGTGGGGAACCGGCCGAGGTCGAGGATGCCGGGCACCGGTGCGCTGTTCTGCACGACGACACCCGGGTCGAGGTGCGTCGTCGGCATCATCACCGTGACGGCCAGCACGTGCGGGAACCGTCGCAGGCAGGCGGCCTCGTTGGCCACGCCGTTCTGCACGCACACGATGGTGGCGTCCTGCGGCACGTGTGCGACCAGGTCGTCGAGCGCGGTTGCGGTCTGGTGGCTCTTCACGGTCAGCAGCACCACCGTGTCGGAGGACGGTGAGAGGTCGGCGACGGTCTCGGACGCCGGCAGGCGGACCACCCGGTCGCCGTCGACCGAGCGCAACGTCAGGCCGTCCGCCCGGATCGCGTCGAGGTGGGCGCCGCGGGCGACCAGGCCCACGTCGTACGACGCGAGCGCCAGGCGCGCACCGAGGACGCCGCCGACCGCGCCGGCGCCGTACACGATGAAGCGCATGCTCAGGGGAGCAGCAGGACGACGGTCTCGGCGACGCACGCGGGCTTGGCGACGCCCTCGATCTCGATGGTCCACCGCAGGGTCATCTGCTTGCCTGCGGGCACGTCGACGACGCCACCGACCTCGGCGTGCGCGCGCACCCGGGAGCCGACGAGGACCGGGTGCGGGAAGCGGACCTTGTTGACGCCGTAGTTGAGCTTGGCGCCCGGCGTGTCGAGGGAGAAGACCTGCTGGCCGAGCAGCGGGAGCAGCGAGAGCGTGAGGTAGCCGTGCGCGATGGTGCCGCCGAACGGCCCGTCCTTCGAGCGCTCCACGTCGACGTGGATCCACTGGTGGTCACCGGTGGCCTCGGCGAAGGTGTCGACCCGGTCCTGGTCGATGGTGAGCCAGTCGCTGCTGCCGAGGGACTCCCCGGTGGCGGCCTCGATCTCGTCGAGACTGGTGAAAACGCGCATGAGAACTCCCGTTGGCCTACAGAGATTTGACGCTGCGAGGATGACGCCATGACGTCCGGACCCGAACCTACCGAATCCCGGCTGCACACCATGTCGCTGGGTTCGTCCGGCCCGCGCATCGCCTTCCTGCATGGACTCTTCGGGCAGGGCCGCAACTGGACCCAGATCGCGAAGGGGCTGGTCGGCCCCGGCGGCGACGAGGCCCGTGCCCTGCTGGTCGACCTGCCCGACCACGGTCGGTCGCCGTGGACCACGGGATTCTCCTTCGAGGGGTACGCCGACCGGGTCGCCGCCGAGCTCCGCGCGACCGGAGGCGAGGACCGCTGGACCGTCGTCGGCCACTCGCTCGGCGGCAAGGTCGCGATGATGCTCGCGCTGGCCCACCCCGACCTCGTCGAGCGGCTGGCCGTGGTCGACATCGCACCCAAGGACTACGGCGACCTGTCGCGCTTCGACGCCTACATCGCTGCCATGCAGGCCCTCCCGCTCGACGAGCTGGGCGACCGGGCCGACGCCGAGGCGAGGTTCGCCGACGTCGACCCCGACCCGGGCGTGCGCGCCTTCCTGCTGCAGAACCTGCGCCGCGAGGGCGACCAGTGGCGGTGGCAGTCCAACGTCGCCCTCTTCGCTGCCGACGCGGCGCGGGGGCACCACTCGCTGATCGCCGACTTCCCGGCAGCGGCGGCCGGCCTGCCGGCGTACCCGGGCCCGGTGCTGTGGCTCGCGGGCGGCGACTCGGGCTACATCCAGCCCGACGACGCCGAGCAGATGCGGGAGCACTTCCCCGCCGTGCGCCTGGTCACCGTCAAGGGTGCGGGCCACTGGGTGCACAGCCAGGCGCCGGAGG
The DNA here is from genome assembly GCA_963781515.1 of uncultured Actinomycetota bacterium. Classification (GTDB taxonomy): domain Bacteria; phylum Actinomycetota; class Actinomycetes; order Propionibacteriales; family Nocardioidaceae; genus Nocardioides. The sequence continues at coordinate 169,489 of CAWAGL010000002.1, forward strand.
TGACGCTCGAGGCACTGCGCGGCCTGCTGGCCAAGCCGGCGGGGTGATTGGATGGCGGTATGACTAGCCCCACCCGCGACCAGGTCCACGCAGCCCCCAAGGTGCTCCTGCACGACCACCTCGACGGGGGGCTGCGCCCCCAGACGATCCTCGAGCTCGCGGTCGGCACCGGCCACGAGCTGCCGGCCGACAACGCCGCTGACCTCGGACGCTGGTTCGAGGAGGCCGCCGACAGCGGCAGCCTGGTGCGCTACCTGGAGACGTTCGACCACACGGTCGCGGTCATGCAGAACGGCCCGGCGATCGCCCGGGTCGCCCGCGAGTGCGTCGAGGACCTGGCGGCGGACGGTGTCGTGTACGCCGAGGTGCGCTACGCCCCCGAGCAGCACGTCGAGGGCGGGCTGACCCTCGACGAGGTGGTCGCCGCCGTGCAGGAGGGCTTCGACGAGGGCGTCGCCGCCGCGGGCGGCCGGATCGTGGTCCGCCAGCTGCTCACCGCGATGCGCCACCAGGCCCGGTCCAGGGAGATCGCCGAGCTGGCCATCGCCTGGCGCGACCGCGGGGTGGCCGGGTTCGACATCGCGGGCGCTGAGGCGGGGTTCCCTCCCACCCGGCACCTCGACGCCTTCGAGTACCTCCAGCGGCAGAACTCGCACTTCACGATCCACGCCGGCGAGGCCTTCGGGCTGCCGTCGATCTGGGAGGCGATCCAGTGGTGCGGCGCCGACCGTCTCGGGCACGGTGTGCGGATCATCGACGACATCACCGTGGCCGACGACGGCTCGGTCGAGCTCGGCGCGCTCGCGTCGTACGTCCGTGACAAGCGCATCCCGCTCGAGATGTGCCCGGCGTCCAACGTGCAGACCGGCGCCGCGACGTCGATCGCCGAGCACCCCATCGGCCTGCTGACCGAGCTGCGCTTCCGGGTCACGGTCAACACCGACAACCGGCTGATGAGCGGCACCTCGATGACCGACGAGATGTGGGCGCTCGTCGAGGCGTTCGGCTACACGATCGAGGACCTGCGCTGGTTCACGATCAACGCGATGAAGTCGGCGTTCCTGCCGTTCGACGAGCGGCTCGAGATCATCGACACCATCATCAAGCCCGAGTACGCCGCGCTCGGCGAGCGCTGACCGGCGACGCGCCCGGCACGGCGGGGCTCAGGCCGAGGCCAGCCACTTGTCCGGGCCGAAGACCTCGTAGTGGATGTCCGCCTCGGCGACGTGCTGCGCGATCAGGCTGCGGTGCACGCCTTCCATGAACGGCAGCGGGCCGCACAGGTAGACCTCCGCGTCGGCCGGGATGTCCACGGTCCCGATGTCGACCCGGCCGGCCCGCAGCGCGTCGCGCGTGGGTCGGACGCCGAGGTCCTCGTACCAGCGGTGGAGCCGGCCCGCAGGCAACGCCTCGACCAGCTCCTTCAGCTCCTGGCGGTGGGCGTGCCGGGCCGGCGAGCGGTCGGCGTGCAGCACCAGCACCTCCCGCTGCGAGCCGGTGCCGGACAGGTAGTGCAGGATGCCGATGATCGGGGTGATGCCGATGCCGGCGGAGATCAGCACCAGGGGTGCCTCGGAGTCCTGGATGACCAGCTCGCCGAAGGGGGCCGACACCCTGATCTGGTCGCCCTCGAAGAGGTTGTGGTGCAGGAAGTTCGACACCTCACCGGCCGGCGCCGTCGTGCCGTCGTCCGCGTGGCTCTCCGGGACGGCCTTGACCGAGATCCCCCACTCGCTGGCCCCGTGGGCGTGGGTGAGGCTGTACTGGCGGATCTGCCTGGCTCCGTCCGGCAGCGCCACCTGGACCGAGACGTACTGGCCCGGGCGAGCCGCCGGGAGCGGGCTGTCGTCGGGGGTGCCGAGCACGAAGGACACGGTGTCGGGGGACTCCTGCAGGCGCCGCCGCAGGACCAACGTGCGCCACACGTCTCCCTTCGCCACGCCCGTCTCGGCGTACAGGGCGCTCTCGATCGTCACGAGGGCCTTGGCCATGTGCCAGTAGACCTCGTCCCAGGCTGACGCGACCTCCGGCGTGACCGCGTCGCCCAGCACCTCCACGATGGCGGCGAAGAGGTGCTCGTGGACGATGGGGTACTGGTCCTCGGTGATGCCGAGCGAGGCGTGCTTGTGGGCGATGCGGGCCAGCACCTCGAGGGGGTCGCGCCCGTCCTCGGCCACCAGGAGCGTGGCGTAGGCGGCGATCGCACCCGCGAGGGCGCTCTGCTGGTCACCCTGGGCCTGGTTGCCCCGGTTGAACAGGTCGCGCTCGAGCTCGGGGTGGGCAGCGAACATCCGCTGGTAGAAGATCGGGGTGATGTCGCCGATGGCGGCGCCGATGACCGGCAGGGTGGCCTTGACGACCTGCGTGGACCTGGTGGAAAGCATGCGGGCTCCGTCGTGTTGTCGAGCAGTCGGGCGATGTCCCCTCACGAGACCACCTGACCGGCCCGCCTTCGCAGTGCCAAAGGTCCTGTCCGGCCGGAGAACGACCCGCGCCGAGGGCCTCGCCCGGTCAGGTCGGGCCGACCCAGAACCACGGCACGGGCCAGGCCAGGTCGGCCATCCGGCCGGCGGCGAGGCCGTCAGCGTCGATCGCGTGTGCGCGCCCGGAGGCAGGGTCGTAGGTCGTGAGGTCGTCGTCGAGCACCAGCACCACGTGCCGGGGGAGCCCGCTCCCGATGAAGAGGGGTACGACGTCACGCTCGGCCGCCGCCCGGATCTGGTCGAGCGCGCGCCGTCGTGACCACGGCAGCACCGGTCGGGTCCGGTGCGGACGACCGCGACGGGCGGCGAGCTGCCGGCTGACGGCCCAAGGCGGGGTGCCGAGGAGGCGGGTCCACGGTGCCTGGATGCGGCCCGCGGCGTCGATCGGCCCGGTCGTGCGCCGGTGCATGGCGAGCACCTCGGCGTCGAAGCGGTCGATGCCCCCGTCGGCCAGCCACCCGGCGTACGCCTCGTGGGCGAGCACCTCGGCCATCACCAGCACGGCGGCGCCGCACGAACGCTGGTCGGGCTGCCGCAGCCGCAGCCGCAGCACGCGGTTGGCCGCAGGCCCCGGCGTGGTCACCGGACCAGGGCGCCGATCTCGGCGTACGCCTGCTCGGAGGTCACCGGCCGGGCGCCGAGCGCGGTGGCGTGGTCGATCACGCGCCTCTGGTCACGCAGCAGCGCCAGGCCGCGGCGCAGCAGCACGAACGGCGGCTTGCGGTGCTCGCGGAGGTCACGGGTCAACCGGCGCCAGAACGTCACGACCGGGTGCTGTCTGACGCAGTAGGCCGCGGCGAGCAGGTCGCGCTCGACGCAGTCCGGCACGATCTCGGCGGCGAAGATGCCCTCGGCGATGAAGCACCGGGACGCGCCCAGCTCGAGGGTGTGCTCACCGTGCCGGCCGTTGCGGGCGATGTCGTAGACCGGGACCTCGGCCACGCCGTCGCGGCACAGCGCCTCGATCGCGGCCATCGCGTCGTCGGGCAGCCAGGAGTCGGGATGGTCCCAGTCGACCATGCCGTCGATCGCGCTTCCGTGGATGTGGGGGAGCGTCGCGTCGTCGCCGTCCTTGTAGAAGTCGTCGAGCCGCAGGACCGGGAGGCCGGTGCGCTCGGCGAGGCGGGACTTGCCGGCGCCCGAGGGCCCGGCGAGCACGATCACCCGCCGGGAGGGGTGGTCCGTGGCGTCGGTCACCGCATCTCCCTGGACCTCTCGCTCGAGCACCGGCTCATTGTGCCCGATGGCAGGATGACGCCATGACGGCGTACTGGATCAGCATCTACAAGGAGATCACCGACGAGGCCAGGCTGGCGGCGTACGCCGAGCTGGCCGGACCGGCGCTGACCGGTGCCGGCGGGACGTTCGTGGCGCGGGGCCTGCCCGAGCAGACCTACGAGTCGGGTGAGAGGACCCGGACCGTGCTCATCGAGTTCGAGTCCGTCGAGGCCGCCCGGGCCGCGCACGACAGCCCGGCCTACCAGGAGGCGCTGGCCGCCCTCGGCGGGGGCGCCGTGCGGGACCTGCGCGTCGTGCCCGGCGTCGAGTAGCGCACGATCACCCCGCCGCGCGGGCCAGCCGGGCGGCGATCTCCAGCGCCGCGCCGCGCACCTCCGGGCCACCCACGATGCGGTACGCCGACGGCAGGACCACCAGCCGCTCGACCACCAGCACCGGGTTGCTCGTCGCGCCGATGACGCGGGTCGTCGTGTCGTCGACGACCTCCAGGCGACCCATGGCGCGGGGGAGGTACGCCGCCACCTCGGTGAGCGGAGCGTCGACGACGACCTCCACGTCGTACTCCCAGCCGACCGCGAGGTGCTCCTCGAGGGCGGCGACGGGGTCGAGGTCGGCCGGCGGGTCGAAGCCCCGGTCGAGCACCTCGACCCCGGTGACGCGGTCGATCCGGTAGGCCCGCTGGGCCTGGGCCCGGTGGTCGAGGCAGAGGAGGTACCAGCGACCGTGGCGGACGACGATCGCCCAGGGGTCGGCCTCGACGGTCCACTCCCGGCCGGCCTCGCTGCGATAGTCGATCCGCACCCGCCGTCGGCCGGCATGGGCCTCGACCAGGGCGACGGTGGTCGCGGGATCCGGCCGGGAGGCGTACCGGTTGGGGGTGGCGGCCGCGGCGCGGCGTACGGCGTCGGCCTGGGCGGCGACCGGCTCCGGCAGGCCGCGCAGGATCTTGGCCAGCGCGCTGCCCACCGGCTCGGTCGGGTCGGCGGCGGCATGGTGGCCCTCGAGCACCGCCATCACCAGGCCGAGCGCCTCGGTGGCGGAGAACAGGACGGGCGGCAGACGCAGGCCGCGGCCGATCCGGTAGCCGCCGTACGGCCCGCGCACGGACTCGATGGGGATGTCGGCCGCGCGCAGGATGGCGACGTAGCGCCGGGCGGCACGCTCGGTGACGCCCAGCTGCGCACCCAGCTGCTCGGCCGTCACGCCGGGGCTGCCCTGCAGCAGCTCGAGCGCCATCAGCGCTCGCGCGGTGGGGCTGGCTGCATCGGACCGGGGCACTCGCGAAGTCTACGACGAGTACCGGAAGCAGAACGTCCGGAATGTCGTCTACGGTCCCTGGCATGAGCGAGACCGCGGCCCTCCACCCCGCAGCACTTCGCGGACCTCGACCTGACCGGGTCGACGTTCGAGCACGTGGACCTTCGGAGCAGTCGCTTCGAGCACGTCGACCTGCGGGAGGCGGAGATCCGCAACGTCGACCTGACCGGCGCCACCCTGCGCGACGTCGATCTCGTCGACGTCCGCATCCACGGCGACATCGACCGCGTGGTGATCAACGGCGTCGACGTGGGGCCGCTGATCGAGGCCGAGCTCGACCGGCAGCAGCCCGGCCGGGAGAAGATGCGGCCGACCGACCCGGCCGGCTTCCGGGAGGCCTGGGACCTCCTCGAGCAGCTCTGGGCCCAGACCCTGGACCGGGCGCGAGCCCTGCCACCGGGGCGGCTGCACGAGCGGGTCGACGGCGAGTGGTCGTTCATCGAGACCCTGCGACACCTGTCGTTCGCCACCGACGCGTGGGTCCGGCGGGCGATCGAGGGCGACCCCAGCCCGTGGCACCCGCTCGACCTGCCGTGGGACCAGATGCCCGACCTGCCCGGCATCCCGCGTGACCGGGAGGTGCGGCCGACCCTCGACGAGGCGCTCGCCCTGCGCCGCGACCGCGTCGCCACCGTACGGCGGCTCGTCGACGGGCTCACCGACGACCAGCTGGCCGCAGCGACCGAGGCCGTGGACGGCGAGGGTTGGCCGCCTCCGCGGTCCTTTCCCGTCCGCGAGTGCCTCCTGATCGTGCTCAACGAGGAGTGGGAGCACCGTCGCTACGCTGAGCGCGACCTGACCGCGCTGCTCGAGTTTCCAAGCACCAACGACTGAGAGGAAGCACCATGGACATCGTGCTCGTTCCCGGGCTCTGGCTCAACGCCTCGACCTGGGACCAGGTGACACCCACGCTCGAGGCCGCCGGCCACCGCACCCACGCCCTGACCCTGCCGGGCATGGAGTCGAAGGACGCCGATCGCACCGGCATCACCCTCGACGACCACGTGGCCGCCGTGGTGGCGGCCATCGACGCCGCCGACGCCCCGGTGCTCCTCGTCGGGCACTCCGCCGGCTGCGGCATCGCCCACCTGGCGCTCGACGCGCGCGTGGAGCGGGTCGCCCACGTCGTCCACGTCGGGGGCTTCCCGCCGTCCGACGGCGAGGCGCTGCTCGGCGGCCTCGAGGCGGTCGACGGCGAGGTGGCCATGCCCGACTGGGTCGAGATGGGGGAGGACGCCAACGTGATCGGCTTCTCCGAGGCGGAGCTCGCCGACTTCTACGCCGCGGCCATCCCCGTGCCCGAGGGCGTCACGAGCGGCGTCGTACGCCTCGAGGACGCCCGCCGCTACGCCGTACCGGTCACCATGGTCTGTCCCGAGTACACCGCCGACGACCTGCGGGAGTGGGTCGCGGCAGGGCACGTGCCCGAGCTGGCCGCGATCTCGGATGCGACGTTCGTCGACGTGCCCACCGGACACTGGCCCCAGCTCACCCGGCCCGAGGACCTGGCGAAGGCGATCCTCGGCGCTGTGCCCTCCTGACCTGGGCGGGGGATAGTCAAGTCGCAACGTGTCGCCCTGGGTACGCCGGACCGACAAGTTGCGACTGGACTATCCCCGGCTGCCCGGCTGTCCCGCCGGACGGTGACGACGCTCAGATGCCGATCGGGTGCCAGACGGTCTTGGTCTCCAGGAACGTCGTCATCCGGTCGATGCCGGGCTCGACGTGCCAGTCGGGCTCGGTGGTCGGCGGCCGCAGCACCCGCTTGAGGTTCTCGGCGGCCGCCACCTCGAACTCGGTGGCCTGCTCGGTGAGACCGGCGGCGCCGGTCAGGTCGATGGCGTTGACGTCCATGTGCGAGGCCAGCCACGGCGCCGTGTTGGCGATCGGGCCGGTGAGGATGTTGACCACGCCACCCGGCAGGTCGGAGGTGGCCAGCACCTCGGCGAACGTCACGGCGGGCAGCGGTCGCTCGTGCGAGCTCATCACCACCGCCGTGTTGCCGGTGACGACCACCGGGGCGATGACGCTGATCAGGCCGAGCAGCGAGGACTCCTGCGGCGCGATCACGGCCACGACGCCGGTGGGCTCGGGGCTGGAGATGTTGAAGAACGGGCCGGCCACCGGGTTGGCGCTGCCGACGACCTGGGTGATCTTGTCGGCCCACCCGGCGTACCAGACGAGGCGGTCGATCGACTCGTCGACGACCTTGTCGGCCTGGCGGGCCGTAAGGCCCTCGGACTGCTTGACCGCCTCGACGAACTGCGGACGCCGGTCCTCCATCATCTCGGCGACGCGGTAGAGGATCTGGGCCCGGTTGTACGCCGTCCGCGAGGACCAGCCACCGAAGGCCTTGCGGGCCGCGCCGACCGCGTCGCGGGCGTCCTTGCGCGAGGCCATGGCGGCGTTGGCCACGAACGCTCCCTTCGAGTCGTTGACGACGTAGGAGTAGCCCGACTCCGAGCGCGGGAAGGCCCCGCCGATGAAGAGCTTGTAGGTCTTGCGGACGTCGACACGACTCATGCGGAGGCTCCCTTCAGGTAGGCCTCGAGGCCCTGTCGGCCGCCTTCGCGACCGTAACCGGACTCCTTGTAGCCGCCGAAGGGCGACGTGGGGTCGAACTTGTTGAACGTGTTGGCCCAGACCACGCCGGCGCGCAGGTGGTTGGCCATCCAGAGGATGCGCGAGCCCTTCTCGGTCCAGACACCGGCTGAGAGCCCGAACGGGGTGTTGTTGGCCTTCTCGATCGCCTCGGCGGGCGTGCGGAAGGTCAGCACCGACAGGACCGGGCCGAACACCTCCTCGCGGGCGATGCGGTGGGCCTGGGTGACGCCGGTGAAGACGGTCGGCGGGAACCAGAAGCCGGTGGTGGGCAGGTCGCAGGCGGGCGCCCAGCGGCCCGCTCCCTCGGCCTCGCCGATGTCGGAGAGCTGCTTGATCTTGGCGAGCTGCTCGGCGGAGTTGATGGCGCCGATGTCGGTGTTCTTGTCGAGCGGGTCGCCCACGCGCAGCGTCGACATCCGGCGCTTGAGCTTCTCGAGCACCTCGTCGGCGACGCTCTCCTGCACGAGCAGGCGGCTGCCGGCGCAGCAGACGTGACCCTGGTTGAAGAAGATGCCGTTGACGACGCCCTCGACGGCCTGGTCGACCGGGGCGTCGTCGAAGACGATGTTGGCGGCCTTGCCGCCGAGCTCGAGGGTCACCTTCTTGGTGGTGCCGGCGACGGCCTTGGCGATCGACCGGCCCACGTCGGTGGAGCCCGTGAACGCCACCTTGTCGACGTCCGGGTGGGACACGATGGCGCGGCCGGTCTCGCCGGCGCCGGTGACGATGTTGACGACACCCGGCGGCAGGTCGGCCTGCTGGCAGATCTCGGCGAAGAGGAGCGCGGTCAGCGGGGTGGTCTCGGCGGGCTTGAGCACGACCGTGTTGCCCGCGGCGAGCGCGGGGGCGATCTTCCAGGCCAGCATCATCAGCGGGAAGTTCCACGGGATGACCTGACCCGCGACGCCCAGCGACCTCGGGTCCGGGCCGAGGCCGGCGTAGTCGAGCTTGTCGGCCCAGCCGGCGTAGTAGAAGAAGTGCGCTGCGACGATCGGGATGTCGATGTCGCGCGACTCCTTGATCGGCTTGCCGTTGTCGATCGACTCGAGCACGGCGAGCTCGCGGCCGCGCTCCTGGATGATCCGGGCGATGCGGTAGAGGTACTTGGCGCGCTCACGACCGCTCATCCGCGACCACACGCGGGTGTGGGCGCGGCGGGCGGCCTTCACGGCCAGGTCGACGTCGGCCTCGCTGGCCTCGGCGACCTCGGCGAGGACCTCCTCGGTCGCGGGGTTGATCGTCTTGAACGACGTGCCAGCACCGTCGACGAAGGCGCCGTCGATGAACAGGCCGTACGACGGCGCGATGTCGACGATGCTGCGCGACTCGGGCGCGGGGGCGTAGTCGAACGCCGGGGGCGGCGTCGCTGCGTCGGGAACCTTGACCATACGGCGGCTCTCTCTCAGTCCAGGGTGAAGTAGTCGGGGCCCGAGTAGCGGCCGGTCAGCCTCTTGGTGCGCTGCATGAGCAGGTCGTTGAGCAGGGTGGACGCCCCGAAGCGGAACCACTCGGGCGACAGCCACTCCGGGCCGGCGACCTCGTTGACCATCACGAGGTACTTGATGGCGTCCTTGGTGGTGCGGATGCCGCCGGCCGGCTTCACGCCGATCATGGTGCCCGTGGCCTCGCGGAAGTCGCGCACGGCCTCGAGCATGATCATGGTGACCGGCAGGGTCGCTGCCGGCTGCACCTTGCCGGTGGAGGTCTTGATGAAGTGCGCGCCGGCCATCATCGCGAGCCACGAGACGCGGCGTACGTTGTCGTAGGTCTGGAGCTCGCCGGTCTCGAAGATCACCTTGAGGTGGGCGTCGCCGCAGGCCTCGCGGGTGGCCACGATCTCGTCGAAGACCTGCAGGTAGCGGCCCGAGAGGAACGCGCCGCGGTCGATGACCATGTCGATCTCGTCGGCACCGGCCTCGACGGCGTCGCGGGTGTCGGCCAGCTTGATGTCGAGGGCCGCGCGGCCACTGGGGAACGCGGTCGCCACGGCAGCGACGTTCACCCCGGAGTCGCCGAGGACCTCCTTGGCGGTGGCCACCATGTCGGGATAGACGCAGACCGCCGCGGCCGCGGGGCAGCTCTGGTCGGCCGGGTCGGGGTGCATCGCCTTCGCGGCCAGGGCCCGGACCTTGCCCGGGGTGTCCATGCCCTCCAGCGTGGTCAGGTCGACCATCCGGATCGCGAGGTCGATCGCGTGGTCCTTGGCGGTGGTCTTGATCGAGCGGGTGCCGAGGCTGGCGGCCCGGGCCTCCGCGCCGACCTGGTCGACGCCGGGAAGACCGTGCAGGAAGCGGCGGAGGGAGGCATCCGAACGCGTGATGTCGGAGTGGTCCCAGCCGGCGTCCGCAGCGCTCAGGCCGGGGCTGGGCGCGTTGGTGCTGGAGGTGGTCGTCACCGGCCCAGCATAGGGTTGGCGGACGCGAGGGTGGCAATCAGGAGGAGGAGGCGATCGTGGCTGGCGCAGGCGAGGTCGAGCGGTTCTCCGCGACGAGTGGTCGCGTCCTCGGCATCCTCACCGTCGTGATGGCCGTCGGTCTGGTGACCCTGGCCGTCGCGGAGCGTGACGAGTCGTGGTCGCTGTCCCTCGGCCTGGCCGGTCTGGCCCTGGGGTCGATCGCCTGGGCCTCCATGTTGCGTCCGGCCCTGGCCATCGACGACGACCGGCTCGTCATGCGCAACATGCTCGACACCGTGCACGTCCCGCTGGCGGCCATCGAGCAGATCGCGGTGCGACAGGTGCTCGCCGTGCGCGCCGGGGAGAAGCGCTACGTCTCGCCCGTGGTCGGCAAGACCCGTCGCAAGATGAGACGGGCCGAGAGGGGCGCCAAGAGCGAGCAGCCCAAGCAGGGCGAGATCGCCTACCCCGACTTCGTCGAGGAGCGCATCCGTCGCCGCGCCGAGGACTCGCGCGCCGTGCACGGCATCACGATGCTCTCCGACGAGCAGCTGGCGCTGGCTGCCGACGTACGCCGCGAGTGGTCGTGGCCGGTCATCGCACTGGTGGCGGTGCCGGTGGTGCTGTTCGTGGCGACGCTCGTCCTCTGACCGGCGCTCCGGGCTCGACCGGTCAGATCCCGGCGGCCGCCTTGATGTCGGCCTTCAGCGAGTCGAGCCTCCCCGCCGCCGCGATCCTCGCAGCGTCGACGCCGTCCTCCGGGTGCACGGGGACGACGACCTCGAGGTAGCACTTGATCTTCGGCTCCGTGCCGCTCGGCCGGACGACGACCCGGGCTCCCTCGGCCAGCCGGTAGCGCAGCCCGTCGGTCGGCGGCAGGTCGGGGGAGCCCTGCGAGAGGTCCTCGACCCTCTCGACGGCCAGGCCGCCCAGCACGGTCGGCGGCGTCGTACGCAGCCGATCCATCGCCGCACCGATCTCGGCCAGGTCGGTGACGCGCGCCGAGAGCTGGTCGGTCGCGTGCAGGCCGAACTCGGCCGCGATCTCGTCGAGCAGGTCGGTCAGCACCTTGCCGTCGGCCTTGGCCTGCGCGGCCAGCTCGCACATCATCAGCAGCGCTGAGACACCGTCCTTGTCGGCCACGTGCTCGGGGTCGACGCAGTAGCCCAGCGCCTCCTCGTAGCCGAACGCCAGACCGTCGACCCGGCCGATCCACTTGAAGCCGGTGAGCGTCTCGACGTAGGGCTGGCCGGCCTTCGCGGCCATCCGCGAGAGCAGTGACGACGACACGATGGTGGTGGCGTAGACACCCGTGCGACCCGACCTCAGCAGGTGCGATCCGAGCAGGGCGCCCACCTCGTCGCCGCTGAGCATCCGCCAGCCGTGCGGGCCCGGCACCGCCACCGCGCACCGGTCGGCGTCCGGGTCGTTGGCCACCACGATGTCGGCGTGCTTCTCGGCCGCGAGTGCCATCGCGAGATCCATCGCGCCGGGCTCCTCGGGGTTCGGGAACGCCACCGTCGGGAAGTCGGGGTCCGGCTCCTCCTGCTCGGGCACGACGTGCGGGGCGTCGAAGCCGGCGGTCTCGAGGACCTCCACCACGGACGTGCCGCCGACGCCGTGCAGCGGGGTGTAGACGATCGTCAGGTCGCGCGGGCCGTCGCCCGCCAGGTCGGCGGCGGTGTCGAGGTAGCGGTCGACGATGTTGGCGCCGACGATGGTGCCGCCGTCACCGCGGGGTACGTCGGCCAGCGCGCCGACCGCCGCGATGTGCGCGGCGATCTGGGTGTCGGCCGGCGGCACGATCTGGCTGCCGTCGCCGAGGTAGACCTTGTAGCCGTTGTCCTCGGGCGGGTTGTGGCTCGCGGTGACCATGATCCCCGCGACGCAGCCGAGCTCGCGGATCGCGTAGGCCAGGATCGGCGTCGGCAGGGGACGCGGCAGGGTCAGCGCCTTGATGCCGACACCGGTCATCACCTCCGCCGTGTCGCGCGCGAAGACGTCGGAGTTGTAGCGGGCGTCGTAGCCGATGACCACGCTGGCCTCGTGGTCCTGGCCGGCGCCGTTGGCCCGGAGGTACGCCGCGAGACCGGCCGCGGTGCGCAGCACCACGACCCGGTTCATCCGGTTGGACCCGGCACCGAGCGCGCCCCGCAGTCCCGCCGTACCGAACTCCAGGGTGCCGTCGAAGCGGTCGGCCAGGTCGGCCGGGTCGCCCCCGGCGGCGGCGTCGGCGATGACCGCCTCGAGCTCGGCGCGGGTGGCGTCGTCGGGATCCTCGGCCGCCCACGCGCGGGCCAGGTCGAGAAGTGCTGCGGAGGCGGTCTCGGTCATGGGCGCACGGTAGCGCGGCAGACTGGTCGCCGTGAGCCCCTCCCTGCCACCCCCGCGCAACCTCGGGGCCACCGTGCGGGAGCTGGTGCTCGAGCTCGCGTCGCACGTCGGCGAGCACGAGGTCGTCGACCTGTGCCTCGACCTGATGACAGGTGCGGGCCGCGAGGATCACGTGTCCGAGCTGCCGTACCTCACCGGGCACGCCTGGCAGCTGGGGGACGCGGTGCTCGACGGCTCGTCGTGGAAGGACCACTGGCTGCGCACCTGGGGCGCTCGTGGCCTGCTGTACGTCTGGGACGACGTCGCTGCTCCCGCCGTCGTCGCCGGTCTGCGCGACGAGGCCTGGAGGCCTGCGGAGATGTGCCTCAAGGTCGCGACGAGACGTGAGGTCGGGGGTGCGGGCGACGGGGCGGCCGCGCTGTCGGCCCACGAGCTGCCGCGGGTGCGGGCCCAGGCGATGCGAGCCCTGGCGGTCGTGGGCGACACCGAGCACCTCGACGCGGTGGTCACCCGCCTCGACGACACCGACGAGGCCGTACGCCGAGCGGCGGTGCGCGCCATCGAGCGGTTGGAGATCCGGCTCGACGTGGAGGTCCCTCGGTGAGCACGCTCGAGCCCGGTCCCTCGCGCGGTCCGCTCGAACCGCGGTAACGTCGACTGGTGAGCTTCGAGGTCGCGGCGAGCGCCTACGGCCGGTTCATGGGGAGGTACGCCGACCCCCTGGCCGTGGAGTTCGCACGCTGGCTGGACGTCCGCCCCGGACAGCGGGTGCTGGACGTGGGCTGCGGACCGGGCGCGCTGACCGCCGTGCTCGTCGACAGGCTGGGCGCCGACCACGTGTCCGCCCTCGATCCGTCCCCGCCGTTCGTCGTGGCGACGCGTGCGCGCCTGCCCGGCGTCGACGTGCGCGAGGGCGTCGCCGAGCAGATGCCCTACGGCGACGGGGAGTTCGACCTGGTCGTGGCGCAGCTGGCCGTGCACTTCATGTCCGACCCCGCCGCCGGGCTGCGCGACATGGCGCGGGTGACCAGGCCGGGTGGCCGGGTGGCCGCCTGTGTCTGGGACTTCGGCGGCGGTCGCAGCCCGCTCAACACGTTCTGGCAGGCCGTGCACGACCTCGATCCGGCGCACCCCGGCGAGACCGAGCTGCCCGGGACCCATGAGGGCCAGCTGGCCCAGCTCGCCGTCGAGGCGGGCCTGACCGGCATCGAGTCGACGGCGCTGGTGGTGACCGCGCCGACCGCGACGTTCGACGAGTGGTGGGAGCCGTACACCCTCGGCGTCGGGCCGGCCGGCAGCTACGTCGCCGGTCTGGACGAGGCTGCCCGGTCAGCACTACGGGCGCGGTGCAGGAAGCTGTGCCCGCCAGCGCCCTTCCTGGTCAGCGCCGCGGCGTGGGCGGTGGCGGGCACGGTCGAGCCTGCTGGGCCGACCTCGCACGGATCCGGTCAGGCCAGTGCCGCGAGCGCCGCGTCGTAGTCGGGCTCGGTGCCGATCTCGGGCACCAGCTGGGTGTAGGTCACGGTGCCGGACTCGTCGAGCACGACGACGGCCCGGGCGAGCAGGCCCTCGAAGCCACCGCTGAGCAGCGTGACGCCGTAGTCGGTGCCGAAGGAGGACCGGAACGCCGAGAGGGTGGTGACGTTCTCGATGCCCTCGGCCCCGCAGAACTGGGTCAGCGCGAAGGGGAGGTCCATGGACACGCAGACGACGGCGGTGTTCTCCAGGCCGGCGGCCAGCTCGTTGAACTTGCGGACGCTGGCGGCGCAGACCCCGGTGCCGACGCTCGGGAAGATGTTGAGGACGACACGCTTGCCGTCGGTGGAGGAGGACGTGACCTCGGTGAGGTCGGTGCCGACGAGGGTCCAGGACGGAGCGGCCGAGCCGACGGCCGGCAGCTCGCCGACAGTGTTGGCGGGGACGCCTCCGAGTGCAGTGGTTGACATGCCCATTGTCTACAGGGTGTCCCCACATGCCCGGTGCCCGGCTCACCCATCGGGATCAGCGATCGATGCTCGTCATGTCGCCGTACCGCTCACCGGCGGCCGCGCCGCGCGGCACGGCCGCAGCCAGCGCCGCCAGGTCGTCGGAGGTCAACGAGACGTCGGCGGCGCCGACGTTCTCCTCGAGGAACCGCACCCTCTTGGTGCCCGGGATCGGCACCACGTCGTCACCCTGCGCGAGCACCCACGCCAGCGCCAGCTGGCCGGGCGTGCAGCCCTTCGTGGTCGCGATCTCGCCGATCTTGTCGACCAGCGCGAGGTTGGCGTCGAGGTTCTCGCCGTTGAGGCGCGGGAAGTACGCCGAGTTGCGCGCGTCACCCGCCTCCAGCGAGCCCGCGGTGATCGCACCGGTGAGCAGGCCGCGTCCCAGCGGGGAGTACGGCACCAGGCCGATGCCGAGCTCGCGGATCGTGGGCAGGATCTCGTCCTCCAGGTCGCGCGTGAACAGCGAGTACTCCGTCTGCAGGGCCGTGATCGGGTGCACCGCGTGGGCCTTGCGGATGTTGGCGGCGCTGGCCTCCGACAGCCCGAGGTGACGCACCTTGCCAGCCTCGACGAGCTCCTTCATCGCACCGACGGTGTCCTCGATCGGGACCGACTGGTCGACGCGGTGCTGGTAGTAGAGGTCGATGTGGTCGACGCCGAGCCGCTCCAGGGACGCGTCGCAGGCCCGGCGGACGTAGTCCGGCGAGCCGTTGATGCCGACCCGGGTGCCGTCCGGGAGCCGCTCGTTGCCGAACTTCGTGGCCAGCTGCACCTCGTCGCGGCGACCGGCGATCGCCGTCCCGACGAGTCGCTCGTTGGTGAAGGGCCCGTACATGTCGGCGGTGTCGAGGAACGTCACGCCGAGGTCGAGCGCGTGCCGGATGGTGTCGATGCCCTGCGACTCGTCGGTCGTCCCGTAGAACTCGCTCATGCCCATGCAGCCGAGGCCGAGCGCGGAGACGGTGAGGTCGCTGCCGAGGGTGCGTCGTGAGATCGTCATGCCCCCAGTATTCGCCTTCGGGGCTCGACAGGGGAGTCGTGGACCGGAGTCTGGAGCTCCGTCTCGGCGAGTGGTCGACGAGTCGGGCACGGGCGTCGTCCTCTGGCGACCTCGGCGATGCTGCCCTACCTTGGGAAGAGGGACTCGTTGCCCACCCCGGAGGTGCCCATGTCAGCCAGGCCCGACCTCACCTTCCATGCCTCGCCGCGACTGGCGATGGAGGCTCCCGCCGAGACGCTGGCCTACACGGTGATGCTCAGCCCCGACGGCCCCGACGGCCCCGACGGCCCCGACGGCCCCGCACCCGACGGGCTGGCAGTGGTCGACGTCGACCCCGCCTCCGCGACGTACGGCACGGTCGTCCACCAGGTGCTGATGCCGAACACCGGGGACGAGTTCCACCACTTCGGGTGGAACGCCTGCTCCTCGGCGCTCTCACCGTTGACCGGGCACGCCTTCCTCGAGCGCCGCTACCTGATCATCCCGGGCATCCGGTCCTCGCGGATCTACGTCGTCGACGTCAAGGGCGGACCGACGGCAGCCAAGCTGCACAAGGTCATCGAGCCGGAGGAGATCTTCGCCAAGACCGGCTACTCGCGACCGCACACGATCCACTGCGGCCCCGAGGGCATCTACGTCTCGACGCTGGGCGGAGGCGGGCCGGACGGCACCGACGGGCCTCCGGGGATCTTCATCATGGACTGCGAGACCTTCGAGGTGCTCGGCCGTTGGGAGATCGACCGAGGCGTCCAGGACAAGCACTACGACTTCTGGTGGAACCTGCCGCGCGACTACATGGTCTCCTCGGAATGGGGCCTGCCGCCGCAGTTCGAGAGCGGCATCGTGCCGGAGGACCTGCTGAGCAACAAGTACGGCCACCGGCTGCACTTCTGGGACCTGCGCGGTCGTCGCAACGTGCAGACCATCGACCTCGGCGAGCACCACCAGATGGCGCTCGAGGTGCGTCCCGCGCACGACCCCTCACGTGAGTACGGCTTCTGCGGCGTCGTCGTCGACACCACCAACCTCGAGGGATCGATCTGGACCTGGTGGCGCGAGGACGGCGAGTTCCACGTGAAGAAGACCGCGACGATCCCGGCTGAGCCCGCGGATGCTGACGACCTGCCGCCGCTGCTCAAGGGCTTCGGGGCGGTGCCGCCGCTGGTCACCGACATCGACCTGTCCCTGGACGACCGGTTCCTCTACGTCTCGTGCTGGGGCACGGGGGAGATGCGTCAGTACGACGTCAGCGACCCGATGAACCCCACCCTCGCCGGGTCGGTCCACATCGGCGGCATCACCCGCAAGACCGCACACCCCAGCGGAGCGGCGTACTCGGGTGGACCTCAGATGGTCGAGATCAGTCGGGACGGCAAGCGGGTCTACTGGACCAACTCGCTCTACTCCACCTGGGATGACCAGTTCTATCCCGACGGCGTGCCCGCCGCCATGGTGAAGGCGGACGTGGGTGGCGAGGGCGGGCTCACCCTGGACGCCGACTTCTGGGTGGAGTTCCCCGACGGGTACCGCACCCACCAGGTCCGCCTTGAGGGCGGAGACTGCTCGACCGACAGCTTCTGCTACCCCTCCGCCTGAGCGCGCTCCACCACCGTGAGCATGGGTGAGGCGTCTCCCGCCACGCTCTGGTGGGCGGTTGCGCTCTCGGGGATCTATCACGGCCTGAACCCCGGCATGGGCTGGCCGCTGGCGGTCTCGGCAGCGCTGATGGAGCGCCGGCGCTCGGCGCTGGTCAGCGCCTTGGGGATGTTGGCGCTCGGCCACTTCCTGGCGATGGCCGTGATCCTGCTGCCCTTCTCGATGTTCGAGGCGCTCGTCGAGTGGGAGACGCCGATCCGCCTGGTGGCGTCGGGCGTCGCGATGGCCTTCGGCGGGTACCTGCTGATCTCGCGCTCGCATCACCCCAGGTACCTCGCTCGGGTTGCCCCGCACCGGCTCGTGTGGTGGTCGTTCCTCGCTGCGACCGCCCACGGCGCCGGCCTGATGCTGCTGCCGATCTTCTTATCGATGGACCATCAGGACATGGCGGTCGAGCACGCTGCCCTGAGCCAGCT
Organism: uncultured Actinomycetota bacterium; assembly: GCA_963781515.1. Lineage (GTDB taxonomy): Bacteria > Actinomycetota > Actinomycetes > Propionibacteriales > Nocardioidaceae > Nocardioides. The sequence goes on from CAWAGL010000002.1 coordinate 186,921, forward strand.
GGTCACCGACCACACCGTGCCGGCGTTGCTGGTCGCCGCGGCGCACACGATGGCGATGGTGTCGGCCGGCGCGCTGTTGGCGGTGCTGGTCTACCTCTGGTTCGGTTTGCGGGCCGTGTCGCGCACGTGGTTCAACCTCGACACGGTGTGGGCGCTGAGCCTCCTGCTGGTAGGCATGTTGAGTGCGGCAGCGACCCTGTGGTGGTGAGAGCCCGCGCTGGCGCCGGTCGACAAGGGACGAAGGGCAGGTAGTGACGATGACCGATGACAACGGTGGAGACGATGCGAACGACGTGGTGATCCGGCGTTCTCTGGACGCTCCCACGGAGCTGATCTGGAGGATGTGGACCGAACCCGAGCGCTTCGCGGCGTGGTACGGCCCCGGCGGGGCCACGATCCCCGTCGCCGAGATGGATGTGCGTGTGGGGGGCAGCCGGCTGCTCTGCATGGAGATGACGACTCCGGACGGCACGATGCGGATGTGGTTCACCGGCGAGTACCTCGAGGTCGTCGAGCACCGGCGCCTGGTCTACACCGACTCCATGTCGGACGAGCACGGCCAGGTGATGGCACCGGAGCAGCTGGGCATGCCGGAGGGACATCCGACGACGACCGAGGTCACGATCGAGCTCGAGGAGACAAGCACCGGCACGAACCTGGTGCTGACCCACGCCGGCGTGCCCGCCGAATCTTCGGGTGCCGCGGGCTGGGCCATGGCGCTCGACACGCTTGCCGCCCGTGTCGACGAGGCTCAGCGTCGCGAGTAGCTCGGCGTGGCCAGGTCGACCAGGAGCAGCAACGCCCCGAGGGCCGCGAGCGCGGCTGCGGCCCCGAGTCCGGCACCGATCCCGTACGCGCCGGCCACGAAGCCGACCAGCATCGGCCCGCCGCCGAGACCGAGGTCGATGAAGACGCCGAGGGTCCCGGATGCGACGCCCCGCTCGGCGGGACCGGTCGCGGCGAACACGGAAGCGAAGATCGCGGGGGTGAGGAAGGCGGCCCCCACGGCTGCGACCGCGCTGCCGGCCAACAGGCCGGCCACGTTGGGTGCGAGACCGATCAGAGCGGCACCGGCGGCCAAGGTTCCCAGGGCGGCCACGGCCAAGCTGCCCGGAGGGACCCGGTCTGGCAGGTCCGCGAACACGACCCGGCAGAGCACGATCACGGCACCGAACAGCAGCAGCACCAGGCTCCACCGGTCCAGGCCCACCTGCTGAGCCCGTAGCACGGCGAACGCGAAGAAGCCGGCCATGGCGGCGACCCCGGTGAACAGGGCGAGCCCGGGGAGCAGCGCCGCGCGATGCACGAGCGAGCCTGCGCCGGTGACCGTTGCCGGGCGGTCGAGCGTCTCCGGGACCCGGGTGGCCAGGATGGTCGCCAGGGTGGCGAAGGCGACGGCCCCGAGCCAGCCGGCTGTGAATCCGCCGGCGTCCAGAAGCAGCTGTGCCACGACCGGTCCGAGCGCCACTCCGGCGAACAGGGCGAGCGAGTTTAAGCTGATCGCAGCTCCGACACGACCGGGTGGGGCGAGGTCCACGAGCATGGCGACCGAGGCCACGAAGAACAGCGCCTCAGCGGCACCGAGCAGCATCCGCAGGGCCACCAGCCACAGGAACCCGGTGACGGCCAGGTGACCGGCGACGACCACGGTGAACATCAGCGCACCGCCGACCAGCAGAGGCCGACGTCCGCGCTGGTCGGCCCATCGCCCGGACCACGGACGGAGCGCCAGCGTGGTCACGCTGAAGGCACCCATGGCCACTCCGACCGAGGCCCTCCCCGCGCCGAGCGGCCCGGTGACGAACAGCGGCGTGAGCGCCAGAAGGATCCCGCCGGCGGTGAAGTAGGCCAGCTCTGCGGTGGTCAGAGCCACGAAGGCCGGCGTGAAGAGGTTGGCGCCCGGATCCTCTGCCTGAGCCATGTCGTGCACGGTACGCCGCGAGTGGGACCAGCCTGGGTCAGAACGCCGGGCGCTCGAAAGAACGGCCGGCGAAGGCGCCGCCCACGTGGGCGGCTGCGTCCTGGTCGCCTTCGGCAGGTGCCACCGAGGCGGCGTACTCCTCCGCGTCGTCAAGCGGCTCGTAGCCCAGCCGCCGCCCGGGCTCGAGGTCCCACCAGCCGCGGGTGTTGGCGCTGATCCCGTACAGCACCGCGTACCCGGGCGCGGGCGTGGTGAGCGCCGCCTCGACCATCCGGACGCAGTCGTCGTGGGAGAGCCAGGTCGACAGGGCGCGCGCGTTCTGCGGCGTCTCGGTGAACGAGCCGATGCGACAGCTGACCGCGTCGATGGCGTAGCGGTCGGCGTACAGGCTGAGGAGCGCCTCGGCGGCGACCTTGCCCACGCCGTAGAACGTGTCGGGTCGCGGCCGGTGGTCGACCCCGACGAGGTCCTCGCGGGGTGTGCGGCCGACGGCGTGGTTGGACGAGGCGTAGACGATCCGCGTGACCCGGTGGTCGACCATGGCGTCGAGCAGCGCGGCGGTGGTGACGGCGTGCGAGGTCAGCGAGTCCTGCAGTCCTTGCTCGCCGGGGAACCCCGCGAAGTGCGCGACCGCGTCGAGGTGCTCGTCGGTGAAGACGGCAGCGACGGCGTCGGGGTCGGCACAGTCGGCGACGTGCCACGGTCCGTCGAAGCCCTCCGGGGCGGGGACCAGGTCCAGTCCGACGACCTCGTGGCCGCGGTCGGTCAGGCCTTCGACGAGCACGCGACCGATGCTGCCGCCGGCGCCGGTGAGCAGCACTCGCATCAGATGCGGGGGACGACGCTGCCGAGCAGGTCGCCCATCCGGCTGGCGGCGGCCTTGCCGGCCGCCAGCACCTCGGCGTGGTCGAGCGGCTCGCCGCTGATGCCGGCGGCGAGGTTGGTGACCAGGCTGATGCCGAGGACCTCCATGCCGGCCTCGCGGGCCGCGATCGCCTCGAGCGTCGTGCTCATCCCGACCAGGTGGCCGCCGATCGCGCGCACCATGCCGATCTCGGCAGGCGTCTCGTAGTGCGGCCCGGGGAACTGCACGTAGACACCCTCGTCGAGGCTGGGGTCCGCCTCCTTGCACAGCGCGCGGAGCCGGCCGGAGTAGAGGTCGGTCAGGTCGACGAAGTTGGCGCCCTCGATCGGGGACGTCGCGGTCAGGTTGATGTGGTCGCTGATCAGCACGGGCGTGCCGGGAGCCCACGTCTCCTTGAGCCCACCGCAGCCGTTGGTCAGCACGATGGTCCGGCAGCCTGCAGCAGCCGCCGTACGCACCGGGTGGACGACGGCGCGCACGCCCCTGCCCTCGTAGAAGTGGGTGCGGCTGAGGAAGACCAGCAGGTTCTTGTCACCCGACCGGATGCTGCGGATCTTGCCGCTGTGACCGGCCACCGCGGCGGCCGAGAAGCCCGGCAGGTCGGTCGTCGCGATCTCGGCGGTCGCCTCACCCAGGGCGTCGACGGCGGGCAGCCATCCGGACCCGAGCACGAGGGCCACGTCGTGGCGCTCGACCCCGGTGAGGTCGGCGAGGACACGGGCGGCCTCGGCGGCGAGCTCGGACGGCGAGGAGGTGGCAGAGTCGGGGAGGGTGTCGGTCACGCGCCGACTCTAGGACCGAGCCGACCGATTCGCCCAACGTAGGGTCCGACCTGATCGTGGGGTCGATCGCGACGTCGTCGCGCCGCTCGTGGACCCGACCCGGATCCTCGAGAGGGCCGGGCGACGGCCACGATCCACCGTGCGTCCGACGAGGACAGCAGCCAGGCCGGGCCGGATCGGCGTCAGCGCGACGCAGGGAGACCCTGGGAAGCCTCTCCCAGACGATCCCCCAGCGCATGGCCGGGAGGCGGTGTGAGCCCCTCCCGGCCACGCGACTCAAGACTCCTCCTCAGGGGGAGGTGCAACGGATGATCCCGTCACAACGGAGCCTCGTGGGCCAGCCTCTCCTCGGTCGGGGGGCCAAGGATCGGCAAGTTCTGGTCAGTCGGCGGCACCGTCGAGGAGACGGGATACGCCGGCCATCAGCTCGTGGTGCTTGAACGGCTTGGTGAGATAGATGCTCGCCCCTGCCTGCAGGCCCCGGGTGACGTCTCGGGGGCTGCCCAGTCCGGAGATCATCAGCACCGGTGGCCGGGGCTGGCCCAGGGCCTTGACCGCGGCCATGACCTCGAGACCGTTGAGCTGAGGCAGCTCGACGTCGAGCAGCACGATGTCGAACTCGTGTGCCGCCAGCTGCTCGACCGCCTCCCGCCCGTCGCCCACGTCGACCACCTCGTGCCCGGCTCGAGACAGCACGGCGCGCAGGATGTCGCGGACCTCCGCGTCGTCGTCCACCACCAGTGCTCGGGCCATGTCTCAACCATGCGGGACCAGGGATCGAGAGCGAACGGATCCGGGCTCACACTTGTGAAGATCCCGTGCAGGTGGTCGACCGGCCAGCAGTCTGTCGATCTGCGCGTCCAGGTCGATGATGTGGAACGGCTGGGGAACGTAGGCATCCACAGCGTGGTGGGACCCTTCAGGTGATGCGGAGGTCCGCGTCGTCAGGAGCAGCAGGCTGGGCCGGCTGGAACGGGCACGACATCTCGCGACCTCCGCGGCCACGGTCGTCTCCGGCAGCCGGTCCAGGATCGCGAGCTCGAAGCACTCGCCGTGCATCATGGCGGCCGCGCGGACGCTGTCCGGAGCGGTGACGGCCTCGAGGCCGGCGCGCTGCACGACCACCTCCAGGAGGAGGCGAAGGTCGGCATCGTCGACTGCCACAAGAACTCTGCTCATGAGTCAACCGTGCAGGTCCTCCGCGCCCAGAGCCAGCGACCCGGAGCCAAGGTCATGAAGATGCGATGAAGATGCCGCGCCCGGACAGCGTGGGCCCGTTCGGTAGGCCGGCCGTGCTCCTGGCCGGAGATCCCCAGCGCATGACCGGGAGGTGGTGTTTGCCCCTCCCGGCCACGCGGCTCGAGACTCCTCCTCGGGGAGGAGGGGTGACGGATCGCGTCACGACGGAGCCTCGTGGGCCGGCCTCTCCTCGGTCGGGGGGCCGAGGATCGGCAAGTCTGGTCAGTCGCCGGCGCCGTTGAGGATGCGGAAGACGGCATCCTTGAGCTCGTGGTGCTTGAAGGGCTTGGTGAGATAGATGCTCGCCCCTGCTTGCAGGCCTCGCGCGACGTCTCGGGAGCCGCTCAGTCCGGAGAGCATCACCACGGGCGGCCCGGGCAGAGCGAGGGCGTCGCATGCGGCCATGACCTCGAGACCGTCGAGCTGCGGTGTCTCGACGTCGAGCAGCACGATGTCGAACCGTTGCGCCGTCAGCTGCTCGACCGCCTCGCGCCCGTCGCACGCCTCGACCACCTCGTGCCCGTCTCGGGACAACATGGCGCGCAGGACGTCGCGGACCTCCGCGTCGTCGTCAACCACCAGTGCTCGAGCCATGTCTCAACCATGCAGGACCATGGTGCGAAACCGAGTGGATCCGGGCCCACACCTATGAAGATGGCGTGCAGGGTGGTCACTCGGCCGGTCCAACCGCCTGGCACGTCTATCGTGGGGACGTGACGAGTGTCCTGGTCATCGAGGACGAGCCGGCGGCCCGGCAGCTCCTGATCGACCTGTTGAGCCACCTCGGCTACGACGCGATGTCGGCTGACTCCGGTGCGCGCGGCCTGGCGCTGATGGCCAGCGCCGAGCCGGATCTCGTCGTGCTCGACCTGGGGCTGCCGGACGTCTCGGGGCTGGAGGTGATCCGGGAGCTGCGCACCTGGAGCGAGGCCCCGATCGTGGTCGTCTCTGGCAGCACGCAGCACCGCCGCAAGGCGGAGGCGCTGGACGCGGGGGCGGACGACTTCCTCGACAAGCCGTTCAACGTCGGGGAGCTGCGCGCCCGGCTGCGCGCCGCCGAGCGTCGCCTGGCAAGCACGACCGCCGACATGTCGATGGCGCGCGCGTTCGGCCGGCTGGTCATCGACCCGGCGACCCGTCGAGTCGAGCGGGACGGTCAGGAGGTCCGGCTCACCGACACGGAGTGGCAGCTCCTCGAGGAGCTCAGTCGCCAGCCGGGCCGCATCGTTACGCATCGCTGGTTGGCCAGGCAGGTGTGGGGTCCTCGGGCGGGAGCCGAGAGCACGGCGTCCCTCAGGTCCCACCTGCGTGCACTCCGGGCCAAGCTGGGCGACGACGCCCGTGACCCGATCTACATCAGGACCGAGAGCGGAGTCGGCTACCGGTGGATCTGCCCGGCGACGGTCGCCCCGCCGGAAGGCGTGGCCGACCCGCACACCCTGGCCAGGCAGTTCTGCGACGATCTCGAGAGCACGCTGCGCCGGCTCCAGAACGGCACCCACCCAGGGTCGGAGCGAAGCCGAGCCCTCGCCTCGAGACTTCGCGGGCTGGGCGACGAGATCATCGACGTGGCGCAGACCCTCGTCCACGAGATCATCGATGGAGATGACCCGCCTCGACACCAGACAGGTCCGTGACCTCCGCGATGACTGGTGTGTCGCCCGACCGACCGAGCCGCCAACGGCCCTACGGCGCCATGCAGCCCCAGTCCTGGTCGGCGTTCACAGGCTTCGCGGTGCTGTACCTGCTGCTCGGCCTGGTGGGCCGCGCGTCGGCCATTGACCATGCAGCCGCCTACCAGGTGTGGCCCGCGGCCGGCGTGTCCTTGCTGTGGCTGCTCCGGCAGCCGCGAGGTGCCCGGTCCGCCATGTGCCTGCTGGCGATCTCGGTCGTCCTCACCGTCGTGATGGTGTCGACGGGTGCATCCCCAGGCCTGACGGTCACCGCGGTGTGCGCGGGCGTCGTCCAGGCTGCGCTGGGCGTCGCCCTGCTCCGCCGCTGGATCCCCGAACTGCTGGGCGCCCAGGGAGCCAGCAGCGTGCACCGCGTGGACGTGCTGGCCCGCGGAACGGCGGCAGTGCTGGTCGCCAGCTTCGTCGGCGCCGTGATCGGGACCCTCGGCCTTGCCACGGACACGGGCGCGACGGACCTGGGGGACTTCGTCTCATGGTGGGCGCAGAACCTGACCGGCCTGATGGCGGTGGGCGCGTTGGGCCACCTGCTCTGGGAGTACGTCCGCGGCGAGCGGGGCGGGCAGGTCCGTCATGCCGGCCGCGTGGAGTTCGTCCTCATGCTCGTCGCCTCGGCCACGACGTACGGGCTGGTCTTCACCCAGCCCGGCCTCCCGCTGTCGTTCCTGGTGATCCCGCTCGGGGCGTGGGCAGCCCTACGCTTCCCGACTGCCTGGGCCGCCGCGCACATGACCGTCTTCGGGAGTCTGGCGGTCGTGCTGACGATGTCGGGGCGGGGACCCTTCGGTGAGATCGTCTCGCCCGACACCCAGGCGCTCGTTATGCAGGCGTACTTGATGACGTCGATACTGACCGTGCTGACGATCGGGGCGATCCGAGACGAGCGCGCAGCGCTGATGCTCGAGCTGGCGACCTCGGAGCGTGCGGCGGGCGAGCGGGCCGAGTTGCTCGACGCGATGACCGAGGCCATGACCGAGGGGCTGGCGGTCGTGGATGCCAAGGGCGACGTGATGCGGATGAACTCTGCCTGCCGAGACCTGCTGACCCGGACCGCCGAAGGCGCAGGCGCCAACATGCGCTCCCATCAGCTGCGGCGGCCGGACGGCTCGACGATCCCGGCAGCGGAGTTCCCTTCGGCACGTGCCATCGATGAGGGCATCGTGCCCCCCCAGGACCTGCACCTGGTGTTCGCCGACGGCAGCATCCGGATCATCTCCGTCAACGCGGCGGCGCTGACGGGTGGCGACGCCCTCGGTGAGCGCACCGGAGCCCTCGTGGTGCTCCGCGACGTCACGGCCGAGCGCAACGACCGCAGCCAGCTGGCCGAGTTCGCCAGCACCGTCGCGCACGACCTGCGCAGCCCCCTGACCGCCGTCCGCGGCTGGCTGGACCTGGCGGGGGCGCAGCTGACCGATCTCGTCGACGCATCGGCAGACACCGTCAGGCACGACGCGGAGGACGTCTTCATCAGCATGAGCCGGGCGGAGACGGCGACCGCGCTGATGTCGACGCTGATCGAGGAGCTGCTGACCCAGGCGACAGCCGAGGGCCAGCAGCTGGAGCTCCGGACGGTGGACCTCTCCGGCGCCGGAGGACTCGTCCCGGAGATCGCCGAGATGCTCTCGGGTGAGGCCGACGTGTCCGTGCGTGAGATGCCCGCTGTGCTGGCCGACGAGGACCTCGTCCGCCACCTGATGTCCAACCTGCTCGACAACGCGATCAAGTACGCCGACCCGGCCCGGAGAGCCCGTGTGGTGGTGACGGGCAAGCACGTCCACCAGCGGGTCCAGATCGAGGTCACCGACAACGGCGTGGGCATACCGGCCGACCAGCAGGTGCTGGTGTTCGCGCGGTTCCACCGCGCGCACGCAGGCGACCGGCGGTTCAGCGGCACCGGCCTGGGGCTGGCGCTGTGTCAGACGATCGTCGAGCGGCACGGCGGCATCATCGAGTGCCTGCCGGCGCCCGGCGGGGTCGGCACGACCTTCAGGTTCGACCTGCCCCGGGCGGACCGGTCTGGCGCGCCCGCGACGAACGAGAGGCCGCCAGAAGATGCCCGCGACGTTCGCCCCGAGCTCGGCGCAGCCCGGGAGTAGTCACAGACCCGTCGAGCGGCAGGCGCGGCGGCGCAGCCGGGCCACGTAGTCAGCCGGCGCGTCGGCTGCCTCGGCGGCATCGGCCAGCAGCCCGAGCAGGGACGCCGAAGGCAGGCCGCCCTCGTAGGCGTCCAGCACGTATGCCCACACCAGCACCTCGCCGTTCATCGTCGAGACCCGCACCTTGGTCTTGCGGTAGAGCCCGGTGTCGGCGCTCTCCCAGCCGTCGAGCTCGGTCTCGTCCTCCGGGGTGACGTCGTACACCGCGACGAAGACCTGATCGATGGGGTCCTCGACGATGGTCGGCAGTGCGCCGTCCCAGCCGTGCTCCTCGCCACCGAACGTCAGCCGCCAGCCGGTCAGCCAGCCCGTGGTCCGCAGCGGCGAGTGCGGGCAGCGGTCGCTCATCCGCGCTGGGTCGAGGTTCGTCCCGTAGGCGGCGTAGAGCGTCACTGTGTGAGGGTATCCGGGCGGCGGCCCGTCGCGTCACAGCGCTCCGTGCTCGTGTGCGTCCTCGATGGCGCGCACGGTGGCAGCCAGGTGGCGCACCGTGAGGTGGACCGCCTCCTCGACCAGGCCGTCGCGGTAGAGCTGCACCAGCCGGCCGTGCTCGTCGTTGGACTCGGCCACCTGGTGGGGGCGCGCCGACAGGGAGAGCGCGACGAACGGCGCAGCGCCGTCGCGCAGCCCGGCCAGGATGCTCGCCAGCCGGCTGCCCTCGGCGGGCTCCGAGAGGGTGGCGTGGAAGCGGCGGTTGAGCTCGGACCATGCCGCCGTGCCGCCGACGACGTCGAGCGGGCGGCCCATCTCGCGGTGCAGCCGCGTGGCCCGGTCGAGCTGGTCGGTGGTGACGAGCGGGACGACGCGACGCACGAGCATCGGCTCCAGCGTCATCCGCAGGTCGTAGAGCTCGCGGACCTCGTCGACGTCCAGCGAGCGCACCAGGGCGCCGCGCCGGGCGTCGAGGACGACCAGGCCCTCGGTGGCGAGATCGCGCAGCGCCTCGCGCACCGGCGTCGTGCTGACGCCCAGCTGCTGGGCGAGCTCGGTCTGGAGGAGCCGGGTCCCGCCCGCGAGGGTGCCATCGAGCAGGGCCGCCCGGAGGGTGCCGCGCACGTACTCGTACGCCGTCGGCGCACCGCCGCGCGGCAGCCCGTCGAGCGCCGAGGAGCCCGGGGGAGTGCCGGTTCGCCCGGTCACGCGACGACCTCCCAGGCCGGCACCGACCGGTCGGCGACGGCCCGCTCCAGCGCGGGCCGGTCCAGCCCCTGGCCCAGCAGGCAGGAGAGCAGGAGGCGTGCCTTCGGCGGGGTCAGCCACCCGGCACCCAGCGCGCCGCGCCGCAGGAGGTCCTCCTCGGAGCCCGGGAAGCCGTAGGTGCCGCGCCACGTGGAGCCGGCGCCCGTGCGGGAGGCGAGCACGACGGGCAGCCGGTCGGCGAGCGCGCCCACGACGTCGGCACACCGGGCCGAGACGTGACCCACGCCGAGGGCGGCGAGCACGACACCGGCGTACCCGTCGCCGGCGACCAGCTCGAGCAGGCGGCCGTCGTCGCCGAGGTGGGTGGTCACCAGTGCCACCCGGGCAGGCCGCTCCGGTGGAGCGCCGAGCAGCGCCGCACGCCGCCCCGGGGGGCCGGCGAGCACCGCACGACCCTCGACGACCCGGCCGGCGGGGCCGAAGGAAGGGGAGCAGAAGGCCCCGGTCGCGCTGGCGTCGCGCTTGACCACCCAGGCGGCGGCGTGGACCTCGTCGTCGAGCACGACCAGCACACCTCGGCCGCGGGCCTCGGCGCTCGCGGCGGTGATGACCGAGGCGAGCAGGTTGGCGGCGCCGTCGGGGCCGGCCAGGTGCGGGGCCCGCATCGCGCCGGTCACCACCAGCGGGGCGTCGTGCTCCCACCAGAGGTCCAGGTAGTAGGCCGTCTCCTCCAGGGTGTCGGTGCCCTGCACCAGCACGACCCCGGCAGCACCGTCGCGCACCTGCCCGTCGGCCCACAGCAGGGCGTTGCGCAGGTCGGGCTCGTCGAGGGAGGCGCTGGGCACGGTGGCCAGGGTGCTCGCAGTGAGGGGGAGCCCGGCCAGCTGGGGGACCGCGGCGACCAGGTCACCGGCCCCCAGGGTCGGGACGACGCCACCACCGCTGCCCGGGGAGCCGGTCATCGTGATGGTCCCGCCGAGCGTGCCGATCGCCACCGGTGCTGCTACCTGCATCGCGCCGTGCCTCCTCCGCGACGGCGTTGACGCCGCGCTGCTGACATTTTATACACTGCACATCCGAGCGGCTCGCCCGCCGGCCGGATCCGCCCCCTCCACGAGGAGCTGCCATGCCTGAAGCCGACCTGGTCATCGCCGGAGGCACGGTGGTCGCCCCCGAGGGCCGCCGCCGGGCGCACGTGGTGGTGAGTGACGGCGTGGTCGTGGCTGTGGGTCCCGACCTCCCGACCGCGACCCGCACCGTCGACGCGTCAGGGCTGCTGGTCCTGCCCGGCGGGGTCGACACCCACGTGCACCTGATGGACCCCGGCAGCACCGACCGGGAGGATTTCCCCACGGGCACCGCGGCGGCCGCCGCGAGCGGTGTCACCACGATCGTGGAGCACTCCCACGGGCAGCCGGTGCGCACCGTCGACGACCTGCGGGCCAAGCGCGAGCACCTGCGCGATCGAGCCAACGTCGACTACGGCCTGGCCGCGCACGCCTGGCCGGGTGAGAGCGACGAGGTGGCCCGGCTGTGGGAGGCGGGCGTCGCCTTCTTCAAGGTCTTCACCTGCACCACCCACGGGGTGCCCGGGCACCTGGCCGGCGCGCTCAAGCGGCACCTCGAGGAGTCCGCGCACGTCGGGGCCGTCAGCCTGTTGCACTGCGAGGACGAGTCGCTGACCGGGGACGCCGAGTCGGTGCTGCGGGCCGAGGGCCGCACCGACGGCGGCCTGCTGCTCGACTGGCGCAACCGCGACGCCGAGCTGGTCGCGGTCGCGGTCGCGGCCCTGCTCGTGCGGCGCACCCGTGCGCGGGCGACGGTGGCGCACGTCAGCAGCCAGGAGGTGGCGTCGTACGTCGCGGCCGAGCGGGCGCGCGGGGGCACGCTGCGCGCGGAGGCCTGCCCGCAGTACTTCCTCCTGCGCGAGGACGAGGTCCACGACCACGGCGCGCTGCGCAAGTTCACCCCGCCCGCCCGGGCCCGCAGCGACCGCGACGAGCAGGAGATGTGGGACCTGCTGCGCACCGGCGTGCTCACCCACATGTCCACCGACCACGCCCCCTCGACGCTGGCCCAGAAGGCCGACGGCGACATGTGGAACGTGCACTTCGGGCTGCCGGGCCTCGACAGCACGATGTCGCTGCTCCTCGACGCCGCCGCCCGCGGCCACCTCTCCTACGAGGACGTCGCCCGCGTCTACAGCGAGGTGCCGGCGCGCACCTTCGGCCTGTGGCCCACCAAGGGTCGCGTCGGGGCCGGCGCCGACGCCGACCTGGTGCTGGTCGACCCCCTGGCCCGGCGCACCCTGCGCAACGCCGACGTCATCTCCCGGGCGGGGTGGACGCCCTTCGACGGCCGCGAGGTGACCGGGCGCGTCGTGGCGACGTACCTGCGCGGGCGACCGGTCGCGGAGGAGGGCCGTCCGGCCGACGAGCGCGGCGGCCTCTTCGTGCCCGGCGCCGGTGCGCGCTGGGGTCCCTCGGCTGGCGGTCCCACCCCACCTCTGCCCTAGGCTGGGCGCGTGAGCGAATCCCACTTCGACGTCATCGTCCTCGGCGCGGGCCCCGGCGGCTACGTCGCCGGCATCCGCGCCGCCCAGCTCGGCAAGTCGGTCGCCGTGATCGAGGACAAGTACTGGGGCGGTGTCTGCCTCAACGTCGGGTGCATCCCGTCCAAGGCGCTGCTCAAGAACGCCGAGCTGGCGCACGTGCTCGCGCACGAGAAGGAGAAGTTCGGCATCGAGGGCGACGCCACGATGGCGTTCGGCCCGACGCACAAGCGGTCGCGCCAGGTCAGCGCGGGCATCGTCAAGGGCGTCCACTTCCTGATGAAGAAGAACAAGATCACCGAGATCGACGGCTGGGGCACCCTCACCGGCGACGGCTCGGTCGAGGTGAAGGACGCCGACGGCGCGACCACCACCTACACCTACGGCGACCTCATCGTCGCCACCGGAGCCACGGTGCGGATGCTGCCGGGCATGGAGGTCAGCCAGAACGTCGTGACCTACGAGGAGCAGATCCTCGACGAGAGCCTCCCCGGCTCGATCATCATCGGCGGCTCGGGCGCGATCGGCGTGGAGTTCGCCTACGTGATGAAGAACTTCGGCGTCGACGTGACGATCGTGGAGTTCCTCGACCGGATGGTCCCCACCGAGGACGCCGACGTCTCGAAGGAGCTCCTCAAGCACTACAAGAAGCTCGGCGTGAAGGTGCTGCTCAAGACCAAGGTCGACCAGGTCGAGGACACCGGTTCCGGGGTCCGGGTCACCGTGAGCCCCGCCGACGGGGGCGAGGCCCAGGTCCTCGAGGCCGACAAGATGCTGGCCGCCTTCGGGTTCGCGCCGCGCATCGAGGGCTTCGGCCTCGACGCGCTCGGTGTGAAGGTCACCGACCGCGGTGCCATCGAGGTCGACGCCCGCGGCCGCACCAACGTCGACAACGTCTACGCGATCGGCGATGTCACCGGCAAGATGATGCTGGCCCACGCCGCCGAGGCGATGGGCATCGTCGCCGCCGAGACCATCGCCGGCGCGGACACCCAGGAGATCAACTTCGACATGATCCCGCGGGCCACCTTCTGCCAGCCGCAGATCGGGTCGTTCGGCTACTCCGAGCAGCAGGCCAAGGACAAGGGGTACGACGTCAAGACGGCCACCTTCCCGTTCTCCGCCAACGGCAAGGCGCAGGGGCTCGGCGACGCGGTCGGCTTCGTGAAGGTGGTGGCGGACGCGACGTACAACGAGATCCTCGGCGCCCACATGATCGGGCCCGACGTGACCGAGCTGCTCCCGGTGCTCACGCTGGCGCAGCAGTGGGACCTCACCGCCGACGAGGTCGCGCGCAACATCTTCGCGCACCCGACGCTGGCCGAGGCCGTCAAGGAGTCCGTGCACGGCATCGCCGGCCACATGATCAACTTCTGAGACGAGCAGTCGCGTGCGAGGAACGAGCACGCGGCGCGGGCTCGGCCAGGTCGAGTAGCCGCCGCGACCGAGGAACGAGGTCGCGATCCGGCATATCGAGACCCGGTGACACGAGAGGAAACGCATGAACACCGGCAAGCACGTCGTCATCGTCGGGGGCGGTCCGGGCGGCTACGAGTCCGCCCTGGTCGCGGCCCAGCTGGGGGCGCGGGTCACCGTCGTCGACAGCGACGGCATCGGTGGCTCCGCCGTGCTCACCGACTGCGTGCCGAGCAAGACCCTGATCGCGACGGCCGAGCTGATGACCGAGGTGGCCTCCGCGGCCGAGCTGGGGGTCAGCTTCAACGACCAGGTGGGTGACGCCGCCACGAACATCCAGGTCGACCTGGCCCGCGTCAACGCCCGGGTCAAGCAGCTCGCCGCCGACCAGTCGTCCGACATCGCCCGGCGCCTCGAGAAGGAGGACGTCCGGGTCGTCCGGGGCCGGGGTCGCCTGGCCGGTGCGGACGGCGTGCGCGTCGAGCTGCTCGACGGGGGAGAGGAGACGATCCAGGCCGACGCCGTACTCCTCGCGACCGGCGCCGCCCCCCGCACCCTGCCCTCGGCGCAGCCCGACGGCGAGCGGATCCTGACCTGGGAGCAGGTCTACGACGTCGACGACGTGCCCGAGAAGCTCATCGTGGTCGGGTCCGGCGTCACGGGCGCCGAGTTCGCGTCGGCCTACCTCGCGCTCGGCATCGACGTCACGCTGGTGTCGTCGCGCGACCGGGTGCTGCCCGGCGAGGACGCCGACGCGTCCGCCGTGCTCGAGGAGGTCTCGACCCGGCGGGGCATGAAGGTGCTCTCGAAGTCACGCATGGAGTCGGTCACCCGCGACGGCGACACCGTGACCGTCGCGCTCACCGACGGCCGCACCGTGCAGGGCTCGCACTGCATCCTCGCCCTCGGCTCGGTGCCCAAGACCGCTGACCTGGGCCTCGAGGAGGCCGGCGTCCAGGTCGACGAGGCCGGGTTCATCACCGTCGACCGGGTCTCGCGCACCTCGGCGCGCGGTGTGTACGCCGCAGGCGACTGCACCGGAGTGCTGATGCTCGCCTCGGTCGCCGCCATGCAGGGCCGCATCGCCATGTGGCACTTCCTCGGGGATGCCGTGGCGCCGCTCGACCTGAAGAAGGTCTCCTCCAACGTCTTCACCGCCCCCGAGATCGCCACCGTCGGCTGGTCGCAGAAGGCCGTCGAGGCCGGCGAGATCGTGTGCGAGACGGTGATGCTGCCGATGGCTGGCAACGCGCGCGCCAAGATGCAGGGCGTGCGGGACGGCTTCGTGAAGCTGTTCTGCCGACCCGGCACAGGCGTGGTGGTGGGAGGCGTCGTCGTCGGCCCGCGGGCCTCCGAGCTGATCCACCCGGTGTCGATCGCGGTGGCCGAGTCGCTGACCGCCGACCAGCTGGCGCAGGCGTTCACGGTCTACCCGTCGATGAGCGGGTCGATCGCCGAGGCCGCGCGCCGGTTGCACCGGGTCTGACCGTTCGACCCGGGTGCAGCCGGCGTACGACGTCCGGCGGGCTCTGCGCGCGGGCGAGCGAGCGGCTCACTCCAGGACGAGCACCAGGTCGCCGCCCTCGACGCTCTGGGTCGAGGCGATGGCCAGGCGCTTGACCGTGCCGGCGATCGGGGCGGTGATGGACGCCTCCATCTTCATCGCCTCGATGGTGGCCACGGTGTCGCCGACCGCGACCCGGTCGCCGGCGGCGACGGCCGGCGTGACCGCGCCCTGGAACGGCGCGGCGACCTGGCCGGGCACCGACGGGTCCGCCTTCTCGGCCGCGGTGACCGCGGAGGCCACCGACGTGTCTCGCACCGAGACCGGGCGCAGCTGCCCGTTGATGGTGGCCATCAGGGTGCGGTAGCCGCGCTCGTCGGGCTCGCTGATCGCCTGTACGCCGAACAGGATGCGCTTGCCCTCGGCGATCTCGACCTCGATCTCCTCGCCCTGGCGCAGTCCGTAGAGGTAGGTCAGGGTCGGCAGCGCCGACACGTCGCCGTACGTCGCGCGCGACTCGCGGAACTCCTTGGTCGGGCCGGGGAAGAGCAGCTCGTTGAGCGTCTCGCGAGGGTGCGACGCCAGCCGCGCCGACTGCTCCTCGGTCAGCTCCGAGGCGGGGGGCTTCCACGTGCGCCCTGCCAGCGCCTTGGTGCGGAACGGCTCGGGCCAGCCGCCCGGCGGGTCGCCGAGCTCGCCGTGGAGGAAGCCGATGACCGAGTCGGGGATGTCGAACTTCTCGGGGTTCTCGGCGAAGACCTCCGGGTCGGCGCCGACCGCCACCAGGTGCAGGGCCAGGTCGCCGACCACCTTGGAGGACGGCGTCACCTTCACGACGTTGCCGAGGATGCGGTTGGCCGCGGCGTACATGTCCTCGATCTGCTCGAACTTCTCGCCGAGGCCGAGCGCGATCGCCTGTTGGCGCAGGTTCGAGAGCTGCCCGCCGGGGATCTCGTGGGTGTAGACGCGGCCGGTCGGGGAGGGCAGCCCGGACTCGAACGGCGCGTAGACCCGCCGGGTGGCCTCCCAGTAGGGCTCGAGCGCACACACCGCGTCGAGCGAGAGGCCGGTCTCGCGGTCGGAGTGGTCGGTCGCCGAGACGAGCGCCGACAGCGGCGGCTGCGAGGTGGTGCCGGCCATCGGGGCGGTGGCGGCGTCGACCGCGTCGACCCCGGCGTCGATCGCCGCGAGCAGGGTCGCGAGCTGGCCGCCCGGGGTGTCGTGGGTGTGCAGGTGCACTGGCAGGTCGAAGCGCTCGCGCAGCGCGGTGACGAGCGTCCGCGCGGCAGGCGCGCGCAGCAGTCCGGCCATGTCCTTGATCGCCAGCACGTGCGCCCCGGCGTCGACGATCCGCTCGGCCAGCGCCAGGTAGTAGTCGAGCGTGTAGAGCGTCTCGTCGGGGCTCGACAGGTCGCCGGTGTAGCACAGCGCGACCTCCGCCACCGTGCTCCCGGTGGCCCGCACCGCCTCGATCGCCGGGCGCATCTGCTCGACGTCGTTGAGGGCGTCGAAGATCCGGAACACGTCGATGCCGGAGGTCGCGGCCTCCTGGACGAAGGCGTGGGTGACCTCCGTGGGGTACGGCGTGTAGCCGACCGTGTTGCGCCCGCGCAGCAGCATCTGGAGGCAGATGTTCGGCATGGCCTGGCGCAGCGCGACCAGGCGCGCCCAGGGGTCCTCGGCCAGGAACCGCAGGGCGACGTCGTACGTCGCACCGCCCCAGGCCTCGACCGACCACAGCTGCGGCGTCGTCCGGGCGACGTGGCCCGCGACCTGCAGCAGGTCACGGGTGCGGACACGCGTCGCGAGCAGTGACTGGTGGGCGTCGCGGAACGTCGTGTCGGTCACCGCGATCTGGGTCTGTGCACGCAGCCTGCGGGCGAACTCCTCGGGGCCGACGTCCAGCAGGAGCTGTCGGGTGCCGTCGGGTGCGGGCACGGCCAGGTCGACGGCGGGCAGCTTGCTCGCCGGGTCGACGCTGACCGGCGCCGGTCCGTGCGGCTGGTTGACGGTGACGTGCGCGAGGTGGGCGAGCAGCCGGGTGCCGCGGTCGCCGGACGTGCGTGTCGCCATCAGCTGCGGGTGGTCCTCGATGAACGACGTGGTCACGCGGCCGGCGACGAAGTCGTCGTCGGCGAGCACGGCCTGCAGGAACGCGATGTTGGTCGAGACGCCGCGGATGCGGAACTCCGCGAGGGCACGCCGCGCCTTCTGCACCGCGAGCTCGTGGGTGCGGCCGCGACAGGTGAGCTTGGCCAGCATGGAGTCGAAGTGCGCACTGACCTCGGCGCCGGTGTAGGTCGTACCGCCGTCGATGCGGACCCCGGCACCACCGGGGGAGCGGTACGTCGTGATCTTGCCGGTGTCGGGGCGGAAGCTGTTGGCGGGATCCTCGGTGGTGATCCGGCACTGCAACGCGGCACCGCGGATGACCAGCGTGTCCTGCGAGAGCCCGAGGTCGGCCAGGGTCTCGCCGGAGGCGATGCGCATCTGGCTCTGCACGAGGTCGACGTCGGTGATCTCCTCGGTGACCGTGTGCTCGACCTGGATGCGCGGGTTCATCTCGATGAACACGTAGTTGCCGGCCGGGTCGAGCAGGAACTCGACGGTGCCGGCATTGCGGTAGCCGATCTCGCGGGCGAGGCGCACGGCGTCGGCGCACATGCTGGCGCGGATCTCGGGGTCGAGGTGCGGCGCGGGCGCGATCTCGACGACCTTCTGGTGGCGTCGCTGCACCGAGCAGTCGCGCTCGAAGAGGTGCATCACGTGGCCCTCGCCGTCGGCGAGGATCTGCACCTCGATGTGTCGCGGCTCGACCACGGCCTGCTCGATGAACACGGTCGGGTCGCCGAACGCGCCCTCGCCCTCGCGCATGCAGGTGTCGATCGCCTCGCGCAGCTGCGCGGGGTCGTCGACGCGCCGCATGCCGCGGCCGCCCCCGCCGGCGACGGCCTTCACGAACACGGGGAACGGCAGCTCCCGGGCCGCCTCGAGGAGCGCGTCGACGTCGGTGGAGGGCTCGACGCTCCTCAGCGTGGGTACGCCGGCCGCGCGGGCCGCGGCGATCGCACGCGCCTTGTTGCCGGTGAGGGTGAGGACCTCGGCGGTCGGGCCGATGAAGGTGATGCCGGCGTTGGCACACGCCTCGGCCAGGCCGGGGTTCTCGGAGAGGAAGCCGTAGCCGGGGTAGATCGCGTCGGCGCCGGCCCGCACGGCCACGGCGACGATGCCGTCGGGGTCGAGGTAGGCGCGCACCGGGTGGCCCCGCTCCCCGATCTCGTAGGCCTCGTCGGCGCGCAGCCGGTGCTCGGAGAGCCGGTCCTCGTACGGGAAGACCGCGACCGTGCTGGCGCCGAGCTCGTAGGCGGCTCGGAAGGCGCGGATGGCGATCTCACCGCGGTTGGCGACCAGGACCTTGGAGAACATGCCCGCAGGCTATCGAGCCGCGCAGGCTCCTGGGCCCGGGCCGGTTACCGGTCCGTCATGCGGTCATCCGGGGCGCCCGGGAGCCGACGTACCGGCGCGGCCGGCGGGGCAGGACCACGCCAACACGAATTACAGGACTGTAATTGTCGACATTTCGTTGTGACGCCTGTGACACACGTGGTCCCATCGAGCCACAGACGTCACATCAGACCCAGGGAAGAGCGCTGAATGAGCCCGGTTCGACCTCGCCCACACCGGCTGATCATGGTCGCCGCAGTCGCGCTGACGCTGCAGCTCGGGTTCTCGCTGCACTCGCCGTCGCTGGCCCAGAGCATCGCCGTCAACGAGATCCTCGCGGTGCCGCCGAAGGCGACGATCACCCTCTCCGGCCACGGCTACGGCCACGGCCACGGCATGTCCCAGTACGGCGCCGAGGGCGCCGCCCGCGCCGGGCTCGGCTACCGCGACATCATCGGCTTCTACTACTCCGGCACCGACTGGGGCACCGCCTCCGGCCCGATCAAGGTGCTGGTCAGCCGCGACACGACCGACGACCTGGTGGTCATGACCCGCAAGGGCCTCAGCGTGCGCAACACCGCGACGCAGGAGAAGTGGCTGCTGCCGGCCAACGGGGCGACCCAGTGGCGGCTGATCGCCGACAAGGCCAACAGGACGGTCGTCTCGCACCGCAGCGGCCGGGGTCGCTGGCGCAAGCTGATGGCCTTCGCGGGCGACGGCGAGTTCTTCGCCAAGGGCGCCCCGATCGCGCTGGTCACGCCGTCCAGCACGGTCGCCTACCGCGGCAAGCTCCGCGCCGCGTCCCCCGTGCCGGGCAGTGTGGCTCGCGACACCGTGAACATCCTCGGCCTCGACCGCTACGTGCGCGGTGTGGTGCCGCTGGAGATCCCCGCCTCGTGGAGCCCCGAGGCGGTGCGCGCCCAGGCCGTCGCCGCGCGCACCTACGCGTCGTACGAACGCGCGCACCGGCGGGCCGGCCACTACCAGGTCTGCGACACGTCCTCCTGCCAGGTGTACGGCGGCCGGTCGGCCGAGGACCCCCGGTCCGACGACGCCGTGGCGGCGACCGCCGGCGAGGCTCTGACGGTCGCGGGGCAGCCTGCGTTCACCCAGTTCGCCTCCAGCAGCGGCGGGTGGACCTCGGCAGGTTCCGTGCCCTATCTCGCTGCCCGTGAGGACCCCTACGACGGGTGGGCGGGCAACCCGGTGCACGCCTGGACCAAGGAGCTGACCGATGCCACCTTCGAGGCCAAGTGGCCCCGGATCGGCAACCTCACCCAGCTCGTGGTCGACACCCGCGACGGCAACGGTGAGTGGGGCGGCCGCGTCGCCAAGCTGACCATCGTCGGCGACCAGGGCACGGTCACCGTCTCGGGCGACACGGCGCGGTCGGTGCTCGGGCTGCGCTCGACGTGGTTCACCTTCAGTGCCGTGACGGCACCCTCGGCGGCGCGCGCGGAGTAGCCTCGCGGGCATGCGCATCGTCATCGTCGGCGGCGGGCTCGCAGCAGCCACCGCAGCAACAGAACTGCGAGACACCGGCTTCGAGGGCGAGGTCGTCGTGTTCGCGGCGGAGCCGCACGAGCCGTACGAGCGACCGCCGCTGTCCAAGTCGGTGCTGATGGGCGACAAGGAGCCGGCATCGGTCCTGTGCCACGACCGGCAGTGGTACGCCGACCACGACGTCGACCTCCACACCGCTCAGCGCGTGGTGGCCGTCGACCGCGCGGCGCGCACCGTCACGACCGACACGGGCACCACCACGTCGTACGACGCGCTGCTGCTCGCCACCGGTGCGCAGCCGCGCCGCCTCCCCGAGGCCGACGCGGCCGGTGCGCTGTACCTCCGCACGATCGACGACAGTGCGCAGCTCAGGTCGCGCCTCACCTCCGGCACCCGGGTCATCGTGGTCGGCGCCGGCTGGATCGGCCTGGAGGTGACCGCTGCCGCCCGCAACGCGGGGGCAGAGGTGACCGTCATCGAGATGGCCGACCTGCCGCTCCAGGCCGTGCTGGGCGACGAGATCGCGACCGTGTTCGCCGACCTCCACCGTGAGCACGGCGTCGACCTGCGCCTGGGCGCCACGATCACCGGCTTCGACCCCGGCACCGACCAGGGTGGCGCCCCGGTCGTCGTCCACACCGACGGCGGCGACGTCGAGGGCGACCTGCTCGTCGTCGGCATCGGCGCGGTGCCCGACACCGCGCTGGCCGAGGGGGCCGGGCTCGACGTCCACGACGGGGTGCTGGTCGACGCGACCCTGCGCACCAGCGACGAGCACGTCTGGGCGGTCGGCGACGTCGCCTCCCACGACCACCCGACGCACGGGCGGCTGCGCGTCGAGCACTGGGACAACGCCATCGAGCAGGCGAAGGTGGCCGCCCGCAACATGACGGGCGGGTCCGAGACCTACGACCGGGCGCCGTACTTCTTCACCGATCAGTACGACCTCGGCATGGAGTACGTCGGCCACGCCGGCCGCGGCGACCAGCTCGTCACTCGCGGCGACGTGCCGGGCCGCGTCTTCCAGGCCTACTGGCTGCGCGACGGCGTCGTCTCCGCGGCCATGCAGGTCAACGACTGGGACTCCTCCGACGTGATCCGCGCCGCGGTCGGGAAGCCGCTCACGGGCTGAACCGAAACGCCGGACACCCCACCTGTCCGTGTTGTTAACTTCTGTCACGTACGGTGGGTCGTCGCGAAGGGGGTGCCATGAAGAAGCGTTTCATTCTCCTGGCCGGGGCCGTGACGATCACGACTTTGTGGGGTGCACCGGGTACGGCCGAGCTCTCCACGGGCCAAGGACTGTCCACGTCGACCGCACAGGCCGGGCTGAAGCTCGGCCGAGCCTCGGAGAGCTGCGGGGGCCTGGCCGCCACGATCGTCGGCACGGACGGCCCCGACAAGCTGATCGGCACCCCGGGCCCCGATGTCATCTCGTCGGGCAACGGCGACGACACCATCGAGGCCCTCGACGGAAACGACGTGATCTGTGGCGGCCCCGGTGCCGACACGATCCTGGCCGGCGCCGGTGACGACACGGTCTACGGCGGCTCGGACGCGTTCTGGGTCGACGGCCGGGGCGACCACAAGGTCGGCGACCTCATCGACCCAGGCCCCGGCAACGACCTCATCGACCCCGTCGCCGACGCGCGGAACAGCCGGGACGAGACGATCCCGGACCGGGTCACCTACGCCACGTCGTCCACACCGGTCACGGTCAACCTCGGCGCCGCAGCCACCAGCGGCACTGCAGTGGGCGACGGCACGGACACCATCGTGACGGCCGGCCGGGTCGGCATCATCGGCTCGCAGTTCGCCGACACGATCAACGGCTCCCCGCGCGACGACTACCTCGAGGGTGGTGGCGGTGGCGACACCATCAACGGCTTCGGTGGCAACGACGTCCTGTGGGCCGAGGGACCGGTGCCCGGCGGCGACGACAACGACACGCTCTCGGGCGGTGCCGGCATGGACTTCCTCTACAGCTTCAGGGGCCACGACAGCCTGTCGGGCGGCTCGGAGGTCGACTCGATCTACGCCCAGTCCGCCGACCCGGCCAACGTCAGCGCCGGCGGCGGCAACGACGCCCTGTTCGTCAACGTGGTCCGCGGCGGGGGCGCCAAGATCGATGGGGCCTCGGGCGTCGACATCCTCACCCTCACCACGACCTTCGGCGACCCCGGCAGCCGGCCCGGCATCCGCGTCAACCTCGCCAGCGGCGTCATCGACTCCGGGATCGGCGGACCGGCCAAGGTCAGCGGCATCGAGCAGGTGATCGTCAACGACTATGTCTCCGTCGACTTCAAGGGCACCAACTCCGGCGAGCTCGTCGGGCTGGCCCGCGGTGGCGCCCTCGACGCGCAGATGGACGGCGGCCGGGACTTCGCCTACGGCAGCTTCTTCAACGACAAGCTCGACGGCGGCAAGGGCAAGGACACCATCTGGGGGATGGCCGGCACCGACAAGTGCTCAGCCGCGGAGTCCACCCGGCTCTGCGAGTAGTCCGGGGCGCTGCCCGACCGACCTGACCCGATCTCGCACCCGCCAGGCGGGTGCATCAGTGCTTGAGCTCGCAGATGACCGCGCCCTGGGTGACGGTCGCGCCGACCTCGGCCTGGAGCCCGGTGACGGTGCCGGCCTGGTGGGCCTTGATGGGCTGCTCCATCTTCATCGCCTCCATCACGACCACGACGTCGCCCTCGGCGACCTCCTGGCCCTCGGTGACGGCGACCTTGACGATGGTGCCCTGCATCGGGCTGGTGACGGAGTCGCCGGACGCCGCGGCGCCGGTTGACTTGCCGGCACTGCGCCGGGGCTTCCTCGCGGCCGCTCCGGTGCCGCCGGCCAGGCCGCCGAGACCACCGGGGATGACGACCTCGAGGCGGCGGCCGCCGACCTCGACGGTGACCCTCTGCCGCTCCGCGGGTTCTTCGGCGTCGGCCGAGTCGCCGGCGTACGGCGTGATCTGGTTGTCGAAGTCGGTCTCGATCCACGTGGTGTAGACGCTGAAGCCCTCGTCGTCGCCGACGTAGGCCGGGTCGGAGACGACCGCACGGTGGAACGGGATGACGGTGGGCATGCCGTCGACGACGAACTCGTCGAGCGCCCGACGGGACCGCTCCAGCGCCTGGGTGCGGTCGCGGCCGGTCACGATCAGCTTGGCGATGAGGGAGTCGAACGAGCCCGGGACGGTCTCGCCGTTCTCGTAGCCGCCGTCGAGGCGGATGCCGGGGCCCTGCGGCGGCGACCAGGCCGAGAGGGTGCCGGGGGCGGGCATGAAGTTGCGGCCGCCGTCCTCGGCGTTGATGCGGAACTCGATGGAGTGGCCGCGCACCTCGGGGTCGTCGTACCCGAGCTCCTCGCCGGCGGCGATGCGGAACATCTCGCGCACGAGGTCGATGCCGGTGACCTCCTCGGAGACGCAGTGCTCGACCTGGAGCCGGGTGTTGACCTCCAGGAAGGAGATCGTGCCGTCCTGGCCGATGAGGAACTCGCACGTGCCGGCGCCGACGTACCCCGCCTCACGCAGGATCGCCTTGGAGGACTCGTAGAGCAACGAGGTCTGCTCGGCGGTGAGGTACGGCGCGGGCGCCTCCTCGACCAGCTTCTGGTGGCGGCGCTGGAGCGAGCAGTCACGGGTGGAGACGACCACGACGTTGCCGTGCTGGTCGGCCAGGCACTGGGTCTCGACGTGGCGCGGCTTGTCGAGGAACTTCTCCACGAAGCACTCGCCGCGGCCGAACGCGCTCACGGCCTCGCGGACGGCCGACTCGAAGGCCTCGGCGACCTCCGACATCTCCCGGGCCACCTTGAGCCCGCGACCGCCGCCACCGAAGGCGGCCTTGATCGCGACCGGCAGTCCGAACTCCTTGGCGAAGGCGACGGCTTCCTCGGCGTCGGCGAGAGGGTCCTTGGTGCCCGGGGCCAGGGGGGCGCCGACGCGCTCGGCGATGTGGCGCGCCTTGACCTTGTCCCCGAGGTTCTCGATCGCGGCGGGCGGCGGCCCGATCCAGACGAGCCCGGCGTCGATGACGGCCTGGGCGAACGCGGCGTTCTCGGCCAGGAAGCCGTAGCCGGGGTGCACCGAGTCGGCGCCCGACTGCTCGGCGACCCCGATGATCTTGTCGATGTCGAGGTAGGTGTCGGCGGGCGTCGCGCCGCCCAGCGAGTAGGCCTCGTCGGCCAGCCGGACGAACTGCGCGTCGCGGTCCGGGTCGGCGTAGACCGCCACCGAGCCGATGCCGGCGTCCTTGCAGGCGCGGATCACGCGAACCGCGATCTCACCCCGGTTGGCGACGAGGACCCTCTGCAACGGCTTGATGTCTGGCACGGAGCAGACCATATCGCCCACGCGCCGACCTAGGGTGACGGCATGGAGCGCGCAGCCGAGACCGCCGACTGGGACACCTTCTTCGCCGGGCAGAGCCGGGCCGAACCACGACCGCTGCTGGCACGGGCCCTCGAGGTGGCCGGCCCCGGGGCGGGCCGCGACGCCATCGACCTGGGCTGCGGGTCGGGCGTCGAGACCCGGGCGCTGCTCGACGCCGGCTGGGCGGTGACGGCCGTCGATGCGTCCGAGACCGGGTTGCGACTGCTGGCCGAGAGCGTGGCGGCCGACCGGCTGCGCGTCGTACAGGCTCGTCTCGAGGAGTACGACGTCCAGCCGGCTGACCTGATGCACGCGTCATTCAGCTGGCCCTACTGCCCGCCCGAGCACTTCGCGGGGATGTGGCAGCGCATCCGCGACGCGTTGCGACCCGGGGGAGTCCTGGTCGGCCACCTCTTCGGTGTCCGCGACACGTGGGCGACCGTGTTCGAGGACGTCACCTTCCTCACCGCCACCGAGGTCGACGGGTTGCTGGCGGGTCTGGAGGTGATCGAGCTGACCGAGACAGAGGAGGACGGCGACAGCGGTCGCGGGCCCAAGCACTGGCACGTCTTCGAGATCGTCGCCCGGAAGCTGGGCGCCGGTGGTTAGCGATCGTTAACCACTTCGGGCTAGCATTCGTGCATGGCCTACGAGTTGTCGCCCGAGCACGAGATGTTCCGCCGCAGCGTCCGCGAGTTCGCGGAAGCCGAGATCGCGCCGCACGCCGCGCAGTGGGACCGGGACCACCACTTCCCGATCGATGTGGTCAAGAAGATGGGCGCCCTCGGCCTGATGGGCCTCACCGCGCCCGAGGAGTACGGCGGTGCCGGCCTGGCCGGCGAGGACGGTGGCTTCACCAGCCTGTGCCTGGCCATCGAGGAGATCGGTCGCGTCGACCAGTCGATGGGCATCACGCTCGAGGCGGCGGTCGGCCTGGGCATCAACCCGATCCTGACCTACGGCACGCAACTGCAGAAGCAGACCTGGCTGCCCGACCTGGTGAGCGGCGACCGGCTCGCTGGCTTCGGCCTGACCGAGCCCGGCGCCGGCTCCGACGCGGGTGCGACCCGCACCAAGGCCGTGCTGGCCGACGGCGAGTGGGTCGTCAACGGCGCCAAGCAGTTCATCACGAACTCCGGCTCCGAGATCACCAGCCTGGTCACCGTCACCGCCCGCACCGGCGAGCGTGAGGGCGGCCGGCCCGAGCTCAGCACGATCATCGTGCCCAGCGGCACGCCCGGCTTCACCGCCGAGAAGGCCTACGACAAGCTCGGCTGGCACGCCTCCGACACCCACCCGCTCAGCTTCGAGGACGTCCGCGTGCCCGAGGCCAACCTGCTCGGTGAGCGCGGCCGGGGCTACGCGCAGTTCCTCGCCACCCTCGACGACGGTCGCGTCGCCATCGCCGCCCTGGCCGTCGGCTGCATCCAGGCCTGCCTGGACCTGTCGCTGCAGTACGCCGGCGACCGGCAGACCTTCGGCGGCCCGATCGGCCGCAAGCAGGGGGTCGCCTTCCAGATCTCCGACCTCCAGGTGATGCTCGACGCCTCGCGACTGCTCACCTACAAGGCCGCCGACATGAAGGACCAGATGGAGGCGGGCAACAACGTCTCCACCAAGGACTTCAAGCAGACAGCCGCGGTGGCCAAGCTCTACGCCACCGAGTCGGCCGTCACCGCCACCCGCATCGCGACGCAGGTCTTCGGCGGCTACGGCTTCATGGAGGAGTACCCCGTCGCGCGGTTCTACCGGGACGCCAAGGTGCTCGAGATCGGCGAGGGCACCTCCGAGGTCCAGCGGATGCTCATCGCCCGGGGCCTCGGCCTCCCCGTCGAGTAGCTGCGACCCGGCTAGCCTTCACCCATGGATGCGCGACGGCTGGTGGGCGAGGTGAGCAGGTTCCTCACCGTCGGCATGGCCGCCACGTTCGTGTCGTTCGTGCTCTTCAACTACCTGCTGCACGGCTGGGGCGCCATGGACGCGCCGATGGCCCAGCACGCCATCGGTGCCTACGTGCTCGCGAACACCATCGGCATGCTGGTCAGCTACCGCGGCACCCGCTCGTGGGCCTTCCGGCACCGTCCGCCCATCCACGCCGACGGAGGCCGGTCGGCGTACGTCGTGATCAACGTCGCCACGATGGCGATCCCGGTCGCCCTGCTCTGGGTGACCCGCGCCGTCCTCGGCATCGAGAACGCGGTCGCCGACAACATCGCGGCCAACGTCATCGGCCTCGGTCTGGGGTTCGGCGCGCGCTTCTGGCTCTTCCGCAGGTATGTCTTCCCGTCGGAGCCGAGGCTGCTCTCAGCGCAGCAGGTCGAACAGTGACGTCGCCGCTGCGGCGACGATCCAGAAGCGGAGGAACCGGCCGACCAGGCCGGTAAGCAGGAAGACCAGGAAGTTCACCCTCAGCACCCCCGCCAGCGCGGCCATCACGGCGTACGGCGGGATGCCCGCCCAGGCCGAGGCGAAGAGCAGCGCAGCGGTGAACCACGGCCGGCCCTGGGTGCGCTCCTGCCACTTCTCCATGCTGGCCCGGGACTTGGGCTTGTCCATCTTGCGGTGGATCCACGGCAGCTTCTCGGCGTTGGCGCCGGCGTAGAACCACAGCGTCTTGCCGACCATCTGGCCGACGGCGGCCACCACGGCGATCAGCGCGGCCGGGTGGGTGTTCGCCGCGACCGCGACGTAGGCCTCGGCGTTGAGGATCGGGATGAGGGCCGAGCCGAACGAGAAGAAGAACGTCCCGATCAGCAGCTTCACGTGGCGACTCGCTCCGGCACCGGCAGCTTGAGCTTCATCAGCCACCCGAGAGAGACGCACTTGAGCACCAGCAGGGCGCTGGCGATGGCCAGCCCGAGCCACATCCAGCCCGTGACGAGCAGGAGCACGGCGAACAGGGCCGAGTTGGTCGCCTTGCCGGGCTTGGACCAGTTCCACAGCCAGATGCGGCGGTCGATCTCGTAGAAGTAGTTGGGGCTGCGGATCGGCCAGGCCAGGAACGCGATCGAGATGAAGCAGTCGATGACCATGAACTCCGCGAGGTAGACGAAGATCGCCGGCGAGAGGTGCGGTTCGAGCCAGGCCAGGCCGATGTAGAACGCAGCGGCACAGAACCGGTCGCTGAAGATGTCCATCACCGCGCCGATGCGGGTCTCCTCGTCACGCAAGCGCGCCACGAAGCCGTCGAGCATGTCGCCGACCCAGTAGACGACCAGGGCGATCACCAGCAGCGTCTTGTCGCCGTCGTACGCCGCCCAGGCAGCAAGCGTGACCGCGATCGCCGTGCGCACGAACGTGATGACGGTGGCTGACGTCCACAGCCGCTCGGCGGCCGGATCGGCAGCGGTCTCCCTGGTGGCCCCCATGGGGGGAAGGCTAGCGGTCACCCGCCGCGCGGCCGCGCAGGTGGGCGCGCCGGCGTCACAGGCGCGCCAGCGCCGCCTTGAGCGGGTCCAGGCCGAGCGAGCCGAGGTCGAGCGCCGCCCGGTGGAAGGCCTTGAGGTCGAACGCGTCGCCCGCCCGCGCCCGTGCCTCGTCGCGCGCCTCCAGCCAGATGCGCTCGCCCACCTTGTACGACGGCGCCTGGCCCGGCCAACCGAGGTAGCGCTTCACCTCGAAGTCGATGACGGCGGCCTCCATCGAGCAGTGCTCGCCGATGAACTCGCGCCCGAGGGCCGGGCTCCACGTCTCGCCCGGGTGGAAGCCGAACGGGTTGTCGGCCGGGATCTCCAGCTCGAGGTGCATGCCGATGTCCACGATGACGCGCGCCGCCCGGAACGACTGGGCGTCGAGCATGCCGAGCCGGTCGGCGGGGTCGGCGAGGTGGCCGAGGTCGTCCATCAGCCGCTCGGCGTACAGCGCCCAGCCCTCGCCGTGGCCGCTGACCCAGCTCATCAGTCGCTGCCAACGGTTGAGGGAGTCCTTGCGGTAGGCCGTCTGCGCGACCTGGAGGTGGTGGCCGGGCACGCCCTCGTGGAAGACGGTGGTCACCTCGCGCCACGGCGTGAAGGTGTCGATGCCGTCGGGCACCGACCACCACATGCGGCCCGGGCGACTGAAGTCCTCCGACGGTCCGGTGTAGTAGATCCCGCCGTCGTTGGTGGGCGCCAGCCGGCACTCGATGCGGCGGACCGGTGCGGGGATGTCGAAGAAGGTGTCGGCCAGCTCGTCGATGGTGCGGTCGGCGAGCTGCTGCATCCACGCGCGGAACTCCTCTCGGCCCGCGATGTTGCGCGTCGGGTCGGCGTCGAGCGCAGTCACGGCCTCGGCTGCGGAGGCGCCCGGGACGATGCGGTCGGCGGTCGCCGCCATGTCGTCGGCGATCCGCTCGAGCTCGGTCCACGCCCAGGCGTAGGTCTCCTCGAGGTCGACGGCCGCACCCAGGAAGTAGCGCGAGGCCAGCGCGTAGTGCTCGCGCCCGACCGCCTCGTTCTCGCGGCCGTGCGGTGCCATCTCGTCCTCGAGGAAGACAGCGAAGTCGGCGAACGAGCGTGAGGCCCCGGCGGCGTGCCGGTCGAGGGAGGAGCGCAGCTCGCCGTCGGTCCCGCCACGAGCGACGAGGTTGGCGAAGAAGTCGCCGGCGGCGCCCTGCTGCCCGGTCCATCGACGCACCTGCCGGGCCACCTCGACGTACTGGCGGATGGCCACGACGCGGCCCCTGGCCGCCTCCTCGGCGAGCGTGACCCGGTAGCCCTCGACGGCTTCGGGCACGGCGGCCAGGCGTCGGTCCACGGTGGCCCAGTCGGCCGCGGTGTCGGTGGCCATCAGGTCGAAGACCGAGCGGACGTCGTGCAGCGCGCTGCTGATGACGCTCAACTCCGCGCGCGCGTAGCCCGCCGCAGTCATCTCGCGCTCGATGCCGAGGCGCTCGAGGAAGGCGTCGCGTGCGACGGCCTCGCGCTCGTCGACGGGGGTGGCGGCCGCCACGGCGGCGTACGCCCTGTCGGTGAGCGCCTCACGGGCGTCCCAGCCGGCTGGCGAGAGGTCGGGCAGCCGGTCGTCGTAGCCGGTGACACCGATGAACGTGGCGGTGACAGGGGAGAGCGCGCAGCAGTCCTCGACGTAGGCGTCGCAGAGCGCGTCGACGGTGCGTTCGGGGCTCACCGTGCCGACCCTAGCCAGCCGCGGTCGCCCAGAGCGAGGTCCATTCATGGCCGAGCTCGCGGACGAGCTCGCGCACGAGGGGCAGGCTGACTCCGACGACGTTGTGGTGGTCGCCGTCGATGCGGGTGACGAACGCACCGCCGAGCCCGTCGACGGTGAAGGCGCCGGCGACGTGCAGCGGCTCGCCGGTGGCGACGTACGCCGCGATCTCGTCGTCGGTGACGTCGGCGAAGTGCACCGTCGTGCTGGCGGTGGCCGCGGCGACGGCACCTGAGGTCGTGTCGCGCAGGCAGTGCCCGGTGTGCAGCACCCCGGAACGGCCCCGCATGGCCTGCCAGCGTCGGGTCGCGTCGTCGGCGCTGTCGGGCTTGCCGAGGGCGGCACCGTCGAGCTCGAGCACGGAGTCACAGCCCAGCACGAGCGCACCGGCGGACAGGTCGTCGCGCTCCGCGACGGCCGCGCACTTCAGCTCGGCCAGCTGGAGGGCGAGCTCGACGGGCGGCAGGCCGACCAGCTGCGACTCGTCGACGCCGCTGACGACGACGTGCGGGTCGAGGCCGGCGCTGCGCAACGTCGCGAGGCGGGCGGGGGACGCGGAGGCGAGGACGAAGGGCACGGACACGCGCAGACCCTATCCGCGGCGTGCGACGCGGTCAGCGCGGCAGTGCGCTGGAGCGCCAGCCACCCGGTCCGTGCGGGGGAGTACGGCGCACCTTGCGGTGGTGGGCGGCCCACTCCGACACCGGCCCGGCCGGGGCCGGCGCCGCTGAGCCGAGGGCCGAGAACACCGCGACCAGCGCGGCGATCTCCTCGGCCGTGGCGTCCGGGCTGAGCACGCGCAGGAGAGGCGGCTCCGCCTCCGATGCGCCGGTCCTCGAGCCCACGACGCCCGCTCGTTCCTCGCGGCCCTCTGCTCGGCTCGATCTCGATACGCCGGTCCGCGAGCTCGCAGGCTCACTCGCGCGGCTACTCGATCTGGCCGAGCCCACGACGCCCGCTCGTTCCTCGCGGCCCTCTGCTCGGCTCGATCTCGATACGCCGGTCCGCGAGCTCGCAGGCTCACTCGCGCGGCTACTCGATCTGGCCGAGCCCACGACGCCCGCTCGTTCCTCGCGGCCCTCTGCTCGGCTCACAGCGGGATGTTCCCGTGCTTCTTGGCCGGCAGGGTCTCCCGCTTCGAGCGGAGCAGCCTCAGCGCGCGGACGACCTCGACACGCGTCTCGTGCGGCGTGATGACGGCATCGACGTAGCCGCGCTCGGCTGCCTGGTAGGGGTTGGCCAGCGTGTCGTCGTACTCCTGCACCAGCTCGGCGCGACGGGACTCGGGGTCGTCGGCGTTCTTGAGCTCGTTGCGGTAGAGGATGTTGACCGCGCCCTGCGCGCCCATCACGGCGATCTGTGCGGTCGGCCAGGCGAGGTTGAGGTCGGCGCCGAGGTGCTTGGAGCCCATCACGTCGTAGGCGCCGCCGTAGGCCTTGCGGGTGATGATCGTGACCAGCGGGACCGTGGCCTCGGCATAGGCGTAGATGAGCTTCGCGCCGCGGCGGATGATGCCGTTCCACTCCTGGTCGGTGCCGGGCAGGAAGCCGGGCACGTCGACGAAGGTCAGCACCGGGATGTTGAAGGCGTCGCAGGTGCGCACGAAGCGGGCGGCCTTCTCGGACGCGTCGATGTCGAGGGTGCCGGCGAACTGCATCGGCTGGTTGGCCACGACGCCGACCGAGCGACCCTCTACGCGGCCGTAGCCGACGATGATGTTCGGCGCGAACATGGCCTGGACCTCGAGGAACTCCTCGTCGTCGACGACCGCGGTGATCACGTCGTGCATGTCGTAGGGCTGGTTCGGCGAGTCGGGGATCAGCGTGTCGAGCGTGCGGTCGAGGTCGGAGACGCCGGTGTCCGCGGGAGCGTCGTAGACGGGCGGCTCGTCGAGGTTGTTCTGCGGCAGGTAGGACAGCAGCGCCTTGGCGTAGTCGATGGCGTCCTGCTCGTCGGACCCCATGTAGTGGGCGTTGCCCGACAGCGTGTTGTGGGTGCGGGCGCCGCCGAGCTCCTCCATGGTGACGTCCTCGCCGGTGACGGTCTTGATGACGTCGGGCCCGGTGATGAACATGTTGGACGTGCCGTCGACCATGATCGTGAAGTCGGTGACGGCGGGGGAGTAGACGTGGCCGCCTGCGCACGAGCCCATGATCAGGCTGATCTGCGGGATGACACCGCTGGCGTGGACGTTGCGTCGGAAGATCTCGCCGTACAGGCCCAGCGAGACGACGCCCTCCTGGATGCGCGCGCCGGCGCCCTCGTTGATGCCGATGATCGGGGAGCCGGTCTTGACGGCGAGGTCCATGACCTTGCAGATCTTCTCGCCGTAGACCTGGCCGAGCGAGCCGCCGAAGATCGTGAAGTCCTGGGAGAACACGCAGACCTGACGGCCGTCGACGGTGCCGTAGCCGGTGATCACGCCGTCGCCGTAGGGCCTGTTCTTCTCCAGCCCGAAGTTGGTCGAGCGGTGCCGCGCCAGCTCGTCGAGCTCGACGAACGACCCCTCGTCGAACAACATCGCGATGCGCTCCCGAGCGGTGCCGCGGCCCTTGGCGTGCTGCTTCTCGACGGCCTTCTCGGACGACGCGTGCACCGCCTCGTCGAGCCGGAGTCCCAGGTCGGCGAGCTTGCCGGCCGTGGTGCGGATGTCAGGAGACTCGGATGACGTGGCGGGGGTGGAGCTCACGGGTGCTTCCTCCTGGGGATTCGTGCTCTGAGCATGCCCGGGCTCGGCCATGGCGCGGATCGGTGTCAATCTAGTGCCCATGAGTGAGCCCCTCGCACCTCGCCCGCCCCTGGACTCCGAGCGCCTCGCCGCGCTCCCCGGCCCGTGGCGCATCGAGGTCGTCGACGCCACGCCCTCGACCAACGCGGTCGTCGCCGACCGGGCCGGCACCGGCGAGGACGCCGGCCTGGTCGTGACCACGGAGCACCAGACGGCGGGCCGGGGCCGCCTCGGCAGGGTCTGGGAGACGCCGCGCGGAGTGGCGCTGACCTTCTCGGTGCTGCTGCGCCCGGTGATCGCGGTGACGGAGTGGACCTGGCTGCCGCTGCTCACCGGGTACGCCGTGCAGGCCGCCCTCGCCGACCGGCTGCCCGAGATATCGCTCAAGTGGCCCAACGACGTGATGGTCGAGGAGCGCAAGATCGCCGGCATCCTCGTCGAGCGGGTCGAGACCCCCGACGGGCCGGCCGCCGTCATCGGGGTCGGCATCAACGTCAACCAGACCATCGACGACGTGCCCGTCGCGCTGGCCACGTCGCTGGCGCTCGAGCTGGGCGAGAGCTTCGACCGCACCGACCTGCTGATCCACGTCCTCGGCTCGCTGCACGGTCTGATGCCGCTGCTCGAGACCCCCGACGCGCTGCGGGCGGCCTACCTCGACGGCTGCTCGACGATCGGCCGGGAGGTCGACGTGCACCTGCCCGGCGGCGACGTACGCCGTGGCGAGGCGATCGGCCTCGACGCCAGCGGAGCGCTCGTGGTGAGCTCCGCCGACGGGACCCTCACGGTCGGGGCCGGCGACGTGATCCACGTGCGCGCGGCCGGCTGACGCACGGCCCTCCTGCGCGAGCGGCTGCTTGCCAGCCGCCGCACTGGTCGACGGTGCTCGGCATCGCTTGGTGCCGACGACCCGCGTCGAGGTGACATGATCGCGTCGTGGCCTACCCGACCAAGTTGCTCAACGACGGCGAGCACGTCGTCGTCTCGACACGCACCCACCCGAAGGCCCTCGTCGGCCCGTTCCTGCTGCTGGTGATGATCCTCGTGGTCGCGCTGCTCCTCGGCCGGATCGGTGACACCGACACCGCGGGGATCCTCCACCTGGTGGTCTGGGTCGTGGCCGCCGTCGCCATCGTCTGGTCGGTCGTGCGGCCGTTCGTCACGTGGTTGACGACGACGTACACGTTCACCACCCGCCGCTTCATCAAGCGCTCCGGGCTGATCGCCCGCGAGGGGCGCACGATCCCCCTCAACCGCATCAGCGGCGTCGACTTCGAGATCGGCGTGATCGACCGCATCTTCGGCTGCGGCACCCTGATCGTCTCGGACGCCAGCACCCACGGCATGGTCGAGCTGGACGACATCCCCCGCGTCGAGCAGGTGCAGCTCCAGGTCGCCGACGAGCTGCACCGACTGTCCGGGGGAGAACCGGTGCGATCCGACGATGGCAACTGAGGAGACCTCGCCCGGCGAGCGACTCGAGCGCGCGATCCTCGGTGAGGAACGGATCTTCAACGCCGTCGAGGTGGCGTCCGAGACGGGCGTGACGATCGACCAGACCCGGCGGCTGTGGCGGGCGCTCGGCTTCCCCGAGCACGTCGCCGAGGTGGCGTTCACCCAGTCCGACGTCGACGCGGTGTCCACGGTGGTCTCGGTCGTCGACTCCGGCGCCATGGACTTCGACATGGCCGTCAACCTGACCCGGGCGATGGGACAGACGATGGCCCGGCTCGCCGACTGGGAGGTCGCGACCCTCGTCGACCGGGTGGAGGAGCTGGCCCGCTCCGACGAGGAGTCCGGCAGCCGGGTCACGTCGGCGATCCGGCTGGTCGACCAGGTCATCGAGCCGTTCGCGAGCCTGCTGGTGTTCGCCTGGCGCCGCCACCTCGCCGCCGCGGTCTCACGCGTGGAGGCCCTGGGCGCCAACGAGGTCGACCTCCACACCACCCAGCTGACCGCCGGCTTCGCCGACATCGTCGCCTTCACCCAGCTCAGCAACGAGATCGAGGCCAACCGCATCGGCGACCTCGTCGAGGTCTTCGAGAGCCGCTGCGCCGACGTGATCGCGGCCCAGGGTGGCCGGGTGATCAAGAGCATCGGCGACTCGGTGCTGTTCGTCTGCGACGACGCCGAGCGAGGCGTCGCCATCGCCGAGGGCATCATCAACGTGATCGGCCGCGACAGCCGGATGCCCGACGTGCGCCTCGGGCTGGCCACCGGATCGGTCGTGATGAGGATGGGTGACGTGTTCGGCCCGCCGGTCAACATGGCCGCCCGGCTCACCGCGGTGGCCCGTCGCAACCGTGTGATCATCGACCAGGCGACCGCCGACCTGCTGCCGCCCGACGTGTTCGACACCCGCCGGCTGCCGGCCCGTCCGGTGCGCGGATTCGGCCTCGTCGAGCCCGTCGCCGTACGTCGCCACTGAGGTCGCTGGTCTGGACCACCGGCCACGGGTGCAGGCGTTTCCCACGTGGCGAGGCCCGCTCATTCCTAACGTTTGCTCGTGATCATGGTCCAGGACGTGCGCGTCGACCCCGAGGAGCGGCGCTGTTGGCGCGGCGCCGACGAGGTCCGGCTGTCGCGCAAGGAGTTCGACCTGGTGCTGGCGCTGATCATGCGTGCGGGTGAGGTCGTGACCCGTGACGAGCTGATGGACCGGGTCTGGGAGACCCGCTTCTACACGTCGTCGAAGACCATCGACGTCCACCTGGGGTGGGTGCGCCGCAAGCTGGGCGACAACACCCGCAAACCGACCCTGATCACCACCCACCGCGGCCGTGGTCTCCGCTTCGAGCTCGCTGGCCCGGTCGAGGTCGCCGCAGCGAACTGACGCCCGTGGCCTAGGCTTCCGGAGTGCCGCAGCCCCTTGCTCCGACCCTGGCCGTCATCGGTGGCGGGCAGCTGGCGCGGATGATGGCTGCGCCGGCCATCGCGCTCGGCCTGAACCTGCGTCTCCTCGCCGAGGGGCCCGACGTCTCGGCCGCCCAGGTGATCCCCGACCACCTGGTCGGCGACTACCGCGACCTCGACACGTTGCGTGCGGTCACCGCCGGCTGCGGCGTCGTCACGTTCGACCACGAGCACGTGCCCACCGAGCACCTGCACGCGCTCGAGTCCGACCTCGCGGTGCGGCCCGGCCCCGAGGCCCTGGTGCACGCCCAGGACAAGGCCGTCATGCGGGCCAGGCTGGCCGGGCTCGGCGTGCCCTGCCCGCGCAACGCCGTGGTCTCGACCCCGGCCCAGGTCGAGGAGTTCGGCTTCCCGTGCGTGCTCAAGACGACCCGCGGTGGCTACGACGGCAAGGGCGTGTGGTTCGTCCGTGAGCCCGGTGACGCCGACGTCGCCTTCGAGGCGGCTGCCGCAGCGGGCGTCGGCCTGCTCGCGGAGGAGCTCGTGGACTTCCGGCGCGAGCTGTCGGCGCTGGTCGCGCGCTCGCCGAGCGGCCAGGCCGCGGCGTACCCGATCGTCGCCTCGACCCAGCTCGACGGCATCTGTCACGAGGTCATCGCGCCCGCTCCGGACCTGTCGGCGGAGCTGGCCGGGCAGGCGCAGGAGATCGCACTGAGGATCGCCGGTGAGCTCGACGTGACCGGCATCTTGGCGGTCGAGCTGTTCGAGACCACCGACGGCCGGGTGCTCGTCAACGAGCTGGCGATGCGGCCGCACAACACCGGCCACTGGACCCAGGACGGAGCGGTGACCTCGCAGTTCGAGAACCACCTCCGTGCGGTGATGGACCTGCCGCTCGGCTCGCCCGCGCCGCGGGAGCGCTGGACCGTGATGGTCAACATCCTCGGCGGACCGGACGACACCGGACGCCTGTACGACGGCTTCCCGCACGCCATGGCGCGCGACCCGTTCCTGCGGGTGCACCTGTACGGCAAGGCCCTGCGGCCCGGCCGCAAGGTGGGCCACGTCAACGCCTACGGCGACGACCTCGACGACTGTCTGGTGCGGGCGCGGCACGCGGCCGCCTGGTTCCGCGGAGACCTGGGAGATGAGAGCGAATGAGTGAGCAGCCCGAGCCTGGAGCACGCGTCGGCATCGTGATGGGCTCCGACTCCGACTGGCCGGTGATGCAGGCCGCGGCCGAGGCGCTCGCGGAGTTCGACGTCGCCCACGAGGCCGACGTCGTCAGCGCCCACCGGATGCCCGACGAGATGCTGGCCTACGGCCGCGAGGCCGCCGGTCGCGGGCTGTCGGTGATCATCGCCGGCGCCGGGGGAGCGGCGCACCTGCCCGGCATGCTCGCCGCCGTCACGCCGTTGCCGGTCATCGGCGTGCCCGTCGCGCTCAAGCACCTCGACGGCCTGGACTCCCTGCTGTCCATCGTGCAGATGCCCGCCGGCGTGCCGGTCGCCACCGTCTCGATCGGCAACGCCCGCAACGCCGGCCTCCTCGCCGTACGCATCCTCGCCGCCGCCGACCCCGCCCTCCAGCAGCGGATGCTGGAGTTCCAGGCGGCCCTGCGCACCAGCTCCACCGAGAAGGGCGCCGTCGTGCGCCGGGAGTCGCGCCGCGGGGATCGCAGGCTGGGGTTCTGAGGGGGGCGGGAGTCACCGGATATCCGGTGACTCCTGGGGTTAGTGACCAGTGCAATGGCCACGAACCCCAAGACTCGCGCACGAACCCCACTCGTCGGCGTCAGTCGGAGGTGACCTGGCCGCGCAGCCGCTTCACGTCGGACCTGCGCTTCTTGGCGTCGGCCCGGCGTCGTTTGGAGCCGCGGGTCGGCTTGGTGGGGACCCGGGGACGCGGTGGCGGCGCGAGCAGCACGCGGATGCGCTCCGCCAGCCGTTCCCGTGCGGCCACCCGGTTGCGGTGCTGCGAGCGATGCTCGTGCGCGACCACGGACAGCGGGCCGCGGACCTGCGAGGCGGCTCGGGCCCGTTGCGCGTCGTCGAGGGCCGCCGAGGTGGCCGGGTCCCACACGAGCTCGACCCGTGAGTCGGTGGTGTTGACCGACTGACCGCCCGGGCCGGGTGACCGCGAGAACCGCTCGACGAGTTCGTCGGCCGGGATCACCACGCCGCTCGGGATCCCCGGTCCGCTCGGGACCCGCAGCTCCCTCACGCGGGGCGCTTGCGCCACTCGATGGCCGGACAGGTGTCCATGACCATCGGTACGCCGGCCGCGACGGTGCGCTCGAACGCCGGCTCGTCGATCACGCCGAGCTGGAACCACACCGCCTTCGCGCCCACCGCCACCGCCTGGTCGGCGAACTCACCGGCCGCCTCCGAGCGGCGGAACACGTCGACCACGTCGATCGGGAACGGCACGTCGGCGAGCGTGGCGAAGCCCTGCTCGCCGAGCACCGTCGGGGCATCGGGATGGATCGGCACGATCCGCTTGCCGCGCTCCTGCAGCAGCGCGGCGATGGAGTACGCCGTCCGGCTGGGGTCGCCGGACAGCCCCACGACAGCCCAGGTCTCCAGGTGGTCGAGCATCAGTCGGACTGACGCCGGGTCCTGCCACGAAATGCTCATGTACCGAACGGTAACGCGGCTTCCGGTGAGTCGCCGTCCTGATATCGGAAGAATCATTAGGGTGGCGTTCGAACTACTTCAAACGGAGGAAAACGCATGATGCTGCACACCACTTCCAGGCGGCTCGCCGCCACCGTCGCTGCCACCGCGCTCAGCGCCGGCGCGCTCGCCGCCGTGGCCGTCCCTGCGGCCAACGCCGCGACGACCCCGGTGACGACGGTCTACACCTGTGCCAACCCGGCCGTGACGTTCAAGGCCACGCTCCTCACCGACACCCCGGGCCTGCCCGCCGAGGTCTACGCAGGCACCGACGTGCCGGCGGACCTCCTCGCCGTCACCAACAAGGTGACCGTGACCGCGCAGACCTACGGCCTCTTCGCGTTCCTCGGGACCACCGAGATCTCCCTGCCGGACTTCGCGGTCGCGGTCGGCGCCGACAAGATCGACGTCACCGGGCTCAAGGCGTCCCCGGCGTCCTTCACCCCCGATGGGGCCGGCAACTACTCGGCGCAGATCAACGGCAAGAACGCCGCGTTCGACGCTCCCCGCGCC
The DNA here is from genome assembly GCA_963781515.1 of uncultured Actinomycetota bacterium. Taxonomy (GTDB): domain Bacteria; phylum Actinomycetota; class Actinomycetes; order Propionibacteriales; family Nocardioidaceae; genus Nocardioides. Next base: position 225,416 of record CAWAGL010000002.1, read on the forward strand.
GGCACCCACTCCGTCTCCGGCCCCGCGTCGTTCACGTTGCGGGCCACGAAGACCGACGGCAGCAACGTCGACCTGCCGTGCACCGCCGACGCGGTGCCCGCCGCCATCACCGAGGTGACGACCACCAAGAACGTCTCGGTCACGAAGGCCAAGGCTGCCAAGAAGGTCAGCAAGGTCGGCAAGGCGGTCAAGCTCAAGGTCGCCGTCGCCGCCGACAACGAGACCCCCAGCGGTGTCGTCAAGGTGCTCAAGGGCAAGAAGGTGCTCGGCAAGGGCAAGCTCAAGAGCAACGGCAAGGTCAACATCAAGCTCAAGAAGATGCTCCGCGCCGGCGTCACCAAGGTGAAGGTCTCCTACCTGGGCGACGACTTCACCGAGGCGTCGACGTCGAAGAAGATCAAGCTCAGGGTCGGCTGACCCACTCGGTCACTCGTTCGCCCGGTCGGTGCCTCGGCACCGGCCGGGCGTCCGGCATTTCAGGACTCGCGATCGGTCTCCCGCACGAACGACCGCACCCGCGTCAGTGACGGGGTCGCGGGCGCGCTGGAGAAGCCGAAGCGCACGGCCGGCCGCAGCGGTGCCAGGTCACCCAGCGGCCGGCCCTCGAACGCGCCGGACAGCGAGTCGACGTGCTGCACGCGGCGGGCGGCGTACCACTCGACCCTGCCCCGGCCGGCCGAGCCGTGCGTGCGGACACCGGGCATCAGGGCAGCCGCCACCGGACTGGACAGGCGCGCCCACGTCTCCCGGTCCCGGACGACGGTCGGGACGAGCCGCAGCGCACGAGACACCGGGTGCGTCCGCCCGACCGCGAACGTGAGGTCGAGCGAGGGGGTGCGCACCCTCCAGACGCGCCCCGGGGTGACGGCCACCGGCTCGATGCGCACCGCGTCGAACGAGTAGGTGTCGGCCACGAACCCCGCCAGCCGCTCCGTGGGCGCGATCAGGAGGCGATGCCCGGCAGCCGTCTCGACCATCACGTCGGCGAACGGCCCCAAGGAGCTCGCGGTCCAGCTGCCCAGCACGAGCCGCACCCCCGAGGTGGTGCCGAGGCCGGCGATCGAGCCGTCGAAGACGAGGGTGCTCACCTGACGACCCTAGGACGCCGGTGTTCGGTTACCCGGAAGTAGACTCGGGCCCGTGAGCGAGTTCCCCCTCTTTGCCCTGTCCGAGGAGCACCAGGCGATCCGCGAGGCCGTGCGCGCGGTCTGCGACGCCAAGGTGGCGCCGTACGCCGCTGCCGTGGACGAGGAGGCGCGCTATCCCCAGGAGGCTGCGGACGCGCTGCTCGCCGCCGACTTCCACGCGCCGCACGTGCCCGAGGAGTACGGCGGCGCGGGGGCCGACGCGCTCGCGACCGTCCTGGTGATCGAGGAGGTGGCGCGTGCCTGCGTCGCGTCGTCGCTGATCCCCGCCGTCAACAAGCTCGGCTCGCTGCCGCTGATGATCAGCGGATCGGAGGAGCTCAAGCAGAAGTACCTCACCCAGCTCGCCGCCGGCGAGGGCGGCTTCTCGTACTGCCTCTCCGAGCCCGACGCCGGCTCCGACGCGGTCGGCATGAAGACGCGGGCCGTGCGCGACGGCGACGACTGGGTGATCGACGGCGTGAAGCGGTGGATCACCAACGCCGGCGTCAGCGAGTTCTACACGGTCATGGCCGTCACCGATGCCGACAAGCGCGGCCACGGCGTCTCCGCGTTCGTCGTCGAGAAGGCCGACGAGGGCGTCTCGTTCGGGGCGCCGGAGAAGAAGCTCGGCATCAAGGGCTCACCCACCCGCGAGGTCTACTTCGACAAGGTCCGCATCCCCGGCGACCGGATCATCGGCGCCGAGGGCACCGGCTTCGACACCGCGATGCGGACCCTCGACCACACCCGCGTCACCATCGCCGCCCAAGCCGTCGGCGTGGCGCAGGGCGCCCTCGACTACGCGCTGGAGTACGCCAAGGAGCGCAAGCAGTTCGGCAAGCCCATCGCCGACTTCCAGGGCCTGCAGTTCATGCTCGCCGACATGGGCATGAAGGTGGAGGCGGCCCGGCAGATGACGTACGCCGCGGCCGGCCGCTCCGAGCGCGGGGACGCGGACCTGACGTTCTTCGGTGCCGCCGCCAAGTGCTTCGCCTCCGACGTCGCGATGCAGGTCACCGTCGACGCCGTCCAGGTGCTCGGTGGCTACGGCTACACCCGCGACTACCCGGTCGAGCGGATGATGCGCGACGCCAAGATCACCCAGATCTACGAGGGCACCAACCAGGTCCAGCGCATCATCATCGCGCGGCAGCTGCTGGCCGGGGTGCAGTCCGAGCTGTAGGCCGGGGAGGCGGGGTGCGCCCTGCTGTGGGCGACCGGGCAGGATCGGGGTCATGACGTCGCCCGCCGCCCGGTCTCGCCGCGTGTTCGCGGCCGACGACCCGGACATCGACCCGTACCCGCTGCTCAACTCGCTGGTGGTGCCGCGGCCGATCGCCTGGATCACGACGCGCTCGGCCGACGGCGTACTCAACCTCGCACCGCACTCCTTCTTCACCGTGGCGTGCGCCCACCCGCCGATCGTGCAGTTCACCTCCGTCGGCAAGAAGGACACCCTGCGCAACATCCAGGAGACGGGTGAGGCGGTCGTCAACGTCGTCTCGCGTCAGCTGGCCGACGCCGTCAACGGGACCAGCGCACCGTTCGACGCGTCGGTGGACGAGGCCGAGCGGCTGGGCGTGGAGACCGAGCCGAGTGCCCGGGTGTCGGTGCCGCGGGTGGCTGCCTCCCCGGCGTCACTGGAGTGCACCCTGCACTCGACCGTCGAGCTCGGCGACTCGACGGTGGTGTTCCTCGAGGTGGTCGCGTTCACGGTGCAGCAGGACGCCCTCGACGGTGACCATCCCGCCATCGAGCACCTCCAGCCGCTGTCGCGGCTCGGCCGCAACGAGTGGGGTCTGCCGCCCGAGGTGTTCACCCTCGATCGTCCGCGACGACCCGAGGACGTGCCCGCCGTCGGGGGCTGAGCGCAGCCGGCTCAGGCCGCGGTGAACAACCAGCGCCGCAGGGCCTCGCCGACGACTGCTGCGCTCATCTGCGGGGTCGGCACGATCACCCGCGGCGGAGCGCCCGACTCGTCGATGACCAGGACGTTGCCGTGCAGCCACGCGTCGGTCGCCAGGCAACGCAGCTCGCCGCCGACGCAGTGGACGACGTCGTCGAGCGTGGACAGGTCCACCTGGCGCCCGTCGGAGAGATGACCGTCGAGATCGACCGACCGGGAGCTCCACGCATGGTGGGGGTGGAACGACAGGTTGTTCTTGACGCGGATGTCCATCGCTCTTCCTTCCGGTGCCGAGAGTGGCGGGTGCACTCCTTCCATCGGCAGCATGCGTGGTGGACCTGAGTGGTTCTGCGCGACAGAACGCGTCGGCGTCAACTGCGCGGGGGTGGGTACCGGTGGGGCACCACCTACCGAGGAGCGACATGTCCCAGCACAACGAGCCGGACGACCGATCAGCGCACAGCGACGAGGGCCAGGTGTCGGAGGTCTCGGGCCTGGACCCCGCCGGCCCCCAGCAGATCGACCCCTCCGACGCCACGGCCGGCACGCCCGACGGGGAGTCCGGCGCACCGCAGGAGGGGACGGCCGGGCCGAACGCCGCGCCTCGGCACGACCCGCCGGAGCCGACGAACGAGTCCTCCCGCTGAGGCTGGACCGCCCCTAGGGGTGTTGCCCGGGACTCGGGCTGCGAGGCACAATCGGGCCAAGCGCTCGTGGCGGTGCAGAGGCCACGAGCCCGTATCTCGAGGACGGCCATGGCCAGGACCACCCGCCGCAGCCCGCCCGACTGACGTTGCCGTCGCGGGCCGCGTGCACTCACGCAGGGGCGGGGCCCGCGACGGCACGGCCCCACCGCGACCTCTCCGCGACGAGACCAGGAGGTTCGACATGCCCCAGCAGGCCTGGAGCAAGAAGCGCGAGCGCCAGTACGAGCACATCAAGGAAGGCCTCGAGGACAAGGGGCGCAGCGAGGCCACCGCCGAGGAGATCGCGGCACGCACGGTGAACAAGGAGCGGGCGCGCGCCGGCGAGGCCGCCGAGAGCAGCGACCTGTCGAAGGACGACATCTCCTCGGGCCGCCGAGGTGGCCTGCGCTCGCACAGCGGGTCGGGCGGTCGCACGCGTGACCAGCTCTACAACGAGGCCAAGGCCAAGAACATCAAGGGGCGTTCGACGATGACGAAGGCCGAGCTGGAGAGGGCCGTCGGTCGCTGACCGGTGCCGGAGTCAGCGCCGACCCGCCGTCGAGCAGCCCCAGCCGGTGTGGTGGTGCCGCGCGCCGCGTCGCTTCCCTGCGAACGCGACGAAGAAGATCAGCACCCAGAACGGGAACCCGGTGACCACGCTCAGCACGATCAGGAGCGCGAGCGCAGGCAAGAACGGCACCGCCCGCAGCCACGCCCACGAGAAGCCCGTCCGCGCCGGACGAGGCTGCGGGACCGGCGGAAGGGGCTGACGCGGCAGGTCCTCGAAGAGGGGTGCCAGGTCGGCCGCGGTGCGAGCGGTCCAGATGGCGTCCAGGCGCTCGTCGTACTCGTCGTGGGTGAGCCGACCGTGCGCGAAGTGCTCACCCAGGTCGCTGGCAGCGCGCTCCCGGTCGGCGTCGCCGATGCGCAGCGCGGGGCTCATGAGGAGACCTCCTCGTCGTCGTCGGGGTCGACATCGGTGGTCGCGGGAGCCTCCGCTCCGTCGGCGAGGATGCCGTAGAGGTCGCGCCGGGTGGCCACGAGCGTCTCGACGGCGGCCCGGCGCTGCCGGTCGGAGCCCTGCGTCACGATCTGCCAGACGGCGCCCATGACCTGGCCGATCTCGGCCTTCAGGTCGGGGCTCCCGCCGCGGGACGAGTCGGCGGTCGCCCTCTCGCGGCGCTCGAACGGCGCCCACACCGCGGCGAGCTCGTCGGTGTGCTCCGCGGCGTACGTCGTGCCGGCCTCGGTGAGGCGCAGGGTCTTGCGACCGCGCTCGTCGTCGGACTCGACGAGTCCCTCGTCCTGCAGCTGCTGGATCGTCGGGTAGACCGACCCGGGGCTTGGCCGCCAGGCGTCGTTGCTGCGCTCGGCGATCTGCTGGATCACCTGGTAGCCGTTCACGGACGCGTCGTCGACGGCCGCCTGCCTCAGCACGTCGATGATCGCCATCCGCACGTCGCCGCGACGCACCTTCGGGCCCGCCTGCTGGGGCGGTGCCCCCGTGGCGGACATCCCGAAGAAGCCCTGGAGCCACGGCGGTGGTCCGCCCGGTCCACCGCGCCGCCCACCCCAGCCGGGGTTGTCGGTCCAGCCCTGCCAGTGGTTGCCGCCGCGCCCGTGCTGGGCGTGGCCCTGGACCACCTCGTTGGCGAGGTCCTGCCACATGCGCTGTCGTCCGTGTCCCATCCCGCTCTCCCTGTCGCCCGACGCATCGCGTCACTATCACGATATATCGCGAGCGTACGCCGGCCGTCCGGGCCGCACAAGGGGGATCCGGCCGATCCTGGCCGCCCGGCCATGGCGGGACCGACCCGGTCCGGTTACGCTCGCCCCGTCCGGACGTCAGCCCGAGGGAGCCACCGAGTGCGCGAGATCGTCGTCTTCAGCGGCAGCGCACATCGGCCACTCGCCACCTCGATCTGTGACGCGCTGGGAGTCGAGCTCAGCCCGGTCGAGCTGACCCGGTTCAGCAACGACTGCCTCCAGGCGCAGCTGCTCGCGAACTGTCGCCAGCGCGACGTCTACATCGTCCAGCCGCTGTCGCCGCCCACCCAGGAGCACCTGATGGAGCTGCTGCTGATGGTGGACGCTGCGCGCGGGGCCTCTGCCCAGCAGATCACCGCGGTCATCCCGTACTTCGCCTACGCGCGTTCGGACAAGAAGGACGCCTCACGGATCTCCATCGGTGGCCGCCTGGTCGCCGACATGCTGGTGGCCGCGGGGGTGCACCGGGTGCTGACGATGAGCCTGCACGCCCCGCAGGTGCACGGCTTCTTCTCGGTCCCCGTCGACCACCTCACCGCCCTGGGCGTGCTGGCCGATCACTTCCACGGCCAGGACCTGACCAACTCGGTCGTGGTCTCACCCGACTTCGGCAACGCCAAGACGGCGACCCAGTTCGCCCGGCTGCTCGGCCTCCCGGTCGCGGCCGGCAGCAAGAAGCGGCTCGCCGACGACCAGGTCGTCATCGACGCGATCGTCGGCGACGTCGAGGGCAAGCGCGCCATCGTCCTCGACGACGAGATCGCCACCGGGGGCTCCATCGTGGAGCTGCTCGACCGGCTCGCCGAGCAGGGCTGCACCGAGGCGGCGGTGGCCTGCACCCACGGTCTGTTCGTCGGGAAGGCGCTCGAGCGGCTGCGCGACCACCCGATGATCTCCGAGGTCATCACCACCGACACGGTGCCGCCGCCGCTCGACTGGCCGGACCTGAAGATCCGCACGGTCGCGGGTCTCTTCGCCTCGGCGATCGACCGTATCCACGACGGCGAGTCCGTGAGCGACCTCTTCGACGGGGTCGACCCCGCGCACGGCCCGCCGCAGCGCCGCCTCTTCGACTAGAGGCTCAGCGCAGGCGCGCGTCCACCGACGCGGGCGTGAGCACTCCCTCGATCGCCACGGCGGCGCAGCCCACCAGCCCGGCGCGCTCGCCGTGCCGGCTGGGACGCAGCTCGAGGTCGCGCACGCTGCGCGCGGTGCCGTCGGCATAGATCGCCTCGCGCACGCCGGCGGCGTAGGTGTCGAAGGCCTGCGCCATGTCGCCGCCGATGACCACGGTCTGCGGGTTGAGCAGGTTGATGGCGACCGCGAGGACCTCTCCGAGGTCGCGACCGGCCTGTCGCAGCAGCCGCCTGGCCAGGGTGTCGCCCTCGACGGCGTGCGCCGCGAGCTCGCGGATGTGGGCGGCCTCGCCGCCGCCGTCGGCGTACGTCGCGAGCAGCGCCCAGCCGCCGGCGATGGCCTCCAGGCAGCCGGTGGCTCCGCACCTGCAGGGCAGCTCGTCGGCCCGCGGGTGCTTGCTGTGCCCGATCTCGCCGCTCGCCCCGGCAGCGCCGGTCAATACCCGGCCGTCCGAGATGATGCCGAGTCCCAGGCCGGTCGAGGCCTTCACCACCAGCGCCTCGCGCGGCGGGTCCGGCCGGCCGAACAGCTCCGAGCGCGCCAGTGCCTGCGCGTCGTTGACGAGGAAGAGCGGTGCCCGGGTGATCTCCGCGAGGTACGGCGCGAGCTCGACGCCGTCCCAGCCGCGCATCACCGGCGAGTCGACGCTGACCATCCGCACCGGGTCGACCAGGCCCGAGATGCTCATCCCGACGGCGAGCACCGGGGGCGTCACGTCGTCGAGCAGGACCGCGAGCCGCGCGACGAGGGTGGGCATCAGGTCGGCGGCGACGATGCCGACCGCGTGGTCGCGGGAGTCGCTGGCCAGCTCGCGGCCGTCGAGGTCGAACACGCCCAGCTGGCTGCGGGAGCGCCCCACCGCGACGGCCAGCACCACCCCGGCCACCTGGTTGAAGACCAGCGAGGCCGCGGGACGGCCACCGGTGGAGGTCAGCTCGTCGCCGGGCAGCACGAGACCGGCGTCGACGAGCGCCGAGACGCGGGCCAGCACCGCCGTGCGGGAGAGGCCGGTGAGCTGGGCCACCTCGGTGCGGGTGCGGGCCTGGCCGGTGCGCAGCAGCTCGAGCACCTCGCCGGCGGAGGTCGGTCGGACCAGGTCCATCGGGCTTCTCCAATCACGCGGTTGGGTATCGCGGGGGCACTGTACCCGGCCAGATAAGTCCGAATAAGTTTGAAGTTATGCTTGCCAAGAGCCTAATACGTTTCTAGCGTTGGCCCCATGAGTGCCCCGCATCCGCCCCCCGCGCCCCCCGAGGTCTGCGACTTCACCGTCTTCGGGGGCTCCGGCGACCTGGCCCTGCGCAAGCTGCTGCCCGCCCTCTACCTGCGCGACCGCGAGGGCCACCTGCCCGACGACACCCGGATCATCGGGGTCACCCGCAGCGATCTCGACGACGAGGGCTATCGCGCGCTGGTGGCCGAGGCGCTGGCGACGCACGTCGCCCCGACCCTGCTCGACGACGGCTCGATGACCCGGATGCTGGCCCGGGTGCACCACGTGCGGCTCGACGTCCTCCAGGACGAGGACTGGCACCACCTGCACGGCCGGCTGAAGGACCGGCCCCGGCACGATGAGGCGGTCCGCGTCTTCTACCTCGCCGTGGCACCCGCGCTCTTCGGCCCGATCTGCGAGCGCCTCGACCAGATCGGGGCGGCCGACGCCAACGCCCGCGTGGTGATGGAGAAGCCGGTCGGCCACGACCTCGCCTCCGCGCAGGCGGTCAACGACGCGGTCGGCGCGGTGTTCGCCGAGTCGCAGATCTTCCGGATCGACCACTACCTCGGCAAGGAGAGCGTGCAGAACCTCCTCGTCACCCGCTTCGCCAACACGTTCCTCGAGCCGCTGTGGAACTCGCGCTGGGTCGACCACGTGCAGATCACCGTCGCCGAGTCACTCGGCGTCGGGGAGCGCGGCGGCTACTACGACCACGCCGGCGCGCTGCGAGACATGGTGCAGAACCACCTGCTCCAGCTGCTCTGCCTGGTCGCCATGGAGCCGCCGACGTACGTCGGTCTGGAGACCGTGCGCGACGAGAAGCTCAAGGTGCTGCAGGCGCTGCGGCCGATGGCGCCCGCCGACGTCGATCGCGACACGGTCCGGGGCCGCTACGGCGCCGGCCTGGTCGACGGCCGGCCCGTCGCGTCGTACGCCGAGGAGCTGGGGCACGACGACAGCACCACCGAGACCTTCGTGGCGCTACGCGCGGAGGTGCAGAACTGGCGCTGGGCCGGGGTGCCGTTCTACCTGCGCACCGGCAAGCGGCTGGACCGGCGCACGTCGGAGATCGTCGTGGTCTTCAAGGCCCCGCCGCACGCGATGTTCCCGCACAGCGAGGGGGTCACCCAGCCCAACAGCCTGCACATCCAGGTGCAGCCCGACGAGGGCATGCGTCTCCACCTGACCGCGAAGGAGCCCGGCCCGGGCGGCTACCGGCTGCGCCCGGTCTCGCTCGACCTCAGCTACGCCACCACCTTCGACCAGGCCTCGCCCGACGCCTACGAGCGACTGCTCATGGACGTGATGAAGGGCAACCCGACGTTGTTCATGCGCCGTGACGAGGTCGAGGCCGCGTGGACCTGGATCGAGCCGATCCTCACCCGGTGGGCGGCGTCGCCCGACCGGCCCAAGCGCTATGCCGCCGGCACGTCCGGCCCCACCGCCGCCGCGACCCTCATCGAGCGCGACGGCCGTACCTGGCAGGAGTCAGACCAGTGAACGCACCCATGAGACCGACCGTCCATCCCGACGTCACCGCCGTCACCGACCGCATCGTCGAGCGCAGCGCGACCTCGCGCTCGGCCTACCTGCGGCGCATCCGCGCCGCCGCCGACAAGGGCCCGGCGCGCGGCAGGCTCGCCTGCGCCAACCTCGCGCACGGCTTCGCGGCGGCCGACGAGCCCGGCAAGCAGGCACTGCGCGGACGCACCAAGCCCAACCTCGCGATCGTCACCAGCTACAACGACATGCTCTCGGCCCACCAGCCCTTCGAGACGTTCCCGCGCCAGCTCAAGAAGGCCGTCATCAAGGCGGGCGGCATCGCGCAGGTGGCCGGGGGAGTGCCCGCCATGTGCGACGGCATCACCCAGGGCCGCGACGGCATGCAGCTCTCGCTCTACAGCCGCGACGTGATCGCCATGTCGACTGCGATCGCGCTGTCGCACGACATGTTCGACGGAGCGTTGATGCTCGGGGTCTGCGACAAGATCGTGCCCGGGCTGCTGATCGGCGCGCTGTCGTTCGGTCACCTGCCGACGATCTTCGTGCCGGCGGGCCCGATGGCGTCGGGGCTGCCCAACGGCGAGAAGGCCCGCGTGCGCCAGCTGCACGCGGAGGGCAAGGTCGGGCGCGAGGAGCTGCTGGCCGCCGAGTCCGCGTCGTACCACTCGGCCGGCACGTGCACGTTCTACGGCACCGCCAACTCCAACCAGCTGCTGATGGAGGTGCTCGGCCTGCACCTGCCGGGCTCCGCGTTCGTCAACCCGGGTACGCCGCTGCGCGAGGCCCTGACCGACGCGGCCGGACGACGGGTGACCGAGCTGACGCGTCTCGGCGACGAGCCCACGCCCGTCGGCGAGATCGTCGACGAGCGCGCGATCGTCAACGCCTGCGTGGCACTGCTGGCCAGCGGCGGGTCGACCAACCACACGATGCACCTGGTGGCGATCGCCCGCGCGGCGGGCGTGCACCTCACCTGGCAGGACCTCTCCGACCTCTCGGCCGTAGTGCCGTCGCTTGCCCGGGTCTACCCCAACGGCTCGGCCGACATCAACCACTTCCACGCCGCCGGCGGGGTGGCGTTCCTCGTGCACACGCTGCTGCGCGCGGGCCTCCTGCACGACGACGTGCTGACGGTGGCCGGTCGCGGGCTCTGGCACTACACGACCGAGCCGCGGCTCGCCGGTGACGAGCTCACCTGGGAGGAGGGCCCGAAGACGAGCCTCGACCTCGACGTGCTGCGACCGGCCGACGCGCCGTTCGCGCCCGACGGTGGTCTCAAGGTGCTGACCGGGCGCCTCGGCACCGGAGTCATCAAGACCTCGGCCGTCAAGGCCGAGCACCGCGCGGTCGCCGCCCCCGCCATCGTCTTCGACGACCAGGCCGACTTCCTCACCGCCTTCGGCGCCGGGGAGCTCGATGCGCGCGACTTCGTGGCCGTCATCCGCTACCAGGGCCCGGCCGCCAACGGCATGCCCGAGCTGCACAAGCTGACCCCCGCGCTGGGCGTGCTCCAGGACCGGGGGCAACGGGTCGCGGTGGTCACCGACGGCCGGATGTCCGGCGCGTCCGGCAAGGTGCCGGCGGCCATCCATGTGACTCCCGAGGCAGCGGTCGGGGGGCCGCTGTCTCGGGTTCGCGACGGTGACTGGGTCACCCTCGACGCCGATGCCGGGGTGCTCGAGATCGACGCCGACCTGGCCTCGCGTGAGCCGACCGGTCGCGCCGCGCAGGGCGAGGAGTGGTCGGGCACCGGCCGCGAGCTGTTCGCCGCGTTCCGCGCCACGGTGGGCCCGGCCGACGCCGGTGCGAGCGTCTTCCCGGCCTACGGCACCGCTGCCCACGACGGCCTGGAGGTGCGCGTTGTCGAGCACGCCTGAGCTGCTGATCGGGTCGCTGCTCGACCTCACCCCGGTGATCCCGGTGGTGGTGGTCGACGACGTGGCCCACGCCGTACCCCTCGCGCGTGCGCTGGTCGCCGGTGGTGTCCCCGTCATCGAGCTGACCCTGCGCACCCCTGCCGCCCTCGACGCCATCCGGGCGATCGCCGCGGAGGTGCCGGAGATCCTCGTCGGCGCCGGCACGGTGCTCGGCCCCGGCCACGCCGAGCGCGCGTACGACGCCGGCGCCCGCTTCCTCGTCTCCCCGGGCGCGACGCCGGGACTGCTGGCCGCGATGGCGGACACGGGCCTGCCCTTCCTGCCGGGCACGGCCACCGTCTCGGAGGTGCTGGCCGCCCGCGAGGCGGGGCTGACGGAGCTGAAGTTCTTCCCGGCCGAGGCGTCCGGAGGTGCGGCGTACCTGGCGGCGGTGGCCTCGGTGGTGCCCGACGTGCGGTTCTGCCCGACCGGAGGCATCACCCCGGCCACGGCAGCGAGCTACCTGGCGCTGCCCAACGTCGGCTGTGTCGGCGGCTCGTGGCTGACCCCGAAGGACGCCGTGGCTGCTGGTGACTGGGACCGGGTCGCCGACCTGGCCCGGGCGTCGGTGGGCTGATCCAGCCTGCCGTCCTGGCGACGTACTGGACCCTCGGCTGTGGCGCGCACGACCGGCACCGGCCGGGGCATGTTGGGTCCTGCGTCGCGTGAGCGAGCTCGGTGCTACCCGAGGCCGGAGGGCGTGCAGAGCCCCTTGGGGATGCCACCGGTGTCGTCCTCGATGATGTGCCGGAACATCTCCTTGGACCGCTGCTCGTCCCAGGTGACCGCCAGGTCGCTGATCGGCACCCCGCACGTCAGGCCGTTCTTGCCGTCGACCCGCGTCATCGCGTAGCCGAACCGGCCCAGCGAGAGCGCGCTGGTGCCGTCGCTGACGTCGAACGACCGAGACGCCGCCATCGCCAGCCGGTAGTAGCGCACCGGGTTGATGACGGTCCAGGGAGACACCGCCTCGCTGCCGATCGCCGAGACGACCTCGCGCTGGTGCTGGGCGCGCTTGATGTCACCGAGCTTCTGTGAGGTGTGCCGGGAGCGGGCGTAGCCGAGCGCGGTCTTGCCGTCGGCGTCCTGGCAGCCCTTCTTGATGTCCAGGTTCGCCAGCGGGTCCTTCATCGCGTTGTTGGGGCAGATCTCGACGCCGCCGAGGGCGTCGACCATGCCGACGAAGCCGCCGAAACCGATCTCCACGTAGTCGTCGACGCGGATGCCGGTGTTCTGCTCGATGGTGCGGATGAGCAGCTGGGGTCCGCCGAACGCGTACGCCGCGTTGATCTTGTTGGTGCCGCGACCGGGGATGTCGACGTTCGAGTCTCGCGGGATCGACATCAGCAGGTTGGGCCCGGAGCCGGTGTGCAGCAGCATGATCGTGTCGGTGCGCTGGCCGACGTCGCCGCCGGTGCCGAGATCCTTGCGCTGCTCGGCGGTGAGGTCGGCGCGTGAGTCGCTGCCGACCAGGAGGTACGTCGTGCCCGGCTGGTCCGCCGGCCGGTCACCGCCCGGCATCGCGTCGACCTTCGTGACCTTGCTCCACGCCCAGAAGGGCACGGCGACCAGGAAGACGAGCCACAGGATCAGCACCCACGTGACCCATCGCAGCCGGAACCGCGGCAGTCGCCGGCCCGACGGCGGCCGTCCGCCGCCGGCACGGCTGTTGCCCGGGCCGCGCGGGGGCGGCGGTGGCGAGACGGGGGAGGCCTGGGTGGGGGTGGCCTGTCGGTCACCGGGGGCCCGGCCATCGCGCGGCACCGTCGGCATCACCCTGGTCTCTTCGGGGCCCTGACGCCGGGGCTGACGGCTCGCCCGGGGCACGGCACGCGTGGCGTCGTCCGGCGGCGGGCCGTCATTGCCCTTGCCGTAGAGCCAGTTGTACTCGGGGGTGCCCTCCGCGGGACCACCCTTCCCCGGGGGACGTTCAGCCATGCCCGAGACGCTACCGTGCGCGCCATGGACCGCAGCGCCCTGCCACCGTCGTACGCCCGTGTCTCGTTGGGGATCCTGACCAGCAGCACCGAGGGCAACCTGCTCGGCAACGTGCACGGCGGCGAGATCATGAAGCTGGCCGACTCGACGGCGGGCGCGGTCGCCCATCGGCACAGCGGTGGTCCTGCGGTGACGGCCGCGATGGACGAGATGGCCTTCCTCGAGCCGGTGCACGTCGGCGACATCGTGCGCACCTTCGCCCAGGTCAACTGGGCGGGCCGCTCGTCGATGGAGATCGGCGTGCGTGTCGAGGCCCAGCCGTGGGGGAGCGCGGCAGACGAGCCGCTGCACGTCGCCTCGGCGTACTTCGTCTTCGTCGCCATCGACGCCGACGGCGGCTCGCGGCCGGTGCCGGGGCTGCTGCCGGAGACCCCGGCCGAGGTACGCCGCCAGCGCGAGGCCGAGATCCGGCGCGCCCACCGCCTGGCCCGCAAGCAGGAGATCGAGCGCGGCCGGGAGGTCTGAGGCACCGAGATCGGCCCCGGTCGTATCAAAGGCGGCGGCCGGCTCTCTGTAATGTCATGACGACATACCGGACCCAGAGCGCCATCCTCGGCAAAGCCGCGTGGAGGGAGATAGATGGACCCGACCCGCACCGTCTCCGCGCTGGTGGTTGCGGCGCGCGACGGAGACCCCGCTGCGTGGGACGGGCTGGTCGACCGGTTCCTGCCGCTGGTGCACGGGGTCGTCTCCCGCTACCGCCTGTCTCCCGCCGATGCCGCTGACGTCAACCAGACCGTCTGGCTCCGGCTGGTCGAGCACCTTGCGGACCTCCGCGAGCCGGCCGCCCTGGCCGGGTGGCTCGTGACGACCGCGGCGCGTGAGTCGCTGCGGTACGTCGAGGTCCGCAACCGGTCGATCCCGGTGGATCCGCAGGCCGCGACCCTGGACGTCGTCGACGACCGCGACGTCGCCGAGACCCTGCTCCGCGACGAACGTGCCATGGCGCTGCGGGCGGCGCTGGCCGAGCTGCCCGAGGCACGTCGAGAGCTGCTGACCCTGCTGGCCACCGACCCCCCGACGTCGTACGACGAGGTCAGCCGTCGGCTCGACATCCCGGTCGGCAGCATCGGACCCACCCGGGCCCGCGCGCTGGCCCAGCTGCGCGACACTCATGCCCTGCGCTCCTGGACCGACTCCACGGGCCCCGTCGGACCGGGAGGTGCCCGCGATGCCTCACGACGCTGACGACCGGGGCGACGACGCCCTGATGGACGAGCTCCGCGACGCGCTCACGCAGAGCGCCGACGTCCCGGCGGGCTGGCGAGAGACCGCCGGTGGAGCCTTCGCCTGGCGCACGATCGACCAGGAGCTGCTCGCCCTGACCTACGACTCCGACGTGCAGGCCGGCGCCGGCGTGCGCGGAGTCGACGCCGCGCGCGTCCTGGAGTTCACCGGTGGTGGGGTGAAGCTGGCGGTCGAGCTCGTCCACCGCCAGGTGATGGGCCAGCTCACCGGCCAGGGCGTCACCGAGGTGGCCTTCGAGTCCGCCGACGGTCGGGTCCGCTCGGTCGCTCCGGACAAGTCCGGCTTCTTCACCCTCGACGGGGAGGACCACGGGCTGGTGCGCTTCTCCGTCGAGGCCGCCGAGCGGAGGCACGTCACGGAGTGGTTCGTCCTCTGAGGCTCTGCCCGCGGGCTCAGCAGTACGGCTGACGCAGCGCCTCGATCGGGCCGATCGTGGGATCGGACAGCCTGACGGCGCGAGAAACCACCGTGTCGCGGGCCTCGTGCGCCGTGCCCCCTGCGGCGGAGATCTCCGCGGCGATCAGGCCGGCCACGACCGGCGCGGCGAAGGACGTCCCGCTCCAGCGGGCCATGCCGTCGTCGAAGACCCGGACGTCGCCCGTGTGCGGGGTCTCGAAGCAGGTGTAGGTCCCGTCGGGGAAGGCGTTGACGACGTTGCGTCCCAGGGCGTAGACGTCGGCGGAGACCCCGTAGTTGGAGAAGTCCGACACCCGACCGTCGCGGTCGAGCGAGCCGACGCCGAGCGCCCAGTCGAACGCAGCCGGCCAGAAGGGCGCCGGCGACGTGTCATTGCCGGCGGCCGCGACCAGGACGCAGTCGCGACCCTTGAGCTGCGTCTCGTAGAGCACCTCGAAGCTCAGTGCGGGCAGGTCGTGGCGCGTGCGCATGCCCGCCGACAGGTTGATGACCTGCGGCCTGTGTTCCAGGGCCTCGGTCAGCTGCGCCACCATGTCGGACTCCAGGATCCCGCCGCCGCCGACCCCGCCCACTGCGAAGCCCTCGACGAAGACCCGCGTGCCGGGGGCCAGGCACCGGACCACGCCCGCGATGAAGGTGCCGTGGCCGGCGTACTCGCGCAGGTCGGGGCCGTTCAGCTCGTCGTCGCCGTCGACGTGCGTGAGCCACGGGGTCCGGCCGTCGGTCGCCGATGCCGGGTTCCACCCGGTGTCGACGACGACGACGCTCACCCCCTTGCCCCGGCCGGCATCGGGGCAGACCGGGGGCCAGGGCTCCGCGAGCCCGGTCTCCTCGGGCTCGGTCGCGGGGCAGCAGGTGCCCGCGCCGGGCGTGACGTGGATCCAGTGGTCCGGGGTGACCCGACCCGGCCCCAGCTCCTTGTCCCGGTCCAGGAGGTCGAGGACGTCGGGAAGGGTCTGGTCCCGGGTGCGCGCGGGGAGGCGGTACCGCGCCAGGTGGTCGCGCACCGGGTCCTCGACCCGCACGGCGCTGCCCTCGAAGGTCCCCTCGAGGCGCTCGAGCGCTGCCTCGAGGTCCTCGGCGTCCTCCACGCGGACCAGGACGTGGTCGGGGTCGTAGAGGTAGGTGAAGTCCGCCGGGGCCTCGGTGTCCCAGGCCACCTGACCGTCGTTGGCGCGTCGGAGAGCCTGGAGCTGGTCGGTGGCCCGTCGTCGGCCGTCGTCGCCGATCTTGAAGTCGCTCATCGCTGCCTCCGGTCAGTGTCAAGATGGTGCTGCCTCGGTGTCTTGGACCGTAACCACGTCCGGGCGGCGAGGGGAAGGCTCAAGGGGGTGTCCATGCCAGCCGCGGCGCAGAACGTGGTCGCCGACGACCTGCTGCTGCTCGCGGTCAGCGACCCGAGAGCGGCCGGTGCGGCCGCTCGCGAGCTCGCCGCATCGACCCGGGACGGGTGGCTCCGCTCGGTCGCCCACCACGCCGCCGGGCTCGCCCTGCGAGAGCAGGGCGACCTCGGCCGGGCCGTGCCGGAGCTGCGGCTGGCGCTGCGGCTGGCGACCGCCACCCGGGACGAGAACAGGTCCGCGGACGTGCGGGCCACGCTGGGGGCGGCGTACGCGATGGCCGGCCGGGGCCGCGCCGGCCTCGTCCAGCTCGACCGGGCCGTCGACGAGGCGACCTCCCCGGGGCTCCGGGCCCGCGTGCTGATGCGTCGGGGCTACGTGCTGTCGAGCATCCTCGGGCGGCACCGCGAGGCGCTGGCCGACTTCGAGGACGCGCTGCTGGGCATCCGAGCGGCGGGCGATCACGTCTGGGAGGCCCGCACGCTCAACAACGTCTCCTCGCTCCACCAGGCGCTGGGCGACCCCGGGGCCGCGGCCCGCGCCGCGGTCGAGGCGGAGCGGATGTTCGAGGCGGAGGGGCTCCAGGTCGAGGCCGCGCAGGCGCTGCACAACCGCGCGGGGGTGGCGTTCCGGCGCGGTGACCTGCCCACGTCGCTGCGGCTCTACGACGAGGCCTCGGCACGCTACGACCGCTTCGGGATGGACGACGTCGACCTCGCGCTGGACCGCGCGGACGTGCTGCTCGTCGCCGGGCTGGCCGAGGAGGCGGCCCGGGTCGCCCGGGACCGTCTGGCCCGCGGCGGCCTGGCCCCGACCCGTGAGGCGGATCTCCGGCTGAAGCGCGCCGAGGCGCTGCTCGCCGGCGCCGAGGGCGAGCTGGCGCTCACGGAGGCTCGGGCGGCCGGCATGCTGTTCCGCAGGCACGGCCGGGACTGGTTCGCGCTGCGCGCCGAGCTGGTCGAGCTGCGGGCGCGCGAGGCGGTCGGCGGGGCGGACCGTCGTGCCGCCCGCCGAGCCGTCGACCTGGCCCGTCGGCTGCAGGCACAGGGTGCCGACGAGGCCGTGCACGCCTGGCTGCTGGCTGCCCGGCTCGCGCCGTACGACGCCGCGGAGGCACTCCGGGCAGGGGCGGCCTACCGGACCAACCACCGGCTGCCCCTGGTCCGCGCCTCCGGCTGGCTGGCCCACGGCCTGGCCCACGGTCTGGGCGACGATCGCCGCGCAGTCCTCGCTGCGTGCCGTCGCGGGCTCGACGAGCTCGACCGGCACCGGGCCACGCTGGGCAGCTCCGAGCTGCGTGCTCTGGCCAGCAGCCATGGTGCCGACCTGGCCCAGCTGGCACTGCGCACGGCGCTCGACGGCGCTCCCCGACGGCTGCTCGGGTGGAGCGAGCGCCTGCGCGCGACGTCCTTGGCGCAGCCGCGGGTCGTCCCGGGGCCCGACGAGGTCGCGGGACCCGTCGCGGCCCTGCGCGACAACGCCCGACGGTTGCGGGCCGCACGTGAGGCCGGTGCGGACGTCGAGCTGCTCGAGGTGGAGCGTCACCGGATCGAGGCGGACCTGCGCTCGCGGCTGCGGCACGCCTCGGGAGCCGGCGACGAGTCCGCCCGGCGCTTCGACGCGGAGGCGCTCGTCGCCGCCGTGGGCGAGGGGACGTTCGTCGAGCTGGTCGAGATCGGCGACACGCTGCACGCGCTGGTCGCCGGGCACGGTCGGGTACGCCGCCACGTCGTCGGTCCGGTCGTCGATGCGGAGCGGGCCGCCGAGGCCGCGCGCTTCGCGCTGCGGCAGGCCGCCCGCGGCCGGCCGGCCGGGCTCGGCGACGTCGGCGCCCGGCTCGAGGAGGCCGTGCTGGGGGTCGCCGCCGGTCGGCTGCCCGGCCCGGTGGTGCTCTCGCCGACGAGCCGGCTGCACGGCGTCCCGTGGGGACTCCTGCCGGTGCTGGCCGACGTGCCGCATGCCGTCGTACCGTCGGCCGCCCTGTGGCTGCGGGCCCGCGAACGCTCGGCAGCGTCGGACCGCCGCGTGTTCGTGGCGGGACCGGGGCTGACCACCGGCGGCTCCGAGATCGGCGTGGTCGCTCCGCGCCACCTCGACGCCGTCGTCCTGCGCGACCAGGACGCGACGGTCGACCGCGCGCTCGCGGCCCTCGACGGCGCCGGGTTGGCCCATCTCGCTGCCCACGGGCACTTCCGCGCCGACTCGCCGCTGTTCTCCTCCCTGGACCTCGCCGACGGGCCACTGACGGTCTACGACTTCGAGCGCCTGGTCCGGGCCCCGCACCGGGTCATCCTGTCCGCGTGCGACTCCGGTGTGCTCGCGCCGGTCGGCGCGGGAGAGCTGCTGGGCCTGGTGTCGGCCCTGCTCGCGATCGGCACCGCGGGGGTCATGGCCAGCGTGGCCGTGGTCAACGACGAGGCGACCGGCGAGATGATGATCGACGTCCACGCCGGCCTCGACGCCGGCGAGGACCTGCCCGGCGCGCTCCACCGGGCCCGTACGGCCGCGTCCGGCGACCCCACACGCACCGCGACCGCGGCGGCCTTCCTCGCCCTGGGGGTCTGACGTGCCCGACTGGCGACACCACCGCACCGCGCGGCTCTGGCTCGACGTGGCCACCGACGCCGACGTCGACGACCTGCACGCGATCCACGCCGACCCGGGCACCTGGCGGCACTTCCCGCAGGGCCGGCACACCACGCGTGAGCAGTCGGCGCAGATGGTGGTCACGGGTGAGCAGCAGTGGGCCGCGCACGGGCTGGGCTTCTGGTCGGTCCGGGATCGGGCCGGCGGCCCGGTCATCGGCCGCGGCGGCTGCGCGGTGCCCGACCACGGTCTGTGGTGGAACCTCTACTACCGGTTCGCGACCGGCGCGCAGGGGCAGGGGTACGCCGCCGAGATGGCGCGTGCCGCGATCGAGGCGGCGCACGACGTGGCGCCCGAGCGACCGGTCACCGCCGCCCTGCTCGAGCACAACCTCGCCAGCGCAGCGGTCGCCGGCAAGGTCGGCCTCGTGCTGGTCTGGCGGGGGCCCGATGTCGGCAACGACGACCCCGCCGCCGTACGCCTGGTCTTCGCCGATCGCGAGATCGACGCTGCCGTGCTGCGGAGCGCCTTCGCCCGGTGACCGTGCCCCGGCGTGCCTGCACGGATGTGACCCGTGTGACTGGTGATACTGGAGCGACCGCATCTGCCCCCTTCCCCCAGCAGAGGTGCCCTCGATGCCTTCCGCATCAACCCAGACCCTCGGCGACGACAACCGGGTCGTCGATCGAGCCGCGCGCGTGCGGTTCCGGCGCGCCGTGTCCTTGATGCTGATGACGCTCGTGCTGCCGGGCTCGGCCCAGCTGGTCGCGGGCAACCGACGGATGGGGCGCATCGCCCTGCGGATCTGGATCGTGCTGGTGCTGGCCGGGCTGCTCACGCTGGTCACGAGCATCAGCTCCAGGGACTTCGCCTTCTGGGCCGTCTCCAACACGATGCTGCTCGGGCTGCTCCGCCTGGTCCTGATGGCCCTGGCCATCGGGTGGGCGTTCCTCTTCGTCGACGCGTGGCGGATCGGTCAGCCCCTCACCCTCCGACAGAACCACCGGCTCGCCGTGGTCGGCGTCAACGGGGTGCTCTGCTTCTCGGTCGCGGGCACCCTGCTCATGGGCGCCCACATGGTCGGTGTGCAGCGCGACTTCATGATCACGATGTTCGGTGACGGCAAGGTCGTCGGCGCCCACGACGGCCGCTTCAACGTGCTGCTCCTCGGTGGCGACTCCGGAGCCGGACGGTGGGGCCTGCGCCCCGACTCCATGACGGTGGCCAGCATCGACGCCGAGACCGGCAAGTCGGTGCTGATCAGTCTGCCGCGCAACATGCAGAACTTCCCCTTCAGCGACGGGTCGGTGATGGCGAAGGAGTTCCCCGACGGCTTCGACTGCGACGGCTGCTACCTCAACGGGGTGAGCACCTGGGCCGGTGACCACACCGACCTGTTCAAGGGCACCGAGCAGCCCGGCGTCGACGCGACCATCATGGCCATCGAGGGCATCACCGACCTGAAGATCAACTACTGGGCGATGGTCAACCTCGAGGGCTTCAAGGACCTCGTCGACGCCGTCGGCGGTGTGGAGCTGACGGTCCGCGACCGGATCCCGGTCGGCGGGCTCGGCAGCGACGTGACCGGCTACATCGAGCCCGGCACCCGCACCCTGAACGGCCACGACACGCTGTGGTTCGCGCGGTCCCGCGAAGGCTCCGACGACTACTCCCGGATGGCGCGGCAGAAGTGCGTGATGGGTGCGATGCTCGCGCAGGTCAGCCCGGAGGTCGCCGTACGCAACTTCCAGAAGATCGCCAAGGCCAGCACCCAGATGATCTCGACCAACGTGCCGCAGAGCGAGGTCGACAACTTCATGGGCCTCGCGTTGCGCGCCAAGTCGCAGAAGATCGCGACGCTCTCGCTGGTGCCGCCGATGATCAACACCGCCGAGCCCGACATCGCGCTGGTCCAGCAGAAGATCACCGAGGCCATCGACAAGTCCGAGGGCAGGCAGGTCGCGGTGGCCGCGGCCGAGCCCGAGCCCGAGCCGAGTGCTGCCACCGGCAAGAAGGCGGCCACGCCCCCGCCGCCGGCCGCCCCATCGCTCACCGGTGGCTCCATCGGCTCCCTGCGCGAGGGCTACGCAGCCAACGACGCCGAGGACCTCGGCTCCGCCTGCTGACTCCCCGCGGCGGGGTCTCGATACGGGCTCGCTGCGCATCGCCCTACTCGACCAGCGATGGTTCGGGGGTCGAGTGCCCGCCATGTGTTCGGTGGTCGAGTGCCCGCCTCGTGTTTGGTGGTCGAGTGTCCGCCACGTGTTCGGTGGTCGAGTGCCCGCCATGTGTTCGGTGGTCGAGTGCCCGCGAGGAACGAGCGGGTGTATCGAGACCCGCGTGCGGGTCTCGATACAGGCTCGCTGCGCATCGCCCTACTCGACCAGCGATGGTTCGGTGGTCGAGTGCCCGCCATGTGTTCGGTGGTCGAGTGCCCGCCATGTGTTCGGTGGTCGAGTGCCCGCGAGGAACGAGCGGGTGTATCGAGACCCGGGTGTATCGAGACCCGGGTGGGGTCTCGATATGGGCTCGCTCCGCATCGCCCTACTCGACCGGCGAGCTTGGTGGGTCTCGATACGGGCTCGCTCCGCATCGCCCTACTCGACCAGCGATGGTTCGGTGGTCGAGTGCCCGCGAGGAACGAGCGGGTGTATCGAGACCGGCGCGAGACCGGGGTGAGGTCTCGATACGCTCGCTGGCGCTCGCTACTCGACCAACGAACACCGACCGAGGTCTCGATACGCTCGCTGGCGCTCGCTACTCGACCAACGAACACCGACCGAGGTCTCGATACGCTCGCTGGCGCTCGCTACTCGACCGGCGAGCTTGGTGGGTCTCGATACGGGCTCGCTGCGCATCGCCCTACTCGACCGGCGAGCTTGGCCGGGGTCTCGATACGCTCGCTGGCGCTCGCTACTCGACCAACGAACACCGACCGGGGTGCGTCCGGACCCCGCCTGACGGCTGCGGGCAACCCGGGCCCCTAGGGTGGTCGCCGTGACGCAGGGGCCTACGCAAGCGCGTGATCGACGCATCATCGCGGTCGTCGTCACCTTCAACCGACTCGAGCTGGTGCAACGCCTGCTGGCCAGGCTGCGAGACGTCGACGGACTCGCCCAGATCCTGGTGCTCGACAACGCCTCCACCGACGGCACGGGGGAGTGGCTGGCCACGCAGATGACGTCCGGGGCCACGCCGCGGCTGCTGGCGCGATCGCTGCCCACCAACCGTGGCGGCGCCGGCGGCTTCCACGACGGGCTGGCCTGGGCGATCGACCTCGGCGCCGAGCTCGTGTGGCTGATGGACGACGACGGCGTACCCGACGCCGACTGTCTCCCCCTGCTGCTGGAGCACGCCGACGGCCTCGACTTCTGGGGCCCTGCGGTGCTCGCTGAGCAGGACACGTCGCGCCTGTGCTTCCCGATCAGGCTGCCCGGGAGCAGCAAGGTGGTCAGCGACATGGGCGCCGTGGAGCGGGCTGCCGCCGATGGACTGATCCGCGACGTGGTCATCCCGTTCAACGGCGTCCTCGTCACCGCCGAGCTCGTCGACCGCATCGGCCTCCCGCGGGAGGAGTTCTTCATCTGGGGCGACGACGTGGAGTACCTCTGGCGCGCCCGCGAGTCCGGCGCCCGCTGCGCCACCGTGGTCGGGGCGAGGTTCCTCCATCCGGCCACCGACGACCTGGGTACGCCGATGATGTTCGGCCGGACGACCTACAACCACAGCCCGAGCGACCTCAAGCACTACTGCATGGCGCGCAACAACCTGGTCAACCTGCGCGACTACCGCGGTGTCCTCCACGCCTGGGCGTTCGTCGTGAAGACGTTCTGGTTCTACACGTTCACCCGGCCGAGCCTGGGTCGCCTCAGCCTGAGTCTCAGCGCCATGCGCGCCGGCCTGCGCAGCGACTTCACCGGCCACGAGAGGTTCCTCGCATGAGCTCCGTCGCCGTCGTCATCGTCACCTTCAACCGTGCCGACCTGCTGGGCGGGATGCTCGACGGCCTGGCCGCGCAGACCCACGCGCCTGACGCGGTCTTCGTCATCGACAACGCCAGCACCGACCACACCCGCGACGTGCTCGAGGCCCGCTCCGACCTGCCGCTGCGGCTGACCTACTCGCCCGACAACCTCGGCGGCGCCGGGGGTTTCCACCTCGGCGTGAAGCAGGCGTACGACGCGGGCTTCGACCGCATCTGGCTGATGGACGACGACGTGGTGCCCGCACCCGAGTGCTTGGCAGTCCT
Source organism: uncultured Actinomycetota bacterium (assembly GCA_963781515.1). Taxonomy (GTDB): domain Bacteria; phylum Actinomycetota; class Actinomycetes; order Propionibacteriales; family Nocardioidaceae; genus Nocardioides. The sequence goes on from CAWAGL010000002.1 coordinate 248,512, forward strand.
GCTGGCCCACGGTGGTCCGTGCCTGATGGCGGTGCGCGAGGACCTGACCGGCACGCTGGTGGAGAAGGCGGCGGTCCGCTTCGACCTGCGCAACCCGCTCGCGATCCGCCCCAAGACCGCAAGCGTGGACTCGACCTGGAGCAGCCGCGCCGAGCTGCCCGAGGAGGTGCCGATCGAGAACGTCGCCTTCGAGGGGTTCATGGTCGCCCGCGAGGTGGTCGACGCGATCGGGCTGCCCGACAGGTCGTTCTTCATCTTCTACGACGACGTCGACTACGCCATCCGGGCCCGTCGCGCCGGATTCCCGATCGTGGCCGTGCGCGACGCCGTGCTCGTGCGCCAGCTCGACTTCAACCAGCAGCACGACCTCTCGGGCTGGAAGGGGTTCTACATGTACCGCAACCTGTTCGTCGTCCACTTCCGGCACGGTGAGAACCTGCCTGTCCGGCTCAAGCCGTACCTCATCGCGCTCGGCGTGGTGGCACTCAGTCCGGTGCGCGGCGGCCTCGGCGAAGCCGCCAACGTCCTGCGGGCGCTGAGGTCGGCGCGCGGGATGCGGTCCGTGCCGCGATGACCGGCGACCAGCCGGCGTGCTGCGCGCCCGCCCGGGACGGAGCGCCGCCCCCGGCCCGGCCGACGCCCGCGAGGGGCGGGTCGCTGCGCGGCGTCGTCGACGTGCCTGCGGGCCGGTTCGCCATGGGCGACGCGTTCGACGAGGGGTACGCCGGCGACGGCGAGCGGCCGGTCCACGACGTCGAGCTGCCGGCGTACCGCATCGGCGAGACAGCCGTCACCAACGCCCAGTTCGCTACGTTCGCCAAGGCGACCGGTCACCTCACCGACGCCGAGGAGTTCGGTGTCTCGGCCGTGTTCCACCTCGCCTTCGGTGGGGATCCGGCCGATGTCGTGGGCGCCGCTGCCGGCACGCCCTGGTGGCTGGCCGTCCGTGGCGCCGACTGGCGACACCCGGAGGGTCCGGGCTCCGACGTGTCGACGCGACCCCAGCACCCCGTCGTACACGTCTCGCACCGAGACGCCGAGGCGTACGCCGCCTGGGTCGGCGGTCGGCTGCCGAGCGAGGCCGAGTGGGAGCGCGCCGCCCGGGGCGGCCTCGACGGCGCGCGCTTCCCCTGGGGCGACGACCTGATGCCCGACGGCCGCTTCCGGTGCAACACCTGGCAGGGCACCTTCCCGACCATCAACACCGCCGATGACGGCTTCGCGACGACCGCGCCGGTCAAGACCTACCCGCGGAACGGGCTCGGCCTCTACCAGACCTCGGGCAACGTCTGGGAGTGGTGCGCCGACTGGTTCGACCCCGGCTGGTACGCCGCGTCGCCGCTGCACGCCCCGACGGGACCGGGGGAGGGCACGCACCGCGTGATGCGCGGCGGGTCCTACCTCTGCCACGACTCCTACTGCCATCGCTACCGCGTGGCCGCCCGCTCGGCCAACACCCCGGAGTCGGCGGCGAGCAACGTCGGCTTCCGGGTGGCGGGGTGAGCGGCGGGGTCGACGTGACGAGAACGACGCGCGCGAGGGGTCTGCCGACTCGGAGCCAGCACCGTGCCCCCGTAGACTGACCGCCGCCCCAGACTCAGGAGAGCCCTGCCTTGACCTCGCCCGAATCCAGCACGACGTCCCCCGCGCCCACCGACCGGTCGGGTCAGCCCGACCTCGTGGTCGTCGGCTCCGGATTCTTCGGACTGACCATCGCCGAACGGTGCGCCAACGACCTCGGTCTCAAGGTGCTCGTGCTGGAGCGCCGCCACCACCTCGGCGGCAACGCCTACAGCGAGGCCGACCCCGAGACGGGCATCGAGATGCACGTCTACGGCGCGCACCTCTTCCACACCTCCAACGAGAAGGTCTGGCAGTACGTCAACCGCTTCACCAGCTTCACCAACTACCAGCACCGCGTCTTCGGCCAGTACGACGGCCAGGTCTACTCGTTGCCGATGAACCTCTCGCTCATCAACTCCTTCTTCGGCAAGATGCACACCCCCGACGAGGCCCGGGCACTGATCGCCGAGCAGGCCAGCGAGTTCGACACGGCCGACGCGGCCAACTTCGAGGAGAAGGCGATCTCGCTGATCGGGCGCCCCCTCTACGAGGCGTTCATCAAGGGCTACACCGCCAAGCAGTGGCAGACCGACCCGACCAAGCTGAGCGCCGACATCATCACCAGGCTCCCGGTGCGCTACAACTTCGACAACCGCTGGTTCAACGACAAGTACGAGGGCCTCCCGGTCGACGGCTACACCGCCTGGCTGACCAAGATGGCCGACCACCCCAACATCGAGATCCGGCTCGAGACCGACTTCTTCGACGCTGACAACGGACTGCGGGACGAGTTCACCGGCAAGGTGCCGATCATCTACACCGGCCCCGTCGACGAGTACTTCGACAACTCCGAGGGCCGCCTCTCGTGGCGCACCGTCGACCTCGAGGCCGAGGTCAAGCACGTCGACGACTTCCAGGGCTGCGCGGTGATGAACTACAACGACCAGGACGTGCCCTGGACCCGCATCCACGAGTTCAAGCACTTCCACCCCGAGCGCACCTACATCTCGGGCAAGACGGTGATCGTGCACGAGTACTCCCGCGCGGCCACCGATGACGACGAGCCCTACTACCCGATCAACACCGCCGAGGACCGCGAGAAGCTGATGAAGTACCGCGAGCTGGCCAAGAAGGAGCCGATGGTCCTCTTCGGCGGCCGGCTGGGCACCTACAAGTACCTCGACATGCACATGGCGATCGGCTCGGCGCTGTCGATGTTCGAGAACAAGCTCAAGCCGCACTTCGCTGACGGCGCAGAGCTCAAGAGCGGAGGGGTCGACGAATGACCACCACACAGACGAGCGCAGCGACCACCCGACGGCTCCTGCAGCGGCAGATCCTGCCGATCGACAAGGACACCGACGTCTTCGCCCTGTACGTCGACCCGGAGGAGGCCCGCCTCGACGCCGACCGCTACGAGATCGGCGGCGACCGGCGCGCCAAGGACCTCAACAACGCCGCGATCCGGCAGACCACCTCGACGGGTGCGAGCATCCACCCCGACCACATCGAGTCGCGCACGTCGCTGCGCATCCCGCAGGGCCGCAAGCTCTCGTTCGGCACCTACTTCAACGCGTTCCCGGCGTCGTACTGGCGGCGCTGGACCATCGTCGACGAGGTCCGCCTCACCGTCGAGCTCACGGGCGCCGGTGCCGGCCTGACGGTCTACAAGTCCACGGCCAACGGCCGCTCGCAGCGCGTCGACTCGGCCGCCGTGGGGCGCGACGGGCGGGCCACCTTCACGTTCGACCTGACGCTGACGCCGTTCGTCGACGGCGGCTGGTACTGGTACGACGTCGTGTCCGGCGACGAGGACGCCGTCGTGGTCTCGGCCGAGTGGACCGCCGAGGTCCCCGTCGACCGGGCCGAGCACGGTTCGGTCGACATCGCCATCACGACGATGAACCGTCCCGACTTCTGCGCCAGGCTGATCAGCCAGCTGGCCGACGACGAGACGCTCCGGCCCTACCTCGACCAGGTCCTGGTCATGGAGCAGGGCACCAAGCTCGTCACCGACTCCGAGTTCTTCCCGGCGGCGGAGAAGTCGCTGGGCGACCAGCTGCGCGTCATCGTGCAGGGCAACCTCGGTGGCTCCGGCGGCTACGCCCGCGGCCAGCTCGAGAGCGTCCGCAAGGGCACAGCGACCTACGCGATGATGATGGACGACGACGTGGTCTGCGAGCCGGAGGGCGTCGTCCGCGCCGTCACGTTCGGTGACCTCGCCAAGCACCCGACGATCGTCGGTGGTCACATGTTCAGCCTGTACTCCCGGGCCCGGCTGCACTCCTTCGGCGAGATCATCCAGCCGTGGCGCTTCTGGTGGATGACGCCGCTCGACGGCTACAGCGACTGGGACCTCGCGGCCCGCAACCTGCGCTCGTCGCGGTGGCTCCACAAGCGGGTCGACGTCGACTTCAACGGCTGGTTCATGTGCCTGATCCCGCGCGTGACCCTCGAGCAGATCGGTCTCTCCCTGCCGCTGTTCATCAAGTGGGACGACTCCGAGTTCGGGCTGCGTGCCAAGGCGGCGGGCTTCCCGACCGTCACGTTCCCGGGCGCGGCCGTGTGGCACGTGCCGTGGACCGACAAGAACGACGCGCTCGACTGGCAGGCCTACTTCCACCACCGCAACCGCCTGGTCGCGGCGCTGCTGCACTCGCCGTACCCCAAGGGCGGCCGGATGCTCCGGGAGAGCCTCAACCACCAGATCGCGCACCTGGTCTCCATGCAGTACTCCACCGCCGAGCTGCGTCACCAGGCGATGGAGGACGTCCTGGCCGGACCGGGTCGCCTGCACGAGATGCTGCCGAGCCGGCTGGCCGAGGTGAACGCGTTCCGCAAGCAGTTCAGCGACGCGCAGCTGGAGCCCGACCGCGACTCCTTCCCGTCCGTACGCCGCAAGAAGCCGCCGCGCAAGGGTCGCGACATCGTCGAGATCCCCGGGCGCTGGTCCCAGCTGGTCGCCGCCGGCCTGGCGCCGATCCGTCACCTGAAGCCCACGCGTGAGCTGGCCGCCGAGCACCCCGAGGCCGAGATCCGGGCGATGGACGCGAAGTGGTACCGCCTCGCGGCGTACGACTCGGCCGTGGTCTCGATGAACGACGGCACGTCGGCGGCGTTCTACAAGCGCGACCCGGCCCGCTTCCGTGGCCTCGCGAAGAGGACCGTCGAGATCCACGAGCGGTTCCGCCGCGAGTGGCCGCGCCTGGCCGACGAGTACCGCGCCGCACTGGGCGACATCACCTCCCCGGAGGCCTGGGACAAGACGTTCGAGCCCTGGACGCGTGATCAGGAGGAGCGTGATGACTGACACGGTCAAGGGACCGGGCCTGGACGAGGAGTACGACAACGTCGGCGTGCGCCACGACCTTGAGCACATGCCCCTGATCGACCCCGCGGCGTCGGCCGGTCTCCTTGAGGTGTTCCGCCGGCGCTACCTGCTGCGCCTGCTCGTGTCGCGGGAGATCAAGGCGCGCTACCTGGGCTCCCGGTTCGGGCTGCTGTGGTCCTACATCAACCCGTTGGTGCGCTTCTTGACGTTCTTCTTCGTGTTCGGGATGATCGCCGGCCGCGGCGCCAACATGCAGAACTTCGCCATCCACCTCTTCGCGGGGATGGTGATGATCAACTTCTTCACCGAGAGCTACTCCTCGGGCATGCGCTCGATCATCGCCAACAAGAGCCTCGTGCAGAAGATGTCGATCCCCAAGGAGCTCTTCCCGGTCGCCTCGATGCTGGTCTCGCTCTACCACACGGGACCGCAGCTGGTGATCCTCGTGGGTGCCTGCTTCATCGCCGGCTGGGACCCCGACATGCTCGGCTTCGCCGCCGCCGTCATGGGGTTCATGATCATCTTGATCCTCGCCACGGCCATGGCGCTGCTGTTCTCCGCGCTCAACGTGATGTTCCGCGACTTCGGACGCCTGGTCCAGAACATCACCCAGGTGGTGCCGTTCAGCGTCCCGATGATGTACCCCTACGAGCTGGTCGTGGACCGCTTCCCCAACGAGATCGCCCACTCCATCTACATGGGCAATCCGGCCGTCGAGGCGGTCCTGCTGATGCAGCGCGGGTTCTGGGTGACCACCACCGACCCCGAGCTCGGCCTGCTGACCCGCTCGTTCCCGAGCGACCTCTTCCAGCGCGGCTTCATCGTGCTCGGCTTCTGCGTCGCCTTCCTGGTCTTCGCCCAGCTCACCTTCAACCGGCTCGAGCGCCGTCTCCCCGAGATGATCGGGTGAGCGCCAGGTGAGTCCGCACGCGTCCGGCACGCAGTCGATCGTCGTCGACCACGTGACGAAGAAGTTCCGGCTGCAGTACCACCGCACGCTCAAGCAGATGGCTGTGGCCAAGACTCGCGGTCAGAAGATCAGCGACAAGTTCCTCGCCGTGGACGACGTGTCCTTCACCGTCATGCAGGGGGAGTCCATCGGATTGATGGGCCTCAACGGCTCGGGCAAGTCCACGTTGCTGCGCATGGTCAACGGGAGCATGGTCCCCGACGGCGGCAGCGTCCGCACGCGTGGGCGCATCTCCGGCCTGATCGCCACGGGCGCCGGGTTCCACAGCCAGCTCACCGGTCGCGAGAACATCTACCTCAACGCCGCGATCCTGGGCATGACCGAGCGGGAGACCAACGCCAAGTTCGACGAGATCGTCGAGTTCGCCGACGTCGGTCGTTTCCTCGACACCCCCGTCGGCGTCTACTCGTCGGGCATGTACTCCCGGCTCGGCTTCTCCGTCGCCGTCCACGTCGACTGCGACGTGTTCATCGCCGACGAGGTGCTGGCGGTCGGCGACAAGCCCTTCAAGAAGAAGTGCATCTCCAAGATGGAGGAGGTGCGCCAGAGCGGCGTGACGCTCTTCTACGTCAGCCACGCCGCCGGCTCCGTCAAGAAGATGTGCGACCGGGTGCTCGTCCTCGACAAGGGCCGCCTCGCCTTCGACGGCGATGTCCAGGAGGGCATCGACTTCCTCGAGTACGACGGCGACGATGACGAGGAGCTCGGCGCCGACATCTGACCCGAGCAGGAGCCCGCGAGGTCCATCGGAGGTCGAGTGCCTCGCAAGGTCCATCGGAGGTCGAGTGCCTCGCGAGGTCCATCGGAGGTCGAGTGCCTCGCGAGGGACGAGCGAGGTGTATCGAGACCCGCCCCGGGCGAACCGGGTCTCGATACGCTCGCTGGCGCTCGCTACTCGACCAACGATGGTTCGTTGGTCGAGTGCCTCGCGAGGGACGAGCGAGGTGTATCGAGACCACGAGCGAGGTGTATCGAGACCCGCCCTGGGCGAACCGGGTCTCGATACGCTCGCTGGCGCTCGCTACTCGACCAACGATTCTTCGGAGGTCGAGTGCCTCGCGAGGTCCATCGGAGGTCGAGTGCCTCGCGAGGGACGAGCGAGGTGTATCGAGACCACGAGCGAGGTGTATCGAGACCCGCCCCGGGCGAACCGGGTCTCGATACGCTCGCTGGCGCTCGCTACTCGACCAACGAACAGGGCGCTCGCTACTCGACCGACGAACGGGGTGCTCGCTACTCGACCAACGAGTACGCGCTCGCTACTCGACCGACGAACCAGACGCTCGCGGGCCGGCGAGGATGACGATCGCGCTCGCAGCCGAGAACTTGACAAAGTCGGCATCGCGCGGCGTGTCGACTGGAAATTACAGCGTTGTAGTTACTCAGAAACCGTCGCGCAACCAATGTGACTGGTGTGAAACTTGCTATCCCGTGTGAATCTTCCCCTTCACTGGAGTAGCCACTTATGCGTTCGTCTCAGGTCCGTTTCATCACCGTGTGCCAGCAGATGCTGGCGCTGGGCGTGGTGCTTGCCGTGCTCACCCCCGCTGCCAGCGTCGTCTCGCTGGACGTCGTGGGACAGCACCCCGATCAGGCCGGCCCCGCGGCGTACCTCTCGTCCGCTCGGGCGAAGGTGCCGACCAAGGCGGTCGAGCCCGAGGTCACCGACTACTCGCTGGCGGCGGCGCCCGCCGCCCACGACCGGTGGGGCATCGAGAAGCAGTCCGTCGCGGTGCACAAGGTGGTCAGCGAGCCGGCGCCGGTCGTCGGCTACGGCGCCGTCGGCGTCACGTGGGACCGGAGCGAGAAGATCGGTGCCGATGAGATCGCGGTGACGGTGCGCACGCGCACCGGCGACGACTGGTCCGACTGGATGACCGTGCCCTACGACGACGACCACGATCCCGAGCCGACCAGCCCGGACGGGCGCAACTCCCGGCCGGGGACCGACCCAGTGCTGGTCGGCGACGTCGACCAGGTGCAGGTCAAGGCCGTCACGGCCGCCGAGGGCAGCCCGCTGCCCGACGACCTCCAGCTCTCCGTGATCGACCCCGGCAAGGAGACCGCCACCGCCGAGCAGGCACCCGAGCTCGAGACCGGCCCTGCCGCCAGCGACGGCCCGACCGCGCCCCAGCCGGAGCAGGAGGAAGGCATCGCCCTCCAGGCGGCGACCACCACCGCCGCGATGCCGACGATCTACTCCCGGGCCCAGTGGGGCGCCGACGAGAAGATGCGAGACGCGAAGTCGCTGCGCTACGGCACCGTGAACGCCGGCTTCGTGCACCACACGGTCAACGCCAACGACTACACCGCCGACCAGGTGCCGGCGATCATCCGCGGCATCTACGCCTACCACGTGAAGTCCCGTGGCTGGAGCGACATCGGCTACAACTACCTCGTCGACCGGTTCGGCCGGATCTGGGAGGGCAGGTACGGCGGCATCGACAAGGCCGTCGTCGGCGCTCACACCCTGGGTTACAACGACTACTCGTTCGCCATGTCGGCCATCGGCAACTTCGACGTGGTGCAGCCGCCGGAGGCGATGATCCAGGCGTACGGCGCGCTGTTCGCCTGGAAGCTCGGACTGGCCGGCGTCAACCCGGCCTCGACCTCGCAACAGGTCGGCAAGAAGGTCTTCCAGGCCATCAACGGCCACCGCGACGCCGGCAGCACCGCCTGCCCGGGCAAGTACCTCTACGCCCAGATCCCGCGGATCCGTCAGCTGGCCGCCGGCGCCCAGACCGCCAGCGTCCCGACCAGCTGGGCCTCGGAGTCGTTGCAGTCGAACCTCGCCGGCACCCCGCACCCGGACCTGATCGTGCGCCGGGCCAGCGACAAGCGCGGCTTCGTGGTCCCGACGGGTGGGCTGTCGGCGTTCGCCAAGCCGGTCACCATCGGCGCCCGCGGCTGGCGGGCCAAGAAGCAGGTGCTGGTCTCGGCTGACCTCACCGGTGACGGCCACGCCGACCTGGTGATGACCTCCCGCAAGGGGGTGGCCAAGATCAAGCCCGGCAACGGGGCCGGCAGGTTCGGCGCCGTGAGCCGCAGCGTGAAGTCGTTGAGGGGCCACTACCTCGTCTCGTCCGTGGGCGACATCAACCGGGACGGCCGCAACGACCTGATCGCGAAGGTCAAGGGCGGCACCCGCGTCGACGCGTTCCTCGGCACTCGCAAGGGCGGCCTCAAGTTCACCAGGACCGACACCAAGTGGGGTCGGTACGTCGACCTCACGGCCGCGGGGGACGTCACGGGCGACGGTCAGCCCGACATGCTCGGTCGCGACAAGACGGGTCAGCTCTGGCTGCGTGCCGGCATCGGGGCGGCGCAGTTCGCCAAGTCCCGCAAGGTCGTCGGCAACTGGGCGCCGTACAACCAGATCATCGGCGGCACCGACTACACCGCCGACGGTCGTCCCGACCTGGTCGGCCGGATGCGCAACGGCAAGGTCTACCTGCTCGCCGGTCGTGGGGACGGCACGTTCGCAGCGCCTGTGGGGGCGCTGCGCAACCTCGCCGGGCTGCGTGACCTGGGTGGCGCGGGCCAGCTGTCGGGCGACCCGGCGCCGGACCTGATCGGCCGCAAGGGCGACCAGCTGATGGTCGTCCCCAATGCCGGGACCTTCGACCTCGGCAACCCGATCGACACGGGCGCGGACCTGTCGGCCTCCGACGTCCTCCTCAACGTCGGCGACTGGGACCGCGACGGCTTCGGCGACGTGATCACCCGACAGACCGACGGCACGATGCAGCTGCGGCGCGGTGACGGCCAGGGCCACCTGGCTGCGCCGGTCCGGGTCGGCGCGGGGTTCGCCCCGGCCAGCGGCCTGACGGCCGTGGGTGACGTGACGGGAGACGGGTTCCCCGACATAGCCGGCGTCATGAACGGTGCCGCGAGTCTGTGGGCCGGCACCGGTGGGGCCATCGCGGCCGGCAAGTCCGGTGGACCGGTGAGCGCGCGGAGCGCCCTGAAGTTCGACTTCACGCCCTACGACTGGGTGATCCCCATCAGCGACATCAAGGCCAACGGGCACGCCGACCTGCTCGTGCGTCAGCAGGCCACCGGCTACCTCTACGTCCTCTACGCGACCGACACCGGGGTCAACGGCCGCCGGTTCCTCGGTGAGGGCATGGGGAGCTACGACCTGGCCGGGTGACCGGCACCGGCTCAGGCGCGTGAGGTCGCCCGCTCCTCGACGTACAGCTCGTCGAGACGTGCGGGGTCGGCCCGCGCGACGAGGACCACGGAGCCGCCCCTTGCGAGCGGCTCGGTGAAGGCAGCGACATCTGGTGGGGAAGCCGGGTTCGCTGCCGTGAGAAGACGGCCGCCGTCGGTGAGAGAACTCCCGACGGTGGCCGTCCCACGCGTGGGGGCGAACAGCTCGGCCTGGCTGAGCTCGTCGGTCGCACGGTCATCGGCACCGGGCGGGTCCCACGCGGTGAACGCGTCGGGCTGGCCCCAGATCTCGGCTCCGACGTCGTGCACCCCCGGTGGCACGCCCTCGGCGAAGCGCCCACCCAACGGCAGCAGGCTGCACGCCAGCACCGGCAGGTCATCGGCGCGGTCGGCCCAGTCGGCCAGCGTCTCGGGTCCGCAGACGACCGCGTCCGGGTCGTCGCCGGTGGTGACGACCAGCCCGATCGTCCAGGCCGCGCCGAGGAACACCGGTCCGAGCCAGTGCGTGGGCAGGTCGATGCGCAGCGACTGGCCGCGCTCGAGGTCGCACTCCTCGACGAGCAGACCGGCCGCCTTCGCGACCCAGTTGGCGTACGTCGTCACGGACAGCTCGATGCGCTCCCCGGGCGTCTCGCCGTAGAACGTCACGAGGGGGCGGCCGGCGTCGCGGGCCAGCTGGTGGCGGAGCACGCCGTCGAAGGTGGTCACCGGGTCAGCCTAGGAGGCGGTCGCTCGCTACCCTCGCGCCCATGACCTCCAGCCAGGACGCCGCGCTCGACCACCTCTGGGCGGTGATCCCCGCAGGCGGTTCCGGCACCCGGCTGTGGCCGCTCTCGCGGCGCGCGTCCCCGAAGTTCCTCCACGACCTCACCGGCAGCGGGCGCACCCTGATCCAGGGCACGGCCGACCGGCTGGTGCCCCTGGTGGCGCACCGGGTGCTGGTCGTCACCGGCGCGGCCCACCGGGCGGCCGTGCTCAGCCAGCTGCCGGACCTGAACCCGGCCGACGTCATCGCCGAACCGTCGGCGCGCGACTCGATGGCCGCGATCGGCCTGGCCGCCGCGCTGCTGGAGCGCCGCGACCCCGACGCGGTGATGGGCTCGTTCGCGGCCGACCACGTGATCGCCGACGCGGAGGCGTTCGGCGCGGTGGTGGCCGAGGCGGCCGAGCTCGCCCGCGACGGGTGGCTCGTCACGGTCGGCATCGCGCCCACCCGTCCGGCGACCGGCTTCGGCTACATCCGGCCGGGCGACGCGATCCGCGCAGGTGCCAGCCGCGTCACCGAGTTCGTCGAGAAGCCGCCGTTGGACGTGGCCACGGGCTACGTCGCGGACGGGATGCTCTGGAACGCCGGCATGTTCGTCTGCCGGCCGTCGGTGATGCTCGACCTGCTGGCGGAGTCCGACCCGGAGTTCGCCGGTGCGCTGCGGGGCATCGCCGCAGACCTCGCCACCCTCGACGAGGTGTGGCCGCGGCTCCCGAGGATCGCCGTCGACCACGCCGTCGCCGAACCCGCGGCGGCAGCCGGTCGGGTGGCGGTCGTGCCGGGTGCCTTCGGCTGGGACGACGTGGGGGACTTCGCGTCCCTCCTCGACATCGTCGCGGCGGACGACGAACTCACCGTGCTCGGGGACCGCAGCCTGGTGCGCGTCGTCGACGCCTCAGGACTCGTCGTACCGGCCGGTGGACGGGTCGTGGCGGTGGTGGGCCTCGATGACGTGGTCGTCGTCGACACGGGCGACGCGCTGCTCGTGACGACGCGCCAGCGGGCGCAGGACGTGAAGCGCATCGTGGCCGCCCTCGAGGAGGACGGCCACGGCGAGCTGACCTGAGTCAGCGGGAGCTCAGATGGCGTTCGGCTCGGGGGAGTCGAGGTACGGGTAGTCGATCATGAACTTGTCGAGCGCCGCTCCGCTGGGGGCCGAGCAGTACTGCAGGATGCCCTGCTGCTTGGCCGGGTCGGTCTCGCCCTCGCCGCCGGCCGACCAGTGGGTGTACGCGATGTGCGCGTCGTCGGGGAAGGCGTCGCCGTCGGCCTTGGTCCACGGCACGGCCTTGAACTTGTTGCGGTAGTTCTTGTCGCTGCCGTCGAACTTGGAGGCGATGCCGCGGATCTCGTCCATCATCGTGGCGTCCTTGGCCGCGGTCTCGTCGTACCAGAGGATCGTGTAGCCGTGCTCGAGGTTGTGCACCAGCATGCCCAGCTCGGGGCGATCGCCGGCGGTGTAGAGCTTCTTCCCGATCGAGTCCCACACGTTGTAGTGCGTGCCGAAGGCGGGCGGCGAGGTCTCGAAGGTCAGCGGGGTGCCGGGCTCGACGTGGTCCTGGTTGCCCTCGGCCGTCTTCTTCTCGATCTTCTGGCAGGCGTCGGCGGCGGGGCCGATGTCGGAGAGGTTCTTGTCGTTGAACGAGCGGAGGTCGAACCAGTCCTTGACCGGCTTGTACGCCGCCGCACCGATGATCAGCAGGCCGACGAGCACCGCCACGCCGAGGATCATGCCGCCACGACGCCGCTCAGCGCTCTTCTGCTTGTTGCGGATCTCGTCGATGACAGCCTGACGGCTGCTCTTGTCCTGCTTCGCCACGTGAAGGTCCTCGATCGTCTGGTCGGTTCGCGGGCAGAGTCTACGTAGTGACAGGTGACACCAGCACGGCGATGCCCGAAGTCGTGTCGTCGAGGGTGTCGACCTGCCAGCCGAACGCGAAGCAGATCGCGGCGACGGCGGTGCCGGTCGAGCGGTGCGTGGCGGTGACGTGGGCGCCGGGGCCACGGGACGACACCTCGCCGACGCCGGGCACCTGCACCAGTGCGGCGGTGAGGTCGTCGAGGGGCGCCGGGGCCCCGAAGGGTGCGCGGTCGTCCGACCGGCCGGCGAGCGCCCGGACGACGGCCTCGCGGGCGCCGTACCCGAACATGTCGGTGGTGTCGTCGCGCACCAGGGCCTGCGCACCGGGGCCGTGATCGCCTGCGGGCAGCACCAGGTCGGCCCGCCCGCGGAGGACGGCGACCGGCCGGCCGTTCAGCTTGCCCTGGACCAGCTCGGCGGCGCCCGCGATCTCGTCGGCCACGGCGGGGCGGGTGACGGCCAGCTCGTTGCCGTGGCCGTCGAACCGGCCCGCGTAGTCCTCGAGCGGGGTCAGCCCGGCGGCGCCGATCGCCATGTCGGTCTGACCCTCGCGCCAGGCCCGGCCGGCGGTGTCGGTGACGACGACGCCGACGTTGACGCCGACGAGGTCGAGCAGCCGGTCGCGCAGCGCTCGTGCGGAGGCATCGGGATCCACGGGCAGGAGCACGACCGTGCCGGTGGCCACGTTGGACGCGTCGACCCCGGCAGCGGCCATGGTCAGGCCGTGGTGGGTGCGCACGATCAGCACCGGCCCGCGCCTGGCCACGATGCGGGCCGTCTCGCCGGCGACGGCAGCGTCTCGGCCTCCGTCTCGCACCCGGCCCTCGGCCTTGGCCACGACCTTGCTGGTGACCGCCAGCACGTCGCCGTCCTGGAGGTCGGTTGCGTCCGCCACGAGGTGGGCCAGGTCGTCGCCGGCCGCGACCTCGGGCAGACCGTCGGGCGCGAGGACCTCGATCCGGCCGCCGGTCACGAGACCAGGTCGACGGCAGCCGCCGCCATCTCGGCGGTCACCTCGGGCGAGGTCATCATCAAGGGCACGGCCGCCGCCTTGATGCCGGCCGCTGCGAGAGCCGGGAGGTGGCTGGCGTCGCGCTCGTCGACCAGCCAGCCGTCGAGCACACCGCCGGCGCTGCGCGCGCCGTAGTGGAGCCCGACGCCGCCGGCCGACACCTCGACCCCGATGCAGTCGAGCAGCTGGTGCGCCATGCCGCGCACGTGGGTGTCGCCGACGATGGGGGAGAGGCCGACCACGGGCGCCCTCGTGGACATCAGGGCGTCGCGGATGCCGGGGACGCCGAGGATGGTGCCGACCGAGACGACCGGGTTGGACGGCGGCAGGATCACCAGGTCGGCGGAGGTGATGGCCTCGAGGACGCCGGGTGCGGGCTTCGACCCGTCCTGGCCCACCACCACCACGGCCTCGGCCGGCACCTGGGCGCGCAACCGCACCCAGTACTCCTGGAAGTGCACGACCCGGCGACCGCTGGGCGACTCGGCGTCGGCGATCGCGATGTGCGTCTCGACCCGGTCGTCGGTCATCGGCAGGAGACGGACCGAGGGCTGCCAGCGCTGGCAGAGCGCCTCGGTCACCTCCGAGAGCGAGTAGCCCGCCTCGAGCATCTGCGTGCGCACGAGGTGGGTGGCGATGTCGCGGTCGCCGAGGCCGAACCACGTCTTGTCGACGCCGTACGCCGCGAGCTCGTCGCGGATGCTCCACGTCTCGTCGCGCCGTCCCCAGCCGCGCTCGGTGTCGAGCCCGTCGCCGAGGGTGTACATCACGGTGTCGAGGTCGGGGCAGACCTTGAGTCCGTGGATCCACAGGTCGTCGGCGGTGTTGGACACCACCGTGATGGTCGCGTCCTTGTCGACGTGTGGCAGGCTGCCGGCGCTCAGGGCGTGTCGCAGGCCGCGGAGGAACGTGGCTCCGCCGAAGCCGCCGGAGAGCACGGTGATGTTCTGCATGCGGCCACTGTGCCGGACCGCCCGAAGGGACTATGCACCCCGTAGTCACAGCGGGCCAGAACGTATAGCAGATCTGGGCTTGACTTCCGGGTACGACAGGCATGTAATTCCCGTAGTGTTCTTCCAGCAGGGGGCTGGCACCGCCAGATGGTCCGTCAGGACCCTCTGGGACACGTAGGGTCGAAAGGGCGAAGGCCGATGCGAGAACTGTTTCTCCTTGATTCCGACGCCGACGAGATGGGTTGGCAGGACCGTGCACTGTGCGCGCAGACCGATCCGGAGGCGTTCTTTCCCGAGAAGGGCGGATCCACGCGGGAGGCCAAGAAGGTCTGCCTGACGTGCGACGTCCGTGATGACTGTCTTGAGTCCGCACTGATGAACGACGAGCGCTTCGGCATCTGGGGCGGGCTCTCCGAGCGTGAGCGACGCAAGCTGAAGAAGCGAGCCGTATGACCCCGACCCGATGACCACGGGTGGGCCGATCGGCCGTTCCCCGAGCTGATTCGGCCGCCACCTGACTGGTCGTTAGGCTTCCCCGGTGATCGTCACCGCAGTCCTCGTCAGCCATGACGGGGCCCGCTGGCTGCCGGCGGTCATCGAGGGCGTGAGAGCCCAGACGCACCCCGTCGATCGCCTCGTCGCGATCGACACGGGCAGCAAGGACGACAGTGCCGGCCTGCTGGCAGCCGCCTTCGGCGACGACGCGGTGCACGTCGCCACCGGCGCCACCACCTGGCCGCAGGCCGTCGACCTCGCCATGGAGCAGGCGCCGCCGCTGGCCGACGACGAGTGGGTCTGGCTGCTGCACGACGACGCCAACCCCGACCCCGGGGCCCTCGCGGCCCTGCTGGCCGTGGCCGCGGAGCGACCGGACGCCGCCATCCTCGGCCCGAAGCTGCGCGAGTGGCCCTCGCTGCGCCGACTGCTCGAGATGGGTGTCACCATCTCCGGCACCGGACGCCGCGAGACGGGCCTCGAGACCGGTGAGTACGACCAGGGACAGCACGACGAGGTGCGCGAGGCGCTGGCGGTGAACACCGCCGGCATGCTGGTGCGCCGGCGTACCCTCGAGGAGCTCGGCGGCTTCGCCGCCGACCTGCCCATCTTCGGCAACGACATCGACTTCGGCTGGCGGGCCGCCCAGGCAGGACACCCCACGCTGGTGGTGCCGCAGGCCGTCGTGTTCCACGCGGAGGCTGCCCATCGTGGCGTCCGGCGGACCTCGCTGACCGGCCGGCACACGCACTACCAGGAACGTCGCGCGGCCCTGTTCACGCTGCTGGCCAACGCCCCGGGACGACGACTGCCGTGGCAGGTCGTCCGGCTTTTCTTCGGCACCCTGCTGCGGGTGGTCGGGTTCCTCTCGGTCCGCTCCGTCGGTGAGGCCCTCGACGAGCTGGCGGCCCTGGTCTCGATCTACTCGCGGCCGCGACACCTGCTCGCCGCACGGCGGTGGCGGGCAGAGCGTCGCGTCGGGGAGGCGGCCGGCGTCGGGCGGCTGCTGGCGCCGGCGTGGGTGCCCTACCGGCATGGTCTGGACTTCCTCAGCGACGTCGCCAGCGCGGTCACCAGCCAGGCTCAGGACGTCGCCGAACGACGGCGCGCGGCCAAGCTCGCCGAGTCGGGCGCCGGGACCGAAGCGCGGCTGGGGAGCGGTCAGGCGGGGTCCCGCCGCGGCCACTCCGAGGACGAGGACGACGAGCTGCAGGCCGACACCGGCTTCGTGGCCCGCTTCTTCACCAACCCGGTCGCCCTCACCCTGACCCTGGTGGTCGTGCTCGCGCTGGTCGCCGCGCGGGTGGCGCTCGGCTCGGTGGTCGGCGGCGGGCTGGCGCCGGTGCCCGAGTCGGTCTCGGACTGGTGGCGGCTGCACCTCGAGGCCTGGCACCCGCTCGGCACGGGCACCGGTGTGCCGGCCCCTGCCTACCTCCTGCCCTTCGCGCTCGCCGGCACCCTCATCGGCGGCCCCGGCCAGGTGGTCTCGGCGCTGATGCTGCTGGCCGTGCCGTTCGCCCTGTGGGGGGCGTGGCGACTGCTGAAGGTCGTCGGTCACCTCGTCGACGCGCGCGGGGTCCCCAGCTGGCTGCTGGTGTGGGGCTCGGTGACCTACGCCCTCGTGCCGGCGACGTCCGGAGCGTGGGGCGAGGGTCGGTTCGGCACGGTCGCGGTGACCGCGCTGCTGCCCTGGCTCTCGCACGCGGCCCTCGGGTTCGCCGACCCCGAGGCCGACCGTCGCTGGCGAGCCGCCTGGCGTACCGGCCTCCTGCTGGCCCTTGCGACGGCATTCGTGCCGGAGGTGTGGCTCTTCGCCGTCCTGTCCGCCGTCATCGTGGTCGCGGCCGGCTTCGCCATCGCCCCGCGCCTGCTGCGCGACCGCTCTGCCTGGGGTCCGCCGGCCGCCGCGCTCGGCGTCGTGCCGGTGCTCCTCGCGCCGTGGCTGCTGCCGTTGATCACGACCGGCTCGGCCGCTGGACTACTGCTCGAGGCGGGCCGGCTTCCCGTGGCGAGCGTCGACCGGCTCGGCCTGCTCACGGGCCGGATGGGCGACCTCGGCGCGCCCTGGTGGCTGGGGGCCGTCATCGGCCTGCTCGCCGTGCTCGCCCTCCTGCCCCGCGCCACCCGGGTGCCCGTGCTGGTCTGCTGGGTCGTCGCACTCGCCGCGGCGCTCGTCGCTGCCGCACTCGGCTACGTCACCCTCCACCTGCCTGCGACCACGACCTCGCCGAGCCTGGGCTTCCTGGTCGTCGTGCTGCAAGGGCTGGCCGTGGTCGCCACCGTGCTCGGTGCCGAGGTCTGGCTTCGTCGTCTCCAGGACCACCACCCGCTCTGGCAGCGCACGCTGTCCACCGTCCTCGCGGTCGTCGCCGCGATCGTGCCGCTGGGCGGGATGGTGTGGTGGCTGACCGACTCCTCGCACGACCTCGGCCGTGACGTGCAGGCCGTCGTGCCCGCCTACATGGAGCAGAGCTCCCGCACGGGCGCGGAGCACGGTGTGCTGGTCCTGCGCGGCAGCGTCGAGGACGGCCTGACCTATCGCGTACGACGCGGTGACGGCGACACCATGGGCGAGGACGAGATCCTCGCGCTGGCCGACGAGGACGCCGCCTTCTCCGCCGAGATCACCCGGCTCGCCTCGCGGCCGTCCTCCGACACCGTCGCGTCGCTCGCCGCCGCCGGCATCGAGTACGTCGTCATGCCGGCGCCCGCCGACGGCCGGGTCGCCTCCGGCCTCGATGCGAGCGCCGGGCTCGTGCAGGCCAGTGCCGAGGACCGGAAGACCCGGGCCTGGCGGGTCGACCGTCCGCTCGACCCGGACGCCGTCGACGGCCCGGCCTCGGTGCTCCGCGTCGTGCTCCTGCTCCTGCAGGCCGCCGCCATCGTCGTCGTGGCCGTGCTGGCCGGTCCGACCGTGCGGAGGCGGGAGACGTGAGCACCGACGACCGGGCGCCCGGTGCCGGCCGTCGCGCCGCGAGCTCGTCCTCACGCCGGCCCTCGCCGACCGCGGTGCTCGGCGTGCTCGTGCCGCTGCTCACGGTCGGTGCGCTCGCGCTCGTGCAGCCCGACACCGTGCCCGACCTCGGCCGTGGACCCACGAGCACCTCGCTGAGCCGGGCCACGGTCGTCTGCCCCGCGGCCATCGCCGGTGCTTCGGGGCTGAAGGTCGCCAACGCCGATCCCGAGGTCGCTGGTCGGCTGGAGCTCGGCGACGACGGCGAGGCCCTCGACCTCGCGGCCGGGGAGGTCGTCGACACCGATGCCGAGGCGCCGCTGGTGATCCGGGGCACGGGCGACCTGGCCCCCGGACTCGTCGCCGGCCGGGCCGGGCCCACCGCCGCGACCGCCTGCGTCAGCCCCCAGCCGGAGGTGTGGTTCACCGGTGTCGGGGCGGGGGCCGAGCACCGTTCGGTGCTCGAGCTGGTCAATCCCGACGGTGGCCCGGCGGTCGCCGACATCACCGTGCTGGGGCCGGAGGGTGTCCTCGACGTGCCGGCCCTGCGCGGCGTGACCGTGCGCGGCCGTCAGTCCGAGCGCCTCGACCTGGCAGACGTGGTGCCCACGCGTGACGACGTCAGCCTGCACGTGCAGGTGACCCGCGGTCGGCTCGCCTCGTCGGTGCTCGACACGGTCGAGGACCTCGGCACCGACCAGATCGCCCGCGAGTGGCTGGCGGGGCAGGCCGAGCCGGCCGACACGGCGTACCTCCTCGGCCTCGGTGCCGGCACGGGTGAGCGCGATCTCGTGGTCGCCAACCCGGGTGACGACGAGGTGCGGGTGGGGATCCGCCTGGTGGCCGCGCGCAGCGAGTTCGCACCGGCCGGCCTCGAGGACCTCACCGTCGCACCCGGTACGACGGCGACCGTCGACCTCTCCAAGGTGCTCACCGGCAAGGCGGCGCGCGACGCACTGGGCATCCGCATCGACGCCACCGGCCCGGTCACGTCGACCCTCCGCACGCTGGTCGACGGCGACCTCGCCCACGCCGTCGCCGGGGTGGGGCTGACCGACCGCTCGGCCGCCGTCGTACCCACCGGACCCAAGCGCATCGTGCTCGCCGGCATCACCCGGGTCGGCGAGGCCACCGTCGTGATGCGTACGGCGTCCGGCAGGCTCCTCGAGCCCCTGGAGGTCGACCTCGACGTCGGCGCCGCTGCCCGGATCCGGCTGCCCGCAGAGGCGACCTACGTCGAGGTGCAGCTCTCGCGCGCCACCGCGGTCGGCAGCATCGAGCTGGGGCCACGCGGCCTGGCCGTCGTGCCGCTCGAGCCGCTGGTGCTCAGCGGCCAGATCGCCGACGTCCGCCCGGCGCTGCAGTGACCTTCCTGCCGAAGGCGTTGTCGAGGGGTGACCTCGTCGCCCTGGTCGCTCCGGCCAGCTGGTCCACAGAGGAGTGGATCGGGACCAGCAGGGATGTGCTCGAGTCCTGGGGCCTCCGCGTCCGGTCGGGTGCGCACGTGCGCGACCGGCTCGGCTACCTCGCGGGCAGTGACGAGGACCGGCTCGCCGACCTCAACGCCGCGATCCGCGACCCCGAGGTCCGCGCGGTCATCACCCTGCGTGGGGGCTGCGGCAGCTCCCGACTCCTGCACGGCGTCGACGTCGGCTCGCTCCAGGCGGACCCGAAGCCACTGGTCGGCTTCAGCGACATCACCGCACTGCACCGGGTCTGGCACCTTGCCGGCGTGCCGTCGCTCCATGGCGCGGTGGCGGGGGAGCACGCAGGGATCGTGCGCGACGTCCTGTACGGCGGCGTGCCAGGGCCGGTCTGCACCGACCCGGCGCAGTTCGGGGCCGAGCTCACGACCGCCGGCCGCGCCTCAGGGCCGCTCTTCGGTGGGAACCTGGAGATGCTGGCCCGCAGCGTCGGAGTGTTGGAGCTCGACCTGCGCGGACACGTCCTGCTGCTGGAGATCAACAGGGCGGCCGGCCTGGGCAACGTCGACAGGGCCCTCACCCAGCTCCTGATGTCGGGCGCCCTGGACGGGGTCGTCGGGGTGGCGCTCGGCTGGCTGTCCGGCTTCGAGGACCTCGTGGACCGGGATTGGACCATCCTCGACGTCCTGCGCGACCGACTGGATGTGCTCGGCGTGCCGGTCCTCGCCGGGCTGCCCTTCGGTCACGACGCGAACCCGAAGGTCGCCCCTCTCGGCGTGCCCTGCGCCCTGGACGCGGACGCCGGCGTGCTCACGCTCTCGGCCGCCCTGCAGTAGGACGTCAGCCGGCGTAGCGCGGGTCGACGTCCTCGGCGTCGAGGCCCAGCAGCTCGGCGATCTGCTCGACGACGACCGTGAGCACCAGCGCCTGGAGGTCGTCACGCGTCTCGCAGCGGTGCTCGATCGGTCGGCGGAAGAGCACCAGCCGCGTCGCCTGACCGCCCTGCCCACGGATCAGCGAGGACAGGGGGACGGTCTCGGCCGACCAGTCGTCGGGCACGAGCGGGGTGTCCTCGACGGCGTACTCGACGATCCCGAGCTGCTGGTGCCAGCGGTCGTCGACCTCGGTGACCAGGTCGAGCACCAGCGCGTCGAAGCGCTCGCGCGCCGAACGCAGGGCGGGCGTGCCCAACCGGGACGGCATGACGGCCGGACCGCGCATGCCGCGGCCGCGACGGTCCCGGGTGCGTCGTACGGGCCGCTCCTCGACGCTGCTCTCATCCACGCCGCGAGCCTAGACCGGGACCGGCGCCGTGCGGGGTAGCCTGCCCCGCGTGAGCCTTGCCCGACGCTGTTCGCGCACCGCCTGTGGCCGTGCCGCGGTGTGCACGCTGACCTACGTGTACGCCGAGCAGACCGCTGTCCTCGGCCCGCTCGCGACCTACGCCGAACCGCACGCCTACGACCTCTGCGAGAAGCACAGCGAGCGCCTCTCCGCGCCCCGGGGCTGGGAGGTCATGCGCCTCGCACCCGACACCTCCTCGCGCGGTCCGAGCAGTGACGACCTGCTGGCACTGGCCGACGCCGTCCGCGAGGCGGCCCGCCCGGCGGCCCCGGCGCCGGCGATGCACCCCGCCGACGGCCCCCAGCACGGCACCAAGCGCGGCCACCTCCGCGTGCTCTCCTCGGACTGAACCACTAGGCTGCGGGAATGGCCTCCGGCACCCACCTCGGCACCCTGGACGCCGCCAACCTCGATGCCATCTTCAAGGCGTACGACGTCCGCGGCACCGTCCCCGACCAGCTCGACGAGGCCCTCGCCCGCGCCACCGGAGCGGCGTTCGTGGCGGTGACCGGTGCCCGTGAGGTGGTGGTCGGCCACGACATGCGCCCGAGCTCGCCCGGCATGGCCGGCGCGTTCGCCGACGGCGCCACGTCCGCCGGCGCCGACGTCGTGCTCATCGGGCAGTCGTCGACCGACCAGCTCTACTTCGCGTCGGGCCACCTCGACCGGGCCGGGGTGATGTTCACCGCCAGCCACAACCCGGCCGAGTACAACGGCATGAAGATGTGCCGGGCGGGAGCGGTGCCCATCGGGCTCGACACCGGGCTGGCCGAGATCCGCGACCTGGTCGCGGCCGGCACGACACCTGAGGCGTCGATCACCGGCTCGATCTCCCACCACGACGTGCTCGCGGCGTACGCCGCGCACCTGCTGTCCCTGGCACCGGTCACGGGCCGCAGGCTCAAGGTGGTCGTCGACGCCGGCAACGGGATGGCCGGCCTCACCGCACCGGTCGTCTTCGAGCGGATGGGCGCCGACCAGGTCGAGCTGGTGCCGATGTACTTCGAGCTCGACGGCACGTTCCCCCACCACGAGGCCAACCCGATCGAGCCGGCCAACATCGTCGACCTGCAGGCGCGCGTCCTCAAGGAGCGCGCCGACATCGGTCTGGCCTTCGACGGCGACGCCGACCGTTGCTTCCTGGTCGACGAGCGCGGGCAGGCGGTCTCACCGTCGACGCTGACCGCGTTGATCGCGGCGCGTGAGCTGGCCAAGGAGCCCGGCAGCACCGTCATCCACAACCTCATCACCTCGCGGGCGGTGCCCGAGATCGTCACCGAGCTGGGCGGCCGGCCGGTCCGCACCCGCGTCGGCCACTCCTTCATCAAGGCGACGATGGCCGAGACCGGTGCGATCTTCGGCGGCGAGCACAGCGGCCACTTCTACTTCCGTGACTTCTGGCGCGCCGACTCCGGCATGCTCGCCGCCCTGCACGCGCTGGCGGCGCTGGCCGAGACCGACCAGCCGCTGTCGCAGCTGCTCGCGCAGTACGCCCGCTACCCGTCCAGCGGCGAGATCAACTCGACGGTGCGCGACCAGGCCGGGGTGCTCGCCGACCTCGAGTCGGACTATGCCGGCCTCGACGGCGTCACGGTGGACTCCCTCGACGGCTTCACGGTGACCCACGACGACTGGTGGTTCAACGTGCGCGCCTCCAACACCGAACCACTGCTGCGGCTCAACGCAGAGGGCAAGGACGAGGCCACGATGGCCACGGTCCGCGACGACGTACTGACCACCATCAGGAGTGAACGATGAATCTCGACCCGACGCTGCTCGACATCATCCGCTGTCCGGGCTGCCGGGGGACCCTGTCGCCGGAGGGCGAGGAGCTGGTCTGCTCGGGCTGCGGCAACGCCTACCCGGTCCGCGACGACATCCCGGTGTTGTTGCTCGACGAGGCTCGCAAGCCGGCCTGATGGCGACCTGGTTCGACGAGTCCCGGCTCGACGACGAGGCCACCCTCGCCGCAGCCGACGGTGCGCTGCGTCCGCTGGCCGAGGCGGGCGCTCGCGTCCGCCGCGAGGCGCACGAGGCCCAGGAGGCGACCCGCGAGGCGCTGAGCCGGAGCCGCGACCTGTCGCGGCCGCGCGCGGTGATCGCCGCCGGTCCCGACTCGCGGCTGCTCCGCGCCGTGCTCGAGCCGTGGTGCCCCGTGCCGTTCGTCGCCTGGCCCGGCCCCGCGCTGCCCGGCTGGGCCGGCAGCCTCGACCTGGTGGTGATGCTCGCGCCCGTCGGCTCCGACACCGCGTCCGCGGCGGCCGTCGCCGAGGCCGTCCGCCGCGGCTGCCAGGTCGTGGTCGCGTGCCCGCCGAAGTCGCTGGTCGCCGAGCACGCCCTGGGCCGCGACGTCACCCTCCTGCCCACCGTGACCGGCGACCAGCTCGCCGTCGCCGTGGTGATGCTGGAGTTCCTGGAGCAGATCCACCTCGGTCCGCGTGCCGACGCCGAGGTCGTCGCCACCGCCCTCGAGGCGGTCGCGATCTCGTGCTCCCCGCACCGCGACCTCGCGGTCAACCCGGCCAAGATGCTGGCGATCGCGCTCGCCGACACCAACCCGATCGTCTGGGGAGGATCGGTGCTGGCCGCCCGGGCCGCCCGACGCGTCGCCGAGTCCATCCGACGAGCCATCGGCCGGTCGGCCATCGCCGGCGACATGGAGCACCTGCTCCCCGTGCTCGAGGCGACCCAGCAGCACGATGTCTTCGCCGACCCCTTCGCCGACGGCCCGCGTGGCGACCTGCGTCCGCTCCTGCTCGTGCTCGATGACGGCGCCGAGGAGGCCGTGGTCCGTGAGGAGCGCGGTCGGCTCCTGGCCGCCGCCGCGTCACGCGGCGTACGCGTCGAGACCCTCAGCACCGACGCCGAGACCGAGCTCGCCCGCTACGCCTCACTGCTGCTCAGCGGCACCTACGCCGCGGAGTACCTCCGCATCGGGCTCGTCGAGGACTGAGCCGGCGAGGTCGCGCGTTTGTGTCTGCGGCGAGACCCTGCGACGGTGGGGGAGTCCTGACCGCCACGGAAGGAGAGCACATGCTCACCCTCACCGAGAACGCCAGCACGATCGTCCGCGAGATCACCACCACGGCCGGCGAGGCCGAGGACGCCGGACTGCGCATCGCCACCGAGGACTCGCCCGAGCCGTCGTTCGCCATCAGCGCCGTACAGGTGCCTGAGCCCGGCGACGCGAAGGTCGAGCAGGACGGCGCGACCGTCTACCTCGACCCTGCGTCGGCCGAGCAGCTCGACGAGATGGTGCTCGACGCCAGCCTCGACCCCAGTGGCGGCGTGCAGTTCGCCCTGGGCCAGCAGGCCTGAGCACGGAGCACGATCCACCGCACGACCAGTGTCGAGGGCGGCCGGGGAACGATCCCGGCCGCCCTCGGCATGCTCGCCCCGCCGTTAGGCTGAGCCCGTGATGACGCACCGCCTCCGGGCTCCGGCATGAGCGCCGGTCTCTTCGCACTCCTCGACGACGTCGCCGTGCTGGCCCGCCTCGCGGCAGCCTCGATCGACGACGTGGGGGCGGCGGCCGGCCGAGCGGGCGTGAAGGCAGCCGGTGTGGTGGTCGACGACACCGCCGTCACCCCGCAGTACGTCCGCGGCGTCGCCGCCGAGCGCGAGCTGCCGATCATCAAGAAGATCGCCGTCGGCTCGCTGCGCAACAAGCTGCTGTTCATCCTGCCGGCGGCTCTCCTGCTCAGCCAGTTCCTGCCCTGGCTGCTCACCCCCATCCTGATGCTCGGCGGCACCTACCTGTGCTACGAGGGCGCCGAGAAGATCTGGGAGAAGCTCAGCGGCCACGAGTCGCACGAGGAGCTCGCCACCGAGATCAGCCCCGAGGCCGAGCGGTCCATGGTCAGCGGGGCGATCCGCACCGACTTCATCCTGTCGGCGGAGATCATGGTCATCTCGCTCAACGAGGTCGCCGACCAGTCCTTCCTGCCCCGCGCGATCATCCTGGTCCTGGTCGCCATCGGCATCACGATGCTCGTCTACGGCGTGGTCGGCGTGATCGTGAAGATCGACGACGTCGGCGTCAACCTCACCCAGCGGAGGTCGGCGATCGGCCAGAGGGTCGGGCACGGCCTGGTCAAGGGCATGCCCGGTCTGCTCACCGTCATCTCCGTCGTCGGCACCGCGGCGATGCTGTGGGTCGGCGGCCACATCCTGCTCGCGGGCACCGACGACCTCGGCTGGCACGGTCTGTACGACGTCGTGCACCACCTCGAGGAGGGTGCCCACGACGCCCTGCCCGCCATCGGTGCGGTCGTCGGCTGGCTCACCAACACGGCGCTCTCGGCGGTGATCGGCCTCGCCGTCGGTGCGGTGGTGGTCGCGATCATGCACGTGCTCCCGTTCGGCCCGGGCCACGGCCGGGACGAGCCCGTCGCCGACGGGGAGGGCGACACCGAGGACCACCGGCCCGCGGCCGGGCCGACCCGACCGCCCGGAGACTCCTCAGCCTGACGCGACCAGCTCTGGATCTGCCGGAGGTCGCGGCGACTCGTCATGCCCGCTCGGCTGCGAACAGGGCAGGTGGGCGATGAAGCTGGTGCCGTGGTCGAGCCGCGAGGTGACCTCGATGCGGCCGCCATGGGCGTGGACGATCTCCTGGACGATGCTCAGCCCGAGGCCCACGCCGGCGATCGACCGGTCGCGGGCGCTGCTCGCGCGGTAGAAGCGTGTGAACAGGCGTTGCAGCTCGTCATCGGCGATGCCGATCCCGGTGTCGTCGACCCGGATGACGGCCTCCTGCCCGAGTCGCCGCAGCGTGCAGGCGACCCGTCCGCCCGAGGCGGTGTACTTCACGGCGTTGCTGACGAGGTTGAGGACCGCCCGCTCGAGCTGCTCGGCGGATCCCGTCACCGTGAGCGGCTCGCTCGGGAGCTGGAGGTCCAGCGTGATCTGTTGGCGGGCGGCGAGCGGGGCCATCGTCTCGCAGACTCCACGGGCGATCTCGACGAGATCCGCCTCGCCGAGGCACCTGTCTCCTGAGTCGTGTGCTCGTCCTCCGCTCTCGCCTCGGGACAGGACGAGCAGATCCTCCGACAGGTCCCGGAGCCGGTCGGCGCTGCGCCGGATGGCGGCCAGGAACCTGGCCTGGTCCGGCTCCGGCTGCGACTCCTCGAGCAGCTCGACGTACCCGAGGATCGAGGCGACCGGGGTGCGTACCTCGTGGCTGGTGGTCGCGACGAACTCCTCGCGGGCTCGGTCCAGCTCGGCGAGCCTGGCCGTGAGGAGGAGCTGCTGCTCGTAGGTGTGCCAGTGGTTGCGCGAGACCCAGGCGGTCATGACCGTGAACGTGGACAGCACCGCCACCACGACGAACGTGACGCTGCTCACCGAGGAGTCGACGACGGCCACGGTCAGGTACGCCGTGACCATGAGCGTCCCCACCAGCACCACGCCGAGCGGGGGGTAGGCCAGCACCCCGAACGTCATCGTGAGCACGAAGAGCCACGTCAGGGGACTCTCGGTGCCCCCGTCGAGCAGGGCGGCGGCCAGGATGACGAGGGTGACCGCGACGCTCCACAGGTAGAACAGCAGGGCGCCGTACGGGCTGGTGGCCAGCCTCTCGATCGGCAGCGCGAGCAGCAGGGGTGATGCGGCGATCACGATCAGCGCGATCGTGAGGGCGAGGGCGCGGTGTGGCCGGTCGGCGAGGACCACGTAGGCCATCACGACGAACGCCGACACCTCACTGAGCGCGACGCCCACCCGGACGTGTTGCACCCAGAAGCCCGCGCGGGCGTCGTTGACCGCCAGGGGTCGCAGCAACGCACGACCCCACCGTCCCCCTAGACGATCGATCTTGGCGGGTTCTTCCCCCATGCCCGCATTCTCGCTCCTTCTGGCCGTGGTCGTGACCTGAATCGCCGAAGCCAACCTCGGCCGAGCCGTCTCGGCGCGGGCCCGGTGAGGTCGCGCAGATTCTTTGAACCGGCCGCCCGCGTCCTAATCTCGTGTACAGCAACTCGCATTCGCCACCGTCATTTCACAGGGGAGAGCACCCATGGACTTCAAGGTCGCAGACCTGAGTCTGGCCGACTTCGGCCGGACCGAGATCACCCTCGCCGAGCACGAGATGCCCGGCCTGATGGCCATGCGCGAGCGCTACGGCAACTCCAAGCCGCTCGCCGGTGCCCGCATCGCCGGGTCGCTGCACATGACGATCCAGACGGCCGTGCTCATCGAGACCCTGGTCGCGCTCGGCGCCGAGGTGCGCTGGGCCTCGTGCAACATCTTCTCCACCCAGGACCACGCGGCCGCCGCGGTCGCCGTCGGGCCCGAGGGCACCGTCGACAGCCCGGCCGGCGTGCCGGTCTTCGCCTGGAAGGGCGAGTCGCTGGAGGAGTACTGGTGGTGCACCCAGCAGATCCTGATGTGGCCCGAGGGCAAGTTCGCCAACATGATCCTCGACGACGGCGGTGACGCCACGATGCTGGTGCACCTCGGCGTCGACGCCGAGAAGACCGGCATCGCGCCCGACCCGGCCACCGCGCACAGCACCGAGCAGAAGGTCGTCTTCGAGGTCGTCAGTGCCTCGCTGGCGCAGAGCACCGACCGCTGGACCTCCATCGCGGGTGAGCTCAAGGGCGTCACCGAGGAGACCACCACGGGCGTGCTCCGCCTCTACGACATGCTCAGGGAGGGCTCGCTCCTCTTCCCGGCCATCAACGTCAACGACTCGGTCACCAAGTCGAAGTTCGACAACAAGTACGGCTGCCGGCACTCGCTCATCGACGGCATCAACCGCGCCACCGACGTGCTCATCGGCGGCAAGGTCGCGGTCGTCTGCGGCTACGGCGACGTCGGCAAGGGCTGTGCCGAGTCGCTGCGCGGCCAGGGCGCCCGGGTCATCGTCACCGAGATCGACCCGATCTGCGCGCTGCAGGCGGCCATGGACGGCTACCAGGTCTCCACCCTCGACGACGTCATCGACACCGCCGACATCATCATCACGGCCACCGGCAACAAGGACGTCGTCACCGTCGACCAGATGTCGCGCATGCGCCACAACGCGATCCTCGGCAACATCGGCCACTTCGACAACGAGATCGACATGGCCGGTCTCGAGAAGCCCGGCGTCGCCGAGCGCAAGAACGTCAAGCCGCAGGTCGACGTGTGGACCTTCCCGGCGGGCAACGCGATCATCGTGCTGTCCGAGGGGCGCCTGATGAACCTCGGCAACGCGACCGGCCACCCGTCGTTCGTGATGTCGAACTCCTTCACCAACCAGGTCCTCGCGCAGATCGAGATCTTCACCAAGCCCGAGGACTACCCCGTCGGCGTCTACGTGCTGCCCAAGCACCTCGACGAGGAGGTCGCGCGCCTCCACCTCGACTCGCTCGGCGTGAAGCTCACGACGCTGACCGCCGACCAGGCCGGCTACCTCGGCATCCCCGTGGAGGGCCCGTACAAGTCGGAGCAGTACCGCTACTGAGCACCTCGGGTGGCGTCGACTGGCACAATGACCGCATGAGTCAGCAGCCGGTCGACGCCCCCAACCGGGGGCGGGTCCTCGTCGTTGACGACGACGCCTCCCTCGCAGAGATGCTCACCATCGTGCTGCGCCAGGAGGGCTTCGACAGCCGCATGGTCGGCCGGGGTGACCTGGCGATGGCCGCGTTCCACGACTACCGTCCGGATCTCGTGCTGCTCGACCTGATGCTGCCCGGCAAGGACGGCATCGACGTCTGCAAGGAGATCCGCGCCGAGTCCGGGGTCCCCATCGTCATGCTCACCGCCAAGGGCGACACGATCGACGTGGTGGTCGGACTCGAGTCCGGGGCCGACGACTACGTCGTCAAGCCGTTCAAGCCCAAGGAGCTCATCGCGCGCATCCGGGCCCGCGTACGCCGCTTCGACACCCCCGACTCCGAGTCCCTCCACATCGGCGACCTCGACATCGACGTCGCCGGGCACCGGGTCGACCGGGGCGACGAGTCGATCAACCTCACCCCCCTCGAGTTCGACCTGCTGGTCTGCCTGGCCCGCAAGCCGTGGCAGGTGTTCACCCGCGAGGTCCTCCTCGAGCAGGTGTGGGGCTACCGCCACGCGGCCGACACCCGGTTGGTCAACGTGCACGTCCAGCGGCTCCGGTCGAAGGTCGAGCACGACCCGGAGAACCCCGAGGTCGTCGTCACGGTGCGCGGCGTGGGCTACAAGGCCGGCATCTCCTCGCGCGACACCAGCTGAGCACATGGCCCTTCGTGCCGAGCTGCTCGCCGCCGTACGTCGCGGGCTCACCGTCTGGCGTCGCTCCATCCAGGTCCGCGTCGTGGCGAGCACGGTGCTGCTCTCCGCCGTGGTCGTGAGCATCGTCGGCTGGTTCCTGCTCCAGCAGACCAGGGACGGCCTGCTCCAGCACCGCGTCGACGCCGTGGTGTCCGAGGCCCGCACCGAGACCGCGGAGGCCCGCACCCGGCTGTCCTTCGCGACCGGCCGCAACGTCGACGTCCCCGGACAGCAGCAGGAGCTCGTCGAGCCCATCATCGACCGTGGCGCGACGCGGGGCTTCGCGGTGATCCTGTCGCCGCCCGTCGACAGCGGCGGCACCCTCGCCACGGGTGGCGTGAAGTTCACCCAGAACCTCGACCGCACGACCGTCCCGGCGGCGCTGGAGAGCGCCATGTCCGAGTCGTCGCCGACGGCGTGGACCTACACCCGGATCCGCGCCAGCGGACCGATCGCCGGTCTGGAGCCGGGGCCGGGCATCGTCGTCGGGTCACAGCTGACCCTGCCCGCCGACGGCGAGACCTACACGCTCTACTACGTCTTCCCGCTCGACGAGGAGACCGAGACCCTGGCGCTCGTCTCGCGTGCGCTGCTCACCGCGGGCATCCTCCTGCTGCTGCTCGTGGCCGGCCTCACCTGGCTCGTGACGCGTCAGGTGGTGACCCCGGTCCGGATGGCCCGCCGCGTGGCGGAGCGGCTGGCCGCCGGCCAGCTCCAGGAGCGACTGCGGGTGACCGGTGAGGACGACCTCGCCCGACTCGCCACGTCGTTCAACCAGATGGCCTCCAACCTGCAGCGGCAGATCCGCCAGCTCGAGGAGCTGAGCCGGCTGCAACGCCGCTTCGTCTCCGACGTCTCGCACGAGCTGCGCACCCCGCTCACCACGGTGCGCATGGCCGGCGACGTGCTCCACGACGCCAGGCACGGCTTCGACCCGGTCACCTCGCGGGCCGCCGAGCTGCTCCAGACCGAGCTCGACCGTTTCGAGACGCTGCTGGCCGACCTGCTGGAGATCAGTCGCTTCGACGCCGGCGCGGCCGTGCTCGAGATCGACGACGTCAACCTGGTCGACGTCGCCCACCGGGTCGCCGACATGACCAAGGCGCTCGCCGCGCAGCGCAACACCCGGGTGCTGGTGCGCGACCCGGGTCACCCCTGCCTGGCCGAGGCCGACATCCGCCGCGTCGAGCGCGTCGTGCGCAACCTGGTCACCAACGCCATCGACCACGCCGAGAGCGGCGACATCGTCGTGCACGTCGCAGGGGACGACGACTCCGCCGCCATCGCCGTGCGCGACTACGGCGTCGGGCTGGCTCCGGGTGAGTCGGCGATGGTCTTCAACCGATTCTGGCGTGCCGACCCGGCCCGGGCCCGCACCAGTGGCGGCACCGGTCTCGGCCTGTCCATCAGCCTCGAGGACACCCACCTGCACGGTGGCTGGCTGCAGGCGTGGGGGAGGCCCGGCGACGGCTCGCAGTTCCGCCTCACCCTGCCGCGCACACTCGGCCAGAAGCTCCGGCACAGCCCGCTCCCGCTGGTGCCCGTCGACGCGGAGGTCTCGGCATGAGACGGCACGCCCTGGCTGGCCTCGCCCTGATGGCTGCGCTGCTCGTGCTCACCGGGTGCGTGCGGATGCCGACCGACGGGCCGGTGGTGACATCGGGTGGCGGCCCGGCCGACGACGTGCTCACCGACACCTACTACGACCCCAAGCCGCCGAAGGCAGGTGAGTCGGCCAACGAGATCGTGATCGACTTCCTCGAGGCGATGAAGGCCACGCCGATCCGCACGAGCGTCGCCCGTGAGTACCTCACCCAGTCGGCTCAGAAGACGTGGAAGCCCGAGACGACGACCATCACCTACGCCGAGATCGGCGAGCCCGTGGGCGAGCTCAACCTCTCGGTGCCGATCACCGGCGTCAACGAGTACGACGCCCGCGGGTCGTGGGTGCGGCAGATCGGCAACGGGCCCGGCGACGGCGTCGCCGACGACACCCTCGACTTCCGGCTCACCATCGAGGGCGACGAGTGGCGCATCGACGAGCTGCCCGACGCCCTGGTCGTACCCACGTCATGGTTCGACGACCGGTTCAGCCGGGTGTCGCTGTACTTCTTCGACCCCACCGCCCAGATCCTGGTGCCCGAGCCGGTGTTCGTCCCCGAGGGCGACCAGTTCGCCACGTCGCTGCTCAGCGGTCTGCTGGCGGGCCCGGCGCCGGCGCGCTCCCGGGTGACGCGCTCGTTCATCCCCGAGGGGCTGCGGCCGGGGCTCTCGGTGCCGATCAGCTCCGCGGGCGTCGCCGAGGTGACCCTGCTCGGCGACATCAGCGACACCAGCGAGCTGGTGACCGAGCAGATGCTCGCCCAGCTGGTGTGGACCCTGCGCCAGGAGCCGCGCATCCGGTCGATCCGGCTCAACGTCGGGGGAGAGGTGCTGTCCCTGCCGGGCGGCAAGACCGAGGTGAGCGTCTCGTCCGCCGACAGCTACGACCCCAACGGCGCCCAGACGACCAACGCCCTCTTCGCCCTCCGGGACGGGCTGCTGGTCACCGGCGGCATCAAGGAGCTGCAGACGACCGGCGGTCGCTTCGGCACCGAGCGACTGGGCCTGCGCGACGTATCGGTCGATCTCACCGGCGCGACCGCGGCCGGGGTCTCCGGGGAGGGCACCTCGGTGATCATGTCGTCCGTCGACGCCTCCGACGCCGGCGCGACCGAGGTGGTGAGCGGCGCGGTCGACCTGCTGCGGCCGGCGTGGGACTTCAGCGGTCGAGTGTGGTTGGTGGACAGGGCCGGCGGGCAGGCGAGCGTCTCGGTCCTCGTGGACGGCCAGTCACGTGAGCTGACGGTGCCCGGGGTGAGTGGCAAGCGGGTGATGAGGTTCGTGGTGTCACGCGACGGCACCCGCTTCGTCGCGCTCGTGCGTGGCCGCGTCGACAAGGTCGTGGTGGCCCGGGTGCTGCACGACTCGCAGGGCCGCGTCCTGCGGGTGGGGGAGTCCCGCCTGCTCGACCTCGGCGAGGGCCAGCCGCGGCGCATCCGCGACATCGGCTGGCGCTCGCTCACGTCCGTGGCGATCCTCAACCACGTCACCGGCGACCTCTCGCAGGTGCGCACGGTCTCCGTGGACGGCGCCCCGGGCGACGCCGCAGCGCCGGCGTACTCGCGCATGCGGGGCGGGGCCCAGCGCCTGGTCAGCTCGCCGGTCGACGGCGACGGCGTCTTCGTGCTCTCGGCCGACGAGTTCTCCGACCTGACCGATCCCAACCGGTTCGTCGACTCGCTGGCCCCCAAGGTCACCGCCATGGGCTTCGTCGGCTGAGGGGCGTTCTCCACAGGTCGCCGTGACCCGCCTTGCCCGGGCGCCGGGTTCGCGCTGTCCTGCCAGGGTGGCGATCATCGACGACCTGCTGGACCTGGCGACCGGCAGCAGCTGCGTGGGCTGCGCCCGGCCGGGGCGGCTGCTGTGCGGCCCCTGCGGTGCCGACCTGCCGCGCGCGGCCTTCACCGCGTGGCCGACCCCGACACCGGCCGGGCTCGCGGTGCCCTGGGTGGCCGCGTCGTACGACGGGGTGGTGCGGGACCTCGTCGTCGGCCACAAGGAGCGCCGTCAGCTCGCGCTCGCCGCGCCGCTGGGCCGGCTGCTCGCGACGGCCGTCGAGGCGGCAGCGGTCGGCCCGCCCGGACCTCTCGTGCTCGTGCCGGTGCCGTCGCGGCCGGGCGCCGCCCGGCGGCGTGGCTACGCGCCGACCGAGACCCTGGTGCGGGTCGCGGCCAGGCTGCTGCGGGCGTCGGGAGCCGACACGGTGGTGGCCGACCTGCTGGTCTCGCGGCGCGGCGTCGAGGACCAGGCGGGGCTCGGTGCCGATGACCGATCGGTCAATCTCTCCGAGACGATGCACTGCCCGTCGCGGCGCCTGCGTGCCCTCGCCGTACGGCGTCCCGCGGCGCGGCTGGTGGTGTGCGACGACGTCGTGACCACCGGTTCCACGGCCCGCGAGGCGCAGCGCGCGCTGGAGGCGGTGGGGCTGCCGGTCAGTGCCATCGCGGCCGTCGCAGCGACGCCGCGGAGGAATCCGTCCGGTGCGCGGCGGGGTCACAGTCAATCTTCAGGGGGTTCGCTTTCATCCGGCGTCGACAGGGGCTAGCGTCGGCGCATGGAGTCCGTCCGGGTCCGTGGTTGCGTCATCTGGACACCACGTGTGTCCCGGTGGCAAGCCGATGCCAGTCGCAGGCGAAACGGTCCACGTAAGGCTCGCGGAGCTCACGCTCCGGGCAGCCGATCACGGTGCGGCTTAGAGGTAAGTCCTGCCTCGGCGTCGTCGTCATATGCGACGACGTGCGGGAGAAGGCCAGTAGTGGCAGAGAAGCTGCGAACGCTTCAGCAGGCGATTGTGGGGACGAAGACCAGGTCGGCCGGACGGACTCCATCCCACCCCGGATCACGCGTCACAGACCGGCGCCGGGGCGCGGGCACCAACACGGTGTAACCAACGCACATATCGGAGGTTCACATGGAGGTTGTGGTCACGGGACGACACTGCGAGGTGTCCGACAGGTTCCGAAGTCACGTCTCAGAGAAGCTCGCCCGGCTCGAGAAGCACGATCATCGGATCATCCGGGTCGCTGTCGAGATCGAGCAGGAGAAGAACCCTCGACAACACGACCGCGCCACGCGCGTGGAGCTCACCGCCTTCTCGAAGGGACCTGTGATCCGGGCCGAGGCAGCCGCCGA
Source organism: uncultured Actinomycetota bacterium (assembly GCA_963781515.1). GTDB lineage: Bacteria > Actinomycetota > Actinomycetes > Propionibacteriales > Nocardioidaceae > Nocardioides. Next base: position 282,332 of record CAWAGL010000002.1, read on the forward strand.
GGACAAGATGGGCGCGCTGGACCTCGCGTTGGACAAGATGGCCTCGCAGATGCGCCGAGCCGCCGACCGCCGCCGGATCCATCGCGGCCGGCACACGCCCGTCTCGGTCGGGCAGGCGCTCGCCGACACGCCGCTCGAGCCCGTGGAGACATCCACGACCAGCGAGGGGGACACGGTGATCGAGCGCCAGGTGGGGCCGATCACGGTGACCGGCGACGGGCCCCTGGTGGTGCGCGAGAAGTCGCACCCGGCGGCACCCATGACCCTCGACCAGGCGCTCTACGAGATGGAGCTGGTGGGTCACGACTTCTACCTGTTCGTCGACAAGGAGAGCGAACGACCCGCGGTCGTCTACCGCCGCCGGGGCTATGACTACGGCGTCATCTCCTTGGACCTGAACCGGGCCACCGAGTAGGACGCGTCAAGGCTGTTCGGCACGGGGGCGTTGTCGCGTGTCATGATGCCCCCGTGACCGAGCAGCCCATTCCCATCGAGCCGATCCGCGTCCTCGTCGTCGACGACCAGGAGCTTTTCCGGCGCGGCCTCGTGATGCTCCTCAGCACCGAGACCGACATCGAGGTCATCGGCGAGGCCAGTGACGGTGTCGCCGGCACCGACATGGCGACCAGCCTGGCGCCCGACGTCGTGCTCCTCGACGTGCGCATGCCCAAGCGCACCGGCATCGAGGCCTGCCGCGCGATCAAGGAGGTCGTGCCGTCGGCCAAGATCATCATGCTGACGGTCTCCGACGAGGAGGCCGACCTCTACGAGGCCGTGAAGAACGGCGCCGCCGGCTACCTGCTGAAGGACTCCTCCATCGAGGACGTCGCCCAGGCGGTCCGCGTCGTGGCCGACGGCCAGTCGCTCATCTCGCCCTCGATGGCGGTCAAGCTGATCGACGAGTTCAAGCAGATGTCGAAGCCCAACCGCGGCCAGGTGCCCGGCCTGCGGCTGACCGAGCGCGAGCTCGAGGTGCTGCGGCTCGTTGCGAAGGGTCTCAACAACCGCGACATCGCCAAGCAGCTGTTCATCTCCGAGAACACCGTCAAGAACCACGTCCGCAACATCCTCGAGAAGCTCCAGCTGCACTCGCGGATGGAAGCCGTGATGTACGCCGTCAAGGAAAAGCTGCTCGACCTGCCGTAGTCCCCGCCGGGGAACGAGGCGGGGACCACGCGGGCAGGTCAGGACGCGTCTCGAAGCCCGGTGAGGCGAGAGGCGGCCCGTTCGCAGTGGTCCGCCGCGATGTCGGTGCGCCGTGATTGAGTCTCTGCGTGGTCGACCACCTCTCGCTGCCCCAGGCGCGCCGGATCGCTCTCGCTGCCCAGGGGTTCGCCGACAAGCAGCACGCCAGCCCGACGATGCGCACGCTCATGCGCACCGTCCAACGCACCGGCGTGCTCCAGGTCGACTCGGTCAACGTGCTGCAGCGCGCGCACTACATGCCGCTCTACTCCCGGATGGGCGCCTACGACGTCGACCTCCTGCGACGCGCATCGAGCGCGAGGCCCCGCCGCCTGGTGGAGTACTGGGCGCACGTCCAGGCGCTGATGCCGGTCGAGCTGTGGCCGGTCATGCAGCACCGGATGGATTCCTACCGCGAGCGGCGCGGCAAGTGGTGGCCGATCGTCGACCTGCGACCGGGGCTCGAGCACGAGGTGCTCGCCGTCGTGCGCGCCGAGGGCCCGGTCACCGCACGGCAGCTGGAGGACGAGTTCAGCAGCGGCCCCCGCACCAAGCAGCACTGGGGCTGGAACTGGTCGGAGGCCCGCAAGGTGCTCGACTTCCTCTTCATGGTCGGTGACGTGGCCATCGCCGGGCGCACGAGCCAGTTCGAGGTGCTCTACGACGTGCCGGAGCGGGTCATCCCCGGCGACGTGCTCGCCCGACCGGTCCCGACCCGGGCGGAGGCCGATCTCGAGCTCGTACGACGCGCGGCGGTGTCGCACGGGGTGGCGACGGCGTCGTGCCTGCGCGACTACTACCGGATGCACAACGACCACGTGAAGCCCGCGATCGCTGCCCTGGTCGAGGCCGGCGAGCTGCTCCCGGTCACGGTCGAGGGCTGGTCGCGGCCGGCGTACCTCCATCGCGACGCCCGGCTGCCCCGCAAGGTGTCGGCCCGGACGCTGCTGAGCCCCTTCGACCCGGTCGTGTGGGAGCGGGACCGCGCCGAGGCGCTGTTCGACTTCTTCTACCGCATCGAGATCTACGTGCCCCAGGCCCTGCGCGTGCACGGCTACTACGTGCTTCCCTTCCTGCTCGGCGACCAGATCGTGGCCCGGGTCGACCTGAAGGCCGACCGGGCGGCCGGGCGGCTGCTCGTGAAGGCGGCGTTCGCAGAGCCACACGCCCCCGGCACCACCGCCGAGGAGCTGGCGGCGGAGCTGGGCCGCCTCGCCGGCTGGCTGGGCCTGGCGCAGATCGAGGTCGAGTCGCGCGGAGACCTCGCGCCTGCGCTCGCCGGTGCGCTCCTTGCTGGGGACCGTGGGTAGCATGACCGGTGCTGTCGCCTGCCCGGCGCGCAGCGGCCCCAGACGTTTCAGGAGACAAGTTCCGTGCCTGCGATCATCGACAAGCTCCTCCGCATCGGCGAAGGCAAGATCCTCCGACAGCTCGAGACGATCTCGAAGGCCGTCAACGCGGTCGAGGACGACTTCACGAAGATGACCGACGACGAGCTGCGCGGCATGACCGTGGAGTTCAAGGAGCGGCTGGCGAAGGGCGAGGAGCTCGACGACCTGATGCCCGAGGCGTTCGCCACGGTGCGCGAGGCCGCCAAGCGAGTGATCGGGCAGCGTCACTACGACGTACAGATCATGGGCGGCGCGGCGCTCCACCTCGGCAACATCGCCGAGATGAAGACCGGTGAGGGCAAGACCCTGGTCTCCACGCTCCCGGCGTACCTCAACGCGCTCACCGGCAAGGGCGTCCACGTCGTCACGGTCAACGACTACCTGGCCAAGTACCACGCCGAGTGGATGGGCCGCATCCACCACTTCCTGGGCCTCACGACCGGTGTCATCCTGCCGTCGATGCGTCCCGACGAGCGTCGCGTGGCCTACGCCGCCGACATCACCTACGGCACCAACAACGAGCTCGGCTTCGACTACCTGCGCGACAACATGGCCGACGCCATCGACGACTGCGTGCAGCGCGGCCACAACTTCGCGATCGTCGACGAGGTCGACTCGATCCTCATCGACGAGGCGCGCACCCCGCTGATCATCAGCGGCCCGACGCAGGACGAGGTCCACTGGTACGCCGAGTTCGCCAAGCTCGCCCGCACCCTGACCGTCGACGTCGACTACGAGGTCGACGAGAAGAAGCGCACCATCTCGGTGCTCGAGCCGGGCATCACCAAGGTCGAGGACCACCTGGGCATCGACAACCTCTACGACTCGGTCAACACCCCGCTCATCTCGTTCCTGAACAACTCCATCAAGGCCAAGGAGCTGTTCCGCAACGACAAGGAGTACGTCGTCATGGAGGGCGAGGTGCTCATCGTCGACGAGCACACCGGCCGGATGCTCGCGGGCCGCCGCTACAACGACGGCCTCCACCAGGCCATCGAGGCCAAGGAGGGCGTCACCGTCCGCGAGGAGTACCAGACCCTCGCCACCGTGACCCTGCAGAACTACTTCCGCCTCTACGACAAGCTCTCGGGCATGACCGGCACGGCCATGACCGAGGCGAGCGAGTTCGACAAGATCTACAGCCTCGGCGTCGTCTGCATCCCGACCAACAAGCCGATGATGCGCGCCGACAACGCCGACCTGGTGTTCCGCACCGAGGACGCCAAGTACGACGCCGTGGTCGCCGACATCGCCGAGCGGCACGAGGTGGGCCAGCCGGTGCTGGTCGGCACCGTGTCGGTGGAGAAGTCCGAGCACCTCTCCGCGCTGCTCAAGAAGCGCGGTGTGCCGCACACGGTCCTGAACGCGAAGGTGCACGCCGACGAGGCCAAGATCGTCGCGATGGCGGGGCACAAGGGCGCGGTGACCGTCGCCACCAACATGGCCGGTCGAGGCACCGACATCATGCTCGGTGGCTCGGTGGAGTTCCTCGCCGACCAGGAGCTGCGCAAGCAGGGCCTGGAGCCGACCGGTGAGACCGCCGACGCCTACGAGGCGGCATGGGCGGCGACCATCGAGCGGGTCAAGAGCCAGGTGGCCAACGAGCACGACGAGGTCAAGGCGGTGGGCGGTCTCTACGTGGTCGGCACCGAGCGCCACGAGTCGCGCCGCATCGACAACCAGCTGCGTGGTCGTTCCGGCCGCCAGGGCGACCCGGGGGAGTCCCGCTTCTACCTGTCGCTCCAGGACGAGCTGATGCGCCTGTTCAAGTCCGACTGGGTCGACCGCATCCTCCAGGTGCTCAAGGTCCCCGACGACATCCCCATCGAGAACAAGCGCGTCACGGGCGCCATCGCCAGCGCCCAGGGCCAGGTCGAGTCGCAGAACTTCGAGTCCCGCAAGAACGTCCTCAAGTACGACGACGTGATGAGCCGTCAGCGGGAGGTCATCTACGGCGAGCGCCGCCGGGTGCTCGAGGGTGCCGACCTCGAGGAGCAGATCCGCACCTTCATCGGTGACGTCGTCGCCGGATACGTCATGGGTGCGACCACCGACTTCGCCGAGGAGTGGGACCTCGAGGCGCTGTGGACCGCGCTCGGCCAGCTCTACCCGATCGGGCTGTCGCTCAGCGAGATCGAGGAGGAGGCGGGCGGGCGCGCCGGGCTCTCCCGTGAGGTCCTCGTCGAGGACATCACCAAGGACGCCCAGGCTGCCTACGACCGGCGCGAGGCCGAGGTCGGCGACGAGGTCATGCGCGAGCTGGAGCGACGCGTCGTGCTCTCCGTGCTCGACCGCAAGTGGCGCGAGCACCTCTACGAGATGGACTACCTCCGCGAGGGCATCTACCTGCGTGCCTACTCCCAGCGCGACCCGCTGGTCGAGTACCAGCGCGAGGGATTCGACATGTTCGCCGCCATGATGGACGGCATCAAGGAGGAGTCGGTCGGCTTCCTGTTCAACCTGCAGGTGGAGGTGGACGACGACGAGGACGACCAGACCCACGTCCACGACCACGAGCACGAGCACGAGCACGACCACGAGCACGACCACGGGGTCGCCGCCCCCGCGGCCGGCGGCATCGACATGGCCGCCGCCGCAGCCCACGCGCCCTCCATCCGGGCCAAGGGTCTCGAGCGCGAGAAGAAGCCGCAGCGGCTCTCCTACTCCGCGCCCAGCGAGGACGGCGAGGCGGAGGTCACCGGTCAGCAGGCCGTCGACGACGAGTTCGCCGGGGTCGGTCGCAACGCTGACTGCCCCTGCGGCTCGGGCAAGAAGTTCAAGAAGTGCCACGGCGCTCCGGGTGGGCCCACGGGTTTGACCACGCGCGTCAGCGGCTGATCTGCGGCCGCCCCGGCTGTCGGCCGGGCGGCCGGGCTGCGGCTACCGCTCCCGGACTGCGTACGTCAGGTGCGTCACCCTGGGGGAGGGCTCCGCGCGGACCTGCGCCAAGGACACACGGTCCGCGTCCACGCCCTCGAACAGGCGGATCCCCGAGCCGAACAGCACGGGCGACACGGCGACCGAGAACTCGTCGACCAGGCCGGCGTTCAGGCACTGCAGGATCGTCGCGCCGCCGCCCGCGATGCGGACGTCCCGATCGCCGGCGACCTCGCGGGCGCGTTCGACCGCGGTCTCGATGCCGTCGTTGACGAAGTGGAAGGTCGTGCCACCCCTGCGCTCCCAGGGGTCGCGCCTCTCGTGCGTCACGACGAGGACCGGCGTGTGGAACGGCGCCTCCTCCGGCCATGCCTGCTCGCCGGCCTCGAACATGCGCTTGCCCATCACGCTCACGCCGGTGCGCAGATGCGTCTCCCGCACGATGTCGTTGTCGCGACCCTCCTCGCCGCCCTCGCCGAGCGACAGGTTCTCGCGGAAGAATCGCTGCGGGAAGACCCACTGCTGCAGCTCCATCCACTGCTGCCCCATCAGGTCGTCGGGGGACTCGGGCGCGATGAACCCGTCCAGCGACATCGTCACGCTGAAGAACACCCTCCCGGCCATCAGTCCGCCATCCCCGACCGAGCGATCTCGGCGACGTAGGCGGCCAGGTTGCCCAGGGTCTGCTGGCCGGCCTCGATCGCGTGGTACCGATCGACCGCCTGGTCTCGCAGCTCTGCGGTGGGGAACACCGTGTGCATCTCGACCCGGGTCGCACTGCCGTCCGGGCCGTCGGGCGCGAACGTGAGGACCGACTCGAACGCGTCCGGGTCGGTGCTGGACTCTCCGTGGAGCAGCTCGATCCGCTCCGGCGCGACGATCTCGGTCCAGGAGATCCACTCCTGGTAGTCCGTCCCGTCCGGTCCGTGCATCACGAAGTCCCACGCTCCGCCGACACGGAACTCGAACGCCCGCGTGGTGGTGGTGAACCCCTCCGGACCCCACCACCTCGACAGGTGCCGCAGCTCGGTGAACGCCTCGAACACCAGCTCCCGGGGGGCGTCGATGTCTCGGAAGATGGTGATCTCGCGGTCGGCCGTCGCGGACGGCGCCGGCGCTCCTCGTCCCGTGGTGCCCATCAGCTACTCCTCTCGTCGTTCCTGCTTCAGGTCCTGCACGTACTCGTCGAGTCGGTCGAAGCTCTCGTTCCAGAACCGCTCGAACCCTCCGGTCCACTCGTGGACCGGTCGCAGGCCGCGGGCGTCGAGCCCGTAGAGGCGCTGCCTGCCAGCCCTGCGGTCCCGCACCAGCCCGACCTCCCGGAGCACCCGGAGGTGCTTGGACGCCCCCGGTTGGGACAGCCCCAGCTCGTGGGCCAGCTCGGTCACCGGCCGCTCACCCGTCTGCAGCAGCGCCAGGATCTCCCGGCGCTGCGGCTCGGCGATCGCGTTGAAGACGTCCGACGTGGTCGCTGCGCGTGCCATGGCGACATCGTATGCCGATATCGGTATGCGTCAAGGGGGTACCGCTGGGTGTGGGGTCGTCTGTCGCTGACTGGGTCTCGACGCGCTGCCGCGAGGTTGCCTGTCATCTACTGGGTCTCGACGCGCTGCCGCGAGGTTGCCTGTCATCTACTGGGTCTCGACGCGCTGCCGCGAGTTCGCAGGCTCGGTCGCGCGCTTGCTCGACCTCTTGAAGCCCACGCAGCGCGCTCGTGCCTCGCGCGCTGCTGTATCACGCAAACTCGAGGGCTACGCAGATCCAGCGCTCGCGCTGGCGCTCGAACCGGGCGGCCACGGCCCGGCACCGGGCGCCGTACCGCACGACCAGGCAGGCCTCGACGGCGTCGGCACGGACGAGGCTGGTGTGGGCCGACACCAGCTGCGGCCGGATCGCCTCGCGCGTGCGGCCCTGGCCGGGCGTGTGCCCGCCGGCGCGGGCGATCAGGAGTGCGCGGCGCCGCAGGTCGGCGTACACGTCGGGCTGCGTGTGCCGGGCGACCTGGGACGGCGGTCGGTCGCCGGCGACGATCTCGACGGCGGCCCTGAGGTAGCGACCGACGAAGGAGTCGACGCGCCTGCGCTCGGCGTCGTCGACCTCGACGACGTCCTGGCTCGGCGCGCTCGGCACCAGGGCGGGCGCCGGTGGGTCGAAGCGCGGCGCGAGGTCGAGCGCCAGCGAGCCCTGCACGCTCGCCACGCCGACGGCGGCGCGGAGGGGAGTGACCGAGGCGTTCCGGTTGCTGGTCATGGTCGACACCTTTCCGAGGAGGTTCGCAGTGGTCTGAGGTCAGGCGGGTGGCCACGCCAGGCGCAGCCCGGGCCGGATGGCGTCGGGGTCGGTGCCGACGGCGGTCCGGTTGGCGGCGTAGATCTCCCGCCACCGCAGGTCGACCTGACCGTCGGAGGCGCCGGGCGGGAGCGTGGCGGCGGCGATCGACCACAGGGAGTCGCCGGCGCGCACGACGACGGTGCCGGCCCGAGCAGGCGGCCGGTGCGCGACCGGCTGTGCGGGAGCGGCGGTGCCCGGGGGCGCCGCGGGCGGTTCGGCGGAGCCCCGGATGCTGGCGCGGTCGGGCAGTGGCAGTCCGTCGAGCACCCGCTGCGGCGCCGAGGTCGGAGCGTCGGTGCGGTCTGCGTGGCCGGGGGCGGCGCCAGCGGGCACGGTCAGCGCGCCACTCGCCAGGGCCACGCCGCAGGCGGCCAGCACCAACCGGCGGACCGGACCCAGGGCGACGACCGGCCGCTCGGGACCGTGCGCCGCCTCGACCACGGTGATCGTGGTGATCAGCCAAATCCAGGCGCCGGCGAGGGCCCCCACCACGGCGGTCCCTCGCACGAGCAGCGCGTCGAAGGTCAGCCCGCCCCACTCGCTGCGCCATGCTGCCGAGATCTCGCCGCCGGCCACCAGCACCCCGGCCGCCACCGTGACGGTGACGCCCAGCCAGACGAGCGTGCAGCGCAGCACCCGGTGGTCGCTGGTGGGTGCGGCATTCCCGCGAGGCATCGACTAACCCTTCGTTTGCTTCTGTTTGCTTCATTCAAAGGCTTTTTCTTTCGGTCGTCAATCAGTTGTGCACAGGTGTGCAGCGGCACCCGCGTCATCCGCTCGGGTGCGCCAGACTGGCCCCATGACGGGGGCGCCATGACCTGGGAGGAGCAGCTGTTCGCGCTGTTCGACGACCTGGAGGGCCAGGCGGAGGCGTTGTACGACGCCGAGCGCGACGCCGAGGTGGCCGACCGGAGCCGGACCGAGTACCAGCACGTCACCCTGGCCAGCAGGCTGATGGCCTCGTTCGACGCTGAGGTCGGCCTGGAGGTGCTCGGCCTCGGCGCGATCCGCGGCGAGCTGCACCGGGTCAACGCCGAGTGGTGCCTGGTCGCGGCCCGGTCGCAGGAGTGGATCGTCCCGCTCTCCGCCGTCTGTGCGGTGCGCGACGCGTCGCCGCGATCGGTGCCCGAGGTGGCCTGGTCGCCGCTGACCCGGCTCGGGCTGGGCTCGGCGCTGCGTCGGCTCGCAGAGGCCGGCGAACGCTGCCTGGTGCACCTGGTCGACGGCTCACGTCACGACGTGCGCCTGACCCGGGTGGGGGCAGACTTCGTGGAGGCGACTGGCGACCACGGCGCGACCCTGCTGATCAGCTTCGCGCGGCTGGCCGCGGTGCAGAGTCGTCCGGTCGGCTAGGAGCTAGGTCGCCTCGACGTCGTACGGCGGGAGCTGGCCCTCGCCGAGCCGGGGCTTCTTCTTCCCGCCGTCGGCGGCGTCGCCCTCCTCCATCGCCTCGATGATGTGCTTGCGCACGATGCTGCGCGGGTCGAGGTCGCGCAGCTCGAGGTCGGCGAACTCGGGCCCGAGCTCGGTGCGCAGCTCGTCGCGCGCGCTGTTGGCCATGGTGCGGGCCTTGCGGAGGAGCTGGCCGGCCTGCTGGGCGAGGCCGGGGAGCTTGTCGGGACCGAAGACCAGGACGGCGATGAACGCGATCAGCGCCATCTCTGGCAACCCGACTCCGAACATGGCTCAGAACCTACTCGACGGGGTGAGACCCAGTTGCATGCCCGCGAGGCCGCGCCCGCGGCCGGACAGGGTGGCCGCGATGTCGGCGAGGACCATCGCAGCGGGCGCGGTGGGGTCGGAGTCGACGATGGGCTTGCCGGAGTCGCCGCCCTCGCGCAGGGAGATGTCGATCGGGATCGTGCCCAGCACGGGCACGTCGTAGCCGAAGCGCTGCGACAGCGTGGCCGCGACCCGGTCACCGCCGCCGGCGCCGAAGATCTCGAGGCGGTGGTCGGTGCCCTCGGGCGTGCAGTGCGGGCAGGGGAGGTAGCTCATGTTCTCGATGACGCCGATGACGCGCTGGTGCATCATCGAGGCCATCGTGCCGGCGCGCTCAGCCACCTCGGCGGCCGCCTCCTGCGGCGTGGTGACGACCAGGACCTCGGCGCTGGGCAGGTGCTGGCCCAGGGAGATCGCGACGTCGCCGGTGCCGGGCGGGAGGTCGAGGAGCAGAACGTCGAGGTCGCCCCAGTAGACGTCGGCGAGCATCTGCACCAGCGCGCGGTCGAGCATCGGGCCGCGCCAGGCAACCACCTGGTCGCGGCGCGGCTTGAGCATGCCGATCGAGATGACGGAGACGCCGGACGACGTCGGCACGGGCATGATCAGGTCGTCGACCTGGGTAGGACGGGAGTCGGCGACGCCGAGCATGGCCGGCACGGAGTGGCCGTAGATGTCGGCGTCGACGACACCGACCTTGAGGCCCTGCTTGGCCAGCGACAGGGCGAGATTGACGGTGACCGACGACTTGCCGACGCCGCCCTTGCCGCTGGCGATGGCGTAGACCTTGGTGAGCGAGCCCGGCTGCGCGAACGGGATCTCCCGCTGGGCCTGCCCGCCCCGGAGCGTCTCGCCCAGCGCACCGCGCTGCTCCGCGGACATGACGCCCAGCGTGAGCTCGACCCGAGCCACGCCGGGGACGCTCTCGACGGCGCCGGTCACGTCGCGCGTGATGGTGTCCTTCATGGGGCAGCCGGCCACCGTCAGCAAGACGGTGAGCGACACCACTCCGTCGCCGGCGATGTCGACGGACTCGACCATGCCGAGGTCGGTGATGGGGCGCTTGATCTCGGGGTCGTTGACCTTCGCGAGAGCGGCCTGGACCTGCTCGAGAGTGGGGGTGCTCATGATCCCCCAGCCTAGTTGCTGCCCTGAAGCCGACGACGGGCGGAGCGGGTCAGGGGTCTGTGACGTCCGCCTCGGCGCCCGGCTCGGCGCGCACCCGCTCGTCGAGGTCGTTCAGCAGGGAGCGGAGCTCGGAGCGCATGAAGTCGCGGGTGGCCATCTCTCCGACCGACATCCGCAACGAGGCCACCTCACGGGCGAGGTACTCCATGTCGGCGTGCGCGCGGGCGTTGGCCTGGCGGTCGCGCTCGTTGATGATCTTGTCGCGTCTCTCCTGCCGGTTCTGCGCGAGCAGGATGAGCGGCGCGGCGTACGACGCCTGCAGGCTGAGCATCAGCGTCAAGAAGATGAACGGGTAGTCGTCCCACCGCATCGCCTGGGGTGCGGACAGGTTCCAGACGACCCAGACGACGACGAAGAGCGTCATGTAGATCAAGAAGCTCGCGGTGCCCATGAACCGCGCGAACTGCTCGGCGAAGATCCCGAACGTGTCGGAGTCGTACGACGGCCTGCGCACCAGCGAGCGTCGGCTGTCGCGCGGGGTGTCGAGCCGGCGGGGGGCGCGGGAGTCGCTCATCGGGCACCACCGATCGGGCCGGGACGCACGGCGTTGTCGCGCCAGTTCTCGGGCAGCATGTGGTCGAGCAGGTCGTCGACGGTGACCGCGCCCAGCAGCCGGCCCTCCTCGTCGACGACCGGGGCCGCGACCAGGTTGTACGTCGCGAGGTGAGCCGCCACCTGGTCGATCGTCGCCTCGGGGCGCAGCGGGTCCATCGACTCGTCGAGCGCGGCCGCCACCAGGGTGGATGGCGGCTCGCGGAGCAGTCGCTGGATGTGGGCCGCGCCCAGCAGCCGGCCGGTGGGCGTCTCGAGCGGCTGCCGGCAGATGTAGACGAGTGCGGCCAGCGACGGTGTGAGCTCGGGGTTGCGCACGTGGGCGAGGGCGTCGGCCACGGTGGCCTGCGGGTCGAGGATCACCGGCTCGGGGGTCATCATCGCGCCGGCCGTGTGCTCGGCGTACGACATCAGCCGCCGGACGTCCTCGGCGTCGTCGGGCTCCATGAGCGCCAGCAGGGTGGTCGCCATGGCGGGCGGCAGGTCGGCGATCAGGTCGGCGGCGTCGTCGGGCGACATCTCCTCGAGCACGTCAGCGGCGCGCTCGGAGTCGAGGTACTCCAGGATCTCGACCTGGTCCTCCTCGGGCAGCTCCTCGAGCACGTCGGCCAGCCGCTCGTCGCCGAGGGCCGCGATGACCGCCTTGCGGCGCTCGGGGGGCAGGCCGTGCATCATGTGTGCCGCGTCGGCCGGCCGCATCTCGTTCATGGAGGCCAGCAGCTGGGTGGCCCCTTGCGTCTCCTCGCGACGGGTCAGCCCCTCGACGTCCCGCCACTCGGCGACATGCGTCTGACCGCGACGCCGGAAGCCCTTGGCCGCCTCGGTCACCGCGACCCGGCTGATCACCCAGTCGCGGTTGCGGGCCTGCTCCATCGCGACGTCGTAGACCGTGCCCTGGATGCCCGACGGTGCGATCGTGACCGAGCGGTCGAGCATCTGCGCCATCACCAGCGTCTCGGTGGGCCGCTGCTCGAAGCGCCGCATGTTGAGCAGCCCGGTGATCGAGACCTGGCCCGCGTCGACGTGGGTGACCCGCGTCATCGGCACGAAGATCCGGCGGCGGCCGAACACCTCGGTCACCAGCCCGAGCACGCGCGGCTGGTTGGCCTCCGAGCGCAGGGCCACCACGATGTCGCGCACCTTGGCGACCTGGTCACCCTGGGGGTCGAAGACCGGCAGCCCGACGAGGCGGGCGACGTAGACGCGGGTCGGGGTGGAGCTCACCGTCCAAACCTACCGGCCGGCAAGCCCGTTCCCGGTCAGCGCTGGGCCGAGGAGTAGAACTCCTGTGCGCAGGTGACGCCGGCGCAGGTGTGCTGCTCCTTCGCGAGCCGCCGGAGCTCGCCGAGCTGGGTGGCGAAGCGCGGGTCGTCGGCGACACTGCTCAGCTCGTAGGGGTCGAGGTCGCGGTTGTAGAGCTCCTCGCGCCGGCCCGGGGTCCGGACATAGGTCCACGGGCCGGCCCAGACGCCGTAGTAGAGCGGCTTCAGGCCGCCCGACACCCGATATCCCTCGATGGGGATGACGCGGGTGTCGGCCTTCGTCGTGAGGTACGGCGACACGTCGACGCCGTCCTGCGGGCGGGTCGGGGTGGCCCCGGCCAGCGACGCGAACGTGGTGGCCAGGTCGGGGTTGGTGACGGGGGTCGAGACCGTCTCGCCTCGCGGCAGGCCGGGCCCGCGCATCACCATCGGGATGCCGAGGATGTCGCTGAAGTACCACAGCTTGCCGGCGATGTTGTGCTGGCCGGAGGCGTAGCCGTTGTCGCCGGTGAACACGATCCAGGTGTTGTCCAGCTGGCCCGTGCTGCGCAGCGCCTCGACGGTCTCGGCGACCGCGTCGTCGACGGACTGGAGCGACTCGAGGCGCTGCTGGTAGGACTCCCGCAGCAGCGCCCGGTCGCGCTGGTTCCAGCGCTGGTAGGTCACCCTCCCCACGGTCTTGTCGGACGTCTCGGCCTCGAACATGTCGGGAGTGGTGGGCAGGTCCTGGTCGCTGAACGTGTCCTCGTACTCCGGCGCCGGCACGGTGGTCTTCAGGCTCTTGTCGCTGTCCGGGTCGGTCTTGAGCGGGTCGTCGTCCTGGAGCGGCTGCCCGGTGTGCGGGGCGACGTAGTTGACCCACATGTACCAGGGCCTGGCCGCGCGCGCCGGGTCGTTGATCTCGCTGACGGAGAGGTCGCGCAGCAGGTCGGTGGAGTACTGCTCGTGCTCGGTGACCTTGCCGTTGTGGTTGATCTGCGGCTTCGCGAAGTTGTACGTCGACGGGTCGACGGTCGCCTGCCAGTCGGTCCAGCCCGGCGGCACGTAGGTCGGCTCGTCCTCGCCGTAGCCGTTGAGGTACTTGCCCACGAACAACGTGTCGTAGCCGGCGCTCTGCAGCCACACGGGCAGCGTGTCGTCGTCTGCGAACGCGTCGAACCCGCCACCCTCGCCCTCGATCGTCAGGGCGCCGTGGTTGTGGGAGTACTGCCCGGTCAGCAGCGAGGCGCGGGCCGGCACGCAGATGGGGGTCGGCGCCAGCGCGTTCTCGACCGTGACGCCCTTGTCGGCGACGTACTCCTGGAGCTGTGGCATGTGGTCGAGGTCGCCGATCGTGGCGTCGTCGGCGGTGATGAGGAGGATGTTGGGTCGCTTGGACGGCGCCGCGAGCGGCTTCGGCGCCAGCGCGGACGGCGGCAGCACCGTGTCGCTCGGACCGGGGTCGGGCACCGGGGCCGCCGACGTGGGCGTCTGTCGCTTGGGCTTGACCCTGCGCTGGGGATCGTCGGAGCTGCAGGCCGCGGCGCTGGTGGCCATCAGTGCCAGGGTCGTCGCGGCCACCAGCCAGCGACGACCGGAGCGGTGCGGGCCGTGCCGCATGCAGACACCTCGTGGTCGAGTGGGGACGTGGACCCTGACGATCCTAGACTCGGGTCGAAGGCGCACCTGATGCTAGGTTCGCCCCTGTTGACGAGCCCTTGGAAGCGGATCGAGGCAGCAAGTGACCCGTCGCGTGATCCTTCACGTGGGTGCGATGAAGACCGGCACGAGCTTCATCCAGTCGGTGCTGGCCACGCACCGCGTTGCGCTCGCCGATGCCGGAGTGGGCTATCCCGCAGGCAGCCCGCAGGCCGTCCTCGACCTGCTCAAGCTGCCGCGCCTCCCACAGCGCAACCGTGAGCGCTGGCAGGCCCTGGCCGCCGGCACCGACGGCGACCTTCTCGTCTCGATGGAGTTCCTCAGCTTCGCCGCAGCGCGCCATGTCGCCGCCGCGCTCGAGCCGTTCGCCGACGACCGGGTCGAGGTCGTCGTGTCGGTGCGTGACCAGCTCGGTGCGATCCCGGCCCAGTGGCAGACCTACTGCCGCAACCTGGGCACCGAGGGCTGGCCCGACTACCTGCGCTCGATCGAGCCCACGTTCCTCGGCCGGGCACGCAAGACCCGTGCCTTCAAGACCTTCAACCGGGCCCAGCAGATCCCCTCGTTCGTACGACGCTGGGAGGAGGCCGCAGGCGTCCGGAGCGTGCACGTCGTCACGGTGCCGCCGTCGGGATCGCCGCCCGAGGTGCTGTGGCAGCGCTTCGTCGCAGCCGCCGGCCTGCCCGAGATCGACGTCGACCTGTCGGTCGTGGAGTCCAACCCGTCGCTGGGCTACGGCTCGTGCGACTTCCTCCGCCGTGCCAACCACCACCTCTCGGTCGTGCGCCCCAAGCTCTACCGCCGCGGCATGCGCCAGCTGGCGCGCGGTGCCCTGGTCGAGCGCCGCGGCGAGGAGTCCAGGCCGGTCCTCGACCGTGGCGGAGCCAGGCTCGGCCTCTCGATCAACCGGGAGGTCCGGTCGTTCCTCGAGGGCCGCGCCTACCCGGTGTTCGGTGACCTCGCCGACATCCGGCTCGACGCAGACCTGGACGACGTACCCGACAAGGCGCCGGGTGTCGACGAGGCCGAGACGCGGGCTGCCGCCCTCAGCGCTCGCGCGTGGCTGACGGCCCAGGTGGGCGAGGACCACGGGCCGCCGCCCGAGTCGCTCGACGACCTCGTCCTCGACGCCTGCCGGCTCATGGGCCGGGTCAACAACTGGAAGGCCCTGTCGTCTCCCGACGACGCGGCGGGGGTGGGAGCGCGGTGAGCGCGACGACGCTGCACGACGTCCGGATCGACGACGACGGGATCCGCTTCAGCTCCCGCGACGACGTGGTCGTCGACGTGACGTTCGACGGCACCCGGGTGTGGTCGTTCTGGCTCCAGCGCGACACCGAGGGCCGTGGGGGAGACCGCTCCATCGCCTGGCCCCAGCCGCTGCGCCGCTTCCTCGAGGGCGCCACCCGGCTCGCACTGGTCGACCACGTCGCCGACGCCGAGCTGTACGCCGGCGAGGTCAGCTTCGGCACGGGCAGCGGCCGGGTCGCCGTACAGGATCGCAAGGGTCGCCCGCTCGGCCTCGACAAGTCCAACCGCCTCTCGCGGCTGTTCGTGAGCCGCGACGCCGACCAGGTGGCACCCCTCATGGACGCCATCGGCACGGTCCTGGACGCTCTCGACGACTGCGGCATCGAAGGCTTCCTGGCCTACGGCACGCTGCTCGGCGCCTACCGCGACGGCAAGCTGATCGGGCACGACTCCGATGCCGACCTGGGCTACGTCAGCCGGCACACCCACCCCGTCGACGTGATGCTGGAGTCGTTCGCGCTGCAGCGCACGCTGGTCGAGATGGGCTTCGTGGTCACCCGCTACAGCGGCATCGCGGTCAAGGTGCACGTGCCGGAGGCCGACGGCAGCATCCGCGGGCTGGACGTCTTCGGCGGATTCATGCGCGACGGCAGGCTCTACCTGATGGGCGAGGTGGGCGCACCGTTCGAGGAGCACTGGATCTTCCCGCGCACCACCGTCGAGCTCGAGGGCCGCACGTTCGCTGCCCCCGCACAGCCCGACCACCTGCTCGCCGCGATGTACGGCGACAGCTGGCGCGTGCCCGACCCCGCCTACGTCTTCACCACGCCCGATTCCACGCGGCTGCGCCTCAACGGCTGGTTCCGCGGCATCCGGGTCGGCCAGGGTCGCGGCATGGGCGGCAAGGACCTCACGCCCGACGAGCCCAGTGGCTTCGCGCAGTGGGTGCACTCCCACGCGGACGCCGGCGTGGGCACCATCGTCGACCTCGGCTGCGGCTACGGCACCGACGCGGTCTGGCTGGGTCGTCAGGGCCGGTCGACCTGGGGGATGGACGCCCACTACAAGTCCTACATCCGCATGCGGAAGGTGGCCGAGGCCGAAGGGCTGCCGGTGTCGTTCCGCTGGGTCAACCTCACCGAGAACCGCTCGGTGCTCGACGCGGCCGCCGACCTGAGCAGGCTGCCCGGGCCGCGCGTGGTGACCGCCCGCCACGTGCTCGACGCCGTGGACGGCGCCGGACGCGACAACCTGCTCCGGTTGGCCCGGGTCCTGACCCGCGGTGGTGGCGCGCTCTACTGCCAGGTGCAGGTGGGCGCCGAGCGCAGTCCTCGGAGCAACGGACCCGTCACGCCCGTCGGCCTGGACGACCTGCTGGACCTCGTCGCCGCCCACGGTGGCACCGTGGGACATCGCGAGATGCTCAACGAGGGCGACGCCGCCGGCGCCGACAACATCGCCAGACTGGCGGTCACCTGGAAGTGAGAGCCATGAACACAGACAACGTCAAGTCCATCGCCGACCGGTTCGCGTCGCGGCGCACCCTGCGGGCCCGCGTGGCTGCGCTCGAGGAGGCGGTGCAGGAGAACCGTCAGCTGAACCTCCGCATCGCGGAGCTGACCGACGCCATGATGGAGCTCGTCGTACCTCTCTCCGAGCGCGACGAGTCGCAGGTCCGGGCCGTCGTGGACCGCTACCGCGAAAGCCTCGGCGGGCCGCGCTGATGCCTCGCCGGGTCTTCATCCACCTCGGCCTGCCCAAGACGGGCACGACCTACCTCCAGACGGCGCTGTGGTCCAACAAGGACCGCCTGCGCCGGGCCGGGGTGCTGGTGCCCGGACCCCGCCACCGTCGCCACCTGCTCGCGTCGCTCGACATCCGGCAGGACCCGCGGCTCGCGCGCCGCGCCGGCAACATCACCGCGCCCTGGCAGGACCTCGTCGACGAGATCCTGGCGTTCGACGGCGACGGCGTGATCAGCCACGAGTTCTTCGGTGCCGCCGCGCCCGAGCACGTGCAGCGGATGGTCGACTCGTTCCCCGACGCCGAGCTGCACGCCATCGTCACCGCCCGACCGCTCACCGAGCTGGTCGCCTCGCGCTGGCAGGAGTGGATCAAGAACGGCGGCACGATGGCCATCGACGACTGGCCGGTGCGCTACGCCTATGACCCCACCAACGAGTGGGGCTGGGGCTCCTTCGACCTGCACGACATCCTCAAGAGGTGGTCGCAGGTGCTGCCCCGCGAGCAGATCCACGTGCTCCCGGTCGACCCGTCCACCCCGACGCCCGACGACCTGTGGCGGCGCTTCTGCGACGTGCTCGGTGTCGACGCCGACAGCCTCCCGGCGCCCGCAGACGTGGCCAACCCGTCCCTGGGCGTCGTCGAGGTCGAGCTGCTGCGCAGGGTCACCCCGCACCTCACCGACTTCCTGACCGCAGGCGACCGGGGTCGGTGGGTCCGCGGCTACCTCGCCGAGGGCGGCGTGCTCCCCGAGTCGGGGGAGCGGTTCCGTGTCGGCGAGGAGGCCTACGAGAAGCAGCACCGCAAGCGGGCCGACAAGGCGGTCGACCTGATCGCCGAGGGCGGCTTCGACATCCGCGGCGATCCCGGGCTCCTGGCGCCCCAGCCGCTGCCCGACCTCCGGCACCCCAGCGAGGTCGGCGACGCCGAGCTCGTCGAGTCGGCCGCGCAGACCATCGCGGCCATGCTCGAGGACGTCCGCAGCATCTCCCGCGAGCGCGACGAGCTGCGTCGCCAGCTCGCGGAGGAGGAAGGGCTCGACGCGTCCACCGGCGCTTCCGCCGATGAGGAGGAGTCCGGGTCCTGGGTTAGGCTCTCTCGGTCGTTGAACCGACTTCGGAGGCATGGGGAATGAAGTTCCGGGGGATAATCCTTCTCATCGTGGCGTTGCTGTTCACCGCGCTCGCCGCGCCGGCCCAGGCGGGCCGCAACTGGGAGCCGCGCGAAGGTGGGCACTTCAACCACCCGCGGGAGGCCGACCGCAAGGAGTTGCGGATCGAGAAGCAGATCCTCAAGACCATCAACCACGCCAAGCGCGGTTCGCGGATCCGGGTCTCGCTGTTCTCCTGGGACCGCAAGCGGATGGCCAGCGCCATGGTTCGGGCCAAGAAGCGCGGCGTCCACGTGCAGGTGCTGCTCAACAACCACCAGTTCACCGGGGCCCAGAAGATCCTCAAGCAGGGCCTGGGCGGCAACCGCTGGAAGCAGAACTTCTCCTACGAGTGCCACTTCGGCTGCCGTCACTTCAAGCGCGGCGAGAACCTGCACACCAAGATGTTCCTGTTCTCCGGCCTCAAGAGCGGCGCGACCGACGTCGTGTTCACCGGCTCGTTCAACCTGACCGAGAACTCCGTGGTCAACCAGTGGAACGACATGCTGGTCCGCAGCAACGACCCGGCGTTCTACCAGGGCATGGACCAGCTGTGGCGGATGATGCGCAAGGACAAGCGCACCAAGAACCCCTACTGGGTCAAGCAGGCCGGCGAGTTCCAGATCCAGGCGATGCCGTTCCCGTACCCCACGGCCAAGACCGACCCCGAGATGGCGATCCTCAACCAGATCGACTGCAAGACGCCGCCGGCGGCGGGCTTCGGGCGCAACGGCCGGACCCTCGTGCGCGTGTCGATGCACTCGTGGGCCGATGGCCGCGGTGTCTACCTCGCCGACAAGATGCGTCAGCTGCACGCCGACGGCTGCGACGTCCAGGTCATGTACGGCATGGCCGGCAAGTCGGTCCGTGCGTCGTTCACCAAGGGGACCCCGCGGGGCTACCTGCCGGTGCACGTCGACGGCTACGACACCGACTACGACGGCGAGATCGACCTCTACAGCCACGAGAAGTACCTGGTCGTCTCCGGCACCTACGAGGGCAACCCGGCGAGCGGCGGTGTCTGGACGGGCTCGAGCAACTGGAACTTCGGTGGCCTGCGAGGCGACGAGGTCATCATCCGGCTGCCGGCGCGCTACGTCCCCGACTGGGTCGCGAACTTCAACTACATCTGGAACAACGGCTCGCACCAGGCTCTCTACATCCCCTACCGCGCCCCGAACGCGTACGGCCGGATGGTCACCCAGGCCCCCGTCGAGGAGCCCCAGCTCAAGAAGGGTGATGCCTGGGAGGACGACTGATCCTCCCGGCACCACCGGCCCCCGGGCCGTCTCGGCAGGCAGGTGCGGTGCCGGCGACGCCGTACCCGCCCGTAACATGACGCGTCGTCGTGCTCGCTCCACAGATAGGACATGTCATGGGTCGCCTCTGCCAGACCGAGGGCCTCTCCGAGGACCAGATCGAGATCCTCAAGGCCGTCCGCAGCTTCGTGGACACCAAGATCATCCCGGTGGCCACCGAGCTCGAGCATGCCGACGAGTACCCGACCGAGATCGTCGAGGGCCTCAAGGAGCTGGGCATCTTCGGGTTGATGATCCCCGAGGAGTACGACGGCCTCGGCGAGTCGCTGCTGACCTACGCGTTGTGCGTCGAGGAGATCGCGCGCGGCTGGATGAGCGTGTCGGGCGTGATCAACACGCACTTCATCGTGGCCTACATGCTGATGCAGCACGGCACCGAGGAGCAGAAGCAGAAGTACCTGCCCAGGATGGCCACCGGGGAGGTCCGTGGGTCGTTCTCGATGTCGGAGCCCGGCCTCGGCTCGGACGTGGCGGCGATCAAGACCAGGGCCGTCAAGACCGCGGGCGGTGACGGGGGCTACGAGATCACCGGTCAGAAGATGTGGCTGACCAACGGCGGCTCGTCGAACCTGGTCGCCGTCTTGGTGCGCACCGACGAGGACTCCGACGACGACGTGTCGGTCTACAAGAAGATGTCGACGTTCCTGGTGGAGAAGGAGCCCGGCTTCGGCGAGACGGCCCAGGGCGTCACCATTCCCGGCAAGATCGACAAGATGGGCTACAAGGGCGTCGACACGACCGAGGCCATCTTCGAGGGACACAAGATCTCCGCCGACCAGATCCTGGGTGGCGAGCCGGGCAAGGGCTTCTACCAGATGATGGACGGCGTCGAGGTCGGCCGCGTGAACGTCGCGGCGCGGGCGTGCGGCATCGCGAACCGCGCCTTCGAGCTCGGCATCGCCTACGCCCAGCAGCGCGAGACCTTCGGCAAGCCGATCGCTGCGCACCAGGCCATCTTGTTCCGGCTCGCGGAGATGGCGACCAAGGTCGAGACCGGTCACGCGATGATGGTCCGTGCGGCCCGGCTCAAGGACAAGGGCGAGCGCAACGACGTCGAGGCCGGGATGGCCAAGTACCTCGCGGCGGAGTACTGCAAGGAGGTCGTCGAGGACTCCTTCCGGATCCACGGCGGCTACGGCTACTCCAAGGAGTACGAGATCGAGCGGCTCTACCGTGAGGCCGCGTTCATGCTCATCGGCGAGGGCACCGCCGACATCCAGAAGATGATCATCGGACGCCGCCTCCTCGAGGACTACAAGCTGCGCTGACCGCCCGCCCGAGCAGCTGGTGGCACTCCGGGCCGTCGCGAATGTGCGACCGGGAAGGGGACCAGCGGTTAGACTCGGGCAGCGCCCGGCGATCGACTGCTGCGGCGCGTCCTGAACACAGCCCTGAGGAGGGACTTCGTGCGGCCATCTCGGTACGCCCACTCCGACGTACTGCGCGCTGGCGCCGTGGCGGTGGTCGTCGCCGTGCTGCTGGCGGCGTTGACCCTCGACCTGGACCGGTCGCCGCGCCCGGCCGCGACCCCCGAGAGGACGACGTCCGCCGAGGTGGCGTCCGCCGACGTCGTCGAGCAGGTGGCGGCCCGGCCGAAGAAGACCAAGGGCAAGTCCGCCAAGGTCCAGGTCGTCCAGCGCGAGAAGGCCGTCAAGAAGCTCGCCCGGGTCGCCCAGACCAAGGCCGACTACCGCGAGGACCTCCTGCTCAAGCTCGGCCGCGTGCCGGTCGGGGCGACCGCCCCCACCTCCGTGCGCATCAGCTCGTTCAACCTCCTCGGCGCCGGCCACACCGTGCCGGGCGGCGACCGCAAGGGCTTCGCCTCCGGTGCCACCCGCATGCAGTGGTCGATGAGCCTGCTCCAGCTGCACGACGTCGACGTCGTGGGCTTCCAGGAGTTCCAGCCTCCCCAGTACTCCGCCTTCATGGCCTCCTTCGGCTCCCAGTACGGCGTCTACCCGGGACCGCAGCTCGGCCCGGCCTCGATGGCCAACTCGATCGCCTACCGCCTCGACAAGTGGGAGCTCGTCTCCGCCACCGGCATCGACATCCCGTACTTCGGCGGAAACCCCGTGAAGATGCCGCTGATCCTGCTCAAGAACAAGCAGACCGGGCGCCAGATGTACTTCTCCAACTTCCACAACCCCGCCGACGCGCAGGGTCCTGCCCAGCAGTTCCGCAACCAGGCGACCCAGATCCAGGTCAACATGGTCAACAACCTGCGGGCGACCACCGGCCTGCCGGTGTTCATCACCGGTGACATGAACGACCGCGAAGAGTACTTCTGCCCGATCACCACCCAGGCCTCCATGCGGGCGGCCAACGGCGGCGGCTCCGGGCCCGGTGCCTGCGCGATGCCGCCCAAGCCGTGGCAGGTCGACTGGATCTTCGGCTCGCCCGAGGTCACGTTCGCCAACTACGTCGCCGACCGGAGCCCGCTCGTGGCCCGCAGCACCGACCACCCGATGGTGGTGGCGGAGGCGACCGTGGCCGCCGCGATCGGCACCGGCGAGTGCTACCCGGTCCGCAAGGGAACCGGCTGGGTTCCGTGTCCCGGAGACGGCACACTGGGCCGCACTGACGCCGGCACCACCACCGACGAGGGAGGCCAGTGAAGATGACTGACACCAACGACAACGACGACCTCAAGGCCAAGATGCGCGAGGCCCTGGACCGCAAGAACACCAAGGAGAAGGGCGTCCACCAGGACGGCCCGGTGCGCGAGAAGGCGCACGGCTCCGAGGTCGAGGGTGGCGCCGGCCCGAAGATGCACCGTCGCAAGGCCGGTGGCGGGGGCTCCTGAGCCTGCTGGTGTGGGCCCGACCGGCCCGCCCGTGAGACAACCCACGCCGGGTGTCGTCGTCGGATAGGGGTCCGGCAGGATGGGGCCATGCAATTCGGACGCAGCTATGAGGAGTTCGAGGTCGGTGCGACCTACAAGCACTGGCCGGGCAAGACGGTCACCGAGTTCGACGACCACATGTTCTGCCTCCTCACGATGAACCACCATCCCCTCCACCTCGACGTGAACTACGCCAGCGAGACGACGCAGTTCGGCAAGAACGTCGTGGTCGGCAACTACGTCTACTCGATCCTGCTCGGCATGAGCGTGCCGGACGTCTCGGGCAAGGCGATCGCCAACCTCGAGATCGAGTCGCTGCGCCACGTGGCGCCGACGTTCCACGGGGACACCTTGTACGGCGAGACGAAGGTGCTCGACAAGTGGGAGTCGAAGTCCAAGGACGACCGGGGGGTCGTGCACGTCGAGACCATCGGCTACAACCAGGACGGCAAGGTCGTGTGCATCTTCCGTCGCAAGGTGATGGTGCCGAAGGACAGCTACCTGACCGAGCGCGGCGGTGAGCAGCCCGGCCGTCCCACGCCGCAGCCCGACAGGTTCTGGCCCGGCGGTCAGGACGCCTGAGGCTCGACCGCGAACAGGTCGCCGGGCTGGCACTCCAGGGCGTCGCAGATCGCGGTGAGCGTGGAGAACCGGATGGCCTTGGCGCGTTGGTTCTTCAGCACGCTGATGTTGACCACGGTGACGCCGATCCGCTCGGCCAGCGCGGCGATGGTCAGGCCGCGGGCCGTCAGCAGCTCGTCGAGCCGGCAGACCACCCGGTGTGGTTCCTCGACCGGCATCAGACGAGCCCGTCGACGTCGTCGCGCAGGAGCACGCCCTGCCTGAACGCCTCGGCCATGGCGCCCACGGCCAGGCCGAGGGCCGAGACGACCAGGGAGCCGCCATCCACCATGATCGAGAACGGCACCTGCGACCCGAACGCGCGCTCGAGCACGGCGGCATCGGCCAGGCCGGCGAAGGCCTGGACCAGCCATGGCGCGAGCAACAAGGTGAAGCCGACGATGCGCAGCCGGGTGACGGTCGTCGAGGTGAAGCTCTCGCCCCGCTGGATCCTGCGCACCAGGCTGAGCAGGGACCAGGTGGTCACCCCCACGGCGGCGGCGACCATCAGGGAGGGCAGCAGGGTGAGGAGCCGGAGGGCGGTCGATGCACTGGCGATCGTGACGACGGCGCTGCCGTCCCACACCGCCTCCACCCCGCCGCGCGGCTCCGGGCCGGTCACGACCGTCCGGTCGTCGAGCAACGTCGTCCAGACGAGTGCGTCGCCGTTCACCCACGACAGCAGCGGCAGGCCGACGACGAGCAGCGGGATGGCGACCAGGCCGGCGACCAGCAGCGCCTTGGTGGCGCCGTAGTCCCAGCGGTCGAAGTCGAGGCTCGGTGTCTTCATGTCGTTCTCCCGGTCGAAGGGGCTAGATATCGATAAACGATAGCATCGACAAACGATAGGTCAAGGTTTTCTGTCACTATTGGTTCCATGACGAACGAGCTCTGGGTCTGTCGGCACGGCGAGACCGAGTGGAGCCGGGATCTCAAACACACCTCCACCACCGATCTCCCCCTCACCGCGGAGGGCGAACAGGTGGCGGCCACCCTGGCGGCGCGACTGGCCGGTACGTCGTTCGAGCTGGTGCTGACGAGCCCACGGCTGCGCGCCCGGCGGACCGCCGAGCTCGCCGGGTTCGCGGACGTGGCCGAGATCGACGACGACCTCGTGGAGTGGGACTACGGCGAGTACGAGGGCATCACCACCGACGAGATCCGCAAGACCGTGCCCGGCTGGACCGTGTTCAACCATCCGACGCCGGGCGGCGAGACCGCCGAGCAGGTCGGGGAGCGACTCCACCGGGTGGTCGACCGGGCGCGGGCGGCCACGGGGAAGGTGCTGGTCTTCGGGCACGGCCACTCCCTGCGTGTGCTGGCCGCTCTCTGGCTCCAGCAGGACGTCGTGGACGGCCGCCACCTGCGCCTCGACACGGCCACGATCTCGACGCTCGGCTTCGAGCGTGAGACCCCGGTGCTGCTCCGCTGGAACACCTGACGAAGGCCCTTGACGGCGCGGGGCGTGCGCTCCACGGTTGACCCATGTCCCTCGTCGCGGGATGTCCACGCTGCCGATCCGTCGTCACGGAGCACGACGGCGTCTGGGCCTGCCCCGACCACGGCCCCACGGTGCCGCTGTGGAGGCCCCCGGAGGCGTCGTACGACAGCTTCGCGAGTCACCTGAGCGCCGCGGGGGACTTCCCGACCTACCTGCCCTGGCCGCTCGGCGCGGGATGGCACGTCAGCGACTTCGCGGTGGTGTCGGAGCCCTCCGGACGCGCCCGCGCGTCGGTGAGCTGCTGCTCCGGCACCACCGTCCTCGACGGGCCGGTCGACGTCTTCGTCATCGCCGAGGAGCCCGGCACCGGGCTCGGCCCGCGGATCGCCGGCACGGGTGGGCGTGACCCCGGCCCGGCGGTCCGCGACGGACTGCCGATGGCGAAGGTGCTGATCGACCACAAGCCCGTACCGCTGTGGGCGGTGTCGACGAGCGGGGCCGACGAGGAGTTCGACCGGTTCGTGGTCGCGGGGGAGGCCGCGGGGCGCTGGCTGTGGCTGGTGCTGAGGCCCGCGTCGGCCGTGCTGCTGCTGCGGGACGAGTGGATCCTGCGCGAGGCCTCGGGCCTCGGTCCGCTGCTGGTGGAGATGCACTTCGGAGGCCCACCGCCCACCTGGTGAGGCGGTTTCGAGATGCCGAGCGCGTCCGGCCGAGGCACTACCCTCGGGGCGTGCGCATCGACCTCCACACCCACTCGCTCGCGAGTGACGGGACGCAGACTCCCGCGGAGCTCGTCGAGGCGGCGGCGCGGGCCGGGCTCGACGTCGTGGCCCTCACCGACCACGACACCGCCGACGGCTGGCGCGAGGCCTCCCGGGCGGCCGAGACGGCCGGCATCTCGCTGGTGCGGGGCATGGAGATCAGCACCCGGCACGAGGGTCGCGGCGTCCACCTCCTGGCCTACCTGCCGGACCCCGACTACCCGCCGCTGGTCGAGCGGCTCGGCCTCATCCTCGACGGTCGCAACGCCCGGGTCCCCGCCATCGTCGAACGGCTGCAGGACCACGGTGTCGACGTCACCGAGGCCGACGTACGCCGGGTGGCCGGAGCCTCGGCGGCCGCCGGCCGCCCGCACATCGCCGACGCTCTCGTCGAACGCGGCGTCGTCGCCGACCGCCGCGAGGCGTTCGACCGGTTCCTGAGCCCGGGGCGGGCCGGCCACGTGCACCGCTACGCCGCGGAGCTGGTCACCATGATCGAGACCGTGCGCGACGCCGGCGGGGTCACCGTGATGGCGCACCCGTGGGGACGCTCTGCCCCCGGCTCCCTCGACGAGGCGGCGTTCGCCGGGCTGGCGCAGCTCGGCCTGGCCGGCATCGAGGCCGACCACCGGGACCACACCGCGGGCCAGCGCGCCGAGCTGCGCGGGATCGCCACCAACCTCGGCCTGGTCGTCACCGGCTCGAGCGACCACCACGGCCTCGGCAAGGTCGACCACGACCTCGGCTGCTTCACGACCGCGCCCGACCAGTACGCCCGGCTCCTCGAGCTGGCTGCCGCGTCGGCCCGGCGATCCGGCCGCCCGACGCCCGAGGTGCTGGTGTGAGCAGCGTCCTCGACGTCGTACTCCTCACCGAGGTGTTCGTGACGCTCTTCGTGATCATGGACCCGGTCGGCACGGTCCCGATCTTCTTGTCGCTGACCTCGGGTCGCTCGCCGGCCACCGCCCGCAAGGCTGCGTGGCAGGCGGTGGCGGTGTCGTTCGTCGTGATCACCGCCTTCGCGTTCTTCGGCCAGCAGATCCTGTCCTACCTGCACATCTCGCTGCCCGCGCTGCAGTGTGCCGGTGGCCTGCTGCTCCTGCTCGTCGCCCTCGAGCTGCTCACCGGCAACGAGAAGGAGCCCACTGCCGCAGCAGGCACCAATGTCGCGCTCGTGCCCCTCGGCACCCCGCTCCTGGCCGGCCCCGGCGCCATCGTGGCCACCATGCTCTTCTCGCAGCAGGTGCACGGGCTGGCGACGTTCACCGCGGTCGCCCTCGGCGTGGTCCTCACCCACATCAGCCTGTGGCTGGCGATGCGCTACTCCCTGCCGATCCTGAGACTGATCCGTGAGAGCGGCGTGCTGCTGGTGACGAGGATCGCGGGCCTGCTGCTCTCGGCGATCGCCGTCCAGCTCGTGGCGGACGCGGTGCGGGCGTTCATCGCGGGCGAGGGCTGAGCCTCGGCTGCGCCCCTCAGCGCCGACCGAGCGACTGCGCGGCCTGCAGCGCCCGGTGCGGGACCAGCCGCGTCATCGCGGTGACCAGCTTGTACTGCGCGCCGGGCACCGAGAGCGTCCGGCCCTTGTCGAAGTCGGCAAGCGCCCTGGTCACCACGAAGTCGGCGTCGAGCCACAAGAAGCCGGGCGCCGAGCCGCTGGCGACGTCCATCCGCTGGTGGAACTCCGTGCGGGTGAACCCCGGGCAGAGCGTCATCACGCGCAGGTCGTCGGTGGCGTACTCCGCGGCTGCCCACTCGCCGAAGCTGTTGACCCACGACTTCGCCGCGCCGTACGTGCCGCGGGGGAGGTACGCCGCGACGCTGGACACGTTGATCAACCCGCCGTGGCCGCGGACGGACATGGCGCCGAGAGCCGCGTGGCTGAGCCGCATCACGGCAGTGACGAGCACGTCCAGCATGGCCTGCTCGGTGGCCACGTCGTTGTCGAGAAAGCGCTCCTTGAGCCCGAAGCCGGCGTTGTTGACGAGCAGGTCGACCGGCTGGTCGAGATCGGCGAGCCTGGCCTCGATCCTGGCGAGCTGGTGACGGTCGCCCAGGTCGGCGGGCAGCACCTCGACGTCGACGTCGTACGCCGTACGCAGGTCGTCAGCGACCCCCGCGAGCCGGGCCTCGTCCCGCGCGACGAGCACCAGGTCGTGGCCGCGACCGGCCAGCTGGTGGGCGAAACGGAGTCCGAGGCCCGCGGTGGGGCCGGTGATCATCGCAGTCGACATGCGTCCAGCCAACTGTGTCGTCGCCGCTGCGGCAACCCGGTCCGGCATGATGGGCACCGATGACCACGACACTTGCGATCGCCAACCAGAAGGGCGGCGTCGCCAAGACGACCTCCGTTGCTTCGATCGGCGCCGCGCTCGCCGAGCTCGGGCACTCGGTGCTGCTCGTCGACCTCGATCCGCAGGCCTGCCTGACGTTCTCGCTCGGCGTCGACCCCGAGGATCTAGACGTATCCGTGCACCACGTGCTGACCAAGGGCCTCGACCCGGCCGAGGTCATCATCGAGACCGAGGACGGCGTCGACCTGCTGCCGGCGACCATCGAGCTGGCGCGCGCCGAGATGGACCTGCTCACCCGCACCGGCCGGGAGCACGTCATCAAGGGCGCGCTCGACCTGCTGGACGACGCGTACGACTGGATCCTCCTCGACTGCCCGCCGTCGCTCGGTGTGCTGACCGTGGCCGCGCTCACCGCTGCTGACGGCGTGCTCGTCCCGCTGCAGTGCGAGACCCTGTCGCACCGCGGGGTCGGTCAGCTGCTCGACACCGTGCACGACGTACGGCGCTTCACCAACCGTGGCCTCGAGGTGTGGGGAGTCCTGCCGACCCTGTACGACGGCCGGACCAACCATGCGCGCACCGTGCTCGAGACGATCTCAGACACCTACGACCTCGAGGTGGTCGAGCCGCCGATCCCCAAGACGATCAAGTTCGCCGAGGCGCCGGCCGCCGGCCGGTCGATCCTCTCGACGAGCCGCAGCAGCAAGGGCGCGACCGCCTACCGGGAGGTCGCGGTCAACCTGGTGACCCGCTCGCAGCGACCGAAGAGGAAGGCCGCCGCGAAGAAGAGGGCGGCCCCCCGCAAGGGCACGGCCACGTGACACGACACCGCCTGGAGCACGTCCGGCCCAGATACGGCCGGCTGGTCCTCGTGGTCGCGTCGCTGTCCGTGACGTCGGTGGCCGTGCTGGGCGGCGTGGGGGTCCTGCCGACCGCCCAGGCCGACGAGCGCCGTACTTCCGCCGCGACGTTGTCGTCCGCCGAGGTCGCGTCCACCCCGCCCGCGGCGCCGGTGCCCGCGTCCGCGCCGGCACCCGGTCCCGACGTCACCGCCGCGCCGGTGGTCGACGAGTCGCTGCCCGCCGACTCCGGTGAGGGGCGGCGAGCGGTCTTCAGCGAGAGCCGCCAGCGGGCGTGGATCGTCGGTGCGGACGACCGGGTGCGCAGCACCTACCTGGTCTCCGGGAGCCTGGTCGACAACCTCGAGCCGGGCAGCTATGAGGTCTACTCGCGATCGCGCTGGGCGGTCGGGGTCGACGACTCCGGGGTCATGGAGTACTTCGTGCGCTTCACCCGCGGCGAGAACGCCGCGATCGGCTTCCACTCGATCCCGACGAAGAACGGCACGCCGCTCCAGACGGCTGCCGACCTGGGTACGCCGCAGTCGCACGGCTGCATCCGCCAGGCCGAGCCCGACGCCGTACGGATGTGGAAGTTCGCGCAGGTCGGGACGAAGGTCGTCGTCACGGCCTGAGCCGGGGATAGTCAAGTCGCCTCATGTCGTCCCGGAGTGCCGGAGGCGACACGTTGCGACTGGACTATCCGGGCCAGACCACATCACGGCGCCGCGGGAAGGCCACGGCGCCGCGAGGGTCAGCTGCTGGCGGGAGCCTCGGTCTTGGTGCCCGAGCCGCCGCCACCGCGACGCCGGCGGCGGCGGTTGCGGGAGGCGCCGGTGCCGTCGCCCTCGGCGGTCTTCTCG
Source organism: uncultured Actinomycetota bacterium (assembly GCA_963781515.1). Classification (GTDB taxonomy): domain Bacteria; phylum Actinomycetota; class Actinomycetes; order Propionibacteriales; family Nocardioidaceae; genus Nocardioides. The sequence goes on from CAWAGL010000002.1 coordinate 311,602, forward strand.
CTGGCGGCGGGGGCGCTGGCCGCCTGCTCGTCCTCGACGGGACGGCCGTTGCGGGTGCGGCTGCGGCTGCGGTCGCGGTTGCGTGGGGCACGCTCGCTGCGCTCACGGTCCGGGCGGTCGCCACGGGGAGCGCGCTCGACGGGCTCCGGGTCCTTGATCCGACCCTTCGTGCCGGGCGCGATGCCCTGGTCGTGGTAGAGGTGCTCAGAGGTCGAGTAGGTCTCCTGCGGCTCGTCGAACGGCAGGTCGAGGGTCTTGTTGATGACCTTCCAGCGCGTCAGGTCGGCCCAGTCGACGAACGTGATCGCGGTGCCGGTGGCGCCGGCGCGACCGGTGCGGCCGATGCGGTGCACGTAGGTCTTGTCGTCCTCGGGGCAGGTGTAGTTGATGACGTGGGAGACGCCGCGCACGTCGATGCCGCGGGCGGCGACGTCGGTGCAGACGAGCACGTCGAGCTTGTCCTCGCGGAAGCGCGTCAGCGCCTTCTCGCGCGCGACCTGGGCCATGTCGCCGTGCAGGGCGCTGGAACGGAAGCCGCGCTCGCCGAGGTCGTCGGCGATCCGCTGGGCCTGACGCTTGGTGCGGGTGAAGACGATGATCTTGGTGGTGTCCTCGGCCTGCAGGACCCGGCCGATGATCTCGGGCTTGTCGAGGTCGTGGGCGAGGTAGATGAACTGTGCGGTCGCCGGCACCATGGTGGTGTCGTACGACGACTCCGCGCGGATGTTCATCGGGTGGCGCATGTGCGTCCGCGCCAGCGCCACGATCGCAGCCGGCATGGTGGCCGAGAACAGCATCGTCTGCCGGGTCTCGGGGGTCTTCTTGAGCAGCTTCTCCACGTCGGGGAGGAAGCCGAGGTCGAGCATCTCGTCGGCCTCGTCGAGCACGAGCGCATGCACGTGCGCCAGGTCGAGGGCGCCACGGTTCATCAGGTCGATGAGGCGACCAGGGGTGCCGACGACGATGTCGACGCCCTCCGCCAGCGCGTCGAGCTGGGCGTCGTAGCCGACCCCGCCGTACACGGTGAGCACGCGCATGCCGCGGTCGACGGTGGCCAGGGCCATGTCGGAGGAGACCTGGAGGGCCAGCTCGCGGGTGGGCGCCACGATGAGCGCCTGCGGCTTGCCCTGCGGGATCTCGGCGTAGTCGGGGTCCTTGGGCGCGATCGAGCGCTGGATGACGGGGATGCCGAAGGCCAGCGTCTTGCCGGTGCCCGTGCGGGCCTGGCCGATCAGGTCGGTGCCGAGGAGGGCGACCGAGAGGGTCATCTCCTGGATGGCGAAGGGGGTGGTGATGCCGCCGCGCTCGAGCGCGTCGCAGATCTCGGGATGGACCCCGAGCTCACGGAAAGTGGTCACGGTATGTCGCTTTCGTCTGGATTCCACAGCAGATGCGGCGGACCAGTCGAGAAGTCTCAAGACGATGGGGAAATCCACCGCGCACATGCTCGGCGGGGGGTCCCGCCGGAAGTCAATCTCCCCCGAGTCTATCGGTAGGGTCGGTGCATGACGGAATCCCTGCCCGTGGCCCTGCAGGACGACGACTACCGCGAAGCCGTCGTCGACCTGCTCGGAGCCATCGCGTACGGCGAGCTCTCGGCGTTCGAACGCCTCGCCGAGGACGCCAAGCTGGCGCCCACGCTGGAGGACAAGGTCGAGATCAGTGCGATGGCGGCCGTGGAGTTCGGTCACCTCAACGCACTGCGCGCCCGGCTCACCGACCTCGGTGTCGATCCCTACGGCGCGATGCGGCCGTTCCAGCGTGCGATCGACGACTTCCACATGCACACGGCTCCGTCCGACTGGTACGAGGGCCTGATCAAGGCGTACGTCGGCGACGGCCTCGCCGCCGACTTCTACCGTGAGATCGCGGCGTACCTCGATCCCGACACCCGAGACCTGATCATCGACTCGCTCGCCGACACCGGCCACTCGGTGTTCGTGGTCGACCGGGTGTGCACGGCTATCGCAGCCAACCCGCGCCTCGGCGGCCGGCTCGCCCTGTGGGGCCGGCGGCTGATGGGGGAGGCGCTGATCCAGGGCCAGCGGGTGGCCGCCGAGCGCGACGCCCTCAGCGCGCTGCTGGCCGGCGGCGTCGATCGGCCCGGTCTCGACCTGGCCGCGATCGGCAGGATGTTCACCAGGCTCACCGAGCGGCACGCCGCTCGGATGGCCGAGCTCGGTCTCGACGCCTGACCGTTCCCACCGCTGGTTGAGGTGCCCGCTGGTCGAGGTGCGAGCGCCCGGTCAGCGGAAGCCGACGGTGCCGGGTGAGCCGGTGCCGATCTCGACGTACGCGATGTTGGTCGCGGGCACGACGATGCGCCGACCCTTGCTGTCGGTGAGGGCGAGGACGCCGTCACCGGCCACAGCAGCTTCGAGCTGCTTCTCCACATCTTCGGCGGTGGCGTCGGTTTCGACGACGAGTTCGCGGGGGGCGTGCAGCACGCCGATCTTGACCTCCACGGTCAGGCTCCTTCTGTTGCGGGCATCAGTGGTCGTCGGTGAGCGGGTAGCCGCGGATCCCACGCCAGGCCAGGCCTGCCACGAGTGCGGCCGCGTCGGTCTGGGTGATGGTGTCCGAGGCGCCCGCCCCGGACAGCCAGAACCTTGCGCTGACCTGAGCCATTCCCACCAGCGACACGGCCAGCAGCCGGGAGGCCTCGTCGGGCAGGCCGGTGTCCTCGTGGATGACGTCGGCGATCATCTCGGCGCAGTCGATGGTGACCCGGTCGACCAGGGCGCGTACGGCCGGCTCGTTGGTCAGGTCGGACTCGAAGACCAGCCGGAACGCGCCGGTCTCGCTGGCGACGTAGGCGAAGAAGACCTCCACCGTCGCGCCGACCCGCAGCTTGTTGTCGGTGGTGGCGGCCAGGGCCTGACGGCAGTTGTCGATGATCTGGTCGCAGGAGGTGTCGAGCAGGGCGAGGTACAGCTCGAGCTTGCCGGGGAAGTGCTGGTAGAGCACCGGCTTGGAGACGCCGGCCCGTTCGGCGATGTCGTCCATCGCCGCCGCGTGGTAGCCCTGCGCGACGAAGACCTCCAGGGCAGAGCCGAGAAGCTGTTCGCGGCGCTCTCGGCGAGGCATGCGGCCACCACGGGGACGGACCTCGGTGGCGTCGTGCTCTGCCACTGGGCGGCTCCTTCGGCTGGTCGGGTCTCGAGTACGGCGCGGTGCGGACACCGCTGTCGATGAACCCTACCGGCACGGCAGGAGGGGCCCCGCGAACGAGGCCCCTCGTGGTCGTCCCGTGTCGGTCAGCTCATCCGAACCTCACCGGGCAGCCGGGTTGGAGACCCGCACCTCCAGGTGGCCCGACCTGTCCTTCACCACCGTGGCGCGGACGCCGAGCCCCGACACCAGGGTGCTGTTCTGCGGGTTGGCGGCAGACCAGTACCTGGTGGGGTCGGAGTCGTTGAACGTCGCGATGCCCGGGCCGGCGGTCGTGCAGGCCGCGAGCGTCTTGTAGCCGTTGCGGTTGTCGAACGGGACCTGCTTGTGCAGGCAGGTCCTCCTCACCCTCGCCAGCCCGAACGCCGCATCCCACGGCTGGCGCCGGTTGGTCGGCATCGTGCCGTCGGAGTACCTCATCGGCCTCGGCCGGGCGTCGACCGGGAGGGCCATGCCGTGGCCGGGGGTCTGCGAGGTGTTGTTGTTGGCGTACGCCTGGTCGACGACCCAGACCAGCATGCCCGGCCGGAACTGGAAGAACTCGACCCAGTCGGGGCGGCTGACCGCTTCGGAGAAGTTGTACGGGCCGGTGCGCAGCGTGTCGTCCCAGCCGACGTACTGACGGTTCTCGATCAGGTAGTAGTAGTCGCTCGTCTTGACGTCGGTGCCGGTGGAGCGGGTCCAGCCGTCGACGGTCCAGCCGTTGTCGCCGGACTCTGCGCCGTCGGTGAGGACCGTCGCGCCGTCGACGGAGACGGTGATCTCGTCGAGGAACGCGCCGGCTTCGTTGACGCCGCCGTCGGTCTGGTACCGGAAGCGGAAGAGGCTGGGCTGGCCGCCGGCGTCGTAGTCGAAGGACAGATCGGTCCAGGCGCCGTCCGACGTGCCACTGACGGGTTCGCCGGCGTCGCCCCAGGTGGCGCCGCCGTCGGTGGAGAACTCGGCGTAGAGGTAGTCGTAGCCCTCCTCGATCGCGTACCAGGCCGAGGTGGCCACGTTGACGGCTCCACCCGCGGGGACGGCGCGCGTGAGGGTGTTGTTGATGCCGTCACCGCGGCCCGACCACCAGGCGTGGCTGCCCTCCGGTGGTGTCGTGTAGGCGGTCTCGGTCGTCTTGTCGGGCAGGTTGACCTTGATCGCCTGGTCCGACTCGTTCTCGACCGTGCCGGGGTTGTCGTAGGTGTTCTGCGACGGGCCGAGCCTGGCGGTGAAGGTCTGCCCCTGGTTGACCTCGGTGTAGTCGAGCCAGCCGAGCTCCAGCTTCTCCTCGGGACCCATCAGCCCGGGGGTGGTGCCGATGCCCTCGTCGCCGTGGCCCAGCCACGAGCCCGACGACATCAGGGTCCAGAACGCGGTGCCGTTGTCCCCGCCTCGGGTGTCGTAGTAGTCGGGCAGGCCGAGGTCGTGGCCGTACTCGTGCGCGAAGACGCCGAGCCCACCGTTCTCCGGCTCGACGGTGTAGTCGCCGATCCAGAAGTCGGTGGTGCCGATCCGGCTGCCGCCGAACATCGCGCCGGCGGGGCCGGTGTCACCGAAGTCGTCCTGGTTGACGTACCAGCGGTGCGACCAGATGGCGTTCGCGCCCTGCGCGCCGCCGCCGGCCTCCTCGCCCTCGCCCGCGTGGATGGCCTGGAAGTGGTCGATGTAGCCGTCGGGCTCGTTGAAGTCGCCGTCGCCGTCGTGGTCGTAGCGGTCCCACTGGTCGAGGGTCTGGAGGTAGGCGTTGATCTCGGCGTCGGACCTGCCCTGCGCCTTCTGGGCGGCGTACCAGGAGTTCGCGGTGTCGGTGATGAAGTCCCACGAGCCGCCCTGGTCCTCGTGCGGGTTGGCGCCGTAGAACGCGGCGTCACCGGGCACGGTCACCCAGTCCTGCACGTTGTTGATCGCGGTGTAGCGACCGCCGGAGAGGTCGAGGTAGTAGTTCTTGAACGACTCGCCCTCGCCGTTGAACAGCTCCTCGTAGTGCGCCTTGTCGAAGTTCGGCACCCAGTACGTCGAGTTGTCGGTGTTGCGGTTGGGCCGCGCGATCGCATTGTTGGCGGGGCCGGTCCCGCCGAAGTCGGCGAGGATGGTGAACACCTGGTCGGTCTTGTCGAGCGGGAACTCGTAGTACTCGGTGTTCCTGTCACGCGCCGCCTTGGCGGCCGGGCCCAGCTGGGAGGCGCCGCGCGGGCCGCCCTCGAGGGTGACGACGGCGCCGCCCGCAGCCTGGGGGTCGACGGTGGCGGAGCCGTTGGCGACGCTCGCGAGCGCCTTCTCACGCAGCAGGTCCTGCTGGGCGGTGAACGGTCCGGGGCGGTTGTCCAGCCGGTGCCCGCCCTTGCTCGCTCCCGTGGCGACGTCCTTGCTCGCCCCGGATCCGACGGTGGTCTTCTGGCCCTGTTTGTGGGCCTGTCTCTGGGAGTGGTCCTGGGCTTGCGCCGAGGGGAGCGCGGTAGCGCTCAGGGCCAGGGCGGCGACTGCGGCAACGAGGCCGGGCAGCAGCTTCTTCACAGGGGTGAACCTTTCATCCGAGAACGGGCCGGTCGGCCCAGCCGCCCAGGTCGGGGACGGCTCCACGAGCACCCTCACCCGAAAGCCGACCGGGAATCAAGCAGGTCGGCGGACCTACTTCCGGGTAGGTCCGGGATCCGGTCGTGGCGCCCCGACCGTCATCCCGCGAGGGAGGATGGGAAGAAGCCGCCCGCCGATCACGTTGACCACGCAGCAGCACCAGCAAATGGCCCAGAAGACAGCCCAGAAGATGGCCCAGAAGACGGCCCAGAAAACGGCTCAGCCAGACGAAGGAGCAACCGTGTCCTACCCAGCGCTCGTGGAGCCCGCAGCCGAGCTCACCATCGACGAGGTGCGCCGCTACAGCCGACACCTGATCATCCCCGACGTCGGCATGACCGGGCAGAAGCGCCTCAAGAACGCGAAGGTGCTCGTCATCGGCGCGGGCGGCCTCGGCAGCCCGGCGCTCCTCTACCTGGCCGCGGCCGGCGTGCACACGCTCGGGATCGCGGAGTTCGACGAGGTCGACGAGTCCAACCTGCAGCGCCAGATCATCCACGGCCAGTCCGACATCGGGAAGCCCAAGGGGCTCTCGGCCAAGGAGTCGATCGCCGAGGCGAACCCCTACGTCGAGGTGATCCTCCACGAGGAGCGCCTCGACAACGACAACGTGCTCCAGGTCTTCGAGGGCTACGACCTGATCGTCGACGGCACCGACAACTTCGCGACGCGCTACATGGTCAACGACGCGGCGTACTTCTTGAAGATCCCCTACGTGTGGGGCTCGATCTACCGCTTCGACGGCCAGGCCAGTGTCTTCGCACCCTCGATGGCCGACGACGCGCCGTGCTACCGCTGCCTCTACCCCGAGCCGCCGCCGCCGGGCATGGTCCCGAGCTGCGCCGAGGGCGGCGTGCTGGGTGTGCTGTGCGCGAGCATCGGCTCGATCCAGGTCAACGAGGCGATCAAGCTCATCACCGGCATCGGTGAGCCGGCCATCGGCAAGCTGGTCATCTACGACGCCCTCGAGCTCGAGTGGCGCAAGCTCAAGGTGCGCAAGGACCCGAACTGCGCGCTCTGCGGCGAGAACCCCACCGTCACGGGACTCATCGACTACGACGCGTTCTGCGGCGCGGTCAGCGACGAGGCGGCCGAGGCCGCTGCGGGCTCGACCATCTCGGTGGTGACGCTCGAGCACATGCTCAAGGAGCGCGAGGAGGGCACCCGTGACTTCGTGCTCGTCGACGTCCGCGAGCCCAACGAGTACGAGATCAACAAGATCCCCGGCTCGGTGCTGATCCCGAAGGGCGACTTCCTCAACGGCAGCGCGCTCGAGCAGCTCCCGTCCGACAAGCAGGTCGTCATGCACTGCAAGTCGGGCGTGCGCTCGGCCGAGACGCTGGCGATCGTGAAGGGCGCCGGGTACGCCGACGCCGTGCACGTGGGCGGCGGGGTCGTCGCCTGGGTCAACCAGATCGACCCCAGCCAGCCGTCGTACTGAGACCCGAGCGCGTCGGCCGGGGTCGAGCCCGACCCCGGCCGACGGCGTACGCGCCCGCAGTGGCGGGGTAACCCGCGGGCCACTTGCTCGTTGCACCCCTCGACAGACACCGGCGGCTACTCAGGAGCCGCCGGGACATGACGAGAGGGAACTCATGCGTACCCATCGCACTCGCGCCATCGCCGGAGCCGTGTTCAGCGCCGGCGTCCTGGCCACCACCATGGTCACGGCCGTGGTGACCGGGCCGGCCAACGCCGCCGCACCGACCTGGGCGCCGGCCGACACCGCCGAGATCCACCCCGGCGTGCAGATGTACACCGACGGCGCCCAGTGCACCGCCAACTTCGTCTTCGCCGACGGCGCCGGCAACACCTACGTCGGGTACGCCGCGCACTGCGCCGGCCTCGGCGAGGCCACCGACACCGACGGCTGCCAGGCCGACTCGCTGCCCCTCGGCACGCGCGTCACCTTCAACGAGGGCGGTTCGCTGGCCGGCAGGGGCACCCAGGTGGGGGCCGGAACGCTGGCCTACAGCTCCTGGCTGACCATGCACCAGCGCAACGAGCAGGACCCCAACACGTGCGCCTACAACGACCTCGCGCTGGTCAAGGTGGACGCGGCCGACGTGGCCAAGGTCAACCCGTCCGTGCCCTTCTGGGGTGGTCCGGTGGGCATCGACACCGACGGCACGGCGACGGGCGACAAGCTCTACACCTACGGCAACTCGAGCCTGCGCGGAGGTGTCGAGGAGCTCTCGCCCCACGTGGGGGCGAGCGTCGGCGACGACGCGGGCGACGAGGGCTGGACGCACCCGCTCTACACCGTCAGCCCGGGCGTGCCGGGTGACTCCGGCTCGGCCTTCTTGAGCGCGGACGGGTCGGCCGTCGGCACCCTCTCGACCCTGGGCCTGGCGCCGCTGCCGCTGTCGAACAACATCGGCGACCTGGGTCACGAGCTTGCCTACGCCCAGGCGAACTCCGGCATCTCCGGCCTCGACCTGGTCAACGGCACGGAGCCCTTCAGCCCGATCCTCTGACCCGCGGATCCTCCCTGGGTGCGACGCCTCGTCCGCGCAAGCGGCCGGGGCGTCGTGCCCCGGGTCCGGGTGCGGACCACTCGGGCTAGGTTGCTGCCATGCGGGGGCAGACGACTGGCGGCACGCGAGCGGGCGTGGTCGCCGTGCTCGCCGTCGCGGGCCTGATGCTCGTGGCGGTCCTCGCCGTGTGGGCAGCCTCGATCGGGCGCGACGCGGTGCTCTCCGGTGACGGGCCCGAGCGCATGCAGGTCGACACCGTGAGCCCCACGCCGACTCCCAGCACCGACGCCACCCCGGGACCCCCGCCCGTCGAGCGCGAGCCCGTCGAGCCGCCGGCCCTCTTCAGCATCCTCGCGATCCTGGTGGTGGCCGTCTTCTGGCTGCTGCTCGTGGTGGTCGTGCTCCTCGTGCTCCGCGGGCTGTGGCGGCAGGCGCGGTTGCGGCGCCGTGAGCCCGAGCCCGAGCCCGTCGACATGGACATCCTCGACCAGCCGGCGCGAGTGGCCGGCCAGATGGCGCGCGACGCGTCGATCCAGCGCACCCTCCTCGAGGAGGGCACCCCGAGGACGGCGATCGAGGCGTGCTGGCACCGCTTCGAGGTGCAGGCCCGCGAGGCTGGCCTGCCGCGCGAGCCGTGGGAGACGTCATCGGAGTTCACCTACCGGATGCTCGACCTGGTGGGCGCCGACCCGCATGCCGCGCTCACCCTGGGTGAGCTGTACCGCGAGGCGCGGTTCTCCGAGCACCCGCTCGACGAGGGGGCCAGAGCGGCCGCTCGCGCTGCCCTCGACGCGATCCAGCTCGGCCCTCGCCTGCGCCGGGACCGCGAGGAGCGGTCGTGAGGGGCTGGCTGGGGCGCATCTCGTTCGCATCAGCGAGCTACGCCGTCCTGTACGTCGCGCTGCGGCGCCTCGACTTCGAGCCGCACGCGGTGCCGCTGCTGCTGATCGTCATCTTGATGCTGCTCGTGTGGTGGCTGGTCAGGGACGCCCTCGACGCGCCGCCCGCCGACTGGGACGCGGGCACCAGCGCGCCCTTCCAGCCGCCGGGCCAGGACGTCGTACTGTCCGGCTACCTGCGTCTCCTGGAGAGCCACGCCGCCTCCCGCGAGCCCGAGCACGCGCTCCGCCGGCGGCTCCTGACGCTCGGTCGCACGCGGCTCGAGACGCGACTCGGCATGCCAGCCGACGACCTCACCTCCGACGACAGGCTCGGGCCCGAGTGGGCCGCCCTGCGCAAGGATCCCGACCGCCACCTCTCGGTGGCCGAGATCGACCGACTGCTCAAACGGATCGAGGACCTGTGACCACTGGGACGACACCACCGATGAGGGTTGCCGAGGCGGCCGAGCTGGCCGGCCGGGTGCTGACCGAGGTCGAGAAGGCCGTGGTCGGCAAGCACGACAAGCTGGCCCTCGTGCTGGCGGCGGTGCTCGCCAAGGGACACGTGCTCCTCGAGGACTTCCCGGGACTCGGCAAGACCCTGGCGGCACGGTCGTTCGCGCAGGCGCTCGGACTGGACTTCGCGCGGGCGCAGTTCACTCCCGACCTGCTGCCGGCCGACCTCACCGGGTCGTTCATCTACGACCAGCGTGAGGGGCGCTTCGACTTCCGCAAGGGCCCGTTGTTCACCGGGCTGCTGCTCGCCGACGAGATCAACCGGACGCCGCCGAAGACCCAGGCCGCCCTGCTCGAGGCCATGCAGGAACGCCAGATCACCATCGAGGGGGAGACCTTCGCGCTACCCGAGCCGTTCCACGTGCTGGCGACCGCCAACCCGGTGGAGTACGAAGGCACCTACCCGTTGCCCGAGGCCCAGCTCGACCGGTTCCTGCTGCGCGTCAGCTTCGGCTACCCCGGCCCCGAGCAGGAGTACGACGTCGTGACCCGGCGGCTGGCCCGGCGACGCGAGGAGGTCGACCTGGACCAGGTGACCGACGCGACCGGGGTGCTGGCGATGCAGGCCGCGGTTGAGGAGATCGAGGTCGACGAGAGCATCGGCCGCTACTGCGTCGACCTGGTCACCGCCACCCGCCAGCACCCCGACGCCCTGACCGGTGCCTCACCACGCGGCTCGCTGGGGCTGGTGCTGACGGCACGTGGCTTCGCGTTGCTGCGCGGACGCGACTACGTCATCCCCGAGGACGTCAAGGCGGTCGCCCGGCCGGTGCTGTCGCACCGCATCACCGTGCGTCCCGAGCTGTGGATGACCCAGGCGTCGGGGGAGCGGATCGTCGACGCCGTGCTCTCCGACGTACCCGCGCCGCCGACGCTGGGCGGCCGGCGGCCATGACGACCTGGCAGGCGACGCCGGCGCTGGCGCGGGCCGTCATCCTGGCCGCCGTCGGCGTCCTCGGTGCGGTCGTCCTGGGTGAGCCGGTGGTCGTCGTGCTGGTCAGCCCGTTCCTCGTGCTGACGCTCATGTCGGTGCTGCACCGGCCACCGGTCGCCGTCCGCGTCGGACACCAGCTGGACCACGCCAGCCTGCACGAGGGCCAGGGCACCGTGTCGCGCCTCCGCGTGAGCGACGAGGACGCGGTCGAGACGGTCTCGCGGGTCGCCCAGCGCGTGCCGTACGTCGCCATGCGACCGGCGGGCGGGGCGTTGGTGGCGCTGGCCGGCGATGACCACGACGTGCACGTGAGCCCACGACGGTGGGGGCGGCGACAGCTCGGCTCCGAGAGCGTGGCGCTCACGAGCCGGTGGGCGGGATTCCGCCTGGGCGTGGTCACCCTGGGTGGCCAGGAGATGTTCGTGCTGCCGGCGCGGGCGCCGTACGACTCACGCGCGGAGGCGCCGGCTCCGGTGGGACTCGTCGGCGCGCACCGGTCGCGCCGCAACGGGTCGGGCACGGAGTTCTCCGGCATCCGGCCGTTCGCCTCGGGCGACCGGCTGCGACGCATCCAGTGGCGCACGTCGCTGCGCACCGGGGCCCTGCACGTGGTGACCACTCGCGCCGAGGAGGACAGCGCCGTCCTGGTGGTGCTCGACGCGCTGGTCGACCTGGGCCGCTCCGGCGGCATCGACGGCGAGGCGAGCAGCCTCGACCTCGGCGTCCGGGCTGCCTCGGCGCTGGCCGAGCACCATGTGCGGCGAGGGGACCGGGTCGGCCTGCGGGTGCTGGGCGCCCAGGACGTGCGGCTCGCGCCCGCCGCCGGGCAGCGGCACCTGCGCCGTCTGCAGGGGCTGCTCGCCCGCACCCACATCGAGCGCGGTCACCTGCCCGAGGGGTTCGCGCTCGGGGTGCCGGGTGGCACCGTGGTCTACGTGCTCTCCCCGATGCTCGACGACGGGGTGGTGACCGCCGTGGCGGGCGCCAGCCGGCGCGGCCTGCCGGTCGTCGTGGTCGACACGCTGCCGCCCGACGTACGGATGGCCGTGGCCGAGGGCACCGACGAGCGGCTGGCGGACCTCGCCTGGCGGATGCGCCGCCTCGACCGCGACGACCTGCTGCGCCACCTGGCCGCCACCGGCTGCCCGGTCGTGCCCTGGCGCGGCCCGGGGACGCTCGACGAGGTGCTGTACCGGCTCGCCCGGCGCGCCCAGCTGCCGTCGGTGCGTGTCCGGTGATGCGCCGGCCAGGCGTGGCCCAGCTGTGGGTGCTGCGGGCGGCCGTGACGGTCGCACCGGTCGTCGCGCTCCTGCTCGGCACGGTGGTGGGCCCCGGCCCGGGGGCCTGGCTGGTCGTGGCGGTGGCGGTGCTCGCCGGCGGCTGGGCGGTCTTCCCCGAGTCGGCGGCCGGGGTCGCCGTACTCATCTCGGTGGTCGGGTGGTGGGCCATGGGGCCCGACGGGGACGCAGCCCTGCACCCGGTCGTGATCGGGGTCGCCGGCTGCCTGGTGCTCGCCCACGTGGCCGCGCTGCTGGCGTCGTACGGACCGGCGCAGGCGGTCCTGCTGCGGCCGCTGGTGCTGCTGTGGGTGCGCCGCGGGCTGGCCGTGCTGCTGCCGGTGCCGGCGTTGCTCGGGGCCGCGTGGCTGCTGCGCGGTGACGTCGACGTGGCGGGCGCCTGGACGGCCGGGTTGGTGGGCGTGATGGCCGCGACCGTGCTGTGTGCCCTCGCCGTCCGTCGGCCGCGTGAGGAGGAGGTGCTGTCGTGACGCGCGTCGACCCGGAGGAGTACGCCGAGCTGGTGCTGTCGTGCGTGGAGCGCGTGCCCCGGGGGCGGGTGACGACGTACGGCTCGATCGCGGAGGCCGTCGGCGCGCGCGCCGGCGGGGGCGGGCCCCGGCAGGTGGGCTCGGTGATGTCGTCGTACGGCGGCCCGGTGCCGTGGTGGCGGGTGGTGCGCGCCGACGGGTCGCTGCCGCCGAGCCACCAGGACGAGGCGCGGCAGGCGTACCTCGAGGAGGCCACGCCGCTGCGACCGTCGGGCTCGATCGACCTCGCTCGTGCGTTCTGGCCGGCCGAGCTCCCGGCCGAGCTCCCGGCCGAGCCCCCCAGGTGACGGCCGGGGTGTCGCACCTCGGGCGGGCGATGGATCCGCCATCGCTGGAGTCCGCCCCTGAGCAGGTGTGCTGGCCTCAGCACCTCGAAGCGGCATGATGGGCGCCATGCTCTACGGCCTGATCCACCGCGTCGTCGCTCCGCTCGCCAAGGCGGTGTGGCGCCCCGTCGTCACGGGCCTGGAGAACGTGCCAGCCACGGGCGGGGTGGTCCTGGCCAGCAACCACCTCAGCTTCGTCGACTCCGTGGTGATCCCGGTCGTGGTGCCGCGCAAGGTGGCGTTCCTCGCGAAGAAGGACTACTTCGAGGGCACCGGCATCAAGGGGTTCCTGACGAAGGCGTGGTTCGTGGGCATCGGCATGCTGCCGGTCGACCGCGACGACCCGCAGGCCGCCATCAACAGCCTCAACACCGCGCTCGAGGTGGTCGGCAGGGGCGAGGCGTTCGGCATCTACCCCGAGGGCACCCGCAGCCGTGACGGCCGGCTCTACCGCGGCCGCACCGGCGCCGCCCACGTCGCCCTCACGGCCGGCGTACCCATCGTGCCGGTGGCGGTGCGTGGCACCGAGAAGCTCATGCCCGTCGGGACCAACAGGCCGCGACTGGTGAAGGTGTCGGTGACGTTCGGCGAGCCCCTCGACTTCACCGGTCGCTTCGACGACGTACCGCTCGGCAAGGCACGTCGCATGGTCACCGACGAGTTGATGGCCGCGATCGCAGCCCTCTCCGGCCAGGAGGTCGCCGGCGTCTACAACGAGCGCCCCTCGGACGTCTAACCCATCCGTCGAGTCGCGCCTGCGTCCCCGTCGAGTCGCGCCGGCGTACCCGTCGAGTCGCGCCGGCGTACCCGTCGAGTCGCGCCGGGGTACCCGTCGAGTCGCGCCTGGGTACGGCGCCTCGCGACGGCGCCGCAACTCAACGGGGACGGCGCCGCAACTCAATGAGTACGGCGCCGCGACTCAACGGGGACAGGGGCGCGACTCAACGGGTGCGGGTACGGGATCGCTCGGCCAAGCGGGCGAGAGCGGCCGGGAAGATCTCGGCGGGCGGGGTGACGAGCCCGGCGCCGACCTGACCGGTGCCGGCGACCTTGCCGGCCATCCCGGTGTTGATCTGCGGCAGGATCCCGGTACGGCAGACGCGGGTGACGTCGATGCCGGACGGTACGCCGCGGAAGTCGAGGATCGGCACCGACCAGCGCGGGTTCTCGCCGAGCGTGATCTCGTGCATCCGCCGGGTGGTGGCCAGCGCGTCGGAGACGGTGCCGCCCACCAGCCGCACGATCGCGGGGGCGGTGGCCATCGCGAAGCCGCCGATGCCGGCGGTCTCGGTGATCGCGGAGTCGCCGATGTCGGCGTTGGCGTCGTCGGGACCGAAGTCGCCGAGGTAGAGCCCGTCGGCGACCTGCGCCGGTCCGGTGAACCACTCGTCGCCCGTGCCCGAGACCTGGATGCCGAAGTCGGTGCCGTTGCGCGCCATCGCCACCACCATCGTCGAGCCCTCGATGTCGCGGGCCGCGTCGAGCGCCAGCTTGCACGCCGGCATCGCGAGGTTGAGGAAGAAGTGGTCGTTGGCCCCGATGAACCTGAGCGACTCGCCGATGTCGGACGACTCGGCGCCGGACATCGCCATCGCCGGCGCGAGGTCGCGCAGCATCATCAGCGTGCCCGCCCGGTTGCGGTTGTGGGCCTCGTCGCCCATCTGGAGCATCTGGGTCAGGATGCCCGTCACGTCGACCGGACCATGCGCGCGTACGGCGGTGCGCAGCAGCGGGCCGAGCACCTCGCTCATCCAGCGCAGTCGCGTGAGCACGTCGGGGCCGTAGGCGCCGTACCTCAGCACCTTGCCGAGACCCTCGTTGAGCGAGCAGTGGGTCCGCCGCCCGGTGGTCGGGTCCTCGAGCACGAACATCCACATCGACGGCGTGACCACCCCGGCCATCGGCCCGACGGTGCTGCGGTGGTGGCAGGGCTCGAGGCTGACCGACGTGCCGGCCTCGAACAGGCGTACGGCGTCCTCGGGGTCGTCGACCAGGCCCTCCAGCGCGGCGCCGGCCATCAGCGCGCCCCGCATCGGGCCGGTGGTGCGGGCCCACTCGATCGGCGGACCCGCGTGCAGGAACTCGCCCTGCTGGAGGCCGAGGACCTCACTGGCGGGGCCGACGTCGACGAGCGTGGCCTGGACGCCGAGCATCGCCGCGAGGGCCTGCTCGTTGGCGGCGGCACGGAGCGGGTCGCTCGCCACGGTGGCCAGGTCGTCGGCCGTGCCGGGCATCGGCGGGCGCCAGTCGACGCGGGTGACGTCCACGGCCTGGCCGGCCACGGCGTCGGCGAAGAGGTCGGCGCCGACGCCGACGACGAGCTGGGGGGTCGGGGTCGTCATCGGTTTCCTCCGGCGAGAGTCAGGGCGACGGCGGCACGGGTGGCCGCCGCGTTGGAGAGGTGTACCTGTGCGCCGGCCTCGGCGAGCGCGGCCACCTGCCGTTCGAGTCCTTGCGGGTCGGCGACCGTGCCGACCACGGAGACCACCACCGGCTGGCTGAGGGCCGCGATGGCCGGGGCCAGCAGGGCCGCCGGATCGGGCTCGGCCGCGTGGCCCAGGACCACGTCGAGCAGGAGTACGCCGGTGCTGGGGTCGGCAGCGGTCCGGGCCAGGTGCTCGAGCCGCAGCGTCGGGTCGATCATCGGGTGCGCGCGGCCGGCGGTCAGCTCGTCGTCACCGAAGTCGATCATCGTGTGACCGTCAGCGGTGAGCCCCTCGCCGAGCTCGAGGCCCGCGGAGAGCGGGATGTTGCTGCGGATCGGGCCGAGCTCGGCGGTCGCGATCAGCATCGCCTCGTCGCACAGCGTGCCGCCCACGAAGAGGCCGCGCAGATGGCCTCCGGTCGATGATCGCTGCGCCGCAGGCTCCCGCACCGGCCACTGCGGCACCGGCCTGCCCAGCACGGTGAGGGCCGACTCGCAGGCGACGGTCAGGTCCGGTCGCCCGGCACCCAGGAAGGCCAGCTCGACCGGCGTGCCCAGCCCGGCGGCGTACTCGAGGATCTCATCGGCCACGTCGTCGGCCGGCGGCTTGGAGACCAGGACGATGAGCTCGACCGAGTCGTCGGCGTCTAGCCTGGCCAGCGCGGCGCGCGTGGACAGGCCGCGCACCTGCGCGGAGAGGTCACGGCCGCCGACCCCGAGGGCGTGGGTCACCCCGACGCCGGCATGGTCGAGCAGGCAGAGGAGCTGCTGGGCGCCGGTGCCGGACGCCGCGACGAGGGCGACCGGGCCGGGCTCGGTGGTGTTGGCGAAGCCCAGGCCGATGCCGCCCAGGACGCTGGTGCCGCAGTCGGGTCCCATGACCAGTACGCCGCGGTCGGCCGCCGCCCGCTTGAGGGCGAGCTCGTGGTCGAGGGGCATGTTGTCGCTGAAGATCATCACGTCGCGGCCCGCCTCGACGGCGTCCATGGCCTCGACCAGCGCGTTGCCTCCGGGCACCGAGACGAGCACGAGGGCGTCGTCGGGCGCCGACCGGAGGGCGGTGGCGGTCGTACGGGGCGGCGCCTGCTCCTCGGTCGCCGACTCGGTGCGGGTGGCGAGGGCGCTCTCCATCGCGGCGTGGGTCTGGGCCAGCGCGTCCGGGCCGGCGTCGTCGGTCAGCCGCACCGCCACGACCATGTCGTTGGGGGTGGCTCCGGCGGGCACCTCGAACCCCATCTGGGTGAGCACGTCGACGTTCAGCGGGGTGGCCATCGCGACCTGGGCGGCGGCGACGCCGGGCTGCTGCTGCAGGGTCCGGCTGACCTGGAGCAGGGCCACGGAGTCGGCGTACGCGCCGGGGCGCAGCTCGACGTGGCTGGTGGCAGTGGTCATGCGGCGGCCTTCCGGTGGAGGTGGGTGAGCGCGGCGCGAGCGCCGTAGAGCAGCCCGGAGCCGGAGGAGTGGCCGACGGCGGCCAGCCTCTCGGCCCGGGTGGGTTCGTCGACCTCGGACGCGGTGATCCACGCAGCGAACTCGGGGATCACCTCGCCACGGGACGCACAGTCGATGAGCGTGGCCGACAGGGTCGTGGTGCGTGTGTGCGCACGGCGCACGAGATCGTCGGCGGCGGGCGCGACCACCCCGAGCGCGTGGTGTGCGGCGAGCCAGCCGCACACGACGTCGTCGCCGAGCGGGGTGAGGCCGCCGCCGTTGCCGAGCAGGCCGTCGAGCCGGTCGGCGTGGAGGTCGAGCGCGGTCAGCTCAGCGGCCACCGCGCCGTCGATGCCAGACATCGGGTCACCGGCGTGGGGGCTCCGCACCAGCCGGGGTACGGCGACGTCGACCACGCGGCGTACGGGCAGGGCGACCCCGTCGACCCGCAGGACACCGTCGCGGATCTCGGCGTGCTCGCCGGTGAGCGGGGCGACCGTGGCCGAGCCGAGGCGCAGGCCGCACGGCACGGCGGTCGCGACCGAGCCGACCACGCCCACGCAGGACGCGTTCGGACCGGGCAGGGCCACGTAGATCGCGTGCGGTCCGCGGTGCACCACCGCCAGGGTCGCGTCGCGCGTGCCGGCCAGCAGCGCGCGCAGACGCGACGGGGCGCTCACCGGCAGTTCGGACGTCATGTTCATCCACGCTAGTGGCGAGGCATACTGGAGGCCGATGTGAGGTTCTGCCAACGATCTGGTGAATGAGGTCCAACAGTTGACGACACGAGGCGGAGCGAGCGCGGCGCTGGCCAGGATCGACGCGCTGCACACTGCGCTGACCGAGCTGGTCCTCGAAGGTGGTGGCCTCGACCGGATCGCCGCCGAGGCAGCCCGGGTGCTCGACATGAGTGTGCTGATCACCTCGACCGACGGCCGGGAGCGCGCATCGGCGGTCACCGACGACCTGCGTACGGCGCTCGGCAAGGCCGGGCTGGTCGATCACACCGGCCGGGTCCGCGTGGAGCGGGCCGGCGCCGACGGCGTACCCCTGGGCAAGGGCGAGGCTCGCGTCCTGCGAGTGGTCGCGGGCGGGACCGACCTGGCGCGGCTGCTGGCCTGCCGGTCCACCGGCAAGATCAACCAGGACGACGTGCACGCGCTCGAACGAGCGGCCGCCGTCGCCGCCCTGCTCATCACCCGTGAGCAGGCGGTGTCGGCCGTCGAGACGAAGTACCAGGGCGACTTCCTGCGCGACCTGTTCCTGGGGCGGGCCGGCGACAGTGCCTACGTCACCGGCCACCTGGCGTCGTTCGGCTGGGACCTCAACCGGCCCAACGTCGTGGTGTGCGCCGAGATCGATCCCGCGCCCGCCGACGCGGCGGGGGAGTCGGCCCAGCACCGGCAGTGGCAGGAGCGCTTCGCCCGGGCCTGGCGCCAGGTCACGCGGGACGTCGGCCCGGGGATCCCGACCGCCGACTTCTCGTCGGAGGTGGTCTGCCTGCTGCCCGCGCTCGAGCGCGACCGCGTCGCCCACGACGTCGTACGACGTGTGGTGAAGGCGGTGGCCGGCGACAAGGGCGGCGGCCGCCGGCCGTTCGCCGTCGGCGTGAGCCGGGTCATCACGTCGCTGGCCGAGCTGCCGGACGCGTACGCCCAGTCGCGCCGGGCGCTGGCGATCGGCAAGAAGCTGCACGGCAGCGGGTCGACGACGTTCTTCGACCAGCTCGGCGTGCACCGACTCTTCGCCCTGGTGCCGGACCCGCTCGAGCTGCGCGAGTTCGCCCGCGACGTGCTCGGTCCGCTGGCTGAACCGACCGACGAGGCCGCCAAGGCGCGCGAGACGCTGCAGGTGCTGCTCGACACCAACTTCAACGTGGCCGAGGCCGCGCGGGCGCAGTTCGTGCACTACAACACGCTGCGCTACCGGGTCAGCAAGCTCGAGCGCCAGCTCGGTCCGCTCTCCAGCGACCCGCACCTGCGACTCGACGTGGCCGTGGCCCTGCGGGTGCTCGACATCTCCTGAGGGGCGTCGGGCTGCCTCAGGGCGTGCCGCCCGACGCCGTCCTGGACCGCCGTGCCCGGGACCAGGTCCACGTGGCGCCGACCAGGAGCACCGCCAGCAGGACAGCCAGCTCGGTGGTGCTGATCCCGCCGCGACCGATCCACGCGAGCGCCGACGCGAGCAGGATCAGGCCCAGGAGCAGCGCCAGGGTCCTCCGGACGCGGCCGGACGAAGGTGAAGGCGTCACCCGACGAGCGTACGGCGACGACGGCCGTGCAGGCAGCGCACCGCGACACGCGTCAAACAGTGCCAACGATTTCGGCGTTCCTTCGACAGATCTCGCCCTGACTGCGATGTGATGGGGAGCACTAACTTGTGGACTCTCGGGTCACACCCGGATCAACTGCACGGAGGGACTCCGAAGATGTCGATGTTCAAGTGGGAAGTCGTTGACCCGGAGCCGGGAGTGGCCGTCGCGCCGCACCAGCGGCTGCCGTGGGGCAAGACGATCGGCCTCGGCGCACAGCACGTGGTGGCGATGTTCGGCGCCACCTTCGTGTTCCCCCTGGTGATGGGGCTCGACGCCAACCTCGCCATCATGTTCTCCGGCATCTGCACGATCATGTTCCTGCTGATCTGTGCCAACCGGGTGCCCAGCTACCTCGGCACCAGCGCGTCCTTCGTGGCCAGCGTCGCGGCCATCCGCGGCCAGGGCGGCGACTCGGCCGACGTCACGGGCGCGATCATGGTCGCCGGCATCGTGCTGCTGCTGGTGGGCGTGCTCGTCCACTTCGCCGGCGGTGCCGTGATCCACAAGATCCTGCCGCCCGCCGTCACCGGTGCCGTGGTCATGCTGATCGGCTTCAACCTGGCGCCCGTCGTGGCCGGGATCTACTGGCCCCAGGACCAGTGGATCGCGCTCCTGACGGCTGCGTTCATGGTGCTGGCGGCGGTGACCTTCCCCGGCTTCTGGTCGCGCATCGCGGTGTTCCTCGCCCTGATCTTCGGCTACCTGATCTCCCTGTTCGCCGACATCATCTTCGGCCCCATCACCTCGGTGCTCGGCGGCGCCGTCGAGGCCACCTCGCACGACCGGGTCAACTGGGCCGGCGTGAAGGCGGCCGACTGGATCGGCCTGCCGAGCGGCCAGCTCGCCGACGGTGTCGACGTCGTGCACGGCCCGAGCATCTCGCTCTCGTTCGTCCTGCTCGTCCTCCCCGGAGTGATCGCGCTGATCGCCGAGAACACCGGTCACGTCAAGGCCGTCGCCGAGATGACCGGCGAGAACCTCGACCCCTACATGGGCCGCGCCATCGGCGCCGACGGCCTCGCCACGGCGTTCGCCAGCGCGTTCGGCGGTTCGCCGACCACGACGTACGCCGAGAACATCGGCGTCATGGGTGCCACCCGCGTCTACTCGACGGCCGCCTACTACGTCGCCGCGATCGTCGCGATCCTGCTCGGCCTGTGCCCCAAGTTCGGGGCGATCGTCAACGCGACCCCCGGCGGGGTGCTCGGCGGGATCACCGTGGTGCTGTACGGCATGATCGGTCTGGTGGGTGCCAAGATCTGGGTCGAGAACCGCGTCGACTTCGGCAACCCGGTGAACATGGTCGGCCTCGCCGCCGGCCTGATCGCCGGTATCGGCGGCGTCACGCTCAAGTTCACCGACGACTTCGAGCTCGGCGGCATCGCGCTCGGCACGATCCTGGTGATCGTCTTCTTCCACATGGTCAACGTCGGCAGGAGCCGCGACTCGGGCGAGGTGACCCGGGCACTGTGAAGCCGGCTCCGTTCGCCTACGTCCGACCGTCGACGCTGTCGGAGGCCCTCACCGCTCTCGGTGAGGACCCCGACGCGAAGGTGCTGGCCGGTGGCCAGTCCCTGCTCCCGTTGTTGTCGATGCGGCTCGCCGCACCCTCGCGGCTCGTCGACATCAACGGGCTGCCCGGCCTCGACCACGTGACGTGTACGCCGGAGGGCGTGCGCGTCGGTGCGCTGGCCCGGCACAGCGCGGTGCTGGCCTCGGCCGAGGTCGCAGCGACCCAGCCGCTGCTCGCGATGGCACTGGCACACGTCGCGCACCCGACCATCCGCAACCGGGGCACGACGGTCGGCTCCCTCGTGCACGCCGACCCGGCGTCCGAGCTGCCGGCAGTGCTGATGCTCCTCGGCGGCTCGGTCGACGTCGAGGGGCCGTCGGGCCGGCGCACCATCGCCGCCGGCGACCTGTACGTCGGCCCGCTGGAGACGTCGATGCACCATGGGGAGATCGCGGTCGAGGCGTTCTTCCCGGCCCTCGCGCCGGGAGCGGGCGTGGCGTTCGAGGAGATCGCCCGCCGGCACGGTGACTACGCGATGGCCGGCCTGGCCGCTCACGTCGAGCTCGAGGGCGACCGGGTCGTCTCGGCCAGGGCCGGCTTCTTCTCGGTGTGCGACCAACCGACGGTCGTCGACCTCACCGGCGCCGACGACGTGGGTGCGGAGGCACTGGCCCACCTCGACCCGGACGCCGACATCCACGCCACCGCCGACTACCGCGCCCACCTGGTGCGGGTGCTGACACCGCGTGTGCTGGCCGCCGCGACCGACCACGCCCACGGGAGGGCCCATGGCTGAGGAACTGCACGACGTCACGCTGACGATCAACGGCGCCCCCCACGACGTACGCGTGCCCGCCCGGCGACTGCTCTCCGACGCGATCCGGCACGACTGCGGGCTGACCGGCACGCACGTCGGCTGCGAGCACGGCGTCTGCGGCGCCTGCACCGTGCTGCTCGACGGCAAGCCGGTGCGGTCGTGCCTGCTGCTCGCGGTGTCCGTCGCCGACGCCGAGGTCACCACCGTCGAGGGACTCGGCGGCCAGGCCGACACCCTCGGCCCGGTCCAGCAGGCGTTCGCCGACTGCCACGGCCTCCAGTGCGGCTTCTGCACGCCGGGGTTCCTGACCACGATCACCGCGGGGCTGCGTGAGAACCCCACGCCCACCAAGGCCGAGGCCACCGAGATGATCGCCGGCAACCTGTGCCGCTGCACCGGCTACCAGAACATCGTGAAGTCGGTCCTGCGCGCCGCCGAGATCATGGCCGAGGGCGAGGACTCATGACGACCCGGCTCTTCGGTCAGAAGGTCCCGCGCGTCGAGGACCAGCGCTTCCTGCGCGGCAAGGGGAGGTACGTCGACGACATCCTCGTCGGCGCCCACGCCGGCACCCTCCACGCCGCCGTCCTGCGCTCACCGCACGCGCACGCGCGGATCCTCGACATCGACGTCGACGAGGTGCTGGCGCTCGAGGGCGTGCACGCCGTCTGGACCCACGAGGACCTGACCGGTGCGATGGCCGCGCCGCTGCCGCTGCTCATCCCGCACCCCGCGCTGACGCACGGCCGCACCCAGTTCGCGCTGGCCAGGGACGAGGTCAACTACGTCGGCGAGGCCATCGCGTTCGTCGTCGCCGACGACCGGTACGTCGCCGAGGACGCCGTCGACCTGATCCGCGTCAGCTACGAGTTCCTCCCGCCCGTCGTCGGGATCGCGGCCGCCCGCGAGGCCACCCACCTCGTGCACCCCGACGTCCCCGGCAACGTCGGTGCTCGCATGGAGCAGAAGAACGGCGACGTCCCCGCCGCGCTCGCGGCCGCACCCCACACGCTGAGCCTCGACCTCGACATCGAGCGCAGCTCGTGCCAGCCGATGGAGGGCAGGGGAGTGGTCGCCCGCTGGGACCCCGACACCAGCCGGCTGACGGTGTGGAGCTCCACCCAGACGTCCACCGGGGTCCGCGGCTGCGTCGCGGCCCGCCTCGAGCTCGACCTCGCGCAGGTCGACGTCGTCACGCCCGACGTGGGCGGCGGCTTCGGCGTCAAGATCAACCATCCGTGGCCCGAGGAGCTGCTCGTGCCGATGGCGGCCCGGGCGCTCGGTCGACCGGTGAAGTTCACCGAGGACCGCCGCGAGCACTTCATCTCCGCCGCGCACGAGCGGGCCCAGGTGCACCACGTCGAGGTCGGCTTCGACGACGACGGCCGGGTGCTCGGCCTCGACGTGCAGTTCTGGCACGACCACGGCGCCTACTCGCCGTACGGGCTGATCGTCCCGATCATCACCGCCACCCAGCTGCTGGGTCCCTACAAGCCCGGCGCCTATCGCGTGCGCTTCGAGTCGCTGTTCACGAACACGGTGATGGTCACGCCCTACCGCGGTGCCGGCCGGCCCCAGGGCTGCTTCGTGATGGAGCGGACGATGGACGCGATCGCCGCCGAGCTCGGCCTCGACCGAGCCGACGTGCGCGCCAACAACTTCATCCAGCCCGACGAGTTCCCCTATGAGCACGGGCTGACCTTCCAGGACGGCCGCGAGCTGACCTACGACTCCGGCGACTACCCGGCGTCGCTGGAGAAGATCAAGGCCCTCATCGGCTGGGACGACTTCCCGGCCCTCAAGGCGGCGGCGGCCGCGGAGGGACGCAGGCTCGGCATCGGGCTGGGCTGCTACGTCGAGGGCACGGGCGTGGGGCCCTACGAGGGTGCGCACGTGCACATCGAGACCTCCGGCAAGGTCAAGGTCGCGATCGGCCTCACCACCCAGGGCCAGGGCCACGCGACGGTGTTCGCGCAGCTGGTGGCCGACGAGCTCGGCGTGCCCATCGAGGACGTCGAGGTCACCTCCGGCGACACCCGCAAGATGGCCTACGCCGTCGGCACGTTCGCATCCCGTGCCGCCGTGATGAGCGGGTCGGCGGTGCACCTCGCCGCGAAGTCCGCCAAGGCGAAGGCCCTGCGCATCGCGGCCGAGGCGCTCGAGGCCGATGTCGACGACCTCGAGATCGTCGACGGCATCGTCCGTGTGCGCGGCACCGACGCCCAGCTCGCGCTGGGCACGGTGGCCGTGCTGTCGAACCCCCTGCGCTATGCCTTCGACGAGGCCTCCAAGGCGGCCACCCAGTTCGCCGTGGGCGACCCGAGCAAGCCGCCGGTCGCCGAGGGTGAGGAGCCCGGCCTCGAGGGCCGCGAGTTCTACTCCCCGCAACGCGCGACGTTCGCGTCGGGCATGCACGCGGTGATCGTCGAGACCGATCCCGACACGGCCGAGATCAAGATCGTGCGGTACGCCGTGGTGCATGACTGCGGCAACATCATCAACCCGATGATCGTGGAGGGTCAGATCCACGGCGGCGTCGCGCAGGGAGTGGGCGGTGCGCTCTACGAGAAGATGGAGTACCACGAGTCCGGTCAGCTGCTGAACGCGTCGTTCATGGACTTCCTGATGCCCTACGTCACCGAGGTGCCCGACACCATCGAGATCGACCACCTCGAGACGCCGTCGCCGCTCAACCCCCTCGGCATCAAGGGAGCCGGTGAGGCCGGCGTGATCCCCGGATCCGCCGCGATCGCCGCCGCCGTCGAGGACGCCGAGGGCTTCCCCATCACCGCGATGCCGATCTCGCCTTCCGACCTCCACGCGCTGCGCCTGACCCACAAGGAGACCCCATGAAGTTCACCGGCGAGAACGTCCTGGACGCGCCCCTCGACCAGGTCTGGGACGCCCTGCTCGACCCGGCCGTCCTGGTGCGCACGATCCCGGGCTGCTCACGGCTCGAGGCGACCGGCGAGAACGCCTACGACATGACCGTGACCGCCGGCGTCGCCGCCATCAAGGGCACCTACGCCGGCACCTGCCGCCTGCACGACCTCGTGCCGCACGAGTCGCTGATGATGGACCTCCAGGGAGCCGGCACGCCCGGCACCATCGGCGCCCAGGTGGCCGTCGGCTTCCACGACGCCGGCGGCGGCACCACCCGCATCACCTACGACGCCGACGCGGTCGTCGGCGGCATGGTCGGCGGGGTCGGCCAGCGGATGCTCACCTCGGTCTCGCGCAAGATGGCAGGCGAGTTCTTCGGCAACGTCGGCAGCGTGCTCTCCGGCAGCCCGTCGGTCGAGGAAGCGGTCGCGCAGCAGCCGTCTCGCGAACCGGGCGAGGCTGCCGTGGGTCAGGTCTTCACCGCGCCGGCTGCGACGCCGGCGGTCGGCTCCCAGCAGGACTTCCTGAAGGGCATCGCCGTCGGGGCCGGGCTCGTGCTGGTCGGCGTCTTCGCCGGTGCCGTGCTCGGCAGTCGTCGATGACCGAGCTCGGCGTCGACTCCACCGCGCGCGACCTGGTCGCCGCGGTGGCCGCTCGCGAGATCTCTGCCCGCGAGCTGATGGACCTGCACCTGGCCCGCATCGCCGAGCGCAACCCCGAGCTGAACGCGATCGTCTCGCTCGACGAGGAGCGCGCCCGGGCCGGCGCGGCCGAGGCCGACGAGGCGCTCGCCTCCGGCGCCGACGTCGGCCCGCTGCACGGCCTCCCGTTCGCGTTCAAGGACACCCACGCCGTCGGCGGCTGGCGCACGACCTACGGCTCGCCGCTCTTCGCCGACCACGTGCCGGACCACGACGAGCTGGTCGTCGAGCGGGTACGCCGCGCGGGTGCGGTGACGATCGGCAAGACCAACGTGCCGGAGTTCGCCGCCGGGTCGCACACCTTCAACACGATCTTCGGCACGACGCTCAACCCCGTCGACCCGCGCTT
Source organism: uncultured Actinomycetota bacterium (assembly GCA_963781515.1). Lineage (GTDB taxonomy): Bacteria > Actinomycetota > Actinomycetes > Propionibacteriales > Nocardioidaceae > Nocardioides. Next base: position 336,721 of record CAWAGL010000002.1, read on the forward strand.
CTCCGCCGGCGGCTCCAGCGGCGGAGCCGCGTGCGCGCTGGCGTCGGGCATGGTGCCCCTCGCGGAGGGCTCGGACATGGGCGGTTCGCTGCGCAACCCCGCGTCGTTCTGCGGGGTCGTCGGCATGCGCCCGTCGCTCGGCCGGGTGCCTGAGTGGCCGCAGCCCAACCACTGGGAGACGACGTCGGTCGCCGGCCCGCTCGCCCGCAACGTCGGCGACCTCGCGCTGCTCCTCTCGGTGCTCGCCGGGCCCGACCCGCGGGCGCCCATGGCCCTGGGCGAGCCCGGCTCCGCCTTCGCGGCCCCGGCTGCCGCCTCGCTGTCGGGGTTGCGGGTCGCCCTGAGCGTCGACCTCGGGGGCGCCTTCGAGGTCGACCACCGCGTCGCCGGCGTCGTCGAACGGGCCGGCACGGCCCTCGGTGCCGACGGCGCCGAGGTCTCGGCCGCCCACCCCGACCTCGGCCTCGCCGACGACACCTTCCGCACGCTCCGGGCCTGGCACTTCCAGGCGAGGTTCGGGCAGCTCCTCGCCGACAACCCCGACTCGTTCAAGCAGTCGCTGGCCGACAACATCCGCCTCGGCGAGGGCCTCACGGGTGCCGACATCGCCCGTGCCTACTCCCAACGGACCACCCTGGCCCAGACGATGCGCCGGTTCTTCGAGCAGTACGACGTCCTGGTGCTGCCGGTCTCGCAGGTGCCGCCGTTCCCCGCCGACCAGGAGTTCCCCTCCGACATCAACGGCTCTCCCATGGAGACCTACCTCGACTGGATGAGGTCGGCCTACTTCATCACCGTCACGGGCTGTCCCGCGATCTCCCTGCCCACCGGCGACGACGTCGACGGCCTGCCGGTCGGCATCCAGATCGTGGCCCCCCACGGCGCCGACCGGAGGTTGCTGGAGATCGCGGCGGCCATCGAGGGCGCCGAGCGCTGACGCGCGTGCTGCTCGCGTCCGGGGTGGGTCCGCCGACGAGCTGGGCTATACCACCTCGGCGCGGTCCGGCCTGACGGTCGTGCCCCGCTGAAGCGCGGGATGGCAGCCCGGAGCCGGTCCGACCCGGACCAGCCCGGCCGCGGCATTTCGTCGAGCCCTGACCGTGGATGGCTCGCGCACGCCGGGGTCCGCAGAGCGCACGACCCCGCCGGCGGCTCCTGGGGGGAGTGCGGCCGGGCGGGGTCGATGCGTCTCTTCTGCGTCGCACTCCCGGGGACCGTACTGCCAGATGGGGGGTCTGATGCGCAGTCGGTGCCTCGGAACACGATGTACGGCTATCCTGCCACAAGCCTTGCCAAGATGTGACAAAACATTGTCAAACTAACGCTCCCAATCCCGGGGCCAGAAAGTAGTCATCATGACCGGAACGCGCAGGATCATCGTCGGAGTCGTCGCCATGCTGTCGGTGCTCGGAGTCGGTGGCGCGGTCACCGCCGCGACGCCCGACTCGGCCCCCGTGGTGTCGGCGAACCGCTGGTGCTGCTGACGCGTAGGTCTGCCTCAGCGCGAACGTGACGGCGTCGCCTGACGCGACGACGACGCCACCAGCCCGGTCGCTGCTGCGGCACGACGGTAGGCATCGAGCGCGGCAGCGGGTTCGTCGACGCTCTCGAACAGTCCGGCCAGCTCGAACCACAGCTGTGCGGCCGCCCGGTCGGCGCCGACGCCGCTGAGCAGGAGGACCGCCTCCTGGAAGTGGCTGCGAGCGGTGTCGAGCGCGTCGTCGTGCACGGCGATCTGACCGAGCAGGGCGTACGCGTCTGCCGCCAGGAGCGGCATGCTGGAACGGACCGAGGCCGCGGTGTCGGTGGCTTGGCGGCGCGCCCCCTCTGCGTCCCCGAGCAGGAACCTCGCGCGCGCCTGGCCGATCCTGTTGTCAGCCAGGTCGGCCGGTCCCGCGCCGGTGAAGGCGAGCTCGTCGGCGGCGTGCGTCAGGAGCTCGAGCGCATCGCCGGGCTCCGGCGGGTCGAGCCGCAGCTGGAGGATGCCCATCTGGGTGCGCAGGCGAGCGATGTTGCGCGCATCGTCGGTGGCCTCGATCACCGCCAGGGCGCGACGGGTCATCGGCAGTGCGGCCGAGGCGTTGCCGCGCATCGACTCGATGACCGAGCTGTTCCAGTAGGCCATCGCCTTGGCGACCGGGGAGGCGATGGCCTCCGCGCGCTCGATCCCGCGGCGGCACAGGCGAGCGGCGTAGGCGGTGTCGCCCTGCTCGAAGTAGGCCGCGGCCAGGGTGAGGGTCAGCCGGATGGCCTCGTCGACCCCGTCCAGCTCGAGCTCCTCGACGCGGCGGGTCCCCTGGGTGCCGACCTCGATCGCGCGACCGAGCTCGCCTGACTCGCGGTAGCACCGGCACAGCGCGCTCAGGCCGTCGATCCACGCCAGATCCGCGGGCGACGTCTCGGCGAGGTCCTCGAGGACCACGATGGCCTCCTGCAGCTCTCCGGTCGCCTCGAGGGCGCTGGCGCGGAGGTAGCCGGTGGTGCGACGCAGGTCCAGGAGCTCCTCGACCGCGGGATCCGCGAGGATCCGGCCGACGATCTCGAGCGTCTGAGCAGGCGAGCCCGTGGCCAGCGCCAGCTCCGCGTGGTCGAGCTGGAGCCGCAGCTCGCCGATGTGGTCGGGAGCGACACCCAGCAGCAGCTCGTCGACGGTGACGTCGAGCCGACCGGCGATCGTGGTGAGCAGCCCGGTGTCGGGCCGACGCTGGCCGCTCTCGATCCGCGAGACGTAGCCGACCGAGACCGCGTCACCCGCCACCTGGGTCTGGGTCAGCCCCGCGCGCAGGCGCGCGACCTTGATCCGGTCGCCCAGCTGGGCGGGGTCGATCGTGCGGAGCAGGTCGATCAGGTCGTCGCGCATCCCCCCAGTGTGACTGAAGATGACGGGTTCGTGTCAGCTTCGCCGGTGATCGCGGGTGATCTGCACCTCGTCAGCCTTGACGTAGCCGAAGCGGTGGCCCACCCAGACCTGGTAGTAGCGCTGCTGACCGCTGATCACCGTCCGGTCGCCCGGGATCGATCCGTCGAACGACTTGGCGTAGTAGTAGTCGGTCGGCACGGTCTTGTCGCCGATCACGTAGCGCTGCCCCGGAGCGAGCTTGATGTCGTCGAGCGTCGGCTGACCCTGGTCGGGGACCTCCGTCCCGACGTACGCCGCGGACTCGGGGTAGGCGCGGGCGTACACCGTGACCGGGCTCGTCCCGGCCGGCTCCACCACGTCGCCCTTCGAGGGTACGACGACCGGGTCGCGCCGCGGGTTGTGCAGCCACGCCGCCGCGCCGTCCCACCAGACCTGCAGCCACTCGCCCCGACGGTCGGCGACGTAGAACTCGTGACCGGCCGCCGCGCGCGGCGACTTGTCGGAGACGGCGTCCGTCGCGCCACCGACGAGAGGCGCGGTGTCGCTGGGCGCCGTACGCAGGTTGACGAAGTTGGTGCCGAAGGCGGGGCACGGCTCGCCGGCCGTCGAGCAGCCCGTCATCGGCTGCTGGTTGTCGGTGAACCCCGGCTTGACGGTGACGACGCTGCTGCGTCCGTGTCCGCCGCGCGCCCCGTGCGCGCCCCGGATCGGTGCGCCGAGGAGCTCCATGTAGTGCTCCCAGTCCCAGTACGGGCCCGGGTCCCACTTGAACTGGGAGGTCCCGAACTGGTCGTGGCCGACCACGTGGGCCCGGTCGAGCTCGAAGTCGTAGCGGTCGGCGAGGTAGGAGGTGAGCTGGGCCGACGAGCGGTAGAGCGCCTCGGTGTACCAGGCCCCCGGCTGGGCGGCGAAGCCCTCGTGCTCGATGCCGATGGAGTGCATGTTGAGGTACCAGTTGCCCGCGTGCGCCGCGACGTTGCGGGTGGCGACGTGCTGCGCGACGTGGCCGTCGTCGGAGCGGACGGTGTAGTGCCACGAGACGAACCGGTTGGGCTCCGCCTCACCGGTGATCAACCGGATGCACGAGTCGTAGGTGCACTCGGTGTTGTGGACGACCAGGTAGTCGATCGAGAGGTCGTGCTCCCGGTCGGCGAGGTCGTAGTTGACGTACTGCGTCGGTGCCGGGCCGGTCGAGCGGTACTGCGCCTCGACGATCTCGCAGGCAAGGGTGGCCGGGCAGTCCGCCTCGGCGACGCCGGGCTCGAGCAGCCCGGCCGCTCGCACGGCCCGGGCGTCGAGAGCCGCCTGGGGCTGTGCGTCGAGAGTGACGACGTCACCGGCGTCGGTGGTCTCGCTGGCACCGCTGCGCAGCACGTCGAAGACCATCTCGGCGTACTGCAGGGCCTCGTCCTCCTCGGCGGTGCCCGCGTACAGCGCCACCGCCCTGCTCCAGTCGCCGGCCTGCTGGGAGGTGGTGGCGGGCTGGTACGACGCCAGCACCGCCGCGCCGCCGCAGATGTTCGCGACGTGGTCGGTCCTGAGGCGCTCGGCCGAGAAGCCGGTCTCGTCCGCGGCCTCCTGCAGCGTGCCGGCGCGCTCGGGGAGCCCGCGGTCGGAGTCGCCCTTGTCGGGGCGCGAGGTCGGCGTCACCGCCCGGTCACCCAGGTGCATGACGCCGTAGCCACCCGAGGTGCTCGCGATGCCGGGGTGCTGGCTCCAGCGCGAGCTGAGGTAGCCGACGCCGAGGAGGACGTCGGCCGGGACGCCACTGAGCCGCGCTGCCCGTTCGAACACCGCCTGGGTGTCACTGGGTCCTCGGAGGCACTCGCTCCAGTCCTGCGCCGAGGCCGGTGGAGTGGCGAGTGCCAGCCCTCCCAGCACCAGTGCGGTGGTTGCGGCAGCCGTGCCGAGACGACGAAATCTTGCGTTGTTGCGCGCCATGGGAGCGCCCTTTCCCGAGATCAAGCCCGAAGGCCGGAAGGCTCCAGACAATCGCCGTTCCGCAGGCGCGTCAAGGGGCCGGCCGGACCATGAAGTCGGGGACGGGCGCCTCGGCGCCGCACTCGTAGTAGCGCATGTCCAGCCGTGCGCGCTCCCTGTCGATGGTGCCCTCGCCGACGGCCAACACCCGGTTGAGCCACAGGTACGCCGGCGCCGCGGTCTGGAAGGTCATCGTGTGCAGGGCCCTGCCGTCGGTCAACGACGACAGCCCGGTCAGCGCGAAGAGCACCTCGCCGCCCTCGGCGACGTGGACGACACCTCGCGCGTCGGGCAGCGCCTGTCCGTCGCGGATCCGTGGGAAGTTCGACCACTGCGCCGAGCCGGACAACCGACCGGCGAAGGTGCCCGTGCCCTGGCCGTAGATCCGACCATCGGCGCCCTGCGACGGCGCCACCTCGTGGAGCAGGTCGTAGGAGAAGCCGACGTCGCACAGATGGTCCAGCCGCATGCCCTCACCCGTCTCGCTCCGACGCGCACCCGCCGTTCAAGGCTACGCCGGAATCCACCTCGGGGATCCCCGTCGACCGACGACGGGTCACCCATTGTGGGCGATGACAGGACGGTCGTCCTGACGTGGACTGGGCACCATGTCGCTGTCGGCCGCCTTCGTGGAGCTTGCCGGGGCCGGCCACGGTCTGGAGCGATTGGTGCGACTGACCCGTCTCGCCTCGGCCCTCGGGGCCAACGGCGCCTCCACCGCCGAGATCGACGAGCTCTACAACCTCCGCCGGGAGGTGCGCACCGATGCGCTCCGCCAGGCGGAGGCGCTGCTGATCTTCTTCGAGGGCTACAGGGGAGCGGTCGAAGCCGAGATGGCAGCAGCGGCCAGGGAGGGACGCTTCGCACCCCAGCGATTCGCCGATGACTTCGCGGGCAGGGGTGTCGCCGGGGCCCGCAAGCTGATCGAACGCTACGGCCCGGACGCCGCCGCCGACGACGACGACGACATCTGCGACGCCATCGACGAGCTGATCGTCATGGAGTACACCGAGTACATCGCCGGCCACGGCGACGAGCACGAGGTCTACGCGGAGCAGTGGATCGCGATCGGTGAGGACGAGGGCTGCCCTCCGAGCTGACTGCCCGACCCGGTGGGGCCGTGTCCGCGTCTCGGTGTCGCCGCCGGGTGCAAGGGTGTCCCCATGACCCGGGTCTCGCTCTCGCGTCTGCCGGGCGACCGCGTCCTGGTCGTCGACGGCGACACGGACCAGGCGATGGCCGCGGCCGACCTGCCTGCCTACGTGCGAGCGCGCGAGGCGGACCTGCCGCGCTGGGTGTGGGACGACACCGCGCGGTGGTATCCCTCGCTGCTGGCGGCAGGGGTGCGCGTCGAGCGCTGCCACGACCTGCGGCTGGGCCGCCGGGTGCTGCGGGGAGCGCCCGCGGTGGACGTGCGGCTGCTGGTGGGGGAGCAGTCCGAGCACTGGGACCGGCTCGGGCCGAGCACCCCCTCCGATCCGGCGCTGTTCTCGATCGACGACACCACCGAGCACCTGCGCGCCGACCTCGAGGACGGCCGGCAGCTGGCGACGGTGGCGGGGTCGGCAGAGGCCACCCGGCTCGGGCTGCTCCTCGCGGCGGAGTCGGCGGGCGCGCTCGTCGCGGCCGAGATGACGTACGCCGGCGTGCCGTGGCGAGTCGACGTCCACGAGCGCCTGCTCACCGACCTGCTGGGCGCGCGGCCCGCACGCGGGGCCAGGCCGCAGGGGCTCGAGGCGCTGGTCGCCGAGGTGCGCAGCGCGTTCGACGCGCCGGGCCTCAACCCCGACTCGCGACCCGAGCTGCTGGCGGCGCTGCGCCGGGCCGGGTTGGATGTCGCCGACACCCGCGCGTCCTCCCTGCGCGCGCTCCAGCACCCGGGCATCGTCGCGCTGCTGCGCTACAAGCAGCTCGCGCACCTGTTCCAGACCAACGGCTGGGCCTGGATCGACCAGTGGGTGAGCGGTGGCCGGTTCCGTCCGTCGTACCAGCCGGCCGGCTCCTCGACCGGACGGTGGTCGTCCAACGGCGGAGGTGCGCTGTCCTTCCCGGCTCAGGTCCGTCCCGCGGCGGTGGCCGACGACGGGTGGACCTTCGTGGTCGCCGACGTCGCCCAGCTCGAGCCGCGTGTGCTCGCCGGCATGAGCGGCGACCGGGCGCTGGCCAGGTCGGCACGCGGCGCCGACCTCTACCAGGGCATGGTCGACGACGGCGCGGTGGCCAGCCGCAAGGACGCCAAGCTCGGCCTGCTCGGCGCGATGTACGGCGCCACCAGCGGTGAGAGCGGCCGCATGGTGGCCGGGCTCACCCGGCGGTACCCCGACGCCTTCGGTCTGGTCGAGGAGGCTGCCCGCGCCGGTGAGCGGGGTCAGGTGGTGCGCACGCTGCTGGGCCGCGGGTCGCCGAGTCCGGGCGACGCGTGGGACCGCGACCCTGACGACCCGCCGACCGACCCCGAGGGCCAGGCCCGTCATCGGCGCGCCTACGGCCGCTTCACCCGCAACTTCGTCGTGCAGGGCACGGGGGCCGAGTGGGCGCTGTGCTGGATCGCCGACCTGCGCAACCGGCTGTGGCGCCTGGGTGGGACCGGCCCCCTCGAGTCGCGACCGCACCTGGTCTTCTTCCTCCACGACGAGGTCGTCGTGCACACCCCGGCCGTCCTCGCCGACGTGGTCGCTGCCGAGGTCGTCGAGGCAGCTGCGACGGCGGCGGGCCTGCTGTTCCGCGACCTCACCATCGACTTCCCGCTCAACATCTCGACCGTGCGGTCCTACGCCGACGCGGGCAAGCCCGGCGCCGCGGTCGACGCACCGCCCGAGGCTGCCCGGACCTGACGCCGCCGCGTCCGCGTGCACCGACAGTGCCCCACAATGGCCGGATGCGAACCAGGTGGACGGGCAGGGCAGCCCGACGGTGGGCGGTGCTGTGCGTGCCGCTCCTGTCGGTGGCGGGTCTGCCCGCCCCGGCAGTCGTGCCGGCAGCAGCGCGGGTCGAGGACGCGCCTCGCACGTGGCGGGTCGGCCCGGACCGGTCGCTCGCGACTCCCAGCGCCGCCGCGGCCGTGGCCGGGGACGGCGACACGGTGCTGATCGACGCCGGCACCTACGCCGGCGACGTCGCCACCTGGACCCAGGACGACCTCACCCTGCGCGGCGCCGGTGGGCGGGCGCACCTGCGGGCAGAGGGGAGGAGCGCCCAGGGGAAGGCGATCTGGGTGATCGCGGGGGATCGCACGAAGGTGGATCGCCTCGAGTTCAGCGGCGCGAGCGTGCCCGACCGGAACGGCGCCGGCATCCGCCAGGAGGGGGACGGCCTCACGGTGACCCGCTCGTGGTTCCACGACAACCAGAACGGCATCCTCGCCGGCGCCAACCCCGCCAGCGACATCGTGATCCGGCGCTCCCGCTTCTTCCGCAGCGGGGCCGGGGACGGCTACACCCACAACCTCTACATCGGCGCGGTGCGTTCGCTGAGCGTCACCGGCAGCTACCTGTGGGGGGCCGACGTCGGCCACGAGCTCAAGTCCCGGGCCGCCAGGAACACCATCGTCGGCAACCTGATCACCGACCGGCACGCCACGGCCAGCTACTCCGTCGACCTGCCCAACGGTGGCAGGTCGCTGGTCGCCGGCAACGTCATCATCCAGGGGCCAAGCTCGGAGAACTCGACCCTGGTCTCCTACGGCGCGGAGGGGTTCACCCAGCGCTCCCGCGTGCTGTGGGTCGTCAACAACACCTTCGTGAACCGTCGCCCCACGGGCACCTTCGTCGCCGTCGCCGAGGGCGGCCGCGCCACCCTCCGCAACAACCTGCTGGTCGGCCCGGGCGACCTGACCGACAGCGGCGCAGCCCGGACCTCGGCCAACCGCCGGGTGGGGTCGCCGTCCTTCGTCGACCCCTCGGCCGACGACTTCCGGCTCGTGGCCACCTCTCCCGCGATCGACCGAGGTGCCCGGGTGCCGAAGCGGTGGCGGGCCCGCTGGGAGTACGCCCACCCGACCAAGCGGGTACGCCGCCCGGACGTCGGCCGGGTCGACCTGGGCGCCTACGAGCGGCGCTGAACCGTCCCGGATGACAGTGACCTGTCGAGGCGCGCGTCAGTGCGGGGCTGCACCGGTCGGGACGCGGAACGTGCTCGAGGGGTAGCCGAACCCCGTCTGGAAGCTCGAGGCGAGGGCGCGCAGCGCAGCGCACATCGCATCGCTCCAGTTGTAGGAGCACGACGGCGTGGACGCGCTCGGGGACCCGTTGAAGTAGCCCATCGCCTGGGCGGCGCAGCGGTCGGCGTGGAAACCGTTGCCTACCTGGTGCCAGGCGCGGAACCGTGAGTGGAAGAGCCACTGACCGGTGTAGTTGTCCTGCCACCACATGTCGTAGACCACCGCATAGCTGGTCTGCAGGTTCCGGTCGAACCTGGTGTGCCAGGCGTCCACCGGGTCGTTGCCCTGCCCCTGGTGGAGGTACCAGTAGTTGGTGGTCCACTGCCCCGGGTCGAGCACGTTGTAGAACCACTGCCCGTGCTGCACCGGCGTGTTGGGGTTGGCGAGGTCGAAGATCTCGTGCCGGAGCCACACGGTCTGCCGGTTGCCTGACGCGTCGTCGGGGAGGACGCGGGCCGGTAGGTACGCCGTGACTGCCGACTCGTAGCTGGGCAGGCCGTCGTTGCAGGAGACCTGCGGGTTGCCGGCGCCGAGCCAGGCGCCACTCGGCACGGCGGCGGGTGACTCCGCCCGTGGGGCGGCCTGGGCGCCCTTCGCCGACGGTGCGGACCGGGCACCGGTGAGGGCGCCGGCTCCGGGCGCCTGCCCGCCGGCGAACTCGGTGGCCTCGCACCCGATCGCCGGCGACAGGTCCACGCAGACGTCGGCATCCGGGCCGCCGTCGCCGCTGCCGCCCCCGTCGTCACCGGTGAGGTAGTCGGCCCCGGCCTCGCCGAAGAGCGCGTCGACGCCCGCGCCACCCGAGATCACGTCGTTGCCGGCACCGCCCGCGAGGGTGTCGTCACCGTCGCCGCCCATGAGCGTGTTGCTGGCGCCGTCGCCCGCGATCGCGTCGGCATGCAGCGACCCCGACACCATCTCGACGGCTCGGATCGTGTCTCCGGCGGGACCCGTGCCTGACTGGAGGCTGACCGTGACGCCGACCGGTGACGTCCCGTAGTCGACCACGTCGGCGCCCGCCCCGCCGTCGATCGTGTCGGCGGCGCCCGCAGCCTGGTCGCCCCGGATCACGTCGTCGCCCGCACCGCCCGCGAGCAGGTCGGCGCCGTCCCCGCCGAGCAGGATGTCGCTGCCGCCGCCTCCCGAGACCGTGTCGGCGCCGGCGCCGGCCAGGAAGATCTCGTCGGCGTCCGACCCGGTGAGGACGTCGTCGCCGGGCGTGCCGACCACGACCTCGATGCCGCTCACGGTGTCCGATCCCTCCCCGGTGGCTGTTCGTCCGAGCAGGTCCACATGTGCGCCGAATGCCAGAGGCAGCAGGATGTCGGCGGCCCCGGTGCCGACGATCGTGTCGTCGCCCGGCCCGCCGGCCAGGATCGAGGAGGCCGAGCCGCCGTACAGGGTGTCGTCGTGACGTGAGCCGACGACCCCCTCCACCCCGACCAGGCGGTCGGTGCCTTCACCGGTCACCACGCCAGCGGCCAGGTCGGCCGTGACGGGGCCCGGGGCAGTCGGGTGTGCCACGAGGTCGAGTGCGCCGCCGCCACCGTCCAGGGTGTCGTCACCCGCCTGCCCGATCAGCAGGTCGTCGCCGTCGCCGCCGGCCAGCAGGTCGTTGCCGGCACCGCCCCGCAGCTCGTTGCCGACGGCACTGCCGGTGAGGCGATCGGCGAAGCGGGAGCCGACCAGGTTCTCCATCGACGTCCACCGCTCCCCGGTGGCCCGTCCGGTGGCGAGGGAGACCACCACGCCCCTGCGCGAGCTCCGGTAGTCGAGCCAGTCGGAGCCGACGCCGCCCGCGAGACGATCACGGCCCGGGCTGGCCGCCACGGTGTCGTCCCCCGCGCCCGCGTCGACCCGGTCGTTGCCGGCACCGGGCAGGATGTAGTCGGCCCCGCCCGAGCCGCAGATGCGGTCGTTGCCGCCCAGCCCGATGATCTTGTCGGCGCCCCCGCCACCGACGATCACGTCTGCACCCCTGGTGCCCCGGATCCGTTCGCCCTTGCGGGTGCCGACGATCGTCGCGCGCTTGCCCAGGCAGCGCGGGCGCGCAGCCCGGGCGCGTGGGCGGGCAGCATCCGGTGTGGGCCCGGTGGCCGTCGACGGGCCGCGCGCGACGCGGAGCAGGCGCTGCCGCACGCCGCCCAGCGCAGGCACCGCACCGTGCAGCGCCGGGATCGTGGCGACCCCTGACAGGGACCACTGCCTCCGCGGTGGCGGGCGCCTGCTGCCAGGGGGCGACGGCGAGGAGAGGCACGATGAGCAGGCCGAGAGCCGCACGTGTCCATCGTGACCGCATCGACATGGGGCCCCCTCTGTGCTCTGCACTGTGGCAGCGCAGCCGGAGACGGTCATGCCCGATATCGATGGCATCGACGGCGGTCGCCGTCGTCCCGACCTGCTCGGCGTTGGCATCACCGCACAACGAACAGCCGATTGCTCGGCAACATCTGACCTCGCCGGTCGTCGTACGGGGTCGTTTGAATGGTCCCTATGTCTGAGCCAGCAACGCGCAGGATCCGCATCGGGATCGACACCGGTGGCACGTTCACCGACGTCGTCGCCCTCGACGAGGAGAGCGGGGAGCTGGTCACCACCAAGACGCCCTCCACCCCCTCCGACCCGGCCGACGGGTTCATGGCCGGCATCGACAAGGTGCTGGGCCTGCTCGGGCTGCCGGAGGGTGACGGCAGCGCGATCGCCGCGGTCAGCCACGGCACCACGGTCGCGACCAACCAGCTGCTCGAGGGCAAGGTCGATGCGCTCGGGTTCATCACCACCGAGGGCTACGACGCGATGCTCGAGATCGCGCGGCAGTCGGTGCCCGACGGCTACGGCAACTCCTACTTCTGGGTGAAGCCGCCCCGGATCGTGCCCAGGCACCTGGTCAAGGCGGTCGGCGGACGTCTCGACTTCACCGGCACCGAGGTGCGGCCCTTCGACGAGGACGGCGCCCGAGCGGTCGCTCGCTGGTTCAAGGCCAAGGGCATCGACACGCTCGGTGTCTGCTTCCTGCACGCCTACGCCAACCCCGAGCACGAGGAGCGGATGCGCGCGATCATCGCCGAGGAGCACCCCGAGGCGGTGGTCTCGATCTCGAGCGAGGTGCTGCGCGAGTACCGCGAGTACGAACGCGCCATGACCACCCTCGTCGACGCCGCGGTCAAGCCGCGCCTGAGCCGCTACGTCACGAACATCAGCCGGCGCCTCGAGGAGTACGGCGGCCGGAAGGTCCCGTTCTACGTGATGAAGTCCAACGGCGGCGTGCTGTCGGCCGACGAGGTCGTGCACCAGCCGATCACCACCGTGCTGTCCGGCCCGGCCGCGGGCGCGCTCGGCGCAGCGCTGATCGCCAAGGTGGCCGGCTTCGACCGGGTGCTCACCAGCGACGGCGGCGGCACCTCGACCGACGTGTCGGTCGTCATCGACGGGCAGCCCGCGCTCACCACCGAGGGCAGCGTCGGCGTCTATCCCTCGAAGATCCCGATGATCGACGTGGTCACCGTGGGCGCCGGCGGCGGCTCGATCGCCTGGCTCTCGCCCGAGGGCACGCTCAAGGTCGGCCCGCAGTCGGCCGGCGCCGACCCCGGCCCCATCTGCTACGGCAAGGGTGGCGACCAGGTCACCATCACCGACGCGCACGTCTTCCTCGGCCGGATCCCGCCCCACCTGCTCGGTGGTGAGATCCCGCTCGACGCCGACTCGGCGAAGGCGGGCATCGAGGCGCTGGCCGAGCGGCTCGGCATGTCGTCGGTGGCCTGCGCTGCCGGCGTACTCGAGATCTCGGCGTGGAACCAGGCCAACGCCCTGCGCCAGATCACCGTCAAGCGCGGCCTCGACGTCCGCGACTTCACCCTCACCACGTTCGGCGGCTCGGGCTCGCTGCTGCTGTGCCGGCTGATGGACATCCTCGGCATCCCCACCGTGCTGGTGCCCCCCAACCCCGGCAACGTGTCGGCGTTCGGGCTGCTCACCGTCGACGTCAAGAACGACTACGTGCAGACCCATGTCGCGCTGCACGAGTCGGTCGACCCGGCGACCCTGCAGACGGCGTACGACGCGCTCACCGAGCAGGCACGCGCCGCCCTCGCCACCGAGGGGTTCGCCGAGGAGACGCACGTCTTCCAGCGCACCGCCGACGTGAGGTACTTCGGGCAGGCCTTCGAGGTCCGCGTCCCGGTGCCCGACGGCCCGCTCGACCGGGCCGCGCTCGACGAGGTGGCGACCAGGTTCCACGCGGAGCACAAGGCGCTCTACGGCTACGACTTCTCCGCCGACGACTCCCAGCAGGTCGAGTGGGTCAACGTGCGCACGTCGGGGATCGGGCCGATCCAGCGGCCGGAGATCCAGAAGGCGGGGGGTCTCGATACGCCCCCTCGTACCTCGCGGGCTGCTCGACCACCGAACAGCAGGCCGGTCTGCTTCGACGCGGAGGCGGGGTACGTCGACACGGCGCTCCACCAACGCTCCGAGCTGCCACCGGGGACCGTGGTCGACGGGCCGGCCATCATCGAGGAGTTCGGCTCCACGGTGCCGCTGCACCCGGGCTTCAGCGCCCGCGTCGACGACTACCTCAACATCATCGTGACCCGAGTCGACAAGAGGGATGAAGCATGAGCAGGCGAGCGCCGACCCAGTTCCCCTACGGCATGCTGACCGACGACGCCGGCGCGAGCGCCGACCCTGTCCTCGTCGAGATCGTGCAGGGCTCGCTCGCCAGCGTCGAGATGGAGGTCGAGACCGCCATCGGCCGCACCAGCCGCAGCCCGATGATCCGCGACGCGCACGACTTCCGCGCCGGCATCCACGACCGGCTGCTGCGCAAGCTCACCGGCCGGTCCTACTCCGCGCTGGTGCACCCGGTCGCACGGGACTTCCCGATCGACGAGATGCGCGAGGGCGACGTCTTCTTCCACAACGACGTCTACCGCTCCGAGGGCGGCATCGGTCACCTGCCCGACCTCTGCGTCACGGTGCCGGTCTTCGCCGAGGGCAAGGTCGTCGCATTCGTGCAGGCTTTTGGTCACCATGACGACATTGGCGGCGCGGTGCCGGGCTCGATGCCCAGCCACGCGACCAGCGTCTTCGAGGAGGGCCTGATGGTGCCGCCGATCCGGCTCTGGGACGCCGGCGTGCCCAACCGCGCAGCGCTGTCGATCATGACCCGCAACTCCCGGATGCCCGAGTCGCTGGCCGCCGACCTCGACGCGGAGTGCTCGGCCTGCCTGATGGGCGCCCGCCGTCTCGGTGAGCTCTTCGAGAGGTACGGCGTCGCCACGGTCGAGTCGTGCTTCGACGCGATCCTGGACCGCACCACCACGACGTACCGCCGTGAGATCCTCAGCCAGATCCCGGTCGGCTCGTGGACCTGGGAGGACTACGCCGAGCACGACGGTGTCGACGACCCCCAGCTGCACACCCAGCGGATCACCCTCACGCGCACCCCGGCCGACGACCCCGACGGCGAGCGGCTGGTGCTCGACTTCGACGGCACCGGACCGCAGGCCAAGGGACCGATCAACCACTGCGGCGACTACAGCGACGGCGTCTTCCTGAAGAAGTGGCTGGCGCCGATCCTGCGCAACCTGGCCGAGTCGCCCGAGCGGATGGCCGAGCTCGACGTCAACGAGGGCATCGTGCCGCTCATCGAGATGCGCTTCCCCGAGCCCGGCACCCTGCTCACGCCCGTCTTCCCGGCGCCGACCAACGCGCGCACCTTCGTCATCCTCCGGCTGCTCGGCGTCCTCGCCGGCGTCGTCGCCAAGGCGGTCGACGGCAAGATGCCCGCCGACCAGGAGACGATCCGCTACACCGGTGTCTACGGCGAGGACCGCGACGGCCGCTCGTACCTCATGCGCGAGGTGCTCGGCGGCGGCTCCGGCGGGCGCTACTACGCCGACGGCGAGGACACCATCCACGTCGTGCCCGACTCCCGCAACCTGCCCAGCGAGTTCACCGAGTCGCGGTTCCCGTTCCTCGTCGAGTCGCTCGGGCTCGCGATGGACTCCGGCGGCGCGGGCGAGTACCGCGGCGGCCTCGGCTACGAGAAGCACATCCGGATGGTCAAGGACGGGCACTTCATGTCCATCGCCGACCGCTCGATCCTGGCCTGCTGGGGCGTGCGCGGCGGCAAGGCCGGCCAGCCGTTCGAGGTCACCATCGACGCCGGCGGCCCCAACGAGCGCGTGGTCGACGCCCTGGCCGACGACGAGGTCGTCAAGGCCGGCGAGGTCATCCGCATCCGCACGACCGGTGGCGGCGGCTGGGGCGACCCGCTGGTCCGCGACCCCGAGATGGTGGTGCGCGACGTGGTCTGGCGCAAGGTCTCGCCCGAGGCGGCGCTGGCCGACTACGGCGTGGTGCTCACCGGGTCGGCCGACGACGACGACCTGGCCTACGACGCGGCAGCCACCGAGGCCGAGCGCGGTGCGCGGACGGCGTGGGTACGCGAGGACGCCTTCTTCGACCGGGGCCCGGGCTACGCCCGGCTGGCCGACGGTGCGCAGCACGCCGAGGTCGACCTGGTCTGACTGGTGTATCCCTCCTGCCGGCATGTCCGGACGTCATACGGATGGGGCCACTGGTGGCACTGTCCGTATGACGTGCATCCGATGGCGGCCGCTCAACTCGCGTGCTCCCGCTCGCTCGCGCTGCATCAGGCTGCGCACGCGACTCGCCGGCAACCGACCTGGTGCAGGCCTCAGGCCAGGTACGCCGCCCGGACGTCGGGCGCAAGCTTCTCGACCGCCAGCCGCAGGCCGGGTCGCGGCATCGAGGCGGCGTGCTGGTCGAGGAACGACCGCAGGCCGGCCTCGTCGGCGGTCCCGGCGTGCTTGAGGAAGATGCCGACGGCGTGCTGCACCACCGGCTCGGCGTCGCCCGCCAGCCGCGCGGCCAGGTCGAAGCCGCCCGCCAGGTCGGCGAAGCTGCCCGACTTCACGAAGTAGAGCGGGGCCGTGATCGCCGTACGACGCTCGAGCGGGACGGCGGACGCGGCCAGCTCGTGCAGCGGCGCCAGCGAGCTGCCGACCAGGTGACCGCCGACCACCCGCGGCGCGGCCCGGTCGACCATGTCCCAGGTGGTGATGCGGTCGTGGCGGCGCAGGTACAGGGCGTACCGCTCCGTGCGCGCCTCGTCGTCGAGGCGTCCCCTGACCTGGAGGTCGAGGATGCAGAAGGCAGCCAGCCGGGGCTCGTACGCCGGGTGCTCCAGCAGCGCCTCCACCTCGTCGAGCGGGAGGCCGGTGAACGACCTCGCGGTCGCGAAGAGGTCAGCCATCCGCATCCCGATGGCTGGCTCGTCGGGCGCGAGGCGGCGGCGTACGGTCGCCAGCTCGGTCTCGTCGCGATGCGCCTCGAGGGCGGTCACCACGGCGTCGGCGGTCAGGGATGCGTCCATCGCGCCAGCGTAGGTTCGGCACATGAGGATCGCGGTGGTGGGTGGCACGGGCAAGACCGGGCGCGCCGTTTGCGCGGCGCTGCAGCGACGGGCCCACACCGCGCTGCCACTCGGCCGCAGCGCGTGGACTGACCTGGCAAGCGCGCTGGCTGGCTGCGACGCGGCGTACGTCATCGCGCCCAACCTGCACCCCGACGAGCCGGCCTACGTGTCGGCCGTGGTCGCGGCAGCGCGCGAGGCAGGGGTGCTAAGGCTGGTGCTCCACTCGGTGGCGTCGCCGTACACGCCGGCGATGCCGCACCACGTCGGCAAGGCCGAGGCGGAAGACGTCGTACGACGGTCGGGACTGGCGTGGACGATCCTCCAGCCGGGCGCCTACCTGCAGAACCTCGACCTGACGCAGACGGTGCGGCTGCCCTACCGGGCCGACGCCCCGTTCGGCTTCGCCGACCTCGACGAGGTGGCCGAGGCGGCAGCCGTCGTGCTCACCGAGAACGGCCACGACGGTGCGACCTACGAGCTGGCCACCCGGCAGGCCACCGTGGCCGAGCTCGCCGCGGAGGCCGGTGTCGACGTGGTCGTGCAGCGGCCGGCCGGCGAGCCCGGCAGCCGCGAGGAGACCTGGCTGCGCGCGATGTTCGCCTACTACGACGAGCACGGCCTGCCGGTCGGCACCAGGACGCTCAGCGCCCTGCTCGGCATGCGAGCATGAGGCGTGGGCAAGGCGCCGAGACCGATCCGCGAGGCTGACCGACGATGACCATCACCGACACCGACGTCGCCCACCTGCGCACCTGCGTCGAGCTGGCCCGCGAGGCGCTCGCCGACGGCGACGAGCCCTTCGGCTCCGTGCTCGTCGACGCCGCTGGGCAGGTGCGGTTCCGCGATCGCAACCGGGTCAGGGCCGGCGACGAGACCCGGCACCCCGAGCTCGAGATCGCCCGGTGGTCGGCGACGCACCTGACCGCGGAGGAACGGGCGGCGGCGACGGTCTACACGTCGGGCGAGCACTGCCCGATGTGCTCCGCGGCGCACGGCTGGATGGGTCTCGGCCGCATCGTGTACGCCGTCTCGTCGGCCACGCTCGCCCGCTGGCTGGTCGAGTGGGGTGTGCCCGCGGGGAAGGTGTTGCCGCTGCCGATCCAGGCCGTGGCGCCCGGTGTCCCTGTCGACGGCCCGGCGCCGGAGCTGGAGGCGGAGCTGAAGGCGCTGCACCGGCAGCGGTTCGCCTGATGCGGCCGGAGCCCGACGCCTACGCCGGCCTGGCCGAGGCCGGCTGGCGCTGGGTGCTCGACCAGGTGCGCTGGGACGACGGGCCGTGGATCCCCGAGTCCGTGCCGGCGACCGACGCCGTCCCCGACGACCGGGACGGGATGCACAGCGGGATCGGCGGTCTCGCGCACGTGCTCGCCGAGATCCGCCTGGCCCGGCCGTGGACCGACGAGGAGACGACCCTCGCCGAGGGCATCGCCACCCGGGTACGACGAGGGCTCGCCACCACGACGGCGTACTCGTACTTCGACGGACTCGTCAGCGACCTCGGCGTCCTGACCGCGCTGGAGGCGCCCGGCGCCGACGCCGTCGTCGCGAGGCTGACCGCCCTGGCGACCCCCGACGGGTGGCCGCAGGGGTTCGTCGGCCCACCGCGGTTCACGCCGGACGCCCGCATCAACGACGCCACCCTCGGCACCGCGAGCATCCTGCTCGGTGCGATCTGGGCCCGACGCCAGGGTGTCGAGGCCGCGACCGGGCTGGCCGAGCAGGCGGTCGACGTACTGATGGCGGAGGCGGAGCCCGTCGCCACCGGCACCGACTGGCGCTTCGTGCCGCTCCGCTTCCGCGAGAACGTCCAGGTCGAGGTGCCGAGGGAGATGCCGAACTGGTCGCACGGCATCGCCGGCATCGCTGCCGCCCTCGCGCTGGCCGGTGCCGACCTCGGCCGGCCCGACCTCGTCGACGCCGCCCGCAGCGGAGCCGAGCATCTCGTGACCCTGGGCGACCCGAGCGACGGCGGGTTCGTCGTGCCCCACTTCATCCCGGCGGTCGAGGACTTCGACGACGTCACCTTCACCTGGTGCCACGGCCCGACCGGCACGTCGCTGCTCTTCAGCGCGCTCGAGCTGGCCGGGGTCGAGACGGTCGCCGGGGAGTCGCCCGCCGCCTGGCGTCGACGCTGCCTGCACAGCGTGCGCACCTCGGGCCTGCCCGACCGGCTTCGCCCGGGCTTCTGGGACAACGACGGACGCTGCTGCGGCACCGCCGGCGTCGGAGACGTCTTCCTCGACGCCTGGCAGCGCGGGGGAGCAGACGACGACCTGGCGTTCGCGCTCCGGCTCGCGGACGCCCTGGTCGAGCGCGCCGTCCACGACGGGCCGCATGCGTGCTGGCGTTTCGTCGAGCACCGCGACGAGGATCCCCTGCTCCCGCCGGGGGTGGGCTGGATGCAGGGCACCGCCGGCATCGCGGCCCACCTCTTCCGTACGGCGCGGGTGCTGCGCGACGGCCGCGACGCGCCCGCGGTCGCGCGGCTCGACACCTGGTGGAACGTCTGAGCCGGGCCGGCGGTCTCCCATCTCCGGACGTGCTGCGCGAACCCGGCTTCGCGCGGTTCTGGGTCGCCGAGACCGTCTCCGGCTTCGGCACCTACGTCACGACGGTGGCCCTGCAGGTGCTGGTCGTGCTCACGCTCGACGGCACCGCCGCCGACGTGGGCTTCGTCAACGCCGCCCGCTGGCTGCCGTACGCCGTCCTCGGGCTGGTGGTCGGCGCCCTCGTCGACCGGCGCCGACGGCAACCGGTCCTCGTCGTCACCGACCTGGGCCGCGGGCTGCTGCTCACCGCCATCCCGGTGCTGTGGTGGCTGGGCGGGCTGTCGCTGACCGTGCTGATGGGCCTGATGGTGGTGTTCGGCACGCTGGCCCTGGTCAACGACGCCGCGACCCAGTCGTTCCTGCCGCGGCTGGTCCCCAGGCCGTCCCTGCTGGCCGCGAACGCCCGGCTCGACCAGAGCGACGCCGTGGCGCAGACCTCCGGTCCGGCGCTGGGCGGCGCGCTCGTCGGCCTGCTGGGCGCGCCCGTCGCGGTGCTGGTCGATGCGGCGTCGTACCTCCTGTCCGGAGTGCTCACCGCGACGATCCGGGTGAGCGAGCCGGTCCGGGCGGCGACCGGGCCATCGCACCTGCGCCGCGAGGTCGTGGAGGGGCTGCGCTGGGTCTACGGGCATCGGATGCTCGCGCCCTTCGCGCTGACAACCCACGGCTGGTTCGTGTGCAACAGCGCGCTGGTGACGGTGTACGTCCCGTTCGTGCTGCTCGGCCTGGGGCTGAATCCCTTCGAGCTGGGGCTGACCCTGGCCGCGGCCGGGGTCGGCGGCCTGGTGGGCAGCCTGGCCGCCGTCCGCCTGGGCCTGCGCTTCGGCGCCGGCCGGACGGTGATCGCGGCTCACGCGGTCACCCCGCTGGGCTGGGCCGTCGTGGCGCTGGCGCCGGGGGTCGCTGGCGCGGGTCAGGTCGCGGTGGTGGTCGTGCTGTCGATCGGGCAGCTGGTCTACGGACTGGCGCTCGGCGTCGAGAACGCCAACTCGATGGGCTACCGACAGGCCGTCACGCCCGACGCCCTGCAGGGCCGGATGAACGGCACGATGCGCTCGATCAACCGCGCGATGGTCGTGGTGGGCGCGCCGCTCGGCGGACTGCTCGCCGACGCCGTCGGCTACCGGCCGGTCCTGGTCGGGGGCATCGTCGGCTTCCTGCTGCTCGCGGTGGTGCTCGGGCTCTCGCCGTACCGGCACGCGCGGCACGGCGACCAGGCCGCCGAGCCTGCTTGACTGGCGCGCATGGAGCGACCCCTCACCCTGATCACCGGTGGCACCCGAGGCATCGGCGCCGCCACCGCCCTGCGGCTCGCGACCGACGGCCACGACCTGGTCCTCGGCTATGCCCGCGACGACGCGGCGGCCGAGGAGTGCCGGCGTGCCGCCGAGGACGCCGGCGCCCGCTGTGTCCTCGTGAAGGGCGACGTGGCCGACCCTGCCGACGTCGACGCCCTGTTCGCCGAGGCCGCCCGGCACGGCCGGCTCACCGGGGTCGTCAACAACGCCGGCGCCACCCTGCACTCCGCCCCGCTCGCCGAGACCCCCGTCGACGTCATCGCCCGCACGGTCGACCTCAACCTGACCGGTGCCCTCTACGTCGCGCGCGCCGCCGTACGCGCCCTCGCCACGACGTACGGCGGCCGGGGCGGGGTGCTCGTCAACGTGAGCTCGGCCGCCGCGACACTCGGGTCGCCGGGGGAGTACGTGCAGTACGCCGCGGCGAAGGCCGGCATCGACGCACTCACCATCGGGCTGGCCCAGGAGGTGGCCGAGGCCGGGGTCCGCGTGGTCGGCGTCGCACCGGGCATGGTCCGCACGCGCATCCACGCCGATGCCGGCGACCCGGGCCGGCTCGAACGCATCGCGTCGCGCGTCCCGCTGGGCCGGCCGGGCGAGCCGGCCGAGATCGCCGACGCGGTCGCCTGGCTGCTGAGCGACGCCGCGTCGTACGTCACGGGCAGCACGCTGCGGGTCGCCGGCGGCCGCTGAGGGTCAGGGCTCGATCAGGCCGGCCCTGATGGCGTAGCGGGTCAGCTCGGTGCGGTCGCGCATCCCGAGCTTGCCGAGGATGTTGGCGCGGTGCCGCTCGACGGTCTTCGGCGAGATGGTCAGGGCGCGCGCGACCTCCTTGCTGGACCGGCCCTCTGCGATCAGCTTGATGACCTCGTCCTCACGCGGCGTCAACACCGAGGCGGGCACCCGCTCACCGCGGCGGAGCCGGTCGAGGTAGTCGCGCACCAGTGCGCTCTCGGCACCCGGGTAGAGGAACGTCTCACCCCGCATCGCCGCCCTGCACGCGCCCACGAGGTCCTCGTCGGCGACCGACTTGAGCACGTACCCGCACGCGCCGGCCTTCAGCGCTCCGTAGAAGTACTGCTCGTTGTCGTGCATCGACAGCATCAGGATCCGCGGTGGGGTACGGCGCCGCGAGATCTGCGCGGCCGCCTGCAGGCCGGTCATCCGGGGCATCGCGATGTCGAGGATCGCCAGGTCGACCTCCGTCTCCCGCGCCAGCTGCACGGCCTCGGCGCCGTCACCGGCCTCGGCGACCACCGTCAGGTCGGGCTCCTGCTCGAGGATGAGGCGGACGCCGCGGCGCACGAGCGCGTGGTCGTCTGCGAGCAGGATCCGGATCACGGCGCCGAGACTGCCAGAGGGACGCGCAGCCGCACGACGGTGCCGTGGCCCGGCTTGCTCGTCACGGTCAGCTCCGCGTCGACCAGGGCAGCGCGCTCCCGCATGCCGAGCAGCCCCGACCCCTCGACCGGGCTCCCGAACCCGCGGCCGTCGTCGCGGACCTCCAGCACCACGGTCTCGCCCTGGCGGCCCAGCGACAGCTCCACCTCGCGAGCGCGGGCATGGCGGGCGGCGTTGGTCAGGGCCTCCTGGGCGACCCGGTAGACGACGAGCTCGGCCTCGGGCGACAACGACGGCAGGCCGGGCGCGAAGCTGCGTCGTACGGCAGCGTCGCTGTGCGTCGAGAAGTCGGTGACGAGCGCGGCCAGCGCACTCGCCAGGCCGAGGTCCTCCAGCACTCCGGGACGCAGCCGTCTGGCCACTCGGCGCACGTCGTCGAGACCGGCCCGGGCGCTGTCGCGCACCAGCGTGAGCTCCTCGACCAGCTCGGCCGGTGCCCGTGACTCGACCTGCTTGAGTCCGAGCAGGACCACCGTCAGGCTCTGACCGACCTCGTCGTGCAGCTCCTGGGCGATGCGGTGACGTTCCGCCTCCTGAGCGGCCAGCGCCTGCGCGTTCCCGGCCCGCTGCGCCGCCTCGAGACGATCGAGGAGCCGGTTGAAGCTGCGGGCGATGCCGCGCACCGGGCCGTGTCCCTCTTCGGGCAGCACCCCGGGCTGGAGGTGGTCCATCTCCTCCATGGTGCGGATGACGCGGTCGAGCGGCGCCAGGCTGCGTCGGATCAGCAGCGCGTTGGTGAGCAGCATGACCGTCAGGCCCAACGAGACCACGACCACCTCAGACACGACGACCCGGGACGAGATGCTCAGCGGCGACAACACGACGACCAGCGTGCCGAGCAGGAACACCGCACCGTTGATGAGGCTGACGGTCCAGAACAGCGGCAGAGGTCTCGGCGGGGACACGCGACAACCCTCACGCACGGGTGGTGATGTGTCCACGGCAACCGGCGCAGATGGGTGGTGGACCCCATGGTCGGTAGGGCGCCGGTCACGAAGACTTGTCCCATGCCTGCTCTCCTGTCCGCCTGGGTCTTCTGGGCCGTCCTGCTGTTGCCGTCTCTGACACTGCTGGGCGGGCTGTCCGTGCGCCGCGTCGGCCGCGACGAGCTCGTGCTCGTCGTGCGCGACGGACGCGTCGTCCGTTCCGGCGCGACCGGGTGGGTGGCCCGCGTCCCGGGGCTCGAGCGGTTCGTCGCGGTGCCCACGGATCGCCAGCAGCTGCCCGTGGTGGTCCGGGGTCGCACGCGCGACGGCGTCCCGATCGTCGTCCTGGCCGACCTGACGCTCGTGGTCGAGGGCGTGCCCGACTCCGTGGAGTACGCCGATCCGGCGGCTGCCGCGGTCCGCGTCGCCGAGGCGGTGGTGGCCGAGGCGGTCGGTCGCCACGACGCGGTGGTGCTCGTCGACGACCTCGGCGACCTCGAGGGCAGCCTGGCGGCCGCCGTCACCCGGCGGTTGGTGCGCGGCTCGGTCGCCACCGACCTCACCGTCACCGAGATCGAGGCGCAGCTGACTCCCCGCTCGGTGCGGCACCTGCGCCTCGACGAGCGGTCGTGACGCCCGCCGACCTCGACCTCGTCCTCCTCGTGACGACGGGCGTGCTGCTGGCGGCTGTCGCTGCGGTCCGCCTGGTCGCGGGCGTCGGGCTGCCGAGCCTGTTGCTCTACCTCGGCATCGGGCTGGTGATCGGCGAGGCCGGGCTCGGCCTGCAGTTCGAGAGCGCCGAGCTGACGCAGATCATCGGCTCGGTGGCACTGGCGATGATCCTGGCCGAGGGTGGGTTCACGACCGACCTCCGCGTCGTGCGGCCGGTGGCGCCGCTGGCAGGTGTGCTCGCGGTCGCCGGGGTGTTCCTCAGCGTCGCGATCACCGGCGGGCTCGTCCACGTGCTGCTCGGCGTCGACGTGCGGACGTCGATCCTGCTGGGCGCCGTCGCCTCGTCGACCGATGCCGCCGCGGTGTTCGCGGTGCTCCGTCGGCTGCCCATCCGGGCCCGGCTGCGCGCCGTGGTCGAGGCCGAGTCGGGCTTCAACGACCCGCCCGTGATCATCCTCGTCACGATCGTCACGTCGAGCGCATGGGCGGACGCGGGCGTGGTGGGCGTCGGGGGACAGGTCCTCTACCAGCTCGTGCTCGGCGGCCTGCTCGGCGTGCTCGTCGCCAGGGCCGGGGTGTGGGTGCTCAGTCGCAGTGCGCTGCCGGCGTCGGGGCTCTACCCCCTGGCCACGCTGGGCATCGCGTTCTTCGCGTACGCCGTCGCAGGGGTCGCCGGGGCGAGCCCGTTCCTGGCGATCTATGTCGCCGGACTGACGCTCGGCAGCTCCCGGCTTCCGCACCGCGGCACCACCGCCGGCTTCGTGGAGTCGATGGCGTGGCTGGCGCAGATCGGCCTGTTCATCATGCTCGGGCTGCTGGCCAGCCCGGGTCGGCTGTTGGAGGCGCTGCCGACGGCGCTGGTGGTCGGCGGGATCCTGACCTTCGTGGCCCGCCCGCTCTCGGTGACGTTGTCCGCGACGCCGTTCCGGGTCCCGTGGCGCGACCAGGCGTTCATCAGCTGGGCCGGCCTGCGCGGTGCCGTACCCATCGTGCTGGCCACGATCCCGATGAGCGTCGGGATGCCGGGTGCCGAACGGATCTTCGACGTGGTCTTCCTCCTGGTCGTGGTCTTCACGCTGGTGCAGGGTCCGACGCTGCCCTCGGTCGCTCGCCTGCTCGGGGTCGTCGAGGAGAGCTCGCCACGCGACGTGACGATCGAGTCGGCTCCGCTGGATGAGCTCGACGCGACGCTGCTGCGGTTCTCGGTCGCTCCGCAGTCGCAGCTCGTCGGCGTCGAGGTCTCCGAGCTCCGGCTGCCGGCCGGTGCCGCGCTCTCGCTGGTGCTGCGCGGCGGCGAGATCTTCGTGCCTGGTGCGACCACGGTCCTGCGGGCCGGGGACCACGCCCTGATCGCGGCGGCGCGCGAGCACCACCCGGCCATCGAGCGACGGCTCCGCGCAGTCAGCGACGCCGGTCGTCTGGCCGGGTGGTACGCCGACCATCCCGCCCGTGCACGCTCCTGATCGGCCGGGCCCCAGGCGCGCCTCGTCGAGTCGGCTTGCGACGCTGGTCCCGTGGGGCCGCCGGTGGGACCATGGGACATGCGTGAGCAGGGGGCGGGGCTGCGATGAGCGGCGCGGGCGCGCCGGCTCCGTGGGTGGAGCTGCGCGTCCACGGGGTGAGCGGCACGCCGCCCGAGGAGCTGCTCGACCGGCCGCACGTGACCCAGGTCGACGGCGACGCCCGGTCGCGCTTCTTCCGCGCCACCGACGCCGATCACCAGCTGCTCGTCGACGCCCGGGACGGGCACGTGATCGAGGGGTTCCACTGGGGGCTCTACACCTCCGGCTCGTGGAAGCAGGCGTTCTGGATCGCGCTCCTCCCGTTCGGGCTGGTCAACCTCGCGGCGTTCATGCTGCCGGGGCCGCGGGTCGGCGCCGGCGGGGTCGAGGAGAGGAGGGGCGTGGCACGCCGCCGCCTGGCCCTCGCCCTGCTGCGGGTGCTCGGCCTGCTGCTGACGATGATGCTGAGCCTGGGCCTGGCCCAGACGCTCATGGACGTCGTCAGCGCCCGGTGGCTGCCCCGGCAGGAGTGGGCCGCCTCCTGGATCGTGTCGGCGGCGCCCACGATCGCGACGCTCTTCGTGGGCATCCTGGTGACCTGGCTCGGCGGCGCGTCGTGGCTGGCGTCCAGGCTGGGTCTGCGTGACGTCGACCAGTCGGCGCAGAGCGACCAGCCACTGTCGGCGACCCCGCGGGCGGCCGGGGTGAACGTCTCGCCCAACGTCGTGCCGAACGACGCCTACATGACGCCGTTCGCGAGCGACGAGTTCTACCGCGGCGACCCGGAGACCACGACGCTTCGCGGCCTGCACGTCGCAGCGGCGCTGGTGATCCCGGCGCTGATCGCGCTGAGCGTCTCGGAGCACGGTGCCCGGTTCCTCGCCATGGCCGTCACGGTCGGCCTCCTGCTGGTGGCCCTGCTCCTCGGTGACCGGGAGGGCGCGGCGAGCACCGGGCTGGAGGAGCCGATCGTCTGGCTGCGCCGGACGTTCGGCTGGGTGGTCGGGTCGGCGGTCCTCGTCGGCGCGGTGCTGCTGGTGATCGGCGCACTCTCCGTGCACGACCTGGGCAGGGTCACGGCGGCGGAGTCCACGGACGCGCTGCCTCACCGCGGGCTGGAGTGGAACGCCAACCAGTACAACTGGTTCTCCGAGCTGGTGCTCTACACCAGCTTCGGCACCCTGCTCGCGCTGGCCGTGGTGGTCGTGCTGCTGTCGCGTGCGACCCGGCCGATGGGCCTGCGGGACGACCCGTGGGCGTACTTCCGTGCCTACACGGCACGCTGTGCGGCGATCCCGGTCGCCGCGCTCGGGCTGTTCCTGGGCGTGGGCTTCACCTCCGCCTTCCTCGCGGCCACGTCGACGACGCTCAACGGCGGCTCGCCGAGGCTCTCCGACTCCGCCACCACCGACATCCTCCAGTCGGTCGCCTACGCCTGGGGCATCGGCGTGCTGCCGGTGGTGGTCATGGGAGCCGTGCTCCTGTGGTTCCGCGTCCGGAGCGGCAGGGCGCTGCGCCAGAAGGCGCTCACGGCCTATCCCGCACCCTCGCCGTTCCCCTCGGCACGCGTCTCGGCGTGGCGCAAGTCCCTGGTCTCCGCGATCTGGGCCGCCCGCGTGAAGAACGCCGTACCCGTCCTCGTCTGGACCCTGGTGTCGAGCGCGGCCCTGCTCTCGCTCGCCATGGTGGTCTCCATGGCGACCGGGCTGGACCTGTGGCCGCTGACGCTCCACCCCGACAGCCCGGACGCCTGGAACCGGGCCTGGATGGCCGTGGGCACCTGGGTGCTCTTCGGGATGGCCACCGGCATGGTGGCGCTCGCCCGTGGCGCGCTGCGCGACTCCAACCTGCGGCGCGCCGCCAACATCATCTGGGACGTCGTGGCGTTCTGGCCGCACGCGGTCCACCCCTTCATCCCCACGCCGTACTCCCTGCGGGTGGTCGGCGACCTGGCCCAGCGGATCCGCGACCATCTCGCCGCCACGCCCGCCGGCGTCGGTCGAAGCGTCGTGGTCTGCGCCCACAGCCAGGGGAGCCTGATCACCTTCGCGGCC
This sequence comes from uncultured Actinomycetota bacterium, assembly GCA_963781515.1. Taxonomy (GTDB): domain Bacteria; phylum Actinomycetota; class Actinomycetes; order Propionibacteriales; family Nocardioidaceae; genus Nocardioides. The sequence continues at coordinate 363,563 of CAWAGL010000002.1, forward strand.
CTCAACCTGCTCACCGACGAGGAGATCAAGCGCGTCGGACTGGTCACCTTCGGGTCGCAGCTGCGCGTCATCTTCCCGCGGGCGTTCCCGCTCTACGTGAACTTCGCGGCCATCGAGCGCACCTACCAGCGGCTCGACGGCGCGTGGATCAACCTCTACCGCGACACCGACCCGCTGGCCGGTCCGGTGCTGTCGTGGCACCACACCGAGAACGGGCTGAGCGAGCACTTCCCCGGGCCGTACGCCGGGTTGCGGCCGGTCACCATCGTGGGCCGCCACGGCACCGTGCGGCACGGCAACGACTGGAGACTGGTCGACCCGGTGCCCCGAGTGCAGCCGCTCCAACGGGCGCCGGTCAACGCGCTGCACGGGCACGGCAACTACTGGGCGAGCCCCGACTGGGCGCGGGCGCTCGCGGCGGTCCGGGCCTGACGTTTGGCAAGAAGTGCCAGCGATCGAGCCGGTCGTTGACCGTTCTTGCTGGTGCCCGGGCTCGTGGCGCGGCACTAGGTTCAACGCCATGAAGGTCCTTCTTGCGCTCGGCGGCAACGCCATGACCAACGCCGACGGCCGGGCGCGCCCGGAGGATCAGATCGCCTCCGCCGAGGTCGCCATGGAGGCCGTCGCCGGCCTCGTCGCCGCCGGGGTAGATGTCGTGGTGACCCACGGCAACGGTCCCCAGGTCGGCAACCTGCTCGTGAAGAACGAGCTCGCCGCGGCCGTCGTCCCCCCGGTGCCGCTCGACTGGTGCGGCGCGCAGACGCAGGCCACGCTCGGCTTCGTGCTCATGGACGCGCTCGACGCGGCGCTGGCCCGTCGGGGTGTCGACAAGCGCAGCGCCGCCGTCGTGACGCGCACCCGGGTGGACGCCGACGACCCCGGCTTCACCACGCCCACCAAGCCGATCGGCCGGTTCCTCTCGGCCGAGGACGCGGGCTACCTCGTCGACCACGGCGAGACCTGGGAGGACCGCGGCGAGAAGGGCTGGCGCCGCGTCGTGGCCTCGCCCGAGCCGCTGGAGGTCATCGACGCACCCGCCGTGCACGCGCTGGTCGAGGCCGGCTTCGTGGTGATCGCCAACGGCGGCGGCGGCATTCCCGTCGTACGCCGCGGCGACGGTGTGCTCGAGGGTGTCGAGGCCGTCATCGACAAGGACCTCGGGGCCGCCCTGCTGGCCCAGTCGATCACCGTCGACGTGCTGGTCATCGCGACCGACGTGCCGAACGCGGTGCTGCGCTACGGCACCCCCGAGGCGTCGTCGGTCGGCCGGGTCACGGTCGCCGAGATGCGCTCGCTGGCTGCCGACGGACACTTCGCCAGCGGGTCCATGGGCCCGAAGGTCGACGCCGTGTGCCGCTTCGTCGAGAACGGCGGCGGCCGCGCCGTGATCACCAACCTGGACCACATCGTCGACGCGGTCACCGGCGATGATGCCGGCACCGTCGTCGTACCGAACTGACACCACCACCGAGAGGAAACCCATGCCTAGCGCCATCGAAGTCCGCAAGGTCCCGATCCACTCCGTCGCCGACGCCTCCGAGCTCGCGAAGCTCATCGACGACGGGGTGATGGCGGCCGACCGCGTCATCGCGATCATCGGCAAGACCGAGGGCAACGGCGGGGTGAACGACTACACGCGGATCATCTCCGACCGCGCGTTCCGCGAGGTGCTCGTGGCCAAGGGTGCCGACGCCGACGCCGTGAAGCAGATCCCCATCGTGTGGTCCGGCGGCACCGACGGCGTGATCAGCCCGCACGCCACGATCTTCGCCACGACCGACGCCGAGCCCTCCGACGAGCCGCGGCTGACGGTCGGCTTCGCGATGAGCGAGGTGCTGATGCCCGAGGACATCGGTCGCGTGGCGATGGTCAGCAAGGTCGCCGACGCGGTGAAGGTCGCGATGGAGAAGGCCGGCATCACCGACGTCGCCGACGTGCACTACGTGCAGACCAAGACCCCGCTGCTGACCGTGCACACGATCCGGGACGCCAAGTCGCGCGGCAAGACGGTCTGGACCGAGCACACCCACGAGTCGATGGACCTCTCCAACGGCTGCACGGCCCTCGGCATCGCCGTCGCCCTCGGCGAGATCGAGATGCCGACCGACGCCGACGTCATGCACGACCGGTCGCTGTTCTCCGCCGTCGCCTCCTGCTCGTCGGGCGTCGAGCTCGACGTGGCCCAGGTCGTCGTCGTCGGCAACGCGACCGGTGTGGGCGGGCGCTACCGCGTCGGCCACTCGGTCATGAAGGACGCCCTCGACGCCGACGGCATCTGGGACGCGATCCGCTCGGCCGGTCTCGACCTGCCCGAGCGCCCGCACACCTCGGACCTCGACGGCAGGCTCGTCAACGTCTTCCTCAAGTGCGAGGTGTCGCAGGACGGCGCGGTGCGTGGTCGCCGCAACGCCATGCTCGACGACTCCGACGTGCACTGGCACCGCCAGATCAAGGCCGCCGTCGGCGGCGTGACCGCTGCGGTCACCGGAGACCCGGCCGTCTTCGTGTCGGTCTCGGCCGCCCACCAGGGCCCCGACGGTGGCGGCCCGGTCGCCGCGATCGTCGACCTCGGCTGACGCGACCCGTCCCACGGAACAGGCACGAACGCCGGTCCGGCCCCGTTGCGGGCCAGGACCGGCGTTCGTGCCTTTCTCGTGAACGCTCAGGCCAGCCCCGGCGTCGGCGTGGGGGTGCCGTGGATGCGCCGGGCGTACCTGCGGAACGCGCGCCTGCCCAGGAAGGGCAGGACCGGCCGCAGGGGAGCGGGCAGCTTCGCCATCTCGAGCGCGATCACCTCCGGGTCGCCCTCGTAGAGCATCATCCCGAAGCCGGTGAGCATCATCCCCTTCGGGATCGCCTCCATCCCCCGCTCGGTGAAGTGGTCCCACTCCGCGCGCGTGATGTGCTGCGCCATCAGCGGCAGCACGCGGGTCTCCTCGGCCTCGAGGTGCTCGCACAACGCGTCGGCGAGCTCCGCCAGGTGGTCGGCCAGGCGCGACCGGTCCGCGACGGCGGCGCCCGCTCGCCAGCTCGACACCAGGGCCGGGCTCTCACCCAGCAGGCGCGCGACGTGTGCGTGCTGGTCCTCCATGAGCTGCACCAGCGGAGCCAGCTGCTCCGGGACGCGCTCGGTCAGCCGGTCCCACAGCAGCTCGTCCTCGATCGAGTGGTGGTGGTGCAGGAGGTCGAGCCACAGGTCGACGTGGTCGGCGACGACCGCGGCCCGGCGCGTGTCCGCCGGCTCGACGGCTCGTACGGCGGGGGCGGAGAGCTTCAGCTCGCGGCGGAAGCTGGTGTGCGCGACGACCATCATCCGCACGTCGGTCAGCCCGGCACCGGACAACGGTCCGGTGGCCGTCCGCGCGGTCATGCCGGCACCTGTGCGGTGGCGAGCACCAGGTCGGCGAGCCGCTGGTGCGCGGCCTGACCGTAGTACTCGAGCATGTCGTGGATCAGGCCGTCCCGGAACGTCACCCGCATGACCAGGTCGTTCTCGTGGCGGGCGCCGCCGTGCAGGTCGACGGTCATGTGCTCCTCCACGAACACCACGTCGGGATCATCGGTCTGGTGCAGCCGCACGTCGGTGACGTCGATGCGTTCGGCCGCGCCGACGAAGGCACCGAACAGCATCCGGAGCGGGTCGCGACCCTCGACGACCGACGGGAAGCCGTCGACGGGGTAGGCGACCGCGTAGCGCGGCTCGGGGGACCAGTGGGCGAGGAACTCCTCGACGTCACCGGCATGGAGCGCGACCGCCGAGGCGCGCCACGTGGACTCGTTGCGGGCCCGGACGGCTGCGAGGTCCGGGGTGGGGTTGTTGGTCATGCCGACCTCCAGGTGGTGGGTTCGCTTGCTGGACCCGACACTCGTCGCTGCGCGGCCCAGGAACATCGGGGAATCCCCTGTCCCTGACGGGTCGGGGTGCGCGATGCTCGCGGTGTGCAGGTGGTGGGCCGCGATGCCGAGATCGCCGAGCTGGAGCGCGCCCTCGACGCCGTCGCGGGCGGGGAGCGTCGGCTGGTGGTGCTGCGCGGGGAGGCCGGCATCGGGAAGACCCGGCTGCTCGGCCTGCTGACCGACCAGGCCCGCGCCCGCCGACTCGAGCCGGCGCTCGGCCGGGCCACCGAGCTGGAGGACGACGTACCTCTCGCGCTGTTCCGGGACGCGTTGCCCGGGCTGCGTCCGACCGCCACGGACGACGCCGCAGCGCGGTGGGAGCAGCTGCGCGGCCTCACCGCCGAGCTGGCCGCGCGGCGCAAGCTCGTGCTGGTGCTCGACGACGCACACTGGGCCGACCCGATGTCGTTGGAGCTGCTCGAGACGCTGGTACGCCGTCCGCTCGACGCGCCGCACGCGCTGGTGGTCGGCGTACGACCCGGCCCGGTCGCCGACGCGCTCATCGGCGCGGCGAGGTCGGCCGGCCGCCCGTGCGTCGTCATCGACCTGGCACCCCTTGCCCGCCCCGCGGCCGATGCGCTGGTCGGCGCCGACCGGACCGAGGCGGAGCGGAGCCGGCTCTACGAGCTGTCGGGCGGCAACCCGATGTTCCTCGAGGAGCTGGCCCGGGCGCCTGCGTCGGACCCCGCGCGAGGGGTGCCGGAGGGGATCGTCGCCGCCGTCTCGGCGGACCTGGCTCGGCTCAGCGACCCCGCCCGGCTCCTGGTCGAGGCGGGGGCGGTGGTCGGCGACCCGTTCGACATCGACATCGCCCGCAGGACGGCGGGTCTCGACCTGCCCGCCGCCCTGGCCGCCGTCGACGAGCTGGTCGACCGACGGCTGGTGCTGGGGACCGACACGCTGCGCGAGTTCGGCTTCCGCCACCCGGTGATCCGCAGCGCGGTCTACGACGGCCAGTCGGCGGCCCGCCGGCTGGTGGCGCACGGCCGCGCGGCGGCGGTGCTCGCCGATGCCGGCAGCTCGCTGCCGGACCGGGCCAGGCACGTGGCCCACGCCGCGGCCCCGGGGGACGCGGACTCGGCGCGGCTGTTGCGGTCCGCCGCCACGATGGTGCGCGAGGTCGCCCCGTCGATCGCCGCCGACTGGCTGCTCGCCGCGAAGCGGGTCGCGCCGCCCGCCGACTTCGGTCCGTTCTCCGACCTGGCCGAGGTGCTCGTCCAGTCGGGTCGTCTCACCGAGGCGCTCAGCGCGGCCGACGAGGGACTGTCCTTCGGCGCGGGCCTGGACGCCGACCGGGTCCGGCTCACGCTGGCGGCGGCGTCCGTCGAGCGGCTGCTCGGCCGCCACGAGGCCTCGCGACGACGGCTCGCCAGGGCACTCGAGGAGGACCGGGACGTGCCGAGACAGGCCGACCTGATGGCGGCCCTCGCCCTGTCGGCGTTCGAGCAGGGCGACTACGAGGGCGTCGCCCAGTGGGCGGGACCGGCCTACGACGACGCGTCGGCCGACCCGCTGGCCCGAGGAGCGGCGGCGGCGATGGTCGCCATCGGGCTCCGGTTCGCCGGCCGCGTGGCCGAGTCCGAGGTGGCCGGCGACGTGGCCGTGGACGCCGTACGACGCGCGTCGGATGCCGAGCTCGCGGCTCGGGCCGAGCTGGTGACCGCCGTCCCGTGGGCGTTCGTGGCGGTCGAGCGGCTCGAGGATGCCCTCGCCGCGAGCCGACGAGGCTCGGCGGCGGCCCAACGGGCCGGCAACCTGGCCGGCGCCACCCCGCTGCTGATCGCCGAGGTGCTGTCGCTCGGCCTGCTCGGCAGGGTGGACGCGGCGGTCGAGGCGGCCGACCGCACCGAGCTCGCGGCCCGGCTGACCCGCAACGACCAGTCCGTGCAGTGGGCCCTGTGGATGCGTGCCTGGGTGCTCCTCGACCACGGCGACCTCGACGAGGCGCTGGCCGCGGCCAGCGAGAGCGTCGCCCTGGCCGAGCAGCTGGACCGGTCGGCGCTGGTCACGGTGGCCAACGCCGTCCTGGGCTCGGTGCTGCTCGCAGGCGGTCAGCCGGAGCGCGCGCGGCCGCTGCTGGCGGCGTACGACGTGGAGCCGGGCTGGGTCTGCCGGTGGGCGCCCCGGCTCGTCGAGGCCCAGATCGCCCTGGGCGACGTCGATGCCGCCTCGGCCGCAGCCGACCGGGCCCGTGACCTGGCGGCGGAGTCCGGGCTGAGCGGCGCGCTGGCCGCCGCCGGCCGGGCCGCCGCCCTGGTCGACCTCGCCCGGGGAGATGACGTCGGCGCCGCCGCTCACGCGGCCTGCGCCGTCGACCACGCCCGGACGATCGGCGCCGAACTGGACGTCGCCCAGGCGCACGTGCTGGCGGCCCGGGCCCTCGCCGGCGTCGACCGCGAGGCGGCGGTCGCCCACCTGGTCTCGGCGCACGGGCTGGCGACCGGGGGTGGTGCGTTGCGGACGGCCGACGAGGCCACACGGGGGCTCCGGAGGCTCGGTCGCCGGGTCGGACACGGGGTCGGCCGCGGGGGAGCCCGCGGCTCCGGTGCCACCGGCGTCGACGCACTGAGCGGCCGCGAGCGTGAGGTCGCCGAGCTGGTGGCCCACGGGCTGACCAACCGTGAGATCGCGGCCCGGCTGTTCCTCAGCGAGAAGACGATCGAGTCGCACCTGTCGAAGGCGTTCGCCAAGCTGGGAGTCGCGTCCCGTGCGGCCCTCGCCGCGCGGGTCGTCTCGGCCTGACGGCAGGGGGTACGACGGCTCCGGCCTAGGGCGCGCGACCAGCCCAGGCAGCGAGCCGGTCGTGGACGGGCGCGTCGTCGGGCACGGCGACGGCGGCACCGAAGACCTCGCCCCGGTTGTCGTCGGTGAGCCCGAGAGTCATGAAGGCGAGCCCGCGGGTCGCCACCTCGGTGTCGAAGCCGTCGACCGGCTGACCGGTCGCCCGGGCGAGGTCCCAGGCGTGGACGGCCATCTCGGCGGTCTGCCAGTCGACCTGCCCGGGGTCGGCGTCGTCACCCTGCTGGTGCCAGTAGTGGATGAGGTCATCGGCCCCGGCACGGAACTCGGCCGTCCACCCGCTGACGGCGGGCACCGGGCCGGCCGACCAGTCGGTCTCCTCGCCGCGGAGCATCGCGAGGAAGTTGCGGGGACCCGACGTGACGTGGCCGATCAGCTGGGCGACGTCCCAGTCGGCGCACGGGGTGGGCAGGGCCAGCTGGTCCGGCTTGACGGCGGCCAGCACGTCCCCGGTCTGGTCGAGGGCGCGAGAGAGCACGATGACGGCTTCGTTGGCGGTGGTCATGCCTCCACGGTAGGCCTTGCCGAGGACATGTCGGAGGCCTCTGCTTGGCTGGGCGCATGACCGAAGCCGGAGCCGCGACCTACCGGCTGGCGCGCGCCCAGGCGCCGGTCGCCGTCCCCGAGCTCGATGCCGACCAGCGCCGCGTCGTCGAGCACCCGGGCGGCCCGCTCCTCGTGCTGGCCGGGCCGGGCACCGGCAAGACGACGACCCTGGTGGAGGCGATCGTCGACCGGGTCGAGCGCGGCACCCAGCCCGACTCCGTGCTGGCCCTCACGTTCTCCCGCAAGGCCGCCGAGCAGCTGCGCGACCGGGTCACCGCACGCCTCGGCCGCACCACCGCCACGTCGATCAGCTCGACCTTCCACTCCTTCGCCTACCAGCTGGTGCGCCGCTACGCGCCCGCCGAGCTGTACGCCGCCCCGTTGCGGCTGCTGTCCGCGCCCGAGCAGGACGTCGTGCTCCAGGAGCTGCTGGCCGACACCCCGGAGGCCGTGCGGTGGCCCGACCCGCTCAGGGCCGCGGTGGGCACGCGGGGTTTCGCCAAGGAGGTCCACGCAGTCCTCGCGCGGGCCCGCGAGCGCGGGCTCGACCCCGATGACCTCGTGGCGCTCGGCCGGGCCGAGGGAGTGCCCGAGCTCGAGGCGGCGGGGGCGTTCATGGCTCAATACCTCGACAACCTCGGCGACCAGAGTGCGATCGACTACGCCGACCTGGTCGCCCGGGCGGTGGTCGAGGCCGAGCTGCACCGCGACGAGCTGCGGGCGCGCTTCGCCGCGGTGTTCGTCGACGAGTACCAGGACACCGACCCCAGCCAGGTGCGCCTGCTGCGCGCCATCGCCGGCGACGGCCGAGACCTCGTCGTGGTGGGAGATCCCGACCAGTCGATCTACGGCTTCCGCGGTGCCGACGTGCGCGGCATCCTCGACTTCCCGAGCCACTTCCCGCAGGCGGGCGGGGCCCCCGCGCCGGTGATCGCGCTGGGCACCACCCGGAGGTTCGGCTCCCGGCTGCTCACGGCGTCGCGGTCGATCGCGGCCGGCATCGGCATCACCGGCGCGATCCCGGCCGGCACCTACGACGCCTTCCGGCACCCCACTCCCGTCGTGCACGAGCTCGGGCCCGGGCACGTCGAGGTGCTCACCTTCGACACCGCACGGGCCGAGAGCGAGCAGATCGCCGACCTGCTGCGGCGCGCCCACCTCGAGGACGGGGTGCCCTGGGCGGAGATGGCCGTGCTGGTGCGCTCGGGTCGGGCGACGATCCCGGCGCTGCGGCGCTCGCTGGCCGGGTCGGGCGTGCCGGTCGAGGTCGCCAGCGACGAGACGCCGCTGGTGCGTGAGCCCGCCGTGCTCCCACTGCTCGACGTGCTGCGCGCGGTGGTCGACGCGGGGGTCGACGAGCCCGACGACCCCCGCTACGTCGGGCACGACCGCATCGACTCGCTGCTCACCTCGCCGATCGGCGGCCTCGACGCCACCGACGTACGCGCCCTGGCCAGGGTGCTGCGTCAGCGTGACGACACCGGCTCGTCGTCCCGCACGCTGCTGCGTCGGGCGGTCGTCGAGCCCGGTTTCCTCTCGGGTCTGACGGGGACCTCCGTCGACCGGGCGGCGCGGTTCGCCCGGCTGCTGGCGTCCGCCCGCGAGGCGCTGGCCGCCGGCGACACCGTCGAGGAGGTGCTCTGGGTGCTGTGGGACGGCACCGACTGGGGTCGGCGCCTGCGGTCGGCCACCCGCAACGGCGGGCAGGGCGCACGACTGGCCCACCGCGACCTCGACGCCATCTGCGCGTTGTTCGAGGTGGCCGCGCAGACCGAGGAGCGCAAGGGCCACACCTCCGTGGGTGCCTTCCTCGACACGCTCGTCGGCCAGCAGATCCCGGCCGACACCCTGGCCGACCGTGGGGTGCGGGGCGAGGCGGTCCGGCTGCTGACCGCCCACCGGTCCAAGGGCCTGGAGTGGCGGCTCGTGGTCGTCGCCCACGTGCAGGACGGCAGCTGGCCCGACCTGCGGCGCCGAGACTCCCTGCTCTCCGCCGACCGCATCAGCCGCGACCACCTGCTCCCGCCCGTCACGACCGCCGCGATGCTCGCCGAGGAGCGTCGACTCTTCTACGTCGCCAGCACCCGCGCCCGCCAGCGCCTCGTCGTCACGGCCGTCGCCTCGCCCGACGACGACGGTGAGCAGCCGTCGAGGTTCATCAACGAGCTGGGCGTCACGCCCGTGCACCGGGTCGGCCGGCCGCAGCGGCCGCTGTCGCTGGCCGGGCTCGTCGCCGAGCTGCGCCGCACCCTCGCCGACCCGGGCCAGCACGAGTCGCTGCGCGACGCGGCGGCACGGCGGCTGGCCATGCTCGCGGCCACGCAGGTGCACGGTCGCGCCGTGGCCCCGCAGGCCGATCCCTCGACGTGGTGGGGGTTGCGCAGCCCGAGCCGGGCCGACCAGCCGGTCCGCCCCGGCGACGAGCCGCTGGTGCTGTCGGCCAGCGCCGTCGAAGGGCTGCTCAGCTGCCCGGCGCAGTGGTTCTTGACCCGTGAGGCAGGAGGACAGGTGCCGAGCTCGGCGATGCAGGGCTTCGGCAACGTCGTGCACGCGCTCGCCGACCGCATCTCCAAGGACGAGCTGGCCGGCGGGCCCGAGCTGATGGACGACGTGATGCGCCTGGTCGACCAGGTGTGGGGCCGGATGGACTTCCGCACCCCGTGGTCCGCGTCGCGTGAGCGGGCGGAGGTGCACGACGCGCTGGCCCGGTTCGTGGCCTGGCACCAGCGGCCGGGGGCGCGCGTGCTGCTGTCGACCGAGGCGCAGGTGCGTGCCGAGGTGACGCTGCCCGACGGGCAGGCGATCCGTCTCCACGGCTACGCCGACCGCCTCGAGCTCGACGGGGCCGGCCGCGTGGTCGTGGTCGACCTCAAGACCGGCAAGTACCCACCCACCGCGGGCGAGGTCGCCGAGCACGCCCAGCTCGGCGTCTACCAGCACGCGGTCGCGCACGGCGCCGCCGACGGGCTCGTCGGGCGGCCGGCCGAGCCGGGAGGTGCCCAGCTCGTCCAGCTCCGCAAGGGCACCGAGCTGCCCAAGGAGCAGACCCAGGGCCCCCAGCAGCCCGGCCCCGACGGCACCACGCTGGTCGAGCGCCAGCTGATGCAGGTCTCGCGCACCCTGCGCACCGAGGACTTCGTGGCCCGGCCCGGCAAGCAGTGCGAGCGGTGTGCGTTCACCGCGATCTGTCCCGACAAGAGCTCCGGATCGGTGCTGTCATGACCGCGCGCGAGATCACCACGCCCGAGCAGCTGCGTGAGGTGATGGGCGCCGACTTCACGTTCAGCGCCCAGCAGTTCGCGGCGATCACCGCGCCGCTGGGGCCGGCCGTCGTCATCGCCGGCGCCGGGTCCGGCAAGACGGCCGTGATGGCCGCACGCGTCGTCTGGCTGGTGGCGACCGGCCGGGTCGAGCCGCACCAGGTGCTCGGCCTGACGTTCACGACCAAGGCCACCGCCGAGCTGGCGCACCGCATCCGGTCGTCGCTGCGCGCGGCCGGGCTCATCGCGGTGCCGGGCGATCGGGCCGTCGACGAGGCCGAGGAGATGGAGGAGCCCACCGTCTCGACCTACCACTCCTACGCCGCCAACCTGCTGTCCGAGCACGGGCTGCGCATCGGCCACGAGCCCGACGCCCGGCTGATCGCCGACGCCTCGCGCTACCAGCTGGCGGCCCGCGCCGTACAACGTCACACCGGCGCCGTCGAGCACCTCTCCGACTCGCCGACCCACGTCGTCCAGTACCTCCTCTCCCTCGACGCCGAGATGAGCGAGCACCTCGTCGACCCGGCCGACGTGCGTGCCCTCGACGCCGCGGAGCGGCCGCTGTTCGTCGAGGGCATGGCCGAGGAGGCGCGGGTGACCTACCGCGCGGTCAACGAGAAGGCGATCCTCGCGATCGACCGCAGGGCCGAGCTGCTCGACCTGGTCGCCGGCTACCGCGCCCTCAAGGCCGACCTCGGCCTGATGGACTTCTCCGACCAGATCGCGCTCGCCGCCCGGCTGGCGGAGCAGTGCCCCGAGGTGGGCGAGATCGAGCGCGACAAGTTCAAGGTGGTGCTCCTCGACGAGTACCAGGACACCTCGGTCGCCCAGGCGCTGATGCTCGGCCGGCTCTTCTCCGGCCCCGACGCAGACTCCGGTCGCGGTCACCCGGTCACGGCGGTGGGCGACCCCAACCAGGCGATCTACGGCTGGCGCGGGGCGTCGGTCTCCAACATCCTCGACTTCGGTCACGACTTCCCGGCGCTCGACGGCGAGCCCACCACCTACCCCCTCACGGTCAACCGGCGCTCCGACCGCCGCATCCTCGACACCGCCAACCACCTCGCCGCCGACCTGTACGCCGACCTCGCGCAGGTGCAGCCGCTCGAGCCCAAGCCCGGGGCGGCGGACGGGTCGGTGACGGTGGCGCTGCACGCGACCTACGACGACGAGCTCGACTGGCTGGCCGACCGGGTGATCGACGCACGCGACGCCATGGCGACGCCCCGGTGGAACGAGATCGGCGTGCTCACCCGCAACAACGCGCACGCCGCCCACGTCTTCGACGCGCTGACCCGGCGGGAGATCCCGGTCGAGATCGTCGGCCTCAAGGGGCTGCTCCGGCTGCCGGAGGTCGCCGAGGTGGTGGCCACCTTGAGCCTGGTCTCCGACGTGACCGCCAACCCGTCGCTGCTGACCCTGCTCGCCGGACCGCGCTGGGCGATCGGTCCGCGCGACCTCGCGCTGCTCGGTCGGCGGGCCCGGGAGCTGGCCGGCCCGGGCGGGCGGCGGGCGACGGACGCGCCGAGTGTCGCCGAGGAGCTCGCCTCCGCGGTCGACGGCTCCGACCCGACCGAGATCGCGGCCCTCGGCGATGCGCTCGACGACCCCGGTGACCTGCCCTACTCCGCGCAGGCGACCGCCCGCTTCGCCCTGCTGGCTGCCGAGCTGCGCCGGCTCCGGGCGGCCGCCAACGAGCCGATCCTCGACCTCGTCCGCCGGATCATCGACCTGACCGGCATCGACATCGAGCTGGCCTCGTCGGTGAGCCCGGCCGCCTCGGCACGCCGCGACAACCTCGACCTGTTCGTGCAGGCCGTCGCGGAGTTCCAGGCGGTCGACGGGCAGGTCACCCTGCCCGCGCTGATGGCCTGGCTCGAGGCCGAGGACAGCTTCGGCCAGGGTCTCGACGTGGCGACCCCGTCGGAGGCCGACTCGGTCAAGCTGCTGACGGTGCACCGGGCCAAGGGGCTCGAGTGGGACGCCGTGTTCCTGGTGGGCGTGACCGATCAGAAGTTCCCCACCAACCAGACCCGCAGCAGCTGGCTCACCGTGCCGTCGGTGATGCCCAACGTGCTGCGCGGCGACCACCGCGACCTGCCCAAGCTGGGCGGGCACCGACCCGACGACATCAAGGCCTACGCCGCGGCCGCCAAGCGGCACGAGGCCACGGAGGAGCTCCGGTTGGCCTACGTCGCCTGGACCCGCGCCCGGCACGACCTGTTCGCCAGTGCCTGGTGCTGGCACCCGTCGCTCAAGCGCGGTCTCGGCGCATCTGCCTACCTGCTGGCGACCAAGGAGGCGGTCGAGGGCTGGGGTGGCGAGCCCGAGCGGTGGCAGCCGCCGGTGGGCAAGGCCGACACCAGCCCCTACGCCAGCGACGACCCCGACCAGCAGTGGCCGATGTCCCACCACACCGCCGAGGTCGAGCGTCGAGCCGATGCGGCCAAGCGGCTCGTCGTCGCCGAGCAGCAGCTGCGCGACGGTGAGCCCGAGGAGGCCGTCGAGGACATCCTCGTCGCCGACCGGGTGGCCCAGTGGGATGCCGAGCTGACCCGGCTGCTCGACGAGGCACGGCGCGACCGTGCCGACATGATCGAGGTCAGCCTGCCGAGCAGCCTCTCGGCCACGGCACTGGCCCGGCTGCACGAGGACCCCGACCGCTTCGCGGCCGACCTGGCCCGGCCCATGCCGCGCAAGCCGTCGGCGTCGGCACGGTTCGGCACCCGCTTCCATGCCTGGGTGGAGTCCCGTTTCGGGCAGCAGGGACTGATCGACCCCGACGAGCTGCCCGGCCGCTTCGACACCGGCATCGACGACGAGGACGACCTGGCCGAGCTGGTCGCGACCTTCGAGGCCGGCGAGTTCGCCGACCGGATGCCGCACTCCGTCGAGGCGCCCTTCGCGCTGGTGCTCGACGGGCAGGTCGTCCGCGGCCGCATCGATGCGGTCTTCACCGAGGGCGACGGGTTCCTGCTCGTCGACTGGAAGACCAACCGGCACGAGATGGCCGATCCGTTGCAGCTCGCGGTCTACCGCGTGGCCTGGGCGGAGCTGCACGGCCTCGACCTCGCGCAGGTGCGGGTGGCGTTCCACTACGTGCGCACGGGTCACACGGTCGAGCCGACCGATCTGCCCGACCGGGCCGGGCTGTCCGCCCTGCTCAGGCCACCGCAGCAGTGAGCGCGATGTCGACCATCGCGCCGAACGTCTGCTCGCGCTCCTGTGACGTGGTCTCCTCGCCGGTGACGATGTGGTCGGAGACGGTGCAGACCGCCAGCGCCCGCCGACCGTGCCGCGCCGCCAGCGTGTAGAGCGCACTCGTCTCCATCTCCACCGCCAGCACACCGTGCTCGACCATCGGCGCCATCAGCTCGACGCGCGGCGAGTAGAACGAGTCACTGGAGAAGATCAACCCCACGTGCGGGTCGATGCCCAGCGCCGTCGCCGCGTCGTACGCCGCCCGCAGCAGGCCGAAGTCGGCGACGGGGGCGTAGTCGTAGCCGTGGAAGCGATGGGTGTTCATCGACGAGTCGGTGCACGCCGCCGAGGCGATGACCACCTCGCGGATGCCGACCTTCTCCGTGAGCGCGCCGCACGAGCCGACCCTGATGACCGACTGCACGTCGTACTCCGTGAACAGCTCGGTCGTGTAGATCGCCATCGACGGCTGCCCCATGCCGGAGCCCTGCACCGAGACGGGCCGGCCGCGCCAGGTGCCGGTGTAGCCGTACATGCCGCGGACCTGGCTGTAGCAGCGGGCATCGTCGAGGAACGTCTCGGCGATCCACTTCGCGCGCAGGGGGTCTCCGGGCATCAGGACGGTGGGTGCGATGTCGCCGGCGGCGGCGCCGATGTGGGTGCTCATGGATGTGGAAACTACCCAAGTACGGTTGCGCTGTGACCACCCAGGACACCAGTGACCGCGGCGCCAGTCACCCCCACCTGGCCCTCTCAGCGCACGCCCACAACCGCGAGGGCCTGCTTCGCACCGACGACGACTGGCTCGCGGCCCGCTGGGCCGACCCGGACACCAGGGTGCTGGTGGTCTCCGGCACCCTGATCCGACCCGTCGACGGAGCCGCCTCGTGGGTCGCGCCGGCCGACGCGCCCCAGGAGGGCGTCCGCGTGCTGCTGGGGGAACGCGACGGCGTCACCCGGTTCGCGCTGATCTGCGATCCGGCGACGGCGCCGGGGGAGCGCGAGGAATGGGTCAGCCTGCGCGGCGTCTTCCGGCACCTCGGGGAGGGCGGCCAGGACGATGCGCCCTGGCTCTTCCACGCGATCGGCCTGGCCGAGTGGCACTGGGCCACGAGGTTCTGCCCGCGCTGCGCCGGCAGGCTCGAGCCCCGGCACGCCGGGCACGAGCTCATGTGCACGTCGTGCGGCAGGCCGCAGTTCCCGCGCACCGATCCGGCCGTGATCATGGCCGTCACCATCGGTGAGCCCGGCTCGCCCGACGAGCGGATCCTGCTCGGTCGCCAGTCGGCGTGGCCGGCCGGGCGCTGGTCCACGCTGGCCGGCTTCGTCGAGCCGGGGGAGACGTTCGAGGACGCCGTGCGCCGCGAGGTGATGGAGGAGGTAGGGACCCCGGTCGGCGAGGTGACCTACTTCGGCAACCAGCCCTGGCCGCTGCCCGCCAGCCTGATGGTCGGCTTCACGGCGCGCGCGACGAGCGACCGGATCGACGTCGACGGGGCCGAGATCGAGGAGGCCCGCTGGTTCACCCGCGAGCAGCTGGTGGCCGACGCCGCCGCGGGCACGATCGTCGTACCGCAGGGCGTGTCGATCTCGTCGTCGCTGCTGGAGACGTGGGTCGGGCAGTCACTCGCCGGTGGCTGGTAGCCGCGCCCCGGGGGGCGCGGCCAGCGTCGGTCAGGCCAGGGCCGCGAGCTTGTCCTTGACCTGGATCAGCGACGGGTTGGTCTGCGCCGAGCCGTCGGAGTAGACGAGCGTCGGGACGGTCTGGTTGCCGTTGTTGACCTTCTCGACGATCGCGACGGCTTCGGGCGCCTGCTCGATGTCGACGATCTCGAAGGGGATCCCCTCGCGGTCGAGCTGGCTCTTGAGGCGGTGGCAGTAGCCACACCACGGGGTGCTGTACATGGTGAAGGTCATCGGTGGGAATGTCCCCTCGGACGTCTAGGGTTGCTGGCACCAGATCCAACCACGACGGTCCAGGAGTTGTTCCCAGCGTTGTCCGCCCCGGTGCCCACCCCTGACGACCTGCTCGCGGCGCTCGATCCCGAGCAGCGCCTCGTCGCCGAGACGCTGCGCGGTCCGGTGCGCGTGCTCGCCGGCGCGGGCACGGGCAAGACCCGCGCGATCACCCACCGCATCGCCCACGGCGTCGCCACCGGCGTCTACGCGCCGACCGAGGTGCTGGCGCTGTCCTTCACCACGCGGGCCGCCGGCGAGATGCGCGGCCGGCTGCGGGTGCTCGGTGCCTCGGGGGTGCAGGCACGCACCTTCCACTCGGCGGCGCTGCGCCAGCTCAGGTTCTTCTGGCCGCGGCTCCACGGCAACGAGCTGCCGACCCTGATCGAGTCCAAGCTGGGCATCCTCGCCACGGCCGCCCGCCGGCGGCGGCTGGGCACCGACCAGGCCCTCCTGCGCGACCTGGCCTCCGAGATCGAGTGGGCCAAGGTCAGCAACGTCTCTCCCCACGACTACGCCCGCATCGCCCCGCAACGGGCGCGCAGCGTCGGCGACGTCACCCCCGAGGCGGTGGCCGGCGTCTTCGAGTCCTACGAGGAGACCAAGCGCGAGCAGGGCCGGATGGACATGGAGGACGTCCTGCTCTTCACCGCCGGCATGCTGGCCGACGACGCGCGCGTCGCGGCGCAGGTCCGCCAGCAGTACAAGTGGTTCGTCGTCGACGAGTTCCAGGACGTCTCGCCCATCCAGTACGCCCTGCTCGACCTGTGGCTCGGTGGCCGCGACGAGCTGTGCGTCGTGGGTGACCCCGCCCAGACGATCTACTCCTTCGCGGGTGCGCAGGCGTCCTACCTGCGCGACTTCGCGACCCGCTTCCCCGAGACGACGTCGATCGACCTGGTCCGCAACTACCGCTCGACGCCCGAGATCGTCGGCTTCGCCAACCAGATCCTGGCCGGCACCCCCAGCCAGGGCGTCCGGCTCGTGGCGCAGCGCCAGACCGGTCCGACGGTGGTGGCGCAGGCGTGCCCCGACGAGGTGGCCGAGGGCCAGCACGTCGCCGCCCGCATCGCCGAGCTCCGTGCCGCGGGCACGCCGGCCTCGGAGATCGCGGTGCTGTTCCGCATCAACGCCCAGTCCGAGGCCTACGAGGACGCGCTCGCCGGTCGGGGCATCCCCTACGTCATCCGCGGCGCCCGCCGGTTCTTCGACCGGCCCGAGGTGCGCCAGGCGGTGACGATGCTGCGCGGCACTGCGCGCGGCGGACAGTCCGCCGAGGAGCCGCTCGTCGACATCGTCCGAGCCACGCTCGGCGGCATGGGCTGGTCGACCGAGGCGCCCACGAGCCGCGGCCAGACCCGCGACCGGTGGGAGTCCCTGCAGGCCCTGGTCGACCAGGCCGTCGAGTTCTCCGCCGCCGATCCGCTCGACCTGGGCGGCTTCGTCGACGAGCTCGACCGTCGCGCCTCCGAGCAGCACGCCCCGGTCGCCGACGGCGTGACCCTCGCGACGCTGCACGCCGCCAAGGGCCTGGAGTGGGACGCCGTGTTCCTGTGCGGCATGCAGGAGGGCACCCTGCCGATCATCTACGCCGAGTCGCCGGCCGAGGTCGAGGAGGAGCGCCGGCTGCTCTACGTCGGCATCACCCGCGCCCGTCGCGAGCTCTCCATCTCGTGGTCGGCGGCCCGCAACCCCGGCGGCCGGGCGAGCCGCAAGCCGTCCCGCTTCCTCGACGGCGTGCTGCGCGACCCCCGGGCCGTCCAGGCCAAGGGCCGCGAGCCCGGCGCCAAGCGCAACCGCCGGGCCGTCCACTGCCGCGAGTGCGGCAAGCCCCTCGACACCCCGGCACAGAAGAAGATCGGCCGGTGCGCCGACTGTCCGGCGTCCTACGACGAGGCGCTGTTCGAGACGCTGCGCACCTGGCGACGCGAGCGGGCCAGCGACGACGAGGTGCCGCCGTACGTCGTGTTCACCGACGCGACCCTCCAGCTCATCGCCGAGCACCGGCCCAGCACCGATGCGGGCCTGCTCAAGATCGCCGGCGTGGGGCCCACCAAGCTCGAGAAGTACGGCCCCGAGGTGCTCGCCCTGCTGGTCTGAGCACAAGATCGAAGAAATTCAAGGAAATACCCATTAAATCGTTTGCCGGTTACGCAGGCGACGCGATAGTTTTCCTCTCATCCCGTCCACGCGCTCAGGACCTTGGCACGGTCCGCGCACGAAGCACCGAAGGAGGTGGCACGCATGAGCATCAACATCCACACGATGACGGCTCCCAAGCCGTCCTTCGGCATGCCCGTCCGCGGCGCCACCCTCGTGACCCCTGCCTGCTCTGGCTCGGTCATCACGGAGCGCGTGCGCCTGCTCGGCGGCATCGCCACGGACGCCACCGTCGTCGCGACCGCCCAGGGAGCCTTCCCGGGGACCACTGCCTGGAGACCACCGTCCTGTTGAGACCCAACAGCACCGGCGCCTCCAGGCCGCGGAACCCGAATCAGGGATCCGCGGCCTTTCTGTTTCTCCGAACCATTTCTCACAGCGATCAGGTCAGCAGAGGAGGTGACTTACATGACCATCAGTGTTCTCGACCGCGTTCGGGAGGACGTCCAGACCCAGGCGCCGTGTCGCATCAACGACCCGGACCTCTGGTTCGCCGAATCGCCCATCGACGTGGAGCACGCCAAGGCCCTGTGCCAGGACTGCCCGGTCCAGGCGATGTGCCTCGACAGCGCACTCGCACGGCGTGAGCCGTGGGGTGTCTGGGGCGGCGAGCTCTTCCTGCAAGGCGTGGTGATCCCGCGCAAGCGCCCACGCGGCCGACCCCGCAAGAACACCAACGACGGGGTGGCTGCCTGAGCGGCGGACCTCCACACCACGAAAGAAGACACCTCTCGATGAACCTCACCTCGAAGACCGAAGGACGTAACGCCATGAATCTCATGCAAGAAAATCTCGCGCGCGTACAAATGTCCGAGCGCCTGGGAGAGGCGCAGCAGTTGCGACGCGGCCACCAGCTGGCCGTGGCACGACGCATGAGCCGCAAGGCTGAGCAGGCTGCGCAGAACGCACGTCTCGCTCTCGCCCGCGCGCTCTGATCAGGACGGGTCACCAGCACCCCCGACCTGATCGCTGCGTGACGACTCCACCTGAGCCGGGTACGACGACCATCGTCGTACCCGGCTCTTCGTGCGCCCGGAGCCCCGGCGGGCGTACCCTCGACCGGGTGTTCACGTGTGACTTCTGTGGCCGGTCCGTCGAGACCGAGGCCGAGACGCTGACCTGGACCACGTCGGTGGAGCGAGGCCGCCGGCGCACGTTCTGCGACACCTGCTCGCGCACCCACCTGCGGGCCATGGAGGGCAAGCTCGACAGCGAGTGGTGGTGACCCGGGCTCGCCTCAGCCGGTGACGTCGAGACCGGCCCACCCGCAGCCGCACCACGCATGCCGGGTCCACGACCGGATGTCGGGCGGCGCGAGCTCGTCGAGCCAGACGGTCGACGACCACGTCGTCGGCACCTGTGCGTGGCACCACCGCACGACGTCGGCGCAGGCCCAGGCCAGCGCGAGCGCCATCAGCGAGGCGTCCACCTCGGCCACCTGCTCGGCGGAGCCCCACTGCTCGACCAGCACCGGGTGCCGGGCGTCGCGCTCGCGGGCGTGCGCGTCGAGACACTGGAGACAGGCGGTCCGCCCCGGCACCACCCACGGCCCGAGCCGGACCCGACCGTCGATCGCGGCCACGAACAGCGTCGTCTGGTCGGTGTGCAGGCAGCGGTCGGCCAGGTCGCGGCCGGGCTCGCCGGCGGTGAGCACGACGGTCAGGTCGGCGGCCCCACTCGCGTCGCTCGTGCGGATCCCGACGTCGGCCAGCCGGGCGGCCAGGTCGCCCCGCCACGGGGTCGAGCCGGTGATCTCGACCAGCGTCGCGGCACGGCGCAGCCGGCGACGAGCACGCTCACCCGGGTCGACGACCAACCCAGCGGCGGCGAGGCGGGCCACCAGCGCGGCGGGGGCGGACGCGAGCAGCGACGGGTCGAGCCCATGGGCCAACTGGGCCAGCAGGGCGACGTGCGCCGCGGTGGCCTCGACGACCAGGCTGGCCCGGGGGTGGGACCCGACGTGCAGGTGCCCGTCGTCGCGGCGTACGACCGGGACCCCCGATCGCAGCCGGACCCACCCGGTGGTGTCGTCGTCACCCATGCCGCCCACCCTCGCAGGGCGGGGCGGGTGGGTGCGGCCCTCATCCACAGGCCCTCGCGTCCCGTCCGGAAGCACAGCAGCGGCGCCACCCGCGAGGGTGGCGCCGCCGTGTCAGCTGTGGGGCGTTGGTTACGCCTTGCCGAGAATGCGGTTCAGGTTCGTGCCGCAGACGGGGCAGACACCCTTGGCCATCCGGGTGCCCTTGTCGTTGACCTTGACCTCACCCTCTGCCTCACGCTTTTCCTTGCACTTCACGCAGTAGAACTCGCCGCTCCAGGTCTCCGCCATGACGGCCTCCTTGCCTATAAATGTTCGGTCGTCGCGACGGGGGATCTGGGGAAGCCCGCCGGTGCCCGGGACGGGTGTCCCTGAGCCGTGAACGACCCTACTTCACGCCTGAGCGCAGGCGTAGGAGGCACCCCTGCAAGCGTGGTCGTGTCGATGCCTGCTCGTCCCTCGTATCCTCACGCCATGGCTGACCACGACTACGCACATCTGCGTCTCGAGCGCCCCTCCGACGGCGTCGTACTCCTCACCCTCGACAACCCCGACCAGCGCAACGCGATGTCCGACGACATGACGCGTTCGTGGGTCGCGGCGGTCGACGCGATCGCCGCCGACCGCACGGTGCGCGCCGTCGTCGTGACCGGTGCGGGCAGTGCCTTCTGCTCCGGCGGCAACACGAGCTGGATCTCGAGCGAGCCCGACGCGACCGTCGATGAGCTGCGCGAGCGGATGATGCCCTTCTACCGCGCCTGGTTGTCGATCCGGAGGCTCGAGGTCCCGACGATCGCCGCGGTCAACGGGCACGCCATCGGTGCCGGGCTCTGCCTGGCCCTGGCCTGCGACATCCGGTACGCCGCGGCCGGTGCCCGCCTGGGGGCGCCGTTCGTCAAGCTCGGCATGCACGCCGGCATGGCCGGCACCTACCTGTTGCCCGACGTGGTGGGTCGGGCCGCGGCACGCGACCTGCTGCTGACCGGACGCCTGGTCGAGACCGACGAGGCCCTGACCCTGGGCCTGGTGTCGCGCGTGATGGCGCCCGAGGGGTTCCTCGACGAGGTGCTCGACACCGCCGCCGGCATCGCCGGCACCGCGCCGATCGCCAGCCGGCTCACGAAGCTGGCCCTGGCCGGCAGCGGGCACGCCGACCTGGAGGCCTGCCTGCAGTGGGAGGCACTGGCCCAGCCGGTCACGCTGGCCACCGCCGACCTGCAGGAGGGTGTCGCCGCCGCCCGGGAGAGGCGCACGCCCGTCTTCGGCGGTCGCTGAGCCGGGAGCCCGGGGCGGACCAGGCCGACTCAGGTGTCCACCCCTGTGGATGACCCTGTGGACAGACCTGTGGATGGAGCGGGGGATCCGTGGAGAACCTGGGGACCGCCTGGGGGGAACCTGTGCAGGACACGCGGGGGCCGGTCGTCGTACCCGCGCCTGACCAGCAACAATGGCGGCGAGGGGATGTGGAGGAGAGAAGTGGTCGACGTAGCCAGAGCCGGGGAGCCGTACGACGCCGGTGCCGTGGGCGCCCTGCGCCGGATCGCGTTCCTGCTGGAGCGCGCCCGCGAGGACACCTACAAGGTGAAGGCCTTCCGCGCGGCCGCCGCGACGGTGCTTGCGCTGGGCGACGACGAGCTCGACGCGCACGTCGACGCGGGCACCCTGACCAAGCTGCCCGGCATCGGCGCGAGCACCGCCACGGTGGTGACCGAGGCGGCGCAGGGGCGACTGCCCGAGCGGCTGGCGCGCCTGGAGCGTGAGCACGGCGGGCCGGTGACCGACGGCGGCACCACGATGCGGGCCGCGCTGCGCGGGGACCTGCACTCCCACTCCGACTGGTCCGACGGCGGCTCGCCGATCGAGGAGATGGCGTTCACGGCGATCGAGCTCGGCCACGACTACCTCGTGCTGACCGACCACTCGCCGCGGCTCACCGTCGCCCACGGCCTCAGCGCCGAGCGGCTGGCTCGCCAGCTCGACGTCGTCGACGCCGTCAACGCCCATCTGGGCGGGGCGTTCACGCTGCTGAAGGGCATCGAGGTCGACATCCTCGACAACGGCGACCTCGACCAGACCGACGAGATGCTGGCCCGCCTCGACCTGCGCGTCGCCAGCGTGCACTCGAAGCTGAAGATGGAGCCGGCCGCGATGACCCGCCGGATGGTCGGCGCGATCGCCAACCCGCGGACCAACGTGCTCGGCCACTGCACCGGTCGCCTCGTCACCGGCAACCGCGGCACCCGTGGGCAGAGCCAGTTCGACGCCCAGGCGGTCTTCGAGGCCTGCGCCGAGCACGACGTCGCGGTCGAGATCAACTCCCGGCCCGAGCGCCGCGACCCGCCGACCAGGCTGCTCGAGCTGGCGCGAGACACCGGCTGCCTGTTCTCCATCGACAGCGACGCGCATGCGCCCGGCCAGCTCGACTTCCTGCCCTACGGCTGCGAGCGCGCCGAGGCCGCCGGCATCGACGCCGACCGGATCGTCAACACCTGGCCGCGCGAGCGGCTGCTGTCCTGGGCGGCAGGCGGGGCGGCATGACCGACCAGGAGCCGCAGGTCGAGGTACGACGCTCGCCGCGCCGGCGCCGTACGGTCTCGGCGTATCGCGACGGCGACCGGTTCGTGGTGATGATCCCCGCGTCGATGAGCAAGAAGGACGAGGCCGCGTGGGTGGCCAAGATGGTCGCCCGGCTCGAGAAGGCGGAGGCCCGCAAGCGCCCCAGCGACGACCAGCTGATGTCCCGCGCCCGGACGCTCAACGACGAGCTCTTCGGCGGCCTGGCGCTGCCCGAGTCGGTGCGCTGGGTAGCCAACCAGCGCTCGCGCTGGGGGTCGTGCACCCCGGGCGACCGGTCGATCCGGCTCTCCGAGCGCCTGCAGGGGATGCCGACCTGGGTGATCGACTACGTGCTCGTGCACGAGCTGGCCCACCTTCTCGAGGCCGCGCACGACGCGAACTTCTGGGCCTGGGTCGACCGCTTCCCCCGCGCCGAACGGGCCAAGGGCTACCTCATCGGCTGGTCCGCCGCGGCCAACATGCCGCCGCCCGACGACGGTGACCCGGTCGACTGACGAGCCCCCGGCGCCGCGTCGGTGTCCTGTCGGAGCGGTGAGCTGTGGTCGGTTTGGGTGGGCGGGACCGACCCTGGCTCACCGCTGGCAGGGATGACGCCTCCACGTCCCGGCGGAGCGGTGAGCTGTGGTCGGTCTCAGCGGTATGAACCGACCCTGGCTCACCGCTGGCAGGGATGACGCCCCGACGTCCCGCCCTCAGCGGTGAGCTGGGGTCGGTTTGGGTGGGCGGGACCGACCCTGGCTCACCGCTGGCAGGGATGCGTCTCCACGTCTCGCCACAGCGGTGACCTGAGGTCGGTTCGGGCGCCGAGAACCGACCCTGGCTCACCGCTGGCGGGGATGACGCCGCGACGTCCCGCCGGAGCGGTGAGCTGTGGTCGGTCTCAGCGGTATGAACCGACCCTGGCTCACCGCTGGCAGGGATGACGCCCCGACGTCTCGCCGCAGCGGTGACCTGTGGTCGGTCTCAGCGGTGTGAACCGACCCTGGCTCACCGCTGGCAGGGATGCGTCTCCACGTCTCGCCACAGCGGTGACCTGAGGTCGGTTCGGGCACACAGAACCGACCCTGGCTCACCGCTGGCGGGGATGACGCCACGATGTCCCGCCGCAGCGGTGACCTGTGGTCGGTCTCAGCGGTGTGAACCGACCCTGGCTCACCGCTGGCAGGGATGACGCCACGATGTCCCGCCGCAGCGGTGACCTGTGGTCGGTCTCAGCGGTGTGAACCGACCCTGGCTCACCGCTGGCAGGGATGACGCCACGACGTCCCGCCGCAGCGGTGACCTGAGGTCGGTTCGGGCGCACAGAACCGACCCTGGCTCACCGCCGGCAGGGGGCAAGTCGACCTGCCGGCGAGGCGACGCTACGAGACCCGCTGCGCCCACCGCTCGCGCGAGAGCCCGATCAGCGTCAGCATCTCCGGCTCCAGCTCGGGGAGGTCCGCGACGGGCCACCAGCGCACGTCGAGCGACTCCGCACTCACCCCGGGTACGGCGTCCGCAGCGGCCCGCGCGGTGAAGCGCACGTCGAGATGGGCGACCGGCCCGCGGGGGTCGCAGAAGTCGACCGTGTGCTCGTCGAGGTGCACCGGCACCGGGTCGACCTCCAGCCCGGCGATCCCGGACTCCTCGGCGGCCTCGCGGGTGGCCGAGGAGAGCAGGGTGGGGTCCTCGGGCTCACAGTGGCCGCCGAAGGCGAACCAGCGCCGCGCCTTGCGGTGCAGGTTGAGCAGCACGTGGTCGAGGTCGCTGGACAGCACCAGCGTCCCGGCGGTGACGTGGTCGGGGAACGACTCGCGGGTCATCCCGTCCGGCCGGGCCCGCAGATGGGCGACGAAGCGCTCCCGCAGGGCCAACTGGCCGGTCGACGGCGGGATCCAGCGCTCGAGTGAAGCGAGCGCGTCGGAGTGGAGCGTCACTCCAGCGTCATTCCTTGGGACGGTCGTCGCCGGGTCCGTCGAGCAGGTCGCGCAGGCCGGCCTCGAAGTCCTCGTCGGTGAGTGAGCCGGGGGCGGCTGCGTCCTCACGGAAGCCGAGCGGGTCGTCGAGGTCGGATCCGGTCGGCAGCAGGTCGGGGTGCATCCACACTCCGTCGCGCGCCTCGGTGCCCTGGCGCGTGCGCAGCGAGCCCCACAACGTGGAGGCGTCGCGCAGCCGGCGCGGCCGGAGCTCGAGGCCGACCAGCGAGGCGAAGGTCTGCTCGGCCGGACCACCGGCGGCGCGGCGGCGGCGTACGGCCTCCTGCAGCTTGCCGGCCGTCGGCATCCGCTCGGCGGTCGCCTGGCCCACCACCTCGTCGACCCAGCCCTCGACGAGCGCGAGGGTGATCTCGAGGCGCGACAGCGCGGCCTGCTGGGCGGGTGACTGGGCGAGGTCGAACAGGCCGCCCTCGAAGGCGTCCTGGAGGGCGGCAGGATTGCTGAGGTCGAGTCCGCGGACCTGCTCCTGCATCCCGTCGGTGTTGATCTGGATGCCGCGGGCGTAGTCGGTGACGGCCCCGATCAGGTGCTCGCGCAGCCACGGCACCGCCGCGAAGAGGCGCTGGTGCGCAGCCTCGCGCAGGGCGAGGTAGAGCAGTACGTCGTCATCGCCGACGTCGAGCCCGCCGGCGAAGGCGGCGACGTTGGTCGGCACCAGCGCGGCCACGCCCGGCGCGGAGAGCGGGAGCCCGATGTCGGTGGCGCCGAGCACCTCGCCGGCGAGGGCGCCGAGCCCGGAGCCGACCTGGCTGGCCACCATCGCACCGGTGGCCTGCGACAGCATGCCGATCAGCGGACCGGCCATCGCGCGGGCCTCCTCGGGCAGCGCGTTGCCGAGCGACTCGACGGCCTGGCTGGCGATCGGCTCGACCAGGACCTTCCACGCGTCGGTGGTGTTGACGATCCACTCGGCGCGGCTCCAGGCCGCGGTGGTGGTGACGCCGGACGGGAAGTCGGTCGCCGAGTCGAGCCAGTGGTCGGCGAGCCGGACGGCGTCGGCGAGGGCGTCCTTGTCGCGCGGCGTGGGGGAGGGGTCGGGCTGCTGGGCAGCCGCCTTCCGCGCCATGTCGATGGCGACGTTCCAGTTGATGGGGCCGTCGTGCGGCTGCATCATCGCCTGCATCTGACCCATCAGGGCAGACAGGTCCATGCCGCCGAAGCCGGCGCCGCCGCCCGCGCCGGAGAAGAGCTGCTCGAACGGAGTGCCCTTGAAGGGGTTCTGCTCAGGCTCTTCGGGCGGGGGGCCGGTCGGATCATTCGTGAAACCCATGACCCCACGGTACTCACCGGCTCATAGACTCGACACGTGACTGACGCCGTACGACTTGTCGACCTCCGTGACACCCCCCTCGACGTGGCCGAGGTGATCGCCGCCCTCGACGACGCTGAGTCCGGCGGCCTCACCCTGTTCGTCGGTCGGGTCCGCGACCACGACCACGGCAAGGGCGTCAACGGTCTCGACTACTCCGCCCATCCGAGCGCGCTGGACAGGCTCCGCGAGGTCGCCGCGAAGATCGCAGCGGACCACGACGTGCAGGGCGTGGCCGCCGTACACCGCGTCGGGACCCTCGCCGTCGGCGACATCGCGGTCATCGTGGCGACCACCGCCGCCCACCGCGGCGACGCCTTCGACGCGTCCCGAGCGTTGATCGACACCCTCAAGGCCGAGGTGCCGGTGTGGAAGCACCAGCGGTTCGACGACGGCTCCGACGAATGGGTCGGCACTCCGTAGGAGCGCCTCACGCACCATGCGCGGCCGATTCCCTAGCCTGAGCCGGTGAACATCCTCCTGTGGCTCGTGCCGCCGCTCGTCGTCACGGTCGGCGCGATGCTGTGGGTGACCTGGCTGGGCCGGGCGCGGCGCGGCGCGGTCGACCGCGACGTCGCCGTACGGCGTCTCGGGCACGCGCTCGAGAAGGACCTGCCGCGCGCCGACCCGCTGGTGCGGCTCCGCGAGCGCAGCACCGGCATCGCCGTCAGGCCCACCCGCGACGCGTCGTAGTTGCCCTCGTTTGAGAGGGTTGACGCATGACGCAGCGCACCCTGGCCGGGATCCTTGCGGTCCCGCTCCTCGTGGCGCTGTGGGCCGTGGCCCTCACATCCGGCCTCCCGTACGTCACCTACCAGCCCGGAGTGACCGTCGACGTCCTCGGCTCTGACGACGGCAAGGAGATCGTGCAGGTCTCCGGCCACAAGACCTACCGCGACAAGGGTCAGCTGCGGATGACCACGGTCTACGTCACCCGGCCGCAGTCCACGGTCAACGTCTTCGAGGCGACCAGCGCCTGGCTCAGCCGTGACGACGCGGTCATCCCGTACGACGCGGTCTACGCGCCGGACGAGACGCAGGAGGACTCCAAGACCGAGTCGGCCGTCGCGATGGTGTCGTCGCAGGACTCCGCCGTCGCCGCCGCACTCACCGAGCTCGGCTACGACGTCACACCGGTGACCGAGGTGCTCAACGTCAGCGAGGGACTGCCCGCGGCCGGCAAGCTCGAGGTGCGCGACGTACTGCTGAAGATCGGCTCGACCACCATCACCTCGGCCGACGACGTCGTCACCGCCGTGCGGGCGGCACCGGTCGGCAAGCCGCTGCCCTTCGTCGTACGCCGCGGCGAGAAGGAGCGCACCGTCGACGTCACCCCCGAGAAGATCGGGGGCCAGAACCGGATCGGCATCACCCCCGGCCCGGGCTTCGACTTCCCGTTCCAGGTGAGCGTCAACATCGACCCGACCATCGGCGGGCCGAGCGCCGGCCTGCTGTTCTCGCTCGGCATCTACGACACCCTGACACCCGGGTCCCTCACCGGCGACGAGATCGTGGCCGGCACCGGCACCATCGACGACGCCGGCAAGGTCGGCCCGATCGGCGGCATCCCGCAGAAGATCGCGGCCTCCCGCGAGGCCGGCGCCAAGCTGTTCCTGGTGCCGGTCGACAACTGCAAGGAGGCCGACAGGGCTCCGCGCGGGGACATGCGGCTGGCCGTGGTGTCGACGATGCACGAGGCTGTACAGGCGATCGAGACCTGGACCGCAGACCACGGAGCCCCGCTCCCGACGTGCCCCAAGGAGGCCCCGCAGTGACCGATCTGCCCGAGGGGTTGAACATCGAGCTGCCGAGCGACCCGGCCCTGGCGACCGCCGTGCTCGAGATCGAGGCGCATGCCGCCACGTCCGGCTGGGACCAGAAGTCGCGCCTGTACGCCCTGGTCGACACCAGGAGGCTGGTCGACTCCGAGCCCGGGCTCGCCACGACGATGGGCCTCGACGACAGCGCCCAGGACGGCTCGTTCACGGCGATCGAGCAGGACGACCTGCCGCCCGGACAGCAGCTCGAGCGGGTGCTGGAGGAGATCGTCTGGCCGCCGACCGTGGTGGGCTGCGCTGCGGTCGTGGAGCGGCTCGTGCTGCCGCCGGACGTCGACGACGAGATCCCCGACGACCCCGGTGAGGCCGCCCGGTTCGCCAGTGAGCACCCGCTGCGCCAGGAGGTGCGGATCGTCGCCGGCGCCACGCGCGCCGGCGCGACGTACTCCGCGCTGCGCCTGCGGGCGCATGACGACGACCAGTCCGTGGTCGACGGCACCGAGCTGGTGCCGGGCCTTCTGCAACTTCTGTTGAGTACCTTCGATGACATCACCCCTGATGGCGTCACCCCCGATGAGGAGCATTCGTGAGCGACACGTTCGGCGACGACCCGAAACCCGGTCGGCCCCAGCCTGCCGCCACCGCGCCCCGGCGCTCGCGCAGCCTGGTGATCACCGCAGGGGTGCTGCTCGTCGCATTCTTGGTCTTCACCGGCTTCGCGTCGTTCTGGACCGAGCGCCTGTGGTTCGGCTCCGTCGGCTACGCCGGCGTCTTCAGCAAGCTCGTCTGGACCCGCATCGGCCTCTTCCTGGTCTTCGGCGCCCTGATGGCGGGGGTGGTCGCGCTCAACATGTACCTCGCGCACCGCTTCCGGCCGTTCTTCCGGCCGACCTCGATGGAGCAGGACAGCCTCGAGCGCTACCGCGGCGCGGTCGCGCCGATCAAGCGGTGGCTGCTCGTAGGCATCGCGGTGCTGATGGGCGTCTTCGCCGGTACGTCGGCGGCCGGGCAGTGGCGGCAGTTCTCGCTGTGGCGCAACGGTGTGCCGTTCGGCGAGAAGGACCCCTACTTCAACCGCGACGTCGGCTTCTACGTCTTCGAGCTGCCCTGGTGGCACTACGTCGTGGACTTCGCGATGGCGCTCGCGATCATCGGCCTGATGTCTGCCGCCGTCGTGCACTACCTGTACGGCGGCATCCGACTACAGGTCGCGCGCGACCGGCTCAGCCCGGCCGCTCAGGCCCAGTTCTCCGCGCTGGTGGGCGTGTTCGTGCTCGCCAAGGCCGCCGACTACTGGCTCGACCGCTTCGACCTGCTCAACGGCTCCGGCGGCCTGATCACCGGCATGAACTACACCGACGAGCGCGCGGTGCTGCCGGCCAAGAACATCCTGATGGGCATCGCCGTCATCTGTGCGGTGCTGTTCTTCGCCAACGTCTGGCGGCGCACGTGGATGCTGCCGACGCTCGGTGTCGGGCTGCTGGCCCTCTCCGCGATCCTGCTCGGCCTGATCTGGCCGGGCGTCGTGCAGCGCTTCCAGGTCACGCCCAGCGAGGCTGACAAGGAGGCGCCGTACATCGAGAAGAACATCGACGCCACCAGGGCCGCCTACGACGTCGAACGGGTGGAGGAGAGCACGTTCACCAGCAGCACGGCGACGCTCAGCACCGACCTCGCCCAGCTCAGCGAGACGACCAAGTCGGTGCCCCTGGTCGACCCGCAGCTCGTGCGCGCGACCTTCGAGGCGCTGCAGCAGGTGCGCGCCTACTACACGGTTGCCCCGGTGCTCGACGTCGACCGCTACGGCACCGGCGCCGACCAGCGCGCGCTGGTCCTCGGCGTCCGCGAGCTGCAGCAGTCGGGCATCCCGGAGGCCGGCAAGAACTGGTCCAACCTGCACACCGTCTACACCCACGGCAACGGCGTCATCGCCGCGTACGCCAACCAGCGCGCCGCGGACGACACGACCGAGCGCACCGACGTGCAGTGGGCCGAGGGCGGCCAGGCCAACCAGACGGCCCTGACCGACCTGCCCCCCACGCCGTACGAGACCCGCGTCTACTACGGCGAGGAGAGCCCGCCGTACTCCATCGTGGGCAAGAACCCCGACAGCAGTGCCGTCGAGCTCGACCTGCCGCGCGGGGACCGCAGCGACGACAACCAGACGACGTCCTACGAGGGCGACGGCGGTGTCCCGGTCGGTGGACTGCTGAACAAGCTGCTCTATGCCACCAAGTTCGGTGAGCCCAACATCGTGCTCAGCTCGCGCGTCCACGCGGACAGCAAAATCCTCTACGACCGCAACCCGCGCCAGATGGTCGAGAAGGTGGCGCCCTGGCTCACGGTCGACGCCGATCCCTACCCGGCCGTGATCGACGGGCGGATCGAGTGGATCCTCGACGGCTACACCACCACCGACCAGTACCCGCTCTCGCAGCGCGAGTCGTTCGAGACGATGACCGACGACTCCCTGCAGGTGCAGCCCGGCTTCCAGACGTTGCCGACCGACGAGATCAACTACATGCGCAACGCCGTGAAGGCGACGGTCGACGCCTACGACGGCACGGTGCGCCTCTACGCGTGGGACGAGAAGGACCCGATCCTCAAGGCCTGGCGCGGGATCTTCCCCGACGTCGTCAAGGACAAGTCCGAGATGTCGGACGGCCTGATCGCGCACGTGCGCTACCCCGAGGACCTCTTCAAGGTCCAGCGCTACCAGTACGGGCGCTACCACGTCACCGACGCGAAGGACTGGTACGAGGAGAACGCTCGCTGGGAGGTGCCGACCGATCCCAACGACAGCACCAACAACCAGCTCCAGCCGCCGTACCGGCTCTTCGTGAACGAGCCCGACGCCGAGGACTCCGCCGAGCAGACCTACTCGCTCACGTCGGTCTACGTGCCCCGGGGCAAGAACAACCTGGCGGCGTTCGTCTCGGTCAACAGCGACGCGACGAGCCCCGACTACGGAGTGATCAAGGCCCTCGAGCTGCCCAACGAGGCCACCAGCGGACCGCGTCAGATCGCCAACGAGTTCGCGGCCGACGACGAGGTCCGGGCCGAGCTGTTCAAGTTCGAGCAGGGCAATCAGAAGCCGATCTACGGCAACATGCTGACGCTGCCGGCGGGCAACGGGCTGATGTACGTCCAGCCGTTGTACGCCGCGCAGTCGGGCTCGACGGCGTCGTACCCGATCCTGCAGTTCGTGCTCGTGTCGTACGGCGGCCGCGTGGGCATCGCGCCGAGCATGGCCGACGCGATCGCTGACGCGCTCGGCCAGGGCAGCGGCACCACACCGACCCCGCCGCCGACCGGTGGGCCTGCTGGTGAGCCGACCCCGTCACCCTCGGGCGAGCCCACTGCGACGCCCAGTGCGGAGCCGACCCCGGCCCCCACAGGGACCCTGAACAATCGCGTCCGCAACCTGCTCGACCAGGCGGAGGCGAAGTTCGCCGAGGCCGACAAGCTGCAGGCGCAGGGCGACACCGTGGGCTGGGCCAAGGCGCTCGACGAGGCCCGCGACCTGGTCGCGCAGGCGGTCGAGATCGCCGACCGGAAGAACAACGCCGGTTGAGGATCCCGCCCCTCCCCGGCGGTGAATGCGCCGGGGACGGGCGGGAGCTTTCGGCACGAAAGCCGAGGGCAGCGGGGTGCTCAGCGTCACCCCCACCCGATTTGGGATCGCGTCCCGGCATCCCGTAGGGTTCTGTTCAACGGCGCGGGGTGGAGCAGTTCGGTAGCTCGCTGGGCTCATAACCCAGAGGTCGCAGGTTCAAATCCTGCCCCCGCTACAAAGTTTCAGGCTCGGATCCCCCTCGGGATCCGAGCCTGAAAGCATTTCAGCTCGAACCGATCACCACGAGGTCAGCGCCTGCCGCCGTACCCACCTGAGCCCTCGCCTGGGGTGCTTGACCTGGCTGTCCAGCTCGCCGGCGCACCCGTGGCCGAGGGCCCGCCGGACGACGCCGCCAACCTGGCGTCGATCGACCGCGAGCCGTCCTGTCCACGCGGGTTGGGACGAGATGTCGCGGAGCCCCCTAGAGGATGGAACCGAGGTCGGACCCAACCGTGGGGTAGGCCGCGGTGGTGGACTTGAGCTGGCGGGTGGTGAGGCCGAGCTTGATGGCCATGCCGAGGGTGTTGATCAGTTCGCCGTACTCGGGGCCCAGCAGGTGGGCGCCCACGATCTGGTCCGTCGACTGGTCGACGAGGATCTTCGCTGCAGCAGTCGTCTCCCCGATGCGGTAGTTGGAGTACCAACTGCTGGTGTCGGAGTAGCGGACGCGCACGTCGATCCGGGCGGCGCGGGCCTCGGACTCGAGCATGCCGACTCGGGCGAGCTCGGGGATGGTGAAGACGGAAGTGGGGATGCCGTCGTAGTCCGGGGTCGTGGTGGTGCCCTTGATCATGTTGGAGGCGGCGACCTTGGCCTCGGACACCGCGACGGGGGTCAGGGGCATGCCGTCGGTGTCGGCGGAGTCTCCGGCGGCCCAGACCGCTGGGTTGGTCGTGCTCTGCAGGTGGTCGGCGACCTGGATCCCGTGCTCGCCCCACTCGACGTCGGCGGCGTCGAGGCCCAGGTCGGCCAGTTCGGCCACCCGTCCCGCGCCGTGGACCACGAGGTCGGTCTCGATCGTCTCCTGGGTGCCGTCGTGCTCGACGGTGACCTGGTAGCCACCGTCGGATCGCGCCACGGCCACGATGGTGGTGGTGCGGCGGAAGTCGATGCCGACCTGTCGGCCACGGTCGACCAGGAGCTCGACGAGATCGGGGTCGAAGTCCTTCAGGGGGCGCGGGCCCCGGTCGACGATGACCGGCGAGCTGCCGGCTCGGGCGGCGATGTGGGCGAACTCGAAGGAGATGAACCCGCCTCCCACGAACAGGATCCGGGACGGGAGCTCCTCCAGGTCCAGGAAGTCGGTGCTGTCGATCAGGTGCTCGTGACCCGGGAAGTCCAGGGGGCGGGGTCGGGCGCCGGTGGCGACCAGGAAGCGGTCGGCGTCGTAGCGGGTGCCGTCGATCTCGAGCTGGCGGTGACCGGTGAACCTGGCGTGCCCGTGCAGAGTGGTGACGCCGTTGCCGGCCAGTCCGTCCTCCATGCTCTGGGGGGCCGGGTCGGTGAAGCCGTGCTTGTGCGTCATCAGGTCCGGCCAGTTGATCGAGAGGCCGGCGTCGTCGATCCCCT
Source organism: uncultured Actinomycetota bacterium (assembly GCA_963781515.1). Classification (GTDB taxonomy): domain Bacteria; phylum Actinomycetota; class Actinomycetes; order Propionibacteriales; family Nocardioidaceae; genus Nocardioides. The sequence goes on from CAWAGL010000002.1 coordinate 396,248, forward strand.
TGCCACGCATCAGGCGAGCGCTGTCGATGATCTCGGCGCCTCGGCGCAGGATCTTCTTCGGGTCACATCCGCGCAGGGCGCACGTGCCGCCGTAGGGCAGGACGTCGACGATGGCCACCTGCCATCCCTGGGCTGCGCACTTGTTGGCGGCGGCCACGCCGGCCATGCCGGCGCCGATGACGATCAGGTCGAAGTGCTGGCTCATGGGTAGGTCTTCCTCTTCGTGGTGACGAGCCCGAGCCCGATCAGGCGGTCACGCATCGGCGAGGACCGCCCGCAGCTGGTCGAGCGTGGGTGCGCCGTCGTACCCCTCAGGTGTGGGGTAGCGGCGACACGAGAGCCCGACCGCAGAACCCGGCGCGGCGAACACGTCCACGCCGTCGACCTGGATGCTGGGTGAGCCGTGGAACCGGGTTCGTTCGGCCTCCTCGGGAGTCTCGACAAGGTGGCGCGTCACGCGGATGTCCGGGCGTTCAGCGGCAAGGGCAGCCAGCCGCTCGTCCGCGACCTGCCAGTTCGGGCAGTCCGGGAAGTACAGCAGCACGACGTCCATGCAGGCGACGGTAAACCTTGATCCGCGGTACAAGGTCAAGTCGTAGGGTGAGGTCATGCGCATCGGAGAGGTCGCTGACGCGGCCGGCGTCTCGACTCAGACCATCCGCTTCTACGAGCGCCGGGATCTGATTCCCCAGCCGCTGCGGGGGACGAATGGATACCGCGAGTACGACGCCTCGGTGCTCACTCGGCTGGCGTTCATCCGCAGCGGGCAGTCGGCCGGACTCACGTTGAGCGAGGTGGCGAGCATCCTCGATCTTCGCCGCGACGGTGCCGTCCCGTGCGGTCACGTGCACTCCCTTCTCCAGGCCAAGCTCGAGGAGATCCGGGCGCGGCAGCGTGAGCTCGCCATGCTCGAGACGGAGCTCGTAGGGATCATCGGCCGCAGTGACCGACTCGACCCCGCGGACTGCACCGACACCCAGATCTGTCACATCATCGCGCTCGATGGCTCCGGCGTCGGTGGGTGAGGCAGGCGTGCGGTCACCGGGGCCGGCATCGACGGATGCCTCCCCGGCCGCGTCGGCCGCGAGTCCGTCGGTCGCTACTTGACCTCGGCGCGCAGCACGCGCACGAGCCCGAGCACGAAGGGCAGGACGACCCAGATCAGGTTGCTGGCGCCGATCTGGGCCCACTGCTGGGTGGTCAGGTCGTCCGCCGTGAAGAGCGGCGCTTGTGAGGCCCAGAGGTCGATCCAGGGCTGGACGGCGTGCAACGGCGCCCAGAGGGATCCGACGATGTTGAGGGCGGTGGGGAGGACGAAGTAGCTGACGATCGCCGGGGCCGAGCTGAGGAACAGCAGTCCGAAGGCGAGGCCCTGCAGGATGCCGGTGATCTGGAGGATGCCGAACTTGCCGAGCTCGACGAGTCCGAAGTGGGCGAACCCGTCGGGTGCCCCACCGATCACCGTCGCCAGCGAGGCGAAGGCGACGCTGAGGATGATCGCTGCCACTCCGGCGAACAACCCGGCGAGCACCTTGGCCGTCAGGACCCGGCCACGGAGAGGTACCAGGGTGAACGAGACCAGGCCGGTGCGCTGGCTCCACTCGCTGGTGATCAACAGGATGCCCAGGACGGGCAGCAGGAAGCCCTGCGGGCCCAGGGTCGCGCCCATGAAGTGCAGGAACGTGCGCTCGGACGCGTCCGCCGTGCCGTAGTAGATGACGACGATGACCAAGGTGATGGCGGCGAGGCCGATCAGCAGCCACATCCCGGAGCGGGTGTCGGCCATCTTGCGCAACTCGACCCGGACGAGTCGTGACATCGGGATGGACGCGTCGACCGGATGCTCCGTCGTACGTCGTGGGTCGGGCCTCGCCGGGACGAGGTCGGTCGTCGTGCTGGTCATGCTGCCACTCCTTCGCGCTGGGTGTCGGCGGTGAGCTGCAGGAAGAGGTCCTCGAGTCCGGCGCCCTCGGCGGGGCGCAGCTCGTCGAGAGGGATGCCGTGGGCAGCGGCCACGGCTCCCACCTGTCGCGGTGTGGCGTCGCTCCTCAGACCCTGACCCGAGACCGACGTGCAGATGCCGTCAGCCTCGAGGGCGGCGGCCAGGTCGCGGTGCCGGTCTGCCTCGATGTAGCTGCCGCGGGTCTGCAGCAGCTCCTCCTTCGTGCCCTGCGCCACGATCCGTCCCCGCCCGATCAGGACGAGGTCGTCGGCGATCCGTTCCACCTCGTGCAGCAGGTGGGAGGAGAGCAGCACGGTGCCGCCAGCGGCGGCGTAGTCGCGAAGCAGCCCGCGCATCCAGTGAATGCCTGCCGGGTCGAGACCATTGGCGGGCTCGTCGAGGATGAGGATCGACGGGTCGCCGAGCAGGGCGTGCGCGATGCCCAGCCGTTGTCGCATCCCCAGCGAGTAGTCGCGCAGCCGTCTGCGCGACTCGGTCGGGCTGAGGGACACCCGTTCGAGCATCTCGTCGACCCGGCTGCGAGACAGCCCCATGGTCTCGGTCCCGATGGTGAGGATCTCTCGGCCGGTCCGACCTGCGTGCTGCGCGGACGCATCGAGCAGCACGCCGATGCGCCGACCCGGGTTGGCGAGGTCGCGGTAGTGCCGCCCGTCGACCTGGACCTCCCCGCTGGTCGGTGGGGTGAGCCCGACCATGATCCGCATCGTGGTGGACTTGCCGGCGCCGTTGGGCCCGAGGAATCCGGTCACCCGGCCGGACCGGGCGACGAAGGACACATTGTCGACGGCGATGTGCTCGCCGTACCTCTTGGTGACGTGCTCGACGGTGATCATGCGGTGGCTCCTGTCGTGAGGCGCTCGACCGGTCGGTCGGACGGGACGGGGGATGGCTCGTCGAAGGTCAGTCGAGGCAGCAGTCGGTCGAGCCAGGAGGGCAGCCACCAGTTCGCGTCACCGAGCACGGACATCGCGGCGGGCACCAGGACCATCCGGACGACGGTCGCGTCGATGAGGATCGCGGTGGCGAGGCCCAGGCCCAGCATCTTGAGCGACGGCACCGGGCTGCCCACGAAGCTGAGGAAGACCGCGATCATGATGAGCGCTGCGGAGGTGACCACCCGGCCGGTGCCGGCGAGTCCGCGGGCCACCGACTCGGCGGTGTCGCCGGTCCGGTCGTACTCCTCCCGGATCCGTGAGAGCAGGAACACCTCGTAGTCCATCGAGAGCCCGAACAGGATCGGAAACATGATCACGACGATGAGCGAGGTGATCGGGGTCGGTCCGTCCAGGCCGAGCAGCTCGGCGCCCCAGCCCCACTGGAACACGACGACCAGGACGCCGTACGCACCTCCGATGGACAGCAGGTTCATCAGCGCGGCCTTCAGGGGAACCGCGACGGAGCGGAAGACCAACATCAGCAGCAGGAACGAGACCGCGATGACCGCGCCGATGAAGAGCGGCAGGGTCTCGCTCAGCTGGGCGTTGAGGTCGTCGGTCACCGCGGTGATGCCGGAGACGTAGACGTTGTCGGGGATGACGTCGCGGACCCGCGCGATCGTGGCCGAGGTGTCGAGATCAGCGGGCCCGGTGGTCGGCGTCGCGACGAGGACCAGGGTGTCGCCGTCTGCCGACACCTGCGGCTCGCCGACCGACGCGATGCCTGGGACGGCCGCGATGTCCGAGGAGAGAGCGGTGACGTCGGCGGCGTCGACACCCGGCTTGCCGAAGTCGGCGACCAGCATGAGCGGCGCGTTGATGCCGACCCCGAAGCCCTCGGTGAGGAGGTCGTAGGCCTGACGATGGGTGGTGTGCGCCGGGGCGTCCCCGGCCGCGGGGAAGCCGGTCTGCAGGAAGAACGCCGGCAGGGCGATCGCGACGAGGGTGACGACCGAGCCGAGGAGGTAGGGCCAGGGTCGACCGGAGACGCGATGGGCGAAGCGCCACCAGGCGGTCTCCTCGGCGGCCCTCGCCGGTCGGTGCCGCCGACCCACGCGGCCCTTGTCGATCCGGTCACCCAGCAGGGCGAGCAGGGCCGGCAGCAGGGTGACGGCCGTGGCGACCGCGAAGGACACCATGATGGCTGTGGCCAGGCCGATGGATGTCAGCGAGCCGACGCCGGTGAACGCCAGCGCCGCGGTCGCGACCACGACCGTCCCGCCGGCGAAGACGACCGCCGCCCCGGAGGAGCCCATGGCGTTGGCCAGGGCCGTGGTGTTGTCCTGGCCGCTGCTGCGGTGCTCGCGGTAGCGGGCGATCACGAAGAGTGCGTAGTCCACCCCGACGCCGAGCCCGACGAGGCCAGCGATCGGGATCGCGGACACCGACACGTCCATCGTGCCTGCCAGCACGGTGATGCCGCCGACCCCGGCGCCGACGGCGACCAGGGAGAGCCCGATGGGCAGGACGGCAGCGACAATTGTGCCGAACACGACGAGCAGGACGATCAGGGCGACGAGCAGACCGATGGCGGTATGGCTGCTGTTCTCGTCCGGAGCGTTGAGGAAGACCGCGTCGCCGCCGAGCTCGACGCGCAGGTTGTCGGCCTCCAGGCCCGACACCGCGTCGGCCAGGACCGCGAACGCGGGCTTGCCCATCTCGCGCTCGGGGACGTCGAGCGTCAGGACGGCGTACCCGATCCGGCCGGCATCGGAGACGGTGCCGGCGCTGAACGGGTCGGTCACCGACTCGACGTGGTCGAGGGTCTCCACCTCGTCGAGGACGCGGGCCACGTCGGGCCGGTGGTCGGCGAGGATGCCGTCGGACGCCTCGAGGACGACGAGGGCGTTGCCCCTGGCGGCCTCGGGGAAGCTCTGGTTGAGCAGCTGCAGGGCTTGGTCGCTCTGGCTGCCCTTCGCGGAGAAGTCGTCGGCGAAGCTGCCCCCGCCGCTGGCGGCCAGGAAGCCGACGGCCATCAGGACGACGCCCCAGCTCGCCAGGGTGCGCCACGGGTGGGTCGCGCTCGCCATGGCGACGGCTCGGGTGAACCTGTTCATGGTGGTGCCTTTCGTGAGAAGTGCGAGTCCCTTGGAGCGCGAAGCTAGGCAGCGATGTGGTGAGCGGTCGTCACCACAGGTGGTGAGCGAGAGGATGATTCGACGACGCGGTCGGGCGGCGTACCCGGCCACCCGCACGAGCGCCGCCGCGCGGAGGCGGGGCGGCGAGGGCTTTCTCACGGCGGGATAGTCCGGGGCAGATTTGTCGTCCCGGACCTCCCCGACGACAAATCTGCACCGGACTACCCAGCGGGCGGCCGACCAACGCCAGGGTCAACGGGTGAGGTGCGGCCGGCGGACGTGGGCGGGCAGCGGCGCAGCACATCGGCGGCGGCCCCGCAACCCCTTGACGATGGTGAAGCCCGGCCCATATACAGGCACGGTGGAGAACATGTGAAAGCACAGAGGCTGACCCCAACGTCCCGTCAGCAGACCCTCGAGGCCCTCGCCGCCAGCAGTGATCAGGGGCAGGCGATCGATTGCCTGGTCATCGGAGGCGGCGTCACCGGCGCCGGGGTGGCACTCGACGCCGCCACCCGTGGCCTGTCGACCATCCTGGTCGAGGCCCAGGACTATGCGTCCGGCACCTCGCAGTGGTCGACCAAGCTGGTCCACGGCGGCCTGCGCTACCTGCAGATGCTCGACTTCAAGCTGGTGCACGAGGCGCTGACCGAGCGCGGGCTCCTGCTCACCAGGCTGGCTCCCCACCTCGTCAAGCCGATGCCCTTCCTGATCCCGCTCGAGCACCGGGTCTGGCAGCGCGTCTACTACGGTGCCGGCGTCACGCTGTACGACGCGCTGGCCAACATCATGCCGGGACGGCGGGCCCTGCCGACCCACAGGCACCGCAGCCGCAAGGGCTTGAAGCGCAAGTTCCCCGACCTCAAGCACGACACCGCCATCGGCGCCGTCGAGTACTACGACGCAACCGTCGACGACGCCAGGCTGGTCGCGACCCTGGTCCGCACGGCCGTGACCTACGGCGCCCAGGCGGCCAACCGCACCCAGGTCGTCGAGATCACCAAGGACGCCCACGGCCGCGCCGACGGTGCCGTGCTCATCGACCTGGAGACCGACACCCGCATCGTCTGCAAGGCCAAGCACGTCATCAACTGCACGGGCGTCTGGACCGACGACGTCGAGGCGTTGGCCCACACCGACGGCGGGCTGAACGTGCTGGCCTCCAAGGGCATCCACATCATCGTGCCGCGGGAGAGACTGAGCGGCACCTCCGGTGTGCTGCTGCAGACCGAGAAGTCGGTGCTCTTCTTCGTGCCCTGGTCTCGCTACTGGATCATCGGCACCACCGACACCACCTGGGACGAGGACCGGCAGCACCCGGTCGCCACGGCCGCCGACATCGACTACGTCCTCGAGCACGCCAACGAGGTGCTGACGACCGATCTCACCCGTGACGACGTCATCGGGTGGTACGCCGGACTGCGACCGCTGCTGCAGCCCGGCACCAAGGAGGGCACCAACTCGGCCAAGGTCAGCCGGGAGCACACGGTGGCCAGCCCCATCCCCGGCCTGACCGTGATCGGTGGCGGCAAGCTGACGACGTACCGGATCATGGCCAAGGATGCGGTCGACTTCGCACTCGGTGGTCGGGCCGAGGAGCTGGCCTGCATCACCGACCAGATCCCGCTGCTCGGTGCCGTCGGGGAGGCCGCCATGCAACGCCGGATGCCTGCTCTGCAGGCCCGGTTCGGCTGGTCCGACATGATGGTCGATCACCTGCTGCACCGCTACGGCTCGATGATCGACGAGCTGGTGGACCTGATCGACGAGGATCCGTCGATGGCCGAGCCGCTGCAGGAGGCGTCCGCCTATCTGCGGGCCGAGATCGCCTACGCCTGCTCCAGCGAGGGGGTCGTGCACCTCGAGGACCTGATGTGCCGCCGGACCCGCCTGGTCTACGAGGTCGAGCACCAGGGGTTGGCAGCGGTCCCCGAGATCGCCGCCATCGCGGCAGCCGAGCTGGGCTGGGACGCCGCACGCACCGAGCACGAGACGGCGGTCTACGAGTCCCGGGTCAGGGCCGAGGAGGCAGCCGCCGCCACCTACGACGACAAGGCCGCCGTGGCTGCTCGCAGCCAGGCCATCGACATCGCTCCGCTGCGCCGGATCGGCACACCCGGGGCGCCGGTCGCGGGGGAGTGACTACGGCGATGACCGACACGTCGTGACGGTCCGACCGTGGTGCGAACCGGTCGCGGATATGACACATCCAGGTTGTGGACAAGACGAGGAGCGTGAGTGATGGGCGAGGTATTCGTCTCTGAGGTGCTGGGCACGGCGATGTTGCTGTTGCTCGGGTGTGGGGTCGTGGCCAACGGCATCCTGCCCAAGACCAAGGGTGCCGGCGGTGGCTTCCTGATGATCAACTTCGGCTGGGGCCTCGCGGTCTTCGCTGGCGTGTTCGTCGCCTTCAAGTCCGGTGCCCACATCAACCCGGCCGTCACCATCGGCCTCCTGGCCAACGGGGCCGACGAGTTCGCTGATGGGGTCGACGCCTCGGTGGGCAACGCCGTCCTGTACATCCTGGCCCAGATGCTCGGCGCCTTCATCGGTGCGGTGCTCTGCTGGCTGGCCTACAAGGACCACTTCGCCGAGGAGGCCGACCCCGCGCTCAAGCTGGCCGTCTTCTCCACCGGTCCGGAGCTGCGCAACTACGTCTCCAACTTCATCACCGAGGTGATCGGCACCTTCGTGCTCGTGTTCGTGGTGATCTCCTTCGGGAACACCCCGAACCAGCTCGGACCGTTGGCCGTCGCCCTGCTCGTGGTCGGGATCGGCGCCAGCCTCGGAGGCCCGACCGGGTACGCCATCAACCCGGCGCGTGACCTCGGTCCACGGATCGCACATGCGTTGCTGCCGATCCCGGGCAAGGGGTCCAGCGACTGGGCCTACTCCTGGATCCCGATCGCCGGACCGATCGTGGGCGGCATCCTCGCCGGGCTCGCCGCCGCCGCCTACATCTGATCAAGACGCCGGGGCCGACCCTGGTCGGGTCCGGCCGACACAAAATCCACAACGACGTAGGGACTGATCATGACCAAGTACGTACTCGCCATCGACCAGGGCACCACCAGCACCCGAGCCATCGTGTTCACGCACGAGGGCACCATCCACTCGGTGGGCCAGATGGAGCACGAGCAGATCTTCCCCAAGGCGGGCTGGGTCGAGCACGACCCCGCCCAGATCTGGGACAACACCCGTGAAGTGATCGGAACAGCCCTCGGCAAGGGCAACGTCAGCAACGACCAGATCGCCGCGATCGGCATCACCAACCAGCGTGAGACGGCCGTGGTGTGGGACAAGAACACCGGCGAGGCCGTCTACAACGCGATCGTCTGGCAGGACACCCGGACCGACAAGATCGTGGCCGAGCTCGGCGGCTCGGACGGCGCGGACAAGTACAAGGCGGTCTGCGGCCTCCCACTGGCCACCTACTTCTCCGGTCCCAAGGTCAAGTGGATCCTCGACAACGTCGACGGCGCCCGGGAGAAGGCCGAGGCCGGCGACCTGCTCTTCGGCACCACCGACTGCTGGGTGCTGTGGAACCTCACCGGCGGCACCAATGGAGGAGTCCACGTCACCGACGTGACGAACGCCTCGCGCACGATGCTGATGGATCTCAAGACGCTGTCCTGGGACGAGTCGATCGCTTCCGACATGGGCATCCCGATGTCGATGCTGCCCGAGATCAAGTCCTGCTCGGAGGTCTACGGCGAGAGCACCAAGCTGAGGGTCCCGATCGCCGGCATCCTGGGCGACCAGCAGGCCGCCACCTTCGGGCAGGCGTGCTTCGAGAAGGGCATGTCGAAGAACACCTACGGCACCGGCAACTTCATGCTCCTCAACACGGGCACCGAGGTCGTGCCGAGCGAGAACGGTCTGCTGACCACGGTGTGCTACAAGATCGGCGAGCAGGACGCGGTCTACGCCCTCGAGGGCTCGATCGCGGTGAGCGGCTCGCTGGTGCAATGGCTGCGGGACAACATCGGCCTGATCAAGGACGCTCCCGAGATCGAGACGTTGGCCAAGCAGGTCGACGACAACGGCGGTTGCTACATCGTGCCGGCCTTCTCCGGCCTGTTCGCGCCGCACTGGAAGGACGACGCTCGCGGGGCGATCGTCGGGCTCACCCGGTTCGTCAACAAGTTCCACATCGCGCGGGCCGCACTGGAGGCCACGGCCTTCCAGACCAGGGAGGTGCTCGATGCGATGAACGCCGACTCCGGCGTCGACCTGGCCGAGCTGCGGGTCGACGGCGGCATGGTCGTCAACGAGACACTGATGCAGTTCCAGGCCGACATCCTGGGTGTCGACGTGGTGCGTCCGGAGGTCGCCGAGACCACCGCGCTCGGTGCCGCCTACGCAGCCGGCATCGCCGTCGGCTTCTGGGACGGCGAGCAGGACGTCACCGACAACTGGAAGGAAGGCAAGCGCTGGTCGCCCTCGATGCCCGATGGGGAGCGCGAGCGCCTCTACCGCAACTGGAAGAAGGCCGTGACCAAGACCTTCGACTGGGTCGACGACGACACCGAGGCCATCGAGGAGTCTGCCGCGGCGGCCAGCGAGGACTGAGCCGCACCGCTCCCAGGACGAGCGAGCCCGGACCCGCCGACGCGGGTCCGGGCTCGCCTGGATGTTGTCGCAGCTCCGCTGGATCGCGGCGAACACGCGGCTCGGGTGGTCCTCAGCGGTCCGCAAGCAGTCGGACCAGGGAGCTGTGGCCGCGCGCCCGGGCGTGCCGGAGTGCGGTGACCCCCTCCGCGTCCGCGATCGACGGGTCCGCACCGGCGGCCAGGAGAAGGCGCACGATCTCCTGGTGGTCCTTGCCGCCGTCGCCGAGAAGGACTGCCTCGAGCAGGGCTGTCCAGCCGAGCCGGTTGACGTGGTCGACGTCGATCCCGGTCCGCAGGACCCGACGGACGTAGCCGACGTGCCCGCGCTCGCTGGCGGGAATGAGGGAGGTGCCGCCGTACCGGTTCAGGATCCGCAGGTCGGGGTCGGCGGGGAGCAGTGCCTCCAGCATCGGCACGCTGCCCGTCACACCGGTGACCAACCACGGGGTGTCGTGCTGATGGTCCAGGGCATCGGGGTCGGCACCGAGGGCCACGAGGAGGCGGGCGACGTCGACGCGATCCTCGGTGGCCGCGAGCAGCAGTGGCGTGCGCTCGAGGGTGTCACGGGTCTCGATGTCCGCTCCGGCCCGGAGGGCCCGCGCGACCCCGTCTGCGTCGCCTCGTTCCGCGGCGCGAAGCAGGGCGGCGTCGGGACGGGTGGGCTCGGCGGGGTCGAGAGCACTGCGCAGCACCGCCTCGAGGGCGGGGTACCGCCGCTGTTCGGCCATCTGCAACGGGGTGAGGCCCTCGTTGCCCGACGGACGGCCCAGCTCGACGCCGCCCGCGACCAGGACACGCACGGTGTCGACGTACTCGGTGGTGTCCTCGCCGAGCCAGACCGCCTCATGCACGGCCTGGTACCCGATCCGGTTCACGTGGTCCCGGTCGATGCCCTCCTGCAGCAGTCGCCCGACCACGAGGGCGTGTCCGCGCTCGGCAGCGCGGATCAGGCCCGTGCCGTTCCAGCTGTCCTTGTCGTTCACGCGTGCTCCGTTCGCCAGGGCCAGGTCGAGGAGGTCGGTGTAGCCCTCACTGGTCGCGATGAGGTACGCCGACTGCTCGGTCTCGTCCTTGGCGTTCACGTCCGCACCGCGACTCACCAGCGCCGCGGCCCGTTCCACCTCGTTGGCCCAGGCGGCCTCACGCAGCCGCTCGTCGAGTGCAGCCTGCTCCGTCCCACTGCGGGTCGTCGGCGACACCGGGTCCTCGCGTCTCGTCGCGGGAGCCTCGGCCGGAGCGGTCGGCGAGGCAGGGGCCGTTGGCCGGGCAGCGGCGTCGTCGGACTCCGGCGCGCCGGCACCGCACCCCGCCACGGCGATGACGGCAGCCGTACCGGCGACCAGCTGGGTGAGCGTCGCCCGGTTCATGCTTCCTCAGTGTTCCCGACGGGCGCCCTCCGACGCGAACCGGTGGTAGGGCCCCGCAGACGGTGCGGTGACTGGCTGGTCGAAGTGGCGTCCGGCACTACTCGCGTGCCCGGACGCGCACCCGTGCTCGCCTGGCACCGGCCCCGTGCACCAGAAGGAGCACGAGCACCAGCGCGACCGTGGGAACGAGCCATGACGTCGAGGAGCCCTCGCCCGCCACCGAGGCTCGCAGCGGCTGCGCGACGGAAGCGGCGCCGGGGCTTGCCGCGCTCGGCTTCTGACCAGCGGCGGGGCGCCCGGTCACGGTGAACCACAGGTCTCCGGTGATGGCATGGCCGTCCTCGCCCACCACCCGGTAGGTCAGCGTGTGCCGGCCGGGTGTCGCCAGCGTCACGTCGGCCGCCAGGGTGGAGCCACTCGTGCCGGGCATGCCCACGGTGACACGGGTGCCGTCGGGTCCGTGTACGACGATCGCAGCGCCCACCGGCAGCAGCTCCTCCCCGAAGCGCAGGTCGATCCGGTCGAGGGCAGGGGACACCTCACCTCCCTGGGCCGGCGAGCTGCTGACCAGGTCGGTGTGTGCGTGAGCGGTCACGGACGACGCCAGCACGGCCGCGACCATGCCGACGATGACGAGGGCGAGCCGGGCACGAGTGCGCGCGCGGTCGCGGATCGTCCGGTGCGCACGCCGTTGCCTCAGCTGCATGTCCGTCCCCTTCGCTCGGAGGCGACCCCTCGAGTCGCCACCGATCACGATGCATCCCGGGGCTTGGGGGAACCTTGGGGCGGGCGCGCGAGCAGCTCGCGTGCCAGCGGCGCCAACGGGCTGCCGCCCTGGGCGGCACAGCGGATGGCCTCCACGAGCAGGTGCGGCGAGTCGCCCTTCACGAGGTATCCACACGCCCCGGCGGCGAAGGCACCCTGGATGAGCCGGCGGCTGCAGGACGCGCTCAACATGATGACGCGTACATCCGGCAGCCGGTGGCACAGCTCACTGGTGGCATGTGCGCCGTCACGTCCCGGGAGTGCGTGGTCCATGACGACGACGTGCGGCTCGGTGCGGACACCGCGAGCCACGGCGGTGTCGGCGTCGACGGCCGTGGCGACCAGCTGCAGGTCAGCCTCACCCTCGACGACGTAGGCGAGGACCTCGAGCAGCCGCTGATTGTCGTCAACGAGCATGACCTTGATGAGGATGGCGTGCTCCCGTCATCGATGGGCTGGTCACACGATGGTCCCCGGCCGACCTTGGGGATAGGTCGGTGTCATGAAGGGACCAGCCTCGCCGGGAACCTGGCCAGCAGGGTGGTCCCACCCTCCGCCGCGGACCGGAGCTCGAGGTCGCCTCCGAAGTCACTGATCGCGTCACCGAGCAACCGCAGGCCCAGGTGGCCCTCGGTGCTCTGGCCAGGCGTGCTGACAAGCCCGAGCCCGTCGTCCCTCACGCTCACCAGCACCCTGCCCGAGTGCTCCGCGAGCTCGATGACGATGCGCTCGGCATGGGCGTGCTTGACCACGTTGCGCAATGCCTCACGGATGACCCGATAGGCGAGTCGGCCGGCGTCGTGCGAGAGCGAGAGCTCCGGCTGGACGTTGAGGTCGGAGGTGAGCCCACCCTCGAGAGACTCGGACTGGACCAGCTGCTGGATCGCGTCGCGAAGTCCGTCGCCCTCGAGGTCGGGCGGATAGATGCTCGTCATCAATGCGCGGAGCGCCGCCGCGTCGTGCTGAACGATCTCGGTGGCTCGTTCCAGGACGGATCGCGCGCGCTCGAGGTCGTCAAACCCGTGGAGCTCGCGGCTGACGGTGGGCAGGGCATAGCCGAGACCGGCCAGGTCCTGGATGACTCCGTCGTGCAGGTCGGCCGCGATCCGGCTTCGCTCGAGGTCCGAGGCGAGCAGGGCGTGGCGCATCATCTTCGACTGCTCGAGCTGCGCCCGCTCGACGCGTCGACTCAGTGACACCGCCAGCGGGAGCACGACGGCGAGGAAGAGGACCAGGGCGCCGACGACCAACGGCACGATGGCCACCACGATCGCCCGGGCGTCGTCCTCGATCTGGTCGATGGGCAGGTAGGCCTCGAAGACGAGGGGGACGCCGTCGGCGTCGAACGTCCCGGCGTACACCTCGAGCAGCTGGCCCTCGGACCGCTCCGCGACGTTCTCCTCCTTGGAGAGGTCCGACACCTCTGCGGTGACCTCGCGCGTTCCGAAGAGCGCTGCCACGTCGTCCTCGAGGTCGAAGCGACGGCCGACGAGGTCCTTGTCGTCGGCCCAGATGATCCGCCCGCCGGCGTCCCAGAGCTTGACGTGCCGCAGGCTGCCGTCCGCCATCCGGTTGCGCATCACCAGGTCGAGCTGTGCGCTCGATGCACCTGGCTCCCGGCGTACGTCTCGGTCGACCAACGGGGCGGCCAGGCGGTTGGCGACGCCTGCTCCCTGGGCCCTGCCGGCGTCGAGCGCCTGGCCGCGCGCGATCCCGTCGGCGATCAGCAAGGTGCCGACGATCAGCACGAGGAGGGTGAGGAGGCTGGACGCGGTGAACCGGACGACCGCTGACCGGACGGCCGAGCCGGACCGTGACCCAGGCCCCGGATCAGCGAGTCCGGGCGTCACCGACGAGCCCCTGCGTGCGCGCGGCGATGACGGCCTCGAGCTGTGAGTGAGCGCCCAGCTTGGACAGCAGCGTCTTCACGTAGCCGCGGCAGGTGTGCACCGAGATCTGGAGCTCGCGGGCGATGTGGCGCACGTCGAGGCCCTCGGCGAGCAGCTCCAGGACGAGCTGCTCCCTCGGCGTCAACGCGACCGGCGGGGAGTCGGGGTGATGGCCCTCGGGCTCCTCGGTGACCAAGGCGTGCAGGAGGGCGGGGTGCACCACGAAGCCACCTGGCCGCGCCCTGCGCAGGCTGTCGAGCAGCTCGGGGAGCGAGCCGTCCTTGGGCAGCAGCGCACAGGCGCCGACGGTGGCGGCCCGGCGCATCACCCGGGTGTCGCCATGGGCCGTGAGCACGATCACCCGCAGCTCGGGACGGACGGCCAGCATCTGTGCCGCGACGTCGAGACCGTCCTCCGTCTTGAGGTTGACGTCCATCAGCACCACGTCCGGGTCGTGCTGGTCGGCCATGGCGTGAGCGAGCGCGGCGTTGTGTGCGGCACCCACGCACTCGAGGTCGGGTTCGGCCTCGAGGGCCATCACCACGAGGTCGGTGAAGGTCTTGTGATCATCGACGACCAGTACCTTCGTGGGTCTGCCGGAGTCGGAACCATCTGTCCCGTTTCCGCCCATCCCAGCTCCCCGTCACGTGGGGACTGAGTCTTCCTCGGCCGTCGTGGTGACGCCATCCCTTAACTTTGGGATGAATGAAGATTGGATCGCTTTCGCAGGTCACGCGACCAGGTCTGCGGCGACACGGAACAGGGCGTGGTTGCTGCGAGGTTGCTCGAGGCCGGGGATGGCGGCCACGGCCTGCCGCAGCAGGCTCATGAGCATCCGGACCTCCTCGCGGCCGTCCCGGGAGGTGCCCGGACGGTCGGCGTTGCCGCCACGGAGGATCTGGAGGTACAGGTCGTCGGTCCCTGCGGAGGGGTCGGTGCCGAGCTCCGCCGCGAGATGGCCTCGCAGCTCGAGGTAGGCACGCAGGGCATCGGTCGACCGCCCCGTCGCCGACAGCGCCCGCATCAGCAGGCACCATGCCTCCTCGGCCAACACGTCGGCGGCGATCGCCTGGCGCGCCCTGCGCAGGGCGATGTCCTCCCTGCCGACTGCGAGAGCATGTGTCGCGGCAAGGCTCGCCGTGGCAACCAGCTCGCGCCGGAATGCCTCACGCTCGGTCAGGGCCCAGGACGCGTAGGCCGCACCGGTCAGCAGCTCACCGCCCACCAGGTCCAGGGCCTGCTCGAGCCGGTCCAGCGCCTCGGCAGGGTCGTGCCGGGCGAGGGCGGCATGCTGGCTGAGGCGCCGGAAGTCATGCAGGTCGACGGTGACCAGGTCGGGGTCCAGGACGTAGCCGCGCACGACCGTGGCCAGTGCGGACCCGTGGCCACGGCTGAGGCCGAGGCCGCGCCGGAGGAGGCAGACGTAGCTCTCGAGGGTGCCCAGGTAGGAACGTGGTGGGTGACCGTCCCAGAGCAGGTCGGCCAGCTGGTCCTTCGACACGGTCGTCCCGGCGGACAGGGCGAGGATCTCGAGGATCTGGCGCGGCTTGGCCCCACCCAGCCCGGGAGTCAGCACCGCCCCGTCCTTGGTCACCACGGTTGCCCCGAAGAGCTTGATGTCCAACATGTGCTTCCCCCACTCGTGTCGACCCTTGCCCGTTGCCCCGAGTGGCACCGCCAGTCTGGTATGCCGGTCGTCGACCCGGCAGCCTCAGGTGGGGGGTGGCAGCACCCCGAAAACGGGGGGGACCACGAGTGGCCGACCCCAGGCCGTGCACGACGAGAGCCGCACCCCGAGTGTGCGGCTCTCGTCGTGGTCCGAGGTCGGCGTCAGCGGCGCCTGAAGGTGAAGGCTGTCTGGCTCCCTCCCATGGCGCTGACCGCGCTGACGGTCGTGTGGACGCCGGGCGCCACACCCCCGGCTCCGCGGAAGCTCCACGCGCCCGCCGGATCGACGGTGGCGTAGCCCAGGACACGGCCCGTCAGTGCCTGGCCGAGCACCACCGCCACCCGCTGGCCGGCGAGGATGTTGCTGGTCCCGCTGACCCGCCACTCGGTGCCTGCGCGGTACTCCGCTGCACCGATGGAGAAGGTCTCCGGCTGTGGTGCCACGCTCACCTCGTCGCTGGAGACCTGACCACCCTGGCCGGTCACGGTGAGCCGGAGCACGACCGGCGTCGAGCTGGTGGCGTAACCCGGGTTCGTGCTCGTGGTGCTTGCGGGCAACCCCATGAGCGGCAGGACGAACGTCGGCTTGGCCGTGGCCACTCCTGACAACGACACCGGGGGACCGCTGACCTGGCTCCAGGCGTAGGTGTCCACCAGAGCACTGCGCGACCCGTCCAGGGTCACCGTCGCGCCACGACGGACCGTCTGGTCGGCGCCCGCGTCGGCCGTGGGCGTCGGCAGGGGCTGCGTCGGGTCCGGTGCCACGACCCTGACCTGGACGACGACCGGATCGCTGGTGCCGGCCGGGCCGCTGACGACGAGCTCGAATGCCAGCGGGCCTTCGAAGCCGCTCGGCGCGTTGAAGGACGCGATCGACGTGCTCGCACCGGCGAGCGAGACCCTGTTGGCGTCGGTGACCGGCACCTCGACCGTGGAGGGCTCCGTCCCCGTCGTCCCGTCCGGCAGCGCGACCGGGACGTCCTCGATCACCGTGGCCGGCACCTGCCTCCAGGCGTAGGTGGAGATGGTGCCGGACGACCCCGTGCCGGTCAGCGTCACGCGCTGCCCGGGAGCGGCGTCCATCAGGTTGGCGAACGCAGCCGCGACCGGCTTCTCCGCCTGCATCCCCGCACCGTCCGCCACGACGGAGACCGTGGCCGACCCGCCCTTGTCGGATGTGACGGTCACCGTCGCCGTCGGGGCCACCGTGCTGATCTCTGCCCGCCCGTTGACGAGGGTCTCGCCCAGGACCGACAGCCGTGCCGGCGTGCTGTCCTGGTCGCTGGAGGACGCGGAGACCGTCAGCCGGTCCTGGTCGGCGTCGTAGGTGGCGGCATGGATCGTGACGACGTCCACCAGCTTCACCTGCTTCTGCGCCACCGGGATGTCTCCGACGTTGGCGACGGTCACGGACTTCCCGTCGGGGGTGGCGGTCGTGGCGTAGCGGCCGTAGTAGACACCCCGGTCGCCCTCGAGCCTGGTCTCGATGAATCCGAGACCCGTGTCCTTGACACGGATCGACTGGCCGGCGTCGGAGGTGGCGTACACGTCGACGAAACCGTTGCCGTCCGCGCCGACGGTGTACGTCGCCTGCTGCACGTCCACGCCGGAGTTCGTGGCCAGGCGTCCCTGGAGGCTGAAGACGTCGGTCCGGGCCAGCTCGGTCCAGGTGCCGTCCGCGCTCCTCCGCTCCACCGCGACGTAGTTGGTGTCGTAGGGGCTGCCCACCACCTTGTGGTCGACGCCCGGGTCGCCCACGTAGCCTGCCGGCGCCGCCGGTGCCACCGACGGGTCCCAGCGCAGGAAGGGTCCGATCCGACTGGCGAGCGCCTGCCCGAACGCGCCGGGGGTGGTGCCGATGTCCTGGGTGTAGTTGATGCCGTCGCCGTCGACCACGAACTGGTCCACGCCGTAGGGGTGTGTCACCCGGTACTCGCCGTCGGCGATGGCCTTGTCACGCACCCGCACGCGACCGAACACCATCTGGTCGCCTTCGATCACCTCCTCGGCAGCCCAGGCGCCCTCCAGGTCCATCCCGATCGTCAGGTCGACACCGGGGCCGGCCAGCTCGGCGCCGGCGAGCTGGTAGAAGAACTCGCCCGGGAAGTTGGCCGGGTAGGAGACGGGGGCGTCGGGGTCGGGGACCTCGTCGGGCAGCGTGGAGCAGAGCGGGTCGTCGAGGGTGGTGCAGGCCTCGAGACGTACACCGTTGCTGTCTCGGTACCAGGCCGGGAAGCCGTGCTCAGCGATCGGGCCGACCTGGACGAGGCGACCGGAGCGGACCTTGAGGGTGCCGTCGTTGTTGGTCGGCGCGACCGGGACGGCGAGTGCGCTGGCCGCGACACCGACGATCAGGGCGCCGGCAAGGAAGGTGACCACCCCACGCGGGGTGTATCGCATCCGGCGCGGACTGCGTGGCCGGTGAACTCGGTCTGTGGTTGCCATGGTGCTCAACTCCTGTCCAGGCAGGCTGCCCGATCGTGATGGGCCCATCCTCGGGACGCCACCTTGGGCTTTCCTTGCGATCGCGTCCGCGGCCTCCGCAGCAGCGCGCTCGACGACGCCCGAGGATTCCCCAAGATCGGCGGGGCACGCTCCCGCACATGGCCGGCCAGCGGGAGAGCAGAGTCTCGGTGAGGCGCGGCAACGCCGACGCACCGTTCCCGGCCGCCGTGATGCTTGCGTGCGCGGGCGCCACAGCGGTCGTCGTCTGCGTGGTCGCTCTCGTCGTGGGTGGCGGGCTGCCCGTGGCCGCGCCGGCCGGGCTGCTGGATGCGGGAGCCGTGACCGGGTGGATGCTGCGCCTTGCAGGCCTCCTCACGCACCTGGCCGCCGCCATGACCGTCGGGTCGCTCATGGTCGGGGCCCTTCTGGTGCCGGCCGGCCCCACCGGGCGGCTCGATGGTCCGGTCCTCCGGGCAGTGACGCACGCAGGACGCTGGGCCGGCGCCTGGGCCGTGCTCGCCGCGGTCACCGCGGTGTTGACCGTGTCGGACGTGGCGGGCGTGCCTCTCCTGGATCTCCGGCTCGATCTGGTCGCGGCCGTGACGTCGTCTCGCCGAGGCGTGGCCTGGTGCCTGGTCGGACTCGCGGCCGGCTTCGTGGCGCTGGTCGCCGGCCGGGCCAGGGATGTGCGGGAAGCGCGGGTGCTGCTGGTGGTCGCAGTCGCGGGGCTGATGCCGACGCTCGTCACCGGGCACGCGTCGGCCGCCGCCGATCCCGGCGTCGTCACCAGCGGCCTGGTGGTGCACGTCATCGCCGCGATGACCTGGACCGGCGGACTGGCGGGCATCGTGCTGCACCTGCGCCGCAGCCCCGATGCGCTGGCGCTGGCGATCCCGCGCTTCAGCACCCTGGCGCTGGCGGCGTACGTCGCGCTCGCCGCCTCGGGAGTCCTGACCGTCTCGGCAAGGCTCGACATGTCGTTCGCGGCATGGACGAGCGGCTACGGCGCCCTGGTCGTCGCGAAGATGGTGGCGCTGGTCGCGCTGGGCGGTGTCGGGCACCTGCATCGTCGGCGGACGATTCCCCGGCTGACGGCGGGCCGAGGGACAGCGCCGTTCCTGCGCCTGGCCGGAGCCGAGCTGACGGTCATGGGAGCGGGCATGGGGTTGGCCACGGCGCTGGCCAGGACGCCTGTCCCGCCCGCGCCGGTGGTCGTGGACCCGATCCACGGCCCGGGTCACTCGACGCTGCCCGGTGTGGTGGACAGGGTGTCTCTGGGTGAGCTCGCCACCGCGTGGCGGCCGGACGCCGTCGTGCTGCTGGTGCTGGGCCTGCTGGTCGCGACGTACTTCGGGCACGTACGCATCGCATCTCGCACGGGCCGCCGCTGGCCGATGGGTAGGTCGGCAGCCTTCGTCTGCGGCGTCGCGGTCGCCGTCGTCGACCTGTGCTCGGGGGTGGCGACGTACGCCCCGGCCATGGTCAGCGTCCAGGTGTCCCAGCTGCTGGTCGCGATGCTGGTGGTGCCTACCCTGCTCCTGTACGGCGCTCCGGTCACCCTGTGGCTGCGGGCCGGCGGTGCCGGGCCGGGAGCCCGTGCGAGGCTGCTGGATACCCGGGTCCTCCGATGGCTCGCGAACCCGGTCCTCGGGGCGGCGGCCTGCAGCGCCCTGCTTCTTGCGGTGTATCGCACCCCCCTGATCGAGGTGTCCCTGCGGTCGTACTGGACGCACCTGGCCGTCCTTGTCCTTGCTGTGGCCTCAGGACTGATGCTGCTGTGGCCGGCGCTCGGGGTGGACCCGGTGCCTGAGCCCCGTGGTGCCGCCGAGCGCATCTCGTGCCTGGCGGGACTGGCCATGTGCCTGGCACTGCTGGCCGTGCAGCTCCGCCGCGGCGACGGACTGTTGGCCGCGGAGTGGTTCCTCGAGCTGCGATGGGGCTGGGTCGACCCGGTCGCCGACCAGCGTGTGGCCGGGCTCGTCGTGGGCATGGCTGCGGTTGCCCTGATGATGTTGACGGGGCTGATGGCGGCGGTCACGCGCCGCGGCGCCGATCGGCGCGGGTGAGCTCACCGTCCGCCGAGCGGCCAGATCCTCCACAACGCCCGCCCGACCAGCTCGTCACCGCTCACCGGTCCGTAGTCGCGGGAGTCGATGGAGTTGCCCCGGTTGTCTCCGAGCACGAAGACGCTGCCGTCGGGCACCGTGAACGTCCGGCTGTAGTCGCCGTCGACCAGGGCGTGGTCGACATACGGCTCGGTGACCGGCTCCTCGTCGACGAACAGCCTGCCGTCCAGCACGACCAGGGTGTCGCCCGGCAGCCCGACCACCCGCTTGAGCGTGCGGCCCCCCACGCCGGGCCCTCGGAAGACGACGAGGTCGCCGTGGTCGAGGTCGGCGACGGCTGGGGGAGTCCTCGAGACCAGGACGATGTCGCCGGGGGCAAGGGTCGGCATCATGCTGGCGGAGTCGACCCGGACCGGCACGACGAGGGTGGCGCGCAGCAGTGCCAAGCCCCCCACGAGCAGTGCCAGCGCCAGCCATCCCCGCACCCGTCGCGGCGTGAGGAGGGCGGGCGGCAGCCTCTTCTCGGCCTGCGACGGCTGCGGGGGACCGGTCACTGCGGTGGCGCCGCGAAGACGGGGTGGTTGGGGTGGGTCGGGGAGAGGTCGACCGTGCCGTCGCTGGCGGCGACGAGGAACTGGCCCATCATGTCGTGGTCCTCGTGGGCCAGGTTGTGGCAGTGGATCATGTACCGCCCGCCCAGCGACGCGTTCAGCCCGGCCTGTCCGGTGGAGCGGCCGTCGGGATAGGCCGCCGGAGCGGTGGCGTACTGCACCAGCACCTCGACGATCTCGCCCTCACCGACGTAGACCACGTCCTTGGGGCCCTTCTCCCAGGCCTCGACGCGGTTGGAGCCGCCCTTGCGGCTGAGGATCTGGAAGTCGACCAGGTGGATGTGCAGCGGGTGGTACCAGCCTCCCGACTTGTTCTCGATGCGCCAGATCTCGAAGTCACCGGGCCGCGGCGGGTTGCCCTCGTCGGAGAAGATGTTCCACTCCGCGGCCTGGACGTCCTCCCAGGTCATCCCGTTGATCATGAACTCGTTGGTGACGTCGTCGTGCTCGAGGTCGATGTCGCGGGTGCGACGCGAGGCGCTCCGGCTCGCGCCCATCACCGCGCTCAGCTCCGTTGCGGGTGGGGTGGGCACCACGTTCCACCGGGTGTCCGAGGGTTCCCCGGTGACGCGGAACTGCATCACCTTGCCGGTGTACAGGAAGTCGCGATTGTTCTTGTTGCTGGCGTTGCGCAGCTCGACGGTGTCGCCGATGCGGCAGCCCTTGAAGTCGACCATCACCTCGTAGCGCTCGGCGCCGGCATGGCGCCAGGTGGTGATGAGCTGCGGCTTGGTGAGCCCCCCATCGGTGGCCACGACGTACGTCGGCAGGACGGCGCCCGTCCGGGTGTTCACGAAGCTGAGCTTCATCGAGCGCGACAGCGTCGCGAGGAGGAGCCGGAAACGGTAGAACCTGCGCTCGACCTCGTGGTACGGCCACGGGACCCCGTTGACCAGGATGACGTCGCCCCACAGGCCGGAGTGGTCGCGGTCCATGTAGGCGAGGTTGCCGTCCTTGGCGAACATCGCGTCGCTCACGACCAGGGGGACGTCGTACCGGCCCTGGGGCAGGTTCTCCTTCTCCCACGGGTTGTGCAGGTGGTACTGCGCGACCAGGCCGCTGTACACGTTCTGCGCCGTGTGGTGGACGCCGTGGTCGTGGTACCAGAGGGTGCGCGCGTTCTGGTGGTTCGGGTACCAGTAGTCCTTGCGCTGGCCCGGCATGGTCACGTCGTCGGCGTACCCGTCGTACTGCGGCAGTGAGGCGGACCCGTGCAGGTGGACGGACGTGGCCAGCGGGTACCCGAACGTCGGATGGTCCGTGGGCAGGGAGTTGGTGACCCGCATGCAGACGCGGGTGTTCTGGTCGACCTTGATGAGGGGACCCGGGACGGTGGGACCCGCGCCACCGGCGGCGTAGCCGAGCACGGTCGTGCGTGGGCTGCCACCGTCGAGCAGCTGCAGGGCGGCGCTCTTCTCCTCGATCTCGTAGAGCAGGTAGTCGCCGTACTCGTCGGACCTCAGCGTGGGGCTGATCGCCTGCGGCACGTAGAGGGGCCGGGCGAAGCGCGCGGGCTTCGCCGACGTGCTGATCCAGTCGGCGGTGCTGGCCGACTGACCGAGCGGGAGGGTCAGTCCGGCGAGGGTCACACCGACGCCGAGGCCTCCCAGTTTGAGGACGTCACGGCGTCTCAGGCTTGTCATGATGGCTCCTTCCAAGGCGCCGCTGGCGCGTCGCCGTGTTCTGAAGCGACAAGCCTGCCGAGGCGACCTTGGGCATTCCTTGCGCGAGGCGCGGCTGACCGGAGGACGGGCTCCGGCAGGACGGCGGAGCGCACATCAGGGGGCGGTGGTGTGCGCCCGCCGCCCCGGGTCCTCGAGGAACGAAGCCTGGTCGTGCGTGAAGGACTCCATCGCACTCGTCGGCACCTGCAGTGCGGTGTCACTGATGCCCGGGACTGCGATGCACCGAACCTAGACCGTCGGCGGTACCCCCCGACATTGCCCAATGGTGCTGGTACCACCCGTCGTGCGAGTGCGCTGGCTGGGACCGGTGGCTCGCGCCGCGCAGGGCGTCGGGTCGGGTGGTAGCACCACCCGGCACCGACCAGGCCCACGGATCCGCGACGTCCGGGGAGCGGCCACGTCGGGCAGGTCGTCTGGCAGGTCGTCGGGGCGGGGCGTCGAAGGTCTGCATAATGGGCCGACCATGGTCGGACCGCAGTGGCGTGTCGTGAAGAGCCCGGTGGTGCAGTTCCTGGCCGTCGGGCTCGTGTCGCTGGGCGCCATCGTGGTCGGCACGCGGGTGCTGGCCGATCGGGCCGCCAACGAGGAGGCCCTCTCGGACGCCCGCAAGATGACCGAGGTGTTGGCGCGCTCGGTGGCGGAGCCGACGATCACGGCAGGCCTGGTCGCCGGCGACCCAGGAGCGGTGGCCCAATTCGACAGGGTGGCGAACAGGCGCCTGCTCGGCAACGACGTACGACGGATCAAGATCTGGACCGAGGACGGCAGGATCGTCTACTCCGATGAGGCCCGGCTGATCGGGGAGCGGTTCGAGCTCGGACCCGGCGAGCTCCAGATCCTGCACGACGGCGGCTCCGACGCCGAGGTCTCCGACCTCTCCGAGCCGGAGAACCGCTACGAACGGGACGGCGACGGCCTGGTCGAGGTCTACACCCAGGTCGTGTCGCCCGAGGGTGAGCTGCTGCTCTTCGAGGCCTACTTCTCGATCGCCGGCATCCAGACCCGTCAGGCAGCCGTGATCGCCCCTTTCCAGCGGATCACGCTCGGCGCGCTGGCCCTGCTGGTCGTCGTCGCCACGGGACTGCTGTGGGGGCTCGCCCGACGGGTGAACCGGGCCTCTGCCGAGCGCGAGCGACTCCTCGTCGGTGCCGCCACCGCCTCGGCCGCCGAACGACGCAGGATCGCCCGGGATCTCCACGACGGCGTCGTGCAGGACCTCGCCGGATCGGCCTTCGCCGTCTCCGCTCTCGCGCGCGACGCCGACCAGCCGGCACGGGCCACGCTGCTGGCCACCGGCCACTCCCTGCGGGGCAGTCTGCGCGCGCTGCGCTCGCTGCTGGTCGAGATCCACCCGCCCGACCTCAACGCCGCGACGCTGCCTGCCGCGCTCGTGGACCTGTGTGCGCCCGCCGCCGCCGCCGGGGTGAGCGTCTCCGTGTCGACCGCTGCCCTGGGCGATGTGTCGGAGCAGCAGGCCACCCTGGTCTGGAGGGTCGCGCAGGAGGCCGTGCGCAACACCCTGCGCCACGCGTGCGCATCGACGATGGTCCTCGACCTCGGCCATGAGCACGGCTCGCTCGTGCTCACCGTCACCGACGACGGCATCGGCTTCGACCCCGACGCCGTCTCGGGTGCGACGCACTACGGTCTGCGCGGGCTCGCAAGCCTGGTCCGCGACAGTCATGGCACCCTGACCATCCGCTCCGCGCCCGGAGCGGGCACCACCACCCGGTTGGAGACTCACCCGTGACGATCACCGTGGCTCTCGTCGACGACCACGCCGTGCTCCGCGGAGGCCTGGCGCAACTGCTCTCCGGTGAGCCCGACATCGAGGTGGTCGGCACCGCCTCCGATGGCAGCGAGGCCCTCGAGCTGGTGCGCCGCACGCATCCCGCCGTGATGATCATGGATCTCCAGATGCCCGGCAGCGACGGTGTGACCGCAACCCGGCAGGTCGTGGCGGAGGGCGGCACCGACGTGCTCGTGCTCACGTCGTTCTCCGATGCCGAGCGGATCGTCGCGGCGCTGGACGCCGGCGCGGTGGGCTACCTGCTCAAGGACGCCGAGCCGGAGGACGTCATCGAGGGAGTGCGCGCTGTCAGTCGCGGTGAGTCGCCCATCCATCCCCGTGCGGCTCGCGAGCTGCTGGGCGCCCGTCACGCAGTGCGCGACGTGACCCTGACCGCGCGTGAGATGCAGGTGCTCGTCCTCGTCAGGCAAGGCCTGGCCAACAAGCAGATCGCTCGTCGCCTGGGCATCTCGGACCGCACGGTGAAGGCGCACCTCACGTCGGTGTTCTCGGCCATCGGCGTCAGCGACCGCACCCAGGCGGCGGTCTGGGCGGAGCGGCGCGGACTCGGCGACTGACCGGCGAGGCGTCACGTCACGAACGAGCCCCGCGCCACACGTCGTACCGCGTTTTGGGGGATCGGCGCTCGGGGTCGACACCTCGACGTGGTGGCGTCCTACGCTCGCTTGATCGGTCGCAGGCATGAGGACTGCACAGGGAAGTCCTCCACTCTCCGGGGTCGGCGAAGGCAGCAAGCCGAGCACCCACGGGGATGTGGTGAAGATGGCAGCGTGGCTGATCTCGCGGGCGATCGGTGCCCGGGTGGTGGTGCTGGCCGTGGCGGCCGCGCTGATCCTGCTCGGGGCTGCGCAGTCGCGGTCGGCCAAGACCGACGTCCTGCCTGAGTTCTCGCCGCCGTACGTCGAGGTGCAGACCGAGGCGCTGGGCCTGTCGGCCGAGGAGGTCGAGCAGCTGATCACGGCCCCGATGGAGAACCTGCTGCTCAACGGCGTCGCCTTCCTCGACGGCATCCGCTCGGAGTCGGTGAACGGGCTGTCGGCGATCACGCTCATCTTCGAGCCGGGCACCGACCTGCTGGAGGCCCGCCAGGTGGTGCAGGAGCGGCTCACGCAGGCCAGGCTGCTGGCGCACCTGCCCGAGCCTCCCGCCATCGTGCAGCCGCTCTCGTCCGCGAGCCGGGTGGTGGTGGTCGGGTTCAGGTCCGACGAGGTCTCCCCGATCGACCTCTCGGTGCTGGCCCGGTGGACTATCCGGCCCAAGCTGCTCGGGGTCACGGGCGTGGCCAACGTGTCGATCTTCGGGCAGCGCGAGCGTCAGCTCCAGGTCCAGGTGGACCCGAAGAAGCTGGCGCGCCGCGGAGTCACGCTCCAGGAGCTGATCACCACCAGCGGCAACGCCCTGTGGGTCTCGCCGCTCACCTACCTCAACGCCTCCACACCGGGGACGGGTGGCTTCGTCGACACCCCGGGCACCCGGATGGAGATCCGCCACGTCTCGCCCATCACCACGCCCGAGGATCTCGCGAAGGTGGCGCTGGAGCGCGCGGACGCGTCGGCTGCCGGCGCAGGACTGACCCTGGGCGACGTCGCCACCGTCACCGAGGACCACCAGCCCCTGATCGGCGACGCCGTAGTCGACGACGGCCCCGGGCTGATCATGGTGGTCGAGAAGTTCCCCGGTGCGAACACCGTGGAAGTCACCGAGGGGGTCGAGGCGGCACTGGCCACGCTGGCCCCGGGGCTCGAAGGGGTGACCGTCGACACGAACCTGTTCCGGCCGGCGACCTTCGTGGACCAGGCGCGGGGCAACTACGTGACGACGTTGGGGATCGGGCTGCTGCTCGCCGGTCTGCTCGTCCTGCTCTTCCTCCTCCAGCTGCGAGCGGCCGTAATCGTGGTCTTCTCGGCGACGGTGTCGCTCCTGACCGCGGTGCTGGTGCTCGACCTCCTGGGTGCCGGCCTCGACGCCATGGTCCTCGCCGGTCTGGCGCTGGCCGTCGGGGTGGTCGTCCAGGACTCGATCGTCGACGTGGAGAACGTCGTACGCCGTCTCCGGGAGAGCCCCGGATCGGGCGCGGCGCCGACATCGGTCATCCTGGACGCCTCGCTCCAGATGCGCCGCGCCATGGGCTACGCCACGACGATCGTCCTGGTCGCGCTGCTTCCCCTGCTCGTGGTCGACCGCCTCTCCGAGGCCTTCTACCGCCCGGCACTCGTCGCGTTCGTGGTGGCCACCATCACCTCGATGGTCGTCGCGCTCACGGTCACGCCGGCGCTGTCGTCGGTGCTGCTGCGTGGTGGCCGGACGAACGAGTCGTCGGTGGCCCGGTGGGTGAGCGGCCGTCTCGACGTGATCTCGCGGCGCAGCCTGCACTCACCTCGAGCGGTCACGGCCGTGCTGATGGTCGGTGCCCTGGCCGGGGTGGTCGCGGTGCCCTTCCTGCACACCTCGGACCGCCCGGCGCTGCTGCCCGCCTTCAAGGAGTCCGACCTCGTGGTCAGCTGGCACGGCGAGCCCGGGACCTCCCGGACGGCCATGACGACCATCGCCGCCGAGCTGGGAGCCGAGCTGCGTGGGATCCCGGGCGTGCAGAACGTCGCCGGTCATGTGGGCCGCGCCGTGCTGTCCGACCGGGTCAACGGGATCGGCGCCGGTGAGCTGTGGGTGGGGATCGACCCCGACGCAGGCTACGCCGACACCGTCGCCGCCGTCCGCGCCGTCACCGAGGGCTACGACGGCGCCAGGGCCGAGGTGCGCTCGTACTTCTCCGACCGGGTCGTCGAGGTGTCGGGCCTCATGGCGGAGACCGACCGGGGACGGGTCCTGACCCGCGACGAGGAGGTGGTGGTCCGGATCTACGGCGAGGAGCTGCCGGTCCTCGCCGAGCGGGCCGAGGCCATCGAGGACAGCCTGTCGTCCGTCAGCGGCGTCACCGACGTCCGCATCGAGCTGCCCGCCCTCGAGCCGAACCTCGAGGTCGAGGTCGACCTGGCCGCCGCCGAGCGCTACGGGCTCAAGCCCGGCGACATCCGGAGGTCGGCCACCACGCTCGCCAACGGGCTCAAGGTCGGGAGCCTGTTCGAGGGGCAGAAGGTCTTCGACGTCATCGTCAACGGCACCCGCAACTACTTCGAGGACCCCGACCGGATCGGCGAGCTCCTCATCGACACCCCCGACGGGGGGACGGTCCGCCTCGACCAGGTCGCGGACGTCGGAGGGGGCACGTCGTTCTCCGTCATCAACCGGGAGTCGGTGTCTCGGCGCCTCGACGTGGTGGCCACGGTCTCCACCGACCCGGCCGACGTGGTCGGCGACATCGAGGCCGGCCTCGAGGAGCTGGACTTCCCGCTCGAGTACCACGCCGAGGTCATGGGCGACCCGCAGCAGACCGCGGTGGACCGGCGGGTGGTCGTGGTCGGGATCTGTGCCCTGATCGCACTGGTGCTGATCCTCCAGACGGCGGTCGGCAGCTGGCGGCTGACCGCGGCCGCGATGGCGCTCATCGCCTTCTCGTTGGCCGGCGGGGTCATCGCGGTGGCCGTGTCCGGCGCAGAGATCACCATCGGGACGGTCCTGGGGTTCGTGGTGGTGCTCGCCCTGGCGGTGCGGAACGTGCTGGGCATGCTGAGTCACTACCACCACATGCGGACCGCGAGGGGGATGCCCTTCGGTGCGGACCTCGTCAGGCGGGGCACCGGCGAGCGCGCCATGCCGACCCTGCTGGTGGGTGCCGCCACGGCGGCGGCGCTGCTGCCGGTCGCGCTCGCCGGGTCGCGGCCTGGCCTGGAGATCATCCATCCCATGGCGCTGGTGGTCATCGGGGGCGCCGTCACCGCCACCGTCGCCGCGCTGCTGCTCCTGCCACCGCTCTACCTGCGGCTGGGGGAGCGGCGGGACCCCGACGTGCTCGAGGACGAGTTCGTCGCCCGGCCGGTGCCCTCGGACGTATGACGATGGCCACGACCACAGACGAGAGGCAGCCGAGCAGCCGGACCGTGGCCGGCCGGCTGACGTGGGTCGTGGCCGTCGCGGCACTGCTCGCGCTGACCGTCTGGGCCGTGACCGCCGGCGGTCCGCCGGAGGGTGGACCGGAGCACCAGAGCCCGTCCACGGTGGAGGCCGTCGACGGCAGCGAGTTCGCGCGGGTGACCCTGACCGCCCACGGCGCACAGCGCATCGGGCTGGAGGTGGGCCGGGTCGAGCCGGCCGCGCATCCCGCCGGCACGCTCGCGGTGCCCTACGCGGCGCTGGTCTACGGTGCGGACGGCACCACGTGGGTCTATGCCGTCGACGGTGACGCACTGAGCTTCCGACGACAGGTGGTCGAGGTCGCGACCGTCGCCGAGGACCGGGCCATCCTGACCAGCGGTCCCGCGGTCGGCGCCGAGATCGCCGGCGTCGGCTCGGCCCAGCTCTTCGGCACCGAGTTCGAGATCGGCCACTGACATGATGCGCTGGATCATCCTCACGAGCCTGAGGTTCCGCACGCTGGTCGTGCTGGTCGGGCTCGTCACGATGTTCGGCGGCGCCCTGCAGCTGAGCAAGGCCCCGGTGGACGTGTTCCCCGAGTTCGCGCCTCCCAAGGTGGAGATCCAGACGGCGTGTGTCGGTCTCTCCGCCGCGGAGGTCGAGGAGCTGATCACCGTCCCGCTGGAGCAGGCGCTGGCCGGTGTCGCGGGGGTCGAGGTCCTCCGGTCCAAGTCCGTCAGCCAGCTCTCGTCGGTCGTGCTCCTCTTCCAGCCGGGGACCAACATCATGGAGGCCCGGCAGGTCGTGCAGGAGCGGGTGGCGTCCGTGACGCCGTCACTGCCCTCGTGGGCCACCCCGCCGCACATGATCCAGCCGCTGTCGTCGACGAGCCGGGTGATGAAGATCGGGGTCTCGTCGGACACCCTCGACACGATCGAGCTCTCGCAGCTGACGCGCTGGAAGATCCGCGACAACCTGATGCGGGTCCCCGGCGTCGCCAACGTCGCGGTCTGGGGGAACCGCAAGACCCAGTACCAGATCCAGGTCGACCCGGCGCGGCTGCGCAAGAACGGGGTGACCCTCGACCAGGTCAGGAACGCCGCAGCCGACGCGGTCGACGCCGGTCTGCTGAGCTATCGGCCGGGTGCCGTGCTGGGCACCGGCGGATACATGGAGACGGCCAGCCAGCGCCTCGGGATCGAGCACGTCCTCCCGGTCGGCGACCCCGAATCCCTCGGGAAGGTCCTGGTCCCCACCGATTCGGGGGAGATGCTGCGGATCGAGCAGGTGGCCGACGTGGAGGTCGGCCACCAGCTCCTGATCGGCGACGCCGTCGTCGACGGTGGCCCGGGCCTGCTCCTCGTCGTCGAGAAGTTCCCCTGGGCCAACACCCTCCAGGTCACCGAGGGGGTCGAGGACGTCCTGGAGCGGATCGAGCCCGCGCTGGCCGACGTACGGATCGACTCGACGATCTTCCGGCCGGCCACCTTCATCGAGACCTCCATCGACAACCTCACCAACGCCCTGCTGCTCGGGATCCTGCTGGTCATCGTGGTGCTGCTCGGGTTCCTCTACGAGTGGCGCACCGCACTCATCAGCGTCGTCGCGATCCCGCTGTCCCTGGTCGCCGCCGGCCTGGCGCTCTACTACCAGGGCAGCACGATCAACACGATGGTGCTGGCGGGGTTCGTGATCTCGGTGGGTGTGGTGGTCGACGACGCCATCATCGACATCGAGAACATCTGGCGCCGGCTCAAGCTGGCGAGGGCGACCGGAGACACCACGCCGACCGCCAGGATCGTGCTCGAGTCGTCCATCGAGGTCCGTCGGGCGATCGTCTACGCCACCTTGATCAATGTCGTCGCCATCGCCCCGGTGCTCTTCCTGAGCGGGTTGTCCGGTGCGTTCTTCCGTCCGCTCGCGATCTCCTACGCGCTCGCCCTGATGGCGTCGATGGCGGTGGCGCTCACCGTGACGCCCGCCCTGGGCCTGATCCTGTTGCGCAGGTCCGACGGCATTCGCCGCGAGTCCCCGCTGAAGGCCGTCCTGGTGCGGGGCTACTCCAGGGCGCTGGAGCAGATCACCACCACGACTCGACCGGCCTACCTCGCGGTCGCCGGTCTGGCGATCCTCGCGGTGGCCGCCACACCCCAGCTCGGGCAGTCGCTCCTGCCCGAGTTCAAGGAGCGCGACCTGCTGATGCACTGGGTCACCAAGCCCGGGACCTCACTCCAGGACGAGGTCCGGATCACCACGCTGTCGGCCAAGGAGCTCGGGGGCATCACGGGCGTGCGCAACTTCGGCGCACACATCGGCCAGGCCAGCAACGCCGACGAGGTCGTCGGGCCGGAGTTCGGTGAGAACTGGATCAGCATCGACCCCGATGCCGACTACGACCAGACGCTCGCAGCGGTGCAGTCCGCGGTGGACGGCTATCCGGGCCTGTACCGCGACGTGCAGACCTACCTGAAGGAACGGATCCGGGAGGTCCTGACCGGGACCGACGAGGCACTCGTGGTCCGGATCTCCGGCGACGACCTGGGGGAGCTGGGGAGGCTCGCCGACGAGATCGAGGACGTCCTCAGCGCGACGCCCGGACTCGAGTCGCCCCAGGCCGAGCTGCTCACCGACGTACCCCAGATCGAGATCAAGGTCGACCTGGACCGGGCGCAGCGCTACGGGCTCAAGCCCGGTGACGTACGGCGAGCGGCGGCCACCCTCGTCGCCGGCACCGAGGTCGCCGACGTCTACCGCGCCGGTCGCACCTACGACATCAACGTGTACGGCGTCGCGGCCCTGCGGCACAGCCATGCGAGCATCCAGGGGCTGCTCATCGACACGCCGGACGGGCGACAGGTGCGTCTCGACAGCGTGGCCGACGTCGTCATCGAGCCGACTCCCAACGCGATCCGGAGGGAGGGCGGCACCCGTCGCATCGACGTGGCCGCGGGGCTGGCCGGAGCGGACGCCGGAGGCATCGCCAGACTGGTCGAGGACCGGGTCGACGAGATCGACCTGCCCCAGGGCTACTCGGTCCAGGTGCTGGGCGAGCACGCCGAGCGCGAGGCCGCCCAGAACAGGATCCTCCTCCTCGGCATCGGAGCGCTGATCGCCATCCTCCTGCTGCTCCACCTGGCGTTCGGCAGCTTCCGGCTGGCCCTGCTGTTCTTCCCCACGCTGCTCATGGCCCTGGTCGGGGGCATCCTTGCCGCCCTCGCGACCGGGGGGATCATCTCACTGGGATCCCTCGTGGGGTTCTTCACCGTCTTCGGCATCGCGGCGCGCAACGGGATCATGATGATCAGCCACTTCCAGCATCTCGAGCAGGTCGAGGGGATGCCCCTGGGCCGGGCCCTGGTGATGCGCGGCGCCGCCGAGCGGCTGTCGCCGATCCTGATGACAGCCGGCGCGACGGGGTTCGCGCTCATCCCGCTCGTCATCGCCGGCGCCATCCCCGGCCACGAGATCGAGCACCCGATGGCGATCGTCATCCTCGGTGGACTGATCAGCTCGACCCTGCTCAACCTGTTGGTGGTGCCCTCGCTCTACCTGCGCTTCGCCCGGCCGCACGTCGGCCCACCGGCAGCGGTCGTCGCGGCACCGGCGGGCTGACGACCTTGACACATGCAGGCAATCGCCTGCATATTGGTGGTCGTGACGACGCGCCCCGATGTTGATGCGGTGTTCAAGGCGTTGGCCGACCCGACGCGCCGGCGACTCCTCGACTCACTGCGGCAGGCGGACGGGCAGGCGCTCCGAGAGCTGTGCGAGGACATCGCGATGGCGCGCCAGTCGGTGACCCAGCACCTCGACATCCTCGTCGCGGCGGACCTCGTCGTCGTGATCCGCCGGGGTCGCGAGCGTCGACACTTTCTCAACACCCAACCCATCCACGACATCGAGCGTCGGTGGATCAGGGATTTCGACCGCCCACACCTCGACGTGCTGCATGCCGTCGAGCAACGAGCAGAGGAGATCGCCATGAGCGAGACCGCGACGAGGTTCCCCACCTACGTCTACGTGACCTACATCCGGGCGTCCGCCGAGAACGTATGGGAGGCCCTGACCAGCGCGGACGTCACCGCGATCTACTGGAACGGCATGGCCAACGTCTCCGACTGGAAGGTCGGATCGGCATGGACCCACCAGGTCGGCGACGGCGACGGACGCTACGACATCTGGGGCAAGGTCCTGGAGTCCGATCCTCCGCGCCGACTGGTCGTCACCTTCCAGCCTGCTGCCCGGGACCTCGAGGACCAGGGATCCGTCGTCACCTACGTGATCGAGCCTGCCGACGACGTCGTGCGTCTCACCGTCACCCACGAGGACCTGGCCGACCAGGCCACGGTCGACGGGATCTCCCAGGGCTGGCCGACGGTGCTCTCGAACCTGAAGTCCTACCTGGAGACCGGCCAGCCGCTCCCGCCGGCCAGCTGGGACCTTGCGTCGAGGTAGGCGCCTTCCTCACCCGTACCGCAGTGAAAACGAAGGGCTGGACACGACATGACATCCGATTCGGACTTCACGACCGCCTTCACCGCCCCGGTCTCCCCGGACGCGGCGTTCGAGGCGACGACCAGGCCCACGGCCTGGTGGAACGAGATGATCGAGGGTCACGCCGCTCAGGTGGGCGACACGTTCGTGTACGACGTCCCCGGGCTCCACCACTCCGCGTTCGAGGTCATCGACGCGCGGCCCGGTGAGCGGTTGAGGTGGCAGGTCGTCCGCTCCGGCGACGAGGCCGAGCTGGACGAGTGGATCGGGACCGGGCTGCTCTTCGAGTACGCGCCCGATCCCTGCGGCACCCGCGTGCGGTTCACCCACCTCGGGCTGCGACCACGCCTGGAGTGCCACGGCGTGTGCGCAGCCGCGTGGTCCTACCACCTCGAGGTGGGCCTGCAGGCCTTGCTGTGCGACGGTCGCGGCGCCCCGCTCACGGCGGGGACGATCGACGACGTCGCCCGCAGGATCGGCGCTCGGGGCTGATTGCCCGGGGGCCGACCTGCGGTCGGCCCCCGGTCGGCAGCTCACTGCCGGCCGGGGACCGCCGCGTCGCTCAGGACCGGCCGAAGAGCTTCCCGAGGAAGCTGCCGCCCTTCGACGAGTCCGCGGCTGCGGCCTTGTCGGCCTTGCTGTGCCCGCCCGGGCACCACTGGCCGGCCGGGACGCCGGCCTTGACGGTTGCGATGTGCTGGCCGCAGCCGGCCCAGGTGGTCTTGCCGCAGGTCTTGCACTTGACTGCTCGGCACATGGTGGGTCTCCGTTCGGTGTGGGTGAGTGGTGCGGGTCAGCTGTGGGAGAAGCGGATGTCGGGCAGCAGGCGGGTCAGCCAGCGGGGGGACCACCAGGCTGCCTTGCCGGTGAGGCGCAGGAGCACGGGGACCAGGATCAGCCGGACGAGGAAGGCATCGAGGAGCACGGCGACGCCGAGCACGATGCCCATCTCCTTGGGCGGCAACGGCCCCGAGAGTGCGAAGGTGAAGAAGACCGCGACCATCACCGCGCCGGCTGCGAAGATGACCCGGCCGGAGTGGGCCAGCGAGCCGACCATGGCCTCCTTCGGGTCGCCGGAGCGCTCGTAGTGCTCCTTGGCCGAGGCGAGCAGGAAGACGGTGTAGTCCATCGCGATCGCGAAGATCATCGCGAAGAAGAACACCGGTGCCCAGGCATCGAGGAAGCCCTGGGACTCGAAGCCCATGAAGCCGGCGCCCCAGCCCTCCTGGAACACCAGGCGCGCGACGCCGAAGGCGGCCGCGGTGGAGAGCAGGCTGGCCAGCGTCCCGAGCAGGGCGATGAGCGGCGCCTGCAGAGCGATGAGCAGCAGCAGGAAGCCGAGGGCGAGGATCACGCCGATCACGAGTGGAGTGGAGTCGTCGAGCTGGGTCTTGAGGTCGAGGTTCTCGACGGCGGCTCCACCGACGTACGCCGACGAGGGCAGGTCGGCACGGAGCCGGTCCACGGTGTCGCTGAGCGCCGGGTCGGACGGGTCGACGGTCGGCACGGCCTGGATCAGCGCGTACGACGAGCCGTCGGGGGCCGAGATCGCGGGCATCGCGCCGGAGATGCCGCTGTCGTCAGCCAGCACGGTGGACGCGATCTTGGCGTCCGACTTGTCGACCACGATCGTCAGCGTGCCGGGTGCGCCGTCGCCGAACGCGTCCTGGACCAGGTCGTAGCCGACGCGCGCGGAGGCGTCCTCGGGCAGCACCTTGATCGACGGCATGGCAGTCGTCAGGCCCAGCACCGGGGCGGCCAGGGCGAGCAGGACCACGACGGCGGCGAGACCGATCGCGATGGGGCGCTTCCAGAGCCGCTCGCCCCACGCGGCGAACTTGGGGGAGCGGTGCTCGCCGGAGCGGGACCAGGGCAGGGACAGCTTGTTGATGCGCAGGTCGAGCTTGGCGAGCACCAGCGGCAGCAGGGTGAGCGTCGCCGCGAGCACGAAGAGGACCGAGAGCATGATCCCGCCGGCCATCGAGCGGAAGGCCGGTGAGGGCACCAGCATCACCGCGGAGAGCGAGATGAGCACGGTGACTCCGGAGAGCAGCACGGCCTTGCCGGCGGTGTCCATGGTCTCGGCGATCGCGATCCGCGGCGAGCTCCCGGCCCGGGCGCGGGCGGCGCGGTAGCGGACCACGATGAACAGGGCGTAGTCGATGCCGAGGGCGAGGGCGAACATCATCGCGAAGTTCATCGCCCAGATCGAGACCGGCACGAGGTGGTTGATCAGGACCAGCGAGCCGGCCGAGGCGACCAGCCCCGCGAGGGTGAGGATCAGCGGCAGGCCGGCGGCCACGAGTGCGCCGAAGGCCAGCACCAAGATGGCCAGCGTCACCGGCCACGAGAACAGCTCCGACTTCAGCATCGCCGACAGGTTGGCCTCGTTGAAGTCCGACCAGAGCAGGGAGGCGCCGGTCGGGTTGACCTGGATCCCCTGCGTCGTCAGGTCCTGCAGCGGGCCCTTGAGGTCGTCGGCGACCCGGACCATCTCGTTGGGGTCGGCGTTCGCGCCGGCGACCAGGACCGCGGTGGTGCCGTCCTCGCTCAGCGTCGCGCCGGGCTGGGGCTGCACGACCTCGGCGATCCGGGAGTCGTCCTCGAGGATCGTGGTGGCGCGGGCCAGTGCCTGCTTGCCCGCCCCCTCGGTGACCGGCCCGTCGGTGGAGTGCACGACGACCTGGATCGCGGTCGAGGCGTTGCCGCCGAAGTGCTCCTGAGCCAGCTGGCGGGCGCTCACGGAGTCGGAGCCGTCGGCCTGCCAGCCGGCACCCGACAGCTCGGACTCGACGCGGGGGGCGAAGGCGCCCAGCCCGATGATCACGAGCACCCAGACGACTGCGGTCAGTCGGGCGTGGTCGGCGACCCAGACCCCGAGCCGACCCAGCGGGCCGGGTCGGGAGGAGGGTGGGCTCAGCGGGGCAGGGGAGAGGTGACGTGGTGCGTCAACGGTTGTCATGACATCGCTTTCAAGAAAGTGTGCGGAAGGGGATCAGATCAGGGCAGGGAGGGCGCGGACCGCCGTGTAGACGGCGACCGCGAGCACCAGGACGGTGAAGGCTGCGGACAGCTTGCGGGTGTCGGCCCGGTCCGCGAGCCGCGCGCCGGCGTAGCCCCCGACGGCAGAGGCCGTGGTGAGCACGAGGACCACCCACCAGTCGGGCTGGACCACCGAGCCGGCGCGCACCGCGAGAGCCGCCGCGCTGGTGAGCGCGATGACCACGAGGGACGTGCCGACGGCGTACTGCATGGGCAGCGCCAGTGCGAGGACGAGGGCGGGCACGACGAGGAAGCCGCCGCCCACCCCGAGGAAGCCGGTCAGGAGGCCGACCACGGTCGCGGTGACCAGGACCTTCAGGGCCCGC
Organism: uncultured Actinomycetota bacterium; assembly: GCA_963781515.1. Taxonomy (GTDB): domain Bacteria; phylum Actinomycetota; class Actinomycetes; order Propionibacteriales; family Nocardioidaceae; genus Nocardioides. The sequence continues at coordinate 431,974 of CAWAGL010000002.1, forward strand.
GGGCACGCGCAGGCGAACGTGGGGCTGAACGTGATGATCGGATCGTCGAGGCTGGCTCGCGTGCTGGGCTCGGCAGCACCCGGACGCAGCTGACGCACCGCCATCAGGCCGCCCACGAGCAGCATGAGCACGGCGAACGCCGCCAGCAGGACGGCCTCGGAGACGTGCGCGGCGCCCAGGGCCCCGGCAGCGGCTCCTCCCACGGCCACGACGCCGAAGGTCACGCCGCGACCGAGCAGGACGTTGCCCGCCCGGTGGGCGGCGACGGCCCCGATCAGGGCCGTCACGCCGACGACCACGAGGGATCCGGTGGTGGCCTGGCCGGGGCTCTGGTCCAGGGCGTAGACCAGGACCGGGACAGCGAGGATGGAGCCACCCCCGCCGAGCGCACCCAGGCTGAGGCCGATGAGTGCGCCGGCGAGGATCGCGACGGCGACCGTGATCACGCGTCGGGACCGACGATGTGCAGGCCTGCGTCAGCGGCGTTGTCGAACGAGTCGTCGATCGCAACGATGGAGCGGCCCGCCGCGTCGAGGACCGATGCGGCCACCGAGGCGCGGTATCCGCCTGCGCAGTGCACCCACACCTCGCCCGCGGGCACGTCGTCGACGCGGCCGCGCAGCTCGTGCAGGGGCACGTTGACCGCTCCGTCGATCCGGGCCGCGGTGAACTCCTCCTCGCGCCGGACGTCGAGCACGACGACCTCTCGGTGGTGGCGGACCTGCGCGAGGTCGGCGAAGACCCCGATGGGGAAGGAGGCCACCTTGTCGGCCCACTCCTCCGGCGAGCCGGTCGCCTGGGCGGCGGGGCGGTCGATGCCGATGCGGACCAGCTCGCGCTGGGCGCGGGCGACGTCCTCGGCGCTCTCGCCGATCAGCGTGATCGGCGTACCCCACGGGATCAACCAGCCGAGGTAGGTGGAGAACGGCCCCTCGAGCCCGAAGTTGAGGCTGCCGGCGACGTGCCCGGCGGCGAAGGCCGTGCGGTTGCGCAGGTCCACGACCCACTCACCGCCCTCGATGCGACGACGCACCTCGGTGGGGTCGGCGACCGACGGGGGGCTCAGGTCGGGCTCGGCCGGGCCGGCGGCGTTGGCCGGCATCATGTGCGCGTAGTACGCCGGGTAGGCGCCCAGGCCGTCGAGCAGCTCGCGGACGTAGGTCTCCTCGTCCTGGGTCAGCACCGGGTTGGAGGTCTTCTCGTCGCCGATCGTCGACTCGGTCGCCTCGCTCTGGGTGGCGGCGCAGAACGACCCGAACCCGTGGGTGGGGAAGACGTCGGCGGCGTCGGGGAGCAGCTCCGCGAGGCGGTGGGCGGACGCGTGCTGGCGTCGGGTGAGCTCCTCGGTGTGCTCGTCGCCGAGCAGGTCCGGGCGACCGGTGGCCCCGAAGAGCAGTGAGCCCCCCGAGAACACCCCGGCCGAGGTGCCCAGGTCGAGCTCGTGACCCTCCGCCACCTCGACGAGGGCGTAGGAGAGGTGGGTGAAGGTGTGACCGGGGGTGGCGACGACGACCACCCGCATCCGATCGCCGACGGCCACGACGTCGCCGTCGCGGATCGGGGTGCGCTCGAAGGACACCTCGTCCTCGGCATTGACGTGGTAGGCGGCACCGGTGCGCTCGGCCAGTGCCAGCCCGCCGGTCACGTAGTCGTTGTGCAGGTGGGTCTCGAAGACGTGGGTCAGTCGCACACCCTCCTCCTCGAGGAGGTCGAGCACGCGGTCGATGTCGCGCTGCGGGTCGACCACGAAGGCGACCTCGCCGTCGTGCACGACGTAGGTGCGGTCACCGAGGCTCGCGGTCTCGATGGTCCTCACGCTCACGGGGGCGGTCATCGGGCCACCTCCTCGACGGGCCGGCCGGAGTCGATCCAGGCCTTGGTCCCACCTGCCACCGACCAGGCGTCGTACCCGGCGGTGACGAGCATGTCGGTCATCGCGCTGCTGCGGTTGCCCGAGGCGCACACCACGTAGACGGGCTCGTCCCGGTTGATCTCGCTCATCCGGGCGGAGAGCTGACCCATCGGGATCAGCCGGGCGCCTGGCACGTGGCCCTGGACGAACTCAACCGGCTCCCGGACGTCGACGAGCTGGGCCCCTTGGCTCAGCGTGGTCTCGAGCTGGGAGGTGTCGATCTCGCGCATCAGGTTCTTCTCCTTGAGACTTGATTGATACCCCGGGGGGTATGTACGATCGTCACGTTAACACCCCCCGGGGTATCCCTTCAAATTCACCCAGCAGAGGAGCAGCGCATGACCACCATCACCCTGACTGCCGCCAACCTCGAGCAGACCGTCCAGGACAACGACATCGTGCTCGTCGACTTCTGGGCCGCGTGGTGCGGCCCCTGCCGCCAGTTCGCCCCGGTCTACGAGCAGGCGAGCGAGGCCCACCCTGACATCGCCTTCGGCAAGGTCGACACCGAGGCCGAGCCCGCGCTCTCAGCGGCGGCCCACATCTCGTCGATCCCCACCCTGATGGCCTTCAAGCAGGGAGTGCTGGTCTTCTCGCAGGCCGGCGCACTGCCGGCACCTAGTCTGGAACAGCTGATCACCACGATCCGCGAGCTCGACGTCGACGCGGCGATCGCCGCAGAGGCCGCCACCCAGGAGAGGAGTGCCTGATGGACACCTACACGCTGTCCGCCACGATCCAGCGCCCGTACGACGAGGTCCTCGAGTCGACCCGTTCCGCACTGCAGGACCAGGGCTTCGGGATCCTCACCGAGATCGACCTGGCCGGCGCGATGAAGGAGAAGCTCGACGTCGACCTGCCGCCGCAGATGATCCTCGGCGCCTGCAGGCCGGCGCTGGCCTACGAGGCGATCCAGGTGGACCCGTCGATCGCCGCGGTGCTGCCGTGCAACGTCGTGGTCCGCTCCCTCGACGAGGACACCACCGTCGTCGAGGCGTTCGACCCCGACGCGATGATGGGCCTGGCCGCCGACGGTGCCCTGGACTCCGTGGCCGCCGACGCCAAGCAGCGCCTGAACGCGGCCCTGGCCGCCTTGTCCCAGGAGGCCTGATGGAGCTCGACCTGACCGAGATGACGCCGGTCATCAACCGGATCAAGCGGGCTCAGGGACAGCTGGCGGGAGTGCTGCGCCTGCTGGAGGAGGGGCGTGACTGCGAGGACGTCGTCACCCAGCTCGCCGCTGTCTCCAAGGCGCTGGACAGGGCCGGCTTCGCGATCGTCGCAAGCGGCCTGCAGCAGTGCCTGACCGCCGGTGACGGCACCGACAGCGTGGACGTGAAGAAGATGGAGAAGCTCTTCCTCTCCCTCGCGTGACGCGCTGGAGCAGTTCACCCGTGGACGTTGCCGTCCAGGGGGAAGAGCGGTCAGATGGACCTCGTGGAGGACAACTCAACTGCGGCCATCGCCGCTGCGCTCGACCAGGTCGCGGCCCGGCTCAGAGGGGTCCGCACGCGACGCCGGCTGACCCTCGCCGATGTGGCGGAGTCGACCGGCATCTCCCGGAGCACGCTGTCCCGGCTCGAGACCGGCCGGCGCCGGCCCACCCTGGAGCTGCTCCTCGCGCTCTCGCACCTCTACCGGGTGCCGCTCGACGACCTGGTCGGTGCGCCCGAGGTGGGCGACCCGCGGGTGCGGCTCACGTCGGGTCGCGTCAAGGGCAGGACGGTGATCCCGTTGACCCGGCATCCCGACGGCACGCAGGCCTGGAAGATCCTCATCCCGACCAGCAAGGTCGTCCCGGAGCCACGGGCGCACGACGGCTACGAGTGGATCTACGTGCTGTCGGGCCACATGCGGCTGGTCCTCGGCGACCGGGACTGGGTGCTCGGGCCAGGTGAGGTGGCCACCTTCGACACCGCGGTGGCGCACTGGTTCGGCAGCACCGGCGACGAGCCTGCGGAGATCCTCAGCATCTTCGGACGACCGGGCGAGCGCCGGAGCGTGCCCGAGGCCTCCCCGCGGGGCCACTGACGGGCGAAGCAGCGGGCACGTGCTCAGCCGATGCCGAGGAGCGAACGGGCCCGCGGACCGTCGGCGCGGAAGTCCGCCACCGAGGAGGCATGCACGATCTGGCCCTTGGCCATCACGAGGACCCGGTCGGCCACGTCGAAGGCCAGGCGCAGGTCCTGTTCCACGAGGAGCAGCGCCAGGCCGCGGGCGGTCAGCGCCCGGAGCACGTCTCCCACCTGTGCCACCACGGCCGGGGCCAGCCCGTCCGACGGCTCGTCGAGGAGCAGCAGCCTCGGCGAGCACAGGAGCGCCCGTCCGATCGACAGCATCTGCTGCTCGCCGCCGGACAGCTGCGAGCCCAGGTTCGTACGCCGCTCGGCCAGCCGCGGCATCAGGTCGTAGACGTCGTCGACGCTCCAGTCGCCACTCTTGCGGGCCGCGATGCGCAGGTTGTCCTCGACCGTCAGCGGGGCGAAGACCCGACGGCCCTGGGGCACGATGGCGACTCCTGCGCGCGACACGACATGGGGCGGCCTCCCGGTGACGTCACGGCCGTCCACCACGACGCGACCCGACGAGGCCCGGACCATGCCCATCATCGTCTCGACCAGCGTCGTCTTCCCGACGCCGTTGCGGCCCAGGAGCGCGACCGTCTCTCCCGACGCGATCGACAGCGAGACGCCGTCGACGACCCGACTCCCGTCGTACCCCGAGCACAGATCCGTGACGTCGACGAGGGAGGTGCGCGGCGAGGTGATCGGGTCGTCCGTCATCGCGGGCCTCCTGGAGAGATGGGCGGGTCCGTGAACAACGGGTCGTCGCTGCGGGACGTCCCCAGGTAGGCCTCGTTCACGGCCGCGTCGGCGCGGATCTCCTCGGGTGTCCCCTCGGCGATGAGCCGGCCGGTGGACAGCACGCTGATCCGGTCGGCCAGCCGGAAGACCACGTCGAGGTCGTGCTCGACGATCACCGTGGTGATCGAGGTGGGCAGGGACTCGACGAGGCCGGCGAAGCGGTGCGTCTCGGCGGCCGACATCCCGGCCGTCGGCTCGTCGAAGAGGACCAGCTTCGGGCGGCAGGCGAGCACGAGGGCCACCTCGAGCTGTCGTCGTTCGCCGTGGCTCAGTGCCTGGACCGGTGCCGCGCGGCGGTCGACCAGCCCGACCTGCGCGAGCATCTCCTCCGCCTCACCGACGACGCGACGGTCGTACGACGGTCGGGGCCACGGACGCAACGGACTGCCCTGAACGCGCTCGACCGCCAGCCTGACGTTGTCGAGCGCGCTCAGGCCCAGGAAGAGGCTCGAGTGCTGGTAGGTGCGGACGAGCCCGCGCCGGGCCCGTCGCACCTCGTCGGCCCCGGTCAGGTCGTCGCCGTCGAAGAGGATGCGTCCCGACGTCGGCGGCACCGCCCCGGCCAGGACCGAGAACAGGCTCGACTTGCCGGCGCCGTTGGGGCCGATCAGCGCATGGCGTGCGCCCGCCTCGACGGTGAGGTGGACGTCGTCCACGGCCGTGAGCGCGCCGTAGCGGAGGGTCAGTCCCTCGACCACGAGCAGCGGCTTCTCGGTGCCGGTCATCGGGAGGCTCCCGTCGGTGAGCTCTCGAGCGCGGTCGGCGTCGTCCTTCGCCGGAGCCGAACGGATCCTGCGATCCCGCGGGGGAGGGCGTAGACGGCGACCACGAAGAGCGCCCCGAGCAGGAGCTCACCGTGACCGGCGATGTAGCCGGACACCCAGTCGCGCACCAGCACCACGACGGCCGCCCCGATCACCGGCCCCCAGAGCGTGCCGGCGCCGCCCAGGACCACGCTCAGCAGGGCGATGGCCGAGACGGAGAAGGCCAGGTCGCCCGGCGAGATGAACCGTGTCTGCACCGACCATGCGGTGCCGGCCGCGCCGGCCAGCGCGCCCGCGAAGACGTACGCCGCGAGCTTCACGGCGTAGGTCCGCTGGCCGATCGCGGCGAGGCGGGACTCGGCCTCCCTGACCCCTCGCATCGACCGGCCCAGGGGTGAGCGGGACACGACGACGGCGGCCGCGAACCCGACCAGGAACACCGCCAGCACCCACCAGTAGGTGTAGCCCGCCAGCCGCAGGGGCTCGCCGCCGGGCAGCACCGTGATGGGCGGGATCCCCGCGAGCCCGTTGCTGCCACCGACGAGGTCCAGTCCGTCGGCCAGCCTGTGGGTCAGCTCACCGATGGCCAGGGTGACCATGAGGAAGACGATCCCCGAGGTGCGGACGGCCACGGCGCCGGTGGCCAGCGCGACCACTGCGGCCAGCGCGACACCCGCCCCGAGCTGCACGAACGCGTTGTCGGTGACGTGCACGCCGATGAGTCCGGCGGTGTAGGCGCCGACACCGAAGTAGGCGATCTGGCCCAGGCTCGGCAGTCCGGTGACGCCGGTCAGCACGTCGACGCTCACCACGAGCAGCGCGAACGCGAGGATGCGACCGGCCAGGGAGATGGGGTACGGCGCCAGCAGGAAGGGCAACGCCGCCAGGGCGACCACGACGGCCACGACCGCACCACTGCGATAGGCGAGGCCGACACGCCCGCTCACGCGCCGACTCCCGTGCGGGCCGGGAGCAGCCCGCGTGGACGCACGAGGAGGACGACGGCCATGGACCCGAACAACAGGAAGGAGGCCTGGTCGGGGAGGAGCGAGACGCCGAGGGTCTGGACCTGGCCGACCAGGACCGCCCCGAGGAGCGCGCCGCGGATGGAGCCCAGCCCGCCGACGACCACGACGACCAGCGCCAGCAGCAGCACGGTGTTGTCGAGGCCGGGCTGTGCCCCGAGCACGGGTCCGGCCAACAGGCCGCCGAGTGCCGCCAGGGCGGCGCCGACACCGAAGACCCCGCCCAGGACCCAGGCGGACCGGATGCCGAGGGCTTCGACCATGTCGCGGTCGGCCACCGTGGCGCGCACGATCGCGCCGACCTGGGAGCGCTCCAGGACCAGGTAGAGCGCGGCGGCGATGAGCAGGCTGACCACGATGACGGCCAGTCGGTACGACGGGTAGGTCTGCCCGAAGAGCTCCACCGAGCCGGCGAGGAAGCGTGGGGCCGGGACGGACTCGACGTCCGCGCCGAAGATCCCCCGGAGGAGGTCGCCGGCGATGAGGGCGATCCCCAGGGTGAGCAGCGCCTGCCGCAGGTGGCCGGAGACGGCGGTGGTCATGGCGGCCAGGAGCGCGCCGAGCACCAGGCCGATGGCCGCGGCGGCGAGCATGGCCACGAGGAAGTCGGCTGCCCCCGACTCGGGGCCCAGCAGCGCCACGCCGATGTAGGCGCCGGTCAGCGACACCACGCCGTGAGCGAGGTTCAAGATGTCCATCGTCCCGAACACCAGGGAGAGCCCCACCGCGATGAGGAACAGGAGCGCGGCCAGGGCCATCCCGTTCAGGATGCTGATGAAGTTCGCGTCAAGCCACCCCATGTCGCCGCTCCGTCCGATGCCCGTCCGGCCCGGAGCCCATCACTCGTTGAGCTGCGAGAGGACGACGTTGCCCGGGGTGCCGTCGAGGTCCTGGACCTCCCGGAGGAAGTAGGGCTGGTCCGGGTTGTGGGCGTCGTCGAAGCTCCAGGAGCCGCGCGGGCTGTCGATCTCCCCGATGCCGTCGAGCGCCTCCGCGATGGACTTGCCATCCACCGAGTCGACGTCGGCGAGGGCGGCGTCGAGGGCCGCCGCGGCGTCATAGGCCTGCACCGCGTAGACCGTGGGCGCCGCGTCGTACGCCTCGGTGTAGGCCTTCACGAAGGCGTCGTTCTCGGGGGACTCGATCAGGTTCGAGTAGTGCAGTGACGTCTTGATGCCCACGGCGGCCTTGCCCTGCGCGGCGAGCACGCCGCCCTCGGTGAGGAACCCGGCGGCGTACAGCGGCATGCCCTGGAGGCCGAACCCGGCGTACTGCTTGACGAAGCTCACGGCCTCGGCTCCGGCGTAGAAGACGTAGACGGCGCTGGCGCCGGAGTTCTTGGCCTTCGAGAGGAAGGGCTGGTAGTCGCTGGTCGTGCCGAAGGGCGTGTAGGACTCGCCGGCGACCTTGCCGCCGGCCGCCTTGAACGCCTTCATGAAGCCGGCGGCCGACTCGCGCCCGGCGGCGTAGTCGGACGCCATCACGTAGACGGAGCCGTCACCGACCTGATCGGCGACCTCGGCGCCGAGCGACTCCCCGATGGCGCCGTTGGTGAAGGAGGTCCGCCACAGGTAGGGCGAGCCGTCGGTGAGCTCGTCGGCGCCTGCGTTGGCCACGATGAGCGGCACCTCCGCCTGCGTCAGGGTCTGCTTGACGCCCAGCGCGGTCGCGGAGTTCACGATGCCGACGACGGCCTGCACCCGGTCCTGGGTGACCACCTTGGTCGTGGCGGGCACCCCGGTCTCCGGGCCCTCGCCCTCGTCGGCCCTGACGACCTCGACCTGCTTGCCGCCGAGCTCGCCGTCGTGCTCGTCGAGGTAGAGCTCGAAACCCTGGGTCATGTCGATGCCGAGCGGCTCGTAGACACCGGAGGCCGGCAGCACGAGACCGATCTTGACCGCCTCGGAGCCACCGGCTCCGGAGTCCTCATCGGAGAGACTGCCACCACCGCACGCGGACAGGGCGGTCGCCAGCGCGAGCGCGGCGACGCCGGCCGAGGCGCTTCGGACGGGGCGGAACAGGCCGTTCGAGCGTGTGGCCATGGTGGCCTCCTGTGTGAGGTGGGTCATAGTGAAGCCGTAACTTGCTACAAGTCGCACGCGAAAGTCAAGGGGAGCGTAGAAAGAGCCGATTGCGCGCGCGTCTGGTGGCGCGGGAGACTGGGCGCATGGACCAGAACGCCACGCCAGCCTCCCCCCTGACGCCGACCGGGCCAGGAGCCATGACGGACCCCGATCTCGGGGTCGGTCAGTTCGCAGAGCACCTGGGTCTCGACCTCACCGAGGTGACCGGGGACCGCGTCGTCGCCACCTGGGAGGCGCTGCCCAAGCTGCACCAGCCGTACGGCATCGTCCACGGGGGAGTGCACTGCAGCGTCGTCGAGACCCTGGCCAGCGTGGCTGCGGCGGTGTGGCTCGGCAGTCGCGGGCAGGTCGTCGGCGTGAACAACAACACCGACTTCTTCAAGGCGGTCCGCGAGGGTGCGATGACGTCGACCGCGACCCCCCTGCACCGTGGGCGCTCGCAGCAGCTGTGGCTGGTCGAGACGGTCTCCGATGTCGACGCCAGGCTCGTGGCCCGGGGCCAGGTGCGCATCCAGAACCTCTACGCCTCCTGACGCGAGAGGCAATCCGGCTGAGCCGCTCCGTCGTCCCGCTCGACGGCGGGGTGCTTCGCCATGCCGTACGGTCGATCCATCATCGGACATGCCGTTGACGATTCGTCAGAGGGATGTCATCTTTCTGCGACCGGTGAGCCGTCGCCTCTGAGAGGAACCGCCATGATCGAGACCCTTCCCAGCTACCTCGCCGGCACCTGGCAGACCGGATCCGGAGACGGCGTGGTCGTCTCTGACGCCGTGACCGGTGAGGCGATGCATCGGGTCAGCAGTGCCGGGCTCGACCTGGCGGCCGCGTTGGGTCACGGCCGTGAGGCGGGAGGGGCGGCCCTGCGATCGCTGACCTTCCCGGAGCGGGCCGCGCTGGTGAAGTCGCTGGCGCTCGCCCTCGGTGAGCGCAAGCAGGAGCTCTACGACCTCTCCGCCCGTGCCGGGGCCACCCGCGCCGACGCCAAGGTCGACGTCGACGGCGGGTTCGGCACCGCCCTGGTCTTCTCGAGCCTCGCGCGCAAGGGCCTGCCGGACGGCCGGGTCGTGGTGGAGGACGAGAGCGCTGTCGCCCTCGGCAAGGAGGGCAGGTTCCTCGGGCAGCACATCTTGACGTCCCGGCGCGGGGTGGCGGTGCAGATCAACGCGTTCAACTTCCCCGTGTGGGGCCTGCTCGAGAAGCTGGCGCCGGCCCTCCTCGCCGCAGTGCCGACCATCGTCAAGCCGGCGACCCCGACCGCCTACATCGCCGAGCACGCCGTCCGGATCATGCTCGAGGCCGGAGTGTTGCCGGAGGGTGCGCTCCAGCTCGTCTGCGGCTCGATCCCCGGTGTCCTCGACGAGCTGGGCGGCCAGGACCTGGTGGGCTTCACCGGATCGGCGGGTACGGCGGCGACGTTGAGGAGCCATGAGGCCGTGACCGCGCGCTCGGTGCGGTTCACCGCGGAGGCCGACTCGCTGAACAGCTCCGTGCTCGGCCCGGACGCCGGCCCGGGCAGTGTGGAGTTCGATCTCTATCTCGACCAGCTGGTGACCGAGATGACCACCAAGGCGGGCCAGAAGTGCACCGCCATCCGGCGGGCCTTCGTCCCCCGGGCGGTCCTCGACGCGGTCGCCGAAGGCGTGGCCGAGCGACTCCGTGGCGTGGTGGTGGGCGCTCCGGGAGCCGACGGCGTGACCATGGGCTCGCTGGTGGGGCTCGACCAGCGTGACGACGTGCGCGCCCAGGTCGCCAGGCTCGCCGCCGAGGCGTCGACCGTCTTCGGGGACCCGGGGCAGGTCGACGTCGTCGGCGCCGATCCCGTGCGCGGCGCCTTCATGTCGCCGGTGCTGCTGACCGCCGACCCCGACGCCTCCGCCGCCCACGAGGTGGAGGCCTTCGGCCCCGTCGCCACGTTGATGGCCTACGACGACGCGGAGCACGTCGTCGAGCTGGTCGCCCGGGGAGGAGGCTCCCTCGCCGCCTCGGTCGTCAGCCACGACGCCGAGTTCGCCTCGCAGGTCGTCCTCGGCGTCGCGGCCCATCACGGTCGCGTCCTCGTGCTCGACCGGGACTCGGCCTCCGAGTCGACCGGGCACGGCATCCCGATGCCGCAGCTCGTCCATGGTGGCCCGGGCCGCGCCGGGGGCGGTGAGGAGGAGGGCGGCCTGCGCGCCGTCTTCCACCACATGCAGCGGACCGCCGTACAGGGGGGCCCGCGGATGCTCGAGGCGATCGCGACCGCCGGCTGAGACCAATACAAGACAGAACCTTGGCAAATCCGACGAACAAGTGTAGAACTTAAGTACGTCAGTGCACGTCCCAGGCGGACCTCTCACCACACAGGAGCAGCTGAGATGACCACGCAGGCACCCGACAGCCGGACCGGTGAGGCCCCCAGGCCGACCGGCCCGCTGAGCACCATCGACTACTCGGAGAAGATCCCCAACAACGTCAACCTCGCTGGGGACCGTCGTCTGCAGCGGGCGCTCGAGGGGTGGCAGCCGAAGTTCCTGGAGTGGTGGAAGACGCTGGGTCCCTCCCTGCCGACGAAGGACGTCTACCTGCGCACCGCCATCGCGGTCGGCCGGGACGGCTGGGCCCACTTCGACCACGTGCCGATGGAGGAGTACCGGTGGGGGATCTTCCTCGCCGAGGCCGACCCGGACAAGAAGATCGCGTTCGGCAAGCACCAGGGCAAGGAGATGTGGCACGAGGTCCCGGGTGAGCACCGAGCAGACCTGATGCGGCTGATCGTCATCCAGGGCGACACCGAGCCCGCCTCCGTGGAGCAGCAGCGGGTCCTCGGCAGCACCGCCCCGTCCATCTACGACCTGCGCAACCTGTTCCAGGTCAACGTCGAGGAGGGTCGCCACTTGTGGGCGATGGTCTACCTCCTGCATGCCTACTTCGGCCGCGAGGGTCGCGAGGAGGCCGAGCAGCTGCTCAAGCGCAACTCCGGCGACATCGACGCGCCACGCATCCTGGGTGCCTTCAACGAGGAGACCACCGACTGGCTCCAGTTCTTCATGTTCACCTACTTCACCGACCGCGACGGCAAGTACCAGCTGGGCACCCTCAAGGAGTCCGCGTTCGACCCGTTGGCGCGCACCTGCGAGTTCATGCTGAAGGAGGAGGCGCACCACATGTTCGTGGGCACCACCGGAGTCCAGCGGATCGTCGAGCGCACCGCCGAGCTGATGAAGGAGCACGGCACGGACGACGTGTTCCCGCACGGCGGGATCCCGCTGGAGGTCATCCAGAAGTACCTCAACTTCCAGTACTCCGTCTCCATGGACCTCTTCGGCTCCGAGCAGTCCACCAACGCGGGCAACTACTACTCCTCGGGCCTCAAGGGGCGCTGGCAGGAGACCCGGCGCAAGGACGACCACGTCCTCCTCGACGACACCCGGATGATGAACTACATCGACGAGGGCGAGATCAAGCAGAAGGAGGTGCCGATGCTCTCGGCCCTCAACCTCGACCTGCGCGACGAGTACGTCGCCGACTGCGCCAACGGGGTGCGGCGGTGGAACCAGGCGCTCGAGGACGCCGGCCTCGACGAGCGGCTCTTCCTGCCGCACGAGGGCTTCAACCGTCGTGTCGGCGTCTACTCCAGCCACCACGTCAGTCCCGAGGGCGAGGTCCTCGACGACGCGGCCTGGGACGCGCAGGTGAACGGCTGGCTGCCCTCGGCCGAGGACCGCCAGGCGGTGGCCGACCTGATGGTTCCCGAGTACGAGCTGGGCAAGTTCGCCGGGTGGATCGCACCGCCGAGCACGGGCATCAACGATCAGCCCGTCGAGTTCGACTACGTCCACCTCGCCGAGGAGGGCCTGGCGTGACCGCCGCCGTCACGGGCCTCACCTGGGTCCGCGAGGAGAGCCCGGTGTGGGACGAGGACAAGCGCCGGGTCGTCGGCGGTGCGCCCGAGGGTGCGTTCGTCCTCCCGTTCGCCGACGGCGACCCCGTCCCGGGCGAGTGGTGGTCGGCCAGGTCGGGGGCCGACGGTCAGGAGTCCGTCGTCGCCTACGGGCGGCTCGACATCTCGTGGGGCGGCGACGCGGAGATCCTGCTGGCCGTCGACCCCGGACGCCAGCAGCAGGGCGTCGGGAGCTTCGTGCTGGCCAGGCTCGAGGAGGAGGCCGCCGCCCGCGGCATCAACTACGTCTACAACACGATCCGCGACCACGAGGGGCGAGACCTCGTGCACGACTGGCTGGTGGTCCGCGGATTCCGCGGGGCCGTGGACGGCGACCTGCGCAAGCGTGTCGGCGGCACCACGGAACGAGCCGCCCGCACCGCGCCGGTGACGACGCCGTACGACGCAGGGGCCGACCCGGGCGGTCAGGCCCCCGGCCACGAGGAGCAGGGCGGCTACGTCGGGGTCGACGACCACCAGTACTGACCCGACTAGGGCTTGCCGCCCCCGGCGCGGTCGAACGCCTCCCAGGCCGCCCGCGCGCTGGCGTTCCAGCGGGCATGCCGGTCGTGGAAGGCGTTGGCCGCCCGCGGGCCCGGCCAGTCGTGGTCGAGGAGCTCGGGCGGCAGGTCCGGGTCCAGGAACGGGAACCGTCTCCAGGCCTGCACGATCTGCACCTGGGCAGCGAAGGACTCCCGGTGCCCGTCGGCCTCGCGGTCCTCGAACTCGTCGAGGAACTGCAGGTACAGGTCCTCCACCTCGTCGAGGTTCCAGGCGTCTGCCAGCAACCGGCTCTCGAGACCGATGCCGCCGGCCGGGCCGACCCAGGAGAACGCCTGGTCCTCGAGCCCGAGGTCACGGATCACGGTGTGCACCTCGTTCGCGTGACCGGTGTCGGCGCTGATCCAGAGACCGGGTGTGGGACTGCCGAGCCCGAGCCAGGTCAGGCGGGTCCTGAGCCGGTGCCGCAGCTGACGGTGGGTCTCTGGGATCGGCACGCTCAGCACCAGCCAGCGGCCGTCCCAGGGTCGCCCGCCGCGCATGAAGCCGTAGATGCGCTGAGTGCCCTGCTCGAGCAGGTCCTTGCCGTGCGGGGTCAGTGACCAGAGGACGCGACGGCCGTGTCGGGCCGACTCCAGCAGTCCCTCGGCCGAGGTGCGGGTCAGTGCCTGCCGTGCGGACTTCTCCTCGATGCCCAGCGCGCCGAGCGCCTCGATCAGGGTGGCCGTCCACACCGGCTCGCCCCGAGGGTGGACGAACTCGCCGAGGATCGTCAGCAGGGTCGAGCGCGCGCTCGCGGAGCCGACCTGGCGACGGCGGGTGGCCGACAGGTTCGCCGGTACGGCTGTGTCGGGCGCCGGATCTCCCGTCGGTGTGCGCGCGACGGCTGAGCCTTCTGCGGTCCTGTCCACGGTGTCGAGCTCCTCTCCGACGCGCCAGCTGGGGAACGGTTCCCGGCCAATCCTGTCACCCGGCCCACCTCGCCCGGGCCGGGACCGGCCTCCGACCGGCATGACCGGATTATATGCGACAACCTCTTGACGGTTCTGCACGGTAGCGTAGTAGATTAGGGCGGAACGCTGCCGAGTGGCTGGCCACGACAACCGGAGGTTCCCGCGAGATGACGGTCCTGGACGCACCCGAAGAGCACACCCAGCAGGAGGCTCCGGCCGCACCGCCGGTGGTCGACTTCGACACCTCCCCGGACCGGTACCGGCACTGGTCCATCGCCATCGACGGAGACGTCGCGACGGTGACCCTCACGGTCGACGAGGACGGCGGCCTGGTCCCCGGCTACGCGCTGAAGATGAACTCCTACGACCTCGGTGTCGACATCGAGCTGTACGACGCCGTCCAGCGGCTCCGGTTCGAGCACCCCGAGGTCAGGGCGGTCGTGATGACGGGCGGTCTCGAGCGGATGTTCTGCGCCGGGGCGAACATCAGGATGCTCGCGCAGTCCTCACACGCGTGGAAGGTGAACTTCTGCAAGTTCACCAACGAGACGCGCAACGGCATCGAGGACGCGACGACGCACTCCGGGCAGACGTGGATCGCCGCGCTCAACGGCACGGCCGCCGGAGGTGGCTACGAGCTCGCCCTCGCCTGCGACGAGATCATCCTCATCGACGACAACTCCTCGACCGTCTCCCTGCCCGAGGTCCCCCTGCTCGGTGTCCTGCCCGGGACAGGCGGCCTGACCCGCGTCGTCGACAAGCGTCACGTGCGCAAGGACCGGGCCGACCTCTTCGCGACCAAGTCCGAGGGCTACCGCGGCGACACCGCCGTCAAGTGGGGCCTCATCGATGCCACCGTGCCGCGCAACAGCTTCGACGACACGGTCTCGGCACGCGCCCACGAGCTGGCCTCGGCCTCGAGCAGGGCGGGCACGACGGGCGTGACGCTCACCCCGCTGGACCGCACCGAGAGCGACAGCGAGATCAGCTACCCCCACGTGCGGGCCACGCTCGACCGGGAGGGCCGGCGCGTGCACATCGAGCTGACCGGCCCCGCCGAGGCGCCGCCGGCCGACGCGGCGGCGATCCTCGAGCAGGGTGTCGACTACTGGCCGATGGCGCTGACGCGCGAGCTCGACGACCTGATCCTTCGCCTGCGCACGAACGAGACGGAGCTCGGCACCTGGGTGCTCCGCACCCAGGGCGACGCCGACCGGGTGCTGGCCTACGACGCGCAGCTCGACGACCTGGCCGACGACTGGTTCGTGAACGAGATCCGGCACTACCTCAAGCGCACCCTCAAGCGCCTGGACGTCACCAGCCGCAGCCTCATCGCCGTCATCGAGCCCGGTAGCTGCTTCGCAGGGATGCTCGCCGAGATCGCCCTGGCCTGCGACCGGCAGTACATGCTCGAGGGCGTCTACGAGGACGTCGCCCCGGACGCCGCGCCGGCCACCATCCAGCTCACGGTCAGCAACGACGGCGCCTACCCGATGGGCAACGGCCTCTCGCGTCTGGAGTCACGGTTCTGGGGACACGATGACGACCTCGAGAAGGCCCGCAGCGTGATCGGCCAGCCGATCGACGCGTCGGCCGCCGACGACGCCGGCCTGGTCACGCTGGCGCTCGACGACATCGACTTCGAGGACGAGCTCCGCATCGTGCTCGAGGAGCGCGCCTCCCTCTCGCCGGACTCGCTCACCGGCATGGAGGCCAACCACCGCTTCGTCGGGCCGGAGACGATGGAGACGAAGATCTTCGGTCGACTCACGGCCTGGCAGAACTGGATCTTCATCCGACCCAACGCGTCCGGACCCGACGGCGCCCTGCGGCGCTACGGCTCCGGACAGCGCGGCGACTACGACTACAAGCGGGTCTGAGCGGTGGCCGCCCTGTTCAACGCAGCGGACTACCTCGTCACGCGCAACCTCGAGCACGGGCGGGGCGAGCACGTCGCGGTGCGGGGCGCGAGCACGACGACGTACGCCGAGCTCGACGAGCTCTGCGGCGACGTCGCGGCCGCCTACCGGTCGACCGGACTGCGCCGCGACGACCGGGTGATGATGGTCATGTCCGACGACATCCCCCTGCTGACCGCGATCCTCGGCGCCTTCCGGGCCGGGATGGTGGCGGTTCCCGTCTCCACGATGTTCACGGGCGACGAGCTGGGCAAGCTGCTCGCGGACTCGGGATCGCGCGTCCTCGTGTGCACGCCCGAGTTCGTCGACGCGGTCGGCGTCGCACTCAGCCAGGCTCCCGACGTGCAGACCGTCGTGCTGGCGGGGGAGGCCGAGCTCAGGGTCCCCGACGGTGTGGCCGTGGTGTCCTGGGACGACTTCGTCGCGAGCGGGAGATCGGCCCAGCCGTCGCTGCGACAGGTGGCGCCCACCGACGACGACTCGTGGGCCCTATGGCTCTACACGTCGGGCACCACGGGCCTGCCCAAGGCGGCCATGCACCGGCACGCCAACGTGCGGCACGTGTGCGAGACCTACGGCACCCAGGTCCTGGGCATCGTCCCCGACGACAGGACGCTGTCGGTGGCGAAGATGTTCTTCGCCTACGGCATCGGCAACTCGGTCTTCTTCCCGCTGTCCGTCGGCGCGACGACGGTCCTCGAGCCGCGGCGTCCCACCCCCGACGTCGTCCGGGAGCGGCTCCGGGCCGACCTCCCGACCCTCTTCTTCGGGGTGCCGACCTTCTACGCCGCCCTGCTCGCCAGCGACATCCCGGACGACTCGTTCTCGTCCGTCCGGCTCGCGGCCTCGGCGGGGGAGGCCCTGCCCGAGCCGCTCCTGCGGCGGTTCAAGGAGCGTTTCGGGGTCGACATCATCGACGGCATCGGTTCGACGGAGGCGCTGCACATCTTCTTGTCCAACCGACCGGGCGAGATCCGTCCCGGCACGACGGGCGTACCGGTCCCTGGCTACGACGTGGTCATCCGCGGCGATGACGGTCAGCCGGTCGCTCCCGGGCAGCCCGGAGCCCTGCACGTCAGGGGAGCCTCCATCGCCCTGGGCTACTGGCGCCGGACCGAGGCATCGCGGCAGGTCTTCCGTGGTGAGTGGCTGGTGACCGGTGACACCTACGTCTGCGACGACCACGGCTACTTCACCTGCCTGGGCCGCAACACCGACATGCTCAAGGCCGGAGGGATCTGGGTGTCGCCCGCCGAGGTCGAGTCGCGGCTGCTCGAGCACCCGGCCGTCGTGGAGGCGGCCGTGGTCGGCCTCGCCGACGCCGACGGGCTCGACAAGCCTGTCGCCGTCGTCGTCGCGGCAGGCCCCGGCACCGACGAGGCAGCCCTGATCGCCTGGTGCCGTGATGGGCTCGCCCACTTCAAGGCCCCGCGGCACGTCGTCTTCGTGGACGCGCTGCCCAAGACCGCGACGGGCAAGCTCCAGCGCTTCAAGGTCCGTGCGCTCCTGGCCAGCGCCGACGCCGTGGCTGCCGAGGACCTGGGCGCCAGCACGGTGTCGTCATGACCGGCCGCGAGGTGGAGGTCGACATCCTCATCGTGGGAGCGGGGCCCGTCGGGCTCTTCGGCGCCTACTACTCAGGGGCTCGGGGGCTGTCGGTGGCACTCATCGACTCGTTGAGCCAGCTCGGCGGACAGGTGACCGCGATGTACCCCGAGAAGCAGATCTACGACATCGCCGCCCTGCCTGCCGTCTCGGGCCGCGACCTGGTGCGAGGCCTGGTCACCCAGGCCGCGCAGTACGACCCGGTCTACCTCCTCGGCCAGGAGGCGCAGGAGCACGTTGTGGTGGCGGCCGACGACGGCACGCCGCGGCACGTCGTCACGACCAGCGTCGGCACCAAGATCACCTGCGGAGCCGTGGTCATCACCGGTGGCATCGGCACCTTCACCCCGCGACCGCTCCCCGCGGGCGAGGCGTTCCTGGGTCGCGGTCTGGAGTACTTCGTCCCCGACTCCTCGTCGTACGCCGGCAGGGACGTCGTCATCGTCGGCGGGGGAGACTCGGCCATCGACTGGTGCCTGATGCTCGAGCCGATCGCGGCGAGCGTGACCCTCGTGCACCGTCGCGAGCAGTTCCGCGCGCACGGCGCGAGCGTGGAGCAGGTCCGCGCCTCAGGGACCACGATCATCACCAACGCGGAGGTGTCCGCCCTCGAGGGCGGTGACGGCGTCGAGAAGGCGCTGGTCCAGGTCAAGGGCGGCGAGGCCCGGACCGTCGCGTGCCAGCGCGTGGTCGCCGCCCTGGGCTTCACCGCCAACCTCGGGCCGCTGCGTGAGTGGGGCCTCGAGCTCCACGACAACCGGCACCTGGTGGTCGACTCGGCCATGCGCACCAACCTGCCCGGCGTCTTCGCGGCCGGCGACATCACCGACTACGACGGCAAGGTGCGCCTGATCGCCGTCGGGTTCGGCGAGGCGGCGACCGCCGTCAACAACGCCGCCGTGCACATCGACCCGGACGTGCAGCTCTTCCCCGGTCACTCGACCGACGTGCCGCACGACGTCCCCGTACCGGCCTGAGAGAAACGGAGCAACCACATGCCCTACGTCATCGCCAGCCCCTGCATCGACGTCATGGACCGTTCCTGCGTCGAGGAGTGTCCGGTCGACTGCATCTACGAGGGTGACCGCAAGGCCTACATCAACCCCAAGGAATGCATCGACTGCGGCGCGTGCGAGCCGGTGTGCCCCGTCGAGGCGATCAGCCAGGACCGTCGGGTCGCCGACGAGGACGAGGCCTTCGTCGCCGACAACAGATCGTTCTTCGTCGACGTCCTCGAGGGCCGTGACGAGCCGCTGGGAGCGCCCGGCGGTGCCCACAAGGTGGGGCCCCTGGGCGTCGACACGCCCCTGGTCTCGCAGCGGTAGGGCGGCGCCGTGCTCGACGGGAACCTCCTCATCGACGCCCATGTCCACGTCCCCCGGCTGGACACCGTCCGCGCCCCCTGGATCCAGTGGGCGCGCGACTTCGGCGCCGACGGCGTGCTCGAGGACGTCTGGACGGCGGACGGGACGCCGATCCCCGAACGGCTCGACGCGCTGTTCGCCGAGCAGGGGGTCGACGCGGCGCTGCTGCTGTGCGAGTACAGCCCCAAGGCCACGGGAATGCAGGAGTTCGACGACCTGCTGCCGATCGTCGAGCGCAACCCCCAGCGCTTCCGTCCGGTGGCCAACGTCAACCCGCATCTGCACTTCCCGATAGCAGCCGAGGTCACCCGGCAGCTCGACCTGGGCGCTGCGGCACTCAAGCTGCACCCGGTGCATGGCGGGTTCCGCTGCGACGACCGTGCGCTCTACCCGGCTTACCAGGTCCTGGCCGAGCGCGAGGTCCCGCTGGTCGTGCACTGCGGCACCAGCTCGTTCCCCGGCTCGATGAACGAGCTGGCCGACCCGGAGCTCCTCCTGCCGGTCGTGCGGGACTTCCCGACGCTGAACGTCGTGCTCGCCCACGGCGGCCGGGGGTGGTGGTACGACAAGGCGGCCTTCATGGCCCTGGCCAACCCGACGGTCTGGATCGAGCTGTCGGGCCTGCCCCCCAAGCGGCTGCCGGAGTACTACGCGCGCTTCGACCTGGCCCGCCTGGCCGCGAAATGGATCTTCGCCACCGACTGGCCGGGGGTGCCCGGCACGGGCGTCAACGCACGGGCCGTGGCCGGGCTGGGCCTCGAGGACGAGCTCGTCGAACGCGTCCTCGCCGGCAATGCGCTGGACGTGTACGCCGGCCTGGACCACCTTCGTGCCGACCGCAACTACAGGGAAGAGCCCCGGCTGACCGAGCCGGACCGAACGCAGGGAGAGACCTGATGGAAGCCGAGAACCAACACGTCGTACCGCAGGGACGACCGGTGCGCGAGCTCAGCGACGAGGAGCTCGAGCAGCAGGGGAGGAACGCCCACGACACCCGCAACTGGGTGTTCCTCAACGGCACCGCCGAGCAGTTCGCCACCCACACCACCCGGATGCTGGAGCTGGAGCAGGAGTACCTGCGGCGACACCCCAAGCGCACCTGGCAGGGCTCCGGAGGCGCACCCGACCAGGCCTCCGACGTGGACGTCCTCCGGCAGTCCCTGCGCGGCATCGTCACGCAGCTGGAGGCGTTGCTCGTGAAGGAGCCGGCGAGCGGTGACGCACCGGCGACCAGGCCCGCCGACCCCGTGGATGCCCTGCTGGCACGGATCGCCGACCAGCCCGGTGGGCGCCTGCACAAGCTCGAGGTGCACCAGGCGGCCCGGGAGGTCGGCCTCGAGCGCTCGGCGCTTGCCAAGCTCTACACCGGTGACCCGCCGCTCCTGGTGACCGAGCAGCAGGACCGGGTGATCACCGACGCCGGGCGCCGACGGCTGACCGGGTCCGGCGCGGGCAGGTAGCCCACCGCCGATCGCCGTCGGAGAGGCACGTCGCGAGTGCCGATGCCTCGGCCGGGGTGGGCTCAGGTCCCCAACGCCGCCACGGCGTCGGCGAGATCGACGACCGCGCGCCTCCGCGCGCTGGTCCCGACGTCGAGAGGCGCGTCGAGCTGGAAGCCCAGGAAGGCCGCATCGATCACGGTGGCGGCCCGCCTGGCCAGTGGCCGTGGCACTCCCGACCTCGTCAGGTGCGTCACGAAGGAGTGCAGCCACCGTCCGTTGGCCTCGCGGACGACGGAGGCGTACGGCTCGCGGCCGAGCAGGCCGAGGGCGGCCGCCTCGACGTACAGGCGCGTACACGGCTCCAGCCCGGGCGAACGCACCACCGACCAGAGATCGTGCACGGCAGCGCGCAGGTCGGCCGACGCCGCGAGCGCCGCGATGCCCGCCACCGCGCGGTCGTTGGACTCGCGCAGCACAGCGGCGACCAGGTCGTCCTTGGTGCCGAAGTGGTAGAGCAGCATGCGGTCGCTGGTGCCGAGCGATGCCGCCAGCGGCCTGAGGCTCAGCCCGATCAGGCCGTGCCTCAGGGTGTAGTCGGTCGCCTCGCGGGTCCACACCTCTCGACGAGCGGGGTCCTTGGCCACGCCCGGACTGTAGCATCTGCTACATTTTGCTTGTAGCGACTGCTACATCACGTGAAGGGTCGTCAACGATGTACGCCGCGCTCGGTCTCCTGTTGGCTGCGATCGCCGCAGAGGTGGCCGCCACCTCGGCCCTGCCCCGGGCCGAGGGGTTCCGTGACCCGCTCTGGAGCGGCCTGGTGATCGGCGGCTACGCGCTCTCCATCTGGCTGCTGGCGCTCGTCGTCGAGCACCTGCCGGTCTCGACGGCGTACGCCGTGTGGTCGGGCGTCGGCACGGCGGCCATCGCCGTGGTCGGCGTGCTGTGGCTCGGCGAGTCCTGGGACGCGGTGAAGGTGATCGCCCTGGCGATGATCGTCATCGGCGTGGTCCTGCTCAACCTGCAGGGCGCCCACTAGCCTCAGCGCACGGTCACCCGGCCGCCGTCGACCTCCCACCGCTGGTCGAGCCGCACGTTCTCCAGCAGCCGGCGGTCGTGGGAGACCAGCAGCAGCGTGCCGTCGTACCTCTCGAGGGCCTGCTCGAGCTGCTCGATCGCCGGCAGGTCGAGGTGGTTGGTCGGCTCGTCGAGGACGAGCAGGCTCACCCCGCGGGCCTGGAGCAGCGCCATGGCGGCCCGGGTGCGCTCTCCGGGGGAGAGGCGCTCCACGAGACTGCCGACCTGGTCGGCCCGGAGGCCGAACTTCGCCAGCAGCGTGCGCACCTCGGCCGACGTCATGGCGGGGACGGCGTCCTCGAAGGCGTCGCCGAGCACGACGCCCTCGACGAGCGAGGTGCGGGCCTGGTCGATCTCGCCCACGGCGACGCTGGCTCCCCGGGAGGCTCGACCCTCGTCGGGGGCGTCGCGGCCGAGCAGGAGTCGCAGCAGGGTGGTCTTGCCGGCGCCGTTGGGGCCGGTGATGCCGATCCGGTCGCCGGCACCGACCTGCACCGAGACCGGCCCGAGGACGAAGTCGCCCCGGCGCGCGGTCGCACCGTCGAGGGTGGCGACGACGCTGGAGGCGCGGGGAGCGGCGGCGATGTCGAACTGGAGGACCCACTCCTTGCGCGGCTCCTCGACCTCGTCGAGTCGGGCGATCCGAGACTCCATCTGCCGTACCTTCTGCGCCTGCTTCTCCGACGACTCGGTCTGCGCGCGCCGCCGGATCTTGTCGTTGTCGGGCGACTTCTTCATCGCGTTGCGGACGCCCTGGGAGCTCCACTCGCGCTGGGTCCGGGCGCGGGCCTGCAGGTCGGACCTCTTGTCGGCGAACTCCTCGTAGGCCTCGCGCGCGTGCCGCCGCGCGACGGCGCGCTCCTCGAGGAACGCGTCGTACCCGCCGTCGTAGACCGCCACCTGCTGCTGCGCCAGGTCCAGCTCGACGATGCGCGTGACGCAGCGGGCGAGGAACTCGCGGTCGTGGGAGACGAGCACGACGCCGGCGCGGAGGCCGCGCACGAACGACTCCAGCCGCTCCAGGCCGTCGAGGTCGAGGTCGTTGGTCGGCTCGTCGAGCAGCACGACGTCGAAGCGGCTCAGCATCAGCGCTGCCAGCGCCACCCGTGCCGCCTGGCCGCCGGAGAGCGCCGTCGTCAGGGCGTCAGGGCCCACCGCCAGCCCCAGGTCGGCCAGGGTGGCGGGGATGCGGTCGTCGAGGTCGGGGGCACCGCTGGCGAGCCAGTGGTCCAACGCCTCGGCGTACTCGTCGTCCGAGCCGGGTGCGCCCCGCTCGAGCGCTGCGGCGCCCTCCTCCATGGCCCGGGTCGCCGCGGCGGCGCCGGTACGACGCGCGAGGTAGCCGGCCACCGACTCGCCCGGCACCCGCTCGTGCTCCTGCGGGAGCCAGCCCACGAAGGCGTCGGCGGGAGCGGTCGAGACCGTGCCCGCCATCGGCTCGGCCGCGCCTGCCAGCAGCTGCAGCAGGGTGGACTTGCCGGCGCCGTTGGCGCCCACCACGCCGACCACGTCACCGGGGGCGACGGTCAGGTCCAGGGACTCGAAGAGGGTCCGGTGCCCATGGCCCCCGGCCAGGTCCTTCGCTACCAGGGTGCCGCTCACCGCCGCAGCCTAGAGGTCGGACGCGGCTCCCACGTAATACCGGTCGGCCACGGTGAGCGCCTCGTCGAGGATCGCGATGCCCTCGCGGATCTCGTCGGGCGACGTCGTGCACGGCGGGACGACGTGGGTGCGGTTGAAGTGGACGAACGGCCAGAGGCCGCGCTGCTTGCAGGCGGCGGCGAACTCGGCCATCGGCGCCGCGGCCTCGCCCGCGGCGTTGAAGGGGACGAGGGGCTCGCGGGTGCCCCGGTCGCGGACCAGCTCCAGGGCCCAGAAGACGCCGAGGCCGCGGACCTCGCCGACGGACGGATGCCGATCGGCCAGGGCCCGGAGCTCGGGGCCGATCACGTCCTCGCCCAGAGCGCGGGCACCCTCGATGACCTTCTCCTCGCGCATCACCGTGATCGAGGCGACCGCCGACGCGCAGGCCAGCGGGTGGCCGGAGTAGGTCAGCCCGCCGGGGAAGGGCCGCTCGTCGAAGGTCGCGGCGATCGCGTCGGAGATGAGCACCCCGCCCAGCGGCACATAGCCCGAGTTCACGCCCTTGGCGAAGGTGATCAGGTCGGGTGCGACACCCCAGCGGTCGACGGCGAACCACTCGCCGCAGCGGGCGAACCCGGCCATCACCTCGTCGGCGATCAGCATGATGCCGTGCTCGTCGCACAACGCGCGCACTCCCGCGAGGTAGCCGTCCGGCGGCACGAGGATGCCGTTGGTGCCCACGACGGTCTCGAGCACGATGGCGGCGATGGTGGCGGGACCCTCGACCATGATCGTGTCGCTGAGGTGCTGCAGGGCCCGGGCGCCCTCCTCCGCGTCGTCGGCGGAGTGGAACGCGGAGCGGTAGGTGTAGGGACCCCAGAAGTGCACGACACCGGCCATCGCGGGCTCCGAGGCCCAGCGCCGCGGGTCGCCGGTCATCGTGATCGCGCCGGCGGTGGCGCCGTGGTAGCTGCGGTAGGTCGCGAGCACCTTGCTGCGGCCCGTGTGCAGCCGTGCCATCCGGACGGCGTTCTCGTTGGCCTCGGCGCCGCCGTTGGTGAAGAACACCTTGTTCAGGCCCTCGGGTGCGACCTCGGTGATGAGTCTGGCCGCCTCCGACCGGGCGTCGTTGGCGAACCCGGGCGCCACGGTCACCAGCTTCTCGGCCTGCTCCCTGATCGCCGCGATGACGGCCGGGTGCTGGTAGCCGAGGTTGATGTTGACGAGCTGGGAGGAGAAGTCGAGGTAGCGCTTGCCCTGGGCGTCCCAGAAGCAGCTGCCCTCGGCCCGGGCGATGGGCATGGGGTCGATCAGTGCCTGCGCCGACCAGGAGTGGAACACGTGGGCGCGGTCCAGGCGGCGGGTGGTCTCCTCGTCGTACGACGGGAGCAGGCTGGCCTCGACGGAGGTGCTCATCAGCGGGTCCGGGGGAAGCCGAGGTCGACGCTCGAGGAGGCCGGGTCGGGCCAGCGCGAGGTCACGACCTTGCCGCGGGTGTAGAAGTTGATGCCCTCGGGTCCGTACATGTGGGTGTCGCCGAACAGCGAGGCCTTCCAGCCGCCGAACGAGTAGTAGGCCACGGGCACCGGGATCGGCACGTTGATGCCGACCATGCCGACCTCGACGTCGTACTGGAACCGGCGGGCGGCGCCGCCGTCGCGGGTGAAGATGGCGGTGCCGTTGGCGAACGGGTTGTCGTTGATCAGCGCCAGCCCCTCGTCGTAGGTGTCGACGCGGACGACGCCGAGCACGGGGCCGAAGATCTCGTCGCGGTAGACCGTCATGTCGGTGGTCACGTGGTCGAGGAGGGTGGCGCCGAGGAAGAAGCCGTCGGCCGGCACGTCGGTCTCGCGGCCGTCGACGACCACGCTGGCACCGGACTCCTCGCCCGCGTCGACGTACGACGCCACCTTGTCGCGGTGCTCGCGGGTGATGAGCGGACCCATGTCGACCTCGGGCACGCTGCCGTCGCCGATGACGAGCTTGGGTAGGCGCACCGCGATGGCCTCCACGAGCGGGTCGGCGACGTCGCCCACCGCGACCGCGACCGAGAGGGCCATGCACCGCTCGCCGGCGGCGCCGTAGGCCGCGGACACGATGGCGTCGGCAGCGACGTCGAGGTCGGCGTCGGGCAGCACGAGGGCATGGTTCTTCGCGCCGCCGAGGGCCTGGACGCGCTTGCCGTGGGCGGTGCCGGTCTCGTAGATCGAGCGGGCGATCGGGGTCGAGCCGACGAAGCTGACGGCCGAGACGTCGGCGTGGCGGAGCAGCGCGTCGACGGCCTCCTTGTCGCCCTGGAGCACGGTGAACACGCCGTCGGGGAGGCCGGCCTCCTGCCACAGTCTGGCCAGGAACAGCGAGGCGGACGGGTCCTTCTCGCTGGGCTTGAGGATGAAGGCGTTGC
Source organism: uncultured Actinomycetota bacterium (assembly GCA_963781515.1). Lineage (GTDB taxonomy): Bacteria > Actinomycetota > Actinomycetes > Propionibacteriales > Nocardioidaceae > Nocardioides. The sequence goes on from CAWAGL010000002.1 coordinate 457,394, forward strand.
CGCAGGCGATCGCGTTGGCACACATCCACAACGGCACCATCACGGGGAAGTTGAACGGGGTGATGCCGGCCACCACTCCCAGCGGCTGCCGGATGCTGTAGACGTCGACGTCGGTGCCGGCCTGCTCGGAGAACCCGCCCTTCATCAGCTGGGGGACGCCCGCGGCGAACTCGACGTTCTCGAGCCCGCGCGCGATCTCGCCGAGGGCGTCGGCGTGCACCTTCCCGTGCTCGGCGGTGACGATGCGGGCGAGCTCGTCGGCGTGCTCGTGGAGCAGCTGGCGGAACGCGAACAGCACGCCGGACCGCTTCGACAGTGAGGCGTGCCGCCACTCCCTGGCTGCCGTGAGCGCCTTCGCCACGGCCTCGCCGACCTCGGCCGTCGACGCCAGGTCGACCTGGGCGGTCTCGACGCCGGCGGCGGGGTTGAAGACCGGGGAGGTGCGGCCGGACGTGCCCTCGGTGGGGCGGCCGTCGATCCAGTGCGAGATGCGAGTCGTCATGACCCGAATCTAAGTAACAGATCTACTCCTGACAACACCCTGATTGCTATGTTACAAAGGTGCGCACTCCACGGGAGCTGATCTCCGAGATCGAGAGCCGGATGGCCGAGCCGTCCGCGAGGGGCCTGGCCACGGCCGTGAGCCGCACCGTCCGGGACGGTGCCCTGGCCCCCGGTGACCGGCTGCCGCCGATCCGCGATCTGGCCCGCGAGCTCACGTTGTCGCCGACCACCGTGAGTGCCGCCTGGGGGCTGCTCGCGCGGGCGGGCACGCTGCGCACCGAGGGGCGTCGCGGCACCGTGGTCGCCGATGCGTCGGCACCGCGCGAGGGCCGCTACCGGCAGGCGCTGGAGAGCCAGACCGACTTCGTCCTCGACCTGTCCACCGGAGTGCCGGACGAGAGCCTGCTTCCCGGCCTCGGCCGTGCGCTCCGGGCGGTCACCACCGCAGGCACGCCGCGCAGCTACCTCGACGACCCGGTGCTGCCCGAGCTCGCCGAGCTGCTCCGGGCCGGCTGGCCGTACCGGCCGCAGGCACTCACCGTCGTGGACGGCGCGATGGACGGGCTCGAGCTCGTGATCCGCACGTTGTTGCGGTACGGCGACCGGGTCGTGGTCGAGCACCCGACGTTCCCGCCCCTGCTCGACCTCCTCGAGGCGGCCGGTGCGGAGGTGGTCGGCGTGCCGATGGACGCCGAGGGCCCGGACCCGGACAGGTTCGCGGCCGCGATCGCCGTACCGACCCGGGCGGTGTTCCTCCAACCCCGCGGACAGAATCCGACCGGGGTCTCGCTGTCGCCGGGTCGGGCGCGCTCGCTGGCGAGGCTGCTCGAGGGCACGGACATCGTCGTGGTCGAGGACGACTCGGCGAGCGCGATCTCCGGCGCCCCCGACGCGAGCCTGGGCTCGGTCCTGCCGGACCAGACGGTGCACGTGCGCAGCTACTCGAAGTCGCACGGCCCCGATCTCCGGCTGGCCGCGATGAGCGGACCGGAGGCGCTGATCGGCGAGATCCGACGACTGCGTCAGCTCGGTCAGGGCTGGAGCAGCAGGCTGCTCCAGCGGGTGCTCGCGAACCTGCTCACCGACGAGCGGAGCCAGGCCGAGGTGGCGCTGGCCCGCACGGAGTACGCGCGCCGGCGCTCGGTGTTCGTGGCGGCCCTCGCCGCCCGCGGGGTGGTCGTCGGCGGCGACGACGGGCTCAACGTCTGGGTGCCTGTGCACGACGAGGCGGCCGCGCTGGTGCGGCTGGCGTCCCGGGGGATCGGCGTCGCCCCCGGCGCCCCCTTCTGCGTGCTGCCCGGCGAGCAGGGGCACGTCCGGGTGACCGTCGGGCTGGTCGGCAAGGACCTCGAGGCGCTCGCCGACGAGGTGGCCGTGGCTGCCCGGACCGGCGGCTGGGGGAGCCGGGCCCGCTGATCGGCCACTGTCCGCGCGGTTGCTCCGCTAGGCGACGTCGGTCTCCATGGCGGCCACGAAGTCACGCTTGACCGCTCGCCAGGCCTCGTCGGCCATCTCTCGCCGCCAGTACGGCGAGCACGACATGTCGGCACGCGCCAGACCGCGGTCGCCGAGCAGGTGCCTGCGGATCCTGCGGACCTCGACCGCCTCGCCGTGGACGAAGGCGTGCACGCGTCCCTCCGGGAAGACGGCCCCCTCCAGGGACGAGACCAGCAGGTCCTCGTCGGCCGCGACCCCGGCCCGGTGCAACCACACGAGGTCGACGACGCCTGGGCTGCGCAGCTCGATCTCGTGCTCCGGACCGTCACAGACCAGCCGGACCACGACCCTGGCGCCGGGCGGCAGGGCCTCCAACGACGCCGCGATCGCCGGCAGGGCCGACTCGTCGCCGACCATCAGGTGCCAGTCGGCGCCGGCATCGGGGCGGTAGCCACCGCTCGGGCCCTCGAAGACCAGGGCGTCGCCGACCCGGACCGCCGCCGCCCACGGGCCCGCCACCCCGGTGTCGCCATGGACGACGAAGTCGAGGGTCAGCTCCTGCCTGGTCGCGTCCCAGGAGCGGACCGTGTAGCGACGCCGCGCCGGCCAGGTCTGCTTCGGGAAGCGCTCTCGCACGTCGGCAGGGTCGAACACGTCGTCGTACGGCGCGTGCGGGGGAGGGATCGCGACGTTCACGTAGGCGTCGGTCGCGTCCGGCATGACCAGGCCGGCCAGGTCGCCGCCGCCAAGGACCACCCGGACCAGGCCGGGCGTGAGGCGCTGGATCGTCGTCACTCGTGCGTGCATGGCGCTCCGCTCTGATGCATTTAGGTAAGCCTAACCTAAAGGTTCTCCGGCATCTAGTCCAACCGTTGCGGTGAGTCGCGTCCGGCACGGGACTACAGTGAGCCGTCAGGCTATGCACGCGGCAGCGGGATCCATGAGGTACCAGGAAGGTCCCACCGTGAGTGCGACGCAGGACGCGATCCAGTCGGCGGCGCCGCCGACCCGCATCGGACGGTTCACCCTCGACACGGCGGCGGGCACCTGGGACTGGGACGACGAGGTCTTCCGCATCCACGGACTGCAGCCGGGCACCATGACGCCCACGACGGAGTACGTGCTGTCGCGCAAGCATCCCGAGGACCTGCCGCGGGTGGCCGAGGTACTGGTCCGCGCCGAGACCGACGGGAAGCCGTTCAGCGTCTCCCACCGCCTCCGGGCCGCCGACGGCGTCGAGCGACGGGTCCTGATGGTGTGTGATGCGGGCGTCCGCGAGGGCGAGCACGCCGTCACGGCGATCAACGGCTACTACATCGACCTGACCGAGGACTTCCGCCACGAGAGCGAGAAGGTCGCCCACAAGGCGGTCGTCGAGTCGGCCGAGCACCGGGCCATCATCGAGCGGGCCGTCGGTGGCCTGATGGTCGCCTACGGACTCGACCCGGACCAGGCCTTCGGGATGCTGCGCTGGTGGTCGCAGAACAAGAACGTCAAGGTCCGCGACCTGGCCGCACGGCTGGTCGAGGCGGCCAGCCGGGGTGCGGCGAGCGGGGCCGAGATCCGCAACACGTTCGACGCGCTGCTCCACGACGTGTCGAAGAAGGCACCGGTGGCACGGGTCGCCCCGTGGCCCGAGGGCTGACGCCTCCACCGGTGACACGACCCCTCGGGATGGTCCGCACCTTCGCCACGCTGACTAGCCTCGACCCGGAACGCAGATCCGCGTTGACGAGGTGAGGAGCTGCATGACCACGCGAGGGGTGCCCGACGCCACCGTGCCCACCCGTCCGGTGCTCCTGCACCCGCATCCGACCGTCGACCAGCAGCGCGACCTGACGGCAGCCGCGGCCCGAGCGGGACGGGCCGCTGCGGACGTCCCGGCCGCCCTGTCCTTCGCTCTCGAGGCGGGGGCCACCCTGCCTCTGGTCGGCGGCGGAGACACCCCGCACCTGTGGTCCGTGCTCGCGACGGTGGCGGCCGCGGACCTGACCGTCGCGCGCGCCCTCGAGCCGCACCTCGACGCCCTCGCCATCCTGGGCCAGGCCGATGTGCCGGCGGACGCCGGCACCTGGGGCGTCTTCGCGGCCGAGGGGCCGGGCGTGCCGTTGCGGGCGGTCCTCGACGCGACGTCGTACACGCTGTCGGGGCGCAAGCACTGGTGCTCGCTGGCGGGACGGCTCGACCATGCGCTGGTCAGCGCGTGGGTGGGGGAGGAGCGTCGGCTCTTCGCCGTGGACCTGCACGACCCCGGCGTCGCTCCGGTCGCCGGCACCTGGGTCGCCCGCGGCCTGGCCGACGTCGACTCCGGACCCGTCGACTTCGACAGGGTCCCGGCCGTCCCCGTGGGAGAGGCCGGGTGGTACCTCGACCGGCCGGGCTTCGCCTGGGGCGGCCTCGGCGTCGCTGCGATCTGGTACGGCGGCGCGGTCGGTGTCGCGCGCCGGCTGCTCAGCGCCGCGGGCCGGCGGGCACCCGACCAGGTAGGGCTGATGCACCTCGGCGCCGTGGACGGCTCGCTGCACGCCGCCCGGTGCGCGCTCGCGGAAGCAGCCGCTGCCGTCGACGCCGGGGGCCTCCTCGGCACCCACGGCGCTCGGGCCGCCTTGCGCGTGCGCCAGGTGGTGGCGACCGCCGCCGAGGACGTCCTTCGCCGCGCCGCCCACGGACTGGGCCCCGGCCCGCTCGCCACGGACGAGGAGCACGCTCGACGGGTCGCCGACCTCGAGCTCTACCTGCGCCAGTGGCATGCCGAGCGCGACCAGGCCGCCCTGGGGGACCTGCTGCTCAGCGACGGGGGCCAGGCGTGGTGAGCACGCCTTCCTTCCGTCACGACGAGTCGGGCACGTCGGCGGACGCGTGGTCGGACTCCTTGGCGGCACGCTCCCCGGCCGAGCTCGGGCTGCCCGACGCACCGGGGCTGCTCGTCGTCGCCGGAGCCCATCCCGACGACGAGACCCTCGGCGCGGGTGGCCTGATCCACGTGGCCCACCGGGCGGGCTGGGAGGTGGAGGTCGTGTCCGCCACCGCAGGTGAACGCTCCCATCCGGCGTCGGCCAGCCACCCGGTCCACGCGATGGCCGCACGTCGTCGCGACGAGCTCGCAGCGGCGGTGGCCCGCCTGGCGCCCTCGGCCCACGTCACCTGCCTCGGCCTGCCCGACGGCCGGGTGGAGGCGCATGTCGACGAGCTGGTCGACCATCTGGTGCGCAGGATCGGGCTGCGCGGCGCCAGCACGGTGGTCGCGGCCACGTGGCGCGGTGACGGCCACCCCGACCACGAGGCCGTGGGGCGAGCGGCCGCGCTGGCGGCCCGGCGTACCGATGCGAGGCTGCTGGAGTATCCCGTCTGGATGTGGCACTGGGGCACGGAGCAGGACCTGCCCTGGCCGCAGGCCCGACTGCTGGTCCTGGACGACGAGGCCCTCAGCGCCAAGCGACGCGCCGTCGCGGCCCATGAGAGCCAGGTGAAGCCGCTCTCCGACCAGCCCGGCGACGAGGTGCTGCTGGGCCCGGGCGTGCTGGCGCACTTCGACCGCGACGTGGAGGTCGTCTTCGAGGCCGCCCACCGGACCGACGACGACGCGCTCGACCGGGTGCACCGCGACCGACCCGATCCGTGGCGCGTCGACTCCTTCTACGAACGGCGCAAGCGAGCGATCACCCTGGCGAGCCTGCCCCGGGAGCGGTACCCGCAGGCGCTCGAGGTGGGCTGCTCGGTGGGCGCCCTGGCCGAGGACCTCGCCCAGCGGTGCGACGCCCTGCTGGCCGTCGACTCCAGCCCCACCGCGGTCGAGGCGGCTCGACGTCGCCTCGCGGCGCTCGCCCACGTGCAGGTCCGTCGTGCAGAGGTCCCAGCCCAGTGGCCGGACGGTGGCTTCGACCTGGTGTCGGTCTCCGAGGTCGGCTACTTCCTGAGCCCGCGCCAGCTCGACGCGCTCGTCCCGCGTGCCCTGGACGCGCTCGCGACCGACGGCCACCTCCTGCTGTGCCACTGGCGCCACGACCTGGTGGGCTGGCCGCTGACGGGGCGTGCCGTCCACGAAGCGTTCCTCTCGGCGGGGGCGGGTGTGCTCGTCGAGCACCACGACGCCGACTTCGTCCTCCACGTGCTCAGCAGGCCCTCATGACCTCTCCCACGGCGCTCGCCGTGGTCATCCCCGCTCGCGACGAGGAGCTGCTGCTCCCCGGCTGCCTCGACTCGGTCGCCACCGCGATCGACCGGCTGGTCGCCGCGGACCCCACGATCAGGTGCCGCGCCTTCGTGGTGCTCGACTCGTGCCGCGACCGCACCGCCGACGTGGTGGCCGCGCGGCGCGCGGTCACGGCCGTGCCCGTCCGGGCCGGTCAGGTCGGCGCGGCCCGTGCCGCCGGGGTCGCGGCGGCAGCCGAGTGGTCGCAGCCGGCGGACCCGTCGCGGGTGTGGATCTCCAGCACCGACGCGGACACGGTGGTCCCCGGTCATTGGCTGACCGCCCAGGTCGCGCTCGCGCGGGCCGGCAACGAGCTCGTGGTCGGCACGGTGAGGCCCAGCCCGCAGGACCTGACCGACCTCGAGCACGCGTTGTGGAGGGAGCGGCACTCGACGCGGGAGGGGCACGAGCACGTCCACGGCGCCAACCTCGGGTTCGCGCTCGAGGCCTACCGCCGCGTCGGCGGGTTCCCGCACCTGCCCACCCACGAGGACGTCGAGCTGGTGCGGGCCCTGCGGGGCGCGGGCATCGCCTGGATCGCCTCGGGGGGCCTGGAGGCCGTGACGTCGGGACGTCGGGCGGGCCGGGCGCCCGACGGCTTCGCGGCCTACCTGGACGGGCTCGGGGCCTGAGCCTCCCCCCTTGTCGGTCCGGTCGGTCCGGTCCGGTCGGCCCGGTCTGCCAGCTCGGCGCAGCCCGGCGGTCTCAGTCGAGCGTCCAGCCACCCAGCTGCTCCACCAGGCAGGCGAGATCGCCGTGCTGGGCGAATGCTCGCCGCTGGCGTCGGGCACCGGTGCCGAGCTCGGTGCGTCGCTCCACGGCGGCGGTGACGAACTCGAGGTCCCCGGTCTCCGCGAGCGCGGGTGCCGTGTGCCGGAGCAGGGCCGACAACGCGGCCGACGCCGGCACCGTGGTCCCGTCCACGGGACTGAGCAGGGTGTCGTCCAGTCCGAAGCGGGCGGCCCGCCAGGCACCTGCCCGCAGCTGGTCGACCCGCCACGGTGCCGGGGCGATGCCCTGGCGGCGTTCCTGGGCCGCCGTCTCGGTCAGCGCCCGGCACAGGGCGGCGACGAGCAGGGCGTCGTCGACCGATGTGCAGACATCGGCCACCCGGAACTCGACCGTCGGGTAGCGGGCGGACAGCCGGACGTCGAGGTTGAGCAGTCCCACGTCGAGGACCGCTCCACTCGTGACCATCTGCGCCGCGAACGCGTCGTACGTCGCGAGATCGCCGAAGAGCTCCTTCGGGCCGGCGCTCGGCCACATGTTCCAGACCTGGAAGCGCCAGCTCGCGAAGCCCGTGTCGCGTCCGTGCCAGAAGGGGGAGTTGGCGCTGAGCGCGAGCAGCAGCGGCACCCACGGCCTGACCCGGTCGATGACGCCGACCCCCTCGTCGCGATCCTCGACCTCCACGTGCACCTGGAGTGCACACATGAGCGAGTCGGACGCGACCCCTGCATAGGTGTGGCCGATGCGCTCGAAGCGCTCGCTCGGCACCAGCGGGCCGTTCGGTGCGTCGACGACCGGGCCACCGACGGCGATGGGTGACAGCCCGGTCCCCGCAGCAGCCTGGGCGAGCACGGAGCGACCCCGGCGCAGCCGCGTCGCGATGTCCGCGAGCCGCCGCGCCGGCGCCGTCACGATCTCCACCTGGGCCTGGAAGAACTCCTGCACGAGAGCGACGTCCTCGAGGTCTGGAGCGATCGCCGAGCAGGCGGCGAGGATCTGAGCGGATCCAGCGCTCGGGGCGCCCGAGGGGTCGACCAGGATGAGCTCCTCCTCGACGCCGAGCTGTCGAACTGTCACGGGGGGATCCTCTCCGGAACGTCGGTGTGGGAGGCATCCTCCCTAGCGGTGTCTCTGGGGGACCATCCACGCATGGCCTAGGGAGTGCGGGATGTAGCGCACGACACATCTCGCGGGCTGAGTTGCCGGCGGCGAACCTGGGTACCGGTGGTGGAAGCGCCGACCGGCGCCGGATGTCGACCTTGAGGAGCACGGTGATGCAGCTGTACGGCCGTTCGATCGGCAACCTGCTCGGACTCGCGGCAACCACCGCCACGTCCATCGTGGTCTCGGCGCTCCGGGTGTGCGTCAACATCAGCCGCTGAGGCGACCGCTCCGGGTCTCATGACCCGAGCTCGTCCTCCATGCGGGCCTGCTCGTCGAGCAGCTCCCGTGCGTGCCGTCCCGCTGGACCCTCCTTGTCGAGGCCGGTGCGAAACGCGTCGAGCTTCTGCCTGCCCGCGGGGAACGGCGGGAGGAGGGGCGTGTCGGGATCCGTCAACGCCTCGATGACCACCGGCCGGTCGGCTGTCAGGGCAGCCTCCCAGGCCGCGTCGATCTCGGAGGGCTGCGTCACCCGGATGCCGCGCAGACCGAGCAGCTCGGCGTAGGCGGCGTACGGGAAGGCCGGCAGCTCCTGGCTCTCGTCGAACCGCGGCTCGGCCTCCATCTCCCGCTGCTCCCACGTCACTTCGGCGAGATCGCGGTTGTGCAGGACGAGCACGACGAAGCGTGGGTCGGCCCAGTCACGCCAGCGGTGAGCCAGGGTGACGAGCTCGGCGACGCCCGTCATCTGCATCGCTCCGTCACCGGAGAGGGCCACGACGGGTCGCCCGGGGTCGGACAGCTTGGCGGCCAACCCGTAGGGGAGGGCCGAGCCCATGGTGGCGAGCGTCGAGGAGAGGTGTGCCGGGACGCCGGGAGGAAGGCGGAGGTGGCGCGCGTACCAGTAGGTGATGGACCCCACGTCGACGCTGACGAGGGCGTCGTCGGGGAGCCGGTCGCTGAGCGCGCGGACGACGAGCTCGGGGCTGAGAGGGTCGGCCTCCGTCCGGGCCCGCTGACCTGCGAGCTCGTGCCACTCGACGACCCACTCCTTGACCTGGTCGAGCCAGGCGGCCGGAGGCCGCTGGTCGAGGAGGGGGAGCAGGGCCGCCAGGGTGTCGGCGGCGTCACCGGTGAGCCCGACCTCGATCGGGTAGCGGTTGCCGATGTGCCGGCCGTCGAGGTCGACCTGGACGCCACGCGCCTGGCCGGGCTTCGGGTAGTACTCGGTCCAGGGGTCGTTGGTGCCGAGCATCAGGAGGGTGTCGCAGGACTCCATCAGGCGGGCCGACGCCGTGGTGCCCAGGTGGCCCATCACCCCGCAGCTGTAGGGCAGCGACTCGTCCCACCACGGTTTCCCGAGAAGGCTCGTCGTGACCCCGGCTCCTAGCCGCTCGGCGACCGCTTGGACGACGTCACCGGCGCCGCGCACGCCCTGTCCGACGAGGAGCGCCACCCGGTGGCCGGCGTTGAGCACGTCGGCGGCCCGCTGGAGGTCGGCTGCGTGCGGCACGACGTGGGGACGGTTCCAGCCGGGCGCGGTGACCATGACGCCGTGCTCGTGCGGGAGGCCCTCGGGCATCGGCTGCTGCTGCACGTCGTGGGGGACGACCACGACGCACGGTGACCGGGTCGTCTGCGCGGTGCGGAACGCCCGGTCGATGACCATGGGGGCCTGCTCGGCGGTCAGCACCGTCTGGAGGAACTGCGCCGAGACGTCCTTGAAGAGGCTCTGCAGGTCGATCTCCTGCTGGTACTCCGAGCCCAGCACGCTGGTCTGCTGCTGGCCGACGATGGCCACCACCGGGACGTGGTCGAGCTTGGCGTCGTACAGCCCGTTGAGCAGGTGTACGGCGCCCGGCCCCTGGGTGCTGACCATCACGCCCGTCTCGCCGGTGAACTTGGCGTGCCCGACGGCCATCAGGGCCGCGTTCTCCTCGTGCCGGGCCTGCACCAGGGGTGGACCGCCGGCCCGGCGCAGGGCACCCATGAAGGTGTTGATCCCGTCGCCCGAGTAGCCGAAGATGCGGCTCACACCCCACGCGCGCAGGCGCTCGACCATCACGTCGGCGACGAGCCGCTGGTCACTCATGCTGTGCAGCCGCCGTCCCGTGGAGGGTGACGGGATCCGGGTCGGCGCTGTGGCGCAGGTTGCGCAGGATGCCCAGCAGGGCGTTGCCCTGGTCGCCGTGCAGCGCGTTGGCGGACTCGTGCGACTCGAGGACGTTGCCGGGTCCGTCGGGCACCGGTTGGGTCTGGTCGAGCGCGCCGGCGCTGAACAACGGGCCGACCAGCATGTCGTAGAGCCTGGGCAGGGCGCTGAAGCCGAACCGCACCAGGTCGTTGGCGAGCCCGACCTGGCCGCGGACCTGGCCGTGCTCGCCGCGCCGGATCGCGATCCGGGCGACCCGTTCCGGGGAGTCGACCGGCGGCGGCGGACGCCCGTTGATGCCGAGGTAGCTCGCTGCCTGCGCATAGATCGGGGTGTCGACGCCGCCGGGTGCGACGTAGGCGACGTGCACGTCCGGCAGGTCGCGGTTCTCGATGCGCAGCTGTCGAGCCAGGGCGCGCACGCCCCACTTGCTGAGCACGTAGGGGCTCATCAGCGGGACCGCGATGTGCCCGATGAGCGACCCGACCAGCACCAGTCCGCCGCGCTGCTGGCGGCGCAGCACCGGGATGACGTGGCGGGCCACGTTGACCGAGCCGATCAGGTTGGTGCGCAGCACGGCGTCGAAGACGTCGGCCGGCACGTCCTCGGTCCGGCCGTAGGCCACCACTCCCGCGGAGTGGACGACCAGATCGATGACGCCGTGCTCGGAACGGACGGCGTCGACGACCCGGGCGACCGCGGCATCGTCGCCCACGTCGGCGACCATCGCCTCCGCACTTGCCGCACCGGCGCCGCGGCACTCGCGCGCGACGTCGTCGAGCGCGGCCGCGCCGCGCGCGACCAGGACGACGTGGTCGCCGCGTGCAGCCGCCTCCAGCGCGCTGGCGCGACCGATCCCGCTCGAGGCCCCGGTGATCAGGACGACCTGCGGACCGTGGGCGGCGCTCACGGCTTGAGCACGACCTTGATGCAGCCGTCCTCCTTCTTCTGGAACATGTCGTAGGCCGCCGGGGCCTCGGAGAGCGGGAGGCGGTGGGTGGCCAGCGACTCGACGCCGAGCACGTCGTCGTCCTGCTCCAGCACCGCGAGGATGTCGTCGGCCCACCGCTTGACGTGGCACTGGCCCATCCGCATCGCGATGCCGCGGTCGAACATCTCCATCATCGGCAGCGGCTCGATCTCGCCGCCGTAGACGCCGCTCACGGAGACGATCCCGCCGCGGCGCACGGCCTTGATGGAGGCGATCAGGGCGGCCGCACGGTCCACGGCCAGCTTGTCGATGGCCGGCTTGGCCAGGGCGTCCGGAAGCACGCCGACGGCCGCCACGGCCGCCTGCGCGACCGGCGACCCGTGCGCCTCCATGCCGACGGCGTCGATGGTCGCGTCGGCCCCGCGGCCGCCGGTCAGCTCGAACACCGCCTCGGCGACGTCGTCGACCTTGCCGAGCTCGGACTGGTCGAGCACCTCGACCCCCCACTTGGCCGCGAGTGCCAGCCGCTCGGGCACCAGGTCGACCCCGATGACCCGGGCGCCCTTCCGGAGGGCGATGCGCGCCGACATCTGGCCGATCGGGCCGAGCCCGAAGACCGCCAGGGTGTCGCCCTCGCCCACCTCGGCGTACTCGACGGCCTGCCACGAGGTGGGGAGCACGTCGGAGAGGTAGAGGTACCGCTCGTCCTGGCCGCCCTCGGGGAGCCGGATGGGGCCGAACTGCGCCTGGGGGACGCGCAGGAACTCGGCCTGTCCTCCGGGCACCGATCCGTAGAGCTCGGTGTAGCCGAACAGCGAGGCGCCCTTGCCGAACTGCCGGACCTGCGTGGTCTCGCACTGCGCGAACAGTCCGCGCGAGCACATCCAGCAGTGACCGCACGAGATGTTGAAGGGCACGACGACCCGGTCGCCGACCTTGAGGTCACCGGTCTCGGGACCGACCTCACGCACCACGCCCATGGTCTCGTGACCCAGCACGTCGCCGGCGTGGAGATAGGGGCCGAGCACCTGGTAGAGGTGCAGGTCGGAGCCGCAGATCGCGGTGGAAGTCACCTCGATGACGGCGTCGGTCGGTTGCTCGATGCGCGGGTCCGGGACCTCTTCGACGGAGACGTTGCCCTTGCCCTGCCAGGTGAGTGCCTTCATGCGGCCCGGTACCCCGAAAGGAGTCGCCTACTCGGTCGGCACCCCGTCACTTGGATCGAGGTGACCGGGATCGAGGCGGGCCATGACCGGTGTCGACAGCGCCCCGTGCACGAGGACCGACGCGATGATCGTGAAGGAGATCGTCGACCACAGCCAGTCCTGGCCCAGCTCGGGGGCCTTCCCCGCGGCATAGGCGAGGTAGTAGAGCGAGCCGACTCCGCGGACGCCGAAGAACGCCGCCGCCCATCGCTGTGGCCGGGTCAGCCCCGTGCCGCCCGGCGACCTCGTCCACGGTGTGAGCGCCAGGGCGCCGGCTGCCGGGCGGATCAGCAGGATCAGCGCCAGCCCGATCGCCACCCCGCGCCAGTCCAGGGCGCCCAGCAGGCCGCGGGTGACCGCGATGCCGAGCACCAGCAGCACGAAGAGCGTGAGCAGGCGCTCCAGGCGCTCGGCCACCTCGTGCATCGCCGCGTGGTAGTCGTGCGACCGCTCCGCGGAGCGGAAGGTCATGGCACAGGCGAACACGGAGAGGAACCCGTAGCCGCCCACGACCTCGCCGACGCCGTACGAGGCGATCAGGGCGGCCAGCGCCAGCAGCGACTCCCCCCGCTCGGCCACGCGCAGCGACCGGCTGTTGGAGCGGAAGGCGAGGTAGGCCAGGGCCCGACCGACCACGATGCCGGCCACCACCCCGATGACGACCTTCAGGACGAGGTAGATCGCCAGCCACTTCAGGCCCCAGTGGGACACGGCACCCTCGGTGGCGAGCAGGATGGCGACGTACACGAACGGGAAGGCCAGGCCGTCGTTCAGGCCCGCCTCCGAGGTGAGGGTGAACCGCAGCTCGTCGGTCTCGTCCACCTCGTGGTCCCCGGTCTGCGGCCCGGCGACCTGGACGTCCGAGGCGAGGACGGGATCGGTCGGGGCGAGGGCGGCTCCGAGGAGGATCGCCGCGGCGGGGGCCAGGCCCGCCGCCCAGCCGAGCAGCGCCACCACTGCGATGGTGACCGGCATCCCGACGAGCAGGAGTCGCCAGGTCGGCGACCAGCGCCGCCAGCTGGCGCGGTTCCTGAGCTCGAGGGGGCGATCCAGGGCGAGTCCCACGCCCATCAGCGCGACGAGGACGACCAGCTCCGTCACGTGCTCGATGGCAGCCCGGTTGGCCTGCGGATCGAGCGGCAGGTCGTCGGGCAGCGACGTGAGGCCGATCAGCATCCCCAGGCCCACGAGCACCATCGGTGCCGAGACGGCCCAGCGTGCGAGGAGCTCGGGCAGGACGATCGCCAGGAGCAGGCTGGCCCCGGCGACGAGGTAGACCAGGTCGGCTGTCACAGGGTCTGTGTACCCGACCGTGGGCCGGTCCGCGCGGTCGCCGTCACGGCCGGTCGCACCACGGTCGACAACAGGGCGCGAGTCATCGGTGCGATCGCGGGTGCCTGAGGCGACCGAGACGGGCGTGGAAGAGCGCCGCCCGGGCCGCGTTGTCGCCTGGCGCGCCGTGCACGCCGCCACCCGGATGGGCGCTGGCGGAACCGAGGTAGAGACCGCCGATGCCGGTCTCGGCCCGGCCCAGCAGGCCGGGGACCGGTCTGAGGAACAGCTCCTGCTGGAGCTGCGACGTGCCCCCGTTGACTGAGCCCCCGACCAGGTTGGCGTTGCGGGACTCGAGATCGTGCGGCCCCAGGACACGACGCGCCACGACGCGGGAGCCGAAGCCGGGCGCGAGGCGTTCGAGTCGCTCCTGCATGCGGTCCGCGAAGCGCTCGCAGTCGTCCCGGTCCCAGGCCCCGGTGACCGAGCCGTCACCGGCGTCGCGGACGCCGGGGTCGGGTTGCGGGACGTGCGTGTAGGCCCACATCGACTCGGTGCCGGCAGGGGAGCGGGTGGCGTCGGCGGTGGTCATCTGCCCGGCGAGCATGAACGGCGCGGCCGGGATGGTGCGTGCCGCGACCTGGCCCAGCGCCTGGGACATCTGGTCGAGGGAGTCGGCGATGTGGACGGTGCCCGGGGCATGGGCCGGAGCGCTGGCCCACGGCACCGGCCCGCTGAGCGCCCAGTCGACCTTGACCGTGCCGGGGTCGAGCTTGAAGTGCCTCATGCCCCGGGACACGCGCGCCGGCAGGTGCTCGGCCGGCACCAGCCCGCCGAACAGGCGGGGTGCGGTGATGTCGGCCACCACGGCACGCCGAGCAGCGATCCGCTCACCGTCGGCGGTGACGACGCCACGTGCTCGTGCGTCCTTCACGACGATCTCGGTCACCGCCTGACCGCGCCGGATCTCGCCGCCCAGGGACTCGAACCTCCGGGCCAGCGCCTGCGACAGCTCGGCTGCGCCGCCCACCGGCACGGGGAAGCCGACCGTCTGCGCCAGCATCGTCATCAGGATGCCGAACAACCCCGAGCCCGGTGACTCGAGCGGGATGTCGGAGTGGCCCGCGTTGCCGGCGAGCAGCAGACCGGGTGCGTCGCCGCCGAACCGGTCGCGGCCCAGGTCGGCGACCGGGGTGAGGAACGTCTTGACGAGGTCGAGGCCGCCCGCCCGGCGGAGCCGCGCGAGCGCGCCGAGCCCGGAGCGCACCGGGGGGAACGGCGACAGGAGGGCCCCCAGGATCTGGTCACCGATCTGGTCCCACGTCGCACACAGGGCGAGCCAGCGCTCGCCGTCGCCGCCGTGGGCCTCGTCGAGCCAGCCGGCCGTCAGGTGGCGGTCGCGGTGCAGGAGGGCCCAGCGACCGTCGAGCGTGGGGTGCCCGAGCACGGCCGGAGCATGGGTCCACTCCAGACCGTGGTCCTCCAGGCCGAAGGAGCGGATGGACGGCGAGACGGCTGCCAGCGGGTAGAACGCGCTGAAGGTGTCGTGCACGTAGTCGGGGTGCACCTCGCGGTCACTGCGCACCGCGCCGCCGACGTCAGCCTGCTGCTCCAGCAGGAGCACCGACCAGCCGGCGTCGGCGAGCCGGTTGGCGGCCACCAGGCCGTTGGGCCCGGCGCCGACGACGACGGCGTCGTACCCCGTGCCCCGGCCCGTCACGATCAGGCCTCCCGGCGCTCGGCGATGTAGGCGAACCGCTGGAGGGTCTCGATGTTGCGCAGCTTCAGCTGGATGTCCCGCAACGGCTTCGGCACCAGCGCGCCCGGCCCGGAGACGGCATCCTCCTCGATCGTGAGGTCCGTCGACCCACCGCGTGCCTCGAGCGTGAACACCACCTCGGCCTCGCCGGCCGGCCAGGCACGTGCCCGCAGCGCCAGCCTCTGGTGCTCAGTGCACTCGAGGACGCTCGTCGTGTCGTCGAGCAGCGCCGGCCAGGCGCCGACCGAGTGGTGGAGCTTGGCACCGACCGCGGGCCAGCTGTCGTCGACGTCACGCATGCGGGACGCCCCCACCACGAACAGCGGGTAGAGCCAGCCGTCCGCCAGCACCTCCCACACCTTCTCGACCGGTGCGTTGATCAGTCGGCTGTTGGTGCTCACGTGGCATCTCCTGTCGCAGCGGGTCCGACGCTGACGGCTCTCGTCACCGTGCGCCGAGGCCCGGTACCCAGATTTCGACGACTTGATCGGCGAGGTGATGGAGCCGACGCAAGTGGGTACCGGTCGGCATGATCTTGCCAAAGCCCCGCGGAGAGCTCACCGCTGCGCTCTTCGAGGCCCTGCGCTCGGCCCCCGCGGAGGGCGCGCTCCTGCCCGGCGCCGCCGACGACGACACCGACGCGGCGCTTGCGCTGTGGGTCCTGCACGAGCTGTCCTACCGGGGCTTCGAGGACGTCGACGACGCGGCCGAGTGGGACCTGACCGCCCTGGGGCTGCGCGTCAGGTTGGAGCGTGAGCTCGAGGACCGGCTGCGCGGACGCTGGCCCGGCAATCCCACCGACGGCTACGCGGCCGACGACCTGCTGGCCTACGTCGAGGCCGACGACGGCCCCTCGCTGGCGGCGTACGTGCAGAAGCGCGCCACGCGCGACGAGGCGCTGGAGCTGATGCGGCAGCGCTCGGTCTACCACCTCAAGGAGGCCGACCCCGTCTCGTGGACCGTGCCGCGGTTGCCCGTCCGCGCCCAGGCCGCGCTGGTGGAGCTGCAGTTCGACGAGTACGGCGGCGGCGACCCCAACCGTCTCCACTCCCACCTGTTCGCCAAGGGCCTCGACGCCGAGGGCCTGCGCTCGGAGCACGGCGCCTACCTCGACGAGGCGACCGTGGAGACACTGGAGATGAACAACGCGATGTCGCTGTTCGGCCTCCACCGACGTCTGCGGGGCGCGGCCATGGGTCACCTGGCCGCGTTCGAGGCGTCGAGCTCGGTCCCCTCGCGGAAGATGGCGCAGGGCCTGGACCGTCTCGGCTTCGCCGAGGAGCTGGTCGGCTACTACACCGAGCACGTCGAGGCCGACGCCATGCACGAGCAGCTCGCAGCGCGGGCCATCTGCGGCACCCTGGCCGAGGACGAGCCGGGCCAGGTCGACGGCATCTGGTTCGGGGCGTTCACCTGCCTCGACCTGGAGGCGAGGTTCGCCCGGTCCATGCTGGAGCGGTGGGGGAGCGCGGCGTGAGCGGCCCTCCGGACTACGACCACCCCGACGTCGTGCTCTGCCCAGGTGGCCCGGCGCTGGTCCGCGGCGCGAGGACGGTGCAGGACGCCGACGGGCAGGTCCACGCGTCCCTGCGCCCGGTGGTCGCGCTGTGCCGTTGTCAGAAGTCGGCCCGGCTGCCGTTCTGCGACGGCACCCACAAGTTGCTGCCGGTGGCCGACCGGCCCTGAGTCAGCCGGCTCTCGTCAGGCAGTGTCGTCGGGCCCGTGACCGACGAGCACCAGCACGCCGCCCTCGTGCGAGCGCACCTCGGAGAGCGACAGCCCGCCGGCGCGGACGCCCGGGTCCTGGCGCAGGGTCTCCACCTGCGCCTCGGACCCGAGCTGGAGCACGCCGGCGCCACCGGGCATCAGGTGCCGCTCGATGACGGCCAGGCAGGCACGCGCCACGTCGAGACCGTCGTCCCCGCCGTCGATCGCGAGCAGCGGGTCCTCGGGGAAGCGCCCGGTCTCCTCTCGGCGTACCCAGGGCGGGTCGGCGATCACGAGGGCGAACAGCTCGTCGTCGGCGAGCGAGCTCTCGAGCCGCCCCTCACGCACCTCCACGAGATCGCCCAGTCCGGCCGCGAGGGCGTTGGCGCGCGCGAAGTCGCAGGCGACGGGATCGGCGTCGACGCACACGAGGCTGCGCCCCGACCCTGAGACGGCGAGCAGGCCGATCTGGCCGGCTCCGGCGCAGAGCTCGAGCACGGGCCCCTCCGGCACGTCGTCCCGGAGCAGCGAGGCCGCCCACAACGACTGGCCGGTGGTCCACTCGCGCGGTCGGAGGACGCTGTCGTCGAAGACGATCTCGAGGGAGCCGAAGGCCAGGGTCTTGTGCATATCGAGGGGTACCCAGGCTCGCCGCCGGCATGCGCGCTGAGACCACCGCCCTCAGGGCGCCACGGCGCGGGCGATCGCGATCAGCTCTCGCACCGGGCCGGCGGGGGGCTGCCTGCTGCCCACCCAGACCGCGCGGAAGACCCGGGTGAGGTCGAGACCGACGGTCGGGACGATGACGAGGTGGCCGGAGTCGAGCTCCCGGGCGACCACGCGACGGCTGAGGAAGGCGGGGGAGCTGCCCGCGAGGACCGCCTCACGGATCGCCGTGGCGGTGGTGAGCTCGACGACGGTGTCGCCCATGGTCAGGCCGTGGGAGTGGAGCGCGGTCTCGAGGACCTCCCGGGTGCCGGACCCGCGCTCCCGGCTGGTGAGCTGGAGCTCCGCGACCTCCTCGGGAGGCAACGGGCTGCGCCGGCGGCTGAGTGGCGAGCCCGTGGCTGCGACCAGGACCAGGTCGTCGTGGGCGATCAGCGTGTGACGGAGCCCGCGGGGAGCGCGCACACCCTCGATGAAGCCGAGCTCGGCCACGCCGTCGCGGACCGCCTCGACGACGTGGCCGCTGTTGGAGGCGTTCAGGCTGACCGCCGTGGGGCGGCGTCCCTCGCCCAGCTGCCGTTGGCGCAGCTGCACCAGCCAGCGGGGGATCAGGCTCTCGGCGATCGTCATGCTGGCCCACACGGTGAGGTCGTGGTCGCGGTCGCCGCGCAGGCCGGTGATGGCGATGTCGATCTCGTCGGCGAGGTCCAGCAGCCGGGTCGCCCACTCGGCGACCACCACACCGGCGGGAGTCAGGCGAGAGCCGCGGGCGCCGCGGTGGACCAGCGTGAGGCCGGTCTGCGCCTCGACCGCGCGGAGCCGTTCGGACGCCGCCTGCTGGCTGACGCCCAGCGCCCGCGCGGATCCGCCGATGCTGCCGTGACGGGCGATGCCCACCAGCAGCTCGAGTGCGGCCAGGTCGGGCACTTGGTAAGACACAGGCAATACCGTACGCCGCCCACAGGCTGCGGTTGTGAGGAGACAGGGACAAGGGGACTACTGGGAGGCGCCGCCGCGACCGAGACTTGCGGCATGACCGGCACCCTCGACCGTCCCGCGGCTGCCCGCCCGGCCTTCCTGGGCGCCCTGGCGGGTCAGCCCGCCTTCGCCTTCATCGGTCCGAACTGGTTCGCCTCGGTGATGGGCACCGGGATCGTCGCCAACGCGGCGGCGACCCTGCCGGTCGACGTACCCGGGCTGTCGACGTTCGCCGCGGCGGTCTGGGCTGCCGACCTGGTCCTGTTGGCTGCGGTGATCGCGGCGACGGTGCTGCACCGCGTGCACCACCCGCGGACCGCCCGTGGCCACCTGGACGACCCGGTGATGGCGCACTTCTACGGGGCCCCGGCGATGGCGCTGATGACCGTCGGAGCCGGTGCGGTGCTGGTGGGTGAGCCCCTCATCGGGCTGACCGCCGCCGTGCGCCTCGACGTCGTGCTGTGGACGAGCGGCACGGTGCTGGGACTCTGGACCGCGGTGGCCGTGCCCTACAAGGCCTTCACCACGCACGAGGTCGGGCCCGACTCGGCCTTCGGCGGCTGGCTGATGCCGGTGGTGCCGCCGATGGTGAGCGCGGCGACGGGACCGCTCCTGGTGCCGCACCTGCCGGCCGGCCAGTGGCAGCTCGCGATGCAGCTGGCCTGCACGATGATGTTCGGGCTCACCCTCGTCGCCAGCCTGGTCGTCATCACCCTCGTCTGGGACCGCCTGGTCCACCACAAGATCGGTCCCGCCGCGGCCGTGCCCACGCTGTGGATCGTGCTTGGACCTCTCGGCCAGTCGATCACCGCATCCCACACGCTCGGTGCCACGGCTGCGCAGGTGCTGCCCGCGCCGTACGGGACGGCGTTCGAGGCCATGGGTGTGGTCTACGGCGCGCCGATGTGGGGCTTCGCGATGCTCTGGCTCGGCCTGGCGCTGGCGATCACGGTGCGCACCGCCCGCCAGGGCCTGCCGTTCTCGCTCACCTGGTGGTCGTTCACGTTCCCACTCGGCACGGTGGTGACCGGCACCTCGGGGCTCGCGGACGCCACGGGCGCGACGTTCCTGGTGGTGGCGGCTCCGGTCCTCTACGGCGGGCTGCTGGTGGCGTGGGTGATCGTCGCGTCCCGCACCGCTCTCGGCACCTATCGCGGTCAGCTGCTGCGCCTGCCGGCCTGAGCCTCGCGGCCATCCGGGCTCCGGGCTGGTAGACAAAGGCTGACCACGTCGGAGGAGTGCGATGGACCTGTCCCTGAACGACGACCAGCTGAGCTTCCAGAGGCTTGCGCGCGACTTCCTCGAGAGGGAGGTCGTGCCGTACCGCGCCGCCTGGGACCGCGCCGAGTCGGTCGACGTCTCCATCATCGCGAGGATGGGCGAGATGGGGTTCTTCGGCCTGACCATCCCCGAGGAGTACGGCGGCCTGGGCGGCGACTACATCACCTACTGCCTCGGCATGGAGGAGCTCGGCCGGGCCGACTCGTCGGTGCGCGGCATCGTGTCGGTCTCGACCGGCCTGGTCGGCAAGGTGGTGCTGGCCCACGGCACCGAGGAGCACAAGCAGGAGTGGCTTCCGGGCATCGCGAGCGGCACCAGGCTGGGGTGCTTCGGGCTGACCGAGCCCGACACCGGCTCCGACGCCGGCAACCTCAGGACCCGGGCCACCAGGGACGGCGACGACTACCTCATCAACGGCTCCAAGATCTTCATCACCAACGGCACGTGGGCCGACGTGTGCCTGGTGTTCGCCCGCACCGGGGAGGCCGGCCCGCACGGTGTCTCGGCGTTCCTCGTGCCGACCGACAGCCCGGGCTTCGTGGCCACCGAGATCCACGGCAAGCTCGGACTCCGCGGCCAGGCGACGGCGGAGCTCGCGTTCGACGACGTCCGCGTGCCGGCGTCCGCGATGGTCGGTGCCGAGGGCCAGGGCTTCAAGATCGCGATGCAGTCGCTCGACAAGGGCCGGGTCTCGGTGGCCGCCGGCTGCACCGGCATCGTCCAGGCCTGCCTGGAGGCGGTGGTGGCCTACTCGTTGGAGCGCAAGCAGTTCGGCCGCCAGCTCGCGACGTTCCAGATGATCCAGGACATGATCGCCGACATCTCGCTCGACGCCGATGCGGCGCGACTGCTCACCTGGCGCGCCGCCGACCTGATCGAGCGCGGCGAGCCCTACGGCGTGGCCGCGTCGAAGGCCAAGCTGTTCGCCTCGGAGGCGGCGGTGCGCGCGTCGAACCTGGCGATCCAGGCCTTCGGCGGCTACGGCTACGTCGATGAGTACCCCGTGCAGAAGTTCATGCGCGACGCACGGGTGATGACGCTCTACGAAGGCACCAGCCAGATCCAGAAGCTCCTCATCGGGCGCGCCGAGACCGGCGTCAGCGCGTTTCTCTGACCTGAAAGGCTGCACCCATGGCGAACCCCCGGACCCCTCTCGGCCTCTTCGGCACCGACGACCTCATCGACCCCGACGACCTCGCGATCCGCGACACGGTGCGCAAGCACGTCGACGAGAAGATCCGGCCGCACCTGGCCGACTGGTACGAGTCGGGAGAGATACCCGCCCGGGACCTCGCGAAGGAGCTCGGCTCGCTGGGCGTGCTCGGGATGCACCTCGAGGGCTACGGCTGTGCGGGCACGACGGCGACGGCGTACGGGCTCGCCTGCATGGAGCTCGAGGCCGGTGACTCCGGCCTGCGCTCGCTGGTGAGCGTGCAGGGGTCGTTGGCGATGTTCGGCATCTGGAAGCACGGCTCGGAGGAGCAGAAGCAGGAGTGGCTGCCGCGGATGGCGGCCGGCGAGGCGATCGGCTGCTTCGGCCTCACGGAGCCCGACTTCGGGTCGAACCCGGCGGGCATGCGCACCCGCGCCGTCCGCGACGGCGACGACTGGGTGCTCGACGGCACCAAGATGTGGATCACCAACGGCTCCGTGGCCGATGTCGCCGTGGTCTGGGCGCAGACCGACGACAAGGTGCGCGGGTTCGTCGTACCCACCGACACACCCGGCTTCTCCGCGCCCGCCATCAAGAGGAAGATGTCGCTGCGCGCGTCCGTCACCTCCGAGCTCGTGCTCGAGGGCGTGCGGCTCCCGGCGTCCGCGATGCTGCCGGAGGCCAGGGGCCTCTCCGGCCCGCTCTCGTGCCTCAACGAGGCGCGCTACGGCATCGTGTTCGGTGCCCTGGGCGCGGCCCGCGACTGTCTCGAGACCGCGATCGCCTACACCCGCGAGCGCGAGATCTTCGACAAGCCGCTGGCCGGCTACCAGCTCACGCAGGCCAAGCTCGCCGACATGACCCTCGAGCTCGGCAAGGGCATGCTGCTCGCGCTGCACCTCGGCAGGCTCAAGGACGCCGGCACCCTCGCGCCCGAGCAGGTCAGCCTCGGCAAGCTCAACAACGTGCGCGAGTCGATCGCGATCGCCCGCGAGTGCCGCACCCTGCTCGGCGCCGCGGGGATCACCCTGGAGTACCCGATCATGCGGCACGCCAACAACCTCGAGTCGGTCCTCACCTACGAGGGCACCAGCGAGGTCCACCAGCTCGTGATCGGCCAGGCGTTGACGGGGGAGGCCGCCTTCCGCTGACGCGGCCGCTCCGGGGGCGGATACCGTCGCGCCATGGATCTGAGCCCGAGCCGCCCCTGGTTGGTCGTCGTCGACATGCAGGTCGCGTTCGGTGACCCGGCGTCCGACTGGGCCACCCCGGACTACGCACGCGCTGAGCGGGTGGTGGCCGGCCTCGCCGAGAGGTTCGAGGGCCGGGTCGTGCGGACGCGCTTCGTGCGCGATCCCGCCGAGCCCGGCGCCTGGGCCGACTACTACGACCAGTGGCCGTCCTTCCGGGTGGCCCAGGACGATCCGGTGTGGGACCTGACGTCGCCGGTCGCCGAGGGGTCGCCGGTCGTCACCAGGCCGACCTTCTCGAAATGGGGACCCGAGCTGGAGGCGGTCGTCGGGGACGCTCCGCTCGTGGTGTGCGGGGTCGCGACGGAGTGCTGCGTGCTCGGCACGGTCCTCGGGGCCGCCGACGCCGGTCGTCAGGTCACCGTGGTCTCGGACGCCTGCGCCGGCGCCACCGAGGAGCTGCACGGCCAGGCGCTGGTGCTGCTCGAGCAGCTTGCGCCGCTCGTGCGGATCGTGACGTCCGACCAGGTCTGAGTCAGACCGGAGTCGGCGGCGTCTCGCCCGCCAGCACGGCGCGGACGTTGTCGAGTGCGAGCTCGAGCATCCGCAGGCGGGTACGCCGTCCGGCGCTGCCGATGTGGGGGAGGAGCACCACGTCGGGCCGGCCGACGAGGTCGGGATGGATGTCGGGCTCGTCCTCGAACACGTCGAGCCCGGCACCGCCGATCTGCCCGGCGACCAGCGCCGCCGCCAGGGCGGCCTCGTCGACGATCGGGCCGCGGGCGGTGTTGACCAGGATGGCGTCGGGCCTCATGAGCGCCAGCTGGTCGGCACCGATCAGGTGCCTGGTCTCGGGGGTCAGCGGGCAGTGCAGGGACACGATGTCGCTCTCGGCCAGCAGCTGGTCGAGGGGCATCGTCTCGACCCCGAGCGCGGTCGCGGCGGCCGTACCGCTGCGTGACGGAGTCGCGAGCACCCGCATGTCGAAGGCGGCTGCCCGGCGTGCGACCTGCTGGCCGATCCGGCCGAGGCCGACGATCCCGATGGTGGCGCCGGTGACGTCGAGCCCGACGAACAGGTCCGGGCTCCAGGTCCAGGCGTTGCCCGACCGGATGAACGCGTCGGCCTCGACCACCCGTCGAGCGGTGGCCAGGACCAGTGCGACGGCGAGGTCGGCGGTGGCCTGGTCGAGCACGCCCGGCGTCGTCGTCACGACCACGTTGCGTCGACGGCAGGCCTCGAGGTCGATGTTGTCGTGCCCGACCGCGACGTTGGCCACGACCCGCAGACCGGGCCCGGCGGCGTCGAGGAGCTCGTCGTCGACGCGCTGGGTCAGCAGCGTGACGACGGCGTCACACCCGGCGACGTCGTCCAGCAACGCCGCGCGCCCCTGACCGGAGGAGTCCTCACTGGTCGTGACCTCCCCGGGGAGCTCGTCGAGAGCCGCCAGGGCGTCAGGGGTGGGCCGGAAGCCCACGTGGGTGCGGGGCACGCGGGCCCCTAGCGCACCGACGCGTTGACGATGAACTTCTGCTTGTCGTCCTTGGGTCGGCCGCCGCACGCCCAGTTGGTGTTGGCCGTGACGCAGTTCTTGTAGCGGGTGGAGGCGTTGGTGAGCAGCAGGACGACGTACTTGACCTTGCCGCGGTTGAACTTGACCAGCTTGCTGCCCTTGCCCTTCTTGTTCAGCTTGATGGTCGTCTTCGACACCGCGCCCTTCTTCGTGAAGACGAGGGCGCGGGCGACCGGGTGGGCCTTCTTGCCGCGGGTCGCGTCGACGGAGATGAGGAGCTTGCGCTTGCCCTTGATGCCCTTGCCCGGCTTGATCCGCAGGGAGGTGCTCGAGAGGTGCGGCGTGGCGAGCTTCTTCCTGCCGGTGTTGCGCTTCTTGCCGGTCAGGGTGACCTTCGAGGTCGTCGGCGCCTGCTTGTACGCCGAGCCCTCGGAGTACTTCTTCTGCGGGATCTGGTTGGCCTCGACGAAGGTGGAGTAGAACTTCGAGAAGTTCGTCTTCTTCGAGCGCAGGAAGTTGGAGACGGCCTGGATGGACGACTCGTCGGGCGCGCCCGCTGCGGCGTCGAGCCGGCTCCAGATCTGGCGGACCGCGTCGACGCCGTAGGACTGGGCCAGCTTCTGGACGAACAGCCAGTTGCCGTACATCGCCAGCGAGCCGTCGTACGTGTCGAGCGGGACGCCGGGCCTGCCGAGCTGACCGACGGAGAGGTACTGCCGGTTGTCGTCGACGTCGTCGGCGACCTGCTCCTCCATCCAGGTGGCGGACGCTTCCATCCACCACTTGTCCTCGGCGGCGTCGAGGTTGAACTGGATGGCGTGGAAGAACTCGTGTGCCGCCGTGACGCGCAGGCTGGAGACCGGGTCCATCGGGAAGCCGAGCATGTCGTTGTCGAGGATGCAGTAGGCCTGGGCCAGGTACTTCTGGCCGGCGACGGGCGCCTCGGGCACGCAGAAGCCGTAGTAGCCCTGCGACGACACGTCGGCGAGGTAGACGTCGAAGCGGCCGTCGCCACCGGCGACACCGTCGACGGCGGGCGCGCGGTAGCCCATCTGGTCGACCTCGCGGGTCCACGCCGCCTCCATCACCTGGAGGGTCTGGGCCGCCCACGCGGCGCTGGACGTGTCGGCGCTCGCGGTGACGTAGGTGACACAGACGTGCGGGCCGCAGACCTGGGCGCGGGGCGCACCGGCCTGGTACGTCGTGGTGTTGGGGTTGTCCGGGCTCTCGGGGTCGGTCGGGCGACCCAGCAGCGCGTCGGCCTGGCGCTTGCCGGCCGGGCTCAGCCCGGGCCGGGCCAAGAACACGTCGCGCATGGCCATGGAGACGTCGCGGTCGGCTTCCTTGGCTGTGCCGTCGAGAGCGGCCCGGGCCTGCGCGATCACCGGCGCCGCGGGGGCGGCGGGGACGGCGGGCTTGCGGGGGGCAGCGGCCACCGCGCCCGGCAGGGCGAGGGTGAGCGGCACGGCTGCGGCGAGCACCAGCGTGACGAGACGACGCACGAGAATCCCTCCATCGGGCCCATCGGACTGATTCCGACGCAGCACGGTTCAGGCAACAGGCTACGTGCCGGGTCGGGCCGCCGTGCGGGAAGTACCACGGCGTGGCACCGGCAGGTTGCATCTCACCCTCCGTGGTCGAGTGCCTCGCCGGGTCCTCATGGGTGGTCGAGTGCCTCGCGGGCACCCTGTCGGTAGTCGAGTGCCTCGCGAGGACGTTCTCGGTGGGCGAGGCGTATCGAGACCGCTCGGGCGACCGGCGCGCGTCGCTGGCGCTCGCCGACCGTCTGTCGGGTCGAGCCGAGACCGTCGAGAATGGCGATGGAGACGTCGAGGTCGGCTTCCGGGCTGGTCGTCGAGAGCGGCTCGAGCCTGCGCGATCACCGGCGCCGCGAGGGCGGCGGGGACGACGGGCTTGCGAGGGGTAGCGGCCACCGCGCCCGGCAGGGCGAGGGTGAGCGACACGGCTGCGGCGAGCACCAGCGTGACGAGACGACGAACGAGAATCTCTCCATCGGGCGCATCGGACTGATTCCGACGCAGCACGGTTCAGGCAACAGGCTACGTGCCGGGTCGGGCCGCCGTGCGGGAAGTACCACGGCGTGGCACCGGCAGGTTGCATCTCACCCTCCGTGGTCGAGTGCCTCGCCGGGTCCTCATGCGGTGGTCGAGTGCCTCGCGGGCTCCCTGTCGGTGGTCGAGTGCCTCGCGAGGGACGAGCGAGGTGTATCGAGACCCGCTTCGGGAGGACTCGGTCTCGATACGCTCGCTGGCGCTCGCTACTCGACCAACGAGTCGGTCGCTACTCGCGGGTCTGTCGGTGGTCGAGTGCCTCGCGAGGGACGAGCGAGGTGTATCGAGACCCGCTTCGGGAGGACTCGGTCTCGATACGCTCGCTGGCGCTCGCTACTCGACCAACGATCTGTCGGTGGTCGAGTGCCTCGCGAGGGACGAGCGAGGTGTATCGAGACCCGCTTCCGGTGGGCTCGGTCTCGATACGCTCGCTGCTCGACCAACGATCTGTCGGTGGTCGAGTGCCTCGCGAGGGACGAGCGAGGTGTATCGAGACCCGCCTCGGGCGAACTCGGTCTCGATACGCTCGCTGGCGCTCGCTACTCGACCAACGAGCCGTCGGCGCTCGCTACTCGACCAACGATACTGCGCTCGCTACTCGCCCTCTGTCGGTGGTCGAGTGCCTCGCGAGGGACGAGCGAGGTGTATCGAGACCCGCTTCCGGAGGACTCGGTCTCGATACGCTCGCTGGCGCTCGCTACTCGACCAACGAATGTCGGCGCTCGCTACTCGACCAACGATCTGTCGGTGGTCGAGTGCCTCGCGAGGGACGAGCGAGGTGTATCGAGACCCGCTTCGGGAGGACTCGGTCTCGATACGCTCGCTGGCGCTCGCTACTCGACCAACGAGGAGTCGGTGGTCGAGTGCCTCGCGGGCTCCCTGTCGGTGGTCGAGTGCCTCGCGAGGGACGAGCGAGGTGTATCGAGACCCGCTTCCGGTGGGCTCGGTCTCGATACGCTCGCTGGCGCTCGCTACTCGACCAACGAGCTGTCGGTGGTCGAGTGCCTCGCGGGCTCTCTGTCGGTGGTCGAGTGCCTCGCGAGGGACGAGCGAGGTGTATCGAGACCCGCCTCGGGCGAACTCGGTCTCGATACGCTCGCTGGCGCTCGCTACTCGACCAACGAGCCGTCGGCGCTCGCTACTCGACCAACGATCTGTCGGTGGTCGAGTGCCTCGCGAGGGACGAGCGAGGTGTATCGAGACCCGCTTCCGGAGGACTCGGTCTCGATACGCTCGCTGGCGCTCGCTACTCGACCAACGAATACGCGCTCGCTACTCGACCAACGAGGAGTCGGTGGTCGAGTGCCTCGCGGGGGACGAGCGAGGCGTATCGAGACCCGCTTCGGGAGGACTCGGTCTCGATACGCTCGCTGGCGCTCGCTACTCGACCAACGAGGAGTCGGTGGTCGAGTGCCTCGCGGGCTCCCTGTCGGTGGTCGAGTGCCTCGCGAGGGACGAGCGAGGTGTATCGAGACCCGCTTCGGGAGGACTCGGTCTCGATACGCTCGCTGGCGCTCGCTACTCGACCAACGAGCCGTCGGTGGTCGAGTGCCTCGCGGGCTCCCTGTCGGTGGTCGAGTGCCTCGCGAGGGACGAGCGAGGTGTATCGAGACCCGCCTCGGGCGAACTCGGTCTCGATACGCTCGCTGGCGCTCGCTACTCGACCAACGATCCGTCGGCGCTCGCTACTCGACCAACGATCTGTCGGTGGTCGAGTGCCTCGCGAGGGACGAGCGAGGTGTATCGAGACCCGCTTCCGGTGGGCTCGGTCTCGATACGCTCGCTGGCGCTCGCTACTCGACCAACGAATACGCGCTCGCTACTCGACCAACGAATACGCGCTCGCTACTCGACCAACGAGACATCGGAGGGTGAGGTGGGTTGGGCGCTGACCGGGTTTCGACGCGCTCGTGCGACCTCGCGCCTCGGTCGCGGCGCGTGCTCAACCCGGCCGAGCCCACGCGCCGACCTCGTTCCTCGGTCGGCGCTGCTCGGCTCACAGGTCTGCGATGTGCTCGATGATCGCGGTCGTCGAGATGGCCGGGGTGCGGGTCAGGTAGACGACCTCGCACACGTCGTTGAACTCGTCGAACTTGCCGGCCCAGTCGTCGCCCATCACCAGCACGTCGGCGCCGTGCTCGAGGATGTAGTCGCGCTTGAGCTCGAGGCTCTCCTCGACGAACACCGCGTCGACCACCTTGAGGGCGGCCACGATCGCCAGCCGCTCGCCCTGGCTGAACACCGGAACGCGGCCCTTCTTCCGCTCGTTGAGGGAGTCGGCGGAGACACCCACAACGAGTCGGTCGCCGAGGGCGGCCGCCCGCTCGAGGACGCGGAGGTGTCCGACGTGGAACACGTCGAACGTCCCGAAGGTGATGATGGTGCGAGGCATGGGCGGCATTCTGGCACGGGCAGGGGAGGATGGCCGCGATGAGCACCAGCACCAGCACGGCCCCGACGATCACCTCCGAGCCGGCGGCCGACGAGGCGCGCCGCCGTGGCCTGCGCCAGATGCGCACCGTCGCGGTGTCGTTGCTCGGCCTCGCCGCCGTGGTGTACGTCGCGACGCTGGGCCAGGAGGGCTTCCTCGGTTTCGTCAACGCCGGCGCGGAGGCCTCGATGGTCGGCGCGATCGCCGACTGGTTCGCCGTGACGGCGCTCTTCAAGCACCCGCTCGGCCTGCCGATCCCGCACACCGCACTGATCCCGCGCCGCAAGGACGACCTCGGCCGGGGGCTCGAGGAGTTCGTCGGCGAGAACTTCCTCCAGGAGGGCGTGATCCGCGAGCGGGTGGCCGCGGCGACCATCTCGGCCCGCGTCGGCACCTGGCTCGCCGAGGAGGCCAACGCCCGCTGGGTCGTCGGGGAGGTCGCCGACGTGGCTGCCCTGGGTCTCGCCAAGGTCCGCGACGACCAGATCGAGGACTTCTTCACCGAGGCCCTGCTGCCGCGGTTCCGCGAGGAGCCCATCGCCCCGCTCGCCGGCGGACTGCTGTCGGAGATCGTGGCCGACGACCTGCACCACGGCATGGTCGACCTCGCCCTCGAGGAGCTGCACCGCTGGCTCGTCAGGAATCCCGACACGTTCATCGAGGTCATCGGCGAGCGTGCGCCGTGGTGGGCGCCCCCGCGCCTCAACGAGGCCGTCACCACCCGCATCCACACCGAGGCCGTCCGCTGGGTCACCGACATCCGCGACGACCCCCGTCACCACGCCCGGGTGGCCCTCGACCAGGTGCTGGCGCAGCTCGCGCAGGACCTGACGGACGACCCCGACACCCAGGAGCGCGCCGAGCGGCTCAAGGAGCGCGTCCTAGCCCACCCGCAGGTGCTCGCGACAGGCGTCTCGCTCTGGAACGCCCTGCGTAGCGCCCTCCTGGCCTCACTCGACGACCACGACGGCGCCGTACGCCGGCGGTTGCTGGCCGAGCTCTCGACGTTCGCCGATAAGCTCACCGCCGACGCCGAGCTGCGCAAGCGCCTCGACCAGACCGCGGCGGACGTCGCGGTGTTCGCCGTCTCGAGGTACGGCGCCGAGGTCACCGCCGTCATCACGCACACGATCGAGCGCTGGGACGGCAAGGAGGCCGCGCGACGCATCGAGCTCCACGTCGGCCGCGACCTGCAGTTCATCCGCATCAACGGCACCATCGTGGGCGGGCTCGTCGGCGTGCTCATCCACACCGTGAGCGTGCTCGCCCGATAGCGCTGGGCGACCAAGGCCCCACACCGGCGGCGGGACACAATGGCCCCATGCCCGCCCCCCAGGACGTCCCGATCCGCGACGAGTCGATCCGGCTCGGTCAGTTCCTCAAGCTCGCCAACCTCATCGACCACGGCTCGGAGGCCAAGGTGCTGATGATCCAGGGCTCGGTCGAGGTCAACGGCGAGGTCGAGACGCGGCGCGGTCGCCAGCTCGTGCCGGGCGACGTCGTGACGCTCGCAGGGGTCTCTGCGCGGGTCGCGACCGGCGAGGTCGCCGACGACCTGCCCTGGTAGCGCGTGGGGTCAGCTGACGCCGAGCAGGTCGACGACGAAGATCAGCGTCTCGCCCGGTGCGATCGCACCGCCGGCGCCCCGGTCGCCGTAGCCCAGGTGCGGCGGGATGACGAGCCGGCGTCGTCCGCCGATCCTCATCCCCTCGACGCCCTGGTCCCAGCCGGAGATGACCTGGCCGATGCCCAGACGGAACTGCAGCGGCGTCCCTCGGTTGTACGACGCGTCGAACTCCTCGCCGGAGGAGTGGGCGACACCGACGTAGTGGACCGAGACGGTCGTGCCGGTGGTGGCCTCGGCGCCGTCGCCCTCGATGAGGTCGGTGACCTCGAGGTCGGACGGAACGGCTCCCATGTGCGGGTCGACTTCAGGCTTGTCCATGGCGACCACCCTAGTGGGACGCCTCGAGGGACCTCAGGTCTGGTGCACGTAGCTGTCGAGCTGGTCGCGCTCGAACTCCAGCTCGTCGATGCGGTGCTTGACGAGGTCGCCGATGCTGATGATCCCGACCAGGCTGCCGTCGGCGACCACGGGCACGTGCCGGATGCGGTGCTCGGTCATCAGCTGCATCAGGTCGGTGAGGGCCGAGTCGCCCTGGCAGGTGCGCACCTCGGCGGTCATGATCGAGCCGACCGCCCGGTCCAGGACCTCGGCATCGTCGTGGAGACGGCGTACGACGTCACGCTCGCTGACGATCCCGTCGACCGACGTGCCGTCGCCGCTGACGATGAGGGCGCCGACGTTGTACTGGTGGAGAAGCGCGACGAGCTCGCGCACGGTGGCGTCTGGACTGATGGTGATGACGTCGTGACTGGGCTTGGCCTTGAGCACGTCGTTGATCCGCATGTCACACCTCCGGTGACTCGACTTCGGTCGAGAGACCTCGAATCTAGTCGGGTCCGGCGCCGGAGGACAGGGCCGACACGGCAGGCGAGACGTGTCAGTCCAACGACGGACGCCGGTCCCGCAGGTCGTGCACCGATCCTGGTCCGGCTCGCCGGGCGTCGGGGTCCTGCTCGTCGTCCGGCATCGACCCCAGGAACGCCAGCGCGGCCTCGTGGAGATGCCCGTTGGAGGCCAGCGCGTTGCCCCCGAAGGGGCCGTTGGTGCCGTCGAGGGAGGTGAACCGGCCGCCGGCCTCCCGCACGACGATGTCGAGCGCGGCCATGTCGTAGGTCTCCAGCTCGGGCTCGGCGGCCAGGTCGACGGCTCCCTCCGCGAGGAGCATGTAGGACCAGAAGTCGCCGTACGCACGGGTGCGCCAGCACCGGCGCGACAACGACCAGAAGTCGTCGAGCCGGCCTCGTTCGTCCCAGCCGTGGAGCGAGCTGTAGGACAGCGAGGCGTCCTCGAGGCGGCGCACGTCGGACACCTCGCACCGCGTCGACTTCAGCAGCGAACGTCCGGTCCACGCGCCGTTGCCCTTCGAGGCCCACCAGCGGCGCTGCAGCTGGGGCGCGGAGACGACGCCGAGCACGACCTCGCCGTCGACGGCGAGGGCGATCAGGGTCGCCCAGACGGGCACCCCGCGCACGAAGTTCTTGGTGCCGTCGATCGGGTCGATGATCCACTGGCGCTGGCTGTGGCCGGTCGAGCCCGTCTCCTCACCGAGTACGGCGTCCCGCGAGCGCGCCTTCGACAGGGTGCGCCGGATGCCCTCCTCGACGGCCTGGTCGGCGTCGGTGACCGGCGTCAGATCAGGCTTGGTCATGACATGCAGGTCGAGCGCCTTGAACCGCGACGTGGACGTCGAGTCGGCATCGTCCGCGAGGACGTGCGCGAGCCGGAGGTCGTCGGTGTAGTCGGGCGAAGCCGGACCGGAGATGGGCATGTCGCACAGGTTAGTGCCAGCCCGCCCGCCGGTTCGGCGCTAGCGTGCATGCATGGAGATCAACGGTGTCCCCCTGCACCCGCTGGTCGTGCACGCGGCGGTCGTCTTCGGCCCCCTGGCCGCCCTGACGGCACTGGCCTACCTCCTGCCTCCGTGGCGAGACCGGCTGCGCTGGCCGATGGTCGTGCTGGCGCTGATCGCGGCCGGCTCGATCTGGGCGGCCTTCCTCACCGGTGAGGAGTTCTTCGAGTCCGCGCGCTTCGACGGCGTCTCGGGCGTCGTGCTCGACAGGATCGAGCAGCACGAGGAGCTGGCCGGGACCCTGCGCCTGGTCGTGAGCGGCTTCGCGGCCGTGGCCGTGCTCACCGCGCTCGCCCATCACCGTGGCGGTGCCGTCCGGGCGCTGCTCGCGGTGCTCCTGCTGGCCGGCGCGCTGGCGACACTTGTCTGGGTGGTGCTCGCCGGCGACGCCGGCGCCCAGGCGGTCTGGGGCAGCTGACCCACCGGTCGACCCCGACGGGACGGGGTCAGTCGCTCGAGCCCTCGCGGGCCGCGAGGAGCCGGCGGAACGACTCGACCCGCTCCGGGTCGGCCTCCCCGGCGGCGATCGCCTCGTCGAGCCCGCACTCGGGCTCGGTGAGGCCGTGCGTGCAGCCGCGCGGGCACTCCTCGGTCATCTCGTCGAGGTCGGGGAACGCCTCGATCAGCTTCTCGGGTCGCACGTGCGCCAGCCCGAACGAGCGGATGCCCGGGGTGTCGATGATCCAGCCGTCACCGTCGGGCAGCTCGAGGAGGTACGCCGAGGTCGAGGTGTGCCGGCCCCGTCCGGTGACCGCGTTGACGACTCCGACGGAGCGGTGCGCGTCGGGCACCAGGGCGTTGACGAGCGTGGACTTGCCGACGCCGCTGTGGCCGACGAGCACGCTGGTGCGGCCACGCAGGCGGTCGCGGACGACGTCGAGCTCGCCTCCGCGCTGGGTGACGACCCACGGCACGCCGAGGGAGCGGTAGGTCGACAACAGCGTCTCGGGATCGCGCAGGTCGGCCTTGGTCAGGCAGAGCAGCGGCGCCATGCCCTCGTCGTACGCCGCGACGAGCGCGCGGTCGATCAGCCGCGGGCGGGGCTCGGGGTCGGCCAGGGCGGTCACGACGACCAGCTGGTCGGCGTTGGACACGATGACGCGCTCGACCGGGTCGTCGTCGTCGGCGGTACGCCGCAGCGTGCTGGTGCGCTCGGTGACCTCGACGATCCGCGCCAGCGAGCCGTCGTCGCCCGAGACGTCACCCACCACCCGCACCCAGTCGCCCACCACCACGCCCTTGCGGCCCAGCGGCCGGGACTTCATGGCCATCACGATGCGGCTGTCGATGAGGAGGGTGAAGCGTCCACGGTCGACGGTGACCACCCGGCCGGGGACGGCGTCGTCGTAGGTGGGCCGCTCCTTGGTGCGGGGGCGGGTACGCCGTCGCGGGCGGTCGTAGTGCTCCTGGTCGTTCTCGTCGTAGCGCTGCTGCTGACGACTCACAGCAGTCCCGTCCAGAACGGGGCGAAGTCGGGGAACGTCTTGCCGGTGGTGGCGATGTTCTCGACGCGTACGCCGTCGACGGCCGCGCCGAGGATCACCGCGGCGTGCGCCATCCGGTGGTCGTCGTAGGTGCGGAAGACACCCCCGTGCAGCGGGGCCGGGTCGAGGGACAGGCCGTCGTCGCGTTCGGTCACGTGCGCGCCGAGCGACGACAGCTCGGTGACGAGCGCGCTGATGCGGTCGGTCTCGTGGGCACGGATGTGGGCGACGCCGCGCAGGTGTGAAGGGGAGTCGGCGAGGGCGCAGAGCGCCGCCACGGCCGGGGTCAGCTCGCCGACGTCGTGCAGGTCGACGTCGATGCCGTGCAGCACGCCGGTGCCACGCACCCGCAGCCCCTCGGGCACCCGGGTCACCTCGCACCCCATCGAGGTCAGGATGTCGCGCAGCGCGTCGCCCGCCTGGGTGGTGGACTCCGGCCAGCGGCGGACGACGACGGAGCCACCCGACACGGCCGCCAGCGCGAGGAACGGGGCGGCGTTGGAGAGGTCCGGCTCGATGACGTGGTCGGCGGCCCGGACCGGACCGGGCGCGACCGCCCAGCGGTCGGGCTCGGCGTCGTCGACCTCGACGCCGTGCGCGCGCAGCATCGCGACCGTCATCTCGATGTGGGGCAGCGACGGCACCGGCTCGCCCTCGTGGCAGACCTCCACACCCTGCTCGTAGCGCGCGCCGGCCAGCAGCAGCGCCGAGACGAACTGCGACGACATCGACGCGTCGATGACGACCCGCCCACCCCGCACCGAGCCCTGGCCGACGACCGAGAAGGGCAGTGCGCCGCGGTCGCCGTCGTCGATCGTCACGCCCAGGTCGCGCAGGCTGGTGAGGACCGTGCCGATCGGGCGGGTGCGCATGTGGGCGTCGCCGTCGAACGTGGTCGTGGCGGTCGAGAGCGCGGCTATCGGCGGGACGAACCGCATCACCGTGCCGGCCAGCCCGCAGTCGACCTCCGCGTCGGCCCCGGCGCCGAACCCGGCGGGGGTGACGTGCCAGTCGTCACCACTGGTGTCGACTGCGGCGCCGAGGGCGGTGAGCGCCCGTGCCATCAGGGTCGTGTCGCGCGACCGCAGGGCACGGCGCACGACGCTGGGGCCGTCGGCGATCGAGGCCAGGATCAGCGCCCGGTTGGTCAGCGACTTCGACCCGGGCAGGTCGATCTTCAGGTCGACGGGGTCGCCGGCCCGCGGGGCCGGCCACGGGTCGTCGACGAGCACGCTCACGTGTGGCGTCAGCCGATCTGGGCGCGGACGAGCTTCGCCTCGTGACGGGCGTCCTTGGCCAGCTGGCCGGCCTCGCGGCGTACGTCGCGGGCGGCGCGTCGTGCCCGCCAGGCCATGCCCGGCTTCCCGTCGGTGTCGACGCCGGCGAGCAGCAGGCCGCCGAGCATCGAGACGTTCTTGAAGAAGTGGATCCGCTGGGCGCTGCGCGCGCCCGGGTCGCTCTCCTCCCAGAACCGGTGGCCGGCTGCGGTGGTCGGCACCAGCGTCGCCGCGAGGACGGTCGCCGACAGGCGGGGCGCCCGGCCGGTCGCCAGGGTGAGGCCGGCGACGACCTGCGCGACACCGTTGATGCGCACCAGGGTCTTGGTGTCACTGGGGATCGGTGCCTGCGGCACGGCCTTCTTGGCCAGCGGGACGAGCTTGTCGGCCACCGGCTTCGCCGCCGCCGCATGGGCGTCGGCGTTGCGCAGGGCGTTGACGCCACCCACGACGAACATGGAGGCGAGCATGGGTCGGGCGATCAGTCGCGTCACGGTCATGGGACATTCCTACCCGATACCCCGCGGTCAGTCGAAGGTGACCGTCGCGGTGTTGTTGTCGAGGTCGGGATCGTCGACGTCCGTGGCGGTCACGGTGAAGTCGACGGTGCCTCGGGCCAGCGCCGCGGCGATGAACCGGAACGGGCCCGGCGTCACGGTGCAGGTGATGTTCTGGATGTTGCCCCGGCAGCGGGTGTCGCCGCCCACGTAGGCCAGGCCGACCAGCCCGGGCGGTCCGTTGACGTGGGCCTTCAGGGAGGCCTCGGCGCCGGCCGGCACTCCCGTCACGGTCACCACGATGTCCCACAGGGCGACGAAGCGCTTGGCCTTGGCCGAGACGGCGATGTCGGCGACGGGAGTCGGCGGCTCGGTCGGGCCGGTGGTGGGGCCGGTGGTCGGGCCGGTGGTCGGGCCGGTGGTGGGGCCGGTGGTCGGCCCGCCGGTCGGCCCGCTCGTCGGCCCCGGGGTCGGGCCTGCGGTCGGGCCACTCGTGGGCGTGCTCGTGGTCCGGCTTGTCGCTGGGCTTGTCGCTGGGCTTGTCGCTGGGCTTGTCGCTGGGCTGGGCAGTGGGCTTGCCTGTGGGCCCGGCACTGGGCTTGTCGCTGGGCTTGCCGGTGGGCCCGGCCCCGGGTCCGTCCGGCGGCCCGCCGGTCGGGTCGTCGCGGCCGTCGCCGGTCGGGTCGCCGGTCGGGTCGCCGGTCGGATCGCCAGTGTCGGTGGAGGGGTCCGTGGCCGGGTCGCCCGTGGGCAGGACGATGACGGTGCCGTCGGTCGGGTCAACGGAGCCGGCGGTCTCGGAGCCCAGCTCGCCCGGCGACCGAGCGAGGTCGGAGCCGGCCCCGGGTGTCGCCGTCGGGCCGGGGGTGCGCGATCCGGACGTGGCGATCGGGGCGAGCGGCATGTCGGCGGAGGAGAGCTCGTCGCTGTTGTTGTTCTGCACGGCGACGAACACGGCGCCGGCGATGACCGCCGTCGTGGCCACGCCCGCTGCCGCGGCGACCGGGGCGTTGCCGAGCACCAGGTCACGCACCCGGCCGACGAGCACACCGATGCCGGCGCCGAGGCCGACGGTGGCGGTGCCCGACGCGACGTACGCCGCCGCGAAGCCGCCCAGCAGCAGCGGCGCCAGGACACCGGAGAGGTTGGAGTTGACCTCGGTGAGCTCGAGGTAGATCGCCGCGCACGTGCGGCACTCCTGGACGTGCTCCTCGACCTTCCCCGTGTCGCGGCGAGACAGCCCAGCACGCACGTAGGCCCCGAGGTGCGCGTGGGTCCAGCGGCAGGTGTCGCCCTCGAGCTCACCGGCGTGCTGGGTGAGGAACGCCTGCCGCAGGCCCTCGCGCGCCCGGTAGGCGAGCGCCGAGACGGAGTTGGGCGTCATGCCGAGCAGCACGGCCACATCGGCCGGCTTCTGTCCCTCGACCTCGGTGTGCCACAGCACCGCCTGCCAGCGCTCGGGCAGCGAGGCGAAGGCCCGGGCCGCGGCGGCGTTCTCGAAGCCCTCGACCGCGGTGTCGCGGAACGGCACGCCCGGGTCGAACGCCTCCATGTCGTCGGTGACCTGCACCTTCGCGGCGGCGCGGAACCTGTCGACCCGCAGGCGGCGTACGGCGGTGAGCAGGTAGGCGCGGAACGCGATGTCGGGACCGCCGCCGCGCTGCAGGACGACGAGCACCTTCGCGAACGCGTCGGACACCAGATCGTCGACGTCCCCGGGGGAGACGATCTGTCTCGCCAGGCGCCTCGCGGCGTCCACGTGCCGTGCGAAGAGCTGTCCGTAGGCATCGATGTCCCCACCCCGGACGGCCGAGATCAGCTCGGCGTCCCCGGGGCCCTCGATGGCCTGCAGCGTGTTGCTCACCATGGGTCAACGTCCAGGTTGCGGAAAGGTTGCGCTCACTGTATTCGCTCGGCGCGTCGCGCGCGCCGGATCCGGCGCCCGGAGGGCCGAGGAAATAGCCCCGCGGTTCGGCGTCATGAATCGCCCCCATCGCCGTTCCTCCGACGTAGACACCGACCGAGGGAGCTCCTGTGGGGATATTCGACCTGCGCGCGCGCACCGTCCCCGTTGCCGACCCCGCAGCGGGCGGGGACCTGACCTCCGGGCTGCGGCTCCGGTTGCCGCCACGGTTCGAGGCGGTGGCGGAGGCACTCGCCGCGGGCGCGGGCTCGGTCTCCGCCTGTCGCGTCGCCGGTGCGGAGCTGGCCCGGGACGGCGCCTCGCTCGACGAGACCCTCGACGCGCTGCGGGAGACCTCGCGGGCGGTGTGCGGCCGCGACCCGTCGTACGACGACGTCTCGGCGCTGCTGGTCGCCTGGAGCGACGCCACGCTGGCCTACCTCCACCAGATCTCGTGCGAGGAGCCCCTGACCGGCCTGGCCAGTCCGGCTCACGTGCGGAGCCGCCTCGCGGAGCTGATCAGGGGTCAGCTCCG
Organism: uncultured Actinomycetota bacterium; assembly: GCA_963781515.1. GTDB lineage: Bacteria > Actinomycetota > Actinomycetes > Propionibacteriales > Nocardioidaceae > Nocardioides. The sequence goes on from CAWAGL010000002.1 coordinate 494,839, forward strand.
CGAGGCGGCACACCCCCACCTCGGCGACCGCTACTGCCTGGTCGTGCTCGATCTCCCGCACGACCGTCACAACCGTCACAACATGGTCGCGGCCGGGGACCGGTCGATCACCCGCTCGCTGCGGATGGCCCGGCTGGGCGAGGCCGCCCGCACCGTCTTCAGCGGCGCCGAGACCATCGGCAGGATCAGCCCCAACCGGGTCGTCGTCATCGCGGAGCGCGAGGAGCGCCTCGGCAAGCGGGTGCGGCTGCTGCGCCGGCTCGTCGAGGGTGTGGAGCTCGACGGGCAGATGTCTCGCATCTGGATCGAGGGCCTGCCGGGCACCGACGCCGGCGTCACCGTGCTGCTCGACGAGCTGGCCCGGCCCTGACCTCCTCCAGCGGCCCCGGCCGTGTCGCTGGAGGGGGCGGGGGCGGGGTAGTCGTCGGTTCCCCGCCCTAGGGTGGCTCCATGTGTGGTCGCTACGCGTCGAGCCGGAGGCCTGAGGATCTCGTCGAGGAGTTCGAGATCGTCGAGAGCCGCGTCGGTGCGCCCCTGGAGCCCGACTACAACGTGGCGCCGACCAAACAGGTCTACGCCGTGCTGGAGAGGGCGGCCCGGCCGCCGGTCGGGGGCGACGACCCCGAGCCGCCCGAGCGCCAGCTGCGGGTGCTGACCTGGGGGCTGGTGCCGTCGTGGGCCAAGGATCCCGGCATCGGCAGCCGGATGATCAACGCGCGGATGGAGACGGTCGCCGACAAGCCGGCCTACAAGCGGGCCTTCGCCGTCCGACGCTGCCTGCTCCCCGCCGACGGCTACTTCGAGTGGTACCCCACCTCCCAGCTCACCGCGGCCGGCAAGCCCCGCAAGCAGCCGTTCTTCATCAGGCCGCGTGACGGTGGCGTGCTGGCCATGGCCGGCCTCTACGAGATCTGGCGGGACCCGTCGAAGGCCGACGACGCCGACGACCGGTTCCGCTGGACCTGCACCGTGCTGACCACCGAGGCCGAGGACTCCCTGGGCCACATCCACGACCGGATGCCGCTCATGGTCGAGCGGGACCGCTGGTCGGACTGGCTCGACCCTCGCGTCGCCGGCCGCCTCGACCTGCTCGTCCCTGCCGCACCGGGCGGCCTGGAGGCGTTCCCGGTGTCCACCGCGGTCGGCAACGTCAAGAACAACGGGCCCGAGCTGGTCGTGCCGCTGCCCCTCGAGGACGTGGGCGGGTGAGCAGCGTCGAGCGGATGATCGCCACGCCGCACGGCGAGGGCCGGCTGGTGACGCGTCGCTCGAAGAGCCCGTTCGCGACCCTGCTGCTCAGCCACGGGGCGGGAGGTGGCATCGATGCGGGTGACCTCGAGGCGCTCGCCCGCGACCTGCCGCGCCAGGGCATCACCGTCGTGCTGTTCGAGCAGCCGTGGCGGGTGGCGGGCCGCAAGGTCGCGACAGCGCCGCCGACCCTCGACGGTGCGCTGACGGCCGCAGCCGACTTCATGCGCGTGCGCACCCCGCTGGTGGTCGGTGGGCGCTCCGCCGGTGCCCGGTCGGCGGCCCGCACCGCCAGGCGCCTGGGCGCGCGCGGCTGCCTGGCCCTGTCGTTCCCGCTCCACCCGCCAGGCCGGCCGGAGAAGTCGCGGCTCGGCGAGCTCACCGGCGCCGGCGTGCCCACCCTCGTCGTACAGGGGGAGTGCGACTCGTTCGGCACCCCCGACGAGTTCCCGGCCCACGTCGACCTGTGCGTGGTGCCCGGGGCCGACCACAGCCTCAAGGTGCCGCGGCGGGGCACGATCAGCCAGGACGAGGCGCACGGCATCGTGGTCGAGTCGACACTGGAGTGGATCGTGCGCGAGGTCGCCGGCAACCGCTGAGGGAATCCATCGCGGCCCGGACGTGTTGAAGCCTTCGTGAACGCACTGATGTCACGACCGAGGCCGGTCGACCCGCCCCTCGACGAGGCCTCCCGGCTAGTCTGGGACGCGATGACCGAATCCCTGACAGACGACGCGACTCCCGCCGAGGAGATCGACGTCGCGACCGAGACCGATGCCGAGCGCTCCGCCCGGTTCGAGCGTGACGCGCTGCCGTTCCTCGACCAGCTCTACTCCGCCGCCATGCGGATGACGCGCAACCCCTCCGACGCCGAGGACCTGGTGCAGGAGACGTTCGCCAAGGCGTACGGCTCGTTCCACCAGTTCCGGCCGGGCACCAACCTGAAGGCCTGGCTGTACCGGATCCTGACCAACACGTTCATCAACACCTATCGCAAGAAGCAGCGCCAGCCGCAGCAGTCGATGGCCGAGGACGTGGAGGACTGGCAGCTCGCACGTGCCGAGTCGCACACCTCCGGTGGCCTGAAGTCGGCTGAGACCTCGGCGCTCGAGCACCTGCCTGACTCGCAGGTCAAGGACGCCCTGCAGCGTCTGCCCGAGGAGTTCCGCATGGCGGTCTACCTCGCCGATGTCGAGGGCTTCCCGTACAAGGAGATCGCCGAGATCATGGACACCCCGATCGGCACCGTGATGTCGCGCCTGCACCGGGGTCGGCGCCAGCTGCGCGACATGCTCTCCGACTACGTCCGGGAGGGCTCGCTCCTGCCGGTCGGATCGACGTCCGAGGGAGACGAGTCATGAGCCGCGACCACGACTGCGCCGACTACCTCGAGCAGATCGTCTACTTCCTCGACAACGAGCTCGACACCGCCGACTGCGCCGCCGTGCGCGAGCATCTCGACGAGTGCGGGCCCTGCCTGGAGAAGTACGACCTGCAGCGCACGGTGAAGACGATCGTGGCCCGATCCTGCTCCGAGCGGGCCCCCGACGGACTGATGGACCGGGTGCGCGTCCAGATCCGCGAAGTGCAGATCCAGATCACCGAACGGCGCTGAATCCCGCCGTACCCGGGCCTGATTGGCCCTGGGCCCGGGCATTTGAGACACTGACCCCGCATTCGACCCGATCGAGGAGACATCATGGGCAAGACTGGCCGCAAGCGCCGCTCTCGTAAGAAGAAGGGCGCGAACCACGGCAAGCGCCCCAACGCCTGAGCGCAGTTCTCAAGCTCGAAGTGCACCGACCCGCCCGAGATCCTCGGACGGGTCGGTGGTGTTTGGGGGGCTTTTCGCGTGAGGGCCGGGCAGCCACTCCCCGGCCGCGGCTCACACCCGCGACATGAACCGCTCGGCGTCGACGACGACCCGGGTGATCTCCCCGGTCCCCACCAGCCGGGCGTCGCCGACGTGCCTGGCCGAGACCGTGAAGCGGTGCAGCCGGCCGTCGACGTACGACGCGGCAGCGCTCACCTCCACCTCCGCCCCCACGGGCGAGGCGGCCAGGTGCTCCAGGGCCACCCGCGTGCCGACGCTCGTGGCACCCGGGGCAAGGGTCGGTGCGATGGCGGCGCAGGTGGCTGCCTCGCACCACGCCAGCAGCCGCGGCGTGCCGAGCACGGGCAGGGTGCCGCTGCCGACGGCGAGGGCGGTGTCGTCGTCGGTGACGGTGAACGTCAAGGTGGCCTCGATGCTCATGACGGCCGGCCGTCGCGGATGAACGTGATCAGCTCGACGCCCTCCTGGGGTGACCAGTCGCGCTCCGGCAGCCGGTGGAAGCCGAGTCGCTCGTAGATCCGGTGAGCGGCCGACATCTGGACCAGGCTCGACATCACGATGACGTCCTCGCCGGCGTCGGCGCAGAGCGCCAGGACGTGCCTGGCCAGCGCCTCGCCCACCCCGCGGCCCCGGGCCCCGGGCGCGACGGCGAGCATCCTGAACTCGCCCTCGCCGGGCTCCGAGACCTCCCGCCACGGAGATCCTGGCGGGCAGCGGGTGACGGTGCCGAGGATCGTGCCCTCGTCGTCCTGCGCCACCCACAGCTGGGCCTGCGTGGCGCGGGCGGCGCTGTCTCGCAGGTGGGCGATGTAGGGGTCGTCGGGGCCTTGCGTGAAGTCGGAGTACGCCGCCACGGTGACCTCGCCGACCGCCTGGAGGTCGGCCTCCTCTGCCAGCCGGATGCGCACCTCAGATCCCGAAGGTCGCGCGAGGGTACGCCGCGTTCACGTCGGTGATCACGTTGACGAGGTAGGGCACGCCCGACGCGAACGCACGGTCGAGCGCCGGGCCGATCTGCTTGGGATCGGTGACCGTCTCGCCGGCGCCGCCGAGGGCCTTGACGACCCCGTCGTACGCCGTGCGGGGCGCGAGGTCGGCGACGACGTCGTAGCCGTAGAGCATCTGCATGGGGCCCTTCTCGAGTCCCCACGCGGAGTTGTTGCCCATCACCATGACGACCGGCAGGTCGTGCCGCACCAGGGTGTCGACGTCCATCAGCGAGAAGCCGGCCGCGCCGTCGCCGAGCAGCAGCGCCACCTGGGCCGACGGCCGGGCGATCCGAGCGGCGATCGCAGAGCCCAGCCCGGCGCCGAGGCAGCCGTAGGGACCGGGGTCGAGCCAGCCACCGGGGCGCTTGGGCTCGACGAACTTGCCGGCGAAGCTCACGAAGTCGCCGCCGTCGCCGATGACCACCGCGTCGTCGGCCAGCCGCGGCACGAGCTCGCCGTAGATGCGGGCCGGGTGGATCGGGTCGGCCTCGGCGCCCAGCAGGGCCGCGTCGCGCTCGACGCCGGCCTTCACGGCCAGCTGGAGGTCGGTGACCCAGGGCGACCAGTCGGGCCGCCGGACGACCTGGTCCAGGGCCCGGGTGAGGCCGTCGAGGATGCGCGTCAGGTCGCCCGACACCGACGCGGCCAGGTCGGCGTGGCCGGAGACCTGGCCGGGGGAGTCGGTGATGTGCACGACCTGCGCGGCCGGCGCGCCGTCCTTGCCGCCGAAGACGCCGTAGCCCAGACGGAAGTCGAGCGGCGTGCCGACGACCACGACGAGGTCGCTGGTGCCGAGGGCCTGCCCGCGAGCCTTCGTGACGAGGAGCGGGTGACCGCCGGGTACGACGCCACGGCCCATGCCGTTGGTGATCGACGGGATGCCGGCGTGCTCGACCAGCCGCAGCGCGGCCTCCTCGGCGCCGTCGGCCCACACGTCGGTGCCGAGGATCAGCACCGGGCGCTGGGCGCCGGCCATCAGCTCGGCGATCTCGCCGACCAGGTCGCCGTCGGGCTCCTGGCCGGGCGTGGTGCCTCCGATCGGGGCCGGTCCGCTGGCGGAGTTGAAGAACTCGTCCATGGGCACGTCGACGAAGACCGGACCGCGGTGCGAGCTGCCGGCGAGCGTGAACGCCTCATCCATGCCGCCGAGCACCTCGGCCGCGGTGTGGAGGGTGCGCGCCATCTTGGCGACCGGGGCGATGATCGGCGGCTGGTCGAGCTCCTGCAGGCTGCCGCTGCCCCAGCGGTTGGCGGGGGCGCGACCACCGACGACGACCATCGGCGACCCGGCGAACTGGGCCTGCGCGATCGCGCTCAGCCCGTTGGTCACGCCCGGCCCCGCGGTCAGCACGGCGAGGCCCGGGCGCCGGGTGAGCTTGCCGGTGGCCTCGGCGGCGAACGCGGCGGTCTGCTCGTGGCGCACGTCGAGCAGCCGCATGGGCGGATCGGCCTTGACCGCGCCGTCGTACATCGGGAAGACGTGCGCTCCGGAGAGGGTGAACATCGTCTCGACACCATGCGCCCTGGCCACCGCCACGGCGAGCTCTCCGCTGTGCCCGGAGAGGTCTCCGGCGCGGTCGTCGCCGGTCTCGGCCTCGGTCGTCTGGTCGCGTGCGTCGCTCATGACCCGCAGGCTACCGGCAGGTCACATGCGGATGCGGCCGACTAACCGCGAGGCTTCGCCAGGGTGAACGGATTGGTCATCCGCAGTGCGTCGATGAGCACCAGCAACAGGTCGGCGCGCACCGCGGGCGGGTCCGCGGCGAGCTCCACCTGCAGGTAGAGCGCCCGCAGGAACGCCTGCGGGTTGGCGGTGTCGAGGTACGGGTCGCGGTCCTCGGTGCTCCCGAAGGCGCTGCCGGAGGCGGCGATGCGGGCGATCCACGGCTCGATCACCTTCAGCGGCACGAGGTCACGTCGCAGCACCGCCAGCACGGCCGATGCCATCCGGTCGGGCTCGCCGCAGAGCATCGCCGGCTCGGAGGAGGTGAGCCGATCGGCGAGCACGTCGAGGAGCACGGTCAGCTCGTTCGTCGCGACGTGCGGCGACCTCGCGAGCACGCCGATCGCGTCGGCGCCGTGAGCCCCCGCGTGGGCCCAGCCGCTGCCGGGCACGTAGCCCCGCATGTCCTGCTCGCGGAGGTACCACGTGACGATCCGGTCGGCCCACTCCAGCACCTTGGCGGCCGTGACCAGCCGAGCGCTGGTGTCGCGCTCGATCACCTCGGCCAGGACGAGCGCCGAGAACGAACGACGGAACACCGTCTCGGTGCCGCGTTCGCCGAGCCCCACACCGAGCCCCGTGGCCAGGCCGTCGCCCAGCCCCACCAGCAGGTCGTCGTACACGCCGCGGCCGATCCAGGTGGCCATCGTGGGGTAGGCGATCCCGTCGCGCACGGCCGGGTCGGGCGAGCCGAGCATGGTGGCGAGCTCGGCGGTGAGGTCGTCGAGCGGTCGGTCGGTCGGGACGGCAAGTCCCCCCGAGAGGACCTGCTGCCAGTACGCCGTCGCCATGTCGACCATCCTGCCAGCCGGTCGACCGGCCACGACCCCCCACTAGGTTGGGCTGGTGCCTTCCCTCAACGAGCTGGTGCGACTGCACACCGACCTCGACGACGCCGACATCGCCTGGTTGCAGCTCATCATGGCCGACTGGCAGATCATCGCCGACCTGTCCTTCGCCGACCTGGTGCTGTGGCTGCCGGACCGTGAGGGCACCGGCTTCTGGGCGGGCAGCCAGATGCGGCCCACGACCGGCCCGACCGCCCTGGTCGACGACGTCGTCGGGCAGTTCGTCCCGCACGGCCGTCGGGTGATGCTCGACCAGGCGTGGCAGCACGGTCGGCTGGTGCGCGACGGCGATCCCGAGTGGCGCGACCACGTGCCGGTGCGGGTCGAGACCATCCCCGTACGCCGCGGCGACCGCGTCGTTGCGGTGATCGCCCGCAACACCAACCTGCTGGGGGTCCGCACGCCCAGCCGCCTCGAGCTGTCCTACCTGCAGACGGCCGCCGACCTGACCCAGATGATCGCGCACGGCTACTTCCCGCCCGGCGGGGCGCAGCGAAGCGACCACGCCGACTCGCCCCGCGTGGGCGACGGCTTCCTGCGCGTCGATGCCGCCGGCCGGGTCACCTACGCCAGCCCCAACGCGCTCTCGGTCTACCGGCGGCTCGGCGTCACCGGCGATCTCGACGGTCTGGTGCTGGCCGACCTGACGCGCACCCTGGTGCCGGCCCGGCGACGGCCCGACGAGGAGACGCTGAGCGCCGTGCTCGGCGGCCGTGCGCACCGCGACACCGAGCTCGGGACCGATGAGGTGTCGCTGATCGTGCGGTCCATCCCCCTGCGACCGCACGGCGACCGGATCGGGGCCCTGGTGCTGCTCCGCGACGTGACCGACCTGCGCAGGCGCGACCGCGAGCTCGTCACGAAGGACGCCACGATCCGCGAGATCCACCATCGCGTGAAGAACAACCTGCAGACCGTGGCCGCGCTGCTCCGGCTGCAGGCCCGCCGCATCGACGAACCGGCCGCCAAGGCTGCCCTGGAGGAGGCCGTGCGCCGCGTCGGCTCGATCGCCATCGTCCACGAGACGCTGAGCCAGGCGGCCACCGAGGAGGTCGCGTTCGACGAGATCGCCGACCGGCTCGGGCAGATGGTGACCCACGTCGGCTCATCGGGGGAGCGGGTCCGCACGCGTCGTGAGGGCAGCTTCGGTGAGCTGGCCTCCGAGAAGGCCACCGCCCTGGCGATGGTGCTCACCGAGGTCGTCCAGAACGCCGTCGAGCACGGCTACGACGACGACGGCAGCGAGCCGGGCGAGATCACCCTGACCGTGCGCCGCCTGGTCGGGCGACTGCACGTCACGGTGGACGACGACGGTGCGGGGCTTCCCGCGGGCTTCGACCTGGACACCTCGACCCACCTGGGGCTTTCGATCGTGCGCACGCTGGTGGAGTCGGAGCTCGGCGGTCAGCTCGAGCTGGGCTCGGTGCCGCAGGCCCGAGGCGCGCGGGTCAGCATCGACGTCCCGATCGACTGACCCACGCCCCCGATGGCCGGAGTCGGTGGGGGTCGGTCAGGCGGTACGGACCCGTGAGCGGGCGTTGCGGCGCTTGAGGGCGCGACGCTCGTCCTCGCTCAGGCCGCCCCAGACACCGTGGTCCTGGCCGGCCTCGAGCGCCCACGCGAGGCACTGCTCGCGCACCTCACAACGACGGCACACCTGCTTGGCCTCTTCTATCTGGAGAATGGCCGGACCGGTGTTGCCGATCGGGAAGAACAGCTCCGGGTCCTCGTCGAGGCAGGCCGAACGGTGGCGCCAATCCATGGCTGGGGTTTCCCACTTTCCGCAAAGAAGTCGTTTGGGGGCGCGCCGATGTGAACGCATTCACTAGCGCGTCGTCCAGACTCCCAAGAGAACGCGGTTCACACAACCCCCCTGCGTCGTCGTGTCCGTCACAACTAGGCTCGGCGCCGTGACTGCCTCCGCTGGACTAGACCGTCCCGCGCCGCTGACGGTCGCCGCCGCGGTCGTCGCCGTCGAGGGTGCGGTCCTCGTCCTGCTCGGGATCCTCGAGATGTTCGCGCTGTCGTCGGCTCGGGTCACGATGGGAGTGACCACCGCCGCGTTCTTCGTCGCGTACGGCGCGGCGATGGTCCTCTGCGCCTGGGGCGTGAGTCGACTGAGCCAGTGGGGGCGCAGCCCGATCGTGCTCGGTCAGCTGATCCAGCTCGGCGTCGCGTGGAACTTCCGCGGCGGCACCACCACCCCGCTGGCGGTGGCCCTGGCCGTCGTGGCCGTCGTCGTGCTCGCCGGCATCCTGCACCCGGCCAGCACCCGCGCCCTGGTCGAGCAGGGCTGATCGCCGCGGTCAGTCGTCCTCGAGCGAGGTCCGCAGCTGGTCGAGGGTCCTGGTGAGCAACCGCGACACATGCATCTGCGAGACCCCGATCTCGGCGGCGATCTGCGACTGCGTCATGTTCTTGAAGAACCGCAGCAGCAGGATCTTCTTCTCGCGTGGGTCGAGGCCCTCCAGGAGCGGCTTGATCGACTCGCGGATCTCCACGTGCTCCATGCCCTCGTCGTCCATGCCGAGGCTGGCCAGCATGCTGGGGGGACCCTCGTCGGAGTCGTCGCCGGCGTCGAGCGACAGCGTGGAGTAGGCGTTCGCCGACTCGAGGCCCTCGATGATCTGCTCGACCGAGCAGCCGATGGCCTCGGCCAGCTCGCGGGGCAGGGGTGAGCGACCGAGCTTCTGGGCCAGCTCGCCGGTGGTGGCGCCGATCTGCATGCGCAGCTCCTGCAACCGGCGGGGCACCCGGATCGCCCAGCCCTTGTCGCGGAAGTAGCGCTTGATCTCGCCGATGATCGTGGGAGTGGCGTACGTCGAGAACTCGACACCGCGATCGGTCTCGAACCGGTCGACGGCCTTGATGAGCCCGATCGTGCCGACCTGCACGAGGTCCTCGAACGGCTCGCCACGGTTGCGGAACCGGCGGGCACAGTGCTCGACGAGGGGCAGGTGGAGGTGGACGAGGTCGTCGCGCGCCGTACCCCGCACGGCAGCGCTGGCGTCCTCGTCGCGAAGGACCATGAAGATCTCGGCACTGCGCTGCCGGGTCAGCTCGATGCGCGACGGCATCGCGTCGCGCTGGTCTTCGAGCCCGTCCCCCGAGGTTCCCTGGCTCATGTCACAGGCCAGCCCCGGCGAGACTGGACTCCATGGTGAGCCGCACCCGCAGGCGACCCCCGTCAGTGAGGACCTCGGCCTCGGCGGCCAGGGTGCTGAGCACCTGCCACGCGAAGCTGTCGAGGTCGGGCTCGGCCGGGTCGACGCTGTCGACGGCGAGCTCGATGGTCATCCGCCGGGGCTCGAGGTAGTAGACGCACGTCAGGTCGGAGGCCGGGTCGGCGTCGGGCAGGACCATCGCGCTGGCCTCCCCGATGGCGATGCGGAGGTCCTCGATGTCGTCCATCGTGAAGTCCAGCCGGGCAGCCAGCCCGGCCGTGGTGGTGCGCAGGACCGAGGCGTACGCCCCGTCGGCTGGCAGCCGAAGCTCGACGTCGGGCCTCGTGCTGCTGGAGTCGTCACTCATGTTTCGCACCGTCCTCGCGTTGACTGGCGATGGAAACACTAACCGGGGCCGGCTCCCCGTGGTGGATGCCCGCCCGGGTCAACCCGTGGCCGTCAGCTCGTGCTCGTGCGCGAAGACGACGATCTGCACGCGATCCCGCAGGGCGAGCTTCCGCAGGATCGCGCCCACGTGGCTCTTCACCGTCGACTCGCTGGCATAGATCCGTCCGGCGATCTCGGTGTTGGACAGGCCCAGGGCCACCGCGGCGAACACCTCCCTCTCCTTGTCGGTGAGGGCGGCGTACGCCGCTGGTGCGGGCGTCGCCGACCGGAACTGACGCTCGAGCAGGGCCGAGAGGTCGCGCGGCGCGAGCACCGCGTTGCCGGCGTACACCGTGCGGATCGCGTCGCGCAGCATCACCGGGGTGGTGTCCTTGAGCAGGAAGCCGCTCGCGCCGTGCCGGATCGCGGTGGCGGCGCGGTCGTCGAGGTTGAAGGTGGTCAGCACCACCACGTGACACGGCGACGACCGGCGGGCGACCCGGTCGGGCAGGAACAGCTGACGGGTCGCCTCGACGCCGTCCATCTCGGGCATCCGGATGTCCATCAGCACCACGTCGGGCTCGAGCTCGTCGACCAGTCGCAACGCCTCGGAGCCGTCGCCGGCCTGGCCGACGACGGCCATCCCCTCCTGCGCGTCCACGATGACGGCCACCCCGGCGCGGAACAGCTCCTGGTCGTCCACGAGCAGCACCCGGATGTCCTCGCTCACGGGCCGACCGTACGCAGCGGCACCCATGCCGTCGCGGTGAACGTCGACCCGGAGGTCTCGTCGCGGCGGCGCACGTCGAGACGCCCACCCACCGAGTCGAGCCGGCGGCGCATGCCCTCGAGGCCCTGCCCGGGCGACGCGGACGGGTCACGCGCGGCGATCGGCGCGGTGTCGTCGCCGCTGATGTCGACACCGTTGCGCACCTCGAGCCTCAGGTCACCCTCCCAGTGCCGTTCCACGGTGACCGGGGCGTTGCGGCTGCCGTGCTTGATGGCGTTGGTGAGCATCTCCTGCAGGACCCGGAAGGCGACCGTCTCGAGCTCGGGCGGGAGGGGTCGCGGCGTCCCCACCACTGTCGACACGACGTCGTGGCCGCTGGTGCGGACGCCGTCGACGAGGCTGTCGAGACCGCCGGGACGTGCGCCCGACTGCTGGGTCGTGGTGAGCACCTGGCGCACGTCCTGCAGCGAGCTCCGAGCCGACGTGGCGATGGTGCTCATCGTCTTCTTGAGCGCCGCGGGGTCGCCGTCGGGGAGGTACTGCGCGGACTCGGCCTGCGCCAGGATGACGGCCAATGAGTGCCCCACCACGTCGTGCACGTCGCGCGCCATCCGGGCCTGCTCCTCGCGCAGCTGCGCGATCTCCTGGGCCTGCGTGGTCCGGACCTGGGCCACGGCGGCGTCCTCCTCGGCGGCCTGCTGGGAGGCTTGGGAGTCCCGAGCGCGGGCACCGAACCGCAGCGCGAGCCCGAGCAGCCAGGGCGCAGCCAGGACCAGCATGCCGAGCAGGACGGCACCCACCTGCCAGGTGCCGAAGGCGTAGGCGGCGTCCAGCAGGTTGCTGTAGTCGGGCACCGCGACCCAGGCGAAGCGGGTGAGCACGACGAAGGACACCCCGACGACCCCCGCTGCGGGGATCGACAGCCCGCTGAGCCAGACCGTGAGGTTGCTGCCCCAGCGCGCGGTCGCGAACGCCACCCACGCGATCGAGAGCTGCGTCAGCAGGGTCGGGGTGGCGGTGAGGACCTGCAGCCCGCACACGACCCAGACGATGGCCAGGGCCACGCCTGGCTCCCGGCGGCTGAGGCCGACCGCGGCGACCGTGCCGACCAGCACCAGCAGCAGCAAGCCGTCGGGGGCCGGGTAGGAGGAGCCCCACCCGATCTCCAGGAGACCCATCACCAGGACCGCGACACCCAGGGCGATGTCGGGGGCCCACTCACGCCACTCGCGATTCATGCCGATCGGTCTCCTGCCAGGCGGGTGAGGGCGGGTGCCCGCAATGGAACCACGCTCGGCACGCGGACCGCACCGGATCGACCGCACGAGGGGGACCGGCCGGGCACGGCCGGTCGGCGTACCTGAGACGTCGTGTGGCTCATGCGGCGACCAGTGCGTCGCGGACGAGCAGGTCGAGCAGGTCGGCGTACGACGTGCCGCCCGCGGCGAACATCTTGGGCACCTGTGACTGCTCGGTGAAGCCGGGCATGGTGTTGACCTCGTTGAGCACCGGTCCGTCGGCGGTCAGGAAGAAGTCCACCCGGGCCACGCCGGCGCAGCCCAGGGCGTCGTACACCGCGACCGCGGCCCGCTCGAGGTCCCTGCGCTCGCCATCGGAGAGCACGGCCGGGATGCGGAAGTCGGCAGCGCCGCCGTACTTGGTGTCGAAGTCGAAGACCCCGTCCACCACGATCTCCAGCGCTGGGGCGACGACACGACTGCCGTCTGCGCGACCGAGCACGCCCAGGTCGATCTCGCGACCCACCACCAGGTCCTCCACCAGCACCCGGCCACCCAGGGCAAGGGCTGCGGCGAGGGCGGGCGCGAGCTCCTCCGCGGCCCGGACGAGCGCGACGCCGTGGCTGGACCCTGCGGCGACCGGCTTCACGACCACCGGGTGCGTCCAGACGTACGACGTCGCCGAGTCGGCGGTGAGCAGGCGGCCGGAGGCCGTGCGGATGCCGAGCGCGCCGGCCACGAGCTTGGTCGCCCACTTGTCCATGGCCAGGGCCCCCGCGCCGACGCCCGAGCCCACGTAGGGCACGCGGGCGAGCTCGCACAGGGCGGCGACCGTGCCGTCCTCCCCACGGGGCCCGTGGAGCACCGGGACGACGACCGCGCAGCTGCGCAGGACGTGGACCGCGCCGGCGAGGCCGAGCGGGTGTCCACCCTCGCGGTACCAGGTGCCGTCGACGCCGATCGTCAGCCGGACCACGTCGTGACCGCCGGACGACAGTGCGTCCGCCACCGCCGACGCAGAGGCCAGGGAGACGTCGTGCTCGCAGCTCTGGCCGCCGCCGATGACGGCTATCCGCAGGCTCATCACACGCTCCTGAGAGTTGGGGTGACGGCGGCGGGGCCGCGGTGCAGGCGGGCGCCCAGTCCGGTGACTATCTCGTGCTCGATGGTGCCGGACCACCGGGCCCACTCGCGGACGGTCGGCTCGCCGTCGGTGCCGGGGCCGAGGACGGTGACGGTCTCGCCGCCGGTCACCGGCTCGGTGCCGAGGTCGACGACCGCCATGTCCATCGAGATCCGGCCGACGAGAGGTCGGCGACGTCCGCGGACGAGCACCTCGGCGAGCCCTGACGCGACGCGCGGCAACCCATCGGCGTACCCCACCGGCAGCAGCCCGAGACGAGTCGTCGCGGGGGCGGTCCAGGTGTGGCCGTAGCCGACGCCGGTGCCGGCGCGCACCGTGCGGACGCTCACCAGCGGCGCCGTCAGGGTGAGCGCCGGCTGGAGGGTGGTGGTCCGCGACGGGTCGATGCCGACCAGCCCGGCCCCGATCCGGCTCATCGTGTGGTGGGCACGTGGGTCCGTGAGGGTGGCAGCCGTGGCGGCCAGGTGCCGGTGTCGCGGGCGCAGCCCGACGGCGCGCGCGGTGTGCAGCCCCCACGCGAACCGGGTGCGACCCGTCGAGTTGCAGGCGGCCGCGGCGTCGTCGGCACAGGCGAGGTGACCCATCAGCCCGACCACGCGCAGCCGACCCTGCCGCTCTGCCGCTCGCGCGGCCCGGCACAGGTCCACCCACTCGGTGGGGGACGCTCCGTCGCGGGCCATCCCGGTGTCGAGCTGGAGGTGCACCCGCGCCCCCGTCGTCACGCGCACGATGGCGTCCAGGTGCGACCGGGACGGCACCGCCACCTCGATGTCGGCGGCCACCGCTGCCGCCCAGTCGGCCTCGACGGCGTTGAGCCAGCTCAGCACCGGGGCGGTCAGCCCGTTCGCGCGCAGGGCCAGGGCCTCGTCGATGCTGGTCACGCCCAGCCGGGTGGCCCCGTTCGCCAGGGCGGTGCGTGCGACGTCGACGGCGCCGTGGCCGAAGCCGTCGGCCTTGACGACCGCCATCACCTCGCCGGGAGTACGACGGACGAAGAGGCGCGTGTTGGCAGCGACCGCCGCCAGGTCGACGGACAGGCGGGGCCCCGCGACGGCCGCGGAGGTCGCGAGCACGAGCGCGGTCATGCCGCGTCGCTGTGCACGTCAACGGGCACGTCAACGGGCACGTCAACGGGCACGTCGACCGGCGCGTAGAGCGCTGCGGTTGCGCCGGTGGTCAACGCCCAGTAGCGGTCGCCGTAGGACCAGTGCCACCACTCGGTCGGGTAGTTCACCAGGCCGAACGGCGTCAGGACCGCGGCGAGCAGGCGCCGGTGGGCACGGGCGTCCGCTCCGATGCCGTCGGCCGCGAAGTAGCAGGCGCCGTCGGACTCCTCGGGCGTCGCGTCGAGCGCGGTGCCGAGGTCGAGGTCGTCGCCGCACACGTCGGCCAGAGTCAGGTCGACCGCCGCGCCCGCGACGTGTGGTGCCACGTCCACGGGCGCGACGTACCGGCTCGTCAGGTGGTGCAGCTCGTCGGCGGAGATGCCGGGCCGCGCCGTGCAGACCGCGGCGGAGTAGCGGGCGATGATGGCCCGCTGTGCGTCGACCGGGCGGTGCCCCTCGACGACACGGAGCCGGAGACCGGCCGGCAGCAGGTCGCGGGCACCGGCGAGCCGCGCGGCCAGGCCGCTGCGCACCAGGGCGTTGGCGGGGCCGAAGGACGCGTCGAGGGCGACCAGCTGCTCACCGTTGTCGTGGACAGGGACCGCGGAGACCCGGGGGTCCGACAGGAGGATCGTCATGACCTCAGGCTGGCCCGAGGACCCGGTGGTCCGCCTCCGCCTCAGGTACCAGAGCGCTGTCCTCGAGGACAAAGCCTCCGCACGTGCAGAACGCCGCCCCCGGTGCGGGAGCGGCGTTCGGCTCGTTGCCCTGTGGCCGGTGTGAACGGATACGGCTTCGCGGGCTCAGCCGTGCTGTGGACGGCCAAGGCTTGAGCTCGCACCCCCGTGGCCGGTGTGAACGGTCACGGCTTCGCAGGCTCAGCCGTGCTCTGGACGGCCAAGGCTTGAGCTCGCGACAAGTCGCTTGCTCAAGCCTTCTTGGTCTCCCAGAAGATCTCTGCGATCTCGTCGATCTTGGCGAGCAGCTTGTCGGCCACCTCGGCGTCGAGCTCACCCTTGGTGCCGCTGGCGCCGGCGAGCTTGGTGGCCTCGTTGAACAGGGTGTGCAGCTGCGGGTACTTCTCGAAGTGCGGGGGCTTGAAGTAGTCGGTCCACAGGACCCACAGGTGGTGCTTGACCAGCTCGGAGCGCTGCTCCTTGATGACGATCGCACGGGTGCGGAAGTCGGGGTCGTCGTTGTCGGCGACCTTGGCGATGATGCCCTTGATCGACTCGGCCTCGATGCGTGCCTGTGCCGGGTCGTAGACCCCGCACGGAAGGTCGCAGTGGGCGGAGACGTCGACGGTGGGGGCGATGAAGCGCGAGAACATCGGGTTCCTCTCGATCGATGACCAGGTAACGCCTGCGACACTACTCGGCGTGCCGGACTCCTCCCACCCACCCCGAACGGTGGAGCGCGGACGGGTGGGACTGGCGCGGGTCACGGGTGACTCCATGCGCCCCACGCTGCTCCCCGGCGACCGGCTGCTGGTCCGGTACGGCGTCCGCGTGCGGCCCGGAGACCTGGTGCTCGCGCGCTTCCCCGACGGCGTCCTCGGCGTCAAGCGCGTCCACGAGCGCCGGCTGCTCCGCGACGGGACCGAGGGCTGGTGGCTGCTCAGCGACGACCCGCACGTCGGGATAGACAGCCGGCACCGGGGTCCGGTGTCGCAGGACGCCGTCACGGGCGTCGTACTGCTGCGGGTGTGGCCGCGACCGACTCGGTTCCACGGCCGCGCGTGAGGCCTCGAGGGGGCCCGGTGCGAGATGGACACGGCGGTCTCACGCCCTGAACGCATGCCAGACTGACCGGCATGTCTGCCGACCTGACGCCCGCACACCCGCACGCCGGAGACCCCGTCTTCGACCTGCACGTAGGCGGCAAGATGGAGATCGTCTCCACCGTCGCGCTGACCGGCCGCGACGAGCTGTCGATGGCCTACACGCCCGGTGTCGCCCGCGTCTGCGAGGCCATCGCCGCGGACCCGTCGCTGACCCAGCACTACACGTGGGTGCCCAACACCGTCGCCATCATCACCGACGGCACGGCGGTCCTCGGGCTCGGTGACATCGGGCCGGCGGCCGCGATGCCCGTGATGGAGGGCAAGGCGGTGCTCTTCAAGCAGTTCGGCGGCGTCGACGGGATCCCCATCTGCCTCGACACCACCGACACCGAGGAGATCATCGAGACCGTCGCGCGGCTGGCCCCGAGCTTCGGTGGCATCAACCTCGAGGACATCTCCGCCCCCCGCTGCTTCGAGATCGAGACCCGGCTCAAGGCGATGCTCGACATCCCCGTCTTCCACGACGACCAGCACGGTACGGCGGTCGTCGCGCTCGCCGCGCTGACCAATGCGCTGCGCCTGACCGGCCGGGACGCCGCGACCACCCGGGTGGTGATCTCGGGTGCCGGCGCGGCCGGTGTGGCCGTGGCCCGGATCCTGATCGAGGCCGGGGTGCGCGACATCGCGGTCACCGACCGGCAGGGCGTGCTGAACTCGCGGCGTACCGACCTGACCCAGGTCAAGGCGGCCCTGGCCCGCGACACCGGTGACCGCTTCGACCGAAGCGGCACGCTGGCCGACGTGATGGCCGGCGCCGACGTCTACATCGGTGTCTCCGGCGGCACCGTGCCGGAGGAGGTCGTCGCCTCGATGGCGCCCGACTCGATCATCTTCGGGCTGGCCAATCCCAACCCTGAGGTGCACCCGGACGTGGCCCACCGCTACGCCCGCGTGGTCGCCACCGGTCGCTCGGACTTCCCCAACCAGATCAACAACGTGCTCGCGTTCCCGGGCATCTTCCGCGGCGCGTTCGACGTGCACGCCACCGCGATCACCGAGGGCATGAAGCTCGCCGCCGCCACCGCCCTGGCCGACCTCGTCGGCGACGACCTGGCCGAGGACCTGATCATCCCGTCCCCCTTCGACCCGCGCGTCGGCCCGGCCGTCTCCTCGGCCGTCGCGGCCGCCGCGCGCGCCGACGGTGTCGCTCGCCGCTGAGCCCCGCCCGCTAGCCTTTCCGGATGTTCGCCGTCTATGCAGAGTCCTTCTCGTCCGACGACCCGCTGTCCGCCCTGGTGGTGGGGGAGCGCCCCGACCCGGAGGCACCCGACGGGTGGACGACGGTCGAGGTGAGGGCGGCCTCGCTCAACCACCACGACCTCTGGTCGCTGCGCGGCGTCGGGCTCAAGCAGGAGGCGCTGCCGATGATCCTCGGCTGCGACGCGGCCGGCATCGACGCGGACGGCAACGAGGTCGTCGTGCACGCGGTGATCAGCGACCCGCTGTGGACCGGCGACGAGACACTCGACCCGCGGCGCTCGCTGCTCTCCGAGCGGCACCAGGGCACCTTCGCCGACAAGGTCGTCGTGCCGAGGGCCAACGTCGTGCCCAAGCCGGCGTCGCTGTCCTTCGAGGAGGCCGCGTGCCTGCCGACCGCGTGGCTGACCGCCTACCGGATGCTCTTCGTGCAGGGCGACCTCAAGCCCGGCGACACCGTGCTCGTGCAGGGCGCCGGCGGGGGCGTGGCGACGGCGCTGATCACCCTCGCGCGTGCCGGCGGCCTCACCGTGCTCGCCACCAGCCGTGACGAGGGCAAGCGCACGCGGGCGCTCGAGCTGGGCGCCCACGACGTCTTCGAGTCCGGCGCCCGGCTGCCGGTCAAGGTCGATGCCGTCATGGAGACCGTGGGCAAGGCGACCTGGGGACACTCGGTCCGGGCGCTGCGTCCGGGCGGCCGCATCGTCATCTCCGGCACGACGTCGGGCCCCGACGTCGACAACGCCGAGCTGACGCGGATCTTCTTCCTCCAGCTCAGCATCGTCGGCTCCACCATGGGCACCCGCGGCGAGCTCGCTTCGCTGATCAACCTGCTCGACGCCACCGGCGCCCGCCCGTTGATCGACCGCACCGTCCCGATGGACCAGGCCCGCGACGGGTTCGCGGCCATGGCCGGCGGTGACATCTTCGGCAAGGTCGTGTTCACCCGATGACACGCACCCACCTGGTCACGGGCGCCGGGTCCGGCATCGGCGCCGTCCTCGCCGACCGGCTCCACCGGCGTGGCGACGCGCTGTGCCTGCTGGCTCGCGGCGACGAGCGCGCCGACGACCTGCGACAGCGCTACCCGGGGGCGACGGTGCTCGTCGTCGACCTGGCCGACCCGGCTGCCGTCGACTCCCTCTCCGGCCTGCCCGACCGGCTCGACTCGGTGCTGCACGTGGCCGGCGTCGTCGACCTCTCGCCGGTCGCCGACCTGCCGCTCGCGCAGCTGCGGTCCCAGCTCGACGTCAACCTCGTCGCCCCGGCCCTGCTCACTCGTGCCACCCTCCCCGCCGTACGCCGGGCGCGGGGGACCTACGTCTTCGTGAACTCGTCGGCCGGCCTGACCGCGGGGCCGGGGTGGTCGGCGTACGCCGCGTCGAAGTTCGGACTGCGTGCGCTCGCCGACTCGCTGCGAGCCGAGGAGGTCGAGCACGGTGTGCGAGTCACCACGGTGTTCCCGAGCCGGACGGCCACCCCGATGCAGGAGAAGGTGCACCGGCAGGAGGACAAGGTCTACAGCGCTGCCGACTGGATCAAGGCAGGGACGGTCGCCGACACGGTCCTGCACGTCCTCGACCTGCCGCGCGACGCCACGATCCCCGAGGTGACGGTGCGGCCCGCGAGCTAGGCGGCCGGCGAGCCCGAGCTGCCCGGGATCAGCGCACCGACCGGCTCGGAGACCTCCAGTTGAGCGCGCCGACCAGCACCATCCGCAGCTGGGTGCTCGCCCGCTCGACGATCTCGGGCTCGGCCTCGGGCCGGGAGGCGACCAGTGCCTCGGCGGTCATCATCACGGAGCCGACGACGAGGTGTGCGAGCACCTGGAGGTCGTCGCTCGACCACCCACCGGTGGCCGGCAGCCGGCCGAGGTCCACCGCCAGCTCCCGCTCGAGGAGGTCGACCCGGTGGCGGATCTCCGCGCGCACCGCGGGCGGCCCGGCCGTGCGCTCGCGGGTGATGAAGCCGACGTGCTCGCGGTGGGCGCGCACCAGGCCCACCAGGACCGCCGCGGTGCCGTCGATCTTCTCGACCGCGCTCGACGCCGGGAGGTCGCGCTCCTCCCGGCGGCGTACGTCGCGAAGCGGCACCAGGAGCGTCGTGAACGTCTCGTCGACCAGCGCCAGTCCGAGGGCGTCCATGGACGCGAAGTGCCGGTAGAACGCGGTCGGCACCATGCCGACCTCCTTGGCGACCTGGCGCAGCGAGACGGTCGCGAGGGTCGCGTCGGCCGACAGCCGCAACGCTGCATCGAGGATGGCGCGCCGGGTGCGCTCCTTCTGCTCCGTGCGGCTCACCGGGTCAGGGTAGTCCGGTGCGAATTTGTCGTCGCGGAGGTCCAGCGATGCAAGATTGCACCGGACTACCCCCCCCGTTGGGAGGAGACTGCACACATGAAGGATCACCTCAGCAAGGGCGAGATCCGCAAGGACGCCGCACAGAACGTCGTCGAGGCGGCCGCCGACACCGTCGGGCAGGTGGCGACGATCATCACGGGCGCCGTGCGCCAGCTCGCGGGCGTGCTGGGCGGGTTCGCCACGGAGGTCTTCGAGATCAGGGAGGCCGCCCGTCAGGCAGCAGCGGACGGCGACGAAGACCAGGCCTGAACGGCTGCATGTTCCCCACGGCGGGGGGTACCTCACTGCATGCTTCGTGTTGCCATCCTCGACGACTACCCCGTCGTCGTCTCCGGACTCCGAGCCATGCTCGAGCCCTACTCCGACCGCGTCACCGTGGTGACGCTCACCCAGGGCCAGGCCGCCGGACCCGGGATCGACATGGTGCTGTACGACGCCCGGCTGGCCGATCCTGATGTGCCACTGCGTCAGGTGATCGCCGCGTTCAAGATGCCGGTCGTCTTCTACACCTGGGGCTTCTCGCCCCGGCTGGTCCGCGAGAGCCTCGCGGCCGGGGTGCAGGCGTGCGTGTCGAAGTCGCTCGATGCCCTCGATCTCGTGACCGCGCTCGAGAAGGTCGCGGGTGGCTCCGTCGTGGTCATGCCCGACCCCTGTGCCGATCCGGCCGGCCGGCCTCGGCACGAGCACGGCCTGAGCGCACGCGAGCTCGAGGTGATCGTGCTGGTCGCCGATGGTCTCAGCAACCAGGAGATCGCCGACTGCAGCTTCGTGTCGGTCAACACGGTGCGGACCTACATCCGGTCGGCCTATCGCAAGATGGGCGTGGAACGGCGTACGCAGGCCGTCCGGTGGGTCAACGAGCACGGACTGGACTCCCGTTAGGCGAACGGGTCATGGGCACCCGCGGGGGTTCAGAAGCGAGCCTCCGTGGGCCCAGGGGTGTGTGCCATGATCCAATGGCGCCGCACGATGAGGCCATGGTCCGGGAGGGAGCGCGGTGACGACCATCGAACCACCCCCAGACCACGACTTCCCGGAGCTGCTCGGCTCGCTGCACTCGCTGGCGCTGAGCGTCGACGAGGTCCAGACCTTCCTCGAGGAGGTCGCCCTGCTCGCCGCGCGCGTCGTGGAGCCCCCGGCGTCCTGCGGCATCACCACCCACTACGACGGCCGCCCGGCCACGGCCGCCACCAGTGACGCTCGTGCCGCACTCATCGACGAGGTCCAGTACGGCGCCGGGGACGGGCCCTGCCTGACCGCCATGCGCACCGGCGAGGTCGTGGAGATCCGAGACCTGGCCCAGGAGGACCGGTGGCCGGAGTTCGTCGGCGCAGCAAGGGAGCGCGGGGTGCGCTGCATCCTCGCCATGCCCCTGGTCGTCCGCGGCGAGCGCCGCGGAGCGCTGAACATCTACGGCTTCGAGCGGCCCAATGACTTCAACGAGGACGAGATCGCCCGCGCGACCGTCTTCGCGGCGCAGGCGGCCACCGCGCTGTCCCTCACCCTGCGCCACATCGAGCAGGGCGAGCACGCCACCCAGCTCGAGGAGGCGCTGCAGACACGCTCGGTGATCGACCAGGCGATCGGCGTGCTGATGACGCAGCAGAAGTGCGACTCCGAGACCGCTTTCGCGTTGCTGCGGATGCATTCGCAGAACAACAACAAGCGGCTCAGGGACGTCGCTCGTGAGCTGATCGAGCGGCAGACCGGCCTGCCGCTGAGCAAGGCTCCCTCCTTCCGCCGGTCGCGCACCAGCGGGTCCTGAGTCCAGCCGCTCCGCCGACGCCGCGCCCGTCGTACGGCGCGAGACAGCCGTCGTCCCAGAAGGTCGGGGGCCTGACGCAATCGACTTCCCCCAGGACTTGCATGGTCGCTGGTGAGGAGTATTCTCTTCCCACCGCGTCAGGCAGCCGGCCGGGATTCCTTCACACCTGTGGAGATCCTGATGACCCTGCTCCCCGACCCCTCTCGTGTCGCCCAGCCCTCACGGGCCCAGCGCTCGGACCAGACCCGCGACCTGTTCGCCCGTCTCCACGACGACCCGGCACCGCCGGATGCAGACGACCTGGTGGACCAGATCGTCCGCCTCAACCTGCGCGTCGCGATCGCCGTCGCGTCCCGCTACCGCGGTCGTGGCGTCGAGCAGGAGGACCTGCAGCAGGCCGCCTCCTACGGTCTCGTCAAGGCAGTGCTGAACTTCGACCCGGCCCACGGCAAGGACTTCTTGACCTACGCCGTGCCCACGATCCGTGGTGAGGTGCAGCGCTACTTCCGCGACTACAGCTGGACCGTCCGCCCGCCGCGCCGCATCCAGGAGCTCCAGTGGCACGTCAGCCAGTGCGTCGATCGGCTCTCGACGGAGCTGGGCCGCGAGCCCACCGATCAGGACGTGCTCTCCGACCTCGACATCGGCTATGACGAGTACGCCGAGGCGGTTGCCGCCTTCGGGTCGTTCCGCCCACCGTCGATCGACCAGCCGGTCGCGGACCTCGGTGGACTCACGGTGGGGGAGGCGCTGGCCGACTCCGACAACTGGCGCGGGGCGGTGGAGGCACGGCTGGTGCTCGCTCCGCTCCTGCGAGGGCTGACCGAGCGGGAGCGGCGGATCCTGCACCTCCGCTTCGTCGAGGAGCGCACCCAGCAGCAGATCGGCGACGAGTACGGCGTCGCCCAGATGCAGGTCTCGCGATGGCTGAGCTCGATCCTGCAGCAGCTGCGCGACCAGCTGGAGGGCGATCTCCTCAAGGCCGGCTGACCGCGCAGGCATGCCCGTTCATGGCCGGGAGCGCAGTTCCGCGACGTGAGCGATCAGGTCGTCCGGGTCGTCGTGTACGACGTCGGCTCCGGCGTCCAGCAGCTCGTCGGCCGAGAACCCGCCGCACCGCAGGCCCACCGCGTGCCAGCCCAGCTCGCCGGCAGCCTGCATGTCCCAGACGGAGTCGCCCACGGCCACCGCTCGGTGGCCCCCGACGCGATCGAGGGCCGCCCCGAGAAGGTCGGGCGCCGGTTTGCCGGTGGTCACCTGGTCGCCGGAGACCCACGCGTCCAGGTCGCCGGCATCGTCGATCTTCTCGAGTGCCGCTCGGGTCTGCTCCTCGGACCCCGAGCTCGCCGCGACCACCCGGAAGCCGTGCTGCTTGAGCGAGCTGATCAGCCGATGGGCGCCGGGCAGCACCTCCACGCGGTGCATCACCTGTGAGTAGTGGGCGTCGTGGCGCCTGCGGATCTCGTCACCGGCGGCACGCTCGGTGCTGTCACCCGCGACATGCGGCACCAGCAGCTCTCCGCTCATGCCGATGGCCCGGTGGATGCGCCACTCGGGGATGATCCTCCCGATCTCGGCGAAGGCGTCGGCCCAGGCGCGGACGTGGTGGTAGTTGGAGTCGACCAGGGTGCCGTCGACGTCCAGCACGATGGTGTCGGCTCGGTGAGTCGTGTCGCTCTGCATCACGTGGGGTACCCCCTGGGCAGCGGCGTCATGCGCGCCCGACCCCCAGCCAGGAGCCCGGCCGCCGATCACCCGCTCCAGTGGGGCTGCCGGACGGTGTCAGCCGGCTCGTCGATCGGACGTACGGAAGGTCTTGCGGTACTCGGCCGGCGCGACGCCGACCCGGTTGGCGAAGTGGTGCCGCAGCAGGGCGGCGGACCCGAAGCCGGCGCGGTCGGCGACGGTCTCGATGGGCAGGTCGGTGCCCTCCAGCAGCGTCCGCGCGTGGTGCAGGCGCTGAGCCAGCAGCCACTTGGCGGGGGTGGTCCCGGTCTCGGCCGCGAAGCGGCGGGCGAAGGTGCGTTCGGACATCGAGGCCCGGCGAGCCAGCAGCCGCACCGGCTGCTCCTCGTCGAGGTGCTGGTGCATCCACTCGAGCACCGGCGCAAGAGTGTCGCCGACGACCTGGGGCACGGGCAGGTCGATGAACTGGCGCTGCCCGCCGTCGCGCTGCGGCGGCACGACCATGCGCCGGGCGATCCGGGTGGCGACCGCGGCGCCGAGCTCGCAGCGCACGTGGTGCAGGCACGCGTCGATGCCGGCCGCCGTGCCGGCGCTGGTCAGGACCCGGTCGTCCTCGACGAAGAGCACGTCGGGGTCGACCCGGGTGGCCGGGAAGCGCTGCCTGAGCTCCTCTGCGTGCCGCCAGTGGGTGGTGCTGGAGCGGCCGTCGAGCAGCCCGGCCTCGCCCAGGGCGAACGCGCCCGAGCAGACCGAGAGCAACCAGGCGCCGTCGGCGTGGGCCCGGCGGAGCGCGTCGAGCACCGCCTCGGTGGGAGCGCCCAGGGTGTAGTCGTAGGCCGGCACCACGACGAGGTCGGCGCCGCGGGCCGCGTCGAGCCCGTGCGGCGCGGTGATGGTGATGCCGTGCGAGACCTCCAGGGGCACGCCCGGGGTCTCGGAGCACAGCAGGAACTCGATCAGCGGTACGCCGTCGTCGGTGCGGTCGATGCCGAAGACCTCGTGGACGACGCCCAGCTCGAACAGGGTGGGGCGCCCGGGGAGGACCACGGCGACGCGGGAGAGGGCCATGCCGACCAGTATGGCAGAGACTTTGCGAACGTAGTCATTCATGCCACTCGTGGCAGGATGGCTGCGATGACAAAGTTACTGCCATGACCATCTTCGGAGACCCCGGTGCACTGGCAGCAGTCCTGATCATGGCGTCGGCCCTGAGCGGGCTCGTCGCAGTCCTCAACCACAACCACCGTCGTACGTCGGGCCTGCCGCACTCGCCGTTCGGAGCCGACCTGGAGGACCCGGACCTGCCGCGGATCCGGTGCGAGCTGGCGAACGCTCGCGCGCACGCTGCCTAGTCGTCGGGGTCGTCCTCGCGGGCCAGCCAGGTGGCGAACCGCTCGACCGCGCTCTCGAACTCCGGGTGGGTGTCGGTGAACTCCTGGAGCCGGTCGGCGACCCAGGCGAGGGTGACCTCCTCGTCACCCCGCCTGGTCTGGAGCTCCTCGATCCCGCGATCGGTGAAGTACACGCGCCCTCCCGCCCGGATCAGTAGTCGGCGCCGGACAAGCCGGCGGCCGGCGCAAACGCAGCAGCGATCAGCGCCTTCTGCTCCTCGGCGTGCCGCTTGATGGTGCCGACCGACGGTGACGCGGACGGGAGCCGGGTGACCGGCTCGACGGCGATGTCGAGCTCGGGCCACACGTTGAGCGCGTAGTTGGGCCACGGACCCATGTTGACCGGCTCGTCCTGCACCCAGCGAACCGCCTTGAGGTTCGGGTACTTGGCGATCTCGGCCCTGATGTCGTCGACCGGCTGCGGGTAGAGCTGCTCGACGCGGCCGATGGCGAACGCCTCGGAGTTGTCACGCTTGGCCCGCTCGACCATGAGGTCCCAGGTGACGCGACCCGAGCACAGCAGCAGGGTCTCGACCTTGTCATCATCGGCGAAGTCGTCGCCGATGAACGGCCGGAACGTGCCCTCGGTGAAGTCGGAGGGCTGCGAGGCCGCCTCCTTGCGCTTCAGCATCGACTTGGGGGTGAAGACGATCAGCGGCCGGTGCTCCTCGCCGAGCGAGTGCCGGCGGAGCAGGTGGAAGTACGACGCGGGCGTCGACGGCTGGGCCAGCGTCATGGTCTCCTCGGCGCACATGGTCAGGAAGCGCTCGATGCGGGCCGACGAGTGGTCGGGGCCCTGGCCCTCGTAGCCGTGCGGCAGCAGGAGCACGACACCCGACTGCTGACCCCACTTCGTCTCGCCGGCGCTGATGAACTCGTCGATGACGGTCTGCGCGCCGTTGACGAAGTCGCCGAACTGCGCCTCCCACAGCACGAGTGCCTCGGGGCGAGCCACCGAGTAGCCGTACTCGAAGCCGAGCGCGGCGTACTCGGAGAGCAGGGAGTCGTAGATGTAGAACTTCGCCTGGTCCTCGGTGAGGTTGGTCAGCGGCGTCCACTCGTCGGCGTTGACGCGGTCGATGATCGTGGCGAAGCGCGAGACGAACGTGCCGCGGCGGGAGTCCTGACCGGCCAGCCGCACCGGGCGGCCGTCCATCAGCAGCGCCCCGAGCGCGAGGATCTCGCCCGTGCCCCAGTCGATCGGGCCATCTGCGATCGCGGCCGCCCGACGCTGCAGCTGCGGCATCACCTTCGGGTGCACGGTGAAGCCGTCGGGGGGCGTGATGTAGGCGTCGGCGATCCGCTTGAGGACCTCGGGCGTGACCGCCGTGGCCGTGTCGCCGGCGGGCTTCTCGGGGTAGTCGGGGACGGTGGTCCACTCGGACACCGCGTCCGAGCTGGCCTCCCGCACCTCGGTGAAGACCCGCTCGAGCTGCAGCTGGTAGTCCTTGAGCACCTGCTCGGCCTCGTCGAGCGTGATGTCGCCACGACCGATCAGCGACTCGGTGTAGAGCTTGCGCACCGAGCGCTTCTGCTCGATCAGGTCGTACATCAGGGGCTGCGTGTACGACGGGTCGTCACCCTCGTTGTGGCCGCGACGGCGGTAGCAGACCAGGTCGATGACGACGTCCTTGTTGAACGTCTGGCGGTACTCGAAGGCCAGCCGGGCCACCCGGATGCAGGCCTCGGGGTCGTCACCGTTGACGTGGAAGATCGGCGCCTGGACCATCCGCGCGACGTCGGTGCAGTAGAGCGAGGAGCGCGACGAGCCGGGGGAGGTGGTGAAGCCGACCTGGTTGTTGACGACCACGTGGATCGTGCCGCCGGTGCGGTAGCCGCGCAGCTGCGAGAGGTTGAGCGTCTCGGCGACGACACCCTGACCGGCGAACGCCGCGTCACCGTGGATGAGCAGGGGCAGCACGGGGAACTCGGCGCCCTTGTTGAGGACGTCCTGCTTGGCGCGGGCGATGCCCTCGAGCACCGGGTCGACGGCCTCGAGGTGCGACGGGTTCGCCGCGACCGACACCTTGATCTCGTCGCCGTTGCCCGAGACGAACGTGCCCTCGGCGCCGAGGTGGTACTTCACGTCGCCGGAGCCCTGCACGGTGCGCGGGTCGATGTTGCCCTCGAACTCGCGGAAGATCTGGGAGTACTTCTTGCCCACGATGTTGGCCAGCACGTTGAGGCGGCCGCGGTGCGCCATGCCCATCGTGACCTCGTCGAGGTTGACCTCGGCGGCGGCCTCGCAGATCTCGTCGATCAGCGGGACGGTGGTCTCGCCACCCTCGAGCGAGAACCGCTTCTGGCCGACGAACTTGGTCTGCAGGAACGTCTCGAACGCCTCGGCCTGGTTGAGCTTGAGCAGGATGCGCAGCTGCTCCTCGCGCGGGGTCTTGGTGTGCGGGCGCTCGACGCGCTCCTGGATCCAGCGCCGCTGGTCGGGATCCATGATGTGCATGTACTCGATGCCGGTGGTGCGGCAGTAGGAGTCGCGCAGGATGCCGAGGATGTTGCGCAGCTTCAGGAACTTGCGGCCCTCGCCTCCGAACGAGCCGGTCGCGAACTCGCGGTCGAGGTCCCACATGGTCAGGCCGTGCGACTCGATCTCGAGGTCGGGGTGGCTGCGCTGGCGGTACTCCAGCGGGTCGGTGTCGGCCATCATGTGGCCGCGCACGCGGTAGGCGTGGATCAGCTCGAGGATGCGGGCCTGCTTGCTGATGTCCTCGTCGTGCGAGGTCGCGATGTCCTTGGCCCAGCGGATCGGCTGGTAGGGGATGCGCAGCGAGCGGAAGATCTCGTCGTAGAAGCCGTTCTCGCCGAGCAGCAGGCCGTGCAGGCGCTTGAGGAACTCCCCGGACTGCGCGCCCTGGATGACCCGGTGGTCGTAGGTCGACGTCAACGTCATGACCTTGCTGATCGCGTTGCGGGCGATCGCCTCCTCGGAGGCGCCCTGCCACTCGGGCGGGTACTCCATCGCGCCGACGCCGATGATCGCGCCCTGGCCCTTCATCAGGCGGGGCACCGAGTGGCTGGTGCCGATGCCGCCCGGGTTGGTCAACGAGATCGAGGTGCCCTGGAAGTCGGTGACGGCGAGCTTGTTGTCGCGCGCCTTGCGGACGATCTCCTCGTACGCCGTCCAGAAGGCCGCGAAGTCCATGTTCTCGGCCGCCTTGATGGCCGGGACGAGGAGCTGGCGGCTGCCGTCGGGCTTCGGGACGTCGATGGCGAGGCCGAGGTTGATGTGCGCCGGGGTGATCAGGTTGGGCTTGCCGTCGACCATGTCGAAGCCGACATTCATCTCGGGCATCGACGCGACGGCCTTGACCAGCGCGTAGCCCACGATGTGGGTGAACGACACCTTGCCGCCGCGGGCGCGGGCGAGGTGGTTGTTGATGACCGTGCGGTTGTCCCACAGCAGCTTGACCGGCACCGAGCGCACCGACGTCGCGGTCGGGACGGTCAGCGAGGAGTCCATGTTGACGACCGTGCGGGCGGGAGCGCCGCGGAGCACGGTGAAGGTCGGCTGGTCGCTGGCCTCGGAGCGGGCCGGGGGAGCGGGGTCCTTGGCGACCGGGGTGGTCGTGCCCTGCGCCGGCTCCGCGGCGGCGGCGGCCGGCCGCGGCTTGGCCTTCGGGGTGGGGGTGGCGGGCTTGGCCTGGGCAGGCTTCGGCTCGGAGGACTCCACTGTCTTGTCCGTCTTGGCCGGCTTGGCCTCCGGCGCAGCCTCGGCCTTCTTCGCCGGTGCCGGAGCCGCCTCCTGCCTCGACTGCTGGGGGGCCGCCTTCTCAGCAGCCTTCGGGGCCGTCGTACCGTTGCTCGAGGCATGGGCGTTCATGCCGTGCGAGGTGAAGTAGGCCACCCACTCGGGGGCCACGCTGCCGGGGTCCTTCTGGAACTGCTCGAACATGTCCTCCGCGAGCCACTCGTTGGCTCCCAGGTCGGTGCCTGGGTCAGCGCCTGCCGACTCGGTGGAGGACTGGTCAGGACGAGAGGACTGCGGCACGGCTTGGTTCGCCTCTTCCGGGATCGCGCGCGGGGTGGATGACAACGCCACAAGGCTAGACCCACGCCCGAACAAATGCAGGGGCGAGGGGTCCGATTGCGGCAGGGTGTTACCAGTGCCACACGAGCAGGGGATGAGCAGCAGATGAGAAGGCCGATCCGCAGGCACGTCGCGGCGACAACGATCGCCGCGTTCGGCCTGTCGATGATGACCGCGTGCTCCGGCGACGAGCCGACACCACAGGTGTCCTCGGAGCCGTCCAGCGCTGCCGCGACGATCGCCGAGCCCAGCCCGACCGCACCCGCCGTGCCGGCACCGCTCACCACCCGGGCCGAGGTGAAGAAGGTCGTCGGCAAGCTCAAGACGGGTGGCCGCGGCCGGCTGGTCCGCCAGGTCGTCCCGGTCGTCGACCGGTGGTGGGAGGCGGCCTATCTCGGCGGCACGTGGCCACGCACCACGTTCGGCGACGCGTTCCCCGGCTTCACCCAGGGCGCGACGAAGGAGGCCAGGCGTGACAAGGACCTGCTCAGCAACGCCGACATCGGCGCCACGATCACGGCCGTCACCGCGACGAAGCGCAGCGTGCGCCTCGACGTCATCGCGCCGTCGGGCCGGGTCGCCGGCGTCACCGCCCGCATCGCGCTCGACTTCGAGACGACCGGCGACCAGCCGCACCAGGTGTCGGTGCGCGGTCGGGTGTTCCTGACTCGCAAGGCGGACACGTGGCGGATCTTCGGGTACGACGTCCGCAAGGCCGTGAAGTGACCGGTCGGGTGCCGTGGCTGACCTGGCGGGGGGTCGCGCGCACCGCCGTGCTCACCGTGGTGCTGTCGGTCTGCGGCCTCACCGTGCCCGACTCGGCGGTGCAGCCGACCGACGTGGCGCTGGTGCGGGTCACCCAGGCCTCCGGCGTCGCCAACAACCCCGACGTCATCTGGATCCTTGCGGTCGGCTCCGACGCTCGGCCGGGTCAGAGCATGCTGCGCAGCCGTGGCGACGCCCTCCAGCTGGTCGGCATGAACACCCACACGGGCGCGGCCACCGCGATCGGCGTGCCTCGTGACTCGTGGGTGAGCATCCCCGGCTACGGCAAGGAGAAGATCAACGCCGCGCTCTACTTCGGCGGCCCCCAGCTGATGGCCTCGAGCATCCGCAACCTCACCGGCATCTCCGCCGACTACGTGATGGTGACGCGGTTCCCGTTCTTCGAGCAGATGGTCAACGACATCGGCGGCATCACGGTGTCCAACCCGCGCCCCTTCTCCGACGAGCACCTCAAGGACAACGGCTTCAAGAAGGGCCGCATCCACCTCGACGGCTACAACGCGATGGCCTTCTCGCGGATCCGCAAGTCACTCGCCGGCGGAGACTTCGAGCGGTCGGCCAACCAGCAGCGCACGCTCCGGGGCATCCAGGCCCAGGTCGCGGCCGGTGCGAAGCGCCCTGGCTTCATCGAGCGCGGCGTGCTCACCGTGCTGAAGCACCTCGGCACCGACGCCGGTCCGGCCGAGCTGTTCCGCATCGCTCAGGCGGTGGCCCTGGTCGACCCGCGCAAGATCACGACCTGTGTGGTCTCCGGACGGGTCGGGTACGCCGGCGCGGCCAGCGTGGTCTTCCCCAACGTGGCGCAGGCCAGACGGTGGGGACGCGAGGCCCGCAACGACGCACGGCTGGAGCACTGCTAGGCCGGTGGGCCGGCACCCGGCGACCGTGACGGAATGGTGCCCCCGGAAGGATTCGAACCTTCGCTTCCGCCTCCGGAGGGCGGCGCTCTATCCCCTGAGCTACGGGGGCCAATGTGCTGACCGTGTTGCTGCTCCGACCCTACAGGCGTGTGCGCCCGGGCGTGAAACCGGTTCGGGATGTGCGCACCCCCGCGGATAGGCTGCCCCGGTGACTCCCGAGGAACTCTCTTCCGTGATCGTCTCCGCGCTCGAGGCCCTGGTGGCCGAGGGCGCCGTGGTGCTGCCCGACGGCGCCCCGAGCGAGGTCACGGTCGAGCGACCCCGCCAGAAGGGCCACGGCGACTACGCCACCAACGTCGCGCTCCAGCTGGCGAAGAAGGCCGGCACCAACCCGCGGGCCTTCGCCGAGCTGGTCGGCGACAGGCTGGCCGCCGCCGAGGGCATCGCGGGCGTCGAGGTAGCCGGTCCCGGGTTCCTCAACATCTCGGTCGAGGCCGGCGCGCAGGGTCAGGTCGCGGCCGACATCGTCGCTGCCGGGGCGGCGTACGGGAGCTCCGAAGCGTTCGCGGGCGAGAAGATCAACCTCGAGTTCGTCTCGGCCAACCCCACCGGTCCGCTCCACATCGGCGCAGTGCGCTGGGCAGCGGTGGGCGACGCGCTCGGCCGGATCTTCACGATGACCGGGGCAGAGGTCGTCCGGGAGTACTACTTCAACGACCACGGCGCCCAGATCGACCGGTTCAGCCGCTCGTTGCTGGCGAGTGCCAAGGGTGAACCCGCGCCCGAGGACGGCTACGGCGGCGACTACATCCATGACATCGCGCGCGATGTGGTGGCGAAGCACCCTGACGCGCTCGAGCTGCCCGCCGAGGAGACGCTGGAGGTCTTCCGCGCCGAGGGCGTCGAGATGATGTTCTCCGAGATCAAGAACAGCCTCGCCGACTTCGGTGTGGCGTTCGACGTCTACTTCCACGAGGACAACCTGCATCGGAGCGGTGCGGTGGAGAGAGCCATCGCGCGGCTCTCCGAGCTCGGCAACACCTACGAGCTCGACGGTGCCGTGTGGCTCGCCACGGAGAAGTACGGCGACGACAAGGACCGCGTGATCGTGCGGTCGAACGGTCAACCGGCCTACCTGTCCGGAGATCTGGCCTACTACCTCGACAAGCGGGAGCGCGGCTTCGACCGCTGCTTCATCATGCTGGGGGCAGACCACCACGGCTACGTCGCCCGGATGATGGCGATGTGCGCCGCCTTCGGCGACACGCCGCACGAGAACCTCGAGATCCTCATCGGTCAGATGGTGAACCTGCTCACCGACGGTGAGCCGCTCCGGATGTCCAAGCGTGCCGGCACGGTCATCACGATCGACGACCTGGTGGGTGCCATCGGGGTGGACGCGGCGCGGTACGCCCTGGCGCGCTACAGCAGCGACTCGTCGATCGATCTCGACCTCGGTCTGTGGGCCAAGGCAAGCAGCGACAACCCCGTCTACTACGTGCAGTACGCCCATGCCCGGGTGGCGTCGATCCTGCGCAACGGCGCCGACCTCGGCATCGAGGCCTCGCTCGACCATCCCGAGCTGCTCTCAGACGCCAAGGAGGGTGAGCTCCTGCGCGCGCTCGCCGAGTTCCCCCGGGTCGTGGCAGCGGCGGCGGAGCTCCGCGAGCCGCACCGGGTGGCCCGCTACCTCGAGGACACCGCCGCGACGTACCACCGCTTCTACGACGCCTGCCGGGTGCTGCCCATGGGCGACGAGGAGGCCGGCGACCTGCACCGCGCCCGGCTCACCCTGGTGGCGGCCACCCGTGTCGTGCTCGCCAACGGCCTCGCCCTGCTCGGTGTCTCCGCACCGGAGCGGATGTAGCCGGTGACCCACGAAGCCGGCTGGGCACACGCGCCCGGCGCCCTGCGTGGTCCCTCCTGGCTGCGTCCCCCCGGCGACGCCAACGCCCTGGTGCCACAGCTGTGGTCGTCGACGGCGCGCAAGGTCGACGGCGACCTGGTCGTCGGCGGCATCGCGGTCGCCGATCTCGTGGCCGACCACAACACCCCGGCGTACGTCCTCGACGAGGCCGACTTCCGCAGCCGGGCGCGGGCGTTCAGGGGCGCGTTCGCCGACAACGCCGGTTGGGACGTCTACTACGCAGGCAAGGCCTTCCTCTGCACGACGGTCGCGCGCTGGGTCGCCGAGGAGGGCCTCTCCCTCGACGTCTGCTCCGGCGGCGAGCTGACGGTCGCGCTGCGCGCCGGCTTCGACCCGGCCCGCATCGGCTACCACGGCAACAACAAGACCCTGCCCGAGCTGCGGCGCGCGGTCGCGGCGGGCGTCGGCCGGATCATCGTCGACTCGTTCGCCGAGATCGAACGGCTGTCCTCGGCTGTCAGCGACATCGGCGCCACCGCCCGGGTGATGGTGCGGGTGACCGCCGGGGTCGAGGCGCACACCCACGAGTACATCGCCACCGCCCACGAGGACCAGAAGTTCGGCTTCTCGATCACCAGCGGGGACGCGCTGGAGGCCGTACGCCGGGTGCACGAGGCCGATGGTCTCGAGCTGCTCGGGCTGCACTCCCACATCGGCAGCCAGATCTTCGACTCCTCCGGGTTCGAGGTGGCCTCGCGTCGCGTGCTGGCCCTGCACGCCCGGGTCTCGGCCGAGCTCGGGGTGACGATGCCCGAGATGGACCTCGGCGGCGGCTTCGGCATCGCCTACACGACCCAGGACGACCCCGCCGAGCCCGCGCAGCTGGCGATCGAGATGAGCAGGATCGTCGAGCACGAGTGCAGGTCGCTCGGGATCGCGGAGCCCCGGCTCTCGATCGAGCCCGGGCGGGCGATCGTCGGGCCGTCGATGTGCACGGTCTACACCGTCGGCACCGTCAAGACCGTGGCGCTCGACGGCGGCGCCGTCCGCACCTATGTCAGCGTCGACGGCGGCATGAGCGACAACATCCGCACGGCCCTCTACGACGCCGACTACTCCTGCACGCTCGCCAACCGCGAGTCCGCGGCGCCGCCGGTGCTTTCGCGGGTCGTCGGCAAGCACTGCGAGGCGGGCGACATCGTCGTCAAGGACGAGTTCCTGCCGGCCGACGTCGCGCCGGGCGACCTCGTGGCGGTGCCCGGCACCGGGGCCTACTGCCGGTCGATGGCGTCCAACTACAACCACGCGCTGCGCCCCCCGGTGATCGCTGTGCGGGACGGTGCCGCGACAGTGCTGCTGAGGCGCGAGACTGAGGACGATTTGTTGGCGACGGACGTGGGTGCTTGATGAACGAGGGCGCAAAGCCTCTCCGGGTGGCAGTTCTCGGGTGTGGATCGGTGGGCTCGCAGGTCGTGCGGCTGCTCGGTGAGCAGGCCGACGACCTGGCCGCGCGCATCGGCGTGCCCATCGAGCTCGCCGGCATCGCCGTACGACGTCTCGACGCGCAGCGTGAGGTCGAGGTGCCCGACGGGCTGCTCACCACCGACGCCGCCGGACTCGTGACCCGCGACGACGTCGACCTCGTGGTCGAGGTGATCGGGGGCATCGAGCCCGCGCGCAGCCTGATCCTCAGTGCCCTCGAGCACGGCGCGTCGGTCGTCACGGCCAACAAGGCGCTGCTCGCCGAGGACGGGCCGACGCTGTTCGAGGCCGCCGAGAAGGCAGGGCGCGACCTCTACTACGAGGCCGCCGTCGCCGGCGCCATCCCGATCCTGCGGCCGCTGCGCGAGAGCCTCGCCGGCGACAAGGTGACCCGGGTGCTCGGCATCGTCAACGGCACCACCAACTTCATCCTCGACAAGATGGACACCTCGGGCGCCGGCTTCGCCGAGGCGCTCGAGGAGGCGCAGGACCTCGGCTACGCCGAGGCCGACCCGACCGCCGACGTCGAGGGCTTCGACGCCGCCGCGAAGGCCGCGATCCTGGCCAGCCTCGCCTTCCACTCCCGGGTGACGGCCTCCGACGTGCACCGCGAGGGCATCTCCGAGGTCACCGCCGCCGACGTGCAGTCGGCGCGCGACATGGGGAGCGTCGTCAAGCTGCTCGCGATCTGTGAGCTCAAGGACGGCGCCGTCGCGGTCCGCGTCCACCCGGCGATGATTCCGCTGAGCCACCCGCTCGCCTCGGTGCGCGGTGCCTACAACGCGGTGTTCGTCGAGTCGGAGGCCGCCGGCCAGCTGATGTTCTACGGGCCCGGCGCCGGTGGGCCGCCGACCGCGTCGGCGGTGCTGGGCGACCTCGTCACGGTGGCCCGCAACCGGCTCGGCAACACCCGCGGCCCCGGCGAGTCGGCGTACGCCGATCGTGAGGTGCTGCCGATGGGGGAGACCCTCACCCGCTACCACGTCGCCATCGACGTCGACGACCGCGCGGGCGTGCTGGCCACGGTGGCCAACGCCTTCGCCGACCACGGCGTCTCGATCCAGACGGTGCGGCAGGAGGGCCGGGGCGCCGACGCCCAGCTCGTCGTCGTGTCCCACCAGGCCACCGACGCCCAGCTGTCCGCCACCGTCGACCAGCTGCGCTCGATGGACAGCGTGCGCGAGGTGACCTCGGTGATGCGGGTCGAGGGGGGTGCCGAGTGAGCGGCCGCACCCACCAGTGGCGGGGCGTCATCGATGAGTACCGCGACCTTCTCGACATCCCCGAGGACCTCGAGGCCATCACTCTGCGTGAGGGCGGCACGCCTCTCGTGCACTCGAGCTGGCTCAGTGGCGTGGCCGAGGCCCAGGTCTGGCTGAAGGTCGAGGGCGACAACCCGACCGGCTCCTTCAAGGACCGCGGCATGACCGCGGCCATCTCGGTCGCCAAGCACGAGGGTGCCGCGGCAGTGGTGTGCGCGTCGACCGGCAACACGTCGGCATCGATGGCGGCGTACGCCGCGAAGGCCGGCCTCAAGCCGCTGGTGCTGGTGCCGGAGGGCAAGATCGCCGCGGGCAAGATGGCGCAGGCGATCATGCACGGCGCGCAGGTGATCATGGTGCGTGGCAACTTCGACGACTGCCTGACCCTGGCTCGCCAGCTCGCGTGGAGCTACCCGGTCGCACTGGTCAACTCGGTCAACCCCGTGCGCCTGCAGGGGCAGAAGACGGCGTCGTTCGAGGTCGTGGACTTCCTCGGCGACGCCCCCGACCACCACCTGCTTCCTGTCGGCAACGCCGGCAACATCTCGGCCTACTGGATGGGATACGAGCAGTACGCCGCGCTCGGCCGCTCCACGAAGCGGCCCAGGATGCTGGGGTTCCAGGCCGAGGGAGCAGCACCGCTCGTCACCGGCGAGCCGTTCCCGGACCCGGAGACCAAGGCCACCGCGATCCGGGTCGGCAACCCCGCGTCGTGGAAGCTCGCCGAGGCAGCGGCCACCGAGTCGGGCGGCGGGTTCGCCGCCCTCTCCGACGCGCAGATCCTCTCGGCCCAGGCCGAGCTCGCCCGGCGCGACGGCGTCTTCGTCGAGCCGGCGTCGGCGGCCGGTGTCGCCGGTCTGCTCAAGGCGATCGCCGCCGGGGAGTCCTTCGCCGGCTCGACCATCGTGATCACCGTGACGGGCCACGGCCTCAAGGACACCGCCACCGCCCTCGAAGGCACTGGCGACCTCGTCGACGTGGTGATCGACGCACATGTCGACGCTGCCGCTGCCGCTGCCGGCCTGACCTGATGACCCGCTTCGTCGACGAGGCCGTCACCGTGACCGTGCCGGCCACGTCGGCCAACCTCGGCCCCGGCTTCGACTCCCTCGGGCTGGCGCTGTCGATGCGCGACCGGCTGCAGGCCTCGGTCGCACCGCGCGGACTGGCCATCACCGTCGAGGGTGCCGGCGCCGACGAGGTGCCCCGCGACGAGACCCATCTGGTGGTGCGCGCCATGCGCGCCGCGTTCGCCGCGATGGACGCCGACCCGCCCGGCCTGGTGCTGAGCTGCCACAACGTGATCCCGCACGGTCGCGGGCTCGGCTCGTCGTCGGCGGCGATCGTGGCCGGTCTGGCGCTGGCCCGTGCCCTGGTCGCTGGTGGCCTGCTCGTGCTCGACGACGACGCGCTGTTCCGGCTCGCCGCCGATCTCGAGGGCCATCCCGACAACGTCGCCCCGGCGCTGTTCGGCGGCTTCACGATCTCGGGTCGCGAGGAGGGCGAGTTCTTCACGGTCGTCTCCGCGGTCGACCCGCGGGTGACGACGGTGGTGTTCGTGCCGCCGACCCCGCTGGCGACGTCGGTCGCGCGCGGGCTGCTCCCCGACGTCGTGCCGCACGCGGACGCGGCGGCCAACTCCGGTCGTACGGCGCTGCTCGTCGCCGCCCTCGCGGGGCGGCCGGAGCTCCTGCTGCGCGCGACGCGCGACCACCTCCACCAGTCCTACCGCGCTCCGGCCATGCCGGAGTCGCTCGCCCTGGTGGGCGCACTGCGCGATGCCGGGGTGGCGGCGGTCGTGTCGGGGGCCGGGCCGACCGTGCTCGCGTTCACCGACGCCGAGTCGGTCGACCCGCTCCGGGCCCGGTGCCCGCAGGGCTGGTCGGCCCACCACCTGGCCGTCGAGCCGCGGGGCGTCGTCGTCGGCTGAGCATCGGCGTCGTGCCGTGTGTCACGTTTCGGCGCGCCGGTGGTATCTTGGGCCCCGCGCCATTCGGCGTGAGCACTCCATCCGATGGCGTCATCGCCATCGCAAGAGTGCGCAACCTCCCTCATCCTCGCGGCCGGCTTCGGTCGCGCACCCGCTGACACGACTGCCGCGATGCAGCCGCCGGCGGGTGGGGGAGCACCGCAGACGTTGCCGACGGCTCAGACTCGTCGGCACAGATACGTGGGAAGGACCTCACGTGACAGACACCATCGAATCCGCCGCTGCGCCGGAGGCAAGTGCCTCGAAGAAGCGCGGCGGAGGACTCAACTCCCTCCTGATCGCCGACCTGAAGTCGATGGCCGGCGGGATGGGGATCCCCGGCGCCTCCTCCATGAAGAAGGCCCAGCTGGTCGACGCCATCAAGGCGGCCCAGGCCGGTGGCCGCAACGGGACGCAGGCCGAGAGCAAGGCCGACCAGGGCAAGCCCGTCGGGAGCAAGCCCGTCGAGCAGGAGCAGACGACACCCGAGAAGCCGGCCGGGAAGCAGGCCGGACGGAAGCAGAAGGCCACCGGGAAGGCGCCCGAGCGCCCGGCAGAGGTGCCCGAGGAGAGGCCTGCCGAGAAGCCTGTCGACACCTCCGACGAGGCGAACCACGACCAGCAGGACCGCCAGCAGGGCCGGGAGCGCAACCGCGGCCAGGGCGCCAGCCAGAACGACGGCCAGCACGACAGCCGCAGTGACCGCGCCGAGCAGAGCGACCGCAACGACCGCAACGAGCGCACCGAGCGCACCGAGCGCACCGAGCGCAACGACCGGGTCGAGAGCCGCGCCAACACGCAGGCCCAGCCCGACACCCGCGAGGAGGAGGGCGGCAGCCGCCGCAACCGCCGACGACGTGGCCGGGACCGGGACCGCCCCCAGGGCAACGACCGACCGCAGGGCAACGACCGACCGCAGGGCAACGACCGCCCGCAGGGCAACGACCGGGGCCAGGGAGCGTCCCCGGGCCGGGGCAACCGCAACGAGCCCGACACCACGATCCTCGAGGACGACGTCCTGGTGCCCGCGGCCGGCATCCTCGACGTGCTCGACAACTACGCCTTCGTGCGCACCAGCGGCTACCTGCCCGGCACCGACGACGTCTACGTCTCGTTGTCGATGGTCCGCAAGTTCGGTCTGCGCCGCGGCGACGCCGTGCTCGGCCAGGTGCGCCAGCCCCGTGAGGGCGAGCGCAAGGAGAAGTTCAACCCGATGGTGCGCATCGACAGCGTCAACGGTGCCGAGCCGGAGTCGATGAAGGATCGACCCGACTTCTCCAAGTTCACCCCGCTGCACGCCAGCGAGCGGCTGCGTCTCGAGACCGAGCAGACCAACCTGATCGGTCGCGTCATCGACATCGCCGCGCCCATCGGGAAGGGCCAGCGCGGCCTGATCGTCTCCCCGCCCAAGGCCGGCAAGACGATGATCCTGCAGTCGATCGCCAACTCGATCAGCGCCAACAACCCCGAGTGCCACCTGATGATCGTGCTCGTCGACGAGCGACCCGAAGAGGTCACCGACTTCCAGCGCACGGTCAAGGGCGAGGTCATCGCCTCGACGTTCGACCGCCCGGCCAGCGACCACACCATGGTCGCCGAGCTGGCCATCGAGCGGGCCAAGCGCCTCGTCGAGCTCGGCCACGACGTCGTCGTGCTGCTGGACTCGATCACCCGGCTCGGCCGCGCCTACAACCTCGCTGCCCCGGCGAGCGGGCGCATCCTCTCCGGCGGTGTCGACTCCTCCGCGCTCTACCCGCCGAAGAAGTTCTTCGGCGCCGCGCGCAACATCGAGAACGGCGGCTCGCTCACGATCCTGGCCACCGCCCTGATCGAGACGGGCTCCAAGATGGACGAGGTCATCTTCGAGGAGTTCAAGGGCACCGGGAACATGGAGCTGCGCCTGCGCCGCGAGTTCGCCGACAAGCGGATCTTCCCGGCCATCGACGCGGTCCAGTCCGGCACCCGTC
Source organism: uncultured Actinomycetota bacterium (assembly GCA_963781515.1). Lineage (GTDB taxonomy): Bacteria > Actinomycetota > Actinomycetes > Propionibacteriales > Nocardioidaceae > Nocardioides. Next base: position 533,727 of record CAWAGL010000002.1, read on the forward strand.
GCGAGGAGCTGCTGATGAGCAAGGAGGAGACCGCGATCGTGTGGAAGCTGCGGCGCGTGCTCTCCGGGCTCGACGGACAGCAGGCCCTGGAGCTGCTGCTCGAGCGCCTGAAGAAGTCGCAGAGCAACATCGAGTTCCTCATGCAGGTCCAGAAGACCACCCCGTCGGTCACCGGGAAGACCGACTGACCGACGGTCTCGGGAATCGCCTCGGCCAGTCCGCGGATTCGTCCGTGCGGCGGTCCGGCGGCCGGTAGGGTTCGCTTGAATCTCGCATCTAGGAAGGCAGGGCAATGGCCCGCATTGTGGTAGCCGACGACGACGTCGACATCAGGGAACTGGTGGAGTTCAAGCTGTCGACACTGGGTCACGACATCGTGGCGGTCGCTGATGGTGCAGCCGCCATCGAGGCGTGCCAGGCGCAGCGCCCAGACCTGGCGGTCCTCGACGTGATGATGCCCGGGATGTCTGGTCTCGAGGCAGTGCGGGTCATCCGCAACGACCCGGCGCTCGCCGACCTCCCGGTGATCCTGCTGACCGCGAGGGCGCAGGAGACCGATGTCGAGACGGGCTTCGAGTCCGGCGCGGACGACTACATCACCAAGCCGTTCAGTCCCCGGGAGCTCGCCACCCGGGTCCAGAACCTCCTGTCCCGCACCTGAGCGCCAGGTCTCGGCCACACGGGACCACCGTGTGCGACGCTTGGTGTCCTCCGCTCCGACTGGATGACACCTACACATGACCGACGTGCGACCCGTGGCGCGACTCCTGCGACCGCTGACGACGACGTTGCTCGTGCTCTTCCTGCTGATGGCAGCGATCAGCATGCTCGGCCTGCTCACCGTCAACCGGGCCTTCGGTGAGCTGACCCGCAGCATCGAGCCCGCTGCCGATGCCAACCGGGCGCTGATGAGCGACATGGTCAACATGGAGACCGGTGTCCGCGCGTACGCGCAGAGCGGGCTGTCGTCGGGCCTGCGGCCCTACCGCGCCGCCCAGGGCACCTACATCGCGAATCGCCGTACCCTGGGCGACTTCGCGGAGTCCGACGCCGAGCTGCTCAGCGCCGTCCGCCGCCAGGACGCTGCCGTCCAGACCTGGCTCGACGAGTACGCCGTGCCGCGCATCTCCAGTCCCGGTGGCCCGGGCACCTACAACCCCGAGCGGTTCGCCCTGGGCACCCGCAGGTTCGACGAGCTGCGAGTCGCGAACACGGCGGTGGGCGACCTCTTCAACCTGCGCCTCGACGCCGCGCGGAGCCGGGCCGACTGGTGGCTCCGCGGTGTGCTGGGCCTGCTCGCCCTGCTGGCCGTCTTCGCCGTGGCCGCCGTCACCCGGGTGCGCAGCCAGGTCATCACCGAGCTGGAGCAGCCGCTGGTGGAGCTGGAGCGCGTCGTCCTGGCGCTGGCCGCCCACGACCTCGGCGTCCGCGCCGACGTCGACCGCGGTCCGGTCGAGCTGCGCGCCGTCGCCAGGTCGTTCAACGAGCTGGCCGGGGTCAACGAGCGCGGGCAGGCGGTCGAGCAGCTCATCACCGGCGAGATGCGGGCGCTCGACGCGGCCAAGAACGACTTCGTGTCCAACGTGACCCACGAGCTGCGCACCCCGTTGACGACGATCTCCGGCTACCTCGAGCTCCTCGGCGAGGAGTTCGAGGACGAGATGCCCGACCGTCACCAGAAGATGTACGACGCCACGCGCCGCAACGTCGACAGGCTGATGGGCCTGGTCAACGACCTGCTGACGCTGTCGCGGGTCGAGAGCCGGGCCACCGACCTCGAGCAGGTCGACGTGCTCCACCTCTTGCAGGACTGTGTCGCCGACCTGAGGGCGACCGCCGAGCGCCGGGGCATCGACGTCGTCCTGTCCACCGGCGCCGCCGGTCCGGCCGAGGGTCACCACCTGGTCCTGGGCGACGAGGCCATGCTGAGCCGGGCGTTCCTCAACCTGCTCAGCAACGCCGTGAAGTTCAGCCGCGACGACGAGACCGTGGACGTGCGGGTCGACCGCGGTGGCGGTGAGGTCGCGGTGGTCGTGAGCGACCGCGGCATCGGCATCCCGGCCGACGACCTCGACAGCGTCGGCGTCCGCTTCTTCCGGGCCTCCAACGCCGTCTCCCAGCACGTCTCGGGCACCGGCCTGGGCCTGCGGATAGTCCAGACCATCGTGTCCAAGCACGGCGGCACGATGGCCATCGAGTCGGTCGTCGACGAGGGCACGACGGTCACGGTGCGGTTGGGGCTCCAGGCCTGACCGCGGCGGGAATGCCCCGATTGGTCCCGATGTTGACCACGGTGGCACACTTGTGCGCTGGTTCCGGTTCACGGTTCCGCATCAGGCGGAGACGACCCGGCGACCTCTTGAGAGGACACCACATGCAAAAGGACATCCACCCCGCGTACGTCGAGACCGCGGTCACCTGCACCTGCGGCGCGGCGTTCACCACCCGCAGCACCGCCACGTCCGGCTCGCTCCGCGCCGACGTCTGCTCGCAGTGCCACCCGTTCTACACCGGCAAGCAGAAGATCCTCGACACCGGCGGCCGTGTGGCCCGCTTCGAGGCTCGCTACGCCAAGAAGACCGCAGACAAGTAGCTTCCACCGGACGCCGGTCCCCACCTCCATGTGGGCGACCGGCGTTCGCCATTTCACCCACCGTGGTCTCGACTGCGCTCGACCGATCAAGGAGCACGCGTGTTCGAAGCAGTTGAGGGACTCGTCGACGAGCACGCCGGGCTCGAACGACGTCTCGCGGAGCCCGAGACGCACGCCGACCAGCGACTGGCCAAGAAGCTCAACCAGCGCTACTCCGAGCTGACCGGCATCATCGGCACCTGGCGCCAGTGGGTCGCGCTGGGCGACGACATCGAGGCCGCCCGCGAGCTGGCGCAGGAGGACTCCTCCTTCGCAGCCGAGATCGAGCCGCTCGAGACGCGCCGTGCCGCCGCCGAGGAGCGCCTGCGCTACCTGCTCGTGCCTCGCGACGCCACCGACTCGAAGGACGCGATCCTCGAGGTGAAGTCGGGCGAGGGCGGCGAGGAGTCGGCCCTCTTCGCGGGCGACCTGCTCCGCATGTACACCCGCTACGCCGAGGCGCGCGGCTGGCGTGCCGAGGTCCTCGACGCGACCGAGTCCGACCTGGGCGGCTACAAGTCGGTCACCGTCGCCGTGAAGGCCAAGGGTGCTCCGGAGCCCGGTGAGGCGCCGTACGCCCTGCTGAAGTTCGAGGGCGGCGTGCACCGGGTGCAGCGCGTGCCGGTCACCGAGAGCCAGGGCCGCGTGCACACCTCCGCGGCCGGCGTGCTGGTCATGCCCGAGGCCGAGCAGGTCGACGTGACCATCGACGAGAACGACCTGCGCATCGACGTCTTCCGCTCGTCGGGTCCTGGTGGCCAGAGTGTCAACACCACCGACTCGGCCGTGCGCATCACGCACCTGCCGTCGGGCATCGTCGCCAGCTGCCAGAACGAGAAGAGCCAGCTGCAGAACAGGGAGTCGGCGATGCGGATCCTCCGCGCCCGGCTGCTCGCCGCCGCCGAGGAGGAGGCCAACGCGCAGGCCAGCGCCGCACGCAAGAGCCAGATCCGCACGGTCGACCGCTCCGAGCGGATCCGCACCTACAACTACCCCGAGAACCGCATCTCCGACCATCGCACCGGCTACAAGTCCTACAACCTCGACGCGGTGCTCGACGGCGATCTCCAGCCGGTGCTCGACAGCTGCGTGCAGACCGACCTGGCGGCCCGGCTCGACGCGCTCGAGTCGTGATGGAGCGTCGATCGAGCGTCCTGGCCGAGGCCGCCCGCCGGCTGCGCGACGGCGGTGTGGCGAGTCCCGAGCACGACGCAGCCGAGCTGCTCGCCCACGTGTACGCCGTCCCACGGGGTCGTCTGTTCGAGATCGACGTCGTCGGTGGCGCGCAACGCGAGGCCTTCGACGCGCTGGTGTCACGTCGGGCGGCCCGAGAGCCGCTCCAGCACCTGACGGGCGCCACCGGCTTCCGGCACGTCGACCTGGTCGTCGGACCCGGCGTCTTCGTGCCGCGCCCCGAGACCGAGCTGCTGGCGGGCTGGGCGATCGAGGCGGCCCTGACGCTTGAGGCACCGGTCGTCATCGACCTCTGCACCGGCTCGGGCGCGATCGCGAAGGCGGTCGCCGACGAGGTGCCGGCCGCCGTGGTCCATGCCGTCGAGCTCGACGTGCCCGCCCACGCGTGGGCCGAGCGCAACCTCGCCGGCACCGGCGTCGACCTCCGCCAGGGCGACATGTCCACCGCGTTCGACGACCTCTTGGGCCAGGTCGACGTGGTCGTCTGCAACCCGCCGTACATCCCGCTGGAGGCCTGGGAGTCGGTGGCCGCCGAGGCGCGCGACCACGACCCCCATCTGGCCCTGTTCTCCGGCCTGGACGGGCTCGACGCGATGCGCGTGCTCGAAGCGCGCGCCGCGCTGCTGCTGCGACCCGGGGGAGTGGTGGGCGCCGAGCATGCCGACGCCCAGGGCGCGTCGGCGCCCGCGGTCTTCAGCCGGACCGGTCGCTGGTCGGAGGTCCGCGATCATGACGACCTGGCCGGGCGTGCGCGGTTCGTCACGGCACGACTGGCACGATGACCCCCATGCGCTATCCGACGAGCACGGACGACGAACTCGAGGCAGCCATCGAGGCGGCCAGCCTGGCGGTTCGCAAGGGTGAGCTGGTCGTCTTCCCGACCGACACCGTCTACGGCCTCGCCGCCGACGCGTTCGACGCCGACGCCGTCCAGAGGCTGCTCGCCGCGAAGGGTCGCGGGCGCGCCATGCCGCCGCCCGTCCTCGTCAGCGCCTCCACGACGCTGGACGCCCTGGCCGTCAACGTGCCCGGCTGGGCCCGCGCACTCGTGGCGGAGTTCTGGCCGGGCGCGCTCACCTTGGTCCTCCACCAGCAGACGTCCCTGCAGTGGGACCTCGGCGACACCCGCGGGACGGTCGCGATCAGGATGCCCGACGACGAGATCGCGCTGGCGGTGCTCGAGCGCACCGGTCCGCTCGCGGTGAGCTCGGCCAACATCACCGGTCGCCGCGCCGCGCTCGACGCCGACGCCGCGGAGACGATGCTCGGCGAGAAGGTGTCGGTCATCATCGACGGCGGCAGCACCCCCGGCTCGGACCCGTCCACGATCATCGACGCCACGGGCGACCAGGGCCGCATCCTGCGCCCGGGCGCGCTCACCATCGAAGAGCTCAACTCCGTCCTCGAGCCGCTGGGCGCCACCCTCACCGACGAGGGCTAGGGCCGGCCCTAGTGCGCGAGTACCTCCTCGTCTTCCTCGTCGCCGCCGCCGCGACGTACCTGCTGACCGTCATCGCCCGCGAGATCGCGTTGCGGACGGGGGCGGTGGCCAAGGTGCGCGACCGTGACGTCCATGCCGAGCCGACCCCCTACCTCGGTGGGCTGGCCATGCTGGGCGGGCTGGTCGCGGCGTACTTCGTGGCCCAGCAGCTGCCGTTCCTGTCCACCAGCGACCCCTTCGTGTTCCGCGATGCCGGCATCGTGCTGATCGCCGGTGCGCTGATCTGCGCCGTCGGGGTGCTCGACGACGTGTTCGACCTCGACGCGCTCACCAAGTTCGGCGCACAGGTGCTGGCGGCCGGGCTGCTCGTCTACTTCGGGGTGCGGCTGTACTACTTCCCGATCTCCGACGGCGAGCAGCTCTCGCTCGACCCCGCTCAGGGCGCCCTGCTCACCGTGCTGATCGTGGTCGCGACCATGAACGCGGTGAACTTCGTCGACGGCCTGGACGGCCTGGCCGCTGGGGTCGTCGGCATCGGGGCGCTGGCCTTCTTCGTCTTCTGCTACCAGCTCGCCAGCCTCAACGGCTTCACCCTGGCGACCACCGGGGCCCTGCTCTCCGCCGCCCTGGCCGGAGCCTGCATCGGCTTCCTGCCCCACAACTTCCATCCGGCGCGGCTCTTCATGGGCGACAGCGGCTCGATGCTCATCGGCCTCGTGCTGTCGGCCAGCGCGCTCACCGTCACCGGCCAGTTCGACCTCACCGCCATCACCAGCGGCAACGACAGCAGTCGCTCGGGCCCGCTGCTCCTCCTCCCGCTGCTGCTCCCGGTCTCGCTGTGCCTGGTGCCGCTCGCCGACCTCGTGATGGCCGTCGTACGCCGCACCCGGGCCGGCCGGTCGCCGTTCTCGCCCGACAAGCAGCACCTGCACCACCGCCTGCTCGAGATCGGGCACTCGCAGCGCCGGGCGGTGTTCATCATGTGGCTCTGGGCGGGCCTGGTCGGCTTCGGCGTGGTGATCATCAGCCTCTACACCGGAGCCCTGATGTGGACCGCGCTGGCGGTCATGACGGCCCTGACGGGGGTGCTGACGTTCTTGCTGCCGCGGCTCAACAAGCCCGTACTGACCCGGCTGGGGGAGGCCGAGGATGACTGACTTCGACCCGCCCCAGACTTTGTGATAGTTTTCACGAGCACCCGAGCTCGCCCGGGAGCCGCCCGCAGTCCCTCCACAGAACGGCCGCCGTCATGACGACCGAGTCGAAGCAGGTTACCCGCCCCCAGGGCGCCTCCCTGCTCCTCGGTGTCGCCGCTGCCGGCCTCGTCGTCGCGATCGTCATCACCGTCGTGGGCGCTGTCGCCTCCGGATCCACGGCCGCGTACGGCGCCCTGACCGGCGCCGGTCTCGCTCTCGCGGTCTTCTCGGTCGGCTCCTTCTCGGTCGACGCCGTCGCTCGCGTGATGCCGAGCGCCTCGTTGCTGGTCGCGATGCTGACCTACACGCTCCAGGTCGTCGTCATGGCGCTGGTGTTCGTGGCCCTCAACCGCTCCGGCCTTCTCGACGACACCCTCGACCGTCGCTGGCTGGCGGCCGGGGTCATCGCGGTGACCGTGACCTGGCTGGTCGGCCAGGTCTGGCTGACCACGCGAGCACGGATTCCGGTCTTCGACCTGCCTGCCTCTCCGGTGTCCGAGGATGCCGCGGAGCGACCCGAGGCGGGTGCGCGATGACCCGCGCGGACTGCTATTGTCCGGGGCGCGATGGCACAGCAGACTCCTCCGTCACCGCACCCCGACGATCTGCCGAAGGGCGACCCGTGGCACGCATTCGGGTATCTCGTCTCCGGGGTGCTGGTCTACGGACTCATTGGCTGGGGGCTGGACCGTTGGCTGGACACCGGCTTTCTCGTGGTCATCGGGATCCTCGCGGGCATCGGTCTGGGGATCTACATGACCTGGAAACGCTTCAACGCACCGTGGAACACCAAGCACTAGGGCCCGCAGCACGATCACACGCTTCGCAGCAGACGCAGACACAGGAGACACCGTGAGCATGATCGCCATGTCACTGCAGAGTGGCTTCACGCCCCCTGGCCCCGGCGACTTCAACCTGCCCCCGATCGGCCCCGACAAGACGTTCAGCTTCCTCGGCGAGACGATGTATCTCGGCGTGACCAAGCCCATGCTCCAGCTCGTGCTGGCCGGCGTGCTGGTCTTCGGGTTCTTCTACCTCGCCTCGCGGCGACAGGCCATGGTGCCGGGCAAGCTGCAGTTCGTCGGCGAGGAGGCCTACGGCTTCGTGCGCAACTCCATGGGCCGCGACATCATCGGCAGCCACGACTTCATGCGCTTCGTGCCCTACCTCTTCGCGCTGTTCTTCTTCATCCTGGTCAACAACGTCTTCGCGTCCATCCCGTTCATCCAGTTCCCGACGTTCTCGCGCTCGGGCATGGTCTACGGGCTCGCGCTGCTGAGCTGGGTCATCTACAACGCGGTCGGCGTCAAGAAGCACGGCCTGCTGGGCTACCTCAAGCTCCAGTCCGTGCCTGCCGGCGTGAGCGGCCCGATCCTCGGACTGCTCGTGCCGCTGGAGTTCCTCTCCAACATCGTGGTCCGGCCGGTCACGCTCGCGCTGCGTCTGTTCGCCAACATGTTCGCCGGCCACCTGCTGCTGATCCTCTTCGCCCTCGGCGGCGAGTACCTCGTCCTGGAGATGTCCATCCAGTACGCCCCGGTCGGCATCCTGGCCTGGCTGCTCTTCATCGCCATCGCCTTCCTCGAGCTGCTGGTGCAGTTCCTGCAGGCCTACGTCTTCGTCCTCCTGAACGCCATGTACATCTCCGGTGCCGTCGCAGACGAGCACTGAGAGACCGCTCCACCCCTGTCAGATCCGTACGCTCCAACTCAGCAGTACCAACCGAAAGGAACTCGCCGTGACCGGTGATCTCAACGGCAACCTGAACATGATCGGCTACGGACTGGCGGCCATCGGCCCCGGTGTCGGCATCGGTCTGATCTTCGCCGCCTACATCAGTGGTGTCGCGCGTCAGCCGGAGGCCCAGAGCCGCCTGCAGTCGATCGCCATCCTTGGCTTCGCGCTCGCCGAGGCGCTCGCGATCATCGGTATCGCCCTCGCGTTCGTCCTCTGACGTCCGTACCGACCGATAGAAGGACCTGCTCATGCAATCTGTGATCCTTCGGGCGGCCGAGGAAGAGCACAAGCTCAACCCCGTCATCCCGCACCCCGTCGAGATCGTGCTCTCGCTCGTCGTGTTCGGCATCCTCTTCTGGCTGGTCAAGAAGTACGTCGTCCCCGGCTTCGAGAAGACCTTCGCCGAGCGCACCCAGGCGATCGAGGGCGGCCTGGCCGCGGCCGAGACCAAGCAGGCCGAGGCCGACGCCAAGCTCGCCCAGCTGGAGAAGCAGCTGGCCGACGCCCGGCACGAGGCCGCGCGCATCCGCGAGGAGGCTCGCGAGCAGGGCGCCCAGATCGTGGCGGAGATGCGGGAGCAGGCCCAGGCCGAGTCCACCCGCATCGTCGAGCACGGCAAGTCGCAGATCGAGGCGGAGCGCCAGCAGGCGGTCACCTCGCTGCGCGCCGAGGTCGGCAGCCTGGCCACCGGTCTGGCCGGTCGCATCGTCGGCGAGAGCCTGGACGACGAGGCTCGCCAGAGCCGCGTGGTCGAGCGCTTCCTCGCCGAGCTCGAAGGCGCCGGCTGATGGCTTTCCGGGGTGCCTCGGCCGAGGCCTACGCCGCGCTCAGGGAGCTGCTGGACCAGCAGCTCTCGGGCGACGTGGCCGCTGCCGAGCGGGCCGGCGACGACCTGTTCGGGGTCTCGCAGCTGTTCCGCGGTGCTGCGGGCCTGCGTCGGGTCGCCACGGACGTCGCACTGCCGGCCGAGGCCAAGCAGGGTCTGGTGCGTCAGCTCCTCGACGGCAAGATCGCGGCTCCGGCCGCGGCGGTCGTCGACTCGGCCGTCGGCCAGCGCTGGACCCGTACCCGTGACCTCTCGGACGCCATCGAGAGCCTCAGCGAGGTCGCGGTCGTCAAGTCCGCCGGCTCCGACTCGGGCCGGCTGGCCGACGAGCTGTTCACCTTCGCCCAGACCGTCAACGGCACCCCCGAGCTGCGCGACGCGCTCTCGGACCCGTCGCGCTCGGTCGACGACAAGGTGAGCCTCCTGGACGGGCTGCTGTCCGGCCGGGCCCTGCCGGCCACGGTCACCTTGGCCAAGCAGTCGCTCGCCGGCACCTACCGCACCGTGACCGTCGCCCTGTCGACGTACCAGCACGTCGCGGCCGAGGTGCACGGCGAGAAGGTCGCCACCGTGCGGGTGGCCCGGCCGCTCGCGGACGCTGACCTCCAGCGCCTCAACGACGCCCTGTCACGCCAGTACGACCGGGAGATCCACCTCAACGTCGTCGTCGACCCCGACGTCATCGGCGGCGTCCGTGTCGAGATCGGTGACGACGTCATCGACGGCACCGTGATCAGCCGCCTCGACGACGCCCGCCGTCAACTTGCCGGCTGAACACCCCAGAACTCATCGAGCAGACGAGAAGTCAGGACTAGAAATGACGGAGCTAACGATTCGTCCGGACGAGATCCGGGACGCGCTGCAGCGCTTTGTGTCGGACTACAAGCCCGAGACGGCCAGCAAGGAAGAGGTCGGCATCGTGGCCGAGGCCGGCGACGGCATCGCCCGCGTCAGCGGCCTGCCCTCGGTCATGGCCAACGAGCTGCTCGAGTTCGAGGACGGCACGCTGGGCATCGCCCTGAACCTCGACACCCGTGAGATCGGCGTCGTCGTCCTCGGCGACTTCGACAAGATCGAGGAGGGTCAGCCCGTACGCCGTACCGGCGAGATCCTCTCGGTGCCCGTCGGCGACGGCTACCTCGGCCGGGTCGTCGACCCGCTGGGCGTGCCGATCGACGGCCTCGGGGAGCTGGAGACCACTGGCCGCCGCGCCCTGGAGGTCCAGGCCCCCTCGGTGATGGCGCGCAAGTCGGTGCACGAGCCGCTCGCGACCGGCATCAAGGCCATCGACTCGCTCACCCCGATCGGCCGCGGCCAGCGCCAGCTGATCATCGGTGACCGGGCGACGGGCAAGACGACCATCGCGATCGACACGATCATCAACCAGAAGCAGAACTGGGAGTCCGGTGACCCGGACAAGCAGGTGCGCTGCATCTACGTCGCCATCGGTCAGAAGGGCTCGACCATCGCCTCCGTGCGTGGCGCCCTCGAGGAGGCCGGCGCGCTGGAGTACACCACGATCGTCGCCTCCCCGGCGTCGGACTCCGCGGGCTTCAAGTACCTCGCGCCGTACACCGGCTCGGCCATCGGCCAGCACTGGATGTACGACGGCAAGCACGTCCTGATCGTGTTCGACGACCTGACCAAGCAGGCCGAGGCCTACCGCGCCGTGTCGCTGCTGCTGCGTCGTCCGCCGGGCCGCGAGGCCTACCCCGGCGACGTCTTCTACCTGCACTCCCGCCTGCTGGAGCGCTGCGCGAAGCTGTCCGACGAGATGGGCAAGGGCTCGATGACCGGCCTGCCGATCATCGAGACCAAGGCCAACGACGTGTCGGCGTTCATCCCGACCAACGTCATCTCGATCACCGACGGCCAGATCTTCCTGCAGTCCGACCTCTTCGCGGCCAACCAGCGCCCCGCCATCGACGTGGGCGTCTCGGTGTCGCGTGTGGGTGGCTCGGCGATGACGAAGGCGATGAAGTCGGTCACCGGCTCGCTCAAGGTCGACCTGGCGCAGTTCCGCGCCATGGAGGCCTTCGCGATGTTCGCCTCCGACCTCGACGCCGCGTCGCGCCAGCAGCTCGACCGGGGCCAGCGCCTGATGGCCCTGCTCAAGCAGCCGCAGTACTCGCCGTACCCGCTCGAGGAGATGGTCGTCTCGCTGTGGATCGGCACGTCGGGCCGCCTCGACAAGGTCCCGACCGACGACGTCAACCGGTTCGAGCACGAGTTCCTCGACTTCCTGCGCCGCTCGCACGACGGCATCCTTGCCGGCATCCGCGAGTCGCAGAAGTTCGAGGACTCCACCGAGTCCGAGCTCTCGTCGGCCTACGACTCCTTCCTCGACCAGTTCGAGACGTCCGACGGCCGCTCGGTCAAGCCCGGCCAGGAGGACCACGTCGCTCTCGAGGACGAGGACGTCGAGCAGGAGCAGATCGTCAAGCAGAAGCGGGGCTGACCCATGGCTCTTTCGGTACGTGAGTACCGCGCGCGGATCAAGTCGACGGAGTCGATGAAGAAGATCACGCGTGCCATGGAGCTCATTGCCGCGTCCCGCATCATCAAGGCGCAGCAACGGGCCCAGGCGGCTGCGCCGTACGCCCGCGAGCTGACCCGAGCGGTGTCGGCGGTGGCGACGTTCTCCAACGTCGACCACGCGCTGACCACCGAGCCCGAGAACCCCAAGCGGGCCGCGGTCCTGGTCGTGACCAGTGACCGGGGCCTCGCGGGCGCCTACTCGTCGAACGTGCTCAAGGAGTCCGAGCGCCTCATCGAGAAGCTGAAGGGTGAGGGCAAGGAGGTCGACCTCTACGTCACCGCGCGCAAGGGTGAGGCCTACTTCAAGTTCCGCCAGCGCCCCGTTGTCCAGGCGTGGACGGGCTTCTCCGACCAGCCGACCTACGACGTGGCCGCCGACATCGGCGCCACGCTGATCGAGGCGTTCCTCGGCGACGACGACGAGACCCCCGACGACGCCCCTCAGGGCGTCGACGAGGTGCACGTGGTCTACACGCGCTTCCGGTCGATGCTGGTCCAGGAGCCCACCGCCGTCCGCCTCCTCCCCCTGGAGGTCGTGGAGGGCGAGGAGCGTCCCGGCGACGAGGATCTGCTGCCGCTCTACGAGTTCGAGCCCTCGCCTGCCGAGGTGCTCGACTCCCTGCTCCCGCGCTACGTCCAGAGCCGGATCTTCTTCGCCCTCCTGCAGGCCGCCGCCTCCGAGCTGGCTGCCCGACAGAAGGCGATGAAGGCCGCGACCGACAACGCCGACGAGCTCATCAAGAAGTACAAGCGAATTGCCAACCAGGCTCGTCAGGCTGGCATTACCCAGGAAATCAGCGAGATCGTCGGCGGCGTGAACGCCCTTGCCGACGCACAAGCCGGGAGTGAGTGAGAGACATGACTGCCACTGTTGAAGAGACGACGGAAGGCACCACGGGCGGCGGCATCGGCCGGATCGCCCGCGTCATCGGCCCGGTCGTGGACATCGAGTTCCCGACCGACGCGATGCCGGGGATCTACAACGCGCTCGAGGTCGACCTGACCCTGAACGACGAGACCCAGACCATCATCCTCGAGGTCGCCCAGCACATCGGTGACGGCATGGTCCGCGCCATCTCCATGCGCCCGACCGACGGCCTGGTGCGCGGCTCGCAGGTGACCGACACCGGTGAGTCGATCAGCGTGCCCGTGGGCGACGTGACGCTCGGCAAGGTGTTCAACACCACCGGCGACTGCCTCAACCTCGCCGAGGGCGAGACGCTCGACGTCAAGGAGCGGTGGGGCATCCACCGCCGCCCGCCGGCGTTCGACCAGCTGGAGTCGAAGACCCAGATGTTCGAGACCGGCATCAAGGTCATCGACCTGCTCACGCCGTACGTCCAGGGCGGCAAGATCGGCCTGTTCGGTGGTGCCGGCGTCGGCAAGACCGTGCTGATCCAGGAGATGATCGCCCGCGTCGCCAAGGACCACGGTGGTGTGTCGGTGTTCGCCGGTGTCGGTGAGCGCACCCGTGAGGGCAACGACCTCATCGCCGAGATGGAGGAGGCCGGCGTCATCGGCCAGACCGCCCTCGTGTTCGGCCAGATGGACGAGCCGCCGGGCACCCGCCTGCGGGTCGCGCTGTCGGCGCTGACGATGGCCGAGTACTTCCGCGACGTGCAGCAGCAGGACGTGCTGCTGTTCATCGACAACATCTTCCGGTTCACCCAGGCCGGCTCCGAGGTCTCCACCCTGCTCGGCCGGATGCCGTCCGCGGTGGGCTACCAGCCCAACCTGGCCGACGAGATGGGTCAGCTCCAGGAGCGGATCACCTCGACGCGTGGTCACTCGATCACCTCGATGCAGGCGATCTACGTGCCGGCCGACGACTACACCGACCCCGCGCCGGCCACGACGTTCGCGCACCTCGACGCCACGACCGAGCTCTCGCGCGACATTGCCTCGATGGGCATCTACCCCGCCGTGGACCCGCTCACGTCGACCTCGCGGATCCTGGACCCCCAGTACATCGGCAACGACCACTACCAGGCCGCGATCCGGGTCAAGCAGATCCTCCAGCGCAACAAGGAGCTGCAGGACATCATCGCGATCCTCGGCGTCGACGAGCTGTCCGAGGAGGACAAGGTCATCGTGCTCCGGGCCCGCCGGATCCAGCGGTTCCTGTCGCAGAACACCTACGTCGCCAAGCAGTTCACCGGCATCGAGGGTTCGACCGTGCCGGTCGCCGACACGATCGAGGCGTTCAACAAGATCGCCAACGGCGAGTACGACCACGTCGCCGAGCAGGCGTTCTTCATGTGCGGTGGGCTCGACGACGTCGAGGCCAAGTGGGCTGAGATCCAGAAGAGCTTCTGATGAGCGACTCACTGCTGCGGGTCGAGCTCGTCGCCGCCGACCGCCTCGTGTGGTCGGGGGAGGCGAAGATGGTCATCGCGCGCACCACCGAGGGCGACGTCGGCATCCTGCCGAACCACGCCCCGTTGCTGTCGGTGATCATCGAGGGTGTCGTCGACGTGCAGACCGCCGACGGCGAGACCTGGGTCGCGGCCGTGGACGCCGGCTTCCTGTCGGTGGCCCACAACCGGGTCTCGATCCTCTCCGAGCATGCCGAGATGTCCCACGAGATCGACCTGGAGAAGGCGCGCCACGATCTCGAGAGGCACAAGGCCTCCGGCGAGAACGACGACGCCGCGCAAGAGGCGGTCCGCCGGGCCGAGGCCCGGATCCGGGCCGTCGAAATGGCCTCTTGATCCAGCTCTGAAGCACCACCAGTAGGGTGAGCGCACGGGAAGCCGTGGCTCACCCTGCTGCGTTCTCCGGGGCGGTTCTGGGCTACGGTGCCGGTGTTTCCACAAGAGGATCGGGCAGGAGAGTTGCATGCCGGTGTGGCAGTGGCTGCTGGATGCAGCCGGCCTCCTGCTGGCGCTGATCCTCGTCTACGGCGTCGCCCTGATCGTGCGTCGCCGCGTGCTGTCGCGCAACGGCGGGACGTTCGAGCTGAGCTACCGCATCCGCACCACGCACCCCGGTCGCGGCTGGCTGCTCGGGCTCGGCCGCTACTCCGGCGACTCCCTCGAGTGGTTCCGCATCTTCTCGCTCTCCCCACGGCCCAAGCGGGTGTGGCAGCGCGGCCAGGTCGCGTATGCGGGTCGGCGGGAGCCGTCCGGCGTGGAGCAGATGTCCCTGTACGCCGACCACGTGGTGGTGGCCTGTTCCACGCCTGAGGGCCCGACGGAGCTGGCGATGGACCCCTCGTCGCTGACCGGGTTCCAGTCGTGGCTGGAGGCCGGCCCGCCCGGCGGAGCGCGCCACCTGTGACCGAGGCCCTCGGCCGGGCTCGCAACGCGGTGGGTCTGTCGTTCTTCCTCAACGGTCTGTGCTTCGCCACCTGGGTCTCCCGGATCCCTCAGGCGCGCTCCGACTTCGACCTGTCCAACGGCGCCCTGGGCCTGCTCCTGCTCACCATCGCCGTCGGCTCGCTGCTCGCGATGCCGACCACGGGGGCCGCCATCGCGGCGTTCGGCACGGTCCGCGTCGTGCGCCTCGGCGCGACGTCTGCAGCGCTCGGGCTCGCCGGGGCCGCTGCCGGGCTGGGCAGCAGCCTGCCGTTGACGGCCGTCGGGCTGTTCGTCTACGGGGTGGGCATCGGGGTGTGGGACGTCGCGATGAACGTCGAGGGGGCAGAGGTCGAGCGACACCTCGGCCGCACGATCATGCCGCGCTTCCACGCAGGCTTCAGCCTCGGGACGGTCGTCGGCGCCACCCTCGGAGCCGGCCTGGTCGCCCTCGACGCGCCGGCCGCCTGGCACCTGGGCGTGGTGGCCGTGGTCGCGTTCACGCTGGTGTGGTCGACCTCCACGTCGTTCCTGCCGATACCCGACCGGGGTCTCGAGGAGCGCCCCGGCGCGCTGCGCGCCTGGCTGGAGCCCCGCACCCTCGTCATCGGCGTCATGGTGCTCGCCCTCGCCCTCACCGAGGGCACCGCCAACGACTGGCTCGCGGTGGCCCTGGTCGACGGCTACGACGCCTCGCACTCGGTGGGCGTCGCCGGCTTCGCCCTGTTCGTGGCAGCCATGACGGTGTGCCGCTTCGTCGGCACCGGCCTGATCGACCGCTTCGGGCGGGTGCCCGTCCTGTGGTCGACGATGGCGGCCGCCGGGGTGGGCGTGCTGCTCATCGTGTTCGGCCAGCAGCCCGCGGTGGCGTCGATCGGCATCGTGCTGTGGGGAGCGGGCGCCGCGCTCGGGTTCCCCGTCGGCATGAGTGCAGCTGCCGACGATCCCGTGCGCGCCGCAGCCCGGGTCAGCGTGGTCTCGACGATCGGCTACGCGGCGTTCCTGGCCGGTCCGCCGCTGCTCGGCTTCGTGGGTGACGAGGTCGGCACGCTCCGGTCGCTGCTGGTGGTCGCGTGCGTCCTGGTGCCGGCGGCGCTCGCCGTACCCGCCGCACGGGAGCCTGCGCCGCGTTGAGGTGCCGGGGGCTACGGTCCGGGGCATGAGTCTCGAACGCCGTGCCCTCGTGCGTCCCGGTGCGCTCGCCGCACCCGGGCTGGTGCTGGGTGCCGCCGGCCTGCTCCACCCGCACCACCTGGTCGCCGGCACGGCCGAGCGCTGGACTCAGCTGCACGTCGCCGGACTGTTCGTCTTCCCGCTGGTCGGGGTCGCGCTGGCCCTGCTGGTGAGCGGCCGCAACGACCCGGTCGCCTGGCTCGTGCGGGTGACGGCCTTCGGGTACGCCGCGGCGTACTCCGCCCTCGACGTGATCAGCGGGATCGGGGCCGGCTACGTCACCTGGCGACTGGGCGAGGGCGTGCCCCGCCCCGACGAGGTGCGCTACCTGTTCGTCATCGGCGGTCGGCTCGGCGAGGTCGGCTCCTGGGCGCTCATCGCGTGCGCCCTGGTCGTCGCGGCCGACGCCGTACGCCGGCTGGGCCCGGTCGCAGTGCCGGGGCTCCTGCTGGTGCCGGGCGCGGTGCTGGTGCACCTCGACCACATCTTCGCGCCCACCGGGGCGCTGGGCATGACCCTGATCGGGCTGGCCACCGGCTGGCTCGGCTGGGCGCGGGTCAGCCCCGCTCGCCGCCGGGGACCCACAGCACGTCGCCGTTCGCGCGGTTCGCGTGGCGGGCGAGGATGAAGAGCAGGTCCGAGAGCCGGTTGAGGTAGGTCAGGGCGAGGACGTTCATGGTGTCCTCGTGCTCGGCCCAGGCCGCCCAGCCTGACCGTTCCGCGCGCCGCACGACGGTGCGCGAGACGTGGAGGTGCGCGGCGCCGGCCGTGCCGCCGTTGAGGATAAACGACCGCAGCTTCGACAGCGGCTCGTTGTAGGAGTCGCACCAGCCCTCCAGCCGGTCGACGTAGTCCTGCTCGACGCGCAACGGCGGGAACTCCGGCTCCGCCACGACGGGGGTGCAGAGGTCGGCGCCGACGTCGAACAGGTCGTTCTGCACCCGGGTCACCAGGGCGACGACGTCGTCGTCGAGATCGCCGCAGGCCAGGGCCACGCCGAGGGAGGCGTTCGCCTCGTCGACGTCGGCGTACGCCGCGAGCCGGAGGTCGTTCTTCGACGTCTCGCTCATGTCGCCCAGGCGGGTGGTGCCGGCGTCGCCGGTGCGGGTGTAGATCCGGGTGAGGTTGACCATGGGGCCGAGCCTAGTGGTCGGCCCTGGTCGGTGTGGTCGGCTGTGGGCGGCGGTGGTCGCCGGGTGCCCCCGCGGCCCGGAAGTCACTTCTGCCCCATGCGTCCCATGCCGAACCGTGCTCGGAAGCAGTGTCCGCTATCCGGCGGCGACCGGCGTGATCGCTGAGACGCGCCGAAAAGATGTGGCGTCGAGGCAACCGACTGGCGTACGACAGCGTCATAGTGGTGACAGGCAGCTGTCGACGGGGCCGGCTGCAGACCGACGGATTCGGACGTCGGAAGGGGATGGGGACATGGAGATCGTGACCGACGGTCCGATGCTCGTGCTGAGTGGCGAGTTCGACGTGCGCAGCACCTGGGAGGTGCGGGCCGCGCTCTACCGACACCTCGAGGAGCACCTCGAGGGAGACGGCGAGGACGTCGTCATCGACATGAGCGAGGTGACCACCATCGACGTCACGGCGCTCAGGGTGCTCGCGGTCGCCACGCGAGAGGCGATGCGCCACGGCCACCACCTCACCTTGCGTGGCTGCGGTCCGCAGGTCCGGCGGATGCTGCACATCTCCCGGCTGATCCGGGTCGTCGAGGTCGAGCGCCAGGCCGTGTCCGCCTGATCCACGCGTGGGATATGCCACTCACGGAGGCGGTGACGCGGTGCTGAGCGCGGCCCTACGCTCGTGGCCATGACCGATCCCTCCTCGCTCGACCCGGCTGGTCCCGCACCGAAGGACAAGCCGTGGGTGATGCGGACCTACGCCGGTCACTCGACCGCCACGGCCTCCAACGCCCTCTACCGCTCCAACCTGGCGAAGGGCCAGACCGGTCTCTCCGTCGCCTTCGACCTGCCGACCCAGACCGGCTACGACCCCGACAGCCCGCTCGCGCGCGGCGAGGTCGGCAAGGTCGGCGTGCCCGTGCCGCACCTGGGCGAGATGCGGCGGCTCTTCGACGACATCCCGCTCACCGCGATGAACACGTCGATGACGATCAACGCCACGGCCATGTGGCTGCTCGCGATGTACCAGGTCGCCGCGGAGGAGCAGAACCCCGACCTGGACCCGGCCGAGGTCGCCGGCCTGCTCGCCGGGACGACGCAGAACGACATCATCAAGGAGTACCTCTCCCGCGGCACCTACGTGTTCCCGCCGGAGCACTCCCTGCGCCTGATCAGCGACATGATCGCCTACACGGTCCACCAGATCCCGAAGTGGAACCCGATCAACATCTGCAGCTACCACCTGCAGGAGGCCGGCGCCACGCCGGCCCAGGAGCTCGCCTACGCGTTGTGCACGGCGATCGCCGTGCTCGACCAGGTGAAGAGCTCCGGGCAGGTCGACGAGGCCGACTTCGAGAAGGTGGTCGGCCGGATCTCCTTCTTCGTCAACGCCGGCGTGCGGTTCGTCGAGGAGACCTGCAAGATGCGGGCGTTCGTCGAGCTCTGGGACGAGATCACCCGGGAGCGCTACGGCGTGCAGGACGCCAAGATGCGCCGCTTCCGCTACGGCGTGCAGGTCAACTCGCTGGGTCTCACCGAGGCCCAGCCGGAGAACAATGTGCAGCGCATCGTCCTGGAGATGCTGGGGGTGACGCTGTCGAAGAACGCGCGCGCCCGCGCCGTACAGCTGCCGGCGTGGAACGAGGCGCTCGGCCTGCCGCGACCCTGGGACCAGCAGTGGTCGCTGCGGATGCAGCAGGTGCTGGCCTTCGAGTCGGACCTGCTGGAGTACGACGACATCTTCGACGGCTCCACGGTCATCGAGGCCAAGGTGGCCGGTCTGGTGGCCGGCGCGAAGGCCGAGATGGACCGGGTCCAGGCGCTCGGCGGGGCGATCGCCGCCGTCGAGTCGGGCTACATGAAGTCGGAGCTGGTCTCCGCGCACGCTGCCAGGCGAGCTCGGATCGAGTCGGGCGACGAGGTCATCGTGGGCGTCAACAGGTACGAGACCACCGAGCCCTCCCCGCTGACCGCCGACGTCGACGGATCGATCATGGCCGCGGACCCGCGGGCCGAGCAGTCGGCGCTGGCCTCGGTCGAGGAGTGGAAGGCCGAGCGCGACGGTGCGGCCGTCGAGGCGGCGCTGGCCCAGCTGGCCGCGGACGCGAAGACCACCAAGAACCTGATGGAGGCCACCCTGGTCGCCGCCCGGGCGGGCGCGACGACGGGGGAGTGGGCCGGCACGCTGCGCGAGGTGTTCGGCGAGTTCCGTGCGCCCACGGGCGTCTCCGGCGCCGTCGGAGTCGCCGAGGCGGGTGCCGAGCTGCGCGGGGTGCGCGAGCGGGTCAGCCGGACCGGGGAGGAGCTCGGGGGGCGCCTGCGCCTGCTCGTCGGCAAGCCCGGACTCGACGGCCACTCCAACGGCGCCGAGCAGGTCGCCGTACGTGCTCGGGACGCGGGGTTCGAGGTGATCTACCAGGGCATCAGGCTGACGCCGGAGCAGATCGTGGCCGCGGCCGTGGCCGAGGACGTGCACTGCGTGGGTCTCTCGATCCTCTCGGGCTCTCACATGGAGCTGGTGCCCTCGGTGCTCGACGGGCTCGCGGAGGAGGGCCTCGGTGACCTGCCCGTGATCGTCGGCGGGATCATCCCCGAGGCGGACGGGCGCCGGCTCAAGGAGCTCGGGGTCGCTGCCGTCTACACCCCCAAGGACTTCGGGCTGACCGAGATCATGGGCGGCATCGTCGACGTGATCCGACGGGCCAACGACCTCGACTGACCTTGTAGGTTCTCTCGCATGAGCGACCTCCAGTGTCCGGCGCGGGTGTTCCTCGCCCGCCACGGGGAGGCCGACTACGAGAGCGACCTCGTCACCGACGACGGCGGCAGCCTGTCGGTCGAGGGCCGGGCGCAGGCGCGTGGCCTGGCCGAGGCGTTGCGTGGTGAGCGCATCTCACGCGTGTGGTGCAGCCCGTCGTCGCGGGCCGTGCAGACCGCCGAGATCGCCGCCGCCGGCCTCGGCGTGGACGTGGTCGTGCGCGAGGCCCTTCGCGAGTACGGCGTGGGCGCGCTGGCCGGCACCGACGGCGACGAGGCGGCGACGATCGGGCCCGTCTTCGGGGCCTGGGAGGCCGGCGACGACACCGCCACCATCCCCGGTGGAGACGCGGTCCTCGACATCGTGGCGAGGATGAGGGACGTGCTCGACGAGATCGCCGATGAGCACCGCGGCGAGGCCGCGCTGGTCGTCAGCCACGGGGGAGCCATCATGGCCAGCCTGCCCGAGATGCTCGGTCGGCCCCGCTCCACGGCCTGGGACCACGTGCTGCCGGGCGGCGGCTTCGTCGCGTTGGAGCGGGCCGACGACGGGTGGCGGCTCAGCCCGGCGCACCCGCGATGTTGACCATCCAGGTGATGCCGAACTTGTCGGTGAGCATCCCGAACTCGTCGCCCCACATCTGCTTCTCCAGCGGCACCGTGATCGTGCCGCCCTCGGCGAGCCCGGCGAACCAGCGGCGCAGGTCGTCGGTGTCGTCGCCGGACAGGCTGATGGCGATGTTGTCGCCCGGGTTGTGCGCCATGCCGGCCGGGGTGTCGGCCAGCATCAGGGCGAAGCCGGCCGGCGTCTCGAGTGATCCGTGCATGAGCAGGTCGGCGCCGGGCGCGGCCGGGTCGCCGTACTCGCCGAACGTGTTGGAGCTGGACTCGCCGCCGAGCACGGACTGGTAGAACTCCAGCGCCCAGCGGGCGTCGTCCTTGAAGTTGATGTAGGGGTTCAGCCGCGATGCCATGGGATCTCCTTCGAGGGGTTGTGACGACGCTAGACCTCGCCGACGACGGCGTGAAGACCGCGATGTTTCTCAATCCGAAACGATTAGGTTAGGCATGCCTTATCGCGTGTAGAGTGCCTGACGTGGGCAAGAACAAGGTCGCCAAGCTCCCCAAGAAGAAGTGCTGCGTCTCCACGTCGCGGTGCAACCGGTGCCCCTTGCGCATGTTGAAGGAAGGCACGCTGCCGGCGGGCTATACGGTCAAGAAGCGCAAGCTCGTCAAGGTCGACCCGGCCGGGACGAAGAAGAAGAAGAAGTCGAAGAAGATCGCGGCCTGACCGTCGCCGTACCCGCAGGAGTGAACGTGCCCGCACCCCGTTTCGTCGAGCAGCTCAACAACCAGATCGGGAACGAGCTCGCGGCTCACAACCAGTATCTGGCGTGCGCGATCTACTTCGACGCGCTGACGATGCCGCAGATGGC
Source organism: uncultured Actinomycetota bacterium (assembly GCA_963781515.1). Taxonomy (GTDB): domain Bacteria; phylum Actinomycetota; class Actinomycetes; order Propionibacteriales; family Nocardioidaceae; genus Nocardioides. The sequence continues at coordinate 555,080 of CAWAGL010000002.1, forward strand.
GACGTTCTTCTACACCCAGGCGCTCGAGGAGCGCCAGCACGCGCTGATGATGGTGCAGTACCTCCTCGACACCGACTGCGATGTCGTGATGCCCGGCGTGGCGGCCCCGACCTCCGGCTTCGACGGGCTGGTCGCGCCGATCCAGCTGGCCCTCGACCAGGAGAGGCGGGTCACCCAGCAGATCAACGCGCTGCTCAAGATCGCCCGGGAGGAGTCCGACTTCGCCTCCGAGCAGTTCATGCAGTGGTTCATCAAGGAGCAGGTCGAGGAGGTCGCCACGATGAGCGACCTGCTGGCCGTGGTGACCCGCAACACCGACGACATCGCCGACATCGAGGAGTACGTCGCGCGCGAGCAGAACGGCGCCGCTGAGGACCCGACGGCTCCGCGGGTGGCCGGCGTCTGACGGTGCGCTAACGGCGTCGTCCGAGGACGACCGCGGCGCCGGCGCCGCCGACCACCAGGCCGACCACCAGGCCGACCGACGCGCCCAGGAACGGTCCCCACTCGCTGTCGCTGCGCCCGCCGATCATGGCGCCGATGCCGCTCGCGACCATCGCCAGCAGGACGAGCCCGATGCGTCGGGCCATCTCCGAGACGAACATGGACGTGAGCGATCCGGTGCCTCCGCGTCGGTCCAGGGGCTGCGCTCGGATCACCGCCGACGGCGCCAGGGCGCCGTACAGGTGCGGGTAGGTGTCGTCACCGACCGGATCCTCGCGCCACGGCACGTCGAGCCGGTCCGTGTCGATGGTCAGCAGGAGCAGCGGCTCGCGCACGTCGCGATAGAAGCGCAGGAAGGTCGGCTGCACCTGTGCGCGGCGCGAGGCGTGGATGAAGCCCTCCTCCTCGAGCGTGCGGCCCAGCGTCGAGGTCGTGTAGGCGCCGGAGGCCTCCGCGGCCTTCCAGTCGGCAGCCGTCGCGATGTGGAAGATGTGCATCAGCGGGCCTGCTCCCAGTGGCTCATTGCGGTCACCCTACGAGACCGTCGTGCTCGGAAGATGTCGGTGCCCGGAGGTTGGGTTCTGGTATGGCGATCACGACCAGCGAGCTCCCCGACACCGCATCCGCGGTGCTCGCGCTCGCCCGCTCAGCTCGGGTCGCGGCTGATCGCGAAGAAGCCAACCTGCTGGTCGCCGCCTGTGACTGGGCGGATCTGCACCCCGCCGAGACGGTCGACGATGCGGCCGCGTTCTGGCTCGGTGGCGGGTCCGAGCACGAGGAGCCGGTCGCCGGGCCGGGGGCACCGCTGGTGGCGGAGTTCTGCATCGCCGAGTTCGGTGCCGTGCTCGGGATCTCGACGGTCTCGGCGAAGCACCTGATCGGCCAGGCCCTCGAGCTGCGGCACCGGCTCCCGAGGTTGTGGCGCCGCGTCCAGACAGGCGACCTTCCCTCGTGGCGGGCGCGGCGGATCGCGGAGACCACCATCCACGCCCACCTCTCCCGAGAGGCCGCGGCGTACGTCGACAACCACCTCGCACCGTTCGCGCACCGCACCTCGGTCTCGGCGGTCGACCGGTTGGTGGCTGCCGCGGTCGCCCGGTTCGACCCCGCCCGCGCAGCCGCCGAGGCCCGGGCCGCCGCGGACGCCCGACATGTCACGATCGAGGAGGAGCAGGTCTCCTTCGCCGGCACCATGCGCGTCACCGCCGAGCTCGACCTCGCCGACGCCCTCGACCTCGCCGCCGCCGTCACCCACGGCGCCGAGACGTTAAAGGCGCTGGGGTCCGACGAGCCGCTGGACGCCCGCCGGGCTGCCGCGGTCGGGGAGATGGCCAGGGCGCAGCTGTCGCTCGACCTGACTCCTGGTTTCGAGACAGGACTCCGTCCTTCCTCAACCGACAAGAACCGGCAGGTGGTCCTGCACGTCCACCTCACCGACGGCGACCCGGTCGCCCGGCTCGAGCGGGGCAACCTCGCCACCTTCGACCAGGTCCGCCACTGGTGCACCCAGACCCACACCCAGGTCACGGTGAAGCCGGTCCTCGACCTCAACGAGCAGATCACCTGCTACGCCTACCAACCATCCGATCGGCTCCGCGAGCAGGTCATTCTCCGCGACCGGCAATGCGTGTTCCCGTGGTGCACCCGACCAGCGAGGTCCGGCGACCTCGACCACATCGTCCCCTGGGAACAGGGCGGCGAGACCTCGACCGACAACCTCGCCGTGCTCTGCCGGCGACACCACCGGCTGAAGACCCACTCCGGCTGGCGCTACGAGCGCACCGGCCCCGCGACATACACCTGGACCAGCCCCCACGGCCACACCTTCGTCCGCGACGAACACGGCACCGAACCGGGTTGACCACCCCGCCCATGGCCCTGCCGACGAACAAACGGCGGGGGCGCTGGCGTGCTCGGCCCGCTGGAGCCGGAGCTCGAGAAGCCCAAGGGCGGCGGCCCCTCCAGTGCCGACCGGTCGTCACCAGCCGCCGGGGAAGCGTGCCGAACCGGCGACCACCGCAAGGACGACGACCACGGCGATGGCCGCTGCGAGCAGCAGCTCCCGGCCGAGGTGCCGCCACTGCGGGACCAGAAGCACGGCGAGCCCGACCAGCGCCACCGCTCCCGGTGGCGCCAGGATCGGCGCCAGCGGCTCCGTCATACCGGCTGCGACACCGAGCACTAGCCCGGAGACGACCGCACGGCGCAGCACGATCGGGCGATCCCCGCGGGGGAGACCCACCACCGTGACAGCACCCCCGGTGGCCAGCTGGTCGGGGGCGAGGGCCCGCAGCAGCAGCGTCGAGGTCGCCACGTCCGTCACCACCACGACGTCGCGGAACCGGTCATGCAGGGCATAGCGCCGCACCAGGGAGTCCAGTCGGTGACCGCGGTCGCCCTGGGGGAAGCTCACCGGCGCGAGCAGCACCTCCACCTGCGGCTCGACCTCGAGTGGCCGCACCACCCGCTTGGCTTCGGCCGTCGGAGCGGTGAGGACCACGGGGTCGCGGCCCAGGCCGTCCCGGATGCGCAGCAGGTCGGCGTGGTCCGCCGTGGTGCTGACCACGAGGATGCGCTGGCGTCCGGGCACGCTGGCGACGATAGTCCGGGGTCGTGCAGGTGAGGACGACCGCCACGGGCGGATGCTCGGACGCCCCGGGTGCAGGGCTCAGAACAGCCGGTGCTCGGAGTCGTCCATGCCACGCAGCGCGTTGTAGTCGACCACGGCGCAGGCGATGCCGCGGTCGGTGGCGAGCACACGGGCCTGCGGCTTGATCTCCTGGGCGGCGAAGATGCCGCGCACGGGGCGGAGCAGGGGATCGCGGTTGAGCAGCTCGAGGTAGCGGGTGAGCTGCTCGACGCCGTCGATGTCGCCCCGACGCTTGATCTCGACCGCGACGGAGGCGCCAGCGGCGTCGCGGCACATCAGGTCGACCGGCCCGATGGCGGTGGGGTACTCGCGGCGGACGAGCGTCAGGCCGTCGGCCAGCGTCGTGGGGTGCTCGGCCAGCAGCTCCTGGAGGTGCTTCTCGACGCCGTCCTTCTGGAGGCCGGGATCGACGCCCAGGTCGTGGGAGGAGTCGTGGAGGATCTCGTCCACGAGGATGCGAAGGGTGTCGTCGGTCTTCGAGGTCACGATCCACTCGACGCGGCCGTCCTCGGTGACGCCCTCCTTGACCGTGCACGGCGGGCTCATCCAGTTGAGTGGTTTGTACGAGCCGCCGTCGGAGTGCACGAGCACCGATCCGTCGGACTTGAGCATGAGCACGCGGGTGGCCATCGGCAGGTGCGCCGACAGCCGTCCGGCGTAGTCAACCTGGCACCGCGCGACTACCAACCTCACGGCGAGGAATCTACAGTCCTCCCCATGTACGACGTCCGCCCGGCCACCGCAGCCGACCTGCTCCGCATCCCTGCGATCGAGGACTCAGGCGTCGCGCTGTTCGAGGAAGCCCTCGGCGACCTGACCGGCGACGCCCTCGCATCGCCTGCTCCCTCGGGGGAGGACCGGGCGGCAGAGCCGGGCTTCCTGCTCGTGGCAGGTGACCCGGCGGTCGGCTTCGTGCACGTCGTGGAGGTCGACGCCCACGCGCATCTCGACCAGATCTCGGTGCTCCCCGAGAACGGGCGTCGGGGGGTGGGAGCCGCGCTCGTGCGGGCGGCCCTGACCGAGGCAGCCGCGCGAGGGTTCGACGAGGTCACCCTGACCACCTATGCGGACCTGCCGTGGAACGGCCCGTTCTACGCCCGGCTCGGCTTCGTCGAGGTCGAGCCGACCGGCCACCTGGTTGCGATCAGGGAGAACGAGAAGGAAATGGGCCTCGATGTGCACGGCCGGCGGACCGTCATGCGGGCGGGGCGAACCCCGCCTCGGTGAGCAGGTCGACGGAGACGTCCCAGAGCCGCCGGGCGGCGTCCGGGTCGAGCGCGTGCGGCAGCACCCCGTGGAGGCCGTCGACGATCTGATCGACCGTCTCGGCGTCGTGGCAGTCCTCGAAGTAGCGCCCGCCGACACCTGCCAGGGCGGGCGACGTGGCCAGCAGCGCCGACGTGGCAGCACCCTGTTCCGGGGTCTTCGCGCTGAAGCTCGGCGGGATCCCAGTGACGTTGGAGCCTGGTCCAGATGCCGCCCGGCATCAGCGCGTTGGCCGTGATGCCGGCGGAGGCCCAGCGACGGGTCGCCTTGACGCCGCGTCGTAGGGCCGACGGTCGAAGAAGAGGTCGTCGAAGACCACGGGCGAGTTGCCGTGACCGCTCGAGCTGACCGAGACGATCCGCGCCGAGCCGGCGAACCGTTGCACCGAGGCGATGTCGGCCGGGTCGAGCTCTGCGACGCTCACCTCGGCGTTGTCGGTGCTGTGACTGATGTCGTGCGCCACGCGACGCCCGGCGTCCACGTCGCGGACGGCGAGCGTGACCGAGGCCCCGGTCATGGCCAGTGCCCGGGCCGTCTCGTCGGGGTGTGGGCGATCACACGCCCGGCGCCCGAGACGTCCGTGGGAGGATGCCCGCCATGACGAGTACCCCCGCAGAGCAGCGCGTCTTCAAGACCATCGGCGTGATCGGCCTGGGCACCATGGGTGCCGGCATCGCCGAGGTCTTCGCCCGCAACGGCTTCAGCGTCATCGGTGTGGAGCTGAGCGAGGACGCCATCGAACGGGGTCGCCAGCACCTCCAGCACTCCACCGGCCGCGCCGTGAAGCGCGAGAAGATCACCGAGGCCGAGCAGGCCGAGATCCTGGGCCGGATCAGCTTCTCGACCACCATCGACGGGCTGGCCGAGGCCGACTTCGTCGTCGAGGCCGTCGTGGAGTCGATCGAGATCAAGAAGGACATCTTCCGCAAGCTGGACGCGGTCGTCCGGCCGGATGCGATCTTGGCGACCAACACCTCGTCGCTCTCGGTCACGGAGATCTCCACGGCCAACCACAGCCCCGGCCGGGTCGTGGGCGTGCACTTCTTCAACCCGGCGCCGGTGCAGAACCTCGTCGAGATCGTGCGCACCGTCGTCACCGAGCCCGACGTGCTCGACGCGGTCAAGGATCTCGTCGGTCAGCTCGGCAAGAACCCCGTCGTGTGCGGCGACAAGGCCGGCTTCATCGCCAACACCCTGCTCTTCGGCTACCTCAACCACGCGGTGTCCTTCTTCGAGGGCCACTACGCGACCCGTGAGGACATCGACGCGGCCATGCGCTTCGGCTGCGGCTACCCGATGGGACCGCTCGCGCTGCTCGACCTGATCGGCCTCGACACGGCCTACGAGATCCTCGACACGATGTACAAGCAGGGCCGCGACCGCCTGCACGCCCCAGCGCCGATCCTCAAGCAGATGGTGACCGCCGGGTTGCTGGGCCGCAAGACCGGCCGCGGCTTCTACACCTACGACGGCCCCGACTCCTCTGCCGTCGTGCCCGACGAGCGGACCCCGTCGGCCGACAGCGTCCCGCAGCTCCAGCACGCGATCGGCCGGGTCGGCGTCGTCGGCACCGGCACGATGGCCGCGGGCATCATCGAGGTGTTCGCCAAGGGCGGGTACGACGTGCTCTTCGTCGGTCGCTCCCAGGACCGGATCGACGGCGTGCGCGCGAGCATCGCGCGCTCGCTCGACAAGGCCATCGGCCGCGGCAAGCTCGACGAGGCGACCAAGGGCGAGGTGCTCGGCCGGCTCACCGGTACGACGACGCTCGACGACCTCAAGGACGTCGACATCGTGGTCGAGGCGATCGCGGAGGACCTGGCGATCAAGAAGACGCTGTTCGAGAACCTCGACGACATCTGCAAGCCGGGCGCGATCTTGGCCACCACGACCTCGTCGCTGCCGATCATCGCCCTGGCCAGGGCCACGTCGCGTCCGCAGGACGTCGTCGGCATGCACTTCTTCAACCCGGCCGCGGTCATGAAGCTGGTCGAGGTCGTCACCACGGTGTCCACCTCCGACGACGTCGCCGAGACGGCCCGCGCACTCTGCGGCAGGCTCGGCAAGGTGGCGGTCTCGTGCGGCGACCGAGCGGGCTTCATCGTCAACGCACTGCTCTTCCCGTACCTCAACGACGCCGTGAAGATGCTCGAGGCCCACTACGCGACCGCGGACGACATCGACATCGCCATGAAGCAGGGATGTGCGCTGCCGATGGGCCCGTTCGAGCTTCTCGACGTGGTCGGCAACGACGTGTCGCTGGCGATCCAGCGCGAGCTCTACCTCGAGTTCCGCGAGCCCGGGTTCTCACCGGCGCCGCTGCTCGAGCACCTGGTCACTGCGGGCTACCTCGGCCGCAAGACCAAGCGCGGCTTCCGCGACTACTCTGCCCGCTGATCCGAGGCCCGCCTCGGCGTCGCGGCCGGGGCGGGCAGTCAGCCCGAGCGGTCGTCGACCACCATCGCGGCGAGCTTGGCGCGGGTGCTGATGTCGAGCTTGCGATAGATGTGCGACAGGTGGGCGTCGACGGTGCGCGGAGAGATGAACAGCTCGTCGGCGATCGCCCGGCTGGTGAGCCCGTCGGCGATCTTCTCGGCCACCTGCTGCTCCGCCCGCGTCAACAGGTCGAGCGGAGTGGCACGCAGCGCGTCGTGGTCTGACGCGCCGGTGAAGATGGCCGCCACGCCCGACAGGCCGGCAGCCGTGAACTCGCCGCGGTCGATCCAGCCGTCCGGGGCCGCGCGGGCGGCCTCGATGGGATAGTCCGCGGAGTACCCCCAGGTCGTCGCGTGCCGCGGTGCGCGCAACGCTGCCGCGCCGGCGGCGAGCAGCCGGCTCTCGGCCTGGCCGCGCTGCTCGGCGACGTACCCGAGCCCGTCGAGCGCGTCGGCGATGCGCAGCGGCATCGGCATGGCGGTGGCCTGCTCGAGGGCGTTGAGCAGCGTGGTCGCCGCCTGGTCGACGTCTCCGAGCGCGAGGAACGCGCGGCCCAGCAGCAATCTGGCCTCGACGGCGTCCCGGCCGAGGCGGCTGCTGTCTGCGAGCACGACCACGTCGGCGGCGAGCCCTGCCGCGTGCGGCACGTCGCCGGAGGCGAACAGGTCGCGGGCATCCTGGGCGAGCACCGGCAGGCGCACGGCCCACGGCAGCGTCTCCCGGTTGACGTCCATCGGCGTGTAGTCGTGGTCGAGGGCGCGCAGCAGGGTCTCGGCGAGCAGGGCGACGCGGTCCTCGGCGAGCTCGCGGGCGTCGCGCAGCACCGCACGCGCGGCCGAGGCGGCCTCGACCGTCCGGCCCTGCTCGAGGGCGACCTTGCCCAGCAGGGTGCGGGCCGAGAGCGTGATCCACCGCTCGTCGTTGGTGTCGGTGCTGGCCATGATCGACGCGGCCGCCCGGGTCGCCGCCGCGAAGTTGCCTCGGGAGACGGCGATGTCGGTGAGCGTGCGGGTGGCCTGGCGCACGATCGACCGGCTGACGGTGTCCAGATCGATGGCGCGCTGGGCCTCCTTCTCGGCGCGGACCAGGTCACCGGCGTCGAGGTGCATCTCTGCCCGGATGGATGCGGTGCGGGCGAGCTGGAGGTCGGTGTCGTCCGCGTTGCGGGCGTGCTCGTCGGCACGGTCGAGCAGCCACAGCCCCTCGTAGGTGCCCCGCACCTCGGAGGCCGCGATGCCCGCGCGCCGGGCGACCTGCGCTCCGATGGCCGCCGGTCCGTCACCGCTGACCAGCGCCGCCTCGAGGATCTCGACGGCCTCGCGGGCCCGCATGGAGGTGTAGAGCGAGGAGAAGATGCGGTTGGCGAGCGCGTAGCCCGTGTCGCGGGTCGGTGCGTCGGCGCAGGCGCCGAGGATCGCGGTACGCATGGCCGGCAGATCGCTCAGCCAGGGTTGGTCGGCGGCACCGAAGTTGTCGTGGTCGGGGGCCACCCGGTCGGCCCAGCGCAGCAGCCCGGCGCGGGCCTGCGCACCGTCGTCGGTCGAGGCGGTGAGGAACGTGCCGTGGCGACGGATCGGGGAGAGCATGTCGAACCGCCCGTCGGGCAGCACCTCGAGCAGGCTGCGTCGCACGAGCCGCGCGGCCAGGGGAGCCGCGTCCTCGCGGGTCACGTCGGCGATCTCGGCGAGCACGTCGATGCTCACCGGGCTCGACATCTGCGCCATCCGCCGGAAGCAACGCTGCTGGTCGTCGTCGAGCAGCTCGTACGACGCGTGCACGGCCTCCGACAGCGAGGCGGCCGGGACGACGTTGGCGATGCCGACCAGCGCGATCTGCACCGCGAACTGCTCGATGAGCAGCGGCAGGCCACCGGCGGCGGCGAGCAGCCGGCGTACGTCGGTCTCGTGGGCGACCAGGTCGATGGGGTAGCCGCCGGCGGTCTCGACCCGGTTCAGCATCAGGTCCACGGCCGGGCCGGCGAGCCGCTCGTGGATGCCGGGCACCGGCAGCGGCCCGACGCGGACGACGCGTTCGGTCGGCTGGCCGGCCATCGTCAGGGCAGTCATCGCGATCCGGGCCGTGCTGGTGGCGTCGAGCACCTGCTGGAAGGTCTCGCCGAGCGTGTCGGGTCCGGTGGCGTCGACGTCGACACCGTCGACGACCAGGAGCGTGTCGGCGCCGTCGAGGGCGCGGCAGAGCGCACCCTCGGGCGAGTCACCCGGCGCGGCCTCCGCGTCGAGCACGTCGAGGCAGGCGTTGAGCACCGCATCGGTGTCGCGCAGGCCGCGCGCGTTGACCCAGGCGGCGCCGGAGGTCTCGGCCGTCGCATGCCTCGCGAGCAGGGTCTTGCCGCTGCCGGGAGGGCCCACGATGCTGACCCAGCGCGAGGTCGACAACGCCGAGTCCAGGAGCTCCCGGACCCGCTCGCGACCGATGCACGGTGTCAGCACACTGCTGAACTTATCGGTCCGCCGAGATCGGGTTTAGGTAGGACTACCGATGCCGGCAAATGCCCGGTCGCGGAAGGCTGGCGCCAGGCACCACCGGAGTAGGCCACACAGGGGATGGTCTACTCCTCAGGGGACAGTGCCCATGGCAGGCCGCGACCCGATGCGAGGGTCGCGGCCTGCACTTCTTCCCGGGTGGGTTTCCCCAGTCCCCGGGGCCTTCCACGGGATCGAGCCGGTTGCCGCAGACCCGTACGCTGTCGCCATGGAGTACGTCGTCCTGGTCCTCGTCGTCGTGGCTGCCATCGGTGGCGTCGCCCTCATGTCGCACCGCGGCAAGCTTCGCGCGGCCGAGAGGTCGGCCACCGAGCTGGCCCCCGTGAAGCGTCTCGTGGACGAGGACGTGACGGCCCTCGGCGTCGAGCTCCAGCACTTCGACGTGGAGATGTCGGGGCGCGAGCTCGACGAGGGCGCCACTGCCGACTACCAGCGGGCGCTGGACTCCTACGAGGCGGCCAAGCGCGCTGTCGATCACCTCACCGAGCCCGAGCAGGTCCGGCACGTCACCGAGATCCTCGAGGACGGCCGCTACGCCATGGCCTGCGTCCGCTCCCGGGTGGAGGGGAGGCCCCTGCCCACGCGCCGGCCGCCCTGCTTCTTCGACCCGCGGCACGGCCTCTCGGTGGCCGACGTCGCGTACACGCCGCCCGGCGGCGCCCAGCGCGACGTACCCGCCTGCGCACTCGATGTCGAGCGCGTCCGGGCCGGTGCCGAGCCCGACATCCGCAAGGTGATGGTCGGCTCGCAGCGAGTGCCCTACTGGCAGGGAGGCCGCGCCTACCAGCCCTACGCCATGGGCTACTACGGCGCCTTCGGCCCGATGGAGTGGATGTTCATGGGCATGCTCTTCAGTGGTGGCTTCGGCGGCCTCGGTGAGGGCATCGGTGCGATCGGGGAAGGCATCGGGGACGCCTTCGGCGGCATCGGCGAGGGCATCGGCGACATGTTCGACGGGTTCGACTTCTAGGTCGGCTCGCCCCGGCGCCGTGCCCGGTACGCGGCCACGGCGACCCGGTTGCCGCACGCCGCGGAGCAGAACCGTCGCGAGCGGTTGCGCGAGAGGTCCAGCACCAACCCGGCGCAGCTGTCGTCGGCGCACACGCCCAGGCGGGAGATCTCGTCGGCGCGGATCATGTCGATCATCGCCATGGCCGTCTCCACCGAGATCCGGGTGCGCAACGGCTGGTCGGGATCCACGGCATGCAGGTGCCAGTCCCACTCGTCGTGCCGCACCAGCTGGGGGAGCGCGCCCGCGTCGGCGAGCATCCGGTTCACCAGGTCGACGGCGTCGTCCCGGCTGCTGGTCAGGAGGTCGCGGAGCGCGGGGCGCAGCGCGCGGACGTCGGACAGCTCGGCCGCGTCCCCGTCGCGGCGGCCGGTGTACTCGAACCGGACGTAGAACGCGTCCAGCTCCGCCACGGTGGCGAGGGTGTCAGGCTCCCCGGCCGAGTTGACCAGCTCCACCGCCGCTTGGAGGCTCACCTCGGTGTCATGGGTGAAAAGCATGTTGACAGGTTACAACATCCGGCACTAGCGTCATGCGTCATGACGACGATGGCCCATGACACCACGCTGGCGAGCGGTTCCAGGGTCGGATCGGGCCTGAGCCTCGCTCTCGTGTCGGCGGCCTCGTTCGGGCTGTCGGGCACCCTCGCCAAGGGCCTGCTCGACACCGGCTGGAGTGCGGGTGCCGCGGTGGCGGTCAGGGTCTCGATCGCGGCGATCGTGCTGATGGTCCCCGCGCTGATCCTGCTGGGCGGTCGCTGGCACCTGCTGCGCCAGAACCTGCCGATCATCGCGGGCTTCGGCCTCGTGGCGGTCGCGGGCTGCCAGCTGGCCTACTTCAACGCGGTCTCGCACATGCAGGTGGGCGTGGCGCTCCTCATCGAGTACACCGCCCCCGTGGCGGTCATCGGCTGGCTCTGGCTGCGTCACGCCCAGCGCCCGACCCGCCTGACCCTGGCCGGTGCCGCGCTGGCGGCGCTCGGGCTCGTCCTGGTCCTCGACCTGCTGACGGGCGCCGACCTGAGTGCCGTCGGCGTGTTCTGGGCCCTCGGCGCGATGGTCGGTGGCGCGGTCTACTTCGTGCTCTCCGCCAGCGAGACCACCGGCCTGCACCCCATCGTGATGGCCGCCGCCGGGCTGACCTTCGGCGCCGTGGCGCTGGTGCTGGCCGGTGCGGTCGGCATCATCCCGCTGTCGGCCTCCACCCAGCCCGTGAGCTACCACGGCACGACGGTTGACTGGTGGCTGCCGCTGGTCGGCCTGGGCGTGGTGACGGCCGCGCTCGCCTACGTCAGCGGCATCGCGGCGTCCCGCCGGCTGGGGCCTCGGCTCGCGTCGTTCGTCGCGCTGGTCGAGGTGCTCTTCGCGCTGCTCTTCGCCTGGCTGATGCTCGACGAGGTGCCCCGTCAGGTGCAGGTGCTCGGCGGCGTGCTGATCCTGACCGGCGTGGTGGTCGTCAAGCTGGGGGAGCGGCGTCCGGCGCTGCTCAGCGAGCGTCCTGCTTGCGGATGAAGATCTCCCTGGTCAGCATGAGTACGGCGGCCGCGGTGGGGATCGCCAGCAGCGCACCCACGACGCCGAGCAAGCCGGCACCGACGAGCGCCGCGATCACCGTCACCGAGCCGGGGATGTCGACGGAGCGTGACATCACCCTCGGATAGATCAGGTAGTTCTCGAGCTGCTGGTAGAGGATGTAGAAGACCAGGCAGGCGATGCCGGTCGTCGGGTCGGTGGCGAAGCCGATGGCCGTGACGACGACCGCGCCGATGGTGGCGCCGATCATCGGGATCACGTCGAGCAGCGCGACGACGAACGCCAGCGCGACGGCGTACTTGCCGAGGCCGACGATGAACAGGAAGACCAGGCTGGTCACGCCCGCGAACAGGGCGACGATGAACGCGCCGGAGACGTAGCCGCCGACGCTCGCGATCACCCGGTCGCCGAGCTTGGCGACGCGGGGGCGGCGAGAGGCCGGTGCGAGGCGGTACAGCGCGCCCTTGGTGGAGTCGAGGCCGGCGAGGAAGTAGAGCGTCAGGACCACGACGATGAAGCCGTTGAGCAGCGTGGAGACGACCTTGAGGCCGAAGCCGAGCGCGCCGCCGAAGATGTTGGAGACGAGGGCGCCCTCCTCCACCTTCGCCTTGACCTTGGCGATGACGTCGTACTTGTCGTCGAGCCGCTCGACCTGCTTGTTGGTCTGCAGGGTGTCGAGCCAGCCGGGTGCGTTCTGGGTGATCTGGGCCACCTGGTCGGAGATCACGGGCACGATCGCCATCACGAAGCCGACCAGGGCGACCACGACGATCGTGATGACCGCCAGCACCGCCCACGGTCGCTTGAGGCCGCGTGCCTGGAACCACTCGACGGATGGGTTGAGGCCGGCAGCCAGGAACAGCGCGACCACGATCAGGATCAGCGTCGAGCCGATGGCCAGGATCTGGGTGCCGAGCCAGAAGGCGAGCAGCGCGCCGACGCCGAAGAAGAAGCCGACGTGGAACGGCGAGTGGCGCCCGAACGACCTGCCGGTCGATCCGAGCTCCGTCGCCTGTGCCTGGACCGCCGCGACCGCCCGGCGGGCGACCTCGGCGTGCTCCGCAGCGTCGGCCGCCGCGGCCTGCGCCTTCTCTGCCGCCGCCCTGCCGGGGCGCGACAACGGGGTCAGGACTCGTCCTCTGCGAAGCCCGACACGACATCGCGCAGCGCGCCGAGCTGGGCCGCGATGGCGTCGCGACGCTTGGTCATCCGGTCGACCTCGGCCCTGACCACGGCGAGCTCACGCTCGGCCTCGGCCGTGCCGCTCGACGCCACCGAGTCGGCCTGGGTCTTGGCCGTGGCCACCACCTGCTCGGCCTCGCGGCGGGCCCGGGCCAGCAGGGCCTCGGACTCCGACTGGGCCTGCTGGCGGTGGGCGGTGGCCTGGGTGATGGCCTCGCGGGCGCGCTGCTCGGCGGCCGTGGCGCGCTCCTCGGCCTCCGAGACCAGGCGAGCGGTCTCGGCCGTCGCGTTGGAGTGGTGGTCGGTGGCCTCTCGGGCCAGCCGCTCCTTCTCCACCGCGAGCGTGCGCCGGGCCTCCTGCACCTCGCGGTCGGCCGCGGCTCGCGCCTGCTCGGCCTCGCGCTTCGCGGACGTGCGCAGCTCGTTGGTCTCCTGCTGGGCGGCCAGCCGCAGCTGGTCGGCCTCGCGCTGCGCCGAGGCCCGGTGGTCGTCGGCCTCGGTCTTGGCCAGCACGCGTTCCTGCTCGGCGTCGGCGGTGATGCGGGTGCGGGTCTCGTCGAGCTCCTTGAGCTGGACCAGACGCATGTCCTCGGCCTCGCGCGACGCGTCGGCGCGGATCGCCTTCGCGTCCCGGGTGGCCTGCGAGCGGATCTCGTCGGCGTCGCGCAGCGCGGCCTCGCGGACGTCGGCTGCCTCGTCCTCGGCCAGCTTGAGCATCGAGGCGGCGCGGCCGCCGAGGCCGGCGTACGAAGGGGTCTCGTTCTCGGCGAGCTGCGCGGTGAGGGACTCCACCTGACGCTGAAGCTCGGCGACTCGCTGCTCGTTCTGGGCCAGGCTGCTGCCGAGGTCGGACCTCTCGGACACCAGCTGGCGCACTGCGGCGTCGACGGAGTCCTTGTCGTAGCCCCCGCGGCGGACCGCGGGGAAGGTCGGCATGCTGGCGGCAGCGGAGGCGGGCGCGGACACCGGAGCCGACGCCGGACCCGGCGCGGATCGAGCGGGCAACGGCGGGATCACCGGCGCGGACTTCGGCGCCGGAGGGCTGGCCTTGGCAGCTGGAGCGGCTGGAGCGGCCGGCACGGCCGGAGCCTGCTGGGTGCGCTCCGGCTGCCTCTCGGCGGGGGGCTTGTCGGCGGCCGGCTTCGCCGCGATCGGCTTCTCCGGAGTCGGCTTCGCCACCGCCGGCGCGGCCGCCGGGGCGGACGCAGCCTGCTCGGGAGCGGCCTCCTTCGACATCACGGGCAGCACCTGGGTGGGCTCCTCGTCGGCACTTCCGTTCTCCTGGTCGGGCTCCTCGTCGAAGATGGACAGGCCCTCGTCGCGGCTCATGTGTTGCGCACCCTTCTCATCGCGTCTTGTGTCAGGGACGGGCGAAGCCCGACCCTGCTCAGTGTCCACGATGTCGGGTCGATGACACAGCCCGGCTCGCGGACTGGAGGGCTTCGCGTCGACGAACCGGGGCGGGTGGGGCCGGTGGTGGCGCGTCAGACCCCGCGGAAGCGGTTGATCTCCTCGAGATGCGCCTCACGCAACTCGGGATCGCGCACGCCCAGGCCCTCCTCGGGAGCCAGGCACAGCACGCCGACCTTGCCCTGGTGGGCGTTCTTGTGGACGTCGAGCGCGGCCTGGCCGACGTCCTCGAGCGCGTAGGTCCGCGACAGGGTCGGGTGGATCATCGCCTTGGAGATCAGCCGGTTGGCCTCCCACGACTCGCGGTAGTTGGCGAAGTGCGAGCCGACGATGCTCTTGAGGTTCATCCACAGGTAGCGGTTGTCGTACTGGTGCATGTAGCCGCTCGTCGAGGCGCAGGTCACGATCGTGCCGCCCTTGCGTGCGGCGTAGACCGAAGCGCCGAAGGTCTCCTTGCCCGGGTGCTCGAAGACGATGTCCACGTCCTCGCCACCGGTGAGCTCACGGATCCGGGCGCCCAGCCGGCGCCACTCCTGGGGGTCCTGGGTGAATTCGTCCTTCCAGAACTTCCAGCCCTCCTCGGAGCGGTTGAGGATCAGCTCGGCACCCATCGAGCGGCAGATCTCGGCCTTCTCGTCGTTGGAGACCACGCAGATCGGGGTGGCGCCACCGTTGAGGGCGTACTGCGTGGCGAAGCCGCCGAGCCCACCGCTCGCGCCCCAGATCAGCACGTTGTCGCCCTGCTTCATGCCGGCGCCGTTGCGACTGACGAGCTGCCGGTACGCCGTGGAGTTGACCAGGCCGGGAGAGGCGGCCTCCTCCCAGGTGAGGTGGGCGGCCTTGGGCATCAGCTGGTTGGACTTCACCAGGGCCACGTGGGCCAGCCCGCCGAAGTTGGTCTCGAAACCCCAGATGCGCTGCTCCGGGTCGAGCATCGTGTCGTTGTGGCCGTCGGAGCTCTCGAGCTCCACCGAGAGGCAGTGGGCGACGACCTCGTCGCCCGGGCTCCACGAGTGCACGCCGACGCCGGTCTTGAGCACGACGCCGGACAGGTCGGAGCCCACCACGTGGTAGGGCAGGTCATGGCGCTTGCCGAGGGGTGAGAGCTTGCCGTAGCGCTCCAGGAAGCCGAAGGTCGAGACCGGCTCGAAGATCGAGGTCCACACGGTGTTGTAGTTGATGGCGCTCGCCATCACGGCGACCAGGGCCTCGCCGGGGCCGAGCTCGGGGAGCGCGACGTCCTCGACGTGCAGCGACTTGCGGGGATCCTTGTCGCCCGAGGCCAGCCCCTCGAACATGTCCACCTCGTCCTTGTGGATCGTGACGGCTCGGTAGGACTCGGGAAGGTCGAGGTTGGCGAAGTCGTCGGCCGTGCTGTTGCCGGCCTGGATCGCGTCGAGGATGTTCTGCACGGGTGTTGGCTCCTGGAGGTCGGGGCTCGCGTGCAGGGAATGTACCGATGGGTATGGGTGGTGTCACTCGAGTGTGATGTATCTGGCCCCGTCAGGTGCGGTCGCGGAAGGCCGCCACGAGCTGCGCCTCGGCGGAGGCGAGGTAGCCCGCCAGTCGCGCGGCCGCCGACGACCGGTCGCCGTCGGTGAGGAGGGCGGCGATGACGGCGTTCTCGTCGAGGTAGGGGCGGTGGAACCGCTCCGGCTGGCGCATCAGGTGGAAGAACAGGCGCATCTCGGCGAGAAGCAGGTCCATCTGCGCGTCGAGGCGGGGGCTGCCCGCGAGGGCCACCACCGCCCGGTGGAAGTGCTGGTTGGCCGATGCCACGGCGACCCAGTCGTCGCGGTCGGCACCCTCCCGGCCCTCGGTCACGGCCGCAGCCACCGCGGCGACGCGCTCGTCGGTGTGGCCGGTGCCGCGCTCCAGCGCGGCAGGCTCGACGAGCCGGCGTACGCGGTAGACGTCCTGCACGTCGTCGACGTCGGGGGTGGCCACCACCACCCCACGATGGGGCTCGCGCACCAGGATGCGCTCCGCGACGAGCTGGCTCAGGGCCTCGCGCAGGGTGTTGCGGGAGACCCCGAGGGCGGTGGCGAGGCGCTCCTCGGGAAGCCGGGTGCCCGACCGCAGGTGACCCTCGACGACCTGCTCGCGCACCACCCGGGCGGCCCGGTCGGCCGAGGTGCTCATCACGGTGCGCTGGCGACGGCGTGCGGCCAGCACCTCCTCGACGAACTCGTCGAGGTCGCCGTGGTCCCGGGTGGGGTCGGCGGGGTCCGTGGTGCTCACGGGGAAAGGTTAGTCGACTGAGGTGAATTGGAGTATTGAAGAATTGTTGAACAATCTCTACGGTCGTCGTATGACCCAGAACACAGACGACAGCGGCCCCACGGAGTCTGGTGCCTCCGCAGGTGGCACCGCAGCCTCCCCGGTGGGGTCCTCCGGCCTGAGCCGTACGGCGGTGATGGGTGCGGTCTTCTTGATGGCGACCAGCGCCATCGGCCCCGGGTTCATCACCCAGACGGCCAACTACACCATCAGCCTGGGCGCCGCCTTCGCGTGCGCGATCGTCATCTCGATCGTGGTCGACATGGCGGTGCAGATGAACGTGTGGCGGGTGATCGGCGTCTCCGGTCTCCGGGCGCACCAGCTCGGCAACGCCGTGCTGCCGGGCATCGGCTACGCCCTCGCCGCGCTGGTCTTCGTCGGGGGCGTGGTCTTCAACATCGGCAACACCGCCGGCGCGGGGCTCGGCGCCAACGCCATGCTCGGCATCGACCCGCGGCTCGGCGGCGCGCTCTCGGCCGCGATCGCGGTGGGGATCTTCCTGAGCCGGCGCGCCGGCGTGGCCCTGGACCGCATCGTGGTCGTCCTGGGGCTGCTGATGATCGTGGCCACCCTGGCCATCGCGATCACCTCCTCGCCGCCGGTGGGCACGGCCCTGCTCAACGTCGTACGCCCGGAGAAGTTCGACTTCGTCGCGACCACGACGATCATCGGCGGCACCGTCGGTGGCTACATCACCTACGCCGGCGCCCACCGGCTGCTCGACTCCGGGCTCTCCGGCCCCGATCATGTCCGCGACATCGCCCGCAGCTCGGTGATCTCCATCCTGGTCACCGGCCTGATGCGGGTGCTGCTGTTCCTGGCCATCCTCGGGGTGGCCACCGGCGGCGCGGTGCTGGCGACCGACGCCACCGGCGGCCCGGCCGGAGCTGCCTTCAGTGCCGCCGCGGGGGAGGCCGGCCTGCGTGTCTTCGGGCTCATCCTGTGGTCCGCGGCGCTCACCTCGGTGATCGGGGCCGCCTACACGTCGGTGTCGTTCCTGACCACCTCGAAGACGCCCGAGCGCACCCGCAGCCTGCTCACGGTCGCCTTCATCACCTTCTGCGCCGTGGTCTACGTCATCATCGAGCAGGCCCCGACCCGGCTGCTGATCTTCGCGGGCACGTTCAACGGGCTGATCCTGCCGATCGGCTTCGGCGTGCTGCTCTGGGTGGCCTGGCGCCGTCGGGACCTGCTGCACGGCTACCGCTACCCGGGGTGGCTTCTCGGCATCGGCGTGCTGGCCTGGCTCCTGACGCTCTACCTGGGCTACAACGCGCTCCTGCTGCTGGGTGACCTGTGAGCGCGGCCGGGCACGTCGACCTCAACAGCGACGTGGGGGAGTCCTTCGGCCGCTGGCGGCTCGGCGACGACGAGCAGGTGCTCCAGGTCGTCACGAGCGCCAACGTGGCCTGCGGCTTCCATGCCGGTGACCCCTCGACGCTGCGCCGGTGCTGCGAGACCGCAGCGCGCCACGGGGTCGTGGTCGGGGCCCAGGTGGGCTACCGCGACCTGGCCGGCTTCGGGCGCCGCTTCATCGACTACGACGCGGGCGAGCTCGCCGACGACGTGACCTACCAGATCGGCGCACTGGAGGCCCTCGCCCGCGTCGCAGGCACCCGCGTCGCCTACGTGAAGCCGCACGGCGCGCTCTACAACGCGACGGTCCACCACGAGGGCCAGGCCCGCGCCGTGGTCGACGCCGTCGCGGCGTACGACGCCTCGCTGCCCCTGCTCGGTCTGCCGGGCTCGAAGCTGCTGGCGGCGGGCGAGGCGGCCGGCCTGCGCACGGTCAGGGAGGCCTTCGCCGACCGTGGCTACACCGCCGAGGGGACCCTGGTCCCGCGCAGCCAGCCCGGCGCGCTCCTCTCGGACCCCGACGAGGTGGCGGCGCGGGTGGTGCGGCTGGTCACCGACCGCACGCTGGTCGCCGTGGACGGCACGACCGTGCGGATCGAGGCCGACTCCGTGTGCGTGCACGGCGACAGCCCCGGTGCGGTGGCGATGGCCACGGGGGTGCGTGACGCGTTGCGCGCGCAGGGCGTCGAGCTGGCGGCCTTCGCGTGAGTGCCCGGCCCTTCGAGCTGCTGCCCTACGGCGACCGGGCGCTGCTGGTGGAGCTCGGCTCCACCGAGGCGGCGATCGCGTACGCCGCAGCGCTGCGGATCCGCCCGGCCGAGGTCGTGGGCGAGATCGTGCCCGCAGCCCGCACCGTGCTCGTGGTGGCCGGGGACGGCGCCGATGTCGGCGAGCTCCGCCAGGTGCTCCTCGGCGTCTCGCTGCAGCCCGAGGAGGGTGGCCCCGAGGAGGCCCCGACCGTGGAGGTCCCGGTGACCTACGACGGCGCTGACCTGGCCGACGTGGCCGGGCTGACCGGCCTGTCCGAGCAGGAGGTCGTGGCCGCCCACACCAGCCAGACCTGGCGCGTCGCCTTCGGCGGGTTCGCGCCGGGCTTCGGCTACCTGCTGGGCGAGGACGACCGGCTGCACGTGCCGCGCCGGACGGAGTCGCGCACGCAGGTGCCGGCCGGGGCCGTCGGGCTCGCGGGGGAGTACTCCGGGATCTACCCGCGGACCTCGCCGGGCGGATGGCAGCTGATCGGCCACACCGACGTCACCCTGTGGGACCTCGACCGCGATCCTCCGGCGCTGCTGTCTCCGGGGGTGCGCGTGCGCTTCGTGCGGGCGACCTCGTGAGCCGGTCGCTGCGCGTGCACGCCACTGGCACGCTCTCGCTGGTGCAGGACCTCGGCCGGCGCGGGCTGTCGGGCGTCGGCGTGGGCAGGTCCGGTGCCGCCGACCGCGGCGCCCTCCGGCAGGCCAACCGGGCGCTCGTGAACGACGAGCGGGCCGCCGCCGTCGAGGTCACCCTCGGCGGCCTCGAGGTCGAGGTCGGCGACGAGGGCCTGTGGCTCTGCGTCACCGGAGCGCCGTGTCCGGTGGGCGTCGACGGGCGCGACGTCGGCTCGCACGCCGTCTTCTTCGCGACGCCGGGTGCCCGGGTCGTGCTGGGCCCGCCGACGTCGGGGCTGCGCTCCTACCTGGCGGTGCGTGGAGGAGTCGAGCCCGACGAGGTGCTCGGCTCACGGGCGAGCGACGTGCTCTCCGGCCTCGGCCCGGCGCCGCTGACGGCGGGCGTCGTGCTGCCGGTGGGCACGCCGGGCAGTCGCTTCCCCGTGGTCGACGTCGTCACGGTCCCGGACCTCGGCCCGGAGGCCGTGCTGCGCGTCGTGCGCGGCCCCCGGGACCGTTGGGTCCGCGACGCGGACGCGCTGGTGACGACCACCTGGGCAGTCACCGACCGGAGCAACCGCGTCGGCATGCGACTCGGCGGGCCGCCCCTCGCGCCGGCCGGCGAGGAGCAGCTGCCGAGCGAAGGTGCCTGGCGCGGCGCCGTACAGGTGCCGCCGAGCGGTGAGCCCGTGCTCTTCCTGGCCGACCATCCGGTCACCGGGGGCTACCCGGTGGTGGCGGTCGTCCTCGACGCCGATGTCGACCGGGCGGCCCAGCTGCGCCCGGGAGAGGCGGTCCGGTTCAGCTGGGTGGAGGCACCATGAGCGGCGGTCCGACCAACCACGCCGAGCTCGGCCCGGCAGCGGCCCGTCGACTGTTCCGCGACGGGCTGGTGACGCCGACGGCAGGCTGGAGCCGCGGCTGGACCCAGGCCAACCTCATGGTCCTGCCACGAGACCTGGCCCTGGACTTCCTCGTCTTCGCCCAGCGCAACCCCAAGCCCTGTCCGGTGCTCGACGTCCTCGAGGCCGGCCAGGTCTCCGGCCCGCTGCTGGCGGGCGACGTCCGCACGGACCTGCCCGCCTACCGCGTGTACGTCGACGGCGAGCTCGTCGAGGAGACGCCCGACGTCACCTCGTGGTGGCGCGACGACCTGGTGTCGTTCCTGATCGGGTGCAGCTTCACCTTCGAGGCCGCGCTGATCGAGGGCGGCGTGCCGGTGCGCCACGTCGAGCAGGGCACGAACGTGCCGATGTTCACGACCAGCCGGCGCTGCCGACCTGCCGGAGCCGTCTCGGGCCCGCTGGTCGTCTCGATGCGGCCGGTGCCGGCTGCCCAGGTCGCCGACGCCGTCCGGATCACGTCGCGCTACCCGGCGGTGCACGGGGCGCCCGTGCACGTGGGCGACCCGTCGGCGCTGGGCATCACCGACCTGGACCGGCCCGACTTCGGCGACCGGGTCGAGGTCCGCGACGGCGAGGTGCCGGTCTTCTGGGCCTGTGGCGTCACGCCGCAGGCCGCGGTCATGGAGTCGCGTCCAGCGCTCGCGATCGCCCACGCGCCGGGGCACATGCTGATCACCGATGCGCGCGACGGCGACTACCTCGTGCCGTGACTCAGTGGGCGCGGGCCGGTTGGACCAGCTCGACGAGCACCCCGCCGGCGTCCTTCGGGTGGATGAAGTTGACCCGGCTGTCGGACGTGCCGCGCCGCGCCTCGTCGTACAGCAGGCGGAGGCCGCGCTCGCGCAGGATCGCGGAGACCTGCTCCACGTCATCGACCCGGAAGGCGAGCTGCTGGAGGCCGGGGCCGGAGCGGTCGAGGAACTTCGCGATCGTCGAGTCGGCGGAGAGCGGCGCGAGCAGCTGGATGCAGGACCCGGTGTCGCCGACCCCCACCATCGCCTCCCTGACCCCCTGCTCCTCGTTGGTCTCCTCGTGCAGCACCTGCATGCCGTAGACGTCGCGGTAGAAGGCCATCGCCTCGTCGAGGTCGGCCACGGCGATGCCCACGTGGTCGATCGCGGTGAACAGGTGCTGCACGGACTCGAGGCCTGAGTGGTCGGGCGGGGGAACGGATGCGGTCATGGCCGACATCGTCGTACGACGCCCGGGCCGGGCGCGAGGAGGTGTGACATGTGAGACACCCTGGGCCGTCCGGGCGCCCTCACGGAGGCGGCTCCCGGGTGGGTATCGTCGAGAGCAACACCCGAACTCCCACGGAGGCACCGCATGTCAGGCAGCACCGGATCAGTCATCGTCGCCGGGGCACGGACCCCGATCGGCCGCCTGCTCGGCGGTCTGAAGGACCAGTCGGCCGCTGACCTCGGCGGCGTCGCCATCGCCGGCGCCCTCGACAAGGCCGGCGTCGCGGGCGACCAGGTCGACTACGTGATCATGGGCCACGTGATCCAGGCCGGCGCGGGCCAGATCACCGCGCGCCAGGCCGCGGTCAAGGCCGGCATCCCGATGTCGGTCCCCTCCATCACGATCAACAAGGTCTGCCTGTCGGGCGTCAACGCGATCGCCCTGGCCGACCAGCTCATCCGCGCGGGCGAGCACGAGATCGTCGTCGCCGGTGGCATGGAGTCGATGACCCAGGCGCCGCACGTGCTGCCGAAGTCGCGTGAGGGCTTCAAGTACGGCGACACCGCGCTCGTCGACTCGATGGCCTACGACGCGCTCCACGACCAGTTCACCGACCAGGCGATGATCAACCTGACGGAGACGTGCAACTCCGCGGGCACCAACCTGAGCCGTGAGGAGCAGGACGCGTTCGCCGCCCAGTCGCACCAGCGAGCAGCGCTCGCCTGGAAGAACGGCGTCTTCGACGACGAGGTCGTCCCGGTCACCATGACGACGCGCAAGGGCGAGGTCACCGTCTCCCAGGACGAGGGCATCCGGCCCGACACCACCGCCGAGTCGCTCGCCGGCCTCCGCCCGGTCTCGAAGGACGGCACCATCACCGCCGGTTCCGCCTCGCAGATCTCCGACGGCGCCTGCGCGGTCGTGGTGATGAGCAAGGCGAAGGCCGAGGAGCTCGGGCTGACCTGGCTCGCCGAGATCGGCGCCTCCGGGCAGGTGGCCGGGCCCGACTCGACCCTCCAGCTGCAGCCGGCGAACGCGATCGCCAAGGCGGCCGCCAAGGAAGGCATCGACGTCTCCGGCATCGACCTCTTCGAGATCAACGAGGCCTTCGCGGCCGTCGGCATCGAGTCGGCCCGCGAGCTCGGCGTCGACGAGGCGCTGGTCAACGTCAACGGCGGCGCCATCGCCCTCGGTCACCCGGTCGGCATGTCGGGCGCCCGCATCGTGCTGCACCTCGCGCTCGAGCTCCAGCGTCGCGGCGGCGGAGTCGGCGCGGCGGCCCTGTGCGGGGGCGGCGGTCAGGGCGACGCGCTGATCATCCGCGTCCCTCGGGCGTGAGGGTCGCAGCCAGCGGAGGAGGGGGGCGGCGCCGCTCGACGGCGTCGGTCCCCGACCTCGTCTCCCGGGCCCGGGAGGGCGACGCCCGCGCGGTGGCCCGTCTCATCTCCCTCGTCGAGGACGAGTCGCCGTTGCTGCGCGAGGTGATGACGGCGCTGGCGCCGCACACCGGGCACGCGCAGATCGTCGGCATCACCGGCTCGCCCGGCGTCGGCAAGTCGACCTCGACCAACGCGCTGGTCACCGAGCTGCGCAAGGCCGGCAAGCGCGTCGGCGTGCTGGCGGTCGACCCGTCGTCGCCGTTCTCCGGCGGGGCGCTGCTCGGCGACCGGGTGCGGATGCAGGACCACGCGACCGACCGTGACGTCTACATCCGCTCGATGGCGTCGCGCGGGCACCTCGGCGGCCTTGCCTGGACGACCCCGCAGGCGCTCCGGGTGCTCGACGCGGCCGGTTGTGACGTCGTACTCATCGAGACGGTGGGGGTCGGCCAGAGCGAGGTCGAGATCGCCGGGCTCGCCGACACCACGCTGGTGCTGATGGCGCCGGGCATGGGTGACGGCATCCAGGCCGCGAAGGCGGGCATCCTCGAGATCGGCGACCTGTACGTCGTCAACAAGGCCGACCGCGACGGCGCCGACCAGGTGCGTCGCGACCTGCGCTCCATGCTCGCGCTCGGCGAACGACCCGAGGGGTGGTGGAAGCCGCCGATCGTCAAGACCGTCGCCGCCAGGAGCGAGGGTCTCGACGAGGTGGTGGCCGAGATCGACAAGCACCGTGCCTGGCTGGCCGAGTCCGGTCAGCTGGAGGTGCGTCGCGCCCGCCGGGCCCGCGACGAGATCGAGGCGATCGCCGTGACGGCCCTGCGTGCCCGCTGGGGCGACCTGCACGGCCATGCGTCCCTGGACGGCCTCGCGGCGGCGGTGGCCAAGGGCACCACCGACCCCTACTCGGCCGCCGACGAGCTCGTCAACGCGATCAGCGTCTGAGTCGAGCCACCGCAGTGAGGAGCAGGCAACAACCACGAACAGCGGGAGCCGTCGCCGACGACGGGGTGCGCACGCACCCGGTGGCGGCCGCGCCCGCCCGGCCCCGGGCGGTCCACCGATGACGCTCCCCTTCGACCCGATCGACGAGGCGGCACGCCAGTGGGGTCTGCGCTGGGACGGCGTCACGGCGATGCACGCGGTCACCTCCCTGATGCGCGTGCAGCAACTGGTGATCGGTCGGCTCGACGCGCTGCTGAGGCCGCACGGACTCACCTTCGCCCGCTACGAGGCGCTGGTGCTGCTGACGTTCTCCTCGCGTGGGTCGCTCCCGCTGGGCAAGGTCGGGGAGCGCCTCCAGGTGCACCCGACCTCGGTCACGTCCATCGTCCGCCGCCTGGAGGCGTCCGGCTTCGTCGTACGTCGTGCCTCGCCGTCGGACGGACGGGCCGTGCTCGCGGAGATCACCGGTGCGGGCCGGGCGGTCGTGGAGCGGGCCACCGCCGACCTGACGTCGGCCGACTTCGGGCTCGGCTCGCTCGACGACGCCGCGCTCTCCCAGCTCTCCGAGCTGCTGCGCCCGGTGCGGGGCGAGGCGGGGGACTTCTAGGTCGAGCGGCGCCGCTACCGGGGAGCGGTCAGCGCTTGACCAGGACCGCCCTGGTGGCGGTCGCCTGGGCGACCGGGTCGAAGAACTCGGGGTCGAACACGGTGAGCGCGGCGTCCACCCGGATCCAGCCCTCCCGGAACACGCCGCGGTCGGGGGAGCGCACCGACTGGAGCCTGACGACGTGTCGTCGGAGCACCCCGTCGCAGACGATGGGCAGGAACTCGGTGTCCTGGGCGGCGCCGACCGACGGGCCCTGGGTCGCCGAGACCATGAAGTCACCGGGCACCCACGGCTCGTCGCAACGTGCGCGGACGACCAGGCTGACCACCCGTCCCGGGAGCAGCCGGGCGGTCCGGGGCAGCACGATCTTGGCGGCCGGGCGGACGTAGATCCGCGTGGTGACGCTGACGGAGCCGCGCGATTCACCGGTGGCCGCGTCAGCCAGCTCGAGCGTCGCCACGACCGTGGCCGGCCCCGGGTCGAACGCCTCGAGGCTCGAGAACGGCTGCGGTCGCAGGGCGCCGGTGCAGGACGGCAGCTGCTCCTCGCTCGGTGGCGTGGCGACGTCGCCCTGGCTGATCTGCAGGGTGAACGCGGTGGCGACCAGGTCCGCCGCGCACCGGACCCGCACCTCGCCGAAGATCGTGCCCCGGGGACCCTCGCGGGCCTGCCCCTGGATCCGGATCTCGGCGTCCGGGACCGGGCCTGCGGACGCGGCGGGCCCGGGGGCGGCCGACGCCAGAAGTGCCACGGAGAGCGCGGACGCCACGGCGGTGAGCAACCGACGAGGGGTCATCCCTGCATGGTCGCGCGCGATCGCGTCATCGGGTGCGCGGGGCGGCCAATTTGACCAGAACAGGTGACCACAGCGACGTTCCGGTCGTCCCCGACGCCGGTGGCGGAACTTCGCACCGGATAGTAGGGCGTCCTACTATTGGGGCATGACCGAGGACACAGGCTCCGCACGCTCCCGCTGGCAGGCCAGCTACGACGAGTCGCGCACACGTGACGTCGACTTCACGACCCTCAGCGGCGCGGAGGTCGAGCCGGCGTACGGCACCGATGACAGCGAGTGGCCGGGGCAGTTCCCCTACACGCGTGGCCTGTACCCCACCGGCTACCGCGGTCGCACCTGGACGATCCGGCAGTTCGCCGGCTTCGGCAACGCCCAGCAGACCAACGAGCGCTACAAGATGATCCTCGGTCGCGGTGGCGGCGGGCTGTCGGTGGCCTTCGACATGCCGACCCTGATGGGCTACGACTCCGACAGCCCGAGGTCGCTCGGCGAGGTCGGCCACTGCGGCGTCGCGATCGACTCCGCGGCCGACATGGAGACGCTCTTCGAGGGCATCGACCTCGCCGAGGTCACCACCTCGATGACGATCAGCGGGCCGGCCGTGCCGATCTTCTGCATGATGATCGTCGCGGCGGAGCGGGCCGGTGTCGACACCGGCAAGCTCAACGGCACGCTGCAGACCGACATCTACAAGGAGTACATCGCCCAGAAGGAGTGGCTCTTCGGCCCCGAGCCGCACCTGCGCCTGATCGGCGACCTGATGGAGTACTGCGTCGAGAAGGCGCCGGCCTACAAGCCGCTCTCCGTCTCCGGCTACCACATCCGCGAGGCCGGCTCGACGGCGGCGCAGGAGCTGGCCTTCACCCTCGCCGACGGCTTCGGCTACGTCGAGCTCGGTCTCTCGCGCGGTCTCGACGTCGACGTCTTCGCGCCCGGCCTGTCGTTCTTCTTCGACGCGCACGTCGACTTCTTCGAGGAGATCGCCAAGTTCCGCGCGGCCCGTCGCATCTGGGCCCGCTGGCTCCGCGACGTCTACGGCGCCAAGACCGAGAAGGCGCAGTGGCTGCGCTTCCACACCCAGACCGCCGGCGTCTCGCTCACGGCCCAGCAGCCCTACAACAACGTCGTACGCACGGGCATCGAGGCCCTGTCGGCCGTGCTCGGCGGCACCAACTCGCTGCACACCAACGCCCTCGACGAGACCCTCGCTCTGCCGAGCGAGCAGGCCGCCGAGATCGCGCTGCGCACCCAGCAGGTGATCATGGAGGAGACCGGCGTCGTCAACGTGGCCGATCCTCTCGGTGGCAGCTGGTACGTCGAGGCGCTGACCGACAAGATCGAGGCCGAGGCCAACGCCATCTTCGACAAGATCCTCAGCCTGGGCGGATCCACGCTCACCCACGCCGACACCGAGGCGCTGGCGACGGCGTCGCGCGGCGCGGAGAACCCCATCACCAAGGGGCTGCTGCGCGGCATCGAGGACGGCTGGTTCATGTCCGAGATCGCCGAGGCGGCCTTCGCCTACCAGGTCGCGCTCGAGAAGAAGGAGAAGCGGATCGTCGGGGTCAACTGCCACCACGAGTCCGTCACCCACGACCTCGAGATCCTCCGCGTGAGCCACGAGGTCGAGGTCGAGCAGGTGCGCCTGCTGGCCGAGCGCAAGACCGGCCGTGACGACGCCGCGGTGGCCGCCGCGCTGACCCGGATGGTCGAGGTGGGCCGCACCGAGGACAACATGATCGAGGCCATGCTCGAGGCGTGCCGGGTCGAGGCCACGCTCGGCGAGATCTGCGACGCGCTGCGCGCCGAGTGGGGCGAATACCGCGAGCCGGCACGCTTCTGACCCTGGAGCACTAGCCGGTGGCGGCGCGGCTCGATAGTTTCGTCGGGTGAGCAACGAACGCGCCGGCACGCCGGCCCAGCCCTCAGACCTCGTCGATGTCGCGCACCTGGTGACGGCCTACTACACCGGAGTCCCCGACCCCGACGACGTCGACCAGCAGGTCGCGTTCGGCACGAGCGGGCATCGTGGCACCAGCCTGAGGACGTCGTTCAACGAGACGCACATCCTCGCGACGACCCAGGCCATCTGCGACTACCGCCGCGAGCAGGGGTACGACGGCCCCCTCTTCATCGGCCGCGACACCCACGGGCTCTCCGAGCCCGCCTGGGCGACCGCCATCGAGGTGCTGCACGCCAACGACGTGACGGTGCTCGTCGACGCGGCGGACGGCTACACCCCCACACCGGCGGTGTCGCACGCGATCCTGAGGGCCAACGCCGGCCGGTCCTCGGGTCCGGGCCTGGCCGACGGGATCGTCGTCACGCCCTCGCACAACCCGCCCTCCGACGGCGGCTTCAAGTACAACCCGCCCCACGGCGGCCCCGCCGACAGCGACGCGACCTCGGTGATCGCCGCCCGGGCCAACGCGTTGATCAGGGGCGGCCTGGCCGAGGTCCTTCGTACGCCGTTCACGCGAGCCCGCGCCGGCTGCTCCTCCTACGACTTCCTCGGGACCTACGTCGACGACCTGCCCTCGGTCGTCGACCTCGCCGCCATCCGGGAGGCCGGTGTCCGGATCGGCGCCGATCCGCTGGGCGGGGCGTCGGTGCACTACTGGGGAGAGATCGGCGAGCGGCATGGCCTCGACCTGACGGTGGTGAACCCGCTGGTGGACCCCACGTGGCGCTTCATGACGCTCGACTGGGACGAGAAGATCCGGATGGACTGCTCCTCGCCCTCGGCGATGGCCTCCCTGGTCGGGCTCATGGAAGGTGGAGCCGGCTTCGACATCGCCACCGGCAACGACGCCGACGCCGACCGGCACGGCATCGTCACGCCCGACGCCGGCCTGATGAACCCCAACCACTACCTGGCGGTGGCGATCGGCTACCTGTTCGGCGGCGCGCGGGCGGGCTGGCCGGACACGGCACGGATCGGCAAGACGCTGGTGTCGTCGTCGATGATCGACCGGGTGGCCTCGTCGCTCGGCCGGCCGATGGTGGAGGTGCCGGTCGGCTTCAAGTGGTTCGTCCCCGGGCTCATCGACGGCTCTTTCGGGTTCGGCGGCGAGGAGTCCGCCGGTGCGTCGTTCCTGCGGATGGACGGCACCACCTGGACGACCGACAAG
Organism: uncultured Actinomycetota bacterium; assembly: GCA_963781515.1. GTDB lineage: Bacteria > Actinomycetota > Actinomycetes > Propionibacteriales > Nocardioidaceae > Nocardioides. The sequence goes on from CAWAGL010000002.1 coordinate 583,470, forward strand.
GACGGCATCGTCCTGGCCCTGTTGGCCTCCGAGATCCTGGCGCGGACGGGCCGGAGCCCGTCCCAGCACTACGCCGACCTGGTCGCCCAGCACGGCGACCCGGCGTACGCGCGGGTCGACGCGCCTGCCGACCGGGCGCAGAAGGCCAAGCTCGCGGCGCTGTCGCCCGACGACGTCGCGGCCACGTCGCTGGCCGGGGAGGAGATCACCGCGAAGCTCACCGAGGCGCCCGGCAACGGCGCCGGGATCGGTGGCCTCAAGGTCACCACCGAGAGTGCCTGGTTCGCCGCCCGGCCCTCGGGCACGGAGGACGTCTACAAGATCTACGCCGAGTCGTTCCGTGGACCCGAGCACCTCGCCCTGGTGCAGGCCGAGGCGCGCGAGGTGGTCGGGGCCGCCCTCGGCTGACCCCGAGGCGCAGGATCAGCCGATCAGCACCGGGGTCGGCGGGGCGTCCGAGAGCGCCGGGCGCGCGCCGGGCAGGGTCAGGACGAAGGCGCTGCCACGCCCGCCGGGGCCCTCGGTGACCCGGATGGTGCCGCCGTGCCGCTCGACGGTGCGCTTGCAGATCGCCAGGCCCAGCCCCGTGCCGTGGTAGGCCTCCTGCTGCACGCGGTGGAACGTCTCGAACACCAGGGTGCGCTGGGACGTGGGGATCCCGATCCCGTTGTCGGTGATCGTCAGCTCCACGTCGCCGTCCGGGAGCCGGGTGCTGCGCACCTCGACGCGCGGCACCACCCCGGGCGCGACGTACTTGACGGCGTTGCCGATGAGGTTGTCGACGACCTGACGCAGGAGCAGGGGATCGGCCCACACGACGTCGTCGGCGTCGACGCGGATGCAGGGGGGCTGACCGGCGGTGGTGGCGTCGATCCGCAGCTCGGCCGAGGCCGTGACCAGACGGTCGAGGGGGATGGCCTCCGGCTGCAGGCTCTGGTCGCGGGCCACCGTGTAGGCCAGCAGCGAGCCGATGAACTCACGCATGTGGGTGCTCGCCCCGGCGATCCGACGCAGCATCGGGGTCGCGGTATCGCGGTCGACGACCCCCGCCTCGTCCAGGAGGTCCTGGAGGGTCTCGGTCCAGCCCTGCACCACGGTCAGCGGGCTCTTCAGGTCGTGGGCGACCACGCCCGTGAACGCCGCCAGCGCGTCGTACTGCTGCTGCTGGAGAGTGATGTCGCGGACGGTGACGACTGCGCGAGGCATCTCGGAGGGATGCAGGACGGGCAACCTCGTGGCACTCCACTCGAGCACCCGGTCGGGTTCCGCACGGCGCCGGACGTGCACGACCTCGTCGCGGACCGGCTGTCCGCGCAGCGCCCGGAGATGGGGCAGATCGTCCTCGACGAGAGGAGTCCCGTCCGGCCGGTGGTAGCCGTACTCCGCGACCGGGCGGACGTGCTCGTCACCCTGCACCGCCATCCCGGTCACCGTGTCGACAGCCGGGTTCTGCAGGAGCAGCCGACCGCCCTGCTCGACCACCGTCAGCCCCTCGTGGAGGTGGGACACGAGCAGTGACAGCTCGCGGGCCCGGGCCGACTCGATCTCGTGCGCGCGGTTCAGCTCGGCGTGCGAGAGCGCGAGGGCCAGGCCGGTCACCGTGATGGCCAGCACGAACAGCTGTGCCATGACGACACGGGTGGCGACGTCGTCGATCGCGCCGAAGACGCCGTGTCCGTGCAGGGTGAAGAAGATGGCGACGGTGCCGATCGCGAGGCCGTGCAGTGCGACAGCCGTGGGGGAGTAGCGAAGGCCCGCCCAGACGGTCGCCACCAGCAAGGCGAAGGCGATGGGGACGTCGGGGTTCATCGCGAAGCACACCGTGCACAGCGCTGCGGTGGTCGCCCAGAGCCCAGCTGTCTCCAGGCCACGCAGGGCGCTGTACGGCGTCAGCGTCGCGCGCAGGGCGGGCCACGCGTCGTGCTGCCGCACCGCAGCGACGGCGGACGGCACCACCAGCAGTCCGCTGGCGACGACCACCACCAGGGCGACCACGTTGCGGCACGCACGCAACAGCAGCACGACCCACGTCGCATCGTGGGTGATGACGACCTGGGCGAGGTTCTGGACGAGGGCGCCGAGGACGCCGGCGACGGCTGCGGCCAGCAGGAGCGCTCCGAGGTCGCGCACCCGGTCGAACGGGCGCCCACCGCCCATGCCCTGCAGGTCGGGGGCCGTCCTCCGCACGAGCGTGATGACGACGAAGCACTGCACCAGCGTCGCGAAGCCGCTGGAGACGAAGGAGAGCAGCCAGGGCGGGGGCGCCGCCAACGAGTACAGGGCCACCACGGCGAGCATGACGGCCGCGTCCCGGCTCCAGGTCCGGAGCGAGCCGCCGGCCAGCCAGAGCACGCCGACGCCGGCGACGGGCCACACCATCGCGAACCGGCCGTCGACGACGGTCGCGATGCCGAGCATGCCGGCGGCGTAGAACGCCAGCGCCCACAGGCCCAGGCGCACGAGGTCGGCCCCGCGGGCACTCCGGGTGCCCCACGTGACGTCGCGCCTCGGGTGCCCGCCCTCGGGTGAGGTGCCGCCCTCGGCGATGTTGCCCTGCATGACCCGTCCATCGACATCGGAAGGCCTCATCTGAGCCAAATGGGCCCACCGGATGGGACGTCGGCCGGGTCATTGGGGATGATGGGCCCATGACGCAGCAGCCGTTCTCCCGCCCCGGTGCCATCGACCTCTCGGCCCTCAAGCGACCGGCGGCCCCGACCGCGCCCGCCGGTGCGCCTGCGGGCGCGCCCGGCGGACCCGCCGGAGGGTCGTCGTACTCGGTGCACGTGACCGAGCAGAACTTCCAGCAGGTCGTCGAGAGCTCGATGTCGGCACCGGTGCTGCTCGCGTTCTACTCCCGCACGCGGATGCCCGAGAGCGGACAGCTCGCCGACGACCTCGAGACGCTGTCGGGCGAGTTCGAGGGCCGGTTCCTGGTCGGGCTCGTCGACATCGACGCCGCGCCGCAGATCGCCCAGGCGATGCAGATCCCTTCGATCCCGATCGTCATGGCCGTGATCGACGGTCGACCGATGCCCCTGTTCCAGGACGCCCTGCCGATCGCGGAGCTGCGCACCGCGCTCACGACCGTGGTGCAGCAGCTCACCACGCAGGGGATCACCACGCGGCACCAGCCGCGACTGGCCGAGGCGCCCGCGACCGAGGACGGGGACGCCGAGCCGCCGGTCGACCCGCGCTACCTGCCCGCCCAGGACGCGCTGGGCGAGGGGGACATCGAGACCGCCGTCGCGGAGTACCAGAAGCTCGTCGACGCCAACCCCGCCGACGTCGAGGCCGTGGCGGGCCTGGCGATGGCGAAGGTGCTCCTGCGCACCCAGGGCGTCGACCTCAACCAGGCACGCGCCGCGGCCGCGGCTGCTCCCGACGACATCGACGCCCAGACCCTCGTGGCCGACCTCGACATGCTGGGGGGTCACGTCGACGACGCGTTCGCCCGCCTGGTCGACGTCGTACGCCGCACGGCCGGTGACGAGCGCACCAAGGCGCGCGACCACCTGCTGGGCCTGTTCGCCGCCGTCGGCAACGACGACGAGCGGGTGCTGACGGGCCGGCGCGCCCTCGCCTCCGCGCTGTTCTGACCTCGGTCGGCACGTGAACCGTCGCGACTCGCTGCTCGCGGTCATAGTGGCGGTGATCTGGGGTGTGAACTTCCTCGTCATCGACTGGGGCATGGCCGGGGTCCCGCCGCTGGTCTTCCTGGTGTTCCGCTTCGTCCTGGTGGCGCTGCCGGCGGTCTTCTTCATCCGCCGCCCGCAGGTGTCGTGGCGGGTGCTCGCCGCGGTCGGGCTCACCATGTCGCTGGGTCAGTTCGGCCTCCTGTACGGCGCTCTCGCGGCGGGCATGCCGCCGGGCCTGGCGGGTCTCGTGCTGCAGGCCCAGATCGTCTTCACGGTCGTGCTGAGTGCGGCGACCCTGGGGGAGCGCCCCAGCACGACGCAGCTCGGCGGCGTGGCGCTGGGCACCGTCGGTCTCCTGGTCATCGCGGCCGGCCGTGGCGGCAGCGTGCCGCTCCTGGCCCTGCTCCTCACGGTGCTGGCAGCCCTGTCGTGGGCGGTGGGCAACGTCGTGGTGCGGGCGTCCAGGGTGCGCGCCGGGCTGTCGGTGACCGTGTGGTCGGCCGTCTTCGTGCCGATCCCGGCGCTCGCGCTGGCGCTGGCCGTCGACGGCGTCGACGGGGTGGCCGACGGGCTCGCCGCCTTCGGATGGCAGGCAGCGGTGTCGACGGCGTACACCGCGGTGCTGGCGAGCCTGGTCGGCTACTCGATCTTCAACTCGCTGCTGGCGCGCTGGCCGACCGCGTCCGTCGTGCCCTGGATCCTGCTCGTGCCGGTCGTCTCGATCACCGCGGCCTGGGCCCTGCTGGGGGAGACGCCGACGCCGGCCGAGGCCATCGGCGGCGTCGTGATGCTGGTGGGCCTGTTGGTCACCGTGCGACCGACGGGCCGGCCGCTGCCGGGAGCCTCTCCAGCCGTCGTACCGAGCGGGAGCACAGCACCAGGCAGCAGATGAGCACGTAGACGACGGCACTGACCTTCAGCACCCCGCTGAAGCCGTACGCCGCGGCCAGCGGCCCGAACGCGAGCTGCCCGACGGGGATCGCCACGAACGAGCCGAGGGCGTCGTAGGAGTAGGCGCGCGAGAGCATCTCGTCGGGCACGTTCTCCTGCATGGCGAGGTTCCAGCCCATCGCGCAGACCTCGGTCCCGGCGCCGGCCACGAACGCCGCCGGCACGAGCCACCACAGGTCGGGGTGGGCGCCCAGCACGAAGATCGGAAGCCCGAGGGTGGCCATGCCGCCCATCCCGTAGAGCAGGGGGCGCTGCAGCGGCACCCGCAGCAGGACGAGGGTCATGAGCACCAGTCCGACGGCCTCCGCGGAGAGGATCAGCCCCCGATCGTCGGGCCGACGATCGTCAGGCCCCCACGCACCAGTGACATCAGGGCGTTGGCCTGCTGCAGCTGCCCGCGTGGCACGAGCTGCGGCATGATGCTCGCCATCGCCGGGAAGCTGAGTGCCGAGACGGTGCCGTGCACCGCGCTGAGCACGACCAGCATCCACAGCTGCGCCGTGTCCGTGATGACCAGGACGGCGATGGCGCCCTGCGAGATCGCCGACGTGACGTTGGAGAACTGGAGCACCAGCTCACGTGGGAAGCGGTCGGCGATCACCCCGCCCCACAGCAGCAGCACGACCATGGGGATGGTGTGGGCGGCCAGCACCTGACCCAGCGCCGCGGGGTCGTCGGTGATCTCGAGGACCGCGAAGGCCAGCGCGATGCTGGCCATCATCGAGCCCAGCAGGTTGGCCGTGCGAGCGGCGAAGTAGAAGCGGAAGTTGCGCTCGCGCAGGGGCGCGACGGCGTCACCCCAGGTGGAGGTCGAGCTCACGATCCTCCGTCGCCGATCAGCCGGGGCGGCCGGACTCGGTGAAGGCCGGGCCCCCGTCCAGGTTCCTCATGGCCGACTCGATGCGGCGAGCGGTGAAGTCGGCGGCCCGGTCGCGGACCTGCTCGGGGGTGCAGAACTCGACATCGCGGATCTCGCGCTCCTGGCGGACCACGTCGGCCACGATCGCGGCGTCCTGCACGCCCCCGTCGAAGACCAGGCAGATCGCGTCGTCCCAGCCGCCCCACGGAGGCAGCCAGTCGGTGAGCAGGAGGCGTCCGGGCTCGATGTGCAGGGCCAGCTCCTCCTCGACCTCGCGGCCGGCGGCCAGGTGGGGGGACTCGCCGACCTCGACGACGCCACCGGGCAGGTCCCAGTCGCGCTTGTAGGTGAGCTGGCACAGCAGCACCCGGTCGTCCTGGTCGCGCACCAGCAGCTGGCTGATCGCGCGTTTGCGCGGGAGGAACGAGTTGAGCAGCGCCCGGAAGCTCTGCGGGTCACTGAGCGGCGGGTCGTTCGCGAGGCGGGCGAGGACGACGTACTCGGTGGCGTCGGCCTCGTCGCCCATGCCGGCGACCACCCGCTGCACGCCCTCACGACGCAGGCCCGACCGGGTGGCGACGCGCAGGGACGCCTCGTTGCGCGGATCCACACGGGCCTCGACACGCAGCAGGCCGAGCCCGCCCTGCTCGCGCTCGGTCAGGGCCCAGTCGGCAAGCACGCGGACGGCCCGAGTAGCGAAGCCACGGCCTCGCTGGTCGGTCGAGAGCCGCCAGCTCAGGCTGCCACCGGCTTCGCCCTCGGACGTGATCTCCACCCCGCCGACGGGCGCTCCGTCGTGCTCCACGATGAAGGCCGCGAGGTGGTCGTCACCGATGGACGTGGCCCGCAGGCTGATCGTCCCGTCCGAGAGCGTGGGCGGAGCGGGATGTGCGGTCACGCCGTCACCCTAGCCAGTCGGGGCTCAGCCCAAGCGTGCGCGCCCCGCTTCCAACCGGGCCACCGGCACCCGGAACGGGGAGCACGACACGTAGTCGAGACCGACCTCGTCGAAGAAGTGGATGGATGCCGGATCGCCGCCGTGCTCGCCGCAGACGCCGAGGTGGAGCTCGGGATTCGCCGCCCTACCGTCCTCGGCCGCGCGGCGTACCAGCGAGCCGACCCCTTCGACGTCGAGGGACTCGAAGGGGGAGACGGGGAAGACGCCCTGCTCGAGGTAGGTGCTGAAGAAGGACGCCTCGACGTCGTCGCGCGAGAAGCCCCACGTCATCTGGGTGAGGTCGTTGGTCCCGAAGGAGAAGAACTCCGCCGACCCGGCGATCTCCCCCGCGGTCAGCGCCGCGCGGGGCAGCTCGATCATGGTGCCGATCTTGTGGGGCACCGTCGTCCCGGTCTCCTCCTGGACATCGATCGCGACCTGCTCGATCCTGGCGCGCACGAGGTCCAGCTCGCGGACGCTCGCCACCAGTGGGATCATGATCTCGGGCTCCGCGGCGCCACCGCCCTTGATGCGCTCCGCGGCCGCCTCGAGGATCGCCCTGGCCTGCATGGTGAACAGGCCGGGGATCACGATCCCGAGGCGTACGCCGCGCAGGCCGAGCATCGGGTTCGACTCGTGCAGACGCTGGACGGCCTTCAGGAGCTTGCGCTGGCGCTTCTTGCGGTGCCCGTGCACGTCGGCGACCGCCATCGTCACGGACAGGTCGGTGAGGTCGGGCAGGAACTCGTGCAACGGGGGGTCGATGAGCCGGATGGTGACGGGCAGGCCGTCCATCGCCTCGAAGATCTCGAGGAAGTCGTGGCGCTGGAGGGGGAGCAGCTCGCCGAGCGCCGCCGACTGCTCCTCGTCGCTCTCGGCCACGATGAGGTTCTCCACGAGACCGCGACGCTCGCCGAGGAACATGTGCTCGGTCCGGCACAGGCCGATGCCCTGGGCGCCGAAGCGCCGGGCCCGGGCCGCGTCGTCGGCGGTGTCGGCGTTGGTGCGGACTCGTAGCCCACGAGCGGCATCCGCATGGTCCATCAGCCGGGCGACGGCCTCGACCAGGGGCTCGTCGACCTCCTCGCCCTCGAAGTAGCGGACGACGAACGAGGCGGCGACCGGCACCGCGCCGTCGAAGACCTCACCGGTCGAGCCGTCGATGGAGATGACGTCGCCTTCGCGGATGGTCTTGCCGTCACGGACGGTGAACTCGCCCTCACGGGTGTCGACGTCGAGGGCCTCGGCCCCGCAGACGCAGGTGCGACCCATGCCCCGTGCGACCACCGCGGCGTGCGACGTCTTGCCGCCGCGGCTGGTGAGCACGCCGCGGGCGACCATCATCCCGTGCAGGTCCTCGGGGGTGGTCTCCTTGCGCACGAGGATCACGTCCTCGCCGTTCTCGGCCCACTCGACCGCGGTGGCCCAGTCGAACACCGCCCTGCCGACGGCCGCGCCGGGGGAGGCGTTCATCCCCTTGGCGAGCAGGGTCCGGTCGGCGTTGACGTCGAAGCGCGGGAACATCAGGTTGGCGAGCTGCTCGCCGTTGACCCGGCGCAGCGCCTCGTCCATGTCGATCAGGCCCTCGTCGGCCATGTGCACGGCGATCCGGAAGGCCGCCTCGGGAGTGCGCTTGCCGACCCGGGTCTGCAGCATCCACAGCTTGCCGCGCTCGACGGTGAACTCGATGTCGCACATGTCCTTGTAGTGAGCCTCGAGCGTCGCCATGATGTCGATGAGCTCGTCGTGCGAGGACTTGTCGACCTTGGCCATGTCGGCCAGCGAGACGGTGTTGCGGATGCCCGCGACGACATCCTCGCCCTGGGCGTTCTGCAGGTAGTCGCCGTACACGCCCTGGTCGCCGCTGGCGGGGTCCCTGGTGAAGCAGACGCCGGAGCCCGAGGTCATCCCACGGTTGCCGAACACCATCGCCTGGATGTTCACGGCCGTGCCGAGGTCCTCCGGGATCCGCTCCTGGCGGCGGTAGAGCACGGCGCGGTCGGTGTTCCACGAGTCGAAGACCGCCAAGGTGGCGAGCTCCATCTGCTCACGCGGGTCCTGCGGGAAGTCGCGGCCGGCATGCTCGCGGATCAGCGCCTTGAACTCCTCGACCAGGGTGCGCAGGTCCTCGACGTCCAGGTCGAGGTCCTCGGTGGTGCCCTTGGCCTTCTTCGCCGCGTCCAGCGCGTCGGAGAAGTGCTCCCCATGGACGCCCAGCACGGTCGAGCCGAACATCTGCAACAACCGCCGGTAGGAGTCGAGCGCGAACCGCTCGTCGTCGCTCTGCTGCGCCAGCCCCGCGACCGACTCGTCGTTGAGGCCGATGTTGAGGACCGTCTCCATCATGCCGGGCATGGAGAACTTCGCGCCGCTGCGCACGCTGACCAGGAGCGGGTCACTCGCGTCACCGAGGGTGCGGCCCATCTTCTCCTCGAGGGACGCGAGGTGCTGGCTCACCTCGGCCGCGAGGGAGTCCGGCTGGCCACCACCCTCCAGGTAGGCCCGGCAGGCCTCGGTGGTGATCGTGAAGCCGGGTGGGACCGGCAGTCCCAGCCTGGTCATCTCGGCCAGATTGGCGCCCTTGCCGCCCAACAGGTCTTTCTGGTCCTTGTTGCCGTCAGCGAAGTCGAACACGAAGGTGGTCATTCGTCGATCCTGCCGCTAGTCGCTGCTGAGCGAAAGGCCCCACGTGTTGCGATGTGCCTGCTTCAGTCGACCACGTCGAAGCGGGCCATCATGCCGTGGTCCTCGTGGTCGAGCATGTGGCAGTGGATCATGAACGGCCCGGTGTAGTCCTCGAACCGCGCGGCCACCTCCACCACCTCGCCCGGCTCGAGTCGCCAGGTGTCCTCGAGGCCGCGTTCCCACGGGGGCGGAGGCAAGCCGTCGCGGAGCACCGTGCGCCACTGCTCGGCATGGATGTGGACGTAGTGCGTCATCTCGCTGGTGTTGCGCAGCCGCCACCGTTCGACCGTGCCCAGGCGGGCCCGGTGCCTGACGCGCGCGGGGTCGAAGGCCCTGCCGTTGACCGACCAGAAGGTGCCGTGATGGTCGTCGCCACCGAGGTCGAAGGTCCAGGTCTTCGAGACCTTCGCGGGGACCCGCACGAGATCGGGGGAGGGCAGCCGCGCAGGCAGCCGCGAGCGATCCGGTGCCTCGGCGCCCACGCGGAACTGCATGAGGGCAGCCTGACGGGCGTCCGAGCCCGTCTCGCCGGTGGCGGAGGGGACGGAGTCGAGCACCACGTTCTTGCCGCTCGCACCGTGGAAGTCGACGATCACGTCTGCGCGCTGGGCCGGACCGAGCAGCACCCGCTGGCGGACCACCGGCTTGTGCAGCAGGCCGTTGCCGGTGCCGATCTGCAGCAGCGGCCGGCCGTCGGAGAGGCCGAAGGCGTAGCTGGAGAAGTGGGATGCGTTGAGCAGCCGCAACCTGTAGCGGGTGGCGCTGACCCTGAGGTACGGCGCGTAGCGGCCGTTGACGAGCACGTGCGTGCCGACCGTCGCGTCATCCGGCGGTGCGTGCGGACCCTTCCACGCCATGGTCCCGCGGTGCCCCACCATCCGAGGCCCGAGTGCGAACGGGTCGGTCAGCTCGTTGTCGCCGCGGAAGGACCGGTCGGCCACCAGGAGGGGGACGTCGCGCTTGCCGGTGGGCAGTCTCAACGACGCCTCCGAGGAGTCCTTCACGACGAACATGCCCTGCAACCCGCGCCAGTTGTTGCGGGCGGTCCGGTCCATCCGGTGGTCGTGGTAGAAGAAGAACGAGCTCGGCTCCGGCAGCCCGCCGTAGGTCAGCGGGTAGTCGTAGGTCCGTGAACGACCCGGACGGACCAGCTGGGTGGTCGGTTGCCCGTCGTGCTCGGCAGCGTGGTGATCGCCGTGCAGGTGCACGCTCAGGGCACCGGCCCGGCGAGGCAGCCGGTGGACGAACCGCACCCGGGTCTCCCCGCCGGCCGGCCGGACGATGGTCGGGCCGGGGTAGGTGCCGCCGTACGTCCACATGCGCGTCGCCGGACCCGTCGGCAGCATCCGCACCCGGGCCTGGCGCATCGGGAGGGTGATCGCGGCGCCGCGCTTCTTCCGCGGCACCACCAGTGGCTGGTCGAACGAGGGCAGCTGTGGCGTGACGGTGCCACCGCCGCCCTCGACGAGGAGCACCCCCCGCATCTGCGGGTGGAGCTTGCAGAAGAACGCATAGGCTCCCTCGGCGAGCGCCTCGACGCCGGTGATGGTGGCGCTGGTGCCGGCCGGCACCCGGACGTCGAACAGCGGTGCGCCGTCGGCGCCGGTGGCGACCGAGGTGAGGGTGTGGTCGAAGGTGTCGAGGTTGACCAGGGTCAGGGTGCCGCCGCCACCGATGGCCACGTCCTTCGGGGAGAACGCGAGCGAGCCCCGGTTGACGACGAGGGTGGCCGATGCCGGGGCGACCGCGGCACTGGCGTCCGGGGCGGACTGCGGGGTGGCGGCGAGGGGCAGCGCCAGGGCGACCCACAGCGCACCGGCGAGCAAGGCGGCTCGCCTGTGCGTCGTGGTCATCTGGCCATTTAGCGCACCACGGCGCGGGCACGGCATCCCCAGCATCGTGGAAATTACCCCGTGCTGGCGATGCGTTGCGCGGTGTTTCGTTACACAGTTGCAAGGTCCACTTCCTGACCTAAGGAGTCGCTCATGCGGTTGCTCAAGGCCGTGCGCCACGGAATCGCCGTGGCGTGTGCGACAAGCCTCGTGGCAGCACCGCTCCTGGTGCCCACCACCGCTTCAGCGGTGCGTGCCGAGGCTGCCGCCCAGTCCATGACCATCAAGGTCGCCAAGAAGGCGATCACCATCCGTGGTGCCAAGGGCCTCAACGCGGGCCGTGTGAAGGTCCACGTCAAGGGGAAGGGGACTGCCGAGATCGTGAGGTTCGCCCCCGGCTACGACTATGCCGACTTCGCCAAGGACGTCGCCGCCGTCGACAAGGGCAACATCAAGGCGCTCAAGCGGGCCATCGCCAAGACCAAGTTCCTGGGCGGCTTCCAGCCCGGGGGGAGCGGCATCGTGGTGCTGCCGAAGGCCGGCGACTACACCGTGTTCTCCTTCTCGTCCCGCGGGCACGCCCAGTTCAGGGCGGGTGCGAAGAAGAACGCCAAGCTGCCCCGCTCGGACGGCAAGATCATCGGCCTCACCGGTCCCAAGTGGGGCGGGTCGGACAACCTGCCGGCCAAGGGCACGCTTCAGTTCAAGAACGGTGACCGGACCGTCCCGCACTTCCTGATCCTCCAGCAGGTCGTCGAGGGCACCACGACCGACACCGTGCTCGAGGCGCTGCAGAGCGAGGAAGGCAATGGCCCGCCTCCGTCCTGGGCCCTGTCGGGCAGTCTGGAGACTGCGTCACTCAGCCCGGGACGCAAGATGAACGTCGACTACAAGCTGCCGCCCGGGCAGTACGTCGTCATGTGCTTCTTCCCCGACCCGAAGATGCACGGCATGCCGCACGCCCTGATGGGCATGCTCAAGATGATCCACCTGAGCTGATCGGCTGATCAGCGCGAGTGGCTGCGTCCCGAGCCCGCCTCTAGGACTCGTGGCGCAGCCACACCGTCGCGAGCGGCGGCACGACGATGTCGGCGTACGCGGGGCGTCCGTGGTGCTCGCCGGCGACGGCCTCCACCGAGCCCAGGTTGCCGACCCCGGAGCCGGTGTAGGCCGATGCGTCGGTGTTGAGCACCTCGTCCCAGCGGCCGGCCGCGGGGAGCGGCAGCCGGTAGCCCTCGTGCGGCACGGCCGCGAAGTTGGCCACGCACACCAGGTCGGGCTCGCCGGGGGCGCGCCGTACGAACGAGAAGACGTTGCGGGTGGCGTCGTTGGCGTCGATCCACTCGAACCCGGCAGGGTCGCTGTCGAGCCGGTAGAGGGCCGGCGTCTGCGCGTAGACGCGGTTCAGGTCGCGCAGCAGGGAGCGCACGCCTTCGTGCTCGGGGTGCTCGAGCAGCCACCAGTCGAGCTCGCGGGCCTCGGCCCACTCCGACTCCTGGCCGAACTCGGTGCCCATGAAGATGAGCTGCTTGCCGGGGTGGGCCCACATGAAGGCGAGGTAGGCGCGCAGGTTGGCCAGCTGCTGCCAGCGGTCGCCGGGCATCTTGCGCAGCAGGGATCCCTTGCCGTGCACGACCTCGTCGTGGCTGATGGGCAGGGTGTAGTTCTCCGAGTAGGCGTAGACCATCGAGAAGGTCATCTGGCCGTGGTGGTGGCTGCGGTAGATCGGGTCCTTCTCGACATAGCCGAGGGAGTCGTGCATCCAGCCCATGTTCCACTTGAAGCCGAAGCCCAGGCCGCCCTCGGACGTCGGCTTGGTGACACCGGGCCACGACGTCGACTCCTCGGCGATCACCATCGCACCGGGCACCCGCTTGTAGACGGTGGCGTTCATCTCCTGGAGGAACTGCTCGGCCTCGAGGTTCTCGCGGCCGCCGTGCACGTTGGGGGCCCACTGGCCGGGCTCACGCGAGTAGTCGAGGTAGAGCATCGAGGCGACCGCGTCGACCCGCAGGCCGTCGATGTGGAACTCCTCCAGCCAGTAGAGCGCGTTGGCGACCAGGAAGTTGCGCACCTCGCGGCGGCCGAAGTTGAAGACGTAGGTGCCCCAGTCGGGGTGCTCGCCGCGGGAGGGGTTCGGGTCCTCGTAGAGCGGCGTGCCGTCGAAGCGGGCCAGGGCGAAGTCGTCCTTGGGGAAGTGCGCGGGCACCCAGTCGACGATGACGCCGATGCCGGCCTGGTGCAGCCGGTCGACGAGGATGCGGAAGCCGTCGGGGTCGCCGAAGCGCGAGGTCGGCGCGAAGTACGACGTCACCTGGTAGCCCCAGGAGCCGCCGAAGGGGTGCTCCATCACGGGCATGAACTCGACGTGGGTGAAGCCCAGGTCGACGACGTAGGGGACCAGCGCGTCGGCGAGCTCGCTGTAGGAGTAGGTCGACCCGTCGTAGTGCTTGCGCCACGAGCCGAGGTGCATCTCGTAGACCGACATCGGCTCGGAGACCGGTGCCCTCTGGGCCCGCTCGGTCATCCAGGCGTCGTCGCCCCAGGTGTGGGACGAGGCGAAGACGACCGACGCCGTCTCGGGCGGCACCTGCGTGTGGAACGCCATCGGGTCGGCCTTGTCACGCCAGACACCGTCGACGCCTCGGATGCGGAACTTGTACTGCGCGCCCTCGCCGACACCGGGCGCCAGCACGTGCCACACGCCGGACGAGCCGATCGCCGTGAGCGGGGTCCGGGCGCCGTCCCACTCGTTGAACGAGCCGGCGACCTGGACCTCCTGGGCGTTGGGCGCCCAGACCGAGAACGACGTGCCGTCAGCACCCGGATGCGCTCCGAGGACCTCCCACAGCTCCTCGTGACGCCCCTCGTTGATCAGGTGGATGTCGAGTTCTCCGGGACCGGTCATCGGATCTCCTCGGTGTCTGTTGCGGGGGTTCCGACGGCGGCCAGCGCTTCGAGCGGGATGCTCACCCAGGCTGGCCGGTTGCGGACTTCGTAGACCGCTTCATACACGGCCTTGTCGGCGACGTACGCATCGAGCAGGGTCTGCTCGGTGTCGTCGAGAGCGCGGCCAGCGTAGGCCGTGAGGAAGGCGTCGCGGTTTCGCTCAGCCCACTCCCGGGCGCGGTAGTCGCGCTGGGCGTCGCCGTCGGTGGCGTTGGAGCTGGCGATCATCGCAGCCACCCGCGGCGCGTAGTCGAAGCTGCGCAGCATCCCGGCGACGTCGCGCCACCGCGAGTCGGGCAGCATCCGCTCGGCGAGCGGACGGGCGGGCTCGCCCTCGAAGTCGACGATCTTCCAACCCTTGACGGTGCGCAGCGTCTGACCGAGGTGCAGGTCGCCGTGCACGGTCTGCACGGCGTCGCCGGGCAGGCCGGCGATGGCGTCGTACGCCGCTCGCAGCGCCGGTGCGTACGTCGCGAGCTGGGGCGCGACGAGCAGCGCCGCGTCGAGCCGTGTCTGCATCGACGCCGTCAGCGCGGCCATCTCGTCGGGGGAGCGGACGTGGGTGGGGAACTGCTGGCTGAGGACCTCGTGCGTCTCGGCCAGCGCGACACCGAGGCGCGCCGCCTCACCGGCGAAGTCGCCCCCGACCTCGTCGGCGTGCAGGTCGGCCTCGGCGAACAGGTTGCGCACGCTGGCCTGCGCGAGCTCCCATCCGTCGCTGCCGGTGCGGAGGAACTGCTGAAGCATCGCCAGGTGCAGGACGCCGTCGGCCCCGGAGGGCGCCTCGACCCAGCCGTACAGGTGAGCCACGTGCTCCGACCGGGCACGGGTCAGCACCTCGTGGATCGCGATGTCGGGGTTGGTGCCGGGCGTGATCTTGCGGAACACCTTGAGCACGGAGTCCTCGCCGTACGCGACCGAGGAGTTCGACTGCTCGCCGGTGAACAGCGTCGAGTGCGCGGTGGTGTCGAACTCGTGGCCCGGCAGACGGTGGAACGTCAGCCCGCCCAGCTCGCGCGAGCCCTCGGTCTCGTCGAAGGCCTGGAGGTAGCGTGCCATCGCGTCGCGGTCGTGCACTGCGTCGTAGGCGTGGACGTGGTAGCCGAGCCGACCGTCGTCCCAGCTGCCGACCAGGGCGTGGCCGAGGCGATCTTGGGGTTCGGCGTAGTTGGCCAGCGGCAGCTGGTAGACCTCGTCGGCGCCGCCGTCGGCGTACGCGATCGTGATCAGGTCGACGGTGAGGAGTGGTGCTCCGTCGATCGAGGCGATCCGGTCGATGCGCGTGACGCGGGCGCCGCGCCCCTTGCCGCCGAACCAGCGGGCGGAGTCGAGGTAGGCCTCGAGCTGGGGATGTTCGCTCATGCGATGCCTCCTTCGTTCGGTGCTCCGGTCGCCTCGGGCGAGGTCAGCCGGAACCAGTAGAAGCCATAGCCGCCCATGGTGAGCAGGTAGGGCAGCTCGCCGATGGCCGGGAAGACCACGCCGCCGAGCAGCTCGACCGGCAGAAAGCCCTCCCAGTGGCGCAGGTCGAGCTCGACCGGCTGGGAGAAGCGGGACAGGTTGTTGACGCACACGATCACGTCGCCGCGGTACTCGCGGGCGTAGGACAGCACGCTGGGGTTCGATCCGCCGAGGTCGGTGAAGGTGCCGAGCCCGAAGGCGTCGTGACCGCGGCGGGCGTGGATCATCCGGCGCGTCCAGTGCAGCAGGCTCGAGGAGTTCTCGAGCTGCGACTCGACGTTGACGCTCTGGTAGCCGTAGACGGGATCCTGGACCGCCGGCAGGTGCAGCTTGCCGGGCGTGGCCGACGAGAACCCGGCGTTGCGGTCGGGCGTCCACTGCATCGGGGTGCGTACGCCGTCGCGGTCGCCGAGCCAGATGTTGTCGCCCATGCCGATCTCGTCGCCGTAGTAGAGCACCGGGGACCCGGGCAGCGACAGCAGCAGGGCGGTGAAGAGCTCGATCCGGTTGTCGTCGTTGTCGAGCAGGGGCGCGAGCCGTCGGCGGATGCCGATGTTGGCCTTCATCCGCGGGTCGGTGGCGTACTCGGACCACATGTAGTCGCGGTCGTCGTCGGTCACCATCTCGAGCGTCAGCTCGTCGTGGTTGCGGAGGAAGATGCCCCACTGGCAGTTCTCGGGGATGGCCGGCGTCTGGGCCATGATCTCGGAGATCGGGAAGCGGGACTCACGGCGCACGGCCATGAAGATGCGCGGCATCACCGGGAAGTGGAAGGCCATGTGGCACTCGTCGCCGCCCTTCTCGGGGTCGCCGAAGTACTCCACCACGTCGGTGGGCCACTGGTTGGCCTCGCACAGCAGGACCCGACCGGGGTAGTGCTCGTCGACGAACCGTCGGCACTTGCGCAGGAACTCGTGGGTCTCGGGCAGGTTCTCGCCGTTGGTGCCGGGGCGCTCGTAGAGGTACGGCACGGCGTCGAGCCGGAAGCCGTCGAGACCCATGTCGAGCCAGAACGCCATCGCCTCGAACATCGCGTCGTGCACGGCCGGGTTGTCGAAGTTCAGGTCGGGCTGGTGGTGGAAGAACCGGTGCCAGTAGTACTGACCGCGCTCCTGGTCGAAGGTCCAGTTGGACGGCTCGGTGTCGACGAAGATGATGCGGGCCTCTTCGTAGAGCTCGTCGGTGTCGGACCAGACGTAGAAGTCGCCGTACGGACCGTCGGGATCCCTGCGCGACTCCTGGAACCAGTGGTGCTGGTCGGAGGTGTGGTTCATCACGAAGTCGATGATGACCCGGATGCCTCGCTTGTGGGCCTCGTCGAGGAACTCGTGGAAGTCCTCGACGGTGCCGCACTCGGGCAGGATGCCGGTGTAGTCGGCCACGTCATAGCCACCGTCGCGCAGCGGCGAGCTGAAGAACGGCGGCACCCACAGGCAGTCGACGCCGAGCCAGGCGAGGTAGTCGAGCTTCTCGATCAGGCCACGGAAGTCACCGGTGCCGTCGGCGTTGGAGTCGCGGAACGACCGCACCAGCACCTCGTAGAAGACGGCGGTCTTGAACCACTCGGGCTGGCTGCCGACCACTGACTCCCCGATCTCCTGGGCGCTCGCGGGGTGAGTCGTCTCGGCGTCGGTCTCGGGGATGGTTTCGGGCAGGCTGGGGGCGTCGGTCAACTCGGCCTCCTGACGGAGATGATGTGCACCGGCTCGTGGCCGGGGTCGAGGCGCACGTAGTTGTGGCGGCTCCAGCTCCACTCGGCGCCCGTGATCTCGTCGTGGGCGACGAAGCCGTCGTTCCAGTCGAGGCCCAACGCGGGCATGTCGAGGTGGATCATCGTCTCGCGAGCACCGTGCGGGTCGAGGTTGGCCACCACGACCACCACGTCGTCGCCCGCCCTCTTGCTGTAGACCAGCACGCTCTCGTCGTCGCTGTGGTGGACGGTGAGGTTGCGGAGCAGGTGGAGCGCCGGGTGCTCGCGACGGATCCGGTTCAGGTGCGTGATGTACGGCGCGAGCGTGCGGCCCTCGACGGCTGCCTGGTCCCAGTCACGGATGCGGATCTGGTACTTCTCGGAGTCGAGGTACTCCTCGCTGCCCGGCTTCACCGCCACGTGCTCGAACAGCTCGTAGCCGGCATAGACACCCCAGCTCGGCGAGCCCGTGGCCGCGACCGCGGCCCGGATCTTGAACGCCGCCGGGCCGCCGTACTGGAGGAAGGCATGCAGGATGTCGGGGGTGTTGACGAAGAAGTTCGGCCGCATCAGGTGGTCGGACTCGCTGGACAGCTCGATCAGGTAGTCACCGAGCTCGCGCTTGCCGGTGCGCCAGGTGAAGTACGTGTAGGACTGGTGGAATCCGACGGCGCCCAGGCCGTGCATCATCGCGGGTCGGGTGAACGCCTCGGAGAGGAACAGCACGTCGGGATCGGTCCGGCGGACCTCCTTGAGCAGCCACTCCCAGAACGCCACCGGCTTGGTGTGCGGGTTGTCGACGCGGAAGATCCGCACGCCGTGCGACATCCAGAGCCGCACGATGCGCAGCACCTCGCGGCAGATGCCGTTGGGGTCGTTGTCGAAGTTGACCGGGTAGATGTCCTGGTACTTCTTCGGCGGGTTCTCGGCGTAGGCGATCGTGCCGTCGGCACGGGTGGTGAACCACTCGGGGTTGCTGGTGACCCACGGGTGGTCGGGCGCGACCTGGAGCGCGAGGTCGAGGGCGACCTCGAGGCCCAGCTCGCCGGCGCGCGCGACGAAGGCGTCGAAGTCCTCGAACGTGCCGAGATCGGGATGGATGGCGTCGTGGCCGCCGTCCTTGCTGCCGATCGCCCACGGGGAGCCGGTGTCGTCGGGACCGGGCGTGAGGGTGTTGTTTGGCCCCTTGCGGTTGACCTCGCCGATCGGGTGGATCGGCGGCAGGTAGATCACGTCGAAGTTCATCTCGGCCACCGCGTCGAGGCGCTTCGCGGCTGTGCGGAACGTGCCGGAGGTGACCTTGCCGGACTTGTCGCGGGTGGCGCCCTCGGACCGCGGGAAGAATTCATACCAGCTGCCGAACAGCGCGCGGCCGCGATCGGCGTACGCAGGGTAGGGACCCTCGATGGTCACCAGCTCGCGCAGCGGGTGCCGGGCCAGGATGTCGTCGAGCTCGGCGGTCTGGAGGGCGGCGAGCCGGGCCGGCACCGGTCGCGACTGGTCGGCCGCCGCCTCTGCCGCGCCGGTGAGCACCGACCGTTCGGAGGCGGTGAGGCCGCCTTCGCCCATGACCCGGTCGAGCAGCAGCCGCGCCTCGGTGAACATCAGCTCGACGTCGACGCCGGCGGGGATCTTCAGGCCGGCGTCGTGCTGCCAGGTCGCGATCGGATCGGACCAGGCGTGCACCTCGAAGGTCCAGCTGCCCGGCTGGTCGGGCGTGACCAGAGCGTCGTACCTGTCGGGGATGTCGGCGTGCTTGACCATCCGCACCGGGGCACGGCGTACGCCGTCGGGTCCGGCGAGCACCACTTCGGCGCCGAGCTGGTCGTGCCCCTCTCGGAACACGGACGCGCGGATGGGGAGAGGTTCACCCTCGGTGGCCTTGGCCGGCTGGCGGCCAAGGTCGACGACGGGGTGCACGTCCATGATGGGGATTCGTCCGACCATGCGCCCACACTTTCGAATCGCGTGCCCGCATGCAAGACGGGGCCGGCGCGTCCCACCGGCTGGTTGTGCACGGCGCGGTCGCGTGGGTCCCGAATGACGGGCGACGGGCGGCCCCCCTTGCACCGCCCGCCGCCGGCTCTGGGGTCAGGAATCGACCCGGTGCCGCAGCATCGTCACTCGAACAGCTGCAGCTCCGCGGCTCGCACGGACAGGTCGCGGTCGGAGGCCGCGGCGCAGTCGGTGTCGTTGAGCGGATCGTTGTCGAGCTCCCCGGCGTAGCCCGCGAACCCCGTGCACTGGTTCTCCAGGGCCACGAACCGGACGTGCGTGGCGCGCGTGTCCGGGATGTCGAAGCTGCGCAGTGCCAGGTTCGGGGCGACCGGGCGGGGCCGGACCGCCGGGAAGGCATCGGCGGCGCTGGTGTAGATGCGGTGCCACACCACGTCGTCACCGACACAGCTCACGCTGTCGGACTGGAGGCAGACCTCGATCGCGAAGCGGCGCAGTGCCGTGAACCGGGACCCGGCGTCGGGGTCCTCGTCGACCGCCGCGAGCGGCACGTCGCTGTCGGAGACGTCGCCGGGGCGCAGCATCGCGCTGACGTTGGCGCTGCGGAGCCAGCGGGCCCCGCCGGCGAGGTCGACCACGACGAACGGGTTGCCCACGTCGACCCCCCTCTCGTCCACGCCGGCCCAGTTGGAGGCCTCCGTGTCGTCGATGAGGGCCCCGGCGTTCAGGCTTCCGGCGCTGGAGGCGACGACCTTCGCGCCAGCGCCGGCCGAGGCGACGTTGGTGCGCACGGTGATCGTCTTGGTGACGGTGCGACCCGCTGCGACGGTCAGGGTCGACCGGGTGTGACCGGTGCCCTCGCCGACGAACAGCACGTCGTAGGTGCCTGGTGCCAGCTTCACGGTGGCGTCGAGCGGCGTCGCGACGAGCGTGTCGGCCACCGGCGTCGCGCGTGCCTCCCAGCGTCCGAGGTAGACGGTGCCGGCCGCGGCGGCCTTGCCGGCCCTCGGCGCGAACGTGACCGTGGCCGACGGCGAGCCGGGCGCCTCGAACCCGGGAGTCGGCTCACTGTCGTCGGCGGTCGCCGTCGTTGCGTCGGCGCCCATGCCGTTGCGGGCGAACGAGAGCCACAGCTCCTTCTGGTTGGCCCCGCCGAAGCGCATCTGGTCGGCGGCGAGCATGGCGTCGCGGGCGTCGAGCATGCTGGTGGCACCCTGCTGGAGCAGGTAGGAGTCGAACATCAGCTGCACCCAGCGACGGTTGCCCGGGCACTGGTCGGCCGGGAGCGGTGAGGTGGTCGCCGTGCCCTGCGCGCAACGCTGCTGCAGTGCCTTGTCGCCGTAGGGGAAGGCGCTGTTCCACTTGTCGACCAGGCCCTGCCGGACGTCCCACTGGACCGCGTTCCAGATCTCGCCGTCGGCGTGCACCTCGGGTCCGGTGCTGTCGAAGCCGTAGTCGCCGTAGGTGAGCGGGTTGGCATCGATCGCGTAGTCGCGGATGCCCTCGTTGTCGTTGCCGGTGGCGTAGGGGCCCACGGCCCACGGGTTGGCGCCGTTGTCGTAGCCGTGGCTGAACATGTACTCCGCGGCGACCAGGTCGCCCCACGACTCACCCATCGCACCGCCCTGCTCGGAGGTGATCCCCTCGTCGGGGCCGCCGATCATACGGTTGGTGATGGCGTGGGTGTACTCGTGGCCGACGATGCTCATGTCGTAGCTGCCGTCGGTGCACGGGGCGTAGAAGGCAGCCGCGATCGGCTGGAACAGGTACTGGTTGGTGATGCCGGGGATGCCGTCTTGGAGGGCGATCTGGTTGGCGTTGTCGCGCCCGAGGTACGACGGCTGGCCACCGCTGATCGCGCCGGCCTGGGCGTTGCCGACCTCCGGGTCGTTCTCGCGGGTCGGATCGGGGTTCGCCCCGAGGTTCTTGCGCTGCATGTTGTAGTTCGCCTCGGTGAAGCCGAGGAAGTACGAGTAGTCGTGCATGCGGTTGTGTGAGGCGAACAGGTGCGTCACCGAGGCCTCGACGTCGTTGCCTCCCGGCGTCAGCTGGGTCGGGTCGCACTGGCTGTTCTGCCAGGCGTCGGTGAACTCCGGGGTGTACTCCCGCGCCGGCGAGACAGGTGCCTGGAACAGGCCACCGGGCGTCAGCGGGCTGACCCATGCCTCGTGGGTGCTGGCGGCGTTGCCGACGGTGGTGAAGGTGGGCAGTCCCGTGGTGAAGTCGAAGTCCCAGGGTGCGCGCGCGGCCAGGTTCTCGAGGGAGCCCGGCGGGGTGTCGCACTCGGGATCCGTGGCGCGCCAGCAGCCGGTGATGCGGTTGCCCGGCACGTGGGTGGTGTCGAAGTTGAGCTCCGGGTTGGCCAGGAAGTACGACCATTTGGGCGGGAACGGGACGCCGGCGTCGGCGCCGCCCTGGTCGGACGTGGTGACGACGCCGGCATACGACCCGGGGCCGGTGAACGGGACGGTCGGCGCGTCGTACGGGCAGATCTGGGCCTGGTAGATGCCGGCCGGCAGCGCCTCGCCGGGCGCATAGGTCAGGGCCTCCGGGCTGGTCAGCAGGTCGCCGCTGGTGAGCACGGCACCGTCGGGGCCGTAGAGCTTCACCACGATGTCGTTGAGCGGGTTGGCGGCCGAGGCGACGATCGCGATCTGGCGCGTCGTGTCGTCGGTGAGCTCGAAGGGGTGCTGCGGCCCGCACTCGGTCGCGGTGATCTCGCCGTTGAACGAGACGGCGTCACTGGAGTTCTCGACCTGGTTCTCGCGGTGCAGGATCGCGCCGGTCACCCCGTCCACCATCAGCGTGTAGGCGAAGGCGCTGCCGCCCTGCACGTCGACGACGTTGGTCTCGAACACGGGTCGGACCGTGCCGTCGGCGAGGGCCAGCGCACGCAGCCTGGAGACCTGCTCCTGAGCGAAACCGGAGACCTTCAGCCGGGTCCAGCCGTCGGACAGGGCCGTGTCGAGGACGTCGCCGGCGGCCACGTCGCGGCCGACGTTGCGGGCCGCGGCGAGCCAGGCCTTCGTGGGCGTCAGGGTCGCGTCGACCGGCGCGCCGGTCGTCCGGGTCAGCGAGGACGACACGTAGACGATCCTCCCGCCGGCGACGCCGACCGTGACCATGCTGCCCAGGGCCGGGGTCAGCGAGCCGAACCTCTGCCGGAGCAGCACGGCCCGGCCGCCGGAGTCGGCCATCTTCTGGTTGTTGACCAGGTCGAGGGCGTCGACCTGCGCGGTGCTGACGCCGAGCAGGGCGCTGTTGGCGCGGAGCCAGGTGCGGGCGGCCGCGACCGGGTCGGATCCGACGGCCGCGCCCAGGCTGCCGCCGGGGGACAGGATCGAGGCGGGAGTGCCGAAGTCGTTCCAGCGCACCTTCGCACCGGTGGCGCCGAGCGCGTCGGCGGCCCGTTGCTGGGCGGCGCTGGGCAGCGCGCGACCGCGTCGGTCCAGGTTGCCCAGGCCGGGAGCCGTGTCACCCCATCCGCTGAACCGGTCGGCCGAGGTGAGCGCGGGGGCGCCCGCACTGCTGCTGGGCTGGGCAGCCAGTCCGAGGACCAGGAGCCCGGCGCCGAGGAGGCTCGCACCCTTCAGCCAGGAGCGGGTCGGTGAGCTGTCAGGCATGGGGGACCTTTCGATCGTGCTGCAACGAGGAGTTGTGACATCAACGGCGAGATCGGGCGTGGGTTACGTCACACGAATTCGTCTCGGCTCGCGACTCCCTATTGGATCGATCCAAGGAAGTTCGCTACCGTCACCTCGTGCGAGCCATCCGACGATTCACCGTGCGTCCTGTCCTGCCCGAGCCGCTGACGGCGCTGGGGGTGCTGGCGTCGAACCTGCGCTGGTCCTGGCATCCGGAGACCCAGGACGTCTTCCGGGCGGTCGACGCCAAGGTCTGGGAGGACGTCAACCACGACCCCGTCCGCCTGCTGGGCGCGGTGGGCCGCGCGCGGCTCGACGAGCTCGCGGGGGACGAGGCGTTCCTGGAGGCGCTCGGGGCCGCGCAGGCCGACCTCGACGACTACCTCACCGGTGAGCGTTGGTACGCCCGCAAGGCCGGGGCCGACGCGCCCCGCTCGATCGCCTACTTCTCGCCGGAGTACGGCATCACCGCCGTGCTCCCGCAGTACTCCGGCGGTCTCGGCATCCTCGCCGGCGACCATCTCAAGTCCGCGTCCGACCTGGGCATCCCGGTGGTGGGGGTGGGCCTGCTCTACCGGCACGGCTACTTCAAGCAGTCGCTCTCGCGGGAGGGCTGGCAACGGGAGACCTACCCCGTCCTCGACCCCGACGAGCTGCCCCTGACGCTGTTGCGCGAGGCCGACGGGTCGCGGGCCACGATCTCGATCTCGCTGCCCGACGGGCCGGACCTGATGGCCAAGATCTTCGTGGTCAACGTCGGACGTGTGCCGCTGCTGCTGCTCGACTCCGACATCGAGGAGAACAGCCAGCACTACCGCGACGTCACCGACCGGCTCTACGGCGGCACCTCCGAGCACCGCCTGCGCCAGGAGCTGCTCCTCGGCGTCGGTGGCGTGCGCGCGCTGCGTGCCTTCTCGCGCATCACCGGCGCTCCGGCGCCCGAGGTGTTCCACACCAACGAGGGCCACGCCGGCTTCCTCGGCATCGAGCGGATCCGCGAGCTCACCGTGGCAGACGACGGACCGCAGCTCGACTTCGACACCGCCCTGGAGGTCTCCCGGGCCGGCACCGTCTTCACGACCCACACCCCGGTGCCGGCCGGCATCGACCGGTTCCCGCGAGAGCTCATCGAGCAGTACTTCGGTGGCGGCTCCTCGCCGACGCCGGGCGTGCCCGCCGAACGGGTGCTGATGCTGGGCGCCGAGGACTACGCAGGTGGCGACGCGTCGGTCTTCAACATGGCCGTCATGGGCTTCCGGCTGGCGCAGCGTGCCAACGGCGTCTCGAAGCTGCACGGCGTGGTGTCTCGCGGCATGTTCAACGGTCTCTGGCCGGCCTTCGACGAGGCCGAGGTGCCGATCGGCTCGATCACCAACGGCGTGCACGGCCCGACCTGGATCGCTCGCGAGATCTTCGAGCTGGCTCGCTCCCGCGGCGCCGACGTCGACGGGGACGACACCGACTCGCTGTGGCCGTTGGTCGACGACTTCACCGGCAGGGAGCTCTGGGACCTCAAGCGCACCCTCCGGGCCCGGCTCGTGGACGACGCCCGAGGCCGGATCAGGCGCTCGAGCCTCAAGCGCGGCTCCGCGCGCGCCGAGCTCGGCTGGGTGAACTCCGCACTCGACGCCGACGTGCTCACGATCGGCTTCGCACGCCGCGTGCCGTCGTACAAGCGACTGACGCTGATGCTGCGTGACCCGGCCCGCCTGAAGAAGCTGCTGCTCGACCCCGAGCGACCGATCCAGCTCGTCATCGCCGGCAAGTCCCACCCGGCCGACGACGGTGGCAAGAAGCTGATCCAGGAGATCGTCAAGTTCGCCGACGACCCCGAGATCCGGCACCGCATCGCGTTCCTGCCCAACTACGACATCGCCATGGCGCTGCCTCTCTACCCCGGCTGCGACGTGTGGCTCAACAACCCGTTGCGGCCCTACGAGGCGTGCGGCACGTCCGGCATGAAGGCGGCCCTCAACGGTGGCCTGAACCTGTCGATCCTCGACGGCTGGTGGGACGAGTGGTACGACGGCGAGAACGGCTGGGCGATCCCGTCCGCCGACGGCGTCGACGACCAGGAACGCCGTGACGACCTCGAGGCCAACGCGCTCTACGACCTCATCGAGAACGAGGTCGCACCGCGCTTCTACGACGTCGACGACGAGGGCGTGCCGACACGCTGGATCGAGATGGTGCGGCACACGCTGAAGTCGCTCGGCCCCAAGGTGCTGGCGACCAGGCAGGTCCGTGACTACGTGCGGGACCTCTACGCTCCTGCCGCCCACACGTCCCGAGCGCTCAACTCCGACTACGCCGGTGCGCGTGAGCTCGCCGCGTGGAAGTCGAGGGTGCGTGGGGCCTGGCCCTTGGTGCACGTCGAGCACGTGGAGTCGGCCGGCGTCGGCGACTCGCCCGAGGTCGGCGCCAACGTCACCGTGCGCGCCTTCGTGGCCCTCGGCTCGCTGAGCCCCGACGACGTCGAGGTGCAGGTCGTGCACGGCCGCACGACCGGCGACGACGAGCTCGTCGACTCGGTAGTCACCGTCATGCACGTCGTCGAGGGCTACGAGGGCAACCGGCACCGCTTCGACGCCGACGTCGCCCTGGCTCGGTCCGGGTCCTTCGGCTACACCGTCCGGGTCGTGCCTCGCAACGACTCGCTCGCCTCCGTTGCCGAGCTCGGGCTGGTCGCCGTACCCGCCTGACCCTCCCGTGGCCGAGCCGGGTCAGGTCTGGCGGAAGACGAGCACCGAGCGACCCTCCTGCACGACCTGCTCGCCCATCCTGACCCGACCGCCGACGGGGTTCGTGGTGTCAGTGCTGAGCACGACCTCACCGGCAGAGATCCAGGCGTTCTCGGGCAGGTTCAGGACGACGGCGTCCGGACTGGAGTTCAGCCAGATCATGAACGACCGGTCGCGCTGCTGCTCGCCGTGGACCCCGGGGGAGCGCAGCGGGTCGCCCAGCACGAACAGCCCGAGGGCCTTGATCGAGTCGTCGCGCCAGTCGGCCTCCGACATCTCGCGGCCCTCCGGGTGCAGCCAGACGATGTCCTTGGGGCCACCCTCGATGGTGGGCCGCCCCTCGAACCAGTGCCGCTGCCGCAACGCGGGGTGCTCGCGCCTGAGCCGCAGCGCGGCCTTGGTGATCTCGTAGAGGTCGAGCCAGGCATCGTCTGGCCGCCAGTCGATCCACGAGGTCTCGTTGTCCTGGCCGTAGGCGTTGTTGTTGCCGCCCTGCGTGCGACCCCGCTCGTCGCCCGCGGTCAGCATCGGCACGCCGTTGGAGAAGCAGAGCATCAGCATCATGTTCGCGGCCTGCCGCCGCCGCAGCGCGATGATCTCGGGGTCGTCGGTCTCCCCCTCGACACCGCAGTTCCACGATCGGTTGTTGTCGGTGCCGTCGCGGCCGTTCTCGCCGTTGGCCTCGTTGTGCTTCGTCTCGTAGGACACCAGGTCGCGCAACGTGAAGCCGTCGTGGGCCGTCACGAAGTTCACCGAGGCGTACGGCGACCGGCCGTCGTCGGCGTACAGGTCGGAGGAGCCGGCGAGTCGGGTGGCCACGGTGCGGATCCCCTGGGTCCGCCCCCGCCAGAAGTCGCGGACGGTGTCGCGGTACTGGTCGTTCCACTCGATCCACGGCGGCGGGAAGCTGCCGACGCGGTAGCCGTCCATGGAGGCGTCCCACGGCTCCGCGACCAGCTTCACGTGCCTCAGGACCGGGTCCTGGCCGATGGCGACGAGCAGGTGGCTGCCCATGTCGATCTGCTGGTTGGTGCGAGCCAGGGCGGACATCAGGTCGAAGCGGAAGCCGTCGACGTGCATCTCGGTCACCCAGTAGCGCAGCGAGTCCAGGATCATCCGCAGCGACTGGGTGTGAGTGGCGTCGAGGGTGTTGCCGCAGCCGGTGACGTCCCAGTAGGCGTCGGTCTTCGCGGACGGGATCTTGGGGTCGCTCACGCGCTGGTAGTAGCCGCGGTCGTCGAGCCCCCGGAAGCTCAGGGTCGGTCCCCGCGGCCCGGCTTCGGCGGTGTGGTTGTAGACGACGTCGAGGTAGACCTCGAGCCCCGCGTCGTGGAAGGCCTTGACCATGGTCTTGAACTCGGTGACCTGCTGGCCACGGTCTCCGGAGGCCGAGTAGGCGCCGTGCGGGGCGAAGAAGCCGATGGAGTTGTAGCCCCAGTAGTTCACCAGGCCGAGCTCGGCAAGCTTGGGCTCGGAGACGAACTGGTGCACCGGCAGGAGCTCGACCGCCGTCACGCCGAGATCACGGAGGTAGTCGGTGACCGCGGGGGTGGCTAGACCGGCGTAGGTGCCGCGCAGCTCCTCGGGCACCCGGTCGTGGAGCTGGGTCATGCCCTTGACGTGGAGCTCGTAGATGACGGTGTCGCGCCACCGCCGGCCCAGGGGAGTGTCGTCGCCCCAGTCGAACTCGTCGTGCACGACGACGCTGCGCGGCATGCACGGCGCGGAGTCGAGCTCGCTCATCACCTCGGGGGAGCCGGTGACGAAGGAGTAGATCGCCGGGTCGGGCGTGACCGTGCCGGAGACCGCTCGGCCGTAGGGATCGAGCAGCAGCTTGTTGACGTTGAAGCGCAGTCCCTCCACCGGCCGCCAGGGCCCGTCGACGCGGTAGCCGTAGAGCGCGCCGGCCATCAGGCCGGGGACGGCGCTGTGCCAGATGCCCAGCGACTGCTCGGTCAGCTCGACCCGGGTCTCGACCTCGGTGCCGTGGCCGTCGTCCTCGAACAGGCACACCCAGGCGCGGGTCGCCCGGGGTGCGTAGACGGCGAAGTTGGTCGACTCCTCGCTCCAGGTCGCGCCCAGCGGCCAGTTGCGCCCCGGCCAGACGGGGTTGCGCTGGCCCTCGTGGTCCCACATTCCCGGTGTCACGGCGGTCATTCTTCACGATGACGGCACAATGCCGGTGATGGCGCCTCGCGTCGGGCAGGCGTCGACGACGAGTGGAGGACGCAAGAGATGGAGTTCGTGCGACTGGAGGTGGCCGACGGAGTCGCCACCCTGCGGCTGGACCGGCCCAAGATGAACGCCCTCAACGTGCAGGTGCAGGAGGAGATCCGCGCCGCCGCCACCGAGGCCGGGACCCGCGACGACGTCAAGGCTGTCGTGGTCTACGGCGGTGAGCGGGTGTTCGCCGCAGGGGCCGACGTCAAGGAGATGGCCGACATGTCCCACACCGACATGGTAAAGCGCTCCGGAGCCCTGCAGTCGGCCCTCACCTCGGTGGCCCGGATCCCGAAGCCGGTCGTGGCGGCGGTCACCGGCTACGCGCTCGGCGGCGGCTGCGAGCTCGCCCTGTGCGCCGACGTGCGGTTCGCGGCCGACACCGCGGTGCTCGGCCAGCCCGAGGTGCTGCTGGGCATCATCCCGGGAGCCGGCGGCACCCAGCGACTGACCCGGCTGATCGGGCCGAGCAAGGCGAAGGACCTCATCTTCACCGGCCGGTTCGTGAAGGCCGACGAAGCGCTGGCGATCGGCCTCGTCGACCGGGTCGTGCCAGCCGACCAGGTGTACGACGAGGCGCTGGCGTGGGCCGCGCAGTTCGCCGGCGCCGCGACGTACGCACTGCGCGCCGCCAAGGAGACCATCGACCGGGGCGTCGAGACCGACCTCGAGACCGGCCTGGAGATCGAGCGCCAGCAGTTCGCGGCACTTTTTGCCACGGAGGACCGTGCCATCGGCATGGGGTCGTTCGTTGAGCAGGGCCCGGGGAAGGCACTGTTCGTGGGGCGGTAGCCTCCCGGGCATCGAATCGAGAGAAGGACACCTTGGCAACGGATGAGAAGACCGACCGCAAGTCGGTCAAGGACAAGGGCAGCGGCAGGCGCGCCGTCGTCGGCGCGTTGAGCGTGGTCCGGGCACGGCTGGCGCAGGTCATCTGGCTGGTCTGTGTGCTCGCGGCGCTGATCCTTGCCGTCGGTGCGCTGCTGGTCGCCCTCAAGGCCAACAAGGACAACGACCTGGTCTCGTTCGTGCTCTCCGCGGCCGACAGGGTCGACCTGGGTGTCTTCTCGCGCCACGACGGCATCAAGCAGTTCACGGGCGAGAACGCCGGGGTTAAGGACGCCCTGTTCAACTGGGGGGTCGGCGCGATCGCGTGGCTGATCGTCGGGCGCATCCTGGATCGCCTGATCCGCCCCTGACGCTGACACTTCCACTGTGAGAGACCCCACCCCGGACGGCGTTCCGCGGTGGGGTTCGCGCTAGTAGCCTCGGCGACACCATCTGCATGCACCATGCGAACGCCCCACTCCGACTGCACAGACGAATGGACAGGAAGGGCCCCCAGGGTCACACCATGAACATTGTTGTTTGCGTGAAGTACGTCCCCGATGCCACCGCCGACCGGCAGTTCGAGTCCGACAACACGGTCGACCGCGTCGGCGTCGACGGGCTGCTGTCCGAGCTCGACGAGTACGCCGTCGAGCAGGCCCTGCAGCTCAAGGAGAAGTCCGAGGGTGAGACGGTCGTGACCGCGCTCTGCGTGGGGCCGGAGAAGGCACTCGACGCCGTGCGCAAGGCGCTGCAGATGGGTGCCGACCAGGGTGTCCACGTGGTCGACGACGCCATTGCCGGCTCCGATGCCATCGCCACCTCGCTGGTGCTGGCCAAGGCGGTCGAGAAGATCGGCGACGTGGACGTCGTGATGTGCGGCATGGCGTCGACCGACGGCGCGATGAGCGTCGTCCCGGCGATGCTGGCCGAGCGGCTCGGGCTGCCCCAGGTGACCCAGGCGGCCGTGGTCGAGGCGCAGGGCGACCAGGTCCGCATCAAGCGCGACGGCGACTCGGCGACCGAGGTCGTCGGTGCGACGATGCCGCTGGTGCTGTCGGTGACCGACCAGTCGGGCGAGGCCCGCTACCCGTCGTTCAAGGGCATCATGGCGGCCAAGAAGAAGCCCATGGAGACCTACTCGCTCAGCGACCTCGGCGTCGACGCCGACCAGGTCGGCCTCTCGGTGGCGTGGACCGTCGTGGACGACACCACCGAGCGTCCGCCCCGCACCGCCGGCGAGATCGTCACGGACGAGGACGGGTCGGGTGCCACGGCACTGACCGAGTTCCTCGCCGCCAAGAAGTTCATCTGAGGAGCAGGATCATGACTGAAGTACTCGTTCTGGTCGACCACGTCGACGGCACGGTCAAGAAGCCGACCCTCGAGCTGCTCACCATCGCGGCCCGTCTCGGCGAGCCCTCCGCGGTCTTCATCGGCGCGGCCGACCAGGTCGACGCCGTGGCCGAGGCCGTCAAGCCGTACGGCGCGCACAAGGTCTACGCCGTCGATGACTCCGAGATCAAGGGCTACCTTGTCGCGCCCAAGGCCGAGGCACTGGCCCAGCTGGTCGAGAAGACGTCCCCGGCCGCGGTGCTCATCTCGTCGTCGGTGGAGGGCAAGGAGGTCGCGGGTCGTCTCGCGATCAAGATCGGGTCGGGCCTGATCACCGACGCGGTGGACGTGCAGCCGGGAGATGGCGGAGCCCCGGTCACGACGCAGAGCGTGTTCGCGGGCAACTTCTCGGTGAGCGCGAGGGTCACCCGGGGCACGCCGATCATCACGGTCAAGCCCAACTCCGCCGCGCCGGAGCAGGCTGAGGGTGCCGCCGCCGTCGAGCAGTTCGCGGTCACGATCTCCGACGCTGCCAAGGGTGCCCAGATCATCGCCAGCCAGCCACGCCAGGCGACCGGCCGCCCCGAGCTCACCGAGGCCGCGATCGTGGTCTCCGGTGGACGTGGCACCGGCGGCGACTTCGAGCCGGTCGAGGGCTTCGCCGACGCGATCGGTGCCGCGGTCGGTGCCTCGCGTGCGGCTGTCGACTCGGGCTGGAAGCCGCACTCCTTCCAGGTCGGCCAGACCGGCAAGACGGTCTCGCCGCAGCTCTACGTCGCCAACGGCATCTCCGGTGCGATCCAGCACCGTGCCGGCATGCAGACCTCGAAGACCATCGTCGCCGTCAACAAGGACGACGAGGCCCCCATCTTCGAGCTCGTCGACTTCGGAGTCGTCGGCGACCTGCACAAGGTGCTGCCGGCCGCGACCGAGCAGATCAACGCCCGCAAGTAGCCATCGGCCTCGACGCCCTGAAGCCGCGACGCCCCGTCCTCCCCGGAGGGCGGGGCGTCGTGGCGTCCCGATCGCCCCGCACCGGTGAGACGCCGGTGACGGGTGCGGCGGGCGGTCCTAGGCTCGGACCATGAGCATCGAGGCGGACGTCCGCGCCGTGGCCGTGCGTGCCCGGGAGGCCAGCTTCGAGCTGGCACTCGCGACCCGGGCCACCAAGGACGTGGCGCTGCGGGGGATGGCTGCTGCCCTGCTCGCGTCGTCGGAGCAGGTGCTGGCCGCGAACGCCGACGACGTCTCTCGCGCCGAGGCCGCGGGCACGCCCGCCAACATCGTCGACCGGCTGCGGCTCACCACCGACCGGCTCGAGGCGATGGCGCAGGGCCTGCGCGACGTGGCCGCGCTGCCCGACCCGGTGGGTGAGGTGGTGCGCGGCTCCACCCTCGCCAACGGGCTGGAGATGCGCCAGGTCCGGGTGCCGTTCGGCGTGGTCGGGATGATCTACGAGGCCCGCCCCAACGTCACCGCCGACGCAGCCGGCATCTGCCTCAAGGCGGGCAACGCGGTGCTGCTGCGCGGTTCCTCGAGTGCTCGGACCTCGAACACCGCCATCGTGCAGGTGCTGCGGGACGCAGCCGTGGAGGCCGGGTTGCCCGCCGACGTCGTACAGCTCGTGCCGGGCGACAGCCACGAGAGCGTCAAGGCGCTGATGCGGGCGCGCGGGCTGGTCGACGTGCTGATCCCACGTGGTGGGGCGAGCCTGATCCGCTCGGTCGTCGAGGAGTCCACGGTCCCGGTCATCGAGACGGGCGTGGGCAACTGCCACGTGTACGTCGATGCCGCGGCGGACCTCGACCAGGCCCTGGCCATCGTGCTCAACGCCAAGACCCATCGCACCAGCGTCTGCAACGCCGCCGAGTCGCTGCTCGTGCACGCCGACCTCACCCAGACGTTCGTGCCACGGGTGGTCGACGCGCTGGCCGAGGCGGGCGTGACCGTGCACGGGGACGCCGAGTTCGCGGCGTACGACGGGGTCGTGCCGGCCACCGACGACGACTATGCGGCGGAGTACCTCTCCCTCGACATCTCCGCCTGCGTCGTCGACTCGGTGGACGACGCGATCGCCCACATCCGGCGGTTCTCGAGCGGTCACACCGAGGCGATCGTGACGCGGGACCAGGCGACGGCGCGGCGGTTCGTGGCCGCCGTCGACTCGGCCGCGGTGCTCGTCAACGCGTCGACTCGCTTCACCGACGGCGGCGAGTTCGGCTTCGGAGCGGAGATCGGGATCAGCACCCAGAAGCTGCATGCGCGGGGGCCGATGGGGCTCACCGAGATGACCTCGACCAAGTACGTCGTGACCGGAGATGGCCACGTGCGCTGACGCCGGTAGGATCACCGGCATGTCGCTGAGCGCTCTCTCCCTCGCTGCCGTCGTCGCCGAGAACGGCGAGCACGCGCTGTCGCCGTACGCCGTGGGCGGTGGCGTCCTGATCATCCTGCTGGCGGTCGTGGGTGCGCTGGTGGCCTTCGGCGGCGGGCGCGAGCACAGCTGACGTGCCGGCGACCCAGCCTCTGACCTCGACTCAGGCCCGAGCCCGCCGCGTCGGAGTGATGGGTGGCACGTTCGACCCGATCCACCACGGCCACCTCGTGGCGGCGTCCGAGGTGCAGGCCTGGTTCGACCTCGACGAGGTCGTCTTCGTGCCCACCGGTGCGCCGTGGCAGAAGGCCGAGCGCTCGGTGTCGCCGCCGGAGGACCGCTACCTGATGACGGTCATCGCGACCGCCGCCAACCCGCTCTTCCGGGTCTCGCGCGTCGACATCGACCGTGGTGGGCCGACCTACACCATCGACACGCTGCGCGACCTGCGCAAAGAGATGCCCGATGCCGAGCTCTACTTCATCACCGGCGCCGACGCGCTGGCCGACATCTTCACCTGGCGTGACGCCGATGACATGTTCGAGCTCGCGCAGTTCGTCGGGTGCACCAGGCCCGGTTACGAGATGGACGAGAAGACGCTCGCCGCCATCCCGTCCGACCGGGTCACGATGGTCGAGATCCCGGCCCTCGCCATCTCGTCGACCGACTGCCGCAAGCGCAAGGAGCGCGGCGAGCCGGTGTGGTACCTCGTCCCCGACGGCGTGGTCCAGTACATCGCCAAGCACCACCTCTATCCCGGGCCAGACCCGGGATCCGTTGAGCCTCCAGGAGACCTGCCTGCATGACCGCCACCGACCACGCCATCGAGCTCGTCCACGCCGCCGCCCGTGCGGCATCCGACAAGCTCGCGACGCAGATCATCGCCTTCGACGTGAGCGAGCAGCTCGCGATCACCGACGCCTTCGTGCTGGCCTCGGCCACCAACGACCGCCAGGTCAAGGCCATCGTCGACGAGATCGAGGACAAGCTCCGCGAGATCGGCGCCAAGCCGATCCGCCGCGAGGGCGAGCGCGACGGGCGCTGGGTCCTGATCGACTACGGCGACGTCGTCGTCCACGTCCAGCACGAGGAGGAGCGGCAGTTCTATGCCCTCGAGCGGCTCTGGCGCGACTGCCCGAGCATCAAGCTGCCTGCCGACGTGACCTCCAGCGAGCGGTGAGCAGACGCCTCGTCCTGCTCCGGCACGGCCGCACGGCGTGGAACCACGCACGCCGCGTGCAGGGACAGATGGACGCCGAGCTCGACGACAGCGGCCGCGCCCAGGCCGAGGCGGTGGCCGCCGTCCTGGCCACCCTGGAGCCGACGCTGCTCTGGTCCTCTGACCTGGTCCGCGCGCGCGACACCGCGCTGACGGTGGGCAAGGCCGCCGGCCTGGACCCGACGTACGACCGACGGCTGCGCGAGTTCTCCATGGGCGAGCGCGAGGGCATCACCCATGACGAGTACGCCGCCCTCGCACCCGAGGAGTTCGAGCGGTTCCGCCGGGGGCACTACGACTCCCCGCCGGGCGCCGAGCCGACCAGCGAGGTCCGCACGCGGATGCTCGCCGTGCTCACCGAGCTACTCGGCGCGCTGCGGCCGGGAGAGACCGGTGTGGCGGTCTCGCACGGAGCGGCCCTGCGCGTGGCGACCGGGGCGATGCTCGGCTGGCCCGAGGAGCAGTTCCACACGCTGCGCGGCCTCGACAACTGCGGCTGGGTGCTGCTCGAGGAGCACCCCGAGGTCGCCGCGCTGCGGCTGGGCGCCTACAACCGCACGGCGTGACCCCCCGATTTCGCATGCCCTCGGGCCATTGGCTACCATTCTCGGCGTTGCCCAGCGGGTGACGATCTGGGGGTGTGGCGCAGCTGGTAGCGCATCTGCATGGCATGCAGAGGGTCAGGGGTTCGAGTCCCCTCACCTCCACCAAGATCGCCGGAAGCTCC
The DNA here is from genome assembly GCA_963781515.1 of uncultured Actinomycetota bacterium. Lineage (GTDB taxonomy): Bacteria > Actinomycetota > Actinomycetes > Propionibacteriales > Nocardioidaceae > Nocardioides. The sequence goes on from CAWAGL010000002.1 coordinate 617,516, forward strand.
CTGTCGAGAGACGGGGAGCTTCTTGTTTTTCAGCTCACGTGACGGCGTCCGGCGGCCGCGGCGGCAGGTGGACGGTGACCGTCGTGCCCTTGCCCTCCTCGGAGACGAGGCCGACGCTGCCGCCGTGCAGCTCGACGATGGTCTTGGCGAGCGCCAGGCCGAGGCCGGTGCCCGGCACCTCGGCCTGGGTCGAGAGGCTCGATCGGAAGAACCGCGTGCCGACCTGGTGCTGCTCGGCGGCGGGGATGCCGATGCCGGTGTCGGTGACGTCCACCACCACGCCGTCGCCGTCGTTGGCGAGGTGGATGCTGATGAGCCCACCCGCCGGGGTGAACTTCACGGCGTTGGACATCACGTTGAGCATGACGCGTTCGAGCTGGGCCCGGTCGCCGCGGATCGTGTGGAGGCCCAGCACGTTGTCGACCTCGATGTCGACGCCCTTGGCGGCGGCGGTCGGTCGGAGGGACTCCGCGCAGTCGCGGACGAGCCGACCGGGCGGGACCAGGGTCGTGTCCAGCTTGGCGCCCGCCGCGTCGTACGCCGAGAACATCAGGAGGTCCTCGACGAGCCGTCGCAGGCGGGCGGCGTTGCGGCTGACGACGCCGATCGCGTGACCGAGCTCGTCGCTGAGCGTGCCGAACTCCTCATCGGCCACCAGCTCGAGGTAGCCGCTGATGCTCGCCAGCGGTGTCCGCAGCTCGTGCGACACGTTGGAGACGAAGGCGTCCTTGGCCCGGTCGATCTCCTCCAGCTGCTGGACCCGGCGATCGCGGTCGTGCGCCTGGACCTGGGCCAGGTTGAGCCCGAGCTCGTGGGCGACGCCCTCGCAGATCCCCAGCTCCTCGTCGGTCCAGTCGCGGCGCGTGAGCGACATGGGCACGACAGCCCCGACCAGGCGTGGACCCAGCCACAGCGGCACGACGGCCATGGCCCGCACGCCCAGCGCCCGGCCCACCGCGGGTGCCTCGCCGTCGAGGTCGGGGATGCGGACGCTTCCCCCGGCCGGCGCCCGCTGGGTGACGAGCCGTTGCACCATGGCGCCGTAGCCCTCGGCGGAGAGCCGGGCCTCGGGCCCGGACGACGGGCCGGACCAGTCGGTGAAGCTCGGCTGCGGGTCGGCGACGTAGACCAGGCACCGGTCGGCGAGCAGGGTGCGAGCGACGGCAACCGCGGTGTGGTCACGGAGCCCGGCGATCGTCGGCTCCTGCCGCAGCTCGCGGCCGATCTCGTGGACGACCTTGGCGCGCTCGACCTTGACCAGCAGCTCGCGCTGGACGCCGCGCAGCTCCTTGACGGTCTGGTGCAGGTCGCTCGTGGCGCGCTCACCGATGGTCTCGGCCTCCAGGCGTCGCGCGCGCTCGAGGGCCAGCTGCCGCTCGAGCAGCTGGATCCTGGCCGACGGGTCAGGACCGCCAAGCGGTGAGGGGAGCTGCCGCATGGACATGAGCGGTCAGGCCGCGACGAACTGTGCGTCGAGGGGCGGGTGGTCGGCTCCGTCGCCCCACGCTGCTCCGTGGTGCGCGGTGGTGATCGCGTCTTCGATCGGGCTGCAGACGATGCTCTTCATGGACGATCCGTTCCCCCGTGACAGCTGGACAGTCGCTCAACGACCTCAGGGGAACAAGGCTATGTGCCCGCTGTGACGCGCGGACCGGAACCAGCGAGATGGATCGAGGGCGAGCGGGGGGTCATGAGAGATTGACCGCATGGCAACCCGTCGTCTCGCCGTCGCGCTGGCCTCCGCGCTCGTCGTCCTCCTGCCGGCCTGGCCCGCGTCGGCCGGGGTGAGGACCGTCCGGTCGTTCTCCTTCGCCGACGCCGTCCCGGACGTGAGGTTCGGCTCCGCGGACGCCGACGGGCTCCGCCGGACCGAGGTCGAGCTGAAGCGCACCGTCGTGTCGCACCTGCGGGTCCGCCGCGACGACAAGCTCCGGGTGCGGGCGCACATCAGGCGGGTGCAGCCCACCGACGACACCTACCGCCAGGGCCTCGTCGTCGAGGCGTGGCGGGCCCCGAAGCGCAAGCCGCCGCGCCTGATCGCGTACGCCGTGGTCTTCGAGCGCAGCGGCGGCGTGACCGCCGTGCGTCCCGGCGGAGAGACCACGCGCTGCCCGCGCGCACGTCGTACGCGCAACGTGGCGAGGAGCTCCCTCGACGTCACGATGCCGGCGGCCTGCCTGCGGCTGCGCGGCCGCGTGAAGCTGGTCGCCGTGACCTACCTCGACTCGTACGGCGTCGCCGGGTGGGGCCGCGCGGCCGAGGACCGGTCGGTGCTGTCGAAGGCGCTGCGCTACCCGCGCAGGCTCAGCTGATCGTCATGCCGCCATCGACCGGGATCGTCTGCCCCGTGATGTAGCCCGCAGCGGCCGAGGCCAGGAACACGATGGTCGCCGCCAGCTCGGCCGGGTCGCCGGTGCGGCCCGCCGGCACCCGCTCCATCGCGTGGTCGAGGTACCCCTCGACGTAGGTGTCGGTCATCTCGGACTCGAAGAACCCCGGGGCCACCGAGTTGACCCGGATGCCCTTGCGTCCGGTCCACTGCTGCGCCAGGTCTCGGGTGAGGCCGTTGAGGCCGGCCTTGGAGGCGGAGTACGCCGCCTGCGGCAGGCCGCCGGTGGTGATGCCGAGCACCGAGGAGATGTTGATGATCGACGACCCGGGCGCCATGACCCGTCCACACGCCTGCGCCATCCAGTAGCAGCCGTTGAGGTTGACGTCGATGACGCGACGGAACTCGTCGGGCTGCTCGCGCGTGGCGGGCACGGAGGTGCCGATGCCGGCGTTGTTGACCAGCACGTCGACCTGGCCGAACTCCGCCATGGCGGCGTCGACCAGCCCCTGGCAGTCGTCGACGGAGGCGACGTCGGTGGCGACGACCAGCACCCGGCGGCCGGCGGCACGGACCAGAGCGGCGGTCTCCTCGAGCCGGTCGACGCGACGGGCGCCGAGGACGACGTCGGCGCCGGCCTCGGCCAGCCCCCTGGCGAAGGCCACGCCCAGGCCGCTGGAGGCACCGGTGACGATGGCGACCTTGTCGTCGAGGCGGAACATGTCGTTGATGGTCATGCCCGGACTCTAGGTGCCGGCCGGGAACGGGGCGCGACCCCGGACCTACCCTGACCTCTCCCCGAGAAGTCTTGGGCGGCGACGGCGCGCGTGGTTGGGTTGTCGGCATGAGCGAGAACCCGTACGCCACCACACCCGCCTCCGTCTCACCCGGCGAGGAGCGCACCCTGGGCGCCGTCGCGCACGCCGTACCCCTCGTCGCGATGGTGGTCAGCGCAGGCCTGCTGGGCTTCGTCGGCTCGCTGGTGATCTACCTGCTCTACAAGGACCGCGGCCCGTTCGTGCGGGCGCACGCGGCCAACTCGCTGAACGTGCAGATCATCACCGGCATCGTGCTGCTCATCTCGATCCCGCTGATGTTGCTGCTGATCGGGTTCGTGACGTTCGGTGCCGCATTCGTCTTCGCGCTCGTCGTGCACCTGCTGGGCGCTCTCAAGGCGCACCGCGGCGAGTGGTGGAGGCCACCGATGACCCCGCGCTTCGTGCGGTAACCGGGAGGCAGCCGGGAGACGGGCGCGGTAGCATGGGTCCATGACGCAGCGCCTGCTCCTTGCCTAGCCGCATCGACGAGCACACATCGATGCGGCTGCCCCTCGTGCCCGAGGGGCTTTTTTGTGCCCTGACCAGTCGTCAGCCCCGATCAGCCCCACATAGCGGAGCAGCACACGAAGGACATTGAGATGAGCGAGCGAGACGAGCACCAGTCCTACGACGTGGCCGAGGTCGAGGCCCGGTGGCAGCCCGTCTGGGACGAGCTGCAGCCGTTCGCCGCCGACGACGCGAGCCCGCGGGAGAAGCGCTACGCGCTGACGATGTTCCCCTACCCGAGCGGCGACCTGCACATGGGTCACGCCGAGGTGACGGCCCTGCACGACGTGATCGCGCGGTACTGGTGGCAGCGCGGCTACGAGGTGCTGAACCCGATGGGCTGGGACTCCTTCGGGCTGCCCGCGGAGAACGCCGCCATCCGCAACGGCGAGCACCCCGCGACGTACACGTATGCCAACATCGAGACGCAGTACGAGTCGTTCAAGAAGTACGCCGTGTCCTTCGACTGGTCGCGTCGGCTGCACACGTCCGACCCGGAGTACTACCGCTGGACGCAGTGGCTGTTCCTGAAGCTGCGTGAGCGCGGGTTGGCCTACCGCAAGAACAGCCCGGTCAACTGGTGCCCCAACGACCAGACGGTGCTGGCCAACGAGCAGGTCGTCGACGGCGCCTGCGAGCGCTGCGGCGCCGAGGTGACCAAGCGCGAGCTGACGCAGTGGTACTTCCGGACCACGCACTACGCCCAGGAGCTGCTGGACGGGCTGGACGACCTGCAGCCCACCTGGTCCGACAAGGTCGTCAACGCACAGCGCAACTGGATCGGTCGCTCCGAGGGAGCGCACGTCGACTTCGTGGTCGAGGGCTGCGCCGACCCGGTGACGGTCTACACCACGCGCCCCGACACGCTGTTCGGCGCGACCTTCATGGTGGTGGCGGCGGATGCCGCACTGGCCGGCGAGCTGGTCACCGCCGAGCAGCGTCCCGCGCTGGACGACTACCTGGTCGAGGTCCGCCGGGAGACCGAGATGAACCGGCTGTCGACCGACCGGCCCAAGACCGGCGTCTTCCTGGGCGTTCATGCCACCAACCCGGTGACCGGCACCAGCATCCCGGTGTACGCCGCCGACTACGTGCTGGCCGACTACGGCACCGGCGCGATCATGGCGGTGCCCGGCCAGGACCAGCGCGACTGGGACTTCGCCAAGGCGTTCGACCTGCCGATCATCCGGACCGTCGAGCCGCCGGCGGACTGGGAGGGCGACGCGTTCACCGGGGACGGCCCGGCGATCAACTCCGCCAACGACGAGATCGACCTGTCCGGCCTGGGGGTCACCGACGCCAAGTCCACGACGATCGAGTTCCTGGAGCGTCAGGGGCTGGGTCGCGGCACCATCAACTTCCGGCTGCGCGACTGGCTGCTGTCTCGTCAGCGCTACTGGGGCGCGCCGATCCCGATCATCCACTGTCCCGTCGACGGCGAGGTGCCGGTGCCCGAGGACCAGCTGCCCGTCGAGCTGCCCGAGCTGCGCGGAGCCGACCTGAAGCCCAAGGGCGTCTCGCCGCTGGGCGGTGCGGAGGACTGGATCAACGTCAGCTGCCCCGTGTGCGGCGGGCCGGCCAGGCGCGACACCGACACGATGGACACCTTCGTCGACTCGTCGTGGTACTTCCTGCGCTACCTGTCGCCGCACGACGACACCCAGGCCTTCGACTCCGCGCTGGCCGAGCTGTGGGGTCCGTGCGACCTGTACATCGGCGGCGACGAGCATGCCGTCCTGCACCTGCTGTACGCGCGCTTCTTCACCAAGGCCCTGCGCGACATGGGGCTGATCTCGTGGGGCGAGCCCTTCTCGGCCTACCTGAGCCAGGGCAAGGTGATCAACAACGGTCGCAAGATGAGCAAGTCGCTGGGCAACGGCGTCAACCTGGGGGACCAGCTGGCGGAGTTCGGTGTGGACGCGGTGCGCCTGACGCTGGTCTTCGCGAGCCCGCCGGAGGACAACATCGACTGGGCCGACATGTCTCCGGCCGGTTCGCTGCGCTTCCTGCAGCGGGCCTGGCGGCTGTCCGGCGACGTCTCGTCTGCTGCCGGTACGTCGCCTGAGGGCGGCGACGTCGCGCTGCGCAAGGTCACCCACCGGACCGTGCAGGAGGGCGGCGAGCTGATCGAGGGCCACCGCTTCAACGTGATGGTCGCCCGGGTGATGGAGCTGGTCAACGCCACCCGCAAGGCCATCGACTCCGGCTGCGGACCCGCCGACCCCGCCGTGCGGGAGGCCGTCGAGACGGTCGCGATCATGCTGTCGCTGGTGGCGCCGTACACGGCGGAGGAGATGTGGTCGCGGCTGGGCCACGAGCCCACCGTCGCGCGCGCCGGCTGGCCGGTCGTCGACGAGGCACTGCTGGTCGAGGACTCCGTGACGGCCGTCGTACAGGTGCGGGGCAAGGTGCGTGCGCGCCTGGACGTGGCTCCCGACATCAGCGAGGCCGACCTGGAGTCGGCCGCCATGGCCGACCCCGCGGTGGTGCGCGCGATCGACGGCGCCGCCGTGCGCAAGGTCATCGTGCGGGCCCCCAAGCTGGTCAACATCGTCGTCTAGCGGCTGAGCCCGAGGTTCGTGGGCGGCATCGGTGAGCTGGGGTCGGTTCGTGGTGGGTGGAGCGACCCTGGCTCACCGCTGCAGGGGGTCCGGGCGCGGCATCGGTGAGTTGGGGTCGGTTCGTGGTGGGTGGAGCGACCCTGGCTCACCGCTGCAGGGGGATCGGGCGCGGGACCGGTGAGCTGGGGTCGGTTCGTGGTGGGTGGAGCGACCCTGGTTCACCGCTGCAGGGGGTCCGGGCGCGGCATCGGTGAGCTGGGGTCGGTTCGTGGTGGGTGGAGCGACCCTGGTTCACCGCTGTAGGGGTCCGGGCGCGGCACCGGTGAGCTGGGGTCGGTTCGTGGTGGGTGGAGCGACCCTGGCTCACCGCCGCAGGGGTCCGCGCGGCAGCCTGGACGGCGAGTCGCCGTCGCTGGAGGCACTCGCCGGTAGCCTGCGGCCATGCCAACCCGCACCCTGGTCGTCACCGACTCGACGGCCAGCCTGCCCCCCGACGTCGCGGCCACCCACGGCATCGTGGTGGTGCCGCTGCAGGTGGTGATCGGCGCCACGGTGTACGACGAGGGCACGGGTGGTGCGACTCCCGAGCTGGTCGCCGAGGCCCTGAAGGCGTTCGTGCCGGTGTCCACGTCCCGGCCGGCGCCGGCCGTGCTGCTCGACGTCTACGAGAAGGCGGCCGCCGACGGGTTCGCCGCCGTCGTGTCGGTGCACCTCTCGGGCGAGATGAGCGGCACGTTCGAGTCGTCCCAGCTGGCGGCCCGGCAGGCGTCCATCCCGGTGCACGTGGTCGACAGCAGGCAGGTCGGGGTGGCGACCGGGTTCGCGGCGATCTCGGCTGCATGCGTGCTCGCGGACGGGGGCAGTGCGGAGCTGGCTGCCCAGGCGGCCCGTGAGCGGGCGGGCCTGGCGTCGTCGTTCTTCTACGTGGACACGCTGGAGTACCTCCGACGGGGCGGCCGCATCGGAGCCGCGGCCGCACTGCTCGGCGGAGCGCTGTCGGTCAAGCCGTTGCTGACGATCGATGACGGCAAGGTCGCCAACCTCGAGCGGGTCCGCACCGCGACCCGCGCGCTGGCTCGACTCGAGGACCTGGTCGTCGAGGCGGCCGGGGACCGGCAGGTCGACATCTCGGTGGCGCACCTGGCCAGTGCCGACCGGGCCGGCCAGCTCGCCGCCCGGCTGACCGAGCGACTGGCCGAGCAGCTCGGTGGGCGCGAGGTCTGGTGCGGTGAGCTGGGCGCGGTCCTGGGCGCGCACGTCGGTCCGGGAATGGTCGCGGCCTGCGTGGCGCCCCGGCCGGAGCACGCCTGACGCGGGTTATCCACAGGCGACGCGTTCGGGGTCGCGGGCTGGGGCCGGATGTTCCTAGGGTCGGGGCATGCGCAGCAGACGCCCGAGCCCCGAGCACCAGGAAGCCGTGACCCGGCGGCTGGCGCTGCTGTCCGCCGAGCTGGCGACGGTGCGCCCCGCCGCCGGTGACGAGCCCGAGCCCGAGCACGCCCACACCCGGATCCGTGCGGTGCCCGAGTCTTCGCTCTCGTCCGACCCCGTCGACCCGTTGCTGCCGATCGTGCCGGTGCCGGGGCGGCATGCCCGGCCCGGGTTCCGGGCCACCCTGGCCGACCTGGTGCCCGAGACCCTGCGGGGGCGCGCCTCGATCGGTCCGGGTGCCGTGACGGTCGTGGTGCTGGTGCTCTGCGCCGCGCTCGGCCTGACCTGCTGGTGGCTGGTGCGGTCCGACCCGCAGGAGGTCGCGGCACCCGAGGTCGCCGCGCCGCTGGTCGACGTGCCGGCATCGGAGCCGATCGTCGGGTCGCCTGCCGCGGTCGTGCCCGGCGCCGGGCCGACCGAGGTCACCGTCGACGTCGCGGGCAAGGTGCGCCACCCCGGGATCGCCGTGCTGCCGGCAGGGGCGCGGGTCATCGACGCCCTCGACGCCGCCGGCGGCGCCCGTCGCGGCATCGACCTCACCTCGCTCAACCTGGCGCGCCCACTCGTCGACGGTGAGCAGGTGCTGGTGGGTCTTGCCCCTGGCCCGGGCACTGCTGCGGCCACCGCGCCCGGTGGCGCCGCCCCGGGTGCGCTGGTCAACATCAACACCGCCGACCAGGCCACGCTCGAGACGCTGTCCGGCGTCGGCCCCGTGACGGCCCAGGCGATCATCGCGTGGCGCACCGAGCACGGCGGCTTCACCGCGGTCGTCGAGCTGCTCGAGGTCGACGGCATCGGTGACGCGACCCTCGAGCAGCTCACCCCGCACGTGACGATCTGACCTGTGGCGCAGGTCGGAGGGGCGCGCGTGCCCGACCTGCGGATGCCGGCGCTCGGGCTCGCGGCCTGGGGCGGGGGTCTCGTCGGCGTGCTGTCACCGGACCGGCTGCCTTTGGCCGCCGTGATGGTCGCCGTCATCGGCGGGCTCATCGCCTGGCGTCGACCCGCCGCACTGCGCACCGTCCTGGTGCTCGCGTTCGTGCTCCTGGTCGTGGCGGGCGTGGCCACGCTCCGGGGCGAGCGGGTCGGTGGGGGACCGGTCGCCGCCCTCGCCGAGGAGGGTGCGATGGTCGTGGCCACGGTCCGGGTCACGTCCGACCCGCGCGAGGGCGCGGGCCGGTTCGGGTCGTACGTCGTGGTGCGCGGCCGCGTGACCGAGGTGACCGGCCGTGGCCGCACCTGGCGGGTCGACGCGCCGACCGTCGTCATCGGCGACGAGCCGTGGAGCGACGTGGCGCTCGGCTCCACCGTCCGGGCGTCCGGCCGGTTGGCGCCAGCCGACGGCGACGCGGCCGCTGTGCTCTCCGTGCGCGGATCGCCGGCCACGACCAGGGGGCCCGATGAGTGGTGGCGTGGGGCAGCGGCGGTGCGCGCCTCCATCCGGGCCGCGGTCGAGCCGCGGTCGGCCGAGGCGCGGGCGCTGGTGCCGGCGCTGGTCGTGGGGGACGACGCCCGCGTCGACGACGCCCTGGCGTCGGACTTCCGCACCACCGGGCTCACCCATCTGCTCGCGGTGAGCGGCACGAACCTGACCCTGCTGGTCGGCTTCCTCGTGCTGCTCGCGCGCTGGCTGGGCGTACGCGGGCGCTGGATCCGGCTCGTGGCGGCGCTGGGCATCGTCGGGTTCGTGCTGCTCGCCCGCACCGAGCCCAGCGTGCTGCGCGCCGCCGTGATGGGCGCGGTGGGCCTGCTGGCGATGGGCTCCAACGGACGCGAGCAGGGGTCCCGGGCCCTGGGCGTCGCGGTGGTCCTGCTCCTGCTGGTCGACCCGTGGCTCTCGACCACGGCGGGCTTCGCGCTGTCGGTGCTCGCCACCGCCGGCATCCTCTTCCTCGCGCCGGGGTGGCGCGATGCGATGTCGCACTGGCTCCCCGGGTGGCTGGCTGCTGCTGTTGCGATCCCGGCGGCGGCGCAGGTCGCCTGCACGCCGGTCGTTGCGGCGCTGTCAGGGCAGGTGAGCCTGGTGGCGGTGGTGGCCAACCTGCTGGCCGCGCCGGCGATCGGGCCGGCGACGGTGCTCGGCCTCGCCGGTGGGCTCACCGGCCTGGGCTGGGTGCCGCTGGGCCAGGTCGTGGCCGCTCCGGCTGCCTGGTGCGTCGGCTGGATCGTGCTGGTGGCACGCCGGGGCGCGGGGCTCCCGACGGCAGCGCTCGACTGGGGAGCCGGGCCGTGGTCGCTGGCACTGCTCACCCTGCTGACGGTGGCCGTCGTCCTGCTCGCCCCTCGGCTGCTGCGCTCGCCGGTGTCGGGCGTGGGCTGCTGCCTCCTGCTCGTCGTGACCGTGGTGACCCGGCCGCCCACACCCGGATGGCCCCCCGACGGCTGGGTCGTTGCTGCCTGTGACGTGGGTCAGGGCGACGCGTTGCTCCTGCGCGCCGGACCGGGAGCGGCCGTGGTGGTCGACACCGGCCCGGACCCCGCAGCGGTCGACCGGTGCCTGCGCCGCATGGACGTCGAGGCCGTGCCGCTCGTGGTGCTGACCCACTTCCACGCCGACCACGTCGACGGGCTGGCCGGCGTGCTGCGCGGCCGATCGGTCGGCGGGGTGGTCGTGACGACCCTGGCCGATCCACCGGGGGCCGTCGACGCCGTACGCCGGCTGGCGGAGGGTCGCGGCATCGAGCCCGCCGTGACGTCGTACGACCGGGGGTTGCGGGTGGGTGACGTGCGTCTCCAGGAGGTCTGGCCGGTGCCCGGCCTGCCCGACAACGGACCCAACGACGCGAGCGTGGTCCTCGTCGCAGAGGTCGGGGGAGTGCGGATCCTGCTCACCGGCGACGTCGAGCCGGACGCCCAGGCCCGGTTGGCCCGCCTGCTCGCCGGGCTGCGCGTCGACGTGCTCAAGGTGCCGCACCACGGCAGCCGCTACCAGGACCTGCCGTTCCTCACGAGCCTGGGGGCGCGGGTGGCGCTGGTGTCGGTCGGCGAGGACAACGACTACGGCCATCCGGCGGCGGGCACGCTCGACGCGCTGTCGTCGGCCGGCGTCCGCGTGCTGCGCACCGACGTGGACGGGGACCTCGTGGTGACCGTCCGCCACGGGCAGCTCGGCACCCTCACAGGCGGCTGAGGAGGCTGTCGGTGCGGTGTGGCAGGCTTGCGACACGATGGCAGGTCACGGTCCCAGCGCAGCCCAGGTCCTCGGTCGGGTCACCCTCGTGACGGGCAAGGAGGAGTACCTCAGCGCCCGCACGGTGTCCTCGGTCCGGCACGCGATCCGTGCCTACGACGCCGACGCCGAGATCGCGGACTCTCCCGGCGGCGACCTGACCCTGGCCGCGCTCGACGACATGTCGTCGCCCTCGCTGTTCTCGTCCACCCGCTGCGTCATCGTGACGTCGCTCGAGGACGCCTCCGACGAGGTGGCCGACGGCCTGGTGGAGTACGCCGCGGCGCCGGTCGACGAGGTCGCCCTGGTGCTCGTGCACTCCGGCGGCGCCAAGGGCAGCGGAGTGCTGACCCGGCTGCGCAAGCTCGACGCGGTGACCGAGGTGAAGTCGGCCGAGGTCAAGTACGCCCGCGACTTCGTGTCCTTCGTGGGCGCCGAGTTCGCGGTCGTGGGCGCCCGGTCGACGCCGGAGGCCGCCGACTTCCTCGTGCTCGCCGTCGGTCAGGACCTGCGCTCGCTCTCGGCGGCGGTGAGCCAGCTGACCAACGACTTCCCCGACCAGCAGATCGGGATCGACGAGGTGAAGCGCTACTTCGGCGGCCGCGCCGAGGCCAAGTCGTTCGCCGTCGCCGACCACGCCTTCGGTGGCCGGCCTGCCCCGGCGCTCGAGGAGCTGCGGTGGGCGCTCGAGGGCGGCACCGCGACCGTGCTGGTGACCTCCGCGTTCGCTGCGGGAGCGCGCGGCATCGCGCGCTACCTCGGGGCGGCCCGCGGCCTCCGCGAGGCCGACCTGGCCCGCGAGCTGGGGGTGCCGCCGTGGAAGGTCAAGACGATCCGCGACCAGTCCCGCGGCTGGACCGACGAGGGCATCGGCGCGGCCGTGCAGGCGGTGGCCCGGGCGGACGCCGACATCAAGGGCGCGGCGCACGACGCGGCGTACACGCTCGAGCGGCTGGTGCTCACGGTCTCGGGGCTGCGGAGCTCACGCTGAAATGACGAACGCCGCCCGGAGGCGGCGTTCGTGCGGGCGAGACGGCCTCAGAGAGAAGCGGAGGTCTTCGCGATCGACGACTTGCGGTTGGCCGCCTGGTTGCGGTGGATGACGCCCTTGGACGCAGCCTTGTCGAGCTTCTTGGAAGCCTCGCGGCCGGCGGTCACGGCGGCGTCCTTGTCGCCCGACGCGGCGAGCTCGCGGAACTTGCGCACGGCGGACTTGAGCCCGGTCTTCACGGACTTGTTGCGCTCGTGAGCCGCCTCGTTCTGGCGGTTGCGCTTGATCTGGGACTTGATGTTCGCCACTGATGAGCCTTCGCTGGAGGGGTTCTGGTCAGGAAAGTTTGAGCTGTCGGGCAGCCGGGGACACCGATGGGCTGGCGCCTGACATGCGAGGACACACGTTACCAGCGGGCCGACAGGCCGCCCAAATCGCGTTCAGACCCCCAGTCGCCGACCGGCAGCGCCGAGCGTACGCCGGGACTCGGTGAGGCGGAACGCGTTGAGGGTCGGCAGGTTCAGGTCGACCGCCACCGTCGAGCGCAGCGCCAGGAACGTGCCGAGTCCGGCCAGCCACGCCGTGACGCCGTCGTCACCGAGGGCGGCGAGTGCAGGCGCCTCCATGAGGTGGTCGTCGAACCACGGCTGATCAACCCTCTCGAGCCGGGCGAGCAGTGGGTCGGCCCAGGCCGGCCCCAGATGGGCCATGTCCCAGTCGACGAACACCAGCGATCCGTCGGGGCGCCGCAGGAGGTTGTCGTTTCGGATGTCCGTGACATGCCGCCGGTCTGCTCATGTGTCACGACCACCGGCGAGCCGAGTGCGTCGTCGACCCAGGCACGCACGCCTTCGGGCACGCGGGGGTACGGCACTCGCACGCCGACGGCTCGGGGAACGCTCACGCCCAGCCCCGGCGAGCGGCCAGCCAGTCCCAGCACGCCTCGCCGTACCAGCGCTGGTGGTCGCGCAGGTGGGGCGACGTCGGCGGCACGGGCTCGTCGGCGGAGGCGAGGAAGTAGCCGGCGGCCAGCGCCAGCACGGCATCGATGTGCTCGGCAGGGACGTCGCGGGTCAGACGCCGCGACGCCAGCACCTCCTCGACATCGAGGCCGTCGCCACGTGCGCCCATCAGGAGGAAGACGGTGTCGAGCCAGTCGGCGCCGACGACCGGCCAGTTCCAGTCGCAGAGCAGCACCGCGCCGTCAGGACGGACCAGTAGGTTGTCGTCGCGCACGTCGGTGTGGCTGAGCGTGTCACCCGCCACCGCCGTGGCGTACGACGCGGCGAGCGCCTCGGCCTCGTCGAGATGTGGCAGGTCGGGGCTGGCCAGCCGGATCCGCTCCCAGCGACCTGGCCAGGACGCGAACTCGTCGACCGCCGTCTCGTCGGTCAGGGACTCGGGCGCCGGGGTGAGCAGGTCGGCGCAGGTCTCGAGGGCGTCGAGCGTGGCGTCGAGCTGGTCACGCCGCCAGGGCCGCTGCGGCGCCCGCGCGTCGACGTACTCGAGTCCGAGGACCGCCCAGTCGGAGTCGTGGTTCCAGACCAGAGCCGGCGCGGGCACACCCTCGGGGAGGGCGCCGCGCACCAGTGCCTCGCGTCGGTAGGACTCCGCGAACATCCGCTGGGCCTTGCCCGAGGCCGCCTTGACGAAGTGCTTCGAGCCGTCCGCGCACGTGAGCACCGAGGCGAAGCCGGGTGTGAAGCCACCGCCCTGGGAGTCGGCGTCGACCACGGGTGAGCCGCATCGTCGTTCGACGAGGTCGCGGACGTTGGGCGGCAGGAAGCGCCACTCCAGGCGCCGGGCCGTCCGGCCGTGCGGTATCGCTGCGGTCATGTGCGCATCCTTCCCGACCCCGGACCGGTGTCGGAAACCGGATGAGTGGGTGTGGTGTCCCCGCTCCGGCCCGAGCTCAAACCACGGAGGGCTCGATCGCCGGTCTGCGCCGGCTGCGGGTCGCTGCCCCGACCCCGACCATGGTGATCACCAGCCCGACCACCTGCCGCGGGCCGAGCGTCTCGCCGAGCACCAGCCAGGCGAGGACGGCGGTCACCGGCGGGGCCAGGAAGAACAGGCTCGCGGCCGCTCCCGAGCCCCCCTTCAGCACGAGCAGCGCCAGCAGCACGAGGCCGAGGATGGAGTTGATGATCGCCAGGTAGAGGACCGACGCGACGGCCTTGCCCGGGTCGACGACCGGCCAGAAGCCCTCGGTCACCCAGCCGATGGCCAGCACCGGCGGGGCCGACACCGCGAACTGCACCGTCGCCGACCACAACAGGTCGGGGCTGCCGCCGATCCACCGCTGGCCGAGGGTGCCCAGGCTCAGGGTCAGCACGCTGAGGGCCCCGAGGGCCACCGCCAGCGGCCCTCCCACGTGTCCGAGGTCGGCGCCGAGCACCACGAGCACGCCGAGCACGCCGGTGACGAACCCCGCGACCTGCACCCAGGACAGCCGCTCGTGCAGCACCAGGGCGGCCAGGATCGCGGTCAGGACCGGGCTGAGGGCGTGGAACATGGAGCTGACGGTGGCGCCCAGGCCGAGGTCGAACGCGACGTACATCATCCCGAACTGGAGAGCGTTCATCACGAGCCCCACGCCCGCGACCCGGCCGAGGGTGTGCCGGCCCATCCGGAACGGTCGCCTCAGCGCGAGCGCCAGAAGGGCGCCGATCGACGCCGCGAGCACGAAGCGCCAGCCCAGCACGGTGAACGGCGCGGCCGCGTGGACCGCCGCGGGTCCGGCGATGTAGCCCGACGACCAGACGAGCACGAACCCCGCGGCAGGCAGCCAGGGCAGGTGCTGCGGCGGGGGAGTCGGGGAAGCTGGCGTGGACATCGCCGGGCACGTTACCGCCGACGCCAGCGTTTCCTCGCAGCCGTGGTGCGCGTGGAACAATGACGGCTCCGCATCACCCTCACGGAAGTACGACGTGCCCCTAAAAACCTCTGGGACCCCTGCTCCGCAGCCCGGCCACACCGATCCCGCGATCATCAGGAACTTCTGCATCATCGCGCACATCGACCACGGCAAGTCCACGCTGGCCGACCGCATGCTGCAGCTCACCGGCGTCGTCGACGAGCGCGCCGCCCGCGCGCAGTACCTCGACCGGATGGACATCGAGCGCGAGCGTGGCATCACGATCAAGAGCCAGGCCGTGCGGATGCCCTGGACCGTGCCCGTCGGCAACGACGAGCTCGCCGAGCCCGGCACCTACGTCCTGAACATGATCGACACCCCCGGCCACGTCGACTTCACCTACGAGGTCTCGCGCTCGCTCGAGGCCTGCGAGGCGGCCGTGCTGCTCGTCGACGCCGCACAGGGCATCGAGGCCCAGACGCTTGCCAACCTCTACCTCGCCCTGGGCGCCGACCTCCACATCATCCCGGTGCTCAACAAGATCGACCTGCCCAACGCCCAGCCCGAGAAGTACGCCGCGGAGCTGGCCGGCATCATCGGCTGCGACCCCTCCGACGTGCTCCGCACCTCGGCCAAGACCGGTCTCGGTGTCGAGGCGCTGCTCAACGAGATCGTCCTGCAGACCCCGGCGCCGGTCGGCGACGCCGACGCCCCGCCGCGCGCGCTGATCTTCGACTCGGTCTACGACACCTACCGCGGCGTGGTCACCTACGTGCGGGTCGTCGACGGCAAGCTCAGCCACCGCGACCGCATCAAGATGATGTCCAACGGCGTCGTGCACGAGATGCTCGAGGTCGGCGTCATCAGCCCCGAGCCGATGAAGTCCAGCGACCTCGGCGTCGGCGAGGTGGGCTACCTCATCACCGGTGTGAAGGACGTCCGCCAGTCCCGCGTCGGTGACACCGTCACCAGCCAGCACCACGGCGCCACCGAGGCGCTCGGCGGCTACAAGCACCCCAACCCGATGGTCTTCGCCGGGCTCTACCCGATCGACGGCGACGACTACCCGACGCTGCGCGACGCGCTCGAGCGTCTGCAGCTCAACGACGCCGCCCTGGCCTACGAGCCCGAGACGTCCGGCGCCCTGGGCTTCGGCTTCCGCTGTGGCTTCCTCGGCCTGCTCCACATGGAGATCGTGCGCGAGCGGCTCGAGCGGGAGTTCAACCTCGACCTGATCTCGACCGCTCCCAACGTGATCTACCAGGTCGCGATGGAGGACGGCACGGTCCTCGAGTGCACCAACCCCAGCGAGTACCCCGACGGCGGCAAGATCGCCGAGGTCCGGGAGCCCGTCGTACGCGCCACGATCCTGTCGCCGTCCGACTACATCGGCACGATCATGGAGCTGTGCCAGACCAAGCGCGGCAACCTCCAGGGCATGGACTACCTGTCCGAGGACCGCGTCGAGATGCGCTACATGCTGCCGATGGGCGAGATCGTCTTCGACTTCTTCGACCAGCTGAAGTCGCGCACCAAGGGCTACGCCTCGCTCGACTACGAACGCCAGGGTGACCAGGCGGCCGACCTGGTGAAGGTCGACATCCTGCTGCAGGGCGAGCCGGTCGACGCGTTCTCCGCGATCGTGCACCGCGACGCGGCGTACTCCTACGGCGTGATGCTGGCCGGCAAGCTCAAGGAGCTCATCCCGCGCCAGCAGTTCGAGGTGCCCATCCAGGCCGCCATCGGCGCCCGGGTGATCGCCCGCGAGAACATCCGCGCGATCCGCAAGGACGTGCTCGCCAAGTGCTACGGCGGTGACATCACCCGCAAGCGCAAGCTGCTGGAGAAGCAGAAGGAGGGCAAGAAGCGGATGAAGATGGTCGGCCGCGTCGAGGTCCCCCAGGAGGCGTTCATCGCCGCGCTGTCGACCACGCAGTCCGTGGAGAAGCCGAAGAAGTAGCCAGTCGGTTTCCGGCCCCGGGCCGCCCGGCTGCTCAGCGAGCCGGCTGAGCGGCCTGCCACCGCGGGTCGCGACCGAGGCGGGCCAGCAGCCGGTCCTGGGCGGACGCGCCGTCGGGCAGGGCGACCTCCGGTGCGCACACGCCCTCGGCGTGCAGGGCGTCGCCCCAGCCGTCGGCCGTCGCGTTGAGCCGGCCGACCTCCTCGTCGGTGATGCTCCACTCCTGGCCGGTCGCCCGGGCGATGTCCCAGCCGTGGATCACCAGGTCCCAGCCGTAGAAGTCGGCCATGGTGTCGGCCACCGTCGTCGGGCCGAAGTAGCCGTCGTACGCCGTCTCGGCCACGCCGTCGCGGCGCAGGACGTCGACCACGGCGGCGGTGTGCGCCCGCCATGCCTCGGGCAGGTCGGTGGTGGTGGGAGCGGGCGGGAGATCGAGTCCGCGCTTGTCGAGGAAGTCGCGCTCGGTGTCCATGGCGTGGTTGACGACGTCGCGCACCGACCACGCCTCACACGGGGTGGCGGCGTCCCATCGTCCGCCGGCGGCGTCGATGATCTCGCCGAAGTGGTGTGCGCGGTCGTGGAATCGCTGGGCCGTGGAGTTCATGGGGACCAACCTAGGAACCCCGACGTCGCCGGCGCTTGTGATAATCCGACACATGGTTGAGCGAGGGTTGCCGCGACGGGTCGACCCGGTCGACCGCGCTCACCTGACCGGCGCCACCCGGCCGTCGCCACCGATCTTCCGCTACGCCCCGTCGCCGGCGCTGACCCCGCTGATCGAGCGGTTCTGGATCCCGGTCTGGTCGGTCGACGCACCCCAGACCCAGAGCACCCTGCAGCACCCCGTGTGCCTGATCGTGGTCAGCGACACCTATGCCCGGTTCTACGGTGTGGTCCGCGGGCTGTCGTCGGTGACGCTCGACGGTGACGGCTGGGCGGTCGGCACGATGCTCACGCCCGCGGCCGGCCGGCAGCTGCTCGGGCGCTCGGTGGCCACGGTCACCGACACCTGGTTCGACGTCGGTGAGGTGGCGACGCTCGACGGGCCGCGGCTGGTGGAGGAGCTCCGGGCCGTCATGACTCCGGACCCCGTCGACCCGCTGGCGCACGCGACGGCGACGGCCGAGGTCGAGCGGCAGCTGGCGCGGTTGCTGCCGGTCGACGAGCAGGGCGAGCTCATCAACCGGCTGGTGGCCTGGCTGGTCGAGCACCCCGAGGTCACCCGCGTCTCCGAGCTGGCCGAGGAGTTCGCGATGTCCGAGCGCAGCCTCCAGCGGCTGGTCGAGCAACGGGTCGGCATGACCCCGAAGTGGCTGATCCAGCGTCGCCGTCTCCACGACGCTGTCGAGCGGCTGAAGGCGGGGCAGACGTCGTTGGCCGACATCGCGGTCGAGCTCGGCTACGTCGACCAGGCTCACTTCACCCACGACTTCCGCACGGTCAGCGGCCTGACGCCCGGCGAGTTCCTCGCCGACCAGCCGTCTCGGCCCTAGGCTCGCGCACCGGAGGTGGCGGATGGCCGGACGACAGGTGCTCGGACTGATCCAGGCGGGCGGTGCGGGCTCCCGCATGGACGTGCTCACGCGCGAGCGCGCCAAGCCGGCCCTGCCGTACGCCGGCACTCACCGACTCATCGACTTCGCGATCTCGAGCATGGTGCACTCGCAGATCCGCGATGTGTGGGTCAGCGTGGAGTACCAGGCCGCCTCCATCGACGAGTACCTCGCCGGTGGCCGCCCGTGGGACCTCGACGCCAGCCGCGGCGGTTTCCGCCGGATCGTGCCGCAGACCGGCAGCGGTCCGGCGACCGAGGACGAGTTCGCGCACGGCAACGGCGACCTGCTCCTGCGGATGGCGCGGGACCTCGAGGCCTGGGGCGCACCCACGATCGTCGTGAGCAGCGCCGACCATGTCTTCGCGATGGACCTGGCACCCGTGGTCGAGCGCCATCTCGCATCGGGCGCGATCGCCACGCTGCTCACCAGCGAGGTGACCCTGCGCGAGGCCTCCTCCAACGTCACCGTCACGACCGGACGCGGGCGTCGGGTGACGGGGCTCGAGGTCAAGCCGTCCCGGCCTGCGACCGGCACGGTGGCGACCGAGGTGATGGTCTACCAGACCGAGCCGCTGCTGGAGACGCTGCGCGAGCTGCGTGCGGAGCTGTCCGGCGACGCCGAGGGCTCCGACAGCGGCATCGGCGACTTCGGTGAGCACCTGCTGCCCCGGCTGCTCGAGAAGGGCAGGGTGCTGGCCGACCCGATGGTGGGCTACTGGCGCGACGTGGGTCGGCCGGGCGCCTACCTCCAGGGCCACCGGGACCTGTTGGCCGGCAGGGTCGGCGTCTTCGACGACCCCGACCGGCCCGTCATCTCGCACTGGACCGACCGGGAGGCTGCCCGGATCAGGGCAGGCGCCGTGGTCGAGGACAGCCTCGTCTCACCCGGCGCCGACGTGGCGGGCACGGTGATCCGCAGCGTGCTCGGCCCCGGGGTGGTCGTCGAGGCCGGATCGGTGGTGCAGGACTCGGTCCTCTTCGCCGACGTGCGCGTCGAGCGCGGTGCCACCGTGACGACCAGCGTCCTGGACGACAGGGTCGTCGTGGCACGGCGGGCCCGCGTCGGTGCGTCGTCCAGGCACCGGTTGGCCCGCGACGACGACGTCACCCTGGTCGGCAACGAGTCGGTCGTCGGGCCCGGCGCCTCCCTGCACGCTGGCGCGCGAGTAGAGCCGGGCTCGACGGTGTGACCGGTCGGCTCGTCGTACCCGCTCCGCTCGAGGCGCAACGCGCCCTGGGGGAGCAGTGGGGTGTCTGGCTCGACGCTCTGCCGCGTGTGTTCGCCGACGTGGCGGACGAGTGGGAGCTCACCGTCGATGGCGCAGCGATGCACGGCTTCTGCTCCGTGGTGGTCCCGGTCCGCACCAGACCCGGTGGTCCGGCGGTGCTCAAGCTGACCGTGGACGTCGACGAGGAGTCGCAGTTCGAGCACCTCGCGCTCCAGCGCTGGGGTGGCGACGGCGCTGTGCGGCTGCTGCGCGCCGACCCGGGCCGCCGGGCGATGCTGCTCGA
Organism: uncultured Actinomycetota bacterium; assembly: GCA_963781515.1. Taxonomy (GTDB): domain Bacteria; phylum Actinomycetota; class Actinomycetes; order Propionibacteriales; family Nocardioidaceae; genus Nocardioides. Next base: position 637,206 of record CAWAGL010000002.1, read on the forward strand.
ACGCCTCCGTCCCGAGGACCTCACCGACATCTGGGACGTCGAGGCGTGCGAGGTCGTGGCCGGGCTCTACCGACGCATCCACGTCCCTGCCCTGCCGCAGCTGCGTACCGTCGCGTCGTACGTCGAGCGCTGGGTCGCGGCGTTGGCGCAGATGCCGCGTGGCGCGCCGATCCCGCGTCGCCTCGTCGAGCAGACCGTGTCGTTGGCGCGCGACCTGCTGGCCGACGAGGACAGCACCGGCACGCTGGTGCACGGTGACCTGCACTACGCGAACGTGCTCGCCGGCGACCGCGAACCCTGGCTGGTGATCGACCCCAAGCCGATGAGCGGCGACCCGCACTACGAACCCGCACCGATGCTGTGGAACCGCTTCGACGAGCTCGCCGGCGATGTTCGCGGGGGAGTGCGCCGCCGCTTCCACGCCCTGGTCGACACCGCCGGCCTCGACGAGGACCGCGCCCGCGACTGGGTCGTGGTGCGGATGGTGCTCAACGCCCACTGGTCGGTGGCCGACGCCGAGCGCGCCGCTCGCGACCTCAGCACCGGCGAGCGCGACCAGATCACCCGCTGCATCTCTATCGCCAAGGCGGTGCAGGACTAGCCTCAGCCTCCCAGAAGGCTCTGGAGGGCGGCGCGGTGCTGATGGTAGGCGTGGCGGCCGGCCTTGGTGGCCTTGTACGCCGTCACGGCACCACGACCGCGCCCGCTCTTGGTGATGGCGAGGTAGCCGGCGGACTCCAGCGCGGCGGCCTGCTTGGACAGGTCGGAGTCGCTGACCCCGAGGTGTGTGCGCAGGAAGGCGAAGTCGGAGGAGGTCGAGCTGGTGAGCACGGCCATGATCGCCAGCCTCTTGGGGGCGTTGAGGACCGGGTCGAGACCATCGAGGGCAGAGGCAGCGGTCATGCCAGCCGCTCGCGGACCCGCGCCGCCACCGCGGCGTACTCGTGCTCGTACCAGGCAATGACCGCCCAGGCGCCGACAGCGGCGACCCCGGCTGCCAGCCAGATGCTGACCTGCTCGCCGGCCAGCCAGGCCAGGCCGCCCACGACGAGGGCTCCGACGGCCATCCGGGCGATGGCCGGGCTGAGCTCGCGCGGCGGGCGGCCGGAGGGGTAGGTGCCGCGGCGGCGGCGGTCCCAGCCGACCGCCACGCCCATCGGGAGGATCAGTGCGAGCTGGGTGAAGGCCTGAAGGGCGCCGTCGAGGAAGCCGATGACCAGGGCGAACGCCCCGGCCCACAGGCCGAAGCCGATCGCCCACCACGCCGGGGTGGGGGGATAGACGACCCAGGCGGCGGTCTCCCCGCGCTCGATCTCGTGGAGCTGCTCGTGCAGCGGGTCGGGGCCGGGGTTGCTTTCCATAGTGGAAACCTATCGATCACTTTCCACTATGGCAAGTGGTTGTCGCGTCCCAATTGCCGCGTCGCTTGCTACCGGTGGGTTCGACAGTGATCTAGGTTACTCCGCAAGGAGTTCGTCAACCCCGAATCGCAGGAGTCGCATGCCCATCAAGACCGACACGAGCTTTGTGGAGAACCTGCTGCCGAGCGTGGCCGTCCAGTTCTGGGACCGGGTCCGGAAGTCGCCCGACCGCGAGGCGTTCCGCTTCCCGAGCGGGGAGGCCTGGGAGTCGGTCACCTGGAGCCAGGCAGGAGACCGGGTGCGCAGCCTGGCGGCGGGCCTGCTGAGCCTGGGCCTGGAGTCCGAGCAGCGCGCCGGCATCGCCGCAGGCACCCGCTACGAGTGGATCCTGGCCGACCTCGCGGTCATGTGCGCCGGCGGTGCGACGACCACCGTCTACCCCACGACCAACTCCGACGACACCGGCTACATCCTCGGCGACTCCGAGTGTCGCGTGGTGTTCGCCGAGGACGACGAGCAGATCGCCAAGCTCAAGGAGCACAAGAACGAGCTGCCCCACCTCGCCAAGGTGATCACGTTCGACGGCACCCCCGACGGAGACTGGGTCATCGGGCTCGACGACCTGAGCGCCCTGGGCGACGCCTACCTCGCCGAGCATCCCGACGCCATCGAGGAGACGGCGAAGTCGATCTCGCCCGACCAGCTCGCCACCCTCATCTACACCTCCGGCACGACCGGTCGTCCCAAGGGCGTGCGGCTGCGGCACCGCTCCTGGGTCTACCAGGGTGAGGCGATCAACGCCCAGGGCATCCTCACCGAGGACGACCTTGAGTTCCGCTGGCTGCCGATGGCGCACTCCTTCGGCAAGGTGCTGATGTCGGCGCAGATGGCGTGCGGATTCGCGGCGGCCATCGACGGTCGGGTCGACAAGATCGTCGAGAACCTCGGCATCGTGAAGCCGACGTTCATGGGCGCCGCGCCGCGCATCTTCGAGAAGGCCCACGGCCGGATCGTCACGATGCAGGCGGCTGAGGGCGGGGCCAAGGAGAAGCTCTTCAAGAAGGCCTTCGAGGTCGGGCTCAAGGTCGACCAGCTCAAGCGCGAGGGCAAGTCGGTGCCGCTGCCGCTCAAGCTCCAGCACGGTGTCTTCGACAAGCTGGTCTTCAGCAAGGTCCGCGACCGCTTCGGCGGCCGGGTCCGGTTCTTCATCTCCGGCGCTGCGGCCCTCAACCGGGACATCGCCGAGTGGTTCCACGCTGCCGGCATCACCATCCTCGAGGGCTACGGCCTGACCGAGTCGTCGGCCGGGTCGTTCGTCAACCTCCCCGGGGACTACCGCTTCGGCACCGTCGGCCCCGTCGTGCCCGGCTCCGAGGTCAAGCTCGGCGACGGTGACGAGGTGATGATCAAGGGTCCGGGCATCATGGACGGCTACCACAACAACCCCGAGGAGACCGCGAAGGCGCTCACCTCCGACGGCTGGTTGCACACCGGCGACAAGGGCTCGCTGGACGCCGACGGCTACCTCACCATCACCGGCCGCATCAAGGAGCTCTTCAAGACCTCCGGGGGCAAGTACGTCGCGCCGCCGGCGATCGAGGCGAAGTTCAAGGCCGTCTGTCCCTACGCCAGCCAGTTCGTGGTCTTCGGCGACGAGCGCAACTACTGCGTGGCGCTCGTGACGCTCGACCCCGACGCGATGGCGGGCTGGGCCAAGGAGAACGGCATGGACGGGGCGTCGTACACCGAGATCGTCAAGTCCGACGCCGTGGAGGCGATGGTCAGCAGCTACATCGACCAGATGAACGCCCAGCTCAACCGCTGGGAGACCATCAAGAAGTGGCGTGTGCTCGACCACGACCTCAGCATCGAGTCGGGTGAGATGACCCCGTCGATGAAGGTCAAGCGCAACGTCGTGCAGGTCAACCACCAGGAGCTCATCGACGCGATGTACGCCTGACCGGGTCGTCCGCCTGAGGGGGTGAAATACGGCGCTCTCAGGCGGACGACGCGGTGACCCCGACGCTCTTGAGGTGGGCGGCGATGGTGGAGTCGTCCTCGCGCAGCTCCATCGCGGTGCAACGGAGGATGATCGCGCCCTGGGCGACGAGGGCCCGCTCCCGCTCGATGTCGTCGGCCCAGTGCTCGACCTCCATGTGGAAGGCGCCGTCGACCTCGAGTACGACGACCTGGCCGCCGGGCAGCCGCCACTCCGCATCGGTGTAGCGCACGCGGCCGGAGGCATCTCGCCGGCGGACCTGCCGAGCAGGCATGGGGATGTGGTGCCGACGGCACATCCGTCCCACGTCGAGCTCGGCAACCGACTGCACCCCACCGGCCATCTCCGCCAGCAGCCGACGGAACGGCTTGGCGCGACGCAGGGGCCGCATGCGACCGATCCAGCGCTCGAGGTCCGCCGGTGTGGTGAGCCGCTGCTGCACGACCGCGCTGAGCAGTCCGTACGCCGTCCGGGTCACCGGCTCGTACGCCGCGAACAGGAGCGCTGACGGTTCGACCTTCCACACGGGGAGTCCCGCGCGGGTCGTGACGAAGCGTGCCGACGGCCTGCGGGTCTCCATGAAGTGCACCCCGGCGAGCGGCTCGATGCCGCGGGACTTGGGGACGGCGATGGTGATCTGCTCGCGTGGCCAGTGCCTCAGGCCGTGCACCTCGAGCGACGTCAGGTTGGCCACTGCCGCATGTCGCCCGCCCTGCAGCACGCCCGCCCACATGCGCTGGTCGCGGTGCAGCAGCCCGGTCGTGGTGGCGATGACCGTGGACGTGACCTCCTGCCATCGTCCCGCCCGCAGCTGGGTGCGCACGAACTGCCTGTCATGGCCCATCGCGTTGAGCTGCTGCCGCGTCAGCAGGTCGGCCTGCGCGTTGGCCAGCGCAGCCCACGTGATCGGGAGGTTTCTCATCCCATGGAGGATCGCCGCGATCGGGGATCCGCGTCGCCGGTCATCCACAACCCGGGTCGTCCGCCTGAGGGGGTGAAATACGCCGCCGTCAGGCGGACGACCCGGCGTGGTTGACTTGCGAACGTGGCCCCCGCACAGCCTTCGGGCGATCCTGCTCCATCGGACGGGTCTCTGCCGGGGAGCGCACTGGCCGGCGCGGGGGAGCGACCCTTCGGCATCTACGTCCACGTGCCGTTCTGCGCGGTGCGGTGCGGCTACTGCGACTTCAACACCTACACCGCCGAGGAGCTCGGCGGCACCCCCGGCGCCTCGCGCGCGACGTACGCCGAAGCGGTGATCCACGAGCTGCGGATGGCTCGCCGGGTGCTGGGGGACGTCGACCGTCCGGTGTCCACGATCTTCCTCGGTGGTGGCACCCCGACGCTGCTCAAGACCTTCGACCTGGGGGCGATCCTGGCCGCGATCGCGAGCGAGTTCGGCCTGGCCGACGACGTCGAGGTCACCACCGAGGCCAACCCCGACAGCGTCGCGCAGTGGGACCTCGACGAGCTGCGCGGGGCCGGGTTCAACCGGATCAGCTTCGGCATGCAGTCGGCGGTGCCGCGCGTGCTCAAGACGCTCGACCGGACCCACGACCCGCTGCGGGTGCCGGCGGCCGTGGAGTGGGCGCGGGCGGCGGGCTTCGACGAGGTCAGCCTCGACCTCATCTACGGCACGCCCGGGGAGTCCCTCGCCGACTGGGAGGAGTCGCTGACCTCCGCCATCGCTCTCGAGCCCGACCACATCTCGGCGTACTCCCTGATCGTCGAGGACGGCACCGCCCTGGCCCGGCAGGTACGCCGCGGCGAGCTGCCGATGCCCGACGAGGACGACCTGGCCGACAAGTACCTCCTGGCCGACGAGCTGCTCAGCGCCGGCGGCATGGAGTGGTACGAGGTGTCCAACTGGGCGCGCCGGCCCGAGAGTCGCTGCCGGCACAACCAGCTCTACTGGACTGGCGGCGACTGGTGGGGCGCCGGCCCCGGCGCGCACTCCCACGTCGGCGGCGTGCGCTGGTGGAACGTCAAGCACCCGACGGCGTACGCCGACCGGCTGGCCGCCGACCTGAGCCCCGCCCACGCGCGCGAGGTGCTCGACGACGAGACCCGCCGAGTGGAGCGGGTGCTGCTGGAGATCCGGCTGCGCGACGGGCTGCCGGTGCTCGCCCTCGACCAGCACGGTCGCGGCCAGGTCCGGCGACTCGTCGACGACGGGTTGCTGACCCTGCGCACCGAGCGCCTGATCCTGACCCCGCGTGGCCGGCTGCTGGCCGACGCCGTGGTGCGCGACCTGCTGCCCTGAGTCCTACTCCGTGGTGACGAAGTCGATGAGCTCCTCGACCCGACCGAGCAGGGCAGGGTCGAGGTCGGCGAACGAGTCGACCTTCGACAAGATGTGCTGCCAGGCGCGGGCGATGTCGGTCTGGTCGCGGTGCGGCCAGCCGAGCAGCTGACAGGTGCCCTTCTTCCACTCGACGTTGCGCGGCACGTCGGGCCAGCGCGCGATGCCGAGCCGGGCGGGCTTGACGGCCTGCCACACGTCGATGAACGGGTGCCCGACGATCAGCACGTGCTTGCCGACCGGTGACTTGACGATGGCCTGGGCGATCCGGCTCTCCTTGGACCCGGGGACGAGGTGGTCGACCAGCACGCCGACCCGGCGCCCCGGACCGGGCTTGAAGTCGCGCAGGTGGTCGGCCAGGTCGTCGACACCGCCGAGGAACTCCACGACCACGCCCTCGATGCGCAGGTCGTCGCCCCAGACCCGCTCGACCAGCTCGGCGTCGTGGCGTCCCTCGACGAAGATCCGGCTCTGCCGGGCCACCCGGGCCCTCACTCCCTGGACGGCGACCGAGCCGGACGCCGTACGCGTGGGGGCGGCGGGCGCGGCCTTCCGCAGGGGCGCGGTGAGGATCACCGGCCTGCCGTCGAGCAGGAAGCCCGGACCCAGCGGGAAGGTACGACGCTTGGCGCGGCGGTCCTCGAGCGTGACGGTGTGGAGGTCCCGGTCGACCGCGATGATCTCGCCGCACCAGTCGGTGGTGACCTCCTCGACGACGAGGCCCGGGTCAGCCGGATGCTCCTGCGCGCGGCCGCGCTTGGGCTTCTTCCAGTCGGTGGAGAGGACGTCGGAGCCGTAGCGATCAGGGGAGGTCACTCGTCAACGCTAGGTCGCCCGACGTCCTCGGTGGCGGGGGCGCGCCGTCAGTGCTCGGTGGCCTGCGCCTCGTCGGGCTCCTGGGTCGCGTCCATCTCGAGGTCGCGGTCCACGTCGTCGGGGTCGAGCGGCTCGGCGAGCGGGTTGTCCTCGCCGGGCTGCAGGTCCTCGGGCAGCTGGTCGTCGGTGATGCCGGCCTGGGGGGACTCGCCCTCGTGTTCGCTCATGCTCCGAGCCAACAGGGCCGGTGGCCGCCCGTCAACGCTCCCTTCAGACGAGGGGGAGGTGCATGCGGCCCGCCGGCAGCTGCTCGTAGCCACGACGGAGCGCCTCCGCGAGCCGGTCGGCCGGGAACGGGAACTCGCCTACCTCCAGCGCCTGGTCGAGGGGCACACCCCGACCGGCCAGGCCGCGGATCGCGTCCGCCATCAGACCGAGCTCGTTGCGCTGGATCTCGACGAAGTCGCGGTCGACGGGCACACCGTGCCCGGGCACCACGGTGCTCCCCGACGTGGTGAGGCCGAGCACGATGTCCATGCTGTGCGGCCAGTCCAGCGGGAAGCAGTCGACGCCGTACACCGGCGGAGCCGACTCCTCGACCAGGTCGCCGGCGAGCACCACGTCGACGTCGGGGATGCGGACCACGAGGTCGCCGTCGGTGTGCCCGCGGCCGGGGTGCACGAGCTCGACCACCCGGTCGCCGAGGTCGAGGGAGACGGCGGAGGAGAAGGTGCGGTCGGCCGCGACCACCTCGGTCGCCAGGATCTCCTCGCGCCGGACCGCGTCGGGGTCGTCGCGGTAGTGGCCCTTGACGCGCTCACCCGAGGCGACGGTGGCCGCGGCGGCGTTCTCGTGGGCGTGGATCGCGATGTCGCCGTACGCCGACCGGAAGGCCGCGTTGCCGAACGTGTGGTCGAAGTGCGAGTGCGTGTTGACCACGGTGGTGACCTCACCAGCGCCCAGACGACGCAGGTCAGCGATGACGCCGTTGGCGGCGAGCCCGGAGCTGTGGGTGTCGACCACGAGCAGCCCGCGGTCGCTGCCGACCGCCGTGACGTTGACGTCTAACCACTCGTAGCGCGCCACCCAGACGCGATCGGCCACCTCGATGAAGTCAGACATGCCCGCAGGCTAGCCGCCCACGGCCGGTGCCTTCCCGAGCGCACCTGGGTGGGCGGGTAGTCTTGGCACTCGCCATGATGGAGTGCCAGCAACGAGCCGAGAGGAGGCCCGCATGACCGACGACCGCAAGCTCGCCGTCCTCCGGGCCATCGTCGAGGACTACGTCGCCACCGAGGAGCCGGTCGGTTCGAAGGCCCTCGTCGAGCGGCACCGGCTGGGGGTCTCCCCGGCCACGGTGCGCAACGACATGGCCGTGCTGGAGGAGGAGGGGTTCATCCACCAGCCGCACACCAGCGCCGGCCGGGTGCCGACCGACAAGGGCTACCGGCTCTTCGTCGACCGGCTGACGACCGTCAAGCCGATGAGTGCCGCCGAGAAGCGCGCGATCTCGACCTTCCTCGACGGGGCCGTCGACCTCGACGACGTCGTCCAGCGCTCGGTGCGGATGCTCTCGCAGCTCACCCGCCAGGTGGCGGTCGTGCAGTACCCCACGCTCTCGCGCAGCACCGTGCGCCACGTCGAGCTGGTGGCGCTGGCGCCGAGCCGGCTCCTCGTCGTGCTCATCCTCTCGACCGGCCGGGTCGAGCAGCGCATCGTCGAGGTCGCCGAGCAGCTCGGTGACGACGTGCTCGCGGCGCTCCGTGCCCGCATCGGCCGGGCTGTCGTCGGCGAGCGCATCGCCGAGGCCATCACCGCACTCGCGGCCCTGGCGTCCGTTCCCGACGACGTGCCCGACGGCCTGGTCACCGCCATCGTCGACACCCTCTCCGACGCCATGTCCGACCATCGAAGCGATGAGCGCGTGGCGGTCGGTGGCGCGGCCAACCTGGCCAGGTACGGCGACTCGTTCGACACCTCGGTCAGACCGCTCCTCGAGGCGCTGGAGGAGCATGTCGTGCTGCTCAAGCTGCTCGGCGAGGCCGGCACCGGCGGTGCCGTGACGGTGCGCATCGGCCACGAGGGCCCGTACGCCGAGCTCTCCTCGACCAGCGTCGTGGCCACCGGCTACGGCCCCGGCGACGACGCACTGGCGAGCCTCGGCATCGTCGGACCCACCCGGATGGACTACCCCGGCACGATGACGGCGGTGCGAGCGGTCGCCCGTTACGTGTCTCGCATTCTCGACGAGGCCTGAGCCTCAAGAAGTTAGGAAGACGGACAAACGTGAGTCAGGACCTCTACGAGCTCCTCGGCGTCGCCCGCGACGCGGATGCCGACACCATCAAGAAGGCCTACCGCAAGCAGGCCAGGCAGCTCCACCCCGACGTCAACCCCGACCCGGAGACGCAGGAGAAGTTCAAGGAGGTCTCCCGCGCCTACGAGGTGCTGTCGGACCCCCAGAAGCGCGCGGCGTACGACCGTGGCGGCGACCCGTTCGGGGGTGCCGGCGCGGGTGCCGGTGGCTTCGGGCAGGGCGCCGGCTTCTCGTTCACCGACATCATGGACGCCTTCTTCGGCGGTCAGGCCGGCGCCGGCGCCGGCGCCCGTGGCCCGAGGCCCCGCATGCGGCGGGGACAGGACGCCCTGATCCGGCTCGACATCGACCTCGCCGAGGCCGCCTTCGGCGCCACCAAGGACCTCAAGGTCGACACCGCCGTCGTCTGCACCACCTGCCACGGCGACGGCACCGCGCCCGGCACCAGTCCCATCACCTGCGAGACCTGCCGCGGCGTCGGTGAGGTGGCCCAGGTGCAGCGCTCGTTCCTCGGCGAGATCCGCACGCTGCGTCCCTGTGCCGCCTGTCGCGGCTTCGGCACGCTGATCCCCGACCCCTGTCGCGAGTGCTCCGGCGACGGCCGGGTGCGGTCGCGCCGCACCCTCAAGGTCAAGATCCCCGGCGGCGTCGACTCCGGCACGCGCGTCCAGCTCACCGAGCAGGGTGAGGTCGGCCCCGGGGGCGGACCGGCCGGCGACCTGTACGTCGAGATCCAGGTCGAGCCGCACGCGACGTTCACCCGAGCAGGCAACGACCTGCACTGCACCGTCTCGCTGCCGATGACCGCAGCTGCGCTGGGCACCTCGGTCCAGCTGCCGCTGCTGGAGGCCGACCTGGACGCCGCCGAGGACTCCGAGCTCGTCACCAGCCTCGACCTCGAGATCAAGGCCGGCACCCAGTCGGGCACCGAGCACGTCATGCGCGGGTACGGCGTGCCCGGCCTGCGCGGCGGTCGTGGCGACCTGGTCATCACCGTCGTCGTCGACACCCCGACCCGGCTCGACGCCCGCCAGGAGGAGCTGCTGCGCGAGCTCGCGGCGATCCGCGGCGAGGAGTCGCCGCAGGGCACCGTGCAGGCCTCCCACAAGTCGGTCTTCGGCCGGCTCCGCGACGCGTTCAACGTCTGATGTCCCTCCCCGTCCACCTGGTGCCCACGCTGGGGGGCGTCACGGCCGGGGCGACGGTCGAGGTCACGGGTGACGAGGCGCACCATGCGGTGGCCGTCCGCAGGCTGCGGGTGGGGGAGTCGGTGGTGCTCACCGACGGTGCCGGGACCTCCGTGACGGGCGAGGTCGCCTCGACCGGCAAGCGCGCCTTCGCGGTGGCCGTGCTCGGCGTGGACACACCGCCGGCGCCGACACCGGTGATCACCGTCGTCCAGGCGCTGCCGAAGGGCGACCGGGGCGAGCTGGCGGTCGAGATGCTGACCGAGATCGGGGTGACGCACATCGTGCCGTGGGCCGCCGCCCGCAGTGTCGCCGTCTGGCGTGGCGAGCGGGCCACGAAGTCGCTGGCCAAGTGGCGCGCCACCGCCCGGGAGGCCGCCAAGCAGGCCCGCCGCACCTGGTTCCCCGACGTGGCCGAGATGGCCGGCACGGCCGAGGTGGTCGAGCTGATCCGGGCGGCCGACCTGGTCGTCGTACTCCACGAGGAGGGCGCGCAACCGCTCCCCGCCGTGGCCGACGCCGAGCACGTCGTGGTCGTCGTCGGTCCCGAGGGCGGACTGACCGACGAGGAGGTCGCCGCCTTCGTCGCCGCCGGCGCCGTGTCGGTCCGTCTGGGCAGCGAGGTGCTGCGTACGTCGACCGCGGGGGTCGCCGCCGTCGCCGCACTGCTGGCCGGCACGCCCCGCTGGGGTTGAGCCGTCGTGATCACCCCGGCTGTCATCATCGACCGGCTGGCTCAGCGGAACCTGAGCTCGATCGGGGGATAGTCCGGTGCAGTCTTGCTGTGCTGGACCTCGGCGACGACGAATTTGCACCGGACTACCCTGAGCCGGTGAGCCCACGGACTACTTGATCGTGATGTCCTTGTCGTCACTCATCGCACCGACGCCCTCGGTGCCGCCGGTGGGGTCGTCGGTGGTCGCCCAGATCGAGTAGTCACCCGGCGCGACCCCGGCAAGGTCGATGGAGACCTCGAACGGGAAGAGCTTCTCCTCCATCCAGCCCTCGGCCATCCAGACGCCCTTCTTGACGACCTTGTCGCCCTGGCGCAGCTCCCAGCCGCTGCTGGCCTCGAAGCTGTTGGCCACGCCCGAGAGCTCGAGGGTGCCGCTCACGGTGGCGCCCTGCTCGGGGGTGGTGATGTTCATGTGGCTCAGTGCGCCGAGGATCGGCGCGTTCGAGACGGGCTGGGCGGTGTCGACACCGAAGACGCTCTTCGCGGGGCCACCGGCCACCGTGAACTGCACCGGTGCGCGGCGTTGGGCCACGGCCTGGACCGTGTAGACGACCTGCTGGACGGCGGCCTCGGCCTCGGCCTCGGACATGTCGGGGGTCGGGCTCAGGGAGTCGGCCAGGCGCACGGTGATCACGTCGCCGTCGTCCTCGGCGCCGGCGAACGCGCCGGTCGGCCACGCCGTGCGGTAGTCGGAGTCGAGCGGGCTGCCGGTGAGCAGGTCGAGCGCGCTGTCGAGCGAGACGCCCCCGGCCTGGAACTCGCGGTAGAGGCGTGGTCCTCCACGGTCGGTGTCGCCGATGAAGTAGAGAGGTACGGCACCGGGGCTGGGTTCGGGCGTCGTCGCCTCGGTGGGCGATGCCGAGGGGCTGGCGGCGTCCGGCTCGGACGGCTCCGGCTCGGTCGCCTGCGAGGACGACGCGGCCGGGCCGGGGTCGGGCTCGTCGCCCCCGAAGCCCCCGACGAAGGCGACGACGCCGATGACGGCGGCGGTCGCGGCAGCGCCGAGGAGGACGAGGGGCCAGGTGCGGTTGCTCATGGTTGCCACCTTCGCATCGGAGCGGGTTCGGGTACGGGATCGGATCTCGGCCAGCGCGTCGCGCGGCTCGATGTCGGACACGGCGTCGTGCAGGGCACGCGCCAGCCTGTCGTCGTCGGTCATGACAGCTCCTCCAGCAGGGGACCGAGCAGGGCGCGCAGCGTGGCCGCGCCGCGGGAGGCATGGCTCTTCACCGCACCGCGCGAGATGCCGAGCGTCGTGGCGATCTCACCCTCCGACAGGTCGACGAAGTAGCGCAGCGCGAGCACCTCCCGTTGCCGCAGGGGCAGCGACCGCATGCCGTCGAGTACGGCGTCGCGCCGGGCCGCGTCCAGCACGACCCCCTCGGCGTCCGGGGCCGGCTCGAGCGGCCGTGCCGCCTCCGCGCGGAGGTGCCGGTCGACCACCACCCGGTGCCGGAGCACCGATCGGGACCGGTTGACGACCGTCTGGCGCAGGTAGGGGAGCGCGGCCTCGGCGGTGCGGATCCGAGACCACCTGCCGTGCACGGCGACGAAGGCGTCCTGCACCACCTCCTCGGCCGTCCCGACGTCGCGTACCAGGAGCACGGCCAGGCGCACCAGCTGCCGCCAGTGGGCGGCGTACAGCTGCTCCAGTGCCTCGTCGGCCTGCCACCCGGCGGGGTCGGTCACGAGCCCCGCGCGGAGCGGGGCGCGCATCCCACGGGGGTGAGCCTGTGCATGGATGATCACGCTAGTAGGACGCGCGACCCGTTCGCCTGGTTTACCGCTCCCGCGGTGTCGTGTTGCGTGGGAGAGTTGGCGCATGACAGTTGCCGAGGGCTGCCTCTTCTGCAAGATCGTCGCGGGTGACATCCCCGCCGACGTCGTCCACGAGTCCGACACCGTGCTCGCCTTCCGGGACCTCGCCCCGCAGGCGCCCACCCACGTCCTGGTGGTCCCGCGCAACCACCACGCCAACGCCGCGGAGCTTGCCGAGGCGGAGCCCGCGACCGTCGCCGACCTCGTCTCGGCCGCTGCGAAGGTGGCCGGCGACGACGACCTCGGCGACCAGTACCGCCTCGTGTTCAACACCGGCGCCGACGCCGGTCAGAGCGTCTTCCACACCCACCTCCACCTCCTCGGTGGCCGCGGCTTCGCCTGGCCTCCCGGATGAGCCGTCGCCTGCTGGGCCCGGCGTCCGCCGTCGTCGCCCTGGTCGTCCTGCTCGCCGGCTGCGGCGGAGCCGTCGACGACGCCGACACCGCCCGCTCCGAGGTCGAGGTCACTCCTGCGGCCGAGCCCTCCGCAGCCGGCGACGCCGCCCACGGAGACACCACGAGCGCCAAGCAGCCCCGGCCCAAGCCGCTGCGTGCGGGCGAGCGCCGGGTCACCCTCGAGATGCCGGAGGCCTACACGCCATCGGCTCCCACCGGCGTCGGCACCGACGACTACCGCTGCTTCCTGCTCGACCCCGGCCTGGAGAAGGACGCCTTCATCACCGGCACCAACGTCCTGCCCGGGAACCCGGAGGTCGTGCACCACGTCATCTTGTTCAGCGTCCCGGCCGACAAGGTCGGCGGCGCCGAGGACATGGACGCCGGCGATCCCGGTGAGGGCTGGACCTGCTTCGGCGGCACCGGTCTCGACTCCGGTGGCGCCCAGGTCGACAACGCCCCCTGGCTGGGTGCCTGGGCACCCGGCGGCAGCGAGGCGGTCACCAAGCCCGGCTTCGGCGTACGCCTCGAGAAGGGGTCGCGCGTCGTGATGCAGGTGCACTACAACCTGCTCGCGGGCAGCCAGCCCGACACCTCGGCCACCCAGCTCAGGCTCGCCCGCGGGAAGGCCGACCTGGAGCCGATCTCGACGTTCCTGCTGCCTGCGCCCGTCGAGCTGCCGTGTCGCGGAGGGCACACCGACAACCCGCTGTGCGACCGCGATGCGGCGCTGGCCGACGTCAAGGCTCGCTTCGGTCATGGCCCCGGCGCCCTCGCCGACGTGCTGCACCTGCTCTGCGGCACCAGGATCGTCGCCGGCGAGGAGCAGTCGTGCACCCGCACCATCGGCGAGCCGATGACGATCCACGGCGTGGCCGGTCACATGCACCTGCTGGGCCGTGAGATCAAGATCGAGCTCAACCCCGGCACCCCGGAGGCGAGGACGGTGCTCGACATCCCGGTCTGGGACTTCGACGACCAGGGCTCCAAGCCGATCGAACCGGTGCGGGTCGAGCCGTGGGACACCGTGCGGGTCACCTGCCGGCACTCGCAGGACCTGCGCGACAAGCTGCCGTCGTTCGAGGGACAGCCCGACCGCTACGTCGTGTGGGGCGAGGGCACCACCGACGAGATGTGCCTCGGGATCCTGCAGGTCACTCGCCCGTGAACGCGTAGAGGACGCGCAGCAGGGCGAAGACCACCGGCAGCCCGAAGACCACGAGCAGCACCCAGGCGGTGATGCGGTGCACCCGCTTGGTGCTGTCGAGCGTGCCGGCGAAGTCGAGCAGGGCGCCGTCGGGGACGTGCGAGGTCAGGCCCATCCGCCGGGCGTCACCGGGCAGGTGCTGGCCGTGGAACCACAACGGCGGGGTGTCGTCCGCAAGGCCGTCGTCCTCGTCCCTGTGCCACTGTGACGGCCCCATGCGCACACCGTACGCGCTACTCGGTGGGCTTGCCCGCGGCACTCCCGTACCATGGATGGCTCCTGCGACCCGACCCGAAAGGCGCCCCTCCGGGCAACGATGACTGACTCACAGCGACTCACCACCAAGCACACGGTCGTCGTGCCCAACAGCGTCAACATGGTGAGCCTCCTCGGGCCGGGCGATGAGCATCTCGGGCTCCTCGAGTCCTCGTTCGACGCAGACGTGCACGTGCGCGGCAACCGGATCACCCTCCACGGCGACGCCGCCGAGATCGCCCTCGCCGAGCGCCTGATCGACGAGCTGATCACGATCATCCGCACCGGCCAGGGCGTCACCAGCGAGACCGTCGAGCGCGCCATCGGCATGCTCCGCCAGGAGACCACCGAGCGACCCGCCGACGTGCTCAGCCTCAACATCCTGAGCAACCGCGGCCGCACCATCCGGCCCAAGACGCTCAACCAGAAGCGCTACGTCGACGCGATCGACGCCAACACGATCACCTTCGGCATCGGGCCGGCCGGCACCGGCAAGACCTACCTCGCCATGGCCAAGGCCGTGCAGGCGCTCCAGGCCAAGGACGTCAACCGGATCATCCTGACCCGCCCCGCCGTCGAGGCCGGCGAGCGCCTGGGCTTCCTGCCGGGCACACTCAGCGAGAAGATCGACCCCTACCTGCGGCCCCTCTACGACGCCCTGCACGACATGGTCGACCCCGAGTCGATCCCCAAGCTGCTGGCCGCCGGGACCATCGAGGTGGCGCCGCTGGCGTTCATGCGCGGCCGCTCGCTCAACGACTCGTTCATCATCCTCGACGAGGCGCAGAACACCTCTCCGGAGCAGATGAAGATGTTCTTGACCCGGCTCGGGTTCGGGTCCAAGATCGTCGTCACCGGAGACGTCACCCAGGTCGACCTGCCCAGCGGGATCCTGTCGGGGCTGCGCGTCATCGAGGGCATCCTGTCCGAGATCGAGGACATCTCGTTCAACCGGCTCACCGCGCACGACGTCGTACGCCACCGCCTCGTCGGCAAGATCGTCGAGGCCTACGACGAGCACTCGGCGCGTGCCGAGTCCGGACCCGTCCGAGGCACCACTCGATGAGCATCGAGGTCCTCAACGAGTCCGGCCGCGTGCTCGACGTCAAGCAGCTCGCCGGTCTCTCGCGGTTCGTCATGGACTCCATGCGCGTGCACCCGCTCGCCGAGCTCTGCATCAAGGCCGTGGACGAGCAGACCATCGCCCAGCTCAACGAGCAGTGGATGGAGAAGGAGGGACCGACCGACGTGCTCGCCTTCCCCATGGACGAGCTGCGTCCCGGCCTGGTCAACGAGGAGCCCGAGGAGGGCGTGCTCGGCGACCTGGTGCTCTGTCCCGACATCGCCGAGCAGCAGGCGACCACGGCCGGTCACTCGACCGACGCTGAGATCGAGCTGCTCACGGTGCACGGCATCCTCCACCTGCTCGGCTACGACCATGCCGAGCCCGACGAGCACGCGGAGATGTTCGGTCTCCAGGACCGCCTGCTCGCGGAGTGGCGCGCTCGGTGACAGACTTCTGGCTGCTCCTCGCGGCGGCTGTCCTGGTCTTCTTCGCGGGGCTCTTCTCCGCTGCCGACGCGGCCCTCGCCGGCTTCTCGCACGCCCGCGCCGAGGAGCTGGCGGCCGAGGCCCGTCCCGGCTCGCGCAAGCTGCTGCGGATCCTCGACGACGCCTCGCGCTACCTCAACACCGCGCTGCTGCTGCGCCTGCTCTGCGAGATCGGCGCGATCGTCATCGTGACGCTCTGGGTCTCCGAGCGCTTCGACAACGCCTGGGCGGCGACGCTGCTGGTCACGATGAGCGTGATGCTGCTGGTCTCGTTCGTCGTGATCGGGGTGGCGCCCCGCACCGTCGGTCGCCAGCACGACCTCAAGGTCGCCCTGCTCTCGGCCGGCCCCCTCGTCTTCGTCACCAGGATCCTCGGGCCGCTCCCGCAGCTGCTGATCCTGCTCGGCAACGCGATCACCCCCGGCCGCGGCTTCCGCACCGGTCCCTTCTCGACGGAGACCGAGCTCCGTGAGCTCGTCGACATGGCCGAGGCATCGGCGGTGATCGAGTCGGGTGAGCGCAAGATGATCCACTCCGTCTTCGAGCTCGGCGACACGATCGCCCGCGAGGTGATGGTGCCGCGCAACGACGTCGTCTACATCGAGCACCACAAGAACCTCCGCCAGACGATG
Organism: uncultured Actinomycetota bacterium; assembly: GCA_963781515.1. GTDB lineage: Bacteria > Actinomycetota > Actinomycetes > Propionibacteriales > Nocardioidaceae > Nocardioides. Next base: position 653,782 of record CAWAGL010000002.1, read on the forward strand.
TCGCTGTTCCTGCGCAGCGGCTACTCCCGGATCCCGGTCATCGGCGAGAACCTCGACGACGTGCTCGGCATGGCCTATCTCAAGGACCTCGTCCGCCGCGACTTCGAGGCCCCCGACGTCGAGACCACCGAGCGCGTCGAGGAGGTCATGCGTCCCGTGCACTACGTCCCCGACTCCAAGCCCGTCGACGAGCTGATGTCGGAGATGCAGTCGATGCGCCAGCACGTCGCCGTCGTCGTCGACGAGTACGGCGGCACCGCCGGGCTGGTGACCATCGAGGACGTGCTCGAGGAGATCGTCGGCGAGATCACCGACGAGTACGACGAGGACTCCGCCGAGTTCGAGACGCTCGAGGACGGCAGTGCGCGCGTCGTGTCGCGCTACCCCGTCGACGACCTGGTCGACCTCTTCGGCATCCAGATCATCGACGACGACGTCGACAGCGTCGGCGGGCTGCTGGCCAAGCACCTGGGCCGGGTGCCGATCCCCGGCGCGTCGGTCGAGGTGCACGGCCTGCGCTTCGAGGCCGAGCGCGCGACCGGCCGACGCCACAAGCTGGGGACCGTGCTGATCAGGCGCGTCGTCCCCGAGCACGACCCTGCCACCGATGCCGAGGAGTCCGCAGATGCCTGAGCGCCGCCCCGATCAGCTGAGCGCCGAGGACGACAAGCTCGTCACCCTGGCTCGCGCCACGCGTGCCCGGGTCGGCGCCGCCGAGGGTGCCGCGGTCCGCGACCTCGACGGACGCACCTACGCCGCGGCCACCGTCGACCTGCCCAGCCTCCAGCTCAGCGCGGTGCAGGGCTGCGTGGCGATGGCGGTCGCGTCGGGCGCACGCGGGCTCGAGGCGTGTGTGGTGCTGGGGCCCGCCACCTCCCTCGTGGAGCCCGACCACGGTGCGCTCACCGATCTGGCCGGCACCGGGGTCGTCGTGCACCTCGCCGACGAGCGCGGCACCGTCGTGACGTCCTCCACGACCTGAACCCACTTGCGGCGGCCCGTGGGCTGAGTACGTTTGACACTGTGAAACCTGTTCAGGGGCAGGGGTCCGACTCGACCCACCTGCGCGCGCACGAGAGTGCGGTCGCCCGCCTGCGCGCGTCGTACGACGCCATCCCGGTCGGCGCGCCGGTGCGGCTCGCGAAGCCGACGTCCAACCTGTTCCGGTCCCGCAGCGCCACCGATGCGCCCGGACTCGACGTCAGCGGACTGGCCGGCGTGCTGCACGTCGACACCGCCGCCCGCACTGCCGACGTGCAGGGCATGTGCACCTACGAGACGCTGGTGGCAGCGACGCTGCCGCACCGCCTCATCCCGTACGTCGTGCCGCAGCTGCGCACCATCACGCTGGGCGGCGCGGTCACGGGCCTGGGCATCGAGTCGACGTCGTTCCGCAACGGCCTGCCACACGAGTCGGTGCGCGAGATGGACGTCTTCACCGGCGCCGGGGAGGTCGTCACGTGCCGGCCCGGTGACGAGCTGTTCGACACGTTCCCCAACTCCTACGGGTCGCTCGGCTACGCCACCCGGCTGCGCATCGAGCTCGAGCCGGTCCACGACCACGTCGCCCTGCGCCACGTGCGCTTCGACGACGCGGCCGGGCTGGCGAACGCGATCAGCGAGATCGCCGTGAGTCGCGAGTGGGCCGGCGAGCGGGTCGACGGTCTCGACGGCGTGGCCTTCGAGCCCGGCGAGCTCTACCTCACGCTGGCCCGCTGGACCGACAGCCCCGGCCCGACCTCCGACTACACCGGGCAGCAGGTCTTCTTCCGCTCCGTCCGCGAGCGCACCACCGACCGGCTGACCATGCACGACTACCTCTGGCGCTGGGACACCGACTGGTTCTGGTGCTCCGGCGCGTTCGGTGCGCAGCACCCACTGGTCAGGCGCGTGTGGCCGCGGCGTTGGCGTCGCTCCGACGTCTATCACCGGCTGGTCGGGCTCGAACGACGCTTCGGCGTCGCCGACCGGCTCGACCGGCTGGCGGACAGACCCCGGCGCGAGCGCGTCATCCAGGACGTCGAGCTGCCGGTCGAGCGGCTGGCGGAGTTCCTCGCCTGGTTCGACGACGCCATCGGGATGCGGCCGGTGTGGGTGTGCCCGCTCGTCACGACGCGCGACTGGCCGCTCTACCCGATGCGTCCGGGCGCGACGTACGTCAATGTCGGCTTCTGGGGCACCGTGCACGTCGGGCCCGACGCCGTCGACTCGCCCCGCAACCGTGCCATCGAGGCCAAGGTGCACGAGCTGGGCGGCAACAAGTCGCTGTACTCCGAGGCCTTCTACGATCCGGACACGTTCGCCGCGCTGTACGACGGCGAGCACCTGGCCAAGGTCAAGCAGGACGTCGACCCCGACGACCGGCTGACCAGCCTCTACGACAAGGCAGTACGCCGGCGTTGACCGGCGCAGGCGTAACGGGAGGAACATCATGAGCCTGACGACGAGTCGAGACCTCACGATCGGGGACGCGGTCGCGTCGCTGCTCCGCGACGGCATGCCGGTGCGCTTCACGGCGTACGACGGCAGCAGCGCGGGGCCTCAGGACGCGAGCATCGGCCTGCACCTGCACAACGAGCGCGGGCTGTCCTACCTGCTGACCGCTCCCGGCGACCTCGGCATGGCTCGGGCCTACGTGATGGGCGACATGACGATCAGCGGCGTCGAGCCGGGGGATCCGTACGAGGCCCTGGCACTGCTGAAGAGCCACCTGCGCTTCCGTGCGCCGACCCCCGCCGAGGCGCTGTCGATCGTGCGGTCGCTGGGCATCGCCCACCTGGTGCCGCCTCCTCCGCCGCCGCAGGAGACGCTCCCGCGCTGGCGTCGTGCCGTCGAGGGGCTGCGGCACTCGATGACCCGTGACGCCGACGTGATCCACCACCACTACGACGTGTCCAACCGCTTCTACGAGCTGGTGCTCGGCCCTTCGATGGCCTACACGTGTGCGCTGTTCGACGGTCCCGACGTCTCGCTCGAGGACGCCCAGGCGGCGAAGTTCGACCTGGTCTCGCGCAAGCTCGGGCTCCGGTCCGGGCAGCGGCTGCTCGACGTCGGCTGCGGCTGGGGCGGCATGGTGATGCACGCCGCCCGCGAGTACGGCGTCTCCGCGCTCGGCGTGACGCTCTCGGCCGAGCAGGCCGCGTGGGGCCAGGAGGCGGTGAAGCGTGAGGGGCTCGACCACCTGGTGGAGATCCGGCACCTCGACTACCGCCACGTCACCGAGACCGGGTTCGACGCGGTCAGCTCCATCGGGCTCACCGAGCACATCGGCGTGCGCAACTACCCGGTGTACTTCACCCACCTGCTCAACCGGCTGCGCCCTGAGGGGCGGCTGCTGAACCACTGCATCACCCGTGCGCACAACCGGCGCGAGGAGACCGGTGCGTTCATCGACCGCTACGTCTTCCCCGACGGGGAGCTGACCGGCTCGGGGCGCATCATCAGCGCGGCCCAGGACGCGGGCTTCGAGGTCATGCACGAGGAGAACCTGCGGCGTCACTACGCGCTCACCCTGCGTGAGTGGTGCGCCAACCTGCGCGACAACTGGGACGAGTGCGTGGCCGAGGTCGGCGAGGGGACGGCGCGCGTCTGGGGCGTCTACATGGCCGGATCGCGGATCGGCTTCGAGCGCAACGAGGTGCAGCTGCACCAGGTCCTCGCGGTCCGGACCGGGGAGGACGGGCAGGACGGATTCGGGCTGCGTCCCGAGTGGTGACTAGCCTTGCTGCGTGAGCACCAGGGCCCGGCAGTTCCCAGCCGAGGTGCTGCGGCGTGAGGAGCTGTCGCCGCACCTGGTCCGGCTGACCCTCGGCGGCCCCGGACTCTCGGAGTTCGCCAGCACCGGGGTGCCCGACGAGTGGGTGGGCCTCATCGTGCCGGGCCAGTTCCAGAGCCGGTACTACACCGTGCGGTCGTGGTCCTCGGGCGAGCTCGTGGTCGACGTGGTCGTGCACGAGGTCGGCCTGGTCACCGAGTGGGCTGCCCGCGACTGCGTCGGCGAGACGGTGACGGTCACCGAACCTCGGGGGTCGTTCACGCTGCCCGCAGGGGCTGCCTGGGTCCTGCTGGTCGGCGACCTCACCGGGCTGCCGGCGATGGCCCGGATCGCCGAGACCGTCGACCTGCCCACCCGCATCTGGGCGGAGGTCCCCGACGACCTCGGCACCTACCTGCCCGAGGGCTCCGACGTCGCCTGGATCGCGCCCCCTGCTCCCGGTGCGTCTGCTCTCGCCCAGGTCGTCGAGGGCATCGACTGGCCCGACGGTGACGGATACTTCTGGATGGCGGGGGAGTCCGCGCAGATGCGGGCGATCCGGAAGTACCTGATGCGCGAGCGCGGCCTCGCGAGCACGGCGTACGACGTGATGGGCTACTGGCGCGCGAGCCTTCAGCGGCAGCCGCGGGCGGTCGACCCGGGCCCGATCTACCGGGCCGGCAGGGCGGCAGGCAAGACTGACGACCAGATCTGGGCCGAGTACGACGACGCAAGGAACACATGACCGAGCCAGCAGCCCCCGCACACAAGAGCGGCTTCGCGTCGTTCGTCGGCAGGCCCAACGCGGGCAAGTCGACGCTGACCAATGCGCTGGTGGGCACCAAGGTGGTCATCACCAGCTCCAAGCCGCAGACGACGCGCACCGTCGTACGCGGCATCGTGCACCGGCCCGACGCCCAGCTCATCCTGGTCGACACCCCCGGCCTGCACCGGCCGCGGACCCTGCTCGGGGAGCGCCTCAACGACCTGGTCAAGACCACGCTGGCCGAGGTCGACATCGTCGCCGTGTGCCTGCCGGCCAACGAGAAGGTCGGGCCCGGCGACCGGTTCATCGTCAGGGAGATGGCAAAGGTGCGCCGCACCATCAAGGTCGCGATCGCCACCAAGACCGACCTCGCCACCGGTGAGCAGATCGGCCAGCACCTGCTCGACATCGAGAGGCTCGGGGCCGATGCCGGCGTCGAGTGGGCCCAGATCGTGCCTGTCTCCGCGCAGTCCGGTGACCAGGTGAAGCTGCTCGAGGACCTGCTGGTCGGGCTGCTGCCCGACGGTCCGCAGCTCTACCCCGACGGCGACCTCAGCGACGCCCCCGAGGAGGCCATCGTCGCCGAGCTGATCCGCGAGGCCGCGCTCGAGGGGGTTCGCGACGAGCTCCCGCACTCCATCGCCGTGGTCGTCGAGGAGATGGGCCTGCGGGAGGGGCGCGACGAGGACAAGCCACTGCTCGACATCTACGCCAACCTGTACGTCGAGCGCGACTCCCAGAAGGGGATCATGATCGGCCACAAGGGTGCCCGGCTGCGCGAGGTCGGCACCGCCGCCCGCAAGCAGATCGAGGCGCTCTTCGGCACCCCGGTCTACCTCGACCTGCACATCAAGATCGCCAAGGACTGGCAGCGCGACCCCAGGCAGCTTCGCAAGCTCGGTTTCTAGGGGCACCATGCGGATCACGGTCACCGAGCAGGTCGACGAGGCCGACGCACTCGCCCTGTGGCCTGTGTACGACGCGGTCTTCGGCGACCAGCCCACGCTCGACGAGTGGCGCTCCTCGGTGTGGGACCGGCACGTCTCCCGCGAGGGGTTCCGCCTGGCTCGGGCCCATGACGGCGCGCAGCTGGTCGGCTTCGCCTACGGCTACACCGGTCAGCGCGGTCAGTGGTGGACCGATCAGGTCGTCGACGTACTGCCGGCCGCGGTGTCCCGGGAGTGGGTGGGAGGTCACTTCGAGCTCGTCAGTCTCGGCGTACTTCCGGCCGCGCGTGGCGGTGGCGTCGGCGTCCGGCTGCTGGAGGCGCTGACCACCGGGTTGCCCCAGGAGCGCTGGCTGCTGATGACCACGGCCGACCCGGCCGACCCGGCGCGACGCCTGTATGCGCGTGCCGGCTGGACGGTGCTCGGCCCGGGGCTCGGGCCGGACCGGGTCGTCATGGGACGGCTGCGGGGCGACGACGCCGGGCCGTTCCTCCACGGCACCAAGGCTGCCCTGCGGCCCGGCGACCTGCTGGCGCCCGGCTACAGCTCCAACTACGGCAAGCGGGCGACGGCCAGCTTCATCTACCTGACCGCGACCCTCGACGCAGCCACCTGGGGCGCCGAGCTGGCGGAGGGCGATGGCCCCGGCCGGATCTACCGGGTCGAGCCCACGGGCATCATCGAGGACGATCCCAACCTGACGGACCAGAGGTTCCCGGACAACCCGACCAGGTCCTACCGGACCCGGGCGCCGCTGCGCGTGCTCGGCGAGGTCGAGGACTGGGAGCCGCATCCTCCCGAGGTGCTCCAGCACATGCGCGACCGCCTCGAGGAGCTCGAGCGGCGTGGCATCGAGGCGATCAACGACTGAGTGGGTCGGGGGCCGGTGTGCGCCGGACCTGGCCTGCCTCCCAGCCCACGCGCGTGTCCTCGACTGCGAATGTGCGACCGTTCAGCCCGCCGCCGGTCCGCGGGAATCGGCCCGGACGTGGTCGCGACAGACACCCATCGGTGGGACGGATCGGCGCACCCGGGAGCTCGCTGACGAGGTGGGTGTCGCACTGCGGACACTCCACTCCACGTGGGGCGCGCTGCCCGACCACCTCTGCCTCGAGTTCGAACCGGTCTTCTGCGTGGGCAACTCGCTGGGTCATGCCGAAGGCGCGGCCGGCCGATCGACTGCCTTGGCCGCGATGTCACGACTGCGGAAGCCAGGCGGACGGCTCGCGCTCACGTCACGCACCCGGGGAGCTCGTGCTCTCCCACGGCTAGCGGCTCGACCCGAGATCGGCTCGTCCGCCGCGACGGGGAGATGCTGTCGTCACCTACCACTGGCAGATCGGGCAACGCCGGGAGTGCAAGCACGACCTCGAGGTCGCCGTCGCCCAGGTCGAGGCGGACGGCTCGGTGCAAGCGTGCCCGGCGCGGTTGTCGACCTGCCGTACCGGTACGAGGAGCTCGTAGCGCGGCTGCGGAGCGTAGGGATCCAGGTCGCGACCAGAACCTTCGCCCCCGGGGCCGGCGGGTGCCAAGTGGTTCGTGCCTGTGACCCCGCCGTGGGCTCAGGGGCGGGGAGTGGGGCGGGGTGGTCAACCCGGTTCGGCGCCGTCGGGGTCGGTGATGAACCGGTGGCCGTGCGGGCTGGTCCAGGTGTAGGTCGCGGGGCCGGTGCGCTGGTATCGCCAGCCGGAGTGCGTTTTGAGGCGGTGGTGTCTTCGGCAGAGCGCGGCGAGGTTGTCGGTGGTGGTGGCGCCGCCCCGTTCCCAGGGGACGATGTGGTCGAGGTCGCAGGCCCGGGCCGCCCTGGTGCACCACGGGAAGACGCAGGTGCGGTCGCGAAGAATGATTTGCTCGCGGAGCCGGTCCGAGGGTTGGTAGCCGGGGCAGGTGATCTGCTCGTTGAGGTCGATGACCGGTTTGATGGTGACTTGGGTGTGGGTCTGGGTGCACCAGTGCTGGATCTGGTCGAGGGTGGCGAGGTTGCCCCGCTCCAGCCGGGCGACCGGGTCGCCGGGGGTGAGGTGGACATGCACCACGACCTGGCGGCTTACTGAGCCCTGGTCTCGAGACAGGCGCTGCGCGCCTTCCTCAACCAGCGGCAACGACAGCTGAGACCGGGCCATCTCCCCGACCGCGGCAGCACGGCGGGCGTCGAGTGATTCGTCGGACCCGAGTGCCTTCAGGGTCTCGGCACCGTGGGTGACCGCGGCGGCGAGGTCGAGGGCGTCGGCGAGGTCGAGCTCGGCGGTGACGCGCATGGTGCCGGCGAAGGAGATCTGCTCCTTGTCGATCGTGACGTGTCGGGCGTCTGCGGCGGCCCGGGCTTCGGCGGCGGCGCGGGCGGGGTCGAACCGGGCCATCGCGGCATCGACGAGCCGGTCGACCGCTCTGGTGGAGGTGCGGTGCGCGAACGGTGCGAGGTGGGCGTCGACGTACGCCGCGGCCTCTCGGGACAGGCCGGCGTGGATGGTGGTCTCCGCGATCCGCCGGGCCCGCCACGAGGGCAGGTCACCTGTCTGGACGCGGCGCCACAACCTGGGGAGCCGGTGTCGCAGCTCGAGGGCCTGGCCGATCAGGTGCTTCGCCGACACCGTCGAGATGCCGAGCACGGCACCGAACTCGGCGATGCAGAACTCCGCCACCAGCGGTGCACCCGGTCCGGCGACCGGCTCCTCGTGCTCGGACCCGCCGCCGAGCAGGAACGCCGCCGCGTCGTGAATCGTCTCGGCGGGGTGCAGGTCCGCCCAGTCGCAGGCCGCGACCAGCAGGTTCGCTTCTTCTCGATCAGCAGCGTTCCGGGACGCGCGGGCGAACGCGAGCACCGCGGATGCGGTGTCGGGGAGCTCGCTGGTCGTGATCGCCATACCAGAACCCAATCACCGACCACCGACATTTCGGGGCCGGATCAGGCGTGCACGCCCATAGTGTGGACAACTATTGGAACTTCTCGTCGACTCCCGCTGGTGGAGGTGCGAGCGCCAGCGAGCCTCGAATCCGAGGGCAGCAGCCGTCTTGTTTCGAGGCTCCGTCGCCAGCTCCGTCGCACCTCAACCGGCGGCGTACCCACCAGTGGCGACCTACTCCGGCACCCAGCAGATCCCGTAGTGCTGACCGGCCTTCCACTGCGAGCGGGTCGGGCGCTCCTCGCTCCACGTGAAGTCGAGGGGGTCGTCGGCGGCGGCGCGGGCGCGCGAGCGGCAGGTCTCCTCCATGGCGGCGCCCGCCCTCTCCGCCGAGGGGTACGCCGACCCGGCCAGGTCGACGGTCGCGAGGGCCCGCCACGCGTGCTGGCTGGAGCAGGGGACCCGACGCGAGTCCTTGCGACCCGGCTCGGCCGTCGCGCACAACGCGAAGCCGCCGAGGGCGCCCTCCAGGTTGTTCGGCAGCGGCATCAGCCGGTTCGACCCGGCGGTCGCGATCACGTCGCAGCGGACCCACCGGCCGCCGGCGGCGCCCTCCTCCAGCGTCGGCGTGAACCACACCGTTGCGAGCAGGGAGAGCCGAAGCGCCTCCCGGTCGGCGTCGAGGAAGCCACCGAGTCGCCCGGTGCACGTCTCCCGCGCCTGACGTTGCGCCCGGGCGGAGTCGACCTGGACGCCCCGTTCCAGGCGACCGACCCGGAAGGTCTGCGAGGTGTGCTTCCGGCGGCACTTCACGGTGTCGTCGTCGGCGGTCGGGGCCAGTGCGTCGTCGAAGCTCAGCCGGTAGCACCTGCCGTTCTTCGGCGGCTCGGGTGCGGGAGCGGGGGTCGCGACCGGCGCCGAGGCGGTCGGAGGCTTCGCGGCAGGCGCGGGCCCCGGGTCCGCACCGCTGCAGCCCGACAGGACCAACCCGGCCAGCACGATGCCGAGGAGCGCGTCACGCATCCGTGAACTCCAGCAGTGCGGCCAGGGTGCCGCCGAGCTCGTACGCCGCGGCCACCTGCTCGTCGCCCACGTCACCGAGCACGTCGAGCACGGGTGCCGACTGCGTCCAGGCCAGCGCCTGCACGATCGACTGCACCGACCGGACCGCACCGGTGGTGTCGTAGCGCCCGTGGACCCACACGCCGTACGGCTTCCTGCCCCCACCGGCCGCGGCGGCGGAGCCGTCGTCGGTCAGCGCACCCCCGGCCTCGAGGAAGATCGTGTCGAAGAAGTGCTTCAGCGCGCCACTCATGTAGCCGAAGTTCGCCGTGGTGCCGAGCAGGTACCCGTCGGCCGCGAGCACGTCTTCAGCCCGAGCCTCCAGCGCCTCACGCACGACCACCTCGACACCCTCGATCGCATCGTCGTGGGCGCCAGCGATCGCGGCGTCTGCTAGTGCCCGGACCGTCGGGGTGGGGGAGTGGTGGACGATCAGGAGCCGGGGCATGCGGGCAAATCTAGAGGGCCTTGCGGAAGTGCACGTCCGCTTCGCCCTCGACCGGCAGCCCCGCGGAGCGCGCGAACTCGACGTACCCGTGGCGTTCGTAGAAGCCGGGTGCCTGGAACGTGAACGACGACACCAGCACCTGGCCGCACCCGCGCTCGCGCGCCGCCGACTCGAAGGAGGCCAGCAGCCGGGCGCCCAGCCCGGTGCCGCGAGCATCGTCACGCACCCACACCATGCCGATGCCGGCGCACGTGCCCCATGTCCAGCCGCTGGCGCCACCGACCAGTCCGGCCGCATCGCGCGCCGAGACGGTCAGCTCGAGCTGGGGCGTGATGCCCACCGTCGCGGCGTTGTTGATCGCGTCGAGTCCGTCGGAGAGCTGCTGGTCGAGAGCCGCGTCGGCCGCACCGACCAGGATGTCGAGGTCCGGAATCACGCACGCACGATCCCACAGTGCGGCCAGCGGTGGGACAGCCACCCAGCGAGGGGCTACCGTGGATCTCGTCATGACGCGCGCACTGCTCCTTCGTTGCCGCAGCGAGGCCTGACGCCGGGCCCCCTCGCTGCGGAGAGCTCGGTGTGCACCGGCCCCCACCCATCGCAGCCGAGGAAGTCATGACCAACCTGAGCAACAGAGCCAACTCGCAACAGCGGTCCGGCATGCCGTTCGGTCGGTACGTCGCGTTCGAGCCCGTCGACGTACCCGATCGCACCTGGCCGACCAAGAAGATCACGCACGCGCCGCGGTGGCTCTCCACCGACCTGCGCGACGGCAACCAGGCCCTCATCGACCCGATGACGCCGGCCCGCAAGCTGAAGATGTTCGACCTGCTCGTCCAGCTCGGCTACAAGGAGATCGAGGTCGGCTTCCCGAGCGCGAGCCAGGCCGACTTCGACTTCGTGCGCAAGCTCGTCGACGAGGACCGCATCCCCGACGACGTGCAGATCTCGGTGCTCACCCAGGCCCGTGAGGACCTCATCGAGCGCACCATCAGCTCGCTGGTCGGCGCCGACCGCGCCACCGTGCACCTCTACAACGCGACCGCGCCGCTGTTCCAGCGCGTCGTCTTCGGCGTCACCCCCGACGAGTGCCGCAACATCGCCACCCGCGGCACCGAGATGGTGATGAAGTACGCCGAGGAGCTGCTCGGAGACCTGGTGGGCAGTGAGAGCTTCGGCTACCAGTACAGCCCCGAGATCTTCACCCAGACCGGCACCGACTTCGCGCTCGACGTGTGCGAGGCCGTGTCCGACGTGTGGCAGCCGGAGGCCGGTCGCGAGATCATCCTCAACCTGCCGGCGACGGTCGAGATGTCGACGCCCAACACCTACGCCGACCAGATCGAGTACTTCGTCCGCGGCCTGACCCGCCGCGAGCACTCGGCAGTCTCGCTGCACCCGCACAACGACCGCGGCACCGCCGTCGCGGCCACCGAGCTGGCGCTGATGGCCGGAGCGGACCGGGTCGAGGGCTGCCTGTTCGGTCACGGCGAGCGCACCGGCAACGTCTGCCTGGTCACCCTGGCCATGAACCTCTTCAGCCAGGGCATCGACCCGCAGGTCGACCTCGGTGACATCGACGAGGTACGCCGCACCGTCGAGTACTGCACCAACCTGCCCGTCCACCCGCGGCACCCGTACGCCGGCGACCTCGTCTACACCGCGTTCTCCGGATCGCACCAGGACGCCATCAAGAAGGGTCTCGAGGACCTCGACAAGCAGGCCGCCGAGCAGGGTGTCGACGTGCACGACCTGCCGTGGGAGGCGCCGTACCTGCCGATCGACCCGAAGGACGTCGGGCGCACCTACGAGGCCGTGATCCGCGTCAACAGCCAGTCGGGCAAGGGCGGGGTCGCCTACCTGCTCAAGTCGGAGCACAAGCTCGACCTGCCGCGTCGCGCGCAGATCGAGTTCAGCCGGGTCGTCCAGGGCCGCACCGACGCCGATGGCGGGGAGGTCACGCCCGAGGAGATCTGGCAGGCGTTCTCCGACGAGTACCTCTCCCGCACCACGCCGCTCTCGCTCGACTCCGTGCACACGTCCTCCGCGGCGGGGGAGAAGGACCAGCTCACCGTCGGCGTCCACGTCGACGGGGTCCTCACGACGCTGAGCGGCACCGGCAACGGCCCGATCGCCGCCTTCGTCAGCGCACTCAACGAGCTGCCGCAGGACTACGACGTGCGGGTGCTCGACTACCACGAGCACGCGCTGTCGTCGGGTGGCGACGCCATCGCCGCGGCGTACGTCGAGTGCGCGGTCGGCGAGCAGGTGCTGTGGGGAGTCGGCCTCGACGCCAACATCGTGACCGCCAGCCTGAAGGCCGTGATCAGCGCGATCAACCGGCGCTGACCGGTCGATCGGGCCGAGACCCGGACCGGCTCAGATCGCCGACGTGAGCCGGCGTGTGCGCTCGCGGTAGAGCGGCAGCTTCACCGAGACGGTGGTGCCCTGCAGGTGCGCCGACTCGATGCTGACCGAGCCGCCGTGCGCGGCGACGATCGCCTGCACGATGGAGAGGCCGAGGCCGGTGCCCTGGATGTGGCGCTCCTGCGACGTCGAGCTGCGCCAGAACTTGTCGAACAGCCCGTGCTGCTCGTGCTTGGGAATGCCCAGGCCGGTGTCGCGCACGGTGATGACGGCCTCGTTCATGCGGGTGTCGAGGCGGACCACGACCTCCCCGCCGTCCTCGGTGAACTTCACGGCGTTGCTGAGCAGGTTGGTGACCACGCGCTCGAGGTGCGGCGCGTCACCGAGCACGACGACCGGCCAGCTGAGGTTCTTGAAGGTGACGTCGAGCTGGCGCTCCTTGAGCATCGGGCCGATCGCCGCCTCGGCGGCGCGCACGGCCCTGGCGAGGTCGACCTGGCCGCGCTCCCAGGTGAGGCTGCCCGAGGCGAGGCCGTTGAGGGTGAGCAGGTTGTTCGCGAGGGTGATGAGGCGCTCGCCGTTGCGGTTGATCGCGTCGAGGGCAGGCAGCTGCGGCTCGTCCACCTGGCCGAACCCGCCGTCGATGAGCATCTCGGTGTAGCCCACGATGCTCGTGACCGGTGTGCGCAGCTCGTGGCTCACCGTCGAGACGAAGTCGTCCTTGGCGGCGTCGAGGTCGCGCAGCCGGTCGACGACCAGGCGCTCCTTCTCGAGCGCGGAGACGAGCAGCTCCTCGCTGCGGCGCACGTCGGTGACGTCGCTGGCCACGCACAGGTACCCGACCTGGTGGCCCTGGCTGTCCTCGACCACGCTCAGCGTCATCGACACCACGATCGTGGAGCCGTCTCCGCGCAGCCAGCACCAGTCCTCGGAGATCGGGCGTCCGCTGGAGAGCCTCTTGGCCAGGGCGTCGAACGTCGGCGGGGACAGCTGCTCGGTGGTCCACTGCGCGAAGTCCTCGGCGACGAGGACGTCGGTGAAGTCCATGCCGAGGGCGGTGTAGCTGTCGTAGCCCAGGATCTTCTCCGCGCCGGCGTTGAAGACGGTGATCCGGCCGCGGTTGTCGAGGCCGATCAGCGCGGTGCTCAGCGCGGCGGCCAGCATGTGTCGCATCAGGCCGGACGCGTTGCGCTCGGCGGTGACGTCGAGCCCGGTGATGACGGCGTACGCCGCGGCGCCGCCCTCGTCGCGCACGATGTCCCTGCTCCACAGGATGCGCAGCTGATCACCCTCGAGGGTGCGCACGCCCGACTCCGCCGCGCCGATGATGGCGTTGCCCGACGCGTCGTCGTACATCGCGCGGACGGCGTCGCGGGAGTCGGGCGACGTGAACGTCTCCCAGAGCGGCCGACCCACCAGCTGCTTCTCGCTGAAGCCGGTGATGCGGGTGGTTGCGCGGTTGACGCGCAGCACGGTGCCGGCCATGTCGGCGACCACGATGAGGCAGGGGGTGGTGTCGAGGGTGATGTCGGTGAGCGCACGCTCGGCGCGCAGGCCGGCGGTCGCCTCGCGCTCGGTGGTGAGGTCGAGGAGCTGGGCGCTGAACATCGGCTCGTCGTAGGTGCCGGCCAGCCGGGCGATCGACACCGCGATGCGGCTGCCGGGACGGTCGACGAGGGTGCCCTCGTCGCGCCAGCCGTCGAGGTTGCCCTGCAGCATCGACTCGGTGACCTCGGACACCGGGGTGTCGGTCGAGACGACGGCGTCGAGCGACAGGCCCAGCAGGAGGTCGACGCGGCGACCCAGCAGGGTCGCGGAGGTGGCGTTGGCGTCGAAGATCTCGAGCCGGCCCTCACGCACGCGCAGCACGAGGATCGACAGGAGCGACTCGGCGAAGTTCTGCCGGAAGAGCTCGCTGCTGGCCCTGACCCGCTCGAGCAGCCTGCGCCCCTGCTCGACGTTGACGGCCAGCGGCACGCAGATCAGCACCATGCAGATGAGGAACGTCTGCACGAGCGACGTGGCCGCGAGCAGGCTGAAGTGGTCGACGGCGAAGCCGACCGCGAACGGTCCGTGACCGCGAGCCGTCGCGATCGTGGCTACCAGGGCGATGAACGCGAGCTGCCACGCGACCACGCGGAGGCCGAACTTGAACGCCGCCCAGACCAGGAACGGCAGGGGGACGAACGTCAGCGCGAGCACCTCGGTGAACCAGAACGTCGTCAGGGCCGTCACCGCGAGCACGGTCGTCTGCAGGACCAGCTCGTAGGGCCGGATGGGCATCAGCGAACGTCGCCAGCTCAGGGCGACCGGGGCGATGACCAGCATCGCCGCTGCGTGCGAGAGGGGGACCATGACGACGAGGTCGCGGAAGGTGCCGGTGCCGATCAGGAGCGGGATGGCGACGGCGCTGAGCAGGCCACCGACGGCAGCCGAGACGCCAGCGGCGACGAACAGGCGAAGGAAGTCCCGCTGGGAGGTCAGCTTGGCCAGTCCGCCCGGCCGGTGACGCAGGATCACCGCGAGCGCAGCGCCCTCGCCCGCCACGATCAGGCTGAGGATCAGGGCGAGGTCGAGGGGCCGTCCGTAGAGCACGTTCGCGGCACCGTTGGCCACGACGACGGCCGGGAGCACCCACCACCACCACGAGCGTCTGGTCAGCGTCGTCAGCACCGCCGTGACTCCGACGGCGGGCCACCAGGTGACGACATCGGTCGGTCCCGGAGCCGCCACACCCAGGGCGAGGCAGGCCGCGCCGAAGACCAGGAGGACCAGCGCCGCGACGGCGCGCCGGTCACCCAGTTCCCGGACGCTGGTGGACATGACCCTGAGTGTCTCAGGCCGGGGTCCGATCCGTGGCCATTCCGACGATGCAACATCGGCGGATCGACTAGATTCCTGGACATGTTGGTGTCCGAGAGGATCGGCCAGTTCTTCCTGCCCACGGGTGACCGCCTCGAGTACACGGAGTACGGCGGCGGCGACCGCTGGGTGGTCCTCATCCACGGCCAGCTGATGCCGCGCCGCATGCAGCAGCCGCTGGCTCGCGCACTTGCCGGCAACGGCCTGCACGTCGTCACGCTGGACCTGCTGGGTCATGGTCGGTCCGACCGGCCCGCAGACCCGCTGGTCTACTCGATGACCGCCTTCGGGGAGCAGGTCATCGCCCTGCTCGACCACCTCGGCGCCGAGCAGGCCGTCCTGGGCGGGCTCTCGCTCGGGGCCAACGTCTGCCTCGAGGCTGCGGTGCTGGCGCCCGACCGGATCCGGGGCCTGCTCTGCGAGATGCCGGTGCTCGACAACGCGGTCGAGGCCGGGATCATCGCGTTCGCGCCGTTGATGTTCGTCGCTCGCTTCCTGCCCTTCACGGTCAACGGCCTGCGCCGCCTCACCAGGCCCGTCCCGCGCGGCCTCGTGCCCTTCTGGGTCGGCATCGGCCTCGACACCTGCAACCAGCAGGCCGACGCCATGGCCGCGGTCGTGCACGGGCTGTTCTTCGGCCGCGTGGCACCGTCGTCGGCGCAGCGTCGCAGGATCATGGTCCCGTCGCTGGTCGTCGGGCACCCCATCGACCCGGTCCACCCCGCGGCCGACGCGGCCATGCTCGCCGACGAGATGCCGCACGGCCGGTTCGTGAAGGCTCGGAGCATCCTGGAGTGGCGCACCACGCCCCAGCGGCTCGATGCCGAGGCGATCGCCTTCGCGCTGGAGTGCTGGGACCTCGACGGCGCGCGCGACCGGGGGAGCCGGCGTACCCACGGCTGAGCAGGCACAATGAGGGGGTGCCTCTCTACCGCGACGAGGCGATCGTGCTGCGCACCCACAAGCTGGGCGAGGCCGACCGCATCATCACCCTGCTGACCCGTCAGCACGGACGTGTCCGCGCGGTGGCCAAGGGCGTACGCCGCACCACCTCGCGGTGGGGTTCGCGGCTCGAGCCGTTCACGCACGTCGACCTGCAGCTGGCCGAGGGCCGTTCGCTCGACGTGATCACCCAGGCCGAGACGATCGACCCGTTCCACGGCCGGCTGGGACTCGACTACGAGCGCTACACCGCCGGCACGGTGATGCTCGAGACGGCCGAACGCCTGGTGGTCGAGGACAAGGAGCCCGCGGTCCAGCAGTTCCTGCTGCTCGTCGGCGGCCTGCGCGCGATGGCGGCGGGGGAGCAGCGAGCGGGACAGGTCCTGGACTCCTACCTGCTGCGGTCCCTGTCGGTCGCCGGCTACGCGCCGTCGTTCGACCACTGCGTGCGGTGCGCCGAGGTCGGCCCGCACCGCTACTTCAGCCCGTCGTCGGGCGGTGTGCTCTGCTCGCGCTGCCGGGTGCCCGGCTCCGCCACGCCCGCCCCCGAGACCCTCCTGCTGATGAGCGCCCTGCTCACCGGCGACTGGCCGGCCGTCGCGACGGCCGAGCCACGCCATCTCAAGGAGTCCAGCGGCCTCGTCGCCGCCTACCTCGCCTGGCACCTCGAGCGGGGCCTGCGCTCCCTGGAGCACGTCGAGCGCTGACCCGGGTCTCAGGCCGAGCCGTATCTCCGGTCCCGCCGGGCGTACTCGTCGATCGCCGCCCACAGGTGCGTGCGGTCGACGTCGGGCCACAGGACGTCCGAGAACACGAACTCGCTGTACGCCGACTGCCAGAGCATGTAGTTCGACAGCCGCTGCTCGCCCGACGTCCGCCACACCAGGTCGGCGTCGCTCCACTCGGGCACGTACATGTGCTGGGCGAAGACCTTCTCGTTCACCTTCTCGGGGTCGAGCCGCCCCGCCGCCACCTCCCGCGCGATCGACCGTGCCGCGTCCGCGACCTCGGCCCGGCCGCCGTAGTTGACGCACATGGTGAGGGTCAGGACGTCGTTGTCCCGGGTCAGCTCCTCGGCGACCTGCAGCTCCTTGATCACCGACTTCCACAGCCGGGGCGTGCGGCCCGCCCAGCGCACGCGCACGCCGAGCTCGTGCATCTCGTCGCGCCGGCGGCGGATCACGTCGCGGTTGAAGCCCATCAGGAACCTGACCTCGTCGGGCGACCGCGACCAGTTCTCGGTCGAGAAGGCGTAGGCGGAGACCGCCTTCACGCCGATCTCGATGGCGCCCTCGACCACGTCGAACAGCGAGCTCTCGCCGGCCTCGTGGCCCTGGGTGCGGGGGAGCCCCCGCTCCTTGGCCCACCGGCCGTTCCCGTCCATCACGACGGCGACGTGTCGGGGCACCAGCTCCGGGGGGACCGCCGGTGGACGGGCGCCGGACGGGTGCGGGGTCGGCGGTCGTACGTCGCGGCGTACTGGGCGGCGTGCTCGTCTGGACACGCGCGACAGCCTAGGTCTGCTGCCGGCAGGCGGGGCAGGTGCCGAAGATCTCGAGGGTGTGGCTGATGTCGCCGTAGCCGTGCTCGTCGGCGATGGCGCGGGTCCAGCGCTCGACGGCCGGCCCCTCGACCTCGACGGTGGCGCCGCAGGCCCGGCACACGAGGTGGTGGTGGTGGGTGTCGGAGCAGCTGCGGTAGATCGCCTCGCCGTCCTCGCTCCTCAGCACGTCGACGTCGCCGGCGTCGGCCAGCGCGGCCAGCGTGCGATAGACGGTCGCCAGCCCGACCTTCTCGCCGGTGCTCGTGAGCAGCTCGTGGATCTCCTGCGCGGAGCGGAAGTCGGCGAAGCTGTCGAGCACGGCGATCACGGCCCGCCGCTGCCGCGTGGGCCGGAGCGGCCCGGGGTCAGTGCTCGTCATAGTGCTCCCCGTGGGCCGCGTGCCGGTGTCCGTCGTGCACGTAGTCGACGTGGTCGCCGTGCGGCACCGCCGGGTGGCCGCACTCCTCGCCGTGCAGGTGCTCGTGGTCGGTCGTCAGGTGCTCCGGAGGTGCGTCGCCAGCGAAGGGCGCGTCGCGCCGTCGGCGCTGCCGGACCAGCACGCCGATCGGCCAGGCCAGCACGAAGCCGAGCAGGGCCACCAGCACGATGGTCGGCCCGGGCGCGACATCGGCGCCGTACGGGGCGTACGCCGCGACCAGCAGGCCGCCGAGGGACGCGAGGACGCCCAGCCCCATCGCCAGCCCCAGCGTGGTCCGGAACGACCGGGTCACCTGCTGGGCGGTCGCAACCGGCACCACCATCAGCGCCGAGACGAGCAGCAACCCGACGGTGCGCATCGCGACCGTCACCGACACGGCGGCCACGACGGCCACGAGCACGTTGTAGAAGCGGGTGCTCAGGCCGGCGACCCGCGCGAACTCCTCGTCCAGCGCGACGGCGAACAGCTGCGGCGCCAGCCCGACGCACAGCGTGATGACCACGGCCGCGAGCGCCATGGTGACCACCACGTCGCCGGCGGTGATGCTGGTGATCGAGCCGAAGAGGTACTGCTGGAGTCGCAGCGTGCTCTGCCCGCCGAGTCCGGTGATCAGCACACCGCCCGCCAGGCCGCCGTAGAACAGCAGGGCGAGCGCGACGTCGCCGTTGGCGTGACCGCGCTCGCGGATCACCTCGATCAGGATCGCGCCGAGCACCGCGACGACGACGGCCGTCCAGGTGGGGGAGGTGCCGGTGACGAGGCCGATGGCGACGCCGGTGACGGCCACGTGGCCGATGCCGTCGCCCATGAGGGCGAGGCGTCGCTGCACGAGGTAGGTGCCGACGGCGGGGGCGGCCAGCCCGGTGAAGACGGCGGCGATCAGCGCGCGCTGCATGAACGGCAGCGAGAACAGGTCGATCACGACCGGCCTCCTTCGAAGGGTCCCGAGACGTGCGGCGCATGGTCGTGGTGGTGGGGTACGGCGTGGTGGTGGCTGTGCGACTCCCCGAACGCCGGGTCGTGCACCTCGTGGTCGGCCAGCGGCGCGCCGTCGTAGGCCTTGCGGCCGTCGCGCATCACCACCGCGCGGTCGATCAGAGGTGCCATGGGGCCCAGCTCGTGGGCGACGAGCACGATCGTCGCGCCCCGCTCCGAGAGCACCCGGAGCGTGTCGGCCAGCACCTGCTGGTTGGGCAGGTCGACGCCCGCGGTCGGCTCGTCGAGGAAGAACAGGTCGGGAGCGCCGGCCAGCGCCCGGGCGATCAGGGCTCGCTGCTGCTGCCCGCCCGAGAGGGTGGACACCCCCCTGCGGGCCTGGTCGGCGAGGCCGACGACGTCGAGCGCCTCGTCGATGGCTCGACGGTCGGCGCGGGACAGCGGTCGCAGCAGCCGGCGGTGGGTCAGCCGACCTGCCGCCACCACCTCCCACACCGACGCGGGCACCCCGGTCGCGGCGCCGGTGCGCTGTGGCACGAAGCCGACGCGCTGCCAGTCGGTGAACCCGGCCAGTGGGGTGCCGTACAGCGACAGGGAGCCCGACGTCAGCTCGCGCAGCCCGGTCAGCGCCCGCACCAGCGTCGACTTGCCGGAGCCGTTGGCTCCCATCAGCGCCACGAACTCGCCGGTGCGCACGGTCAGGTCGATGCCACGCAGGACCGGGCGACCGTCGATGGCGACACCACCGTTGATGAGCTCGATGGGATCTGTCAGCATCCGTTGGCCTTCTGCAGGGCGGCCAGGTTGGCGCGCATGACGGTCGGGTAGTCGTCGGCGTCGTCCTCGGACGCGAGCCCCTCGAGAGGGTCCAGCACGTCGGTGACGATGCCGAGGTCGGTGGCCAGGCTCACCGACGTCGCCGACGACGCCAGGGTCTCGGAGAACACCGTGGTGATGCCCTGGTCGGTGATCAGCCCCTGGAGTCGTTGCACGTCGCCCGGGGTGGGCTCGGCGCCCGGCGTGAGGCCGGTGATGGGCTCGAGGTGCAGGCCGTACTTGCGCAGGTAGCCGAACGCGTCGTGGGAGACCACCACGGTGTCGCGCTCGCACGAGGCGAGTCCCGTGGCGAAGTCCGCGTCGAGCTTCTCCAGGTCGGTACGCAGCGCCGCCGCGTTCGCGTCGTACGTCGGCGCGCCGGCCGGGTCGACCTCGCCCAGCTCCCGGGCGATCGCGTCCCCCACGGCGGCCAGCCGCAGCGGGTCCTGCCAGAAGTGCGGGTCGACCCCGCCGTGCTCGTCGTGGCCGTGCTCCTCGAACGGCAGGAGGTCCACGACCTCGGTCACGTCGAGCACCCGGCCCCCTGCGTTGACCTCGACGGAGTCGTCGACCTGCGGCTGGAAGCCCTTCTCGAGGACGACCAGGTCGGCTGCGGCCACCAGGGCGGTCTGCCGGATCGAGAGCTCGAGGTCGTGCGGCTCCTGTCCCGGGCGGGTGAGGTTGTCGACGGTGATCGCGCCGCCGCCCACGCGCACCGCGGCGTACTCCAGTGGGTAGAACGCCGCGGCCACCTGCACCCCCGCGGTGTCGCTGGCGGAGAAGGCAGCGCACGACGACAGGCACGACGAGAGCAGGACGCCACCGGCAAGGCCGGCGGCGAGCGCTGCGTGACGGGACTGCATGAGAATGATTCTCAACTGTTTGAGAATCATTGTCAACTGGTGGTGGGCCATACTGGCGGCGTGCTGGTCGTGAACAGGTTCCGTGTGCCCGAGTCCGACCACGAGACGTTCCGCGTCGCCGTCGAGCGCGCTCGCGCCGCGCTGGCCGAGCGACCCGGCTACCTCCACGGTGTCATCGGCCGCAACGTCGACGACCCCGAGCTGTGGGTGCTGACCACGCAGTGGGAGCACGTGGGCGCCTACCGTCGCGCCCTCTCGGCGTACGACGTGAAGCTGCACGCGGTGCCCCTGCTGGGCCGCGCCATCGACGAGCCCAGCGCGTTCGAGCTCGTGGAGCCGGGAGGCGACCTCAATATCCGCGAGGCGCGCTCGTTAGGCTGACCGTTCCCGGACCGGCAGCCAGCCGGCCTGCCTCGAAAGTGAGCCTCCCGTGGCCAAGGCGCCCGCAACGACCCTCGATCACGTCGTCTCCCTCTGCAAGCGCAGGGGCTTCGTCTACCCGTGCGGCGAGATCTACGGCGGCACCCGCTCCGCGTGGGACTACGGCCCGCTGGGTGTGGAGCTCAAGGAGAACATCAAGCGCCAGTGGTGGAAGTCGATGGTCACCGCCCGCGAGGACGTCGTCGGCCTCGACTCCAGCGTCATCCTGCCGACCCGCACGTGGGAGGCCAGCGGCCACCTGAAGACGTTCAACGACCCGCTGACCGAGTGCCAGTCGTGCCACAAGCGCTTCCGCGAGGACCACCTCCAGGAGGACTACGCCGCCAAGAAGGGAATCGACGACCCCGACTCGGTCGACATCAACGAGAACGTCGCGTGCCCCAACTGCGGCACCCGCGGCGCGTGGACCCCGCCGCGCAACTTCAACATGATGCTCAAGACCTACCTCGGCGTCATCGAGGACGAGTCGGGCCTGCACTACCTGCGCCCCGAGACCGCCCAGGGCATCTTCCTCAACTTCGCCAACGTCGTCACCAGCAGCCGCAAGAAGCCGCCGTTCGGCATCGCCCAGATGGGCAAGAGCTTCCGCAACGAGATCACGCCGGGCAACTTCATCTTCCGCACCCGCGAGTTCGAGCAGCTGGAGATGGAGTACTTCGTCAAGCCCGGCGAGGACGAGGAGCTGCACCAGTACTGGATCGACGAGCGCACGAAGTGGTACGTCGACCTCGGCATCAGCCCCGACGACCTGCGCCACTTCGAGCACCCGAAGGAGAAGCTGAGCCACTACGCCAAGCGCACCGTCGACATCGAGTTCCGCTTCGGGTTCTCCGGGCGAGACTTCGAGGAGCTCGAGGGCATCGCCAACCGCACCGACTTCGACCTCAAGCAGCACAGCGAGTTCTCCGGCCAGGACCTCCAGTACTTCGACCAGGCCAGCGGCGAGCGCTACTTCCCGTACGTCATCGAGCCGGCCGCCGGCCTCACCCGCTCGCTGATGGCGTTCCTCATCAGTGCCTACCAGGAGGACGAGGCGCCCAACACCAAGGGCGGCGTCGACAAGCGCACCGTGCTGCGACTCGACCCGCGCCTCGCGCCGGTGAAGGTCGCGGTCCTGCCGCTGAGCCGCAACGCCGACCTCAGCCCCAAGGCCAAGGCGCTCGCCGCCGAGCTGAGGCAGAACTGGAACATCGAGTTCGACGACTCCGGTGCCATCGGCAGGCGATACCGTCGCCAGGACGAGATCGGCACGCCCTACTGCGTCACCGTCGACTTCGACACCCTCGACGACAACGCCGTCACGGTCCGCGAGCGCGACTCGATGCGGCAGGAGCGGATCAGCCTCGAAGGCATCTCCACCTACTTCGCGGAGCGTTTCCTGGGCTGCTGACGTCCAGGTGGCTGCACAATGACCGCATGACGGTCCGTACGCTCGCCCTCGCCCTGGCGGTCACGGTCACACTGACCGCCTGCTCGGGCGGGGGCGGCGAGACGGCGCCACTGGCTGCCCCGGCCGGCAGCACGCCGACCACGACGGCCGTGACCGGGGTGGCCACGACCGCCCCCGGCACGATCCTGGCGCTGGGGGAGCCCGGCACCGTCGCCTGGCAGGTCGACGCCGAGACGACCGGCACCGTCGAGCTGGTGGTCTCCCAGGTCCAGCGCAAGGCCCGGAGGGTGCTGGCCGGGTGGGTGCCGGAGGACCAGGTCGCCGGCACCACGCCGTACTTCGTCCGGGCCGGCGTCACCAACGCCGGCCAGACCGAGCTCGGCGGTGCCGCCCTGCCGCTCTTCCTGCGCGGCTCCGGTGGTGTGCTGACCCCGGCAGCGACGTTCGGCAGCGACTACGGGCGCTGCCCCTCGACGCCGCTGCCGGAGTCGTTCTCTCCCGGCGACTCGGCCGAGGTCTGCCTCGTCTACACCCTCGCGCCGAAGGTGGCGCCCGACGCGATGACGTTCCAGCCGACGAGCTCCGAGCTCGGCGTCGCCTGGTCGGTGCGCTGAGCCGGATTTCGGGCCGTCGGGTCCCGGCGTCGACAATGGGCCCATGACCCTCTCCGCCGGCCTGACCCTTGGCCCGCTGACCGTGCCCGTGCCGGTGGTGCTCGCGCCGATGGCCGGCATCACCAACGCGGCGTACCGCCGTGTCTGCGCTGAGCAGGGTGCCGGCCTCTACGTGTGCGAGATGATCACCTCGCGCGGCCTGGTCGAGCGCGATGAGACGACCCTGAAGATGCTGGTCTTCGACGAGCTGGAGACGACCCGGTCGGTGCAGCTCTACGGCACCGACCCGGTCTACATCGGCAAGGCGGCCGAGATCCTGTGCGCGGAGTTCGGGGTCGACCACATCGACCTGAACTTCGGCTGCCCGGTGCCCAAGGTCACCCGCAAGGGCGGCGGCGGCGCGCTGCCGTGGAAGCGCGGCCTGCTGGCCGAGATCCTGACCTCGGCGGTGGCTGCCGCGACGCCGTACGACGTCCCGGTCACGATCAAGACACGCAAGGGCCTCGACGACGACCACCTCACCTACCTCGACGCCGGCCGGATCGCCCAGGAGACCGGCGTGGCCGCGATCGCACTGCACGGGCGCACCGTGCAGCAGGCCTACTCCGGCGAGGCCGACTGGGACGCCATCGCCCGGCTGGTCGAGCACGTCGACATCCCGGTGCTCGGCAACGGAGACATCTGGGAGGCCGCCGACGCGCTGCGGATGGTCGAGCAGACCGGTGCCGCCGGCGTGGTCGTCGGGCGGGGCTGCCTGGGCCGGCCGTGGCTGTTCCGCGACCTCGCGGCCGCGTTCCGCGGCGAGACGGTGGCGACCCTGCCCGACCTGGGCGAGGTGCGCGCGATGATGCGCCGGCACGCCGAGCTGCTCAGCGAGCACATGGGGGAGGAGCGCGGCTGCAAGGAGTTCCGCAAGCACGTGTCGTGGTACCTCAAGGGCTTCGCCGCGGGCGGGCCGCTGCGTCACTCGCTCGCCCTGGTCGACTCGCTCCCAGCCCTCGACGCGCTGCTCGCCGAGCTCGACGGCGACGAGCCGTTCCCGGTGTCCGCGCTCGGCCTGCCGCGCGGGCGGCAGGGCGCCCCGCGCAAGCGTGTCGTCGTACCCGAGGGGTGGCTCGACGACAGCGACGGCAGCGGTGCGCACGTGCAGGAGGACACCTCGGAGACGACCGGGGGATAACGGTCCGGTCACGCTGATATCACGGAACGGTGACGGAAGACACCCCGAATGTCGGCCGCAGAAATGCAGACACCGGCGGTGGTGTGTGTTTGACTCTCCAATCGCGGCCCCCACTCGCATCGTGGCCGGGCTGCGTTCCCCCGAGTCAGCAACAGCAAAGGATCAGCGCTGTGGCACACCATCGCCACAAGCGGGAAGCCAATGCACGACGCGTTCCCCGCATCCCCCGTCTCTCGCAACTTCCACGCATTCCCAGGGCAGCCCTCGTGGCCGCGCCGATCGCCGTCGTGGCGACCGCCTCGGCGGTGACCTTCGGTGTCGTGGCCGCCCAGCCCGACGCCAGCCGTGACCTGATGGCCACGTCCGGCTTCCAGGCGTCCGTCGGCGGCTCCGCCTCCCGCGGTGTCGTCGTCACCCGTGGCTCGTCCCGGATGGCCAAGGCCGAGAAGCAGATCGACGCCGCCCGCAAGGAGATCAAGGCCACCAACGTCGCCGTGCGCAGGGCCGACACCAGGCTCTGGACCACCGAGGAGCTCAACCTCTGGAGCGGTCCCGGCCCGAAGGACGTCCGGCTCGGCCTGGTCGAGGCCGGCAAGCACGTCCTGGTCACCGGGCGCGAGCAGGGTGGGCGCGCGGAGATCGTCGTCGACGGCGAGGCCCAGTGGGTCTCGAGCGACTACCTCGACGCCGAGGAGCCCGTCGAAGGCATCGGCGGCAGCTGCACCAACGGCTCCAGCGTCCCGAGCGGGGTGTCGCCCAACATCGTCAAGGTGCACGCGGCCGTCTGCGCCGCCTTCCCGCAGATCACCACCTACGGCACCTTCCGTGGCGACGGCGAGCACTCGCAGGGCCGTGCTGTCGACATCATGGTCAGCGGTGCCACCGGCTGGGCGGTCGCCGACTTCGTGCGCGCCCACTACGCCGAGCTCGGTGTCGAGTACGCCATCCACGCCCAGAAGATCTGGTCCGTCGAGCGCGGCGGCGAGGGCTGGCGCGGGATGTCGGATCGTGGGTCGGCCACCGCCAACCACTACGACCACGTCCACGTCACGACCTACTGACCCGTCCCCGGTCGCCGAGCGCGGTTGCGGCCGCGTGTCCGCGACCCGCTAGCCTCGGCGCCGATGACACAGCAGCACGACGCCCGCTACGACGACGCCGCCCGCGAGCGCATCGTCGTCGAGCCGCCCAAGCGCGTCGACGCGCCGGTGCGGCAGCCGTTCGAGCGCGACCGGGCGCGCGTCGTACACGCAGCGGCAAGCCGGCGGCTGGCCGCCAAGACCCAGGTGGTCGGCCCGCAGACCGACGACTTCGTGCGCAACCGGCTCACCCACAGCCTCGAGGTCGCCCAGGTCGCCCGCGACCTCGCCCGGGCCCTGGGCTGTGACCCCGACCTGGCCGAGACCGCGGCGCTGGCGCACGACCTGGGCCACCCGCCGTTCGGGCACAACGGCGAGCGCGCGCTGGCCGCGCACGCCGTCGACTGCGGGGGCTTCGAGGGCAATGCGCAGACCCTGCGGCTGTTGACCCGGCTGGAGGCCAAGACGTTCGACGCCGACGGGCACAGCGTCGGTCTCAACCTCACCCGGGCGACGCTCGACGCCTGCACCAAGTACCCGTGGGGTCGCGAGCTCGCCGAGGAGCCGCAGGGCGTGCACGGGGACGGCTCCCCGCGGCTGGTCGTGAAGTTCGGCGTCTACGACGACGACCGGCCGGTCTTCGACTGGGTGCGCCGTGACATCGACGGCACGCGGAAGTGCCTCGAGGCCCAGGTGATGGACCTCGCCGACGACGTCGCGTACTCGGTGCACGACGTCGAGGACGGCATCGTCGCCGGCAAGATCGACCTCACCGTGCTCGACCGGCCGGCGTTGTGGGAGCGCGTGCGCGAGTGGTACCTGCCGCACTCCACCGACGCCGAGCTCGACGACGTGCTCGACGGCATGCGGCTCCAGGCCAGCTGGCCGACCACGTCGTACGACGGCAGCCGCCGCGCGATGGCCGCGCTCAAGAACCTCACCAGTGACCTGATCGGTCGCTTCTGCGGTGCCGTGCAGGAGGCGACGTTCGCTGCCGGCGACGGACCGTTCGTCCGCTACGACGCCCGGCTGGAGGTGCCGGCGCGCACCCACCTCGAGATCGGGGTCCTCAAGGGCATCTCCGCCCACTACGTCATGAGCACCGACGACCGGGTGGCGCTCATGGTGCGCCAGCGCGAGCTGCTGGCCGAGCTCGTCGAGGCGCTCCTGCGGCGCGGCCCCGACGAGCTGGACCGCCCGTTCGCCGACGACTGGCGGGCCGCCGGTGACGACGCCGCGAGGCGCCGGGTGGTCATCGACCAGGTCGCCTCACTCGGCGACGCGAGCGCGGTCGCGCGTCACCGGGCCCTGACCTGATCTGACCCGTGCGCCTGGCTCAGGGCAGGTCGCCCTGCGGGTAGGGGTTGTCCTGCAGGGCGGTGCTGTCGGGGTTGAGCCTGTCGGCCGGGTCGCCACCCGACGGCTTCACCTTCTCGGCGGCCGCGGACGCGACGTCCTTCACCTTGTCGGTCACGACCGGCGCCTTCTCGCGCGCGACGTCGGCGACCTGGTGCGCCTTCTCCTGCACCGCGGGGTTGTCCTTCACCCGGCGGGCGGCTCCACGGATCTGGTCGTAGCGCTCACGGCCGGCCTTGGTCCCGAGGACGTAGCCGACCCCTCCGGCGATGAGCAGCATCAGCTTCTTCATGGCGACCACCCTGCCTCATCGCCGCGCGGAGCGCGACACACGAAGGGGTGAACCCGCCTCCTGTGGAGCGGTCGACCGCGGTGCCCGGCGTCGCCGTAGACTCCGCGACGTGGCAGGCCGGATCAGAGACGACGACATCGCCGAGGTGCGCGACAAGGCTCGCATCGACGAGGTCGTCTCCTCCTACGTCACGCTCCGCAAGGCCGGCGGCGGCTCGCTCAAGGGCCTGTGCCCGTTCCACGACGAGAAGTCCCCGTCGTTCCACGTCACCCCCGCCCGCCAGTTCTGGCACTGCTTCGGCTGCAGCGAGGGCGGCGACGTCATCAGCTTCCTGATGAAGATCGACGGCGTGACGTTCGTCGAGGCCGTCGAGCGGCTCGGCGAGAAGTACGGCGTCCAGCTGCGGCGCGAGGACGGCGACGCGCCGTCCGAGCGACCGCGCGGCCCGCAGCGCGGCCGACTGATCGAGGCGCACCGGGTCGCGCAGGAGTTCTACCGCGACCAGCTGGCGACCCCCGACGCGATCGTCGCCCGGCAGTTCCTCGACGAGCGCGGGTTCGACCAGGCAGCCGCCGAGACCTTCGGCATCGGCTTCGCGCCCCGCGACGGCGAGGCGCTCCACCGGCACCTGCGCCAGCGCAACTTCACCGACGAGGAGACCGTCGCCGCGGGGCTCGTCGCGCAGGGCCGGTCGGCGTACGACCGGTTCCGCGGCCGGCTGCTCTGGCCGATCCGCGAGTCCAACGGCGACACGATCGGCTTCGGCGCTCGCCGGATCTTCGACGACGACCGCATCGACGCCAAGTACCTCAACACCTCCGAGACCGCGATCTACAAGAAGAGCCACGTGCTCTACGGGCTCGACCTCGCCCGTCGCGAGATCGCCCGGTCCTCGCAGGCCGTCGTGGTCGAGGGCTACACCGACGTGATGGCCTGCCACCTGGCCGGTGTCGGCACGGCGGTGGCCACGTGCGGCACGGCGTTCGGCGACGACCACGCGCGCGTGCTGCGACGGTTCCTGCACGACCACGAGGAGTTCCGGGGCGAGGTCATCTTCACCTTCGACGGCGACGCGGCCGGCCAGAAGGCGGCGCTGCGCGCGTTCGGCGGCGACCAGAACTTCGTCTCCCAGACCTACGTCGCCGTGGAGCCCTCGGGCATGGACCCGTGCGACCTCCGCATCAAGGAAGGCGACGCCGCGGTGCGCGAGCTGGTCGCGAAGCGTCAGCCGCTCTACCGCTTCGTGCTCGGCAACGTCGCCAGCCGCTACGACCTCGACCGCGCCGACGGCCGCATCGACGCCCTGCGTGAGGCCGCCCGCCTGGTCTCGAGCATCCGCGACAAGTCCAAGGTCGACGCCTTCGCCCGCGAGATCGCCGTCATGCTCGGCGTCGACGTCGACGAGGCCCGCACCGAGGTGCGCCGTGCCGCCAACCGGCCCGCGCAGCGGCCGGGCGAGCGCTCGGGCGGACGCACCGACGTACGCCGCGGGCAGGAGCCCGAAGCAGCCCCCGAGCCGCCCCGCCGGCAGCTTCCCGATCTGCGTGACCCGCGGTTCTCGATCGAGCGGGAGACGCTGAAGCTGGTGATCCAGCACCCGTCCTCCGTCGGTCGCAGCGCCGCCAACGTCGGTCCCAACGACTTCACCCACCCGACCTACCGCGCCGTCTGGGAGGCCGTCGCCGCCAACGGCGGCCCCACGGTGGGCGCCGCCGACCCGGGCTGGGCCTCGAAGGTGCGCTCGGCGGCGGTGGACCCGACGGTGTCCTCGGCGATCAGCGAGCTGGGCGTCGAGCCGGTCCGCCTCACCGGCGACCCGGCCGCGTCGTACGTCGATGCGCACGTCTACCGGCTGCAGGAGCTCACCGCCCTGCGCCGCATCGCCGACCTCAAGTCCCGGCTGCAGCGCACCAACCCGGTGGAGCACGCCGTCGACTACAACAAGATGTTCGGCGAGCTGGTCGCGCTCGAGCAGCACCGACGCAGCCTGCGGGACCTGGCGACCGGAGCCCAGCCATGAGGGTGCCGTTCCGTGACGAGCCGCCCGCCGGGATCGTGGTCGAGGCGGGGGAGAGGGTGCTGGCCTGGTGCGACACCGTGGACGGTGTGGTCATCGCCGGCACCCGCGACGCGCTCTACCTGCCCGACGCGCGCGTGCCGTGGGAGCAGGTCGAGGCGGCCGACTGGGACCGCGACACCTCCATCCTGCGCATCTCCGAGGTCGGCTCCTGGGGCCAGCAGCGCCCCGAGCACACGTTCACCCTCGACGACCCGCGCCGTCTGCTCCAGCTGGTCCGTGAGCGGGTGACGGCGAGCGTCGTCTACCAGCGGCACGTCCCGGTCACCGGCCGCAAGGGGCTGCGCGTCATCGCCCGCCGCGCCCCCAGCGGACGCGAACCCATCACCTGGATCTACGAGTACGACGAGACGGTCGACCCCGACGACCCCGCCGTCCGTGACCTGGCCGGCCGGGCCCTGGCCGCCGCCCGCGACGAGGTCGGCCTCGGCTGACCCGGGACGGCACGGCCAATTTCACCCGGCCCAGACCCCCTTGCTACTCTTCTCACCGCCGCTCGCGAGAGCGGCCGGTCCCCTGTAGCTCAACTGGCAGAGCATTCGGCTGTTAACCGGAGGGTTGTTGGTTCGAGTCCAACCGGGGGAGCCGCGAAGCCCGCCTGACCTGCATGAACAGGTCAGGCGGGCTCTTTGCGCCGCGGGTCACGGCCCGCGCCGGTGCCCCGATCGAGTAGCGGTCAGGAGGGTCTCGGCTCGGTCACCTGCGGATGCACGACCGTCACCGGAAGGCCGAGGTGCTGCAGCCGGTGCTCGAGGTCCTGGTGAAGCCACGTCGAGATGTGGTGCTCGGGGAGCGCCAGCATGATCTCGTCGATCGGCTCGCTCAGGATGGTCTCCTCGATGGCGTCCATGGGGTCGTGCCGCACGGACACCGAGCCGATGACCGTGCCGCCGGCCGCCCTCTCGAAGTCGGGCAGCGCTCGCATCAGGACATGTTCTGCCTCGGTGGCCTTGCGGTGACGATCGGGGTGGAGGAGATGGATCTCCGCCGCGGCCGGGTTCAGCACGGTGACGCGGAACTGCACGACGTCGGTGGCTGCGCGGTGCTGGATGGCGGCAAGGAGCCCGGCCGCTGGCACGGCCTTGTCGGTCACGACCAGGATCCGGGTGGTGCGGGCTTCGGACATGTTCAGTCTCCTTGGAGGGCCGAACGGGCTGGGTTCGTTGCTTGCCAGTGTCGGGCGGGCAGCCTGCCACTGACCTGACCACATCCCTGCCCGGGGATCGGTGGTCCCTCCGGTGGATCAGTCAGGTGAGCGGCAGCCGGACCTGAGCACGATCGCGGCATGACCCTGCTCGCACGACCCGCCGGGCGAAATCCGCGCAGCGGCGACGACGGAGCGGCTCGGATGTCGCCGCTCGAGGTCGTCCGTCGACTGGCGAGCCGGGAGGTCCTCACCTTCCTCGCGGTCGGTGGCACGGGATACGTCGTCGACGTCGTGGCATTCAACGTGCTCCGCGCCCCGTCGCTCCTTGGTGGCAGTGACCCCCTTCTCGCGCGCACGCTCGCCGTGCTCGTCGCGATGGTCGTGACCTACGTGGGCAACCGACGATTCACCTGGCGCCGCCAGACCGCGGACGGTCGCCGCCACGAGGTGGTGCTCTTCTGCCTCTTCAACCTGGCCGGCTTCGCGGTCTCCGCGGCCTGCCTGGTCGTCTCGCACCACCTCCTGGGCCTGACCGGTGCCTGGGCCGACAACATCTCGGCGAACGTCGTAGGGGTGGGACTCGGCACCCTGTTCCGCTTCGTGACGTATCGCCGCTTCGTGTTCACCAGCAGCCCTGAGCCCGCCGTCTCGCAGGCTCCGCGCGTGCTGATCGTCTCGGCCAGCATCGGTGCGGGGCACGACGGCGCTGCCCGCGAGCTGGCCCGCCGAGCCGAAGCCGCTGGGTTCGCCGCCGACCGGGTCGACTTCCTGGACCTGCTGCCGTCCGGGCTCGGCCCGCTGCTCCGGTCGACGTACCGACTGCAGCTGAGGCTGGCCCCGGACACGTGGGGATGGTTGCTGCCGCTGTTGGACTCGCGCGGAGGCCGATGGCTGGTCGGGCTGACCTCGCGCCTCGTCCGGCGTCGCCTGCTCGCCGTGTGCCATCCCGAGCCCTGCCTCGCGATCTCGACCTACCCGCTGGCGAGCCACGCGCTGTCACGGCTCCGGCTGGCTGGCGAGTTCTGGAGCCCGGTCGTCACCTTCCTGACGGACATGAGCGTGCATCCACTGTGGGTCGCGCCGGGCGTCGATGCGCACCTGTCGCTGCACCGGGTGCCGGCCGAGCAGGCGCAGGCACTCGGTGCCCGCGGCGTCGAGATCGTGGGACCGGCGGTGTGCTCATCGTTCGCGCCGTGGACCGCGTCGGAGCGGCGGGACTCACGCCGCCGGCTCGGTCTGCCCGAGGGGCCACCCCTGGCCCTCGTGGTCGCGGGGTCGTGGGGGGTGGGTGACATCACCCGCACCGTGGACGACCTGATGGCGTGCGGGCTCGTTCTCCCAGTGGTCGTGTGCGGCGACAACCATCGACTGCTCATGTCGCTGCAGCACCACGACGGCGTGGTCGCACTGGGGTGGGTGGACGACATGGCGGGCCTGATGTCCGCCTGTGACGTGGTGGTGCAGAACGCCGGCGGACTGACCTCGCTGGAGGCTCGCCAGACCGGACTGCCGGTGCTGACCTACCGTTCGCTGCCCGGCCACGGTCTGACGAACAGCCAGGCGCTGCACGAGGCCGGCTGGGCGACCTGGGTGCGTGACCGGGAGGAGCTGGGCGACTGCCTGCGGCACGCCCTCTCGCAGCCTGTCGCTGCTGCGGTGGCCGGCGACATCCCGTGGTCGCGCCTGGTCCTGGGTGGCACACCGGTGACGACATGAGGGCCGTGGGTGTGCTCACCGCTGCGGCGCTGGCAGTGCATGCGGCGCCCGCGCTGGTCGCCCTCGGACCGGTGCGCCGCGCCGCGTTCCCGCACCTGTCGGGCCAGGGCAGTCCCGGTCGTGTCGCGATCACGTTCGACGACGGGCCGGACCCCCTGTCGACGCCGTTGTTCGTCGAGGCACTCGACGACCTGGGGGTCAGGGCGACGTTCTTCGTCCTGGGCCGGATGCTCGCAGCCTCGCCCGAGCTGGGACGGCTGCTGGTCGACGCCGGGCACGACGTTGCGGTGCACGGGTGGGACCACCGGCTGCTCGTGGCCCGTGGCCCGCGGTCAACCCTCGCCGACCTGACCAGGGCCCGTGACGAGGTGGTCCGGTCCTGTGGGGTCACGCCCACCCATTGGCGGCCGCCGTACGGCGTGCTGAGCGGCGGCGCCCTGCGCGCGGCCCGCCGCACGGGCCTGACGCCCGTGCTGTGGACCACCTGGGGACGGGACTGGGAGCGCGGCGCGACCGGCGCGACCGTGCGTGCCCAGGTGGCCCGCGATCTCGGTCCCGGCGGCACGGTGTTGCTGCACGACAGTGGCTGCACCTCGGCACCCGGCTCGTGGCGGGCCACCCTGGAGGCATTGCCGCAGATCGTCCTGGACATCCGCGCGATGGGCCTTCAGCCCGGGCCGTTGTGCGACCACGCCCGGAGCGCGTCACCATGACCGGGCGCTGGCGGCTGCTCCGGGCGATCGCGGCGGTCGTCGTGGTCGTCGTCACCTTCTGGGTCGTCCTTCCGATGGTCGCTGGAGCACCGTGGTCGAGCCTCGCTGCCGCGGTGGGTGGGGTGCCGTTCGTCGACCTCGCGCTGCTGGGCGTGCTCTGGGTCGCCGGCCTGGGTCTGCACACCTTCACCCTCACCGCGGCCCTGCCCCGGCTCACGCACCGACGTGCCATGACCCTGAGCCTGACGGGCAGTGCGATCGCCAACGTGCTGCCGTTCGGCGGCGCGGCCGGAGTCGCCCTGAACTACAAGATGGCGCGCTCGTGGGGCTTCTCGGCCTCCGCCATCGCGACGTACACCGTGATCACCAACGTGTGGGACGTGCTGGCCAAGCTCTGTGTTCCGGCAGTCGCGCTGGGCTGGCTCCTCGCCAGCGGAACGACCGTGTCAGGCAACTTCTTGGCCACGACGCTCGGAGCCACCGTGGTCCTGCTGGTGCTGTCGGCCGGCATCTGCGCGGTCCTCGGCAGTCCTGGGGTCGCCCGCCGGGTGGGGACCGGCCTCGATCGGATCGCCCGGGGGGCGCGGCGGGTCGTGGGGTCCCCCCGCGTCTGGCACCCGGGTCTGAGTGTCGTCCGCCTCCAGGCCGACTGCGCTGCGGTGATCGGGCGGGGCTGGCCACGGCTCACCGCGGGCATGGTGACCTACAACGCGTCACTGTGCCTGCTGCTGTGGGGGTGCCTGCACGTCACTGGGGCGGCGCTCGCCGTGCCCGCGGTCGTGGCCGGCTTCGCGGTCGAGCGGCTGCTCACTCTGGCTGGCCTGACGCCCGGAGGCGCCGGGGTGGTGGAGGTCGGCCTGGCCGGGTTGCTGCTGCTGCTCGGCGGCGCGCCGCTGGGTGTCGTCGCAGGCGTGCTGCTGTACCGGGTGTTCACCTTCGGCCTGGAGATCCCCGTGGGTGGACTGGGCCTGGCGGGCTGGCTGTGGTCCCAGCGCCGGCCTGCTGGGGGAGGGGCGGTCGGCTGATGCGCATCCTTCATGTCACCGACTGCTACCTGCCTCGACTCGGCGGCATCGAGCTGCACGTGCGCGACCTCGCCCGGGCCCAGCGGGCTGCCGGTCACGACGCCAGGATCGTGACGTCGACCCCGCTGCCCGGCGGTGCCGCGGACGAGCCCTGGGTGACCCGCCTCGCACCAGCGGAGCTGCCCGCGCTGCTGCGGCGCGAACGGCCCGACGTGGTGCACGCCCACGTCTCGGTCATCTCACCGCTGGCGATGTCCAGCAGCCGGCGGGCCGCCGATCTCGGCCTGCCCGTGCTGGTCACCGTGCATTCCGTGTGGCCGAGCTCGCCCACGCTGGCGGCCCTGGGCGACGCGGTCCTCGGTCTGTCCCGGCGACCGGTGATCTGGTCGGCCGTGAGCAACCGCGCTGCGGGGCCGCTCGCTGCCGTCCTCGGGCCGGGATCCCGCCCGCTGGTCCTCCCCAACGCAGTGGATCCGTCGTTCTGGCGGGTGCAGCACGAGCGCCCCGAGAGCACCACCATCGTCAGCGTGATGCGGATGGTCCACCGCAAGCGCCCCCTGGCCCTGGCCCGGATGCTGCGCGAGGTGCGCAGCCGGGTGCCCGCCGACGTGACGCTGAGGGCCGCCATCGTCGGTGACGGTCCCCGCCACGGCGGACTCGCACGGTATGTCGACCGGCACCTCGCCGAGTGGGTGGTCCTGCCCGGACGGCTCGACCGTGGGCAGATCCGCGATCTCTACGCGTCCGCCTCCGTGTACGTCGCGCCAGCGACCTTGGAGTCGTTCGGCGTCGCCGCGCTGGAGGCCCGGTGTGCCGGGCTGCCGGTCGTGGCGAGCAGCCGCGGTGGGGTGGGCGACTTCATCACTCCCGGCCTCGACGGCTTCCTGGGTGCCGACGACCACGCGATGGTCGATGCGATCACCAGGCTCGTGACCGACCGGGTGCTGATGTCCGCCATGACCGCCCACTGTCGCTCGGTCATCCCGCGGCTCGACTGGGACGCCGCCTGCGCCGCGTCGGTGGACGCCTACGCGCAGGCCGCGGCGCTGGTGCCAGACCGGGGGGCGCGGGCAGCCCTGACGGGATCGACCCCGTGACCGGGGGGCGCTTCACCGTCGTCTCGTTCCACGCCCATCCCGACGACGAGGCCCTCCTCACCGCCGGCACCCTGGCGCGTGCGACCGCCGATGGGCACCGAGTCGTGATCGTGGTCGCCACCGCAGGCGAGGCCGGGTCGGCCCGGCGGGACGACGCCGAGGACGGGCTCGGTCCTCGTCGTCGTCGTGAGCTCGCGGCGTCCGCGCGGGCCATCGGGGCCGCCCGCGTCGAGGTGCTCGGCTACGGCGACTCCGGTGGCCCGGTCGGCTACGTGCCCGCACCAGACTCGGGTCGCTTCGCCGACGCCGACCCCGAGGAGGCCGCAGTGAGGCTCGCCCAGATCCTTGCCGAGGAACGAGCCGATGTGCTCACGTCGTACGACGCCGCCGGAGGCTACGGCCACCCCGACCACGTGCAGGTGCACCGGGTGGCAGCCCGAGCCGCCGACCTCGCCGGGACCCCGGTAGTGCTCGAGGCGACGGTCGACCGCGGGCTGCTGGCCCCGGTCGGTCGGATCCTGGCCCTGTTGTCCAGAGTGCTTCCGCTGCCCGACATCCCCGATCTCGACACGGCGTACACACCGCGCGCCGAGCTCACCCACCGTGTCGACGTACGCCGCCAGCTGCCCAGCAAGCGCGCAGCGCTCGCGGCGCACGTCAGCCAGGCAGGCGCGGACCGGGGATGGCGCACCGTCCAGCTGCTGCTGCGCCTGCCGACCCCGCTGGCCCGCCGGGTGCTCGGTCGCGAGTGGTTCCGCGAGGTGGGTCGCCCGCCCGGCCACCAGCTGCTCGACGACATCTTCGCGTCGCTGCGTTGACCGAGCGTTGACCGAGCCGCCCCCAGGTCAGGGCCGATGGCTGGTCAGTCGGCGACGATCGCTGCGTTGCGCCGCTCCGTGCGGTCGACACCGGTCACGCTGAGGTAGACGACGGTGGCGAGGATCGCTCCGAGGAACAGCACGCTGGTCACCAGGGTGCCGAGGGCCAGGCCGCCCTCGCTCTTGTCGAGGGCCAGGTAGTCGCCGATGTTGGCGCCCAGCGGGCGGGTGAGGATGTAGGCCATCCAGAACGACAGCACCGGGCCCGCGCCCATCCGCCACCCGAGGGCGACCAGGGCGATCAGGCCGGCGGGCAGCAGGATCGCGGTGCCCGGCGACCAGCCGGTGAGCTCGAGGGTCCAGTCGCCCACGGCGGTGCCGAGTGCGAAGGTGACCAGGACCACCAGCCAGTACCAGCCCTCGCGGGGGGTGGTGTTGATCGAGTGGATCGACAAGGTGCGCTCCCGGGCGTACCACGCGGCGAAGACGGCGGCGAGCAGGACCGCGAAGACGGCCGAGCTGACGGCCAGCGGGACACCGCGTGCGTCGGTGAGGTTGTCGGTGAGCAGGGTGCCGACCACGCTGATGAGCACGACCGCCAGCCAGTAGACGCCCGGGACGTACTTGCGGAGCCGGAACTGCACCACCAGCGTGGCGACCAGGGCGGTGGTGAACACGACCGTGGTGTTGGTGAGCCCGAAGCCCAGGGTCTCGTTGATGTAGTCGGCGAAGCTCTCGCCCACGGTCGTGCAGAGAATCTTGATGACCCAGAAGAACACTGTGACTTCGGGGACCTTGTTCAGCATCTGGCGGCCGGTGGCCGGGAGGGTGGAGGTCATGTCGCACAGGATCGGGTGCCTTGCCTGACGATTACCTGACCAACCTGCGGCCCACCCATCCGCGGCTGGGCCGGCCCGGTGAGCTCACCGGCGCGGTCAACGCAGGGCGTAGGTCGCCAACGAGACGGCCAGGTAGTGCGCGACGAAGGCCAGGATCGTGAGGGTGTGGAACACCTCGTGGAAGCCGAACCACTCGGGCCTGGGATTCGGCCTCTTCAGGCCGTAGACCACGCCACCGAGGGTGTAGAGCAGCCCGCCGGCGACCACGAGGCTCAACGTCGCGATCGCGATCGGGCTGCTCAGCCGGTCGGCGCCGTCGATGAAGTCGGGGATGAAGAACACCGCGAACCAGCCGAGCGCGATGTAGATCGGCGTGTAGAGCCACCGCGGGGCGCCGGTCCAGAAGACCCGGAAGGACACCCCGAGAAGGGCTCCGGCCCAGATGCCCGTCAGCAACCAGACGCGCGCGCTCCCGTCCAGCAGCAGCATGGCGAAGGCCGTGTAGGTGCCGGCGATCAGGATGAAGATGTTCGAGTGGTCGAGCCGGCGCAGCAGCGCCCAGACGGCCGGCTGCCACGTGCCGAGGTGATAGACCGCTGAGACACCGAACAGCAGCAGGGCGGCGGCGGTGAAGACAGCCGAGCCGACCCTCGTGCCGGCCGACGGGGACAGGGTGATCAGCACCACGCCGCCCGCCAGCACCAGGGGGATCGACCCGGCGTGGAGCCATCCCCGGAGCCGTGGCTTGAGCTCGGCCATCTTGTCTGCCATCACGACCAGGGCCGCGTCGTGGTCGAGGAACTTGGGCACGGCGCCATCATCGCCCTCCGCAGAGCATCGGCCGCAACCGGCGGCCCGGCCGGGCCGGACCGGCGAAGGCGTCGCAGGCTCGTTGGTTGGGGTCCAACGGGTCGATTTGTGCCTCCGGCGGCCGTGTGACTGGCCCGTAACCTCCGACCCGTGACAGGTTTGGCATGACGCCGTGGGAATGTCCTCACGGTTTCCCTGACGGAGGTCCTCATGTCGTTCGCCCGCGTCGCGATCATCAACCGTGGCGAGGCCGCCATGCGGCTGATCCATGCTGTCCGTGAGATCAACGCTGCCGGCGACGGGCCGATCCAGACGGTGGCGCTGCACACCACCGGCGAGGCCAATGCCATGTTCGTGCGCGAGGCCGACCTGTCCTACGACCTCGGACCCGCCTCGGCTCGCCCCTACCTCGACCTCGCGGTGCTGGAGAAGGCCCTGCGCGACACCGGCGCCGACGCCGCGTGGCCCGGATGGGGCTTCGTCGCCGAGGACCCGTCGTTCGTCGACATGTGCGACCGGATCGGCGTCACGTTCGTCGGGCCGAGCGCCGAG
Source organism: uncultured Actinomycetota bacterium (assembly GCA_963781515.1). GTDB lineage: Bacteria > Actinomycetota > Actinomycetes > Propionibacteriales > Nocardioidaceae > Nocardioides. The sequence continues at coordinate 691,516 of CAWAGL010000002.1, forward strand.
GCGATGCGCCGGCTGGGCGACAAGATCGGCTCGAAGCTGATCGCCGAGGAGGTGGGCGTGCCGGTGGCGCCCTGGAGCCGCGGGGCCGTCGACACCCTCGAGGGGGCGCTGGCCGCGGCCGGTGACATCGGCTACCCGCTCATGCTCAAGGCGACGGCCGGTGGCGGTGGGCGGGGCATCCGCATGGTGGCCGCGCCCGCCGACCTCGAGGACGCCTTCCAGCGCACCAGCGACGAGGCCCTGCGTGCCTTCGGCAACGGCACCCTGTTCCTCGAGCGCCTCGTCACGGGCGCCCGCCACGTCGAGGTCCAGCTGATCGCCGACGCGCACGGCACGGCCTGGGCCGTCGGCGTCCGCGACTGCTCCATCCAGCGCCGCAACCAGAAGGTCATCGAGGAGTCGTCCTCGCCGTTGCTGACGCGTGAGCAGACCGACGAGCTCAAGGTGTCCGCCGAACGGCTCGCCCTGGCCGTCGGCTACGTGGGAGCGGGCACCGTCGAGTTCCTCTACCACCCGGGGGACCGGACGTTCGCGTTCCTCGAGGTCAACACCCGGCTCCAGGTGGAGCACTCGATCACCGAGATGACCACCGACATCGATCTGGTGAAGGCCCAGATCCACGTCGCGCAGGGCGGCCGACTCGAGGGAGACAAGCCCGGCGAAGCGGGGCACGCCGTCGAGGCCCGGCTCAACGCCGAGGATCCCGATCGCGACTTCGCGCCGTCCCCCGGTCGCATCGTCCGGCTCGACCTGCCGTCGGGGCCGGGCATCCGGGTCGACACCGGGGTCGCCGAGGGCGACACCATCCCGCCCGACTTCGACTCGATGATCGCCAAGATCATCGCCTACGGCCGCACCCGCGAGGAGGCCCTGGCCCGCCTGCGCCGGGCCATGTCCTCGACCACCGTGGTGATCGAGGGCGGGATGTGCAACAAGAGCTTCGTGCTGGACCTGCTGGCCCAGCCCGAGGTCGTGGACGGCACGGGTGGCTGGGCCGACACCGGCTGGATCGACCGGGTGCGGGCCGAGGGCCGCCTCGTGGCCCACGCCCATGCCGGCATCGCGGTGGTCGCGGCCGCCATCGAGGCCTACCTCGACCGGTTGCGGATCGAGACGGCACGGCTCCTCGAGACCGCCCACGGTGGGCGGCCGACCGCGTCGCACCAGGTCGGCCGGCCGGTCGAGCTCAAGCTGCGCGGTGTCCCGTACCAGGTCTCCACGGTCAACACCGGCCCCGGCCGCTTCCGGGTGAGCGTCGCCTCCGCCACCGCGGAGCAGACCGTCGACGTGCGGATGGACGTGATCGACGACGTCCGCAGACGCCTCGTCGTCGGCGGCCGCAGGTACCACCTCGTCACCGCGACCCACGGCCCGACCACCCTGGTCGAGGTCGACGGGGTCGCCCACCGGGTCAGCCGTGACGAGGGCGGCGTGCTGCGCTCGCCCGCGCCGGCACTCGTCGTCGCCACCCCCGCCCGGGTGGGTGCTGAGGTCGAGGCGGGTGCGGCGGTCGTCGTGCTCGAGTCGATGAAGATGGAGACGGTGGTGCACGCGCCGTTCGCGGCCCGTGTCAAGGAGCTGCTCGTCATCACCGGCAGCCAGGTCGAGACCGGCACCGCCCTGATCAACCTGGAACCGCTGGGCGAGGGTCTCGACGAGGCCGTCGCGGACGACGGTCCCGGCCTGGACCTGCCCGAGCCGGAGGAGGGTGTGGAGCCGGAGGCTCGCGGGGCGCGCGCCCTGGCAGCCCTGACGGCTGTCGTGCTGGGCTACGACGTACCCCCGGAGGACCAGGACGCGGCCCTCTCGGAGTACCTCGCCGTGCGCGGGCAGATGCAGGTCGACGGCGACTCCGTCGTGGCCGACGAGCTCGCGCTGCTGGCGATCTTCGCCGACCTCGCGGAGCTGACCCGCAACCGGCCGGTCGACGAGGACCGGCACACGGAGCTGCGGGTGCACAGCTCGCGTGAGCACTTCCACACCTTCCTGCAGAGCCTCGACGCCGAGCGCGGCGGACTTCCCGACCAGTTCCGGGACCGCCTCGCGCGGGTGCTGGCGCACTACGGGGTGGACGGTCTCGACCGTACGCCGGCGATGGAGGAGGCGGTCTTCCGCATCTTCTTGGCCCAGCAGCGCTCGACGCCCGAGGTCGCGCTCGCCTCTGCCGTCCTGGGGTGCTGGATCGACGAGCCGCCGCCGTCGGGCGAGCTCGCGACCCGCGCCCGCGAGCTGCTGGAGCGGCTGGGTCGGATCACCCAGCTGCGGTACCCGGTGGTCGGTGACCTGGCCCGCAGCGTCCGGTTCCGCTGGTTCGACCAGCCGACCGTCGACGTCGAGCGGGCAGACGTCCTCGCCGGTGTCCGCGACGAGCTCGAGGCGCTCTCGGCCGATGCGGAGGTCGCCGATCGCACCGGGCGCATCGAGGCCCTGGCCGCCATCCCCGAGCAGATCGTGCGCTTCCTGGCCGAACGCCTCGAGCGGGGAGTGCCTGCCCGCGAGCCGATGCTCGAGGTCCTCGCCCGTCGTCACTACCGCGAGTACGAGCTGCACGACCTGCTGTCGATCGAGTCGGGGGAGCGGCCGGTCGTGGTCGCGGGCTACACCCTGGACGACCGGCCGACGCGCATGGTGTCGACGATCGGCACCGTGGCCGAGCTCGGCGACCCGTCGAGCGACCTCGTCTCCGTGGTGACCACCCACGTGGCGGACCGCGGTCCGGAGGAGGGGGCGGTGGTCGACCTCTACCTGCACTGGCCCGACGCCCCCGAGTCGGCAGACGACGCGAGTGCCCGGCTCCGCACCATGCTGGCGGCGCTTCCGGTGGCCCACGACGTACGTCGTGTCTGCGTGGCCGTCTGCCCGGGCGGCGACCGCCCGGTCGGCTACTACGTGTTCCGTCCCGCCGCCGACGGCGACGTCGTCGAGGACGACCTCACCCGCGGCGTGCACCCGATGGTCGGCCGGCGCCTGAACCTCTGGCGCCTGCGCAACTTCCACGTCAACCGCGTCGAGGCACCGGAGGACGTCCTGCTCTACGAGTGCGTCGCCCGGGAGAACCCTGCCGATCGGCGGCTCGTGGCCCTCGCCCAGGTGCGCCAGATGTCCGTCGTGCGCGACGAGAGCGGCACGGTGACGGCGCTGCCGCACGCCGAGCGTGCCGTCGAGAGCTGCCTGGAGGCGATCCGTCGTGCCCGCGTGGCCGGTGGTGCCGCCGGGATGAAGCTGGACATGAACCACGTCTGGGTCCACGTCTGGCCGGTCGTCGACGTCGACGTCGACGGTCTGGCCGCGCTGGGCACCAAGATCAGCCCGCTGACCGACGGAGCCGGGATCGAGGAGGTCGTGGCCCAGGGACGGGTGGCCCTGCCGGGCAGCGAGCCCGTCCCCGTGGCGGTGCGCTTCGGCGCCCAGCCGGGCGCGGGCGTGGTCTCCAGCGTCGAGGCGCCGCCCACCGAGCTGTTGCGCCCCCTCGACGACTACGCCTCGAAGGTGGTCCGGTCCCGGCGTCGCGGCCTCGTCTACCCCTACGAGCTCACCGCCGTGCTGACCGGTCCGGGTGGCTCCCTCGTGGAGCACGACCTCGACGACTCCGGCAACCTGGTCCCGGTCGATCGCCCGCGCGGTCTCAACAAGGCCGGCATCCTGGCCGCCGTGGTGACCACGCCCACCCCGCTGCACCCCGAGGGGCTCACGCGCGTGGTGCTGTGCGGCGACCCCACCAAGTCGCTCGGGTCGGTCGCCGAGCCGGAGTGCCTGCGCGTCATCGCCGCCCTCGACCTCGCCGAGCAGATGCAGGTGCCGGTCGAGTGGTTCGCGCTCTCCGCCGGGGCCCGGATCTCGATGGACTCCGGCACCGAGAACATGGACTGGGTCGCCAAGGCGCTGCGCCGGATCGTCGAGTTCACCCAGGACGGCGGCGAGATCAACGTCGTGGTCGCGGGCATCAACGTCGGCGCCCAGCCCTACTGGAACGCCGAGGCCACGATGCTGATGCACACCAAGGGGGTCCTGGTGATGACGCCGGACAGCGCGATGGTGCTGACCGGCAAGCAGTCGCTCGACTTCTCCGGTGGGGTCTCGGCCGAGGACAACTTCGGCATCGGCGGCTACGACCGCGTCATGGGGCCCAACGGCCAGGCGCAGTACTGGGCCCCCGACCTGGCCAGCGCCCTGGGCGTGCTGATGGCCCACTACGAGCACACCTACGTCGTGCCGGGCGAGGCTGGTCCCCGCCGGGTCGCGACGACCGACGACGCGGACCGCGACATCTCGTCGTACCCGCACGATGCGGAGGGCAGTGACTTCCGCACGGTGGGGGAGATCTTCTCCTCCACGACGAACCCGGACCGCAAGAAGGCGTTCGACATCCGTACGGTGATGCGGGCCGTGACCGATCAGGACCACGCCACCCTCGAGCGCTGGGCCGGCATGGCCGACGCCGACACCGCGGTCGTCCAGGACGCCCACGTCGGCGGCTACCCGGTCTGCCTGCTCGGCATCGAGTCGCGCTCGGTGCGCCGCGGCGGCTTCCCCCCGAGCGACGGACCCGACACCTACACGGCCGGGACGCTCTTCCCGCGGTCGTCGAAGAAGGCCGCGCGGGCGATCAACGCGGCCAGCGGCAACCGGCCGCTGGTCGTGCTGGCCAACCTGTCCGGCTTCGACGGGTCACCGGAGTCGATGCGCAACCTCCAGCTCGAGTACGGCGCCGAGATCGGCCGCGCGATCGTCAACTTCCGCGGGCCGATCGTCTTCTGCGTGATCTCCCGCTACCACGGTGGTGCGTTCGTGGTGTTCTCCAAGGCGCTCAACCCGCAGATGACGGTGCTGGCGCTGGAGGGCTCGTTCGCCTCGGTCATCGGCGGCGCACCCGCCGCGGCCGTGGTGTTCACCGGCGAGGTGGACAAGCGCACCGCCGCGAGCCCCGCGATGCGCAGCCTGGACGCCCGGATCGCCGACGCGACGGGCTCGGAGCGGATCGCCCTGGTCGTCGAGCAGTCCGAGCTGCGTGCGGCCACGCGGGCCGAGAAGATCAGCGAGGTCGCAGCGGAGTTCGACGGGATCCACGACATCCACCGCGCCGTGGACGTCGGGTCGGTCGACGCGGTGATCCCCGCGGCCAGGCTCCGGCCGGAGATCATCCGCGCGATCGAGGGACACCTGCACGCACGGCAGTGACGAGGGCCTCCGGCCAAAAGCAGTGGGCGCGATCCGAGGTCGCGCCTACCGTGGACGGTGCAGGCCCGAGGCACCGTTCTGCGGGTGTTCGTCGAAGAGAGTCTTCCCGGCTGGCGATCCGCGACGCAGACTGTAGGCAGACCGGTCCCCGATCATGGGCTGGGAGGAGGACGCCGATGTCGCGCCATCGAGCCGTGACGCTGCTGAACGCCTCCTACGAGCCCCTGGGTCATGTCGACTTCCCGAAGGCCGTGCGGATGCTGTTCCGCCAGGTCGCCGTCGTCGAGGAGGGCGACGAGACCCGCCGCATCGGCCCGCACCCGTGGCCCACGGTGCTCCGCCTCGTCCGGTACGTCGTCCAGTCCTGGCTCTACCGCCCGGCGGCCTGGCACCGTGGTGGTGTCTTCCTGCGGGACGGTCACAGGTGCGCCTACTGCGGTGCCAAGGCGACCACCGTCGACCACATCCTGCCTCGATCACGCGGCGGCGAGTGGTCGTGGCTGAACTGCGTCGCGGCCTGCAGCCCCTGCAACGGGCGCAAGGGCAACCGGACCCCGAAGGAGGCCCGGATGCCGCTGCGTTTCGCGACGCCGCGGGTGCCGCTCGTCGGGGAGATCGTCACAGCGCGACGAGCGGCCTGACCGCGGTTCCGCCTCTCAGTGGGCCAAGAAGGCCAGCAGCGCCGTGTTGAACTCCTCGGCGTGGCTGACGTTGAGGCCGTGCGGGCCGTCGGCGATCTTGACGAGCTCGCTGTTCGCGACGGCGCCGGCCGACCGCTCGCCCGAGACCTCGAACGGCACGATGGCGTCGGAGTCGCCGTGGATCACGAGCAGCGGCACGGTGACCTTGGCCAGGTCGCCGGTGAAGTCGGTGACCCAGGACCGGATGCACTCCGCGGCCGCGTGCAGGTCGGCCTGGGCAGCGAGCGCCAGCGCCTCCTGGCGCTGCTCCTCGGTCACCTTGAGGTCTCCACCGGCGCTGAAGAAGTTGGTCGTGAAGCCGTCGAAGAACCCGTCGCGGTCGGCGCGCAGGTCGCTCTGCATGCCGGCCACGTCGTCGAGCGTGAGAGCGCCGTCGGGGTGGTCGTCGTCCTTGAGCAGGCACGGCGGCACCGAGGCCGCGAGCACCACGCTGTGGACGCGGCTCTCGCCGTACGTCCCGACATAGCGGGCGACCTCGCCGCCACCCATCGAGAAGCCGACCAGGCTGGCGTCCTGCAGGTCGAGCTGGGTCATCAGCGCGTCGAGGTCGGTGGTCAGGGTGTCGTAGTCGTAGGCGGAGTCGGCGCCCGGCTTGCCGGACTGCCCGAAGCCGCGTCGGTCGTAGTTGATCACGCGATGACCGGCGGCGGTGAGCGCCGGCACCTGCTCGGACCACGAGGCGCCGCTGAGCGGCCAACCGTGGATCAAGACGACCGGGCGACCGTCGCCGCCGGTGTCCTCGTAGTGGATCTCGACCGAGCCGGAGCTGATGCTGGGCATGTTCGTCCTTCCGTCGGAGCGCGGGCCGGGCGACCCGCCGTACTGGGACGAGCCAAGCACGTGGTGGATGAATACCAAACCATCCCTCCGACTTCGAACACATGTTCTAATGTGTCATGGCGCGCGGCGGGTACGGATCGGGCAGCGGGGTGCCGTTGCGGGACCGCGTCCGCGGGGGCGCGCTCGCGCCCTCCGCTGCCCCTGCCTCCGACGAGCACCCGGCCCGGCACTGCTGGATCTCCGCGCCCGTCGACGGCACGAAGTCGCGACCGGGGCTCCTCATCGAGTGGCGTCGCGTCGACAGCGGTCGCTGGGAGGGCCGGGTCGCCTACGTCGCCGAGCTGCGGCCCGGGCGCTGGTCGCTGGTGGAGGAGTGGGTGCCCGCCGAGCTGTTGAGCTCGCAGTGAACGAGCCGGCTACTCGCCCCAGCCCATCGGGTAGACCTCGAACGTCGTCGCGAACGCCACGCCCATCCGCTGCCCGGCCTGCCGGCCGAAGCCCTCGAGGAACTCGCGCGGGTCCCAGTTCTCCCAGCCGAGTCCCTCGATGTAGGCCGCGTGTGCCCGCAGTGACTCGACGCCGGCGTCGAACGTGTCGGTGGTGTCGACGCCGTGGCCGCTCCCGGGTGAACCCGAGGCCCAGACCTCCCGCACGCCGCCCCACGGCTCGAGGCCGCCGGTCAGCTGCTCGTTGAAGACCCACCGGTTGCCGGCGTCGCGGACCGCGTCGATCACCGCCCTGCCGACGGCGATGTGGTCGGCCTGGTTGAAGTTGCGTCCGCCCCACGTCTCCTGGAAGTTGCCGGTGATCACGATCTCCGGCCGGTGCCGGCGCACGACCTCGGCGATCGCGCGCCGCAGCGCGACGCCGTACTCGAGGATGCCGTCGGGAAGGCCGAGGAAGTCCACGGTGTCGACGCCCACGATGCGAGCCGACTCGACCTGCTCGGCCTCGCGCACGGTGCGGGCCTCGTCGGGGTGCATGCCGTCGATGCCGGCCTCACCGCTGGTCACCATGCAGTAGACGACGGTCTTGCCCTGCCCGGTCCAGCGCGCGATGGCGGCGGCTGCGCCGAACTCCAGATCGTCGGGGTGGGCGACCACGCACAGTGCCCGCTCCCAGTCCTCGCTGAGGGAATCCAATGGCTCCATGGCCATGAGCATGGCACGGTGGCGGCGTGATCGACATCGTCAGGATCGACCCATCGGACGACGACGCCCTGCGGGCCTTCTGGGAGACCGAGCAGGCCGCGATCCGGCCCGACCGACCGCACGCCCTGCTCCGCACCTGGCAGGCGCTGCTCGACACCACCCGGTCGCCCGGTCGCTACTACCGACGCACCCTCCTGGCCGCGCGCGACGGCGACGTCACCGTCGGCGTCGCCGAGATAGGCGGTTCCGTGGAGGACAACACCCACCTCGCCGACCTGGAGATCTCCGTGCTGCCCGACCGGCGCCGCGAGGGCATCGGCCGGGCGATGCACGACGAGGCGATGCGCCGCTGTGCCGAGGCCGGACGCACCACCGTCGGTGGTGAGCTCCACGTACCGTCCGGGGCCGAGCCCGCCGGCGCGGCGCCGTACGCCTTCGCCACGGCCATGGGGCTGCGGGAGGTGCACGCCGAGGACCACCTCCTGCTGCCCCTGCCGGTCGACGAGGGCCGTGTCGCAGTCCTGCGCACGGTCGCGGAGGCCAGGGCAGCCGACTACGAGGCCATCACGTGGGGCGGCGTCTGCCCCGACGAGTTCGTCGAGGAGTTCTGCGCGATGCGCACCCGCATGGACAGCGACGTGCCCATCGGTGAGGTCGACCTCGAGCCGGTCGTCCACACGGTCGAGCGGCTGCGTGCGTCGGAGGAGCGGGTCGCCCGGCAGTACGGCTCCATCGTCGCCGCGGTGCGCCGTCGCCGCGACGGCGTGTTCGCCGGCTACTCACAGCTCTACGTGCCCCACGGCGAGAAGGACGCGCTCCAGGACGACACCCTGGTCATGCCCGATCATCGCGGTCGCCGACTCGGCACCCTGCTCAAGCTGACCACCCTCGGCGTACTGGCCGAGGAGTACCCCCACGCGGCCTCGATCCACACGTGGACCGACCCCGCCAACCACGCCATGCAGCGCACCAACCGCGACTTCGGGTTCGGCGCCGTCGAGCGGATGTACGAGATGCAGGTCAAGCGCGCCTGAGATGCGCGCCTACAGGGCCAGCCTCACGTGCCGCTTCTTGCCCAGCCGTACGTCGATGGTGTGCGCGCCGACCCGTCCCTTGCCCGTGAGCCGGAGCTTGCCGCGCCGGACGCGGGCCCGGTCAACGGTGTCCCCGTCCTTGCGGAGACGCACCCGGCTGCCGGTCCTCGCGGTGGTCCGGCAGGTCACCGACCAGCCGCCTCGCCGCTTCTTCACCTTGCAGGCCGAGATCTTCGCAGTCGGCACCGCCGCCGCGCTGCCGGCGAATCCTTCGACGGGTGACAGCACGACCCTGAGCTCGCGCAACCGGGCCTTCGGACGCCACTTCAGGACGAACGCGCCGGCCCGGTTCGCCCTGGTGCGGTCGACCGTGGTCCAGGAGGCCCCGCTGGTCGAACGCGCCTGCAGGAGCACCTTGGCCGCGGACAGCCGGGGGACCGCAGTCAGGCCGTTGACGGCGCTGCCGACCCGACCCTTGACACGGGACGGCAGCGCGGCGCGGGAGGGCTTGGGACGAGCAACCTTGACGACCGTGGCCCTCAGCGCACCGGGGCCGGGGGAGACCGCTCCCGGCGCTGGACTGTTGGCGGCGGATGCCACGGTGAACGTGCGCTGGGCGCTGCTGGTGGCCCCGGACGCGAGGACCGCCTTGGCGACAGCGGTGTAGGTGCCGGCACCGAGGGTGAAGCCGGCCTTCCACCCACCCACGGCGTCCACGGTCGCGGCCACGGCGACGTTGTCGATCGACACGGTGACGCCGTTGAGCGCGTCGGGCTGCGACCCGGTCAGCCCCGCTGCCAGGGACGCGGGCTTGCGCACCCGGTTGCAGCTCTCGCCGGTGGCCGAAGCCATCTTGTACAGGCTCTTGGACGGCGCACAGTCGGCCCCGTCGCCGATGCCGAAGCTCCGCAGCCGGACTCCGGAACGGGTGAGCTGGTCGAGGAGCCCGTCGTCGATGGGTGCCTGCCCGTCCGAGAGGAACATGATCCACTTGGGTCCGGCAGGAGCGGTGCCCAGCGTGGACAGCGCAACGGAGACGGCGCTGTTGAAGGCACTCCCGGCGCCGCTGCCGCCCAGGTCCTTGGGCTCATAGAGGCCGATCTTCTCGCGGACCACGCTCTGGGCGACGGTGTCGAGCCGCGGGCGAGGGTCTCCTCCCGTGTAGCGGGGAGGGACGAAGGTCGCCGCCCCGGCCGGGTCCACATCGGCAGCGGCGGCCTCGTTGGCGAATCCCACGAGGCCGACCTGCACACCGGTCGTCGCCGAGAGGCTGCCGTTGAGCGACTCCACCCCGGCGATCTCACAGTCCAGGATGTCCCCGACGCTGCCGTCGGCGTTGAGGTCGTCCTCCGGTCCGGGGGTGCCGTTGCCCGAGCAGTCCGAGCCCGCGGAGGAGGACGTGGACCTCGTCGCGTCGATCACGTACAGGACGGTGGTCACCTCTCCTGCCCCGACCCGGACGCTGCCCGTGAGGTCGACGGGGCCGGCGTGCGGAGCCTCCGGCGCATCGATCGTCACCGTGGCAGCGGCTGGAGTCGCCGTGGCCGCCGCCGCGCCCAGCACCACCAGCGATGCGGCCGCCACCCCCAGCGCCGTGGCCGAGCCAGCGGTCCGACGTCGTGCTCGGTTCATCTGTGCACCCCTCAGGTAGGCGGGTCCCCCCGGTTCACAGACCCAAGGGCACCGTAGTCGACGATCCGTCGTCACCACCCCGCTTCAGCAGGAAAGGGCACACATGTGGTGGGGCGGGTGGGGCTCGAACCCACGACCCAAGGATTATGAGTCCTCTGCTCTAACCGGCTGAGCTACCGCCCCGGTGCTGGATCGCGGCTGAGCCTAGTCGGCCGCGCGGCCGGGCGGACGACCGTGGGTGGCCTGGTAGTCCAGCAGCTGTGCGCGACCGCGAGCCACCTCGTGCTCGGCGACGTCCAGCAGGGGAGCAGCGCCGTCGACGGTCCCGGAGTCGGCGAGCAGCTCGAGGGCGCCCACGGCGTCCCGGGCTGCGACGAGTCCCAGGTTGCCCGCGCCGCCACCGAGCCGGTGCGCGCTGAACCGCAGGGCGTCTGCGTCGGCGACCCGCACGGCGTCGCGGACAGCGGCCAGCTGTGACTCGGCACCGGTCACGAAGTTGCCGATGGCGCGGTCGAGGTACGTCGTGTCGCCGGGGCGCATGTCGCGCAGCACGTCGAGGCGGCCGAGGTCGACGCCGTCCACGATGCGCGCGGCCGCCTCGTCCACCTCGGTGTCCGACGACACGGCTCCGTCGAGCCAGCTCGCCAGGGTTCGCGCCAGCGCCTCCGGGTTCACCGGCTTGGTCAAGAAGTCGTCCATGCCGGCCTCGAGGCAGCGCTCTCGCTCGCCCGGCACGGCGGCCGCCGTCATCGCGATCACCGGCACCCGAGGTCCACCGTCCAGCCGGCTGCGCAGCTCACGCGTCGCCGCCAGGCCGTCCATCCGTGGCATCTGCAGGTCCATCAGGATCAGGTCGTGGCGCAGCGGGTCGTAGAGCTTGAGCGCGGCAAGCCCGTCGTCCGCCGTCTCGGCCGCGTAGCCGAGCGCCTCCAGGAGACCCACGGCCACCATCTGGTTGACCGGGTTATCCTCGACGACCAGCACGCGCCGGCGCTCACCCTCGGGCAGGTCGGTCACCGAAGCGAGCGCCGCCGACCGCATCGCACCGAGGACCGGGCCACCCTTCGGTGTGGCGAGGGACGCGGTGAACCAGATGTGGCTGCCCACCCCGCGCTGGCTCTGGAATCCGATGTCGCCGGCGAACGCCGTCACGATCTCGCGCGAGATGGCCAGCCCCAGGCCCGTGCCCCCGAAGACCCGCGTCGTGGACGTGTCGGCCTGCCGGAAGGGCGCGAACAGCGTCTCGGCGTCCGTGTCGGTGCCGACCCCGGTGTCGCGGACGTCGACGCGCAAGGTCCAGCCGCCGTCGCTCTCCGTCGCGGCCACCTTGACCACGACCGCGCCCTCGTGGGTGAACTTCACGGCGTTCGAGACCAGGTTCGAGAAGACCTGCGAGAGACGTGTCGGGTCGCCGTTCACGACCTCCGGCACGTCGTCGCCGCAGGACACCTCGACGACCAGCCCCTTCGACCTGCCCGCCGAGACGAGCGGCGTGACCGCACTGTCGACGATCGACCTGACGTCGAAGTCGATCGCCTCGAGCTCGAGGTGTCCGGCTTCGATCTTGGAGTAGTCGAGGATCTCGGTGATCAGGCTCAGCAGCGCGCGGCCCGAGAGCTCGACACCGGAGACGAGCCGGCGCTGCTCGGCGCCGAGGTCGGAGCGCATCAGCAGCTCGTTGAGGCCGAGCACGCCGTTGAGGGGGGTGCGGATCTCGTGGCTGATCATGGCCAGGAAGTCCGACTTCTGCCGCGACGCCTCCTCAGCGGCGTCACGGGCCGCAGCCAGGACGCGGGCGGTCGCCTCACGCTCGGCGACCCGTCCGATCTGCACGGCGGCCTGCTCGGCCATGTGCTCGATCAGCGCCCTGCGGATGATCGGCGGGGTCGAGGTGATGACGAAGACCGCGCGCACCTCGCCGTCATGGAGCACCGGGCAGGCGAGCGTCAGTCCGGTCTCGTCCCAGATCGTCGTCCTCACCGCGACGCATCGCTCCACGAGACACAGCTCGAGCGCGAGCGGCGTCGGGTCGACCAGGTCGGCCGCCCGGTCCGAGTCGTCGACATAGAGGGGCCTCACCTCTCCGTCCTCGCTGACGAAGCCCCGAGCACGCACCCAGTCGTCGTGACCCAGGATCAGGCTGCGTCCTCGGCGGAGCAGCTCGGCCATGGTGCTGGCCTCGTTGGCAGCGCTGGCCACGGCCTCCATCAGCGTGTTCTGGGCGATCCGGTCCTTGAGGGCGCGTTCGGCCTCCACCGTCTCCGTCACGTCCTGGATCGTGCCGGCCAGCGCGGTGACGACGCCATCGTCGCCGACGGTGCACTCTGCCTGTACCCGGACCCAGATCCAGTCGTCGACCCCACGGGCGCGGGCGACGAACCGGGCGTCCTGCCCGGTGGCCACGGCGGAGGCGATGCTGGCCTCCAGCTCTGGGCGGTCGGCCTCGGCCACGAGCGACACGAGGTCCTCGTACCGCCGGCCCGGGGACGAGCCCACGTCGAGCATCGCGAAGAACCCGTCGGAGCCGCTGACCACGTCCTGGGCGATGTCCCACCTGAAGCTGCCGATGCGGGCGATCCGCTGGGCCTCGGCCAGACGCTGCTGGCTGGCGGAGAGCTCGTCGACGACGTGCCGGCGATCGCTGTAGTCGGTCATGCGGTGCAGGATCCCGGTGAGCTCGCCGGAGTCGTCGTGCAACGGGGTCTCGTTGACGAGCACCCACAGCCGGGTGCCGTCGTGCTTGACGAACTGCACCTCGACCTCGGCGACGTTGAAGACACCGCGGCGCCAGTCGCGCAGGTGCTCGGCGAACTGCCCGCGGCCCTCGGCATCGAGGAAGTCGAAGGCCGAGCGATCCTCGATGTCGTCGTGTGGGACGCCCATCAGGTCGGCGCAGGCGCGGTTGGCGTACCGCAGCCCGCCGTCGAGGTCCATCACCCAGATGCCGTCGCTGGACGTCTCCACGATCTCGCGATAAAGGTGGGTCAGCTCCACGGCGTCCGGTTCCTCCTGCCGATCAGTGCCCCCACGATAATTGGGCGCGCGTCGAGATGTGGTGCTTCGCGGAACGCAGGGCGGGGTCAGCCCTCGTCGGCGATGAGGAACGAGCCGTCCGACTCCACGAGCGTGAGCACCACGGACTCGGGACTCGTGGTCGACCCCGCCGTCGTCTGGTAGGTCACGTCGTAGCTCACGGTGAGGGCGTCCGGGTCGGCGCTGACATTGCTCACCGACGCGCTCTCGATCGTCTTCCAGAAACCCTTGTACCGGCCGTAGCCGCCGCTGGCCGCCTGGAACTCCGGCGTCAACCGCGCCCAGGCGGACTTCGGGTCCGAGACCACGGTCTGCACGTAGTCCTCCACGAACGACCCCATGGCCGCCGGGTCCACCTCTGCCGGCGGCGACGTCGTCGCGGACTCCTCGGGCTCGGCCGGCGCGGACGAGGACTCGTCGGCCGCAGGGGGAGCGCCGGCGACGTCGGTGCCCGGGTCCGTGCCGCCCATCTGACTCGCGGCGTAGGCGATGGCCGCGATCAGCAGGAGCCCCAGGAGGCCCATCAGCCACGGTGCGTAGGACCGACGCCGACCGGGCGCCGCGGCGACGGGCGCTGCAGCCACGGGTGCCTTCGGTGTCGCGGCCAGCACCTCCGTGTGCGATTCCCGGGCGGCGGCGGGCCGGGTCGCGGTGATCGTCGCCGTCGTCTCGGGCACCGGGACCGTCGACCCGCGCTCGGCCAGGAAGTCACGCACCTGTGCCATCGACCAGCGCTGTGCGGGGTCGGTCGCCATCGTGTTGTCGAGCAGGGGCGCGAGCCAGCCGGCGTCGTCGAGCCGCGGCGGGGGCTCGTTGACGATCCGGTACATCGCGCCGAGCACGTTGTCGCCCACGTCGTACGGCGGCCGGCCGGCGAGCGCGTGGAACAACGTCGCGCCCAGAGACCAGACGTCGGCAGCGGCGGTCGCCGTCTGGCCGGAGGCGACCTCGGGGGAGAGGTAGGCGGGTGAGCCGGTCACGAGACCGGTCTGCGTCAACGACGCGTCGGCCTCGGCGCGGGCGATCCCGAAGTCGGTGAGCTTGGCCTGGCCGTCGCCGGTGAGCAGGATGTTCGACGGCTTCACGTCGCGGTGCACGATGCCGGCCGTGTGCGCGGCAGCGAGCGCGTCAGCGGTCTGCCACAGGACCTGCGACGCCTGGTCAGGGGTCATCGGGCCGTCGGCGCGGATGACCTGCGCCAGGCTCGACCCCTCGACGTACTCCATGACCAGCCACTGGACGTCCTGCTCCTCGACCAGGTCGTAGATCGCCACCACGTGCGGGTGGTTGAGCCGCGCAGCCAGCCGGCCCTCGCGCTCGGCGCGTTCGAGGTCGGGCGTCTGCGCGCCGGGCATCAGCCCGACGCGCTTGAGGGCCACGTCTCGGTGCAGCACCTCGTCGCGTCCGAGGTAGACCGCGCCCATCCCGCCGCGCCCGATCTCGCGGTCGAGGGAGTACCTGCCTGCAATCACGAGCGCCACCCTAGGCTTGAACCGTCCGGTACGCCGTGCCGGCCACACCGAGAGGATCCATCGTGTCGACCGCGAACATCCTGGACGACCTCGAATGGCGCGGGCTCGTCGCGCACTCGACCGACCTCGACGCGCTGCGTGCGGCGCTGGGCGAGACCAGTGTCCGGTTCTATGTCGGCTTCGACCCGACGGCCCCGAGCCTCCACATGGGCAACCTGCTCCAGATCGTCACGGCCCGGCGACTCCAGGACGCCGGCCACACGCCGTACCTCCTCGTGGGGGGCGCCACCGGCATGATCGGTGACCCCAAGGACTCCGGCGAGCGCACCCTCAACTCCCTCGACACGGTCAAGGGATGGGTCGAGAAGGTGCACGACCAGATCGCGCCGTTCCTCTCGTTCGAGGGCGGCAACGCCGCCACGATGGTCAACAACTACGACTGGACCGCGTCGATGTCGGTCATCGACTTCCTGCGCGACATCGGCAAGCACTTCCCGGTCAACCGGATGCTGGGCCGAGACACCGTGAAGCGCCGACTCGAGTCGGGCATCAGCTACACCGAGTTCTCCTACGTCCTGCTGCAGTCGATGGACTACCTCACCCTCCACCGCGAGCACGGGATCACGCTCCAGTTCGGCGGCTCCGACCAGTGGGGCAACATCACCGGGGGAGCCGAGCTGATCCGGCGGGCGACCGGTGAGCACGTGCACGCCTTCGCGACGCCGCTCGTGACTCGTGCCGACGGCACCAAGTACGGCAAGACCGAGGCCGGCGCGCTGTGGCTGGACGCGCAGATGATGGCGCCGTACGCCTTCCACCAGTTCTGGCTCAACGTCGAGGACGAGAAGGTGGTCGAGATGCTCCGGCTCTTCACGTTCCTCTCCCACGAGGAGATCGACGACCTGGCGGCCCAGACAGCGGAGAAGCCGTTCCTGCGGGCCGCCCAGAAGCGGCTGGCCGACGAGGTCACGACCTTCGTCCACGGGGAGGCCGAGACGACGGCGGCCAAGGACGCCGCGGGCGCCCTGTTCGGCGGCGGTGAGCTGCACTCCCTCCGTACGGCGACGCTCGGCGCTGCCCTGCGCGAGGCGGGGTCGGCCACGGTCGACCGCGCCGGGGGGCTGCCGTCCGTGGTCGACCTGCTGGTCGCCACCGGACTGGCTGCCAGCAAGGGAGAGGCGCGGCGCACGATCGGTGAGGGCGGTGCCTACCTCAACAACGTGCGCGTGCAGGACGCTGACACGGTGCCCGGTGAGGATGACCTGATCGGAGGCACCTGGCTCGTGCTCCGACGGGGCAAGAAGAAGCTCGCCGGGGTCGAGGTTCGCTGAGAAGGGGCTCTGACCTGCACAAACGCGGGTGTGGCCGCCGTCACGCCGGTTCGATTTGCGCGAGCCCGAGCCTTCCCTTAATGTTCTCCGAGTCGCCAGGGAGCGGCGGGGAGCAAGATCGAGAGATCGGGTTCCCGGCCCCGGGCAGACCAACCCACCACCACACCTCAACCGAGGTCGATGAGTGTGCGCCTCGGCGGCCTCCTCGAATTCGGGGCCGATGTGGTGTGCCTCTTGGAGGCGGGGAGGCCGGAAAGCCCGCCGATTTGCATCGGTGTAATTCCAGCCGCTAAGTTTACACCAAGCGCCGCAGCTTGACCCTCACAAGGGGATGGCACGGATA
>CAWAGL010000003.1:0-302933 GCA_963781515.1 uncultured Actinomycetota bacterium
TGCCAAGCCCGCCACCGCGACGGCGCCCGCCACCGCGCCGACACGGACCAGCGGCATACCAGCAGCGACTACCCGAGCTTCGCAACGACCACGGCGATGGAGACCTATGAGCGCGCCCGTCATCTCGGGGTACACGTTCGTCGAGCATCTCGGCAGCGGCGGCTTCGCCGACGTGTTCCTCTACGAGCAGGACTGGCCCCGCCAGCGGGTGGCCGTCAAGGTCGTGCGCCCCGACGTACCCCTCGACGACCGCGAGAAGGGCCTGTTCGCGGCCGAGGCCAACGCCATGGCCAGGCTCGCCGACCACCCCTACATCGTCTCGGTGATCACGGCCGGCATCACCCACGACTCGGGGCGGCCGTTCCTGGTCATGCGCTACTGCCCCCCGCCCGACCTCGGGGTGCGGGTGCGGTCCAACCCGATGGCGCCCATCGACGCGCTGAGCACCGGCATCAAGCTCGCCAGCGCCATCGAGACCGCCCATCGCTCGGGCATCCTGCACCGGGACATCAAGCCGAGCAATGTGCTGGTCACGACCTACCACGAGCCCGCGCTCACCGACTTCGGCATCGCCGGCCACATCCACGACGTCGCGGGCGAGAGCGACGTACGGATCTCCTACCCGTGGTCGCCGCCGGAGATGCTCGACGGTCGCTCCAACGGCACCGTGCACTCCGACGTCTACTCGCTGGGCGCGACGATCTGGCACCTGCTGGTCGGCCGTTCGCCGTTCTCCATCCCCAACGGGGACAACTCCACCCGCGCCCTGTCGGCGCGCATCCTGCACGCCGCTCCCCCTGCGACCCAGCGTCCCGACGTCCCCCCGGCGCTCGACCGACTCCTGCAGCAGTGCCTGGCCAAGAACCCCGCCCACCGGCCGCAGACCGCCCTCGAGCTGGCGCGCTCGTTGCAGCGCATCGAGTCCGACGCGGGCTTCCCGCGGACGGCTGTGGCCGTCGAGGGGGATCGCTCCGACGCGGCCGTCGCTGCTCCCAAGCCCGAGACCGACGACGACCACACGGTGATGAAGGCGGTCACGGTCATCTCCGCCTCGGGGCCGCGTGCAGTGACGCCCGCGACCCAGCGCGACGAGGACGAGAGGCAGTCCCGCAGCAGCATCGTGTGGGCGGTCGTGGCCGCGGTGGCCGTGGTGGCGATCATCGGCGGACTCGTGCTCAAGGGCGGTGGTGGCGGCGACGAGCCCGACCCCGGCCCCGCGTCGCCGACCACTCCCCTGGACATCCTGCCGGCCACCGTCGACCAGCCGCCGACCCTGACGGCCGAGCGGACCCCGCGCGGCGTGCGCTTCCGCTGGACCGCCCAGGACATCCAGCCGGGTGACCGATGGGTCTGGCAGCGCCTCGACACCGAGGAGACCCGGCGCACCGCCAAGCAGTCCGCGCTGGTCCGGGCCGCCGCGAACGTCTGCCTCGAGGTCCGCCTCCAACGCGGCGGCGAGGACTCACCGGTGGCCCAGGCCTGCGGCTGAGCTACCGGCCAGGCCCGGTGCGGTCAGCCGACCTCCTAGTCGCGACGCGGGCCGGTTGCGGCGTCCTGCTCGTCGTCGGTCCGCTTGTTGGACACCCAGAGACTGATGACCGCGGTGACGGTGAGCGTGCCGATGATGATGACCAGCGAGAGCCAGATCGGGATGTCGGGCGCCCACGAGATGTGCTCGCCGCCGTTGATGAACGGCAGCTCGTTCTCGTGCATCGCGTGGAGGATCAGCTTGACGCCGATGAAGCCCAGCAGCACGGCCAGGCCGTACGACAGGTAGATCAGGCGCTGCAGCAGCCCACCGATGAGGAAGTAGAGCTGCCGCAGGCCCATCAGGGCGAAGATGTTGGCGGTGAAGACGAGGTACGGGTCGCGGGTCAGCCCGTAGATCGCCGGGATGGAGTCGAGCGCGAACAGCAGGTCGGTGGTGCCCAGGGCCAGCACCACGAGGAACATCGGCGTGATGAGGCGCTTGCCGTTCTCGGTGGCGAAGAGCTTGGTGCCGTGCCACTCCTTGGTGGCCGGCAGGTGGGCCTCGGCGAACTTGACGAGCCGGTTCTCCTCGAACTCGTCCTCGTCCTCACTGCCTTCCTTGGCGAGCTTCCAGGCCGTGTAGATCAAGAAGATGCCGAAGATGTAGAACACCCAGCTGAACTGGTTGATCGCCGCGGCGCCGATCACGATGAAGATCGCGCGCATGATCAGGGCCAGCACGATGCCGATCATCAGCGCCGTCTGCTGGAGCTTCCGGGGGACGGCGAAGCTGTTCATGATGATGATGAAGATGAACAGGTTGTCGATCGACAGCGAGTACTCGGTCAGCCAGCCGGCGAAGAACTCCGGCCCGGGGTGGGGCGAGTTCTCGTGCGGTGAGGCGAACAGCCACAGACAGACACCGAACACGACCGCCAGGCCGATGAAGCCGGCCAGGTGCCTGCTCACCTCCGGCATCGTCGGCTCGTGGGGGCGGCGGGCGATGATGACCAGGTCGATCAGCAGCAGACCCAGGGTCACCACGATCGTGATGAGCCAGACGGTGGGCGAGGCGACGGAGCCTTCGACGATGGAACTCACGTGGGGGCTTCTCCTCCGGAGTGGACAGGTGCCAGGACGCGGGGGCGCGAACCGGTGCATGCTCCGGAGGTCTCTTCCGCTCGGTCACGATGATTCGTGCGAGCCCATGGCACCGGGTGCGGACCTACCGGTCCACGCCGTACTGACGACACCATCGCGACGGGAATACTCCCCTCCTGATGCGCCATGCTCTCACGCGACGACCGGCTCGGGCGAACTCGTCCGCTCCGCCGGGCACGCGTCAGCGTCCACCGAAGGGGACGCCGAGCTCCTTGAGCCGCTGCTCGCCACCGTCGAGGGCGGTGAGCACCCAGGCGCCGTGAGGGGTCATCGTGAAGGTGTTCTCCGAGTGTGCGGACAACGAGCCGTCGGTGGTCACGACGGTCCAGTCATCCTCGAGGACCTCGGTGTCGTGCCGACCGAGGGTGATCATCGGCTCGACGGCCAGCGCCAGGCCCTCGACGATGCGGGGGCCCCGGCCAGGACGGCCGTAGTTGGGCACGTTGGGCGGCTGGTGCATCTCGGAGCCGATGCCGTGGCCGACGTAGTCCTCGAGGATCCCGTAGTCGCCGGCGCCCCGGACGTACTGCTCGATCGCGTGCGAGATGTCGGTGACGCGCCCGCCGAGACGGGCGGCGGCGATGCCCCGCCACATCGACTCCTCGGTGACCTCCATCAGCGTGATGGCCGCCGCGCTCACCTCGCCGACCGGCACCGTGACCGCCGCGTCGCCGTGCCAGCCGTCGACGATGGCGCCGCAGTCGATCGAGATGACGTCACCCTCGACCAGCGTCCGGTCACCGGGGATGCCGTGGACGACCTCGTCGTTGACCGAGGCGCAGATGGAGCCGCTGAACCCGTGGTAGCCCAGAAAGGACGGCGTGCCCCCGCCGGAGCGGATGGCGTCGTCGGCGATGCCGTCGAGCTCGCCGGTGGTGACACCGGCCCGCACCGAGGACCGCAGGAGCTCCAGGGTTGAGCCGACGAGGAGACCAGCGACGCGCATCGCGTCGATCTGCTCGGGCGTCTTGATCTCGATGCCGCGGTCTCGCAGTCCCATCAGGTCCTTCCCTCCAGCACAGTCACCGTTGTCGCTCGAGACCTTCGTACGTCCCTCGCAGGCTCGGACCCCAGGGCCCTAGCTCTGAGGAACGACGTCCAGCGCCTCGAAGATGCGCTCGGTGACCTGGTCGACCTCGCCCATGCCGTCGAGCTCGAGAAGGAGCCCGCGCTCGCGGTAGACGCCGATCAGCGGCTCGGTCTGCTCGGCGTAGAGCTCCTGGCGGCGGCGGATGACGTCCTCGGTGTCGTCGGCGCGACCTTCGAGCTCGGCGCGCTGCAGGAGCCGCTGCACGATCTCGTCCTCGTCGACGGTGAGCACGACGACTGCGTCGAGGGCGTGACCGGTGAACTTGATCATGCCGTCGAGCTCCTCGACCTGGGCGACCGTGCGCGGGTAGCCGTCGAGCAGGAACCCGGGCTCCGCGTCCGGCTCGTCGATCCGGTTGCGGACCATGAGGTTGGTGACCTCGTCGGGGACGTACTCGCCGGCGTCCATGTAGTGCTGGGCCTTGATGCCGAGCTCGGTGCCGGCGGTGACGTTGGCACGGAAGATGTCACCGGTGGAGATGGCAGGTATGCCGAAGTGCTCGGCGATGAACTTGGCCTGCGTGCCCTTGCCGGCGCCCGGTGGGCCCATGATGATGAGTCTCATTTATCGCAGGAACCCTTCGTAGTTGCGCTGCTGAAGCTGACTCTCGATCTGCTTCACCGTATCGAGTGCGACGCCCACCATGATCAGGATGGAGGTGCCGCCGAACGGGAAGTTCTGGTTGGCCCCGATCATCGCGAAGGCGACGAGCGGAATCAACGAGATGAGGCCGAGGTAGAGCGCGCCCGGGAAGGTGATCCTGGACAAGACGTAGGACAGGTAGTCCTCGGTCGGCCTTCCCGCGCGGATGCCGGGGATGAAGCCGCCGTACTTCTTCATGTTGTCGGCCACTTCTTCGGGGTTGAAGGTGATCGACACGTAGAAGTAGGTGAAGAAGATGATCAGGGCGAAGTAGACCGCCATGTAGAGGGGGTGGTCGCCGCCCACGAGGTAGCGGTTGACGAACGTGAGCACCGGGTTGGTGGTGCTCTGGTTGAACTGCACGGCCATCGCGGGCAGGTAGAGCAGCGACGAGGCGAAGATGACCGGGATGATGCCGGCCTGGTTGACCTTGAGCGGGATGTACGTCGAGCTGCCGCCGAACATCTTGCGGCCGACCATCCGCCGGGCGTACTGGACCGGGATGCGGCGCTGAGCCTGCTCGATGAAGATGACGCCGGCGATGATCACCAGGCCGATGACCAGGACGATGCCGAAGACCCACCAGCCGTTGGTCTGCTGGACGCTCCACAGCGACTGCGGGAAGGTCGCGACGACCTGGGTGAAGATCAGGATGGACATGCCGTTGCCGATGCCCCGGTCGGTGATGAGCTCACCGAGCCACATGATGACGGCGGTGCCGGCGGTCATGGTGATGACCATGATGAGGAACGTCGAGGTGCTGTTGCTGTGCAGGAGATCAGCCGTGCAGCCCTGGAGCAGGTTGCCCGAGCGGGCCAGGGCCACGATGCCGGTCGCCTGCAGCAGGGCGAGGCCCAAGGTGAGGTACCGGGTGTACTGGGTGATCTTGGTCTGCCCCGACTGGCCCTCCTTCTTCAGCGCTTCGAGCCGTGGGATGACCACGACGAGCAGCTGCAGGATGATGCTGGCGGTGATGTAGGGCATGATCCCGAGCGCGAAGATCGTCAGCTGGAGCAGCGCCCCACCCGAGAACAGGTTCACCAGGCTGTAGAGCCCGGTGTTCTCGACGTCGCTGAGGCACGACTGCACGTTGGCCACGTTGACTCCGGGCGCAGGCACCTGGGAGCCGAGCCGGAAGACCGTGATGATCAGCAGCACGAACAGCAGCTTGCGCCGCAGGTCGGGCGTGCGGAAAGCGTTGGCAAACGCGCCTAGCACTGGATCCTCTTTCTCATTGGGTCAGTGGTCTTGCCGAGCACAACCACCGGTAGGTCCGTCAGCACCCATCGTCGTAGACGAGGTGGCGTCAGGGCCCGGGGAAGCCTAACAGGAGACCCCGCAGCGCCAGACATGCAGTACGGGGTCCGACCCGCCGCGTTCCCACGGCTGGACGAACCCCGCACCTACGTCTGTACGACGGTGCCTCAGGCGACCGTCGCAGTGCCGCCGGCGGCCTCGATCTTTTCCTTGGCGGAGCCGGAGAACGCGTTCGCGCTCACCTGGACCGCGACGGAGATCTCACCCTGGCCGAGCACCTTGACGGGGTGGCCCTTGCGGACCGCGCCCTTGGCGATCAGACCCTCGACGGTGACCTCGCCACCGTCGGGGAACAGCTCGCCGAGCTTGTCGAGGTTGACGACCTGGAACTCCACCTTGAACGGGTTCCGGAAGCCCTTGAGCTTCGGGAGACGCATGTGCAGCGGAGTCTGACCACCCTCGAAGGTGGCCGGGACCTGGTAGCGGGCACTGGTGCCCTTGGTGCCGCGGCCGGCGGTCTTGCCCTTGGAGCCCTCACCGCGACCGACACGGGTCTTGGCGGTCTTGGCACCGGGAGCCGGGCGCAGGTGGTGCAGCTTGAGCGTCATGTCAGCTCACTTCCTCGACCGACACCAGGTGCCGGACGGTGTGGACCATGCCGCGGATCTCCGGGCGGTCCTCCTTGACGACGACGTCACCGATCCGCTTGAGACCGAGGGTGCGCAGCGTCTCGCGCTGGTTCGCCCTGCAGCCGATCGTTGACTTCTTCTGCTGGACCTTGAGCTGTGCCATCAGGCCGACACCTCCGCCGTCTGCTCGGCACGCGCCCGAAGGATCGCGGCCGGGGTGACCTGCTCGACGGTGAGGCCGCGGCGTGCGGCGACCTGCTCGGGCTCTTCCAGCATCTTCAGCGCCGCCACGGTCGCGTGGACGATGTTGATCTGGTTGGAGGAGCCGAGCGACTTGCTCAAGATGTCGTGGATGCCGGCGCACTCGAGGACTGCACGCACCGGGCCGCCCGCGATCACACCGGTACCGGGCGCAGCCGGACGCAGCATGACGACGCCGGCAGCCTTCTCACCCTGGACCGGGTGCGGGATCGTGCCCTGGATGCGGGGAACCTTGAAGAATGCCTTCTTCGCCTCCTCGACACCCTTGGCGATCGCCGCGGGGACTTCCTTGGCCTTGCCGTAACCGACGCCGACCATGCCGTCGCCGTCGCCGACGATCACGAGGGCGGTGAAGCTGAAGCGACGACCACCCTTGACGACCTTGGCGACACGGTTGATGGCTACGACTCGCTCGATGTAGACGGACTTTTCAGCGCCGCCGCCACGACCGCCGTCGCGCTGACGACGATCGCCCGAGCCACCGCTGCGCTGTCCGCGCTGGGCTCCGCTCATGAGATGTGCTCCATATCTAAGTTCTCTCTCTTGCCGCGTTGACTTGCGATCAGAACGCCAGTCCGCCCTCACGGGCGGCGTCAGCGAGGGCCGCAATGCGGCCGTGGTACTTGTTGCCGGCGCGGTCGAAGACCACGTCCTCGACTCCTGCGGCCTTGGCACGCTCGGCGAGCAGCTCGCCGACCTTCTTCGCCTTGGCAGTCTTGTCGCCCTCCGCGGAGCGCACGTCGGCCTCCATGGTCGAGGCGTAGGCAAGCGTCTGACCGACGAGGTCGTCCACGACCTGTACGGAGATGTGCCTGGCCGACCTCGTCACGACGACCCGCGGACGCAGGTCCGTCCCGGAGATCTTCTTGCGGCCACGCATCTGGCGACGAAGGCGCGACTTGGTGCGCGCCGACGTGTGCTTGTTGTTTGACAGGGAGATAGCCATGGTTACTTACCGGCCTTTCCGACCTTGCGGCGGATGTGTTCGCCGGAGTAGCGCACACCCTTGCCCTTGTAGGGCTCAGGCTTGCGCAGCTTGCGGATCTTGGCGGCCACCTCACCGACGAGCTGCTTGTCGATGCCGACGACGCCGAGCTTGGTCGGGCCGTCAACGGTGAAGGTGATGCCTTCGGGTGCGTCGAACGTGATCGAGTGCGAGTAGCCGAGCTGGAACTCCAGCTGCGTCGGGCCCTTGGGGAGGACCCGGTAACCCACACCGACGATCTCGAGCTTCTTCTCGTACCCCTCGGTCACGCCCACCACCATGTTGTTGATCAGGGTGCGGGTCAGGCCGTGGAGCGAGCGGCTGATGCGGTTGTCGTCGGGGCGCTTGACCTCGAGGACGCCGTCATCACCCTTGTCTACGGTGATCGGGGCGGCGACGGAGTGCGCGAGCGTGCCCTTGGGACCCTTGACGGTCACCAGGGAGTTGTCGATCTGCACGTCCACCGCGGCCGGGACCGTGATCGGGAGCTTGCCGATTCGCGACATGTTCTTCTCTCCTTCTCTGGTCTCGGATTACCAGACGTAGGCGAGGACTTCCCCACCCACGCCCTTCTTGTTTGCCTGGCGGTCGGTCAACAGGCCCTGGCTCGTCGAGATGATCGCGACGCCCAGTCCGCCGAGCACCTTCGGGAGGCCCGTGTGCTTGGCGTAGACCCGCAGGCCGGGCTTGCTGATGCGGCGAACCCCGGCAATGGAGCGCTCGCGGTTGCGGCCGTACTTGAGGGTGATGCTGAGCTTCTTGCCCACTTCGCCCTCTGCCGGCTCGGCGACGTCGTAGGAGGCGATGTAGCCCTCCTGCTGGAGGATCTCCGCGACGCCCTCCTTGAGCTTGCTGTAGGGCATCGACACATCGTCGTGGAACGCCTGGTTGGCGTTGCGCAGACGCGTGAGCATGTCTGCGATCGGGTCAGTCATCGTCATGGTGTGGTCGTTTCTCTCTTCTGTGGTTTCCCGCCCGGGGGCGAGACCTTCAGCGGTTGTGGTGGTGAGTGATCACCACGAGGACTTGGTGACGCCGGGCAGCTCGCCGCGGTGGGCCATCTCGCGCAGGCAGATGCGGCACAGGCCGAACTTGCGGTAGACAGCCTTGGGACGGCCGCAGCGCTGGCAGCGGGTGTAGCCGCGCACAGCGAACTTCGGCTTGCGGGCGGCCTTGACCCTGAGTGCAGTCTTCGCCATGTCAGTTCTCCTTGAACGGGAAGCCGAGCTGCTTGAGCAGCGCACGGCCCTCGTCGTCGTTGGTGGCGGTGGTCACGATGGTGATGTCCATGCCACGCGACCGGTCGATCCTGTCCTGGTCGATCTCGTGGAACATGACCTGCTCGGTCAGACCGAACGTGTAGTTGCCGCGACCGTCGAACTGCTTGGGCGAGAGCCCGCGGAAGTCCCGGATGCGAGGCAGGGCGAGCGAGAGCAGTCGGTCGAGGAACTCCCACATGCGGTCGCCGCGCAGCGTGACGTGCGCACCGATCGGCATGCCTTCACGCAGCTTGAACTGCGCGATCGACTTGCGGGCCTTCGTGACGAACGGCTTCTGGCCGGTGATCGCGGTGAGGTCCTTGATGGCGCCCTCGATCAGCTTCGAGTCGCGGGCAGCCTCGCCGACACCCATGTTGACCACGATCTTGGTCAGGCCGGGCACCTGCATGATGTTCTTGATCTCGAACTCAGACTGCAGCGCGGGGACGATCTCCTCGCGGTAGCGGGCCTTGAGTCGGGGAGCGGTAGTGGTCTCAGCCATCTCAGATGTCCTTCCCGGACTTGCGCGAGATCCGGACACTGCGCTGGGCGGTGTACTCGGACCCGTCGGGGCGGCGCTTGGTGACCTCGTCGCGGCGGAAGCCGATACGGGTGACGCCGTCACCCTCGACCAGCATCACGTTGGAGACGTGGATCGGGGCCTCGGCGGTGATGATGCCGCCGGTGGTGCCGGCGCGACCGCCCTGGTTCTGGACCTTGGTGTGCCGCTTGATGCGGTTGACACCCTCGACGAGGACGCGCTGCTCCTCACGGAGCACCTGGATGACCTTGCCCTCGGCACCCTTGTCCTTGCCTGCGATCACCTTGACGGTGTCGCCCTTCTTGATGCTCACAGAGTTCTTCTTCGGCTTGCTCTGGTGGTTACTCATCACAGCACCTCCGGGGCCAAAGAGATGATCTTCATGAACTTCTTCTCGCGCAGCTCGCGGCCGACGGGGCCGAAGATGCGGGTGCCTCGCGGCTCGCCATCGCTCTTGAGGATGACGGCAGCGTTCTCGTCGAAGCGGATGTAGGAGCCGTCTGGACGACGACGCTCCTTCACCGTTCGCACGATGACCGCCTTCACGACGTCACCCTTCTTCACGTTGCCACCGGGGATCGCGTCCTTCACGGTGGCGACGATCGTGTCGCCGATGCCGGCGTAGCGACGACCAGAGCCACCGAGAACACGGATGCAAAGGATCTCCTTCGCACCGGTGTTGTCGGCGACCTTGAGTCGCGACTCCTGCTGGATCATTGGTTTCTCCTGGTTGTCGAGCTGGTTCTCGCCGCCCTCCCGGGCGGACGAGCCTTGCCGAACTTGTTATGGAAATCGTGGGGCCGGGCGGCCAGGGGGTGGGACCCCTGGGTCACTTGGCCTTCTCGAGGACCTCGATGACGCGCCAGCGCTTGGTGGCGGACAGGGGACGGGTCTCCATGATCCGCACCCGGTCGCCGATGCCGCACTCGTTGGTCTCGTCGTGGGCCTTGAGCTTGGACGTACGACGCATGACCTTGCCGTAGAGCGCGTGCTTGACGCGGTCCTCGACGGTCACGACGATCGTCTTGTCCATCTTGTCGCTGACGACGAGACCCTCTCGGACCTTGCGCGCCTTGCGCTGCTCGACCTTCTCGGTGCCGTCGCTCATGCGGACGCCTCTTCCTTGTCGCTCGCACCCGGGGTGGACCGGATGCCGAGCTCGCGCTCGCGCACCACGGTGTAGATCCGGGCAATGTCCTTCTTGACCGTGCGGAGTCGGCCGTGGCTCTCCAGCTGGCCGGTGGCCGCCTGGAACCGCAGGTTGAACAGCTCCTCCTTGGCCTCGCGCAGCTTGGCCTCGAGGTCGGAGGCGTTCATCTCATCGAGCTCGAATGCGCTCAACTTGTCGCTCATCAGAATTCACCAGCCTCGCGGGAGATGAACCGGCACTTCAGGGGGAGCTTGTGCATCGCGCGGCGCATGGCCTCACGAGCGGTCACCTCGTCCACACCGGAAAGTTCGAACATGACGCGGCCGGGCTTGACGTTCGCCACCCACCACTCGGGTGAACCCTTACCGGAGCCCATGCGGGTCTCGGCAGGCTTCTTGGTCAGCGGACGGTCCGGGTAGATGTTGATCCAGACCTTTCCGCCTCGCTTGATGTGGCGGGTCATGGCGATACGTGCCGACTCGATCTGTCGGTTGGTCACGTAGGAGCCTTCGAGCGCCTGGATACCGAAGTCACCGAAGGCGAGCTTCGTTCCGCCCTTGGCGGCACCGGTCCGGTTGGGGTGGTGCTGCTTGCGGTGCTTGACACGACGGGGCATCAACATGGTCAGGCCTCCCCAGTGGTCGAAGTGGTCGCAGCCTCGGCGGCCGGGGCCTCGGTCGCTGCCGGAGCAGCGGCCTCGGCGGGCGCGTCGGTGCGAGGGGCAGCGGCCCCGCGGTCACCGCGGGTGCCACGACTCGGGCGCTCGCCGCCACGGCTGGGGCGTCCGCCACCAGCACCGCCGGCGCCGCCGCGACCCGGAGCACCGGCGCGGGCGGCCTGCTGGGCCTGGCGCTCGGCGCGGGTTGCGGCAACCTCGCCCTTGTAGATCCAGACCTTCACGCCGATGCGACCGAAGGTCGTCTTGGCCTCGTAGAAGCCGTAGTCGATGTCGGCACGCAGGGTGTGCAGCGGCACGCGGCCCTCACGGTAGAACTCCGTGCGGGACATCTCGGCGCCGTTGAGTCGCCCGGAGCACTGGATCCGGATGCCCTTGGCACCGGAGCGCATCGAGGTCTGCATCGCCTTGCGCATGGCGCGACGGAACTGCACACGACCGGTCAGCTGCTCGGCCACGCCCTGGGCGACCAGCTGCGCGTCGATCTCGGGGTTCTTGACCTCGAGGATGTTCAGCTGGACCTGCTTGCCGGTGAGCTTCTCGAGCTCGCCGCGGATGCGGTCGGCCTCGGCGCCACGGCGACCGATCACGATGCCGGGGCGCGCGGTGTGGATGTCCACACGTACGCGGTCACGGGTGCGCTCGATCTCGACCTTGGAGATGCCGGCCCGCTCCATGCCCTTGGAGAGCAGCTTGCGGATCGCGACGTCCTCGCCGACGTACGCCTTGTAGAGCTTGTCGGCGTACCAGCGGCTCTTGTGGTCGGTGGAGATGCCCAGGCGGAAGCCATTCGGGTTGATCTTCTGGCCCATCAGGCGGTCCGTCCCTTCTTCTCGGTCTTCTGCACGGCGACGACATCAGCCGGCTGAACGACCAGGGTGATGTGGCTGGTGCGCTTGTTGATGCGCGTGGCGCGGCCCTGTGCACGCGGGCGCCAACGCTTCATCGTGGGGCCCTCGTCGACGCGGGCGACGGAGACGACCAGGCTGCTCGCGGAGAGGCCTTCGGTGCCCTCGGCGTTGGCGATCGCGCTCTCCAGCACCTTGTAGACGGTCTCGGACGCGGACTGCGGCGCGAACTGCAGCAGCGCGAGGGCGTCGTCGACGGCCATGCCGCGGACCATGTCCACGACACGACGGGCCTTCATCGGGGTGATGCGCACGTAACGCGCGGTCGCGAAGGACCCGGGCTGGTCACCCAGCAGGGACTCGCGGCGGGCGCTGGTGCGCCGGCGCTCTTCGACACTCATCGACGACGTCCCTTCCGGTCTTCCTTCACGTGCCCGCGGTAGGTGCGGGTGGGAGCGAACTCACCGAGCTTGTGGCCGACCATCGAGTCGGTCACGAAGACGGGAACATGCTTGCGACCGTCGTGCACGGCGATGGTGTGACCGATCATGTCGGGCACGATCATCGACCGGCGCGACCAGGTCTTGATGACGTTGTGGCTGCCCTTCGCGTTCTCGGCGTCCACCTTCTTCTGAAGGTGGTCGTCGATGAAGGGGCCCTTCTTCAGGCTGCGAGGCATTGTCGGTTACTTCCTACCCTTGCCGGACTTGCGACGACGGATGATCTGGGAGTCGCTGGCCTTGCGCTTGCGCGTACGGCCCTCGGGCTTGCCCCAGGGGGACACCGGGTGACGTCCACCGGACGTCTTGCCCTCACCACCACCGTGCGGGTGGTCGACCGGGTTCATGACGACACCGCGGACGGTCGGGCGCTTGCCCTTCCAGCGCATGCGGCCGGCCTTGCCCCAGTTGATGTTCGACTGCTCGGCGTTGCCGACCTCGCCGACGCTGGCGCGGCAGCGCACGTCGACGAAGCGCATCTCGCCGGACGGCATGCGCAGCGTGGCGCGCGAGCCCTCCTTGGCGACCAGCTGCGCCGAGATGCCCGCGGAACGGGCGATCTTGGCGCCGCCACCGGGACGCAGCTCCACGCAGTGGATCGTCGTACCGACCGGGATGTTGCGCAGCGGGAGGTTGTTGCCGGGCTTGATGTCGGCGTTGGCACCGGACTCCACGGGCGTGCCCTGGGTCAGGTCCTTCGGCGCGATGATGTAGCGCTTCTCGCCATCGGCGTAGTGCAGCAGCGCGATGCGAGCGGTGCGGTTGGGGTCGTACTCGATGTGAGCGACCTTGGCCGGCACGCCGTCCTTGTCGTAGCGACGGAAGTCGATGACGCGGTAGGCACGCTTGTGACCGCCACCCTGGTGCCGGGTGGTGATCCGGCCCTGGTTGTTGCGGCCGCCCTTCTTGGGCAGCGGACGCGTCAGCGACTTCTCCGGCGTGGTCCGGGTGATCTCGACGAAGTCGGCCACGGACGAGCCACGACGGCCCGGGGTGGTCGGCTTGTACTTGCGGATAGCCATATCAGTTCCTATTCAGCCCGGTCAGGAGACCGGACCTCCGAAGATGTCGATGCGGTGACCCTCAGCGAGGCTGACGATGGCGCGCTTGGTGTCCTTGCGCTTGCCCAGGCCCGTGCGGGTACGACGCGTCTTGCCGATGCGGTTGATCGTGTTGACCGACGTCACCTTGACGTTGAACACCTTCTCGACCGCGATCTTGATCTCGGTCTTGTTGGCGTCCGGACGGACGATGAAGGTGTACTTGTTGGCGTCGAGGAGGCCGTAGCTCTTCTCCGACACGACCGGCGCAAGCAGGATGTCGCGGTGGTCCTTGTGCAGGGTGCTCACTTGTCGCCCTCCTTCTTGGTGCCGGCCTTCACGAAGCCAGCGGCCTCGGCGTCGGCGGCGGACTTGAACCAGAACTCGGCGACCGTGGCGTCGTACCACTGGCCGTCGGGCTCGTGGTAGAGACCGGACTCGGAGTTGCCCTTGACCTCGTAGCCCTTGGGAGCGTTGCCGCTCTTGAGGGGCGCCTTCGCGCCCTGGGGCAGCTCGGCCTTGACCTCGTCGGCGCCGTCGGTCTGCACCGGGGCGGAGACGGCGGGCTCGGCGTCGGCGGCCGGAGCCGCTGCGTTCCGGGGCAGCTTGGCGGGACGGTCGGAGGATCCGGCGGTCTTCGAGATGAACACGTCGTACGCGCCCTGGGTGAAGACCACGTCGTCGCTCGCGAGGACGTCGTAGGTGTTGAGCTGGTCGACGGCCACGAGGTGCACCTGCTGCGCGTTGCGCAGCGAGAGCCAGGTGAGCGTGTCGGTGCGCTCGAGCACGACCAGGTGGCGAACCCGGTCGGTCAGGCTCGCCAGGGCGGCCAGCGCCACCTTCGTGGAGATCTTGTCTGCCACCAGGGAGTCGACCACGTGGATGCGGCCGTCGCGGGCCCGGTCGGAGAGGGCACCACGCAGGGCGGCGGCCTTCATCTTCTTGGGGGTGCGCTCGCTGTAGTCACGCGGCTTGGGGCCGTGCACGATGCCACCACCGGCGAACTGGGGCGCACGGGTCGAGCCCTGACGGGCGCGGCCGGTGCCCTTCTGCTTGTGGGGCTTGCGGCCACCGCCGCGGACCTCGCCGCGACGCTTGGTGCTGTGCGTGCCCTGGCGGGCAGCAGCCTGCTGGGCGACGACGACCTGGTGGATCAGGGGGATGTTGACCTTGACGTCGAAGATCTCGGCGGGGAGGTCGATCTTGAGGGATCCCTTGGATGCAGTGACCATGTCGTCAGACTCCCGTCTTCTTGGCGGCGGAGCGCAGCACGACGAGCCCACCCTTGGGGCCGGGTACGGCGCCCTTGAGGAGGATCAGGCCCTTGGCGGCGTCGACGGCGTGCACGGTGACGTTCTGGGTCGTGACGGTGTCACTACCCATCCGGCCGGCCATGCGGGTGCCCTTGAAGACGCGACCCGGGGTGGCGCAGGCGCCGATCGAGCCAGGCTTGCGGTGGTTGCGGTGGGCACCGTGGGAGGCACCGACGCCGTGGAAGCCGTGACGCTTCATGACGCCGGCGAAGCCCTTGCCCTTGCTGGTGCCGGTGATGTCGATCTCCTCACCGGCGGCGAACAGCTCGGCGCTGAGCTCCTGCCCGATGGAGTACGACGCGGCGTCGGCGGTGCGGATCTCCACCAGGTGGCGGCGCGGGGTGACCCCGGCCTTGGCGAAGTGACCGGCCGACGGCTTGGTGACCTTGCGGCCCTCGATCTCACCGAACCCGACCTGGATGGCGTTGTAGCCGTCGGTCTCGGGCTGGCGGACCTGGGTGACCACGTTGGTGGTCGCCGCGATCACGGTGACGGGGACGATCTTGTTGTTCTCGTCCCAGAGCTGGGTCATGCCGAGCTTGGTGCCCAGCAGCCCCTTCACATTGCGTTCGAAAGTGGCAGTCATGTCAACAACCTCAGAGCTTGATCTCGATGTCGACACCGGCAGGCAGGTCGAGTCGCATCAGGGAGTCGACCGTCTTCGGCGTCGGGTCGATGATGTCGATGAGGCGCTTGTGGGTGCGCATCTCGAAGTGCTCGCGCGAGTCCTTGTACTTGTGGGGCGAGCGGATGACGCAGTACACGTTCTTCTCGGTCGGCAGCGGCACGGGGCCGGCGACCTTCGCACCCGTACGGGTGACGGTGTCCACGATCTTGCGCGCCGAGGTGTCGATCACCTCGTGGTCATAGGCCTTGAGCCTGATGCGGATCTTCTGTCCCGCCATAGGTAGCTCGTCCTCTTCGATCTCGTACCGCCGGCTCGGCCGGCAGTACCGCGTGCTGGTCTGTCTCGATACGTCCTCGGGTGAGGCCGTCCCGCCTGTCTCTCCGCCGCACTGGCCCACCCCCGAGGTCGGGCGTGTCGCGCACTTCGCGCAACATGGGACCGAAGGTTCTGACTCTTGATGTGTGGCGCCCGACGGTTCGTCGGGCTGATCGGGTCTCCGTGTCAGGTGCGGCCGCACGCCAGCTACTGATCGATCCGGAGACGCGATTCAGTGGTCAAGGTTGGTGTGGCACACCCCGGCGACCCGCCGGAGCAACCTGGATATCTTGACAGAGGTCCCCGCGCTACGCCAAATCGGTTCGCCCCCGACCGGTTCGGCCGCCCGGCGCGAAGGCGAGCAGGCGCTCGCGGCCGATGTCCGGCGCGGGAGCCCGAGGCGTCTGCGAGGATGGTCGCCGCTGGAGATCGGTCGCGCGAGTCGGGGGTTGGGCATGTCGGATCAGGGCGAGTTCCCGCCTCCCGGGTCCGGCGCGAGCCGCAGATGAGCCCACCCAGCCGATCCACCCCGCCCCCGGGCAGGGAGCCGGCCCGGGCCAGTGGCCGGGCGGCGCCTCCTACCCACCGCCGCCGGGCTGGCGTCCCCCGGGGCAGGCCCCGATGGGCGCGGCCCACAAGCCGGGCGCTCTCCCCCTCCGCCCGCTGGGGCTCTCGGACATGTTCGACGCGACGTTCAAGATCATCCGCTTCAACCCGAAGGCGACGGTCGGCTCGGCCGTCCTCGTGGCTGCTGTCTCGATGACCATCCCGGTGCTCATCACCGCCGCCCTCAGCCTCGGGCTCGACCTCTCCCTCGACGCGACGTCGAGCGGCGACGAGGTCGGCACCGCCGAGATCGTCGGGTTCGTCGGCTCGATCGGCGCGCTGGTCCTCGGCAGCCTCCTGCAGTCGATCGGCCTGATCCTGGTCACCGGCATGATCGCCCGCGTGTGCGCGGCGGCCGCGATCGGCAAGCGGCTCGGCCTGGTCGAGGCCTGGGACGAGACCCGCGGGCGCCGCTGGCGGCTGATCGGCCTCACACTCCTGCTCGCGTTGATGCTCTTCGTGCTCGTCAGCGTGTACGCCGCCCTGTGGGTGGCGGTCGCCGTGCTCACCGAGAACGCCTGGCCAGCTGGTCGTCTTCGGCGTGGTGAGCGTGCCGCTCTTCGTGGCCTTCATGTTCTGGTTCTGGATCCGGGTCTACTACCTGCCGGTGCCGGCGTTGATGCTCGAGGACGTCGGCATCCGCGGCGCGATCGGGCGCGGGTTCAACCTGACCCGCCACCAGTTCTGGCGCACGTTCGGCATCGCGCTGCTCACCGTGGTCGTGGCACAGATCGCCGGCGGCCTGCTCTCGTTGCCCATCTCGTTCCTGGGCCAGGGGGCGCTCGCGGCCGGTGCGCCGTCGGAGTCCGCGCTCTTCCTCCTGGTGCTGAGCCAGGCGGCGAGCTCCGTGGTCGCCGCCGCCTTCGTGTCGCCGTTCACCGCGACGATGGTCTCGCTGCAGTACCTCGACCAGCGCATGCGCAAGGAGGCGTACGACGTCGAGCTGATGACCCGGGCGGGGATCCCCGTCTCGTGATCCTCGCCCTGCTCGCCGCGCCGCTCGACCCCTCGCCCGATGAGGCCCGGTCGTGGCTGCGTCGCGAGCTGGTGCAGCCGGAGTACAACGAGCAGGATCTCCTCAACCGGCTGATCAGGTGGCTCGAGCGCACGCTCGGCAACGGCCTCGACGCCGCCTCCCGGGTGCCCCCGCTGTCGACGTTCGTGGCCATGCTGCTCCTGCTCCTGCTCGTGCTCGGCCTGGTCTGGCTGCTCAGCCGCACCGGACGCGCGTCGCCCCGCGCACCATCGTCGGGTCCGTTGCTGACCGACGAGCGCATCAGCGCAGCCGAGCTGCGAGCCCGGGCCGAGGCGGCGCTGGCCGACGACCGCCCCGACGAAGCCCTGGTCGACGGCTTCCGCGCGCTCGCCGTCCGCCAGATCGAGCGCGGGCGACTGCCCGACGCGCCCGGCGCGACCGCGCACGAGGTGGCCCGCGACCTCGGCCTCGCCGTACCCGGTGCGGCTGGGCGTGTCGTCGACGCCGCCGCCCTCTTCGAGCTCGTCCTGTACGGCGGCCGGACGGCCACGCGCGACCAGGCGGTGTCCGTCCTGGCGCTCGACGACGACCTGGTGGGCGTGCGGTGACCGAGTCACGGCGGCAGCGCCGCCGGTCGACGGCACTCATCGCCGCCGGGCTGCTGGCCGCCCTGGTCGTGGTGCTGCTGCTCGGCACTGCCGGCAACCGCACCGCCGCGCGACTCGACCCCGACAACCCCGGCGCGGAAGGGGCTCGCGCGCTGGCCCGGGTGCTCGACGACCGCGGTGTCGAGGTGAGCGTGGCGCGCACGGCCGACGACTTCGAGGCGGCCGAGGTCGACGCGGGCACGACCGTGCTCGTGACGTCGAGCGAGCAGCTCGGCGAGAGCACGATCAGGCGACTGCTCGACCATGCCTCCCCCGGCCAGCTCGTGGTGGCGGAGCCCGGGATCCTCGCGGTCGAGGCGCTGGGCTTCCCCGACCTGCCGACGACCGTCTCCCCCGCGGGCGTCGTGGATGCCGGCTGCGAGGAGCCGACCCTGCGCAACCTCGAGATCAGCATCGACCGGGGGCTCGCGTTCGACGGCACCGGCTGCTTCCCCACGCCCGACGGCCGGCTGCTGGTCCGGCCCGGCGACCGGGTGGCGCTGCTGGGGGCGGGCGACATCCTCACCAACGACCAGATCCTGCGGGCCGACAACGCCGCCGCGGCGGTGCGGCTGCTGGGCGAGCGGCCCCGACTGGTCTGGTACGTCCCGACCTTCGCCGACCTGGTCGGCGCCGACGGGGTGAGCGTGCGCAGCCTCCTCCCCCGCTGGCTGATCCCGGCGGTGTGGCTGGCGGGACTGACCACCATCGCGCTGATGCTGTGGCGGGGGCGCCGCCTCGGTCCACTGGCCACCGAGCCCCTGCCCGTGGTGGTGAAGGCGGTCGAGACCACGCAGAGCCGGGGCAAGCTCTACCGCCGCGTCGGGGACCGGGCGCATGCCGCCACCGCGCTGCGCCGCGCCGCGCGCGACTCCGCCGAGAGGGCACTGCGGCTGCCTGCGGGCGACCTGGCGGCGCTGGTGCCGGCCCTGGCCACCCACACCGGCCGCCGCCCCGACGACCTGTCCCGGCTGCTCGACGACTCCGCGTCGGCGCCCGCCACCGACTCCGACCTGATCCACCTGGCCAGCGAGCTGGCCGCACTCGACAGAGAGGTACGTCGCACATGACACAGACTCCGCTCGAAGCCCCGGTCCACGAGGCGCGTGAGCGACTGGCCGCCGTACGCGCCGAGGTCGGCAAGGTCGTGGTCGGCCAGGACGCTGCCGTGTCGGGCCTGCTCGTCGCCCTGCTCACCGGCGGGCACGTGCTGATGGAGGGCGTGCCCGGTGTCGCCAAGACCCTGCTGGTGCGCGCGCTCGCGGCCTCGCTCGACGGTCGAGACGCGGCGCGTGCAGTTCACTCCGGACCTGATGCCCGGCGACATCACCGGGTCGATGGTGATCGAGGGCAGCCGCGGCGAGCTGGCGTTCCGCGAGGGCCCCCTCTTCACCAACCTGCTGCTCGCCGACGAGATCAACCGGACGCCGCCCAAGACGCAGTCGGCCCTCCTGGAGGCGATGGAGGAGGGTCAGGTGTCGGTCGACGGGGTGTCGCGACCGCTCCCTCGGCCATTTCTTGTCGCAGCGACACAGAACCCCGTCGAGTACGAAGGCACCTACCCGCTGCCGGAGGCCCAGCTCGACCGCTTCCTCCTCAAGGTGGTCCTGCCCGTGCCGCAGCGCGCCGACGAGGTGGAGATCCTCACCCGGCACGCGGCCGGCTTCGACCCGCGCGACCTGACGGCTGCCGGCATCACCGCGGTGGCCGGCCCGGACGACATCCTCGCCGGGCAGGCAGCCTGCCGGGAGGTGCAGGTGTCGGCGGAGGTCGTCGGCTACGTCGTCGACATCGCCCGGGCCACCCGACAGTCGCCGTCCTTGTCGCTGGGCGTCTCCCCGCGCGGGTGCGACCGCACTGCTGCGGGCCGCGCGCGCCTGGGCCTGGCTGACCGGCCGGGACTTCGTGACGCCCGACGACGTGAAGGCGTTGGCGCACGCCGCGCTCGTGCACCGGCTGGGGCTGCGTCCCGAGGCCGAGCTCGAGGGCGTCGACGTGAGCGCCGTCCTGTCGTCGGCGCTGGGCTCGGTGCCCGTACCCCGCTGATGGCGATCACCGGGCGCGTCCCCCTGCTGCTCCTCCTCGGCCTGGTCCCGGTGGTGCTGCGGCCCGGCATGGGCACCGTGTGGCTGTGGCTGCTCGCCGTGCTGCTGCTGGTGCTCGCCGACTGGGCGCTCGCCCCGTCGCCGCGCTCGCTGACCATGTCGCGACGCCCACCCGGCACGGTGCGGCAGGGCACGGCGGCGGTGTCCGAGCTCGCCCTGTCGACCGAGGGCGGACGCCCGGTGCGGGCCACCG
Organism: uncultured Actinomycetota bacterium; assembly: GCA_963781515.1. GTDB lineage: Bacteria > Actinomycetota > Actinomycetes > Propionibacteriales > Nocardioidaceae > Nocardioides. The sequence continues at coordinate 20,293 of CAWAGL010000003.1, forward strand.
TGCGCGACGCCTGGCAACCCAGCGCCGGGGCCTCCGACAACCGGCACCAGGTGCGCGTGACGCGCGGCGCGAGCACGCGGGTCAGCACCCCCCTCCTGCCCGTAAGGCGTGGCGACCTGCGCGCGTCCGGCGTGACCGTGCGATGCGCCGGACCGCTGGGGCTGGCGGCCCGTCAGGCCACCCTCGACCTGCCCGGCACGGTCCGCTCGCTGCCGCCCTTCGACTCCCGCAAGCACCTGCCCTCGCGCCTGGCCCGGCTGCGCGACCTCGACGGCCGGTCCGCGGTGCGGGTGCGCGGGCAGGGCACGGAGTTCGACTCGCTGCGTGAGTACGTGCGCGGTGACGACGTGCGGTCGATCGACTGGCGCGCGTCGGCCCGCAACCGCACCGTGGTCGTCCGCACCTGGCAGCCCGAGCGGGACCGGCGGGTGGTCCTGGTCCTGGACACGTCGCGCACGTCGGCCGGCCGCGTGGAGGACGTGCCGCGCATCGACTCCGCCATGGACGCCGCGCTGCTCCTGGCCGCCCTCGCGGCCCGCGCCGGCGACCGGGTCGACTTCGTGGCGGGTGACCGGCAGATCCGGACCCGGCTGCGCTCGGCGGGTGCGCGCGACGTCGCGGCCACCCTCCAGGAGGCGATGGCCGACCTCGAGCCGGTGATCGCGGAGGCCGACTGGACCGCGCTCGCCGGCGCGGTCACGGCGATGGGGCGGCAGCGAGCCCTCGTCGTACTGCTCACCCCGCTGGAGCCGGCGTCGATCGAGGAGGGCCTGCTGCCGGTGCTGCCGACGCTGATCCGCCACCACCGCGTCGTGCTCGCCTCCGTGCAGGACCCCGCCCTGTCGGCCATGGCGGCCCTGCACTCCGACGCCGCCGAGGTGTACGACGCGGCCGCGGCCCAGCAGGTGCTCGCGCAGCGCCGCCGCACCGGCGACCTGTTGCGCGCTCTCGGCGTCGACGTGGTGGACGCGCCGGCCGAGGCGTTGCCCCCGGCGCTGGCCGACCACTATCTCGCCCTGAAGGCGCGCGGCCTGCTCTAGGCGTCGCCGCCCTGCATGGCCTGGCGAGGCGGTTGTGGCACCTGCCGTCCGAGCTCGCCACCGATGCGCCCGCCGAAGGGCCGCCCGTGGTCGGCGAACTCCTCTCGCGAGTAGGTGAACGTGTGGGCACCCATCTCGACGCGTGACCCGGTGCGCAGGATCTGGGACACGACCGGGGCGCCATGCACCCGGGTCACGCCCTCGACGGCGTGCACGACCCACTCGTCCGCGTCGTCGTGGCTCAGGCGGGCATGCACCGGTGACAGTCCCGGGAGCGTCACGTCGCACGCATCGTCCGAGCCGATGGTCATGCCCTCGCGCAGCCAGTAGTTGGGCTGCCACGTGCCGGGCGGGAGCGGTCCGCTGGCATGCACGAGGTGTGCCTGGCCACCGCGGGCCGGGTCGTGGGTGGTGGTCACCCTGCGCCGCGGGCGCCGCTGCATGGTCGGCGCGATCGGCCACAGGGTGCTGGCGGGCAGGAGCCCGGAGTCGGGCAGCACGGACGGCGTACGGCGCGCGCGGGACAGGCCGGAGGTCCACGCGCCGCGCAGGCTGCCGAGACGGATCCGGCGGGTGCCCGTGGCGCGACGCTGCCACCACGGTGCCGACACGGCTCCGATCGTCACCAGGTGACGACCCTCGTGCACGACGCGCAGCCGCACGCCCTGCGCGGCGAGCCCGGCAGCAAGCGCCCGGACGGCCCCGGCGTCGCCGGCACCGGCGAAGGCGCCGGGATCGTCGACGTCCAGGACGAGCCCGTCGTCCCCGCTGGTCAGCCGGCAGCGGACCGTGCTCTCACCGGGCCGCTCGATCTCGAAGACGAGGTCGGCGTCGACGACCAGGCTCATGCCCCGCTCCGCTCGGTCGGCGCGGGCGAGCCGCGCGCTCGCTCGTGGTCACCGTGAGGGTGCCGTCGATCTTCCACGTCGCCCGCGGCGCCTGGGCGCCGGTGTCGCGGGGGACCTCGACGCTCATGTTCTCGAACGAGTAGTGGATCGCTGCCTCGCGTCCGGTCAGGAAGCTCCACATCCGCCCTCCCAGCTCGGTCCAGTCGACCACCTGGTTGTCGGTGCCTGCCATCGTCCGCCGTTGCCTGCCATGGCTCCTCCAAAGTAGTTGTTGCTGCGACTTCCTCAACAGCTTGTTGAGGAAGTAGGGTCACATCATGAACACAATGTCTAAGTTTGCGCAAGACCCCGACGTCGACCAATCCGGACTGACCATCGGCACCCTCGCCGAGCGCACCGGCCTGAGTCCGGCCACCATCCGCGCGTGGGAGCAACGGCACGGCTTCCCGGTGCCCGCGCGGCTCGGCAGCGGTCACCGCCGCTATCGCCGAGTCGGCCGTCGACGACGTGCTCGCCGTGCTGAGACGCCGGGAGGCCGGCGTACGCCTCGACGTCGCCATCGCGGAGGCGACCCGGGCCGACGGCGAACTGGCGCCCGAGTAGCCGTCGGTCTTCGCCACCCTGCGCAGGAACCATCCACACCTGGTCACCCACCGACTCAAGAAGTCGACCCTGCTGGCGTTGTCGTGGGCGATCGAGGACGAGTTCTGCGCCCGCGCCGACCGGGCGCACATCTTCGGCGCCTTCCAGGAGACCAGCTACTGGGGCGAGGCGAGCGACCGGTGGGCCGAGCTGGCGCGGGTCTCGAGGTCGGCGTTCGTCTTCGCCGACTTCGACGCGCCGTCACGGGCAGCAACCCCGTGCTGGTGCCCCTCGCCGAGGACGCGCCGATGCGCCGGGAGTGGGCGGTGGTGTGCGACTCGGTCGACCTGCCCGTGGCCCTGACCGCCTGGGAGGTGCCGCTCCAGCGGAAGGTCCCCGACCGCGACCGGATCTTCGAGACGATCTGGACCGTTGAGCCAGGAGCGGTGCGCGACGCGGCGCGCGCATGTGCCCAGGTGGCGGCTGGCGCGGCTCCGGAGCAGGCAGCGCCGGTGCTCTACGACCTGGCGGCGCAACCGGCGCGCGGCTTCGCCGACCTCGGATCGGTGACCTCGATGTTCAACCGGGTCGTGGGCTACGTCGACCGGTTCGGGGGCTGACATGGACTCCACCGACGTCGTCGTCATCGGGGCCGGGCTCGCCGGCCTCCAGTGCGCCCGCAGGCTGGTCGCAGCCGGCCGGGACGTGCGGGTGCTCGAGGCGTCCGACCAGGTGGGCGGTCGCATCCGGACCGACGAGGTCGACGGGTTCCTCGTCGACCGGGGCTTCCAGCTGCTGAACCCCGCCTACCCCGCCGTACGCCGTCTGGTCGACGTCGACGCCCTGTCGCTGCAAGCCTTCGGGGCGGGGGTCTCCGCGCGGTTCGACGACGGACACGAGGTGCTCGGCCACCCGCTCCGTCGGCCCGGGTGCATCGCGTCGACGACCCGGGCGGTGTGGAAGCGACCGGGCGAGGTGCTGGCGGTCGCCCGGTGGGCGGCGCCACTGCTCCGGCCCTCCCGCGGGCGCGGCCGGCTGGGCGAGCGCCTGGAGCGCGGGGTCGAGGGCACCTTGCGCGAGTCGCTCGACCGCGCGGGGCTCGACGGCCGGTTGCGCCACGTGCTCGACCGCTTCCTGGCCGGCGTCGTGCTCGACGACGAGGGCACCACCCCGGCCGCCTTCGCGCTGCTCCTCGTCCGGGCGTTCGCCGCGGGCGTGCCCGGGCTGCCCGCTGCCGGCATGCGGGCCCTGCCCCGCCAGCTCGCGGCCGGGCTCGAGGGACGCCTGAGCTTCGGTCGGCGGGTCGAGGGCGATCGACAGGCGGTCCGTCGGCTACGCGCTGGCGGTCGGCGACGGGCCCCTGCTCTGCCGGCACGTGGTCGTCGCCACCGGTCCGCGACAGGCGGACGCGCTGACGGGCGCGGGGAGTCTCGACACCCGCGGCGTCGTGACCCAGTGGTTCGCGACCGACGACCTGCCCACGCAGTCCGAGATGCTGCACGTCGACGCACGGCCGCGGTCGGCGGTCCTGTCATCAACACCGCGGTCGTGTCCAACGCGGCGCCGTCGTACTCCCCCGCCGGCCGGCACCTCGTGCAGGCCTCCGCGCTGCTCCGCAAGGGCGCCCGGCCACCGAGCGGCGACGACATCGCACGCCACGCCGCCGAGCTGCTCGGCGACGTCGAGCGCCGGGTGGGAGACCGTGGCCCGCCACGAGATCCAGGACGCCCTGCCCGCCCAGCCCTCGCCGTTCACCGAGCGGCGGCCGGTCGTCGTCGGTGACGGGGTCGTGGTCTGCGGCGACCATCGCGACACGGCGTCGATCCAGGGTGCGCTGGTCAGCGGCGAGCGCGCGGCCCGCGCCCTGCTCGAAGCGCCGCGACCCACCGGATCGGCCCGGGCGCACCGTCGCGGCAAGCCCCGGCGGGGTCAGGCCTGGGTCGCGGCGCGATCTTCGAGCAGGGCGGCGTCGACGTCGCCGGTGACACCCCGATGGTACGCCGCCCGGCCGGGGCCGAAGACGTACCCGAGGAACACCAGCTCGGCCAGGACGCCGATACCGACGCGGGCCCAGGTCGGCAGGCCCGAGGGGGTCACGAACGCCTCGATGAGGCCGCTGACCAACAGCACGGCGACCAGACCCGAGGGCGACGGTGCCGGCCGTGCGGCCCTCGCGGGCGAGCGACTGGGTGCGGGTCGACGACCCGGGCTCGACCCAGGACCAGAACAACCGCAGGCCCACTCCGCCCGCGACGAAGACGGCGGTCAGCTCGAGCAGCCCATGCGGGCAGGAGCAGCCCCCAGAAGTGGCCGCGCGTGGCCCTGCCCGATCATGATCGAGCCGATGATGGCCAGATTCGCGATGTTCTGGAACAACAGGTAGACGACCGGCGCGCCCAGGGCCCCGAGCGCGATGCAGAGCGCCGCGACCCACGCGTTGTTGACCCACACCTGGGCGGCGAAGTGCGACGCGGCGTACTGGCTGTAGTAGCCCTCGAAGTCCTCGTTGACCAGCTGGTCGATCTGGTCGGGCGTCATCAGGCTCTGCTCGACCGCGGGATGCCCGATCAGCCACCACATCATCACGGCGGTCACGGCGACGTTGGCGGCGAAGGTGCCGATCCACCACCAGCGCAGTCGGTAGAGCGCGGCAGGGAAGCGCTCGGTGAAGAAGCCGGAGACACCGCGCCAGGTCGTCGAGCGGGTGCCGGACGACTTGTTGCGGGCCCGCGAGAGCAGCGCGGAGAGGTAGGCGACCAGCTGGGCGTCGGGCGCCGACGTGCGTACGACGGAGAGGTGGGTGGCCACCCGCTGGTAGTGGTCGACGAGCTCGTCGCTCTCGGAGCCCGGACAGGCGCCGCGTGCCGGTCAGCTCCTCGAGCCGGCGCCACTCGTGGTGGTGTGCCAGCACGTAGGCGTCGAGGTCCACGACCTCACCCTATGCTGGCCCGCGATGACCGACCGCGATCATTCCGCGTACGCCGCACTGACGACCGACGACCTCGTCACCGGCGAGGCCGTCGCGCTCGACCTGCCCGCAGCCAGTCTCGGCTCGCGCATGGTGTCGGGCCTGATCGACGTCATCGTCACCGTCGTCCTGCTCGTCGTCACCATCTTCACCTTCACCCTGGCGGCGCTGCAGTCCGACGGGGCCCTGCTGCAGGTCGCCTTCATCGGCACCATGGTCACGGTGTTCCTCGTGGTGCCGACGACCGTCGAGACGCTCACCCGCGGCAGGTCGCTCGGCAAGCTGGCCATGGGGCTGCGCACGGTGCGCGACGACGCCGGACCGATCTCGTTCCAGCACGCGTTCGTGCGATCCCTCGTCGGCTTCGTCGAGATCTACGCGTTCTCCGGCGCCCCGGCGTTCTTCTCGGCCCTGCTGAGCTCGCGCGGCAAGCGCCTGGGCGACTTCGCCGCCGGCACGTACGTCGTGCGCGACCGGGTGCGCCTGAGCCTGCCGCAGCCGGTCGGCATGCCGCCCGAGCTGAGGGGGTGGGCACAGACCGCGGACATCGCCTCGCTGCCGCCCCGGCTGGCCCTGGGCATCCGGCAGTTCCTCTCGCGGGTCGCGCAGATCGATCCCGCGACGCGGCTGCGCCTCGGCACCCAGCTGGCCACCGAGACGAGCCGGTACGTCGCGCCGGGGCCGCCGCCGAACACCTCGCCCGAGGCCTACCTGGCCGCCGTGATCGCCGCCCGGCGCGAACGCGACACCGCCCGCCTGGCCCGCGAGGAGTCGCTGCGTCGCCGGCTGACCCGGCGCGCCTGACCGTGCCCGGCGACGAGGAGTCGACCCTCCTCACAGCGTGCCTGGCCGGCGTACCGTGGAGACGTGCTCCTAGGGATCCTGACGGTGCTGGCCTGCACCGCGATGTTCGCCGCACTGCTCTCGGTGGTGTTCTACGGCGACACGCTCGTCAAGGTCCTGGTCCGCCTCGGGCGGGCGCTGGGCGCCGTGGCGCCCCCACCGCCGACCGCCTCCGGTCCACCGATCGGCGTCCTCTCGGCGGATCTCCGCCGACTTCGCATGGCGACCAGGCACCCCACGCCCGGGGAGCCCCAGGTGCGTCGGGTCGCGTCCCTCGCGGCGTACGACGACGCGCTCAGCGACGCCTGCGCCGCACTCGGCCTGCCCGACACCCTCACGGACCTGCCGCCGGGCACCGACCGGGAGGCCGAGCGGCTGCGCATCGAGTGGCTGCTGCACGAGCAGGGGCTCGACGTCGCCTGACCGCCCCCTATCGGCGTCGGTAGACCAGGTCGGTGATGTCGCGACCGACCTCGGTGCCCTTGCGCTCGAACTTGGTCACCGGACGCTCCTCCCAGCGCTCCACGACGCCGCCGGTCAGGGACGGCTCCGCGTCGAGCACGGCACGCATCTGGTCGGCGTACTCCGCCCAGTCGGTGGCCAGCCGCCACTCCGCCCCCGGCGCGAGCCGGGAGGCGGCCACGGCCGCGAAGTCCCGGTCGACCAGGCGCCGCTTGTGGTGCTTGGTCTTGGGCCACGGGTCGGGGAAGAACGTCCAGAGCGCGGCCAGGCCGGCCGGCGGCACCACGTGCTCCAGCATCCAGGCCGCGTCGACGGAGCAGAACCGTACGTTGGTCGCGCCCGCGGCGGCCACCTCCGCGAGGCTGGCCGCGATGCCCGGCGTCCACACCTCGAGTGCCAGCACGTCGTGGTCGGGCCGGGCGGCAGCGAGTACCCCGGTGGCCTCGCCGACGCCGGGGCCGATCTCCACGATCAGCGGAGCCTCCCGGCCGAACCAGTCGGCGAGCGAGAAGCCCGGCTCGTCGACCGCCTCGTCCGGGATCACCCAGCCCTCGGAGTGGGCGTCCCAGGCCTCCTGCTGGCTCGGTGTGAACCGGCTGCCGCGCCGTGAGTAGGACAGCACCTCCCGCATCCGGCGCCCGTCGGGGGTGAGCTTCTGGTGCGGGCGGGCCGGGCGGACGTGCGTCATACGGCAATTGTCCCATCGGCGCCGCGCTGCCACACATCGACGACGTCCTGCCCCGGCACGACGGAGGAAATGACCAGAGGCCCCGTCCCCTTGCGGGAACGAGGCCTCCTGGCGTTGACGTGCTGCTAGGTCACTTGGTGATCTTGGTGACCCGACCGGCGCCGACGGTGCGGCCACCCTCGCGGATGGCGAAGCGCAGGCCCTCGTCCATGGCGATCGGCTGGATCAGCTCGACCGACATCTCGGTGTTGTCGCCGGGCATGACCATCTCGGTGCCCTCGGGGAGGGTAACGACGCCGGTCACGTCCGTGGTGCGGAAGTAGAACTGCGGGCGGTAGTTGTTGAAGAACGGCGTGTGACGGCCACCCTCCTCCTTCGAGAGGATGTAGACGCTCGCCTCGAAGTTGGTGTGCGGGGTGGTCGTGCCGGGCTTGATGACAACCATGCCGCGCTCGACGTCCTCGCGCTTGGTGCCGCGAAGCAGCAGTCCGACGTTCTCGCCGGCCTGACCCTCGTCGAGCAGCTTGCGGAACATCTCGACCGCGGTGACCGTGGTCTTCTGCGAGCCCTCGCGGATGCCGATGATCTCGACCTCCTCGTTGACCTTCACGACGCCACGCTCGATGCGGCCGGTGATGACCGTGCCGCGACCCGTGATGGTGAAGACGTCCTCGACGGGCATGAGGAACGGCTTGTCCATCTCACGCGCGGGGGTCGGGATGTAGTCGTCGACCGCCTGCATGAGCTCGGCCACGGACTCGCCCCACTTGGCGTCGCCGGCCAGCGCCGGAGCGGCGGCCACGCGGACGACGGGGATGTCGTCGCCGTCGAACTCGTACTCGGTGAGGAGCTCGCGCACCTCCATCTCGACGAGCTCGATGAGCTCCTCGTCGTCGACCATGTCGCACTTGTTGAGCGCCACGACCAGGGCGGGGACGCCGACCTGGCGGGCGAGCAGCACGTGCTCACGCGTCTGCGGCATCGGACCGTCGGTGGCGGCAACCACGAGGATCGCGCCGTCCATCTGGGCGGCACCGGTGATCATGTTCTTGATGTAGTCCGCGTGACCCGGGCAGTCGACGTGCGCGTAGTGCCGCACCTCGGTCTGGTACTCGACGTGCGCGATGGAGATGGTGATGCCGCGCTGACGCTCTTCGGGCGCCTTGTCGATCTGGTCGAAGGCCGAGGCCTCGTTCAGGTTCGGGTACTTGTCGTGCAGCACCTTGGTGATCGCCGCGGTCAGCGTCGTCTTGCCGTGGTCGATGTGACCAATGGTGCCGATGTTGACGTGCGGCTTGGTCCGCTCGAACTTCGCCTTAGCCACTGGGGCTCCTCCTGGTTTGGGTTGTTACTTGAATCGTGGGTGATGGATGGTGCAGCTGCCGAGGGTCGTTGCGCGAACTACTCGCCGCGGACCTTCTTGATGATCTCGTCGGCGATGTTCGTGGGAACCTCGGCGTACGAGTCGAACTCCATCGAGTACGACGCCTGGCCGGAGGTCTTGGACCTCAGGTCGCCAACGTACCCGAACATCTCGGAGAGGGGCACAAGGGCGTCGATGACCATGTCACCGTGCCGCTCCTCCTGGTTCTGGATCTGACCGCGACGGCTGTTGATGTCGCCGATGACCGTGCCCAGGAAGCTCTCCGGGGTGGTCACCTCGACGGCGAACATCGGCTCGAGGAGGACCGGCTTCGCCATGCGAGCGGCCTCCTTGAACGCCTGGTTGCCGGCGATCTTGAACGCGAGCTCGGACGAGTCGACGTCGTGGTAGGCGCCGTCCTCGAGGGAGAACTTCACGTCGACCATGGGGTAGCCGGCGAGCACGCCGAACTCCATGGCGTCCTGGCCACCCTGGTCGACCGAAGGGATGTACTCCTTCGGGATGCGACCACCGCTGACGTTGTTGACGAACTCGTAGCCAGCGCCGGTGCCGGTCTCGGGGTCGATGTTGGGACCGAGCGAGATGACGACCTTGGCGAACTGGCCGGAGCCACCCGTCTGCTTCTTGTGGGTGTAGCTGTGCTTGGTGACCTCCTTGCGGAGCGTCTCGCGGTAGGCGACCTGCGGCTTGCCGACGGTGGCCTCGACGCGGAACTCGCGCTTCATCCGGTCGACGAGGATCTCGAGGTGCAGCTCGCCCATGCCGGCGATGATCGTCTGGCCGGTCTCTTCGTCGGCCTTGACCGTGAAGGTCGGGTCCTCGTCGGAGAGGCGCTGGATCGCGGTGCCCAGCTTCTCCTGGTCGCTCTTGGTCTTGGGCTCGATCGCGACCTCGATCACCGGGGCCGGGAACGTCATCGACTCGAGGATCACCGGGTGCTGCGGGTCGGACAGGGTGTGTCCGGTCTTGGTGTCCTTGAGGCCCATCACGGCCACGATCTGGCCGGCGCCGACCGACGCGATCTCCTCACGCTTGTTGGCGTGCATCTGGTAGACCTTGCCGATCCGCTCCTTGCGGCCGTTGACCGAGTTGACCACGGTCGCGCCGGCCGCGAGCTTGCCGGAGTAGACGCGCACGTAGATCAGCTTGCCGAGGTGCGGGTCGGTGGCGATCTTGTAGGCCAGGCCGGAGAACGGCTCGTCGTCGGACGGGAGGCGCTTGATCTCCTCGTTCTCGTCCTTGACCGAGTGACCGACGATCGCGTCGATGTCGAGGGGCGACGGGAGGTACTTGACGACCGCGTCGAGCAGGGGCTGGACGCCCTTGTTCTTGAAGGCGGTGCCGCAGAGCACGGGGTTGATCTTGTCGGCGAGGGTGGCGCGACGGATCGCGGCCTCCAGCTCCTCGACGCCGAAGTCGCCCTCTTCGAGGTACTTCTCCATGATGACGTCGTCGGCCTCGGCGAGCGTCTCGAGCAGCTTGATGCGGTACTCAGCGGCCTGCTCGGCCAGGTCGGCCGGGATCTCCTCGACGGCGTAGTCCTCGCCCATCGTGGTCTCCCCGCGCCAGACCAGCGCGCGCATGCCGACCAGGTCGACGACACCGATGAAGTCGCCCTCGGCGCCGATGGGCAGCTGGAGGACCAACGGAGTGGAGTTGAGGCGGTCGACCATCATGTCGACGCAGTTGAAGAAGTCGGCACCGGTGCGGTCCAGCTTGTTCACGAAGCACATCCGCGGCACGGAGTACTTGTTGGCCTGGCGCCACACGGTCATCGTCTGCGGCTCGACACCGGCGACACCGTCGAAGACCGCGACGGCGCCGTCGAGGACGCGCAGCGAGCGCTCGACCTCGGCGGTGAAGTCGACGTGCCCGGGGGTGTCGATGATGTTGATCTGGTGGTCCTTCCACCAGCAGGTCGTCGCGGCGGACGTGATCGTGATGCCGCGCTCCTGCTCCTGCTCCATCCAGTCCATGACGGCAGCGCCGTCGTGCACCTCACCGATCTTGTAGGAGATACCGGTGTAGAAGAGGATGCGCTCGGTGGTGGTGGTCTTGCCGGCGTCGATGTGCGCCATGATGCCGATGTTGCGAACCTTGTTCAGGTCGGTCGTGATGTCGACAGCCACAGGTCAGTCTCAGTCCCTCGAAGTAGTGGGGGCGGTGGGAGGGAGCACGCCGCGCGAGCGGCGTACTCCACACGTCACCAGCGGTAGTGGGCGAAGGCCTTGTTGGACTCGGCCATCTTGTGCGTGTCCTCGCGCTTCTTCACAGCGGCACCGAGGCCGTTGCTCGCGTCGAGGATCTCGTTCATGAGGCGCTCGGCCATGGTCTTCTCGCGGCGGTCGGCTGCGTAGCCGACGAGCCAGCGCAGGGCCAGCGTCGTGCTGCGGTTCGGCTTGACCTCGATCGGGACCTGGTAGGTCGCGCCACCGACGCGGCGGGACTTGACCTCGATGGACGGCTTCACGTTGTCGAGGCCACGCTTGAGCGTGACGACCGGGTCGGTGCCGGTCTTCTCGCGGCAGCCCTCGAGCGCGGTGTAGACGATGCGCTGAGCAACCTGCTTCTTGCCGTCCTGGAGGACCTTGCTGACGAGCTGGGTGACGATCTGCGACCCGTATACGGGGTCGACGTCGATCGGACGCTTCGGTGCGGGACCCTTGCGCGGCATATCAGCTCTTCTCCTTCTTGGCGCCGTAGCGGCTGCGAGCCTGCTTACGGTTCTTGACGCCCTGGGTGTCGAGGGTGCCGCGGATGATCTTGTAGCGGACACCGGGAAGGTCCTTCACCCGGCCGCCGCGGACGAGCACGATCGAGTGCTCCTGGAGGTTGTGGCCCACGCCCGGGATGTACGCCGTGACCTCGACGCCGCTCGACAGGCGCACGCGGGCGACCTTGCGGAGAGCGGAGTTCGGCTTCTTCGGGGTGGTGGTGTAGACGCGGGTACACACACCGCGTCGCTGGGGCGAACCCTTGAGGGCAGGCGTCTTGCTCTTGGACACCTTGTCCTGACGGCCCTTGCGGACCAACTGCTGAATGGTGGGCACCTGGTGGTTCCCTTTCAATGTGCTGTCACGGCCCGGCACGGTGCCGGACACGGTCGTGTTGCGAGTGTTTCGATGTGCCATGTGAGCGGCGGCTACTGAGGGCACGCCGGAAATGTCTGGTCACCCAGACACGAGGATCGAGATTACCCGTCCCGCCTGAGGCGGTCAAAACGCCGGCCACCGGCTCAGGTGGTCCGCTGCACCGGCTCCGGGACCGGCGCGATCTCGGCGCTGCCGCGCAGCGCCTCCTCGATGGTCTGGTGGGAGGCCCGCAGGTAGACCACGAAGGCCAGCACGACCCCGACGATGACCATCACGCCGCCCACGATCAGGCACCAGCGGGCGCCGTACGTCTCGCCGATCCAGCCGATCACCGGGGAGCCGAGCGGGGTGCCGCCCATGACGATGGTCATGTACAGCGCCATCACCCGGCCGCGGATCATCGGGTCCGACTCGAGCTGCAGGGTGGCGTTGGCGGAGTTGAGCAGGGTGATCGCGCTCAGGCCGATGAGCGGGGCGAAGAGCGCGAAGCTGAGGTACGACGGGAGCAGACCGGCGACGATCTCGGCGACGCCGAAGCCCAGGGCAGCCCCCACGAGCAGCCGCATCCGGATGCGGACCCGGCGCGCCGCGAGCAGCGCCCCGGCGAGCGAGCCGACCGCCATCGCCGAGCCGAGGACGCCGAACTCCCCCGCTCCTTTGTCGAAGACCTCGGTCGCCATCAGGGCGGAGGTGATCTGGAAGTTCATGCCGAAGGTGCCGGTGAAGAACACGATCACCAGGATCATCATCATCTTGGGCTGGCTGCGGATGTAGGCGACGCCCTCGCGCAGCATCCCCTTGCTGGCCCCGGTGCGCCGGTCGGGGGTGTTGAGCTCGGCGGTGTCCATCCGCTGGAGCTGGCCGATCACCGCGAGGTAGGACACGGCGTTGATCAAGATCACCCAGCCGGAGGCGACCATCCCGCCACCGAGCGCGCCGATCATCAGACCGGCGAGGCCCGGGCCCATGATGCGCGCGGTGTTGAAGCTGGCGGAGTTGAGGCCGACCGCGTTGCTGAGGTCCTCCGGGCCGACCATCTCGGACACGAACGACTGGCGCGCCGGGCCGTCGAAGGCCGCGCCGACGCCGAAGGCCAGGGCGAGCGCGTAGACGTGCCACGTCTGGGCGGCCCCGAGGACGGCGATGAGGCCCAGCGCCAGGGAGGCCAGGGCCATCGTGGCCTGCGTCACCTGGAGCAGTCGCCGCTTGGAGAAGCGGTCAGCGATCACCCCGGCGTACGGCGAGAGGACGAGGACGGGCAGGAACTGCAGGCCCGTGGTGATGCCGAGCTCCGTGCCACCGTTGCCCGCGATGGAGAGCACCAGCCAGTCCTGCGCGACACGCATCATCCAGGTGCCGGTGTTCGACACGATGCTGCCGGCGAGGTAGAGCCGGTAGTTGTGGTTGCTGAGAGAGCGGAAGGTGGGACTCAATTCGGTGCGGTCAGTCTTCCTGCGCCAGTCGTTGGAGGATCGGAGCGGCCAGGCGCAGGGCGGCTCGTTCATCGGCTGTGAGCGCGGTCAGCTTCAGGGCCAGCCACGCGTCCCGTCGGTCACGGTCGGCCAGCACGGTCGCCCGGCCGGCAGTGGTCAGCTCGACCACGACCTGGCGCCCGTCGAGCTCGTGCGGACGCCGTACGACGTGGCCCGCCGTCTCCAGGGAGGTGACCGTGCGGGTCATGGAGGGCGGCTGCACCTTCTCGGCGGCGGCCAGCTCACCGATGGCCAGGTCGCCGTTGCGGTAGAGGCAACCGAGGACCGCCATCTGGCCGAGGCTGAGCTCGTTGTCAGGGTGCCGCTCGTTGGCCAGCCGGCGCCGCAGTCGCATCACCGACATCCGGAGCTCGGCAGCGAGTCCCGCATTGGTGCGGGAGACCTTCTCGACCGTAGGCATGATACTTAGCCTAACTCATTACCTCTGCTAAGTATTCCGGCGGGGATAGTCCAGTCGCTTCTTGTCGTCGCGGGTCGGGACGAGCGACAAGTTGTGACTTGACTATCGGGCGGTGGGGGTCAGCTGAGCCAGGCGCTGAGCGGGGAGATCGCGAAGTACACGACGAACATCGCCGCGACCGCCCACATCAGCGGGTGCACGAGCGAGGCCCGGCCGCGGACGACCTTGATCAGCACGAAGGCCAGGAAGCCGGCGCCGATGCCGGCGGAGATGGAGTAGGTGAACGGCATCAGCACGATCGTGAGGAACGCCGGGATCGCGATCTCGAGGTCGTCCCAGTCGATGCCCTTCACCTGCTGCATCATCAAGAAGCCGACGAGCACCAGCGCCGGGACCGCCGCCTCGTTGGGGATCACCTGCACCAGCGGCGCGAAGAGCGTGGCCAGCAGGAACAGCAGGCCGGTGACGACCGACGCGAGGCCGGTGCGCGCGCCCTCGCCGACGCCGGAGGCCGACTCGATGTACGACGTGTTGCTCGAGACGCTGGCCGCGCCACCCGCGACCGCGGCGATCGAGTCGACGACCAGGATCCGGCGGATGTTGGGCGGGTTGCCCTCCTCGTCGAGCAGGCCCGCCTCGGCGCCGATCGCCGTCATCGTGCCCATGGTGTCGAAGAAGTCGGCGAGCAGCAGCGTGAAGATGAACAGGCACACCGTGACCACGCCGGCGTTCTCCCACGACCCCAGCAGGTTGAAGTTGCCGAGGAGCTGGAAGTCGGGCATGTCCACGACCGAGTCGGGGATCGCGGGGACGTTGAGGTTCCAGCCCTTGGGGTTGACGCCGGCGTCGCTGACCGACGGGCCGACGCCGGCGATCTTCTCGACGATGATCGCGAGCACGGTCGCCACGACGATCGAGATCAGGATCGCGCCCTTGACGCGGGCGACGTACAGGCCGATCACGAGGACGAGACCGACCACGAAGACGAGCACCGGCCAGCCCGAGAGCTGGCCGCCGATGCCGAGCTCGACCGGGACCGGCCCGGCGCCGGTACGGCGTACGAAGCCGGCGTCGACGAGCCCGATGAGGGCGATGAACAGGCCGATGCCGACGGAGATGGCGATCTTGAGCTGGGCCGGCACGGCCGAGAACACGGCCTCGCGGAACCCGGTGAGGACCAGCCCCAAGATGATGAGCCCCTCGATCACGACCAGGCCCATGGCGTCGGACCAGGTCATCTGGCTGGCGATGGAGAACGTGACGAACGCGTTGAGCCCGAGCCCGGTCGCCAGCGCGAGCGGGTAGTTGGCCACCACCCCCATCAGGATCGTGACCACGCCGGCCACCAGCGCGGTCGCCGCGCTGATCGCCGCGAAGTCGCCGCCGGCCAGCAGGTCGCCGTTCATGTCCTTGCCCGCCAGCAGGATGATCGGGTTGAGCACGATGATGTAGGCCATCGTGAGGAACGTCACGAGCCCGCCGCGCAGCTCCCGGCCGACGGTCGAGCCGCGTTCGGAGATGTGGAAGAAGCGGTCTACGCCGCGGGACGAGGTGGTGGCTGCCTGGGTCACGGCCGCATCTTGGCAGAGCCGGGCGCCGTGCGCACGCGCCGCCTGCACGTCAAGCGGTGGGAGTTGCTAGCGTGCGAGGCGTGGAACTGCGCGACGACCAGCCCAAGCAGCACGAGATCGGCAACCGGACCTACATCGTGGCCGATGTGGCGCCGCTCGACGTCGACGGCGTGCGCACCCTCGAGGTGGGTACGGCGCTGTGGTTGCTCGGGTTCCTCGCGCTGCTGCCGTTCTACGGCCGGCTCGGCGACGACGGGCACGTGTGGTGGCTGTGGACCTGCATGGCCGGCTTCGGGCTCGGTCTGTTCGGGCTGGAGTACTGCCGGCGCCGGCGCAAGGCGCGGGCCGCGCTGCTCGCGGGCTGAGCCGGGGTTTCGATACACCTCGGGTCTCGATACACCTCGGGTCTCGATACACCTCGCTCGTCCCTCGCGAGGCACTCGACCACCGAAACCGGAGGCGAGGCACTCGACCACCGACCCCCGAGCGAGGCACTCGACCACCGACCCCCGAGCGAGGCACTCGACCACCGACCCCCGAGCGCGGCACTCGACCACCGACCCCCGAGCGAGGCACTCGACCACCGACCCCCGAGCGAGGCACTCGACCACCGACCCCCGAGCGAGGCACTCGACCACCGAGACCGAGGCGAGGCACTCGGTCAGCGGCGGACGGCTCGACCTGAGGGCCGACTCGACCGGTGACTCGGCTAGAAGGTCTCGAAGTCGTCGATGCTGAGGGTGTCGAAGGCGTGCTCGGGCGGCGGGGCCGGCTGGTTCTTGCGGCTCAGCTTGACCTCGGAGTGCGCACCGCAGCCATGGTCGAACGACACCACGCGACCGTCGTCGTTGGCGTTGCCGTTGGCGCAGACGCCGAACATCTCCGACAGCGGGCCGGCGATCCGGACGAGGAAGCCGCACGTGGTGCAGGAGGCCGGCGCCGACTTGGCGAGCGGGGACTCGGGGCCGCTGTCGCCGTCGTACCACCGCTGGGCGGCCAGGTCTCGACCCTCGACCGAGAGCGTGCGCACCCGGCCCAGGCCCAGATCGGCGGCCACCAGCTTGACCTGCGCGGTGTCGTCGCTGTCGAGGGCGTCGTCGCCGACGAGGTAGGTCGGGACCAGGCGCGCGTCCTCGTCCTCGACCGGCAGCAGGTCGCCCGGGGAGAGGTCGCCCGGCTGGAGGCGCTCGCTGTAGGGCAGCCAGCTGGGAGCCACGATCGAGTCGGGTCCGGGAAGGAGCACGATCTCGTTGACCGTGACGTCCTTCTGGCGCGGGGCACGGGCGATGGTGACCGCCCAGCGCCAGCCGAGGTAGCCGGGCCGGGTGCACTCGAAGAAGTGGGTGACGACCTTCTCGGCCTCGATCTCGACCTCATGGCCGAGGTGCTCGCCGATGTCGGCGGCGGGGGCCTGCTCCAGCAGCACCGAGCGGGCGGTGTCGTGGGCCTTCACCAAGGTGGCGTCGGGCTTGGCGGCGGCGAGTGGGGTCACCGGACCATCATCGCAAATGCCGAGTGGCGCCGTCTCCCCGGGCCGCGCCACGGGGCAGGATGGTCAGGTGACGACCAACGACCCGCCGCCCCAGCGACCTGGGGCCGAGCGAGCCAAGGCCGCCAGCCGGCTGGTCGCACGAGGACTCGCGGGGTTCGCCCGCGTGACGGGCCGCGGCGTCGCGGGCACCGCCCGGGTGACCGGCCGCGCCGGCCGCTTCTCGGCGATGCAGGCCCGGAAGGCCGCTCGCGCCGAGGGCGCCGGCGACTCCGGGCTCTCGCGCCTCATCGAGCTGCACGCCTTCAACGCCGCGGGTGACGCGGCGGTGGCGATCTCGCTGGCCGGCACCCTCTTCTTCCAGGTCCCGACCGGCGAGGCGCGCGGCCAGGTGGCGCTCTTCCTCGGCCTCACGATGCTGCCGTTCGCGATCGTGGCGCCGCTGATCGGACCGTTCCTCGACAAGTTCAGCCACGGCCGGCGCTGGGCCATCGGCTCGACCATGGCGACCCGCGGCTTCCTGTGCTGGGTGCTCGCGACGGCGGTGGTCACCAACTCGACGTGGATGTTCCCCGCCGCGCTGGGGGTGCTCGTCGCCTCCAAGGCGTACGGCGTGACGCGCGCGGCCGCGGTGCCGCGGCTGATCCCCGACGGCCTCACGCTCGTCAAGGCCAACGCGCGCGTCTCGCTGGCCGGAGTGATCGGGGCAGCGGTGTCGGCGCCGCTCGCCGCCGGGGCGGCGTACATCGGTCCGGAGTGGTCGCTGCGCTACGCCTTCGCGGTGTTCGTGGTCGCCACCGTCCTGGCGATCCGGCTGCCCGAGAAGGTCGACTCGAGCCAGGGCGAGGGCACCCTGGTGCTGATGCCGAGCCCGGCCGACTCGAAGCCGATGGCCCCGAGCTCGACCCGGCGCCCGCGGGTGCCCATCCCGGCGGCGGTGGCGTTCGCGCTGCGGGCCAACGCGGGGCCACGCTGGCTGTCGGGCTTCTTGACGATGTTCATGGCGTTCCTGCTGCGCGAGAACCCGATCGACGGCTGGAAGCCGGAGTACCTGCTCGGCATCGTGATCGGCGCCGCCGGCCTGGGCAGCACGCTCGGCATCGCGGCCGCCTCGATGACCAAGCGCATCAACCCCTCCGTCACCGTCGTGGTCGCGCTGCTGGCCGACGTCGCGCTCGCGCTCGTGGCGGCACTGTTCTACGGCGTCCTCTCGCTCGCCCTCCTCGGCCTCACCGCAGGTCTCGCCCAGTCCCTGGCGAAGCTGTCGCTCGACTCGACGATCCAGCGCGACGTGCCCTCGCGGATCCAGGCCAGCGCCTTCGCACGCTCCGACACCACGCTGCAGCTGGCGTGGGTGATCGGCGGCTTCGTCGGCATCGTGATGCCGCTGATGCCGCGGCTGGGGCTGGGCATCGCAGCCGCGGCGCTGGCGGCCTGGTCGGCCTACGTGCTGGTCTCTCCGCGTCGCCGGACCGGGTAGCCCGGACGGAGTAGTTCAGAGCTCGAGCTCGTCGGCCAGCGCGCGCAGCAGCTTGGCGGTCGGCTTCGCCGTCTTGGGGTCGGGGTGGCGGCCGTGCCGGTAGCCCTCACCGACGTTGTCGAGCAGCCGGATCAGGTCCTCGACGATGGTGACCATCTCCTCGGGCGTCTTGCGCGAGGCGTTGCGCTGGTTGCGGGTCACGGAGGCGGGCGCGTCGAGGACGCGGACCTGCAGCGCCTGGTCGCCGCGCCGGCCCTGGGCGATGCCGAACTCGACGCGAGCACCGTTCTTGAGCACCTTCATGCCCTCGGGGAGCGCGTCGGAGTGCACGTAGACGTCCGGCCCGTCGTCCTGGGACAGGAAGCCGAAACCCTTCTCGGCGTCGAACCACTTCACCTTGCCACTGGGCACTGGTCTGACCTATCTGTCGCGTCGCGTCGCGCGCGACCCGTGTCGCGCGCAGAGGAAGGATATGTGCCGGGGCAACCGGCCGGCCACGGGTTAGTCCAGCAGGTCGTTGAGGGAGCCTGACCGGAAGCCGCGCGGGTCGAGGTCGGCGGCGGCGAAACCTTCGGCGAGTACGGCGTCCCGCACGGCTGCGACCAGCGACCCGGACGCCAGCGGACCCTCGAGCAGCGCCGCGTCGACCTCGACCGAGGCCCGGTCACCGAGGTCACGCACCCGTAGGTCACGCACCGTCGATCCGGCGGCCTCGAGCACCCGGCGTACGGCGGCTTCGGCGCGCTCGATGCGGCCCAGCCGGTGCGGGGTGACCGTGATGCCGTAGGCGACCCGGCTGGAGAGGCAGGCGGCCGCAGGCTTGTCCCAGGTGGGCAGCTGCCAGCGGCGCGAGGCCGCCCGGACCTGGGCCTTGGTCAGCCCGGCGTCGAGCAGCGGGGTGATCGCTCCGCGCTCGGCGGCGGCCCTGATGCCCGGCCGGAAGCCCGCGACCGCGTCGTCGGCGTTCGTGCCGGTGGCGACGTGCTGGAAGCCCTGACGCGCGGCGATCTCGCCCAGCACCTCGGTCAGCTCGGCCTTGCAGAAGTAGCAGCGGTCACCGGCGTTGGCGACGTAGCCCTCGCGCTCCATCTCGTGGGTCGTCGGCGTGACCAGCCGGACGCCGAGCGCCTCGGCGAAGTCGCGAGCAGGGTCCCGCTCGGCCTCGGGCAGCGAGTGTGAGTAGCCGGTGGCCGCCAGCACCCGGTCGGCGCCGAGGGCCCGCACGGCCGCCGCCAGCAGGAAGGCGCTGTCCGCTCCCCCGCTGTAGGCGACCACGACCGACTCGCGCGTGCCCAGGTCGGCGGCCAGCGCCGCGAGTCGGGCGTCGAGCACGTGCTCGTCGAGCCAGTCGGGGAACTGGGTGAGATCGTCGAGCACGACGTGGGTGCCCGCTGCGAGCAGCTCCTCGCGCGTGCAGCCGCCGGTGAGCACGGAGACGCTGGTCGCGCCTGCGGCGTGCGCGCCCTCGACATCGTGGACGTGGTCGCCGACGTAGATCGACGCACCCTTCTCGACGAGCACGGCGGCCTTGCCGACGCCCCAGACGGTCCCGGCGACGTGGTCGACGTCGAGCCCGAGGTGGTCGACGTGGAGCTGGGCGTTGGGGGCGAACTTGCCGGTCACGAGGAGGACCTGCCCACCGTGCCGGCGTACGGCAGCGAGGGCCTCGTGGGCGCCGGGGAAGGCGGGCACGGTGGTGATGCAGTGGTCGGGGTAGAGCGACCGGAATCGGTCGATCGCGGCCGGCACCGCGTCGAGCGACAGGTGAGGGGAGAGCATCGCGTCGAGCGGCGGCCCGAGCTGAGCGGTCATCGCCTCGACCGGGAAGTCCACGCCGAGCTCGACGCCGAGCGCGCTGAGCGTGGCCCGGAAGCCGGGGGCGGTGTCGATGAGGGTCATGTCCAGGTCGAAGCCCACGGTGAGGCGAGCGGGCGTCCTGAGCATGGCACCAGCGTAGGTCCGCCCTTTGATTCCCCACCAATCCCCTGCGAACATGGTCAGTTCCTCGGCACAATCGAGGTGTCGAACCGATGGGAGACTTGACTTGGGCACGAGCAGCACTCTCGGAACCACGACGCGGCGACGCGCCGTCCGGGCTGTCCTGGTGCCGCTGGTGGTGGCCGCGCTCGCCGCCCCGACGACGGCGCTGACGTCACCAGCGGTCGCCGATGACACCGCGGCGACAGAGCTCTACCTCGTCACCCTCACCCACCCCGGCTCTGCGGCACCCGAGGCGCACGACGCCCTCGTCGCCGAGCAGGACGCGCTGCTGTCGTCGGTCGCCGGACCCGCCCCGGCCTACCGCTGGACCACGGCCCTCAACGGCTTCGCGACGCAGCTCACCGCCGAGCAGGCCACGATGCTCAGCGCCGACGAGTCGGTCGCCCTCGTCGAGCCCGACGCGATCCTGCCTCTGGCCGCAGCCCCGTCCGCTGCCCCGTCCGCTGCCTCGTCCACCGCCTTGGCGGCCTCCTTGGCCAACCGGCGCTCGCGGGGCGGCGCCGGCATCGTCATCGGCGTGGTCGACTCCGGCATCGCCCCCGAGAGCCCCGTCTTCGCCGACACCCCCGCGCTCGGACGCGAGCCGGAGCGGTTCGCCGGCGGCTGCTCGATCGGCCAGGACTGGACCACCGACATCTGCAACCGCAAGCTCGTGGGCGCGCGCTGGTACGTCGAGGGCTTCGGCGTCGACCGGGTCCGCAGCTCCGAGTCCCTCTCGCCGCGCGACGTCACCGGTCACGGCACCCAGGTCGCCTCCGTGGCGGCCGGCAACTCCGGCGTCTCCGTGGCCGCCGACGACTGGTCCGGCACCTTCGGCGGCGTGGCACCGCAGGCCCGGATCGCCGCCTACAAGGCTTGCTGGTCGGCCCCCGACCCCGCCGACGACGGCTGCTCCACGGCCGACCTGGTCACCGCCATCGACGCCGCCACCGCCGACCGGGTCGACGTGCTCAACCTGTCGGTGGCCGGGCCCACGGCCTTCGACACGGTCGAGCGCGCGCTGCTCGGCGCCACCGAGAACGACATCGTGGTGGTCGCGGCTGCCGGCAACGACGCCCGCCGCCAGTACGCCGCACACCCCGCCCCGTGGGTCACCACCGTCGGTGCGCTGGCCGGGACCATCCGGGCCGGCCGGGTCACCGTCCGCGGCGGGCCGAAGCTGGAGGGCGCCACTCGTGCCGTGGACCCGAGCGGCCGGGCACGGATCGTCCTGGCCACCAACGTCGCCGCGGCCGGGGCCTCGCACCGCGCGGCCAGTCAGTGCCGTCCCGGGTCGCTCGACGCCGCGCTCGCGGCCGGCACGATCGTCGTGTGCAGCCGGGGCGGGAACGCCCGGGTCGAGAAGTCCCAGACGGTCGAGCGCGCCGACGGGGTCGGCATGGTGCTGGTCAACCTCTCCCGGGGCACCGTGGCCGACGACTTCCACAGCCTGCCCACCGTGCACCTGGAGGCGCGCCAGGGGCGCGAGCTCCTGCGCTGGCTGGAGCGCCACCCCGGCGCCGAGGCCACGTTGCGCCCGCTCGACCGGCCGACGGCGCCGGCGCGCCTGGCGCGCTGGTCGGCTCCCGGCGACCCGACCGCGGGCACCGTCAAGCCCGACCTCGTCGCGACAGGCACGGGAGTGCTGGGCGCCGTACCCTCGTCGACAGGTCGCCGCTGGGACCTCTTCACCGGCACGTCGGCCGCCGCAGCCCAAGTGAGCGGGGTCGCCGCCCTGGTCCGGGCCCGGCACCGTGACTGGACCGCCGACCTGGTGCGCTCGGCCATCGCCACGACGGCCGTGCCCGTCGGCGGAGCCCGCAACGGCCTCGAGCAGGGCGCCGGCCGGAGCGCGGCGACCGACGCCTCGCGGCCCGGTCTCGCCTTCCCGATCGGCCGGTCGTCCTTCCGGGACTACCTGGTGGGTGACCGCGCGGGCGCCGAGCTCAACACGCCGTCCATGCTGATCCGCGGCCACCGCACGCTGACCCGGCGGGTCACCAATGTGAGCAGCCGGCCCATGTACTTCTCATCGCGCCCGGTCGGCTTCACCAACCATGAGGTGCTCGTCCGGCCCGCGGCGATGACCCTGCGTCCCGGCCAGTCTGCGAGGTTCAGCGTCAAGGTCACCGGGCCCTCCGGGCCGCACCGCCTCGATGCGGGTCAGGTCGTGTGGACCAGCGCCCGGGGCACCAGTGTGCGGGTGCCCGTCGTGCTGGTGCGCTGAGCGTCCGCCTCAGGCCAGGCCGAGCTCGCGCGTCGACTGCTCGCGCATCTCGACCTTGCGGATCTTGCCGGTGACGGTGATCGGGAAGTCGTCGACCACCTTGACGTAGCGCGGCGCCTTGTAGTGCGCCAGCTTGCCGGAGCAGAAGGCGCGCACCGCGTCCGCGTCGAGCGGCTCGGCACCGGCCCGCAGCTTGACCCAGGCGCACAGCTCCTCGCCGTACCTCTCGTCGGGGACGCCGATGACCTGGACGTCCTCGACGTCGGGGTGGGTGTAGAGGAACTCCTCGATCTCGCGCGGGTAGATGTTCTCGCCGCCACGGATCACCATGTCCTTGATGCGGCCGACGATGGTGCAGTAGCCGTCGTCGCGCATGACCGCGAGGTCGCCGGTGTGCATCCACCTGTCGGAGTCGATGGCCTCGGTGGTCTTCGCCTCGTCGTCCCAGTAGCCGAGCATCACGGAGTAGCCGCGCGTGCAGAACTCGCCGGTCTGACCCCGCTCGACGATCTCGCCGGTGGCCGGGTCGACCACCTTGATCTCGACGTGCGGGTGGGCGCGGCCGATGCTCGCCGTACGCCGTTCGAGGTCGTCGTCGGACCGCGTCTGGCACGACACGGGTGACGTCTCGGTCATGCCGTAGGCGATGGAGACCTCCGCCATGTGCATGTCGTCGATGCAGCGCTTCATCACCTCGACCGGGCAGATCGAGCCGGCCATCACGCCGGTGCGCAGCGACGAGAGGTCGTACGACGCGAAGTCCGGGTGGTTCTGCATCGCGATGAACATCGTGGGCACCCCGTAGACGGCCGTGCACCGCTCGTCCTGCACGGTCTGCAACGTGATGGCCGCGTCGAACGCCGGTGCGGGGATCACCATCGTCGCGCCGTGGGTGGAGCACCCGAGGTTGCCCATCACCATGCCGAAGCAGTGGTAGAAGGGCACGGGGATGCAGAGCCGGTCCTCGTGGGTGAAGTTGATCAGCTCGGTGGTGAAGAAGCCGTTGTTGAGGATGTTGCGGTGGCTCAGGGTGGCGCCCTTGGGGTAGCCGGTGGTGCCCGAGGTGTACTGGATGTTGATCGGGTCGTCCGGCCGCAGCGCGCTCTGGCGGTCCTCGAGCTGGTCGGCCGAGACCGACTCGGCACCTGCCAGCAGGTCGTCCCAGTCGGACGTGCCGATGAACACGACCTGCAGCAGGTCGGGGCACTGTGCGCTGGTCTCGGCGACCATCGAGCGGTAGTCGCTGGTCTTGTGCGCCTCCGCGCTCACCAGCATCCGCATGCCCGACTGGTTGACGGCGAAGGAGAACTCGTGGGTGCGGTACGCCGGGTTGACGTTGACCAGCACCGCCCCGATCTTGGCGCTGGCGTACTGGGTGAGCGTCCACTCGGCACAGTTCGGCGACCACATGCCGATCCGGTCACCCTTGCCCAGGCCAGCCGCCATCAGCGCCCGCGCGAGCCGGTCGACGTCGGCGTCCAGCTCCGCCCAGGTCCACCGGCGGCCGGAGGCCACCTCGACCAGGGCCTCGCGCTCGGCGTACGCACGGGCGGTGCGCTCGAGGTTGCGCCCGATCGTCTCGTCGAGCAGGTCCGGACCGGTCTCTCCCGCGGCGTACGACTCCATGCCTGGAAAACCTACTGGCCCCCTGCACCCGGGGATAGTCCAGTCGCCTTCTGTCGTCCCGGGTGAGGGACGACGACCGAAGGCGACTGGACTATCAGGGCAGGTCAGCGGTGAGCGTCGCGGACGACCCGGTCGTGGCGCAGCGAGGACCCGCGGGTCTCCTTCGCGAAGAGCACGGCGACGATCGTGATCACCGAGGCGATGGCGACGTAGATGCCGACAGCGGTGGTGTTCTTCTCCTCCACGGTGCCGAGCAGCGCCAGGGCGATGATCGGGGCCAGGGCGCCCGCGAAGATCGAGGCGAGCTGGTAGCCGACCGAGGCACCGGTGTAGCGCACCGAGGTGCCGAACAGCTCGGAGAAGAACGCCGCCTGCGGCGCGTACATCAGCGAGTGGAAGAACAGCCCGACCGCCACCGCCACGAACACCTTGCCGGGGGTCATCGAGTCGAGCAGCCCGAAGAACACGAAGCTCCAGACACCGACACCGACGGCGCCGGTCAGGTAGAGCGGACGACGGCCGACCTTGTCGGACAGCGCACCCACCGCGGGGATCAGGAAGAACTGGAAGCCGGCGGCGATCAGCAGCATCTTGAGGATCATGCTCTTGTCGGCATCGAGGTAGGTGGTCACGTAGCTGATCGAGATGACGGTGAAGATGTAGTAGGAGATGTTCTCCGCCATCCGCATGCCCATGGCGATCAGCACCTCCTTGGGGTACGACCTGATGACCTCGAGGATCGGCAGGTGCGAGTCAGCCTGCTTCTTGTCCGCGATCTCCTTCTTCGCCTCGGCGTAGACCGGCGACTCCTCGAGCTGCAGGCGGACGTAGAGGCCGATGAGGACGAGCACGGCCGACAGCAGGAACGGGATGCGCCAGCCCCACGCCTCGAAGTCCGCGTCGCTCTGCACGGCGGCCAGGATGAACAGCACGCCGGTGGCGAGCAGGTTGCCCAGCGGCACACCCGCCTGGGGCCACGACGACCAGAACCCACGGTTCTTCTCGTCACCGTGCTCGGCGGCCATGAGTACGGCGCCGCCCCACTCGCCGCCCACCGCGAAGCCCTGGAGCAGGCGGCAGACGAGCAGCAGGATCGGTGCGGCGATGCCGATGCTGGCGTAGGTCGGCAGCAGTCCGATGGCGAAGGTCGCGATGCCCATCATCATCAGCGCGACGACGAGCATCTTCTTGCGGCCCACCCGGTCACCGAAGTGACCGAACACGACGCCGCCCAGCGGGCGCGCGACGAAGCCAAGTGCGTAGGTGCCGAATGCCAGCAGGGTCGCGGTGACCGGGTCGCTCTCGGGGAAGAACAGGGTGCCGAAGACCAGGGCCGCGGCCGAGCCGTAGAGGAAGAAGTCGTACCACTCGACGGCGGTGCCGATGAGGGAGGCGAAGACGACCTTGACGATGCCGTTGCCGCCCGGACCGCCCGGGTCGGCTGCGGTGGTCTGACCCGCTGAGCTCGGGGACTGCGTGGACATGACGTGCCTTTCTGGGGGATGGCGTTGTCTTGATGGGGCTTGCGTGGTCAGGCGGCGGTCCAGCCGCCGTCGAGGAGGAAGGAGGAACCCGTGATGGACGACGACCGCGGGCCGCACAGGAAGGCGACCATCTCGGCCACCTCGCCGGGCTCCACGAGCCGCTTGACCGGGGTGCGGGCCAGCAGGACGTCGTCGACGACGTCCTCGGCCGGGATGCCGTGGGCCTTGGCCTGGTCGGCGATCTGGCCCTCGACGAGCGGGGTGCGCACGTAGCCCGGGCAGACGGTGTTGCTGGTGACGCCCTTGTCGGCCGCCTCCAGGGCGATCACCTTCGACAGCCCCTCGAGGCCGTGCTTGGCGCTGACGTAGGCCGACTTGTACGGCGACGCGCGGTGGCCGTGGACGCTCGAGACGTGCACGATGCGACCCCAGCCGGCGGCGTACATGCCGGGGAGCAGGAGGTGAGCGAGCCGGAACGGCGCCTCGAGCATCACCTTGTGGATCAGCGCGAACCGCTCGGGGTCGAAGTCCTCGATCGGCGCCACGTGCTGGAGGCCGGCGTTGTTGACGAGGATGTCGGCGGTGAGGTCGAGTGCGTCGATGGCCGCTCCGTCGGAGAGGTCGACGGCGCGGTGCTCGCCGCCGATCAGGGCGGCCACCTTGGCGGCGCCCTCCCCGTCGCGGTCGACCACGACCACGTGGGCTCCCGCCTCGGCCAGTCGCGTCGCGACGGCGGCGCCGATGCCGCTCGCGCCGCCGGTGACGACGGCGCGCCGACCTTCGAGTCCGGTCTCCGGGGTGACGCGCATCTCAGACATGGCCGCCACGCTAGGTCCACGCCACGACCACGGAACATGGGCGGGCCGCACACAGTTTCAGGCCCACCCTGTGCGCAGGGCCCATACCTCGGTGATGATGTGACGCATGGGCTTCTTGGAACTGCTGTACGCCGACGCGCCTCGCGCGGACTTCGACCGACTCGTCTCCGAGGCCGAGGATCGGGCCGGCGCCGCCGGGCTGACGGCCGAGCGGCTCGAGGCACTGCGTCGCGAGCACGAGCTGGCGCTGCGCCTGCGCGAGGTGATCGCCCGCCACCGGGCTCGCGAGGCCGAGCTCACCGCGCTCTACGACACCGCCAGCGACCTGACGGCGATCCGCGACGTCGACGCCATCCTCAGCGCCATCGTCCGGCGGGCGCGGCAGCTCCTCGGCGCCGACATGACCTACCTGTCGCTCAACGACGAGGAGGAGGGCGCGTCGTACATGAAGGTCACCGACGGCGCCCTCACCCAGGAGTTCCGCCGGCTGCGGCTCCCGCTGGGCACGGGACTGCTGGGGCTCGTCGCGCAGATCGGGGCGCCGTACTTCACCGAGGACTACCAGGCCGACGAGCGCTTCGTGCACCGCGGCTACATCGACGAGGCGGTGACGGGCGAGCACATCCGCGCGATCCTCGGCGTGCCGCTGATCCTCGACGGCCGGGTCATCGGCGCCCTGCTCGCGGTGCACCGCACGGTGCGGCAGTTCCCCGCCGCGGAGGTCTCGCTGCTGACGTCGTTCGCCGCCCATGCCGCGGTCGCGCTCGAGAACGCGCGACTCTTCGCCCAGCTCGACGAGGCCCACGCCACCATGACCGCGCACACCCTCTCGGTCGAGGCCGCCGCCACGGCACACGACCGCCTCACCGACCTGCTGCTCCGCGGCGGCGGGGTGGCCGAGGTCGCCGAGGTGCTGACCGGCATCCTCGACGGCGACGTGACCGTGCACGGCCCCGACGGAGAGCGGCTCGCGGGGAGCACGGCGCCCGTCGCGGGCTGGGCGGACGCCGTCGCCGACGCGGTCGCGTCGGGTCGCTCGGTGCCCGTCGACCAGGGCTACGTGGCGCCGTCGCTCGCCGGCACCGAGCACCTCGCGACGCTGGTGCTGAGCCGCCCGCGCCGCCCGATGGGCCTGGCCGAGCGCCGCACCCTCGAGCGCGGGGCGCTGGTCACCGGACTGGTGCTGCTCTTCGCCCGGTCCGTCGCCGAGACGGAGGAGCGCCTCGGCGTCGAGCTGCTCGGCGACCTGCTCGACGGCCGCCTCGACGACCCCTCCCGGCTGCGCGAGCGGGCCCGCCGTCAACGGCTCGACCTCACCGACTCCGCCGCGCTCTGCCTGGCCGAGGTCGTCGACGTGGACCGGCACACCGCGCTGCGGGCCGCGTCGGTGGTCGTCGCGGGCGCTCGCGGGCTGGCCGGCGAGCACGAGGGCCGGCTGGTGCTCATCGCGCCCGACGCCGACCCCGCCGAGAGCGGTGAGCGGCTCCGCGAGGCGATCGCCAGGGTCGGCGGATCGGCGACTGTCGGCGTCGCGCTCGTCGAGAGCGGCACCGACGCAGCGTCGTACTCCGCAGGGGTTCGGGAGGCCTACGCCGAGGCTCGGCGCTGCCTGGACACCCTGCTGACGCTGGGCCGGCAGGGGGAGGTCAGCGACGCCAGGGGGCTGGGCCTGGCCCGACTGCTGCTCGGCGACAACGGCCCCGAGGAGCTCGGCTCGTTCCTCGACGTGACCATCGGACCGGTGCGGGAGTACGACGCCCGCCGGGGCACCTCACTGATCGCGACCCTGGAGGCGTGGTTCGCCACGGGTGGGCGGCTCAAGGCGGCGGCCGAGCGGCTGCACGTGCACCCCAACACCGTCACCCAGCGGCTCGACCGCATCGACGACCTGCTCGGCGACTGGCGCGAGCCCGGCCACAGCCTCGACGTGCAGCTCGCCCTCCGGGTGGCACGGCTGCACGCCGTGCGGGTCAGCGCTCGCGACTGACGACCATCTCGCGGTCGCCGAAGCGCACCGTGTCGCCGTCGATCACGGTCGCCGGCTTGCCGGCCGTGAGCTCGCGGGCCACGCCCTTGCGCAGCAGCATCGAGCCGTTGGTGGAACCGCGGTCCATCACGACCAGCGCACCGTCGGGCGCCGGCGCGAACTGGGCATGCGTCTTCGACAGCGACATGTCGCCCGACGAGAGGGGGACGACATGGCGCACCGGTTCGCCGCCGCGCGGCTCCGGGCGACGGCCGACCAGGGCCAGGCCCTCCACCACGAACGTCTCGCCGTCGTCGAAGGTGACCCGCCAGCGGACCGACGGCACCGGGGCCTGCTGCGGCGCCACGTTCGGCTGCTGGGTCGACTGTCTGGCGGCTCGTACGACGGTCCGGCCGTCGTCGGCCGGGGGGTGCGGGGCTTGCGGGGCTTGCGCCTCGTCCGGCTGCGGCGCACGGTGCAGCGCCCCCTGCCCCGGCTGCGGTGCAGTCTGGGGCGGGGTCTGCGGCGGGGCCGGCTGCCGCGTCGGGTGCTGGGGCCATGCCGGGGCGGGCTGGCCCGGCTGCTGCAGGGGCGGCTGCAGCGGCTGCTGCATCGGAGGCTGCTGGGGCAACGGCTGGGGAGCCCGGTGGGAGGTGGAGCCCGCGTCGGGGATCCGGGCAGCCGGGCCGGCCTGCTGAGCTGGTGCCGGAGGGGCCGGAGGGGAGGCCGGGATCAGCCGCATCGCCGTCAGGTTGACGACGTGGCGTGGCGCCTCGACCTCGGCGGCCACCGGGGGGGCCGGCCGCACGTCGACGACGATCCCGTGCGAGAGGTGGTCGTGCCAGCCGCGGCGACGGTGCCCGCCGTCGGCCACGGCGGTCCAGGCCAGCGTCGCCAGGCCCAGCCCGAACGTCGGCAGCGCCGACAGCCCCAGCACCAGCGAGCGCAGCAGTGCGCGGGCGAAGCCGATGGGCGTGCCGGTGCCGTGATGCACGACCCGCAGTCCGACCAGGCTCTTGCCCGGCGACGAGCCCGTCTTCCCGAGCACGGCGGAGAGGACCAGCGTCATGAGCACGGCGACTCCCACGACGATGCTCGCGCTGGCCCAGAAGCCGCTGCCGCCCAGGAAGTACCAGCACGCGACGGCGGTCGCGGCGTACACGCCCCAGACGATCAGCCGGTCGACCGCGAACGCGTAGAAGCGTCGGTCGAGCTCGGCGACGGGGTACGTCGGCGGGGTGCCGGTGAGGGGAGCACTCATCTCGCGCGTCCTCGGTGTCAGGGGTTGGTGACCTGGATGGTCACGCCGTCGCCGAGGTCGATGATCGCGCCCGGGATGAGCGACACCGCGATGCCCGGCTGGAGCTCCTCGGGCGGCAGCCCGGGCTGCATCAGCATCGTGCCGTTGGTCGAGCCGAGGTCGGTGGCCACGGACATGCCGTGGTCGACGCCCGACCCGGGACGGATCTCCAGGTGCGTGGAGGAGATCTCGTGGTTGGGGCTCGGCACGGTCACCAGCTGCGGCTGGTCGGTGGACGCGAAGCGTCGGGCCTCGGGTGCGCGGCCGATGAGGACGGCGCGATCGACCTCGATCGTCTCGCCGCTGGAGAGCACGAGCTTGGCGACCGGGCGCGACGTCACGCTGGGCGCGGGCGGTTGACCGGGGATGCCGGGCGGCTCGGCCGCGACTCCCCCGACGGTGCCGATCGTGGTGTCCCCGTCGTGGTCCTCGCTCCCCTCGACCGGCACGCCGACGGTCTGGGGGCCGACTGCCTGGGCGCCCGGCACGGGCTCCTGCTCGACGACCGCCGCCAGCGCGGGCGGCTGCTCACCGGTCGGGTCGTCGAGGTCGAGCACCGACACCGCCTCGGTCGGCGCCAACGGCTGGGGCTCGGGCTGGGGCTCGGGCTCGGCGGGCTCGGGCTCGGGCTCGGGCTCGTCGGTCGGAGCGGGCGCCGGGTCGTGCTCGGCGGCGACCACGGCACTCGACGCCGCGGCCCCGCCGACGACGGCTCCGCCGCCCCAGGTCACCCGGGAGACGCGGACCAGCCCGGAGGCCACGGACAGCTCGGCACCGGTCGAGTCCGGCTCGACCTCGACGGTGATCGCGGTGACACCGCCCAGTGTCCGCTCGCTCCAGATGGAGTCGTCATCCCCGATCACCTCGACCGAGCCCTCTGACGTGTCGCAGCTGACGCGGCCCTGGCCGCGCACGAGGATCCGGGTGGCGCCCTCCGCCTCGCCCACGAGCACGAAGTCGGAGAGGTCGCGCAGGCCGGAGGAGATGAGCGCGTCCAGCGTCTGGTCGAAGCCGGCACCGTCGTCGGCCTGCTCCCAGACGGCAGCGACCCGGGCCTTGGCCGAGGCCGGCAGCAGCACCGTCACGGCCGGCCCGACGGCGGCGTACCAGGAGCCAGGCAGGTAGCCGCGGCGGCTCGCGTCGTGCTCGTTCGCGGCGTTGCTCATGGAAGGGCCCCCAGTTTTGTCTCAAGACTTGCGCGCTGACGCACGAGATCGAACGACTCGTCGGTCACCAATCCCACCACATCCACCACCACCGCCGTGGCGTTGTCACGGCCTCCGGCGATCAGCGCCGCCTGCACGAGTCCGTCGGCAGCGTCGCGGGGGTCGTCGTTCTGCTTCAGGATGCGGGCGACGGTCTGGTCGCTGATCATGCCGGTCACGCCGTCGCTGCACAGCAGGATGCGCTCGGCAGCGGCCAGCGGCAGCAGGAAGAAGTCGGGTTCGAGTGAGTCGAGGGCGGCCCCGAGCGCCCGGGTGATGACGTGCCGCTCGGGGTGCTCGGCTGCCTGCTCGGCGGTGATCTCACCGGCGTCGATCAGCTCCTGGACCACGGAGTGGTCGACGCTGACCTGGTCGAGCTCGTCGTCCACGAGCCGGTAGATGCGCGAGTCGCCGAGGTTGGCGAGCAGCCACTTCGGACCGTTCTCGTCCTCGACGAGCAACGCCACCACGACCGTCGTACCGGCATGAACGCGGTGACCCGTGCCGCTCTGCGCAGTGGCGTAGTCGCGGATCCGGACCTGGCACCGGGTCAGCGTGGCGACCACGGCCTCGGCGCCCCCGCGCGGGTCGTAGCCCTCCTCGCTGAGCCGGGCGAACTCCTCGACGACGATCCTGCTGGCGACGTCGCCGCCCAGGTGGCCGCCCATCCCGTCGGCGACCACGAACAGGGGCGGCGCGACGAGGAACGCGTCCTCGTTGACCTTGCGCACGTGGCCGATCTCGCTCGACGAGCCGTGGTGCAGGTCGACCGTCCTCATCGCCACGCACCGCCGTCCCTGTCGTCCCAGCCACCACGACGTTGCCCGTGGACCATGCCTCCGGGCTGGAGGCTGCCGAGTAGCGTAGGAGAGATGTCTACCAACGAGCCGGGGACACCCGCACGCACCCTCGCCGACCAGCTGCGGGGGTGGTCCGACGAGCGGCTGGCCAACCTGCTGCGCGAGCGTCCCGACCTTGCCACCCCGGCTCCTCACGACTCGGCCCAGCTCGCCTCGCGCGCCTCGACGCGCTCCTCGGTGCTGCGCGCACTGGACGGCCTCAGCCGGCTGGAGCTCTCCGTACTGGATGCCCAGGTGATTGCATCTCAAACCACCCCGGACCAACTTGTCTCACTCGTGTACGCCGACCCGGCCGCGGTCCGGGCCGCGACCGACCGCCTCGTCGACCTCGCCCTGACCTGGCAGAGCCCCTCGGGACTCCGCCCACTGACCGGGATCGCCGAGGTGCTGCGCGGCACCGAGGCGGCCGGCGTGAGCGGGCTGCGGCCGGTCACCGGGCACGGCCCCGATGCCGCCACCATCCGCGAGCGCATCGACCTGCTCAGCCCTCCGGCCCGCAGGATGCTCGAGCACCTGGCCGAACGCGGCGGCGAGGGCACGACCGGCACCGGGCGCGCGCCGGCGCGGCCCGAGGACGCGGCGACACCCGTCGAGGAGCTGCTCGTCCACGGCCTGCTCGTCGCGCGCGGCCAGGGTGTCGTGCACCTGCCGGGCGAGGTCGGGCTGGCCCTGCGAGGCGGCCGCACCACCACGGCCCCGGTCGACGACGTACCCACGATCGCGACCAGCGACCGCGACCCCGCCCTCGTCGACAAGCTCGCTGCCGGCGCCGCCTTCGACGCCGTGCGCCGAGTCGAGCTCCTGCTCGACCACTGGGGCCTCACCCCGCCCGGTGTGCTCCGGGCCGGCGGGCTGGCGGTGCGCGACCTCAAGGCGGCCGCCACCGAGCTGCACGTGACCGGCACCGAGGCCGGCCTGCTGGTCGAGGTGGCGCACGAGGCCGGGCTGCTGGCGGAGTCCACCGACACCGACGGCGAATCGGTCTGGCTGCCCACCGACACCTACGACTCGTGGTCGACCGGCGCACCGGCCGTGCGCTGGGCCGCGATCGCCCGAGCCTGGCTGGAGTCGCCGCGGCTGGCCGGGCTCATCGGGACCCGCGACAGTGCCGGGAAGACGTGGAACGCGCTCGCCCCCGACCTCTCGAGCAGCTTCGCGGCGGAGGCCCGGCGGATGGCGCTCACCGAGCTGGCCGACCTGCCGCCCGGCGCCACGCTGGCGACCGGCACCGGACTGCCGGGGGTCGTGGCCCGCGTCGCCTGGAAGCGACCGCGCCGGCCGGGCACCCGTGCCGAGATGGTGGCATGGGCGCTCGCCGAGGCCGGCGCGTTGGGGCTGACCGGCTACGACGGGATCTCCGAGGCCGGCCGGCACCTGCTCGCCGGCGACCACGACGCGGCGGCCGCGGCGCTGGCGCCGCTGCTGCCCGAGCCGGTCGACCACGTGCTCGTGCAGGCCGATCTGACCGCTGTGGCACCCGGACCCCTCGAGCCGAGCCTCTCCCGCACATTGCACCTGCTGGCAGATGTCGAGTCACGCGGCGGAGCCACGGTCTACCGCTTCGCACCGGGGTCGGTGCGCCGCGCGTTCGACGCCGGCTGGTCGGCCGCTGAGGTGCACGAGTTCCTCGGGTCCGTCTCGCGCACCCCCCTGCCCCAGCCGCTGACCTACCTGGTCGACGACGTGGCCCGCACCTTCGGCACCTTGCGGGTCGGGCACGCCGAGGCGTTCCTCCGGGCCGACGACGAGGGCGCGCTCACCGAGCTGATGCACCACCCGAAGGCCGGCACCCTCGGCCTGCGCCGGCTGGCCCCCACCGTGCTGGTGAGCACGGTCCCGGTCGACCTGCTGCTCCCCCGGCTGCGCGAGCTGGGCTCGGCCCCGGTGGTCGAGGCCGCTGACGGGACCGTCCGGGTGGCCCGCCGCGACCTGCAGCGGGCCCGCACCCCGCGGCACCGCCGGCCGCCCGCCGTACGCACCGCCCGCGAGACGGCCACCGTGACCGCCGTCGTCACGGCCATCCGCGCCGGCGACCGGGCCAGCGCCTCCCGTCCGTCACGATCCACCGACGTCACCAGTCCGCAGGCCGCCCTGGCCGCGCTGCGGACGGCGATCGACGAGAGCGCCACCGTGCTCATCGGCTACGTCGACAACCACGGCTCCTCGTCCGACCGGCTGGTCGACCCGGTGCGCGTGGAGGGTGGCCAGCTCACCGCGCACGACCACCGGAGCGACGACACCCGCACCTTCGCCGTGCACCGGATCACGACGGTCAGTCGCGTTGGCGATCGGTGAGCTCACCGCTGCAGCAATGAGCGGTGAGCGAGGGTCGGTCCCGACCCACCAGACCGACCCCACCTCACCGCCCACCCGGCCCACCCGGCCCACCCGCCCCGCAGCGGTGAGACAGGGTCGGTCCCGACCCGCCAGACCGACCCCACCTCACCGCCCACCCGGCCCACCCGGCCCACCCGCCCGACAGCGGTGAGACAGGGTCGGTCCCGACCCACCAGACCGACCCCACCTCACCGCCCACCCCACCTCCCCTCACCGCCCACCCCCACGTCACCGCCGACACCCCGACATCTCGACACCCGCACCTTCGCCGTGCACCGGATCAGGACGGTCAGCCGCGTTGGCGATCGACCGTAGACTGGCCGGATGGACTTCCTGAGGTACGCCGAGTCGGCGGCGGCGCTGCTGAACGCCGACGTCGACGACGTCGACGGCCTCGTGGCGCACCTGTCGGACCGGCGCTGGCTGCACAACCAGACCAGCGATCGCGACGTCGCCGTGCTCCGCCGGTTCCAAAGGGAGCTGCGGCCGATCTTCGACGCGTCCGACGCCGACCGTGCGGCCGACGTGGTGACCGGCCTCAACGAGCTCCTGAGCCAGCACCCGGTCACCCCGATGATCAGCGACCACGACCCGACCCACCTGCACATGCACGTCGCCAACCGCGCCGCCTCGGTCGCCGACCTGCTGATCGGCGAGTCCCTGATGGGGCTGGCCACGC
Organism: uncultured Actinomycetota bacterium; assembly: GCA_963781515.1. Classification (GTDB taxonomy): domain Bacteria; phylum Actinomycetota; class Actinomycetes; order Propionibacteriales; family Nocardioidaceae; genus Nocardioides. The sequence goes on from CAWAGL010000003.1 coordinate 55,115, forward strand.
TCGTGTGCGACCTCGGCCCGACCCGGCTCGGGGTGTGCAGCGCGACGAAGTGCACCAACGTCTATGTCGACACCTCCCCCAACCAGTCGCGTCGCTACTGCTCCGACCGCTGCTCCTCGCGCGCCAACGTGGCGGCCTACCGCGCCCGACAGAAAGCGGCTGCAACCGCCTGATGACCTCTCCCGACGGCCCCCTGATCGTCCAGTCCGACAAGACGCTGCTCCTCGAGATCGACCACGAGCGTGCGCAGGACTGCCGCAAGGCGATCGCCCCCTTCGCCGAGCTCGAGCGCTCCCCCGAGCACATCCACACCTACCGGCTCACGCCGCTGGGGCTGTGGAACGCACGCGCCGCCGGGCACGACGCCGAGCAGGTCGTCGACACCCTGCTGGCCTACTCCCGCTACCCCGTCCAGCACGCACTGCTCGTCGACATCGCCGAGACGATGGCCCGCTACGGCAGGCTCCGCCTCGAGAAGCACCCCGTGCACGGCCTGGTCCTGGTCTCCACCGACCGCCCTGTGCTCGAGGAGGTGCTCCGCGCCAAGCGGATCCAGGGCATGATCGGCGACCGCATCGGCGGCGCGGACGGGGACACGGTCGTCGTGCACGCCAGCGAGCGCGGCAACCTCAAGCAGGCGCTGCTCAAGATCGGCTGGCCCGCCGAGGACTTCGCCGGCTACGTCGACGGCGAGGCGCACCCGATCGCGCTCGACGAGAGCGAGTGGCACCTGCGCGACTACCAGCGCGACGCCGCGGAGTCCTTCTGGCACGGCGGCTCCGGGGTCGTCGTGCTTCCCTGCGGAGCCGGCAAGACGCTCGTCGGCGCTGCCGCGATGGCGCACGCCGCGGCCACCACGCTGATCCTCGTCACCAACACCGTCAGCGCGCGGCAGTGGAAGGACGAGCTGATCAAGCGCACGTCGCTGACCGCCGAGGAGATCGGCGAGTACTCCGGCTCCGTCAAGGAGATCCGGCCCGTCACCATCGCGACGTACCAGGTCATGACGACCCGCCGGAAGGGCGTGTACTCCCACCTCGAGCTGTTCGACGCGCGCGACTGGGGCCTGATCATCTACGACGAGGTGCACCTGCTGCCCGCGCCGATCTTCCGGATGACCGCCAACCTCCAGGCACGTCGCCGCATCGGCCTGACCGCGACCCTGGTGCGCGAGGACGGCCGCGAGGGCGACGTCTTCTCGCTGATCGGCCCCAAGAGGTATGACGCACCGTGGAAGGACATCGAGGCGCAGGGCTGGATCGCGCCCGCCGACTGCGTCGAGGTGCGCGTGACGCTGCCCGAGGGTGAGCGGCTCGTCTACGCGACCTCCGAGCCGGAGGAGCGCTACCGGCTTGCGTCGTGCACCCGCCGCAAGCTCGACGTCGTACGCCAGCTGGTCGCACAGCACGAAGGCCAGCCCACCCTGGTGATCGGCCAGTACATCGACCAGCTCGACGAGCTCGGCGAGGCCCTCGACGCCCCCGTCATCAAGGGCGAGACACCGGTCAAGGAGCGCCAGCGGCTGTTCGAGGCCTTCCGGACCGGCGAGCTCGGGCTGCTGGTGGTGAGCAAGGTGGCGAACTTCTCCATCGACCTGCCGTCGGCGGAGGTGGCGATCCAGGTGAGCGGATCGTTCGGCTCGCGCCAGGAGGAGGCCCAGCGCCTCGGCCGCCTGCTGCGGCCCAAGTCGGAGGGCAAGAGCGCCCACTTCTACACGATCGTCTCGCGCGACACGGTCGACGCGGAGTTCGCCCAGAACCGGCAGCGGTTCCTGGCCGAGCAGGGCTATGCCTACCGGATCGTCGACGCCGACGACATCATGACCGGCTGACACCCGCGACGTACGCTCGCCATCATGAAGCCGGTGCACCGCTGGAGCCTCGTCACCGCGGGCATCTCGGCGCTCCTCGCCGCCCCCCTGGCGGTCCGTGCGCTGCCGGTCGACGACCCCGGCCTCGGTGCCGCCGATCTGCTCGCGCGGGTGCAGGCGGCGCGGGACCATCCCTACTCCGGGTACGTCGAGTCGCGGGGCACGCTGCAGCTGCCGGTGGCCGACCGGTTCACCGACGTCGGCTCGCTGTTCGGCGGGGAGACCCGGATGCGGGTGTGGTGGCGCAGCGCCGACGCATGGCGGGTCGACAAGCTCCTGGCCACCGGTGAGACCGACCTGGTCCACGATGCCCGGGGCACGACCCAGTGGCGCTACCAGCACGCCGACGCGAAACGCAGCGCCGACCCGGACATCCGGCTGCCGCGCACCGCCGACCTGCTGCCCCCGGCGGTGGCGACGCTGCTGCTCGAAGACGTCGACCCCGGTGACGTGGAGCGCCTGCCAGCGCGCCGGGTGGCCGGCATCGACGCGGCCGGGCTGCGGCTCGCACCGGCTGCGTCGCAGTCGAGCATCGACCATGTCGACCTGTGGGCCGACCCCGCCTCCGGCGTGCCGCTGCGCGTCGATGTCGTCGCCAAGGGCGCTGCGCGGGCCGCCTTCACCTCGGAGCTCCGCGAGTTCTCGGCCGCGACGCCGTCGAGGGGCTCCGTCTCGTTCTCGCCTCCGCCGGGCTCCGACGTCTCCTTCGACGACGTCCTCGACATCGCCGACGCGGCCAACCAGTACGCCCCGTTCCTGCCCCCGAGGACCGTCGCGGGGCTGCCGAAGGCACCCGAGGCCGACCGGGCCGTCGGCATCTACGGCGCAGGCATCACCCGGCTGATCACCATCCCGCTGCGCGGGCGTGAGGCCGGGCCGTTGCGCGACCAGCTCGGGCTGACCCCCGGAGCGCGGGTCGTCGACGGGGGCACCGTCGTCGGGCTCGGCCCGCTGGGCGTGATGCTGACCGGCGGCGAGGGCGACGGCGGCTGGCTGGTGGCCGGCACGGTCACCAGCGACACCCTGGAGCAGGCCGCTCGGGACCTGGCCACCGGCACTGTGGTGACCCGTCGGTGATCCGCACGACGGGACTGACCAAGAGGTACGGCGGCATCGTCGCCGTCGACGGCATCGACCTGCACGTCCGCGAGGGCGACATCTACGGCTTCCTCGGTGCCAACGGGTCGGGCAAGACCACGACGGTGCGGATGCTGCTCGGACTGGTGCTCGCCACGTCGGGCAGCGCGGAGGTCCTCGGCGAGGAGATGCCGCGTCAGTCCGGCAGGGTGCTGCCCCAGGTGGGTGCGCTGGTGGAGTCGTCCGCGGCGTACCCGCGGCTCTCGGGCCGGGCCAACCTCCGGGTGCACGACGCCCTCGGCCGCCACGGTCGTCGCGGCCGCGCGGGCCGGGTGGGCGACGTGCTGGACCGGGTCGGCCTGGGCGGCGTCGACGAGCGGCCGGTGGCGGCGTACTCACTGGGCATGCGCCAGCGGCTCGGCCTCGCGCACGCCCTGCTCGGCAGGCCCCGGCTGCTGGTGCTCGACGAACCGACCAACGGTCTCGACCCGCAGGGCATCCACGAGATCCGCGACCTGCTGCTCGAGCTGCACGCTGGGGGCACGACGATCTTCCTCTCCAGCCACCTGCTGGCCGAGATCGAGCAGCTCGCGACCCGCGTGGGCGTGCTCGACCGCGGCCGGCTGGTCATCGAGCAGGAGCTCGCCACCCTGACCAGGCCGACCGGCCGCACCTATCTGCGCACCCAGGACGTCGACCGGGCGCGGGCCCTGCTCGACGGCCAGGTCGAGAGCTCCGGCGACGACTCCCTGCTCGTCCGCGTCGACGACGTGGCGGCGCTCAACGCACTGCTGGTGCAGGGCGGCGTCCGGGTGACGGAGCTCGCCCCCGAGCGGCACACCCTCGAGGACGTCGTCCTGGCCGCCACCGCCGCGGGGTCCGACCGGATCGAGCGCGGATGATCCGCGTCGAGCTCCACCAGCTGCTGCGCAGCCGGCGCACCTGGGTCACGATCGCGATGATCGACGCGCTGCCGACCCTGGTGGCGGTGCTGCTGGGAGTGACCGACGTCGGGCCACGGCCCGGCACCGGACCGGCCTTCCTGTCCGCCGTGCTCACCGACGGCACGCTCTTCCCGCTGGCCGCCATCGCCATCGTGCTGCCGCTCTTCCTGCCGATCGCGGTGTCCATCGTCGCCGGCGAGGCCATCGCCGGCGAGGCCCAGCAGGGCACGCTGCGCTACCTGCTCGTCCGGCCCGTGGGGCGGACCAGGCTGCTCGTCGCCAAGCTGGTGAGCGTGATGGCGTTCGTGATGCTCACGCTCGTCGTGGTCGCCGTGACCGCCTACGTCACCGGCACGTTGCTGCTGGGCGATGCGCCGACCGGCACGACCGCGACCGTGTCCGGCACCACGCTCAGCCAGCAGGAGCTGATCGTCCGAACCCTGCTCGCGCTGGCCTACGCGCTGCTGTCGATGTTCGGCGTGGCCGCGATCGCGCTGTGTCTCTCGACCCTGGTCGACTCCCCTCTCGGCGCCGCGCTCGGCACCCTCGCCGTGCTGGTCGCGTCGACGCTGCTGCTCACCCTCGATGCCGCCGACTCGATCTCGCCGTACCTGCCCACGCGCTACTGGCTCGCCTTCGTCGACCTCTTCCGCGACCCCATCCTGTGGCGCGACGTCGTCCGCGGCACGTTGCTGCAGCTCGTGTACGTCGCGGTGTTCCTCGGGATCGGCTGGGCGAACTTCGCGACCAAGGACGTCAAGGACTGAGGTTCACGGCGTCGCGGAGCAGACCTCGCCCCCTGGCACGGTCGGGGCGCCGGTGCCGAGCTCGGAGAGCACCGCGGCCATCACCGCCGGCGCGCGTGGCAGGTCGCCGTGCGCGACGACGACGCCCGGACAGACCGACTGGATGGTGAACTCCAGCGCCCCGGCGAGCGCGGCCGAGTCCGGGGGTACGACGGTCTGGTCGTCGGTCGACCAGATCGACACCCACATCGGTCCGGACGGCGTCTCGTCCCCGGCGTTGAGCCGGCGCAGCAGGTCGCTGCCGGGAGCCAGCTGCTGGCAGGCAGCGGGGCAGCTGTCGGTGGCGAGATCGGCCGCCAGCCCGGCCAGGTCGGAGCCGTGATGAGGAGAGCCGAGGGTGACGACGCGGCGAGCCAGGCCGGCTCCGCCGTGGTCACGCACCCACAGTCGCGCGGTCACCCCACCGGCGGAGTACCCGATGACGTCGACCGACGCCGCCCCGGTGCGCTCCAGCGCCCGGTCGGCCGCGTCCTTCAGCACGCCGGCCTGTTCGTCGAGGTCACCGGTCCCGTCGCCGGCGAGCTGGACGACGGTCGCGTCGCGGCCGGCCCGGGTCAGCGCCTCGGCGAGAACGTCGAGCGCGGTCGTCGATCCGCCGTACCCCGGCACCAGCAGCACCGGACCGGGCATCGCCTGGGAGGCCGGCACCGTCTCGGGCTCACGGCCGCCCCAGAGCCCCACCCCGATCGCGACCACGACGCCCAGCGCCAGCGCGGCGAGCACCGCCACGAACCGGCGGCGGGCGGGGGGCAGGTCGGCGAGCATGCCCCGATCCTTGCAGCCGCCCGGTGGCCGAGCGGGTCTCGATACGCTCGCTGGCGCTCGCTACTCGACCAACGAAGCTTCGGAGGTCGAGTGCCTCGCGAGGTCCATCGGAGGTCGAGTGCCTCGCGAGGGACGAGCGAGGTGTATCGAGACCACGAGCGAGGTGTATCGAGACCAGGTCTCGATACGCTCGCTGGCGCTCGCTACTCGACCAACGAGAACAGCTGGCGCTCGCTACTCGACCAACGAACAGCTGGCGCTCGCTACTCGACCACCGAAAACGGTTCGCCGGGCTCAGGCGTCGGAGCCGAGCTGGACGTACATGGCGAACCGGTCGTGACGGTAGGCCGACCGGGACACCTCGATCGGCCGGTTGCCGATCAGCGCACGCCGGGCGACGCGCAGCACCGGTGAGCCCTTCGGCAGCTCGAGCTGCTCGGCCTCCTCGGGGGTGGCGGCGTCGGAGGTGACGGAGTCCTCGGCCCAGGTCGGTCGCAGCCCGCGAGCGCCGAGGGCGTCGTACAGGCTGGTGGGCATGCCCGACTGGAGGAACCCCGGCAACAGCACCTCGTTGAGGTAGGCGTCCTCGATGCAGATGACCTGGCCGTTGCCTCGGCGCAGCCGCTTCCAGTGGATCACCGCGTCCCCGGCGGAGATGTCGAGTGCCCGGGCCACGCCGGGACCCGCCTGCTCGCGACGGGCGAGCAGGGTCTGCGACTCGGGGAGCAGCCCACGCTGGCGCATGTCCTCGGTGAAGCCGGTCAGCATGCCGACGCGGCGACGGGGCCGGGCGACGAACGTGCCGCGACCGGGCATCCGCTCGAGCAGTCCCTCGACCACCAGCGCGTCCATCGCCTGGCGTACGGTCATGCGGGCCACGCCGAACTGCGCGACGAGCTCACGCTCGGACGGCGCCGGGGTGCCGGGCTCGGCTCCTTCGACCAGGGTGCGGACATGCTCGCGCACCTGCACATGCTTGAGTGCGCGCTGCACGGTTCCTGCCACCTGGGTCATGGGCACAGAATAGGTCTGGACGAGCTGATCCGTACCAAGAATCGGTGACGTCGCCTTGGTGCCCCCCATTCCTTTACCTCCCCGGTGGTAGTCACTCCGTCGCGATCGCCTCCAGCACGTCGAGCCGCGCGGCCCGTCGCGCGGGGAGCGCTGCGGCCAGCACACCCACCACCACGGAGACCGCCAGGAACGCACCCAACTGGTCCCACGGCACCGAGATGACCTCGAGCCCCTCGTCGCGCAGGGCGTACATCATGGCGATGCCGAAGCCGACGCCGAGCACACTGCCCAGCACTGCGCCGAGCGTTGCGATCACCACCGACTCACAGGTGATCATCCGCCGGAGCTGACTGCGTGACAACCCCACGGCGCGCAGCAGTCCGACTTCGCGGGTGCGCTCGATGACCGACAGCGCCAGCGTGTTGACGATGCCGAGCACGGCGATGAAGAGCGCCAGCCCCAGCAGCGCGAAGATCATCAGCACCAGCTGGTCGATGGGGCCGCGCTGCTCCTCCGCGAACGCGGCCTGGTCCTTGACGGTGACGATCGGCAGCTCGGCCACCACCTCGCCGATCGCCTCCTCGAGGGCCGGGGACTGCCGGTCGACGTCGATGACCAGGAAGTTGTCGCGCTCGGGGAAGCCCGCCTCCTTCAGCGTCGAGAGGGTCGTCTGGACCGGGAAGCCGACCACCGGGTTGTCGGCGAAGATGCCGACCACCGGATAGGTCTCGACCTGTCCGTTGAAGGTGATCTCGTAGTCGTCGCCGACCGCCAGGTCGTGGTCCTCGGCGTACTTTTCGGAGACGAGCACGGTGCCGACGCGCAGGCCGTCGAGCGCACCGGTGACCATGTCGAGGCCGAGCGTCCCGGCCAGCGAGGCCTTCTCGCTGGCCCCGACGCCCTGCTGCCCGCCGTCGTACTCGCCGAAGGCCCAGCGCTGCCTGGCCACGGACTCCACGCCGTCGATCCTGCTCATCCGGTTGCCGATGCGCGACGAGAACGACTGGCCCATCAGGTTGCTCACGACGTAGTCGCCCTTGAAGTTCTCCTCGATCGTCTGGTCGACCGACGCCTTCGCCGAGTCGCCGACGATCGCCATCGTGGCGGCCAGTGCCAGGCCGATCATCAGCGCCGACGCGGTGGCGGTCGTACGACGCGGGTTGCGCAGCGAGTTCTGGCCGGCCAGGTTGCCCACGGTGCCGAAGACGCTGGCCAGCAGCCTGTGAGCGACCGCCAGGAACGGCCGGCTGAGCACCGGGCTCGCCGACGCCACACCCAGCAGCACCGCCAGCACGCCGCCCCCGACGAACCAGCCACCACGGTCGACCGAGGTGAACAGCCCCGCTGCCAGCGCACCACCGCCGGCCGCGATCAGCACGAGCCCACCCAGGAACCGGCGTCGCAACGACGTCTCCGGCATCGAGATGTCGTCGCGCAACGCCTGCACCGGCGCGATCCGGGAGGTACGCCGGGCCGGCAGCCACGCCGCCGCCATGGTGACGACGATCCCGATGGCGTACGACGCGAGCGCGGTGCGCGGCGCGAAGATCAGCGACTGCCCGGAGAGGTCGAGCCCGAAGCGTCCGAAGACCAGGCGGATCATCATCGCCAGCAACACGCCCAGTCCCAGCCCGATGGTCGAGCCGAGCACCCCCAGCACGAATGCCTCCAGCAGCACCGAGCGGGTCACCTGCCGCCGCGAGGCACCGAGAGCGCGCAGCAGGGCGAGCTCACGGCTGCGCTGGGCGACCAGCATCGAGAACGTGTTGACGATCAGGAATGCGCCGACGACCAGCGAGATGCCCGCGAAGATCAGCAGGAAGGTCGTGATGAAGGAGATCGCCTGCAGCAGCGCGCTCGCGTTCTCGTCGGCCGCGTCGTCCCCGGTGACCGCCTCCAGCCCCTCCGGGAGCCTCTTGGCCACCGCGTCGCGCAGGTCGGCCTGGGAGACGCCGTCCGCGGCGGTCACCCACAGGTCCGTGTAGACGTCCCGGCCGTCGGTGAACAGCCGCTGGGCGGTCACGGTGTCGAAGGCTGCGAGCGTCGCGCCGTTGAGCGACCCTCCATGCTCGAAGTCGGCGATGCCGACCAGCACCGGGTTGAGCACCGCCTGGGTGCCGGAGGTGACGATGTGCACGCGGTCACCGCGGCTGTAGCCGGCCCGGTCCGCGGTGGAGGCGTCGAGCACGACCTGGTCGCGGCCGTTCGGCTCGTCACCGATGACGATGCTGAGCCCTTCGAGACCGTGACCGGCCGGGGCGTCCGACCAGTTGCCGCCGATGCCGGGCGGGCCCTGCCCGCCGACGACCTTGTTCTTGGTGTCGACGACGAAGACACCGAGATCGGTGACGTTGCCGTCGACGCGGGCCGCACCCTCGACGTCCTGCAGGTCGGCCAGCACGGACGCCGGGACGGTGCGGGTGGAGGGCCCGTTGCGCAGGTCGCCCGAGCCCTCCGGCCGGACGACGACGTCGCCGACGGTCGAGGCGAAGAGTGCCGTGAAGCTGCGGCTCAGGGTGTCGCTGAAGATCAGCGACCCGGCCACGAACGCCACGCCGAGAACGATCGCGAAGGTGCTCAGCAGCAGCCTGACCTTGCGGCCCAGCAGGCTCTTGAGGGCGGCACGCAGCATCAGGTCACCGGTGCGCTCATGGTGGCCATCACGTCGAGCACCGACTCGCGGTCGGGGTCGCGCAGCTCGTGGACCACCCGGCCGTCGGCCAGGAACACCACCCGGTCCGTGTACGCCGCGGCAACCGGGTCGTGGCTCACCATCACGATCGTCTGACCGTGGTCGTCGACGCTGCTGCGGAGCAGCCCGAGCACCTCGGCACCCGAGCGGGAGTCGAGGTTGCCGGTCGGCTCGTCCGCGAACACGATGCGCGGGCGGCTCACGAGCGCCCGGGCGATCGCCACGCGCTGCTGCTGGCCGCCGGAGAGCTCGTTGGGCTTGTGGTCGAGCCGGTCCCCCAGCCCCACGGTCGCGATGACCGAGTCGAACCACGCGGCGTCCGGCTTGCGCCGGGCGATCGCCAGCGGCAGCACGATGTTCTCGCGCGCGGTCAGCGTCGGCACCAGGTTGAACGACTGGAACACGAAGCCGATCTCGTCGCGGCGCAGCCGGGTCAGCGCCTTGTCCTTGAGCCGGGTGAGCTCCTGGTCACCGATGAACACCTGCCCGGACGTGCCGGTGTCGAGAGCGGCGCAGCAGTGCATCAGCGTGGACTTGCCGGACCCGCTCGGGCCCATGATCGCGGTGAACTCGCCCGCCCCGATGTCGAGGGTCACGTCGTCGAGCGCCCGCACCTGGGCCTGGCCGGTGCCGTAGGTCTTCGTCAGGCTGCGGACCCGCGCGGCCGGGGTGTTCTCGGTCATGCGCCCACCCTCCCCCGTCGCACCAAGGCCGCGCCATGGGGAGTCACCCCGACCCGACCCCCGGGTCGACCCCAGCACACCCTTGCGCCCGAACAGGTGTTCGATATCATGGCGTGGTGGACTTCCAGGGCACGCTGTTCGACGAGGCGCCGGTCACCCATGCTCTCGGGCTGCCGACGCCGACCCCCGACCGCATCCCGTTGTCCCGGGGGGCCTGGGTCGACGTCCAGCGCAACTGGCTGCCCGGCGCCGATGCCGTCTTCGAGGCGTTGGTGCGCGACGTGCCGTGGCGCGCCGAGCGCCGACAGATGTACGACCGCGTCGTCGACGTGCCCCGCCTGCTGCACACCTACTTCGCAGCCGACGTCCTGCCGCACCCGCTGCTCGCCGAGGCGCGCGACGCCCTGTCCGCCCACTACCTCCCAGAGCTCGGGGAGCCCTTCGTCACCGCCGGGTGCTGCTACTACCGCGACGGGCGCGACTCGGTGGCCTGGCACGGCGACACCATCGGCCGCGGCCGGACCCGCGACACGATGGTCGCCATCGTCTCGGTCGGCGACCCGCGTCGGCTGCTGCTGCGTCCCCGCGGTGGCGGCGAGTCGGTCGCCGTCGCGATGGGCCACGGAGACCTGCTCGTGATGGGTGGCTCGTGCCAGCGCACCTGGGAGCACGCCGTGCCCAAGGCGGCGCACGCGGGGCCGCGGCTCTCGGTGCAGTTCCGGCCGCAGGGTGTGTTCTGACGGGTCAGAACTGCACGCTGGGCACCTGCTGCTGCCCCTGGGGCGCGTCGTAGAGCTCGAGCAGTCGACGGTGATCTGCTCGGTCACCGCGAGGTCGCCGTCAACGCGACCACCGCAAGGATCGCGATGGGGCCGAGCGGCGGCAGCAGCCGCTTCATGGGCGCGAGCGCAGTGCGCGCGCTCAGCCGGCGTAGGCCTCCTGGTAGAGCTGGTCGAGGTCCTCGGAGTACGCCGCGCTGAAGCCGCAGAGCGTGACGGTGTCCTGGAACGCGGTGACGAGGTAGCGGCCGTCGACCTGGAAGTCGACCGCGACCAGCAGCTCCTGGAGCTGCTCGCTCGGCGCGGTCACCGTGACGGTCTCGGTGGGCGTGCCCTTGAACCACGTGGTCGGCGTGAGCGTGACCTGGTCACCCTCGATCGAGGTGACCGTGCCGTCGAAGGCGAGCGTGTTGTTGCGGAGCACCTGCACGTTGGGGACCATGCACTTGGCCTCGACCGCCTCGCCCGCCCCGCCCGTGACGAGTGCGGTGGTGGTGCCGGGCTCGGCAGCCGGCTGCTCGGGCGCCTGGCTGGTCGGCTCCTGCGCCGTGGGGGGCGGCGCGTCGTCGCCGTCGCGGAGCGCCGCGAAGGATGCCGCCGCGATGATGACGACGGCGGCGGCTGCCGCGACCCAGACGAGCGGGCTGCGACGCCCGGTCGTCGCGGGTCGGGACTCGGGGGTGGGGTTGCTCATGGCGTCCTCCAGAAGTCGGGCCACCTGCTCGGGCTGCGCAGGGGTCAGTCGGGTGGCCGGGTCGATCGCGCCCAGGCGCCGGCGCAGCTCCTCGTCGTCGTTGCCGTGGTCGTTCACGATGGCCTCCTCATACCCCTTCATGTCCGGCACCGGCGCCGGTCTTTCGCAGGTCGTCGAGCAGTCTCCCCTTGGCCCGGTGCAGCCGGATGCTCACGGCGTTGGCGGTCAGGCCGAGCACGGCGCCGATCTCGGCCGGCGTCAGCTGCTCCCACGCCCACAGCCGCACCAGCTCACGATCGCGGTCCGGCAGCCGGCCCAGCGCCTCGGCCAGCCGGACGTCGGTGTCGACCGGGTGCGGCTCGACGGGCTGTCCGGCGACCTTCGCTGCCACCCTCGTCTGTCGTCGGCGGCTGCGCTCGGCGTTCTGCAGGCAGCCCCGCGCCACGCCGTACGCCCAGGGCAGCGAGTTGTCGGGGACCTCGTCGAAGCGCCGCCACAGCACCAGCAGGGTGTCGGAGAGGACGTCGTCGGCGGTGTCCTTGTCGGTACGCCGGACGAGGAACCGCCGCAGCGGCTCGATGAGCTCGCGCGCCAGCGTCTCGAAGCGCTCCTCCCGTGTCACCACGCCAACGTAGCGAGCCGCCCTCCTCAGCGGCGCGGCCGGGGCAACGGCCCGAATTCCTCGCGGCAGGAGTCGCCCGAGCACGACGCCAACAGGCTGGTACGCCGGAACAGCTCACGCCGCACGCGCGAGTACTTCCGCACGCCCGCCAGGTTGCGCAGCTCATAGGGGTCGCGGGCATGGTCGTAGAGCTCGACGAAGCCGGTGCGGTTCCAGCGGAGGAACGTGTAGCGCCCGGTGTGGACACCACGGAAGGTCCACTCGGCCGTGCCCCGCCGGTGGAACGGTCCGGCCTGGATGAGCGAGGTGCGACCCAGGGGCGCCCCGGCGCGCGCCGCCCCCAGGACGGACACGCCGTCCATCGTGCGGCCGGACGTGGCGCCGGACATCTCCACCAGCGTGGGCGCGAGGTCGATCGTCGAGGCGATGTGGGACCGCACGACACCGGGCGGGATGCCGGGGCCACGCACGAGCAGCGGCACCCGCAGCGACTCGCGGTAGGCCAGCACCTTGCCGTTGTAGCGGTGCTCGCCCAGCAGGTAGCCGTTGTCACTGGTGAAGATCAGGTATGTGTTGTCGAGCTCGCCGGCCGCGCGCAGCGCCTCGACGGTGGCGCCGACCCCCTCGTCGACCGAGGCCAGCGACCGGATCCGCTGGGTGAACAGGCGCTGCAGGCTCGCGGCGCGCTTGCGCTTCTGCTTGCGGATCAGGATCGGCTTGTCCGAGACGTCCTGCTCGTTGTACGACGGCTTGTCGAGGGACGGCAGCCGCGAACCGGGGTACAGGCCGGCGTGCCGGGTCGCCGGCGTCGGCGGGGCGGCGCACGTGTCGAGCGGCAGGTTGTCGGTGCACTGTCCGTGCGGCGCGACGTACGACGACCAGATGAAGAACGGGTCACGGTCGGCGGCGAACTGCCCGATCAGGTCGACGGTGCGGTTGCTGACGAAGTCGTTGCTGTGGAGGTCCTCGGGGTGCTCGACCAGCGCTCCGTCGTCGTACACGGTGTAGTTGAAGGCCTGGTAGGTGCTGCGGGTGAACGGTGCCCAGTGGTCCCAGCCGGCCTGGACGCCGTCGCGTTCGGAGTACAGGTTGAGGTACTTGCCGACGAAGCCGGTCGCGTAGCCCGCGTCATGCAGCCAGCTCGCGACGCTGTTGCCCGGATCCTCCAGCGCGTGGAACCCGCCGTGCGGACCGGAGTTGCTGCGGACACCGTTGTTCTGCGCGTACTGCCCCGTGACGATCTCGGCGCGGGCCGGGCAGCACAGCGGGTGCGGTGAGATCGCCTGGCTGAACGTCGCCCCGCCACCACCGAGAGCCGCCCGCGTCTGCGGCATCCAGTAGAGGTCCTCCAGCGTCTGGTCGTCGGTGGTGATCAAGACGATGTTGGGCCGGTCGCCCGGCTCCACCGCCTGGGCCGGCACCTTCGGCGCGGCCGGGACGGCCGCGAGGGCGGTGGCCAGCGCCAGGAGGGCGACGACGATGCGGGCGGATCCACGAGAAGTCTTCATAGGCCGGGTCACGGTACCTGTGACGCCGCCCGCTCGCAGGAAGTTGCGGCGACACGCAACACAACAAGGCCCCCGCCGGGGCGGGGGCCTTGCTGTCTGTTCGTGGAGCTGGTCTCGCTGATCGGCCCCTCGCTTCGCTCAGGGCCCGGCGATCAGAAGTCCATGCCACCCATGCCGCCGGACGGGTCGCCCATCGGGGCGGACTTCTCCGGCTTGTCGGCCACGACGGCCTCGGTGGTGAGGAACAGGGCGGCGATCGAGGCGGCGTTCTGCAGAGCAGAGCGGGTCACCTTGACCGGGTCGTTGATGCCCTCGGCCAGCATGTCGACGTACTCGCCGGTGGCCGCGTTGAGACCGTGGCCCGGCTTCAGGTTGCGCACCTTCTCGGCCACGACGCCGCCCTCGAGGCCGGCGTTGATCGCGATCTGCTTGAGCGGGGCCTCGGTCGCGTAGCGAACGATGTTGGCACCGGTCGCCTCGTCGCCCGTCAGGTCGAGCTTGTCGAACGCGGTGGCCGCAGCCTGCACGAGTGCCACGCCGCCACCGGCGACGATGCCCTCCTCGACGGCCGCCTTGGCGTTGCGCACGGCGTCCTCGATGCGGTGCTTGCGCTCCTTGAGCTCGACCTCGGTGGCCGCGCCGACCTTGATGACCGCAACGCCGCCGGCCAGCTTGGCCAGGCGCTCCTGCAGCTTCTCGCGGTCGTAGTCGGAGTCCGACTTCTCGATCTCGGCACGGATCTGGTTGACCCGACCCTCGATCTGGCCGGTGTCGCCGGCACCTTCGACGATGGTGGTCTCGTCCTTGGTGATGACGACCTTGCGGGCCTGGCCGAGGAGCTCGACGCCGGCGTTCTCGAGCTTGAGGCCGACCTCCTCGGAGATGACCTGGCCACCGGTCAGGATCGCGATGTCCTGCAGCATGGCCTTGCGGCGGTCACCGAAGCCCGGAGCCTTGACGGCGACGGACTTGAAGGTGCCCCGGATCTTGTTGACGACCAGGGTCGACAGCGCCTCGCCGTCGACGTCCTCGGCGATGATCACCAGCGGCTTGCCCGACTGCATGATCTTCTCGAGCAGCGGCAGCAGGTCCTTGACGTTGCTGACCTTGGAGTTGGCGATGAGGACGTAGGGGTCCTCCAGCACGGTCTCCATGCGCTCGGGGTCGGTGACGAAGTAGGCCGAGATGTAGCCCTTGTCGAACCGCATGCCCTCGGTCAGCTCGAGGTCGATGCCGAACGTGTTCGACTCCTCGACCGTGATGACGCCTTCCTTGCCGACCTTGTCCATCGCCTCGGCGATGACGTCTCCGACAGTGGTGTCACCGGCGGAGATCGACGCCGTGGCGGCGATCTGCTCGCGGGTCTCGATCTCCGTCGACATGGCGAGCAGCTGCTCGGTCACGGCGGCGACGGCGGCCTCGATGCCGCGCTTGAGACCCATCGGGTTGGCGCCGGCCGCGACGTTGCGAAGACCCTCGCGGACCATCGCCTGAGCGAGGACGGTCGCGGTGGTCGTGCCGTCACCGGCGACGTCGTCGGTCTTCTTGGCAACTTCCTTGACGAGCTCGGCACCGATCTTCTCGAACGGGTCCTCGAGCTCGATTTCCTTGGCGATGCTCACACCGTCGTTGGTGATGGTGGGCGCGCCCCACTTCTTCTCCAGCACGACGTTGCGGCCCTTGGGACCGAGCGTGACCTTGACGGCGTCCGCGAGCGTGTTCATGCCACGCTCGAGGCCGCGTCGGGCCTCCTCGTTGAAAGCAATCAGCTTCGACATAACTCTTGTGATTCCTTCAGAGTATGGGGGTGTACGGCGCCTGGTGGGCTGCCCGCGACGGACGGACCTCGACCCCCCGACGGACCCTTCCCGCCGGGCTGGAGGACCTCAACGTCACCAGTGCCGTGTTGTCACTCTCATGGCGAGAGTGCCAGCGTCATGTTTAGCACTCGGAGGGGGCGAGTGCAAACGACTCGCGGCGGCCCCGGACGCCGGTCAGCGGGCCGCCAGCCAGGTCTCGAAGTCGGGGCCGTCGAGCACGGCGTCACCCCGGGGCACCAGGGCGCCCGCCCGGACCCGCCGCTCGGCCGCGCCGGGCAGCCACAGCGGCACGGAGACGTAGCGCTTGCCGGCCGCCCTGACGTGCCGGCGCACCTGCCGGATCAGGGTGTCGGGCCGCGGTCCGGCGAGGTTGACCGTGCCACCTTCCTCGTCCCCGTGCGCGAGCCGGACCAGGTGCGCGGCGACGGTCTCGACCGCCACGCTCTGCAGGGGCTGGATCGGCACCCCGACGAGCGGACCCTTGCGCGTCCACTGCATGAGCTGGCCGCCGAAGTCGTGGAACTGCGTGGCCCGCAGGATCGTCGAGGGCACCTCGCCCGCGCGGGTGGCCGCCTCCTGCGCGAGCTTCCCGGCGAAGTAGCCCCGCCCCTCCAGCCCGTCGATGCCGTAGATCGAGAGCGTCACGATGCGACGCACGCCGGCCCGGGCTCCCGCGGCCTGCAGGTTGCGGGCCACGCCGGCGAAGAAGGCAGTGGCGGCGCCACGCTCCATGGACACCGCGTTGGCGGTGTCGATCACGACCTCCACCCCGGCCAGTCCCTCGTCGAGCCCTGCTCCGGTGACGGCATCGACCCCGGTCGACCGGCTGAGCACCACCGCCTCGTCCCCGCCGGCCTCGAGGGCTGCGACTGCCTGACGGCCGGCGAGCCCGGCCCCTCCGATGACAGCGATCTTCATGACGGGCTCCTGGGATACGTGGATATTCAATGTCCATGTTATACCAGACAACTCGGACATCACGTAACCTCGTTTCCATGCGCATCAGCGAAGGGGTCGAGTGGGCCGCTCACTGTGCCGTCGTCCTCGCCCAGCTCCCCGAGGGCCTGGCTCTCAACGCCGGTGTCCTGGCGGAGTTCCACGGCGTGCCCAAGCCCTATCTCGCCAAGTCGCTGCAGGCGTTGTCACGCGCGGGGATCGTGTCCTCGAGCCAGGGCCGCAACGGCGGCTACTCGTTGGCGCGGCCGGCCGGCGAGGTCAGCCTGCTCGACGTCGTGCTGGCCGTCGACGGCGACCAGGCGGCGTTCCGCTGCACCGAGATCCGCCAGCGCACCCCGCACCCGGCGCCGAGGACGTGCTTCCGCAGCTCGTGCGCGATCGCCGCGGGCATGTGGCGGGCCGAGCAGGCGTGGCGCGACGAGCTGGCCACGGTCAGGCTCGACGTGCTGGCCGCCGGCGTTGCCCGGATCGTGCCGCGTGAGGTGCTCGCCGAGAACGCCGAATGGCTGGCCACCCGCGTCGGCCGCGCCTGACTCAACGCAGTCTGGCGACCACCAGGTCGGCGAACCGGCCGGCATTGGCGGCGAGGACGTCGAGGTAGAGGCCCGGCTCGGTGACCTCGAGCTCGCTGACGCGCCAGCTGCCCTCCCACTTGAGCAGGTCGACCCGGCCGTAGTCGAGCGGCCGGCCGGTGAAGTCGGCGGCACGCCGCAGCGCCTCGACGGCGAGCACCGCCTCCGGTCCCGACATCGGCACCTCCGTCGTGAGCCCGCCGAACTGCTCGTGCACCCGGATCTCCCCGGCAGCCGGCACCTTGTTGACCATCGACACGGCCTCGCCGCCGATCACGAACACCGAGGTCTCACCATCGGTGTGGATCGTGCTGACCAGCGGCTGGGCCAGGACGGACACGTCGGGCAGGGCGATCGCATCGCCGCGCCGTACGACGCTCACCCCGATGCCGCCGGCACCCACCCGCGGCTTCACGACCACCTCGCCGAACTCGGCGACCGCTGCCTCCAGCTCAGTGGCGGAGGCGACGAGCCGGGTCGGCACGACGGGCACGTCGCCGAGGCGCGCCAGGTAGGACTTGTCGAGGTTCCACGCGAACACGTCTGCGCCGTTCAGCACGGGCGTCGTCGCCTCGACCGCGTGCACCCACGCCAGGAACTCCTGGTGCCTGGTCATGTAGTCCCACGTCGACCGCACCGCGACGAGGTCGGCGCCCGCCCAGTCGACCGACGCGTCGTCCCACTCGGCCCAGCGGGCGTCGATGCCGCGCGCAGCCAGCTCCTGGTCGAGCGCCTCGTGGCCGGGCTCGCCCGCGGGCCAGTCGCTGCTGGTCGCGAGCAGCAGGTCGGTCACCGGTATCGCTCCTTGAGGACGTCGAGCTTGTTGGTGCCCTCCACGTTGTCACCCTTCTCGATCACCACGAGGTTGTGGTAGCAGTGCACCGACCTGACCCAGCGGTCCGTGTACGACGGCTCGTGCGGGTCGACGTACTCCTCGAAGTTGAGGCCGTCGACGAGGTCCTTGACGAGGTCCATCGACGTGCCGCGCGCCCGCGGGTCGGCCTGGCCGCCCCACTCGGGCCAGTACGACGTCTGGGTGTCCTCGATCGCGTAGACGCCGTCGTCGGGCAGCAGCGGGAAGAGCACGTCGAAGCTCGCCCGCACGTGCTCGGGGACGTGCGACCCGTCGTCGATGACGACCCGGGGCCGGTGCTCCGCCATCAGCGCGGTGAGCAGGGCCTCGTCGGTCTGGTCGCCCTGGACGACGGTGATGCGGCCGCCGCTGAGCGCGGTCTTGTCCTCGATGTCGAGGCCGACGATGTGGGCCTTCGGGAAGAACCACTTCCACATCTTCAGCGACGCGCCGCCGATGCTGCGGGTGTAGCCGCCGACGCCGAGCTCGAGGAGCGTGAACTCCTCGCCGCGCAGGTGCTCGAGGTGCCGCTGGTAGTGCGGGGTGTAGCGGTGCACGCCCCACTTGTCGGTGCCGAACTCCACCGCCAGCTCGGTGAGGTCCATGCCGAGCAGCCGGCGTCGTCGTTCCTTCGGGTCCTCGGGCACCCGGACACACTAGAACGCCGGCGCGTGGTGCCCGAACGCCCCCGGCTCAGTCGGCCAGCTCGGGCGGGAAGCCGCCGGTCGCGACCGGTCCCCACCGCTCGATGCTCAGCCGGATCAGCGACTTGCCCTGGTCGCGCATCGCCTGCCGGTACTCGTCCCAGTCGGGGTGCTCCCCGGAGATGCTGCGGAAGTAGTCGACCAGCGGCTCGACCGCGTCGGGCATGTCGATGACCTCGGCGACGCCGTCGACCTGCACCCAGGGCCCGTCCCACTCGTCGCTGTGGATCAGCGCACTGGCGGCGGGGTTGCGGCGCAGGTTGGTCACCTTGGCGCGGGACGGGTACGTCGCCACGACGAGCCGGCCCTGCTCGTCCACACCGCTGGAGACCGGCGAGAGCTGCGGGCGGCCGTCGCGCCGGGTCGTCACCAGGGTGGCCCGGTGTCGGGGCCGGATGAAGTCCAGCAGCTCGTCGCGGTCGACCTTGTCGTTGGTTGCCATGGTGCGTGCCATGCGTCCACTGTGCCGGACGGACGGTGATCTGAGTACGCACGCGGATCCGGGAGACCGGCCTCGGGGTCGAGGATCCGCACATGACCACCACTCCCGTCTCTCCCCAGCGCCTCGCCTGGCTCACCGGTGAGGTCGGCGCCTGGCAGTCCTCCGGACTCGTCGACGCCGACACGGCAACCCGCATCCTCGGCGGCTACGCCGCCTCCCGTCGCTTCTCCCTGGCCCGCCTCCTGCTCGGGCTCGGCGGCGCCTTCGTCGGCGTCGGCCTGCTCTGGCTGGTCGCCGCGAACCTCGACGAGCTCGCCCCGGCGGCCCGCTTCGTCGTCGTCGCCACGCTGTGGCTGGCACTTCTCGCCGGTGGTGAGCTGCTCGCCGGCCGCGGCCCGGCGCTGCTCGCCGGCTCCGTCCGCCTCGTCGCGGCGCTCACGTCCGGCGCGGTCATCTTCCAGGCCGCGCAGAGTCTGCAGGTGCCCGCGTTCGAGCCTCGCCTGGTCGGGCTGTGGGGTGTCTCGGCCCTCGTCCATGCCTACGCCAGCCGGGCACGAGGCCCGCTGCTGGTCGGGATGTCGGCGTTGTCGGGCTGGGTGCTGTGGCAGGGCCTCCTCGACGATGCGACGTTCCTCAGGGTCGTGCTGATCCTGCTGGCGACCGGCGTCGTCTCGCTGGCTGTCGCCGCGTTGCACGACCGCTGGCTGCCGGCGTTCGCGGGCCCATGGCGCCATACGGGCATGGCCTTCACGCTGGTCGGCCTGTTCGTCTCGGCCCTGCCCGACACCGGTGGCTCCGAGCCGGGGTCCACACCGTTCCTGGTTGCGCTGGGCGCCGTCGCGGTCGTGGCGACCGCCTCCGGTCTCCGCATCGGCTCCGCCCTGGCGCGCTGGGAGATCTCGGGCGCCGCCGCGGCGGCGGCCGTCGGCGTGCTCCTTGCCCTCTGGGAGCCCGGCTCCGATCCCGATCGGCTCGGTGTCGGCGACCTGGCGCACGCCGCCGTCTGCGTCATCGCCTACGTCGCCCTCGCGGTCGGTGTCGCCGCCCTGGGCACCCTGCGAGACAGCTGGGTGCTGACCGCGACGGCCGCCGTCGCGCTCGTGGTGTTCACGTCGTTCCAGAGCTTCGCCGTCTTCGCCGCCATCGTCGACGGGGCCTGGCTGTTCCTGCTGGTCGGCCTGGTCTTCCTCGCCACCGGGTTCGTCTTCGACCGGGCCCGACGCACCCTCGCATCCGAGCTGGCCGACGGGCTGGCCGACCCGACAGGAGCACAGTCATGATCCGCACCATCGCCCTCGTGGCCGCCGTACAGCTCGCGGCGACCGGGCTCGCCGTCGCGCCGCAGCTCTCCGCCCGGCTGACCGGTGAGGAGATCCAGCTGCGGGTCGAGCCGCTCGACCCGATCGACCCCTTCCGTGGTGCGTACGTCGCCCTGGCCTACCCGGACCTGCAGCTGGACCGGGAGCTGAAGGGGAAGGGCGGCGACGTCTACATCACCCTGGCGGGGAGCGGCGTCGACGATGAAGGCCACCGGCTGGACCCGCTCCCGTCCCGACGAAGGCACCTACCTGGCGTGCTCCGACCGCGAGTGGCAGGTCAAGTGCGGGATCGAGAGCTGGTTCGTGCCGCAGGACGAGGCGCAGGCGCTCGAGGACGCGGTCCGCGACGGCGACGTCGTGGCCACGGTCAAGGTCGACTCACGCGGTCGCGCGGCCATCGTCGACGTCTCGACCGATTCCTGACCGGCCTGTCGATCTCGGCCTCCCCCGCACGTCATCTCGGTGGAAGACTCAACCCACCGAGAGAGGAACGGTCATGACCGACTACATCCTGCTGATCCCGACCGACGAGGCTGCCTGGGAGGCCAGCTCCCAGGCAGAGAAGGACGCGATGTACGCCAGGCACCGCGAGTTCGGCGAGGCACTGGCGGCCCGCGGCCACAAGGTCACGTCCGGCGCCGAGCTCTCCCCCAGCAGCGAGACGATGGTCATCACCGGCGACCGCGACGACGTGGTGGTCACCGAGGGTCCCTACGCCGAAGCGGCGGAACAGCTGTCGGGCTTCTACCTGATCGACACCGACGACGTCGATGACCTCGTCCGGTGCGTCGGCATCCTGGCCGAGGGCGAGAAGGGGCTCGAGCTGCGTCGGTGCAACGCGTGAGGTTCCTCCTCCTGCTCAACGAGGAGGACCCGACTGCCTGGGAGCGGGCGAACGAGTCGCAGCGACAGTCGGTGTTCGACGGTCATGCCGCGTTCGACGCCGCACTCAGGGAGCGGGGGGCGCTGGTGGTGGGCGAGGCGCTGGCCGGCGCTGCCGACTCCTGCGGTGTGCGAGGCGGCGTCGTGACCGAGGGACCCTTCGCCGAGTCGGCCGAGCAGCTCGTCGGCTTCTACCTCGTCGACCTGGACTCGATGGAGACCGCCCTGGACCTCGCCCGGCTGCTCTCGCCCGGCTACTCGATCGAGGTGCGTCCGGTGACCTCGATCGAGGGGTACGACGGCTGACCGCATGGAGGTGCTCGACCGCGCGTGGCGCGAGGAGTGGGGACGGCTGCTGGCACTGCTGGTGGCCGGGTTCCGGCGCCTCGACCTGGCCGAGGACGGACTGGCCGACGCCTTCGAGGCCGCGGCCCGGACCTGGCCACGTGACGGGGTGCCCACCAATCCGCCCGGGTGGCTGCTGACGGCGGCCCGGCGGCGCATCCTCGACCGGCTCCGATCGGAGGCGGTCGCCGTACGCACCCTGCCGCGACTCGCCGTCGAGGCCGAGCTGACCGAGGAGGCACAGCGCGTGATGGCCGATGACGGGCAGGGGCTGGGCGACGAGCGGCTGCGCCTGGTGCTCTTGTGCGCGCACCCGTCGCTGTCGCCCGACGCCGCGGCCGCGCTCACCCTGCGGCTCGTCCTCGGCGTCTCCACTCCCGACATCGCGCGGCTGTTCCTGGTCAGCACCCCGACGATGGCAGCCCGCCTGACGCGGGCCCGCAAGCGGCTGGCCAGCGAGTCGTTCGCCGTGCCGACCGGTGCCGAGCTCGTACGCCGCGTGGCGACCGTGGCCGACATCGCCTACCTGGCGTTCACCGCCGGCTACGCCCCCGGCTCGGGCGCGGACGTGGTCCGGGCGACCGAGGCCGGCGAGGCGATCCGGCTGCTGCGCGTGGTGCGCGGGCTGCTCCCGCGCGACTTCGGCGGGGCAGACGACATCGACGCACTGCTCGCGCTGATGCTGTTCCAGCACGCCCGTCGCGACGCCCGGGTGGACGACGGCGCCCTCGTGCTGCTGCCCGACCAGGACCGCGCCCGCTGGCACACCGACGAGATCGACGAGGCCGTCGGGCTGCTGCGGCCGCAGCTGATGCGCGACTCGACGCCCTACCTGCTGCAGGCTCTGATCGCGGCCGAGCACGCGATCGCCCCCTCCGCGGCGCGCACGGACTGGAGCCGGATCGCCCAGTGGTACGCCGCGCTCGAGGCGCTGGCGCCCTCGCCGGTGGTGCGGCTCAACCGCGCGGTCGCCGTCGCCGAGGCCGACGGCCCGCTCGCGGGGCTTCGGCTCCTCGAGCGGCTCGACCTGCCCGGTCACCGGCTCCCGGGTGCGCGCGCCGAGCTGCTGGCCAGGTCGGGAGACGTGGCCGCGGCGCTGACGTCGTACGACGAGGCGATAGCCCGCTGCGACAACGAGGCGGAGCGGGCCCATCTCGTGCAGCGCCGACTCGAGGAGGCGCGTGCGCTGCCCGGCTAGTCACACATCGGGCGGAGCACGACCGCCTCAGACCAGGCCCTTCTCGATCTCCTCGAAGGCCTGGCGGGCATAGCCCTGCCAGAGCCGGCCGAAGACCGGCATGACACGGGCGGCCCAGCCACTGGCGGGATGGACGGTCCAGTGCCAGCTGATGCGGGCGCCGGTGCCGGCGGGCTCGACGAACCACCGCCCGTCAAGCGTGGCGACCAGCGGCTTCATCGGCCCGGTGACGTGGTCGATGCGGTAGCCGAACCACCGGGGCCGGTCGACCTGGATGAGGCTCTCGCGCATGGTGCCGCCGTCGGCGAGACGGATCGTGCGCGTCTGGCCGGCCGTGCCCCACAGCCCGTCCCCGTCGATGTCGGCACCCCTGACCGGCGGGAGCGGTCCGTAGCGGCGAGCGAAGATCTGCTCGAGCGGCACGGGCAGGAGCCAGTCGTAGGCGCGTTCGGGCTCCCCCGGATAGGTACGGCCGTACTCCAGGACCGTCGGCGTCGTCATGGCGCGATGCTAGACCGACGCGGGCTCAGCCCCCCGCGACCGCCGGGATCACCGAGATCTGGGTGCCCTCGGGAGTAGCCGTCTCGAGGTTCTCGAGGAAGCGCACGTCGTCGTTGCCGACGTAGACGTTCACGAAGCGGCGCAGCTGGCCCGCCTCGTCGAGGATGCGGCCCTTGATGCCGGTGTAGGAGCCGTCGAGGTCGTCGAGGACCTCGGCCAGGGTGGTGCCCTCGGCCGCCACCTCGGACTCCCCGCCGGTGTAGGTGCGCAGGATCGTGGGGATGCGGACGCTCACACTCATGGTGGTCCTCTCAGCTCTGGGTCGGTGCTCAGGCTATGCCGGTCGCGGCGAACGCGGCGTACGACGGGTCGATCGTGGCCGCCACGGCCACCCGGCCGGCCACCGCGTCGAGCGTCTTGAGTCCGTGACCGGTGTTGATGACGACGGTCTCGAGGCTGGTGTCGAGCTGGCCGCTCTCGACGAGCTTCTTGAGCACGCCGACCGTCGTGCCGCCGGCGGTCTCGGTGAAGATCCCCTCCGTGCGCGCCAGCAGCACGATGGCCTCGCGCACCTGGTCGTCGGAGATGTCCTCGACGGCGCCGCCGGTCTGGCGGCAGATGTCGAGCACGTAGATCCCGTCGGCGGGGTTGCCGATGGCCAGGCTCTTGGCGATGGTGTCGGGCTTGACCGGGCGGATGGCGTCGACACCGGCCTTGTAGGCCACAGAGACCGGCGAGCAGCCGGTGGCCTGGGCGCCGTACACCTTGTAGGGCTTGTCCTCGACGAGACCGAGCCTGATCAGCTCCTGGAACGCCTTGTGCACCTTGGTGAGCTGGGAGCCGGACGCCACCGGGATGACGATCTGGTCGGGCAGCCGCCAGCCGAGCTGCTCGGCGATCTCGTAGCCCAGCGTCTTGGAGCCCTCGGCGTAGTAGGGCCGCACGTTGACGTTGACGAACGCCCAGCCCTCCTCCTCGCCGGCGATCTCGGAGGCGAGCTTGTTGACGTCGTCGTAGTTGCCGTTCACGGCGACCAGGGAGTCGGTGTAGACGGCGCTGTTGATCTGCTTGGGCTGCTCGAGGTTGCTCGGGATGAACACGACGGTCTTGATGCCGGCACGGGCACCGGCCGCTGCCACCGCGTTGGCGAGGTTGCCGGTGCTGGGGCAGGCGAAGACCTTCGCCTTGAACTCGACGGCCGCACTGAGCGCGCACGCGACGACGCGGTCCTTGAAGGAGTTGGTGGGGTTGGTGCTGTCGTCCTTGACCCACAGGTTGTCGATGCCGAGCGCTCGGCCGAGGTTGTCGGCCCGGAGCAACCGCGTGAAGCCGGGCTCCATGTTGGGGCTCTGCTCGATGTCGTCGGGCACCGGCAGCAGCGCCTTGTAGCGCCAGATGTTGGCGGGACCCGCCTCGATCTGCTCGCGGGTGACGGCCGGGAAGTCGTAGGCGATCTCGAGAGGGCCGAAGCACTCCGGACACGCGTAGAACGGACCGAGCTCGACCTGGTGGCTGCACTCGCGGCAGACGAGGCCGGTGGCGTGGCCGAAGGCGCCTTCGCGGGGCGTGGTGGACGTCTTCTCGACGGTGGGGGCGCTCAAGGAATCCTCCTTCTCATCTTCCCCGTGACGGACCTCGCCGCGGGCCGGAATTAGCACCACTTCCGCGAACCAGGAGGTTCGCGGCGGTTGCCGGGACGTCAACGGGCCGTTCCCTCAGTCCCTCTCGATGAGCTGACCTCAGCGTAGGCGGGCGTCTCACGATGTGCACATCGTGTCCGCATGTTGGGCGCCGCGGGAGCGGCGGTCAGCTGGCGTCGGCGAGCAGCTGGCGGAGCAGGTCGAGGACTCCGTCGGGACCCTCGACGACGACGTCGGCCAGCTCGAGCAGCTCGTCGGGGCCCTCCGCGTCGGGGCTGGCCGAGCACACCAGCAGCGTCGCCAGACCGGCGTCGCGGAGCTCGGCGACCGCGGCGAACGCCTCGAGGTCGCCGAGGTCGTCACCGGCGAAGACGAACCCCTTGGCAGCCAGCTCGTCGACGAGCGTGTGGACCGCGATGCCCTTGTGCATCCCGGTTGCACGCACCTCGGCGACCAGCCGGCCGGGCTCGATCATCAGGTCGTTGCGGGCGGCCGCGTCGCGCAGCATCGGCAGCAGCCGGTCGAAGGCGGCCTCGGCGTCGGGCAGCCGGCGGGTGTGCACGGCGACCGCGAGCCCCTTCTCCTCGACGTACGCGTCGGCGGCCTCGGCCCGACGCAGGATGCCCGGGAGCTCACGAAGGTAGGAGCTCAGCCCGGGCGGCGGGCGGGGCGAGATGACCCGGCGGTTGGTGGACGACCACCGCTCGTTGCCGTACTGGCCGAACAGGAACAGCTCGCGACCCGACCCGCCCATCTTGGCGCCCACCTCGTCGAGTCCGCCGAGGGCCAGCGCCTGGCGTGCCGGCCGGCCGGTGATGACGGCGATCGCGCGGACGACCCCGGCCAGGTCGACCAGCAGGTCGGGGGCGTCGTCGTGGATGTGGGCCTTCGCCGGGTCTGCGACGATCGGGGCGAGGGTGCCGTCGAAGTCGAGGGCGACGACGGTGTCGTGGACGACGGCGACGACGTCGTCGTAGCGCTGGCGGGCCGTGGCGGAGGTGAACTCCATGGGCTCACCCTGTCACGCGCCCGCGCGTCGTGGTCAGCCGGTGAGGACGACGGTCAAGGCATCGAGGCGCATCGGGTCGACCGCCGGCTGCACCCGGTCGATGCCGAGGTCGAGCGCCAGCAGCTTCGCGGCGGCCTTGAGCCGAGCGGGGTAGTAGACCGTGTTGGTGGGGATGGTGCCCATCCAGTTGTCGGTGCCGACGACCTGCCAGCCCGCGGCCACCGCCTTGTCGGCGGTCGCGCCGGCCAGGCCCGCGATGCCGGAGTTGTTGTAGACCTCGACCATCACCTTGCCGCGCTTGACCGGCGGCTTGGGAGCCTTGGTCGGCTCGACGGTGGGCGTGACGACGACGGCGGGGGCCTCGGTCTCGTTGGGAGCAGACACGGTCTCGATGCGGCGCTCGTCGGAGGGCTGGTCGCGGGTGGCCACGAAGGCGATGCCGGCCATGGCCACGGCGATGATGCTCAGCATCACCAGCGGGGAGGGCACGGCGACACCGCGCTGGTCGCGCCGGCGCATCGTCACAGCTCGAAGCCGAGACGGCGGGCCGAGCGCTGGCGCTGGCGCTGCGAGCGGAGGCGACGGAGCCGGCGGACGAGCAGCGGGTCGGCCTCGAGGGCCTCGTCGCGGTCGATCAGGGCGTTGAGCACCTGGTAGTAGCGGGTGGACGACATGTCGAAGTTGTCGCGCACCGCCTGCTCCTTGGCGCCGGCGTACTTCCACCAGTGACGCTCGAACTCGAGGATCTCGCGGTCGCGGTCGCTGAGGCCGGCCGACTCAACGGCTGGATGGCCCTGGAGGGCTTTGGCAGCGTCCATGTCCGTGTTCTCCCGTGCTCGCAGCGTGTGGTGGCCCCATCGTAGGCGACGAACCACACAGATGTCATTCGACTCCGGCGAGTCGGTGGACAACCTAGGCTGGCGCGTCATGGACACCTCTGAGTCGCCGGTCCGCTGGGGCATCCTGGCCACCGGTGGCATCGCCCGGTCCTTCGCCCGTGACCTGCTCGTCACGCCCGGCGCCGTGATCGCGGCCGTCGGGTCGCGCGCGCAGGGGTCCGCCGACGCGTTCGCCCGGGAGCTCGGCGGGGACGACTGCCGTGCGCATGCGTCGTACGAGTCCCTGGTGGCCGATCCCGAGGTCGACGTCGTCTACGTCGCCACCCCGCACTCGATGCACCTGCGTGACGCCCGGCTGGCGTTCGAGGCCGGCAAGCACGTGGTGTGCGAGAAGCCGCTCACGATCAACGCGGCGGAGGCAGAGGAGATGGTGCGACTGGCGCGCGAGCACGACCGCTTCCTCATGGAGGCCATGTGGATGGCCTGCCACCCGGTGATCCGGGCGGTCCGCGACGGCCTGGCCGCCGGCAGGTTCGGCACCCCACGCTCGCTGCACGCCGACATCGGCTTCCGGGTCGAGCGTCCACCGACCGACCGGCTCCTCGACCCCGCACTGGGCGGCGGGACACTCCTCGACATGGGTGTCTACCCGCTCACCTTCGCCCACCTGATGCTCGGTGAGGCGACCGAGCTCCGGGGCGTCGCCGACCTCGACGAGCGTGGCGTCGACCGCGACATCGCCATCGCCGGCCGGTACGCCGGCGGCGCGACGGCCTCCATCAGCGCGACGATGACCTCAGCGTCCCCGGGCTGGGCGTGGATCGCCACGGACGCGGGTCGCATCGAGCTGGCCGGCCACCTCACCCACCCGTCCGCGGCGACCTGGCTGCCGTCGGGCGGCGAGGCGGAGGAGATCCGCGGCGTCGAGCCCCTCGTCGGAGGCGGCCTGGGCAACGAGGCCGCCGAGGCGATGCGGTGCGTGCGTGCCGGCCTGCGCGAGAGCCCGCTGGTGCCGCACGAGCAGACGCTGACGGTGATGCGGCAGATGGACGACCTGCGCGACCAGATCGGCGTGCGCTACCCGTCGGAGACTTGAGCACTCAGGGGTGAAGCGGGCGTCGGGTCGTCCGACTAGGGTGACCGCGTGAGCGCATCCGGGAAGGCCGACCTCGTCATCGTCGCCAACCGACTCCCCGTCGACCGCGTCGACAACCCCGACGGCACACCGGGCTGGCGCCGCTCCCCCGGCGGCCTCGTCAGCGCCCTCGAGCCCGTGCTGCGCGCCAACGACGGTGCCTGGATCGGCTGGCCCGGCGGCACCGACGACGACCTCGAGCCGTTCGTCGAGGACGGCATGTCCTTGGTGCCGGTGCACCTCACGGCGCAGGAGATCGAGGAGTTCTACGAGGGCTTCTCCAACGGCACCCTGTGGCCGCTCTACCACGACGTGGTGGCCAAGCCGCAGTTCCACCGGGAGTGGTGGGACTCCTACGTCGCGGTCAACGAGCGCTTCGCCGCGAAGGCCGCCGAGGTCGCCGCCAAGGACGCCACCGTGTGGGTGCACGACTACCAGCTGCAGCTGGTGCCGCAGATGCTGCGCGACCTGCGGCCCGACCTGCGCATCGGGTTCTACCTGCACATCCCCTTCCCTCCCGGTGAGCTCTTCCAGCAGCTGCCGTGGCGTCGCCAGATCCTGGAGGGCCTGCTGGGCGCCGACGTGGTCGGCTTCCAGCTCGCCGGTGGCGCCCAGAACTTCATCCGGCTGGTCCGCCAGCGCGTCGGCCACAAGACGCACCGCGACCTGGTCTACCTGCCCGACGAGCGCACGGTGCGGGCCGCGGCGTACCCCATCTCGATCGACTCCTCGGGCTTCGAGGAGCTGGCCCGCTCCGACGCGGTCGGCGAGCGGGCGGCGGAGATCCGCAGCGCCCTGGGCAACCCGAGCAAGATCTTCATGGGCATCGATCGGCTCGACTACACCAAGGGCATCCTCGCCCGGCTGCGCGCGTTCAGCGAGCTGATCGCCGAGGGCGAGCTCGACGTCGAGGACACCGTGTTCGTGCAGGTGGCGACGCCGTCGCGCGAGCGCGTCGAGCAGTACATCGTGATCCGCGAGGAGATCGAGCAGCTCGTCGGTCGCGTCAACGGCGACCTGGGGCGCATCGGCCGGCCCGCGATCTCCTACCTGCACTCGTCGTACCCGCGCGAGGAGATGGCCGCGCTCTACCGCGCCGCCGACATCATGGTCGTCACGCCCTACCGCGACGGGATGAACCTCGTGGCCAAGGAGTACATCGCCTGCCGGTACGACGGCGACGGCGCGCTGGTGCTCTCGGAGTTCGCCGGGGCGGCCGACGAGCTGCGCCAGGCCTGGCTGATCAACCCCTACGACATCAACGGCATGAAGCAGGCCCTGCTCGACGCGCACCGGTCGACCGACAAGGATCGCACCAAGCGGATGAAGGCGATGCGCAAGACCGTCGTCGAGCACGACGTGAAGGCCTGGGCCGACTCGTTCCTCGAGGAGCTGTCACAGGTGCGGGAGTCGCACGGCAAGCCGCTGCGCCCGGCGCGCCGCTCCTGACCCCGGGTCCGACCCGGCGTCGTACGACCCGATCGAGTTGAGTCGCGCCGCCGTCGGGATAGTCCGGTGCAAATTTGCGCCTCAGACCGCCTGACGCTGCACATTTGCACCGGACTATCCCCCGGGGCGGCGTCAGGGTGAGGGGGAGACGACACGCTGGTGGAGCGACGGTTTCGAGACGGGATGCCGTCCCTGCCCGACCGGTGCCGGTGGGACGCGTATCTTTCGCAGCATGGATCTGATCCCGAAACCCGATCAGGTCGTCTCCGCGGCGAGCAACGTCGCCCACATGGTCGCCTACGGCGGACTGGCCGATCTGCGGACGATGCCCCGGACCCTGATCGACGACGGCAACCTGCGCGAGGTCTACCACTACCGGCCGGCCGCGCACGCCGTCGAGACCGGCGACCCGGTGCTCCTGGTGACCCCACTGGCCGCGCCGGCGCTCTGCTTCGACCTGCGTCGCGGCTGCTCGCTGGTCGAGCACCTCGTCGCCGGCGGTCGGCCGACGTACCTGGTGGAGTACGGCCAGGTCTCCTTCAAGGACCGCAGCCTCGGCATGGAGCACTGGATCGACGAGGTGGTGCCCGCCGCGATCCGCGAGGTGTCGGCGCATGCGGGGGGTCGGCCGGTGCACGTGGTCGGCTGGAGCCTGGGCGGCCTCTTCGCCCTGCTGGCGGCGGCCGACCAGCCGGACCTGCCGGTCGCCTCGGTGAGCCTGCTGGGCGCGCCGTTGGACACGTCGAAGGTGCCGATCATCGCGCCGGTGCGGCCGTTGCTGAACTTCGGCGGCGCGGACCGCGGCATGATCACCCGCGCCTACCAGGCCATGGGCGGGGCACCGCAGCCGTTGGTCAGGTGGGCCTTCCAGCTGTCGTCGTTCCAGAAGCTGGTGACCAAGCCCCTCGCTCTCGCCGTCCACCTCGACGACCGCGACTACCTCGCCCAGATCGAGGCCGTCGACCGCTTCACGTCGAAGATGACGGCCTACCCGGGGCGCACGTTCGGACAGCTCTACCACCGGTTCGTCAAGGGCAACGGGCTGGTCGACGGCTCCTTCGAGCTCGGCGGCCGCACCATCTCGTTGTCGGCCGTCACCGCGCCCGTCCTGGTCTTCGGTGGCGCCAACGACGCCATCGCGCCCATCGCCGCCGTGCGCGCCGTGCTCCCCCTCCTCACCGGCTCCCGGGAGACCCGCTTCGAGGTCGTGCCCGGCGGCCACCTCGGCATGCTGACCGGGCGGGCCGCGCGGGGCACGACGTGGCGGGTCCTCGACGACTGGGTGGCGGAGTGGTCGACGCCGCCCGTCGAGGCGAAGCCGGCGAAAAAGGCCACCTCGAAGAGGCCGGCGGCGAAGAAGAGCCCTGCGAAGAAGGCGGCTGCGAAGAAGGCCCCTGCGAAGAAGAAGGCTCCGGCCAAGAAGGCCCCTGCCAAGAAGGTCGCGACCTCGGCGGAACCGTCCGAGAAGACGATCGGGGTGAACCCGCGCCGGCGCTACGGGTCGGGCGGCTCGCGGTCGCTGGCGCGCTGACACCGGGTCGGGCCCGGCACGCGTAGTCTCCGCCATTCGGCGGAACTCGGCCCTCGGGCTCGTTACGCTCGGCCCCTCCACCCGTCGGCACCTCCAGGAGATCCCATGCTTCCGCCCGCGACCCGTCGCGCCCTGCTGGGCGGCATGATGGGCGGCGCCGCATTCGGCCTGCTGCCGCTCCAGACCGCGCAGGTGCCCAGCGCGGCCGCGACAGCGGCCCGCGCCGTACGCCGGCCGAACATCCTGGTCATCTCCATCGACGACCTGGGGTGGCGCGAGCTGGCCAGCTACGGACACGAGTTCAACGAGACACCCGAGATCGACAGGCTCGCCCAGCAGGGCATGCGCTTCACCAACGCGTACGCCGCGGCGCCGCTGTGCTCGCCGACGCGAGCGGCCCTCGTGACCGGGCTCTACCCCGCCCGGGTGGGGATCACCGACTACCTGCGTCACGAGCAGGCGCCGGGCACGCACTTCCTCCCGCCGGCCACCCGCAGCATCGCCGACGTCCTCCGCGGGTCGGGCTACACCAGCGGTCTGATCGGCAAGTGGCACCTGACCGACGACTACAGCGGCAGGTACCGCACCCGGCGCGCCAACCCCTACGCGCTCGGCTTCGACGAGGTGCGGGCCAGCGAGACCCGCTACATCGCCGAGGGCGACTACGTGGCGCCGTACGCGTTCATGCCGGGGCTGAAGGCCCGTCGCGGCGAGTACCTCACCGACCGGATCACCCGCGAGACCACCGAGTACCTGACCGCCCACCGGCACCAGCCGTTCTTCCTGCACGTCTCCAACTACGCCGTCCACACGCGCCTGGAGGGCAAGCCCGAGCTGCTTGCGAAGTACCGCGCCAAGCCGGGCGCCCGCCAGCCGGGGAACTCACCGGTGCTCGCGGCGATGCTGGAGAGCGTCGACCAGCAGGTCGGCAAGATCGTGCGGACCCTCGACGAGCTCGGCCTCACCGACAACACGCTGCTGATGGTCACCTCCGACAACGGCGCGCCGCGGCACGACGCCAACCGACCGCTGCGCGGGGGCAAGGGGCAGCTCTACGAGGGCGGCATCCGGGTGCCGCTCATCGCGCGCTGGCCGGGCACCGTGGCCCCGGGACGCACCGACGACACGATGACCAGCACCATCGACCTGCTGCCGACCGCGGTCGAGCTGGCCGGCCGCAGGCCGCCGCGCAAGGTCGACGGGCTCAGCATCGCGCCGGTGCTGACCGGGACCGGGACGCTCGACCGGGAGTCGCTCTTCTGGGTGCACCGGCCCGGGTTCCGCCGCGCCGACACCCGGGCCGCCGTGCGGGTCGGCGACCTGAAGCTGATCCGGCAGCACGGCCACTCCGAGCTGTACGACCTCGGGGCCGACCCCGGCGAGCGCCACGACCTGGCGGGCCGCAAGCCCAAGACGGTGAAGGGGCTCAAGAGGCTGCTCAACGCTCACCTGCACGACGTCGACTCGGGCGTGCGGTGACCGCACCGCCCCTGTCCCGCGGCGTCCGCTTCGGCTACGGCTCGGGCTCGGTGGCGACCGGCGCGTTCGGCACGGTCCCCGGGCTGATGCTCCTGCCCTACCTCACCGACACCCTCGGCATCGCCGCCCTGTGGGCCGGCCTGATCGTCTTCGCGCCGAAGGCGTGGGACGTCGTGCTCAACCCGATCGCCGGCCGCATCAGCGACCGCACCGACGACCCCCGGGGCCCGCGCCGGCCCTGGCTGCTGCGCGCCGGGCTGCTGCTGGCGGTGTGCTTCGCGCTGATCTTCGCCGCGCCCGACTTCGGCTCCGCCTGGCTGGGCGCGCTGTGGGTGCTGGTCTTCTTCCTCGCCTGCGCGACGGCGTACGCGTTCTTCCAGGTGCCGTACGTCGCCATGCCCGCCGAGATGACCGCGTCGTACGACGAGCGCACCCGGCTGATGACCTGGCGGGTCGCGATCCTCGCGTTCACGATCATGCTCGCCGGCGCGACCGCTCCCCTGATCCGCGACGGCATCGGCGGCCGCGGCGGCTACCGCGCGATGGGCGTCGTGATGGCGATGATCATCGCGGTGGGCGTCGTCGCTGCGTACGTCGGCACGCGGCGTGCGCCGGTGGGCACCGTGTCGGCGGGCGCCGGTTCGCTGCGCGAGCAGCTGCGGGTGGTGGCCGGGGCGCGCGACTTCCGGCTGCTGCTGACCACGTTCGTGATGCAGGCGCTGGCGACGGGCTGCATGCTGGCGGGCGTCGACTACCTCGCCTCCGACGTGCTCGGGCGATCGGGTGCGAGCACGATCCTGTTCATCTGCTTCGTCGGACCGGCGCTGGTGCTGACGCCCGTGTGGGCGCGGATCGGCACCCGCCTGGGCAAGAGGCAGGGTTACCAGATCGCGTCGGTGGTGCTCGCCTCCGGTGCGCTGCTGGCCGTCTTCGCGCGATCGGCGCCGCCCGCCGTGGTCTTCGCCGCGACCGCGCTGGTGGGCGTCGGCTACGCCGGCTGCCAGGTGTTCCCGATGGCGATGCTGCCGGACGCCGCGGCGGTCGACGCGCGGCGGACCGGAAGCAACCGGACCGGGGTCTACACCGGCGTCTGGACCGCCGGCGAGACGCTCGGCCTCGCCCTCGGACCCGGCGTCTTCGCCGTCGTGCTCGCCATCGGCGGCTACCGCTCCTCCACGACGGGCGGCGTGGCGCAGCCCGACTCGGCCCTGACGGCCATCACGCTGGGCTTCTCGGTGCTCCCGGCCATACTCACCGTGCTGAGCCTCTGGTGGCTCACGCGCTACTCGCTCGATGCCGCTGCGGTGGATGTGGAGGTGGACGCATGACCGATCCGTTGGTGCGCCTGCGGGAGATGCAGCAGGCCGACCTGCCCGTCCACGGCGGCCGCACGCTGGCCTACGTCTACGACTCCGGTGACGACGAGGTCGCACGGGTGGGGAGCGCCGCGGTGGCGGCGTACGCCGCGTCGAACGCCCTCGACCCGACGGCGTTCCCGAGCCTGCTCCGGATGGAGAACGAGCTGGTCGGCTTCGCGTGCGAGCTGCTCGACGCGCCGGCCACCGCCGTCGGCTCGGTCACCTCCGGTGGCACCGAGTCGGTGCTGTTGGCCGTGCAGGCCGCCCGCGACAGCCGGCCGGCGGTCACGGCTCCGAGCATGGTGATCCCGGCCACGGCGCACGCCGCCTTCCACAAGGCCGCGCACTACTTCGGCGTGCGGGCGGTGGTGGTGCCGGTGGGCGACGACTTCCGTGCCGACGCGGCTGCGACGGCCGCCGCCATCGACGACACCACCGTGCTCGTGGTGGCCTCCGCCCCGTCGTACGCGCACGGGGTCGTCGACCCGGTCACCGAGATCGCCGCGGCAGCCTCGGCCGCCGGGGTGCGCTGCCACGTCGACGCGTGCATCGGCGGCTGGGTGCTGCCCTACGCCGCCCGGTTGGGCCGCGCCGTCCCACCGTGGACGTTCGCGGTCGAGGGCGTCACCTCGATCTCGGTCGACACCCACAAGTACGCCTACGCACCGAAGGGGACCTCGCTGCTGGTGCACCGCTCGTCGTCACTGCGGCGGGCCCACTTCTTCGCGTCCGCCGCGTGGCCCGGCTACACCATGCTCAACTCCACGATGCAGTCGACGAAGTCCGGCGGCCCGCTCGCCGGGGCGTGGGCGGTGCTGCAGACCATCGGCGACGACGGCTACCTCCGACTGGCCCGCGAGGTCTTCGAGGCGGTCGACCAGGTGGCGACCGGGGTCGCGGCCATCCCTGCCCTGCGGGTCGTCGTACCGCCGGACTCGACGCTGCTCGCCGTCGCCACCGACGAGTCGTGCGACCCGTTCACGGTGACCGACGAGATGCTGGCCCGCGGCTGGTACGTCCAGCCACAGCTCGCGTACGACGGCGGCTCGGCCACCGTCCACCTGTCCGTCAGCGCGGCCACCCTCCCCCATGTCGACGAGCTGCTGACCGCGCTGCGGGAGTCCGTGGCGGCCGCCGTCTCGGTGGGCCCCGTCGTCGTCGACCCGGGGGTGGTGGCGTTCATCGACGCCCTCGACCCGGCGACCCTCACCGACGCCGACTTCGACGGGCTCCTGGCCGCCTCCGGCCTGGTCGGCGAGGCTGCCGACGGTGGCCTGGCGCTGCCGGAGCGGATGGCGCCGGTCAACGCCATGCTCGACGTCGCCTCCCCCGCGATGCGGGAGGCGCTGCTGGTGGCGTTCCTCGACCGGCTGTCGCGGCCGATCCGGGGGTAGCCGGGTCTCAGCCGAGTCCCTGCTGCGCCAGCCACTTCCTCGCGGCGGTCCCGGAGGCCCTGGCCAGCCAGGCATCCTGCACGACCTCGGTGATCTCATCGACGTCCAAGCGGCCGATGTGGGCCTCACGCAACAGCACCGACGGGTGCCCGTCGAAGTGCGGTGTCGTGAAGTACGGCGACGTCTCGTCGTCGACGAACGCGTGCTTGGCCTCCTCCGACTCCACCCAGAACACGATCACGTCGTCGTACCTCTCGCCCGTCTCGGGGTCGACGGCGTCGGGTCGCGGGCCACGGAAGAAGACGAAGCTGCGGCCGGAGACCTGGTAGACGACGCGACCCCCCTCGGCACGCTTCACGCCGGGGAGCGCGCGCGCGACCGCATGGACGTCGTCGACCTTCGCGCGGCGGGCCATGAGCGGATCCTAGGTGCACCGGCGCCTCGCTCTCGAGGCCCGCGGCACTCGCACCTCGACCAGCGGCGTACGGCACAATCGCGGCCATGGGAGCGCTGGCGGGGTTGGTGGAGCGTGGACTCGTCGCCCCGGACTGGGCCGACGCCCTCGCGCCGGTGGACGACCGGATCGCCACGATGGGTCGGTTCCTGCGCGAGGAGCTGTCGGCCGGGCGGTCCTACCTGCCGGCGGGCGACGACGTGCTCAAGGCGTTCAGCCGGCCGCTGGCCGACGTACGCGTGCTGGTGGTCGGGCAGGACCCGTACCCCACGCCGGGGCACCCGATCGGGCTCAGCTTCGCGGTGGCACCCGACGTGCGACCGGTGCCGAGGTCGCTCGCCAACATCTACGCCGAGCTGAGCACCGACCTGGAGATCCCCCCGCCCGCCCACGGCGACCTGACCGGCTGGGCCGACCAGGGCGTGATGCTGCTCAACCGCGTGCTCACGGTGCGGCCGGGCGAGGCCGCGTCGCACCGCGGACGGGGCTGGGAGCAGGTGACCGAGTGCGCGATCACCGCCCTGGCACGCCGCGGCGGTCCGTGCGCCGCGATCCTGTGGGGTCGCGACGCGCAGTCGCTCAAGCCGATGCTCGGGTCGATCCCGTGGGTCGAGTCGGCGCACCCGTCGCCACTGTCGGCACGCCGCGGGTTCTTCGGCTCGAAGCCGTTCAGCCGGGTCAACCGGCTGCTGACCGAGCAGGGCGGGGCACCGGTCGACTGGCGGCTTCCTGCCTGAGGACGCCCCGCGCCCAGCGATGAAGTTGAAATCCGGACTACCATGGCCGGCATGACCACCCGCATGCCTGCCCTGTACATCGGCCACGGCGCCCCACCGCTCCTCGACGACCCGACCTGGTCGGGGCAGCTGGCGGCATGGGCCGGCGACCTCCCCCGGCCGACGGCGATCCTCATCGTCAGCGCGCACTGGGAGTCGGCACCGGTCAGCCTCACCGCCAACGGCGCGCCGCTGGTCTACGACTTCGGTGGCTTCGACGCGAAGTACTACCGGATGACCTACGCGACGCCCGACTCCACCGCGCTCGCGGCTCGGGTCGCCGCGATGATGCCCGACACCGAGCCCGTGCACCAGCACGCGTCGCGGGGCCTCGACCACGGCGCCTGGGTGCCGCTGCGGATCATGTACCCCGACGCCGACATCCCGGTCCTGCAGATGTCGCTGCCCACCGACGACCCGATCCGCCTGATGAGGCTCGGCGAGCGGCTCCGCCCGCTGCGTGACGAGGGCGTGCTGATCATCGGCTCGGGCTTCCTGACGCACGGGCTGCCGTTCCTCGAGGACTTCCGCATCGACGCCGCGGCTCCGGGCTGGTCGACCGAGTTCGACGCCTGGGCCGGCGAGGCGCTCGCGCGCGGCGACATCGACGCGCTCGCGTCGTACAGGTCGTCGGCGCCGGGCATGCCCTACGCGCACCCGACGGTCGAGCACTACACGCCGCTGTTCGTCACCCTCGGGGCGGCCACCGACGCCGAGGCGCCCGGCACACAGGTCATCGACGGCTTCTGGATGGGATTGTCGAAGCGCTCGCTGCAGGTCGCCTGAGCGCCGGTCCAGCGCCGGTCCAGCGCCGGTACGGCGTCGGTTCGGCCTCGGGGAGGACGGCCTGCGTGCGAGGATGCCGCGGTGAAGATCCTGTCGATCCAGTCCTCGGTGGCCTACGGCCACGTCGGCAACTCCGCCGCCGTCTTCCCGCTCCAGCGGCTCGGCCACGAGGTCTGGCCGGTCTTCACGGTGCACTTCTCCAACCACACCGGGTACGGCGCGTGGAAGGGTCCGCTGCTCTCCCCCGACGACGTCCGCGAGGTCATCATCGGCATCGAGGAGCGGGGTGTGCTCGGGGAGGTCGACGCGGTGCTGTCGGGCTACCAGGGCGGCGCCGGCATCGCCGACGTGGTCCTCGACGCCGTGGCCCGGGTCAGGACGGCCAACCCGCGGGCGACGTACACCTGCGACCCGGTGATGGGCAACGCGAAGTCGGGCTGCTTCGTCGACCCGGCCATCCCGCCGCTGCTCCGCGAGCGGGTGGTGCCGCGGGCCGACGTGATCACGCCCAACCAGTTCGAGCTCGGCTTCCTCACCGACACCCACCCCGACACCCTGAAGTCGACGCTGGCCTCGGCCCGCAAGGCGATGGCGATGGGGCCGTCCACCGTGCTGGTCACCTCGGTGCAGCGACCCGACCGCCCCGCCGGCACCATCGAGACGATGGCGGTCACCGCGGACGGGGCGTGGCTCGTGCAGACGCCGTACCTGCCCTTCAAGGCCAATGGCTCCGGCGACGTCACCGCCGCCCTCTTCACCGCGCACCTGCACGAGACCGGGTCGCCCGCCGAGGCGCTGGCGCGCACCACCTCGAGCGTCTTCGACCTGCTGCAGAACACCCTCGACTCCGGCGAGCGCGAGCTGCGGCTGATCGCGTCGCAGGACACCTTCGCCGAGCCCCGCATGCAGTTCGAGGTCACGCAGGTGCGGTGAAGGGCCGGGCCGTGTGGCACAGCGTCGGCAGGTCCCGTGCACGGGGACCGGCACCCGTGCGTCGGAGCTGCGCAGCCCCTGCTGCCTGCTCTGCCGGACGCCACACAGCGTGGGGCCGGTGACAGGAGTCGAACCCGCGACATCCTCTTTACAAGAGAGGCGCTCTACCAACTGAGCTACACCGGCATGCGCCGAGACGGCGCGCGCACATGCTAATCGACCCCCGCAGTCTCGTGCGCTGCCAGTGCTCGACGAGCACACGGGGGTTCAGCAGCCGATTGACGCGAGAAGCACGTCAGACGCCTCCCGCGGGTGCTTCTGGCGTCGCGACCGTGGTGACCCTGCCGTCCGGTCGGCGCACGCTACTCGTCGGTGGCCAGCACCTCGTCGGGCCGACGCTTCAGCTCGTTCTCGATGTAGTCCTTCGCCGTCTCGAAGATGCCGATCTCGTGGCCGGCGCGCTCGGAGAGGTACCAGCGGTGCACCAGGATCTCGTGGTAGATCTCCGCGGGCTCGAGCTTGCCGCGCGCCTCGAGCGGGATCATCGCCATGATCGGCTCGTAGATCTGGGTCATCCAGCGGTTGGCGACCAGGTGCTTGTCCTCGCGGCCGAGGTCGAAGTGGGCGGTGAACGACGCGAGGTCGTTGAGCAGCCGCCGGGCCTGGTTGTCCTCGACGTTCATGCCGGTCAGCGACTG
Organism: uncultured Actinomycetota bacterium; assembly: GCA_963781515.1. Taxonomy (GTDB): domain Bacteria; phylum Actinomycetota; class Actinomycetes; order Propionibacteriales; family Nocardioidaceae; genus Nocardioides. The sequence goes on from CAWAGL010000003.1 coordinate 93,643, forward strand.
CAGCTCGCGACGGTGGTGACCGAGCTCGACGACCTTGGGCTGGATGCGCACGCTGTCACCGTCGAAGTCGGTGACGATGTCGATCTCCTCGATGTCGAAGCCGAGGTCGTTGAGCCGCTCGACGCGCAGCTCGATGCGCCACATCTCCTGCGCCGAGAACTCCTCCTCCGAGGTGAGCTCGCTCCAGAGCAGCTCGTAGCGCTCGCGGAGGTACTCGATGATCTGGTGCCCGGGTGCGTCGCTGTCGACGGCCCCGCTGGCCTGGAGGTCGAGGAGCTCGGCGAACACGTTCTCGCAGCCCACCGTGACGTCGTACTCCCGCATCCGGGGGCTGACCTCGTCGCGCAGCTCGCCGGTCTCGGCGTCGACGAGGTACGCCGCGAACTCCCCGGCGTTGCGCCGGAAGAGCACGTTGGACAGCGACACGTCACCCCAGTAGAAGCCGGCCAGGTGCAGCCGGACCAGCAGCACGACGATGGCGTCGACGAGGTTGGGCAGGTTCTCGGCGGTCAGGCCGTGCGAGAACAGGCTGCGGTAGGGCAGCGAGAACTGCAGGTGGTGGGTGATGAGGGCGGCCGGCAGCTCCTGGCCGGCCGCGTCGACACGGCCGGCCACGACGCCGTGCGGGACCACGGCGGGCAGGCCGAGGCGCTGCATGTCGCGCAGTGTCGTGTACTCGCGGAAGGCGATCGGCTCGTTCGTCTCCTTGACCGCGTAGGTGCGGGAGCCGAGCCGGATGATGCGTACGACGTGCCGCGAGAGCCCGCGCGGGAGCGGGACCACGTACTCGTCGGTCCACTCCTCCAGCGGCGTCGACCACGGCAGCGTGAGGATCGCCGGGTCTGGGCGGCTGGCCACGATGCGTAGGGCCATGGCCGCAGGCTAGTCCTGTTGGGCGCGGGTGGCCCTAGATTGTCGCCGTGGAGACGCGAGCCCTGACTGCCGACGACCTGCCGCTGATGACCGCCCTGGCCAAGGAGGCGTTCGGCGCCTGGCCCCCCGGCACCCCCGATCCCGACCCCGCCGACTATCCGCCACCCGGCCGGCACAGCTGGGGCACCCTCGACGACGGCGTCCTGCTGGCCAAGGTGGTGGGGCGCGAGTTCCGCTCGTGGTTCCACGGCGTCGAGGTCGCCACCAACGGCATCGCCGGGGTCGCCGTACGCACGGAGTCACGCGGCCAGGGCCTCCTCGACGAGCTGTTCCGGGAGGTGCTCGAGGAAGGGCTGCGTGAGCGCGGCGAGGTGATCTCGACGCTGTTCCCGACCGCGCCGGGCATCTACCGCCGCTTCGGTTACGAGCTGATCTCGTCGTACGACACCGTCGAGGTGCCCACGGCTGCGCTGGCCGCCGTCCGGCCCGGGGAGGGCATCACCTTGCGCCGCGCGACGGCTGAGGACTTCGACGCCGTCCGTGCCGTGTACGACGCGTGGGCCGCCGCGCACAACGGACCGCTCACCCGTCGGGGCCCGTCGTTCGCCGGCACCGCGCAGGAGTTCATCGACGCCTTCACGGGGGTGACCCTCGCGTGTGACGCGGACGGCTCGGTGCTCGGCTACAGCACGTGGGTGCGCGGCTCCGGCTACGACCACGCCGCGACCATCGAGGTCGGCGACCTGCTGGGCTCGACGCCGGACGCGTTGCGGGCCCTGCTGCGCTCCCTGGGGTCGTTCGCGACCGTGACCGGGCAGGTGCGCTTCCAGACGTCGGGGCTGGACGCGATCCGGCTGCTGCTGCCGTCAGTGGCGTGGCCGGTGACCGGCGGTCACGCCTACATGCTGCGCGTGCACGACGTCGTCGGCGCCTGCACGGGGTTGTCGCTCCCCGCGGGCGGACCGGTGCGGTTCTCCGTGGAGGGCGACCTGATGGGCACGATGGACGGTGCCTACGAGCTCACCGGCGGCACGTCGGCCTGCGCGCGGGTGGACGCCGCGGACGGGCCGGTCTTCACCCCCCGCGGCCTGGCCCTCGCCTACGCCGGGGCGGCCTCGTGCGCGACGATCCGGACCGCTGGGCTGCTCGCCGGCCCCGCGACGTACGACGCGGCGATCGACGGTCTCCTCGGTGCGCGGGAGCCGCACATCCGGGACTACTTCTAGTTGGCCGGACGTGCGTCGGCCGGACCTGCGTCGGTGGGTCCTGCGTCGGTGGGTCCTGCCTCGACGAGCGGGATGGGCGTCCACTCGTTGGTCAGGAGGGCGCCGTTGGTGCGCAGCACCACGCTCTGGATGCCGGTCGGCCGGCCGTCGGCGTAGGTGATCAGGGCCACCGACGCGTCGCGGCGCGGCTTGCTGCCGACCGCGATGGCGTACGCCGCCCCGCCGGTGGTGCCCATCGTGTAGGACCACCCGGTGCTGCCGTCCTCGCCGGTCACCTCGGTGGGCCCGACCTCCACGTGCAGGTGCCCGCCGACGACGAGGTCGACACATCCTCGGGCCAGGGCCTCCTTGCCGAGGTTCGCGTCGTGGACCAGCATCGTCGAGACGCGCTCGTCGGCGGCGCACGCCGCATCGGCCAGCCTGTCGCCGACCTCGGCGAACGACAGCCCGCTCTCGTCGCGCCAGTTGCCCAGGCCGCTCGAGCGCGGGTCGTCGACGCCCAGCAGCGTGGTGCCGTCGGGGCCGTCGACGATCTCGCCGTCGAACGTCTGCCAGCCGAGATCGTCGAGGTAGCGGCTCACGAACGTGCCGTTGTCGTGGTTGCCAGCGACCGCCCAGCGGTCGAGGTCACCGAACGCCTCGTCGAGGGAGTCCAGCGAGAACGCCTCCCAGGCGTCGCCCGAGGAGGTGTCGTCCCCCGCGTCGTACACAGCGGTCGCGCCGCCGGCGTCGCCGATGGCGCGCGCGACCTTGTCCATGCCGATGTTGTCGTGCCGGTCGGACACCAGGGTCACGACGGTCTCGCCGTCCTCGGGCACCCGCAGCGCGAGCTCGCCCGCCGCCTCCGCGGCCCTGGCGTAGAACTCCTTGCTCTTGTCGTAGGTCGACACGGCGCTCTCGAACAGCCGCTTGGACTGGTCGGTGGTCGCGTCGACGCGGATCTCGACCCCGTCCGCCTCGGCGGGCAGCGGTACGTCGTCGCCGAGGTAGTCGGCCAACGGGATCCACTCACGCGCCTCGTCGACCGAGTCGTCGGACCGCTCCCAGGGCTGCCAGAGGGCGGCGCCGATGAGCACGAGCACCAGCGCGCCGGCCAGCGTCTTCAGGTGGAGGTGGCGCAGGCCCTGCAACAGCTCGCGCCGTCGGACCCGGCCGATCATGAAGTAGATCGCGATGGCCAGGAGGCCCACGGCGGCACCACGCAGCGCCGCCGAGACCGCCATGTCCACGACCAGCCCCTGCGCCTTGGCGATCTGCGCATCCGGCTCGGCCGCGATCACGGCGTACCGCTGCATCAGCTCGCCCGTCGACGCCACCTCGGTCTTGCCCAGGTCGATGTGGACGCCGATCCGGCCGGCCGTCGCGATCCGGAAGTTCGGCAGCACGGGACCCGTCGCCAGCACCGCATGGCTGTCGAGGGTCGGCCTGAGCACGGCGTCGTGACTGGCCAGCACCGTGGTGCGACTGCTCGTCAGGAACAGCGTCGAGGCCGTCGCCACGGACACCACCAGCCAGACCGCCCCCAGGGCGATCCAGCGGAGGGTGGTCGTGTGTCGGGGCCGGCGCATCGGGCGCCTCAGCGGGCGGCGCGCGCCTGCGAGACGGCGTACAGGGTGACGGACGCCGCGACGCCGGCGTTGAGCGACTCGAGCTGGTTGGCCATCGGGATGCTGACGAGCTGGTCACAGGTCTCGGCGACGAGCCGAGAGAGGCCGCTGCCCTCGGAGCCCACGACGATCACCAGAGGTACGTCGAACAGGCCGCCGTCGGACACGAGCTCGGGCAGCGTGACATCACCGTCGGCCGCGAGACCGACGACCATGCAGCCCGCCGACTGGTAGGCCTTGAGCTGGCGGACGAGGTTGACCGTCTGGGCGATGGGAGTGCGCGCGGCGGCACCGGCCGACGTCTTCCACGCCGAGGCGGTCATGCCGGCCGCCCGGCGCTCGGGGATGAGGACGCCGTGCGCGCCGAAGCCCGATGCCGAACGCACGACGGCGCCGAGGTTGCGCGGGTCGGTGACCGAGTCGAGCGCCACGATCAGCGCCATCTCGCCGCTGCCGGCGGCGTTGAGCAGGTCGTCGGCGTGGGCGTACTCGTAGGACGGGATCCGGGCCGCGAGGCCCTGGTGCACGGCACCACCGGTCATCTTGTCGAGCTCGTTCTTGGTGACCTCGAGCAGGGAGAGGCCGCGCTCGGCGGCGAGCTTGAACGCCTCACGCAGCCGGGCGTCCCGCTCGGCGCCCTCGGCGACGTAGATGCCCGTGACCGGGATGCCCGCACGCAGTGCCTCGACCACGGAGTTGCGACCGGCGACCCACTCGGCCTCGGTGCTCTTCGCACTGCGGCGCTTGGGGCGCGCCTGCTCGGCGCGGTCGGTCTTCTCGTTGGACTTGAAGACCTTGTGGTTGGGGCGGTCCTTGGCCTTCGGCGTCGGACCCCGGCCCTCGAGGCCGCGCTTGACGCGACCGCCCGAACCGACGGTCGGACCCTTGCCGGTCTTGCGGATCGCGCCCTTGCGGGAAGAATTACCTGGCATCAGATGCTCCAAATGGGGCCGTTGGGGGTGTCCTCGACGTCGATGCCCGCGGCCACGATCTGGTCGCGGATCGCATCGGCGGTGGCGAAGTCCTTCGCCGCACGCGCCTCGGCACGGCGTTCGAGGAGGCCGGCGACGAGGGCGTCGACGGCCAGGGTGAGCTTGTCGGTGTCGGCCGAGGACGCGCTCGCCCAGGCGGGGTCGTGCGGGTGGAGACCGAGCACGTCGAGCATCGCCAGGACCGCGGCCGCCTGCTCGGTGGCGTCGTGCCCGGCGGCGAGCAGCCGGTTGCCCTCGCGCACGGTCTCGTGCACCACCGCGATGGCGGCCGGGGTGCCGAGGTCGTCGTTCATGGCAGCGACGAACGTGTCGGGCAGCGAGCCTGCCTCGGGCACCGTCACTCGCGAGAGGAACGCCTCGATCCGCCGGAACCCGGTCGCGGCCTCCTCCAGCGCCTCGAAGCTGAACTCCACGTGGCTGCGGTAGTGGGCCGCCACCAGGTAGTAGCGCAGCTCGATGCCGCGGAAGCGCTCCAGCACGGCCGGGATCATCAGCGAGTTGCCGAGGCTCTTGCTCATCTTCTCGCCGGCAGTGGTGATCCACGCGTTGTGCATCCAGTACGACGCGAAGCCGTGTCCCGCCGCGCGCGACTGCGCCTGCTCGTTCTCGTGGTGCGGGAACCGCAGGTCGACGCCGCCGCCGTGGATGTCGAAGGCCGTGCCGAGGTACTTCTCAGCCATCGCCGAGCACTCGATGTGCCAGCCCGGCCGGCCCGGACCCCAGGGCGAGGGCCAAGCTGCGGTCTCGGGCTCGGTCGCCTTCTTCCACGACTTCCAGAGCGCGAAGTCGCGCGGGTCGCGCTTGCCCCGCGGCTCTGCGTCGGAGGCCGACTCCATGTCGTCGAGGCCCTGCCGCGTCAGCTCGCCGTACGACGGCCAGGAGCGCACGTCGAAGTAGACGTCGCCGGACCCGTCCTCCGCGGCGTAGGCGTGGCCCCGGGTGATGAGCTGCCCGATCATCTCGATCATCTCGGGGATGTGCCCGGTCGCAGCAGGCTCGTAGGTCGGCGGCGCGACGTTGAGGGCGGCGTAGGCCCGGTCGAGCTCGCGATGCATGGCGTAGGCGAGGTTGTACCAGGGCCGCCCCTGCTCGGCGGCCTTCGCCAGGATCTTGTCGTCGATGTCGGTGATGTTGCGGATGAACGTCACGTCGTAGCCGAGCACCCGCAGCCACCGCTGCAGCACGTCGAAGTTGACCCCGGAGCGCACGTGCCCGATGTGCGGCTCGCTCTGGACGGTCAGGCCGCACACGTAGAGACCCGCTCTCCCCTCCTCGAGGGGGACGAAGTCACGGACCTCGCGGGTCGCGGTGTCGTGGAGCCTGAAGTTCACCAGCCCATCCTAGAGGCGGCCTCGACGGCACCCTGCATCCTTGAATCCCGTGACGAATGGGGCTGATGTGACCTACCGTCGTCGGGTGCGCCGCCTCCCCTCCCCTGCCCTGTCCACTGGCCGTCCACTGCCCTGTCCACTGGCCTGTCCACTGCCCTGCTCTCCGCCCTGGTGCTGCCTGCACTGGCCGTCCCGCCGGCCGCCACGGCCACGTCGGCGCGCGCCGAGGACCGGCAGATCTCGCAGACCTCCTGGAGCTCCGCCGGCCAGCTGCGCTCGGGGGCCAGGAACGGCGTCAAGGTCGCGAAGGGGTCGCTCAGGCTGAAGAAGCCAGCCGGCCGGCGCACCTACCTGGGCAAGAGGTACGAGACCGGCAGCTGGACCTCGGCCTGGGTCGAGCCCGGCTTCGCGCTGACCGAGCTGATCCCGTCGTGGCAGGCCACCACACCCGGCCAGAGCTGGATCGAGGTGAAGGCGCGGGTCCGCACGGCTTCAGCCACCTCCTCGTGGGACGTGCTGGGGCGATGGACCTCCGGCGAGGCCATCCGCCGCACCTCCGCCGGCACGCAGACCGACGACCTGGCCCGCGTCGCCGTCGACACGCTCCAGACGACGGCGGGGCGGGCGACGGCCGCCACGGGCTGGCAGCTGAAGGTCAGCCTGCTCCGGGCTCCCGGCTCGGGCGCCGCCGTCTCGCTCGACCGGGTCGGAGCGGTCGCCTCGCAGCTGCCCGACACCGACGACGTACCGACCTCCGCGCCCGGGCCGGGCGTGGGCACCACGCTCGCCGTGCCGACGTACTCACAGATGATCCACGCCGGCCACTACCCGCAGTGGGGCAGCGGCGGCGAGGCCTGGTGCTCGCCGACGTCGGTCGCGATGGTGCTGGGCTACCGCGGCGCGACGCCCGCCGCGGCCCTGGGCTACGCGGGCTCCGGCCACCCCGACCCGATGGTCGACTACGCGGCCAGGATGACCTACGACCACGGCTACGACGGCACCGGCAACTGGGCCTTCAACACCGCGTACGCCGGCCAGTTCGTGCCCGAGTCGTTCGTGACCCGGCTGCGCAGCCTGCGCGAGGCCGAGGACTACATCACCGCCGGCACCCCGCTGATCGTGTCGGTCGCCTTCGGCCGCGGCGAGCTCACCGGCGCGCCCATCTCCTCGACTCCTGGCCACCTGCTGGTGATCGTCGGCTTCACGGCGGCCGGCGACGTGGTCGTCAACGACCCGGCCGCCCCCTCGGACGCGACGGTCCGCCGCACCTACCGGCGTGCGGAGTTCGAGGACGCCTGGATCCCGGCATCCGGCGGGACGGCGTACGTCCTTCGCTGACCCGTTCCTCGGTGGTCGAGTGCCGCGCAGCACCCCGGTGGTCGAGTGCCCGCGAGGAACAAGCAACACCTCGGTGGTCGAGTGCCCGCGAGGAACGGGCAACACCTCGGTGGTCGAGTGCCCGCGAGGAACGAGCGGGTGTATCGAGACCGCCAACCAACGAGCAAGCCGGGCACGCGGAGGTCTCGATACGCTCGCTGGCGCTCGCTACTCGACCAACGAACAACACCCGGCGCCCTCGGTGGTCGAGTGCCCGCGAGGAACGAGCGGGTGTATCGAGACCGCCGACCAGTGGTCGAGTGCCCGCGAGGAACGAGCGGGTGTATCGAGACCGCCGACCAACGAAGAAGCCGGGCACGCGGAGGTCTCGATACGCTCGCTGGCGCTCGCTACTCGACCAACGAACAAACCCGGCGCTCGCTACTCGACCAACGAACAAGACCCTGCCACGCTCGGTGGTCGAGTGCCCGCGAGGAACGAGCGGGTGTATCGAGACCGCCTACCAACGAACAAGCCGGGCGCGCGGAGGTCTCGATACGCTCGCTGGCGCTCGCTACTCGACCAACGAACAAGACCCGGCGCTCGCTACTCGACCAACGAACAAGACCCGGCGCTCGCTACTCGACCAACGAACAACACCCGGCGCTCGCTACTCGACCAACGACAAAGCCGCCACTCGACAACGAACGAGCGGGCTACGCCTGCTGGACGGTGAAGTCGACGCCGTGCCAGCCCTCGGAGCCGTTGGGTACGACGTCGACCAGGGCGCTGCTCTGCACGAACCCGGTCTTGTCGGTGGCGCGGACCCGCACGATCCGGTCCCCCGCCTCGACCGAGACGGTCGCCGCCCACTGGACCCAGGTGTCGTCGGTGCCGGGGTCGGCCAGCTCGGCGGTCGTCCACGCACCGCCGTCGAGGGCGACCTCGACCTTCGCGACGCCGGTGTGCTGGGCCCAGGCGATGCCGCCCACACGCAGCTCGCCGGGAGGGACGTCCTCCCCGGACCGGGGTACGTCGATGCGTGAGGACAGCTTGACCGGCCCCCGCTCCGACCAGCCGCGATCGGTCCAGTAGGCGGTGAAGTCGCTGAACCTGGTGACCTCGAGGTCGACGACCCACTTGCACGCCGACACGTAGCCGTAGAGGCCGGGGACGATCGTGCGCACGGGGAACCCGTGCTCGAGAGGCAGCGGTCGGCCGTTCATCGCGACGGCCAGCATCGCGTCGCGGTCGTCGGTGAGCGCAGCGAGCGGGGTGCCGCAGGTCCAGCCGTCGTCGCTGGTCTGGAGCACGGCGTCGGCGCCGGCCTGCACGCCCACCTCCTCCAGCAGCGCGGCCAACCGGATGCCGCTCCACCAGGCGTTGCCGATGAGCGGTCCGCCGACCGGGTTGGAGACGCAGTTGAGGGTCACCCAGGCCTCGGTCAGGTCCCGCTCGAGCAGGTCGGAGAAGCTCAGCGTCAGCTCGCGGTCGACCAGGCCGTGGATGCGCAGCCGCCAGTCGCTGGCGGTGATCGTGGGCACCGCGATGGTGGTGTCGATGAGGTAGAAGTCCTCGGGACGGGTGCGCCACGGCGTGATCCCGTCGAGGCCGATGCGGGTCTTGGCCGGGGGATCGCGCCGGGTGATCCCGGGCAGCCGCAGCAGCCGGCGGCTCTCCTCGACCTGGCGCTTACCGGCCCCGACGAAGCGCCCCAGGACCGCCACGACCGCGGCACCGGCTCCGATCGCGCCGGCCATCACCAGGAACCGGCGCCGACCGTCGCCGTCGGAGCCCGGGGCCGGCCTCACGCGACGGCCGAGCACGTCGAGGCAGACCACCCAGGTGATGAAGCCGACGATCACGGGCAGCGCGTCGGTCGCCCTCGCCCCGGGCTGGACCAGCACGGCGAAGAGGCCGAAGAAGGCCAGGCCCAGCCAGGCCACCAGCGACCAGCGCCACGACCGGGAGCCCAACCACCCCACGACAACGAACATGAGGGAGGTCAGCACGATGACGCTCACCACGAGCACCGGCTTGTCGGCCCGCCCCAGGAGGGCGATGGCGCGCTCGACGAGGGGACCCGGCGTGACCCGGACGACCAGCTCGGCGACGGCAACGACCGGGGACTCGCGGATCGTGAGGATGAGGGCGGCGGCGTAGCTCGTCGCGAGACCAGCGAGGCCGGACACCAGCCCTGCCAACGCCCACCTACGAGACCCGGTCATGGCCCAAGTGTGACTCAGGCATGATCATGGCGTGACCGACCTGCCTGCCCCGGCCCTGCCTCGCACCGGCGTCGGCACCGACGTGCACCGCCTCGTCGAGGGTGCGGCGCTCCAGCTGGCCGGCCTCGCGTGGCCCGACGAGCCCCTGGGCCTGGAGGGCCATTCCGATGCGGACGTGGCCGCCCACGCCGCCTGCGACGCGCTCCTCTCGGCCGCCGGGATCGGCGATCTCGGCAGCAACTTCGGTACGTCGGAGCCGGAGTGGTCAGGCGCCTCCGGTGCCGCGCTGCTCGGCGAGACCGCCCGGCGGGTGCGATCGGCCGGCTACGAGATCGGCAACGTGGCCGTCCAGGTCATCGGCAACCGTCCCCGCCTCGGCCCGCGCCGCGCCGAGGCCGAGGCCGCTCTGTCGGCCGCCGTCGGCGCCCCCGTGTCGGTGTCGGCCACGACCACCGACGGGCTGGGCCTGACCGGCCGCGGCGAAGGCATCGCGGCCATCGCCACAGCGCTGGTGGTCAGCCGCTGATCCCCTAGCCGGTGGAGCCCTCCGGCAGCAGGCGGTGCCCCACCAGCACCACTCCCTCGACGACGCGGACGTCATACACCGGTACGACGACGTGGGGGTCGTCGAGGCACGCGCCGGTGCGCAGGTCGAACGCGTGCCGGTGCAGCGGCGATGCCACGAACGGGACGCCCTCCCGCACACCGACGATGCCGCGGGCCAGTGCGGAGGCCTTCGCGAACGGGTCGTGGTTGCCCAGCACGTGCACCCGGTCGCCGCCGGTGCGGAAGACCGCGACCGCCTGCCCGTGCACGAGCGCGGTCGCACCGCGGTCCACCCCGAGCTCCACCAGCCGGCACACCGGCACCCACTCCGGGCCCATCCGCGCCTCCTCCGGTCGCTCCCGAAGGTAGGTGCCGCGTGTTGTGGGGCGATCTCCGTGATGTTTCCGGCGTGAGAACGAGGGGACGGCTCCGCAACTTCGTAGCCGGGCACCCCTTGCCTTGAGTGACCTTCGTCACCTACCGTTCTGGTCATGCGTGATTGTCACACGCACATATGTGCAGAGGAGACTTCATGAACGACGCCCCCGGTGCCCGCCGCGACAGCGCGCGCCATGCCCTGCTGACGATGTGGACCATCCGCCGCTTCGAGGAGGCCGTCGACGACCTGTTCGCCCGGGGCCTGATGCACGGCACCATGCACCTGTCCATCGGCCAGGAGGCCTCGGCCACCGGCGCCTGCCTGGCGCTGCGGCCCGACGACGCGATCACCTCGACCCACCGCGGCCACGGGCACTGCATCGCCAAGGGCGCCGACCTGACGCGGATGATGGCCGAGCTGCTCGCGAAGGAGACCGGCTACTGCCGGGGCCGCGGCGGCTCCATGCACATCGCCGACACCGCCACCGGCAACCTGGGAGCCAACGGCATCGTGGCGGGCGGCATCCCGATCGCCGCCGGCGCCGCGCTGGCCTACCAGCTGCGCGGCGAGGACCGCGTCGTCGCCTGCTTCTTCGGCGACGGCGCCGCCAACGAGGGCGCCTTCCACGAGGCGGTCAACCTGGCCGCGATCTGGAAGCTGCCGGTCGTGTTCATCTGCGAGAACAACAAGTACGGCATGTCGTTCTCGACCGAGAGGTCGTTCGCCATCGAGAACATCTCCGAGCGCGCGGCCGGCTACGGCATCCCGGGCGTGACGGTCGACGGCAACGACGTCGACGCCGTGCACGCCGCGGTGGCCACCGCCGTCGCACGGGCCCGCGCCGGCGAGGGTCCGACGCTCGTGGAGAACCTCACCTACCGGTGGAAGGGCCACAGCAAGTCCGACAAGAACCTGTACCGCACCAAGGAGGAGATCGCCGAGTGGCGCGGCAAGGACCCCATCTTGCGCTTCGAGGCGCAGGTCAAGGAGGCCGGCGTGCTCTCCGAGGACGAGATCCAGGAGATCCGCACCCAGGCGATGGACCAGATGCGCGACGCGGTCCGCCAGGCCAACGCCGCTCCCGACGCCGACCCCTCCGACCTCCTCGACGCGGTCTTCGCGCGAGCCTGACCCCAGGAGCACATCGTGACCAACGCAGCCCCCGAGAACGATCGGATCATCACCTACGCCGAGGCCGTCCGCGAGGCCATCGGCCAGGCCATGGAGGCCGACGAGCGCGTCTTCATGCTCGGCGAGGACATCGGCCTGTACGGCGGCGCGTTCGGCGTCAGCGGCGACCTCTTCCACCGCTTCGGCCCCGAGCGCATCCGCGACACCCCCATCTCCGAGCTCGGCATCGTCGGTGCCGCCGTCGGCGCCGCACTGGCCGGCATGCGGCCGATCGTCGAGATCCAGTTCTCCGACTTCACCAACCAGGCGATGGACCAGATCGTCAACCAGGCGGCCAAGATCCACTTCATGCTCGGCGGCGCCATGTCGGTGCCGATGGTGCTGCGCGCCCCGCTGGGGTCCGGCACCGGCGCCGCCGCCCAGCACTCCCAGAGCCTGGAGGCGTGGTTCGCCCACGTGCCGGGCCTCAAGGTCGTCATGCCGGCCACGGCCGCCGACGCCAAGGGCCTCCTGCTCGCCGCGATCGACGACCCCAACCCGGTCATCGTGCTCGAGCACAAGCTGCTCTACCGCACCTCCGGCCACGTGCCCGAGGAGGCGGTGCGGGTGCCGCTCGGCCAGAGTGCGGTCCGCCGCCGGGGCGAGCACCTCACGGTCGTGGCGACCGGGGTCATGGTGTCGCGCGCCCTGGAGGCCGCCGAGACCCTCGCCCAGGAGGGCGTCGACATCTCGGTCATCGATCCGCGGAGCCTCACGCCCCTCGACGACGCACCGATCCACGAGGACGTGTCGCGCACCGGGCGCGCCCTGCTGGTGCAGGAGGCCCCCGGGCACGTCGGCTTCACCGCCGAGCTCGCGGCCCGGATCGCCGAGTCGCCCACGGTCTACCGCCTGCTGGCGCCGGTGCGGCGCCTCAGCGGGCTCGATGCCCCCATCCCCTATGCGCCGCAGCTCGAGAAGGCCTCCGTTCCTCAGGTGGACGACATCGTCGAGGCGGCCCTGACGATCATGAAGGAGTCCTGATGGCCAGGCTCGCGATCAGGATGCCCAAGATGTCGATGACCATGACCGAGGGCGAGGTGGCCACCTGGATGGTCCGCCCCGGCGACGAGGTCGCCGAGGGCGACGTCGTCTGCGAGGTCATGACCGACAAGGTCGACATGGAGGTGGAGAGCACCGTCTCCGGCACCCTCGTCGAGATCGTCGTCGAGTCCGGCATGGCCGATGTCGGTGCACCCATCGCCTGGATCGAGGGCGAGGACACCGGCGGCGGCTTCGGGGACCTGCTGACGGAGCCCGCGCCCGAGCCCGACGCCGTCGCCGTACCGGAGCCCTCCGCCGCGGCCGAGCCCGAGCCGGAGGACGCCCCGCCCCCGCCGGCGGCGCCCGGCCCCGTGGCGGCCGTCCCCCGTGCCCGGGCCCTGGCTCGCGAGCACGGCGTCGACCTGGCCACGGTCACCGGCACCGGACCCGACGGCCTGGTGCGCCTGCGCGACGTGGAGGCACTGGCAGCACTCGAGCCGGTGGCGCCCGCCCGGCCCCTCGCAGCGCCCCCAGCTCCCCCAGCTCCCGCAGCGCCCGCAGCGCCCGACCGGCGGCGTGCCGTACGCCGCGCCGTGGCCCGCGCCATGACACCGACCGCCGCGATCCCGCAGTTCACCGTGTGGCGCGAGATCGAGCTCGACACGGCCGACGCCGCGAGAAGCGGCCTCTCCTGGACCACCATCCTCCTGCGCGGGTACGCCGCGGCCCTGCGAGCCGTGCCCGACCTGCTGAGCCGCTGGGAGGACGACGGCCCGTCGGTGGCCGGTCCCCCGTCCGTCGCGCTGGCCGTGGCCACCGACCGAGGCCTCCTGGTCCCGACCTTCAACGAGCCCGACCTCGTGCCTCCCGAGCAGCTGGACCGCGAGATCCGCGCGGTGGTGGCCGCCGCTCAGGGCGGACGCCTCGACCCGGCGTACCTCGGCATCGCCAACGCGTCGCTGTCGAACCTCGGCGGCCTCGGCGTGGACCGCTTCCAGGCCCTGCTGACGCCGCCCCAGGCCAGCGTGCTGTCCCTCGGCAGCATCCGGCGGCGTCCCGTCGCCGTGGCGGGCGGGATCGGCGTCGCACTGACGGTCGAGGCCGGGATCACCGTGGACCACCGGGTGGCCGACGGGGCCCACGCCGCAGAGCTGCTGGAGCAGCTCGCTCGCGGATTGGCCCACCCGGACCCCTTGACGTGACCGGGGTCACACTCCTATACATGTTCTAGATCATTTGTGATTAACGATCCGCACAGAGGTGACGATGCCAACTCCCCGAGATCCCGCAACGCTGCTGGCGGCCGCGCGCCTCTACTACGTCCAGGGCCGCTCGCAGGCCCAGGTGGCGCAGGCGCTCGGCACCAGCCGCTCCAACGTGTCCCGGATGCTCACCGAGGCACAGAGCCAGGGCATCGTCGAGATCCGGATCAACGACCCCGAGGGCCGGGTCCACGAGCTCGAGGACGAGCTCCGCACCACGTTCGGGCTGCGGGATGCCCGGGTCTCGCACACCCGCCTTGCGCCGGGCCTGCGCGTGGAGGACGCCGTCGGCACCCAGGCCGCGCGCCTGCTGCTGGACAACCTCAAGGACTCGATGACGGTGGCCCTGTCCTGGGGTCACGCCCTCCAGGCGATGGTCTACGCCACGACCGCCGAGCAGGAGTTCCACCGGCTCTCCCTGGTGCAGCTGGTCGGCGGCCTCTCCTCGATCAGCAACGAGATCAGCGGGCAGGAGCTGGTGCGCGAGCTGGCGGTCCGGCTCGGCTCGTCGTACCGCTTCCTCCATGCACCCGCCACCCTCGAGAGCGACGCCTCGCGCGACGCGCTGCTGGCCGAGCCCTCGATCAGCGACGCGTTGGCACACGCCGGCCGGGCCGACCTGGCGTTCGTCGGCATCGGCACCCCGACCCACGGCTCGTCGGCTGCCATCCTCGACTCCCTGAGCCTCGACCCCGCTGCCCGTGAGGCCTTCTGGGCGCTCGAACCGGTCGGCGACGTCGCGGCCCGCTACTACAACGCGCAGGGCGTACCCATCCGAGGCGTGGTCGACGACCGGGTCCTGGGCATCAGCCTCGACGGGCTGCTCGAGATCCCCAACGTCGTCGGTGTGGCCTCGGGCCGGGCCAAGACACCAGGCGTCCTCGGCGCGCTCCGCGGCCGCATCATCGACTCCCTCGTCTGCGACGAGGCCCTCGCCCGCAGCGTGCTCAGCGCCGTGGGATCCACCTCAGAAGGGACGCCCTCATGAGTCCAGCATTCGTCGTGCTCGGCGCAGTCGTGGCCGGCTGGATCGTCCAGCTCTACCTCACCTACCAGCAGTCGATGGCCTTCAACACCGACGTACGCCGCCTGCGTCGCTCGGGGACGGTGAGCGTCGGGGTGGGCGGCAACCGCTACCGCGGCGGGCGGGCGTTCGTGGCCATCGCCGTCGACGAGCACTCCGTCGTCCGCGACGCGGTCTCGCTCAGCGGGTTCACCACCCTCGCCCGCGCCCGGACCCTCCCCGACCTCTTCGACGTCAAGGTCTCCGTGCTGTGCGGCGACCGCGACGTCCCGCACATCTCCGCCAAGCAGCGCCTGGCCGCCCGCCAGGCGGCCGAGCTGTACCGCGGGTCAGACACGAAGGTCCGGGCCGGCGTGTAGCACCACACCCTTGCCGGCCACGGGGTGGAGCCCGGGGCCGACAAGTGGCAATGACATCGAGCGGCCAGTCCGCCGGTGACGAACGATGCCGGGAAAGCATCACGACCAGGCCTCAGGGCCAACTCGACAGGAGCAATCATGCCATTCACCTTGATGGCGGCAGCGGGACTCCCGATGACCACCACACCCACCACGGTCGATCCGCCGACCGGCGTCTTCGGCGCCCTCGCCGAAGCCGCCGACTGGTTCATCGGCCTGTTCGAGGCTGGGGGCGTGGTCTTCCTCGGCCTCGTCACGGGCATCATCCCCACGCTGATCGTGCTGCTCACCGCGGTCAACGCGCTGATCCGGATGATCGGCCCCGAGCGCATCGACAAGCTCGGTGAGTACGCCGCCCGGCCGGGGCTCCAGTGGTACCCCGTCCGGTACCTCGTGCTGCCGGTCCTGAGCGTGTTCTTCCTGACCAACCCGATGGCCTACACGATGGGTCGCTTCCTGCCCGAGAAGTACAAGCCCGCCTTCTACGACTCGGCGGTGAGCTTCGTGCACCCCATCACCGGCATCTTCCCGCACGCCAACCCCGGTGAGCTGTTCGTCTACCTCGGGATCGCGGCCGGCATCACCACGCTGGGCCTCAACACCAGCGACCTGGCCGTGCGCTACCTGCTCGTGGGGCTGGTCGTGATCATGATCCGCGGTGTCGTGACCGAGCTGCTCACCACCCGGATGCTGTCTCGTCGCTCCAGCGCCTCCGAGGAGGTGGCGGCATGAGCACCACGACCACCAACACGCCCCGAGCTGGCGGCCCGATGGACGGCATGAACAAGCTGCTCGTCAAGATCGGCACGACCGTCGGCGGCGTCGTCGGCACGCTCTACCAGGCGGGCCGCGACACCATCGACACCGTCATCCGCAACATCTTGCCCTTCATGGCCTTCATCGCGGTCCTGATCGGCGTCATCAACGAGACCGGGCTGGGCGACGCCCTCGCCCACCTCATCGAGCCGCTGGCGGGCAGCCTCCTCGGCCTGCTCGCGATCAGCATCTTCTGCGCCCTCCCCGTGCTCTCGCCGGTGCTCGGCCCCGGCGCGGTCATCGCGCAGGTCGTCGGCGTGCTCCTCGGCACCCGGATCGGTCAGGGCGACATCCCGCCCCAGTACGCCCTGCCGGCGCTGTTCGCGATCGACCCGCAGGTCGGCTGCGACTTCATCCCGGTCGGCCTGGCCCTGGGCGAGGCGGAGCCGGAGACCGTCGAGGTCGGCGTGCCTGCGGTCCTCATCTCCCGACTCTTCACCGGTCCGCTGGCCGTCGTCATCGCCTACTTCGCGAGCTTCGGCCTGTACAGCAGCAGCAGCTAGGTCCCACGGCACGGTTCCGGCCGGCACCGCCGGCCGGGACCGTGCCCCACCACACCTCCCAAGGAGCACCGATGAGCGAGTACAAGTCAGTCACCATCAGCAAGGGCCGCGGCGGCTGGGGCGGTCCCCTGACGATCACCCCCACCGACGACCGGCCCCTCGTGGCCTCGATCACCGGCGGGGGCATCCACCCGGTCGCCCAGAGGATCGCCGACATGACCGGCGGCCAGGCCTTCGACGGCTTCAAGTCGTCGGCACCGTTCGACAAGATCGCCGTCGCGGTCATCGACTGCGGCGGCACCGCCCGGGTGGGCGTCTACCCCATGAAGAAGGTGCTCACCGTCGACGTGCACGCCACGAGCCCGGCGGGTCCACTGGCCCAGTTCATCACCGAGGAGCTCTTCGTCTCGGGGGTCAAGCCAGAGGACGTGCACGAGGTATGACCACCACCGACACGACCACCGTCTACGAGTCGACGGTCACCGTCGTGGGCACGCAGGTCAAGGCCTTCCTCGACCACGGCATGGTCATCTTCTTCGGGGAGGGCGCCCCGGCCGAGCTGCACGAGATCTCCGTCCTCCACCGCGCCGCCGTGGCCGAGGACGGCCCCCGCCCCGGCGACACCATCCACCTCGGCGACTCGTCGTTCGAGATCCTCGCCGTCGGTGACGTGGTGCGCGACAACCTCATCAACCTCGGGCACCTCGACCTCAAGGCCGACGGTCGCACCGCGGCCAAGCTTCCCGGCGACGTGTGCGTCCGGAAGGGTGACCTGACGCTGCCGGCGACCGGTGACTCGTTCCGGATCACGCGACCCGAAGGACACCACCACCAGACGGGACTGACATGAGCTACCGAGACAGGCTTCAGCTGCGACTCGACGAGACGGGGCGGCCACTCCGGGTCGGCCTCGTGGGCGCCGGGCAGATGGGCCGCGGCTTCGCCGCCCAGCTGCTGCGGATGCCCGGCATCACGCTGTCGGCGGTGCTGGACGTCCAGCACGAGCGCGCCGTGGAGGCCCTCACCCAGGCGGGCATCACCCCGACCGACGCGGGCGACACCGCCGAGGCGGTCCGGGTCATCGAGGACGGCGGCAGCGTCGCCCTCACCGACATAGGCCGGCTCGTCGGCCTGCCGTTGGACGTCGTCGTGGAGGCCACCGGCGTCCCCGACGCGGCCGTCGCCGTCGCCGTACAGGCGCTCGCCGCGGGCATCAACGTGGCCACGCTGACGGTCGAGGCCGACGTCACCGTCGGCCGCTACCTGGCCCGGCTGGCCGACGAGTCCGACGCGATCTACTCAGTGTGCCGCGGCGACGAGCCGGTCGAGACCAAGATCCTCGTCGACTACGCACGCGACCTGAACTTCGAGGTCATCTGCGCGGGCAAGGGCAAGAACAACCCGCTCGACCCGTACGCCACGCCGGAGTCGCTCGCCGAGCGCGCGGTCGACAAGCAGATGAACCCCAAGATGCTCACCAGCTTCGTCGACGGCTCGAAGGCCATGATCGAGATGGCGTCGCTCGCCAACACGACCGGCCTCGGGGTGAGCCGCCGCGGCATGTTCGGCCCGCCGTCGACCGTGGAGACGCTGCACCAGACCTTCGCCCTCACCACGGACGGCGGCATCATCGAGAGGGCCGGCGTCGTCGACTACTGCACCGGGCCGGTGGCACCGGGCGTCTTCGTCGTCATCCGCACCGACGACCCCTACGTCCACCACGAGATGACCTACCTCCAGATGGGCGACGGGCCCTACTTCGCGCTCTACCGGCCCTACCACCTCGCCAGCATCGAGGCCCCGCTCACCGTGTACGAGATGGTGCTGGACCACCGGCCCAGCCTGGTCTCGGAGCACTGGACCGCCGAGGTGGGGGCGCAGGCCAAGCGTGCGCTCCGCGCCGGTGAGCGCATCGACGGCATCGGGGGTGCGATGGTGCGAGGCCTCATCGACCCGGCCGACGACTTCGCGCGCGACGGGCTGGTGCCGCTCGGGGTGCTGTCCGGGGCCACCCTGACGCGCGACGTACCCGTCGACCACACGCTGACGTACGCCGACGTCGAGCTCGACGAGTCCTCGCCGATCGTGACCATGCGGCGGATCCAGGACGCCATGGCCGACGGCTCGTCGGACATCCCCGGCCTGGCCGACCTGAGCACGCGGCTGGCCGGCTGAGGCCGCCCGTGGACCTCGACCAGGACGGCTGGACGGCCGGGCGGGCGCTAGGCTCGCCCGGTGCCGCTCCCCCCGACCGACCCCGTCCCGGGCGCCCACGGGGCGACGCCGCGCGCCGCGGTCGTGATGCTGGCGGCGGGCGACGGACGGCGCAGCGGCCACCACACCAACAAGGTGCTGCTCCCCCTGGCGGGCCGACGGGTGTTCACGTGGTCGATCCGGTGGGCGCGCGCGCTGACCTCGGTCACCCACACGGTGATCGTGGTCCGCGAACAGGACCGTGAGAGCGTGCTGGCCACGATCGACCGCGAGATCGGTCCTCCCGACGTGTCCATCGTCGTCGGCGGCGACAGCCGGCACAGCTCCGAGTGGCAGGCGCTGCAGGCCCTCGCGCCGGCGATCGAGGCGGGTGAGATCGACGTCGTGGTGATCCACGACGCCGCGCGCCCGCTCGCCGGCACGGCGATGTTCGCCTCCGTCATCGACACGGCGACGACGTACGGCGGCGCGATCCCGGTACGCACCCAGGGCAACCTCGCGGCTCTCGACGGTGTCGAGCAGCCTCCCGAGCGGGTCGTGGCCGTGCAGACGCCGCAGGCGTTCTCCGCCCGCCCGCTGTTGGAGGCCTATCGCCTGGCCGAGGCGGACGGCTTCGTGGGCACCGACACCGCCAGCTGCATCGAGGCCTACACCGACGTCCCGGTCCTGTGCGTCGAAGGCGATGCCAGGAACATCAAGATCACCTTCCCCGAGGACCTCTTCCTGGCCGAGCGGCTGCTGGCCAAGGCGGGCTGGGACCTCTCGGAGCACGGGCCGCACCACCGTCGGGAGTCTGCGCTGGCCCACCTGCGAGACCTGTGGCCCCACGGGGAGCACGTATGAGTCTCGAGGAGGCGGAGCTGCGCTGCGAGGTGTGCGACCGGCTCACCGACCACGAGCTGCACTACGCCGGCCGGTTGCTCGACTCGGTCCGGTGCACCCGCTGCGGCACGCACGTCGAGCTGTCCTCACGGGCCCTCATCCCGGCGTACGCCCTCGACCTCGAGCAACGGCTCGCCAGCAAGCCGGGACGGATGTTCCGGCGGCTCTCCCGCGACGGGTGCGGCTACCTGCGGCAGCTGCCCCGCGCCGTGCTGCGCCAGCCGGTCAAGTTCTTCCGGGAGTTCCGAGGCCTGCTCCGTCGGTGACGACGGCGACGGGTTCCTTGCGCACCCGGCGAGCGAGCTCGTCGACGCACTCGAGCAGGTGGACCGCCGACGCGTCGTCGACCCGCCGGGCCAGCGAGGGCGCACGCACCATCTCGACCTCGCCGCGGGCACGCAGCCAACCGGCGAGGCGTGAGAAGTCCTCGACAGGCGGCAGGTCGCCCGCTCCTTCAGCGAGAGCCAGCACGGCCGGTGCGATGACCACCGGCGACACGAGCGCCGCGAGCCCCTCGCGATCGATCGTGCCCTGGATGCGTTCCTCCACGACGGTCTTGACCGTGTCGGTCACGGGCCGGTAGGCCAGCAACGAGACGTGCGGCCGCGCAGCCGCACCACGACGTACGTCGCGCAGGAACTCCGCCGACGTCAGCGGGCAGAGCGGGTCGTGCACGAGCAGCCCGGCCGACGCGGCCTGGACCCGTGGCCACCACATGTCGCCGCCGCACACCTCGGCGCGCAGGCCGGCACGACCCACCTCGCGCGCGACTCGGGCGCGGTCGGGTCCGTCGACGGCCACCACGATCTGCGCCGCTCCGGAGGCTGCGAGCGCCTCCAGGGCGTGCAGGTACAGAGGACGACGGTGCAGGGCGGAGAAGGGCAGCCGGCCACGGCCCGACACGGTCAGCAGGGCGGGCATGCCGGCACTCACGGTGTCCCTGGGCGGGTGAGCGCCTCGAGCCGCGCGATGTCGGCCACGGACGAGACCCGCGTCGCACCGACCGGCGCCAGGACCCTCTCGACGGGGAAGCGCTCCTCCAGGAGCGTCACCAGCCGGGCGAAGTCGACCGACGGCAGCTCGGTCAGGGCGGCGACGACCGTCGCGGGCAGCACCACGGGGGAGAGCACCAGGCCCCCCTCGTCGACTCCGACCACGACCGAGCCACTCTCCACAGCGCGGCGCAGGCACTCTGCGATGAACACCGCAGGGGTCATCGGGCACAGGGCGTCGTGCAGCACGAACGGCTCCTCGCTGTCGACGAGCCCCGCCCACTGGGTCCCCAGATCGACGGCGCTCACACCCGAGGCTCCCAACGCCCAGGCCGCGCACGCCACCAGGGCCTCGCCGTGGATCAGCTCGAAGGGCAACGCGCCGCGGCCCTCCTCGACGATGGTGCCGAGGGCGGGGGTGGCGTCGTGCTCGTCATTCGTCATGTCGCGGTCAACGGTATCCAGACACAGCACGACCCCCGACACGGGACGTGTGTCGGGGGTCGGACGGTGAGCTGGGCTCAGGAGGCCAGGACCTCGTCGAGGATCGCCTCGGCCTTGTCCTCGTTGGTCTGCTCGGCCAGCGCGAGCTCGGAGACGAGGATCTGGCGCGCCTTGGCCAGCATCCGCTTCTCACCCGCGGAGAGCCCGCGGTCACGCTCGCGACGCCACAGGTCGCGGACGACCTCGGAGACCTTCATGACGTCGCCACTGTGCAGCTTCTCGAGGTTGGCCTTGTAGCGGCGCGACCAGTTGGTCGGCTCCTCCACATGGGCGGCCCGAAGGACGTCGAAGACGCGGTCGAGGCCCTCCTTGTCGACGACGTCGCGGACGCCGACCAGGTCGAGGTTGCAGGCCGGGACGCGTACGACCAGGTCCTGCTGAGCGACAATCCGAAGAACGAGGTACTCCCGGTCCTCCCCCTTGATGGTCCGCATCTCGATGTCCTCGATGATGGCAGCCCCGTGATTCGGGTAAACAACCGTTTCGCCGACGGTGAAAGTCATATGTTCGGTACCCCTTCCTAGGCCTCCATTCTAACACGTCCTGAGATGGCCGCTCCCTCCGTTTCCGCAGGTCAGAGGCCCAAACCCGGCTTGACAGAACATGTGTTCGTGTGGTGGCGGCCACCATTCGCGGCTCGACTCGGTGCCCGGAGGGCGGCATATGTGCGGCCCGGGCGGGACGAAACCGCGATACTTCGCCTCATGCTTGGTCGGACCCTTCCCGTGCTGCTGCTGCGCGCCGCGCACCCCCGCCAGGCCGTTCTGACCGCCGTGGGCGTCGCCGTCGCGGCGGCGCTCTCCGGGCGTCCCGGACGCGAGGTGCTCCTCGTGCTCGGCACCGTGCTGGTGGGCCAGGCGATCGTCGGCTGGCACCACGACATCGTCGACCGTGCCCGCGACGCCCGCCACCAGACCCCGGGCAAGCCGGTCGGCGAGGGGCTGCTCGACCCGGGCACCGCCTGGTTCGCGCTCACCTGTGCCGTCCTGCTCGTCGTACCCCTCTCGGTCGCCGCGGGCGTGCCCGCCGGCACGTCGTACCTCCTGGTGGTGCTGATCGGCCTCGTCGGCAACGTGGCGCTGCGCAGGGGCTGGCTCTCGTGGCTGCCGTGGGCTGCGAGCTTCGCGCTCTACCCCGCCTACCTGTCGTACGGCGGGTGGAACGGCTCCGGCTCCGACACCCCGCCGCAGATCGCCATCACCGTGGTGGCGGCGCTGCTCGGCGTCGGCGTCCACGTGCTCCGCTCGCTGCCGGGGCTGGTGCTGGACAACCAGGACGGCTACCGATCGCTGCCCCTGCGTATCGCCATGAGGACCGGCGCGACCAGGCTCCTGGTCGCCGGTTGCGTGTACGTCGCGCTGGTGCTGGTCGCACTGCTGGTGGTGGCGCAGCAGGTCGGGCTGGCCCAGCAGCCCTGACGGGTCCGGACGGCGCTAGGCTGTGAGCGCGCCCGACCCCCGCTGACCCAGACCCGCGAAGGCCACCGCATGCAGCTCCGAAAGCAGTCCACTCCCCGCACGCTCATCGGCGCGCTCCTGCTCGCCGCAGCGGTGTCCACCTCGTGCGGGTTCAACCTGGCGACCGACCGCTACTACACGCCCGCCAACGGCGCCAACGATCGCGACGGCGTCGTCGACGTGCTGGCCGCGACCGTGGTCTCCAGCGCGGAGGGTGAGGGCGTGTTCATCGCCTCGCTCTCCAACAACTCCCAGACCGAGTCGTTCCAGCTCGAGGGCCTGACGAGCAACGACCAGGCGGAGCTCTCAGCCACCGAGGTGACGCCGGTCGAGATCCCACCCGGCGAGCTGGTCAACCTGGCCATCTCCCAGACCCCGATCGCCGTGACCGGGACCTTCGCTGCCGGTGACTACGTGCAGGTCAACGTCGCCTTCAGCAACGGTGAGACCGCGAACATGAAGGTGCCGGTCGTCAAGAACTGCGGCATCTACAGCGATGTCGCCGGCGTGCCCGCCGGTCCGGAGGAGTGCGCCGTAGCAGAGCCCGTCCACTCAGGAGAGTGACCATGACCCACACCCTCGTGCTGCTCCGCCACGGCGAGAGTGACTGGAACGCCAAGAACCTCTTCACCGGCTGGGTCGACGTCGACCTCACCGACAAGGGCCGCGCCGAGGCGGTGAGCGGCGGCCGGCAGCTCGTCGAGGCCGGGATCCTGCCCGACGTCGTACACACCTCGCTGCAGCGCCGCGCGATCACCACCGCCAACCTCGCGCTCGACGCCGCCGACCGGCACTGGATCCCGGTGCGCCGCAGCTGGCGCCTCAACGAGCGCCACTACGGCGCGCTCCAGGGCAAGGACAAGAAGCAGACGCTGGAGCAGTACGGCGAGGAGCAGTTCATGACCTGGCGCCGCAGCTTCGACGTGCCCCCGCCCCCGCTCGAGGACGACGACGAGTTCTCGCAGGCCGGCGACCCGCGCTACGCCGACCTCGGGGCCGACCTGCCCCGCACCGAGTGCCTCAAGGACGTCATCGCCCGGCTGCTGCCCTACTGGGAGTCCGATGTGACGGCCGACCTGCGCGCCGGGCACACCGTGCTGGTCGCGGCCCACGGCAACAGCCTGCGCGGCATCGTCAAGCACCTCGACGCCATCAGCGACGAGGACATCGCCGGTCTCAACATCCCCACCGGCATGCCGCTGGTCTACGAGCTGGGTGACGACCTGATGCCGACGGGCGACGGCGGCCGCTACCTCGACCCCGAGGCCGCCGCCGCTGCTGCCGCCGCCGTGGCGAACCAGGGTCGCTGAGCAGGAGCGAGCGAGGTACGAGCTCGCTCCTTGGGCGAGGAGAGATCGAGCAAGGCCCCGTCCGAGGCACGAGGACGTGACGGGCGAGACGAGATCCGCGGCCGAACAGCGAGCCTCGACCCGCCGGTTGAGGTGCGAGCGCGGCGGGTCAGACCTCGATCTCTCGCGGGGCCCGGCCGGTGACCACGAAGACGACCCGGTTGGCGATCGAGACCGCGTGGTCCGCGATCCGCTCGTAGTAGCGACCGAGCAGGGCGGCGTCGACGGCCGCCTCGACGCCGTGTGACCAGTCGTCGGCCAACAGCGTCACGAAGCTGTCGCGCCGCAGCTGGTCGATCTCCTCGTCGTCCTTGTGGAGGTCGAGAGCCGCGTCGACGTCGCGGAGGGCGATGATCGCGGTCGTCCGGCGGACCATCGCCTCGGCCACCTCGGCCATCCGCTCGATGCTGGGCCGGATCTGCTGGGGTACGGCGATGTTGGGCACCCGCAGCCGGGCGATCTTGGCGACGTGCACCGAGAGGTCGCCCATCCGCTCGAGCTCGGTGACCATCCGCAGCGCGGCCACCACGACACGGAGGTCGCCGGCGACGGGCGCCTGGAGGGAGAGCATCTGGAAGGCGTCCTCCTCCACGCGCTCCCGGGCCCGGTCGATGTCGACGTCGGCGGAGATGACCTGCTCGGCCAGGCCGGCATCGGCGGTGAGCAGGGCACGGGTCGCCCGCTCGACAGCGGTCTCCACCAGCCGGCCGATGGCGGCGAGGTCCTCGAAGATTCCGTCGAGCTGGTCATGGAAGGCATCACGCATGTCGCGGACGGTACGGAGCCAGAGTGACCGGACGGCGATGATGCGTGAACGAGGGGTGAACAGTTGCTGCCCCTCGCATTCCGTGGCGGAGGCGCGGCGGGCGCCGCCGTACTGTGGGCACGTGGATCCGACGACCCAGGCCGCCCTGGCCGCCTTCATCGGCGTAGTCGTCGGTGCCGTCTCCGTGCTCGCCTGGCACATCAGCGACCGCCAGCAGCACCAGCTCGCGACGCCCGAGGAGCCCGCGGTCCCGGCAGGGGTGGCGACGGTGCTCTCCGTGCTGCGCAGCAGCGCCGTCGTCGTCGACGAGAGCGACGTGGTGCTCAAGGCCTCCGCACCGGCGTACGCGTTCGGGCTCGTGCGCGGCAGCGAGCTGGTCATCGACGAGCTCGCGGACGTCGTCCGGCAGGTGCGCCGCGACGGGCAGATCCGCGAGACCGAGCTGACCCTCACCCGGGACCGCGCCGCCTCGCGCACGGTCACCGCCCGGGTGGCGCCGCTCGGCTCACGACTGGTGCTGGCGCTGGTCGAGGACCGCACGCGTGAGCGCCGGGTCGAGGCCGTACGTCGCGACTTCGTGGCCAACGTCAGCCATGAGCTGAAGACCCCGGTCGGCGCGATCCGCCTGCTGTCGGAGGCCGTGGCCGACGCGTCGGAGGACCCCGAGGCCGTCAAGCGCTTCGCCGGCCGGATGGTGACCGAGAGCGACCGGTTGACCCGGCTCGTGCAGCAGATCATCGAGCTGTCGCGGCTGCAGGGTGACAACCCCCTCGAGATGCCGGCGCGCGTCAGGATCGACGCGGTGATCGCGATCGCCGTCGACACCAGCGCCATCGAGGCCCGGGCCAAGAACATCAACCTGATCACCGGCGGGGACAGCGACCTGCAGGTGTACGGCAGCGACGAGCAGATCACCGCCGCCGTCAGCAACCTGGTCGCCAACGCCGTCGCCTACTCCGCGGACGGCTCGAGCGTGGTCGTCACCACCCGGGGCACCGAGACGAGCGTCGAGGTCTCCGTGATCGACCAGGGCATCGGCATCCCGTCGGCCGAGATCGACCGGATCTTCGAACGGTTCTACCGTGTCGACCCCGCGCGGCACCGCTCCACCGGTGGTACGGGGCTGGGCCTCTCGATCGTCAAGCACGTCGCGGCCACGCACGGTGGTGACGTCACCGTGTGGTCCGTCGAGGGCCAGGGCTCGACGTTCACCCTGAGCCTGCCCCGCAGCACCACCACCGAGACCATCGACCAGGCCGAGCAGAGCACCCAGGAGGTACGCCGGTGACCCGGGTACTCGTTGTCGAGGACGAAGAGAGCTACAGCGACGCTCTTGCCTACATGCTGCGCAAAGAGGGGTTCGAGGTCGCGATCGCGGCCGACGGCCACGCGGCGCTCAGCGAGTTCGACCGCAACGGCGCCGACATCGTGCTCCTCGACCTGATGCTGCCCGGCATTCCCGGCACCGAGGTGTGCCGGCAGATCCGGGCCACCTCGAACGTCCCGGTGATCATGGTGTCGGCCAAGGACGACGAGGTCGACAAGGTCGTCGGGCTCGAGCTGGGCGCCGACGACTACGTCACCAAGCCGTACTCCCCCCGCGAGCTCGTGGCCCGCATCCGCGCCGTGCTCCGGCGCGGACACGAGCCCGACCTGGTGCCTGACACGCTCGAGGCCGGTCCGGTCAGGATGGATGTCGAGCGGCACGTCGTCACCGTCGACGGGGCCGAGCAGCGGCTGCCGCTCAAGGAGTTCGAGCTGCTCGAGATGTTCCTGCGCAACCCCGGCCGGGTGCTGACCCGCGGCCAGCTGATCGACCGGGTGTGGGGCTCCGACTACGTCGGCGACACCAAGACGCTCGACGTGCACGTCAAGCGGCTGCGGGCCAAGCTCGAGCCCGATCCGTCGGAGCCGAAGTACCTCGTCACCGTGCGCGGACTCGGCTACAAGCTCGAGCTCTGACCGAGCAGGAGCCCGCGAGGAACGAGCGGGCTCCGTGGGCGAGGCAGGTCGAGCAAGCCCCGCGACCGAGGGACGAGGTCGCGACGGGCGGGTCGAGACCGGGTACGCCGGGCCGGCAGCCCGAGAGAGCCCGCGAGGAACGAGCGGGCTCCGTGGGCGAGGCAGGTCGAGCAAGCCCCGCGACCGAGGGACGAGGTCGCGACGGGCGGGTCGAGACCGGGTGACGGGCGGGTCAACAGCCGGCCGCGCCGAGGGACGAGGTCGCGACGGGCGGGTCGAGACCGGGCCGTCGCCCGAGGGACGAGGTCGCGACGGGCGCGTCGAGACCGGGTACGCCGGGACCGGCAGCCTGACAGGGCCGGATTCGACGTCCGGAAGTCGCTGGTCCGTGACCGTAAATCGGGCGGTCGATGTCGGTCGGAGCACCTACATTCGAGGGGTGGCATCCCCGACGACCCAGACCCATCAACCGCCCTCCTCCGACCGCGCGCCCGTGGCGGCGTGGAAGCCGTTGGCAGCGGTGGCGTTCACGTTGCTGATGTGGGCGTCGGCGTTCGTCGCGATCCGTCACCTGGGCCGGGACGTGCCGCCCGGGGCGCTGTCGCTGGGTCGGTTGCTCGTCGCCGTCGTCGCTCTCGGAGTGATGCTGCAGTTCCAGCGCAACCGGCGCTGGCCGACCCGGCGCGAGTGGCCCCTGATCATGCTCGGCGGGGTGACCTGGATCGGCATCTACAACCTCGCCCTCAACGACGCCGAACGACGCATCGATGCCGGCACCGCCGCCCTGATCGTGCAGATCGGGCCGATCCTGGTCGCGTTGCTGGCCACGTTCTTCCTCGGCGAGCGACTGACCCGCTGGCTGCTGGCCGGCCTGGCCGTCGGCTTCGCCGGCGTGGTCGTGATCGGCCGGGTCTCCTCCACCGGCGACAACGGCGACCTCCTCGGCGTGGTGCTCGCCGTGGTGGCGGCGCTGACGTTCGCCGTCGGCGTCATCACCCAGAAGAAGCTGCTCGGCGCGATGAGCGCTCTGGAGATGACGTTCTGGTACTACGTCGTCGGTGCCGTCGTCTGCCTGCCCTGGGCCGGCGAGCTGGTGGAGGTCGCCGGCGAGACGAGTGTCGCCAACCTGGGCTGGATCGTCTTCCTGGGCGTCTTCCCCTCCGCGATCGCGTTCACCACGTGGGCCTACGCGCTCTCCCACTCCGACGCGGGCAGGTTCGCGATGACCACGTTCCTGGTCCCGTTCATCACCACCCTGATCGCCTGGCTGGCGCTCGGCGAGGTGCCTGCCGCCCTGGCCTTCGGTGGCGGCGCCCTGTGCATCATCGGCGTGCTGCTGACGCGTCGTACGACCCGACCGGTGACGCAGGTGCCCGAGTGCCCGGGCCCGGTCGCGACTCGGCCGTGATGACCGAGCTGGTCGCGGTGCCCCGCGCTTCCTGGTCCCTCGCCCAGGCCCGGCCAGCAGTCGTGCCGGCTCTGGAGCTCAGTCGCTGACGGTGGCGTCGGGCTCGCCCGACGGCCGCAGCGCGGTGAAGGCCTCGAGGTTCTTGGTCGACTCCCCGCGCGAGAGCCGCCACTCCCACTCCTTGCGGATGGAGGAGGCGAAGCCCAGCTCGAGGATCGCGTTGAAGGACTCGTCGGCATGCGCCAGGACCGAGCCCAGCAGCCGGTCGAGCTCGTCGGGATTGACCATCGACAACGGCAGCCGGGCGTCGAGGTAGATGTCACCGAGGTGGTCGACGGCGAACGCCACGGCGTACATCTTGAGGTTGCGCTCCAGCAGCCAGCGGTAGACGCGAGCGTGGTTCTCGTCGGGGTTGCGACAGACGAACGCGTGCACACCGAGCGCGTGCGGGCCGACGTCGAGGCGTACGGCGGTCTGG
This sequence comes from uncultured Actinomycetota bacterium, assembly GCA_963781515.1. GTDB lineage: Bacteria > Actinomycetota > Actinomycetes > Propionibacteriales > Nocardioidaceae > Nocardioides. Next base: position 122,311 of record CAWAGL010000003.1, read on the forward strand.
AGCTTGCGCTCGCCGGGCAGGGTGAGCGAGAAGGAGCCGGGCGAGGCCTCGGTGAACTCGATCCCCTCGGCGGTCAGGAAGTCGCGCACCACGGCTGCGCTCATGCGCTGTCCTCCAGGCGCATCATCGACGCGGCACGCTGGTAGACCTCGAGCGTGCGCTCGGCGGTGCGGTCCCAGGCGAAGCGCCGAGACTGCTCGAGGGCGCCCGCGGAGAGGCGGGCGCGCAGGTCGTCGTCGCGGATGATCGAGCCCAGCGCGGCCGCCCAGTCGCGGGGCTCGTGGGTGTCGACCAGCAGTCCGCTGCGACCGTCGGCGACCACCGTGGTGAGGCCGCCGACCGCGGCCGCGACGACCGGGGTGCCGGTGGCCTGCGCCTCGGCGGCGACCAGCCCGAACGACTCGTTGTACGACGGGACGGCGACGACGGTGGCGGCCGCACACCAGGTCGCCAGCTCGGCCTGGGCGACCGGCGGCACGAACCGGACCACGTCGTCGAGGCCGAGCTCGGCGCACAGCTGGGCGAGCGACTCGGGGTGCTCGAGCCCGCTGCCGGACGGGCCGCCGACGATCGGCACGACGAGGCGCGAGCGCAGGGCGGGGTCGGCCTCGAGGAGCACGGCGACGGCGCGCAGCAGCACGTCCGGGGCCTTGAGCGGCTGGATCCGGCCGGCGAACAGCAGCACGTGGGCGTCCTCGGGCAGGCCGACCTCACGACGGGCCTCCGCCTGGTCACGCCGGCGGAAGACGTTCAGGTCGACGCCCGGGTGCACGATCTCGACCCGGTCGGGCACCGCGTCGTACAGGTCGACGAGCTGACGGGCCTCGATGTCGGTGTTGGCGATGAGCATGTCGGCGGCGCCGACGACCTGCTCCTCACCGATCACCCGGGCCACCGGCTCCGGGCTGTCGCCGTCGGCGAGGGCGGCGTTCTTGACCTTGGCCATGGTGTGCATGGAGTGCACGAGCGGCACGCCCCAGCGGTCGCGGGCCAGGGCCCCGACCTGCCCGGACAGCCAGTAGTGGGAGTGCACGGCGTCGTAGTGGCCGATCGGCTGGGCCGCCTCGGTGCGCAGCACCTCGCGGGCGAAGACGCACAGCTGCCCGGGCAGCTCGGCCTTGGTCATCCCCTCGAACGGCCCGGCGTTGATGTGTCGCACCAGCACCCCGTCGGAGGCCTCGACGACCTCGGCCAGTCTCGACGACGTCGCGCGCGTGAAGATGTCGACGGCGACACCCTGGGCCGCGAGCCGCTTCGACAGCTCGATGACGTAGACGTTCATGCCGCCGGCGTCGCCGGTGCCCGGCTGGTCGAGCGGGGAGGTGTGGAGGCTGATCATCGCCACGCGCCCGAGCCACTGCGTCAGCTGTCGTGTCACCGGTGCCCCTTCGTCGACTGGTCCATCGGAGCACAACCGTGGATCGGACCGAGAGATTCCCGGCGGCCCGGGCTACGCCTCACCGAGCATGTGCGCCGACGGCTCGTCGGGGCGCGCTGGCCCGGCCGGTCGTGTAGGCGACGAGGCCACCGAGGACGGCGATCATCCCGACGACGGCGTCGAACACCAGCGCGTCGCCGACCGGTCGGAACACCTCAGCGACCGACCACATCAAGCCGGCGGCACCCACCCCGGCGACCGCCCGCAGCCACCACGCGCCGCGCGGCGCGAGACCCGCCCCGGCGATGACCAGGCCGACTCCGAGCAGCGCCAGGCCGGCGTACCGCATCGCGTCCGCGGCAGGACCCGACGAGTCGACTGACTGGGCGACTGACTGGGCGAGAGGCCATCGCGCGACCCAGAGGGCACCGCCGAGCAGGCAGGAGAGTCCAGCAGTACGGCGTGGGGTCATGGGTACCTCCTCCTCGGGCAGGGCGCAGGCCAGTGTGCCAGCCCCACGACGAGCCGAAAAGGGGCGCCGGCGGCCTCAGTCGGCCGTGGGTGTCCCCTGCTGGAACCGCTGCACCCAACGGCCGGAGTGGCGGACCCACCACGACGAGCGCAGGGCGCTCGCCTCGTCGCTGTGGCTGCGCCACACGAGCAGGATCACGTCGTCGCTCACCCGCTGCACGTCGACCACCTCGAGGGCGACCTGTCCGATCGGGCCGATCTCGGCGAGGATCTCGTCGCGGCCCCACAGACGCCCCGACCGGCCGATCTCCTGCCACAGCGGGTGCAGCAGGGCCGCGACCGACACGGCGTCGGACCGGACCTCGTCGGAGAGCAGCAGGCGCTCGAGGGCGATCACGGTCTGCTCCGGGGTCTCGACCGGGTCGGCGTCCTCGAGGTCGGCGAAGAGGTCGGGCTCCTCGTCGATCTGACCCGGCGTCGCCTCGGGGTGGGCCACCAGCGCGCCGGCGAAGCCGGGTCCGGGATCGGGCGCCGACCCCGACCTCCATGCCGTCGCCGCGGCGTTGGCGAGCCGGTCGGCCTCCTCGTTGAGCGGGTGGCCGGCGTGCCCCTTCACCCACTCGAAGACGACACGACGACCCTGCATGGCCTCGTCGAGCGCCTTCATCAGGTCGATGTTCATGACGGGCTTGCCGTCACCCTTCTTCCAGCCGCGTCGCTTCCAGCCGGGCATCCACTTGGTGATCGAGTTGATGACGTAGGTGCTGTCGCAGATGACGTGCAGCTCGTCGTCGAGGTGCGCGGTCTGCTGGAGCAGGTCGAGCACCGCCATCAGCTCACCCATGTTGTTGGTGCCGTTGGCCCAGCCGCCGCAGGCCCAGTGCTCGTCGTCGGAGTACCACCCCCAACCGGCCGGTCCGGGGTTGCCCAGGGCGGAGCCGTCAGCGGCCGCGGTGATCGTCACCCGCGCGATCCTGCCATCATGGCTCCATGACCACCGCGCAGGACTCCCGTCGTGTTGCCGTCGTCACCGGCGCGAGCAGCGGCATCGGGGCGGCAACGGCCCGGGCCCTGGCCGGCGCGGGCTTCCGCGTGGTCTGCGCCGCGCGTCGTACCGACCGGGTCGAGGCCCTGGCCGCCGAGATCGACGGGCTCGCGGTCGCCTGTGACGTGACGTCCGCCGAGTCGGTGCAGGGTCTGGTCGCCGCGCTGGACGGCCCGGTGCACGTGCTGGTCAACAACGCCGGCGGCGCGTTCGGGTCGGACGAGATCGCGACCGCGGATCCCGAGCAGTGGCAGGCGATGTACGACGTCAACGTGATCGGCCTGCTGCGCGTGACCCAGGCCCTGCTGCCGGCGCTCCGCGAGTCCGGCGACGCCGTGATCATCAACATGGGCTCGACCGCCGGCCGGGTCGCCTACGAGGGCGGCGCCGGCTACACCGCCGCCAAGCACGGCACCCAGGTCGTCACCGAGACGCTGCGGCTCGAGCTCTGCGGAGAGCCGATCCGCATCAGCGAGGTGGCGCCCGGCATGGTGCAGACCGATGAGTTCGCGCTCGTGCGCTTCGGCGGCGACCAGGCGAGGGCCGACGCCGTGTACGACGGCGTGCCCGACCCGCTCGTCGCGGCCGACATCGCCGACGCCGTCACGTGGATCGCCACTCGCCCCTCGCACGTCAACATCGACGAGCTGGTGATGCGTCCGCGGGCGCAGGCCGCACAGCACAAGGTCCACCGGCTGTAGCCACCGCCGCGAGGTCCTCCAGAAGTGGCACACTTCGGCTGTGCAGACCATCGGACTCATCGGCGGCATGAGCTGGGAATCCAGCCTCGTCTACTACCGCGACCTCAATGTCGGGGTGCAGGAACGACTCGGCGGCCTGTCGTCGCCGAAGGTCGTCCTCAGCACGGTCGACTTCGCCGAGGTCACCGACATGGAGGACCACGAGCGTTGGGACCAGATCGGCACCCTGCTCAGCGAGGCCGCCCAGGGCGTCGAACGCGCCGGCGCCGACTTCCTGATGCTGTGCACCACGACGTTCCACAAGGTGGCCGACCAGGTCGCCGCATCGGTGGACATCCCGCTGCTGCACCTGGCCGACGTCGTGGCCGACGCCTGCCGTGCGGCAGGCGTCGAGAAGGTCGCGTTCCTCGGCACCACGGTCGCCATGAACGACCCCTTCTTCATCAACCGCATCTCCGATGGCGGGCCGGAGGTCATCGTCCCCGACGCCGCGCACCACGAGTGGCTCAACACGGCGATCTACGAGGAGCTCGTGCACGGCCGCGTGGTCGACCAGACCCGGCGCCGGGTCGTCGCACTGATCGACGAGCTGTGGGACGCCGGAGCCGGCGGCGTGCTCCTCGGCTGCACCGAGCTCGAGCTCCTGGTCCACCAGGCCGACTGCGAGGTGCCGCTCTTCCCGTGCACGACCCTGCACGTGCGCGCCGCGCTCGACCGCGCGCTGACCTGAGTCTCGACACGCTCGTCGCTGCGGCTGCCCGGTCGCGCGAGAGCGTCAGTGGGTCGGGACGGACACGATCGCCAGCCGACCTGAGCCGTAGCCCGCTATGCCGACCAGGACGTCCTCGCGCGCACCCAGCGTGGCGGCGATGGCGGCCAGCTCGGTCGGCAGCTCGTCGTGCGGGCCGTAGGTGCGCTCGAGGCGCTGGTGGATCCCACTGGCATCGCCGATCGGGGCGGCGAGCACGTTGAGGACCTCCGCGGTGTTGTCCATCAGGTTCGCGGGCATCACGTTGTCGTCGATCGCAGCCCAGGCACGGGACACGGGCACCAGGGCCAGGGCCGCACCGGTGTGCGCGACGAGGGCGAAGTCGAGCAGGGCGACCGTCGAGAGTCGGCCGCCGTCGTCGACGTACACCCCGAGGCAGGGCGCCGGGGCGACATCAGCGATCAGCGGCTCGAACGCGTCGCCGATGGTGATGTCGCGGCCGAGGAGGCCCTGGAAGAGGTCCTTGATGGCCTTGCGGTCCGGCATCTGCATGTCGGGGTGCTCCTGGAGTCTGTCGGTCGGTCAGACCAGGATCGCGCCGAGTGCGTCCTGGAACGTGTCGGGGGTGAACGGCTTGGCGATCACGAAGATCGCGCCGGCAGCCCTGGCGACGTCGCACATGGCGTCGGAGCCTTCGGAGGTGACGAACCCGAACGGCACCGCGTTGCCCGTGGCGCGCAGCTGGCGGAGCAGCTGGATGCCGTTCATGTTGGGCATGTTCCAGTCGGAGATCACCATGTCGGGGAGCTCGCTGGCGATCTTGGCGAGTGCGTCGACGCCGTCCTCGGCCTCGACGAAGTCGTGGTGTCCGAGCCCGGCCTGGCGCAGTGTGCGGAGCACGATCTGGCGCATGACGCGGCTGTCGTCGGCGATGAGGACCTTCATGACAGTGGTGCGGCTCCCGGCTCGCGCGATGAGCTGATCGAGATCAGGACCGGGTCGTCGTGCCAGGACAGGGCCAGCTGGACGAGGTCGGGAGCCAGGTCGGACGACGAGCTGGCGGCGACCCGTGGCAGACCGAGCGACGACGCTCCACCCAGGGCGCCCTTGAGGCCTCCGGTGACGACATTCAGCACCTCGCCGATCGCGTCCTCGACGTCGTCGGTCTCGGGGTCGGTGCCGTCGGGACGGTTGAGCAGTACGCGGGTCATCGAGACCGCGGCCGAGTCGGCGCACCACAGCCGGACCGTGCAGTTGCAGTCGCCGGTGACCACGACCTCCGCGAGGAGTCCCGCGCGGCCGCGCGGCCACGGCGAGGGCCAGGGCAGGACGGGCTGGTGCAGCATCGAGCCCCAGACCTGTTCGACGACGGCACTCAGCAGCGCCTCGTCGGGTGCGATGATCGTCGACATCTCATGCCTCCACGCGCAGGTCGGGGAGGAGCCCGAGGAACGCGAGCTTCTGCAGCATGTCGTCGGCCCCGAACGGCTTGGTGAGGTACTCGTGGGCTCCCGCAGCGAGCGCACGCACGATGCTGTCCTGCTCGCTCTCGGTCGTCACCATCATCAAGGTGATGTCGCGCCACTCGCGGCGCTTGCGCACCTGGGTGACGAACGCCAGGCCGTCCATGACCGGCATGTTCCAGTCGACACAGGCAAGCTCGGGCAGCTCGCTCTGGGCCTCGAGGATGTCGAGGGCCTCCTGGCCGTCGGCGGCCTCCAGGATCTCGAACCCGGCACTGGACAAGATGTTGGCGATGATGCGGCGCATCGTTCGCGAGTCGTCGACTACCAGGGCACGCATGAGCGATCTTCCTCTCGGATCCGATAAAGGGCTGAACGGCCGGCAGGTTCTCGCTCCCAGCCGTCGTCGACGCCCCGAGCCATCTCGGCCCCACCCAGGAACAGGTATCCGTCGGGAGCCGTGACCTGGCGGACGCGGCGCAGGATGTCGCGCTTGGTCTCCAGGTCGAAGTAGATCAAGACGTTGCGCATCAACACGATGTCGAACGTCCCCAACGACGAGTACGGACGCAGCAGGTTGAGCCGGCGGAACTCGACCTTCGAGCGCAGCTCGGGGCTGATCCGCCAGTTGAGCCCGTCCCGCTGGAAGTGGCGCACCAGCAGCGACGCCGGCAGGCCACGGTTGACCTCGAGCTGGGAGTACTCCCCCACCCGGCCGCGCTGCACCATCTCCTCAGACAGGTCGGTGGCGAGGATGGTGACGTCCCAGTCGTCCAGGAGCGGGGAGTCGAGCAGCGTCATGGCCACGCTGTAGGGCTCCTGGCCACTCGAGCACGCAGCGCTCCAGATGCGGATGGACTTCTGTGGCCGCTTGCTGGCCAGGGTGGGCAGCACCGTGTCGCGGAGTGCGATGAACGGGTCGTTGTCGCGGAACCACGACGTCTCGTTGGTGGTCAGCGCCTCGACGACAGCCGTCAGCATGCGCGGATCCCGCCGCTTGGCGACCTCGGCGACGAACGACGTCACGTCGGAGTGACCACCGGCGCGCGCCAGCGGCAGCAACCGCGACTCGACGAGGTACTCCTTGCCGTCGTCGAGCACGATCGCGCTCTCCGTGCGGACCAGGCCGCGCACGAAGTCGAACTCCTTGGGCCCCATGCTCATCTGGCCACCTCCATGGCTGGGGTCGCGATAGTCGCCCGGAGGGGGCGCGCGAGACGTCGTACGAGCTCGGGAGCGATCAGGGACAACGGGAGCACCATCTCGGCGAGGCCGGCATTGGCCACCGCACCGGGCATCCCCCACACGACCGAGGTCGCCTGGTCCTGGGCGAGGACGCTGCCACCTCGTCGGGCGATGAGCTCCGCGCCGCGCTCCCCGTCCTGGCCCATGCCGGTCAGCACCACGCCGAGCACGGCCGGGCCGGCGGCAGCGACGGCGCTGCGGAACAGTACGTCGACCGCGGGTCGGCAGTAGTTCTCCGGCGGTCCCTGCGTCACCTTCGCCACGAAGCCGCGTGCCGTCGACACGATCTCGAGGTGGTGGTCGCCGGGCGCGATGGCGAGCTGGCCGGGACCGAGCGGCTGGTCGTGCTCGACCTCGCACACCTCCCACGCCGACGCGCGGTCGAGTCGTGCGGCGAACTGCCTCGTGAACACCGGCGGCATGTGCTGGACGACGGCGATCGGGACCGGCAGCAACGGCAGCGCCGCGAAGAGGGTGTGCAGCGCCTCGGGACCGCCCGTGGAGCTGCCGATCACCAGGAGCCGGTAGGGCTCGGTGTGCGAACGCCTCGACAGGGTCGACCGGTCAGCCGTCGAAGCGGGCTGGCTCGGGGAGCCCTCAGCGTCGCGGAGGAGCCCCATCGGCACGAGCGACTTGATGCGTGGGATGAGCGCGTCGCGCACCAGCTCCATGGAGCGGTGCACGCTGCCGACGTTGGCCGGCTTGGTGACATAGTCGGTGGCGCCGGCGGCCAGTGCGTCCAGGGTCGCGACCGCGCCCCGTTCGGTCGTCGTGCTGAACATGATGATCGGCAGCTTGCAGCCTGAGGCACGCAGGGCACGCACGGCCTCGATGCCGTCCATCTCGGGCATCTCGATGTCCATGGTGATCAGGTCGGGCTTCAGCGACTCGACCTTGTGCTGGGCGGCGCGTCCGTTGACGGCGCTGCCGACGACCTCGATGTCGGGGTCATCCTGGAGCAGGTCGGCGACCAGCCTCCGAATGACGACGGAGTCGTCGACGACCAGGACGCGGATGGTCATCGGAGTCCTCACTGTGCGGGGCGGCCCCCCGAACGAGCGACCTGCTCCCTGATCGGCACGGGACCTGCCGACCTGAGTGATTCGGTAGGGCAACAGGCAGATGATCGTGGAATCGGGCTCCAGCGCCGGTCCGTCGTCTCGTCTGCGTGCCGTCTGCAGCTTCTCTACAGATGGGCGTCCACAACTGGTACCGCGGCGCCACCCTGCTGACCTACGACTCCACAGCTCGCCGGTCGATCGACGCGTTGACCGGTCAGGTGGACCTCGACGGTTCCACGGCGATCTGGCACCGGGCAACGTGCTGCTGAGCGAGGGGCGTCTCGCGGCCGTGATCGACTTCGGTACGTGCGGGGTCGGAGATCCGTCCTGCCACCTCGCGGTCGCGTGGACCCTGCTGGTCGAACCCGGTCGTCAGGTCTTCAGGGACCGACTCGGCGTTGATGAGGCGAGCTGGGCCCGTGGGCGGGGGTGGGCCCTGTGGAAGACGTTGGCGGGGCTGGCCTCCGCCATCGGCGACGACGACCAGGAGGCGGCCAGACTGCGGCGCGTGCTCGGGGAGCTCAGCGCAGAGTACGCCGGAACCCGGTCCAGGCCGACGTGAGCGGCGCGACGCGGGATCGGTCTCGACATGCTGGGTCGCTCCGAGCGCGCGTGCCTGGCGGTGAGGACACCGTCCCCCGTGCCCACCGGACGTCCTGCGCAAAGGGCAAGCACACACGGGCCTCTACTCGCGCCGGTGGAAGGTGATCTTGCCGGCGGGGGTGTGGGTGGTGGTGTAGCGCTGGTCGTGGGCGAGGCGGTGGTGTCGGTGGCAGAGGAGTCGTCCGTTGTCGAGGCTGGTGGGTCCGCCGTGTGACCACGCGATGTCGTGGTGGGCGTGGCACAGGCCTGGTGGCATGTCGCAGCCCTCGGCGGTGCAGCCACCGTCGCGCAGCGCCATCGCGAGGCGTTGGGGTTTGTCGTGGAGCCGTCGGGTCCGGCCGAGGTCGAGGACCCGGGACTCCCCGCCCAGCACGGCCGGCACGAGGCCGGCCTCGCACGCCAGCCGCCGGGCCTGGCCGGCGCTGAGCCGGGCACCGGTGTCGAGGGTCGCGGCGCCCAGGGCGCCGTGCAGGGTCTCGAGGGTCATCGTGACGACCACGGTGGCCGAGACACCCCCGCTGGTGGGCAGGTGCTGGGCGGGGTAGGTCTCGACCCATTCCGCGAACGCGTGCCCCAGCCGCAACCCCGTCGGCACCGGCTCGGCGGGGTCGGCTGGGTCTGGTCGGGTCGGTGGGGTGGCCAGTGGGGTGGGTGGCGGACCGGTGGCGGGGTGCGGCCAGTGCGAGGAGCTGCTTGCGGAGCATCTGCCCCACGACCGTGGGCACGGTGAACCGGCCGTGGCAGCGGCCGTGGCCGTCGTCGGCCATCGTGAACCGGGTGGTCGCCTCGGCGTGGGCCTCCTCGGCGGCGAGCTGGCGGGCCTCCTCGGCCTCGGCGACCTCGGGGGCGACCACGTCGAGGATCCGCCGACCCAGGACCCGCAACGCCCCCGCGTCGTGATCGGCCGCCAGGCCCAGCAACCGGGACTGTGCCCGGTCGACCACCGCCACCTCCACACCCGACGGCAGCGCCTCGATGGCCTCGACCAGCACCTGGGCCTGGTCGGTCAGCACCTCGCCGCGGGCAAGGGCCGCGCCGGACCGGGGCATGCCGATCTGAGTCCAACGCCCGGGCCATGGTCATCGCGCGTCGGGCGCCGGCCCGGGTCTGCCCGGTGGACACCGCCCACCACACCGCGGTCGACGCGGCACCCGTCACCTCCCCCAACCGGCGCCGGTCGGCCTCGGCCGCGACCCTCAGCTCGAGCTCGCGGACCCGCGCCCCCAACCGGCCCAGCTCGACCAGCGCGGTGGCGACCTCACCATCGGCCAACGCCACCAACGACACCCCCGCCACCTGGTCCACACCCGCATGCACGCCGGCGAGCCCGGACACCAACGGCCGCGTCGGGGTCTGCCACAACGTCATCGAGAGCCACCTCCAGCACGGGTCGGAGCACGTGACCGGCAACAGCAGCCGGCATCCCACGGTCTCGACACAGCACGCCTGTGAGGGGCGAACCACCCACCCGGGTGGTCCGGGCCGAGCCCATCAGCGTCGACATGTTGGCTCGAACTTGTGTTCGATTATACGTTTTCACCCACGTCGCGTCAAGAGGTTGCACACCGGGCACCGTCGTTGCTCAGCCATGCACGAGTCGCCAGGGACGCAGGAGAACGTCGGCCTCCGACGCCGGCAACAGGTCGTCGACGAGCCGCGCCTGGAGGACCCCGGCGAGCGCGTTCCAGCCGCCGTACGCCGCGTCGGAGGGGGTGAACCCGCCCGCCCGGAAGGCGATGACGCCGGCGAGGTGCACGTCGGCGGCGAGCTTCAGCCGCTCCGACATCGACAGCGCCCACGTCGCCCGGTGCATGGCCGGCGCCCACTGGATCGTGTGCGGACGAACCTCGTCGACGACCCGACGCCAAGCCGTCCGCAGGCCGTCGTCCGCCGAGGCGATGACGTCCAGCACGGACGTCACGCCGGGGGCATCGGCGACCTCGAGGCCGTCGACCGGCTGCACGTCGGCCGCGGCCAGCGGTGCGGTCAGCTCCGCCCAGAGCTCGGGGTGCGCCGGCTCGCGGAGGTAGGCGGCCACCGCAGCGTCGGAGAGTACGTCGGCAGCGTCGGCAGCGACCGGGTCCTGCACGGCCATCGACCCGCTGCGCAGCCAGGTCCAGTCGAGGATCTCGATGCGCACCAGGTGATCGAGCCCACCGACATCGCCGAGCATGCCGGCCTCGAGGCGGCGCAGGGCGTGGGCCCGCCCGCGCGCAGCCTCGTCGAAGGCGTGCCCGGCGAGGGGCAGGAGGTCGGCCAGCGCCTCACGCTCGGCCATGGCGACGTCGAGCGCGGCGTGCCGGTGTCGGCGGGCCCGTGGCCCGGGATGGGCGGCGGCGAGCCGGTCGAGCTCCGCGGGGCCGGCCGCCAGGGCGGCGCGCAGCACCCCGGCGACGGCCGGGCCGTACGGGAGACGGGACAGGTCGAAGCCGACCGTGGCGGCGCCCACGAGGGAGTAGCGCATCGTCGCTCCTCCCCGCGGCGGCCCGCGTCATCACGAGGCGGACAGGGCCCGTGGCACCCGCAAGGATGCCACCGGCGTCGGCGTCCGTCGTCCCCAGATCAGGCGGAGTGGAAGCGGCCCACCTCGGCGCGGAGCTCGTTCGACATCCTGGCCAGCTCGTTGATCGACTCGAGCGTCTGGGCGACCGACTGCGTGGTGCTGTCGGCGGCGGCCGCGACGCCCGCGATGTTGGTGGCGATCTCCCCCGAGCCGGCCGAGGCCTCGGCCACGTTGCGGCTCATCTCGCTGGTGGTCGCCGTCTGCTCCTCCACCGCCGAGGCGATGGTGAGCTGGTAGTCGTTGATCGCGTTGATGATGGTGGCGATCTCGCGGATCGCCTCGACGGCGCCGCCGGTGTCGCCCTGGATCGCCTCGACCCGGCGGGCGATGTCCTCGGTGGCGCTGGCCGTCTCCCGGGCCAGCTCCTTGACCTCGTTGGCGACGACGGCGAAGCCCTTGCCGGCCTCGCCCGCCCGGGCAGCCTCGATGGTCGCGTTGAGGGCGAGCAGGTTGGTCTGCTCGGCGATCGAGGTGATCACCTTGACGACGTTGCCGATCTCCTGGCTCGACGTGCCGAGCTTGGAGACCGCGTCGTTGGTGGTGTCGACCATGTGCACGGCCTGCGAGGCGACCCGCGCCGCCTCGTTGGCCGAGTGGGCGATCTCCCTGATCGAGGCGCCCATCTGCTCGGCGCCCGCGGCGACGGTCTGCACGTTGCGGGAGATCTCCTCCGACGCACCGGCCACCAGTCCGGCCTGGGTGGAGGTCTCCTCGGCACCCGCGGAGATCTGCTGCGACGAGGCCGAGAGCCTCTCGGACGCGGCGGCGACGGCATCGGCCGACACCGAGACGGCGGTGACGATCTGGCCGACGGACTCGACGGAGTGGTTGAGCGCACGCTCGAGCTGGCCGAGCTCGGCCGTCGAGCGCTCGGGCACCCGACGAGAGAGGTCACCCCCGGCGAAGGCCTCCAGGGCGCGGACCGAACGATGGAGCGGGATGATGATGCGGCGAGCGATGACGATGGCCGAGACGGTGAGCACGGCGATGCCGGCGAGCGCGATCAGCAGCGTGAGCAGGCGCACCTGTGAGCCCAGTGAGCTCGCGGTCGCCTGGAGCTGACCGAAGTGGTCGGCCAGCGCGTCCTTGGCCGCCGAGACCGCCGCGTCGGTGAGGTCGTTCGCGGCCTGGATGTCACCCATGCTGGCCCTGGCCCCGGCCGGGTCCGACTCGACGAGGTCCAGGTAGGCGCCGATGCTCGCGAGATAGGTCGCGAACTCGTCGGCCAGCGGCTCGATCGCAGCCATGTCCTCCGGGTGGAGCGAGCCCGCCCTCGCGTCGACGACGGCCAGCAGGTCGTCGACGGCCGCCTCGTCCTCAGCGATGCTGGCGCGGATCCCTGCCAGGTCCTCGCCGGCGAGTGCCATCAGCGCCGACACCTTGATCTCACTGGCCCGGGCGTCGAGAGCGAGTACGGCGGCCTGCACGCGGCCGGCGTCGAGGATGTCCTCCTCGTTGTCGTGCAGCCGTGCCTGACCGCTGAGTGCCGTCATCGCGATCGCCGCGGCCGTGACGGCGCCGACGGTCGCGATGGCGGCGAGGCGGCGGCCGACGCTCCAGATGATGGGTGACTTCATGGTGTCCGTTTCATGTTCAGGCAGCGACGGCGCGGTCGACATCGAGCGCGAGGAGCAGGTGGTGTTCGAGCTTGTAGGCCCCGAGCAGCAGCTCGCGTGACGAGTCGTGGAGGTTGTCGGGCACCGGCTCGAACTGGTCGTCCTCGACGTCGACGACGGCGCCGATGGTGTCGACCAGGAGCGCCACGGACTCGCCGGCGACCCGGATCACCACCAGCATCTGGTCGGCCTCCGCGTCGTACGGCGGCATGCCGAGCTGCTCGCGCAGGTCCAGCGCACTGAGCACCTGGCCACGCAGGTTGATGAGGCCGGCAAGTGTCGACGTCGCGAGCGGGATACGTGTCCGGGGCAGGCCGCGCAGCACCTCCTGCACGGACTCGACGCGCACGCCGTACAACCTCGCATCGAGGGTGAAGGTGACGAAGCGGGTGCTCACACCGCCTCCTGCACGAGCGCGTCGAAGGCCGAGCCGTTGCCCGACCACGCGTCGTACGGCGAGGAGTCGAGGCCGTCGGCGCCCGCGTAGAAGTGCGGGTCGGCGGCCAGCACGGCGTCGCGCACGTCGAGCAGCTCCACGACCCTGTTGCGGATCAACATCGAGCCGAGCAGGCCGCGGTCGGCGATGCCTCGGTCGACCTCGGACGCCTCGTCGACGATGTCGACGATCTCGTCGACGGCGATCGCGAGGCTGCGGTCGCCGGCGGAGTAGATGATGACCACGAGGTCCCGCTGCTCCGCCTCACCCGAGTCCTCCGCCGTGACTCCGAGGTGTCGACCGAGTCGGAGCAGCGGCAGGATGTCGCCGCGGTACTGCACGACCTCACGACTGCCCACCGCCTCGACGGCCGCGCGCGGGATCCGCTCCAGCCGGGTGACCGAGGACAGCGGGATGGCGACCCGGCGGCCGCCCCCGATGCCGGCCACGAGCAGCTGGACGGGCTCCACCGCGGCCACGGTCACCTCGGTGCGCTCGTCACTGCGCTCGAGGGCCCCGGCGGTGAGGGCCCGCCGCGCCAGTGCCTGCACGTCGAGGATCAGGGCCACGCGGCCGTCACCCAGGATCGTGGCGCCGGAGTAGGTGCCGAGCGCCTTCAGACGCGCGCCGAGCGGCTTGACGACGATGTCCTCGGTCGAGAGCACCCTGTCGATGACCAGCCCGAAGCGCCGACCCTCGGACTGGAGCACCGCGATGAGCACCTGGCAGTCGTCGGGGACCGATTCGACGCCGAGCACCTTGGCCAGGTGGACGAGCGGAAGCAGCTTGCCGCGCAGCCGGTAGACCGGGGCACCGTTGACGTCCTCGGAGCCGAAGAAGCTCTTGTCGGCGACCAGCGAGACGAGCTCGAGCAGGTTGGCCTGGCCGATGGCGTAGGTGTCGCCTGCGCACTCCACGGTCAGGGCCGGCACGATCGCGAGCGTCAGCGGGATCCGCAGCCGGCACGTGGTGCCGCGGCCGAGGACAGACTCGATCTCGATCGTGCCGCCGATGGTCTCGATGTTGGTCTTGACGACGTCCATGCCCACGCCGCGACCCGACACGTTGGTGACGGCCGCGGCGGTCGAGAAGCCGGGGGTGAAGATCAGCTGGAGGATGTCGGCACTGGACATGTGCGCGACCTGCGCCTGCGTGCGCAGGCCCTTGTCGACGGCCTTCGCGACGATCTGCGCGGGGTCGATGCCGGCACCGTCGTCAGCCACCTCGACGACGACCTGACCGCCCTCGTGGTAGGCGCGGAGGGTGACCCGGCCCTCGACCGGCTTGCCGGACGCCGCCCGCTCTGCTGCCGGCTCGAGGCCGTGGTCGACCGCGTTGCGCACCAGGTGCGTCAACGGGTCCTTGACCGCCTCCAGCAGCGAACGGTCGAGCTCGGTCTCCCGGCCGACCATCGCCAGCTCGACCTGCTTGCCACACGCGGCACCGAGGTCGCGTACGACGCGGGGCAGCTTGGACCAGAGGTTGTCGATCGGCTGCATGCGCGTCTTCATGACGCCCTCCTGCAGCTCGGACGCGATCTGGTTGAGCCGCTGCGCGGCGCGCACGAGCTCGACGTCCTGCTGGCCGGAGGTCTGCCGGACGATCTGGTTGCGGGTGAGCACCAGCTCGCCGACCTGGCGCATCAGGGCGTCGAGCAGGTCGACGTCCACGCGGATCGACGAGTCGGCGACGGCGCGACGGGTGACGTCCTGCTCGGGAGCAGGCTCCGGGGTCGGCTCGGCGACCACCTCGGGCACCGGCGCGGCGGGCGCAGCGGGCACCGCGGCCCGGTCCTCCAGCACATCGGTGATCCGCGCGACGACCTCGGCGACGTCGACCGAGCCCTCGGTGCCGTCGTGCTCGATCGCGGTCAGGAGGTCACGGACACGGTCGACCAGCGCCAGCAGCACGTCCGTGGTGCCGGGGGTCATCGCCATCTTGCCGTCGCGCAGGCGGGCGAGCAGGTTCTCGCCGACGTGGGTCACCGCCTCCAGCCGGGTGTAGGCCAGGAAGCCGCTGGTGCCCTTGATCGTGTGGATGGTGCGGAAGACGCTGCCCAGCAGGGCGCGGGAACCTGGGTTCCTCTCCAGCTCCACGAGGTCGCGGTCCAGCTGATCGAGGTTCTCGTGGCTCTCCACGAGAAACTCCGAGACGATCTCGTCCATCCCGTCGAACTCGTCCATCCGCGGCCCTTCCCTGAAACGTCGACAGGGTTCCATCGACGTGACACGGGGTGACCTGAGCGAAACCGGGCGCTAAGAAGCCCCGTCGCCTGCCGCCAGCACGACCTCGGCCAGCCGGTGCAGGCGATCGGTGAGGTGCTGCTCGGGTACGGCGACCGGGTCGGCGCCGCAGATCTCGAAGGTGTAGGTGAACATGTCGGGCTTGGGCAGCGCCGGCTTGACCGCGCGCAGGTCGAGGCCGGAGACGAGCTCGCGCACCTCGGAGGCGCGGGGGTCGGCGCCGTCGAGGTCCACGGTGCCGGTGGTGGTGCGGCCCGCGAAGCCGCCCGAGCGCCGGACCGCGACCAGACCGGCCGGCACGGTGGTCGGTGTCACCGGGTCGGTGGCCCTCGGCGGGCCGGCGGGGTCGACGCCGACGTCGAGCCAGGCCCGGCCCACCGCCTCGGCGTGGTCACCGGCCGCGGCGACCGTGGCCGCGGCGAAGGACACGAAGTCGGCGTCAGCGGCGACGGAGCCGGAGGTCAGGGCGGCGTACCAGATCTGGCCGGCACCCGCCCAGACCGAGCCGCCGATCGCGACCGCGGCGAGCTGGAAGGCCCGGTTGGGGATGCCGGAGTTGAGGTGCACCCCGCCGTGGTCGTCGGTGGTGTGGATGTAGTCGTCGAAGTGACCGACCTGCGGGTCCTGGCCGAGCACCGGGTCGTCGTAGGCCGTGCCGGGCGCGGCCATGTCGCGCAGCGCCCGCGCCTGCACACCCGGGAGGAAGAGGCCCTGGCCGATCAGCCAGTCGGCCTGGTCGACGGTCTGGCCGAGCACCCGCTGCTTGAGGCAGGAGGCGAAGACGTCGGAGACCGACTCGTTGAGCGCCCCGGACTGGCCTTCGTAGGCCAGCGCGGCGGTGCGCTCGGTCACCGCGTGCGTGAACTCGTGCGCCAGCACGTCGATCGCCTTGGTGAACCGGTCGAAGACCCGCCCGTCCCCGTCACCGAAGACGAGGTGGGCGCCGTCCCAGAAGGCGTTGTCGTAGTCCTTCTCGTAGTGCACCGTGAGGGAGACCCCGACCCCCTGGCCGTCGTACGACGCACGGCCGAACTCCTCAGCGAACAGCGCCAGCGTGGCCGCGATGCCGTCGGCCGCCTCGTCGACCGCCGTATCCCCCACCGGCGGCTCACCCGCTGCCCGCACGGGCACACCGGGCAGCACCGTGCCGTTGCCTGCGGTGTGCACCAGCCAGGCGCCGCCGATGGTGGGCGGAGCAGCGAGCCGGACGGCCCGGCGGCCGCGCACGCCGGCGTCGACGCGCAGGGTCTTGGTGGACGAACCGGCACTCGGATGACCGGACTCGGCGATGCGACGCAGGAGATAGGGGGGCACGAACAGGCAGGTCATGCCCCAGTCCTACCCGAGTCCACCGACGAAATGTAGGACCGATCAGGCGGACATGCGCGCCCGGGCCTGATCGGCGCCCGGCCCGGCAGTGCCCCGCAGGCCGGCCGCACGACCGGTGGACAGCAGCAGCAGCGACTGGATCGGCGCCCTCACCTCCGGACCCTCGCCCCTGGCCCAGTCGACGTCGGTGGCGACCAGCCGCAACCCCTTCCAACGGCGGGCCGGCCAGAAGGGGAAGCGGCGCACCCAGGCCCACTCCGTGGCCTCGCGGGCAGGGTCGAGCGGCGTCGGCAGGTCGATCCCCAGCGGGCGCGCGATGTCCTGCGCGTGCACGAGGACGTCGATCAGCGGATCGCGCCACATCGTCCCGAGCGCCAGCTTCCGGGAGCCGTGGATCTCCCGCAGGTCGGCGACGATCCGCTCGGGGGATCGCCGGCCCCGTTCGAGCGTGGCCTCGCGGATCACCGCGTCGAAGGCGCCCCGGCCGCGCACCATCGCTCGCATGCCCTCCCGCAGGGTGGCGGTCGTCGCGAGGGAGAGGTGGGCGCCCACGTCTCGCACCGTCCAGGCGTCACACAACGACTGTGTCGCGAGCTGCGCCGGTGTGAGGCCCGCCAGCAGGTCTGCGACGACGAGGCGCTGCTCGTCGATGGTGCGCCAGCTCTCGTCGACCTCCATGGCCGCCTCCACAGGGTGGATCCTCCGTCCAATTAGACAGTTAGACTGTCCATCATGTCAACCGCCCCACGTTCGCCCGCCGAGCCGGGTGTCGGGGTCCTGATGTTCGTCGCCGTCCGGCACATCGAGCAGCGGGTGCTGGCCGCCCTCCAGGACGCCGGCTACTCCGGGACCCTGGCCCAAGGACGCCTGTTCGCCCGGATCGGCCCCGACGGCAACCGGGTCACCGAGCTCGCCGAGATGGCCCAGGTCACCAAGCAGACGGCCGCGTTCCTGGTCGAGCGGCTCGAGGAGCACGGGTACGTCGAACGGGTGCCCGACCCGACGGACGCCCGGGCCCGGGTGGTGCGCATCGCCGAACGCGGCCAGCAGGCCCAGCGGATCGCCGTACAGGTGGAGGAGGCGATCTATGCCGAGTGGGCCGCGCACCTGGGGCAGGCGGAGCTCGACCGGCTGCGCGCCACGATGCTGCGGCTGCGCGCCGTCACCGATCCGTACGCCACTGACGAATCGGGCCCGCGGCCGATCCGGGCCTAGAATGGGTCGCTGCCCGCTCGGGCCAGCACCTCCACCAGAAAGCGATGCCGTACACCCATGTCCACGACACGTTCAGACCTGCGCAACGTAGCGATCGTCGCCCACGTCGACCACGGCAAGACCACTCTGGTCGACGCGATGCTGCGCCAGGCCGGCGCCTTCACGGCCCACCAGGCCGAGAGCGTCGCCGAGCGGGTCATGGACTCCGGCGACCTCGAGCGCGAGAAGGGCATCACGATCCTCGCGAAGAACACCGCGGTGCACTACGAGGGTCCCGCCGGTGGTGGCATGCCGATGGTCATCAACATCATCGACACCCCCGGCCACGCCGACTTCGGTGGCGAGGTCGAGCGCGGCCTGTCGATGGTCGACGGCATCGTGCTGCTCGTGGACGCGTCCGAGGGCCCGCTCCCCCAGACCCGCTTCGTGCTCCGCAAGGCGCTCAACGCCGACATGCCGGTGATCCTGGTCGTCAACAAGACCGACCGCAGCGACGCGCGCATCGCCGAGGTCGTCGACGAGACCTACGAGCTCTTCATGGACCTGCTCGACGACAGCCACAGCCAGGACGCGCTCGACTTCCCGGTCGTCTACGCGTCGGGCCGGGCCGGCATCGCCAGCCTCGTCGCCCCCGAGAACGGCACCATGCCGGAGGGCAAGGACCTCGAGCCGCTGTTCAAGACGATCCTCGAGACCATCCCCGCCCCCGTCTACACCGAGGGCGCGCCGCTGCAGGCCCACGTCACCAACCTCGACGCGTCGCCGTTCCTCGGCCGGCTCGCCCTGGTCCGCGTCCACGAGGGCACCCTCAACAAGGGCCAGACCGTGGCCTGGATGCGCCGTGACGGCTCGGTCAAGAACGTCAAGATCACCGAGCTGCTGATCACCGAGGGCCTCGAGCGCAAGCCCGGCGAGACCGCCGGCCCCGGTGACATCGTCGCCGTCGCAGGCATCCCCGAGATCACCATCGGCGAGACCCTCGCCGACGCCGAGAACCCCGTCGCCCTGCCGCTCATCCACGTCGACGAGCCGGCCATCTCCATGACGATCGGCACCAACACCTCGCCCCTCGTGGGCCGCACCAAGGGCGGCAAGGTCACCGCTCGTCTGGTCAAGGACCGCCTCGACAGCGAGCTGGTCGGCAACGTCTCGCTGCGCATCCTCCCGACCGAGCGTCCCGACGCCTGGGAGGTGCAGGGCCGCGGCGAGCTGGCGCTGGCCATCCTCGTCGAGCAGATGCGCCGCGAGGGCTTCGAGCTCACCGTCGGCAAGCCCCAGGTGGTCACCCGCGAGATCAACGGCAAGGTGCACGAGCCGTTCGAGCGGCTCACCATCGACGCACCCGAGGAGTACCTCGGCACGATCACCGAGCTGCTCGCCTCCCGCAAGGGCCGCATGGAGTCGATGACCAACCACGGCACCGGCTGGGTCCGCATGGAGTTCCTCGTGCCGGCGCGTGGCCTGATCGGCTTCCGCACCGAGTTCCTCACCGACACCCGCGGCACCGGCATCGCGCACGGCATCTCCGAGGGCTACGAGCCGTGGGCCGGAGAGATCCGCTCGCGCACCAACGGCTCGCTCGTGGCCGACCGCAAGGGTGCCGCCACGGCGTACGCCATGACCAACCTCCAGGAGCGCGGGATCATGTTCCTCGAGCCCACGACCGAGGTCTACGAGGGCATGATCATCGGCGAGAACTCCCGCGCCGACGACATGGACGTCAACATCACCAAGGAGAAGCAGCAGACCAACATCCGGTCCGCCACCTCCGACAACTTCGAGAAGCTGATCCCGCCGCGCCACCTCTCGCTCGAGCAGTCGCTGGAGTTCTGCCGCGACGACGAGTGCGTGGAGGTCACCCCCGACGCGGTCCGCATCCGCAAGGTGGTGCTCGACGCCAGCGCCCGCGCCAAGACCGCGTCCCACGCCCGCAAGGCCGGTAAGTGACCCCACGGGTCCTGTTCCGCCGGGTCGCGATCGCCGAGGCCGTCACCTGGGCACTGCTGCTCGTCGGCATGTTCCTGAAGTACGTCACCGACACCACCGAGCTCGGCGTCCGCGTCTTCGGCATGGTGCACGGCGTCGTGTTCGTGGCCTACTGCCTGGTGACGCTGGTCGTCTGGGTCGACCAGCGCTGGTCGCTCGGGCGCGGGGTGGTCGGGCTCCTCGCCGCCGTGCCGCCGTTCGCCACCATCGCCTTCGACGTGCACGCCGAGAGGCGCGGCCTGCTCTCCGCCGGCTGGCGGCTGACGTCGACCGAGCCGACGTCGTACGCCGAGCGGGCGGTCTCGTGGCTGCTCCGCAACCCGATGCGCGGCGCGCTCGCCGGTGTGGCCGCGGTCGTCGTGCTCACCGGCGCGGCGCTGCTCGTCGGCCCGCCCGCCTGACCCTTGCCTGCGGCCCCCGACAGCGGTGAGAGAGGGTCGGAACGGGGCCGTCGAACCGACCGCAGCACACCGCTGCAGCGGCTGCGGCTGTAGCGGTCCGCGCCCGGCCCCCCGGCAGCGGTGAAAGAGGGTCGGAACCAACCCCTCAAACCGACCACAGCCCACCGCTGCAGCCACCCCCGCGCCCAAGCCGTCGCCAGCGGTGAAAGAGGGTCGGAACTGGCCAGTCAAACCGACCACAACGCACCGCTGCAGCCACCCCCGCGCCCAAGCCGTCGCCAGCGGTGAAGGAGGGTCGGAACGGGGCCGTCGAACCGACCGCAGCACACCGCTGCAGCGGCTGCGCCTGAAGCGGTCCGCGCCCGGCCCCCCCGGCAGCGGTGAAGGAGGGTCGGAACCAACCCCCCAACCCGACCACAGCACACCGCTGCAGCAACCAGACGCCGAACGCGCGCAAGGCCGCCCGCAGCGCGGACGGCCTTGCGCTTGACGCGATCAGCTCGGGTCGGTCACCGTCGCTACGCCCTCGATGCGCACGGGCTTGTTCTTGCCCACGTAGATCCTGAGCTTGCCGCTCTGCGGGGAGTCGAACACCACGGTCCGCAGCCGCTTGGTGCGGTTCTTGCCCTTGAGGCTGAACTTCTTGACCCGGTCGTCGCCGACGAACACCTTGACGGAGCCGGCGTTCTTGCGGGTGCCGACCACCAGGGCGATGCGGGTGACGTCGCGGATCGGGGTGACCAGCCTGGAGCCCTTCACCCGTGACTTCACGTAGTCGTTGCCATAGGCCGCCTTGTTCTTGACCCGCTTCCACTGGCCCTTGCGGACCAGCTTCCCGTCATCGAGCGGCACCGTGAAGGTCCGGGTGGCGGGCGTCGCGTCGGCCACACCGGCCGAGTTGACCGCGGCCACGCTGAACACGTGGGTGCCGGCGCCGAACCTCCGCTCCGTGCCCGCGGCAGCGCACGGGACGGTGTCGCCGTCGACCTGGCAGACGAAGGTGGCCGGCACGACGCTGGAGGTGTAGGCGAAGGCCTGCTTCTCCTCGAGCACGATCGCGTCCTCGGCCGGGCCCGCGGTGATGGTCGTGTCGGGTACGCCGGGCGCCGGGGTGGCGACCAATGCGAACGACGCATCGTTGACGTCGAAGAAGTAGTTGTCGACCGCCTCGATCCTGATGCGTACGTCGGCCGCCGACACGTTGGGCATCGTCACCGTCTCCGCGCCGTCATTGGGCGTGCTGGCGGCCAGCACGGTCCCGAAGGTCTGCCCGCCGTCGGTCGACAGCGTGATCCGCACCGACGGAGCGAGCCCCTGGGTGTTGTTGACCGCCCACGTCACCGGAGTGGCTGCGCCACCGTGGGCCGTCGAGCCCGCGCTGGTCTGCGAGGTGACCAGGAACGGTCCGGCGGTCGGGTCGAGCGTCAGGGTCACGTCGTCGGAGGCCAGACCGCCTCCGGTCGGGAAGAGGTCCCTGGCGGTCAGCCGGAAGTGCATGGCCGGCACGCTGCTGCCGGCGGTGCCGACGTACCCGGCCTTGGGCAGGTACTCCGAGTAGCACTCCGTCAGCACGGGGTCGACCCGGACGAACGGCACCGGCACGGGCGGCGCCGTCGGGCAGACCCCGCTGGCCGCGTTGGTGTTCCCGCTGAGGATCTGCGCCATGTCCGGGAACACCCGGGTCGCGCTGCCGTCGGCGTTGTTCTGGTGGGGCGACGGGGTCTGCAGCGAGTCGGCTGTCGACACCATGGCCTCCGTGCCGAACACCCGGAAGAGGGGTCCGTCGGTCTTGGTGTTGCTGACCAGGGCGGTGCCGGTGGCGCCGCCGACGTCGTTCTGCTCCCACAGGTAGAGCAACGGGTCGCCGTCGGCGTCGGTGCCGGAGCCGGTGAGCGCGAACGGCGTCCGCATCGGCAGGGTCCGGTCGGCCGGCGCCGTCACGACGGGGGCGAGGTTGCCGGACGCCACAGTGGCGACGCCGCCGTTGAACGACGGTCCGCCCTGGGCGACCTCCCCCACCAGCGTCGTGACGTCGCCGTTGCCGGTGACGGTCAGGTTGTCGAAGTCGAGGTCGGTCTCGTCGGCGCCGATCACCGTGGGCTCGTCGTTGAAGATGACCTGGAACCCCTGGTCGTCGGGCTCGGTGACGTCGGGGCGGTAGCCGAACTCGTCGAAGCCCCACTGGGCGATCGAGACGTCGGCACCGGTGGCGAACTCGACCGCGGCCTCGATGTCGGCGGCGGTGTAGCTGTCCCCGCGGGTCAGCGTGACGGGGATCGAGCCGTCGTAGCTGATGTTGATCGAGTCCGTGCCGTCGAAGGCGCGCAGCGAGACGGTCTGCACCTCGATGTTCGCGTACGGGGCGGCTTCGGTGTAGGTGTTGACCTCGTCGACCGAGCGCTGCGAGAAGTACGGGTCGGAGTGTGCCTGCAGGTTGTCCTGGCGGCAGATGCCCGCGTAGGCCATCACCGACGAGCCGGAGCCCGGCTCGACCGACGTCGCGGGCTCCCGGTTGCCGCCGGAGCAGTTGTACTGGGTGCCGTTGAAGGTGTGGTTGCCGGCGAACTGGTGGCCCATCTCGTGAGCGACGTAGTCGATCGCGAAGAAGTCGCCCTTCGGCTGCGGCAGTCCGGTGCACCCGGATGCCTTGTAGTCGCCGCCGACGACGCCGAGGAAGGCGACGCCGCCGCCGTTGACGCCGAGGGCGAGGTGGCCGATGTCGTAGTTGGAGGCGCCCACGAGCAGCCCGAGCAGGTTGCGGTTCTCGCCGAGTGCGGGCGAGTCGCAGTAGTCGAGACCGCCGGGGATGTCGTCGCTGTCGTCGTCGGGCGTGCCGCCGTCGTCGTACAGGCTGAAGCAGGGAGCCGACCCGCACGGTCCGTCGGGGCCGGTCGCCTCGGCGTCGGTGTCGAAGTTGAGGCTGTCGGTGGCGTTGACCAGGCGCATGGTGATGGCCATGTCGTCGTTGTAGACCTGGTTGACGCGGTTCATCAGCGTCACCTTCTCGGCCAGCACGTTGTCGACGCCGAAGTAGGCGGCGTACGACGGGTCCGAGGTCAGCGCCAGGCGGAAGACCTTGCGCCCGATCGCCGATCCCGGTGCAGCCGACGGTGAGTCGTCCCGGGCCGCGTCGAGCTTCTCGCCCACACCGGCGATCTGGCCCTCACGGCGGCGCTGCTCGGAGGTGGGCAGGTCGGCGCCGTAGTAGCTCAGGTGCTGCGTGGTCGCGCGCCCGTTGTAGGCGGGGTCGACGTACCAGTCGCGCTGGCCACCCGGCGCGCGCACGGACGCGTGGAAGCCCATCGGGGTGAGGTCGAGCGCGATCGAGGCCAGCGGGTCGTCGACCCCGCGGCCGGAGTACGTCGCGAGCTCGGGGTGCGCTGCCGCCAGGTCGGACTCCATGATCTGGGTGCGCTGGACGCGGAAGCGGTTGAGTGCACCGGACGGGTCAGGCACCGAGACGACGGTGCTGCCACCGGCAGCGGGCAGCTCAGCGCGCAGGGCGGCGAAGTCGACCTTCGTCGCGGAGTAGGTCTTGGGCTGGACGCGGACCTTCGCGCCGGACGGCTCGAAGCCACCGAGCCTCGTGAACGCGCCCCCGTCGGGGGCGGCGCCCGCTGGCGAGAGGCCCACCGCCGGCAACACCCCCACACCCAGCACGATCATGATCAGGACGGCGATACGGCGTACTCCAGGCATGGCAACGCTTCCCCTAGGACGACTGAGTCGCTCGCACTCTAGGGAGGGTCCGGCCCGGGCGCTACCCCCCGAGCGGCGTCGGGTCAGCCGGACACGGGAGCCGTGCGCAGCTGCGGCGCCAGCACGAGCAGGCCGAGCAGCGGCAGCACCGCGAGCGCGGCCAGGCTGAGCGGAAGCCCCACGATCTCGCCGAGTCCGCCGACCACGGCGGAGCCGACGCTGCCCCCGACCAGGAAGAAGAGCGTGGCCACACCGAGGGCGACCCCGCGTACGTCCTCGTGCACGGCGTCGCCGACGGCGGCGCTGAGGGCCGGCTGGCCGATGCCGAAGATCACGGTCACCACCGCCACGACGAACCCGAGCAGTGGCGCGGAGACGATCTGGGCGCCGAGAGCGGCCAGCAGCAGCGCCACGCTGGCACCGACCGCGGAGGCGGCGATCGCGGCAGCGGGTCCGATCCGGTCGATCAACGGCCCCGCGAAGCGCGGCACGAAGAGCGCGACGGCGGCGCTGGGCACGAGCAGCAGGCCGACCTGCCACGGCTCCCAGCCCTCGGCGACGAGCACGGCCGGCACACCGATCAGCAGCGCGAACCACGACGCGGGGATGGCCGAGGCCGCGATGGCGCTGCGTACGACGGCCGGGTTGCGCACCACACTGGCCGGGAGGAAACCGTGCGGCCTCCGACGCATGCGCCAGGCGACCGCGGGAGCGCCGAAGGCCATCAGGAGGATGCCGACCACGGCCACCACCAGCCCGGTCGAGGGCGACTGCACCAGCAGCACCAGGCCGGCGGCGGTCGCGGCCACGAGCACGGCACCGAGGACGTCGAGGCTGGCGCCGCTGCCCTCGCCCGTCAGGGCCCGCCAGATCAGCGGCAGCACCAGCGCGCCGAGGATCGGCAGCGCCATCACGGCGCGCCAGCCGAACGCGTGCTCCACGACGCCGCCCACGAGTGGACCCATGCAGCTGACGGCGGCCGCGGTCGCGGCCAGCCGGCCGAGGGCCAGGCCGCGGATGGGGCCGGCGTACCTCGCGCTCAGCACCGCCACGCCGAGCGTCGGCACGGCAGCTGCGCCGGCCCCCTGGAGGAGGCGGGCGACCAGCAGCACGGAGTACGTCGGCGCGAAGGCCGCGACCAGCGCGCCACCGGTCATCAGGCCGATGCCCACCAGCAACGGGATCCGCACCCCGACCAGGTCGGACACCCGGCCGTAGACGGCGGTGGTCACCGCGAGCATCAGCGTGTAGAGACTGATCGTCCAGGTGGCCGTGCCGACGCTGATGCCGAAGTCGGCGCCCATCAGGGGCAGCGCGATCGCGGCGGAGGAGGAGCCCATGCCGGCCAGCCCGAACAGGAGTCCGAGCAGGGTCGACAGGCGGCGGGATTCGGCAAGCATCGAGAAGCCCAACCCCGGCCGGGCCCTCCGCATTCCGTGAGACGTGCCACGCGCCCTACGCTGAAGCACCATGACTGCCAGCCGTGTCCTCCCCACCGACGAAGCCACCGACCTCCTCAAGCTCGTGCGCGACCTCGCCACCAACGAGCTCGCCCCGCGCTCGGCGGAGGCCGAGGCGACGGAGACCTTCCCGCGGGACGTCTTCAGGATGCTTGGCGAGGTCGGCGTGCTCGGCCTCCCGTACGACGAGGAGTACGGCGGCGGCGGCCAGCCCTACGAGGTCTACCTGCAGGTGCTCGAGGAGCTCGGCTCGGTGTGGTCGAGCGTGGGCGTCGGCACCAGCGTGCACGCGCTGTCGTGCTTCGGCCTGGTCAACTTCGGCACCGACGAGCAGAAGGAGCAGTGGCTGCCGGACATGCTCGGCGGCCAGCTGCTCGGCGCGTACTGCCTCTCCGAGCCGCACGCCGGCTCCGACCCGGCGGCGATGCGTGCGACGGCCCGGCTCGACGGTGACCACTACGTCCTCAACGGCGCGAAGGCGTGGACCACGCACGGCGGCCAGGCCGACTTCTACAAGGTGATGGCCCGCACCTCCGACGACCGCAACGGCATCTCCTGCTTCCTCGTGCCGGCCGACACCGAGGGCCTCACCGCCGACAACCCCGAGAAGAAGATGGGCCTCACGGGGTCCACGACGGCGACCATGCTGTTCAGCGACGTGCGGGTGCCCGTCGAACGCCGGCTCGGCGCCGAGGGCGACGGCCTCAAGATCGCCTTGGCCGGCCTCGACTCCGGCCGCCTCGGCATCGCCGCCGTCGCCACCGGGCTCGCCCAAGGGGCCCTCGACAAGGCGGTCGCCTACGCCCAGGAGCGCGAGACCTTCGGTCAGCGCATCATCGACCACCAGGGGCTCGCGTTCGTGCTGGCCGACATGGAGGCGGCGGTGCAGAGCGCGCGCGCGACGACCCTGCACGCGGCTCGGCTCAAGGACCGCGGCCTGCCGTTCTCCCGCGAGGCCAGCATCGCCAAGCTGGTCGCCACCGACAACGCCATGAAGGTCACCACCGACGCCGTACAGGTGCTCGGCGGCTACGGCTACACCAAGGACTTCCCCGTCGAGCGCTACATGCGCGAGGCCAAGGTCATGCAGATCTTCGAGGGCACCAACCAGATCCAGCGGATGGTCATCGGCCGCTCCCTCGACAAGGGCGGCGCGGGCACCATCACCCACGGCTAGCGGCGGGACGGGGCCCACCACGAGGCCCACCCCTAGCGGTGATGTCTGCTCACCACCTGCGTGTCACGGTGGAGGGCATGACCAAGAAGATCGCATTCCTGACCGCAGCCGAGGGCATCGAGCGGGTCGAGCTGACCGAGCCGTGGGAGGCCGTCGTCGGGGCGGGACACACCGCAGTCCTCCTGTCGCCGGAGGCGGGTGAGGTGCAGACCTACGACCACCTCGACAAGGCGGCGACCTGGCCGGTCGACGTGAAGGTGTCCGACGCCAGCGCCGACGAGTACGACGCGCTGGTGCTGCCCGGCGGTGTCGCCAACCCCGACGCACTGCGGATGGACGACGACGCGGTGAGGTTCGTGAAGGACTTCGTGGCGACGGGCAAGCCGGTCGCAGCCATCTGCCACGCGTCGTGGACGCTCGTCGAGGCCGGCGTCCTCGAGGGCAAGCGGCTGACCTCGTGGCCGAGCCTGCAGACCGACATCCGCAACGCCGGCGGCACCTGGGTCGACGAGGAGGTCGTCACCGACGGCGCCCTGATCACCAGCCGCAACCCGGGCGACCTCCCGGCCTTCAACAAGGCCCTGCTCGACGCGCTGGGGTGAGGATCAGCCGCTGACGCGCCAGCGCCCGAGCAGGGTGCCGGCCTCCTCGAGCAGGAGGGTGGGCGTCAGTGGCACGTCGAGTCCCGAGCCCGCCACGATCCGCAGCCCGGTGCCGCCCACCGCGCGGGGCACGACGGTGACGCAGAGCTCGTCGGCCACCCCCTCGGCCAGCAGGTGGTGCAGGAGCTGCGGGCCGCCCTCCGACAGCTGCTCGGTGAAGCCGCGGTCGTACAGGGCTGCCTTCAGCGTGGCGAGGTCGACCGAGTAGCTCCCGAGGACCAACACGTTCTCGACACCCAGCAGCGCGCGCGCCTCGGCGAGCCCGGTTCCGCGCTCGGTGGTCGCCAGCAGCACCTGGCCGGGCTCGGCGTCACGGAGCAGCGGCGGCACCTCGGCCGAGCGGCTCACGACGACGAGGGGCACACCGGTCGGCCGGTAGCCCTCCGTGCGCAACGTGCCGGCACCGACCACCACGCAGTCGGCGACCCGGCGCAGGGCATCGAAGACCCGCTTGTCGGCGGCGTTGTTGATGCCGCCGCTCTTGCCGTCCTCGCCCTGGGCAGCGCCATCGACGGTGCTCACCATGTTCACCCGCATCCACGGGCCCACATGGTCGAACGGCCTGGCATAACGGGCGGCCAGGTCACCGTCTGCGACCTCGGCACCCGGGTTGTCCCCGATCAGGACGCGCATGTCCACCTCACCACCCAGTAGGCGACCCCGTACGGATCGTCGGCATAGTCCACCACGGCCTCCTCGACGACGAGCCCCCCCAGTGCGCGCAGCCCGTCGGTGCCGCTGGCCCAGAGCTCGGTGGCCAGCGTCCGGTCGAGAGCAGCGAGCGCGTCGGTGTCTCCCGCTGCCAGGGCCACCCCCAGCGCGTCGTCGAACGCGGCGGCTCGGTCGTCGAGGTGCCCGGGCGCCTTCTCGGTGCGCCTGGCCGATCCGTTGGCCAGCACCAGCACCGGGTCGTCCGCCTGGGACCCGGCCCCGATCCGCGACGGGTCGGCCGTGTCGAGCAGGTGCCTGCCGATGCGCTCCGCCTGGATGCCGTCAGCCACGATCCGGACACCGTGGGCGCCCTCCACCAGCCACGCCACCGCCGACGTCGCCGCGGCACGCAGGTCGGCGACGGGGTCGACGCGGCCGGCGTACTCGGGCAGCAGGGCCGGCACCGGTGGCACCACCACCACTCTCACTGCAGCCCCCGGATCGCACGCTGCGGCGGGCGCCGGCCCGCGATGGCGTCGACCATGTCGACGACCTGGCGGGTCTCGACGACCTCGTGCACGCGATAGATCCGGGCGCCGGCGAGCGCGCAGACGGCGGTCGCGGCCAGGGTGCCGGTCAGCCGCTCCCCCACGGGTACGTCGAGGGTCTCGCCGACGAAGTCCTTGTTGGAGAGCGACACGAGCACCGGCCAGCCGGTTGCGACCATCTCACCCAGCCGGCGGGTGATCTCGAGCGAGTGGAAGGTGTTCTTGCCGAAGTCGTGGGCCGGGTCGATCACGATGGACTCGCGGCGCACGCCGGCGGCCGACGCCCGTTCGGCGTAGGCGAGGGTGTCGTGGATGACTGCGGCGACCACGTCGTCGTACTCCACGCGGTAGGGCCGGGTGCGCGGCGTCGCTCCGCCCGTGTGCGTGCAGATGATCGCGGCACCGTGCTCGGCCGCCGCGTCGACGAGCCCTGGGTCGGCACCACCCCAGGCGTCGTTGAGCACGTCGGCACCCTCGGCACAGACCACACGACCGACCTCCGCCCGCCAGGTGTCGACGGAGATGACCAGGTCCGGGTACGCCGAGCGCACGCGGCCCACGAAGGAGGCGACCCGGCGGATCTCCTCCGCGGCGTCGATCTCGACACCCGGCGCGGCCTTGATGCCGCCGATGTCGACGATCTCGGCGCCCTGGTCGACGACCTCGGCGACCCGGTCGAAGGCCTTGTCCTCCGCCCAGGTGGCACCACGGTCGTAGAACGAGTCGGGGGTGCGGTTGACGATGGCCATCATCAGCCTGGCGTCGTCGGCGAACGAGTGCCGACCGAGCACGAGTGTCACCTGAGCTCCTCCGCCGGTGGTCGTTCGAGCGTGGGCACCATCATCTCGACCGCCTCGACCCGAGCGCCCTCGGGGTGGAACTGGCGCAGCACCACGCCGGCCTCGGAGCGGTCGAGGCCGGCACGCGCCAGCGCCGCAGCCAGGATCTGCGTGGCCATCCCGCCGAGGTCGCGCAGCGCCTGGTGGCGGTGCGCGCGCCGGCCGAGGTCGACCTGGGCCAGGGCGCGTTCGCCCCGGCTGCGCACGGTGTCGACGAGGGCGGCCAGCTCGACGGCGTACCCCGTCGGGACCGTCAGCGAGCCCAGGAGCTCGCGCCGGATCGCCCACTCCCCCGCGAGCGGCTGGATCAGGCCGGCCAGCTCGGGGAAGAGCACCGCGATGAGCGGTCGGGCCACGAGCTCGGTCACGCGGCCGCCCTCGAACGCCGCTGCCGGGTCGTCGCCGAACGGCCGCTCGTAGAAGCCCTTGACGAGCTGCGCGTCCGGATCGGTGAGCAGCGGACCCAGCAGGCCGGGGACGAAGTGGGTGTCCCAGTCGAGAAGGTCGGCGTCCATGAACACGACGACGTCGCCGGTCGTGACGAACTGCGACTTCCACATCGCCTCACCCTTGCCGGGGTGCGAGCCGAGGTCGGGCCGGATGTCGGCCGAGCGGTGCACGACGGCACCGGCGCCCTCGGCGACGGCGTAGGTCTGGTCGGTCGAGTCCGAGTCGATGACCACGATCTCGTCGAGGAGCGCCACGGTGTCCACCAGCGCGTCTCGCACGCGGGCCACGACGTCGCCGACGGTGGCCGCCTCGTTGCGGGCGGGTACGACGAGGCTCACCCGCGTCGTGCCCTTGGCTGCGACCAGGTCGGAGAGGGCCCAGTCGTCCCAGTGATAGGTCGCGGTCATCGTGGCGACCCTAGCCGGACGTGGGAGGAGGTCGGGGCCGGACGTGACGTCCGGCCCCGACCAGCTCCCATTGTCCTTGCCTTGACCTTGAGCTCGAACGTGGTGCTGCGCGCCGACGTCCGGGCATCGCCCCGATAGGTCACGGTGAAGACGTAGGTGCCCTTCTTCAGCTTCGGCAGGGCCACCACGGCACGACCCCCGACGAGAGCCGCTCGAGCGGTGAAGCCACCACCGTTCAGCTCGACGTCGACGTTGCCCGAGGGGTGATAGCCGTCCGCCCCAACAACGACGGTGAGCTCGCCGTCCTTCTTGGACTGCTCTGCTGCCGCGTTGGCCGTCACCGTCAGCGTCGGCTGCTGCTTGGCGACCGTCAGGGTCACTGCCGTGGTGGCCGGCTGCATGGTGTCGCTGCCGGAGTAGCGCACCTCGATCGCCTTCGTGCCGACCGTGTCGAACGGCCCGACCGGCAGGGTCGCCGTGCCGTGACCAGGCTGGCCTGGGCGAGCAGCTGGTCACCGAGGTAGGCGCCCACGGTGCCCGCCGGCACGCCGCCCGACGAGCTCGCGCCACCGAGATGGTGGCGCGGCCCGTGAACGACCGCACCGAGCCCGGCGACACCGACGCCGACAGGTCCACCGAGGCCTTGGTGACCGTGACGCTCACCGAGCCCGTCGAGGCGTCGTGCGTGGCGTCGCCCGGGTAGGCGAGCGTCAGGGTGTGCGTGCCCACCGGGAGCGAGCCGGCCGGGATGACGACCGTGGCCCGGCCACCGTCCAGTGCCGCAGCACCGAGGAGGTCGCCGTCCTTCGCGACCTGCACCGTGCCGGTCGCCGTCGCCGGCGCCACCGTGACCTCGACGGATCCGGCGGACCCGATGACGATCTGGTCGGCGCTGCCGGTGATCTGCGTCGGGATCGCCGCAGGGCCGGCGGTCGCCACCGAGAGGGTGACGACGGTGCCGGTGGTCAGCCCGGTCACCGTGAACTTCGTGGTCCCGGTGACCACGCCCTCGGGCACCGTCACCGAGACCGACGCGGTGCCGGCCTCGTCGGTCGGCACGTCGAGGCGGGTGTTGTCGACCGCGAACGTGCCGAGGTCGGTGCCGCCGGTGGAGACGCGCACCTGGCTGTCCTGCACGTCGCCGACCGCCGTGAAGGCGAGCGACGAGAGGTCGAAGGCCAGCGTGTCGCCCGCGGCGTACGTCGCCGGCGCGGACGCCGGGAACCTCACCCCGACCGCCCGCTGGGTGGTGTCGACGGGCACCGGACCGGCGTAGCCCCTGGTGTAGGCGACCATCTCCTCCAGGTCCGACTTGCCGGTGTCCTGCTTCTGCGTCGCCGCGGCGAAGCCGAAGAAGTTGTCCCCGGTGCCGGAGGCGAGGAACGAGTTGGCGGTCACCGAGTAGGCCGTCGCGTTGCCGAGCTTGGCGTCGTTGAGCCACATGCCGGTGATCCGGTCGCCCTCGGCCCGCGACGAGTCGTAGGTGTAGGTGAAGCCGGCCGACCCACCCAGTCGCAGGAAGGGCCGCGAGGGGACGTTGCCCTGAGGGTCGCGCTGCCACTGCTGCTCCAGGATCGTCTTGATCTGGGCACCGGTGAGCCGCATGTTGACCAGCGTGTTGGCGAACGGCTGCACGTTGGCGGCCTGACGGAAGGTCAGCGCTGCCGGGTAGCCGGGGTTCGGCGTACCGACCATGTCGGCCCGCAGACCGCCCGGGTTCATGAACGCGATGTCCGCGCCGGTCGCCGACCGCTGCACCTCGGCGACGAGGTTGCCCAGGGTGGACTCGCCACCACGGTTCTCCGACGTGCCGGATGCGGCAGCCGCGTCGTTGCGCTGGGCCCGCTTGAACGGCCCGGCGATGGTGCCGACCTCCTGCGCACCGAGGACGTCGGCCTTCGCCTTGGCGTCGTTGACGATCGCCTGCGTGGCAGGGTCGGTGGCGAACGTCTTGAGGTCGAGGACCGCCTGGTCGATGTCGACCAGGTCGTGGGTGGTCGGGTCGAACTCGAAGATGAGCTGGTTGAGGTTGGAGCCGTACTGGCCCGACGAGACGACGGGACGCTCGGTCACCGCGCGGCCCTCGGTGACCCACGCGGGCACCGTCACCTTGTGGTTGTAGGCCAGGTGCGTGTGACCGGAGATGATCGCGTCGATGTTGGCGTCCGCGCCGGCCACGATCTTGGCGAACGTGGAGTCGTCGGTGACCGAGGACTTCGCCGTGGTGGCGGCTCCCTCGTGCACCAGCAGGACGATCAGGTCGGCACCATCGGCCTCGAGCTTGTCGGCGGCGGTGTTGACCGAGCTCACGATGGGCGCCACGAAGATGTCGGCAAGGCCGTCACCGGCGACGAGGGAAGGCAGGTCCTCGGTCACGGCGCCGACGAAGCCGACCTCGATCTCGTTGGCCCGACCCTGGTTGAAGGTCTTGGTCCACGTCTCCGGCAGGGCCGGCTCGGCGTGGTCGGCGGCCTTGCGGATGTTGGCTCCGAGGTAGGCCCAGGCGGCGCCGCCCTCGGGGTTGGTGGTGGCGTCGTACGGCGCCATCACCCGGTCGACCAGGTCGTCGTAGCCGGCGTCGAACTCGTGGTTGCCGACCGACGAGACCTCGAGGCCGGCCTCGTTGAGGGCGTCCAGGGTCGGCTTGTCGTGCTGGATGAAGGACTCGAACGTCGAGCCGCCGATCAGGTCGCCCGCAGCTGCGAAGACGGTGTCGGGGTTGTCGGCCCGCAGCGACTTCACGGCACCCGCAAGCGCGGCCGCACCGGCCTCGGTGCCGCCCGGGTTGTCGAGCAGTCGACCGTGGAAGTCGTTGGTGCCGAGGATCTGGACCTCGTCGTTCTGGGTGCCGGTCACCGCGGGCAGGTCGAGGCCGACGATCTCCGGGTTGTGGTCGGAGGCGCGGTACTGGTTGGCGGAGTACAGGTCGGCCAGGTTGGAGTTGAAGCGGCTGTACTCGTAGAAGATCGGCTCGTTGGCGTTGATCTGGTAGACGTCGGCACCGGTGACCAGGTCGACCGCGGCCGGGTTGGCGAACACGTGGTCGAGCGACCCGGCGTACCCGCCGAAGGCGTAGGTCAGGTCGTCATTGGTCGCGGAGGAGAAGTCGGAGGCGAGCTCCTCGTAGCCGCCGCCCTGGATGACCTTGACCGGGTCCTCCTTGCTGTAGGCGTTGAAGTCGCCGGCCAGGAACATGGCCTCGATGCCGAGGTCGGACCTGAACTGCTCGGCGAACGCCACCAGGGCAGCCGACTGGCGCGTGCGGTCGCCGTTGTAGGAGCCGGCGCCGTCGCCCCGGTCGAGGTTGTCGCCGGTGCCGGCACCACCCTTGGACTTGAAGTGGTTGACGATGACGCCGAAGGCGTCCTCACGGGGGGCGCCCTTGGCCTTGAACGCCTGGGCGAGGGGCTGCCGGGCGTTGCGGAACGCCGTGGAGTTGATCAGGATCTTCGGCTGCCCCTGCGTCTGGACCGACTCGGGGTCGTAGATGAACGCCGAGCGGATGACGTCCTGCTCGGCCACCGTCGGCTGACCGCCCGGGGGCGGGCTGGGCACGAAGGCCCAGCGGACGGGGTCGCCCGGGTGGGCGCTGGCCCAGTCGGCGTTGAGTGCCGCGACCAGCGCCTTGAGCGCGTCGTCACGGTCGGCCTTGCCGAGCTTGATGGAGTTCTCGACCTCCTCCAGGCCCATGACGTCGGTGTCCATGGTGTTGATGGCCCGCACGATCTTGGCCTGCTGGCGCTGGAGGTTCACGTCGTTGGCGGCGCCTCGCGGGCCGGACAGGACGGCCGTCGAGCCCGGGGTCGGGTCGGGCTGCTGACAGGTGTTGTTGGTGATCCGCGCGCCTTGGCGGTCCGTGTAGTAGGTGCAGGTCCGGCCACCGCCGGAGGCGACGTACGCCTCGCCCGTGGTCGTGAAGTAGTTCAGGACGTTGAACGTCGCGATCTTGACGTCACCGCCGACGTCCTCGGGCGTGACCGGACGGTTCTGCCCGATGCTGACCTGGGACTCGCCGTCGTCGCCGGCAGGGATGCGGGCCTGCGGCTGCAGGCGCCAGAACGAGTCGCGGTAGTCGAAGACCACGGGCTTGTTGAACGTGACCGGGGCACTCATGCGCACCGTGTGGGTGGGCGTGAGCCACGGGAACCTCTGCAGGTCCCTGACGCCGGAGCTGACGTAGTCGACGTCTGCACCGTCGTCGAGCATGACCAGGTGCGCGTTGTTGTAGCGGACGCGATCGGCCAGGCCGACCGGGTTGTCGGTCGGGTTGGCCACCTGGGTCGGCGAGATGAGCGGCACCGAGGAGTTCGCGGCGAGGCCGATCTCACCGGCCATCGCGAAGCTGGCGGGAATGGCCTGCGTGAACGGGCTGCCGTCGTAGGAGTCGGTCACGGTGTACGGCGCGGTGGGCAGGAAGAGCTCGCCCTCGTGCTTCTCGCGCTCGGCCTCGAGCGCGTCGGTCTCGAGGCACCCGGCGCCGGGGAGCGCGCAGTCGGTGCCCGGCAGGACCACGCCGGGCTTGACGGCCTCGGCGGGCGTGGCGGCGACCTGGCTGAAGTTGGTCGGGTCGGTGGCGGTCAGCTCGGTCATGCCGCGGAACTCGCTCACCTTGGCGCTGGCCAGGGTGACCACGTTGCCGACGATGGCGTTGATGGTCGAGGTGCCGGTGTAGACGAAGATGCCGTCGGAGGCGTTGGGTGTGGCATCGCCGGCCGGGTCGTAGCCGGGGGTCTGCATGTAGAAGCCGCGGAAGGCACCGCCGTCCGCGTTGGGGTACGACGCCGTGACGACGCCGCTCACGCTGACGTTGGCGTTGGGCAGCGGGGTCGTCGGGCCGGTGCCCTGGATCTCGGGGATCGTCCGCACGGGCACGACCGGACCGGCGTCGGCCGTCGTGCCCTCGATGGTGAAGTCGGTGGCGTTGTTGTCGGTGTCGACGCCCCCGGAGGCGCGCTGGAGCGACGTGGCCGAGCCGAGCGTGGCCGCGTCGGCGACGGCGCCCTCGAAGACGTTGCTGGCGCCCCAGCCGACCAGGTCGGCGACGTACTGGTCGGGGGCGAAGGCGCCGACGCCCGGGTCGAAGGCGCTGGCGCCCTTGACCACGAGCAGGGTGCCGCCGGCGCTCGAGAGCTCGGTGGCGCCGGTGGCGTCGACTCCCGGGACCGGGAGACCCTCGGTGCCGCCGGCACCGAGCTGCACCATGACGCGCCCGTTGTTGAAGACGGTCCCGGTCAGCGAGGCGGCGACGACGCCCGCTCCGGTGGCGCCCGGGGCGCGGTACTGCAGGGTCAGGTCGGCGAGGTCGACCGTGGCGCCGGAGATGTTGAGCAGCTCGACGTAGTCGTGGTCGTGGGTCGCGCCGGCCGCGCCGCCGTCGGTGTAGACCTCGGCGATCTTGAGCCTCGGGGCCACGCAGTTGCAGTTGGTGGGCGAGCCCGCCGTGGTGGCGGTGAAGTTGAGGGCGTTGTTGTCGGTGTCCGCACCGGTGCGCGTGTGCGTGCTCGTGGTCGTGGCACCGCTGCGGACGGTGGTCTCGTAGGTGTTGGAGGTGCCGAAGCCGAGGAGGTCGATGATCCGGTCATCGGTGGTGACGCTCCCGATGGCCGGGAACGGACCGCTCAGCACCGTTGCCTGGTTGGCCAGGAAGACCGTGCCGGCCGTGCCGCTGAGGTTCATGCCACCGGAGGCGACGTCGGGCACCGGGATGGACGTGCCGCCCGTGACGACCGCGCCGCCCACCAGGTAGTAGCCGCCCGGGGGCACCTTGCCGCTGAGCGCTACGACCGAGCTCGGGGCGACCGCGCCCGTGGCGGAGCGGTACTGGACCGACTTGCCGGCCAGGTCGATCGACTGGGCGCTGACGTTGTGCAGCTCGACGAAGTCCTGGTTGTAGAGGTTGGCGGCGCTGTTGCCGCCGAACACCTCGGAGATGACCAGACCACTGCTCGGGACCGCGAAGGCCGGAGCCGCGAAGCCCAGGGCCAGCGGTGCGGCGACCAGACCGAGCAGGGCGGCGGCGATGCCACCACGGCGTACGACGGACCGACTGCGGCCCGGAAGGACGGAGAAAGAGGACACGAAGGACCTTTCGGGCACACAAGCACTCGAGAAACACGCAGGGGGGCGAGCAGCCGCCACGCTGTTCCCCGGAAGGGGAGAGTGGGTGGGGGGCCCGCAAAGTCTCGGTGAAGAGTGCGCAAAAGCCTATCGTCACGACCAGCCAAACTCGGCAGGCCGGATTTGTACGTTTACGACAGGTGCGAGCGCACGCCTCGCACCAGACCCGCCGCATACCTCGCCCGACCGCTCCGGCTGGTCATCCTGCGCGCCTCGGCGGCGTCACGCATGTTCCCCAGCTCGACCATCACCACCGGCACGTCGGAGAGGTTCAGGGTCCCGAGGTCGCCGCGCTTGTCGATGCCGTCGCCCCCGGCGACGTAGTTGGCCACCGGCAACCCCGCCCGCTCGAGTCCGCGCCTCAGGTCGCGAGCCAGCGACGCCGACCTCGGGGCGATGTCGTCGGTCCAGCCGGGTCGCGACGTTGGTGCGATGACGTGGAAGCCACGCGCTCCCGCGACGTAGGAGCCGTCGGCGTGGATGCTGATCTTCAGGTCGGCGTCGATGTCGTTGCCGGCGCGGCCGCGCACGTCCACGCACGGGCCCCAGCGGTCCTGCCGGTTGGTGGTGCGCACCATCACGACCCGGGCGCCGAGGTCACGCAGGCGAGCCCGCACCAGCCGGGTGACCTGCCAGGCGAACGTCGCCTCCGGGTAGCCGCCGTCGGTCGACGTACCGGTCGTGTTGCACGGCTTGGAGAAGCCACCGGCCGGCACCGGCCGGTTGATCTGCTGCGGGAAGTTGTGGTTGCCCAGCTGGTGCCCGGCGTCGAGCACGACCACTCGCCCGGCCAACGGTGGCGCCACCGGTCGGGGCTGTTGCGGGGCTCCACCCTCGGCGCCGGCGGGCATCGCCAGCAGGGAGACGGCGAGGGCGAGGGCGGCGATCATTCGTAGCCCAGGATCTCCTGGCGCCTCTCACCCCACGCGAGAGCCGAGGCGATGGCGTCGTCGAGGTCCAGCTCGGTGTGCCAGCCCAGCAGCTCAGCCGACCGGTCGACGTTGGCGAAGGCCCCGATGGCGTCCCCCGGGCGGGGCGGCGCCTCACGCAGCGGCACGGTGTGGCCGGAGACGCGCTCGAAGGACGCGATCAGCTCACGCACCGTGACGCCGTCCCCGCGGCCGAGGTTGATGATCGTCGACGGCGCTTCGACAGCCGCGAGCACCTCGTCGAACCTCTCCACGGCACGCACGTGGGCGCGCGCCAGGTCCCACACGTGGATGTAGTCGCGCAGCCCCGTGCCGTCGCGCGTCGGGTGCTCGGTGCCGGTGATCGTGAAGGCGTCCTTGACGCCGCGGGCGGCCATCACGAGCTGACCGATCACGTGCGACGGCTCCTTGGCGTAGATGCCGGTCTCGAGGTCCGGGTCGGAGCCCATCGGGTTGAAGTAGCGCAGGATGATCGCACGCAGGTCGGTCGCGGCGGCGATGTCCTGGAGGG
Source organism: uncultured Actinomycetota bacterium (assembly GCA_963781515.1). Classification (GTDB taxonomy): domain Bacteria; phylum Actinomycetota; class Actinomycetes; order Propionibacteriales; family Nocardioidaceae; genus Nocardioides. The sequence continues at coordinate 160,226 of CAWAGL010000003.1, forward strand.
CCATCTCCATCATCAGCTTGGTGCGGGCGTACGGCGAGGTGGGTGCCAGCGGGTCGGTCTCCCGCACCTCGAAGTCGTCCTTCAGCGCGTACAGCGAGCCCGAGCTCGAGAAGACCACCCGCGGCTTGCCGAGCGCGAGCAGCTCGTCGAAGAGCTCCAGCGACTTGGCGACGTTGTCGCGGTAGTACTCGTAGGGCCGCTCGACGGACTCGGGTACGACGATCCGTGCTGCCATGTGGATCGTGGCGTCGATGTCGGGGTGCTCGGCGACGATGCGCCGCAACAGCTCCCGGTCCGCGATGTCGCCCTCGTAGAAGATCCGGTCCTGCACGAACGCCAGAGGTCCGACGAGCAGGGAGTCGAGGATGACAGGCGTGTGTCCAGCCTCCTCGAGCGCCTTAGCAGTGATCGAACCGATGTAGCCGGCGCCGCCGGTGACCAGGACCTTCATGCGGGGCAGCCTAACGAAGGCCAGGATCCGGACGACGTACGACACGATCCGCCCACTCTCCGCTAGCCTGCCCGGGTGAGCAGCCATCGGGTGGAGGCGTCACGGGTCGTGGGCGTCGACCCAGTCCATGCCTTCGACGCACTCTTCGCGGCGCCGCGCCAGGCGATCTTCGCGCGCAGGTTCGCCGCGTTCCCGCCGATCACCGGCGTACGCGACCAGGACGGCGACTGGGACTCGGTCGGGCGGTCGCGCACCCTGATCCTCGGTGACGGCGGCACCCTGCGCGAGACGCTGGTGTCGATCGATCGGCCGCACAGCTTCGGCTACGTCCTCGACGACATCCACGGCAGGCTGCGCCCCTTCATGGCGAAGATCGAGGGAGTCTGGACGGTCACTCCCGAGGGCGACGGCTGCCGCATCAGCTGGGCCTGGACCCTGCACCCCGCTGCCCCGCCCGCCCGCCTGACGACGAACGTGATCGGCAAGATGTGGCAGGGCTACGCCGACCGCGCCCTGAAGAGCGTCGAGGCCATCGTCTCCTCCTGACGTCATCCCTGGTCGAGTGCCCGCGAAGTCTTCGCCGGTCGAGTGCCCGCGATGTCCTCGCTGGTCGAGTGCCCGAGCGGGGTATCGAGACCCCACCCGCCGGTCGAGCGCCCGCCATGTCCTCGCTGGTCGAGTGCCCGCGAGGAACGAGCGGGCGTATCGAGACCCTCGTCGGTCGAGTGCCCGCGAGGAACGAGCGGGCGTATCGAGACCCTCGTCGGTCGAGTGCCCGCGAGGAACGAGCGGGCGTATCGAGACCCCACCCGCCAATCGAGCGCGCACCATGACCTCGCTGGTCGAGTGCCCGCGAGGAACGAGCGGGCGTATCGAGACCCCACCCGCCAATCGAGCGCGCACCATGACCTCGCCGGTCGAGTGCCCGCGAGGAACGAGCGGGCGTATCGAGACCCCCGCCTATCCACAGGCAAGCCGCACCCCGCTTGCCGACCGACTTCTCCCACATCAGGCTCGACTCATGGCTTTCGTCTACATGCTCGAGTGCTCGGACGGCTCCCTGTACGTCGGCAGCACGCGGCACCTTGAGGCGCGCGTTTACCAGCACCAGACCGGCATGGGAGCGGCCTACACGCGCGAGCGGCTTCCCGTCGCCCTCGTCTGGACGGAGGAGCACGAACACGTCGGCGCCGCGTTCGCGCGCGAGAAGCAGATCCAGAACTGGAGTCGCGCCAAACGACTCGCCCTGATCCGCGGCGAGTACGGCGCCCTGCCGGAGCTGTCCAAGAAGGAGTTCTGAGTCAGCCGGGTCTCGATACGGGCTCGCTCCGCATCGCCCTACTCGACCAACGACAACCCGCTGGTCGAGTGCCCGCGAGGAACGAGCGGGCGTATCGAGACCCCCACCGCTCCACACCCCGGATCTCGATACGGGCTCGCTCCGCATCGCCCTACTCGACCAACGACAACACCCGCGTCGCCCTACTCGACCAACGACAACCCGCTGGTCGAGTGCCCGCGAGGAACGAGCGGGCGTATCGAGACCCCCACCGCTCCACACCCCGGGTCTCGATACGGGCTCGCTCCGCATCGCCCTACTCGACCAACGACAACACCCGCGTCGCCCTACTCGACCAACGACAACACCCGCGTCGCCCTACTCGACCAACGACAACATCCGCATCGAGGCCTCGTCCTCCAACGCCTGACACAATCGCGCCCATGCCCAGCGCGAAGCACAGTCATCGGCGCAGTGCGCTCATCACCGGGATCACTGGTCAGGACGGGCTGTACCTCGCCGAGCTGCTGCTGGCGAAGGGCTACGAGGTGCACGGCGTCATCCGTGGCCAGAACAACCCGCGCCGCGAGCTGGTCGAGCGGCTGGTGCCCGACGTACACCTCCACAACGGCGACCTCACCGACATGTCCAGCCTGTTGCGGGCGCTGGGCAGCGCCAGACCCGACGAGGTCTACAACCTGGGCGCGATCTCGTTCGTCGCCTACTCGTGGGAGAACGCCGCGGTCACCGCCGACGTCACCGCCAAGGGTGTGCTCACGATGCTCGAAGCGGTACGGCTCCATGCGGCCGACGACCCCGGCGCCGTGCGCTTCTACCAGGCCTCGAGCTCGGAGATGTTCGGCTCGGTGCCCGAGTGGCCGCAGCACGAGCGCACCCTGCTGTGGCCGCGATCGCCGTACGGCGTCAGCAAGGTGTTCGGCCACTACATGACCATCAACTACCGCGAGTCGTACGGCATGCACGCGTCGTCGGGCATCCTCTTCAACCACGAGTCTCCGCGGCGTGGCGAGGAGTTCGTGACCCGGAAGGTCAGCAAGGCGGTCGCGGCCATCAGCCTTGGCCTGGCCGACGAGCTCGTGCTGGGCAACCTGGACGCCCAGCGGGACTGGGGATTCGCGGGCGACTACGTCGAGGCGATGTGGCTGATGCTCCAGCAGGACCAACCCGACGACTACGTCATCGCCACCGGCGTCACCCACTCGATCCGCGACCTGGTCGACGTCGCCTTCCGGCACGTCGGCGTCGACGACTGGAGCGCGCACGTGCGCCAGGACGACCGCTTCAGGAGACCGGCCGAGGTCGACCGGCTCGTGGGCGATGCGAGCAAGGCGCGCGAGGTCCTCGGCTGGAAGCCACGGGTCGGCTTCGAGGAGCTCGTGGCGATGATGGTCGACGCCGACATCGCGGCCCTCAAGGCGGGCTGGTGACGCTCGCCTTCGTCACGGGCATCGGCGGCCAGGACGGCAGCTACCTCGCCGAGCGGCTGCTGGCGGACGGTGTCGAGGTGCACGCGCTGGCCCGCGCCTCCGACGGCCCTCCCCCGCACTGCCCGGCCGCCGTCACCCTGCACACCGGCGACCTCACCGACACCGACGCGATGCGTGGGCTGCTGCTCGAGCTCGCACCCGACGAGGTCTACAACCTGGCCGCGATCAGCTCGGTCGCGCAGAGCTGGCGGGAGCCCGAGGCGGTACGCCGGGTCAACGGCGCCGCGGCCGTCGAGCTGATGGCGTCGTCGTACGCCGTGATGCAGGCCGTCGCTCGCCCGGTGCGGTTCGTGCAGGCGTCCTCGGCCGAGATCTTCGGCATGCCGACCACCGCCCCGCAGGACGAGGCGACCCCCCTCCTGCCCACCAACCCGTACGGCGAGGCGAAGGCTCTCGCACACCGGGCCGTCACGACGTGGCGGGCGCGCGGGCTGCCCGCGATCGGCGCGATCCTCTACAACCACGAGTCTCCACGGCGGCCCGAGCGGTTCGTCACCCGCAAGATCACCCGTGGCGTCGCCGACATCGTGCACGGCCGGGCCGACACCCTCGTGCTCGGCAACCTCGACGCGTGTCGCGACTGGGGTTGGGCACCCGACCACGTCGACGCGATGGTGCGGGCCGCCCGCCACCAGGCCCCGCAGGACTACGTGGTCGCAACCGGGGAGAGCCACTCCGTCGGGGAGTTCGCGGCCGCCGCCTTCGCGCACGCCGGCATCGACGACTGGGAGCGCCACGTGCGCGTCGACCCGTCACTCACCCGGCCGACCGATGCGGGCGACCTCCGCGGCGACAGCACCAGAGCCCGGCGCGACCTGGGCTGGCAGCCCACGATGTCGTTCACCGAGGTGGTCGCCGCCATGGTCGACGCCGACCTCGACGAGTGATCTGGCGGTCCACCGCGAGCGCCTTTCTCTGCGTCGCAGACCACTCCGACGCGCCATCGACAAATGATTCCGCTCCGGGCACGATGACCGTGCCATGGATGCCCACACCACCTATGCGGACACGCGAGCGCTGAGCGACAAGCTGCGCCTGGAGGTTGAATCACGCCAGCGCAGTGGTCACCGATCTCATTGCTTCAATCTTCTCGGGACAGGCATTCGCGAGATCACCCGCGGCCTCGAGCGTCTTGAGCGCGACACCCAGCGCTCTGTGTGGAACATGCAGCCTCTCCTGCACTTCGACCCCGAAGCGCCGTCATACGCCATGGCGGAGCGATCGCGTCGCCGGGACGTGGAGCTGCGACTCATCGTCAACGACCTGACCTTGGTGCTGAACCCGTTGCTGACCTCTGTCCAACCAAACCTCCGGGTGGCGCCGATCTGGCTCCAGGCCATGGTTGTCGACGAGCGGCTTGCGGTCATCGAGGGGAGGAGAGGGGACAGTGGTGAACCCAGCGCCTGGGTCACGACGGAAGATTCCCTCGTCCGCCTCGTGCTGGACCTCTGGCAGGCGACCAACGACTGCTCGACCACAGCTCCCACTCAACAATGCCTCACGAGACGGCAGGTACTGGTTGCCAGAGCGCTGTGCCTCGGCACGACGGACAGCCGCATTGCCAAGCAACTCGATGTCTCCGTCCGCAGCGTCGAACGCGACGTGGGTGTTCTCCTCGAACACCTGCACGCAACGAGCCGCACCGAGGCCGTGCTCAACATGCTCGGTCGGGGCACGAACAGCCACGCCTCGTGCGAATCCGTACGGCGACGGGCACGGCACGCTGAAAGCGGCGTGCCCGCCGCCGATGGGTCTCAGTAGCGGTGGAACTTCATGGAGAAGTTCGGTGTGCAGCCGGTGCCGCCGTCCGTACCGAAGGCCAGAGTCTGCACCGCCAGGCCGTTGGACCACGCGACATTGACGTTGAGCAAGCTGTTGTTCACGGGGTGCCGCAGCGTCTTCTCGACGTTGTAACCCCAGGTCACGCCCAGCGGAGCAGCGTTGTATCCGCGGGACGTCCAGTCGACGACGTTCTTGAGGTTGCGTGACGTCAGGTTCACGATGCGCACGTTGCGGATGTAGAGCCTGGACGACGTCGCCATCTTCTCGAGCCTGACGCGCACAGTCTGGGTGGTGGGTCCGGGGCACGCCGCCGGCACGCCGTAGTCGGTCATGTCGAAGTAGGTGCTGCGCCAGACACCGTCGCCGTAGACGATGATGTCTGCGCCACCGGTCGCGTTCGACGGTGCAACCGGTCCCAGCAGCGTCATCGAGAGCAACGTGCCTAGCAACGCCGCCAAGAGTCGAAGCTTTCGTCCTCGCATGGTCTCTCCTCGTCTCGCAGTCTTTGGACGAGGTCAGCGTGCTCGCGGAGGACTCGGACGCGCACCCAAGTGGCGGAAGCCCGCCATGTGGCGAGGGTCAGCGGTCGTCGAGCAACCCGAGCAGGTACTCGCCGTACCCGCTCTTGCGCAGCGGCTCGGCCCGCTCGACGAGCTCGGCGTCGGAGAGGAAGCCCATCCGCCAGGCGACCTCCTCGGGGGCACCGATCTTGGTGCCCTGCCGGCCCTCGATGGTGCGCACGAAGTTGGACGCGTCGTTGAGGGAGTCGAACGTGCCGGTGTCGAGCCAGGCGGTGCCGCGCGGCAGCACCTCGACCTGCAGCCGGCCGGCCTCGAGGTAGCGGCGGTTGAGGTCGGTGATCTCGAGCTCCCCGCGCGGCGACGGCTCGAGCTCCTTCGCGAAGCCCAACACGTCGTTGTCGTAGAAGTAGAGGCCCGGCACGGCGAAGTGGCTCTTCGGCTGCTCGGGCTTCTCCTCCAGCGAGATCGCGCGGCCCTCGGCGTCGAACTCCACCACGCCGTACGCCGTCGGGTCGGAGACGTGGTAGCCGAAGACGGCAGCCCCGTCGACGTCGGCGAAGCCACGCAGCTGGGTGCCGAGGCCGGTGCCGTAGAAGATGTTGTCGCCCAGCACCAGGCCGGCCTTCTCGCCGCCGATGTGGTCGGCGCCGATGAGGAACGCCTGGGCGAGCCCGTCCGGGCTGGCCTGGACGGCGAAGGTGAGGTCGATGCCGAACTGCGACCCGTCACCGAGCAGTCGCCGGAAGGCCTCGGCCTCGTGCGGCGTGGTGATGACCAGCACCTCCCGGATGCCGGCCAGCATCAGCGTCGACAGCGGGTAGTAGATCATCGGCTTGTCATAGACGGGCACCAGCTGCTTGCTGATGCCCTGGGTGATCGGGTGCAGACGTGAACCGGTGCCACCGGCGAGGATGATTCCGCGCATGGGGGCAACCCTATGGGTTCGTTGCCTTCAGGCCCGCTCTGGCACCATGACGCAATGCCTGCGCCCTCTCATGGTCTGCGGCGCCGCATTCTCATCGGCTCTGTGATCCTCCTCTTCCTCCTCGTCGCCCTCCTGCTGCTCGCCCTGCCCTTTCGCAACGTGCCCGGCCACGCCGACGCGGCCCAGTCGGAGCTGACCCAGGCAGCCCAGGCCTTGAAGGGTGGCGACATCGACGCGGCCACGCTCCACACGCGGGCGGCACGCGACGAGGTCGACGACGTCAACAACGTGGCCAACGGCGTGAGCGGCCGGGTGTGGAGCCTGGTCCCCGTCGCACGCCCGGGCATGCTCGACGTACGTCGCCTGGCCACCGCCCTGCACGAGGTCACCTCCGCCCTGGAGATCGTGATCGACACCTACCCGGAGGTGTCCGGCGACGACGCCACGCTCTTCAGCGGCGACGGCGGGGTGGACATCCCCACCCTCGAGCGGCTGCTGACCAACGTGTCCGACCTCAGCGAGCACGTCGGCGACGCGCGGGAGGCCCTGGACGAGGTCGACGGCACGACCATGGTCATCGGCGACCGGATCACCACTGCCCGCAATGCTGCGCTCGAGGAAGTGGCCCCGCTCCAGAAGTCCTTGGAGGAGATGGGCCCACTGCTGGACACGCTGCCCTCGATGCTGGGAGCCGACGGCGAGAAGACCTACGTGGTGGCCATGCTCAACCCGTCGGAGATCCGCTTCTCCGGCGGCGCGATGCTGACGTTCGCGGGGATGAAGTTCGACAACGGCGAGATGACCCGCGGCCCCAGCCGCGACACCGAGAGCAACCCGCGAGCCTTTCGTCCCATCCAGTGGAAGGCCGTCAAGGACAACCCGTTCCACGGGCCGTACCGCCAGCGGATCACCCACGCCAACCTCGCTCCCTCCTGGCCGGTCGCCGGCGAGGAGCTGTTGCGGGCCTGGGCCCAGGTCAAGAACTACGAGGCCGACGGCGTGGTCGCGCTCGACGTCGTCGCGCTGTCCCGGCTGCTCCAGGTGACGGGCCCGCTGCAGGTGCCCGGTTTCGGCGAGGTCACCGCGGAAAACCTCGTCGCGACCACCGTCGGCAGCTACGACACGTTCACGACCGAGGAGTTCGCGCGGCGCAAGGCACTCAACAGGGAGCTCATCCCGGCCTTCACCGAGCGACTCTTCGGCACCGTCGACTTCTCAGGAACGGTCTCCGCCCTGGCCGATGCCGCCCGCAGCCGGCACTTCGCGCTCTACTTCCGCGACAAGGAAGCGCAGGACGGGGCCACCCAGCTCGGCTTCGACGGCGACCTGTCGTCCACCTCGGCCGACTACATCGGCATGTTCACCCAGAACCTGGTCCCTGCGAAGTCCGACTACTGGCAGCGCAAGGTGATCAGCTCCGACGTGAGCGTGCGGGCCGACGGCAGCGCCAAGGTCAAGCTCAACGTCGAGCTGCGCAACGAGGCGGAGCCGCTGCCGTTCGGCGTGCCCTACAACGACTACACGGTGCGGGACATCTCCATGGAGGTGGGCAGCTTCCTGCCCCAGGGCGTGAAGCTGCGTGAGGCCGCCCTCGACGGCGAGTCCTTCGAGCCGGAGCTCGGCGACTACTTCGGCCGCCCGTACTTCACGAAGGCGGTGCTGCTGCCGCAGGGCCAGAGCGCCACCCTCACCCTCGAGTACGACGTCCCGGCAGCCGCCACGGTCGAGGACGGCAGGCTCGTCTACGCCCTCGACTTCGACAACCACCCGACGGTCCGGCCCGAGGAGCTCTCGGTCACCGTGCACTGGCCCAAGGGCTTCAGGAACGCCGATCTCCCCGAGGGCTGGGTCCCCGGCAAGGGCCGCTCCGCCCGCTTCGATGCTCCTCAGGTCCCCGGCAGCGAGCGGTGGAGCCTGTCCGCCAGCTCGTCCTGACGCACCCCCTAGACTCCGCCGCATGAAGCGAATTCTCGTGACCGGCGGCGCCGGGTTCATCGGATCCAACTTCGTCCACCACCTGGTGCGCGAGACCGACGCGACCATCACGGTGCTCGACAAGATGACGTACGCCGCGAACCGCGAGGCCCTCGACGGCCTCCCCGCCGGCCGGGTCGAGCTCGTCGAGGGCGACGTCGCCGACGAGTCGGTCGTCGAGCCGCTGGTCGCCCGGCACGACGCGGTCGTGCACTACGCCGCCGAGTCGCACAACGACAACTCGCTCGACGACCCGAGCCCGTTCATCCGCACCAACCTGATCGGCACGTTCACGATCCTCGAGGCGGTGCGCAAGCACGACGTACGCCTCCACCACATCTCCACCGACGAGGTCTACGGCGACCTCGAGCTGGACGACCCCAAGCGCTTCACCGAGGACACGCCCTACAACCCGAGCAGCCCCTACTCCGCCTCCAAGGCCGGGTCCGACCACCTGGTGCGCGCGTGGGTGCGCTCGTTCGGCGTGCGCGCGACGGTCTCCAACTGCTCCAACAACTACGGCCCGTGGCAGCACATCGAGAAGTTCATCCCGCGGCAGATCACCGAGGTGCTCGACGGCCGGCGTCCCAAGCTGTACGGCAGCGGCGAGAACGTCCGCGACTGGATCCACGCCGAGGACCACTCGAGTGCCGTGTGGACGATCCTCAACGACGGCAAGATCGGCGAGACCTACCTGATCGGCGCCGACGGCGAGAAGAACAACCTCGAGGTCGTCCGCCTGATCCTGACCCTGATGGGCCGGCCGGCCGACGACTTCGAGCACGTCAACGACCGGGCCGGGCACGACATGCGCTACGCCATCGAGTCGGGCAAGCTGCGCAGCGAGCTCGGCTGGCGGCCGCGCTTCGAGGACTTCGAGTCCGGCCTCGCCGACACCATCGCGTGGTACACCGACCACGAGGAGTGGTGGCGCCCGGCCAAGGAAGCCACCGAGGCGTCGTACGCCGCGAAGGGGATGTGACCGTGGCCCTCCCGTCGCTGGAGACCACGCCGATCCCGGGGCTGTACGTCGTCCGCCTCGACCTGCGTGAGGACCCCCGCGGCTTCTTCAAGGAGAACTGGCAGCGCCAGAAGATGATCGACATCGGGCTGCCCGACTTCGGCCCGGTGCAGAACAACGTGTCGTTCAACGCCGACCGCGGCGTGACGCGCGGCATCCACACCGAGCCGTGGGACAAGTTCATCTCGCTGGCGACCGGCCGGATCTTCGGCGCCTGGGTCGACATGCGCGAGGGCGACTCGTTCGGTGCGACGTTCACCCTGGAGATGGACACCTCGGTGGCGGTCTTCGTCCCCCGCGGGGTCGGCAACTCCTACCAGACGCTCGAGGACGCGACGTCCTACACCTACCTCGTCAACCAGCACTGGCGCCCGGGCATCACCTACCCCGCGCTCGCGCTCGACGACCCGACCGTGGCGATCCCCTGGCCGATCCCGCTGGCCGAAGCCCTCCTCTCCGACAAGGACCGGCAGAACCCGCAGCTCGACCGCGGGACGGCGATCACCCGCCAGAAGACCCTCGTCGTCGGTGGCAACGGCCAGCTCGGACAGGCACTGCAGGCCGAGTTCCCCGACGCCGAGGCCGTCGGCCGCGACCGCCTCGACCTCACCGACGCCGACGCCGTCGCGGCCTGGCCCTGGGCCGACTACGACGTCGTGCTCAACGCCGCGGCCTACACCGCCGTCGACACCGCCGAGACCCCCGAGGGACGGGTCGCGGCATGGGCGGCCAACGCCACCGCTCCGGCCACCCTCGCGGCCCTGGCGCGGGAGCACGGCTTCACCCTCGTGCACTACTCGTCGGAGTACGTCTTCGACGGCACCGCACCCCTCGACCCCGGGCACACCGAGGACGAGCCGCTCTCTCCGCTCGGCGTCTACGCCCAGAGCAAGGCGGCCGGCGAGCTGGCCGTGGCCGCGGCGCCGCAGCACTACGTCGTACGCACGTCGTGGGTCATCGGCGAGGGTGGCAACTTCGTGCGCACCATGCAGCGCCTCGCGGGCAACGGCGTCTCGCCGTCGGTCGTGAGCGACCAGGTCGGGCGGCTGACCTTCGCCGCCGAGCTGGCGCGTGCCACGCGGCACCTGCTCGAGTCCGGCGCGGCGCACGGCACCTACCACGTGAGCAACGGGGGCCCGGCGACGTCGTGGGCCGACATCGCGACCCGGGTGTTCGAGCTGTCGGGACGCGCGGGCGACGACGTCACACCGATCAGCTCGGAGGAGTACGCCGAGGGCAAGGCGCTCGCTCCGCGACCGCTCCACAGCACGATGAGCCTGGCGAAGATCCGGGCGACCGGCTTCGAGCCGGAGGATGCGCTGGTGGCGCTGGAGCGCTACTGCGCCGAGAGCTCGGCGTCCGTGCGGCCGTAGTCGTCCTCGAGTCGGCAGATGTCGTCCTCACCGGTGTAGCCGCCACGCTGGACCTCGATGATCACCAGCTCCTCTGAGCCGAGGTTGCTGATGCGGTGTGCTGCGCCCTGGACGACGTCGACCGACTGTCCGGGGCCGGCCTCGATCGTCTCGCCGTCGATCACGCAGGTCGCCACCCCGAAGATGACGACCCAGTGCTCCGAACGGTGCTCGTGGGTCTGGTAGGAGAGCCGCTCTCCCGGAGTGACATGGATGCGCTTGACCTTGTAGCCCTGGCCGTCGTCGATGACGTGCCACGAGCCCCAGGGGCGCTGTTCCGAATCCATCTGCGCAAGGCTAGTCGAGTGCATTGCTGCTCCTCGAATCCGGCAGCATTCCATCCAGTGGGTGAAAATTGCAGCAATCCCGGCTTCCCCGGCATACTTGCCCGGTCAGGGGAAGGTCTGTCAGGACCGAGACACGGGGAAACTACACATGGTTCGGCTCGGCGGTCACCTTGAGGTGACACAGGAGGACAGCACGTCCACACAGGAGGACGGCACATCCACACCTGCCCCTCCAGCGACCCAGATCAGATCGGCTCGGGTCGGCTCGGCGGGCGAAGTCGGCGTCCCTCGTCCGGCGAGTCACGCCCTGCACTACATCCCCGCTGCCGCCGCCGCGACTCGACCTCGTGCTGATCGCCGGCGCGAGCGTGCTGGCCAGCCGTGGGCCGCGGACGGTTCGACTCGGTGCTGCCGGCCCAGGACATCTCGCAGAGCGTCCTGGTCAGCTCCCCGTTCCTGGTCATCGCCTGGCTGGCGATCATCGCCGCCTCGGGGGGCTACCGCGCCCAGATCTTCGGCGCCGGACCCGACGAGTTCCGCACCGTCATCAACGCGGCCATGCTGACCGCCGGAGCAGTCGGCATCAGTCTCTACCTGGTCAAGTTCCAGCTGTCGCGCGGCTTCTTCGTGCTCTTCTTCATCCTCGGCCTCGCCCTGCTCCTCCTCGGGCGATGGGCACTCAGGGCAGCGGTCCAGGCAGCCCACCGGCGGGGCTCCCTGCTCAAGAGGGTGCTGATCTCGGGCTACCCCTCACTCGTCGACGAGATCGCGGCCGTGCTCTAGTCGCGAGACCTGGTCGGGCTACCAGGTCGTCGGCGCCCTCGCGCCGCCCCATCACGTGCCGACCAGGACGACGACCGAGTCCGGCATCCCGATCGTGGGCGTTGCGGAGGATGCCGTGTCGGTCGTGGAAGGCCTCCACGTCGACGCGCTCTTCGTGACACCGGGCTCCTTCTCCAACTCCCACCAGCTGCGTCAGGTCATCTGGGCCCTGGAGGACCATCATGTCGAGGTCGTCGTGGCGCCCAGCCTCACCGACGTCGCGCGTGACCGGGTCGTCGCTCGTCCTGTGGGCGGACTGCCGCTGATCCACATCGAGAAGCCCCAGTGGGTGCAGGCCACCCGGTGGGCGAAGCGCTCGTTCGATGTCGTCGTGACCCTGATGGTGATCGCCGTGTTCAGTCCGCTGATCGCCTTTGCGGCCCTGGCCGTCAAGCTGCACGACGGCGGCCCGGTCTTCTACCGCCACCAGCGCATCGGCCGGGACGGTCGAGGGTTCGGTTGCTTCAAGTTCCGCACGATGGTCGTCGACGCGGACGCACAGGTGGCAGGGCTCCAGGAGAGGCACGGCACCGGCGCCCTGCTGTTCAAGCTGAAGAACGACCCACGGATCACCAAGCCCGGATCGTGGCTGCGGCGCTACTCCATCGACGAGCTCCCCCAGCTGTTCAACGTCCTCCTCGGAGACATGAGCCTCGTGGGCCCGCGCCCGCAGGTCGCCGACGAAGTCGCGCTCTACCGTGACGGCATGGGCCGCCGCCTGAAGGTGCGTCCGGGCATGACCGGGCTGTGGCAGGTCTCCGGCCGCAACGACCTGTCGGTCGCCGACTCCGTGCGCCTGGACCTCTACTACGTGGACAACTGGTCGATGGTCCAGGACATCTCGATCCTGATGCGCACGTTCCGCGCCGTGATGAGCTCGCGCGGCGCCTACTGACCACCGCCGACGAGGCGCGGATCAGCGCCGCGTCACCTCGGTCAGGGCGGGACGCACGTCGGCAAGGTAGACGAACGCCGCGATGGTGAACGCCAGCGAGATCAGGCTGATCGGCGACGAGCTCAGCATGATCAGCTGGGCGGCGAAGCCGACCGCGAGCAGGATCGACCACCCCGGCTTCGTGAGCTTGCCGGCGGCCTCATAGGCCGGGCCGCTGAACGTCAGGGCGCTGATCAGGGCGAACCCCTTCACCGCCAGCATCGCCAGCAGCACGACGAGGTAGACCCAGCCCTGGAGCTCAAACACAGTCACGCCGCCAGCCTACGGGCTCCCCCGTAGGCCGCGCCCCTCCCGCCTCGCTGGTCGAGTGCCTCGCGAGGTCCATCGGAGGCCGAGTGCCTCGCGAGGTCCATCGGAGGTCGAGTGCCTCGCGCACCACCTCGCTGGTCGAGTGCCTCGCGAGGGACGAGCGAGGTGTATCGAGACCCGCCACTACCCTCGCTGGTCGAGTGCCTCGCGAGGGACGAGCGAGGTGTATCGAGACCACGAGCGAGGTGTACCGAGACCCGCCACTGGCGAACCCGGTCTCGATACGCTCGCTGGCGCTCGCTACTCGACCACCGAGCCGTCGCTGGTCGAGTGCCTCGCGAGGGACGAGCGAGGTGTATCGAGACCACGAGCGAGGTGTACCGAGACCCGCCACTGGCGAACCCGGTCTCGATACGCTCGCTGGCGCTCGCTACTCGACCACCGAGCCGTCGCTGGTCGACTGCCTCGCGAGGTCCATCGGAGGTCGAGTGCCTCGCGAGGGACGAGCGAGGTGTATCGAGACCACGAGCGAGGTGTATCGAGACCGCCCGCCCAAGACACCACGACCCGCGACCCCACACACACGAAAGGCGCAGACCCCGGACAAACGTCCGGGGTCTGCGCCTCACGCGAGAGTCAGAACAGCGCGAGCTGTCCGTCCTCGGGGTCTCTTCAGTCGCCGACCTTCTGGGCGGCGTCCACGACGGCGTCGACGGCGTTGCTGGCGGTCTTGGTCGCGGAGGTCGCGGTGGCCTTGGCCGACGACTTGGTCGCGGTGGCCTTCTTCTTGGTGGCCGGCGTGACCTTCTTGGCCGACGCCTTGCGGGCGGTGGCGGTCTTGGTCGCCTGCGTCTTCGTGGTCTTGGCCTTGGCCGTGGTGGTCTTCGCGGCCGCGGTGGTCGCGACGGTCGACTCCTGCTTGCGGATCCGGCCGACGAGGCTCTGGCCACGCGAGACGAGGTCGCCGTACGCGGCGGTGTTGTCGTTGAGCAGCTCCGCGACGCGGGCCTCGATCATCTTGCGGCGGGCGGCCACGACGGTGACGGCCTGCTCGCGCAGGGTCTTGGGGGCGAGGTCGATCTGGGTGACCGACTTCTGCGCGGTCGTGACGAAGTCACGGACGACCTCGACGGCGAGGTCGTTGGCGCCGACGCCGGCGTAGAACGCGCGAGTCGCTTCGGTCTTGACGTCGAACTTGGTCTTGGCCATGGGGTTCTCCTCTGGGTTGGGTGATCAGCTGTCGTCGTCGGCGGTGCGTTCGGCGGCCCGGTTGAGGGCCAGGAACGACGCGTGGACGTCGAGCAGGGACTGCTTCTGGCGTTCGGTGAGCCCGGCGTCGCCGAGGATCGCGAGCTCCACCGCAGCGGCTCCGCCCCGCGAGGGGCTGTCCTCGGGGCTGACGATGCCCGCCCGGACGTAGAGCTGTTCGGCGGAGATGCGCAACGCCTTGGCGATCTGCTGCAGCACCTCGGCGGAGGGCTTGCGCAGGCCACGCTCGATCTGGCTCAGGTAGGGGTTGGACACCCCGGCGAGATCAGCGAGCTGCCGCAGGGAGAGGCGTGCCTTGACGCGCTGCTCCTTGAGGTAGTCGCCGAGATCCTCGACCGACTTGCCGACCTTGCCCTTTGCCATGACCCCATGGTGCTAACTCTTGCTAGCAAAATGCAAACTGAGCAAGCGTGAAGCGGGTCACACGTCGATCGTCCGGGTCAGAAGCTGGCGCGGATCTCGCCGACCGGGAGCCCGCCGCCGAGCAGCGTCACCTGCCCGGTCCGGCGTACGGCGTCGGCGTCGACGCCCGCGTCCTCGAGCACGCCGCTGCGGGCCAGCATCTCGGCCATCAGCACCGGCCGCACCCGGGGTGCGCCGTCGTCGGTCTTGAGCGCGAACGCCCGACCGTCGGGCAGCGCCACGGCGTAGCAGGACTCTGCGCCGGCCTTGCCGATCGCGCCCGGGACCGCGGTGAGGAGGGCGAGCTCGTCGCGTGTGCTGCCCGAGACGTACGCCGGGTGCGTACGGATCGCGTCCGCGACCCGGCGCTCGTCGCCAGACTCGGCCACGGCCAGCGCGCGAAACGCCCGCGCCAGCCCGGTCAGCGAGGTCGAGAGCAACGGGGCACCACAGCCGTCGACGGCCACCGTGGTGACGTCCTCGCCGGTGAGCTCGGCGAACGTGTGCACCGTCGCCTGCTGCAGGGGGTGCCCGGGGTCGCGGTAGGTCGTGGTGTCCCAGCCGTTGATGACACAGGTCGCGAGCATCGCGGCGTGCTTGCCGGAGCAGTTCATCAGGATCGGCGACTTCGACCCACCGGCCCGGATCGCCGCCTCGCGGGCGTCGTCGTCGAGCGGGAAGTCGGGGGGCGTCTGCAACGCCTCCTCGTCGAGACCGGCGGAGGCCAGGATCCGGCGCACACCCTCGATGTGGAAGGGCTCCCCCGAGTGCGAGGCGCAGCTCAGGGCGAGCAGCTCGGGCGGCAGGTCGAGGCCGAGGCGGACCATCGCCAGCGCCTGCACCGGCTTGTTGCAGGAGCGCGGGAGGATCGGCGTCGCGACCTCACCCACCGACCAGGCGACACCGCCCGCCGCGTCGAGCGCGACCAGCGATCCGTAGTGGTGGCCCTCGACGAACCCGGAGCGGACGATCTCGGCGACGACGGGCGCGGAGGAGGAACCGACAGCAGACATGGAAGGCAGGCTATCGACCGCCGGGTGGCAGGATGACGCCCGTGTCATCCTCCCCCGCATCCCAGCCGGTCCCCCAGCACTGCCCCACCCAGACGGAGCTCGACGACCTCGAGCTGTTGACCTCAGGTGCGCTGGCGCCGACCAACGCCTTCAACGAGTGGGGCAGCCCGGTCACCCTGACCCTGCCCGACGAGCTGGCAGGCGCCGATGTCGTCGAGCTGGTCGACCCCGAGGGCCTGCCGCTGGCCCGGGTGAGGCCGGCCACCGGGGCGGTCGAGTCGCTCACGCCCGCCCAGCACGGCCCCTTCCGCGCGTTGCACCTCTCGCCCGAGCAGGTGCGAGCCCAGCACGCCGGCGCCACCTTCGTGCCCGTGGCCGACGCGCTCACCACCGGTCAGCTCGACGACCTCGCGGAGCTCGACCGGGTCGTTCTCCTGACCTACGCCGGGCACGGCACGTCAGCCCTCTCGCCGGTCGGTCTCGTGCGGGCCACCCTGGTCGCCGCCAGGCGGCTGCGTGCGGCCCACGTGGTCGTCGTACCCCTGGCGTCGCACGGAGAGGCCGCCGCCGACCACTCGCTGGGTGTGCGGGTGACCGACAACTACGCCGCAGGCGACCCGGTGCACGCGCTGCACGAGCCGCACGAGAGCGACAGCTGGCCCGCCGATGTCGCGGACGTCGTGGCGCACGACCGGCCCGAGCCCGGCGAGCAGGGCTTGGTCGTCTTCTTCACCGGCCTGTCGGGCAGTGGCAAGTCGACCTTGGCGCAGGCCCTGATGGACCGCATCCTCGAGCAGGGCGAACGCACCGTGACGAGCCTCGACGGCGACGTCGTGCGCCGCAACCTCTCCGCCGGGCTGACGTTCTCGAAGGTCGACCGCGAGACCAACATCCGTCGCATCGGCTGGGTGGCCGCCGAGATCTCGCGGCACGGCGGTGTCGCCGTGTGCAGCCCGATCGCGCCGTACGACGAGACGCGACGCCAGGTCGAGCAGATGGTCGACGAGGCCGGCGGAGCGTTCTTCCTCGTGCACGTGGCCACGCCGCTCGAGGAGTGCGAGCGCCGCGACCGCAAGGGGCTCTACGCGAAGGCGCGAGCCGGCGAGATCCCCGACTTCACCGGCATCTCCTCGCCCTACGAGGAGCCCGACAACGCAGCGGTGCGGGTCGACACCACCGGTCGCACCATCGAGGCCGCCCTCGACGACGTGCTCGCGAGACTGCGCGAGAGCGGCCACCTCCACCTGACCACCGCAGACACCGACACCAAGGACGCCTGATGGACTGGCTCACCACGACCTTCCTGGCCATCCTCGCGGCCGGCTTCCTCGTCGGCACGGTCGTCGGGCTCACCGGCATGGGCGGCGGCGCGCTGATGACGCCGGCGCTGATCTTCCTCGGCGTCGGCGACGCTGCCACGGTCGTGACGGCCGACCTCACCGCTGCCGCCATCTACAAGACCGGCGGCGCGATCGTGCACAAGCGCGAGGGCTCGCCCAACATGGCACTGGCCAAGTGGCTGGTGCTCGGCTCCGTGCCGATGGCGCTCCTCGGTCCGTACCTCATCTCCTGGCTGGCCGACCCCGGCTCGCTCGACAAGGTGCTCAAGCTCTGCATCGGCTTCGCCCTCCTGTTGGCGGCGCTGACCTACGCCCTGCGCCTCTACGTCAACCTGCTGCGCGTGCGCGGCGGCGGCGGTGGCGGCGACGAGCACCCGAAGGTGCGGCCGATCCCGACCCTGCTCGTCGGCGCCCTCGGCGGCCTGCTCGTGGGCATCACCAGCGTCGGCTCCGGCTCGGTCATCATGATCGCCCTGCTGATGCTCTACCCGGGCCTGTCGGCGGTGCGGCTGGTCGGCACCGACCTGGTGCAGGCCGTCCCGCTCGTGATGGCCGCCGCGATCTCCAACATCGCCCTGCACGGCCTCGACTGGAGCGTGACGATCCCGCTGGTCATCGGCTCGGTGCCCGGCACGATCCTGGGCTCGTTGATCGCTCCGCGCGTCCCGCAGTCGTTCATCCGACGCGGCATCGTCGTGGTCCTCACCATGTCCGGCATCGCCCTGCTCGACAAGGCCGGCTGGCCCCCGCTCGGCGCAGGCGAGGACGACACCCACCCGATGCTGATCGCCGGCGTCGGCCTGGGCACCCTGGTGCTGGTGCCCCTGATCTGGGGCCTGATCCGGCGTACGACGGGGCTGCCGATGTTCGGCTCCCCGACCGTGGCCGAGCTGGAGGACCCGTCCTACCGGCCCGGGCTCATCGGCATGAAGAAGACCGACGACACGTAGGAATCGGTGGTCGAGTAGCTCGGCTTCTCGGTGGTCGAGTAGCCGGCGAGGAACCCCCTCTCGGTGGTCGAGTAGCCCTCTCTCGGTGGTCGAGTAGCCGGCGAGGAACGAGCCGGCGTATCGAGACCCGGCCCCCACTCGGTGGTCGAGCGAACCCTCTCTCGGTGGTCGAGTAGCCGGCGAGGAACGAGCCGGCGTATCGAGACCCGAAAGCGCCGGTGCCCACCTCGGCCCTCCGCACGGATAGCATGGCCGTTGCCATTCCGACGAGAGGTCCCCGTCAGTCATGACCCAAACGCATGCCGACTACCAGCTGAGTCAGCTCGACCAGCTCGAGGCGGAGTCGATCCACATCTTCCGTGAGGTCGCTGCAGAGTTCGAGAAGCCCGTCTTGATGTTCTCCGGAGGCAAGGATTCCATCGTCATGCTCCGGCTGGCGGAGAAGGCCTTCTACCCGGCGAAGATCCCCTTCCCGGTGCTCCAGGTCGACAACGGCTTCGACTTCCCCGAGGTGCTCTCGTGCCGTGACTCGTGGGTCAACCGCCTCGGCGTACGCCTCGTGGTCGCCTCGGTCGACGACGACATCAAGAGCGGCGTCATCGTCGACGACGGCAAGACCAGCCGCAACCGGATGCAGATCGGCAGCCTCCTCAACGCCATCGAGGTCGAGGGCTTCACCGCCGCCTTCGGTGGCGGTCGCCGCGACGAGGAGAAGGCCCGCGCCAAGGAGCGCGTCTACTCCCACCGCGACGAGTTCGGTCAGTGGGACCCCAAGATGCAGCGCCCCGAGGTGTGGAGCCTCTACAACGGCCGCATCCACCAGGGCGAGCACATGCGGATCTTCCCGCTGTCCAACTGGACAGAGCTAGACATTTGGCACTACATCGACCGTGAGCAGATCGAGATCCCGACGATCTACTTCTCCCACCAGCGTGACGTCATCTCCCGTGACGGGATGCTGCTGTCGGCCTCCGACGCCGTGCAGCCCAAGGCCAACGAGACCATCAAGAACATGACCGTGCGGTTCCGCACGGTCGGCGACATGACCCTCACCGGTTGCGTCGAGAGCGAGGCCTCGACCACCGCCGAGATCATCGCCGAGGTCGCGATCGCCCGGGTCACCGAGCGCGGCGCGACCCGCGGTGACGACCGTTTCTCCGAGGCGGCCATGGAAGACCGCAAGAAGGAAGGCTACTTCTGATGGCTGACGACACCCTCCACCAGATGGAGCAGATGGACCTGCTCCGCTTCGCCACCGCCGGCTCGGTCGACGACGGCAAGTCCACCCTCATCGGGCGCCTGCTGCTCGACTCCAAGTCGATCTTCGAGGACCAGCTCGAGTCGGTCGAGTCGACCAGCCGCGACAAGGGCTACGACTACACCGACCTCGCGCTGCTCACCGACGGTCTGCGCTCCGAGCGCGAGCAGGGCATCACCATCGACGTGGCCTACCGCTACTTCGCGACGCCCAGCCGCAAGTTCATCATCGCCGACACCCCGGGCCACGTGCAGTACACCCGCAACATGGTCACCGGCGCCTCCACGGCCGACCTGGGCCTGGTGCTCGTCGACGCCCGCCAGGGCCTGACCGAGCAGTCCCGCCGGCACGCGGTGATCCTCTCGCTGCTGCGCGTCCCGCACCTCGTGCTCGCGGTCAACAAGATGGACCTCGTCGACTTCTCGCAGGAGACCTACGAGCGGATCCACAAGGAGTTCACGCAGTTCGCCACCAAGCTCAACATCCCCGACCTCGAGGTCATCCCGATCTCGGCGCTCCAGGGTGACAACGTGGTCAACCGCTCCGAGAACATGTCGTGGTACTCCGGCCCCACGCTCATGCACCACCTCGAGCACATCCACGTGGCCTCCGACCGCGACCTCGTCGACGTCCGCTTCCCGGTGCAGTACGTCGTCCGCCCGAAGTCCGACGCCCACCACGACTACCGCGGCTACGCCGGCCAGGTGGCCGGTGGCGTGCTCAAGAAGGGCGACGAGGTCGTCGTACTCCCCTCGGGCATGACGTCGAGGATCGAGGCCATCGACCTCTTCGACAAGGAGGTCGACGAGGCGTTCCCGCCGATGTCGGTCACCGTGCGGCTCGAGGACGACGTCGACGTGTCGCGCGGCGACATGATCGCCCGGGCCAACAACGCCCCGCAGCCGAGCCAGGACATCGACGCGATGGTCTGCTGGATGACCAACGAGCCGCTGCGTCCGCGCCAGAAGCTCGCCATCAAGCACACCACGCGTACGGCACGCGCCCTGGTCAAGGACGTGCAGTACCGCCTCGACATCAACACCCTGCACCGCGACCAGGACACCAAGGAGATCGGTCTCAACGAGATCGGTCGCGTCCAGCTGCGCACCACCGTGCCGCTGCTCTGCGACCCCTACTCCAAGAACCGCACCACCGGCTCGTTCATCCTGATCGACGAGGCCACCGGGGTCACGGTCGGTGCTGGGATGATCAACAGCGGCAGCTGACCGACTCAGCTGTGACTCGACGCCGCGTCCTCATCTCCGCGGAGGTGCTGGAGGAGCTGGAGGAGATCTACCTGCTGCTCGAGACAGATCCCGCACAATTTGACGAGATCGCCGTCGACGCACCGGCAGCGGTGATCGCGCGTCTTTCCCAACGGATTCGGGACGACGGCCGTGTCGTGCTCCTGCCGTACGCGCGCCCGACCACGCCAAGTGTGCGCAATAAGCTCGCCGGTCTGCTCGGGTTCACGTGGCTCCTGATCCGGCGTCGCCCCAAGCTGCTCTTCTCGGGTTTCTCAATGATGAAGCACCGGGTCGCGGCAGGCGCTCTCCGCGTCCCTCACTTCGCATACATCCGCGGGGTGACGTTCGACCCAGCTACCACTGTGGGGATCTCCGACCACGTGAGTCGAGGACGGCTCGGCCGCTTCGTCCCCAAGCGTGTCGTGGCGACCTACAACGCGGACCGAGTATTCACCGTGGGAGAAATGAACCGCAGGTTCATCGTCGGCCGAGGCATGCCCACGGAAGCAGTGGACGTGGTCGGTCCGGTCTGGCTGGCGGATCACGAAGGTCCGCGTCCAACCGCGACTCGCCGCAGAACCATCTTCGTCACCGGAGCGTGGGCGGCTCACGGCTTCCACTCAGAGCACGACGCCCAGACTCAGATGCTCGCGACTGTGGCACAGAGCTGGAACCGGTCCTCGGTCCTGGTGATCCGTGTGCATCCACGCGACGGCTACGACTATCGATCCGATGCACGTTTCGAGGGTGTCGAGCTGAGCACCGAGTTGCCCAATCGATTCTTGGCCGGCCTAGGCTCCGGTGATGTCCTGGTCGCGCCCCTATCGACTCTCGCTTTCGAAGCACTGCATCTGCGCGCGGCCGTAGCGTTCTACTCCGATGATCGAGCCACACGCTCCTACAACCACGTCTACGACTGGCTAGGGATCGTCCCCCACTCCGGCGACTCGTTGCTGCATGACGAGCTCCGCACCATCACGTCCACCGACCTCGACGTGTTCAGTGCGATCAATTTCGGAGCCAGCGCGCCGGGCGCTTGCATCGCTCTCCTGAAGATTGCGAGCTTGCCCACGCCACCAAGCGCCAAGCACCCGGTCATGATCCACGGGACCAGGACCACCGGGCCCTGAAGACCGATCAGGACAAGCGCACCGAAGCCGAACGCCACAGCCATCAGGACGTTTACGAGCAGGAGCTTGCGGTCCTTATGCAGTGCGTAGAGGCCATAGTGCGGCACTAGGCTCAGGCCCATGGCCGTCATGGCCAGCAACGCCGGGAGCATGAGGTCTTGGTGCGCCCCGTAGACGGGATCGTCCAGGAGCGCTACGAGCAAGTCGATGACAAGCATAGTGAACACCACGTACAGCGTCGAAACGAAGCCCACGGCGATGGCCATGCTCTTCATAGCCTGTAGCAGGGCGGCGGGCTGTCTCTGCGCTCGCGCTCTGATCATGGCCGGATAGAAGTACACGACGACGCCCGACTCGACCAGCGCCAGCATGGCCGCTGCGATCCCGATGTAGAAGACGTAAGCACCGACCACCTCGAGCCCACCGAGCTGTTGGACGAGGAAGCGATCGAGATTCAGCACGGCACGCATGGCCAAGGTGGCGAGAAGTAGCGGTATGGCGACGCGAACGCCACGACGCGTCCACGGCCAGTCCACCGGCGCTCGCCAGCCCTCTAGCCTCTCACGGGCTAAGAGGATGCCTCCGACGGCGGCGCCAGCTACGAGCGAGCCCACCCACAGACCGAGAACTGCCTCAAGGCTGCGCAGGCGTGGGACGAATACGAGCGCAGGGATGGCGAGGACGCACCATCCTCCTGAACGGAAGAAGAGGATGATCGTGGCCGTGACCTGCTTCTCCATGGTCACGAAGAGCCGATTGAACTCCTGAGTGAGATGTTCCAGGACCAGGATGACTCCGAACCACCCGACTAGCGCTGAATCCGCGAAAAGCGCTGCTATGAGCAGGGTCGGGCCGACCACGACATATTGCACACCGAAGAGCGCTGCTTGGGAGCGCAGCATCTGCGCCCAGCGATCTCTGCCCGCGGCGAGCATCTCTCGGGTCGTGTAGGTGTAGAAATCCATGCCCACCAGGAGGAGGGCGTAGCCGGTGCCCGCAGCAATCAGTCCGTACACACCAAGCTCGCGGGCACTCAAGTATTTGGCCATCAGCAGGACGACCAAGAACTTTGACGCGAGGCTGACCAGGCGCAATCCCAGACTGAAGGACTGCTGCCAGGTGCGATGGGAGATGCTCGGGGTCGTTTGTGTCACGGTCTACGACGGAGCTTTCGCTTGATCAGGTTAAGACCCTTGCGCAGCACCGGCTCACCCTCGGTCTGGACGATCCGCCTGTGTGACAAGCCCAAGGACCCGGCGTTGTGGACAGCCCAGACGTTGAGAAGTCGTTCGCCGAGGAATCCCATCACCCGCTTGTCCTGATCCGTGTAGCTCGACGTGTCAATCTCCTCGAACACCTGAGCCAGGATGCCGAAGAGCCACGCGCAGTACTCCTCGAACGCGCCTGCCCGCATCAGGAACATGTTGTAGAGCGACAGGCTGCGGCGGGCCATCACCTGGTCGAACGCGGCGAGATAGTCCGGGCAGGATTGCTCGATTGCTCGTCGGGTCAGATCCAGGTCTCTCACGTGGTGCGCGTTGGCATAGTGGCTACGGACGGTCTCGATGCCGTAGAAGCGACGCCGGGCCAGTACGACGCTCGCAGTTCCCAGGGCCGCCGGGACGTCCGCCGAGCCCAGAATGCGCTGCCCGGAGGAGTGTGAAGCAGAGCCCGCGAAGAAGCGCCGATAATGCGCTAAGCCATAGACGTCAGCGGTCTCACCGTTTTTCCACAGCCAGTAGAGCCCCGTGAGCTCGCAGTAGGTGAAGTTCAAGGACGAGATCTCTTCGCCAGTGTCGTCGCGAACGGCACCCGGTACTGAAGGCTTCCCTGAACTTCCCACGTGGACTGGCAGATACATGTCTTCAGTAGGAAACTCGTAGGGCTTGTGGGCTGCGACGATGACGGTGGCCTTCAACGTGAACACATCTTCCCCACCTCAGCCGGATGAGTCACCCTGCTCATGGGCCCTTGCCCCACTGCACCCCGCCGAGCTGCCGCCATTCCGCCGATCCTACCGAGCCGGCTGGCGGTCGACCGTGGATGGGGCCTTCTGCCACTTGGTACCTAGAGGTGCAGGAAGTGGCTGCTGATCAAGAAGCCGCTGATTACGTAGGGAGGTCCATACCGATCTGTCCACCGAGCAACGGCTCAGGAGGGAGATGATCACCCGCCTCGAGAGCTGCGGCCACGACCCGCACTCCTGAATCCAATGCGCCGCGCCAGCTGAGGCGCACTCAATCGAAGTGACGAATGCTGGCACCGCGCAAAACGTTCGATACCTGCAGGATCGGACCGCGCTTGCATGGGATCTTTGATCCGATCTTGCACGCGCGCGGTCTTCTCTCAAGCGCTACGTGCAGGACAAGCTTCCTGTCGCCCCTGCGAACTGGTCGTGAGGCTGATGCGCTTCAACTACATGCTCATCGTCGGGCGGGCCCCACGTCGACGTGGCTACGCGGACTGTCCAATCAGCCAGCTGGGCATTTCGGACGGTGTTGCACCATCCGTATAGTGGCGTTCCGTGACGAGCGACCCCCGACGGACTCCCAGAACCCCGTCGACAATGAGTGCGAAGCAAACTGCGCGCCAAGCACGACCTCCCGCATTGCAACGTCGCTGCGGGTCGCGGGCGCAGGCAAGTTGCCACGTAACGAGTTTCGCATGAGTAACGCGGGCTCGCCGACTGCCTATCAGACGCGCCTGTTCAAGCGCTGGGGCGTGGATTCGATTCCGGCGATGGTGGTCGACTTCAGCGTCGCTTTTGCGCTGATCGGCCTTTTAGCGCTCTCAGGCAAGATCTGGCACTTCACCAGCCTTCAGGCTCTTGGGGCTCTCACGGTCTTCGCGTTCATGCTCCTGATGCTGCTACTCAAAGATGCTCTCGTATTTTTCCTGTCATTCTCGCTTATAGCAACGCTTGCTCCCATGGTGGCTTCGGTAACTTACTTGGAGTTCGGGAACTTCATCTCCGAACAAGGCGTCCGCGGCTATGCCACAGGCGCGGCGACACGATTGGTCTTCTATTGCTTGGTGGCCTTCCTTGGCCTTTACGCAATCACGCGCCCACTGCTCAATCGGATGCCGAAAGGAACACCCGAGGAGATCATCCGTCGCTTCACTCGTCGGGCTCGAGGATTGCATATTGCCGTACTGCTAGGGGCAATGGGATTGCTACTTTTCTACGGATCCCCTCTCCTGCGCGGCGAAGATCGCTTTGCCTACTATGCGAGCGTGCCGGACGTCTTCAGCCGCCTCCCTTTCCTGATCGCGATGATGTCCTTCTTGATCGTGTGCACTGTGGCGGTTCGGCCCAACTCGCTCAATGCGGCTTGGGCAATCGGTTTAGTCGTAGCAAGCGTCGGCATCCTGGTCCTCTTCTCTGAGAAATTCACAGGCTTGTATTCGATCTTCGTGCTCTCAGTGACTGGTGGCTACTGCGCGGCGCTTTATCTCCGTGGAATCACCCCCCGAGTCGGTCGACTCATTCTCCTATGCCTCACCGTCGGCATAGCGCTTCTCGCGGTGGCTTCCGTCGGCTACATGGTGTTCTATGGCTACACGCCGGATACTGTGCTCACGAAACTTGCCGATCGGGCGTTGGCGCTGAACGGCCACGTGTGGTTCGGCACGGATCGAACTCTGCAGAGCGGTGGACCGAATGGGCCCGCGTCGGCCTTGTTCCCGCAGCCGTCGTACGACGGTCTCAGCGGCATCCAACAAGTGATGTACCTTGTCGCGCCCGCTGACTTCGTTGACAGGATGATCGCGGGCGATCTCCGTTTTGCCAACGTGGGTTTCCCGCTGCCGGTATGGGTTCTCGGCTACGGATGGGCGACGCTGTATTTCTTGATCGCGGGCGCCACCGCGGGACTCGTGCTTTCGTACCTCATGTTTAGCCTTTCCAGGATGCGCATCGTTTCGGTCCTAGTTGCCCTAAATGGCCTCCGGCAAGTGACCAACGCGTTACTCGTCGGTGACGTTTCGGACATCTACAAGCCATTGGCTCTCGTCACGTGGGCCTTCATTGTCGCCGACCTGACGTACACCTACAGTCGCCAGCGTCACTCAACAATGGGTGGCAACACACCGGTGAAGACTCTGACTTAGGGCCATGGCCTTGATGCTCAAGGGCCCAACTTAGAAGGCAGTGAGCATCCGGAACTCTGGCTCAACTACGTCTCGAGTTGATCCAGGCGGCAAGCGCGAGGTCATCTTCGGTGTCGATGTCTATCGACCGATCTGACGGCATCTCTACGGCGAAGGTCTTCCCATCCACCAATTGCTGTCGGTCGAGAACGTCAGCGACCCTTGCGACATAGACGGCTCCATTGAGCCGATATGTCGCGGGCGCATCCTGACGCCTGTACGTCTCGGCTTGGCTCGACAGAACTGGCACGAGATGCCCTGCAGTTGAGATCGTGCGCAGCAAGTGGACTCCATGTGGCTCCCGCACGACGGTTGTCGCCCTTCGTTGCCCACCGCGTACGCAGACATCGATGCATGCATCGATGTCTGCGGCGACGCGAAGCGGCGAAGTCGGCTGCAATAGCACTGCCCAATCATAACCGGGGAGGTTCTCGCAAGCGTGCAGTAGCGGCGCCGTTCCCGGAGTGCTGTCTGCTGCGAGCTCAGCCGGTCTGCGGAATGGGACATCCGCGCCGATTCGTTGGCAGAGGTCAATAATCTCTTGGTCATCGGTAGAAACTACGGTGCGATCAACGAACTGCGATCTCGAAGCTGCAGCTAAGGACCACTCGATCAATGGCCGTCCTGCAAGATCGCGAATGTTCTTTCTCGATACACCTTTGGAGCCTCCCCTTGCAGGGATCACTGCCAAGACTCGCTGTCCCTCAATCACCATAAACTCGCTTCCTACCCGGCCAGGTGGCACGAAGGTGCCACCTGCTCTCGAGGTTGGTGGACGTCGCGCCCACGCAGTCGGCGGTCCGAGAACCTGCACGCTGCGTGAATTGCAGTATCAGTCTCCCCGCAGGTGACGGCAAGCTGGTAGGAGTCGCAAAGCACCGCGACTTGGCTGTTCAGCGTTTGCACGCGTGTATTGGAGCGGCCGGAACGCCCACAACGGTGACTCCCGGCGGCACGTCCTTGGTCACGACGGCGCCGGCACCCACCACTGCGCCATCGCCGATGGTCAGGCCTTGCAGGATGGTGGCGCCAGTTCCAACGAGGACCCCGTCTCCGATCGTCACAGATCCAGAGATATTGACACCGGGATTCACTACGACTCCGTCGCCGATCCTGGCATCGTGCCCGACCGTGGTGTTAGAGCTCAGCATGGTCCCCCTGCCGACCACGATGTCGCACGTGAGTCGGCACCCAGGGGCGACGGCTGTGCCATCTCCGATTTCGACGCTGCGTCCGATGGACGTTTCCGGATGGATGACCAAAACCAGGGTGCAGCCCGGCCACCCGGGCATCTTGCGCAACAGGTTCATCCGAACGGCTGGCCAGCCAACCCCTAGGATCAGGGCGCGAGGCGTCACGACTAACCCGGACTCATCGTCCTGCGTGACGAATCCGGCGAACGAGACCTCCCCGGTCGCGCGTTCGCAGTCTCGGATGAGCACTTCGATCTCCCGGGCGTTGCCACCCGCACCGAGCACCCAGAGTGGAGTGCTCGTCATCATCGATCCAGGTCCAGGCGCACGAAAGGCTTGCGGGACCAGTCGGTTCCCGAAGCCGCGAGCTCGATGACGTCCGCGACACGACGCGAGGCGTCTCCGTCGCCGTACACGTTGACCAAGTCGCCAAGTGTGTTCCGGAAGCCGGCCGAGAATGCACACCGCATGGCCGCCTCGATGTCCTCCTGGACCTCGGGGCAGTCGATGACATTGGCAGCGCTCGGTCGTCCGAGCTGCCGGTCCCCGACGTTCACGACCGGAACTCGAAGACTGGCTGCTTCGATAACTCCGCTGGAGCTGTTGCCAAGGACCACGTCAGCTGATGCCATCACCCGTAGATAGTCGGCGCCAAGAGCGGCCACATCCACGAATCCTGGGTGGTCAGCGACGAAGGCAGAGATCTCGACCATCAGTTCGCCACGACCGCGGTCCAGGCCGGGGTGAGTGATGACCCCCGAACCCAACGTCGCCCCAGCCGCACCCAGGACCTTGCAAATTGAGTCACGGGGGCTCTCCGACGCCCCGGCAGTTACGGGGTGGTACGTGATCAACCCGAAGGGCCGGGTTACCTGCGACCCAAGCAGTGAGGTGAGTTCCTCATCTGGCATCGGCACGACGTCACCCATGCGATCCAACGCTGGTGCCCCCGTAACGAACACGCGATCGGCTGGTTCGCCCAACTGGCGAAGGATTAGGCCCGCCTCGACAGTTGCCGGGCAGTGGAAATCTGCGAGCTTGGAAACTGCGTGCCGAACCCTGTCATCGAATGCTCCGGCGGTGACATCGCCTCCCGCGAGGTGGACAATGGGCACGCCGGCCAGCGCCGCAACAGGCACGACGTACAACAGCTCCCAGCGGTCACCCAGGACGACGAGGACGTCGGGCTTGTGGTTGACGAGATAGTCCGCAACATCCGCGGCCAGAGCTCGGCCGCCCTGCTCCTGCTCGGCGAACGTGGCGCCCTGCAAGACACTCTTGAACCGTGTCAGGCGTACAGGATCGACGCCGAGCGCTGAGATGGGATCGCCGAAGTCGGGATGTCCCAGCGTCCCTGCGACAGACACGGTGTAGTCGAGGTGCTCCCGGCGAGACAGCTCCTCGAGCAGTGGCGTCAACGGGGCCAGGTCGGCCCGGGTGCTCGAGAAAACCAGGATGCGCGCCCTCGGGGCGAGGTCAGCGCACATGATCTGCCAGGAGAAGCGAACCCTCAGCTCCGTCCGTGACAAGTGTTCGTCCGAGCGGGGACTCCCACGGCGGAAGGCCTCCGGTCGGCCTTAGCAACCGCACCATGTCCCCCGTGACAGTCTCGCCCGCGGAGACGTCCCGCACGAGATGCCAACTGCGTCGTACAAGATCTCTGGTCACCCGCTCTGCAGGCATGCACTCCTTCTGCCCGTCTCCCAGACAGCTCTCTGTGATGCGCACCTGTTGAATGTACTGCCGGAATCCGTCAGGGTCGGCGCTGGCAGAGTGGTCGGGTCCAACCCGCCCTCGGTCCAAGGTGATGTGCTTCTCCAGCGCATGGGCACCGAGAGCCACGGAAGCGATGGCTGAGACGTTGCCCACGGTGTGGTCCGACCAGCCCACCGGAATGCCATAACGCTCGGCCATGAGCGGGATCGCCGATAGGTTGCACTGGTCCAGGGGCGCCGGGTAGCTGGACACACAGTGCAGTACTCCCAGCCAGGGCGCTGGGGCCAACCACTCAACCGCGCGATCGACCTCCTCAAAGTTGGACATGCCAGTCGAGAAAAGCACTGGCTTCCCGCCTGCGGCGACCATCTCCATCAGCGGCTTGTTGGTTAGGTCTCCGGAGCCGAGCTTGATCGCCACCGGATCGGCGTCAAGCACTAGGTCTAGACTCCGCCGGTCGACGATCATCGACATGAAGTCGATGCCGACCTCGCGGGCGTGAGATGACAACTCGGCCCAGGCTGAGTCTGGCAGGACATACTGGGCAAGCAGCTCGTGCTGGGTCGACACCCCGGCCTGCTCGCGCTGATAGGGAGCCGCGACCGCAGTCGCGGAGACGATTGCCTCTGGGTCGAAGGTCTGGAACTTGACCGCGTCGGCACCACATTCACGGGCCACGTCAATCAAGTCGTGGGCGTCCTCGACGTTGCCGTCGTGGTTGACGCCGATCTCGGCGATGACGTAGACGCCACCTTGCTTCGTAAACCAATCGCTCATCGGCGCAGCCTAACGTCCGACCCCACCGCGTTCTTGGGCGGCAGTGACCACCCGCGCTTATGGCGATTCCGAGGAAGGATGGGAAGATCCTGACTTCTTACGCAGCTACCTGGGGAGCGCGAACAGTTGGTAAAAGATCTCGACTTGTTGTGTGCGCCGTCGTCGGCCAGCCTGATCGAGGCCATCGCCGCGATCGACCGGTCCGCCAATGGGCTGTGCTGCCTCACTGACGGAACGAAGTTCGCCGCGCTGCTGACCGATGGGGACGTTCGTCGCGCACTCCTAAGCGGCGCCGATCTCAACTCCAGAGCGCTTGACCATGCCACGGTCGATCCCCGTACGGTGCCGTCTGGGACAGCTCGGGCCCTTGTGCTCGACCTGATGCGATCGTTGCGGATCTCCGCGGTTCCGGAGCTAGACGAGGACCACACCCTGGTAGGCGTGCACACTCTTTCCGAGCTGACCGCTGCCCGCATCCGCCCGAACGCCGCTGTCATCATGGCGGGTGGCAAGGGGACGCGTCTGGGTCACCTCACCGATCACACGCCGAAGCCACTCATGAAGGTCGCCGGCCGGAGCATCCTCGAGTGGCTGGTGCTCGGTCTCGTTAGTGACGGGTTTCGCAACATATACGTGAGCGTGAACCACATGGCCGATCAGATCGTCGAGCATCTGGGCGACGGGACACGACTGGGCTGCCGCATCCAGTACCTGCATGAGGAGACTCACCGGCCGCTGGGTACGGCAGGGTCCCTAACCTTGCTCCCCAAGGCTGTGCGCGAAGGCCCAGACCCGGTGATCGTGATGAACGGAGACTTGATGGTCGAATTCGACGCCGGAAGGCTTGTCGAACACCATGTCGAGAGCACGGCAAGACTCACAATGGGTGTCAGGAGTTACAGCCACACAGTGCCCTTCGGCGTGGTCGAGCTCGATGAAGATCTCCGAGTCACGGCCATCGCAGAGAAGCCTGCGATTCAGGTCGAGATCAACACCGCCGTCTACTGCGTGGATGCCGATCTGATCCGGCTCTTGCCGCCCCGAGAGGCAAGCACCATGCCCGACTTGGTGCAGGCCTGCCTCGAGGACGACCATCCCGTGTCAGCGTGGACCATGACTTCCGACTGGATCGATGTTGGGACCCCTGCTGACTTGGCTCGCGCGAAAGGACACGCATGAACAGCTCGGCAGCTCCGCCCCCCGACGGTTCCCTAGACGGCAAGACCATCTTGGTCACTGGCTCGGACGGTTTCATCGGATCGCACGTGGTCGAGCGGGTGCTCAGCCACGGCGGGAAGGTCCGAGCATTCTGCCTGTACAACTCCTTCGGATCCTTGGGCTGGCTGGATCAGTCCGACGTCTTCCAGGCAGCCCTCCGCGACGGCCAGGCCGAAGTCGTCCTCGGCGACATCCGCGATGTAGAACATGTCATGGCGGCAACCGCAGAGGTCGACGTTGTCCTTCACCTCGCCGCGCTCATCGCCATCCCCTACTCGTACGTCGCACCGCGCTCGTATATCGACACCAACATCACCGGCACCCTCAACGTGCTCGAAGCCGTCCGGAAGCACGAGACTCCGCGACTGGTGAACACCTCGACCTCCGAGGTCTACGGGACCCCTGAGAGCGTGCCGATCACGGAGTCCCACCCGCTTCGTGGACAGTCTCCCTACTCGGCCACGAAGATCGCGGCCGACAAGCTGTGCGAGTCCTATGCCCTCTCCTTCGGCCTACCGGTCACGATCTTGCGCCCCTTCAACACATTCGGACCCCGCCAATCGGCGCGAGCCGTGATCCCAACGGTTCTGTCACAACTGCTTGCCGGTGCTGCGAGCATCCGACTGGGCGCGCTCAGCCCCAAGCGGGATTTCACGTTCGCCGAGGACACGGCAGAGGGCTTCGTGCGCGCTGCAGTGACGGACCTGCCCCCTGGGGAGACCGTGCAGTTGGGGACCGGCAGAACGGTGTCGGTGGGCGAAGTCGTGGAGATGTGCAAGACGATCACCCATAGCCAGGCCGAGGTTCTGACCGACGAAGCGAGAATGCGACCTGATGGCTCGGAGGTCGAAGTCCTCCTCTCAGACCCCAGCAAAGCGAAGTCGGCGCTTGACTGGGAGCCGCAAACATCCCTCGAGGTGGGTCTCGAGCTGACGGCCCGATGGCTTGACGGCCGAGCTGACGCAGAGTCCGCCGGCAGGTACCAGCGATGAGTGGCGCCGGTGAATCCCTGGGGGCCGCAACCCGGGAAACACATGCTCCCGGCGCACCCGCTCCCCTCGGAGGCGTGCCGCTCGCCACACCAGACATCGGGCCACTTGAACGTGCCGCCGTGCTCGAGGCCCTCGACTCGGGTTTCGTGTCATCCGTGGGTCCAGCGGTGAACGAATTCGAGACAAACTTCGCCACCTTGGTGGGCTCCAAGCACGCGGTGGCGTGTGCCACCGGGACAGCCGCATTGCATGTCGCGCTGCGGCTGCTCCACGTGGGGCCGGGGGACGAGGTCGCGTGTTCAGACTTCACGTTCATTGGATCAAGCAATCCGATCGCCTACCAGGGAGCCAGCACGCTGCTCATCGACTCGGAGCAGGACACCTGGAACATGGATCCCGAGCTGCTCAGGCAAGAGTTGATCAGGCGCGCGGCGAGTGGTTCACCTCAGCCGAAGGCCGTGGAGCTGGTGCACGTCTTGGGGCAACCAGCCCACGCGCACGAGATCGTGGGCATATGCGATGAGTTCGCGATCCCCGTGATCGAGGACGCCGCCGAGAGCTTGGGGGCTGGCTGGTCACAAGGTCCGTTGGCTGGGCGACAGACCGGAACCGTCGGTCGCATTGGCTGCTTCTCCTTCAACGGGAACAAGATCGCGACCGCCGGCGGCGGCGGCATGATCGTGACCGATGACGCGGAGTTGGCGGCTCGTGCCAGACACCTCACCACCCAGGCCAAGGTCCCCGACATCGGCTATTTGCACGACGAGGTGGGCTACAACTACCGCCTTACCAACCTGGCCGCCGCTCTCGGTCTGGCCCAGCTGCGACGCCTGCCGGAATTCGTCGCTGCCAAACGAACCATCGCAGCGCGATACGACGCGGCATTCCAATCACTCCCGTTGACCCGCCCCCCACGGATCGATGGGTACGACGCGACGTACTGGCTCTACTCGATCCTGTTGGAAAACCTCCGAGACAGGGATCTGTTTCTCCAACACCTGCAGAGTCGTGGAATCGGAGCACGTGCATTGTGGCGCCCTCTGCATGCCCAACCCCCGTTTGCCTCTTCGCAGCGTGTCGGCGGTGACGTCTCCGACCGGCTCTTCGAGAGTGGTGTCTCGCTGCCCTGCTCGACCAATCTGTCCCAAAAGGATCAGGACCGGGTTATCGATGCCGTGTCGTCATACTTCGCGGGCTGATTGGACTCGCCGCACCCTACGCTTGGCTTTCGCCCTCCGAGTCCCCCGCGAGCGCCTCGACGTCGACGTCCTCGCCGTCAGAGATCTGTTGTGCGACCTTGTCCCGCTGCGTCGGCGTGAGGGTTACCCCAGCCTCGACCAACCCTCTGTCGAGCTCTTCGTGGACGGTGCCCTCCGTGGCCGACTCCTGCCACGAGGTCACTCGCTCCACCACGTTGCGCAGAGCCTCTACCCGTGCGTCCTGCTGCTGGTCCATGCCGTCTCCTCAAGGTTTGGGGCGTTCGGCACGAATCTAGCCGCGGCCCCTGAGCCTGCCGAAGAGGGCTACGCCCGCGTCGCGGTCACCAGCAGGTACTCCCAGTCCATGACGAACCCCGCCTCGGTCTCCCGCCCGAGACGGTCGGCCAGCTCGATGAGCTCGCGGTCGAGGGCGGCGATCCGGTCCTCGTCGCCGGCCAGCCCCCTGTACGCCGCGATGGTGGGGCCGTACTTCGCCTTGAAGAAGTCCAGGAACCCTGCCGCGTCGTCGAACAGGTCGACCTCGAGCACCGCCGTACTGGCCGTCAGGTCGCTCACGCCTTCGCCCAGGAGGCCGCGCACGTGGTCGACGTCGCCCCACAGCGGCGGGGGCTGGCTGCCGGGCGGCGGGGGCGCGGCGGCGTACGGCTTCATGATCGCGAACATCTGGCCGATGAAGCCGGTCGGAGTCCAGCTGAGCAGGCCGATGGTGCCGCCGGGGCGGCACACCCGCAGCAGCTCGGCGGCCGACGCCTCGTGGTGGGGCGCGAACATCACGCCGACGCATGACGTGACCACGTCGAACTCGCCGTCGCGGAACGGCAGCGCCTCGACATCGGCCACCTGCCAGGTCAGGTCGAGACCTTCGGCCTCGGCCATCGCGCGCCCGCGGTCGAGCAGCTCGGGGGTGAGATCGGTGGCCACGACGGTGGCGCCGGCGCGAGCGGCCGGGATGGCCACATTGCCGGCTCCGGCTGCGACGTCGAGCACGCGCTGGCCCTCGGACACCCCGCTGGCCTGGACGAGCACGGGGCCCAGGGTGGGGATGACCTCGGTGGCGACGTCGGTGTAGTCGCCGAGCGCCCACATGGTGGCGTGGCGCTGCTTGAGGGATCGGTCTTCGTCTGTCTGAGTGATAGCTGTCATGGGCGTTACGTTGCCCGAGAATGGCCGGCCCGGCATCGGTGCTGTCACCTATTCGTCGCCGTGCCGCGGCGTACGCGGTGGGGGTTGGCACGTAGGTGGGCTCGAGATACGCCTCGCTCGTGGTCTCGATACACCTCGCTCGTCCCTCGCGAGGCACTCGACCAACGATGGACCTCGCGAGGCACTCGACCACCGACAACTCGTTGGTCGAGTAGCGAGCGCCAGCGAGCGTATCGAGACCCGGGTCGCCCGAGGCGGTCTCGATACACCTCGCTCGTTCCTCGCGAGGCACTCGACCAACGAAGGAGACCTCGCGAGGCACTCGACCACCGGCAACTCGTTGGTCGAGTAGCGAGCGCCAGCGAGCGTATCGAGACCGGGTTCGCCAGGCGGTCTCGATACACCTCGCTCGTTCCTCGCGAGGCACTCGACCAACGATGGAGACCTCGCGAGGCACTCGACCAACGATGGACCTCGCGAGGCACTCGACCAACGATGGACCTCGCGAGGCACTCGACCAACGATGGACCTCGCGAGGCGCTCAGACGGCCAGGAACTTCGCGACGGCGGCGGTGCGGGCGGTGCGGCCCTCGATGCCGAGCTTGGCGTAGATGTTGTGGAGGTGGCGCTCCACGGTGCGGTCGCTGAGCGTCAGCCGCTCCGCGATGGCCATGTTGCCGAGGCCTTCGGCGGCCAGCGCCAGCACCTCGACCTCACGCGGCGACAGGCCGGTCATCGTGCGCGGGGGTGCCGGGGGTGGCTCGGCGGAAGCCAGGAAGGCGCGGAGCTCGGCGGCGTACACGGGCCAGGCCGGTTCGTCCTCCAGCAGGATGTGGTTGTCGCTCTCGAGCGCCACCAACCGGGCGCCCGCGATCTCCGCGGCCAGGTAGCGGGCCTGGCCGAAGTCGTTCATCCGGTCGCCGAGCGAGTGGATGACCAGCGTCGGCATCGTCAGCTGCGGCAGCATGGCCGAGGCGTCGGCGAGGTTGCGCTCGCGCCGCGAGATCAGCGCCGTCTCGGCGTCGACGGCGACGCGCTGCAGCTCGTCGAGCCAGACCCGCTGCTCCTCCGTCGCCCCGGGGATCATCATCGAGGTGAACACGCGACGGAACTCCGACTCCGGGCGCCCCCACCCCACCTTGATCAGTGCCTCGAACGCCCGGTCCAGCTCGAGGTCGTCGGGGGTCTCGTCGAGGCGGGCGCCGGCATAGCTGCCGTAGAACACCATCCTCGAGACCCGCCCCGGATGGCTCGCGGCGTACGCGATCGCCACCGGACCACCCTGAGCCATCGCGAACAACGTGAACTCCTCGAGGCCGGCGTCATCGACCACCGCCGCCAGGTCACCGAGCCGGGCGTCGAGGGAGAAGTCGGTGACGTCGCGGTCGGACAGGCCGTGCCCGCGCTCGTCGTACCGGATGACGGTGCGGTAGCTGCTCCACTCCGCGAGGTGGTGTCGCCAGACCGGTGAGACCCAGTCGTGCTGGAGGTGGCTCAGCCAGCAGGCGTCGACGACGAGCGGGGGTCCGGATCCGTGCACCGCGTAGGCGATCCGTACGCCGTCCGGGGCGCGCGCGAACCTGATCTCCTGTTGAGGCGCCGAGTGGCGCTCCCCACCCATCCAAGGATGGTAGTCCTCAGCCGATGCCCAGCAGGGTGCGCGCCTCGTCGGGGGTCATCGGCGTGCGCTGCACGACGCGGCCGAGCTCGACCGCCCGCTCGACCAGCTGCCGGTTGCTCTCGACGGGTACGCCGCGGCTGATCGTCAGCACGTCCTCCATGCCGACGCGCAGGTGGCCGCCCTTGGAGAGCGCGGCCAGCGCGACCGGCAGCGTCGACCGGCCGATGCCGGTGGCCGACCAGGAGGTCACCTCGGCAGGCAGGTCACGCACCGAGGCGACCAGCGCGTCCGCCGTACCGTTCATGCCGCCGGGCACGCCCATCACCAGGTCGCAGTGCACCTTGCCGCCCGCGGGCAGGCCGTACTTCGCGAGCAGCCGGGTCAGCGCGTGCACCTGACCGAGGTCGAAGAGCTCGAACTCCGGCACGATCCCGCGCTCCTGGGCGAGCTGGTAGAGCTCGCACACGAACGGCCACGGGTTGGAGAAGACGTCGTCGCCGAAGTTGGTGGTGCCCATCGTGAGGCTGCACGAGTCGGGTTCGGCGTCGAGCACCTTGAGCCGGTTGTCGAGCGGGTCGTGCACCGAGCCGCCCGTGGACAGCTGGACGACCAGGCCGGTGTCCTGCTTCAGGGCCGCGACGGTCTCCTTGAGCCGGCCCAGGTCGAGCGTCGGCGCGTGCTCGTCGTCGCGGATGTGCACGTGGATCATCGCCGCCCCGGCCGCCTCGCACTCGATCGCGGTGGCGACCAGCTCGTCGAGGGTCGTGGGCAGCTGCGGGCAGTCGGCCTTGGTCGTCTCGGCGCCGGTGGGCGCGACGGTCACGAGCAGGCGGTCGGCAGGTACGTCGGGCATGGGCGTCATGCTCTCAGAGCACGGGGTGCCCCAGAATGTCGGGATGCGCGCCGTCGTCCAGCGAGTCCTCTCCGCCCGGGTCACCGTCGACGACGAGGTCGTCGGCGAGATCGGCAGCGGCCTGCTGGTCTACCTGGGCATCACCCACAGCGACGGCCCGGCCGAGGTCGCCTGGCTGGCCCGCAAGGTCTGGGACCTGCGCATCCTGCGCGACGAGCAGTCGGCCTCCGACGTCGGCGCCCCGATCCTGGTCGTCAGCCAGTTCACGCTGTACGGCGACGCGCGCAAGGGCCGGCGTCCGACCTGGCAGGCGGCCGCACCCGGCGAGGTGAGCGAGCCGCTCTACGCGGCCTACTGCGCGGAGCTCCGGACCCTGGGCGCCCGGGTCGAGGAGGGACGCTTCGGCGCGGGCATGCGCGTGGAGTCGGTCAACGACGGCCCGTTCACCGTGCTGCTGGAGAGGTAGCGTTCGGGGCGTCAGCGGACGTCGAACCGCTGCTCTCCCCGCGGCTCCTCGTCGGTCACCTCGACACCCTCGACCACCGCGAACGGCGGCCCGACCCGGCACCACTCCACCATCGCCGCGACGTCGTCGGGCTGGCCCTCGAACGCCGCCGCGACCGAACCGTCGGGCTCGTTGGACACCCAGCCGGCGACCCGGCGAGCCGCCGCCTCCTGCGCACAGGAGGCCCGGAAGAAGACGCCCTGCACGCGGCCGCGTACGACCACCCGTCGACGGATCACCGTGCCAGCCTACGGAACGTCAGCGCGTCGGCAACGAGGCGTCCGTGCCGAGGTCGGCTCGGAAACCGGGGTCCAGGATCGCCTTGCCGATGATGTACGACGCCAGCACCGAGCCGCCCGCCAAGAACCGCGTCTCCACGAAGAGCACGCTCCCGTCGCTGCTCCGCCCTCGGAAGCGTCGCGCCGAACGCGACACCCGCGGCGCGCGGCCCGCATACGTCGTCACCGCGAGCGGCTCTCCCGGCACCGACCCGGACACGTCGGACCAAGGCAGCTCCCAGCGCACGCCGTCGTGCTCATGCACCAGTCGTCGCGGCCCGAACCACAGTCCGCCCGCACCCGCGCCACTGGGCCGGCCGGACCACCCGAGGGCGCCGCCGACGACCAGGAGCGCGGCCCCGCCGACCAGCTCACCGGCCGCGAGACAGAACACGGCGCCCAGGGCGCTGACCGCCGCCAGGCCGAGGACGGCGGCGGACGAGACCCGGCTGCGGTCCGGAGAGCGGGGCAGGAACAGGGCCGGCTCGCCGTCCAGGATCACCAGTCGCGGCTGAGGAGGGAGCCGGTCATGACGTCGTTCGGCCATCTCACGGGCGATCCCAGCGGCCGCGGCGACCAACAGCACCAGCCCGAGGCAGAGCACCGCCTGGCCGGCCGGTCGGTCGAGGAGGACGGCCCCCGTCACCGTCATCGCCAGGCCGATGGCACCGCACAGGGCGATCCCGACGGCCACCAGAGCGCGCACGAACCCACCGCGCTGGTCGGGTGTTGCGTACTGGTCGATCGTCATGGTCTCTCTCCTGCTGGGCTGGTTTCAGTCGAAGAGTCCGCCGATGCCGTCCACCACCGCGCCGCCGAGGTCGCCGATGGCTTCGCCGGTGTCCACCACCGAGTCGACTCCGGCCAGGAAGGCGTCGCCGACGTCGCCGTCATTCTCCCAGAGTCCGTCGATCATCCCCGAGGTGAAGACACCGACGCCGGCTCCCACGATGGTGCCGGCCACCGTGCCGACCGGTCCGCCGATCATGGTGCCGACCACAGCGCCGGTCGCGACCGACGCCCCGAACCCGCCGAGGTTGGACGCGACCGCCTGACCGGCGCCCTCGTCTCCGTGCTCCATGTCGTACCAGATGCCGACCCCGGCGAGCGCACCTCCGAACGCCACCGGCGCGAACCGCCCGACGTTCGCCAGTCTCGCGGCCCGGGAGAGATCGTCGGCGGATCCGGCGGCCATGGCCCGGTAGCTGGCCAGGTCGTCGTAGTACTGCGCCGCCGACACCGGGAGGCGCCCGTTCTGCGCCAGCTGCTCGAGGCGTCCGAGGTACTGCGCCGAGAGGTTGCCGAAGTACGCCGCGCTGCCGCGCAGGGCACTGGTGTGCACGTCGACGAGCGCGCCTCCCAGACCGCCCGCGATGTCGGAGAGCGTGAACGCGAACTCTGGGCCGCCGAGGACGCGGTCCTGCGCGGACACTCGCTCCCAGGCGCGCTCGATGTCGGTGCGGATCTCCTCGACCACCGCGAGGCACTCGTTGTAGGCGGTGATCTTCGCCTGGTGGTCGTTCCACGCCTGCACCTGCGCGTTGTAGGCGTCGACCTGGCCCTGGGAGGCCGCGTCGGGAGGCGGGCCGGGATTCGCCGGCCCGGCGCCAGGATTCTCGACGATGAAGCCGTGCACGGCCAGGCCGCCGGCGGCGGCGGTCGCCCGAGCCGTGGTCATCCGGTCCTGGCACCCCTGGAGGGAAGCGGCGTAACCCTCGAGCGTGTCGGCCACACCGGTGACCGCGGATCCGACCTGGTCGGACTCGGTGACGGCCCGCCCCATCGCCCCCACGAAGGCCGATCCGGCCGCTCCCCGCCACTCACCGTCGGCGTTGCGGCGGGCATCGGCGAACGCGTCGCCGGCGCCGACCACGGCCGGTCGGAGCGTCGTGCGCAGCCACGATCCCGCTGCCCTGACCGACGTCGGAGACCCCTCGATCTCGGTGTCAATCGACAAGGTGAGCCATCCCCGAGGTGTAGGTCCCCACCTGGTCAGCGTCCACCGACCAGAAGTCCTGCCCGGCGCCGCGGACCTCGGTGGCGATGCCGACCAACGCCTCGGACGCGGCACCGGCGTTGTCCAGCACGGTGGCCAGCATCCCCGCGATCAACCCGCTCACCAGTCCGGCGTCGACGTCGGTCGGCGCCGAGCCGGCCACGTCCTCGAGCAGCGTGTGCGCCGCCTGGAGACCGGACTCGAGGGTCTGGAGCAGGTCGGCCCCGACGTCGACCTCGCTCATGCCCCCGCCTCGACCGGCTGCAGCTCCCGATCGAGCAGCAGGAGGTCGAACGGCGACTGCTCGTGAGCGCGTTCGAGGTCGGGCACGCTCAGCAGGACCCAGGAGGCCCCGTCGCCGTACTGCTGCTCCAGCCGATCGATCGCGGAGTAGACGAACAGGGAGACGCGGTCGTCGCGCATCCGGTGCATCCGGATGCGCGTCGTGCCGTCGTCGTCGCGGAGGGTGGGCGCATAGACCACGGGCGGCAGGCGTAGGCGTTCCATGGCGACGATCCTGCCCACTCCACGCGGATCTATGCCTGTTCCGTCAGATCGCGACGGCGACCTCGGCCACGCTTCCCACGGCTGCGGTCACGGGGGTGTCGACCGGCTCGGACTTCGGCGCCAGCGTGCGCAGGGTCCACTCACCCTCGCCGGCAAAGAAGCGGAAGTGCCCGGTCGCCGAGGTGGGCACCTCGGCGGTGAACTCGCCGGTGCGGTCCAGGAGCCGGACGTAGGCCGATGACACAGCCTCCCCGTCGCGGGTGACCTGGCCCTGGATCACGGCCTCCTTGGCCACGTTGACCCCATCGAGCGAGAGGCCGCCTTCGGTCGCGCCGCACATCAGGCCCGCACCTCGTCGGCAGAGCCCGGCTCGTCGCCGAGGGCGACCGGGACACCGACCAGGGAGCCGTACTCGGTCCACGAGCCGTCGTAGTTCTTGACGTTCTGGTGGCCCAGGAGCTCGCGGAGCACGAACCAGGTCAGCGACGAGCGCTCACCGATGCGGCACAGGGCGATGGTGTCCTTGGAGTCGTCGATGCCCACCTCGGCGTACAGCGCCTTGAGGTCGTCGTCGTTCTTGAAGGTGCCGTCGTCGTTGGCGTTCTTGCTCCACGGCACGTTCAGCGACGTCGGCACGTGGCCGGCACGCTGGGCCTGCTCCTGCGGCAGGTGGGCCGGGGCGAGCAGGCGGCCGGCGTACTCGTCGGGGCTGCGCACGTCGATCAGGTTCTTGACGCCGATGGCCGCGACCGTCTCGTCGCGGAACGCGCGGATCGAGTGGTCCTGCTCCTGCGCGGTGTACGACGTCGCGGTGCGCGTCGGCAGCTCGTCGGTCAGCTCACGCGAGTCGAGCTCCCACTTCTTGCGGCCACCGTCCATCAGCTTGACGTCCTGGTGGCCGTAGAGCTTGAAGTACCAGAACGCGTAGGCGGCGAACCAGTTGTTGTTGCCGCCGTAGAGCACCACGGTGTCGTCGTTGGCGACGCCGCGGCCGGAGAGGAGCTCCTCGAACTGCGCCCTGCCGACGAAGTCGCGGCGCACCTGGTCCTGCAGGTCGGTGGTCCAGTCGAGCTTGATGGCGCCACGGATGTGGCCCTTGTCGTAGGACGTCGTGTCCTCGTCGACCTCGATGACGACGACGCCGTCGGTGTCGAGGTTGTCCTCCACCCACTGGGTGGAGACGAGTGCGGTCTCGCGGCTCATGATGATCCCTTCATGGTGCTGTCAGCCGTGCGGTCAGCGGGTGTCGGTGGCGCGGGAGAGGACCCGGGCGCCGGTGAGGTAGAGCTCGCAGCCCAGGCAGAAGCCGAAGACCGCGTTGAGCAGGGCGGCGACCAGCGCGAGGCCGGTCGCCACGAGGCCGAGCGTGGGCGCGCCGAGCACGAACCCGGCCAGGGCGACGACGGCGAACCCGAGGCCCACTCCTTGGGCGAAGCGCGGCGGCCGGGCGTCCTCGAGGTGCGTCGGCGGCGCGAGGCGGGGCCGCACGAGCGTGCGGAAGAGCAGTGCGTACGGCGTGTGCTGGACCCCGAGGCTCACCCCGATGGCGAAGACCACCGCCTGGGCGGCGAGCAGCACGGTGGCGATCGGGCCCGGCGCGAGGAGCAGCACCATGGCGAGCACCAGCGTGGTCAGGCCGGCGGAGATCTGGGGTCCGCGCGGGTCGATGCCGGCCGGGGTGATCGGCGTGGCCGGTGACTCGAGCGGTGTCGAGGCGAGCGTCTGGTGCGTCATGGCTGTCTCCTGATGTCCTGCGCGGGATGGCGGCGGCACAGGCGCACGACTCCACACTCGTCAGTCAGCCAGTGACTCGACAGAAGGGTGGTGGGAGGAGGGCGCCCGTCAGGACATTCGACACAGCGACGACCGCGTGCGGCAGTGGTCCACTGCGCGGCGGCGGGTCAGCATGGTCGAGGACATGATCAGAACAGTAGGCGAGGCTTCGCCCGGGACCCAGCGGTCGTCTCGATCCTTGGACGGACTGTCCATATCGTGGTCAGTCGACCTTGGCCAGGGCGGCGAGCACCTGGGTCCGGGTCGGGGCGCCGGCTGCCCGGGTCACCTCGACGCCGGTCGCGTCCAGCACCAGCGTCGTGGGGGTGCGCATCACGCCGACCCGCCTGACCAGCTCGAGGTGCTCCTCGGCGTCGATCTCCACGTGGGCGACCCCGGGCACCGCGCCCGCGACGTCGGCCAGGACGACCCGGGTGGTCCGGCAGGGCGCGCAGAACGCGCTGGAGAACTGCAGCAGTGTCGCGCGCTCCCCCAGCCGGCCGGCGTACGGCGTGGAGTCGAGGAGGCTGGCCGTCGCCGGCGACTCGTCCGACCGGGCGGGCTGGTCGGCCCCGACCACACGATGGGTCCCCCGGAACCGGCCGTCGACCATCAGGCGCCAGCCGCCG
The DNA here is from genome assembly GCA_963781515.1 of uncultured Actinomycetota bacterium. Lineage (GTDB taxonomy): Bacteria > Actinomycetota > Actinomycetes > Propionibacteriales > Nocardioidaceae > Nocardioides. The sequence goes on from CAWAGL010000003.1 coordinate 202,591, forward strand.
AACGCGAAGGCGAGGAGCACGGCGCCCACGAGCACCCACTGACCGGTCGACATGTCAGACCCAACGCCGCCGGCCGCCGTCTCCATTCCCGGCATGACGAGGGGCCCCGGCGACCAGGTCGCCGGGGCCCCTCGCATGCTTCCTCAGATCACTGCGCTCAGCGCTTGACCTTCTTGGTGATCTCGGTCGAACCAGCCTTGCCCTTGCCCTTGAAGACGACCTGGAGCTTGTCCTTGGCCTTGTCCTTCTTCAGCTTGGCGAGCGAGACCGTGGCCTTGCCCTTCTTGACCTTGGCCTTGCCGACCTTCTTGAGCTTGAGCTCGCCGTTGTTCTTGACGCCGACGATCTCCTTGACGGTGACCGAGCCCTTGATCTTCTTGGTCTTCAGGCCCTTCACCTTGACCTTGATGGCCAGCGACTTGCCCTGCGCCTTGGCCTTCACCTTCGGCTTGAGCCCGACCTTCTGGGTCGAGCTGCTCGTGGCCGAGGCCTTGAGCAGCCGGTTCTGGTTGGTGACGCGGACCGACAGCTTCTTGCCGATCAGAGCGGCGGTCGGCACGAAGGACTGGCCCGTCGCGACGACCGTGCCGCCCGCGAGCCACTCGTAGGTGAACTTCGAGCCCGCTTCCTGGTTCCAGCGGCCACGGTCGGCCGTGATCGCCGTACCGACCCACGGGTAGTCCGAGGTCGACGGCCGCTCGACGGCCTTGAGGACGTTGCCCAGGGCGGCGTTGATGCCGCCGGTGAGCGCGTCGGTCTTGACGTTGACCGTCTTGGCGTCCTCGACGCGCGCGTTGTCCCACCACTCCGAGACGTGCTCGCCCTCACCGAAGAGCACCTTGTAGCTGCCCGGGACCAGGTCGCGGGTCTCGTAGGTGCCGTCGGTCTTCACGTCGGCGTAGGTGTACTCGCTGCCGTCGGCGCTGTAGAAGACGACATAGGCGTCAGCGACGGAGAGACCCGCCTCGCTGGTCACAGTGCCGGCGATGCCGCCGTAGTACTCCATGGAGATGTTGGCCCCGCCGACCGGTACGGCCGAGGTGGTGACGACTCCTGCGTTCTCGTAGCTGATCGAGTCGCCGAACCAGTTGGTGCGAGCACCGAAGGTCGTGTCCTCGCGCTCGGAGAAGCCGCTCGCGACCAGCTTGAACTGGTTCTCGTTGGGCACCTGGTCGAGCGTGGTGAAGGAGTAGATGCCCGCCCGGTTGGTGAAGGCCTGCTCGACCCTGATCCGGTCGTCCGGGTCGGCCGGCGTGTTGTACGCCGCGACGGAGACGCCCGCGATCGGGGTGCCGGCGTCGTCGAGCACGGCACCGGTGACATCGACAGGCGAGTCGGGAGCGACGACCGGCGCCGGGGTCAGGGTGACCGTGGGGACACCCACGGGCGCGTCCTTGCCGACGGCGACGGGAGTCGCTGCTGCCCTGGTGGCGGCGTTGTTGTAGTACTCGGAGACGTACTCGTCGAGGCTGTCGACGAAGTGCAGCGCGTAGCTGCCGGGCGTCAGGCCCTCGACGTGGTAGGCGCCGGTCTTGTCGGTGCGATCGACCTCGGTCCGCCCGGTGGTCGTCTCCTCGGCGATCACCGTGACGAGCTCGAGGGCGGCGCCCGCGTCGCTGGTCACGACCCCGTTGATGGAGCTGCCGGCAGTCAGGACGACGGTGCCGACGTTGACGCCGGCGCTGGTCGCAGTGACGGGGTCGGCAGCGAACCGGGTCGGCTTGTCGTTGTAGAACTCGGTGGCGAAGTCGTCGGCCGAGAACTCGAGCTTCACGTCGGGCGTGTAGACCGGAAGGGTGAAGACACCCTTCTCGTCGGCGTACGTACCGCCCGCGTAGCTGTCGGTGACGGCGTTGGTCGCCTCGACGAAGGCGTCGGAGACCGGCCTGCCGGCCGCGTCGGTGACCGTGCCGGTCACGAAGGGCCGGCGGTCGATGGTCCACGGCTGGAGCGCGACACCGGCACCGGCGACGGCGACGACGTCGGCGGTGCCGAGGGTGGCCTTGTTGAGATAGAACTCGTCGACCAGCTTGGGGTCGTCGGGCTCGAACTCGAGCTTGTAGGAGCCCGCCGGCAGCGCGAGGCCGATGTGGCCGTTGCGGACGTAGTCGCTGACGACGTAGCTGTCATCGGCCTTGTAGACGGACAGGAAGCCCTGGACCGGGTTGCCGGCCGCGTCGACCACGCTCCCGGAGACGTTGTCGACCGCGTGGGCCGGGGCCACGAGGCCCATGGTGAGTGCACCACCGGCGAGCGCGGTGAGCGCCCCCAAAGATGTCAGACGACGAATCCCCCGCCGCATTTCTTGCTTGATCACACGCTCCACCTTTCGCATGGATATATGCGCATACATACGGTGGCCGTCGACCCCCGTCATTGACATGTCTCTAACTACAGGAACAAGACTCGAAATAGCCAGAGAAGGTTGCCTCGGACGCGGAAGTTCCTTCATCTCTTTTGGGTAACGCTGCGCCGCGAATCACCCGAAAGGGATTACTTGACGATTTCAGCCGCCGGCGAACGGTGGCAGGAACTCGACCGTCTCTCCGCCCCGGACCACGACGTCCTCCGGCTCGCGCGCGCTGACCGGGCGGTCGCCCACGAGGACGGCGCAGACACCCAGGACGCGCTGCAGCTCGGGCGAGGGCCGCGCGGTGGTGACCATCGCGAGCACGTCGCGCAACGTCACCGGACCCTCGACGGCGAAGGTGTCGGAGGCGCTGCCCGCAGCCGAGCGGGCGGCCGCCCAGTAGTGCACGGTGACCGACGAAGCGGTCTCAACTGACGTCGGTTGACCGGGTGTGGTGCTCATGTCTCGATATCCTTGCCTATCCGCCCGGCCGCGAGGAGGCCCGCATGAGCACTCTGCTGCTGCTGACGAGCGCTCTCCAGCCTTCGGCGGAGGTGCTGCCGGGCCTGGGACTGCTCGGTCACCAGGTGCGCGTGCTGCCCGCCGAGGGCAGCGCGCTGCTCGACGCACCCGACGCCGACCTGCTCCTCGTGGACGGGCGCCAGGACCTCGCCCATGCACGCGACCTGTGCCGGCTGATCCGCACCACCGGCACCGACATCCCCGTGCTCCTCGTCGTCACGGAGGGCGGCCTTGCCGTCGTCCAGCACGACTGGGGCATGGACGACGTCGTCCTGCACATCTGTGGTCCGGCCGAGCTCGAGGCCCGCATCAAGCTGGCCATCAGCCGGCTCCGTGCCCAGCGCGAGGCCGATGACCCCGAGTCGCACGTGATCCGCACGGGTGAGGTCGTGGTCGACGACGCGACGTACACGGCCAAGGTGAGCGGACGCTCGCTCGACTTGACGTTCAAGGAGTTCGAGCTGCTCAAGTACCTCGCCCAGCACCCGGGTCGGGTCTTCTCGCGCCAGCAGCTGCTGCAGGAGGTGTGGGGCTACGACTACTTCGGGGGCACCCGCACCGTCGACGTGCACGTGCGCCGGCTGCGCGCCAAGCTGGGGCCCGAGAACGAGACCCTCATCGGCACCGTGCGCAACGTCGGCTACCGGTTCGTGCTGCGCACCAAGGAGACCGGGTCAGCCGCCGGGGCGGCGGAGCAGCCGGCCGCCGATCACGAGAGCTCCGACGCCTGACATGGATCTCGACCGCATCACCGACATCTCCGCCGCGGCCGCGGCCGCCGATGGCGCCGAGCCGCTCGACGAGGCGCTGTGGCTCGCGCTGCGGCATGCGGCCCCGGGCGTCGTCGTACACGAGGAGGACGGGGGGTTCGCCCTCCTGTACGACGCCGAGCTCGCGGCCGTCGTGGCGCCCGCTCGTCGCGGCGCCGGCGTGGGCGGCCGGCTCGTCGCCGAGGCGCTGGCCGGGGTCGAGGGACCGGTGCGCGCCTGGTCGCACGGCGGGCACCCGGCGGCGGCGGCGCTGGCCGCGCGGCACGGGTTCGGCCGGGTGCGCGATCTCTGGGTGATGCGGCGGCCGACCGACCTGCCGCTGCCGGCGCGCCGGGAGCTGCCCGGCATCACGATCCGGGGCTACCGCGATGAGGACGCCGCGGAGATCGTCCGGGTCAACGCCGCCGCGTTCGCCCATCACCCCGAGCAGGGGGCCATGGACGCCGCCAACCTGGAGACCCGGATGGCCGAGCCGTGGTTCGACCCGGCCGGGCTGCTGGTCGCGACGGAGGGCGGGCAGGTGCTGGGCTTCCACTGGACCAAGCAGCACTCGCCCCATCTGGGCGAGGTCTACGTCGTCGGCATCGACCCCGCCGCCCAGGGCAAGGGGCTGGGTCGGGCCTTGACGTTGGCCGGCCTCGACCATCTGGCCGGCCTCGGCGTCGAGTCGGTGCTGCTCTACGTCGAGTCCGACAACGCGCCCGCGCTCGCGGTCTACTCCGGTCTCGGCTTCACCCACGCCGACGCCGACACCCACGTGATGTACGCCCGTTGAGTCGCGCCGTCGTACCCGTTGAGTCGCGGCCCTGTCACCGTTGAGATGCGGCCCCGTCACCGTTGAGATGCGGCCCCGTCACCGTTGAGATGCGGCCCCGTCACCGTTGAGGTACGGAGGCGCGACTCAACGGGTACGGAGACGCGACTCAACGGGTACGGAGGCGCGACTCAACGGGTACGGAGGCGCGACTCGACGAGGACGGAGGCGCGACTCAACGGAGTTTGGGGCGGACGTGCAGGCCGATCTCGGGGTCGACCACGGCCTCCTGCGCGGCCGGCATGCCGTCGACGTCGAGGGTGGCGTCGAGCGGCACGTTGCGCTTGAGGAGGGCCAACCCGATCGGGCCGAGCTCGTGGTGCCTGGCGCTCGAGCCGACGAAGCCGATGACCTTGCCGCCGTGGAGCACGTCGCTGCCGGCCGGCGGCAGCCGGTTCTCCGACCCGTCGAGGTGCAGCAGCGTGAGCCGCCGCGGCGGGCGGCCGAGGGTGTGCACCCGCGCGACGGTCTCCTGGCCGCGGTAGCACCCCTTGTCGAGGTGTACGGCGACCGGGATGGCGCCGACCTCGTTGGGAATGGTCCGGTGGTCGGTGTCGATCCCGTAGCGGACCTCGCCGCGCTCGATGCGCAGCGCCTCGAACGCCCAGAACCCGCAGGCCGGACCTGCCGCGGCGGCGTACTCGGTGAGCCGGTCGCGGGGCACGAACTCGTAGCGCCCGCCCCGCCAGGTGGTGGCGATCTCGGCGGTGACGTCGGCGACCTCGACACGCATCATGAAGCGCATCCTCATCAAGAACTCCACGGCGGCGGCCGCTGCGCCGGGCTCCAGGTGTGCCGTGAACGCCTCCCCGTCGTCGACCCCGGTGAACGCGTGCTCGACATGACCCTGCGGGCTGAGGATCAGCGCCTGGGTCCAGGTGCCCGGCGCGAGGTCGGTCAGGTGCTGGGTGGTGAGCGAGTGCAGCCAGGTCAACCGGTCGGCCCCGGAGACGCGGATGACGTCGCGGTGGGAGAGGTCGACGAAGCCGTCACCGCCGACGAGGGTGCGCTGCTCGCCGTTGAACGAGCCGTAGTGGGCAGCGACGGGTGCGTCGATGCCGTCTCCGGCGACGGCGCCGGGCAGGTCGAGCAGCGGGCTAGCCATGGGAGTGGTCCTCGGGGTGGGGGGCGGCGGGTGGCGTGCAGGTCTCACACTCCCCGAACACCGCGAGGTGTCCGAGGTCGATCACGAAGCCGTGATCGGCGCGCAGGGTCTCGACCAGGGGTGCGGCCACCTCTGGTGCAACCGACTGGACCCGGTGGCAATTCCGGCAGACGAGGTGGAAGTGCGTCGGGCCCATAGTCGAGTGGTACGTCGGGGCGCGGTCGCTCAGGTGCGTGTGCCGCACCAGTCCCAGCTCCTCCAGCACCTCCAGGGTGCGGTAGACCGTCGAGGCATTGACCGCGGACGACTGGTCCCGCACGTGCGCGAGCACCTCGTCGGGGGTCGAGTGGCCGAGGTGCTCGACGGCCTGCAGGATCAGCTGACGCTGGGCGGTGAGCCGGTAGCCACTGCCCCGCAGCCGGTCTGCCAGGTCGTCGGTCATCACGCGCGCTGCAACCGGGCCCACAGGTGCGACTGGAGCTGCTGGCCCATCGCGGCCATGTCGTAGGCGTAGAGGAGGTCGCCCTCGACGTTGCCGTAGAGCCGGGTGCCGCCGACGTACTCCTTGGCGCTGGCGGTCCGGACCACCGCGTCGGTGGTGAGCTGGAGCTTGCCGCCCTCGGCGTCGCCGTACCAGGTCTCGACGAAGCCGGTGTTGTGGCTGAGCAGGAACTCGACCTTGCCGGGCTCGGGACACCGCAGGAAGCCGGTCTCGATGGCCGCGTCGCGCACCTTCTCGCCCGCCTCGTCGATGATCTCGGCGCGCGCCATGTAGTGGAAGAACGGCCGTCCGTCGTGGGTGAAGATCAGCTCCTGCCGGAACTCGAACGGCTCGATGGTCGGGTAGTCACCCCGGCCGTTGCCGCGCCAGGTGCCCAGCAGCCAGGCGATCGGGCCGCAGTTCGGATGAAGGTTGTCAGGGAGCTCGAACACCATGACCGGGAGTTTAGTGTGACGGCATGTCCCGCCCACTCGTCGTCAAGATCACCTGCGGTGCCGAAGCCCCCGAGCGGTGCAACCAGGGGTTCACCGTCGCCGCGTCCGCCATCGCCTCCGGAGCCGCGGTGTCCGTCTGGCTGACCGGTGACGCTGCGTGGTTCGGGGTGCCGGGTCGCGCCGAGGACTTCGAGCTCGACCTCGCCCCTCCGCTGGCCCAGCTGCGCGACGCCGTGCTCGCCGGCGGCCGCCTGACGGTGTGCTCGCAGTGCGCCGCCCGCCGCGGGATCGTCGAGGGCGACCTGGTCGACGGGGCGACGATCGCCGGGGCTGCGTCGTTCGCCGAGGAGATCCTGCAGCCCGACGTGCAGGCGCTCGTCTACTGAACGCCGGTCGCTGACACCCGCTGTTCACCCGGGTTTGCCAGACTGGGCACATGCCCACGCTGCCTGCCACCGATCAGAGCTCCCTGCCGGCGACGGTCGGAGCGGTCAGCGACGAGGGCCCGCCGCATGCCGACCCCTTCGGCCACCCGCACGACACGTTCGACGTGGAGCCGCCGTACGTCCCCGACGAGGCGCAGATCGCCGCCGTCGAGAAGTACGACGACCGGTTCCTCGATCGCGAGCTCTCGTGGCTGCGGTTCAACCAGCGGGTGCTCGAGCTGGCCGAGGACACCTCGTTGCCGCTGCTCGAGCGGGCCAGGTTCCTGGCCATCTTCAGCAGCAACCTCGACGAGTTCTTCATGGTCCGCGTCGCCGGTCTCAAGCGCCGGATAGCGGCCGGGGTCGCCGTGCGCGCGGCCTCGGGCATGCTGCCACGAGGGGTGCTCGAGGGCATCTGGACGACCACCCGCGAGCTGATGGAGCGTCAGTCACTGGTCTTCCGCAACGTCATCCTGCCCGAGCTGCGCGAGGAGGGCATCGAGCTGCTGCGGTGGGACGAGCTCGACCGCGACGAGCAGAAGCACTGCAAGCGCCTCTTCAAGGAGCGCATCTTCCACGTCCTGACGCCGCTCTCGGTCGACCCGGCACACCCGTTCCCCTACATCTCCGGGCTGTCCCTCAACCTCGCCGTCCTCATCCGGCACCCGAAGCTGGGCACCGAGCACTTCGCGCGGGTCAAGGTGCCGCCGATCTTCAACCGCTTCGTCCCGGTGGGCAACCAGCGGTTCGTCCCGCTCGAGGACGTCATCGGCGAGCACCTCAAGCGGCTCTTCCCCGGCATGGACGTCATCGCGGCACACTCGTTCCGCGTCACCCGCAACGAGGACCTCGAGGTGGAGGAGGACGACGCCGAGAACCTCCTCAAGGCCCTGGAGAAGGAGCTGCTCCGGCGCAAGTTCGGCCCCCCGGTGCGACTCGAGGTCGAGGAGTCCATCGACCCCAAGGTGCTCGACCTCCTCGTCTCCGAGCTGGGGGTCTCCGCCGGAGAGGTCTTCAAGCTCGCCGGACCGCTCGACCTGACCGGCCTCCACGGCATCGCCGACCTCCCGCGCGAGGAGCTCCAGTACCCCGCGTTCGTGCCGAGCACGCACCCCCTGCTCGCCGAGGTGGAGAGCTCGTCCCCGGTCGACGTCTTCGAGGCCACCCGCAAGCACAACGTCCTGCTGCACCACCCCTACGACTCGTTCGCGACGTCGGTCCAGCGCTTCCTGGAGCAGGCGGCGGCCGACCCGCACGTGCTGGCCATCAAGCAGACGCTCTACCGCACCTCGGGCGACTCGCCGATCATCGACGCCCTCGTCGACGCCGCCGAGGCCGGCAAGCAGGTGCTGGTCATCGTGGAGATCAAGGCCCGCTTCGACGAGACCAACAACATCCGGTGGGCCCGCAAGCTCGAGCATGCCGGCTGCCACGTGGTCTACGGCCTGGTCGGGCTGAAGACCCACTGCAAGCTCTCGATGGTGGTGCGCGACGAGCCTGAGGGCATCCGCCGCTACACCCACATCGGCACCGGCAACTACAACCCGAAGACGGCTCGCCTCTACGAGGACATCGGCCTGCTCACCGCCGACGAGGTCATCGGCGAGGACGTCGCCCACCTCTTCAACAACCTCTCGGGCATCAGCCGCAACGCCACCTACAACACGTTGCTGGTCGCGCCCGACAACGTGCGCACCGGTCTAGTCGACCAGATCCGCCAGGAGATCGCCCACCACCAGGCCGGCCGCCCGGCCCGGATCCGCTTCAAGGCCAACTCCGTCGTCGACGAGGCCGTCATGGACGCGCTGTACCTCGCCTCCCAGGCGGGCGTGCCGGTGCAGCTGCTGGTGCGCGGCATCTGCGCCATGCGCCCCGGCGTACCCGGTCTCTCGGAGACGATCGAGATCCGCTCCGTCCTGGGTCGCTTCCTCGAGCACAGCCGCGTGTTCTGGTTCGAGAACGGCGGCGAACCGGCCGCGTGGATCGGCTCCGCCGACATGATGCACCGCAACCTCGACCGGCGCGTCGAGGTGCTCGTGCGCCTGCCCGCGGGCGAGGACACCGGCAAGGTCGGGTCGATACTGGACCTGGCGTTCGACCCGACGACGGTGGCCTGGGAGCTCGACGCGGACGGCGTCTGGCACCGCAACGAGGGCGTCGTGCACCTCCACCAGGCGATCATCGAGCAGCAGCGCCGGAAGCGGTAGCCCCGTCGCTTGTGCTCCGACGAGGATCAGGCCCTAGGCTGTCACGCGTTCAGATCCTCCTCCTCAGGAGCCCGCCGTGCGTATGAAGTTTCGCCCAGTCGACGGTTCGTTCTACGACCTGTTCTCCGAATTCGGAACCCACCTCGTCACCGGCGCCGATCTGCTTGCGCAGATGCTCGCCGACGGCGACGAACGCGAGGAGATCGCCCGCAAGATGCGGGCTGCCGAGCACGAGGCCGACGAGACCACCCACGCCATCGTCAAGCGGGTCAACAGCACCTTCGTGACGCCGTTCGACCGCGAGGACATCTACTCGCTGGCCTCCGGGCTCGACGACATCATGGACATGATGGACGAGGCGGTCGACCTGATCCTGCTGTACGAGGTCAAGCACCTGCCCGCGGAGCTCTCCAACCAGGTCGAGGTGCTCCAGCGCTGCGCCGAGCTGACCGCCGAGGCGATGCCGCGGCTGAAGTCGATGCACGACCTCGAGGAGTACTGGATCGAGATCAACCGCCTCGAGAACGCCGGCGACAAGAGCTACCGCCGCATCCTGGCCAACCTGTTCAGTGGCGACTTCAAGGCCATCGAGGTGCTCAAGCTCAAGGACATCGTGACCTCACTCGAAGGCGCGATCGACGCGTTCGAGAAGGTCGCGAACACGGTGGAGCAGATCGCGGTCAAGGAGTCCTGACCGGTGGTACTCGCGATGATCATCGCGGTCGTCGTGGTCGCTCTCGTCTTCGACTACACGAACGGCTTCCACGACGCGGCCAACGCGATCGCCACCTCGGTGTCGACGCGGGCGCTGACCCCTCGCGTGGCCCTGGCCATGGCAGCGGTCATGAACTTCGTCGGCGCCTTCCTGGGCCAGAAGGTCGCCGGGACCGTCGCCGACACGATCGCCCCACCGTCGGGCACGCACGGCCTGACGATCGTGATGGCGGGCCTGCTGGGCGCCATCGCCTGGAACCTGATCACCTGGTACTTCGGCCTGCCCTCGTCGTCCTCGCACGCCCTGATCGGCGGCCTGGTCGGCGCAGCGCTCGCGTCCGGCACCCTGGTCCACTGGACCACGGTGATCGACAAGGTCGTCATCCCGATGGTGCTCTCGCCGCTCGTCGCGTTCAGCCTCGGCTTCGCGCTGATGCTGGCGATCATGTGGGTCTTCCGGCGGGTCAACCCCAGCAAGGCCAACCGCGGCTTCCGCATCGCGCAGACCGTCTCCGCCGCGGCCATGGCCCTCGGGCACGGCCTCCAGGACGCGCAGAAGACGATGGGCGTCATCTTCCTGGCGCTGCTCACCGGCGGGTACGTCGGCTCGTCCGACGGTCTCCCGATCTGGGTGATCATCGCGGCCGCCACGGCCATCTCCCTCGGCACCTGGTCGGGCGGCTGGCGCATCATGCGCACCCTGGGCCGCCGGATCATCCACCTGGACCCGCCTCGCGGGTTCGCCGCCGAGTCGATCGCCGCGTCGGTGCTCTACACCACGGCGTACGTCTTCGAGGCCCCGATCTCGACGACCCACACCATCACCTCGGCGGTCATGGGCGTCGGCGCCACCAAGCGGGTCTCCGCCGTGCGCTGGGGCGTCGCCCGGTCGATCCTCACCGCCTGGGTGCTGACCTTCCCGATGGCCGGCGCGATGGCCGCCATCTGCTACTTCGTGGCGCACTTCCTCTTCCAGCTGCCCTGACCGTCCGGCCGGGGGATAGTCAAGTCGGAACGTGTCGTGGTGGTGGCACCGGGACGACACGTTGCGACTTGACTATCGGGCCTGTGGATGACGACCGACACCCTCAGCGGATCTGGTCCAGGCTCCTGGGATGGAGCACACCGGCCTGACGCGCCCCGTGCGCGTCGACCCGTCGGGCTTGGCGGGCCCGAGTCCGGGGCAGGCGCGCGGACCTCGCTACCGGCGCACGAGCAGGGGCCTCTTCGTGCCCGTGTCCGTCTCCGACGACATCCCCGAGCAGCGGATCCTCGAGGCCGCGGCGGCCGTGCCCGACGGCGCGGTCACCGGCTGGGCGGCTCTGAGATGGCTCGGCGGCACCTGGTTCGGGGGCCTCGACCCGGCCGGTGACCGACGGCCGGTCGCGATCTGCTGTCGGCACAAGCGCCTGACCCGAGCCGGGTGGCACATCAGTCAGGAGGGTTGGGGGCCTGCGTCCGACGTGCTCGAGGTCGCCGGCATCCGGGTGACGACGGCCGCGCGTTCGCTCTACTACGAGCTGCGCTTCGCCCGGTCGACGGTCGACGCCGTCAGCGCGCTGGACATGGCGTGCTTCTCCGACCTGGTCAGCAACGGCTGCTGCGCTACCGCGACGCCGGATAGTCAAGTCGGCTTCGGTCGTCGAGACCCCGGTCGGACGACACGTTGCGACTTGACTACCCCGCAGACCTCAGCCGAAGCGGCCGGAGATGTAGGCCTCGGTGGAGGAGTTGTCGGGGTTGGCGAACATCTTCTGGGTGGAGTTGAACTCCACCAGGTGGCCGGGCTCCCCGGCGGCCTTGAGGTTGAAGAAGCCGGTGTCGTCGGACACCCGGGCCGCCTGCTGCATGTTGTGGGTCACGATGACGATCGTGTAGTCCTCCTTGAGCTCGTGGATCAGGTCCTCGATCGCCGACGTCGAGATCGGGTCGAGGGCCGAGCACGGCTCGTCCATCAGCAGCACCTGCGGCTCGACGGCGATGGCGCGGGCGATGCACAGCCGCTGCTGCTGACCACCCGAGAGCCCCATGCCGGGCCTGCCGAGCCGGTCCTTGACCTCGGTCCACAGGTTCGCCCGGCGCAGCGACCTCTCGACCACGTCGTCCTGCTCCGACTTCGGCATCCGCCTCGAGTTGAGCTTGTTGCCGGCCAGCACGTTGTCGTAGATCGACATCGTCGGGAACGGGTTGGGTCGCTGGAAGACCATCCCGATCTGGCGGCGTACGGCGACCGGGTCGATCTGGGGGTCGTAGAGCGACTGGCCCTCGACCACCACCTTGCCCTCGACGCGCGCGCCCGGGATGACCTCGTGCATCCGGTTCAGCGAGCGCAGGAAGGTCGACTTCCCGCAACCGGACGGCCCGATGAAGGCGGTCACGGACCGCGCCTTGATGGTCATGGTGACCCCTTCCACCGCGAGGAAGTCCCCGTAGTAGATGTTGAGGTCGGAGATGTCGATGCTCTTGGCCATTGCGTTGCTTCCTCTTAGCCGGACTCAGCGCCCACTGGGCGGCGCGAAGATCTTTCCGATGATGCGGGCGACGAGATTGAGGGCCATCACGATCACGATCAGCACCAGGGCGGCGCCCCACGCGATCGCGATGCCCGGCGCCGGGCCGCCCTCCGGCGGCGGGATGCCGGGGTTGGACACCTGGGTGTAGATCAGGACCGGCAGCGTCGTCATCCGCTCGCTGAACACGTTCCAGTTGGTGCGGGTCGTCAGGCCGGCGATCAGCAGCAGCGGCGCGGTCTCACCGACCACCCGCGCGGTCGCCAGCGTGACGCCGGTGACGATGCCGCCCAGGGCCGTGGGCAGCACGACCTTGGCGATGGTGCGCCACTTCGGCACCCCCAGCGCGTACGCCGCCTCGCGCAGCTCGTCGGGCACCAACCGCAGCATCTCCTCGGTGGACCGGACGACCACCGGGATCATCAGCAGGGCCAGCGCCACCGAGCCGCCGAAGCCCAGGCGCGTGGCCGGCCCGAAGATCAGGGTGAACAGGGCGAACGCGAACAGGCCGGCCACGATCGACGGGATGCCGGTCATGACGTCGACCAGGAACGTGATGGCGCCGGCCAGCCGCGACCCCTTGCCGTACTCGATCAGGTAGATCGCGGCGAAGACGCCCACCGGGATCGAGATGAGCGCGGCGAACAGCGTGATCAGCAGCGTGCCGATCAGCGCGTGGTAGATCCCGACCGGCTGGGAGAGGTCGGTGCGGAAGAAAGAGAACGTCAAGAAGGTGCCGTCGATGCGCGGGGCGCCGCGGGCGATCACGGTCCAGATCAGCGAGACCAGGGGTACGACGGCGACCAGGAAGGCGCCCCAGATGACCGACGTCATCAGCCGGTCGACCGCGGCCCGCCGGTTCTCGACGGCCAACGACCACAGCGGCATGGCCACGACGTAGACCAGGCCGGCGACGACCGCCCAGGCGACCGGGCCCCAGCCGAGAAGCACGGCGGCGAGACCGGAGACGGCAGCCGCGAGCACGCCCACGATCGCGGGGGCGTGGCGCGGCAGCCGCGGGTGCACCATCGACACGGAGCCGCGCGTGGGGGCCTCGACGAGGTCGATGGCATTCATCGCGACATCCTTCGCTCGTTGCGACTCACGACCCAGCGAGCGGCGAAGTTGACCAGGAAGGTGAGCAGGAACAGGGCCAGCCCGGTCGCGATCAGGACCGACAGCTTGGCCGGGGTGTTCTCCTTGTAGCTCGTGGCGATGTTCGAGGCGATCGACGCCGGGTTGCTCGACGAGATCAGGTTGAGCGACACCCCGCCACCCGCGGAGAGCACCATCGCGACGGCCATCGTCTCGCCGAGCGCGCGGCCGAGGCCGAGCATCACCGCCGAGACCATGCCGGAGCGGGCGTAGGGGAACACCGCCATCCGGATCATCTCCCAGCGGGTGGCGCCCAGCGCCAGGGCGGCCTCCTCGTGCAGCCGCGGGGTCTGGGCGAAGACCTCGCGCGAGATGGCCGAGATGATCGGCAGGATCATGATCGCCAGCACGATGCCGGCGGTCAGGATGGTGCGCCCGGTGGCCGACGCCGGGCCTGCGAAGAACGGCAGCCACGACGCATGGGTGGCGAGCCAGTCGTAGACCGGCACCAGCCGCGGTGCCAGCACGGTGATGCCCCAGAGGCCGAAGACCACCGAGGGTACGGCGGCGAGCAGGTCGACGACGTACGCGACCGGCGTCGCGACGGACCGGGGCGCGTAGTGGCTGATCACCAGCGCGATGCCCCAGGCCAGGGGGACGGCGATGACCAGCGCGATCACCGAGGCCAGCACGGTGCCGAAGAGCAGCGGGCCGACGTAGCCGAGGAAGCTCGCGGCCCGCGGCCCGTAGACCGAGGCCTGCTGGCTCAGGCCGGGCCAGCCCTCGATGAGCAGGAACACGAAGACCGCGGCCAGCGCGGCCAGGATGGTGGTGCCCGCGGTCCGCGACAGGCCCTCGAAGACGCGGTCGCCGATGCGTGGCTTCGCCGTCCCGGCGTCGGGTTCGGTGGGGAGGAGCGTGGTGGTCACCGGTAGGTCCTCAGGTCCTGTGCGGTCGGGGGAAGGACGCCGAGCACGGCGGACCGGAGGCCGGCCCGCCGTGCTCGATGTGCTGCCGGGTCAGTGGTCGACCCCGGTCACTGGGCAGCGATCGCGTCGACGATGCCCTGGGCCCGTTCGGCGACGGCCGGCTCGAGCGGTGCGGAGCCGGCGTTCTCCGAGGCGGCGGCCTGGCCCTCGTCGGACACGGCGTAGGACAGGTAGCCCTTGACCAGCGCGGCCTCGTCGGCCGACTCGTAGGTCTGGCAGGCGACCAGGTAGGACAGCAGCACGACCGGGTAGGCGCCGGCCTCGGTGGTCTCGCGGTCGAGGTCGACCGCCATGTCCACCTCCGGACGCCCTTCGGCTGCCGGCGAGACGGCCACGACCTTGGCTGCGCCGTCGGCCGACGGGGCGACGTACTCCTCGCCCACCTTGACGCTGACCACGGAGAGGCCGCCGGCCTGGCTCTCGTCGGCGTAGCCGATGGCGCCCTCGCCCTGGGTCACCGCGGTGATGACGCCCGAGGTGCCGTCGGCCGCCTCGCCGCCCTGCACCGGGAACGCGTCCTCGGCGTCGTAGCTCCAGGCGCCCTCGCCGGCCTTGCCGAGGTAGTCGGTGAAGTTCTTCGTGGTGCCCGAGTCGTCGGCGCGGTGGACCGGCGTGATGGCCAGGTCGGGCAGGGTCACGCCGTCGTTCTCGGCCTCGATGGCCGGGTCGTTCCAGTTGTCGATCTTGCCGTCGAAGATCTGCGCGATCGTCGTGGCCGAGAGGTTGAGCGAGTCGACGCCCTCGAGGTTGAACACGACAGCGATCGGCGAGACGTACGCCGGGACCTCGATCGGGTCCTCCCCTGCGCAGCGCTCCTTGGCGGCGGTGAGCTCGCCCTCGTCGTCGCTGAGGTAGGAGTCGGACCCGGCGAAGCTGACGCCGCCGCTGATGAAGTTGGTGCGACCGTCACCGGAGCCGATCGGGTCGTAGGTGATCGTGACGCCGTCGTTGAGGCCCTGGAAGCCGACGGCCCAGGCCTCCTGCGCCTTCTCCTGGGACGAGGCACCCGCGCCGGCGAGCGTGCCGGACAGCGTGCCGCTGCCGGTGTCGCCCGAGCCGGTGTCGCCGGCGGCGGACTCGTTGCTCGCGCCACAGGCGGACAGGGCCAGAGCAAGAGCAGCGATGCCGGGGACGATCGCCCGGCGGATGGAAGTGGGGATCACTTCGGAATCTCCTGAGATCGGGTGGAGGCTGACGTCAGGAAGTGTGCGGAGCGCAGGTGTCCGGCTGCGCGGCCGCTGGTGAACGAGCGGTGAACTCGAACCGCCCATCCGGCGACGCCCGACCGGGCACGAGACGGCCGTCACCTGGACGGGCCCGCCCCACCCGGCTCAGACGAGCGTGTGCTGCTCGGTCGCGACGACCTTGCCCTTGCGGTGGTGCACCACGAGCATCGCCGCCGGCTCCAGCTTCGCCTCGTCGACGCCCAGGGAGTCGAACACCGTCGGCAGCACCGGCCGGTGGGTGCACACCACGGACCCCTCCCGAGCATGCATCAGCTCGTCGAGGATCGCGTGCACGTCGGCGGCGGTCGCGTCCTCCTCGGTGAGCGCGTCGTGGGTCGTCAGCGGCCACCCGGTCGTCTCGGAGTACGGCGTCACGGTCTGCACGCAGCGCAGGCTGCTGCTCGACGCGATCACGGAGAGGTCGTACGCCGCCAGCAGCGGCACGAGCCGCTCGGCCTGCGTCGTACCGGCCCGGAGCAGGGGCCGGAGCCGGTCGTCGCGCCGCCACGCCTTGCGGGAGCGGGCCAGGCCGTGTCGCAGCACGACCAGCGCTCGCGAGCTGCGGCGCAGCGGGCGGGCCTGCGCCAGCGTGTCCCGGTCGTGGGGGTAGGTCAGCCTGGCGGAGGCCTCGGCCCAGGGCAGCCACGTCACCTCGTCGATCTCGTCGTTGACGGCGTAGCTGCTGATGTCGTCGGACCCGACGGCCCGGCCCATCCAGTAGTGCACGGTCTTCATCCGCTTGCCGGTGAGGTAGCGCTGACTGTCCAGCCGCGGGCCCAGCCGGACACGCAGCCCGGTCTCCTCGGCGACCTCGCGCACGGCGGTGACCACGATGTGCTCGCCCCGGTCGCGCTTGCCCTTGGGGAACGACCAGTCGTCGTACCGCGGCCGGTGGACGAGCAGCACCTCTCCCCCACGGCGAGTCACGACCGCACCGGAGGCGACGACGTCATACGGCATGGAAGTAGTCTCACACCACTTCCCGCTCGTCCAGGAGACCCGCCCATGCGTCGTTCGCTCGTGCTGGTCCTGGCCGGGGCCGTGCTGGTGGCCGCGGTGGGCGCTCTCGTGTGGTGGCGCACCGAGCGCGGCACGACGTTCGCGCAGGCGGTGCGGCTGGCGCCTGTCGGCACGGAACGCATCTCGTGGACCGACTGGCGAGCCGTACGCCGCGAGGTCGGTGCCGACGTCTCGGCCTCGTCGTCGTCGGGCGAGGTGACGGCCTTCCTGGACGACGCCTTCGAACGCGACCTCAGCTCGACCTCCGCCCTGGGACAGTCGGCGGTGGCCATGCAGGCGCGCCTCGGCATCTCTCCGGCCTCGCTGGAGTGGGAGATGTTCGCCCAGTCGCCCGACGGCGCCGTGGAGGTGCTCAAGGTGCCGGAGTCCTTCGACTTCGACGCGCTCGCCGAGCGGCTCGCCGACCTCGGCTACACCGAGCCCGGCTCCGACGACGGCGTCTGGGAGGGCGGCGGAGACCTGCTGGCCCGCATCGACCCGACGCTGACGCCCGAGCTCCAGTACCTCGCCCTCGACGAGGGCGAGGGCCTGGTCCGCACCTCCGACACGGCCTCCTACCTGGAGAGGGCGCTGGCCGCCGACGCCGTCGACGACCTGGACGATGTGGTGTCGGAGACGGGATCTCCGCTGGCCGCGTCGGTCTACACGGGTGACCACGCCTGCTCGCAGCTGGCGATGTCGCAGGCCGACGAGACCGACCAGGCGCAGGCCGACGCGCTCATCGACGCCGCCGGGAAGGTGTCCCCGCTGACCGGCTTCGCGATGTCGGCGCAGCTCGACGGCGGCATCCGGGTAGCGCTCTCCTTCGAGAACGAGGACCAGGCACGGGCCAACGCCGACAGCCGGGCCAGGCTCGCGTCCGGCGCGGCGCCGGGTCAGGGCGGCACGTTCCCCGACCGCTTCGACGTGGTCTCGGCGCGGGCCAGCGGGCGGGTCGTCGTCCTCGACCTCGCGCCCACGGAGGGCAGCTACGTGCTCTCGGACCTCTCGTCCGGCCCGGTGCTCTTCGCCACCTGCTGATCGCGGCGGCGCAGGCGTCAGCCGCGTTGCTTGGGCACGGGTACGACACCGAGGAGTCGATCGATCTCCTCAGTGCTCAAGCGCCCTTCGCACTCGCTCGCCGCGATGATCAACGTCGTGGTGAGCTCGACCTCGCCGAGGAGGTCGCCATCTTCGAGCGTCACGTCAAACTGATCGTGCACGCAACCCTCCCTCTCAGACACGTGTACGGATCCACCATGCCCTGTTAGTTCGAGGTTAAACATCCCAGCCAAGAAATTTGGCCCGATCGTGTCGCGCCGCGCCACCCAGGTGGGCTCTTGACGTGGCCCGAGACGCAACGAGGCCCCACCCGATGGGTGGGGCCTCGTTGTCTTGAGAAAGTCACGGACAGGTGCTGTCCGAGTCAATCCGCTCGATCAGATCGCGCGGACGTTCTCCGCCTGGGGGCCCTTGGGACCCTGGGTGACGTCGAACTCAACCTTCTGGTTCTCGTCGAGGGACTTGTAGCCCTGCGACTGAATCGCCGAGTAGTGCACGAAAACGTCGTCGCCGCCGTCCTCCTGCGCAATGAAGCCGAAACCCTTCTCGGCGTTGAACCACTTCACGGTGCCTTGTGCCATTGCTGGTTACTCCTGTTATCGGGCGAAAGATCATCACTTCGACGACCCCGCATCAGATGCGGTGACACGTCGCTCCGACCCAAGAGTCGCACCCATGAGAAGAAACGCCGTTGGATCACAAACTCCGCGGGCGTCAGACCACTTGGAACTTGCACCTGTTGCGCGAGCAACAGTACCAACCATTCGCGGAATCGCTACGTCCTGGCCGATGAGATCCCACCGGCGAGCGTGAACTGGCCAGAAATAGCCCCTCAGAAGGCCGAAATCGACCCTGCGGCGCGTTCGGAGCGGGCCAGAGTGCGTACGACGGCGTCCTGGCCGTGGCGTCGCGACGACAGCGCGGCGAGCAGGGAGACCACCACGTCACGGACCTCGTCGGCGAAGACCGGCGTCGGCCGGCCGATGCTGGCGGCCAGGTCGTCGGCGTGCACCACGATCTCCACGAGCCGGCAGGCCAGGAAGTCGTCGAGCGGCAGCGCGCAGTCCTGCCACGGCACGTACGTCGTCGGGCCGGCGGCTGCGATCGCCTCCGCGAGCTCGCCCCTGGACTGCTCCAAGATGGCGGCCGAGTGCGGCTGGCCGCCGGCCGCCATGGCGTTGAACTCGTCCCGGATGGACGTGTTCTCCGGGGCGTCGACCGGGGCGTGCAGCCAGTCCACCCGAGCGAAGTAGTCCATCAACGACACGGTCTCGGCCCCCGGCGGCGACTCGGCGCGCAGGAACTCGACCGCACACTCCGGCTGGCTGACCAGATGCCGGACCAGACCACCGACCGTCATCCCGGGCAGGGCCGACTCGCCCTCCCAGCCGGCGGCCACCTCCGGGGCGCTCACGAGGTCGACGAGCAGGTCGACCGCGTGGACGACGGCCGCGTGGTCAAGTGTTCCGGCGAAGGTCAGGGCCATGGTGGGAGATTAGACCGGATTCCGGACGACCGGCGTCCGGTTGCGGGCGCCACGGGCGCAGGTCGAGAAGCTGTCGAAGCGGCTCGAGATCGCAGACCGGCCATCAACACCCCTTCCGTCGCGGCTCCCGGCAGTGGTGTGATTGTGCTTGCGAGGGAGCCGTCCGCACGACCCTGGGGGCACCATGGCGACGCACGAGACCACCGACGCCAGACGCCGCGCGCCCCTTGCCGTCGCGCCCTTCGACCCGGTCGCCGCCCGCGGTCTGTACGCCGACCGGGCCGCGCGGCTGTACAAGCGCGCGCTCGTGCTGCGTGTGCTGGTGCTCGGGTTCTCGGCGGTCGCGGTGCTGCCCGACAGCGCGCTCGTCACCGGCCTGCCGGACGACGCCTACGCGCTCATCACCAGCGCCGCGGGACTCGGGGCCACGGCGGCGTTCCTCGTGCTCAAGAGCACTCGGCTCGTGGAGACCATGAACCAGGCGCACGACAACGTCGCCTACCTCGACAGCCGGCGCGCCGAGCTGCTGGTGGCGGACGGCCTGACCCGGCGTCGGATCCACGACGAGATCCAGACCGAGCTGGCGACACGGGCCGCCACCCACCGACGCGGCGTGCTCGAGGGCCTCGGTGGACCCGGCGTCCCGGGCGCCCAGGAGCCGACGTGAGCGGCTGCTTCGGTCTCGTCGGCGTCGACTGGGACGGCCCGGTCGTCGCGGGGGTGCGCAGCAAGCTCAAGGAGCACACGACCGTGCCGATGCCGCGCGGCACGCTGCTGATGATGCCGCGTGCTGAGTTCCGCGCCGAGCTCGACCTCTTCTGCGACATCATCCGCGCCAACCCGACGCTCCGGTACGTGCTGACGGTGGGCGACTTCAACGACGGCGACCAGCCGTTCTACTACGACCTCTACTGCGACTTCGGGGCGCGGGCGCTCGAGGGCGAGGTGCTGCTGTGCCCCGAGGTCTGTGCACGTCTTCACGGCGAGGTCCGGGTCCTGGCCTCGGTCGACTATCACCCGATGGTCTCGGGCGTGCTGCCCGGGATGAACACCATCGACACGCCGTTCGGCTCCCTGCACAGCTGGGCGCTGTGGTACTCGGGCCGCAGCAGCCACGTGCTCGACCGCGCCCCGCGGTTCGAGGGCATGACCGGCCCGGGCGAGGTGCACGGCTACTGGCTCACCGACCAGGGCTTCCGGTACCTCGCCACGCAGGCGATGACGATCCGCGCCAACCAAACGCCGTCGCGCCGCATCGTGCTCTACACCGCCCCGGACACCCGGTCCGAGCTGTTCTTGAGGCTGATGTCGGCCTTCGAGGCAGTCGGGGTCGAGCTCGTCTTCGTGTTCGAGGACGACGCGCGCGAGTTCGGGGCGGCCAACGGCTTGGCCGAGGTCGACCTGTACGGCCGCTCCGGGGACCACTCGTTCGTGACGAGCGGCGTCCGCGACTACGTCAGCGACGACCCGGCTGTCGCCCTGGCGATCAGCCAGATGCAGGAGCAGCTCATGGCGGCCACGCATCCGGCGCGCGGCCTCACCGAGCTCCTCGACCGCCAGTACCCGGACATCGCTCCGGCGACAAGGTCCGCGATCGGGCTGGCCGGCACGACTGCCCGCGACCTGCTCGCGGAGTTCACCGCCCACCCAGATCTCGAGCGGGCCGTGCTCCTGTCGTCGTACGCCGAGCGCTGGCGAGCCCTGTGCACCGCGTGAACCGGGTTGACGCCGCCACCGGGAGCGCCACAGCGGCGGCTGACCCGGCCGAACCGCGCGGGTACGCCGTCGATCACCTCCTGGGGGCGGCGCGGGCCCTGCCGTTCGCCGTGCACAGGTGGCGGAGTCTGCGCGGCATCGAGGTCGACACGCCGTCGCCGGCCGCAGCACCGCACGTGCGCGCCCTGCGCCGCGACGGTGTCGTGCTGGTGCCCGGCCTGCTGCCCCCGGAGACCGTGGCAGCGATGCGGCGCGCCGTACCACCGCAGGACGCCTTCACGGAGTCCCCCGAGGGCGACCGTGCCTACATGCTCGCTGAAGCCGACCGGGTGCCGGGACTGCAGCCGTTCTTCGAGCACCCCCTGATCACCGAGATGGCGCGCTCGTACCTGTCCCGGGACGCCGTGAGCCTGCGACGTACGGTCGGGCTCAAGACGGTGGTCGGCGACCTGCCCTCCTGGGAGCTGAACTACCACATGGACACGTGGAAGCCCCGGCTCAAGGCCTTCTTCTTCCTCGAGGACGTCACCTCGCTCACGGCGCCGATGGTGTACCTGCGGGGCAGCCACCAGGGCCTGTGGCGGCTGTGGACGGAGGAGCGGATCGCGCGCCTCTACCGAACCGGCGCCGACGGCTTCGCCACCCAGGACCGGGACTACTGGCACCTCGGGTCGTTCTGGAGGCACGAGGTGCGCCAGCTGCGCAACGACCACGGCTTCACCGAGCTCGAGTGCACGGGACCGGCCGGGACCGCCCTGGTCTTCGACGGCCGCGGCCTGCACCACGCGACGGCCCTGCGCGAGGGACGCCGCCTCATCCTCACGAACTACTTCATCCACCCCGGCGCGCACACCTGACGTCCGGGACGCACCGTCGGGGCGTTGTGTCCGGTCCGGGCGGAACCGGGCATACTCGACACCGTCACCGTGTGTGACAGGGGAGCTGTACCGAGGTTCGTCCCGACTGATCTCCTGATCCCCCGGGCCTCTAGCTCAATGGGTAGAGCAGCGGACTTTTAATCCGTTGGTTCAGGGTTCGAGCCCCTGGAGGCCTACGAGATGTCTGCGGTCGCCGCCTCGCGGCCGTCGGCGGTGACCGGGTTCTCGTCGATCGCCTCGACAGCCGGGGTGGGCTCCGGCTCCAGGGCCGGACGCTTGTCGAGGTGTACGCCGGCGATCATGCAGCGCACGGAGCCGCCTGCCAGCTCGATGGTCGGGATGTCGACCGAGACGATCTCGCAGGACTCCTCGATGGCCGCGATCTGGTCGGGCCGCAGGCTGCGGAGCGCCCGGGCCGACATGGCCATGACGTAGCGGCGCCGGCCCTGGGGCGTCCGGCCGCAGAGCTCGACGGCGTTGCCCGCGAACTCGCGCACCTGGTCCTCGGTGATCTCCACGACCGTCCGCCCGTTGACCGAGAGGCGCTCGCGGACCTCGGCGCGCCGGAGCTCGTCGGGGATCATCTCCAGGGCGATCATGGCGACGTCGGTGCCGATACAGGCGATCACGTTGGTGTGGTAGACGGGCACGCCCTGGGCGTCGACCGCGTCGAAGGCCATCGGCTCGTAGCCGAAGTCGGTGCAGAACCGCTCGAGGATGTGGGTGTCGGCCCGGTGGCTGCGTGCGGTGTAGGCGACACGGGACACGTGGTCGAGCACCATCGCGCCAGTGCCCTCGAGGAAGATGCCGTCAGGTTCGAGACCTGAGTAGTCCACGATCGTCTGCACCCGGTAGGACGACTTCAGCATCTCCAGCACGTCGGCCCGGCGCTCATGGCGACGGTTGGACGCGTACATCGGGTAGACCGCGATGTTGCCTCCGGCGTGGGTGGACAGCCAGTTGTTGGGGAAGACGCTGTCCGGTCGGGTGTGGTCCTCGTCGTCGAAGACGTGCACCCGCACGCCCGCCTCGCGCAGGGCCCGGGCGACGGAGTCCATCTCGGCCAGCGCCCTGGCAGACGTCGCGTCGTCGGACTGGCCGTCCGGGGCGTCCGCCTGGAACGCGTTGTCGGCCGCCGTCGCGGGGTTCGGGGTGAATCGTTCGGCACGGATCAAGATGACGGCGGAGGGGGCTTGGGCACTCACGCACGGAATGTAGACCATGCCGCACCGGCTCGCTTCAGGCGCCGGTCCTGCGGTGCTCGCCTCACCGGATATCGGCGGGCCAACCTGTCCGGCCTGCGTGACCCCTCCGGCGACTGCCGTGGACGGGCGATTGCCCGGTCCCTGTGCGCACGCCATTCTGGATCTTGAGGACAGCTGGGGTCCTCCCGTCGAACAGGACATCTCGTGGCAACCGTTGTCGGTCCCGACAGCCACAACACCGTGGGGGAGATACGCCGCGCTCTCGCGGAGTCCGGGTTGGGCGGGGCCTCCGACCACTACCGCGTGGTGCTGCTCGAGTCCGACGACCACGTCGATGAGCTGGCCCCCTCCGAGCCGTGGGACCGCACCATGGTCGTGGTCGATCCGACGTGCCACCTCGACCAGATGGCATGGGACATCCTCGCGGCCGGAGCCGAGGACGTCCTGACCTTCTACGGCACCGCGACCAGCACCCAGATCGTGCAGCGCATCCGTCGCTGGCAGGTGATCGACGCGATCCTGCGCTCGCCCCCGGTGGCCGGGCTGGTGGTCGGGCGGTGTCTCGCACAGCACCGGGCCCTGCTCCAGGTCATCGAGCTGGCGAAGTTCGGGGTCGGCCCGATCCTCCTGGTGGGAGAGACAGGGACGGGCAAGGAGCTGGCCGCCCGCCTGGCACACGCCGTCGCGAGCCGGAGCGCCGAGGGCAGGCTGGTCGTGCTCGACTGCACCACGATCACGCCGACACTGTCGGGCAGCGAGCTGTTCGGGCACGAGAAGGGCGCGTTCACCGGGGCCGACCGGTCCCGGGCCGGCGCGTTCGCCGCAGCTGACAACGGCACCCTCTTCCTGGACGAGATCGGCGAGCTCCCGCTCGGGCTCCAGGCCGAGCTGCTCCGGGTGCTGCAGGAGCACACGTACAAGAGGGTGGGCGGCGACGTCTGGGCGCGCTCGGACTTCCGGCTGATCAGCGCCACCAACCGCGACCTCGTCGACGACCAGCGCGCCGGCCGCTTCCGCAGCGACCTCTACCACCGGATCGCCTCCGGAGTCGTCCGGCTTCCGCCGCTGCGGGAGCGCACCGAGGACATCGAGACCCTCTTCGCCCACTTCCTCCAGGAGGCGCTCGGCCCGGACGCCGTCTCGGTGACCCCGCCGGTGCTGTCGATGCTGCGCGAGCGCACGTTCCCCGGCAACCTGCGCGAGCTGCGGCAGCTGGCGCAGGCGATCGCCGCCCGGCACTCCGGCAGGGGCCCGATCACCCCGGGGGACGTGCCGCCCTCTGAACGCCCCGCACGCTCCCCCGTCCGGCACGAGCAGGCCCGCGAGTCGTTGGCACAGGGGGTGCGTCACTGCCTCCAGGTCGGGATCACCCTGCCCGACCTCAAGAGCACGGTCGGCGATCTCGCGGTCGACATGGCCCTCTCCGACAGCGGCGGCAACGCGCACGAGGCCGCGGCGCTGCTCGGCGTGACCGACCGGGCGATCCAGCTGCGCAAGCGCAGGGCCGCCGTGGCGTAGCCAGGACCATCACCAGGACCATCACCGGGACCATCACCAGGACTCGGTCTCGAGCTCCGAGGCGAGCTCCCGCAGGAAGTCGGTGAGCTCGTGCGTGAAGTCGGGTCCTCGCGTGCCGGGTGGGCGCAGCGGCAGGGCGAGGCCGGCGTGCCCCTGGACGTTGCGCATCCACCCCTGGTACATCGCCCGCACCTTCGGCTCCAGGCGGTTGCCGAGCATCGGCGCGCACTGCCACAGCGGGATGGGGCTGCTGGCGTCACTCATCCGGACCTGGCCGATGCCGTACCAGGTGGCGACGCGGCCCTGCCCGGCCCGCGAGCGCACGATCCTTCCGAGCTCCACGGGGTCGGCCAGCAGGACGTCGTACCGGGTGACGTCGCCGGGTGCCTGTCGGTAGGTCACCAGCTGGTAGGCGAACCCGCGCCCGCGCGTGCTGTTGTAGTGCGC
Organism: uncultured Actinomycetota bacterium; assembly: GCA_963781515.1. Taxonomy (GTDB): domain Bacteria; phylum Actinomycetota; class Actinomycetes; order Propionibacteriales; family Nocardioidaceae; genus Nocardioides. The sequence continues at coordinate 227,565 of CAWAGL010000003.1, forward strand.
ACGAAGCTGGTTGACGCCCCGGCGGATCTCCTTGACGTTGTGCGGCTTGATCTCGCCGACGACGTTGGCGCGGGGAAAGCGCGCCGGGTCGCGTCCGATCGTCCGGGCCGTGGCGACATAGCTCCAGCGGCCCGCCGGCGGTGCGGCGATGGGTGTGGTGGTCATCGGTCTCCTCCTCGGTGATGTGCTTCGGTCAGCCAGACGTCAAGGGTGGTCATGGCCAGTGCCTTGGCGCCGTCGACGACCGCCCGGTCTCCCGTGGCGGACCTGGCGGCGTGCGCGAACGCGTGTGAGTGCTGCGGCTGGTCGGTGATGGCGAGCTTGGGGTGGATCGTCGGCACCAGGTGGCTGACGTTGCCCAGGTCGGTGCTGCCGGCGACCAGGACGGCGCGGTCCCCCTCGGCGACCACGCGCCGGCCGAGACGGCGCAGGTTGCTCTCGGCCCGCCGGGTCAGCCACGGGTCGGCGCGCAGCTCGCGGTACGACGCTCCCGTCCCCCGCACGGCGTAGCGGCACCCGGTCGCGACCGCACCTGCCGCGGCCGCGCGACGTACGACGGTGGCCAGGCGGGCGAGACCGTCGGTGGTCTCGGCCCGGGTCAGCACGGCCAGCACGGCGCGGTCGGGGACCACGTTGGCGACGCGGCCCCCTTCGGTCACGACGGCCGTCACCTGGTCACCGAAGGCCAGCGCCGACCGGGCAGCAGCCAGCGCCTGGTGGGCGAGGACCGCCGCGTCGAGCGCGTTCCGCCCTGCCTGCGGCGCCATCGCGGCATGGCTGGCCAGGCCACGGAAGACGACCTGGAGCGGGGCGGCCGCCCGGAACCGCGCATCGACGGAGTCCCGCTGGCCGGGGTGGACGAGCAGCGCGGCCGAGGCCCCGGCGAACGCACCACGCCGGAGCAGGACGACCTTCCCTCCCCCGGCTTCCTCGGCCGGGGTGCCGAGGCCGATCACGCGACCATGACCGGAGGCGGCGAGCGGAGCGAGAGCGACCACGGCGCCCAGGCCCGCCGCTGACACGATGTTGTGGCCGCAGCCGTGGCCGAGCCCCGGCAGGGCGTCGTACTCGCAGCACACGACGACCATCGGCCCCCGAGAGCCGGCCGCGGCACGGAACGAGGTGGGCAGGCCGTACGCCGGGTGCTCGACCGCCAGCCCGTGGGACCGGGCGAAGGCGGCCAGGGTCGCACTCGACCACGTCTCGGCGAAGGCCGGCTCCGGGTGCTCGTGGAGCGAGTGGGAGAGCGCGACGAGCCCGGGGGCGAGGGCGTCGATGCGCGCACACACCCCGCGCCTCAACGCCTCCGGGGAGGTCATGACCGGCTCCGCCGGGGGCGTCGCGCACGGAACCGGCCACGCCCGCTGCCCGTGAGGCGCAGCACGTTGCCGCCGAGGACGGCCGCGCGCCCCGGCCCGTCGAGCGGCAGCACGGCCACCTTCGCCAGCTCGACGGCCGGGTGGAGGAAGGGGCCGTCGCTGCCGAAGAGCACCTTGGCTGCGCCCGCGCGACGCACGGCATCGGCGAGGAGATCGAAGTAGCGGACGCCGGAGGTGTCGGTGAAGACGTTCGGGTGTCGGCAGAGCTGGTCCACGAAGGCGCACTGCGCCTTCCAGTCGTCGGCGAACGAGGACAGGTGCGGGATGACCCACGCGACGTCGCGGTAGGCCCGTGCGACCATCTCGACCGAGGCGAGGTCGCCGGCCGGGTCGTAGAGCACCGGCACGCCGAGCCGCCGGGCGATCTCGCCGACCTCGCGCGTGATCCGGCCGTCGTGGGCGTGCACCTTGATGCCACAGAACCCGTGGCGCGTCACGGCGGCGGCGACCCGCGCCGCGATCTCGCCACGCTCGGTCTCGGTGTTGACGAACACGTAGCCCATCAGCGACGGGTCGCGTCGGATCAGCCGGGCTATGTCGCGGTTCGCCCGGGGGTAGTCGGACGTGAGCGGTGCCATCACGACGGCACCCAGCACTCCCGCGGCCCGGGCCCGCGGGAGGTACGTCGCGAGCGGCGCCGCGGTGTCCCACGGACCGTGCAGCCCGTCACCCGTGCCGATGTGCACGTGGGCGTCGATGACCGGCGGGGACCTCATGCCGCGCTCCGCGGGACCTCGCGGGCGAGCGCGTCGAGCAGTCGGTCGACATCGGCAGCCCCCAGGTCCGAGCGCAGGCACACCGTGAGCGCGCACCGGCCGGTGCAGCGGCCCACCGTGACCAGGACGCGCACGCCCCGGGAGGCCAGCGCATCTCGCAGCTCGGTCGGCCGCCTCGCGCCGACCAGGTGCACCATCGCGAAGGGGACGCCCAGGGGCGTCAGGCCGAGTCGCCGGCCGGCCGTCCGGGTGCGGTCGACCAGCCGGGCCAGCCGGCGGCGCCGGCGGTCGAGCTCGTGGGGTGGCGCCAGGGCCGCGAGGGCCGCGACATCGGCGCCGGTCGGCCCGCTGGCGTGCGTGCGCGCGCTGCCCAGGCGTCGGGCGCGGTCGACGACGACTCCGGGGCCGGTCATCACGGCCAGCGGCACGCCGTACCCCTTGGCGAGCGACGACACCACGACGAGGTCCTGCGTCGGCGCCCCGAGGAACGCGGCGGTGCCGGCGCCACCGGCGCCCAGCGGACCCACCTCCGGGGTTCGCCGACCCAGGACCCCGGCGGCCAGGGTGTCGTCGACGACCAGCCACCCGCCCGACGCACGGGCGAGCGCCGCGAGGGCCGCAAGTGGGGCGGGACGCAGGCAGGACCCGCAGAGGCCGTCGGTCACCACGACGACGGGCCCCGGGAGGGCGTGCGCGCGACGCCGGGCGTCGTCGGCGTCCAGGTGTCGGTAGGTCATGATCGCGGCCCTCTCGTCACGCCGCGCGACCCGTGCCGCCGCGGCTGCCCATCGCGCCACCGGGTAGACGTGCTCGTCGATGAGCACCGTCGAGCCCGGCGAGGCGGCCGCCTCGATCGCGTCCAGGAGGCCGTGGAAGCTCGTGCGGGCCAGCAGTCCGTGCTCGGCACCCTGCGCCCGGGCCACCGCCCGGGCCGCCGCCCGGTGCCCGGGCGGCTCGTCCAGGACGGGTGGCCTGCCCGACGCCAACGGCCCTGAGAGCACCACCCGGGGCGCCGGGCCCAGGAACAGCGCCGAGGTCAGGTCGCTCGTCACGCACGTCGCCTCTGCCCGCTGAGCTTCCGGGCGATGAGGGTGGCCGGCATCTCGGCATTCGCCTCCCGGGTCAGGTCGGCGGCCGTCACCGAGCGGTACGCCGCGGCGTACCGCTGGAGAGCCGGCCGGAACGCGTTGGCCCAGTTCTGCGCCTGCAGGGCCCCGATGCCCGGAGCGGCCCAGTTGCCCAGTCGGATGGTGAGCACGAGCTGCTCCCCGATCGTCGCCAGGTCGTGGTAGTGCATGACGCTGGCGTCGTCCCACCCCTGGATCGACTTCATGGCGTCGACCCGGTCCATCCACGGCTCGGGGTACGGCGTCATCGGCCGGCCGCCGAGGAACTCCCGCATCGGGGGCTCGGCCAGGATGCTCTGCATCGCCAGGAACTCGGCGCGTGCCGCGACGGCCATCTCGCCGTACTGGTTCTGCGAGCCCTGCGAGAGCACCAGGTGGCAGTCGCGCAGGGCTCGCGAGAGCGGGAAGGCGTCAGCAGCGACAGTGAGGTCGTCGGCCTCCTTGAAGAAGATGTGCGCCTCGTGGATCACCTGGTGGAAGGCCTCCAGAAAGGCGCTGCGTCGCTCGACGTTGTGGCTGCGCGCCGGGACGGCGCGCCCGATCAGAGGCAGGCCGTACTCGTACTCGTACTCCGCGGCCCGGCGGCGCACGGTGGTGCGGTGCACCTCGCCCTCGGCGAAGCCCCACAGCAGGTTGCGCAGTGGAAGCAGTGGAGTGACGTCGAACCGCGCCAGTGGGTCCCTCCCGGGCAGCCGACGGTTCTGGAACCGCGCGAGGATGACGTTGAGCGTCTGCACCAGCGCCGCCTCCTCCTCCCAGTAGTTCCAGATCAGCTCGACAGCCGGCAGGACCCGGAAGTCACCGGTGAAGTTGAGCGGTGGGAAGAGCGGCTCGGCAGCCTGCCGATCGGCTTCGTAGCCGGGCGGCACCAGGTCGTCGAAGTCAGTCACGACGCTGGCTCGCACGAACCTGCGGGCCGCGTCGAGCAGGGCGTCGTAGTTGCCGGGCCCGAACGTGGGGAACTCGTCGATCCCCTGGAACTGCGCGTCCTGGGCGAGGAAGTCCACGAAGCCCGTGAACGTGACGAACTGGTCGTCGTCGACCGGGTCCTGCGGATCGCCCTGCCGGACGAGTCGCACGTTGACCGGGTCCGGGGTCCGCGCCGTCCCCTGCGGGCTGGCCACCACGGCGAACGAGTCCTGCGCGATGATCTCGGCGTCGTCGACCGCGTCCTGGTCGTCGAGCTGCACGGCCCCCCGCAGCAGCTGCAGCTGGTAGCCGCCCGACCGCAGGGTCTCGGCGGCGACGAAGGACAGCTCGAGGTCCTCCCTGAGCCCGGCCGCCTGGAGGACTTCGGCGCCCTCGATGATGGTGCCCTCGTCATCGACGATCATCCAGGTGACCTCGTCCTCCCCGGCGTCGATCTCGATCTCGAGGACGAACTGCTGGTTCTCGGCGACCACGTTGCTCGTGGGCCTGATTCGGTTGGCCATGATGACTCCTTCTTACGAAGCCCGCGCGGCGCGCGGGACGGTGGTGAGTTGCTCTGAGATGGACAGGGAGCTGCGCAGCGCCCAGGCCTGGAGGAGCGCACCGATCAGCTCGCTCTCGGTCTCGGGGGTGATCCGACCCGTCACCCGGGCCTGGCCCACGACGGCGAACACCAGGCTCGGCGGCTGGCGGGCCATGACCGCGAGGTCGTTGCGCCAGGCTCGCTGCAGCTCGACCAGGCGGGCCGGCGTCCGCTCGCGGACGGGGAAGAGCTCGCGCAGGTGACGTCCTGCCAGGGCTGCCGGCCGGTGGTCCAGCACCGCCCGCACGAAGTCCGGGATGCCCGCCACCTGCGCCGCCAGCTCCTGCTGGCGGGCGGGCTCCAGCTTGTCGGTGGGGTAGAGCTCCTCCCAGGTGCGAGACAGGGCCTGCCACTGCGCGTGCGGGTAGAGCGCCCTGCCCATGGCGCAGCTGAGCAGGACCCGTATGTACGGCATCGGATGGGGGTCGGATCCCGAGGGCCGGAACACGAAGAACCGCGGCAGGCTGACCACCGCGAGCATCCCCTGCGTCGCGGAGATCCCCAGGGTCGCGACGGACCAGAGATCGGCGACGATCTCGGAGATCCACCCCTCGAAGGTGCGCCACACCGCGGCCCGAGCGGGATCGGCCGGACGTCGGTCGGCCAGGTCCTTGCGCAGCGACTCCACCAGGCCGAGCAGGGCAGCTGCCTGGTGCCCCACCTCGTGCACCAGCGAGGACGAGAGGCCGACAGCGCCGACCATCCGCTCGCGGGGGACCCGGATGATCGCCACCGGGTTGAGGTCACCCCCGGGCAGGCGCGTGCGGGCCCGCCGGATGGCGGCACCGGGTCCGCGGGCCAGGTAGCAGACCACGGGCGGCGGGTCGGTGATGCCGGGGGTGAGGGCGAGGACGTCCGCGGCGAGCAGGTCCAACCCCGAGAGCCAGACTCCGGTCCTGCTCTCGCTGCGCTGGGTGACCACCTCGGTGACCAGGTCGAACTGGCTCAGGATCGCGTTGAAGCGCATCCGGATGATCACGAAGCGTGACTGCTGCTCCGCGGGCGGCGCGCCGCGGCCGGCGCCCTGCAGCCAGGCCAGGTACTCGCGGACCTGCTGACGGAGCAGCTTGCGCCCCTGGTGCAGGAAGCGCTCCACGGCGAAGCTGGCCCGGGGCGGCAGCGTGGCCGCCGGGACCATCGTCTCGTTCAGCGCGAGTGGCCGGATCTGATCGAGGCGCGCGAGCAGGCCGCGCGCCTCGGTCTCCAGGAGCGAGACGCTCAGCTGTCGCACCTCGGTGAGCGCCATCTCAGGCCCCGACGATGACGATCCGGTTGCCGCGGCGGTACCAGCGCCCGCCCCCAGAGGGTCCGGACTGGGGGGCCTCGAAGGCCTCCATCACCTCGAACGACTCGCCCTCCTGGTCGTCGTCCTGGCCGAGGTCACCGCCGCCGGAGTCCGCGGTGTGGCCACCGCACGAGCACGTCTGGCCGGCCGGCTCCCACACCGGGGCGTAGCCGTAGCGCGGGTAGCGGCCGTAGCGGCCCGAGCTCCCGGGACGGCGCCTCCGGTCGCGCCAGGGGGACGTCCGGCCCTGGCCGCCGCTGGGACGCAACAGGCTGGGCGCGTAACGGCGCGCGGAGGAGACCGCCGCCGACCTGGCCACGGTGCGTGGCGCGACACCGGAGGGCGCGCGCTGTCCGTTGCGGACCGTGCCTGCCGCCCAGCGGACGTAGCGGCGGGCTGCCTCGAACTCGGCCTCCGACTCCCCCATGGTCTCGAGCTCCTCGGCCTCGAGGAGCTTGGAGGCCATCGAGCCGAGCTTGCCGCCGATCGCGGTCCCGACGCCGGGCGCGACGAACGACCCGATCGCCGAGCCGACCATGGGGAGCGCGGTCTTGGCCACGTTGCGCAGGACGCCGCCGATGGCCTTGCCGACGCCGGACTTCATGAAGCTGCTGGCACCCTTGGCGACCTTGCTCACCAGCTTGCCGAGGAACTCCTCGAGCTCCTCCTCGCTGGTGATCTCGAGGAGCTCGTGGGCCAGCTCCATCTCGAGGCCCTCGTAGAGCTCGGGCACCTCATGGGACTCGAATGCCTCGAACGACTCGTAGGCCTCGCCGGCCTCACTCTCGAACTCGGGGTCTTCGTACTCGTAGGACTCGTACTGACTCATCGCGCTTCTCCTTTGTGATGGGTGGGACCGGTCATGCCCCGAAGATGACGATCCGCCTGCCCTGGCGCACCCAGCGGCCCGTGGCCGCTGGACGCGCGGCTCCGGTGGACAGCAGCGGCAGCAGTCCGGGCATGGACCGGCGGGCGGCCGCCGCCACGGCGGTCTTGGCGGCCTGCTGGGGCGACGCCCCGGGGGGAGCACTCACGGCGTGGCGGGCTGCGTCGCCGGCGACCCGGACGAACGCCTTGGCGGCTTCGAACTCACGGTCCTCGGCGGACAGGCCCTCGTACTCGAACTGGCTGCCGAGCCAGCGGCCGGCCCGTTGGCCGAGCTGGCCACCGGCGCCGGGTGCGACGGCGTTGCCGAGCATCTGCCCGACCTGCGGTAAGGCCTGCTTCGCGGCGTTCTTGAGCACCCCGCCGAGCGCCTGTCCCGCGGGCGAGCTCGCGAAGCCCCGCGCCGCCGAGACGGCCGAGCTCATCAGCTTGCCGAGGAACTCCTCCAACTCCTCCTCGCTGGCGACCTCCAGGAGTCCAGCGGCCTGCTCCATCTCGCGGCTGTCGGACTCGTAGCCGGACTCGAACGACTCCTGGGACTCGTAGCCGGACTCATAGGCCTCGTGACTCTCGTAGGCCTCGCTCTCGGTCTCGAACATGGCTCTGTCGATGTCGTGCATGGGCTGGTTCCTTCCGTGTGGGGCGGCGTCACCCCAACCCATGCAAGTTCCGTGCCACGCGATCCAGGCGTACGCCGCCGGCCGGCGCCGAACCCGCCTTCGCGCCGCAGGACCACCGAGCTACGAAGGGCGCGAAGCCGTGTTCGTCCCTCGTTCGCGCAGCAGCGCCCGGTACTTCGCGACCGTCCGCCGGGCGAGCGGCGTGCCGAGACGACTCAGCTCCGCAGCCACGACGGCGTCGGTGGCGGTCGGAGCCTCGGTGATCACGTCGGCCACCCGCTCGAGCGTCGACGGGGCGCTGCCGAAGCACCGCTCGAGCGGCACCACGCGACCGTCGGGGCAGCGCGCGACCTTCGCCGACACCGCACGCCCCACGGTCGAGGGGTGCACGCCGAGCTCGGACGCCACCTCAGCACGGCGCAGCGACCGGTGGTGGCGACCCTCGATCAGCCAGGCCCCCTGGCGCACGGCCAGGACCTGCGCCACCAGGGTGAGCATCCGGGCCCGCGCGTCGACAGCCGCGACCAGCCTGGCCGCGGCCTCGCGGTGCGGGGCCAGCCAGGCCCTCGCGTCGCCGTCGAGCTGGCCGAAGTCGTCGGCGACCCGGAGACCCAGCCCGTCGGCGTCGACCACCGTCGCGACCAGCTCCGAGTCGCGTATCGAGAAGTCCACGTCCACGGGCCCCGCCCTCGGGGCTGCCGACGCGAGGCTGACGAACGGCCTCGTCGACGAGGTCAGCACCTCCACGGCCGCCCGCACCTCGTCCTCCGTCACGGCCAGCGCGGTCGCGATGTCCACCAGTCGACCGTCGGCGACGCAGGGCAGCCAGTCGGCCACGATCGTGGACACCAACGGCCCGGCAAGGCCGCGGGCCACGAGGTCGTCGACCTGCAGCCGCACGCAGTCGGTGGGCGAGGAGGCCGCGATCCCCGGCGGCCCCACCTCGCGGATCGCGGAGAGCACCGCGACCGCGGCGGGGCCGGAGTCGGGTTGCTCCGGGAGGAATCCCCGCTCGTCCAGGGAGCCGACCACCCGGTCGAGGAGTCCGAACAGGTCCGCGGACACCTCCAGCCTGGCTTGGCGTCGCAGCTCCTCGCGCCAGTCCACGGTCGCAGTGAGGTCGGCGGGCCGGGAGGAGACGCTGCACGCCTGGCAGCGGGGCGTCCGGCAGAACCGCCCGCAGGTGCCGCACGTCCACCCGGTGCCGCGGTCCAGCACGGGGTTCTCCTCCACCGCCCGCGCCACGACCGCCTCGACGTCCGCCGCGGCCAGCGGGAGCAGCGACATGAACTGCAACATCGCGGCGCGCTGCACCGGCGCGAGGAGGGCACGCGCCTGCAGGGAGGGAGTGCGGTCGTCCATCACATGAGTCCGGGATCGCAGCCGACACTGCCACCAGGCTCAGCCCACCGCAACGGTCTGCGGCGAGCGGGTCAGAGGTTGATCCAGTACCGCCGTTTGCCCACCCGGACGTCCTCGAAGACGCCACCGTTGAGCTCGATGGTGCGCCGCGATGCGGTGTTGCCCTCGTCGCACGTCAGCAGCACCCGGTCCAGGCCGATCTCGCGAGCGCGCGCAAGGGCCAACGCGAGCGCGCGGGTGGCGTGCCCCTCGCGCCGCCGCGAGGGGCGTACGCCGTAGCCGATGTGGCCGCCCTCGGTGAGCAGGAACTCGGTGAGGTCGTGGCGGATCGCGAGGAAGCCCACGAAGTCGTCGCCGTCGACCATCCACCAGTAGTCACTGTGGACCCGCCCCTCCGGCAGCACGGTCGCGTGGTCGGACTGCGCGAGGAGACCTGGGACGCGCTCGGCGAGCGTCTCCACGGTCGCGTCGTCGACGGTGAGGTCCCACAGGCCGCTGCCGTGCATCGTCGTGCCGCCGAACTCACGCACAGCGGCGATCAGGGAGTCGGTGTAGCGGAGGTCGGGCAGGACCAGGTCGATCCCGGACATCCTCAGCGCACCGTGGCGCCGCGCTCGCCGGCGTCGGTGAGCCTGGCCGCCTCGATCGCCTGGGCCTCGAGCTCGGCGCGCCTGGAGGTCTCGAGCAGGTCGCGCGCCGCGTCGTACGCCCCGGGCTCGGAGACGAGGTCGGTCGCCCCGCGCTTGAGCCGGTTGAGGGCGGCGCGGCCGAAGATCTGCTGCTCGGTGGACGTGCGCTCGGAGCGGCCCCGACCCAGGAACGAGATGAACCAGTGCAGGATCGCGGTGACGCGGTTCTTGAAGCCGGTGATGTAGACGAGGTGCACGAGCAGCCACATGAGCCACGCGATGACACCGGTCAGGCGCAGCTTGCCGACCATGGCCACCGCGTTGAAGCGGCTGATGATCGCCATGGAGCCCTTGTCGAAGTACTTGAACGGATCCCGCGGGGCCTTGCCCTTGAGTCGGCCGTCGATCGTCTTCGCGGCGTACTTCGCGCCCTGGATCGCGACCTGCGCGACACCGGGCAGGTTGTCGAGGGAGATCATGTCGCCGACCACGAACACCTCGGGATGGCCGGGCAGCGTCAGGTCCGGGTTCACGCCGATGCGGCCGGCCCGGTCGAGGGGTGCACCGGACTGCTCGGCGAGGGTCTTGCCCAGCGGCGAGGCCTGGACCCCGGCCGCCCAGATCTTGGTGACCGTCCTGATGCTCTCGGTCGTGCCGTCCTTGTACTTGATCTCGATGCCGCGCTCGTCGACGTCGGTGACCATGGCGCCGAGGATGACCTCGACGCCCAGCTTCTCCAGCTCCCGCTTGGTCTTCTCGCCCAGCCGCGCACCGAAGGGCGGCAGCACCTGAGCCGCGGCGTCGACGAGGATGACGCGGGCCTGGCGGGAGTTGATCAGGCGGAAGTCCTTGGCCAGCGTGCGATGCGCGAGCTCGGCGATCTGGCCGGCCATCTCGACACCCGTCGGACCGGCGCCCACGACGACGAACGTCAGGAGGTGGTCGACGTCGTCGCCGCGGTTGGCACCCAGCTCGGCCATCTCGAAGGCACCGAAGATCCGGCCGCGCAGCTCGAGGGCGTCGTCGATGCTCTTCATGCCCGGTGCGTGCTCGGAGAAGTGATCGTTGCCGAAGTAGGACTGGGCCGCGCCGGCAGCCACGATCAACGAGTCGTACGTCGTCTCGGTCTCGCGACCGAGCACGTGCGAGGTGACGGTGCGCGCGGTGAGGTCGATGCCGGTCACCGTGCCGAGCAGCACCCGGGCGTTGTCCTGCCCGCTGAGCACCTCACGGGTCGGCGGTGCGATCTCGCCCTCGGACAGGATCCCGGTCGCGACCTGGTAGAGCAGTGGCTGGAACAGGTGGTGTGTGGTCTTCGCGAGCATCGTGACGTCGACATCCGCGCGTCGCAGCGCCTTCGTCCCGAACAGGCCACCGAAACCGGAGCCGATGACCACCACGCGGTGGCGGTCGGAAGTCTTCGTGTCGGACATGTGATGGGCTCCTGTGTGCGTCTCTCAGATACTCCATTGTCCCGCCTGTGGGGCGCAAGACTCCAACCGGGGCCGTGGTTCGGTCGGTCACACCCGCAGGCGGGGCGCTTTTTCCCGACCACGGACGTTTACCCATCGCGCCCCATGGGTAGACAAGCCGTGATTGGCTTGGCTCCTCCGCCCCGGGAAGGAAGGTCCGTGCCGCTCGACAAGCAAGCGCTTCCCCTCGATGCGGAGCCCAGCGCCGTCGCCGACGCGCGACGCTGGGTCGTCGAGGCCTGCCGCGAGCTCGAGCGCGACGACCTCATCGAGTGCGCCGAGCTCGGCGTCTCCGAGCTGGTCACCAATGCCGTGCTGCACGGCGAGCCCCCGCTGTGGGTTCGCGTGCGCGGCACCCGCGAGCACCCCCGCATCGAGGTGGCCGACGCGTCCCTGCAGCAGCCCGCCCCGCCGCAGCCGGCGTTCTACGAGGAGGACTCCGAGGACGGCTTCCTCGCCACCTTCGGCCGCGGCCTGTCGATCGTGGCCATGTCGTCGGTGACCTGGGGCGCGTCGATCGAGCCCGCCGGCAAGGTCGTGTGGTTCGAGCCGGCCGTCGAGATGCACGAGGACGCCTACCGCGAGGGCGTGATGGACGTCCGCGGCGACGAGCCCGCGTGGACCTCACCCGCCGACGCCATCGTCGTCAAGCTGCTCGGCGTCGACGTGAAGCTGTTCTTCGGCGCCAACAACCAGTACAACGACCTGCGTCGCGAGCTGCGTCTCCTCGCGCTGGCCCACGAGGCCGACTACCCGCTGGCCCGTGACCTGTCGGCGATGTTCGTGACCTTCGAACGGCAGTTCCCACCCGGCATCGCGATGCAGATGGCCGCCCAGCAGCGCCGGGGTGCCACCCGTGTCGACCTGTCGGTCGAGACCACCCCGTCGGCCGTCACGATCTTCACGACCATGCTCGAGATGTTCGACCTGGCCGACGCGTTCTGCCGGGCCGAGCGCCTGCTCTCCACGGCGCGCACCCCGCCCCAGCGCGAGTTCCAGATGTGGTTCCTCGGCGAGTTCATCCGCCAGGCCGGCAGCGAGGCCCCGATGCCGTGGTCGGCCCGGCCGCGCTCCGTTGGACACCGGGTGTCGTGACCCGAGCCCCACTGAGCTCCGCGGCGCTGGCCGCGGTGGCGGCAGGTGGCGCCCTGGGCGCGGTGCTCCGCTGGGCCGCGACGTACGCCGCCCCGGACGGCGCCGGCTTTCCCTGGACCACCCTCGCGATCAACGTGGCCGGCTCCCTGGCGCTGGGGCTGCTGCCCGCCGTCGACGCGATCCGTCGACGACACCTCCTGACCCTGGCCCTCGGCCCCGGCCTGCTCGGCGGCTTCACGACCTTCTCCGCGTACGCCGAGCACGGACGCGACCTGCTCGGTGACGGTCGTCCGGGGCCGGCGCTCGGCTACCTGCTCGGCACCCTCGCGGCCTGCCTGGTCGCCGTACACGTGGGTCGGCGGCTGACGACCGGGCCCGCCTCCGACGACGAGGTCGACCCGTGATCGTCGTGCTGGTGGCGCTCGGCGCCGCGGTCGGGGCACCGGCCCGCTACGCGATCGCGCACCTGCTCGACGGCGAGCTGCCGGTCGGCACCCTGCTCGTCAACGTGGTGGGCTCGACGCTGCTCGGCTTCCTGTCGGCGGTCGCCCCCGGCGAGCACGCGATGGCCCTGGTGGGCGTGGGGTTCTGCGGCGGGTTCACGACGTGGTCGTCGCTGGCCGTGCAGACGCACGACCGGGGTTGGTGGGGCGGCGGCCGCTACCTCCTGCTGACGGTCGCGCTGGCGATGGCGGGCTGCTCGATCGGCTTCCTGCTGGGTGCTCAGGCGTAGCCGAGGTCGTGGAGGCGGTCGTCGTCGATGCCGAAGTGGTGGGCGATCTCGTGCACCACGGTGATCCGCACCTCGTCGACGAGCTCCTCCTCCGACGCGCACATCCTCGAGAGCGGGCCCCGGTAGACCAGGATCCGGTCGGGCAGCTCGAACGCGTGGTTGCTGGGCCGCTCGGTGAGCGCCACGCCGTCGTAGCAGCCCAGCAGCCCCGGGTCGTCGGCCGGCGGCTCGTCCTCGACCAGCACCACGACGTTGCGGATCAGCGCGGCCAGCTCGTCGGGGATCTCGTCGAGCGCGCGGTCCACGAGCGTCTCGAACTCCGCGGGGGGCACGTCGACGGGCATGGCCGAAGCCTAGGAGACCCGCGGAAATGCAAGGACGCTCCGGATCTGGTGATCCGGAGCGTCCTGGTGGCGACCCCGACGGGACTCGAACCCGCGGCCTCCGCCGTGACAGGGCGGCGCGCTAACCAACTGCGCTACGGGGCCTTGTGGTGCTGGTGATTCGTGGAGCGTGAAGCGGTGGAACTCTAACCCATCGTCGGCGGCGTTTCCCAATCGGGATGACCGGCCGCATCAGGTGTACCCCCAACGGGATTCGAACCCGTGCTACCGCCGTGAAAGGGCGACGTCCTAGGCCGCTAGACGATGGGGGCCTGCGCTCTCGCGAGCGCCCGGACAGCATAGGGGCGGGCGCGGTGAGCCAACAAATGTCAGGCTCCTCGCGACCCGGCCCCCGTCGTCATCTCGTGCAGGCGCACGGCGCACTCGGCCGCGACGGCGAGGGCCAGCTGCTCGGCGGACTCGCCGTCCACCTCGGGCACGACGTGGTGCACGGTGCCGGACCGGAAGAGGTCGACCGCGCGCACCTCCTGCTGCTCCGACATCTCCGGCGCATGGCTGACGTCCCCGTGGTGCACGATCGCGCTCGCCCCCTCGGGCGGCAGCGGCGAGAGCCAGGCGCTCTCGGCGGCGATCACGGTCCGCCCCGGCAGCAGCGCGAGCGCCCCTCCCCCACAGCCCTGCCCGAGCACGACTGCCAGCGTCGGCACGGTCATCGTGACCAGCTCGGCGATGCAGCGGGCGATCTCACCGGCGATGGCACGTTCCTCGGCGTGCTGCGACAGGGCGGCACCGGGGGTGTCGATGACGGTGACCAGCGGGAGCCGCAGCTCCTCGGCCAGCCGCATCCCGCGCCGCGCCTCGCGCAGCGCACCGGGACCCATCGGCGTCTCGGGGGTCTGGCGGGTGCGGTCCTGGCCGACGACGACGCAGGGCTGGCCGTCGAGCCTCGTCAGCGCCACGATCAGCGTCTCGTCCCGCTCGCCCTCGTCGGTGCCGGCCAGTCGAAGGGTCCGCGAGCCGGCGTGGCGCAACAGGTCGCGGACGCTGACCCGGCCCTCGGCCCGGGTCCGCTGGATCGCCTCCCACGCCGAGCCCTCGTCGCCGACCTCGCCCGTGCGCCGCGGCAGCGTCGGCTGGTCGGGGGCGTCGACGAGCACCGCCAGCGCCCGGTCGACCAGCTCCGGCAGGTCCTCGGCAGCCACCACGGCGTCGATGACGCCGCGGGCGGCGAGGTTCTCGGCCGTCTGCACGTCGCTCGGGAACGGCTCGCCGTTGAGGGCCTCGTAGACCTTGGGACCGAGGAAGCCCACCAACGCCCCGGGCTCGGCCACGGTGACGTGCGCCAGCGAGCCCCAGGAGGCGAAGACGCCGCCCATGGTGGGGTTGCGCAGGTAGACGAGGTACGGGAGCCCGGCGGCGCGGTGGGCCATCAGCGCCCGGGAGATCTCGATCATCTGCACGAAGGCCGGCGTGCCCTCCTGCATCCGAGTGCCGCCCGAGGCCGTCGTGGCGAGCACCGGCAGGCCCTCGGCCGTCGCGCGTCGTACGGCAGCGGTGATGCGGTCGGCGGCGGCGCGCCCGATCGAGCCGGCGAGGAAGCCGAACTCGTTGGCCACCACGGCGACCGGCCGGCCGCGCATGAGCCCGCGGCCGGTGATCACCGACTCGTCGGTGCCGGCCTTCTCGGCGGCACGCTCGAGGGTCGCCCGGTAGGACTCCGGATGCCCCGAGATGTCGATCGGCACGTCCCACGACTCGAAGGAGCCGTCGTCGAGCACCAGCCCGAGCAGCTCACGGGCGGTCGCGGTCACTGCTCCTCCAGCCAGGCGCGGACGGAGCCGCCGTGCTCGTCGAGCACCGGCGGGGCGACGTGGTCACGCCGGGTGACCTCGTCGCCGTCGGCGGCGAAGAACCGCAGCGGGGGGCCGGGGAGCGAGATCCGGCCGAGGGTGCTGTGCTCGACGTCGACCAGCAGGCCCTGGCTGAGCGTCTGGTCCCACGCGTAGACCTCGTCGAGGTTGCGGACCTTGCCCGCGGGCACGCCGACCTCCGCGAGCCGGGCCAGCAGCGCTTCGCTGTCCCACTCGGCGAAGGCGCCCTCCACGACCTCGATGACGCGGTCGCGGGCGCCGACCCGCTCGGAGTTCGTGGCCAGGCCCTCGGCCTCCGGGTCGAGCTCGAAGCCGGCACAGAAGCGGCGCCAGAGGCTCTCGCTGCCCAGCGCGATCTGGACCGACCCGTCACGGCAGTGGAAGAGCCCGTACGGCGCGATCGACGGGTGGTGGTTGCCCGCCGCCCGGCCGACCTCGCCGGCCACGGTCCACCGGGTGCCCTGGAAGGCGTGCACACCGACGACGGAGGCCAGCAGCGACGTGCGCACGACCGTGCCGGTGCCGGTGCGGTGCCGCTCGTTGAGCGCAGCGACGACGCCGTACGCGCCGTACATGCCGGAGAGCAGGTCGGCGATGGGTACGCCGACGCGCTGCGGGTCGTCGGGACCGGACCCGGTCAGCGACATCAGCCCGGCCTCCCCCTGCGCGATCTGGTCGTAGCCGGCCCGCCCGCCCTCGGGGCCGTCGTGGCCGAAGCCGGTGATCGACAGCACCACCAGGCGCGGGTTGCGCTCCTGGAGGCTCTCGATGCCGAGGCCGAGACGCTCGAGCACGCCGGTGCGGAAGTTCTCCACGAGCACGTCGGCGCGGTCGACGAGCCGCAGCAGCAGCTCACGGTCGTCGTCGTCCTTGAGGTCGAGCGCGATCGACTCCTTGTTGCGGTTGGTCGACAGGAAGTACGTCGACTGGCGGGCGTCGGGCTCGCCCACGAACGGCGGGCCCCAGCCGCGGGTGTCGTCGCCACCATGAGGCGTCTCGACCTTGATCACGCGAGCACCGAGGTCGCCCAGCATCATCGTGGCGTGCGGGCCGGCCAGCGCGCGCGAGAGATCGACGACGAGGACGTCGGAGAGCGGACCAGTCATCGAGTCACCATCCCGGCAGCACGAGGGCCGCCCATACGAGGAGTGGACCGGCGAGCGTGACGATCACGCCGTAGGTCAGGATCTGCTTGTAGTAGACCGTCTCACTGATGGAGTCGGGCTTGTTGGCCAGCATCAGGGCGCCGTTGGTCGAGAAGGGGCTGACGTCGACGATGGTCGACGACACGGCGAGGGCAGCGACGAACATGCCCGCACTGATGCCGCCGTCGGCGATCAGCGGGACGCCGATCGGGATGATCACGGGCAGCAGGGCCGTCGACGAGGCGAACGCGGAGACGACGCCGCCGACGTAGCAGAGGATCAGGGCGCCGATGGCGATCGCACCCAGCCCGGCCGCCCAGTTGCCCACGAACTCCGGGGAGCCGGCCGTGGTGAGGATCGTCGCGTAGGTGCTGACGCCGGCCACCAGCAGCACGGTCGGCCAGGCGATCTGCTTGACCGCGTCCTTGTGGTCGTTCGGTGCGAGCATCGCGAGGATGACGGCCGCGGTGATCGCGACGAACCCGATGTTCTTGTCGAAGATCAGCGCGATGAGCGCGACGGCGACGAACGCGACCAGGGTCAGGAGCTGGTCCGTGCGCACGCCGGCGGCCCGGGTCGGCGACTCGGTGAGCGAGCCGGTGCCGGTGCCGGTGCCGGTGACCGGGGCCGGGGCGCCACCGCGGTGCAGGTCGTCGTCGAGGGTGTCGGGCTCGTCCGGGTCGATGCGCCGGCTCATCAGGTCTCGTCCGCCGAGGACCACGAAGAGGATCACCGCCATGATCGTGTTGATGATCAGGCTGGCGAGGAAGACGGTGATCTCGCTGGACGGCAGGCCGGCATCCTTGATCACCGCGTTGGTGATCGTGCCGTAGATGCTGATCGGCGAGAACCCGCCCGCCTGGGCGCCGTGCACCACGAACATGCCCATCATCAGCGGGCTGATGCCGTAGCGGCCGGCGAAGCCGAGAGCGATCGGGCCGATGATGGCGCAGGCGGCCGGGCTGACGGCGCCGATGCCGGTGAGCACCGCGGTGACCGCGAACATCACCCACGGGATCAGCGCGACGCGGCCGCCGACGGCCTTGAGGGCCGTGCGCACGATCAGGTCGACCGAGCCGTTGTTGCGGGCGATCGCGAACAGGTACGTCACGCCGATCAGCGTCAGGACGAGGTCACCACTGACCCCGGAGACGATCTCCTTCTCCGTCAGGTCGAGGGCGTACATGCCCACCAGCCACGCGGCCACGTAGGCCAGTGCCCCCATGTTGATCGGCAGTACGGTGCCGATCACGAACAGTGCGACGAGCGCGAGGATCGCTACCCATTCCGGTCCCATTGTCGTGTTGCCTCTCCGTCAGAGCCGTCGGCCCGAGTGACCATCCCTGCTGGCTCAGTGGCCTAGCCAATAGGTCAATCCGCCATCGGTCAATAGGCTGGCCGGATGTCGGATGGACCACGCCCGCCGGAGACCGGCCCTTCGCGGGAGTTCCCGGTGCGACTGATGCGCACCCGCCTCTACGAGCAGGTGGCCGAGCAGATCACCACGTGGATCGCCCAGAACGGGCTGACCGCGGGCGACCGGCTGCCGCCCGAGCGCGAGCTGGCCTCCCGTCTCGGCGTGAGTCGCGCGACGCTCAGCCAGGCCCTGGTCGCCCTCGAGGTGATCGGCGTCGTGGCCGTCAGGCACGGCGACGGCACCGTGGTGACCGGATCGGCCGGGGAGTCCCGCATCGTCGACGCGATCCGGGCCCACGCCGACCGGCTGCCCGAGATCATCGAGACCCGCGACGCCCTCGAGACCAAGATCGCCGCGCTGGCCGCCGTACGCCGCACCGACGAGGACCTGGCCCGCATCGAGGACGCCCTCCAGGTGATGGAGGCGGACGTCGAGGCGGGCGGGCGGGGCGTCGAGGGCGACGAGCGCTTCCACGGTGCCGTCACCGCCGCGGCGCACTCCCTGCTGCTCGCCCGGCTGATGGACGAGATCGGTGACCTGATCCGGGAGACGCGCATCGAGTCGCTCTCCCAGCCCGGTCGGCCGCGCGACTCCCTGACCGCCCACCGCGTGGTCGCCGACGCGATCTCGGCCGGCGACGCCGCCGGGGCCGCGACGGCCATGCACGAGCACGTCGAGATGGTCAGCGACGTCGCGGTCCTGCGCGACGAGCGGTGACCGGGCTCGAGCAGCTGGCCGTCCTCGCTGCCGGACTGGGCGCCGGCGTGCTCACCTCCACGGTGGGCGTGGCATCGCTGCTGAGCTTCCCGGTCCTGGTCGCCGTCGGGCTACCACCCGTGGTCGCCAACGCCTCCAACACGATCGGCCTGACTCCCGGCGCGCTCAGCGGCTCCTTCGGCTACCGGGAGGAGCTGCGCGAGCACCCGCGCATCACGCTGGCCGTGCTCGCCACCTGTGGCGTGGGCGCGGTCGGCGGCGCCTTCCTGCTGCTCGCGCTGCCCTCGTCGGTCTTCGAGGCCGTGGTGCCCTGGCTGATCCTCTTCACCTGCCTCCTGGTCGGCGCCCAGCCGCGGATCTCGCAGTGGATGCGCGCCCGGCACGCGGGTCCGGCCCCCGAGCCACGCACGTCGCTGTCGCCGGTCACGACCATCTTCGCCGGTCTCACGGGCGTGTACGGCGGCTACTTCGGCGCCGGCTCCGGCGTGATGGCGATGGCTGTGCTGGGCCTGGGGCTCGACATCGAGATGCGCATCCTCAACGCCCTCAAGACGCTGGCCGTGATGGCCGGCAACCTCGTGGCCGGCCTGATCTTCGTGCTCGTCGCGGACGTCGACTGGCGGGCGGTCCTGCTGCTGGCCACCGGCTCCGTCGTGGGCGGCTACGTCGGCTCGCGGATCGGGCGCCGCATCCCACCGACCCTGCTGCGCGTGCTCATCGTGATCGCCGGCGTGCTGGCAGCCGTCGGGCTCCTGATCTGAGCCGGTCCGGCCCCTACTCGCCGGTGACGCGCCTCGTGACGGCGGCGACCGCGGCGGAGGCACCGGACACGACCGCGCGCACGGGGCCGTCCTGGCCTCCTGTCGCCCAGGCGGGGTCGTGCGGCATCGGCCCGACCGGGTCACGGCGCTCGAAGGCCACGCTCTCGTCGGCCGGGACGAGGGCACGCTCGAGCGAGTCGCGCAGCCCGACGAGCCGGTGTCCGGGCGGCAGGAGCTCGCGGACGAAGTCGTCGTCACCCGCGACCATGTCGTGGTGGAGGCTCTCGATGAGCGACTTCACCGTCGGGCTCGGCACGTCGGTCAGCCACCCGGTGATCGTGCCGACCAAGGCGTCGGGCAGCAACGGCACCTCGACCTGCGGTCGGTCGAGACCGGCGACGTCTGCGTACATCCGCAGGAGCTCGGCGTACGGCATGGCCTCGGGTCCGCCGATGTCGAAGGCCCGGCTCTCGATGTCCACGGTCAGCGCGGCGGCGAGGCACTCGAGCACGTCGACGATGGCGATCGGCTGCACGGTCGAGTCCATCCACGTGGGGATCGTCTGGACGGCGACGCGTTCGGAGACCTGGCGCACGATCTCGAGGCTCGTCGACCCGCTCCCCACGATGAGCGCGGCGCGCAGCGCGATGGCGGTCGCGGTCGATCCGCCGAGGATCCGCTCCACCTCGAGCCTCGAGGAGATGTGGTCGGAGAGATCCTCCTCGGGGACGTCCGGGACCACCCCCGACAGGTAGACCACACGCCCTACGCCGGCCCGGTCGATCGCGGCGGCCATGTGCGTGGCCGACTCCCGGTCCTTGTCCATGAAGTCGCCACCGCCCATGCCGTGGATCAGGTAGACGACCGCGTCGACCCCCGCCACCGCTTCGTGGACCTGCTCCTGGTCGAGGACGTCCATCTGGACGACCTCGACGCGGTCGTTCCACCAGAACTCTCGGCTCCTCTCGGGCCGCGAGAAGGCAGCACGCACCTGGTGGCCGTCCTCGAGGAGCCGCGGGACCAGGCGGCTCCCGACGTAGCCGGTGGCTCCGGTCACGAGAACCAGCATCGGGACCTCATTCCTGGCGCAGGGCCGGTGAAGGGGGTGACGTGCCACCGATCGGTGGCCGCCGCGACCCGAACCTAGCCCACCGGGCCTCGGTCGTTTTCCGCCGCCCGGCCCGCCCCGTGTATGGTTTCCCCCGCTTGGCCAGGTAGCTCAGTCGGTACGAGCGTCCGCCTGAAAAGTGGAAGGTCGGCGGTTCGACCCCGCCCCTGGCCACCAGCACCCGAAGCGCCCGGTCACGTCCCGACCGGGCGCTTTCGTGTGTCACGAAATGGCCGTTCGGCCAGTCACTGCGTCCACTCGGACCAGACGGCCGTCTTCGGCTGCGTCGCGCCTCCGGGCATCGAGAGAATCGCGGCACGGTCTTCGGGGACCTGCCCCATCACTCCTCCAGATCGGCTGACGATGTCTCGCCCCGTCTCCCACCGGCTGGCAGCCACCCTCGCTGTGGCCACCACCGGAGTCACCACCCTCCTCGTCGGAGCCCTCGCCCCGGCCGCCGTCGCGGCGCCCCCCTCCCAGACCTCCCTCTCCGCGCACGCGGCCACCGCCTCCTCCGAGTGGTTCGTCGACCCCCGCAGCAAGGCCGAGCGCCGCGCCGAGATCCGCGTCCCGAACCGGCCCAAGAACTACGCCGGACCGGTTGCCGAGACCCGCGCCGCCTACCGCACCAGCACCGGCGACCTCGCCGTCCCGCTTCGCTTCGCGTTCGGCCACACCGTCGAGCAGGGCCAGGCCCTCACCCTCGACGGCAACGGCCTCTTCGGTGTCAACACGACCGCACTCTCCGACGTCGCCCGAAGCCAGCTGGAGAAGCTCGCCGCCTCGCTGTCCGATGCCTCTGCCGTCCGTTGCGAGGGATACGCCGACTACACCGGCAAGCGCGAGCACAACCGCAACCTCGCCCGCGCCCGTGCCGCCCGCGTCTGCGACACCCTGGCGGCACTCAGCCCCGGTCTCGTGACCACCAGCACCGGTTTCGGCCCCGATCGTCCGGCCATCGTCGGCGGGAAGTCCGACGACCGCCGCCTCAACCGCCGCGTCACCGTCCAGATGACCGGCACGCGCCCGGCCGTCACCGTCCCGCCGGTCATGCCGCCCGTGGTCGTCCCGCCCGTGGTCGAACCGCCCGTCGTGCCGCCCGTGGTCGTCCCGCCCGTGGTCGTCCCGCCCGTCGTCGTCCCGCCCGTCGTCGTCCCGCCCGTGGTGCCCCCGGTGGTCGTCCCGCCCGTGGTGCTCCCTCCCGCACCCGCCTTCCAGGTGCCCGGCGCCCCGGTGCTCGAGCACACCGACGGCACGAACGGCTACCTCTACTACGCCTTCAGCAAGCCTGAGAGCGACGGCGGCTCCCCGATCACCGGCTACGAGGTGTCCGTGACCGGGTACGACTGGGCCACCGTCCCCGAGGGCCAGGTCGAGAAGGCTGCCGGCTCCGCCCCCGTCTGGCTGCACGGCGTCATCTACGACCTGCCCGTGGGAGTCCCGCTCGAGCTCCGGGTCCGCGCCGTCAACGCCGTCGGCGCGGGCGCTCCGTCCAACTCCCTCACCGAGCAGGTCGTGGGTGCCCCCGACGCCCCCACCGACCTCAGCGCGGCGGTGTCCGGCTTCACGGTGGAGCTGAGCTTCGTCCCACCCGCCAACACCGGGGGCCTGGACCTCACGGGGTACCAGGTGCGCACCGACGACGGCGCGTGGACCACGGCTGCCACCTCGGGCACGTCCTCGGTCACGGTCAGCCTCCCGTGGCAGACCAACGGCACCCACGAGTACGCCGTGCGCGCCGCCAACTCGTTCGGCCGCTCGCCGGCGGTGTCCATCTCGTCCGTCGAGGTCGTCGCGCTCGCCCAGCCCCTGTGGGACGGCTCGTCGCACCGCTCCTTCTACGACACCGTCGGTGAGTTCTACATCGTCTGGTACAGCGGCACGGTCAACCCCGCCACCGTCATCGGGTGGGAGGTGTCCATCAACAACGGGCCGTGGCTCCCCACCACGAACACGGAGCTCACGGGATCCTCGGCGCTCGGCGACTCCTATACCGGCCTGGTGAACGACGACGGGTGCGCCAGCACCTCCGGGAGCTGCACCTCCGAGACGACCGGCCGGGTCCGGGCGGTCACGACCACGGGTCACTCCGAGCCGAGCGACCCCGGCCCTGTCCGGTACTACTTCTGACCTACCGTGATGCGTCGGCCCCGGGCACCCGCCCGGGGCCGAACGTCGTTCAGGCCCTCCGTGGCAGCCCGAACTCCGTGTGCACGCCCGGGCTGAACGCCGCGTGGTCGGGCGTCCGACGAGCGAGATCGGGGAAGCCGACCGAGCCGAGCAGCCCGTCGTCGAGGCGCACGACCTCCGCGTCGTACAGCGGCCAGGTCTCGTGGGCGTTGGGCACGAGCAGGGTGTGGCCCAGCACGCGGGTGTGCAGCCGCCAGCGTTCGGAGACGAAGTGGTCGAGCGGGGTCGCGGCCCGCGGCGCACCGACCCGGACCGTGACCTCGCTGGCGGCCCGGGCCCCCGGCCAGCGCAACGCCGTCCGATAGGTGTGCACGCCGGCGACCTCGGAGTGGCTCATCCGCGCCCAGCGGTAGGGCAACGCGAAGACGGCCCTTGCGCCCAGCACCACGAGCAGCCGGTCGGCGTCGAGGCTCAGGAAGACGACCCCACGCCGCCCCGACGCGTCGACCGAGTAGAGCCGCACGTTGGTCTCCGAGAAGCTGCCCAGCCAGGGGATGCCGGCGCGGCGGCCGGGCCCGGCGTCGACCATGCGGAACGGCACCAGGCCGACGTACGTCGCCCCGTCCTCGTGCACGTCGGGCCGCACGCCCGGCGGCATCAGCGGCGCCACCCGCTCCGGCTCGACCGCCCAGTGCAGGTAGGTCAGGTCGCGCCAGTCCTGGTTCATCAGGACCGGTCGCCGCAGGGTCGGGGCGGTGGCGCTGAGCGGTTCGACGTCGACCATGCCCCGATCCTTGCCGGTGCCCGGTGAGATGCCCCGGCGATTGCCTACGCTGCGGCACCGATCCGCCGATGGGACGGTTGCTCGGCCATCGTCGGCCGCGCTGCTCGGTCCCCCGCCCCCGCCAGCACGATCGGTCCCCTTATGAACCTGCTCACCCCCCGCCACGCCGTCGCGGTCATCGCCGTCGTGGCCGCCGGCCTCATGCCCGTGCTCAGCGCAGCGCTCACCCCGGCAGCCGCCTGAGCCGACTCCCGACCGGACGGCCCTTCCCAGACGTGACGCGTGCCACTACGTTGCGGACGGGGACCATCGGGGGCCCCCTGACCGATCGGAAGCCTGATGAAGCTCACTCGTCCACGCACGCTCGCACTCGCCATCTCGGCTCTGCTCGTCTCGGGACTGACCGTCCTCTCCACCGCCGGCACCGCCGTGGCAGACGGTCCCGGTGCGGGCACCGGCTACGTCGTCACCGTCGGCGACTCCTACATCAGCGGCGAGGCCGGGCGCTGGGCGGGCAGCTCCAACTCGTCCACCAAGTACGCCGACGCACTGGGCTCCACGGCGTA
Source organism: uncultured Actinomycetota bacterium (assembly GCA_963781515.1). GTDB lineage: Bacteria > Actinomycetota > Actinomycetes > Propionibacteriales > Nocardioidaceae > Nocardioides. The sequence goes on from CAWAGL010000003.1 coordinate 251,224, forward strand.
CTTCGACAACCCCGCCGGCACCGCCGAGACGATCAACCGGTGCCACCGCAGCACGTCGGCCGAGGCGTACGCCGGCGGCGGGCTCGCCGGCTACAACCTCGCCTGCTCGGGGGCGCGCGCGGTGACGTTCACCGACTCCAGCGGCAACTTCAAGCCGGGTCTGGACTTCTACGACACCGGGGGGCGCCAGGGCCAGGCGCTGATGCTCCAGGGCTTCGCCGCCACCCACAACGTGAAGATGGTCGTGGTCTCCGTCGGCGGCAACGACTTCAACTTCGCCGACATCATCCAGACCTGCGTCTCCGACTTCCTGACGTCACCGACCTGGTTCAAGAACTACTGCAACGACGACTCCTCGGTGCGCAGCAACTTCACCGCCGCCAACGTCGCGGCCGTGCGAGCCAAGGTGGCCGCGGCGTACACGAACATCCGCACCGCCATGCGCAACGCGGGCTACGCCGACACCCAGTGGACGATGGTCGCGCAGAACTACGCCTCGCCCCTGCCGAGTGCGGCCGGGATGCGCTACGGCCAGAGCGGCTACGGACGCCAGTCCACCGGCGGCTGCGGCTTCTGGAACAACGACCTCGACTGGGCCAACGGCACCGCCCTGCCCACCATCAACTCCACCGTCCTCGGTGGCGCGTCCGACGCCGGGCTGGCGAACCTGCGCACGCTCGACCTCTCGTCGGCGTTCAACGGCAGGCGGCTGTGCGAGAACGGTGTGGGGCTCTACGAGGAGAAGGGACTGACCTCCTGGACCCAGCCGGGTGCGGTCGACAAGACCGAGTGGGTCAACCAGATCCGCACCGTCTCCACGTGCTGCGGATCGGCCAGCCCCTACTACATCCAGGAGAGCCTGCACCCGAACTACTGGGCCCAGCTCGCGACGCGCTCGTGCGTGCGCCAGGTCTGGAACGGCGGGGCCCCCCGCAGCGGCACCTGCCGCATCTCCGGCACCGGGCTGGTCAACGGCGAGCCGAGGATGGCGCTGAGCTAGTCCGACCCGGCATGTAGGAGGGTGTGCGGGTGCTCCCTGCGTTCGAGATCGTGGCCCGGCTGCGCCCGATCGACCTGATCGCACCGGGCTCCCGCACCCCTGGCGCCGGCGCCGGGCCGCACGGCCTCGGCGCCGTCGCGCCGTACGTCGCAGCGACGCTGGCGCTCGAGGCGGGGTCGGCCGGGATCTCGATGGTGGCGAGCGACGGCGTGCGGCTGACCGGCCGCTACGAGGACGGCGCGATCGGGCTGACCGTGCGCACGGCCGCCGGCATCGAGAGCACGCATCGCAGCCGGCGGATGGGCGCGCTGCCGGCCCGACCCGAGGCCATCGCGCTCACCCTCACCGGCATCCACCTCACCGTCTGGTCGCGGGGTCCCGACCCCGCTCGACCGCCGGGAGACTGGATCGCGCGTGGCCGGGTCGGCCTGCTCGACCTGGTCGACACCCGCGACGAGGCGTGGCTGGCCTCCCTGGGCGTGGAGTACGACGGCGGCCCGGGCGAGCACGGCGACTTCGGCCAGCTGGGGCTGCGCGACACCCGCGTCGTCACGCACGCGGACGGGTCGCCGTACTCACCGGACGGCTGGGTGTGGCTGACCGCGACCCACGCCGGCCCCGGTTTCTTCGACACCGCGCACACCGGCGTCTGGCGCCTGGACCCGGCGACCCTGACCCTCGAGCACCGCGCACACCTGTTCTTCCGGCGCCCCACCCTCCCCGGCGTGTACGGCGACCATGCGACGCACCTGGTGCGCGACGGCGACGAGTGGCTGGTGGCCACCAGCACCTGGGGCGACTTCGACCGTCGCCGACCCGCGGTCGGCGTCACCCTCGCCCGCACCCCCGCCGACCTCACCACGGGCCGGCACGTGCTCGACACGACGCCGCTCGACCTGCCGCTCGGGGGGCTACGGTCGCGCGGCCAGTGGGACCCGCACCTGGTGCGCATCGACACCACCTGGCACGTCGGGTTCGCCTCGGCCCGCAAGTTCTTCCGCTTCCACCCGGCGCTGGCCACCGGCCCGTCGCTCGACGACCTGACACTGAGGACGGCAGCCATGGACCGGCGGGCCACCGAGGGGGTGACCCTGCTGCGCCTGGATGACGGGCACTGGCGCCTCCTGGCCAGTGACGGCCGCGACGGGAGACGTGGGCAGCGCGAGCGCTTCCCGGTGTTCGACCTCGACCTCACCGAGATCGGCGCGCTGAGTGCGCCGTACCCCAGCAACATCCCGTGGCCCACGCTCGTGCACCTCGACGACGGCTGGCTGATGGCGACGTTCAACGCGACCCGGAGCGGTGGGCCGCTGCCGGGCTACGGCACCCACGGAGACCTCGTGGTGATGCGCGAGCGCAGGTGAGGGGTGGATACGCTGGTGAGGAGCGCCACACCACCCCGTGGCGCCCCTGAAGGCCACACCATCCCCGTGGCCGACATCGAGAAGAGAGGCTTCGCGCATGTCCGTCACCGAGTCCGGAGACGTCTTCGAGCAGGGCAGTGAGCACGAGCAGGTCGTCTTCGCCAACGACCCCGCCAGCGGCCTGAAGGCGATCATCGCCATCCACTCCACGACCCTCGGCCCTGCCCTGGGCGGCACCCGGTTCTACCCGTACCCCGCCACCGCCGACGCCGTCACCGACGTCCTCAACCTCTCGCGCGGGATGTCCTACAAGAACGCGCTCGCCGGCCTGGACCACGGCGGCGGCAAGGCCGTCATCATCGGCGACCCCCGCACCCTCAAGTCGGAGGCGCTGCTGCGCGCCTACGGCCGGTTCGTGCAGTCGCTCAACGGCCGCTACTACACCGCCTGCGACGTCGGCACCTTCAGCGAGGACATGGACCACATCGCTCGGGAGTGCTCCTTCGTGACCGGCCGCACCGTCGCCCACGGCGGCGCGGGCGACAGCTCCGTGCTGACGGCGTACGGCACCTACCAGGGCATGCGCGCGGCGGCCGAGGTGGTCTGGGGCGAGCCCACGCTGGGCGGTCGCACCGTCGGCGTCGCCGGCGTCGGCAAGGTCGGCCGCCACCTCGTGCGGCACCTCATCGAGGACGGCGCCACCGTGGTCGTCACCGACGTGCACGCCCCGTCGCTGGACCGGATCCGGGACGAGTACCCGCAGGTGCAGGTCGTCGGCTCCACCGAGGAGCTGGTCGCAGGTCCGCTGGACGTCTACGCGCCCTGCGCGCTCGGTGGCGCGCTCACCGACGAGGTCGTCGACGTGCTCAGCGCGAGGATCGTCTGCGGCGCCGCCAACAACCAGCTCGCGCACCCCGGCGTCGAGAAGTCACTCGAGGACCGCGGCGTCCTCTACGCCCCCGACTACTGCGTGAACTCCGGCGGCGTGATCCAGGTCGCCGACGAGCTCGAGGGCTTCTCGTTCGAGCGTGCCGAGCAGCGGGCCACGGGCATCTTCGACACCACCCGAGCCGTGTTCGAGCTGGCGCGCACCGACGGCGTGCCGCCGGCCATCGCGGCCGACCGGCTCGCCGAGCGCCGGATGCGCGAGGTCGGGCGCCTGCGCGGGATCTGGCTCGACGACTGATTCACCACACACGTCTGGACGGCTTCACCGGGAAGGACCGGTGGAGCCGTCGGACGTGCGGGTGCGATGTCAGTCGCGGCGCGAGGGCTCGATGACGTCGGACCACTTCTCGAGCACCTCGGGATCGACCTGCTCCTCCTGGCCGCTCTCGCCGTGTAGCTCACTGGCGAGCGCCCCGAAGTCCGTCTCGTGCGTGCGGTACTTCAGGTCGCGTGCGACCTTCGTCTGCTTGGCTTTAGCTCGGCCGCGCCCCATAGGGTCAGCCCCCTCGCAAGTCGGCCGGGGCAACCATGGCTCCCGGGCTGTCTCAAAGTTTTCTCGTGGGCACAACGCTACCTGCTGCCTGGGTGTTCCCGCACACCGAGGCTGACGTTTCATGGTCCGATCGCGGAGATTTCTCCGGCAGCGAACATCGGGAGCCGCTCAGGCCGGGTGATCGCCGGTCAGCGACACCCTGCCGGCCGTCTCGTCGGAGGCCCCCCTGACCTCTCCGGCGGCCCACGCCCGGATGCCGTGGCCGGCCAGCAGCCCGACGGCCTTGTCGACGTCGTCCGGCGCGATCAGGGCGATCATGCCGACGCCGCAGTTGAGGGTGGCCTCCAGGTCGGCCCGCGAGACGGAACCCGCCTCGCGCACCACGTCGAAGATCGGCTGCGGCGTCCAGGTGCCACGGTCGACGGTCGCGGTCAGCTCGACGGGCAGCACCCGTTCGAGGTTCGCCGCCAGCCCACCGCCGGTGACGTGCGACATCGCGTGCACGGCCGTGTGGTCGGCCAGGTCGAGGCACGCCTTGGCGTAGATGCGGGTCGGCACCATGAGCTCGTCGCCCAGCGCGCGGCCGAGGTCGGGGACGTCGCGGTCGAGGGCCCAGCCGGCCTTCTCCAGCAGCACGTGCCGCACCAGGGAGTAGCCGTTGGAGTGCAGACCGCTCGACTCCATCGCGAGTACGACGTCTCCCGGGCGCACCCGCCCCGGGCCGAGCAGCCGGTCGGCCTCGACGACGCCGGTGGCGGCGCCGGCGACGTCGTACTCGTCGGGCTCGAGGAGCCCGGGGTGCTCGGCGGTCTCACCACCGATCAGCGCGCAGCCGGCCACGACGCAGGCCTCGGCGATGCCCTTGACGATGGCAGCGATGCGCTCGGGCACCACCCGTCCGGTGGCGATGTAGTCGGTCATGAACAGCGGCTCGGCACCACACACGACCAGGTCGTCGACGACCATGCCGACCAGGTCGAAACCGATCGTGTCGTGCTGGTCCATGGCCTGCGCGATGGCGACCTTGGTGCCGACGCCGTCGGTGGAGGTGGCGAGCAGCGGGTGCGTGTAGCGGGTGAGCGCAGCCGCGTCGAAGAGCCCGGCGAAGCCGCCCAGCCCGCCGATCATCTCGGGGCGACGAGCCTTCTCGATCCAGCCCTTCATCAGCTCGATGGCGGTGTCGGCCGCCTCGATGGAGACGCCGGCCTCGGCGTACGCGTTACCGCCTGAGGGGCTGGCGGAGGGACCTGACGAGCTCACGGGTGCTCCTGTCACGGGTTGTTGAGGACGGGCAGCTGTGCGGACGTCATCGACGACTCGAGCAGGTGCTTGCCCAGCCTCGACTCGTCGGGCAGCGGGATCGGGTAGTCGCCGGTGAAGCAGGCCTTGCACAGCCGCTCGGTGGGCTGCCCGGTCGCCTCGACCATCCCCTCGAGCGAGATGTAGCCCAGGGAGTCGGCGCCGATGCTCTCCCTGATCTCCTCGATGGCCAGGCCGTTGGCGATCAGCTCGGCGCGCGTCGCGAAGTCGATGCCGTAGAAGCACGGCCACTGGACCGGCGGCGAGGAGATGCGCACGTGCACCTCGGCCGCACCGGCCTCGCGCAGCATCCGCACCTGGGCCCGCTGGGTGTTGCCGCGCACGATCGAGTCGTCGACGACCACGACGCGACGCCCGCGGATCATGTGGTCGAGGGCGTTGAGCTTCAGCCGGATGCCGAGCTGGCGCAGCGTCTGGCTCGGCTGGATGAAGGTGCGGCCCACATAGGAGTTCTTGACGAACCCGAGGCCGAACGGGATGCCGCTCTCCTCGGCGTACCCGGTGGCGGCCGGGGTGCCCGACTCGGGCACGGGCATGACGAGGTCGGCCTCCACGGGGTACTCGCGGGCGAGCTGTCGACCCATCTCGACGCGCGCCTCGTGCACGCTGCGACCGCTGATCTTGGCGTCGGGGCGGGCCAGGTAGACGAACTCGAAGACACAGCCCTTCGGGTCCGCCTCGGCGAAGCGCCGGGAGACCAGGCCGTTCTCGTTGATGACGAGCATCTCGCCGGGCTCGACCTCGCGGACCCGGCTGGCTCCGATGGTGGCCAGGGCGGCGTCCTCGCTGGCGACCACCCAGCCGCGATCGAGGCGGCCGAGCACGAGCGGGCGCACGCCCTGCGGGTCACGCGCCGCGAACAGCGTGTCCTCGTTCATCCAGACGAAGGAGAACGCGCCGGTCACCTTGGCCAGCACCTCGACGGCCCGCTCCTCGAGCGAGGTGTCGGGGTGACGGGCCAGCAGCGCGGTGACGATCGCGGTGTCGTTGGTGGGAGCGGCGTCCATCCGGACGTGGAGGTCGAGCTCGTCGTCGTAGGACTCGACGGCGGCCAGCTCGGCCAGCTCGGCGGTGTTGATCAGGTTGCCGTTGTGGGCGAGGGCGATCGAGCCGTCCTGGGTCGGGTGGAACGTCGGCTGGGCGTTCTGCCAGGTGGACGCGCCGGTCGTGGAGTAGCGGGCGTGCCCGATCGCCACGTGTCCCTTGAGCGACGCCAGGGTCGACTCGTCGAAGACCTGCGAGACCAGGCCCATGTCCTTGTAGACCAGGATCTGGCGACCGTTGCTCACGGCGATGCCGGCCGACTCCTGGCCACGGTGCTGGAGGGCGTAGAGGCCGAAGTAGGTGAGGTTGGCGACGTCCTCGCCGGGGGCCCACACTCCGAACACCCCGCAGGCGTCCTGGGGTCCCTGGTCGTGAGGATCGACGGCATCGGTGAGGCGGCCGTCACCGCCCTTGCGTCTGCTCGACTGCGGCACACCCCGAGTCTAGGGGGCCGGGTGACCCTGGCCTCATCGCGGCGTCCTACGCGCGGCGGCTGACCGCGTCGCGGGTGATCTGGACCACTTTCGGCACGCGTTCGCGACTTCTGTGGATAAGCGCTTCGTTCATCGGTCAACCAGCCTAGACTTCGCCGAAGTTTGGGGTGGAGCGGACTGCGCAGGGGGCGCGTCCGAACCTTCGGAAGCACACTTGGGGGACACATGAGCGACGGCCGCAGCGCGCCGGTGGTTCACGATGCCCTTCAGCTGATCGCCGAGGGGGTCGTCGACCTGGTCGGCTTCGGCGTGGCCGTCATCAACGTCCTGCGCGAGGACGACGGCAAGCTCGAGACCGTGGCCGTCGCCGGCAACGACGAGGCCCGCGAGCAGCTCCTCGGCTCCCGGCAGAGCGTCCAGTCGATCATGATGGAGATCGAGCGGGCCGACGTGTGGGGCATGCTCCGCTTCGTGCCGGCCGAGCGGCTCGCCGACGAGGAGGACCTCAGCTCCTGGATCCCCGACATCGCGACCGGCAACGGCCCCGACGCCTGGGACGCGATGGACCTGCTGATCGCTCCCCTGTTCGACGAGAGCGGCCAGCTGCTGGGCACGCTGTCCATGGACGTCCCCGAGGACGGCCGCCGGCCAGACGAGGTCAAGCGCGCGGTGCTCAACAAGTACGCCGCCCAGGCCGGCCGGGCCGTGCTCACCGAGGTCGCCCGCCGCCGCCTCGAGGAGCAGGTCAGGCTCGCGACCGCGGCCCGCAACATCGTGCGCGACGTCAGCTCCGAGATGACCGTCGACCGGATCATGCAGGTCTCCCAGTCGGCGATCACCTCGGGCCTCGGCGCCGTGGGCATGTGGATCCAGACCTTCGACGAGGACGGCGAGGGCCGTAGCGCCCTCTACTCCAACGGCGGCATCGACGCGGTGATACCTCCTGAGCTGGTGCGCATCGGCCGGGCCGCGGCCGGCCTGCTGTGGAAGGCGCAGGAGGTCACCATCATCGCCCGCGACCGGCCGGCGCCGGCGATCATCACGGCGAGGCAGCGCGAGCTCGTCTTCGAGTTCCTGGACTCGCTCGGCGTCACCTCGATGCTCTTCGTGCCGCTCGGGGCCGGACCGGAGTGCCTGGGCAACCTGGTGCTCACCCGGCGCGGCACCGACGTCGAGTGGTCGCCGGTGGAGACGTCGACGGCGCTCGACATCGCCCACGACCTGGGCCGGGCGATGCTCAACGCCCGCAACTTCGAACGTGAGCAGCAGCTCGTCAGCGAGCTGCGCGCGCTCGACACCTACAAGAGCCAGCTGATCGCGACCGTCGCCCACGAGCTCAAGAACCCGCTCACCTCGATCCTGGGCCACGTCGAGATGCTCGAGGCGGCCAGCGAGGTGCCGGTGATGGCGCAGCGTTCGGTGGGCTCGATCGAGCGCGGCGCGATGCGCATGGAGCGCGTGATCGAGGACATGCTCACCCTGGCCAAGGTCGGCGACCCCAACAACGCCCTCATCGCGGCGCCGGTCGAGATGGGCCGCCTCGTCGACGAGGCCCTCGACCTGGTCTCGCTGACCGCCACCCGCAAGAACCTCGTCATCAGCTACGACGCGCCGACCAGGCCGGTCGTCGCGCTCGGCGACACCAGCGATCTCGACCAGGTGTGCATCAACCTGATCGGCAACGCCGTCAAGTACACCCCCGACGGCGGGGCCATCACGATCTCCCTCGACCGTCGCGGTCGCGACGTCATCTTCACGGTGTCCGACGAGGGCATGGGCATCTCGGCCCACGACCAGGAGCACCTCTTCGAGGAGTTCTTCCGGTCCACGAACCCGGAGGCGGTCGCCCAGCCGGGCACCGGCCTGGGCCTGACCATCGTGCAGCGCATCATCAACCGGCACTGCGGCCGGATCGAGGTGGAGTCCGATCTCGGCAAGGGCACCACGTTCCGGGTGATCCTCCCGGCCGCGAGCGTCCAGGCCTAGGCGCCGGCCGCGAGGTTCTGCAGGAGCAGGGCCTCGGCCAGGATCACCCGCTCGAACTCCGCCAGGTGGAGACCCTCGTTGGCGCCGTGGGCCCGGGTGTCCGGGTCCTCGACCCCGGTGACCAGCACGCTCGCCTGCGGGAACGCCTCGAGGAACTCCGCGATGAACGGGATCGATCCACCGACGCCCATGTCGATGGGCTGCGTGCCGTCCCAGGCCGTGGCGAAGGCTGCCCGCGCCGCGTCGTACGCCGGTCCCTGGGCGTCGATGCTGGTGGCCTCGCCGGTGTCGACGATCGTGAAGGTCAGCTCGGCGCCCCACGGGAGGTGGGTCTCGACGTGCTCGCGGAGGCAGGCGAGGGCGTTGGCGGTGGTGTCGCCGGGAGCGACTCGCAGGCTGATCTTGGCCCGGGCGGCGGGCACGAGGGTGTTGCTGGCCCCCTCGACCTTGGGGGCGTCGAGGCCCGTGATCGAGAGGGAGGGCTTGGTCCAGAGACGCTCGACGGCGCTGCCGTCGCCGATCCACTCGATGCCGGGCACGGCGCCGGACTCGGCGCGCAGGCGGTCCTCGGGGTAGACCACGTCGGCGGCCGGGCTCGACCTCAGGCCGGCGATCGCCACGTTGCCCCGGTCGTCGTGCAGGCTGGCGATCACCCGCGAGAGCGTGATCAGCGCGTCGGGCACCAGGCCGCCCCACATGCCGGAGTGCACGGCGTGGGTGAGGGTGCGGACCTCGATGTCGACGCGGACCAGGCCGCGCAGGCTGGTGGTCAGTGCCGGGACGCCGATGTCCCAGTTGCCGGAGTCGGCGATGACGATGACGTCGGCGGCGAGCTCGTCGTGGTGCTGGCGGAGCAGCGGCACCAAGGTGTCGGAGCCGACCTCCTCCTCGCCCTCGATGAACATCACGACGTTGACCGGCAGGTCGTCGCCGAAGATGCGGGCTGCCGCTAGGTGGGCGGCGATGCCGGCCTTGTCGTCGGCGGCGCCGCGCGCGAACAGCCGGCCGTCACGCTCGGTGGGCTCCCACGGCGGTGAGTCCCAGTCGGCGTGGTCGTTCTCGGGCTGCACGTCGTGGTGGGCGTAGAGAAGCACCGTCGGCGCACCCTCGGGCCCCGCCTTGCGCGCGATGACGGCCGGGGCGCCGCCGTCGGCGGTGGTGATCGTGGCCGTGAAACCCTCGGCCTCGAAGAGTGTCCTGACCGCCTCGGCGCTGCGCTGGACCTCGCCGGCGCGGGCCGGGTCGGCACTGACCGACTGGATGCGGACCAGGTCCTCCAGGTCACTACGGATGCCCGGCAGGACGGACTGGACCCGGTCCCTGATCTCGCTCTCGCTCAACGCCATGCGCACAACGTAGTACGGCCCCTGGGCGCCTCGGTCAGCCCCTCCGGGACAGCTCCGTGACATGCTCCGCGACCTCGAAGCCGAGCGCCCGGTAGACCCGGATCGCCTCGTCCTCCGGGTCGGCGACCATGACGAGGGTGGTGGCGCCGAGATCGGTCAGGCCGTGGGTGGCCAGCCGGTGCACGAGGGTGCCGGCGTACCCGCGACGGCGCGCATCGGGGTGCGTCTCGACGGACTGGAACCGGGCGGTGGCCTCGTCGGTGCGGAAGAGGCCGGCCGTGGAGACGAGCGTGTCGGTCTCGAACGCGCCCCACCGGGCGCCCAGCCCCTGCTCGGCGAGTGCCTTCTCCTGGACGACCTTGCCACGCGCGAACTCCTCGACGTTGCCGAGCTGCTCGCCCTCGCTGACCTTCACCGACAGGGCGATGCGCTGCTCCCAGTCCTCGTCGGACTCCAGCGGCCGGTAGGTCGCGCTGCTGGCCGGCCGGGCCGGCTCGACGACCGAGGTGGCGGTCATGGCGACGCCGATCTCTGCGGTGAGCCCGGCGGCGACGAACTCGGTGACGTCGTGGGGCTCGGTGCCGTCGATGCCGATCGCGCAGTGACCTGCCTCGGGGAAGGCTGCAGCGAAGGCGGCCACCACCTCACGCGCGCCACCGGGGTAGGGCGGCCGGGCCAGGAGCAGGAAGTTGCCCCAGAAGTACGTCGGGTTGGCCGGCGTGCGGACCACCAGGTGGGTGCCCCGGTCGTCGATCTCGCTGCCCGCGAGCTCGAGGAGGCGGAGGTCGGTCCGGAAGGCCAGGGAGCGCAGCTGCATGCGCCCATCCTCACGCAAGGGGCAGGTACGGCGTGAGGTCGGCCCGCTCGCCACTGGCCCGGACCCGGCCCGACTCCTCGGCAGCCGCCCAGCCCAGCGCACCGGTCGCCAGGGCCAGCCAGGTCTCGGCGTCCATCTCGACGACGGCCGGCGGAGTGCCCCGGGTGTGCCGGGTGCCCGGGACCACCTGTACCGCGGCGTACGGCGGGACGCGGACCTCGACCGAGCGGCCCGGAGCCTGCTCCGAGAGCACGGCCAGGTAGTGCTTGGTCAACGCGCGCACGTCGTGGACCGCCGACGCCGCAGCCAGGTCGCTATCGTCGAGCCTGCGCAGACGCGGCGGCATCAGGTGTCGCCTCGCCTGTCGGGCCCTGGCCCGGGCAGCCCGGGCAGCGCGCCGGGCTTGCCGGGCGGGTTGGTAGGTGTTTCACTCACAGCTCCAGTATCAGGTGTCTCGGGAGGCCCCTCATGACCGCGTCTGGTCAACTGCGGCCGCCGGCGCGGCGCCCGCGGCAGCCCGCCCACCGGCGGGCGGGGCGGTAGGTCGTGCCCGGCTTCCGCAGTCTTGCCAGCAACCGGGACTTCACCGTCTTGTGGATCGGCGAGACGATCAGCCAGCTCGGCAGTCGAGTGTCCGTCTTCGTCTTCCCGCTGATCGCCTACGCCCTGTCGGGATCGGTCCTCGTCGCGGCCTGGGTCGAGGCCGCCCACCTCCTCGGGACCGCTGTCGTGCTGCTGCCCGCCGGCGCGCTGGCCGACCGGCTCAACCGGCGCGTCCTGATGCTCGCCGCGAGCGGGACGGGTGCGGTCCTCTACACCTCGCTGGTCGTCGCCGGGCTGCTCGGCCACCTCACGATCCCGCACCTGACCGTGGTCGGCCTGCTCACCGGGGCGTCCACCGCCGTGTTCGGGCCGGCACAGATGTCGGCGATCCGCTCGGTCGTGAGCACCGACGACCTGCCCACCGCACTCAGCCAGAACCAGGCCCGTCGACATGTGGCCGCGCTGCTCGGCGGCCCGCTGGGCGGCGCACTCTTCTCGCTGACCCGGTGGCTGCCGTTCGCGTTCGACGCGGTCACGTTCTCGATCTCGTGCCTGACCCTGAGCCGCATCCGCACCGACCTGTCGGCGCCCCCGCGCACCGCCCGCACCAAGGTGCTCGCCGACATCGGCGAGGGCATCGGCTTCGTCCTGGCCAGGCCGTTCTTCCGGGTGCTGATGTCGTGGGCGTCGCTGGTCAACCTGGTCACCAACGCGCTGATGTTCGTGGTCCTGCTCCAGATGATCCAGGCGGGCTTCCACCCCGCCCAGATCGGACTCGTCGAGACCGCCGCCGGTGTCGGCGGGATCGCCGGCGCGCTGGCCGCGCCGTACGTCATCGACCGGATGGCCACCGGCCGGCTGACCGTGCTCGTGGCCTGGGGCCTCGCCCTGCCGCTGGTCCCGTTGATCTGGTGGACCACCCCGCTGGTCGTGGGCACCTGCTCGTTCTTCTTCCTCTTCCTCAACCCCATCGGCAATGCCGGCATCGGCGCCTACCGGCTCTCCCAGACCCCCGACCAGCTGCAGGGACGGGTGGCAGCCAGCGTGCAGTTCCTGGCCGTTGCGATCATGCCGCTGGCGCCGATCCTGGGCGCCGGGTTGCTGCAGCGCTTCGGCGGCTCGTGGGCGGTCGCGATCCTGCTGACCGCCGCCCTGCTGCTGGCCGCCTACCTCACGGCCAGCAAGTCGGTCCGCTCCGTGCCCCGTCCGAGCCAGTGGCGCGAGCGCTCACTGGCGTCCTGAGGGAACGCCGGCAGGGCCACCCGTCAGGGCCACCCGTCCGGAGCACACCGATCCGCTTCACCCGATCTCGTCGAGGATCCCGACGATCCGCGCCCAGGCCGGCGACGACGTGTCGACGACGACGAAGTGGTCGCCCTCGACCGACACGTCCTCGGCCGTGGCGCCCGCCGCACGGGCCCGCGCGACGTACTCCACCGACTGGTCCGGCGGCACCACCGTGTCCGAGCGGCCGTGCACGCACCACACGGGTACGTCGAGGGGGATCTGCCGGGACGGGTCGCCGAGGTCGTAGTCGGGACCGGGCGGGCCGCCCATGAGTGCGGCGACCGCGCCGTCGCCGAGGTCCTGGACGAAGGCGCCGGTCAGGTCGAGGACGCCGGCCTGGGAGATGACCTCGGTGACCTCGACCGTCGTCGGCCAGTCGTCGAAGCGGCCGCGGGCGGCGGCCCAGGTGGCCAGGTGGCCGCCGGCCGAGTGCCCCAGCGTGACGACCCGGCTGGTGTCGACGTCGAGGTCGGCGAGCTTCTCGATCGCCGCGTGCACGTCGTCGAAGGTGCCCGGGAGACCGCCGCCCCCTCCTACGCCGGACCCGACCCTGCGGTACTCGATGTTCCAGGTCGTCCAGCCGCGCCTCACCAGGTCGGCCGCCAGCGGCCGGCCCAGCTCCAGGTCGTAGGCCGCCTTCCAGAACCCGCCGTGGATGACGACGACCACCCCACGCGAGGCGCCCGCGGGACGGGTGAGCTCACCGAACTGCGACGGGTCGTCGCCGTAGGCGACCTTCTCGGTGCCCGTCACGTCATCGCCGCCACAGCCGGAGACGAGGGCGATGACGCCCACCGAGGCGAACAGCCTCCGACGGGAGAGCCGCACCCCATCAGCCGAGCGCGGCGGGCATGGTGGCCGTCCAGGCCTCGCGCAGCTCGGCCAGCGGGAGGCTGAACTGGCCGTCGATGGACAGGTCGGTGCCGCCGGTGCGCCCCAGCGAGGTGAGGGGGACGCCGTGGCGCCGGGCCAGGTCCGCCAGCGCCTCGACGTCGGCCTCGGGCACGGTGACGACGACCCGGGCGGTGGACTCGCCGAAGAGGTCGACGAACGCGTCCCCGGGCAGCGCCACCGAGGCGCCGATGCCGTGCCGCAGTGCGGCCTCGACGAGCGTCTGCGCCAGTCCGCCGTCGGAGACGTCGTGGGCGCTGGTGAGCAGCCCGACCCCCTCGGCCAGCAGCTCGGCCAGGGACCGTTCGGCGGCCAGGTCGACGGCCGGCGGGAGACCGCCGAGGTGGCCGTGCACCACGTGCGCCCACTCGGAGCCCGACAGCTCCGCGCGGCTCTCGCCCAGGAGGACGATGCGCTCCCCCTCGGCCGCCCAGGCCGACGGCGTACGACGGGTGACGTCGTCGATCACTCCGAGCACGGCCACGACCGGGGTGGGCAGGATCGGCGTCTCGCCGGTCTGGTTGTAGAGGCTGACGTTGCCGCCGGTGACCGGGATGCCCAGCTCGAGGCAGGCGTCCTTGAGGCCGCGGCAGGCCTCGGCGAACTGCCACATGACGTCGGAATCCTCGGGCGACCCGAAGTTCAGGCAGTCGGAGATCGCGAGCGGCCGGGCTCCCCCGGTGGCGACGTTGCGGTACGACTCGGCGAGCGCCAGCCGCGCCCCGGCGTACGGGTCGAGCTTCGCGAAGCGGCCGTTGCAGTCGGTGGAGACCGCGACGCCGAGGTTGGTGTCCGCGTCGACGCGGATCATGCCGCTGTCGGACGGCTGGGCGAGCACGGTGTTGCCGCGGACGTAGCGGTCGTACTGGTCGGTGATCCACGACTTGTCGCACAGGTTGGGGCTGGCCACCATCCGGAGCAGGGTCTCGCGCAGCTCGTCGCCCGACGTCGGCCGCGCCAGCCTCTCGGCGCCGTCGGCCTGCAGCGCGTCCTGCCACGCCGGTCGCGCGAACGGGCGCTGGTAGGTCGGGCCGTCGTGCGCCACGCTGCGCGGGGGCACGTCGACCACGCGCTCGCCGTGCCAGTCGACATGCAGCCGACCCGTGCCGGTGACCTCGCCCACCACGACCGCCTCGACGTCCCACCTGGCGCAGATCGCGAGGAACGCCTCGACGTCGCCGGGCTCGACGACCGCCATCATCCGCTCCTGCGACTCGCTCATCAAGATCTCCTCCGGCGCCAGCGTGGAGTCACGCAGGGGCACCCGGTCGAGCTCGACGTGCATGCCGCCGTCGCCCGCGCTGGCCAGCTCGGACGTCGCGCACGAGAGCCCCGCGCCACCGAGGTCCTGGATGCCCGCGACCACGCCGGCCGCGAAGAGCTCGAGGGTGCACTCGATGAGCAGCTTCTCCATGAAGGGGTCGCCCACCTGGACGCTCGGCCGCTTGGCCGGGCCGGTGGACTCGAACGTCTCGCTGGCCAGGATCGAGACCCCGCCGATGCCGTCGCCGCCGGTGCGGGCGCCGTACAGGATGACCTGGTTGCCGGCACCGGTCGCGTTGGCGAGGTGGAGGTCCTCGTGCCGGAGCACGCCGACGCACAGCGCGTTGACGAGCGGGTTGCCGAGGTAGGACTCGTCGAAGACGGCCTCGCCGCCGATGTTGGGCAGGCCGAGCATGTTGCCGTAGCCGCCGACCCCGGCGACGATCCCGGGGAGCACCCGGTGGGTGTCCCAGTGGTCGGCCGACCCGTCGAGCGGACCGAACCGGAGGGAGTCCATCACCGCGACCGGACGAGCCCCCATGGCGAGGATGTCGCGGACGATGCCGCCGACGCCGGTGGCCGCACCCTGGTAGGGCTCGACGTACGACGGGTGGTTGTGGCTCTCGATCTTGAACGTGACGGCGTAGCCCTGCCCGATGTCGATGACACCGGCGTTCTCGCCGATGCCCGCGAGCATCTTGCCGACCGGCGTCTCCTGCGGGATCTCGCTGAACTGCTTGAGGTGCACCTTGCTCGACTTGTAGGAGCAGTGCTCGCTCCACATGACCGAGTACATCGCCAGCTCGCTGCTCGTCGGTCGCCGCCCGAGGATCTGCCGGATCGTGGCGTACTCGTCGGCCTTCAGGCCCAGGTCGGCCCAGGGCTGCTCGCGATCGGGGTCGGCTGCTGCGGCGTTGACGGTGTCGAGGCTGGACTGGTGCGGCACGGACGTCTCAGGCACGCGGCCAATCTACCGGCGCGACGGGCCGCCCCGACCACTGCCTCGGCGCAGGGCAGCCCGCGCGCGCGGGCCGTGCTGGCGCGCACCCCGTCGGCGGGGAGGCTGACCGAGCCCGACTTGCCCGAACCCTGTGACGGAAGTGATGCCTGAGGTTATGGTGAGCGGGACCTCTTGACCCCCAGGCGGACCTTCCCCCGTCGTTGGAGCATCCCGATGCGCTTTCCCGCCCGCCTGTTCTCCGTCCTCGCACCCCTCACCGGGCTGGTCCTGACCGCCGGGCTGCTGGCCGTCACGTCGACGCCCGCGCAGTCCGAGGGCGCCAGGCCCCAGGCCGCCCGCCGGACCAACGTCGTCACCCCTGGCGACTTCACCGGCTACGGCTTCGACCAGTGCCTGGCCCCGACCCAGGCCAAGATGGACGCCTGGCTCAAGCACTCGCCCTTCCTCGCGGCCGGGATCTACATCTCCGGCGACTCCCGGGCCTGCCGGGACCAGCCGAACCTCAGCCCCGCCTGGATCGCCACCCAGCTGGCGAACGGGTGGCGGCTGCTGCCGATCGCGCTCGGCCCGCAGGCGTCGTGCCAGACCCGGTTCCCGCGCTACAAGGACGACTTCAAGATCAGCCCGAGCCCGGGCGCGAGCGGCACCTACGCCATCGCCCAGGGGCAGGGCTCGACCGAGGCCGACAAGAACGTCGACGACGCGCTCGTGCTCGGCATCGCCCCGGGCAGCACCCTCTGGTACGACCTGGAGGGCTTCGACCTCACCAACACCCAGTGCCGCGAGTCCGCACTGCGCTTCATCCACGGCTGGACCACGCGCGTGGTCGCGCGCGGCTTCGTGGCCGGCATGTACTCCAGCGCCGGCTCCGGCATCAAGATGATCGACGACGCCCGCGTCCAGCGTCCCGGCCAGTTCACGCTGCCGTCGCGCATCTGGATCGCCCGGTGGGACGGCATCGCCGACACGTCCACGTCCTACATCCGTGCGGACGGCTGGCGGCCCGGCGGCCGGATGAAGCAGTACCTCGGCGGCCACAACGAGACGTGGGGTGGCACCACGATCAACATCGACAGCAACTTCCTCGACCTCGGTCGCGGCTCGGTCGCCGACCCGGAGAGCTGGTGCGGCGGTCTCAAGACGAGCTTCTGGAGCTACCCGCGCCTGAGCGTGAAGAAGGCCAAGGTCAACCGCGTCAAGGTGCTCCAGTGCATGCTCGCCACACGCAGCCTCTACGACGGCAAGGTCAACGGCCGCTACAACAAGCGCACCCGCAACGGCATCGCGCAGTGGCAGACCGCTCGCGGCGCCAGGACCGCCAAGGCGTTCACCCGCAGCCACTGGGTGTCCCTGCTCTCGGAGGGCTCGGCCCCCGTGCTCAAGGTGGGCTCGGCCGGCGCCGACGTCTACCGTCTGCAGCGCGCACTCAACGCCACGGGCCGCGGCAGGCTCGCCGGCACCGGGGTCTACGACCAGAGGACCGAGGCAGCCGTGCGGTCCTACCAGCAGGCACGCCGCCTGTCCGTGACGGGTACGACGACGCCCGAGGTCTGGGCGGCCCTGACCGCGGGACGCAGGTAGCGCGCACTACCCGTCGACGGGGTCGACGGTCGGCTTCTCGCCGCCCCCGCGTCCGGCGCGCTCCACCGCCCGGGCCCCGCGGGCCGCGCGCCGATGCGGGCTCGACCGGGAGCCGCCACCACCCTTGCCCGCCGGCATCGCGCCGCCACCCCGCCCGGCAGCCGCGCCGGCCATCGGCGCCCCGCCCACGGCGCCGGTGCCCCCGGCCGACGCGACGGCACCCCTGCGGGCGGTCGTGCCGGCAGCCATGAGCGCTGCGGCGGCCAGGGCCGCGCCACCCGGGGTCGCCGCCGGGGAGCCGACGGCGATCGGGGCCAGGGACCCGGCGCCGACGAGCGGCCCGGCCGGTCCGCCGGCGGCAGGCCCGGACCGCGTGTCACCGCTCACCGTCGTGGTGGCGGACGGGACGGTGCGCCCAGCCGTCGGCCGGCCGAGCACGCTGATGGCCCCGGGTCCGCGCGAGACCACCTCGGCCCACTGGCGGGCGGTGTCATCGAAGCCCGTCCTGGCCCGTAGCAAGGTGTCGACGTCGCCGTACAACGTGTGGTCGAGGTCGCTGCGGATCGTCGCGGCGTTGGCCTCTGCCAGCGTGACCTGGGCGCTCTGCTCGTCGGAGCCGGGGCTGAAGACGACCATCCGGTCCGGCCCGACCACCGCGTGCGGGACCAGCGCCACGAACGACCACTCCCGGTCGAGCCGGTGCTGCGCCGCCGTCAGGCTGCCGGAGACCTTGACCAAGGCGTCGGAGATGCTCGCGGCCACCGACGAGAGGTGGTCGAGGCTGCCGACCACCTGCTTGCGGTGCGCGTCGTAGCCCTCGGCGGAGACGGAGTCCCAGCCGCCGTCGAACGCCTTCTGGGCCGTGGCCACCAGCTGGTCGGCCGCCGTCGTCATCGCGGCACTCATCTCGGCCCAGGTCTGGGCGGCCACGTCGAGCGCCGTGACGTCGGCACGAAGCTGCCAGGGGTCGGCGACCATCAGCGGCCGCCCCTGCGATGGCCGTGGTCCCGGCCCTCGTCGGCACCCCTGTCACGCACCGCCAGGAACGTCTCGGTGGCCAGGTCGTCGGCCTCGCGCGCGTCGACGGCCGCCTGCTCGAGTGCCTGTACGCCGACCATCAGGACCTGCGCGAGCGAGCTCACGACCTGATCGGCGGCGGTGGTGGCGGTGTCGTAGCCGTCGGCGACCGCGCCGGCGGCCGGCGAGTCACCGAGGGAGTCGTGCGCCACGGCAAGGCAGAGCCGCGCCTCGGCCCACTGGCCGGCGAGGACCTGGGCTGCGGACTGCGACGCAGCGGCGAGCTTGACCAGCTCGTCCGGGTTGACCTCCATGCCACACTCCCAGGCCGACGACGGGGAACCTCCGGTGCGTACCCGGGCCGACGGCGGCCGAAACCTGCCCTCAGGCGAAGGTGGAGACGGCCAGCCCGGTGAAGAACGCGAGCCCGTCGGTGCCGGGCCCGGTGAGGTCCTCCACCGCGTGCTCCGGATGGGGCATCAGGCCCACGACGTTGCCGCGCTCGTTGGTGATGCCGGCGATCGCGCGCATCGAGCCGTTGGGGTTGTCGTCGAGGTAGCGGGCCACCACGAGCCCCTCCCCCTCGAGCCGGTCGAGGGTCGCCTCGTCGGCGACGTAGCCGCCCTCGCCGTTCTTGAGCACGATCGTGACCTCGGCGCCCTCGGCGTAGCCGCCGGTCCAGGCGGTCCGACTGTTCTCGATGCGCAGCCGCTGGTCGCGGCAGACGAACCTGCGGTGGTCGTTGCGGATCAGGGCACCGGGCAGCAGGTGCGACTCGCACAGGATCTGGAAGCCGTTGCAGATGCCGAGGACGGGCAGCCCGCGGCCGGCCGCCTCGACGACCTCGGTCATCACCGGGGCGAAGCGCGAGATGGCACCGCACCGCAGGTAGTCGCCGTACGAGAAGCCGCCCGGCAGCACCACGGCGTCGACGCCCTGGAGGTCGTGGTCACCGTGCCAGAGCGCGACCGCCTCGTGCCCGCCCAGGCGCACGGCGCGCTGCGCGTCTGCGTCGTCGAGCGACCCGGGGAAGGTGACAACGCCGACCTTCACGCGACGGGCCCCTCGACGCGGACGACGAAGTCCTCGATGACCGGGTTGGACAGCAGCATCTCGGCCATCTTCTCGACCTCGGCGCGGTGCTCGTCGGTGGCGTCACCGTCGATCTCGATCTCGAAGCGCTTGCCCTGGCGGACGTCGGCGACACCGTCGAAGCCGAGCCGCGGCAGCGCACCGAGGACGGCCTTGCCCTGCGGGTCGAGGATCTCGGGCTTGGGCATGACATCGACCACGTAGCGGGCCACAGGGACGCTCCAAAGAGTTCGAGGGCTGATGCGTGCGCGAGTCTATCGACGGTCCGAACGGCTCCGCCGCTGAGCCCCCACGATCATCAGCGCCAGCCCCAGGCCGGCGACGATCGGACCGATGACGGCCCAGACCTCCTCACCGGTCATCGGGCTGCCCTCGAGGTAGCCGAGCCCCTGAGCGGTCCACACCCCACCCATCAGCAGCATCGCGCCGCCGACCAGGACCAGCAGGACCGGCACGTCAGCTGAGCTCGCGCTTGAGGATCTTGCCGGTCGCCGTCATCGGCAGGGCGTCGGTGAACACGACCTGGCGGGGGTACTTGTAGGCAGCCATCTGCTCCTTGCCCCAGGCGACCAGCTCGTCCTCGGTCACCGAGGCGTTGGCGTTGCGGACGACGTACGCCTTGATCTCCTCGCCGTGGCTCTCATGGGGTACGCCGATCACGGCGGCCAGGCTGACGTCCTCATGCGTCATCAGGACCTCCTCGATCTCCCGCGGGTACACGTTGAAGCCACCGCGGATGATCATGTCCTTGGACCGGTCGACGATGTAGTACCAGCCGTCGGCGTCGCGCTTGCCGAGGTCGCCGGAGCGGAACCAGCCGTCCCGGATCGCGTCGTCGGTCGCGTCGGGACGGTTGTAGTAGCCCTTCATGATGTTCGGGCCCTTGATCGCGATCTCGCCGAGCGCGTCGGGACCGTCCTCGACCTCGTCCCAGGTCTCCGGCGTCAGCAGCTTCATCTCGACCCCGGGGATCGGCACGCCGATGGATCCCACCCGGACGTCTGCGCCGTACGGCGAGAAGCTCGCCACCGGCGAGGTCTCCGAGAGCCCGTAGCCCTCGAGGATGGTGACCCCGAACCGCTTCTGGAACTCCTTGTGCACCTCGACCGGGAGTGCCGACCCGCCTGCAGCGGCGATGCGGAGGTGGGCGGCCAGCTCCGTCACGTCCACACCGGAGTCGTCGAGCGCCCCGAGCAGGCCCCAGTACATCGTGGGCACGCCGGCGAAGAAGGTCACCTTCTCCTTGGCCATCGCCTTCAGCGCGGCGTCGGCCTCGAAGCGCGGCAGCATCACGACGGTGCCGCCGTAGGCGAAGCCGGCGTTCTGGATCACCGTCTGGCCGAAGGAGTGGAAGAGCGGGAGCACGCACAAGAAGGTGTCGGGCTTCTCGGCATCGGCACCGAAGAGGTCCTTGGCCGCCAGTGCGTTGGACAGCATGTTCCGGTGCCGCAGCTCGGCGCCCTTGGGCTGACCGGTCGTGCCGGAGGTGTAGAGGATGACCGCCGTGTCGTCGTCGCCCACCGCGACCGTGTCGAACGCGGGCGGCTGGCCGGACATGCCCTGCCCCAGGGTCTCGGTGCCGTCGATCGGCGACGCGGCCGCCGGATCCACGGTGATCATGAAGAAGTGCTCGCAGCCGTCGGCCTGCGAGAAGCCCTGGTGCCCGGCCTCGCCGATCGGGAGCTCCTTGGTGCCCTCGAAGCAGAAGTAGGCCTTCGCCTCGGAGTCGGCCAGGTGGTAGGCGACCTCACGGCCCTTCAGCAGCACGTTGAGCGGGACCACCACGGCGCCTGCCTTGAGGATGCCGAAGTAGACGATCGGGAAGTACGGCAGGTTCGCGCAGCTCAGCGCCACCTTGTCGCCCGGCTCGATGCCGCGCGAGACCAGCAGGTTGGCCACCTGGTTGGCGGCCCCGTTGATCTGGGCGAAGGTCAGCCGGGTCTCACCGAGGACCACCGCCTCGCGCTGGGGGTACTTGTCGGCTGAGTTCTCGAGCACTATCGAGAGGTTGTCCACGGCTGTCTCCTCGGGTCGGTGTCGCTCTCGAAACCTAGCCGCCCTACCCACGGGTGGACAGCACGCGTCCGGCCCTCTTGAGATCGGAGACGGCCACGCGACCCGCGACCCTGGCCGCGGCGGCGGCGGCGTACCGCATCAGGCCGCCGGCCGACATCACGCCCTCCACCTCGATCCGGCAGCCTCCCGGTCGCCCCTTGAAGCGCAGGACGAGCGTGCCGTCGATGCCGCCCATCCGGGCGCTCTCGCCCAGGACGCGGTAGGGCACGAGCTCGGTGATCGTCAGGTGTGCGCGGATCCCGACCACGGTGGTCTCGCTCCAGGAGAGCCCCACGCGCGGCTCGGCGTCGCCGCCCTCGAGCCGCACCGACATCAGCGACGACTGCCACTCGGGTCGGTTGCGCGGGTCGGCCAGGTAGCGGAACACGGCCTCCGGCCGGTGCGGCACGTCGACCACGGCGGAGAAGCGCGACGCGTTCAGAACGACTCCCCGGTCAGCAGCTCGTACGCCGCGACGTACCGGGCACGGGTGAGCTCGACGACCTCGGCGGGCAGCGGCGGGGGCGCCGAGCCCGATGCGCGGTCCCAGCCAGAGGCGGGCGAGAGGAGCCAGTCACGCACGACCTGCTTGTCGTACGACGCCTGGGCGCGGCCCGGCTGCCAGTCATCGGCCGGCCAGAACCTGCTCGAGTCGGGCGTGAGCACCTCGTCGGCCAGCACGATCGTCTGGTCGGCCCGTCGGCCGAACTCGAGCTTGGTGTCGGCCAGGAGGATGCCGCGCTCCCGGGCGACGACCTCGGCGCGACCGTAGACGGCCAGGGTGAGCATCCGCAGCTCGGCGGCGAAGTCGTCACCGATCTCCTCGACGACCGCCTCGTAGCTGACGTTCTCGTCGTGGTCGCCGAGCGCTGCCTTGGTGGCCGGCGTGAAGATCGGCTCGGGCAGCCGGGAGCCGTCCTGGAGCCCGGCCGGCAGGGCGATCCCGCACACCTCGCCGGTCTGTCGGTAGTCGAGCAGCCCCGAGCCGGTGAGGTAGCCGCGGGCCACGCACTCGACGGGGAACATCGAGAGGTTCTCGCAGATCACGGCCCGGCCGGCGACCTCGGCCGGCACCTCGGTGGACAGCACGTGGTGGGGCACCAGCTGCGACAGCTGGTCGAACCACCACAGCGACAGGGCGGTGAGGATCCGGCCCTTGTCGGGGATCGCGGTGTCGAGCACGTGGTCGAAGGCGGAGATGCGGTCGGAGGCGACCATCAGCAGCTCGCCGGCGTGCTCGCCCTCGTCGACGACGTACAGGTCGCGGACCTTGCCCGAGTGCAGGTGGGTGGCGCCGGCGATGGCCGGTGCCGGGGGAAGCGAGACGTCGGGCATGCCGAGACCCTATCCACGCCGCCGGTGGAAGGGGCGGCTACGGGGGCCGAGCCGCACCGGTCCCGACTCGGAGGCTGCGGGCCGCGCGCCTGGCCGGCCGACCCACGACGAGCTGACCGGCGGGAGCTCGAGGTCCTCGCTCAGAGGATCGCGCCCGGGGAGTACGCCGCGGCGGCGGGGTGGCGTCGGGCGACCTCCTCGACGCGGCGCACGACGGTCTGCACCTGGTCGACCGCCGCACCGGTGAACGTGATCGGGTCGGCCACCAGGGCCGCGAGCTGGCCGGCGTCGAGCGCGAGCCGCTCGTCTGCGGCGAGCCGCTCGAAGACGTCGTTGACGGCCTGGCCCTGCCGCATCGCGAGCGCCACACCGACCGCGGCCTCCTTGATCGCCTCGTGGGCGACCTCGCGGCCGACGCCGTTGCGCACCGCGGCCATCAGCACCTTGGTGGTCGCGAGGAAGGGCAGGTACCGCTCGAGCTCGCGCTGGATGACGGCCGGGAAGGCCCCGAACTCGTCGAGCACGGTGAGGAAGGTCTGGAAGAGCCCGTCGGCGGCGAAGAAGGCGTCGGGCAGCGCCACGCGGCGTACGACGGAGCAGGAGACGTCGCCCTCGTTCCACTGGTCGCCGGCGAGCTCGCCGACCATGGAGAGGTGGCCGCGCAGGATCACGGCGAGGCCGTTGACCCGCTCGCAGGACCGGGTGTTCATCTTGTGCGGCATCGCGGAGGAGCCGACCTGGCCGTCCTTGAACCCCTCGGTGACCAGCTCGATGCCGGCCATCAGCCGGACGGTCGTGGCGAGGTTCGACGGGCCCGCGACGAGCTGGACCAGCGCTGAGACGACGTCGAAGTCGAGGGAGCGCGGGTAGACCTGCCCGACGCTGGTGAGGACCTGGTCGAAGCCGAGGTGGGCCGCGACCCGGGACTCGAGGTCGGCCAGCCGGCTGGCGTCGCCGTCGAGGAGGTCGAGCATGTCCTGGGAGGTGCCGACCGGGCCCTTGATGCCGCGCAGCGGGTAGCGGCCGATGAGCTCCTCGACGCGCTGCAGCCCGATCAGCATCTCGTCGGCGACGGTCGCGAAGCGCTTGCCGAGCGTGGTGGCCTGGGCGGCCACGTTGTGGGAGCGACCCGCCATCACGGTCGACTCGTGCTCGGCGGCCAGCCGGGCGAGCCGGGCGAGCGCTGCGACGGCCCGGTCGCGCACCAGCCGCAGGGAGGAGAGGATCTGCAGCTGCTCGACGTTCTCGGTGAGGTCGCGCGAGGTCATGCCCTTGTGGATGTGCTCGTGGCCGGCGAGAGCGGAGAACTCCTCGATGCGGGCCTTCACGTCGTGGCGGGTGACGCGCTCGCGGGCGGCGATGGAGTCGAGGTCCACCTCGTCGACGACCTGCTCGTAGGCCTCGACGACGCCGTCGGGCACGTCGATGCCGAGGTCGCGCTGCGCCTTGAGCACGGCGATCCAGAGCTGCCGCTCGAGCACGATCTTGTGCTCCGGCGACCAGATGGCGGCGAGGTCGGCGCCGGCATAGCGGGAGGCGAGCACGTTGGGCACGGTCATGTCAGTGACTCCTGGGTCAGCGAGGCGCCCTCGACGACGCCCAGCGGCTCGGCTGCGATGTCGCGGCGCCACTGGGCGCCGGGGAACGAGATGGAGGCGATGCCCTCGTAGGCCTTCGCGCGGGCGTCGGCCACGTCGGTGCCGGTCGCGGTGACCGCGAGCACGCGGCCACCGGCGGTGACGAGAGCGGTGTCGGTGCGCGACGTGCCGGCCTGGATCACCTCGACGTCACGCTCCTCCGTCAGCGTCTCGGTGCCGACGATGACGTCGCCGGTCGATGACGTCGCCGGGTAGCCGGCGCTCGCCATCACGACGGTCACCGCCGCCCCGTCGGCGAACGTGGGGGCGGGTACGACGCCAAGGTCGCCGTCAGCGGCGGCCTTGAGCAGGTCGCCGAGCGGTGAGGTGAGCAGCGCCAGCACCGGCTGGATGTCGGGGTCCCCGAAGCGGCAGTTGAACTCGATCACCCGCGGCCCGGCGGCGGTCAGCGCGAGACCGACGTACAGGGTGCCGACGAAGGGGGCGCCGCGGCGCACCATCTCGTCGAGCGTCGGCTGCACGACGGTGGCGAGCACCAGGTCGGCGAGTCCGGCCGGCGCCCACGGCAGCGGCGAGTAGGCGCCCATGCCGCCGGTGTTGGCGCCGAGGCCGCCGTCGAAGATGCGCTTGAAGTCCTGAGCGGGCTGGAGGGCCCGGGCGGTGGAGCCGTCGCACACGGCGAACAGGGACACCTCGGGGCCGTCGAGGAACTCCTCGATGACCACCCGCTCGCACGACAGGGCGTGGGCGAGGGCCTCGTCGCGATCGGTGGTGACGACGACGCCCTTGCCCGCCGCGAGCGCGTCGTCCTTGACGACGTACGGCGGACTGAAGGCGTCGAGGGCCGCCTCGATCTCGTCGGCGCTGCCGCAGCAGTAGGACGCGGCGGTCGGCACGCCGGCAGCCGCCATCACCTCCTTCGAGAACGCCTTGGACCCCTCGAGCCGGGCCGCCTCCCGCGACGGACCGAAGCAGGCGATGCCCCGGTCGGTCACCGCGTCGGCGACGCCGGCGACCAGCGGGGCCTCCGGACCGACGACGACCAGGTCGACGGCGAGGCGCTCGGCGAGGTCGGCCACGGCGGTGCCGTCCATCGGGTCGACCTCGTGGAGCCTGGCCACCGCCTCGATGCCGGGGTTGCCCGGGGCCGCGTGCACCTCGGTCGTGCCGGGGTCACGGGACAGGGCCAGGGCCAGCGCGTGCTCGCGGCCACCGGCGCCGATGACGAGGATCTTCACGTGGCGTGACTCTACGTTGGCCGGCCCCCGGGCCCCGACGGCGTCCAGGGCCCCCGGGCGTCTGGTCGAGGTCAGGCGTCGTGCACGACGAGGGTCTGCTCGCGACCCGGTCCGACACCGACACCCCAGATGCGGGTGCCCGACATCTCCTCGAGGGCGAGCACGTAGGCCTGTGCGTTCTGCGGCAGGTCGGCGAAGTTGCGGCAGCCGGAGATGTCCTCCCACCAGCCGTCGAGGTACTCGTAGATCGGCTTCGCGTGGTGGAACTCGGTCTGGGTCATCGGCATCTCGTCGTGGCGGACCCCGTCGATCTCGTAGGCGACGCACACCGGCACCCGCTCCCAGCTCGACAGCACGTCGAGCTTGGTGAGGAACAGGTCGGTCAGGCCGTTGACGCGGGTGGCGTAGCGGGCGATGACGGCGTCGTACCAGCCGCACCGCCGGTCGCGACCGGTGGAGACGCCCACCTCGCCGCCGACCTTCCACAGCTTCTCGCCGTCGGCGTCGAACAGCTCGGTCGGGAACGGGCCGGACCCGACCCGGGTCGTGTAGGCCTTGATGACCCCGATGACCCGGTCGATGCGGGTCGGGCCGACACCGGCGCCGATGCACACGCCGCCCGCGACCGCACTGGACGACGTCACGAACGGGTAGGTGCCGTGGTCGACGTCGAGCATCGTCGCCTGCGCGCCCTCGAACAGCACCGTCCTGCCCTCGTCGAGCGCGGTGTTGAGCAGCAGCGAGGAGTCGGTGACCATCGGTCGCAGCCGCTCGACGTAGGACAGCAGCTCCTCGACCACGGCCTCCGACTCGGCGGCGCGGCGGTTGTAGACCTTCGCGAGCAGGTGGTTCTTCATCTCGAGCGACGCCTCGACCTTGGCCAGCAGGATCTTCTCGTCGAAGAGGTCGGCGATGCGGATGCCGAGCCGGTTGATCTTGTCGGCGTACGCCGGACCGATGCCCCGGCCCGTGGTGCCGATCTTGTTCTTGCCGAGGAACCGCTCGGTGACCTTGTCGATCGTCGAGTGGTACGACGCGATGACGTGCGCGTTGGCCGAGACCATCAGCCGCTCGGCGGCCGGCACGCCGCGCGCCTCGAGGCCGTCGATCTCGCGGAAGAGGGCCTCGGGAGACACGACCACGCCGTTGGCGATCACCGACGTGGTCCCCTCGGAGAGGATGCTGCTCGGCAGCAGGTGGGTGGCGAACTTCTCGCCGTCGATCACGATCGTGTGACCCGCGTTGTGCCCGCCGCTGGTGCGGACGCAGTAGTCGATCGTCTCGGAGGTGGTGAGCAGGTCGGTCGCCTTGCCCTTGCCCTCGTCGCCCCACTGGGCACCCAGAACAATGATCGCGGGCATCGCAGCCCCTTCCGTCGGTTTCCGTCTGACCCATGGGCACGGCATCGGGAAAGCGTTCGACAAGCACGTTCGGCAGACACGGCAGGGCCCCGCCACAAGATGCGACTTGTCTGCGGGGGCCCTTGCATCGCAACGCTACCAAAGGGCCGCCGACCCCGGCCGGTAGTGTCCCGCCGGTGGACCCCCTCCTCGTCATCACCAACAGCGGCGCAGGCACGGCCGACCAGGAAGCCCTGGAGCTGGCTACCGCGATCCTCCGCGAGGGCGCGTCGGTCGAGGTCGCCTCGACGGCCAACCCCGGCGAGCTCGACGGTGTCCTGCACCGGGCGGGATCCCGCCGGATCGTGGTGGCCGGCGGCGACGGCAGCCTGCACGCCGTGGTGTCCGCCCTGCATCGCCGCAACGAGCTCACCGGCCGGGTGCTCGCGCTGCTGCCGCTCGGCACCGGCAACGACTTCGCCCGCACGGCCGGCATTCCGATCGACGTCGAGGCGGCGGCCCGGCTGGTGCTCGCCGGCGAGGTGCGGCCCGTCGACCTGATCGTCGACGAGACCGGCGAGGTCGTCGTCAACAGCGTGCACGTCGGCACCGGCGCCCAGGCCAGCCGCAAGGGCCACCGGTGGAAGAAGCGCCTCGGGTCGATCGGCGTCGGCAAGGTCAACCTCGGCAAGCTCGGCTACCCGATCGGCACCGTGCTGGCGGCGTTCCATCCACCCCAGCTGCGGGTGCGCGTCGAGGTCGACGGCGAGGTCGTCAACGACCTGGCCCACCCGGTGCTGATGGTGGCGGTCGGCAACGGCGCCTTCGTCGGCGGCGGCACCCCGCTCACCCCCGACGCCGACCCCGAGACGGGCACCGCCCAGGTGATCATCTCCCGGGCCGTGCGCCCGTTGGCCAAGCTCGGCTACGTGCTGGCCCTGCGTCGCGGCGACCACCCCGAGCGCGACGACGTGCGGTCGTTGCGGGGCACGACGATCACCGTCGCCGGCGAGCCGTTCTACGTCTCGGCCGACGGCGAGCTCTACGGCCCGGAGCGGTCACGCTCGTGGCGTGTCGAGAGCGCGGCGTACTCCATGGTGCTGCCGGGGCCGGACGAGGCGGTCGACCCCGAGGACCAGCCCTAGATCCAGCCGCGGCGGACGGCCTCGACCCCGGCCGCGAAGCGGGTGTCGACACCCAGGTCGCTCATCAGGCCGTGGACGCGCCGCCGGACCGTGCGCAGGCTCATGCCCAGGGTGCGGGCGATCTGCTCGTCGTTCGACCCCGCCGCCAGCTGGGTGAGCAGCAGCCGCCTGAGGTCGGGCCGGGCGTCGCCGGTGTCGAGATGGGGGACGGCGGCGGCGGAGTCCCAGAGCGCGTCGAAGTACGCGACCAGCATCTCGACCAGCCCGCGCTGACGGATGATCAGCTTGCGGTCGTTGGCCACGCCGGGCGGGTCCGGCAGCAACGCACGGGCGGTGCCGACGATGGCGAGCCGGGTGTGCACCTCGGGCACTACGCGGATCTGCTCGCCGCTGCGGGCCCGGCTGACCAGCACGTCGGGTGCCTCCTCGAGCGCCCGGGCCGGATAGATCGCCCGGACCACCCGACCGGCTCGCACCGCGCTCATCGTGGCCTGGAACATCATCGACTCGCTGGGCATCCGCCACTGGTCGGGTCGCAGGAACAGCATCTCCCCCGACGTCTCCTCGATCCACCGCACCAGTGTCTGCGGCACGTTGCCGCCGACGAGGACCTCGGCGTCGACGGCCAGCGCGTCGGCCGCCGCACCGGTCCGGGAGCCGCCCTCCCCGAGGAACGGCAGTGCGCGCGACAGCGCCTCGAGGCGGGTCGCCGCCTCGTGCGCTCGGCGGCTCTCCTCGGCCAGCATCACACCGAGCGACTCGGCCGGCGGGGTGACGTGCAGGACGTCGTCCTCGATGCGCACGACGCCCGCCGAGATCATCGTGCCGAGCTCGGCGAGCAGCTCCTCGCGGGTGCGCATCAGGCTCCGTGCGACGTCGTCGACGGGCATGCCGCTGCCGGCGTAAACCTGTCGGTAGAGGCGGTCGACCGCGGGTGGGATCCCGAGCGCCGCCGCCACGGGGCGCATGGGCATGGTGGCAGGTTAGTGCCACTGGCCACTTGTAGCCACCTGTCGCAGGAACCCGCTGACACACTCGGCATCGATGTGCCGACGAGCGGATCGGGGGACCTGCCTCGTCGTCCACAATCGGAGGGCGTCGGAATCGTCGCAGGGGATCGATTCCGACGCCCTACCCATTCCCCGGTAGCGTGACCGCCCGATCATCTGCACACGATCCGGGAGGGGCCCACCACCGATGGCACGAGGCAAGAGTCAGTCCGAGCCCGTCGACTGGGTGACCCGTGCGGCCGACGATGCGCTCCGGCACGCCGGGGACGGCAACCTCGTCACGGTCGCCTCCGGCGCCTCCCCGTCGGGCCCCATCCACCTGGGCAACCTGCGCGAGTTCCTGACCCCACACTTCGTCGCCGAGGAGCTGCGCCGACGCGGCATCACCGTGCGCCACCTGCACAGCTGGGACGACTACGACCGGTTCCGCAAGGTCCCGCAGGGGGTCGACGCCTCGTGGTCCGAGCACATCGGCCGGCCGCTGTCCGCCGTGCCGGACCCGTGGGGCTGCCACGAGTCGTGGGCCGAGCACTTCAAGGCGCCGCTGCGCGAGGCGTTGGTCGAGCTGGGCGTCGAGATGGACGAGATCAGCCAGACGCAGATGTACTCCGCGGGCACCTACCGCGAGCAGATCCTGCTCGCCGTCCGCCGCCGCGACGAGATCGAGGACGTGCTGGCGAGGCACCGCACGAAGGCGCCGGCAGCCGCATCCGCGGAGTCCGAGGAGGAGGCCTCTGCGCTGGCCGACTCCGTTGCGGACGAGGACGAGTCGTCCGGGTCGGGCGACCTGGCGCGGTTCCCGTTCAAGCCGTGGTGCGCCGAGTGCGGACGCGACACCACCACCGTCACGTCGTACGACGACGACACCACCGACCTCGCCTACACGTGCGACGCGTGCGGCCACTCCGGCAGCACCAACCTCACCCACGAGGACGGCGGCAAGCTGGTCTGGAAGGTCGACTGGCCGATGCGGTGGGCGTTCGAGAAGGTCGACTTCGAGCCCGCCGGGCTCGACCACATGACGCCGGGCTCGTCGTACACCGTCGGCCAGGACCTGGTCGGCACGATCTTCGACTGGCGGGCGCCGTCGCGGGTCACCTACGCCTTCGTCGGCTTCGCCGGCATGCAGAAGATGTCGTCGTCCTCCGGCGGCGTGCCCACCGCCGCCGACGCGCTGCGCGTGCTCGAGGCGCCGATCGTGCGCTGGCTCTACGTCCGGCGGCAGCCCAAGCAGGCGTTCACCATCGACTTCGGCCCCGAGGTCGTCCGGCTGTACGACGAGTGGGACGCGCTCGGTCGCAAGGCCGGCGACCCGGCCAAGCGTGACCTGGCTGTGCTGGCGTGGGAGCGGGCCTCCACGACCTCCGCAGCGGGTGCGCTGCCGACCCCGCGGGTCGTCGTACCGTTCCGCACGCTGTCGTCGGTCGCGGACGTCACCGCCGGCTCGGTGGACCTGATCAGCGCCGTCATCGGGAACGTCGGCTTCGAGCACGACTCGGTCGACGACCTCGAGCCGCGGTTGCGCAAGGCGGTGCAGTGGACCGCCGAGTTCGTGCCGGACGAGGACCGCACGATCGTGCGCGAGACGCCCGACGCCGAACGCCTCGCCTCGTTGTCGGAGGACGAGGAGCTCTGGCTGCGCATCTTCCTGGACCGGCTGCCGGCCTCGATGGCTCTCGACGAGGTGACGTCGGTCGTCTACGGCACCCCCAAGGTGGCGCGCGGGCTGGGGTTCGACGACGCGCCGACCGACCAGGTGAAGAGCGACCAGAAGGACTTCTTCCGGTTGCTCTACCACCTGTTCGTCGGCAAGGACCGCGGCCCCCGGCTGCCCACGCTGGTCGTCGCCCTCGGCATGGAGCGTGTGCGTGAGCTGCTGGGGGCCGGCCGGCCCTGACCGAGCCTCAACGAGGGCCTCAACGAGGGCCTCAACGAGGGCCTCAGCGAGGCATCACGATCCGCAGCAGATCCGACTTGCCGTTGGCCGGGTTGGTGATGGTGACCACCACGGTCCCGAGCGGCTGCTTGCCGAGCGAGGCTGCGCTCTTCTTGGTCTTCTTGGCCCGCTTCTTGATCTTCTTGGCCTTCTTGGCCAGCTTCTTCGCCTTGGCGGGGGCCGCCTTCTTGGCCTTCTTCTTCAGCTTCTTGGCCTTCTTCGCCAGCTTCTTGGCCTTCAGCTTCAGCTGTGCCGGCTGATCGGCCGCGGCCTTGACCGCAGCCGCACCGGCCGGTGTCGACGCGAGCGTGAGCGTGCCGCTCGCCCCGCCCTTGATGCTGACGCTGCCGGCGCCCAGGGCCGTCGTCGCCTTGGCCGCCCGCGCCGCCTTCCTCGGGACCACGTCGCCCCAGTCGACGAAGCTGGAGGTCGCGCTCACGTCACAGGTGAGCGGACCCGGCGGGAGGTCGCAGTTGAGCGGGATGCTCATCGCCGCGAACCCCGGAGTGAAGCCTGGCGCCGTGCCCGGCACCAGCGTCACGCCCGTGGTGCCCTCGAAGGGCTCGACGGCCAGCGACTTGCACTGGCCCGCCGGCAGCGTCTCGTAGCGCAGGTTGTCGACGAACACCGCGGTGTCGAGGATGCCGTCGCCCTGGTCGAAGATCGTGAGGTACAGGGAGTGGGTGGACCCCTGCGCCACCGGCTTGCGAGCCACCAACGGGAGCGTCGCACCGTCGTAGGTCGTGCCGGCCGCCTGGGCGGCGGTCATCGCACTCGGTCCGGACGCGTCCACGGAGATCACGTCACCGGCCCCGGCGGCGAAGTCGCCCGGCGCCGAGACCGTCTGCGCGGCGGGGTCGGCGGTGACCGCCCAGGTGTCCAGCTGCGCGACGAAGGCGTCGTTGAAGCCCGACGTGACGTACTCCGGGAACTCCTCGGAGAGGAAGCGGAAGTCGAAGGCCAGGCAGGTGCCCGTGGCCGGGCCGAGGTCGATCCTCGCGATCTGGTGGTCGTGCGCGGAGGTGCCGATCACGGCGCCGTCGACACCCCAGTCGAAGCCGGAGCCGGTGTCGTCGTTGGGTTGGTCGGCCAGCGCGGCGTCCCCCGTCGTCAGGATCGCGAAGGTCGAGCCGTTGGTCGGGAACCCGGCCAACGGGGTGGTGCCCACGCCCGTCGGGCACGCGACCGCGCACGGGTAGTCGACGGCCAGGCTGGCGCCGGTGAGCGGCGCTGCGCCGACGACTGCGGCCGCCAGGGCGTTGGGGTCGTCGCCGACGGTCACGGCGGCCCAGGCTGAGCTGGCGACGAGGCTGAGCCCCGCCGCGGACGCGACGATCAGTCCCGCGCGCCTGCGGCGCCGGAATCGTGCTGAAGTCATGGCGAACCTCCTCGGAGGGACCCGGAGGGTTCCGGATCTTCCGACGCTAGACCTCAGCGGCGTGGCGGCGCGTCCGCAATATGCGCTAAGTTTCGCCGCCGTGCGGCGGGCCGCTCAGCCGAGCAGCTCGGCGTGCGCGCTGGGGCTGGAGTCCCGCAGGAACTCCGAGCAGCGCTCCCACTCGTCGGTCTCGCCGATGGCGCGTGCCGACGCAGCCAGCAGGGCCAGGGCGCGCAGGAACCCGCGGTTGGGCTCGTGCTCCCACGGCACCGGGCCGTGGCCCTTCCAGCCGTTGCGTCGCAGCATGTCGAGCGAGCGGTGGTAGCCCACACGGGAGTAGGCGTAGACGGTCACGTCGTCGGCGCCCTGCTCCTGCGCCTGCCCCGCGAGGGCGGCCCAGGCTGCGGGCGACTCCGGGTGACGCCGTACGACGTCGATCGGGGCGTCACCGCCCGCGAGCTCGGCGGCGGCCGGGTCGACCGGCAGGTGGGTGGGGGGCGGACCGGCCATCAGGTCGAGGTGGTTCATGTCGATCACAGTAGTGCGCGGGGAATCGCCGCTGACGGCGCGTGGTTGAGTGCACCGTGACCGAAGCTCGTACGCAGTCCCGTGTCGAGACGAGCCAGAGCCCGTGGCCGGCCCTGGTCGCGCTGTGCCTGGGCTTCTTCATGATCCTGGTCGACACCACGATCGTGTCCGTGGCGACGCCCGCGATCATCGACGACCTCAACGCCCCGGTGAACTCCGTGGTGTGGGTGACCAGCGCCTACCTGCTGGCCTACGCCGTGCCGGTGCTGATCACCGGCCGGCTGGGCGACCGGTTCGGACCGCGGCGGCTCTACCTGATCGGCCTGGTGGTGTTCACCGCCGCGTCGCTGTGGTGCGGCCTGACCACCTCGATCGAGGGCCTGATCGTGGCCCGGGTGTTCCAGGGCTTCGGCGCCTCGATGATGACGCCGCAGACGATGGCGATCATCACCCGGATCTTCCCGCGCGACAACCGTGGTCGGGCCATGTCGCTGTGGGGCGCGACCGCCGGTGTCGCGACCCTGGTTGGACCGATCCTCGGCGGCGTGCTCGTCGACTCGCTCGGCTGGGAGTGGATCTTCTTCGTCAACGTGCCGGTCGGCCTGATCGCCTTCGGGCTGGCGCTGCGGCTCGTGCCGAGGCTCGAGACGCACGCCCACAGGTTCGACTGGCTGGGTGTCGTCCTCAGCGGCGCCGGGATGTTCCTGCTGGTGTTCGGCATCCAGGAGGCCCACCAGTACGACTGGTCGACCATCGTCGGACCCATCACCGTGTGGCGGCTGATCATCGCCGGGCTGGTCGTGCTCGTCGCCTTCGTGTGGTGGCAGGCCCGCAACCAGCGCGAGCCGCTGATGCCGCTCGTGCTGTTCAAAGACCGCAACTTCTCGCTCGCCAACGTCGGCATCGCCACGGTCAGCTTCGCCTTCACGGCGATGGGCTTCCCACTGATGCTGTGGGCCCAGGTGGTGCGCGGCTACTCCCCCACCGAGTCCGGCCTGCTGCTCGTGCCGATGGCGCTGGTGTCGATCGCCCTTGCGCCGTGGGTCGGCAAGCTCAGTGACCGGGTGCACCCGCGCATCCTCACCGTGGCGGGCTTCATCACCCTGATGGCCGCGATGGTGCTGCTCTCCTGGAACATGTCGTCCGACGCTGCCCTGTGGAGGATCCTGTTCTCGCTGGCCGTGCTCGGCGCCGGCAGCTCGTTCCTCTGGGCGCCGCTGAGCACCACCGCCAACCGCAACCTCGCACTCCAGCAGGCCGGGGCGGGAGCGGGGGTCTACAACGCCAACCGGCAGGTGGGTGCCGTCCTGGGGTCCGCCGCGATCGCCGTGCTCATCGATGCCAGGCTGGCCGCCAACGGCCTGGGCGCCACCGGCGCCGAGCCCGCCTCGGGTGAGCTGCCCGCCCGGCTGGCCGCGTCGTTCAGCGATGCGATGTCCCAGTCGCTGCTGCTCGTGCCGGTGGTGCTCGCCCTCGGCCTCGTGGCCGTGGTGTTCTTCGAGCGGCCCCGCCACTTCGCCCCGCAGGGCTGACGTCTCGAGCACCCGGCAGGGCATCCTTGGGGCTCCCCTGCTCCGTCCCGGCGCCTCCACCACATGTAACGCGCCGTTACTCACACTCCCGCGCCCATCGGTGGGGGCGGAACAGTGAGTAACGGCGCGTTACATGGAAGCTGGCGGACCGGAAGACGTCCACAGAACGGTTGAACCACAGGTTTTCCACAACCTGAGCCGCACGCCCGGCAGGGGTGGGCGGTACGCGGGCACGGTGCCGCCATGGACCTGCCCAGCTATCTGCCCGCACTGAGCCAGCACGGCCTCCTCACCCACCGCCAGGCGATGGGGGCCGGTCTGCTGCCGAGCCGAGATCGCCCGGCTCGTGCGCCAGGGCAGCTGGATCCGGGTCCGCAAGGGCGTATATGCCGACCGGGCCGCCTGGGAGGCGCTCGACCCGTTCGTCCAGCGCCCGCTGCTGCGGGTGCGTGCTGCCGATCTGGTGATGGAGGTCCCAGGGGTCTTCAGCCACGACTCAGCGGCGCTCCTGCTGGGGATGGGTGTCCCCGATCCCCGGAGCTGCCTGGTCCACGTGACCCGCGACCGGGTCTGCGGGAGCCGGACGAAGGCGGGCATCAAGCATCACGGCGCGCCGTACGACCCGGGGTCGGTGATGCGGGTCGGCGGGGTCGACGTGCTCGGTCCCGCACGTACGGCGCTCGACATCGGGCGGGAGCACGGGCTCGGCCCCGGCGTGGCCGCATGCGATGCCGCGCTCAGGATGGGCGTCTCCCGCGCGAGCTTGGCGCGCGAGGTCAAGGCGATGCGCTCGTGGCCGCAGGTCCGTACCGTGCGCGAGTGTGTCGAGATGGCCGACGCCGGCTCGGAGAGCTGGCTCGAGTCACTGGGCAGGGTGCTGGTGCACGAGCTGGGGATCGGCCGACCGCAGACCCAGTTCGGACTCACCGACGGGGACCGGACGGTGTGGTGCGACATCCGGGTCGGTCGCCACGTCTTCGAGGTGGACGGTCACCTCAAGTATCGCCACGACTCCGGCGACCGCTCACCCGAGGACGTCTTGTGGGAGGAGAAGAAGCGCCAGGACTTCGTCTGCGGCTTCAAGCTCGGGGTCTCCCGGATCACCGTCCACGACATCTTCGGTGGCCGCACGGCCGCCCGGCGCCGGCTCGCCCGCGAGTACGCCGACACGCTGGCCAGGTTCGGTCACTCGGTCGCCGACCTGGCGCCGTACATCGTGCGCCGCACCGCCGCCTGAGCCCCGCCACCACATGTAACGCGCCGTTACTCACGCTCCCGCGCCCATCGGTGGGGGCGGAACAGTGAGTAACGGCGCGTTACATGGAAGCTGCGGCGGCGGGAGGGTCAGGCGCCGAGGGTGGTGCCGGCGGAGCGGAGGTTCTCGCACGCCTCCACGATCCGCGCGGCCATCCCCGCCTCGCCGGCCTTGCCCCAGGCACGCGGGTCGTAGACCTTCTTGTTGCCCACCTCGCCGTCGACCTTGAGCACGCCGTCGTAGTTGGCGAACATGTGGGCCGCGATCGGGCGGGTGAAGGCGTACTGGGTGTCGGT
This sequence comes from uncultured Actinomycetota bacterium, assembly GCA_963781515.1. Classification (GTDB taxonomy): domain Bacteria; phylum Actinomycetota; class Actinomycetes; order Propionibacteriales; family Nocardioidaceae; genus Nocardioides. The sequence continues at coordinate 287,257 of CAWAGL010000003.1, forward strand.
GTCGACGTTCATCTTGATGACGCCGAAGTCGACGGCGGCGGAGATCTCCTCGGCCGACGAGCCGGAGCCACCGTGGAAGACGAGGTCGAAGGGCTTGGCGCCGGCCTCGAGGCCGAGCTTGCCCGCCACGGCCTCCTGGGCGGCCTTCAGGATCTCGGGACGGAGCTTGACGTTGCCGGGCTTGTAGACGCCGTGCACGTTGCCGAAGGTCAGGGCGGCCATGTAGCGCCCGTTCTCGCCGTTGCCGAGCGCCTCGACGGTGGCCAGGGCGTCCTCGGGGGTCGTGTAGAGCTGGTCGTTGATCTCGTTGGCGACGCCGTCCTCCTCGCCACCGACGACGCCGATCTCGACCTCGAGGATGATGTGGGCGGCCGCGCACTTGGCGAGCAGCTCCTGGGCGATCTGGAGGTTCTCGTCCAGCGGCACCGCGGAGCCGTCCCACATGTGCGACTGGAACAGCGGCGCCTCGCCACGGGCCACCCGCTCGACGGAGATGTCGATCAGCGGGCGGACGAAGCCGTCGAGCTTGTCCTTGGGGCAGTGGTCGGTGTGCAGCGCGATGTTCACCGGGTAGTTCTTGGCCACCTCGGCGGCGTACGCCGCGAAGGCCACCGAACCGGTGACCATGTGCTTCACACCGGGCCCGGAGAGATACTCCGCACCGCCGGTCGAGACCTGGATGATGCCGTCGGACCCGGCATCGGCGAAGCCCTTCAGCGCGGCGTTCAGCGTCTGCGAGGACGAGGCGTTGATGGCCGGATAGGCGAACGAACCGGCCTTGGCCGCATCGAGCATCTCGGCGTAGCGCTCGGGGGTGGCGATGGGCATCGTGGGCTCCTCGGGTCAGGTGCGAAAGCGTGTGCTGGGCGTGGTTTCAACCCTAGTGGCTACCCACGGGTCGGCTCGGGGCTGGCTAGGGTCGGGTCAGCACGCGAGACGGGCTCGCGTCCGATCGGGGGACCAGATGAGCAGCCCGTACGACGCCGCCCCGCAGGCCGACCTCATCGACGGCTGCGGCGACGACGCGCAACGCCGGCGGTGACAACCGATCCCGGACTCGTTCCGTCGTAGGGGCATGGACACCGAGGACCTCGACGCAGACCTGCGCGACCGGCTCGGCCGGTCGTTCGGGGACGGCCCCACCCACCGGCCGCTCGACGATCGCCTCGCCGCGGGCCACCGGGCCCTGCTCCGCCGACGCGTCGGGACGGGTCTCGTCGCACTCGCGGCCGTCGCCGTCCTCGGGTCGTCGTACGCCCTCGCCGGCGGCAACGACCGCGCCGTCGAGGAGCCGGGCTACGCCGCCTCGGAGAGCTCGGTCCCCGCCGAGCCGAGCGTGTCCGCCGCGCCGGCTCCCCTCCCTCCCATCCCCTGGCGCAGACAGTTCGTCCGGTACGACGCGAGCGGGGAGATCGAGGTCCGCCCCGGCGCCACGGTGCACGAGACCATCGAGAACCCGTACGGCCTCGCACCGCCCGAGCGTTCGGTGGCCCTCACCGTGACCTGGAAGGGGAAGACCTACTGGATGCTGCTCGAGGACGGCCCCAGGTCGAGCAGCTCGGCCCAGCTGCCCGCGGACCCCACCGGCCGTTGGCGCACCCTCTCCGAGTGGGCGACCGCCCAGGTGGCCGCCGATCAGGCCGTGCAGGCCGACCCGGCGGACCCGGCCGCCGACTTCCCCGGCACCACCGTGCGCTTCGACGACAGCGGTCGGCTCGTCGCCGACCAGGACTACCGGATCGTCGAGCAGCGCGCCGACACCGGCCTGCCCGACAGCTTCGCTCCCCCGGGGGCGACGACCGCGGTCGCCCTGGTCGAGGGTGGCGGCGGGCGCCGGTGGTGGCTGGGCCGCATCATCGCGGGCCAGCCCGACTACATCGGGTTCGCTGCCGAGCCCGGTCAGACCGTCGAGGAGTTCCTGGCCTTCGCGCGCGACAGGTACGACGCGGGAGTGGGGCTCAGGTGACGGCTCGCGACGCGGCGTACACGGACTTCGTCGCCGCCCGGCAGACCCACCTCCGGCGCATCGCGTATGCGATCTGCGGCGACTGGCACCGCGCCGACGACCTGCTGCAGACCGCGCTGGTCAAGCTGTACGTCGCGTGGCCGCGCCTGCAGCACCAGGGCAAGGAGGAGGCATACGTCCGCCGCATCCTCGTGCGGGCCAACATCGACGAGGCGCGGCGTCCCTGGCGGCGCGAGACGCCCGGCCTCGACGGGCACGACCCGGTCGCCCGGGCGGACCTGCCTCCCGAGGAGCGCACGGCCCTCTTCGACGCGCTGCAGCAGCTGCCCGTGATGCAGCGCAAGGTCGTGGTGCTGCGGCACTGGCTGGGGCTGTCGGTGGCCGAGACCGCTGACGAGCTCGGCATCGGCGAGGGCACGGTGAAGAGTCACACCTCCCGTGCGGTGGCCGCGCTGCACAAGGCCCTGGCCGAGTCGCCGTCGTGATCAGCCACGCCACGCGCCGGCGCCGAGGTCGGCGTACTCCCTGATCCACGTGTGCATCGCGATGGCCGCCGCGGCGGAGGCGTTGATCGAGCGCGTGGATCCGAACTGGGCGATCGAGAAGGTGCCGTCGCAGGCCCCGCGTGCCCCCTCGGAGAGACCCGGGCCCTCCTGCCCGAAGAGGAAGCACACCCGGCGGGGCAGCTCCATGGTCTCGAGGTGCTCGGAGCCGGGCAGGTTGTCGATGCCGAGCAGCCGGACACCCCCACCCGGGGCCTGGTGGAGGTACGCCGCCAGGTCGGCTGCGCTCTCGTGGTGCCGGACGTGCTGGTAGCGGTCGGTCACCATGGCGCCGCGCCGGTTCCAGCGCCGGTTGCCCACGATGTGCACCTCGGCGGCCAGGAACGCGTTGGCGGTCCGCACGATCGTGCCGATGTTGAAGTCGTGCTGCCAGTTCTCGATCGCGACATGGAAGTCGTGGCGCCGGGTGTCGAGGTCGGCGACGATCGCGGCCATGGTCCAGTAGCGGTAGCGGTCGACGACGTTGCGGCGGTCGCCCTCGGCCAGCAGCGCAGTGTCGTACACCTCGGCGCCGGCGCCCGTCGGCAGGGGACCCTCCCAGGGCCCCACCCCGACCTCGGGAGGCCCGTGCGGCATCGGGTCGTACGGCGCCCGCTCCTCGTCGTCCATGCGCGCGAGGCTAGTGCGCCAGGTCTCGCCTTGGGGCGCCGCGGTTAGGGTTGCGCTCGTGAGCTCGCTGCTGGTCGATGTGCATGGTGTGATCCCCGGGCTGCTCGGCATCCCGTGGATGGACCCCAACTGGCTGCTGGACCGCTTCGGCGCCGAGCTGTTCTGGATCAGCCTGCTCATCATCTTCGTCGAGTGCGGCCTGCTCTTCCCGTTCCTGCCCGGCGACACGTTGCTGTTCGCGATGGGCCTGTTCATCGCCGCCGAGAGGATCGACCTGTTCGCCGGCGGACAGCTCGTCGAGCTGCTGGTCGCGCTCGTCCTGCTCAGCGCGGCCGCGTTCGGCGGCAACGTCGTCGGCTACGAGCTGGGCCGCAGGGTCGGGCCACGGCTCTACGAGCGCGACGGCCGGATCGTCAAGCGCAAGTACTTCGACCAGACGCACGCGTTCTTCGAGAAGCACGGCAACAAGGCGCTGGTCATCGGCCGCTTCGTGCCGTTCGTGCGCACCTTCATCACCGTCGTCGCCGGCGCCACCAAGATGTCGCGTCACCGCTTCCTGGTGTGGAGCCTCGTCGGCGCGATCGCGTGGGTGCTGAGCGTCACCCTGATGGGCTACTTCCTGGGCTCGGCCTTCCCGTCGCTCGGGCAGAACATCGACAAGGCGATCATCGTGATCCTGGCGTTCTCGGTGCTCCCCGTGGCGTGGGAGTGGTGGCGGCACAAGCGCACCAACGCACCCGAGGCCGAGGACCGCGACCTCGACGGCCGGCCCGATCGCGACATCGCCGGCTGGGACGTCGAGTAGCGGTCCCGATCCCGCATCGGCGGGCCGCTACCGTGCGCGAGCCGCGTCGAGCTGCGCCCTGGTGAAGACCGGGCGGACCTCGAGGTCGACGTCGGCCAACGGGTTCTCGTCGGCCGGGCTGCGGTCGATCGCGCACACGACGGTCTCGACGGTCGCACCGCGCTCCCGCAGGCCACGGGTGGCGTCGCGGACGGCACCGCCGGTCGTGATGACGTCCTCGATGATGGTGATCCGCCGGCCTTCGACCTCCGGTCCCTCGGCGAGCTTGCAGGTGCCGTACTCCTTGGCCTTCTTGCGCACGAACAGGGCGGGCAGGCCGGTGCGGGCGCTGAGCACGGCGACGATCGGGATGCCACCCATCTCGAGGCCGCCGAGGAGCTCGGTGTCCGCGGGCAGCAGGTCGAACATCCGGTCCACGACCCGCCCGAGCAGGACCGGGTCGGACTCGAAGAGGTACTTGTCGAAGTACTCCCCGGCGACCTGGCCCGAGCGGAGCGTGAACTCGCCGTGGAGCCGGCAGCAGGCATCGATGTCGACGGCGAGCGTGTCGACGGCGTCGGACGGGCGGGTGTGCTGAGGGTCGGTGCTGCTCATGGCGGTGAGCGTATCGACTCCTAGGATCGGCGTTGAGATGACCTCCGCCTCCGACTTCCGCCTGCGCCGGATCGCCGTGCCCGCCTACGGGCCGAGCATCGTCGAGGGGATCGGGCACGGCGCGATCATGCCGATCGTGGCGTTGCACGCTCGCGAGCTCGGCGCGACCGTGGGCCAGGCGGCGCTCGTCGTGGCGCTGGTCGGGATCGGTCAGCTGCTGATGTCGCTGCCGGCGGGCGCGATCGTGGCCCGCATCGGCGAACGACGGGCACTGACGGCGACCGGGCTGGTGGAGTGCGTGGTGTTCCTGCTCGCCTGGGGCACCGACGACCTGGTCGTCTTCTCGGTCCTGGTGCTGCTGACCGGCATGGCGTGGACGGTCTTCCTGCTGGGCCGGCAGGGCTACATCATCGACGCGGTGCCGATCCCCTTCCGGGCGCGGGCGCTGGCGACGCTCGGCGGCAGCCACCGCATCGGCCTGCTCGTCGGGCCGCTGCTCGGCGCGCTGCTCATCCACCGCTACGGCCTGTCCGCGGTCTTCGCGCTCGGTGCCGCGGCCAGCCTCGCGGCCGCAGCCATGGTGCAGTCGATGCCCGACCTGAGCGCGGAGGCCCGGGCGGCACAGGCCGTCCACGGCCCGTTGTCGGTGTGGTCGGTGCTGCGGCAGCACCGCCGGGTGCTGGTCACGCTCGGCAGTGCGGTGGCGGTCATCTCCGCGTCGCGGTCGCTGCGGCTGGCGCTGCTGCCGCTGTGGTGCGACCACATCGGCCTGTCGGGCTCGGCCACGTCGCTGATCTTCGGGCTGGCCGCGGCCGTCGACGTCGCGCTGTTCTACCCCGCGGGCTGGGTGATGGACCGCCACGGCCGGGCGTGGGTCGCCTTCCCGGTCGTCGCCACGGTCGCGGCAGGCGCGTTGCTGCTCCCGCTCACCGACTCGTTCGGGTCGGTGCTGGCGGTCGCCGTGCTCATCGCCGCCGGCAACGGCCTCGGCTCGGGGATCGTGATGACGATGGGCGCCGACACCGCGCCCACCGCCGGTCGGGCGCAGTACCTCGGTGGGTGGCGGCTGTGCGGAGACCTGGGCAACACCGCCGCGCCCGTGCTGCTGGGCGCGCTGACGCTCGTGGTGCCGCTCGCCGGCGCCTGCCTCGCGCTCGGCGCCATCGGCATCGCCGGCACCGGCTGGGTCACCTACTGGACCCGCGGCCTCGACCGGCTCAGGTCGTCCGCGGCTGCTTCGTGAGCAGGTGCCCGAACGCGATCATCCGGTTGTCGGTGTGGAACAGCTCCGAGCAGGTCGTCAGTGTGATCAGCCGCTGGCCGGCGTCCTGCGCGGGCTGTACGCCGCCCGCGGCGGGGTTGGTGGGTAGCGGGTCGATCACCCAGGTCTGCGTGAACGGCACCACCAGGTCGTCGCCGCCGGTGTCCAGGACGTAGGTGTAGGTCCACTTCCGGGTCTCCACGATGACCTTGTCGCCGGGCACCAGGTCGGGCATCTGGCGCAACGGCTCACCATGGGTGACCCGGTGCGCGGCCAGCGCGTAGTTGCCCTTGGCCCCCGGGGACGCCGAGCTCTTGAAGTGGCCGAAGCCGGCCGCGAGCGCGTCGTCCTCGACACCCTCGAGCAGCGGGACGGCGTAGCCCTTGCCGAAGCGCGGGATGCGGACCACCGCCTCGACGCTGCCCTCGGACGACTTCACGGTGTCGTTGCCCTGCCGCCAGGTCTTCTCGACCCGCTCGACGAGCTCGGTGTGCTTGCGCGCCGACACGTAGTTGGTGCCGTACATCTGCCAGCCGACCCAGCCCAGCACGGCCACCCCGGCGACGAGCATCACCAGGCCGATGACGGTGAGGACCCGAGCCCGGCGCCGTGGGGAGGCGTGGGGCTCGATGGACATGCGGCGAGTGTAGGCAGGTCGTCGCTAGTCTCGCGGACATGTCTGCCTCGACGCCTCGTCCCGTCGCCACGCGGCTGCGCACCGTGCCCCCGACGATCTTCTCGGAGATGTCGGCGCTGGCCGTGCGGACCGGTGCGGTCAACCTCGGCCAGGGCTTCCCGGACCAGGACGGCCCGCCGTCGGTGATCGCCGCCGCGGTGGACGCCCTGCGCCACGGGCGCAACCAGTACGCGCCCGGCACCGGCGTACCCGCCCTGCGGCAGGCCGTCGCGGCCCATCAGGCCAGGCACTACGGCCTCGACCTGGACCCCGACAGCCAGGTCGTGATCACCACCGGCTGCACCGAGGCGATCGCCGCGGCCATGCTCGGCCTCGTCGAGCCCGGCGACGAGGTGATCGTCCTGGAGCCCTACTACGACTCCTACGTGGCGACGATCGAGATGGCCGGAGGAGTACGCCGACCCGTCACGCTGCGGGCCCCCGACTTCCGCCTCGACGTCGATGCCCTGCGCGCCGCCGTGTCCCCGCGGAGCCGGTTCGTGCTGCTCAACAGCCCGCACAACCCGACCGGCACCGTGCTCACCCGCGAGGAGCTGCAGGCCGTCGCCGACGTGGCGATCGAGCACGACCTGGTCGTCATCACCGACGAGGTCTACGAGCACCTGGTCTTCACCGGCAGCACGCACGTGCCGATCGCGACGCTGCCCGGGATGTTCGAGCGCACGCTGACCCTGTCGAGTGCCGGCAAGAGCTACTCGTTCACCGGGTGGAAGGTCGGCTGGGCCACGGGTCCGGCGGACCTGGTCGGCGCCGTGCTGGCGGCCAAGCAGTGGCTCACCTTCACCTCCGGGTCACCGCTCCAGCCCGCGGTGGCACTGGCGCTGACCGAGGAGCCCGACTATCCCGCCGAGCTGGCCGCGTCGCTCGAGCAGCGCCGTGACCTGCTGTGCGCCGGGCTGGCCGAGGTGGGGCTGACCCCTCGCGTCCCGGAGGGCACCTACTTCGCGACCACCGACATCAGGCACCTGGGCTGGCCGGACGGGCTCGCGTTCTGCCGGGCCCTGCCCGGGCGTGCGGGGGTCGTGGCGATCCCGACGCAGGGCTTCCACGACGACCAGGAGGCCGGGCGACACCTGGTGCGCTGGGCGTTCTGCAAGCAGCCCGACCTGATCGAGGAGGGACTCAGCCGCCTGCGGGCGGCCGATATGTCGGCCTGACCGGGCGCGGTCCGGTCGCGAACCAGGCGCGCACCTCGGCCCGGCGCAGCAGGACGACGACGACGACCGCGGCCGCCGCCGGCAGCGCCAGCGCGGTCGAGGCGAGGGTGGCGGCCAGGCAGAGTGCGGCGGTGAACGCCGACAGGACCAGCAGCGCCAGTGCGGCCCGGGCGCTGCGGCGCAGCATCAGCGCCGCGCAGACGCAGGCGAGGACCGACCAGGCCAGCGTCACCGCACCCATGAAGTAGGTCGAGGCGATGAGCGTCCCGTCGGTGACGCCCTGGCTCGCGAGGTCGGGGTTCTGCTCGGCGATCCGGTCGAGCAGGACGTCCGGCGAGGACGCGACGACCACGATCCCGATCACCGACGAGACGAGCGCGAACCCGGCGAAGACCCAGGTGATGATCGCGGCCATGACGAGGGAGCTGGGGCGGCGCGCCTCGGCGCCGGGCCTGTCGGCATCGGCGGCCACCGCAGCGGTGAGCGTCGTGCCGAACCCCTCGAACGCACGCGGATCGGCAGGCGGCTGCCCGGCCGGCGGCGCCTGGGGCGGCCACACGGGAGCCTGACGCTGCGGCGCCCGCTCGACCGGCGGCGGAGCGGCCTTGCCGTCGAACCAGTCACGCGCCGGCTGGAGCCACAGCATCACCGACGCCACCGCGACCAGCGACGACATGAAGCCGCCGGTGACGATGCCCGCCACGAACAGCGGCACGGCCAGCACGGTCAGCGCGATGCGGGCACCGCGGTGCCGCTTGAGGACGTGGAAGCCGAGCACCCCGGCAGCGGTGGCGCAACCCGCAGCGACCATGGCACTGACGTGCAGGATCGTCAGCGCGCCCTCGACCGAGAGGCCCAGCCCGTCGCCCGGAGGCGTGGACAGGAACTTCTCGATCGCCTCGCGCGACTGCAGCGAGCGCAACCCGGCGATGGCCTCGTATCCCGTGACGACCACGAACCCGGATCCGAGCATGATCATCCAGCCGGCCATCGTCACCTGACGAGGCCGCGGCAGGGTCTTCCCGGACTCGCTCACGAGCCCATTCCATCATTGCGACCCAAGCGTCACCGCATCAGCGCCGGCCGCTGCATCACGCCGGGACGAGCACCAGGCCGTCGTCCCCGCGCTCCACGGCGACCGCGCCGCCGTCCTGGACGCTACCGCCGATGAGCAGCCGGGCGAGCGGGTCGCCGATGGCACTCTGGATCAGCCGGCGCAGCGGGCGGGCGCCGTACGCCGGGTCGTAGCCGGTCTCGGCCAGCCACAGCCGGGCGTCCTGCGACACCGACAGGGTGATGCGTCGCATGGCCAGCCGCTTCTCGAGCAGCACCAGCTGCAGGTCGACGATGTGGGCCAGGTCGTCGCGGCTCAACGCGTCGAACAGCACGACCTCGTCGAGCCGGTTGAGGAACTCCGGCTTGAAGTGGGCGCGCACGACGCCCATCACCGACTCCTTCCGGGCGGCCGGGTCGGAGGCGGGGTCGACGAGGAAGGCCGAGCCGAGGTTGCTGGTCAGGATCAGCAGGGTGTTGCGGAAGTCGACGGTACGGCCCTGGCTGTCGGTCAACCGGCCGTCGTCGAGCACCTGCAACAGCACGTCGAAGACCTCCGGGTGCGCCTTCTCGACCTCGTCGAGCAGCACCACCGAGTAGGGCCGCCGCCGCACGGCCTCGGTCAGCTGGCCGCCCTCGTCGTAGCCGACGTACCCCGGAGGCGCACCGACGAGCCGGGCCACCGAGTGCTTCTCGGAGTACTCGCTCATGTCGAGCCGCACGATCGCCCGCTCGTCGTCGAAGAGGAAGTCGGCCAGCGCCTTGGCCAGCTCGGTCTTGCCGGTGCCGGTCGGGCCGAGGAACAGGAACGAGCCGGTCGGCCGGTTGGGGTCGCTGATGCCGGCTCGTGAGCGTCGTACGGCGTCGCTCACCGCGCCGACGGCCTCGCGCTGCCCGATCAGCCGCTCGCCGAGCACGGCCTCCATCTCGAGCAGCTTCGCGGTCTCGCCCTGCAACATCCTGCCGGTGGGGATGCCCGTCCAGGCCTCGACCACCTCGGCGATCTGCTCGGCACCGACCTGCTCGCCGACGAGCGGCTCGAGATCGGACTTCTCGGCGACCTCGACGGAGGCCAGCTTCCTCTCGAGCTCGGGGATCTTGCCGTAGAGGATCTCGCTGGCCTCGGCGAGCCTGCCCTCGCGCGCCAGCTTGTCGGCGTGCACGCGGACGGTGTCGAGCCGGCGACGCAGCTCGCCCTCGTCCTCGAGGGTGGACTTCTCCTGCTCCCAGCGCACCTCCAGGGCCCGCAGCTCCTCCTCGTGGTCGGCGAGGTCGGCACGCAGGGCGGCCAGCCGCTCGACCGACGCGTCGTCGGCCTCCTTGGCGAGCGCGAACTCCTCCATCTTGAGCCGCTCGACGCGCCGACGCAGCTGGTCGATCTCCTCGGGCGACGACTCGATCTCCATCCGCAGCCGGGAGGCCGCCTCGTCGATGAGGTCGATGGCCTTGTCGGGCAGCTGGCGGCCGGTGATGTAGCGGTCGCTCAGGGTGGCCGCGGCGACCAGGGCGGCGTCGGTGATCCGCACCCCGTGGTGCGCCTCGTACTTCTCCTGGATGCCGCGCAGGATCTGGATGGTGTCCTCGACGCTCGGCTCGCCGACGAACACCTGCTGGAAGCGGCGCTCGAGGGCGGGGTCCTTCTCGATGCGCTCGCGGTACTCGTCGAGGGTGGTCGCGCCGATCATGTGCAGCTCGCCGCGGGCCAGCATCGGCTTGAGCATGTTGCCGGCGTCCATCGCGGAGTCGCCGCCGGCGCCCGCGCCGACGACCGTGTGCAGCTCGTCGATGAAGGTGATGACCTGCCCACCGGCGTCCTTGATCTCCTCGAGCACGGCCTTGAGCCGCTCCTCGAACTCGCCGCGGTACTTCGCACCCGCCACCATCGCTGCGAGGTCGAGGCTGAGCACGCGCCGGCCCTTGAGCGAGTCGGGCACGTCGCCGGCCACGACCCGCTGGGCGAGTCCCTCGACCACGGCGGTCTTGCCGACCCCCGGCTCGCCGATCAGCACCGGGTTGTTCTTGGTACGTCGCGACAGCACCTGGATGACCCGGCGGATCTCCGCGTCCCGGCCGATGACCGGGTCGAGCCGGCCCTCCTCCGCGGCCTCGGTGAGGTCGACGGAGTACTTGTCGAGCGCCTCGTACGTCGACTCGGCCTCCTGGCTGGTCACGCGACGGTTGCCGCGGACGGCGGTGAGGCCCTCACGCAGACCGTCGGCCGTGAGCCCGGAGTCGGTGATCACCTTCCTCGCCGACGACTCGACGGTCGCCAGCGAGATCAGCAGGTGCTCGGTCGCGACGTAGTCGTCCTTCATCGACGAGGCCAGGTCGAGCGCGCCGGCCAGCACCCGGGTGAGCGCGGCGGAGGCGGAGGGCTGGGCGACGGTGGAGCCGGTGGCCCGCGGCAGCGCGTCGAGCGCGGCCTGCGCCCGCGCGGTCAGTGAGTCGGCGTCGACGCCGGCCTTGGAGACCAGCGCCCGCGCCGTGCCCCCGTCCTGTCGGAGCAGCGCGACGAGCAGGTGGACAGGGTCGGTGACGGTGTTGCCCGCCGTGGTGGCGGCGAGCTGGGCAGCCTCGATGACCTCGCGGCTGCGGGTGGTGAACTTCTCGGCTCCGAACTGGCTCAACGCGGCTCCTCCTCAGTCGTCCGGCGGCACGTGCGTGCCGGGATACTCTCTCGTCACTGGGTCCAACGCGCCACGAGTTGAGTCCATTCCACTCAACTCTGGGCAGGGTCCGATCGGGACTCTCCGACCCCGACACCGCACACCGGGCACCCATGACCACTAGCATGACCACGCAGTCGAGGCTGGAGGATGACGGTGAAGCTGTTCCGCAAGCAGGCAATCCCTGTCGAAGTCCCGGTCGAGGCACCCGCCCCGGTCGAGGAGAAGCCGATCAGTGTGGTCGTCGTCGACGACGACGACGACCTGCGCGACATCCTGCGCATCGCCCTGGAGTCCCGCGGCTTCGACCTCCTCGGCGACACCGCCGACGCGATGGCCGCGCTCGAGGTGGTGCGCGCGGGCCAGCCCGACATCATCCTGCTCGACCTGGCGATGCCCGAGGTGACCGGCCTCGAGGTGCTGCCCATGCTCCTGGAGCAGTCGCCACGGTCCAAGATCGTCATCTGCTCGGCGATCAGCGCGACCCACATGACCGAGGCCGCGCTCGATGCCGGGGCCGACGCCTACATCATCAAGGGCGTGTCGGCGAAGACCCTGATCTCGCACCTCCAGCGGGTCGCGCATGCCGGCCCGGTGCGCCCCGTGCGCCCCTACCCGCTCGGCCGGGACTTCGTCGAGCCGGGCTCCCCGACTGCCGGGTGACCGGGCTCGAGCTCGCATCCGACTGCTCGCGGTGCTTCGGGCTCTGCTGCGTGCTGCTGCCGTTCCGCGCTGAGTCGGGCTTCGGCGCGGACAAGGAGAGCGGCACCCCGTGCGGCCACCTCGGCGCCGACGACGGCTGCGGCATCCACGACGACCTGCGCGGGCGGGGCTGGCCCGGCTGCACCGTCTTCGAGTGCTTCGGTGCCGGTCAGCAGGTCTCGCAGGTGACCTACGCCGGCACGTCGTGGCGCGAGAACGACAACCTGGGCGAGATGGCCGCCGTGCTCTCCGCGATGCGACAGCTGCACGAGATGCTCGTCCACCTCACCGAGGTCGGACGCTCATCGCCCTCGCCGGTCGCGGCCGGGCTGGTCGTTCGGATCACCGAGCTGGTCGCGCTGCCGGCCGAGGCCGTGCTCGCCGTCGACGTCGACGGGCTCCGGGCCGAGGTGTCCGACGAGCTCAGCACGGCCAGTGCCCGCATCCGCGGCGAGGGCGGCACCGACCGCACCGGCGCGGATCTGTCGGGCCACGACCTGCGCGAGGTGCCGCTGCGCCTGGTCTGCCTGCGCGGCGCGCTGCTGCTCGGGGCCGACCTGCGCGGCGGTGATCTCACGGGCACCGACCTGCTGGGTGCCGACCTGCGCGGTGCCGACGTCCGCGGCGCGGACCTCGCGGGCGCGGTCTTCCTCACCCAGCCGCAGGTCAACGCGACCCGGGGCGACGCGGCCACCCGGCTGCCGGAGGGTCTCTCCCGACCCGGCCACTGGAGCTAGCGCTGGCGGCGCCAGACCACCATCTGGTTGCTGGTCATCGGTGTGCGCAGCACCGGCAGCCGGCTGACCGGCGCACCGACCGCCGAGGGGGTACGCCGCAGCGCGTCGCGCGTGGCCTCCAGCTCGGCCGCGAGCTCGGTGTTGCGGGCCTGCAGGGCGGCGACCTGGTGCTCGAGCTCGAGGATGCGGCGGACGCCCTCGATGCCGATGCCCTGCGAGGTCAGGTTGGCGATCAGCCGGAGCAGCTCGAGGTCGCGGTGGGAGTAGCGGCGCCCGCCGCCGCCGGTGCGGCCCGGGGTGATCAGCCCCATCCGCTCGTAGGTGCGCAGGGTCTGCGGGTGCAGCCCCGTGAGCTCGGCGGCCACCGAGATGACGTAGACGGCGGCGTCGGGCAGCGGCGCCGAGAACCTGGTCATGACTCGAAGAGGTTGGCGCGCAGCGGGATGCCGGCGGTGGCGGCGCGATAGGCCTCGACGGCCTTGCGTGCGGCCGGGTCGAGGGTGGCGGGCACCTGCACCTGCACGGTCGCGAGCAGGTCGCCGTAGGTGCCGTCCTTGCGGGGGGCGCCCTTGCCGCGGACCCGGAACGTGCGGCCGTTGGGGGTGCCGGCCGGGATCTTCAGCGTCACGGGCGGGCCGCCCAGGGTCGGCACCGTGATCTCGGCACCGAGGGCGGCCTCGGCGAACGACACGGGCACGTCGATCGTGAGGTTGTCGTCCTTGCGGCCGAAGAGCCGGTGACCGCTGACCTTGACGACCACGAACAGGTCGCCGTGCGGGCCGCCGTTCTCGCCGACGGCCCCCTTGCCCTTGACCCGGATCTTCTGGCCGCTCCTCACCCCGGCGGGGATGCGCGCCTGGATCGTGCGCGCCGAGAGGCCGCGACCGTTGCCGTGGCAGGTCGGGCAGGGGTCGTCGTACACGAGCTGGCGGCCGCCGCACGCGGGGCAGGTCTCGTTCATCGAGAACGCGCCGCCGACCGACGCCACGACGTAGCCGGCGCCCTCGCACTCGGGGCAGACGTGCGGCCGGGTGCCCGGCTTGCCGCCGGTGCCGTTGCAGTCGGGGCACGGGGCGTCGGAGGTGAGGCGCAGCGAGACGGTGACGCCCTGGATCGCGTCGGTGAAGCCGATGGTGGCGGTCGTCTCGACGTCGGCGCCCTTGCGGGGCCGCTCCTGCGCCCGGGTGCGGCTGCCCCGGTTGCCGAAGATGTCACCGAACATGTCGCCGAACCCGCCGCCGCCTCCCGCGCCGCGATCGCGCAGGAAGTCGTTGATGTCGAACCCGGTCCCACCGCCCTCGCCGTAGGAGCCGCCCGCGAAGCCGCCCGACCGGTAGGCGTCGCGCATCTGGTCGTACTTGGCGCGCTTCTCGGCGTCGCCCACGACGTCGTAGGCCTCGGCCACGGACTTGAACCGGTCGTGCCGGGCGGTGTCGCCGGGGTTGGAGTCAGGATGGTTCTCGCGCGCCAGCTTGCGGTAGGCCTTCTTGATCTCGTCGGGTGTCGCGTCCTTCTTCACGCCGAGCACGGCGTAGAAGTCCTTGCTCGCCCAGTCGGCACGCATGCCGTCCGTTGCGCTCATGCGCGCCTCCCTTCGCTGTCGCCCTCACTGTCGCCGTCACTGTCGCCGGTTACCAGCCTCATTCTCGAGGCTTGCTGCGCTCGCACCTCAACCAGCGGAGACCGGGTCGACCACCAGGACCTGCGCCGCGCGTACGACGCGGTCGCCGATCTTGTAGCCCGCCTTGGCGATCACCTTGCAGGTGGTCACCGTGACCTCGGCGTCCTCGCCGATGTGGCTGAGCGCCTCATGGATCGTGGGGTCGAACGCGTCGCCCACGGCTCCGAACTTCGTCAGCCCGAGGCCGGTCACCACCCGCTCGAGCTGGTCGGCCACCGTCTGGAAGCCGTCGTCGAGGGCGCCGTGCTCACGCGCCCGGTCGATGGTGTCGAGCACCTCGGTGATCGGTGCGAGCACGGCGTACGTCGCGTTCTCGCGGATCAGGTCGCGGTCCCGGTCGACGCGGCGCTTGTAGTTGAGGAACTCGGCCTGGAGCCGTTGGAGGTCCGCGGTGCGCTCGGCCAGCGCCGCGGACTCTGCGCTCTCGCCGCCCCCGACGCCCCCGACGCCCTCGACCTCGGCGAGGTCCTGGGGCTCCAGGGGAGCACCCTCCTCGACGAAGTTGTCGACACCGCTGGTGTCGTCGAGCGCACCCGGCCGGGCCGGGGCGCCCGTGGACGGATCCACGGGCGCCTCGACCTCGGTCTCGTTGGCCATCTCGGCCCCGGCGTCACCGAACGAATCGGTCACTTGCTCTCGTCCTCGGCTGCGCCCCCGGCCGGCTGGTCACCGGCGGGCTCGTCGGCCTCGTCCACGATCTCGGCGTCGACGACGTCGTCGTCGGCGTCGCCCGTGGCCTCGCTGTTGCCACCGGCAGCGGCCTGGTCGGCCTCCGCGGCGGCGTACATGGCGGCGCCCATCTTCTGGCTGGACTCGTTGAGCTTCGTGACCCCGGCGGTGATGTCGTCACCGGAGGCCTCGGCGTTCTCGAGCGTGGCCTTGAGGGCGTCGACGTCGGCCTGGACCTCGGTCTTGACCTCGTCGGGGATCTTCTCGGCGTTCTCACCGAGGAACTTCTCGGTCGAGTAGACGAGCCCGTCGGCCTGGTTGCGGGCATCGACGGCCGCGCGACGCTGGGCGTCCTCCTCGGCGTACTGCTCGGCCTCCTTGACCATCCGGTCGATCTCGTCCTTGCCGAGCGCCGAGCCACCGGAGATCGTCATCGACTGCTCGCGGCCGGACGCGTGGTCCTTGGCGGAGACGTGCACGATCCCGTTGGCGTCGATGTCGAAGGTGACCTCGATCT
>CAWAGL010000004.1:0-18378 GCA_963781515.1 uncultured Actinomycetota bacterium
GCGGTAGAGGAGCTCGTCGCCGAGCAGGTCCTGCACCTTGAGCGCCTTGAACGTGCTCCACACCTCGTCGAGGCGGGCGATCTCGGTCTCCGAGCGCTTGCGGATGGCGGCCATCTCACGCTCGGCGCCGTCCTTGGTCTTGCGACGCTGGTCGGCCTTGGCGCCCTCGGCCTCGAGGGCTGCGAGGTCCTCCTCGAGCTTCTTGGCGCGCTCGTCGATCATCGAGTCGCGGCGCTTCTCGAGACGCTCGCGCTCGAGGCCGACCTTGTTCTCCAGGGTCGACATGTCCTTGTGGCGCGCGTCCTCGTCGACCGAGGTGATCATGTAGGCCGCGAAGTAGATGACCTTCTCGAGGTCCTTCGGGGCGAGGTCGAGCAGGTAGCCCAGCCGCGACGGGACACCCTTGAAGTACCAGATGTGGGTGACGGGCGCGGCGAGCTCGATGTGGCCCATCCGCTCACGACGGACCTTGGAGCGGGTCACCTCGACGCCGCAGCGCTCGCAGATGATGCCCTTGAAGCGCACGCGCTTGTACTTGCCGCAGTAGCACTCCCAGTCCCTGGTGGGACCGAAGATCTTCTCGCAGAAGAGCCCGTCACGCTCGGGCTTGAGCGTGCGGTAGTTGATGGTCTCCGGCTTCTTGACCTCACCGTGGCTCCACCCGCGGATGTCCTCCGCGGTGGCCAGGCCGATCTGAATCTGCTCGAAGAAGTTCACGTCCAGCAAGGTTTGTTCCTTTGGTTGCTGTTTGAGTCAGTGGCTAACGGACTGGGGAGTCCCGGGCGATCGTTCTCAGACCGCCCGGGACCGCACCTCAGACTTCTTCGACGCTGCTGGGCTCGCGCCGCGACAGGTCGATGCCGAGCTCCTCGGCCGCCCGGAAGACGTCTTCCTCGGCGTCCTTCAGCTGGATGGGGCTGCCGTCCTGCGACAGCACCTCCACGTTGAGGCACAGGGACTGCATCTCCTTGACGAGCACCTTGAACGACTCGGGGATGCCGGAGTCGGGGATGTTCTCGCCCTTGACGATGGCCTCGTAGACCTTCACGCGACCTGGCACGTCGTCCGACTTGATCGTCAGCAGCTCCTGGAGCGCGTAGGCAGCGCCGTACGCCTCCATGGCCCAGACCTCCATCTCACCGAAGCGCTGGCCACCGAACTGGGCCTTACCGCCGAGCGGCTGCTGGGTGATCATGGAGTAGGGACCGGTGCTGCGGGCGTGGATCTTGTCGTCCACCAGGTGGTGAAGCTTCAGGATGTACATGTAGCCGACCGAGACCGGGTCCGGGAACGGCTCGCCGGAGCGGCCGTCGAACAGGTCGGCCTTGCCCGTCGCGTCGATCATCCGCACGCCGTCGCGGGTGGGGTACGTCGCACCGAGCAGGCCGGTGATCTCGTCCTCACGCGCACCGTCGAAGACCGGCGTGGCCAGCTTGGTGCCGGGCTCCGCCTTGTCTGCGTGGATCGAGACGAGGCGGTCCTTCCACTCGGCCGAGCCCTGGTCGTCGTGCAGGTTGAGGTCCCAGCCCTGCTTGGCCAGCCAGCCCAGGTGCAGCTCGAGGATCTGGCCGATGTTCATCCGTCGCGGCACACCCAGCGGGTTCAGCACGACGTCGACCGGGGTGCCGTCCTCCATGAACGGCATGTCCTCGATCGGCAGGATCTTCGCGATGACGCCCTTGTTGCCGTGGCGACCGGCGAGCTTGTCGCCCACCGAGATCTTGCGCTTCTGCGCGACGTACACGCGCACCAGCTCGTTGACGCCCGGGGGCAGCTCGTCGCCCTCCTCGCGGTTGAAGACGCGGACGCCGATGATCGTGCCGGACTCACCGTGCGGCACCTTCATGGACGTGTCGCGGACCTCGCGGGCCTTCTCACCGAAGATGGCGCGCAGCAGGCGCTCCTCGGGGGTGAGCTCGGTCTCGCCCTTGGGCGTGACCTTGCCGACCAGGATGTCACCGGTGGTGACCTCGGCGCCGATGCGGATGATGCCGCGCTCGTCGAGGTCGGCCAGGCCCTCCTCGGAGACGTTCGGGATGTCCCGGGTGATCTCCTCGGGGCCGAGCTTGGTGTCGCGGGCGTCGACCTCGTGCTCCTCGATGTGGATCGAGGTGAGGACGTCCTCCTGGACCAGGCGCTGGCTCAAGATGATGGCGTCTTCGTAGTTGTGACCCTGCCACGGCATGAAGGCGACGAGCAGGTTGGTGCCCAGCGCCATCTCGGCCTTGTCGGTGCACGGACCGTCGGCGATCGGCGTGCCGACCTCGAGGCGTGCGCCCTCCGTGACCAGGGGACGCTGGTTGATGCAGGTGCCCTGGTTGGAGCGCTTGAACTTGGCCAGCCTGTAGGTCTCGTAGGTGCCGTCGTCGTTCATCGTCTCGATGAAGTCGGCCGACACCTGCTTGACCACGCCCGCCTTGGCGGCCACGACCACGTCGCCGGCGTCGACGGCGGCACGGAACTCCATGCCGGTGCCCACGAGCGGCGAGTCGCTGACGATCAGCGGCACGGCCTGACGCTGCATGTTGGCGCCCATGAGCGCGCGGTTGGCGTCGTCGTGCTCGAGGAACGGGATCAGCGCGGTGGCGACGGAGACCATCTGGCGCGGCGAGACGTCCATGTAGTCGACGTCGCCGGCCAGGATCTCGGAGACCTCTCCGCGCTTCTGGCGGACCAGGACGCGCTCCTCGACGAACTTGCCGACCTTGTCGAGCGGCGCGTTCGCCTGCGCGATGACGTAGCGGTCCTCGTCGTCGGCGGTGAGGTAGTGGATCTCGTCGGTGACCTTGCCCTTGACGACCTTGCGGTACGGCGTCTCGACGAAGCCGAACGGGTTGATCCGTCCGTACGACGCGAGCGAGCCGATCAGGCCGATGTTCGGGCCTTCGGGGGTCTCGATCGGGCACATGCGGCCGTAGTGCGACGGGTGGACGTCACGGACCTCCATGCCGGCGCGGTCGCGGGAGAGACCACCCGGGCCGAGCGCGGACAGGCGACGCTTGTGCGTCAGGCCGGCGATCGGGTTGGTCTGGTCCATGAACTGGCTCAGCTGCGAGGTGCCGAAGAACTCCTTCAGCGCTGCCACGACCGGGCGGATGTTGATCAGGGACTGCGGCGTGATGGCCTCGACGTCCTGGGTCGTCATCCGCTCGCGGACAACCCGCTCCATGCGCGCCAGACCGGTGCGGAGCTGGTTCTGGATCAGCTCGCCCACGGTGCGCATGCGGCGGTTGCCGAAGTGGTCGATGTCGTCGGCGGAGACCTTGATGGCCTTGCCGTCGGGGCCGAGGACGACGTTGCCGGCCGGGTCGACCATGTCGACCGGCTCGGCGGGCGCGCCGCTGGCGTGCAGCTGCACGATGAAGCGGATGGCCGCGACGACGTCGTTGATCGTCAGGGTCTGCTTGTCGAAGGCCTCGGCGACGCCGAGCTTCTTGTTGATCTTGTAGCGGCCGACCTTGGCCAGGTCGTAGCGCTTGGGGTTGAAGTAGTAGTTCTTCAACAGCGTCAGCGCGGCCTCACGCGTGGGCGGTTCGCCCGGGCGCAGCTTGCGGTAGATGTCGAGGAGGGCGTCGTCCGGGCCCTGGGTGTTGTCCTTCTCCTCGGTCAGCTGGATCGACTCGTACTGACGCAGCTCGGCCATCGTGGCCTCGTAGTCGTACGGGTCGCCCTCGTAGCCCTCTTCGTTGGCGAGAGCCTGGAGCGCCTTGAGCAGCACCGTGACGTTCTGCTTGCGCTTGCGGTCGAGGCGTACGCCGACCAGGTCGCGCTTGTCGATCTCGAACTCGAGCCACGCACCGCGCGACGGGATCATCTTCGCGGTGTAGATGTCCTTGTCGGACGTCTTGTCGGGGCTGCGCTCGAAGTAGGAGCCCGGCGACCGGACCAGCTGGGAGACCACGACACGCTCGGTGCCGTTGATGATGAAGGTGCCCTTGCGGGTCATCATCGGGAACTCGCCCATGAAGACCGTCTGGGCCTTGATCTCACCGGTGGTGTTGTTGGTGAACTCGGCCGAGGTGTAGAGCGGGCGGGAGAAGGTGAAGTCCTTCTCCTTGCACTCCTCCTCGGTGTACTTGGGGTCCACGAAGACCGGGTTCTCGAACGAGAGGGACATCGAGTCGTTGAAGTCCTCGATGGGAGAGATCTCCTCGAAGATCTCCTGGAGACCGGACTTCGACGAGACGTCTTCGCCGTTAGCCTTGCGGCTGGCGACGGTCTCTTCCCACTGCTCGTCGCCGATCAGCCAGTGGAAGCTGTCGGTCTGGAGTGCCAGGAGAGACGGAACCTCGAGAGATTCCTTGATCTTCGCGAAAGACATGCGGTTCGTCGAGAAAGAGGTACCAGCGGAGCTGCGCGCGGCCAAGAGTCGTCCTTCAAACAAACTGGAAGGGTGAATGGCGCCTACGAACCACAACGACACCCCTCCGGACAGGGTGAAGCGCATTTGAGAGCAGGCGCAACTGTGAAGGATAGCGCAATCGCGCGCGCTCCACAAACCCGAACCCGGCCGGGAGCTGGACGACACCGGGGTGCCGCCGCTCAACCGTCAGTATCGCGTTGCCGACGATGATGAACCGCGGAAGCGGTCAGGTCAAGCACATCGGGAGAACCCGCCCTGTCAGCCCTGCGTGTCGAGCTGGTCGACGAGCCACTCGCCGTCGACCCGCTGCATCGTCACGGTGACGTAGTTCTGGTAGACGACCGGCTGGGTGGTCTGCTTGTTGGTCGTCTCCTGGTCGACGAACAGGACCACCTTGACCCGGTCGGCACCCGACCTCTCGAGCCCGCTGCTGACCAGCTTCGCCACCACCACCGGCTGCACCGCCTCGGCGTTCTGCTCGACCAGCGTGAAGGTCTTGTCGTAGTCCGACTTGTACTTCGACGTCAGGTAGGACTGGGCAGCGGCGCGGTCCTGGTCGAGGTGACGGTAGTCGTAGGAGAGGATCGGCACGATCGCCTGCTCGGCCGCGGTCCGGGCAGCGGCGGCGGACTCCTCGGTGTCTGCGCCACCGGTCAGCACGGACACGACCCCCGCGGCGCCGGCGACGATGAGCACCGCCGCGGCCAGGGCGGCGAGCAGCCAGCCCGGCACGCTCGGACCGCTGGCTGTGGAGGGCGCGCCGGCCCCCGCCTCGAGACCGAGGTCGGGTTCGTCGGCGGCGACGGCCGGCTCGGCCGCGGCCAGCTCCGCGTCGTACGCCGCCCGGCGGGACGGGTCGAGCAGCACCTCGGCCGCCCTGTTCAGCGTCTGGAACCGGCGGTCGGTGGGCTCGAGGTCGGCGATGGCCAGCCTCCACGCCGACCGGACCTCCTCGTCGCTGGCCGTCGGGGCCACGTCGAGCAGGTCGTACCAGCTGGGACTCGTGGTCACGGCGTGGCTCCCGTCCCCGGGTCGACGGGCTCCTGGCCGGCCCGGCTGGCGGTGTCCCAGTCGTCGACGAGCCACTCGCCGTCGATGAGCACCAGGTCGACGACGTAGCGGAACGGGACCGGGTCGGAGGCGACCCGCTCGCCCCCGCTGTCCAGCGACTGGTTGATCCGACCGGCGACCAGGGCCTGGGCCGAGTCGGAGTCGATGTCGGAGACACCGGTGGCGAACACCTCACCCTGGCGCTCGATGCCCGCCTGGACGACGGTCTGCTCGGCGATCGAGACGTTCTTGTCGAAGTCGGCGGCGAACTTGGGGGTGAGCAGCTCGCTGACGCCCGTGCGGTAGTCGGGCATCTGCTCCTTGTCGTCGAGCATGTCGGGACCGTAGGTGTTGATGCGCAGCGCGAACTGCTGCGCGGTCGACATCACCTGCTCGCGCTCGGCCTGCGTGTCGTCGGCGTCACCGCCGCGCACCAGCAGCCAGACGAGCACGCCGGCGCTCACCACCAGCAGCACTCCGAGGACGCCCGCGAGCAGCCAGCGGAACGCAGCTGCCGTGGGGCGGTCGTCGGAAGCGGGTGTCATCGGTCCTGAGCCAGCAGGGGCTGGAGGAACAACCACTTCCACGACTCCTCTCCGAATGACCGCGGAGCCACGCTACCGGTGGGCTGCAGCCGGGCCGCTGCCTGCTCGCCCCACGTGACGGTGCCCGTCTCCGGGTCGTACGCCGCCACGGCCGGCGCGCGGTAGGCGGCCCCGGCACGCGGGGCGTTCTGGGCACCACGGGCGTTGGACTGGGTGGCCGGCTCGGCGCAGTGCGCGTCCATGTTCATCGGGCGGTTCTCGCCGTCCTGGGGCGGGCGCCGGTCGGTGCTCTCGTAGCCCTTGTGGCACACCGCCGGCTTGTCGGTGAGGACCATGCCGAAGTGTGCGTCGAAGTTGCCGGTGCTGGCGTCCTTGGACACGACCGTGAAGCCGCCCTCGACGACGTACGGGTAGATCACCAGGAGCTGCTCGATGCCGTCGAGGTGCTTGACGACCACCTCGCCGGTGGTGACCAGGTTGTTGATCAGCTCGGCCAGGTCGACGCGGTTCTCCTCGAGGAAGGTGCGCAGCTGGTTGGCCGTGGCGCTGCCGTTGTCGATGACCGCACGCAGGTCCTCGTCGGAGCCGGCAAGGGCACCGCTGAACAGCGAGAGGTCCTTGGCGAACGACCGGATCGCGCTCTCGGAGGCGATCTGGCCCTTGAGCACGGTGTTGCCGTCGCGGATCAGCGCTGTGGTGACGTCGAAGCTCTCGTTGGCCGCCTCGATGAACGCGCCGCCGGAGTCGATGATCGTCTGGAGGTCCTGGCCGGTGCCGCCGAAGGCGGTGCCGAACTCGGTGACCACCGTCTGCAGGGACTCCTTGTCGACGCTCTCGACGGTGTTGCTGAGGTCTGTCAGCAGGGTGTCGGTGGCGATCGGGATGGCCGTGTCGGCCAGCGCGATCTCGGAGTTCTCGGCGAGGAACGGTGAGCCGTCGACCTTGGGCTGGAGCTCGACGTACTGCTCCCCCACGGCCGAGCGGTTGCCCACGAGCGCTTCGGTGTCGGCCGGGATGGTGTCGAAGTCGTTGTCGATGGAGAGGTGGATGTCGACCCCCTCCTCGGTGAGCACCATCTCGGAGACCTGGCCGATCCGCACACCGCGGTAGGAGACCTCGGCACCGGCGAACGCACCGCCGGAGTCGGGGAAGTGCGCGACCACGGTGTAGGTGTCGTCGTAGAAGACGCGGTCGAGCCGCGCATAGCGCGCCCCGACGAAGGTGACGCCGAGCAGCGTGATGATGACGAAGACGATGAGCTGGACCTTGGTACGCCGGGTGATCATCGCCTGCCCGCCCTGCCGGTCGAGGTCATGGCCGGCACGAGCAGGCGCACCAGCGAGGGGTCGTACATCTCCATCAGCTCACCGAACGTCGGCCCGGCGCCGGCCGGGCGCTCCCGGCCCGCGGGGGCACGACCGAGGCCGGGCAGGCCCGGCAGGCTCGGCAGCCCTGTCGGCGCCAGTGTCGGCGGGGTGGTCGGCAGGGTGGTCGGCAGCACGGTCGGGAGGGGGCCGCCGGTCGGCAGGACCTGGTTGAGCTCCTTGCACACGTCCTTGTCCCTGTTCTCCGGCTTCTGGCACTCCTCGCGCAGCCTCAGCAGGTCCTTGAGGTTGTTGAGCACCTTCTGGCACGCAGGGCTGCTCAGGCTGCCGCTCTGGAGACACTCCAGGACGTTGTCGATGATGATCGTCGGGTCGATGATCGTCGGCAGGTTGGTCGGCAGGGTGGGCGGGTCGCCGAGCTTCGGCAGCTCGAGGTCGAGCTGGATCGAGAGGTTCGTGTAGTCGCCCATGTGGAGGTTGCGGGCCACCTGCGGGTCCCGACCGACGACCTCGTCGACGAACGGGTAGGTCAGGAACACGTTGAACGCGTTGGCGAAGTTGTCACCGGACGCGGCGAACTGCGACAGCACGGGGGTCAGCTGCTCGAGGGCGTTGACGGTCGAGGCCTTCGACTCGGAGATGACCTTCACACCCACCGAGCTGAGCTCGTCGAGCGCCTGCAGCATCGTGACCAGGTCGGCACGCTGCTTGTCGATCGAGTCGAGCGCCGACGGCAGCTCCTCGAGGGCTGCGTCGATGGTCGGCTGCTCCTTCTGCACCGAGAGGGCCAGCCGGTTGAGGCTGTCGATGGCATCGAGGATGTCGACCTTGTTGTCGTCGAGCTGGGTGACCAGGGTGCGGATCTGCGTGAGCACCGACTTGGCCGACCCCTCGCGACCCTCGAGCGCGTTGTTGAGCTCGGAGGTGATGGTCTTGAGCTGGGCCACGCCGCCGCCGTTGAGGATCAGGCTCAGCGCGCCCAGCACCTCCTCGACCTCGGGGTTGCGGCCGGTGCGGTCGAGCGGGATGGTGTCGCCGTCGCCGAGGGGGTTGGCGCTGGCACCGGTCGCGGGAGGCTCGAGGCTGACGAACTTCTCGCCGAGGAGGCTGGTCTGGCGGATCCGGGCGGTGGCGTTGTCCGGGAGCCTGACGTCGTTGCGGACCTGCAGCGTCACCTCGGCGACGAACCCGTCGAGGGCGATGTCGGTGACCTTGCCGACGCTGACGTCGTTGACCTTGACCGTCGACTGCGGCACCAGGTCGAGCACGTCGGCGAACTTCACGGTGACCGAGATCGGGTCGTCGCCGACGTCGGGGCCACCGGGCAGCGGCAGCTTGTAGACGTCGAAGTCGCAGGCCGACGTGGTCAGCACCAGGGCCAGCAACAGCAGCAGGGCCCGGACCGGGCGCGCCAGCGGCGAGGAAGTCATGGCTTCACCTCCACGAGCCCGCCGAGAGTCGGGTCGCTGAGCGCCTGCGGTCCCTTGACCCCACCACCGAGCGCCGCCGACCTGGGCAGCGCGTCCTTGATCAGGTCGCAGACCTTGCCGCTCTTGTCGGCCTGGCCGGTGAGCCCGCACAGCAGGGTCGCGGGGTCGGTCTCGATCTGGTTGATCAGCTCGCCGATGTTGGCCCGGGTGTCGAGGGTGCCGGCCTGCGGGTTGTAGGTGAGCGCCAGGTTGTTGAGCGCCAGCGGGGCGGTGCCGAGCACCTCGTCGAGGGCGTCGCGCTGCTTGACCAGCACCTTGGAGACCCGGTTGAGGCCCTTGATGTTGCGCCCCAGGATGTCGCGGTTCTCCTCGACGAACGACGACACCTCGGTCAGCGCGCCGGCGAGGTTCTTCAGAGACGCCTGCAGCTCCTGCCGCTCGCCGGCGAGCATGGTCGAGACCTGGGAGAGCGAGGTGTTGAAGTCGCGCACGGTCCGGTCGTTGTCGGCGAGCGTCTTGATGAAGGCCTCGAGCTGCGCGGCGCTGCCGAACAGCTCCTCCTTGTTGTTGTCGAGGGTCTTGCTGAGCTTGCCGAAGTTCTTGATCGTCGTGTTGAACGCGGCGCCCTGGCCGCCGAAGTTCTCGGCCGTGACGTCGAGCAGGTCGGACAGCGCGCCCTGGCGGTTGGCGCCGGTCGGGCCGAGGGCCACGGTCAGGGTGTCGATGCTGCCGTAGATCTCGTCGAGCTCGAGGGGCACAGCAGTGCGCTCGGCGTCCAGCTCGACGTTGTCCGCCAGCACGTCGCCGCCGGTGTAGACGGGTGTGATCTGCACGAAGCGGTCACCCACGATGCTCGGTGAGATGACGGCCGCCTTGGCGTCGGCAGGCAGCAGCGTGTCGGCGTCGTACTCCATGGTGACGACCACGTCGGTGCCGTCGGGCCGCACCTCGGTGACCGTGCCGACCGAGACGCCGAGCACCCGCACGTCGCTGCCCTCGTAGACCGAGATGACCCGCGGGAAGTGCGCCACCAGCGTCTTCTGCTTCGCGCCGCCGAACATCGTCAGCGCGGCGGCGATGACCAGCGCCACGATGACCGCCGGGACCAGGAGCTTCCTCAGACCGTCCATGTCAGCCCACCTTCGGGACGGGTGGCAGGTTCTGGATGTAGGTGTCGAACCAGGGTCCGGTGCCGAGCGTGTTGGCGAAGACGCGGTAGAACGGCGCCATCAGCCGCAGGCTGTTGTCGAGGTTGTCCTCGTTCTTGTTCAGCACCGCGACGACACTCTCCAGGTGGGTGAGGGCGGGCTTGAGGTCGGCCCGGCTCTGCTTGACCAGCAGCGTGAGCTCCTTGGAGAGCGTCGACGTCGAGGTCAGCAGGTTGTGGACCGAGTCCCGACGCGCCACCAGCGCCCCGAACAGGACGTCGGCATCCTTCATCAGGCCGATGATGTCCTCGTCACGGGCGTCGAGGACCGTCGCGACGCGGTCGAGGTTGGTGAGCAGGCTGTTGATCTGGGTGTCCTTGGCGGCGATGTTGCTCGAGAGCCGCGAGACCCCGTCGAGCGCGGCCTTGAACTCCTCGGGGGTGTTGCGCGTCAGGTCGGCCAGCGTCGAGAGGGACTCCGCGAGCTGGTCGGTGTCGATCTCCTCGGCGGTGTCGGCCAGGCCCGAGAAGGCGTCGACGACGTCGTACGGCGAGGTCGTGCGGTCGATCGGGATCTCGGACTCGGCCTTCAGCTGGCTGCCACCCGCCGGCTCGACGGCGAGGAACATCGCGCCGAGCAGGGTCTTGACCTTGATGGCGGCGCGCGACTCCGTGCCGAACTCGGCGGCGCTGTCGACCTTGAACGTGACCTGGACGTGGTCGCCGTCGAGCTCGACGCTCTTCACCTTGCCGACGCGGACACCCGCGATGCGGACCTCGTCGTTGGGCTTGAGTCCACCGGACTCGGAGAAGGCGGCGTAGTAGGTGTCACCACCGCCGATGACCGGAAGGTCGTCGGCGCGGAAGGCGGACATGATCAGCGCGGCGATGACGGCCAGGCTGGCCGCGCCGATGATCACCGGGTTGCGTTCGCGGAAGGGGATCATCGCAGCGAGCACCTGTCCGATCCGGTGCTGTACTGCACGGGCAGCTCCTGGCCCGCCGGCAGCTTGATGCTGCCCTTGAACTCGCACAGGTAGAAGTTGAACCATGAGCCGTAGACCGCGGTGCGGCCGATCTTCTCGAGCTTGATGGGGAGCACCTGCAGCGCGCGGTCGAGCTCGCTCTTGTTGTCGTCGAGGTTGCCGGCGAACGCGCGCAGCTGCTTGATGTCCTCGACGAGCGGCGGGCGGATGCCCGAGACCAGTCCGGCCGTCTCGACCGACAGCTGGGAGATCGAGTCGAGGGAGCCGAGGATGGCCTGACGGTCGCTCTTGAGTCCACCGATGAGCTGGCGGAACGAGACGATCAGGTCCGAGAGCTGCTCGTCGCGGTCGCCGAGGTGGTCGAGGACCTCGTTGAGGTTGTCGATGAGCGCCGAGATGACCTGGTCGCGGTCGGCAAGCGTCGAGGTGACCGAAGCCGTGTGCTTGAGCAGGCCCTCGAGCGTGCCGCCCTCGCCCTGGAACACCTGCACCACCTCGTAGGACAGCTTGTTGAGGTCGGAGGGCGACAGCGCCTGGAAGAGCGGCTTGAAGCCGTTGAACAGCACGGTCAGGTCGAGGGCCGGCGAGGTCTTCGCGACCGGGATGGTCGCTCCCGGCTCGAGCCGGGTGGTCTCGCCGACCTCCTGGCGCAGGGCGATGTAGCGCTGGCCGACGAGGTTGCGGTAGCGGATCGCGGCGTTCGTGGCGGCGGTCATCGAGGTGTCGTCCTCGACCTTGAAGATCACCAGCGCCCGGGTGCGGTCGACGATCTCGACGTCCTTGACGACACCGACCTTCACCCCGGCGATGCGGACGTCGTCGCCCTTGACGACACCGGTGGCGTCACTGAACTCGGCCTTGAACTCCTTGCTGCCGGCGAAGGAGATGTTGCCGATCACCACGACGAGCACCCCGGTGGCCACCGTGGTGACCAGGATGAAGATCAGCAGCTTGGTGAGGTCACCAGCAGTGCGCCGGTCCAGGACAGCCATCATCGACCGCCTTCCGCGAGACCGACCTGGGCGCCGCGAGCCATCGGCCCCAGGAGCAGCACCCCGAGGTCGGGTACGTCGTCGGCGCTCGACCCGAGGGCCGGCCCCATCAGTTCCTTGAGCACTGCTGACTCCTCGGGGCTGCCCGCGTAGCCGTAGCCACCGGACCACCCCTGACCGAAACCGGGCGCCACCCGGGAGATGCCCTTGCCCGTCGGCTCGTCGACGCCGTCGTCGAAGTTGGGCTGGCTGCGGACCGGGTTGGACTGGTTGTACGGCGCGTCGGGGAGCTTGCCGCAGTGGGGGCCGTCCTTGGCGCCGTACCGGGGCTGGTCTGCCGCGGTGTAGGCGCGCGGCTGGTTGGGCAGCATCTCCAGGTTGATGTGGAGGGTGAAGTTGCGGAAGGCCTGTGCCTGCAGCAGCCCCGCCCGGACGATGCCGTCGAGGAGGCAGGGGTACTCCGGCGCGTACTTGGCCAGGACCGTGAGCTGCTGCTCGCTCACCTGGCCGAGGCGGATGAGGTTGTCACCGTTCTCGTCGAGGAAGGTGCGCGTCGTGTCGGAGAACGCGCCGATGTCCTTGAAGAGCGCGTTCAGCTTGACCTCGCGACCCTCCAGGGTGCCCGTGGTCGTGATCGTGTCGCGCAGGATCGTGGCGACCTGCGGGAGGACGTCGCTGTAGGTGTCGGCCACGTCGACCGTCAGCCTGAGGTCCTCGACGAGCGCCGGGATCTGCGGGTTCATCCGCTTGAGGTAGAGGTCGACGGTCTCGAGGTTCTCGCCGAGCTGGTCACCTCGACCCTCGAGCGCGGTGGCCAGCGCGTTGAGGGTGGTGTTGATCTCCGCCGGCTGCACGGCCCGCAGCAACGGGTAGAGGTCGGAGAGGACCTCCTCGACCTCGGTCGAGACGTGGGTCCGCGGGATCGTCTGGTCGATCCTGACGGTCCCCTCGGGACGGTCGGGCACGATCAGGGACACGTACTTCTCGCCGAACAGCGTCTTGGGGACGATCGAGCCGGTGACGTTGGCCGGGATGGTGCCGCGCTGGTCGGGGTAGATGCCGAGGGTGAGCCGGGCGCCGTCGTCGGTGACGTCGTAGTCGAGCACCTCGCCCACCTGGACGCCGCGGATCTTGACGTCGGCCCGGGACGGCATCTGGAGGCCGATCTTGGAGGTCTGGAGATAGACCTCGTCGTAGTCGGTGAACTGCTTGTTGAAGATCGCGGTGGTCAGCCAGACGCTGGCCAGCAGCAGGCACAGGAAGACGATGCCGAGCACCTTGTGGTTGCGCAACGGGTTCATGGTCGTCACCCGGCCAGTCGGACGGTCGTGGTGGTGCCCCAGATGGCCATGGACAAGAACAGGTCGATGACGTTGATCGCGACGATGCTGGTGCGGACCGCGCGGCCCACGGCCAGGCCCACGCCGGCAGGGCCGCCGGAGGCGGTGTAGCCGTGGTAGCAGTGGATGAGGATGACCGTCAC
Organism: uncultured Actinomycetota bacterium; assembly: GCA_963781515.1. Classification (GTDB taxonomy): domain Bacteria; phylum Actinomycetota; class Actinomycetes; order Propionibacteriales; family Nocardioidaceae; genus Nocardioides. The sequence continues at coordinate 13,322 of CAWAGL010000004.1, forward strand.
GGCGAACACCAGCACCTTGCCGAACGACCACAGCACGTCGCCGGGCGGCAGGAACTGGTTGAAGTAGTGGTCGTAGGTGCCCGCGCTCTGCCCGAAGAACTGGGTCAGCGTCAGCCGGGTCGCGAAGTACGACGACAGCAGGCCGACGACGTACAGGGGGATGATCGCGATCAGGCCACCGATGATGCGGGTGGTCACCAGGAACGGCAGCGACGGGATGGCCATCACCTCGAGCGCGTCGACCTCCTCGGAGATGCGCATGGCGCCGAGCTGGGCGGTGAAGCCGCAGCCCACGGTCGCGGCGAGCGCGATGCCCGCGACCAGGGGCGCGATCTCGCGGGTGTTGAAGTAGGCGGAGAGGAAGCCGGAGAAGGCGGCGGTGCCGATCTGGTTCAGGGCGGCATAGCCCTGGAGACCGACCTCGGTGCCGGTGAAGAAGCACATCGCGGTGATGACACCGACGGTGCCGCCGATGACCGCGAGCGACCCGGAGCCGAGGGTGACCTCGGCCAGGATGCGCAGGATCTCCTTCTTGTAGCGGGCGATCGTGCGGGGGGTCCACGCCAGGGCGCGGATGTAGAACGCCAGCTGGCCGCCCAGGGTGTCGACCATCTGGAGGGGGCGCTCATAGACCGACTTCAACGTGGCCATCGCGCTAACCCGTCTTCGGTGGGACGAGCTGGAGGTAGATCGCGCTCATCACGAAGTTGACGACGAACAGCAGCATGAAGCTGATGACCACGGACTCGTTGACCGCGTCGCCCACGCCCTTGGGGCCGCCCGCGGCGTTCATCCCCTTGTACGACGCGACGACCGCAGCGATCAGGCCGAAGACCAGCGCCTTGGCCATGCCCTGCCAGAGGTCGGGCAGCTGGGCGAGCGCGGTGAAGCTCGCTGAAATAGGCCCCTGGCGTGCCGTCCTGCAGCACGACGTTGAAGACGTAGCCGCCGGCGACGCCGACGACGCTCACGAGGCCGTTGAGGAAGAACGCCACGAGCATGCAGGCAAGCACCCGCGGGACGACGAGGCGCTGGATGGGATCGATGCCGAGCACCATCATCGCGTCGAGCTCTTCGCGGATCTTGCGGGCGCCGAGGTCCGCTGCGATGGCCGAGCCTCCCGCGCCGGCGATGAGGAGCGAGGTGGCGATCGGCCCCGCCTCGCGTACGACGGCGAGCACTGCCGCGGACCCGGTGAAGGACTGCGCACCGAACTGCTTGATCAGGCCGCCCACCTGCAGCGCGATGACCGCGCCGAACGGGATGGCCACCAGGGCGGTCGGGACGATCGTCACCGAGGCGATGAACCACGCCTGCTGGAGGAACTCGCGCAGCTGGAAGGGCCGCCTGAAGAGTCCCCGCCCGACGTCGAGACCGAAGGCGAACAGCTTGCCTGCGGTCCCGATGGGCGCGAGGACGCGTGAGGAGGTCATGGAGGACATCTGTGGATCAGGCCCCCGATGCCAGGCCGGCGTTGGTGCTCTCGAACGAGCCGGGAGGGGGCGTCACGTTGTTGTCCCGACACCACCCTCCGGGCTCGCGCTGGCTGCGCCGCGGGATGCCGTTGGACGGCTCGAGCTGCATCGGGATGGGCGGGAGCGGCGGCATCTCGAAGCCCTTCTCGGCTTCGAGCTCGTCGGCGTCCTTCTCCTCGGACATGCCGATCGGGCCGACGGTCTGCGCGTTCAGGAACTGGCGGACGACCGGCTCCTCCGACGAGAGGAGCATCTCCCGCGGGCCGAACATGGCCAGGTGCTTGTGGTAGAGCAGGCCGATGTTGTCGGGCACCGTGCGGGCGGTGTTGATGTCGTGGGTGACGATGAGGAACGTCGCGTCGATCTGGGCGTTCAGGTCGATGAACAGCTGGTTGATGAAGGACGTGCGCACCGGGTCGAGGCCGGAGTCGGGCTCGTCGATGAGCAGGATCTCGGGGTCGAGCACCAGCGCCCGGGCCAGGCCGGCGCGCTTGCGCATGCCGCCCGAGATCTCGCCGGGCAGCTTGTCCTCGGCACCGAGCAGTCCGACCAGGTCCATCTTCTCCATGACGACGGCGCGGACCTCGGACTCCGACTTGCGGGTGTGCTCGCGCAGCGGGAAGGCGACGTTGTCGTAGAGGTTCATCGAGCCGAACATGGCGCCGTCCTGGAAGAGCACGCCGAACAGCTTGCGGATCTCGTAGAGCTCCTTCTCGGGACAGCTGGCGATGTCGGTGCCCTCGATGAGGATGGAGCCCCGGTCGGGCTTGAGCAGTCCGATCAGCGTCTTCAGGAAGACCGACTTGCCGGTGCCGGAGGGGCCGAGCATGACCGAGACCTCGCCAGCGGGGATGTTCAGCGTGACGTCGCCCCAGATGAGCTGCTTGCCGAACGACTTCGTGAGGCCGTCGACCCTGATCTCAACGCCCATGGCGGCAAACTCCCTCTCGACTCGAGCGTCCGCGTCCGACACTGCCGCGGCACAGCGCACCCACGCCGATCCGTCACCGGGTCAACGTGGGTTCCGCCGCGAGGTTACGCGGGATCTGGCCCGCAGTGTTGCTTGCGACACATCGAGTCGTGGCCCGGGACCGAAATATCTACCCGAAGGTAGCCCGCGGGCGCCCGGCGCTCCGTCAACCGGCCCGACGCCGCCGGATCTCCGCGTTGACGGCGGGCACGATCTCGTGGAGGTCGCCGATCACGGCATAGGTCGCCTTGGTGACCATGGGCGCGTCGGGGTCGGAGTTGATCGCCAGGATGTTCTTCGCGCTGCTGCACCCGGCCCAGTGCTGGATCGCGCCGCTGATGCCGCAGGGGATGTAGAGGTCGGGAGTGATCCGGCTGCCCGTCTGACCGACCTGCTCGTGGTGCGGGCGCCAGCCGAGTGAGGTGACGACCCGCGAGACGCCCAGGGACGCGCCGAGCAGACCGGCCAGGTCGAGCAGGTCGTCGAAGCCGGCTGCGCTGCCTGCGCCGCGCCCGGCGCCGACCACGACGCGAGCCGACTTGAGGCTGCCCGACAGGTCGGGCTCGGGCTCCTCGAACGACACCACCCGCGCCACCAGGTCGGCGTCCGACACGACCGGGGTGTGCTCGACCGGGTTCGCCCCGGCTGCGCTCTCGGCCGGCACGGCCTCCACCGCGTGACCGGCGATGGTGAACACGGTGGGGCGCTCCGAGAGCTGCATCTCCTCCAGCACCTGTCCCCCGACCACCTGCCGGGTCACCACGAACGGCGACAGGCCACCGAACGACAGCACATTGGCGGCCATCGCCACCCCGGCACGAGCCGCCAGGTGCGCGAGCACCTCGCCGCCGCGGGGGGTGCCCGCCGCCGTCACCACGACCGAGCCGGTCGTCGAGAGCACGGTCTCGATGCCGGACGCCCAGGCTGCGCCGGAGAACGTCGCGAACGCCTCGCCGGTCAACAGGTGCACGTCGCGGACGCCGTACGCCGCGAGCCGGCGCTGCAGGTCGGGCGACAGGTCGCCGACGACGACCGCGTCGATCGGGACGCGTCCGCCGGCTTCGGAGAGCAGACGGGCGAAGGTGAGCGCCTCGAGCGACACCTCCACCGCCTCGCCCGAGAGGTCCTTCTCCACGAGCACGAGGATCATCGGGTCAGCACCCCCAACCGCTCGAGCAGATCGACCACGACCGGCGCAGCGTCGGGACCCTTGCCGAGGATCTGCACGTCGCTCGGCGCCGGCGGTGGCAGCGACAACCGGACTCGCCGCGGGCCGGCAGGCTCCCCTGTCGGGGTGCGCTGCTCGATCTGGACCTTCTTCGCCTTCATCCGCCCGGGGACGGTGGGGTATCTCGGGTCCACGCCGCCCTCGAGCACCGTGACCACGGCCGGGAGCGGCACCCGGTAGGTCTCGTGCCCGTCGGGTCCGGCGCCGCTGGCCGTCACGACGCCCTCGGACACCGACACGTCGGTGACGCCGTTGACGACGGGGCGGCCCAGCTCGTAGGCCAGCCGGATCCCGACCTGGAAGTCACCGCTGTCTGCGGCGTCGTTGCCGAGGAGCACCAGGTCGTGCGGGCGGCCCGCGGCCTCGTGGTCGCGCACGACCGCCGCGATCTCGCGGGCCACGTCGGCCGGGCCGAACCGCTGCGGGTCCGCCACGACATGGGTGGCCGACACACAGCCGACGGCCAGCGCCGACCGGAGCTGCTCGGTCGCGTCCTCGTCGCCGAGGGTGAGAACGGTCGCCTCCCCCGCACCTGCCGACGCCACCTGCACGGCGAGCTCGACGGCGCACTGCTCGTGCGTGCTCATCGTGAAGCCGGCGAAGCGGCCGTCGACCGACTGGCCGTCCTCGCTCAGCACGACCTCGCTGGTGGAGTCGGGGACACGCTTCACACAGGCCAGGACGTTGACCATCATCGGATCCGCTCGTTGGCGGGGTCGAACAGGGCGGTGGCATCGACGGAGCCGACCGTCACGGGGTAGAGCTCCTCCATGTAGGACACCGCCAGCTCGTTGCCGAGGACCGCCTGCTCGGCAGGCAGGTAGGCGAGCAGCAAGTGCTTGCCCAGCGAGGGCGCCGACCCGGCCGAGGTGACGTAGGGGTGGTGACCGTGCCCGTCGGTGAGCAGCGCGCCGTCCCGCGTCACCACCGGCTCGCCGCCGAGCATGTAGCGCTTGGTGCCGTCGGCCGAGGTGTGGTCGTCGACGGTCAGGGTGCAGAGCACCGTCGCGGGCTCCCGCTCGCGCTGGGCGAGGTAGGCCTCCCTGCCGACGAAGTCCGCCTTCTTCACCTTCGGCCGCTGCATGCCGGCCTCGATGATCGACCGTTCGCCGTCGAGCTCGGCCCCGTAGGCGCGGTAGCCCTTCTCGATCCGGCCGGTCGTGCCGTAGACGCCGATGCCGGCGGGCACCGCACCGTGCGGGGTCCCGGCCTCGAGCAGCGCCTCCCACACGTCGGCCGCCTCGTCCATCGGCACGTACAGCTCCCAGCCCAGCTCGCCGACGTGAGGAGATCCAGGAGGCCAGGACGGTCGTGCCCTGCGCCGAGATCTCCCGGCAGGACAGGAAGCCGAAGCCAGCATCCGACACATCATCAGTCGTCGCGA
>CAWAGL010000005.1:0-11050 GCA_963781515.1 uncultured Actinomycetota bacterium
GCGCAGCTGCTCGCGGCCGTCGGGGGTGATCTTGTCGGGGCCCCACGGGGGCATCCAGACCCAGTTGATGGCGACGTCGTTGACGATGCCCTCGAGCGCCTGGTTGGTCTGGTCCATGATCACGTCGGTCAGCGGGCAGGCCGCCGACGTCAGGGTCATGTCGAGGACCAGGTTGTGGCCCTCGTCGAGGTGCACGTCGTAGACGAGGCCGAGGTCGACGACGTTGATGCCGAGCTCGGGGTCGACGACGTCCTTCATCGCCTCGGTCACGTCGTCGACCGTCACGGTCGAGACCGATCCGCTCGCCTCGGGGACCTCGGGCAGATCGCTGTGGTCAGGCATGTGACTCCTCCTGGGCTTGTGCGGTGGCGTCTTTCCAGGCCATCCACGAGAGTAGGGCGCACTTCACGCGCGCGGGGAACTTCGCGACGCCGGCGAAGGCGATCGCGTCCTCGAGGACGTCCTCGTCGGGCTCCACCTGGCCCTTGCCCTGCATCAGGGTCAGGAACGTCTGGTGGATCTCGAGGGCCTCGTCGACCGACTTGCCGATGACCAGGTCGGTCATCACCGAGGCCGACGCCTGCGAGATGGAGCAGCCGACCGCGTCGTACGACACGTCGGCGATCGCGCCGTCGGCGACCCGCACCCGCAGGGTGAGCTCGTCACCGCAGGTCGGGTTGACGTGGTGCACCTCGGCCCCGAAGGGCTCGCGCAGACCGGCATGGTGCGGGTGCTTGTAGTGGTCCAGGATGATCTCCTGGTACAGCGAGTCGAGCTCAGCAGACATCAGCTCACCTTGAAGTAGTCGCGGGTGAAGTTCAGGCCCTCGACGAGCGCGTCGATCTCGGCGGGCGTCGTGTAGAGGTACGACGACATCCGCACGGAGCTCTGCACCCCGAAGCGGGCGTGCGCCGGCTTGGCGCAGTGGTGGCCGGCCCGGACGGCGATGCCGCGGGTGTCGAGCACCGTGGCCACGTCGTGCGGGTGCACACCGGCGAGCTCGAACGAGATCGCTCCCCCACGCTGGGTGGGGTCCAGCGGTCCGAGCACCGTCAGGCCGGGCACGGTCGCGAGGCCGTCGAGGGCGTAGCCCGTGAGGACCTGCTCGTGCCGGTGGATCGCGGCCATGCCGATGTGGTCGAGGTAGTCGACCGCCGCGCCGAGACCGATGGCCTCGACGATGGGCGGGGTCCCGGCCTCGAACCGGTGCGGGATCCCGGCGTACGTCGAGGACGCCATGCGCACGGTCTCGATCATCTCGCCGCCACCGAGGAACGGCGGCAGCGCCTCGAGCACCGCACCGCGGCCCCAGAGCACACCGATGCCGGTCGGGCCGACCACCTTGTGGCCGGTGAAGGCCACGAAGTCGGGACGCGAGGCGTCGTCGTACGACGCCAGGTCGATCGGCAGCTGCGGAGCGGCCTGCGACGCGTCGACCACGACCAGGGCACCCACCTCGTGGGCCCGGCGGGTGATCTCGGCGACGGGGTTGATCGTGCCGAGCATGTTGGACACCCAGGTCAGCGAGACGACCTTGGTGCGCTCGGTGATCAGGTCGTCGATGTTCGACAGGTCGAGGTGGCCGTCGTCGGTGAGCCCGAACCAGCGCAGCGTCGCGCCGGTGCGCTCGGTGACGAGCTGCCACGGCACGATGTTGGAGTGGTGCTCCATCTCGGTGATGACGACCTCGTCGCCCTCCCCGAGCTGGTGCGGACCCGGCCAGGCCAGCGTGTTGGCCACCAGGTTGAGCGCCTCGGTGGCGTTCTTGGTGAAGATGACCTCGTCGCGCGACGGGGCCTTGATGAACGCCGCCACCCGGTCGCGGGCCGACTCGAACGCCTCGGTCGACTCGGCGCCCAGCACGTGCATCGCCCGGGCGATGTTGGCGTTGTGGCGCTCGAGGTGGTCGACCATCGTGTCGATCACGACCTGCGGCTTCTGGGAGGTGTTGGCGCTGTCGAGATAGATCAGCGGGATCCCCACCCCGCCGCTCCCGGGAAGGGTGCGTTCGAGGATCGGGAAGTCCTTGCGGATCACTTCCAGCTCAGGGAGCAGTCCCTCGATCATGCTTCCTCCTTCCGTTCGGCGGTCTCGCTGACGCCGGACCGTCAGACCGCGGACTTGGTGTACTTGTCGTAGCCTTCGGCCTCCAGCTGGTCGGCCAGCTCGGGCCCGCCCTGCTCGGCGATCCGGCCGTCGACGAAGACGTGCACGTGGTCGGGCTTGATGTAGCGCAGCACCCGCGTGTAGTGGGTGATGAGCAGGACGCCCTTGTCACCCTTCGACGCGAAGCGGTTGACCCCGTCGGACACGACCTTGAGGGCGTCGATGTCGAGGCCGGAGTCGGTCTCGTCGAGCACGGCGACCTTGGGGTCGAGCAGCTCGAGCTGGGCGATCTCGTGCCGCTTCTTCTCTCCACCCGAGAAGCCCTCGTTGACCGAGCGGGACGCGAAGGTCGGGTCGAGGTCGAGCGCCGCCAGCGTGGCGTTGACGTCCTTGACCCAGGTACGCAGCTTGGGGGCGTCGCCGTCGATGGCGGTCTTGGCCGTGCGCAGGAAGTTGGACACCGAGACCCCGGGCACCTCGACGGGGTACTGCATGGCCAGGAAGAGGCCGGCCCGCGCCCGCTCGTCGACGGACATCGCGAGGACGTCCTCGCCGTCGAGGGTGACGGTGCCGCCGGTGACGGCGTACTTGGGGTGACCGGCGATCGAGTAGGCCAGCGTGGACTTGCCCGAGCCGTTGGGGCCCATGATCGCGTGCGTCTCGCCGTCCTTGATGGTCAGCGTGACGCCCTTCAGGATCTCCTTGGGGCCGTCCTCGGTGTCGACCGAGACGTGCAGGTCGGTGATCTCCAGGATGCTCATGCGGGTACTACTCCATTCAGGGTGGACTGGATGTCGACGTAGACGTCATCTCCGCGGACGTCGACGGGAAAGGTGGCCACGGGCTCGGTGGCGGGGAAGCTGGTCGGCTTGCCGGTGCGCAGGTCGAACCGCGATCCGTGCAGCCAGCACTCGATGGTGCAGTCCTCGACCTCGCCCTCGGAGAGGGCGACGGCCGCGTGGCTGCAGAGGTCCTCGACGGCGAAGACCTCCTCGTCGTGGCGAGCCACTGCCACGTCCTGGCCGTCGATGGTCACGCCGAGCGCCTCGCCCGCACGGATGTCGGCCAGCGCACAGGCACGCGCGAACGCCATCAGAAGGACTTCCCGGTGACGTTCTTGGTCAGCTCCGCCTCGACCGTCGTCACCAGCCGCTCCTCGATCTCCGCGACGCCGATCTTGCGGATCAGGTCGTTGAAGAAGCCGAGCACGACCAGGCGGCGCGCCTCCTTCTCGTCGATCCCGCGGGAGCGGAGGTAGAAGAGCTGGTTGTCGTCGAACCGACCGGTGGCCGACGCGTGGCCGGCACCGGCGATCTCGCCGGTCTCGATCTCGAGGTTGGGCACCGAGTCGGCCTGGCAGCCGTCGGTGAGCACCAGATTGCGGTTCTCCTCGTAGGTCTCGATGCCTTCGGCCACCTTGCGGATCAGCACGTTGCCGACCCACACGGTGTGCGCCTTCTGACCCTGCAGCGCACCCTTGTAGGACACGTTGCTCTTGGTGTGCGGCGCGTTGTGGTCGGCGAAGAGCCGGTGCTCGATGTGCTGACCGGCGTCGGCGAAGTAGAGGCCGAGCAGCTCCGCGGACCCGCCGGGACCGTCGTAGGTCACGTTGGCGTCCATGCGTACGACGTCGCCGCCGAACGAGATGGCTGCGTGCTTGTACAGGGCGTCGCGACCGACGACCGCCTGCGTGTGCGTGAGGTGGACGGCGTCGTCGGCCCAGTCCTGGATCGACACGACGGTCACCTGCGCACCGTCACCGACCTGGACCTCCACGACCTGCGCCAGCGCGGCGCTCCCGGTGTGGTTGAGCACGACGGTGGCCCGCGAGTGCCGTCCGAAGCGCAGCGCCACGTGGCCCGCCTCGGTGTTGGCGGCGTCGCTGCCGGCGAGCTCGACGATGACCGGCTCGCTCACGTCGGCGTCGGCGGGCACGTCGACCAGCAGGGTGGTCGGCACCTCGGCCAGCACGCGTGCGGCGAACCGGCTGTCGGGCACGAGCCCGCTGATGCCCCGCAGGCCACGCGCCTCGTCGCCCTCGACCGTCGCGACCCGGAGGCCCTCGGGGGCGTTCCAGGTGCTCGCGATGGTGCTGGCGTTGAAGACGGCCTCGCCGTGCAGGTCACGCAGTCGCTTCAGCGGCGAGAACCGCCAGGTCTCCTCGCGTCCGGTCGGCACCGGGTGGTCGGAGACGTCGAAGGACCCCTCCGGGTGCAGGTGCGACTCGACCTTCGAGGACTCCGTCGTGTCCGGGGCCATCTCCAGCGAGTTGCGGACACTCTCAACAGTCGCCGTCATCCGACAGCACCCTCCATCTGCAGTTCGATCAGTCGGTTGAGCTCCAGGGCGTACTCCATCGGCAGCTCCTTGGCGATCGGCTCGACGAAGCCGCGCACGATCATCGCCATCGCCTCGTCCTGCTCCATGCCTCGCGACATGAGGTAGAAGAGCTGGTCGTCGGAGACCTTCGAGACGCTCGCCTCGTGGCCCATGGAGACGTCGTCCTCGCGGATGTCGACGTACGGGTAGGTGTCGCTGCGGCTGATCTGGTCGACCAGCAGCGCGTCACACAGCACGTTGGACTTCGAGCCGTGCGCGCCCTCGTTGATCTGGATCAGCCCGCGGTACGACGTCCGGCCGCCGCCGCGCGCGACGGACTTGGACAAGATGGAGCTCGACGTGTTGGGCGCCGCGTGCACCATCTTGGCGCCGGCGTCCTGGTGCTGGCCCTCGCCCGCGAACGCGATCGAGAGCGTCTCGCCCTTGGCGTGCTCGCCCATCAGGTAGATGGCGGGGTACTTCATCGTCACCTTGGAGCCGATGTTGCCGTCGACCCACTCCATCGTGGCCCCGGCCTCGCACGTGGCGCGCTTGGTCACCAGGTTGTAGACGTTGTTGGACCAGTTCTGGATGGTCGTGTAGCGGCAGCGGCCGCCCTTCTTCACGATGATCTCCACGACCGCGGAGTGCAGCGAGTCCGAGGAGTAGATCGGCGCGGTGCAGCCCTCGACGTAGTGCACGTAGGCGTCCTCGTCGACGATGATCAGCGTGCGCTCGAACTGGCCCATGTTCTCGGTGTTGATCCGGAAGTAGGCCTGCAGCGGGATGTCGACGTGCACACCCTTCGGCACGTAGATGAACGAGCCACCCGACCACACCGACGTGTTGAGCGCGGCGAACTTGTTGTCGCCGACCGGGATCACCGTGCCGAAGTACTCCTGGAACAGCTCGGGCTGCTCGCGGAGCGCGGTGTCGGTGTCGAGGAACAGGACGCCCTGCTCCTCGAGGTCCTCACGGATCGAGTGGTAGACGACCTCGGACTCGTACTGGGCCGCGACGCCGGCGACGAGGCGCTGCTTCTCGGCCTCGGGGATGCCGAGACGGTCGTAGGTGTTCTTGATGTCCTCGGGCAGGTCCTCCCAGGAGGTGGCCTGCTTCTCGCTGGAGCGGACGAAGTACTTGATGTTGTCGAAGTCGATCGTCGACAGGTCGGAGCCCCAGGTCGGCATCGGCTTGCGGTGGAAGAGCTTGAGGCCCTTCAGGCGCAGGTCGAGCATCCACTGCGGCTCGTTCTTCTTGCCCGAGATGTCGCGGACGACGTCCTCGTTGAGACCACGCTTGGCGGTGGCGCCGGCGTCGTCGCTGTCGCTCCAGCCGAACTGGTACCGGCCGATGCCCTTCAGTTCGGGGTTGAGCTCTTCGATGGAGGTCATCGCTTCTCCTTCTGGGTGGAAACACTCGGGATGCAGGTCGTGCACACGCCGTCGCCGTGGGCGATGGTGGCGAGCCGCTGCACATGGGTGCCGAGCACGCGGCCGATGGCCTCGGTCTCGGCCTCGCACAGCTGCGGAAACTCATGGGCGACGTGGGAGACCGGGCAGTGCTGCTGGCACAGCTGCTCCCCCGATCCTTGGCCCACGACGGGGAGCTCACGGATGGTGGCGGCGTAGCCACCGGCGGTGAGCACCTGGGCCAGCGCGTGCGCGGGCGACAGGTCGGGCTGCTCGGCGAGCAGGCGCTCGCAGTCGCGCTCGATGAAGGCCACCCGGCGGCGGGCGAACTCCATCACGGCGTCGTCGCCCGCGGCCTCGGCGAGGTAGCGGAGCGCGTCGACCGCGAGGTCGTCGTACTGCTGGTCGAACTCGTCGCGTCCGCCGTCGGTCAGCGCGAACACCTTCGCCGGGCGACCACGCCCGCGGGCGCCGTAGATGCGCTGCTCGGCGGCGGTGACCGCGCCCTCTTCGACCAGGTGGTCGAGGTGACGGCGGACGGCGGCCGGGGTCAGGTCCAGCCGCTCGGCCAGGGCAGCGGCCGTGGAGGGTCCGTTGTCCAGGATCGACCGGGCCACGCGCTGGCGCGTCGGCTCGTCCTGGTGTCGTTCCACGAATTCCACAACATCAGTGTGCCGTTAATGCTTCCGGGGATTCAAGTAAGGTCACCCTCACCCGGCCGGCGCTCAGGTTGCCGTGCGTCGCTGGAAGGCGCGCAGGGCGAGCGGAGCCAGCACGGCGACGAGGCAGAAGGTCCAGATCAACGTGGACAGGACCGGGTGCTGCAGCGGCAGCGCGGCGCCGTCGGCGGCGGGACCGGAGTTGCCCCACAGCTCACGCACCGCCTGCACCAACGACGAGATGGGGTTCCACTCGGCGATCGCACGGAGCCCTCCGGGCATGTTCTCGGTGGGCGCGAACGTGTTGGCGAGGAACGTGACGGGGAAGATCGTGGCGAACATCAGCCCGTTGACCGCCTCGACCGACCGCAACGACGAGCCGACCAGGATGCCCAGCCAGATCATCGCGAAGCCCCACAGGAGCAGCAGCACGTAGCCGAGCACGGCGTCCAGGAGGCTGCCGCGGATGCGCCAGCCGATGAACAGCCCGGTCACGGACATGACCAGGATGCCGATGCTGGAGTGCAGCAGGCTGGAGATGCTCCGCCCGACCAGCACGGCGGCCGGGTTGATGGGCAGCGAGCGCATCCGGTCGACGATGCCCTTGTCGATGTCGGCGGTGAGCCCGACGGCCACGATGAACGAGGCGAAGGCGATGGTCTGGGCCATGATGCCGGCCATCAGGAACTCGCGATATCCCTGGGGCGACCCGGCCACCGCGATGGACCCGCCGAACACGAAGGCGAACAGCAGCACGAACATCACCGGCTGGATGGTGACGTCGAGCAGCATCTCGGGCATCCGCTTGATGTGGATCAGGTTGCGCCGGGTGATCGTCAGGGACTGCCGCAGCAGACCTGTGTCGCGGATCTCCGGACGCTCGATGCGGGTCGTCACGACGCGACCTCCTCGGTCTGCTCGGTGGGCTCCTCGGCCCGGTGGCCGGTGAGTCTGAGGAAGACGTCGTCGAGGCTCGGTCGCTTGAGCCCGAGGTCGTCGAGCTCGATGGCGCTGTCGTCGAAGATGCCGGCGATGCGGGTCATGTCGCGCAGACCGTCGGCCGGCGCGGTCAGCTGACGCGCACCGGCGTCGAGGTGGACCTCGTCGACGACCTGGCGCAGCAGCGCCTCGGCGCGGGGCAGGTCGGCGGCGTCGGAGACGGTCACCACGACCGCGGACTGGCCGGAGCGGTTCTTGAGCTCGAACGCGGTGCCCTGCTCGATGACCCGGCCGTGGTCGATCACCACGATCTGGTCGGCCAGCTGGTCGGCCTCCTCGAGGTACTGCGTCGTGAGCAGGAGCGTGGTGCCGTCGCGGACGAGCCCGCGCAGCACGTCCCAGAGCTCGACTCGGCTGCGGGGGTCGAGACCGGTGGTCGGCTCGTCGAGGAACAGGACCGGCGGGATCGCCACCAGGCTCACGGCCAGGTCGAGCCGGCGGCGCATGCCGCCGGAGTAGGTCTTGACGATCCGGTCGCCGGCGTCGGACAGCGAGAACCGCTCCAGCAGGTCGTCGCCGGCGCGCTTGAGGTAGCTCGAGGTGAGGCCGTAGAGGCCACCGATGAGGCGGATGTTCTCGCGCCCGGTCAGGAGCTCGTCGACGGTCGCCGCCTGCCCGGTCAGGCCCATGCTGCGGCGCACGGCGCGGGGATCCTGCAGGACGTCGTGACCGGCGACCCGGGCGGTGCCGCTGGTGGGCCTCGAGAGCGTCGTCATCATCCGCACGGTGGTCGTCTTGCCGGCGCCGTTGGGACCCAGCAGGCCGAGCACGCTGCCCTCCGGCACCGAGAAGCTGACCCCGTCGACCGCCACCATGTCGCCGAAGTGCTTGACCAGGTTGTCGGCCTCGATGGCCGGTGCGGACGTCATGGTCGCGAGCGTAGGGGCGGCCACCGACATCTCGAAACCCGATAACTACACTCGGCGCGTGCCTGACCGCCCGTCCGACCTCGCCGTCAGTGTCGACGGCCTGGTCATGCGGTACGCCGACAAGGTCGCCGTCGACGGCCTGACCATGGGTGTCGAGCGGGGCACGATCACGGCCGTCCTGGGCCCCAACGGCGCGGGCAAGACCACCACCCTGGAGACGTGCGAGGGCTACCGCACCCCGCAGCGGGGCAGCGTGACCGTGCTGGGCCTGGACCCGCGGCGCGACCGGCGTGAGCTGCTGCCGCGGCTCGGCGTGATGCTGCAGGGTGCCGGGGCCTGGTCGGGCGCCCGGGCCATGGAGATGCTGCGACACATCGCGAGCCTGCACGCGCACCCCCTCGACGTCGACGCGCTGGCCGAGCGCCTCGGGCTCGGCGACTGCGGCAGGACGCCGTACCGACGGCTCTCGGGCGGCCAGCAGCAGCGCCTCGGGCTGGCGATGGCGGTCGTCGGCCGCCCCGAGCTGGTCTTCGTCGACGAGCCCACGGCCGGGATGGACCCGCACGCCCGGCGCGCGACGTGGGAGCTGCTCACCGACCTGCGTGCCGCCGGCGCGACCGTGGTGCTGACCACGCACCTGATGGACGAGGCCGAGCGGCTGGCGGACCGCATCCACATCATCGACCACGGCCGGCTGCTCGTCTCGGGCACGCCGCTGGAGCTCACCCGCGGCGGCGGCGACGCCACCATCCGCCTGGTCGTCACCCGCCCGTTCCCCGAGGGCGCCCCCGAGTCGCTCGGCACCGCCCTCGGGCCGAGGGCCGTCGTCACCCAGCTCGACGAGTTCAGCCTCGTGGTCACCGGCCCGGCCGACTCGACCACCCTCGGCATCGTCTCGCGCTGGTGCGAGGAGCACGACGTGCTGCCCGAGTCGCTGACCCTGGGCCAGCGCAACCTCGAGGACGTCTTCGTCGAGCTCACGGGACGGGGGCTGCGCCCGTGACCCTCGACCTGACCCCCGCACCGGGAGCAGCTCCCCTGCGCCAGCAGGTGCTCTCGCAGGCCCGGATGGAGGCGCGGCTGATGCTGCGCAACGGCGAGCAGCTGCTGCTGGCCGTGATCATCCCGCTGCTCGTCCTCGTGGGCGGGGTGCTGGCCATCGACCGCGTCGGCCTCGACCTCGACCACCGGCCGATCGACGTGCTCACCCCCGGCGTCCTGGCGCTCGCGGTGATGTCGACGGCGTTCACGTCGCTGGCGATCGCCACCGGCTTCGAACGCAGGTACGGCGTCATCAAGCGCCTCGGCGCCTCCCCGCTCCCCCGGCACGGCCTGCTGCTCGGCAAGATCCTCGCGCTGCTGGTCGTCGAGACGCTGCAGGTCGTCGTGATCGTGGTGGCCGCCGTGGTGCTGGGCTGGCACCCGTCGTCCGCCGGCCCGGTCGCGGTCGTGCTGCCCGCGGCCCTGGCGATGCTGCTCGGCACCGCGGCCTTCGCGTCGCTCGGCCTCTTCGTCGCCGGCGTCCTCCGGGCCGAGGCCACGCTCGCGGCCGCCAACCTCGTCTACCTGCTGCTGATGGCCGGCGGTGCGGTCGTCATCCCCGCCACGTCGTACGGCGGGTTCGGCCAGGTGGCGCAGTGGCTGCCGAGCGGCGCGCTCGGCGAGGCGATGCGGGCCGCCCTGATCGACGGCGCCCTCGACGGCCGGGCACTGGTCGTGCTGCTTGCCTGGACGGCCCTCGGCACCGTCCTGACCGCCACCACGTTCTCCTGGGAGTGAGCGAGTGCCAACCCTGACCGACCGCCTCGCGAGGCCGCTGGCGCGCTTCCTGTGGCCGCTGGCCGTCGCCAACCTGGTGGTCAACATCGGCATCGTCGTCACCGGCGGGGCCGTCCGGCTGACCGGCTCCGGCCTCGGCTGCCCGACGTGGCCCCGGTGCACCGAGGGGTCCTACGTCCCGCACGGCGAGCTCGGCATCAACGGCGCCATCGAGTTCGGCAACCGGATGCTCACCTGGGTGCTGGTGGCCGTCGCGATCCTCTGCCTCCTCGCGGCGGTCGGCGCCGGCCGACGGCGGGCGGTGCGGCTCTCGACGGTCGTGGCTCTCGGCATCCCCGCGCAGGCGCTCCTCGGCGGCGTCACCGTCCTCACCGAGCTCAACCCGTGGATCGTCTCGCTGCACCTGCTGGTCTCGATGGCGATCATCGGCGTGTGCGTGGTGCTGGTCGACGCGTTGCGTGGCCCGGCCCGCGAGCCGGCAGCCTCCCGGACCGTCCGCCTGGGGTGGCTGGTCCTCGGCGCCGCGTGGGTGGTGCTCTACCTCGGCACGGTCGTGACGGGCAGCGGCCCGCACAGCGGCGACGCCGACTCGCGACGTACCGGACTCGACCCGCAGGTGATGTCGCACGTGCACGCGATCGCGGTCTACGTCCTCGTGGCGCTCACCGTCGGGCTGCTGGCACTGGCTGCTCGCGCGCGAGAGCCACACGTCACCCGAGCGGCCGGGCTGCTGCTGGCGATCGAGCTGGCCCAGGGCCTGATCGGCTTCGTGCAGTACTTCCTCGACCTGCCCGAGGCGCTCGTCGCCCTCCACATGCTCGGTGCCGCTGTGCTCTCGGCGAGCGTGACGTGGGTCGTGCTCGCCGCGCGGCGGCGCCCCGCCACGGCCGCCGACGCACCCGCCGCG
>CAWAGL010000006.1:0-617388 GCA_963781515.1 uncultured Actinomycetota bacterium
GGTCGAAGGCGTTGTTCGAGAAGAACACGTAGTCGATCTTGCGTCGCAGGCCGTCCTCACGGTTCTTGTGGGTCCAGCGGCCGTCGCGGCAGGGCGACGAGCCGACGCCCTTCATGTCCCCCTCGAACAACGATCCGGTGCCGCCCAGGTTGGGGTGGTACATCCGATTCATCGGGGCGTTCTTGGGCTGCTGTTGAAATCGCCGGCCAGCCGGATGCCAAAACCCGCGTTCAGGTACGGCGTGATCATCTGCGTGTACATCCGGTAGGTCTTGAGTGCCTTCTCGTCCTCGTTGCCCGAGATCTGCGCGGAGCAGGCGATCAGGGCCCGCTGCTTGGTGAACTCGTCGCAGGTCAGGCCCTCAGCGGTCCCCGGCGTCTCGGGGCTCAGGTTGAACAAGACCGGCCGCAGGGGTGCGTAAGCATTGGGGACCGCGACCAGGGTGCCGTGCTCTGCTCCGTGCTCGGCATCGGCCTGCGGGTAGTTGTCCCTGCACCGCGACTGCTGCTTGTTCACGCGCCACTCGACCGAGAGTCCACGGACGTCAGGTAGGTCTTGAGCCGCATGAACTCTTCGTAACAGACCTCCTGCAGCGCGATGACGTCCGGACGCTGACCACCCTTCATCCGGTCGATCACGGGGTCAACCGCGCCAGGACGACCACGGTTGTCGACGGGATTGGCGCCCTCGACAATCCCGGCACCAGTGATGTTCAGTCCATAGATCCAACGTCGACGCACCCGGCGACCGGAGGGCTGCATCGGGCGCGTCGGACGACACCGGCTCGACGCCTTGCGCACTCGTTGCGCCCGTCGGCCCCAGCAGTGCGACGAGCGCCAGGCACGCGGACATGATCGATGTCCGTTGCACGGTGTTTCCCCTGAGTAGGTCGGCGGGAACGCGACGCATATACGTACGGTCCCGAGTGACAGATACGTCCTGCTCCAGCGAACCTACCCTGGATGCAACACACCTCGACCGACCCCTGGCTGCCCCGGGCGTGGTCACCGACGTGATCGGAGACCAGCGAGAGCGCGACCACCGCGAGCGCCGTGGCGATGGCGGACGCGTAAGCCCCACGAAGGACTCCCGGACGTCACGAGCAAGCCGCAGAGGGACGAACCAACGCCCGACATCGTCTTTCGAAGGAACTCGGAGACGTACTAACTTCGCAACACCCCCGACTCCTCGAATCGCTGCAACAGTTTCAGCTTCAAGTCCTGCCAAGAGCTCTCGCGGATCGGTCACGAGCAAACGCTAGGTCCTAGCCGCGCTAGCGACGGCAGACCCGATTGTTCAGCCGCACGCGAATAGGCGGCGGATAGACGCACTTTGGTGCAGCGTCGGAGATGTGTGGAAGTAGGTGATGATTTCGGCCGCGTGGGGCTTACTGATCAACCTGCTGATCACAGCCGGGAGAGCCAAGGGAAGATGTCGGCATGGTCATCAACGAGGACGGCGTACGGCGGCGGTGGTCCGAGGGACAGCCCTGCCATGGGCTGTGGAGTCTGCTGCCAGGCGCCGTGAGCGCTGAGGTCCTCGCAAGGACCGGTCCCGACTTCGTCGTTGTGGACCTGCAGCACGGGGCTGTGACAGAAGCCGAGCTTCCCGGGGTCGCCGCAGCCATCAGGGCAGCAGGCTCGACGCCGCTGGTGCGGACACGCAGCCCTCTGTTCGCCGATGTCGGCCGCCCGCTCGACCTCGGTGCCAGCGGCGTCATCGTGCCGAACGTGCGCGACGCCGAACACGCCCGGGAAGTCGTCGCCGCCACCCGCTACGCCCCAGCCGGTGGGCGGTCTATCGGGCGTCTGTCGGGTGGAGCCGATCAGCCGCTGGTCATCGTCATGGTGGAGACCGGGACAGCACTCGACGACCTCGACGCTATCCTGCGGGTGGATGGTCTGGACGGGGTCTACGTCGGTCCGGGGGACCTCTCCTTGTCCCTGGAGCTCGCAGGCGCGGATCGCTCCGCGGACCTGCGCCAGATCTTGTCCTCGATCATCGCCCGGGCCGTCTCCGCCGGCATGCCTGTCGGTGTGCATGCCTACAACGGAGACGACGCCGCACGCTATGCCGCTGAGGGAGCAACTATCGTGACCGTCTCAGTGGACTCCGTCTCGCTGGGTGAGGTCATGACGCATCACCTCGACGTTGCCCGTAGCCAACGGGAGACGGACAACGCCTGATCGCGGCGGTATGACGCGGCTGGTCGCGGGCGTCAGCAGCCGGAGTTTCCTCTAACACGCCAAGCGGACTGGCTTCATGGGAGGCCGGGATCTGGGTGGGCGCTGGCGAACTGTTGCGCGACGGTGTCGTGGATGAGTCCTTGGTCAAGAAGCCACTCGACGGCCCGGCGCTGGCCTCGAACATCGCGCAGGGCATGCCACGGCGAGATCAGTTCGGGGTGGTGTTCATAGACCTGGTTCTTGAATCGTCTGAACGGTCCCCGCCCCTGTAGCGACTGGGTCAGGCGTCGGCCGGCCGCGCTGTCGCTGATGCCGTCAGCAAAGTCGGCCATGTCCTGAAACCACACGTGGGACGGGAGAGGGTCGATGGGGATGAGATCGAGCTCGTCGATCTCGACGGGGTTCTCCCCATCGATGCCCGTGTCGCTGGTCCAGAAAGCCACCTGGCCTGTTCGCGGGTCGAGCAGCCATCGGTGTTCGTAGTCAGTCTGATCCGCGAGTGCGTTGGCGATCTCCTCAACGTCGATTCCGTCCAGGTCGAGCATCTACTTAGGGTAGAACCGGAGCCCGACGTCAAGGAAGAAGCGTGTGAGCGGCGTCGCGGATGTCGGCCAGCTCGCGGTAGGACGCGCCGCGCGGATCGCGGCAGATTCGGTCGTTTGGACTTGCTCGAGCGGCGGAAGATCGATCCGGCATGCGGACGATCGGGGCTCGGATCAACGGCACTCGCGATCGCGTACGTCAGTTTCGCGGCGAGAAGGTGACGATTGCGATGTCGTCGCTCGCGTTGCCGCCCTGGTAGTCGAGGGCATCGCGCGCGATGCCTTCGGTGAGGCTATGCGAGTCGTCGGGAAGAGCGCCGATCAGATCAACCAGTCGCTCGTCTCCGTAGAGGCCGTCGGCACCGCGTGCTTCGGTGACTCCGTCGGTGTACAGCGTGACGGTACCTTCGGTGAGGTCGTGCCGGACGGTCTGGAAGTACGGGTCGTCCACGAGTCCGACCGGCGTGCCGGGCACACCGAGGGGCGTGACGGTCCCGTCCGGGGCCCGCAGGAGCGCGGGTGGATGGCCGCCGAGGCTCAGCGCGAGCTCCCAGAGGTCGTCGCGGCGGTCGAGTCGGGCTACGACGAGGGTGCAGTAGCGGTCGGTGTCACTGGCTTGAAGCACATCGTCGACGTGGTGTAGCAGGTCCGCGGGGTCGGGGTGCTCGATGGCGAACGACCTGACGGCGTAGCGGACCAACGACGTGACGGTGGCGGCGGGGATGCCCTTGCCGCTGACGTCGCCGACGACCACGATCCATGCTGAGGCGCTGACCTGGAACACGTCATAGAAGTCGCCGCCGACCTCCCTTCCGTTGCCGGCCGGCCGGTAGGCGGCGGCGATGTCCAGGTGCGGGATCCGGGGCGGCTCCGGTGGGATGAGGGTCTGCTGGAGTGTCTCGGCCAACGCTGCCGCGTCCGCGAGGGCGTTCTCGGCCGCACGGGTGGCCTGGCGCAGGTCTTCCTCGTAACGGTGCCGGTCGCTCGCCTCGACGATCACGGCACGCATGGCCACGCCTCCAGCCGCAGTGGTGAGGCTGGCGTTGAGCAGCACCGGGACCCTGCTGCCGTCGGATCGGACGAGATCGAGGTCGATCTCCCGGACGACATGGGCGCTGCGGAGCATCGGGTACAGGTGCGTCTCGACGAAGATCCGTCCGCCGACCGTCAGCAGGCTCGTGAGGGTCCGAACGGAGACCACGTCGTCCGCAGTCCGCTGGACGGTACGAAGGAACTCGATGTTCGCGCGGACGATCAGGCCGTCGTCGTCCGTGACGACGTACCCACACGGGGCTTCGTCGAAGAGGTCCGGTGCGGCGGTGACGCCGCCGTCAGGGCTGTCGCTGTTAGGTTCCATCAGGTCAGGGAGCGGCAACGAACTTCCGGATGACCTCGACGGTCTGGCTGGGTGCGCTGAGGTGCGGGCAGTGCCCGTGGCTCTCGATGACGGTGAGGACGGAGCCGGCGGTGTGGTCGTGGATGAACTCGCCCGCCGTCAGCGGCGCGATCGCGTCGTCGCTCGGCTGCAGGATCAGGGTGGGCACGCGAACATCTGCGAGATCGGCGCGGTTGTCGCCGCGGAACGTGACGGCCGCGAACTGAGCGGCGATGTCAGGACGCGTACGACAGAAGCTGTCCTCGAGCTCCTGCTTGACCTCCGGCCGCGCGCCGCCGGCGACGAGACCGGCAAGGGGGTCCTGCCAGCCGAGGTGGTTGCGACTCATGAGGTCGAGCAGCTCCTCGATGTCGGACTCGGCGAACCCGCCGACGTAGCCGTCGTCGTCGAGGTAACGCGCCGACGGCGCCACGAGGACCAGCTGTCTGACGAGCTCAGGGGCCTCGTTCGCGACCAGGACACAGATCATGGCGGAGACCGAGTGCCCGACGAGGACCGCCTCGGACAGGTCGAGCTCGCGGAGCAGGGCGACGACATCGTCGCGATAGGCCTCGAGGCTCGCGTAGTGCTCAGCGGTGTACATGGACAGGTCTGAGTCACCGGAGCCCGGCAGGTCGAAGAGCACCACGCGGTGGTCGCTCTCAAAGGCGGGCGCGACGTGACGCCACATCTGCTGGCCACAGCCGAATCCATGCACGAAGACAATAGGGGTCGCATCTACCGGCCCGAGCACGCTGGCGTTCAGCCCACTGACCAGATCCATGCCCGCAGAATACCGGTGTCGACCGACCCACCAGCTCCTGCCTGAACACCTCGGGCCACCCACCGACCAACCGGATCACGTCCCCGCTGATCGGCGCACCCCACGACCAGGCAGCGGCATGTGAGTGCCCGCGCCCTGGGGCGTGCCCGCCGCGCTCGCATCCGCGGGACATGAGCCTGTCTCATCCGAACGAGGGCGACGACGAGCACGCGATCGAGCCGTGCCCGTCTGGTGGGTTCCATCAACGCTCGACTCGACCGCGAATAGCGGCGTTGTCCAGCGCCGGATCATCGGCATGAGCGGAAGCTCCTGACCGGACGATAAGCGGCGGATAGACGCGCGTCATCGGCGCAGTACGTGCCCGCAAGCGCTGACCCACGTTGGCGTGACCGCCCCTGCTTCTCGCAGAGCACGAACTTGCCAACCTCCGCCTTTTCTCGGTTGGTTTTGCCAACTCGCGCCGGTCCGGGTCAGATGTTCAACTCCGCCCACGCGACTTTGCCGCCGGGGGTGAACTCGCAGCCGGACCGTTGCGACAGTGTCGCGACGATGGCCATGCCCCGGCCGTCCTGGTCGCCCGGACGTGCCTGGTGCCGCTCGGGCCACGCGCTTGATCTGTCCTCGACCGCGACGCGTACGACGCCGTCGGCTCGCACGAGCGACGTCCGGAAGGGCGACCTGCCGTGCGTGATGGCGTTGGTGGCGAGCTCGGAGGTGACCAGCGTGACGTCATCGACCAGATCGTGAAGATCCCACGCGGTCATGGCGTCGCGGACGAAGCGGCGCACGGACGAGACCGCCGCCGGGACGGGGAGATGGACGCTGGAGAGGGCCGTGTCAGAACATGGCGGGATCTCGCCGACGTCAGCTTGGGCCCCGACCAGGCTGACATCGTCATGTAGGTCGCACGCCCGGGCCACGTCGCTCAGCCCGGAGCCTGCAAGCAGCTCTCCGGGGTACGCGCACAGCAACCGGATGGGGTGCGCCACGATGGCCGTGTTCCACATCGACTCGAGCTCCAGGGCAGCCGTCACCTCGCCGCGCTCCCAGAGCAGGGACACCATCTCGCCATAAGCGCTGACAGGACGGCCGCCGGTCGGCACCAGGGATGCGACAACCCCGGCGAAGCGGGCGGGGTTGGGACACCCCTCGACCATGAAGAGGCGCATCGTTGCGTCTGCGTCGAGAGAGACCAGGTTGCCGTCCCGGGTCGCCCCGACGGGGTCGGCCCCGAGCTCGACCAGCATGTCATCGACGGCTCGGCGGTGCGTGGGGCGGCTGATCGTGACGACCGGGACGCCGTCCTCGAGCGACCCCGCGACGAAGCCGGCTACGCGCGCGACGAGCGCGCCAAGGTCGTCGTAGGCCGCGACCAGGTGCTCTCTCTCGGCCATTCAGCACGACCCCTCCGCCGCCAGCGAGCTCCGAGGTCCCGGTCCTACCGCTTGTTGTCCCACGATTGTGCGCTTGTCAGGGGCTCCTGTGAAGAGCGTTCGGACGATCCGCAACGACGTGGCTCGAACAGGAGTGCCTGGAAGCGCTGCCCCACGTGCGCCTGCCGCGACAAGAGTCCTTTGTCGTGTTGGGCTGGTCCAGTGGCGTGGTCACTCGGCCTATGCGAGTTGCTTGGTGTCCGCGATTGGTGCGGCAGACCCCCATGCGAACGGCCGAGCTGCGCTCCATCCTGACGCCGGAGTGCTCGCTTTCGTCGAAGTTGAGCCCGACGCCACGCCCCTCGGCAGCTAGTTGTACCCGGCAGGGACGTTGGTGACGGTCTGGGTCTTGTGAACGAGGAGAACCTCCCGGCTTAGTGGAGATGTCTGACGTCTTCACCAACCAGGAGGTCCTCGTGTCCCACGCTAACGCCCGTCTGAATCTGCATGGTCGTCGTCTGCTCGTTGAGCGGGTGGTCCGGCATGGTCGTCCGGTGTCCCATGTCGCTAAGGAGCTCGGCGTCTCGCGGCAGTGTGCGCATCGCTGGATAGCCCGCTTCCACGCGGAGGGTGATGCCGGCCTGGTCGATCGGTCTTCACGGCCGCACCGGTGTCCACGACGTACCGCTGCCACGGTCGAGGACCTGGTGCTCGCAATGCGTAAGCGTGAACGCCGTGGTCAGGACTGGATCGGACCAGAGCTGGGCGTGCCGCCGCGGACGGTTTCAGCGATCCTGCGCCGCCACCGGGTTCCCTATCTGCGCGAGTGTGACCCGCTGACCGGCGAGGTCATCCGATCCTCGAAGACCACCGCGATCCGATACGAGCACGACCATCCCGGGTCGCTGGTCCACATGGACGTGAAGAAGGTCGGGCGGATCCACGACGGTGGCGGCTGGAAGGCCCACGGCCGGGCGATGGGCACCACTGCGGCGAAGAAGAAGGCCCGGATCGGGTTCGACTACATCCACTCCGTCGTCGATGACCACTCCCGATTGGCCTACTCCGAGGTCCTGGCCGACGAGAAGGGGACCACCTGCGCGAGCTTCCTACTGCGCGCAGCCGGCTACTTCGCTGCCCACGGCATCACCCGGATCGAACGGGTCATGACCGACAACCACTTCAGCTACAAGCTCTCAACCGACGTCGCCACGGCCATGAGCAGCCTGGACGCCCGGCACGTGTTCATCCGACCCCACTGCCCCTGGCAGAACGGCAAAGTCGAGCGCTACAACCGCACCCTGCAGATCGAGTGGGCCTACCGGCAGGTCTTCCTCAACAACGACGCCCGGACCGCCGCACTGGCGCCCTGGCTCGAGTTCTACAACACTCAACGACGCCACTCAGCCATCGGAGGCCAACCCCCGATCAGCCGACTGACATGAACCTGTCAGCCGAGTACAGCTAGTACGCGGCCGTACATCCGATACCCGTCCACGACTAGCGCGCACGGACTGCGGTTCCCGCGTGCTACACCAAGCGCGGTGGCTGCATCCCGACATCAGTTGTCGACAGTCACAGGCGGCGGAATGGGGCACCTCCGGACCGGCGCGGATCACGTGCATAACAAGCATGAGCGCGCACTCGTCGCGGCAGATCCGGATGTTCAGGACGCCTGCAAGAGACGACGCATCGGCGCGACAATGAGCGCGTGCTTGTAATCGCCCACGTTGTAACGGGCTCGCAGCGCGTCCATCGAGTCAACCGCCTGGACATAGCGCACCGCGGTGACCACACATGTAGCGATGGCTGCGGCTCGTTCGTCCTCAGTCCCCGACCACTCTGGGAACGCGGCATCCGGCATTCGGGGAACCCCATCGGCGGTGTCCACGCCTTCGAAGGACAGGAACCAGACCAAGTAGCAGTCCTCTGCCGTCCGAGGGGCCTCATCGCTCAGCTGAGGCAGCGAGGCGCCAAGCACCAGCCGATACGGCGCTTGCGGTCCAGGCCCGTCGACCACTAGCGACAACGACCACGTGAGGTCCGGGTGGACGACCTGACAGCCGCCGTCCTCGTAGTCCAGACCTTCGGAAGCGAAGGCTGAGAGGAAGATTCGCCGAAGGCGAGGTCGCTCGATCACTCAGTCAGTCTCGCAGCGGACCACACGTTCATCGGCAAATCCGCACCCTTAACGCGGCAGATCCGGTTGAACCGCGGCGCACGCTCTCGGCGGTACGAGCGTGCAAATCACGGCCACTGCGGCGTGCCGTAACGGCCGAACCAGCCCTCGAGGTCAGACCACCTGACGACAATTTGGGACTGCCGACCCGACGCGGCACTCGCACGCCGCATCGTTACCCACCGCAGGTACGGTTCCGTCCCCGCGACGCCCGACCCCTGACTCACTCCGGCTGGAATACGCAGAACTCGTTGCCCTCCGGGTCTGCGAGGACATCCCAATCGATCTCCGCGCCGCGACGGCGCATGACGGTCGCACCAAGCTCGACGAGTTCCTCGCTGTCTCCGTACACGTCCAAGTGCATCCGGTTCTTGACCGACTTCTGCTCGGCGACCGGATTGATCCAGATCAGGGGTCCGCTCCCAGCCGGGTCGACGATCGGCGTCGGCCACGCCGCCGGCCGAGTCCAGCCATCGTCGCGCGGATACAGCTCATCCGATCGCCGGTAGCCGAGGGCGGCGCACCACCAGTCTGCGAGCGCCTGGTGGTCGACCGCGTCGAGCGCGATGTCTTTGAAACGTGCCGGCACCCGTTCATCGTGGCACAAGGGGAGTCGGCGCCTTCGGCGCCTCGTCCGGGTGGCGGGCGCTCGCCCCAGAAGAGCGGCTACGCGCACCATCAGCGGCCAGATCCGGGCGAGCGTAGCCGTCCTCAACGCGGCAGATCCGGACGCCGGAAGTGCGTAGGGTGAGCCGCGGCCATCCCGGCAGGTAAGAGGGAGAGACGGGTTCCACCGCAGGGTGGGAGAAGTGCTGGGAAGTAGCCCCCGCCTCCCCGCCGACCATGGACTCATCGCGGCAGTTTCGGATGCCGCAAACTTGTTGCACGGGGCACTTAGGGTTCGACCCATGAACAGTTCGAGCAGTCCCCTCAGGGTTGCAATCGCCACGGACGGACCACAACTCCTACGGCTGTGGGGACTGCTTTTTGACGAGGACGAGGCTGCTGTCGATGAGCCGTGGAGGGGTCACGCTCAAGAGTGGTTCGCCCGCTACGTCGGCGATTCCAACACCGCTCGACTCCCAGTCGTAGAAATCGGTGGCGAAATCGTCGCAACGGCAATCGGCACTCTAGAACTGGGTGTTCCCAATCCCATGTGTCCCCGAGGGCGCACCGTCCGGCTGGCGAATGTCATCACTCTTCCCGCGCACCGTGGCTACGGATACGGAACCTTGCTGGTCCGCGACGTGATCGAGTGGGCTAGGTCGATCAACGGAGACCGGGTGGACCTCAGTTCAACGGAAGAAGGACAGCGCCTCTATGACAAGGCGGGTTTCGTGTTCACGTCTGCTCCGCGCATGAAACTCGTTCTCTGACGGCGCGGCCAAAGGAGAGCAACGCGGTGCCCCCGCGTTCGACCCCGGCGGATGCCCGACTTTCGGCAGATCCGGTAAGTCGGACACGCGCCGACAGGCGGCTGCTAGACGATTGCCGACAGGATCGGTGTCTGGCCAGACTCGGTCCAGGTGTCCGGCGGAAGGCTCTTCAAGCGGCTGCCCACCCGAACTGGGTGTGGCTCTCTTCCGGTCTGCAGTCCGTCGGGCACCGTGACGAGGCGTGGCTCGAAAGGGGACTGCCCAGCTCATAGCAGCACTGCCCACCTCGCCGTCCATATCGGTACGAGGCGAAGCAGGAGAGATGTTATGGCGAAGGTGATTATCGGGGTCGATCCCCACAAGCTCTCGGCCACGATCGAGGTCGTCGACCGACACGAGAAGCTCCTCGGGTCCGGTCGGTTCAGCACCGACCAGGCCGGCTACACCGCGATGCGCGCGTACGTGAAGAACTGGCCCGATCGGCTCTGGGCTGTCGAGGGGAGCAACGGTGCCGGCCGGTCCCTGGCCCAGCGGCTCCTCGAGGCCGGCGAGCATGTCGTCGACGTCCCGGCCAAGCTGGCTGCCCGGGTGCGGCTCTTCGACACCGGCCACAACCGCAAGACCGACGCCCGTGACGCCCACTCCATCGCGATCGTCGCGGTCCGCACCACGACCCTGCGGGTGCTGCGCCGCGATGGTGAGCTCGAAGCGCTGCGGATGCTGTGCGATCGCCGGGAGGAACTCACCCGGCTCCGGGTGCAGACCGTGAACCGGCTCCATCGGCTGCTGGCCGAACTGGTGCCAGGAACGGCTAAGAAGGACCTCACCGCCCTGCAGGCCAAGGCAATCCTGGCGTCAGTGCGTCCGCGTGACATCGCCGGGAATACCCGTCGAAGGATCGCTGCCGAGGAACTCGCCGACCTGGTCGCGGTCGAGGCGAAGATGAAGAAGGCCACCGCCGAACTCAAGATCCTGGTCAAGGCCCGTGGGTCGCACCTGATGGACCTGCACGGAGTAGGACCGGTGGTCGCTGCCCGGACGTTGGCTGACGTCGGTGACGTCGCCCGGTTCGCCGACCGCAACCGATTCGCGTCCTGGACCGGCACCGCACCCCTCGACGCGTCCTCGGGTGAGCAGAACCGGCACCGGCTCTCACGTGCCGGGAACCGGCGGATGAACCACATGATCCACATCGCCGCGATGAGCCAGATCCGCCTCGACACTCCCGGCCGGGCCTACTACCGACGCAAGCTCGCCGCCGGGAAGACCAAGCTCGAAGCACTGCGCTGCCTCAAGCGCAGGATCTCCGACGCCTTCTACCGACAGCTGCTCGCCGATGCCGAGCGGGCGCGGCTCATCACCTCGGACGAGGATGGCACGGGTCCGGGAGGGCACTGCGGGGCGACTCTTCAATCCAGCGCGGTCGACCTGCACCCGCACGTCGACACTTCGGATCAGCCACTTCCCGGACCCGCGAATCCGACGCTACAACCGCCTCGGCCATCGCGGAAGACCACTGGATCGAGAACCCCTCAGACCACTGGTTGACAACAAAGGGGAGCCGGAATGTCGCACGTTCGGGCGCGTGGCTGTCGGTGCTAACGCAGAACACCGGGCTGATGGCCGCTGGGATCGTTGCCGGGATTCGCCGGTGCTGGCTGCGTCGACCTGCTGCGTCTGATCGCAGCCTACCGCCACTAGGCGTTCGTCAACCTGTCACCTACTTCGCGTGAATCTTTATTGACACGCTAGTTCGACGTCGGGCACTATTTGCCCACGACCTTCGGACCCAGAGGAGCCTGCGCATGCGAATACGGGCCATTGTTGTCGCCGTTCCATTCGTCGCCGCAACGTTAACTATGGTCGCGGCGCCACCCGCACTCGCGCATTTCCTGGGGACGGATTCAGTAGACGGATCAGAGATACGATGGTGCGTTCGCGATTTCGCCAACGAAGACGCCCGGGTAAACGCGACGAGCGCATGGAACGCCCTTGGCCGAATTTCAATTAAGAAGGATAGCTGGACCACGGTTTGCGATCTGGAGTGGCAGGATTCTGCAAGCCCAAGTACGTGGGACGGGAAGTACTTTCCTCGAACTGGAACTGATGCCATCGTGCTTAACACCAACTACATCGGGGGCTACACCACCACAAAGCGGCGCGGTGTAGCGGCTCACGAACTCGGGCACGCACTGGGCCTTGGTCACAGCTTCTCTGGGAATCTCATGGTCGACAACACCCCCTCAAGAGGCTCGCTCACCACTCCACAAACTCACGACCGCGCCGACTATCACACGCTGTGGGGATGAGGACACATCTATCATGTCAAAACTGAGAACGATGGGCCTTCTGTTCGCCTCGGCGGGCCTCGGCGCGGGAACGATGTGGGCCGCCAATGCCCAAACGTCCGGAAGCCGCAACGATCACGCCGACGGCGCTTTTCAAGTGGCGCGAATCCAGGCCAGTTGGGTGTTTGATCGAAGCGACCCAAGGAAACTCGCCGGGGCATCCGACGCCCTGATGATCGTCAAGGTCTCGAGGCAACTCGAAACCGATATGCTTGAAACTGGTCCGCAGACATATTTCGACGCTGAGGTAATCTACTCTTTCAAGGGCGCGGCAAAGAAGTCATCGGTGGTCAAGGTTGCCCAAGAATCTGGATATGACAGCGACAGCAATACGCTCTACCTTTTTGAGGGCGACCCACTCCTCGAGGTGGGGAGAGTTTACCTCGTAGCCGGACGCATGGACCAAGGTCGAAACGCCTACGTTTTGATGCCCGGCGAGGGAACCCAAGACGTCACGGACTTAAGCGCTGCCGACGTCGCCGCATATAAGAAGCAATATGCAAAGGCGGTCTCGAACCAGATCGCATTGCCAACAGATCCGGGGGTGAGCTGACGCAATGAAGCGTGCGGCTAGGAAATCAGTCTTGGGCGCCGCTTGCCTCGCGCTGCCCTTCTTGATGATCGCCTGCACGGGAGAGCAAACGCCGGTCGAAGGCAGTTTGGCTGCCCCGGGTGTGCTGAGATGCGCCGAAGTCAGCGTGTATGGCGTGGTCGAGGCTGTTGATAATTCGGGTCCCTCGTCATCCGTCCAATTTGGAACGAAGCGATGGGTCATCCCAGAATCTGGTGACTCCTCTGTTTCGTTTGATATTGATCCTGTTGACGAAAGTTGGGACGTTGGAGACGTGGGCTTGCTTGTCCTCAAGGACGGCGCACCGCCCCTTCTCTTGAACTCATCTCAAGCCAGTGAGGTAGAAGAAAGTTGGGATGGCGTGAATAAGCCCGACAGTGAAGACTGCAGCGCCGCTTAACCCCGATCAGACGGGCACTCCCCGACTCGGCGTCAGCGGTGATGATCATCGCCCGAACCGTAGGGTCAACCGCACTACCGCACTGCGGCACGGCGAGCCCCGTTGAAACCGTGCGGGGAAACTTGCCGATCAACTTGGTCCGAAGATCGTGGCCAGACGTTCATGGGGTCCCGATGTTCGAGTCACTGGTTGACCCTTAGGCGTGCGATGACAGAGACGCTCGACACGGACGTCCCTTGGTTGCGATCACATCCGGGGCGACCGCCTCTGCTTTCGGTGACCTCATCTGCGCTCATGGATGCTCCTTGATCCCTCGGTGCGGGAGGGGCGACCGACGAGGCTTCGCGCTCCTTGTCGCGGACGGGAGGAGCAGGAGCGGCACCAGCCCAACCAGAAGCGATCTCATCGCCATCTGACGGCGAGCCATGCCTCAAGGTTCCACGGTCGCTACTGCTCGTCACCCGCACATCTTGCTTCGCAGTCACATCGGCTCCGGAAAGCGGTGGGCGCCGTTTGGCGGCGAAGTGACGCACCGGACCCGCCTCGCCAAGACCGGACCGGCGGAGGCTCTGGGGTCCGCCTCCGTGCTTCACGTGGACAGCATTTCTGCACCGAGGTTCCGGGCGCGCTGTTCATTGGCCGTCGATGGCCTCCACGAGGCCGCTCTCGTAAGCGAAGATCACCGCCTGCACGCGGTCGCGCACGCCGAGCTTTGTGAAGACGTGGCCGATATGGGTCTTGACCGTGGCCTCGCTGACGACCAGCCGCTTCGCGATCTCGGTGTTGGACAGGCCGCGAGCGAGCAGCTCGAGGGTCTCGGTCTCGCGTTCGGTCAGATCGGCGAGGCGTGCGCGGTCCGGATGGGCCCTCCATCCTCGTCGGACCGCCGCCGTGATCACCGAGCGGGTGACCGCGGGGTCGAGTAGGGCCTCGCCTCGGGCCACAACCCGGATCGCGGTGACCAGTTGCTCGGGAGGTGCGTCCTTGAGGAGAAACCCGCTCGCGCCCGCGCGCAGGGCGTCAGCGACGTACTCGTCGGTGCCGAAGGTCGTCAACACCAGGACCCGGACCCGCGTGTCGAGCGAAGCCGCGATCCTTGACGTCGCCGCGATGCCGTCGAGCACCGGCATACGGATGTCCATGAGCACCACGTCCGGGAGCAGGCGACGAGCCGCGTCGACCGCTTGAGCGCCGTTGGCTGCCTCACCCACGACGGTGAGCCCGTCCGCCGCCTCGATCAGCTTCACGAAGCCGGCTCTCACCAGCGCTTGGTCGTCACACACGAGTACGCCCAAGCTCATCGGCCGCACCTCCTCGGGTCGGAAGGTGAACTCGGACCGCGAAGCCGCCTTGGGGCCGTGGACCGGCATCGACGCTGCCACCGTAGAGCGCCACTCGCTCCCGCATGCCCACCAGTCCGAATCCGCGCGAGGCCTCGTTCGGGGAGGCGTGGCCGTCGTCGGTGACCTCGATCCCGATTTCGTCGCGGTCGTAGCTCAGCACCACGCGAGCCCGCGCGCCGCGTGAGTGACGCAGCACATTCGTGAGCGACTCCTGGACGACGCGGTACGCCGAGAGGTCGATCCCGGCGGGCAGCTGGCGGGAGTCTCCGGACACCTCAAGCTCGACCTGTAGCCCGGCAGAGGAGAGGCCTTCTAGCAGCTTCGGCAAGTCTTGCAGGCCCGGCTGTGGTGCGAGATCGTTCTGCACGCGCAACACCACCAGTAGTCGCCGGACGTCATCAAGGGCGTCTCGCGCACCACGGGCGATCACGGCCAGCGTCTCTCGCGTCGACTCTGGTGCGTCCGGACCCAGCTGGGCCCGCTCTCCTTCGGCCTGGACGACAATCATGCCGAGGGCGTGGCCGACGACGTCGTGAAGCTCGCGCGCGATGCGCGCACGCTCCTCGTCAACCGCCCGCTCGGCGGCGTACCGGCTCAGTGCCTGACGCCGGCGCAGAGCGCGCCCGGCCGCCCAAGGAATGACAACCATCAAACCCAGGAAGAACAAGAAGTTCCCGATGGACATCCACACGCCGTCGCTCTCCTCGAATGAGGACGCCAACAATGTGTAGGCGACGGCCGTCGCCAGCACGACCCACGACCCGGTCCGCGTTGAGTGTCGCGCGCCCGAATAGCAGGCGAGCATCAGCGCGGCGATCTCCCACAAGCGACCGCTTTGCGTCCAGGCGAAACTGACGCCCGACACCAGAAGCAGGACGAACACTGCGGACAAGACCGGGTGCAGCCGACGGAACGCGAAGCAGCCGGCGCTGAGGACCACTCCCACGAACTCACCGACGCGCTCGGGAACGGTCAACCCCAAGGGTGGCGTCAGAGCGATCTCGACCGAGGCAA
Source organism: uncultured Actinomycetota bacterium (assembly GCA_963781515.1). Lineage (GTDB taxonomy): Bacteria > Actinomycetota > Actinomycetes > Propionibacteriales > Nocardioidaceae > Nocardioides. The sequence goes on from CAWAGL010000006.1 coordinate 15,492, forward strand.
CAGCCGCGAAGCTGAAGCTCACCATGAGGTCACTGCGCGCGGGATGGGGTCCCATAGCCAGAGGCTAGACCTACGCCAGCTTGTCAGATTCCCTCAGAGGGCTTGCTTCCCAACCCACGTCTCCCCCTGCGGTTTGAGGAGAAGTTCATCCCCGCGCCCGACGACTATGCGGTCCCTCAGTTCCTACGGTCGTCGTCATGGTCGCCGACCCGAGTGGCCCGAAGCCAAGGGAGAAGTCATGAACACGCGCATCCGAACCGCAACCCTGCTCGCCGGCATCGCAACCGGCACGGCGGCCTTGATCACTCAGATGCCCACCAACGCCAGTGAGCCGACCAGCGCCGGAGCCTTCACCCCCGCGACCGAGACGATGGTGCTCGCCTTCCCCTTCGAGGGCGGCCACGGGCGGTTCGTCGACGCGGGCAAGAAGGGCCTCGGACCGGGCGACCAGTTTCTGGTAGTCGGCATGCCGATCTTGGACAACGCCACCGGTGAGCAGCTGGGCACCACCGACGCCGTCGAAATGATGATGCTGCCCCATCGACATGACGGCACGGTCACCATGAAGTACACGCTCCGGCTCCCCGGCGGACACATCGATCTCTATGGCGTAGTCCGGCACAGCGACAAGCCCTTCCGTATCCCGGTGACAGGAGGCACCGGCCGCTACCTCGGCGTCGGCGGTCAGCTCACTCTCCTGAAGGAGGACACGCAGCGCGACATCAATGTGATGAGGCTCAAGCTGGTCCGCTGATCCACATGGCCCGGCGACGTCAGGGCGCCCGCCGAGGCCCGTGACAACCGTCTCCACAGCCGTCGTCGGTTCATTGCCTCGAGTGTCGGACGATTGCACACGAACGCAGTAGCGGCCAGGCCGCGTCATAGTGGGCGAAATGAGGCACCACACGCGACGCCCTGCGGGGCAGGCCGCCCAGAGGTCAGCCCGGTATCCCTCCTCGCTGTCCGGTGAAGGCGTCCTTTGACGCCACATTCCACAGCACGTCAGCGCGGAAGCGCTTCCCGGCGCACACCCTCCCGAGCCGCGGCGGCTCCGGCTCACCCAGAGAAGGCGTCGCGTGCCGTCGTGGTCCGTGCCATCTGATCCAGGCCGCGCTTGTGCAGCATCCATCCGCCCAGGATCAGGAGCACACCGAACACCAGGAACCCGATGTCCCAGGACAGCGGGGCGCCGAGGTCGTCGCGCACGTGGTGGACGCCGAGCATCTGGTGATCGATCAGGCCCTCCACCACGTTGAAGATTCCCCAGCCGGTGAGGACAAGGCCGAGTTGGAATGACCAGCTCGGCGCCAAGCGGCCCTGGCGCCACGACGTGAGCGCCGCGATCGAGCCGCCCAGCACCAGGAGCCAGGTCGCCGCGTGGAAGAAGCCGTCGGCCAACGTGTTGACCTCCAGGCCAGCGACCGTGGTGACCGGGTACGCGTCGACGTCGCTCACCATGTGGTGCCACTGGAGCATCTGGTGCAGGACGATGCCGTCGACGAAGCCACCGAGACCGAGGCCGTACAGGAGTCCAGACGTCTTCGCAGGCATGGCAGGTCGGTCCGGCAGCTCATGGCGATCAGTCATGCCCACGAGGTACCCACTTCGCGGCCCGGCAGACCCCTTCCCCTGAATGCTCCGCAACGCCGGCAAAACGCCGCCGCCGATCACCGAGGTTGCGCTCCCACGACCCTCGATGAAGATGAACTGGCAACTGCCGGCGGGCGAATCTGCAACCGTGCGGCGCACGGGCTGGCGCGGGTGCGGTTGTCGGCGGCAGCGCCCGACTTGCCCGCGCGACCTGCCAGGATGCCTGGATGCCCGAACTCATCCGGCCTATGACCTGAGCTCACCTGCCGGATTTGCCGCGTGGGTGAGTGACCGGCTCCGTTTCAACCATCCCGTCGGCACGCCCTGTCCGGCGGAGCGGCACGGCTCGCCTTGGTGGATGGTTGAGGACGGTCAGGTGCTCGGGGGCATTGCCCTGCGTCACACGTTCGACGACGACCTCGGCCACATCGGGTACGGGGTCCGCCCATCGGCGCGCCGTCGCGGCCTGGCGAGCTGGGCTCTGGGCGAGGTGCTCGTGGAGGCGCGCGCCGCTCTCGGCGTGGACCGCGTGCTGGTGCCGTGCCTCTCGGACAACACCGCCTCGGCTCGCACCATCGAGCGCTGCGGTGGCGTCCTGGAAGGCATCCGCGACACCGCCCACGGACCGGTGAGGCGCTACTGGATCACCGTCTGATCTGCGAATTGCAACGGCGGTGGATTGGATCGCTCCAGTGCAGACTCGACGATCGGCGGCACACGCGACGCTGCGTCAGTGGGCCATGTCGACGAAACGGGAGTAGTGGCCCTGGAAGGCCACGGTCAGGTCGCGGGTGGGGCCGTTGCGGTGCTTGGCGACGATCAGGTCGGCCTCGCCGGGGCGGGTCGACTCCTTCTCGTAGACGTCGTCGCGGTGCAGCAGGATCACCATGTCGGCGTCCTGCTCGAGGGAGCCGGACTCACGCAGGTCGCTCATCATCGGGCGCTTGTCGCCGCGCTGCTCGGGGCCACGGTTGAGCTGGGAGAGCGCGATGATCGGCACGCTGAGCTCCTTGGCCAGCAGCTTGATCTGGCGGGAGAACTCCGAGACCTCGAGCTGGCGGGACTCGACCTTCTTGCCCGACGACATCAGCTGCATGTAGTCGATGACGATCAGGCGCAGGTCGTGGCGCTGCTTGAGCCGGCGGGCCTTGGCCCGGATCTCCATCATCGTCATGTTCGGGGAGTCGTCGATGAACATCGGCGCGCTGGAGACCTCGCCCATCTTCTTGGCGAGCTTGTCCCAGTCGTCCTCGTTCATGTTGCCGTTGCGGATGTGGTTGAGCGGCACCTTCGCCTCGGCCGAGAGCAGCCGCATCGTGATCTCGGAGCGCGTCATCTCCAGGGAGAAGAAGACGCTCGTCATGTTGTTGTGGATCGACGCGGCGCGGCACAGGTCGAGGGCCAGCGTCGACTTCCCCATGGCCGGCCGGGCCGCGACGATGATCATCTGGCCGGCGTGCAGGCCGTTGGTGAGGTCGTCGAGGTCGGCGAAGCCGGTCGGGACGCCGTACAGGCCGGCCTCGCGGTTGCCGATGGCCTCGATCTCGTCGAGGACGCCGTTCATGATGTCGCTCAGCGGCGCGTAGTCCTCCCCGCTCCGACGGTCGGCGATCTTGTAGACCTCCGCCTGCGCCTGGTCGACGACCTCGTCGACCTGGCCCTCGCCGGCGTAGCCGATCTGCACGATCTTGGTGCCGGCGTCGACGAGGCGGCGCAGGATCGACTTCTCGCGGACGATCTCGCCGTAGTAGGACGCGTTGGCGGCGATCGGCACGTTGGCCGACAGCGTGTGGAGGTACGGCGCGCCACCGACCCGCTGCAGCTCGCCGCGCCGGTGCAGCTCGGCGGCGACGGTGACCGGGTCGGCGGGCTCGCCGCGGCCGTAGAGGTCGATGATCGCGTCGTGGATGATCTCGTGGGCCGGGCGGTAGAAGTCGACGCCGCGGACCACCTCCGACACGTCGGCGATGGCGTCCTTGGAGAGCAGCATCGCGCCGAGCACGCTCTGCTCGGCCGCGGGGTCCTGCGGGGGTGTGCGGTCACCGGGGCGCGAGGTCGCCTCACCGGGCGCGAACGGCGACGGGCCGTCGCCCCAGTGGTCGTCGAACGTCGCGTCGGGAGCACCCTGCAGGTTGTCCTCGGTGATGCTCATCTACTCCCCTGGTTCGCCGTGTCGTTTGCAGGCTAGGCCCGGGCACCGACAGTCCCCGAGCCCATCGGATCGCCGCCGGGTGGTGGGGTTTCCGACCTTGCGGCCTCGCGGACCGTACGACGCGCCGGAGCCATCCTGTTAGCCGGTTATCCACAGGGCCTGGGGATAACTCGGCCGGCCCTCGGGACGACACGCGGTTCTGTGTGCACTGGCTGGGGACAGCCCTGTGGACAACCTCGTCCACTTCTCGTACGGACCGGCCCTGACCTGCGTAAACACCGCTCACCGGCTGTGGAGGAGAAGAACTTCCCAGAAAGGCCGGTTCATCTTCTCGACATGTGGGCTTCGCCGGTTGCTTTGTCGACACGGCGTCGAGGCGACCCGTCGACCCACAGGTCGGCCCCCGTACTGCACAGGCAGGCTGCCGTCCACATGTAGGGATCAGTGTCGTCTTTGGTCATTACTCGTCGTAGGGTCGGACGATGACCGCGCAGCTCGCCACCAACCGGCGGCGGGAGATCGTCGGGCTGGCCGTGCCCGCGTTCCTCGCCCTGGTGGCCGAGCCGATGTTCCTGCTGGCCGACGCCGCCATCATCGGTCACCTCGGCACCAGCGAGCTGGCCGGGCTCGGCATCGCCGCGGCGGTGCTCCAGACGCTCGTCGGGCTGTGCGTCTTCCTCGCCTACGGCACCACCGCGAGCGTCGCCCGCCGGCTCGGTGCCGGCGACGTGCGGGGGGCGCTCGGCCAGGGCGTCGACGGTCTCTGGCTCGCGGTGCTCATCGGGGTCCCGGTCACGATCCTCGGCATGCTGCTCACCACCCCGCTCGTGGAGGCGTTCGGCGCCGGCAGCGAGACCACCGGCCACGCCGCGACGTACCTCCGGCTCGCCCTGCTCGGCACCACCCCGCTGCTGCTGATGCTCGCCGCGACCGGCGTGCTCCGCGGCCTGCAGGACACCCGCACCCCGCTCGTCGTCGCGGTCGCCGGCAACGGGCTCAACATCGTGCTCAACCTGCTCCTCGTGTACGGCGTCGGCAGCTTCGCGGGTCTCGGCATCGCCGGGTCCGCGATCGGCACGGTGCTGGCGCAGGTCGCGTCGGCGGCGGCCCTGGTCTGGGTGGTGGTCCGGGCGGCCCGTCGCGAGGGGGCGCCGCTCTCGCCCGACCGGCCCGGCATCACCTCCGCCGCCCGGGCCGCCGTGCCCCTCGTCGTACGCACCCTGACCCTGCGCGCCGCCCTGCTCGTCACGACGTACGCCGTCGTGGTCGCCGGCCACGGCGGCGCGACCGAGCTGGCCACCCACCAGCTGGCCTTCACAATCTGGACCTTCCTGGCCTTCGCGCTCGATGCCCTCGCGATCGCGGCGCAGGCGATCACCGGGCGCTACCTCGGGGCTGGCGACGTCGTCGGCACCCGGGAGGTCACCGCGCAGATGATCCGCTGGGGCGTCGGCGCGGGCGTGGTCTGCGGCGTGCTCCTCGCCGCCGGCAGCCCGCTCCTCGGGCCCCTCTTCAGCGCCGACCCGCGCGTGCACGACCTGCTCGTGCCGGTGCTCGTCGTGGCCGCCCTCGGTCAGCCGGTGGCCGGGATCGTCTTCGTGCTCGACGGGGTGCTGATCGGGGCCGGTGACGGCCGCTACCTCGCCTGGGCGGGAGTGGTCGTGCTGGCGTTGAGCGCCCCGGCGATCCTCGTCACGGCGTTCGCGACGCACTCCCTGGTGTGGGTGTGGGTCGCGTTCACCGTCGTCTTCATGGGCGGCCGGTGCTGGCTGCTGACCCGGCGCGCGCGCGACGACGCCTGGCTGGTGACCGGCTTCAGCCCGTCAGCCGGCTCTCCCGGTCGTAGTTGAGGCCGAGGAACTGCGGCAGCCGCGCCCACCGGAAGGCGAAGATCATCACGACCATCGTGGCGACGAACGGCAGCATCGCGACGAACTGGTAGGGCACCCCGATGCCGGCCACCTGGGCGCGCAGGGCCAGCACCTCCATGCCGGCGAAGAACGCGGCGCCGGCCACCACCAGGTGCGGGCGCCAGCCGCCGAGGAACGCCAGGGCGATCACCAGCCAGCCGCGACCACCCACCATGCCCTCGGTGAAGGTGCCGGTGAAGACCATCGGCAGGTAGGCCCCCGCCATCGCCACCAGGGCCGAGCCGAGGACACCGGCCCACATCCGGGTGGCGACCACGTTGATGCCCACGCTGTCGGCCGACTTGGGGTTCTCGCCCACGGCCCGGAAGCGCAGGCCCGCGTTGGTGCGGTACATGAACCAGTAGAGGCAGAACGACAGCACGAAGGTGAAGTAGACGACCCAGTCGTGGTCGAACAGGATCGGGCCGAGCCCGGGTATGTCGGAGAGCAACGGGACCGGATGGTTCTGCAGGGTCGAGATCAGGGGCGGCTCGAAGGTCACCCCCACCACGGCCCGGTAGAGCAGGCTGCCGACGCCGAGCGCCGCGAAGTAGAGCGCCAGCCCGATCACGAACTGGTCGAGCCGCAGCGCCGTGGTGGTGTAGGCGAAGACGAGGCCGAACAGTCCCCCGATCGCCAGCGCCGCCACGATGCCCAGCAGGTTGCTCCCGGACTTGTAGCTGGCCAGGAACCCGACGGAGGCGCCGAGCACCATCAACCCCTCCTGCGAGACGTTGAAGAGCCCCGCCCTGCCGCTCAGGACGGTGCCCTGGGCGGCCAGCAGGAACGGCACCATCGCCGGGATCATCAAGATGAAGAAGTCGGTCACCGAGGTCATGCCTTGCCCCTCACCCGGTCGCGCACGACATCGGACAGCAGTAGGAAGATCAGCAGCAGGGCCTCGATGATCAGCACCATCTCGACCGGCACCTGGGCGCTGCGCTGCATCGAGCTGGCACCGACCTCGAGCACCGCGATGCCGAAGGCGACGAGCGGCACCGCGTAGGCGTTGCCCCGGGCCATCAGCCCCACGATGATGCCCAGGATCAGGAAGTTGGACTGCATCCCCTCGAGCATCTTGTCGTGCACCCCGGCCACCTCGATGGCGCCGGCCAGGCCGGCCAGGCCGCCACCGATCAGCAGCCCGGCGCCGGCGAGGCGGGAGGTGCGCAGGCCGTGCACCAGCGAGGCGCGCATGTTGGCGCCGACCGCGGTCATCTCGAAGCCGGTGGCCGTACGCCGCATCGCGACCGCGACCACGAGGCAGATCGCCAGGGTGAGGAGCACCCCGGAGTGCATGGAGGGTCCGGTGCCGATGCCGGGCAGCTGCGCGCCCGCGCCGACCGGGACGGTGGCCGGGTGGCCGGCGCCGCGGTCGGGCCACACGTGCGAGGCGGCGTAGTCGATCAGCTGGAAGCTGACGAAGTTGAGCAGCACCGTGCTCAGGATCTCGTTGACCCCGAAGCGCACCAGCAGCACCGCCGCGATCCCCGCCCACAGCGTGCCGGCGAGCACGCCCGCCAGCAGGACGCACGGCAGCAGGATCGGCAGCGGCAGGTCGGCCCAGGTGATGCCGACACCGGCGGCGGCGGTCGCGCCGAGCAGCAGCTGGCCCTCGGCACCGATGTTGAACTTGCCGGTGGCCAGCGGCACCGTGAACGCGTAGGCGCACAGCACGACCGGCACCCACTTGTGCAGCGTGGCGACCATCCCGAAGCGCGTGGAGAACGACGTGGTGAGCACCGACTCGAAGGCCGTGAAGGGGTCGTGGCCCAGCAGCAGGATCACCACACCGCCGACCACGAAGGCCGCCAGCACGGAGATGACGTAGGGGATCGCGGCCCAGGCCAGGCCGGTGACCCGGCTCGGCGCGGCCGGAGCCGCGGGCGTCGGCGCGGGCTCGAGGGTCTGGCTCATCCGGTCGCTCCCTGGTCGGTCGGGTGACCCTGGTCCAGCCCGGTCATGCAGCGCCCGATGTCGTACTGGTTCGCCTCGCCGCGGGCCCAGGTGCCGGTGCACCTGCCGGAGTAGAGCGCGAGGATCCGGTCCGAGAGGGCGACGACCTCGTCGAGGTCCTCGGAGATGAGGAGTACGGCGCAGCCGGCGTCCGTGGCGATGCGCACCTGGTCGTAGACGAACTGGGTGGAGCGCAGGTCCAGGCCCCGGGTGGGGTTGTGGAGGATCAGGAAGCGGGGGTCGCGGGCGAACGCCCGGCCCAGGATCACGCGCTGGATGTTGCCGCCGGACAGGTCGCCCGCCAGCGCGGCGGGGCCGCTGGTCTGCACCGAGAACTTCTCGATCAGGTCCTCCGCGTCGCGCCTGGCCCGGCGCCAGTCGATCAGGCCCCTGGTGCGGACGGCGGCGCTGCGCTGGCGGCCGAGCAGCAGGTTCTCGGTGATGCTGCGGCTGGGCAGGATCCCGTCGCGGTGCCGGTCCTCGGGCACGTAGGCGACGCCGCCCTCCAGCCACTGCGACGTACGCCGCCCGACCAGGTCGTCGCCGTCGAGGCGGATCGCGCCCGCACGCACCGCCCGGACGCCGGCGAGCGCCTCGGCCAGCTCGACCTGGCCGTTGCCGGCGACCCCGGCGATGCCGACCACCTCGCCCGGAGCGATCGAGATCTCGAAGCCGTCGATCACCGAGACGTGGTGGTCGTTGGCCACCACCAGGTCGGTGGCCGCCAGCCCGACCGAGGCGTCGGTCGTGGCCGGCGAGGACGGTCCGGAGGACGGGCCGCTGTCGGCCTCGTCGAGCAGGCCGGTCGCGGCCAGCATGCCGGCGGTCACGACGTCGGAGTCGGTCGTGGCACCCGTGGCCGTCTCCTCGCCCACCATGGTCGCGGCCAGCTCCTCGGGGCTGGTGGCCTCGCGGTCGAAGGTGGCCACATGGATGCCGTTGCGCATCACCGTCATCCGGTCGCAGACGCCCATGGTCTCGCGGATCTTGTGGGTGATCAGGATGACGCTCATCCCCTCCTCGACCATGAAGCGGATCGAGGCGAAGAGGTCGTCGACCTCCTGCGGCGTCAGGTTGGTCGTCGGCTCGTCGAGGATCAGGATGCGTGAGCCCCGGTAGAGCGCCTTGAGGATCTCCACCCGCTGGCGGATGCCGACGGGCAGCTCCTCGATCACCGACTCCGGGTCCACGGCCAGCCCGAACCGCTCACTGAGCTCGACGATGCGTTCGCGGGCGGCGCCCAGGTCCAGCTTGAGCCCACCCAGGCCGTCGGTGCCGAGCACGACGTTCTCGGTCACGGTGTAGCTCTCGATCTGGAGGAACGTCTGGTGCACCATCCCCACCCCCGCGGCGATGGCCTCGCGCGGGGAGGAGATGTCGACCGGCTCGCCGTCGATGCGGATCTCGCCCGCGTCGGCGCCGTACAGGCCGTAGAGCACGTTCATCAGGGTCGTCTTGCCGGCGCCGTTGCCGCCGAGCAGCCCGTGCACCTCGTGCTGGCCCACCTCCAGGTCGACCGATCTCAGGGCCTGCACGGGGCCGAATCGCTTCTCCACCCCGGACATCTGGAGACGCGGTGGCTGGAGAGGGGGTGGCGCGGTGGTCACGTCCGCGTCACTTCACTTCCGACTGGTCGAGCTCGACCGTGATGCTGCCGTCGGAGATGCCGGCGACCGCCTCGTCGGCGGCCTTCTTGGCCTCGGCCGGGACGTTGTCGCCGACCGCGACGGTGGCGCCCTTGTCGAAGCCGATGACGAAGCGGCCCTGGGTCTCGCCGGCGCCGATCTTGTCGACGACCTCGGCCAGCGGCTGGACGAAGTCGTAGAGCACGGTCGCGGCGTAGTGCTCGGGGCCGTTCTGCGACTTGTCGGTGTACTTCACGGTCAGCCAGGAGGCGCCGGCCGGGGTGTCGTTGACGGCCTTGAACGAGCCCACCACACCGAGGTTCAGTGAGGTGATCACGACGTCGTTGTCGTCGGAGATCAGCTGCGAGGTGAGCTGCTGGGCCTTGACGGTGTCGTTGAAGTCACCGCTCCAGACCGGGTTCAGGGTGACGCTCTTGCCGCTGTCGGCGATGGCCTGCTCGACGGCGTGCACCTCGGAGTAGGAGAACGGCAGCGACAGCCCGCCCAGGTAGCCGACCTTGCCGGTCTTCGTCAGGGCGGCGGCCAGGGCGCCGATGGGGTAGAAGACGGTGTGGAAGTTGCGGTCGATCACCCACACGTTCTCGGGCTGGCCCTCGGGCTCGCCGTCGAACTCGCCGATGAAGTCCACCTCGGGGTTGTCCGCGGCGATCTTGGCGGTCGCCTCGTAGAACTGGGAGCCGTGGGTCCAGATGACGTTGTAGCCGTCCGCGACGTACTCCTGCAGCACCTGCTCGATGTCGGGCACCGGCACCGCCTCGGAGAACGCCACCTCGGCACCGTCGTCCTTGAGGGCGTTGAGGGCCTGGAGACCGAGGGCGTTGTAGTCGGCGTCCGTGGTGGGGCCGGAGAAGATCGCCGCCACCTTGAGGCTGCCGTCGCCGCCCCCGCCGCCGTCGTCGGAGTCGCCGCCGCACGCCGCCAGAGAGACGGAGGCGAGCACCGCCACGACGATCAGACTGAGGATCCGGGGCATTCTGCGGCCCGTTCGAGAACTGTTCGTGGGTGACATGGGCGGGCTCCTCGTTGACGTTGATGTCGGTGAGAGTGTGCAGATGCTGATGCTGCTGTTCCGACCGTATTGACCTGAGTGTGCTCCGGGACCCGCCAGACTTGCCGAAGAAACACCGAGCCCGTTGTGAACCTCGACCAGTCGGCCCGCACCCCGGCGGGGTCCCGCGGCCGGGACCGGCACCGCCTACGCTCGTCCCGTGAAGCCGCTCCAGTCCGTCGCGATGGGGCTCGTGATCGTGGTGATCACCGCCCGCCTCGGCGGGTACGACGTGCTGCCGGACCCGCTCGGCTGGCTGCTCGTGGTCAACGGTCTGCGCGGCCTGCCCGCCGCCTACCGCCAGCGTTCGACGGTGGTCCGGCTGGGCGTGCTGGTGCTCGCGGTGTCGGTGGTGCTGTGGGTGCCGTCGACCGGCGGCTGGCTCGACGACCACGACGCGTCACTGCGCTGGGCGGCCAACCTGCCGCAGGCCCTGGTGCTCGCGTGGTTCGCGCGCACGCTGGCCGGCCACGCCGCGGCCACCGATCCCGGGGCCGGTCGCTGGCTGCGGACGACCGCCACCTTGATCGCCGTGACCGCCATCGCGCCGGTGCTGGTGTTCGGTGGCGGGATCCGCGCCCTCGAGGTGCCGTCGTACGTGCTGGCCGCCCTGGCCCTGCTCACGCTGATCTGGCTGCTCTTCGGCTACTCCGGCCGGCCGTGGGCGACCCGGGAGATCGACTCGACCACGACGGCGCAGCACAACGGCCCGCCACCCCCGAAGGGGTAGCGGGCCGTCCGAACGGTCTTCGAGCAGGTCAGGCCGAGATGACGTTGAGGGCCACCGTGGCGAACACCTCGTCGTCGAGCTTGACCGAGACCTCGTGGTTGCCGAGCGACTTGATCGCGTTCGCGAACACGATGGTCCGCTTGTCGACGGGCTCGCCCGACGCGTCGGTCAGGGCGGTGGCGATGTCGGCCGAGGTGACGGCGCCGAACAGGCGGCCGCTCTCGCCGGCGCGCACCTTGAGGGCGACCGGGTTGGCCTCGAGCTTCGCCTTGATCTGCACGGCGTGGTCACGGTCGCGGACCGCACGCGAGGTGCGGGCGGCCGTGATCGACTCGACGGTCTTCTCGGCGCCACGGGTCCAGCGGATCGCCACGCCACGCGGGACGAGGTAGTTACGGCCGTAGCCGTCCTTGACCTCGACCACGTCGCCGGCGGCGCCGAGCCCGGTCACTTCCTGGGTCAGGATGAGCTTCATCTCGTCAACTCTCCTTAACGACCGGTGGACGTGTAGGGCAGCAGCGCGACCTCGCGGGCGTTCTTGACTGCCATGGCGACGTCGCGCTGGTGCTGGACGCAGTTGCCGGTGACCCGACGCGCACGGATCTTGCCGCGGTCGGAGATGAACTTGCGGAGGAGAGTGGTGTCCTTGTAGTCGACACCGGTCGCCTTCTCCTTGCAGAACTGGCAAACCTTCTTCTTGGGCTTGCGAATCACTGCCTTGGCCATTGTGGTGCTCCCTTTCTAGAAGCCCGGCTCCGGTTGGTTACGGAGACGGAATGGTTGAGGTGTATTCGGACTGGGTGTGGTGCTGGATCAGAACGGGGGCTCGTCGGACGAGCCGACTCCCGGGGCGCCCCACGGGTCGGCCTGCTGGCCGCCCTGGTTGCTCTGGCCGCCACCGGAAGGAGCGGACTGGCCGCCCCCCTGGTTGCCGCCGTAGCCACCCTGGGAGCCGCCACCTTGCGGTGCCGGAGTCGCCCACGGGTCGTTGCCGGCCTGCTGCTGCTGGCCGCCACCGCCGCCACCGGAGTAGCCGCCGCCGTCGCCGCCCTGACGGGTGGTCCGGGTGACCTTCGCGGTGGCGTACTTCAGGGACGGACCGACCTCGTCGACGTCGATCTCCATGACGGTGCGCTTCTCACCTTCACGGGTCTCGTACTGACGCGACTTGAGCCGCCCCGACACCACGACCCGCATCCCCTTCTGGAGGGACTCGGCGACGTTCTCGGCCGCCTGCCTCCAGATCGAGCAGGAGAGGAACAGCGAGTCGCCGTCCTTCCACTCGTTGGTCTGCTTGTCGAAGGTCCGCGGGGTGGACGCGATCCGGAAGTTGGCCACGGCCGCACCCGAGGGGGTGAAGCGCAGCTCCGGGTCGTCGACCAGGTTGCCGACCACGGTGATGACGGTCTCGCCTGCCATGTCAGGTGTCCTATCTGATCCATGAGTGTCTGCCGGTGGTCATCGTGTACGACGGCACCGACAACCGAAAGAGGTCATCCACAGGTCCTCAGCGAGGACCGGGCTTGATGACCTTCGTACGCAGGATGGACTCGTTGAGCGTGAGCTGGCGGTCGAACTCCTTGACCGTGGCCGGCTCGGCCTGCAGCGAGATGATGGCGTAGATGCCTTCGGCGTTCTTCTTGACCTCGTAGGCGAGGCGGCGACGTCCCCAGACGTCGACGCTCTCGACGGTGCCGCCATCCTTGCGGATGACGTTGAGGTACTTGTCGAGCGACGGCTCGATGGTTCGCTCTTCAAGGCTGGGATCGAGGATGACCATTACTTCGTATGCGCGCAAAGCGGTCTCCACCTCCTGTGGGCTCGGCGGCCACGGTCTCTCCGTGGCAGGAGGGCTTGCGTTCACGGCGTACGGCGAGAGCCGGGCCGTGGTTCGGCGTCCCGCAGCATATGGATGAGCGCGACAAAGAACGCTCAAGGCTAACAGCGCACCCCGCGCAGCCGGGAATCGATGGCCAGAGGACCGCCTGTGGACGAGCGGGCGCACGGGTCACTGATCGTGGCTAGCGTCGCAGGATGCTCCGGACCCGCCCTCCCGAGACCCTCGTCGCCGGCCGCTACGTCCTGCTCGACCAGATCGGCAGCGGGGGGATGGGGTCGGTCTGGCGCGCCCGGGATCGCCGCACCGGCGGGCTCGTCGCGGCCAAGGTGCTGGGTCACCACAGCGACGCGCTGCTGGTGCGGTTCGTCCGTGAGCAGGCGGTCCGCATCCGCCACCCGCACGTCCTGGCACCCACCGGCTGGGTCGCCGAGGACGACCTGGTGGTCATCGTGATGGACCTCGTCACCGGCGGCTCCGTGCAGACGCTGCTGTCCGAGCACGGCCCACTGCCCGAGGGGTACGTCGCCCGGGTGCTCGAGCAGACGCTGCGCGGGCTGGCCGCCGTGCACGCCGCAGGTGTCGTGCACCGCGACATCAAGCCCGGCAACCTGCTGCTCGCGCCGACCCGCGACGACGGTCCCGACGTCCGCATCGTCGACTTCGGGGTCGCCGCCGTGCTCACCGGCGACCGCTTCACCAGCGCTCCCGGCGCGATCGGCACCGGCGGCTTCATGGCTCCCGAGCAGGCCCGCGGCGCCGTGCCCGACCCTCGCCAGGACCTCTACTCCGTCGGCGCCGTCGGGCTCCACCTGCTCACCGGCATCCACCCGAGCCGGGCGCCAGAGATCCCGTCGGGCCGGCTGCGGCCGCTCCTGGAGCGTCTCCTCGCCCCCGAGCCCGAGCACCGTCCCGCCGACGCCGACGACGCACTGCGCCTGCTGCGACGCCTCGACCCGCCGTACGACGCCGGGCCGGCCGTGCCCGACCGGCTCGGTCCCGCTCCCGACGAGACCCGCGTCCCGCTCCCCGCCCGGCTGCAGATCGCGGCGTTCGGCGCGATCACGCTCGGCTGCGCGATCGTCGCGACGATCCTGCTGCGCTGAGGTCGCCGTGTCGGCGACCGGATCTAGGCTGGCCGCCATGAGCATCAGCATCGGAGCCCACGTCGACCAGACCGACCCGATCGCCGAGGCGCGCGCCCGCGACACCGACGTCGTCCAGTTCTTCCTCGGCGATCCGCAGAGCTACAAGGGCCCCGAGGTGAGGTACTCCGGCGGCGCGGCCGGCCTGCGCGCCGACGCCGAGGCGGCCGGTATCGACCTCTACGTCCACGCCCCCTACATCGTCAACGTCGCCACGACCAACAACCGGATCCGCATCCCCAGCCGCAAGCTGCTCCAGCAGCACGTCGACGCGGCGGCCGAGATCGGCGCCAAGGGGCTGATCGTGCACGGCGGCCACGTGGGCAAGGACGACGACCCGCTGGTGGGCTTCGACAACTGGCGCAAGGCGATCGCCGCCACCGACCTGAAGCTGCCGCTGCTCATCGAGAACACCGCCGGCGGCGACAACGCGATGACCCGCCACCTCGAGCGCATCGCCGGGGTGTGGTCGGCGATCGAGGGCACCGAGGGCGACGACCTGGTCGGCTTCTGCCTCGACACCTGCCACGCCCACGCGGGCGGCAACCCGCTCGAGACGATCGTCGACGACATCCGCAAGATCACCGGCCGCATCGACCTGGTGCACTGCAACGACAGCCGCGACGAGTTCGACTCCGGCGCCGACCGGCATGCCAGCTTCGGCGCCGGCCGGATCGACCCCGACCTGCTCGCCGCGGTCGTCCGCGACGCCGGCGCCCCGGTCGTCTGCGAGACGCCGGGCGGTGTCGACGAGCACAGCGCCGACTTCGCCTGGCTGCGCGACCGGCTCTGAGGTTTGGGCCCTCCGACCGCTGGGTACTCCCTCGGCCACGGGCGGACAGGGACTCGACAGGAGACGGGGGTCTCGTCGAGTCCCTGTTGTGTTGTCTGCCGCGGCGCAGCGGACAGGTAACCTCGTCGCCGTGTCACCCTCCCCCCAGAGATCCACCCACAGATCCGCGCTGTCGCTCCGCTCAGCCACCTCCGCCGAGCACCTCGCGCACCTCCGCAGCCAGCCGTCCGCGAGCTTCCTGCAGACCCCTGCATGGGCGGCCGTGAAGGCCGAGTGGCGCAGCGAGTCCGTGGTCTGGGAGCGCGACGGCCGCGTGGTCGGCTCGGCGCTGGTGCTCTACCGCCAGCTGCCCCGGCTCAAGCGCTACCTGGCCTACCTGCCCGAGGGCCCGGTCATCGACTGGGAGACCGACGACCTGGCCGGCTGGCTCGCCCCGCTGGCCGCGCACCTGCGGAAGCAGGGTGCGTTCGGCGTACGCATGGGTCCGCCCGTCGTCACCCGCCGCTGGAGCGCGGCGCAGGTGAAGGAGGGCATCGCCGACGACGCCGTACGACGCCTCGACGACGTGCCCCCGCTCGAGCGCGACCAGACCGGCGCCCGCGTGGTGTCGCAGCTGCACGAGCTGGGCTGGCGCCCGCAGGCGGTCGAGGGCGGTTTCGCGGCCGGCCAGCCGCAGTACAACTTCCAGCTCCCGCTCGAGGGGCGCACCGAGGACGACGTCCTCAAGGGCATGAACCAGCAGTGGCGCCGCAACATCAAGAAGTCCGCCAAGGAGGGCGTCGTGGTCACCCGCGGCACCGACGGCAGCGACCTCAAGGCCTTCCACGACCTCTACGTGCACACCGCCGAGCGCGACGGGTTCACCCCGCGGCAGCTGGGCTACTTCACCACGATGTACGACGCCCTGTCGGCCGAGGACCCCGACCGCATCGTCGTGCACCTCGCCCACCACGAGGCCGACCTCGTCGCCGCGACGATCTCGATCCGGGTCGGCACGCACGCGTGGTACTCCTACGGCGCCTCCTCCACCGAGAAGCGCGAGGTGCGGGGCTCCAACGCCATCCAGTGGGCGATGATCAGCGACGCCCTCGCGGCGGGCTGCACGGTCTACGACATGCGTGGCATCACCGACACCCTCGACTCCGACGACGCGCACGTCGGGCTGATCCAGTTCAAGGTCGGCACCGGCGGCGAGGCCGTCGAGTACGCCGGCGAGTGGGACCTGCCGCTCAACAAGGTCCTCTACAAGGCCTTCGACATGTACATGAAGCGTCGCGCCTCGTGAGCCTCTCCCTGACCGTCGACGGCGACCGCTGGCGCAGCCACCTGCGCCGGGTGGCCGAGAGCATGCCCGGGCTGGTGCCGGTCGCGAAGGGCAACGGCTACGGCTTCGGCATCGGCCGGCTGGCCCGCAAGGCCCAGTGGCTGGGGCTCGACACCCTGGCCGTCGGCACCTACGTCGAGCTGCCCGAGGTGGCGACCCGCTTCGACGGCGACCTGCTGGTGCTCACCCCGTGGCGCCCGTTCGGCGCCGCCCTCGAGGTGGACCCGGCCGTCTCACCGCGGGTGATCCACACCGTCAGCAGGCCCCAGGACCTGGCCGCCCTCCGCGCCCACGACCCGCGGGCGCGCTACGTGCTCGAGCTCGCCACCTCGATGCTGCGGCACGGGATGTCGGGCCGCGAGCTGCGTGCGCTCGACCTCGACGCCCGGCGGTCGGGCGCCGGCCTCGAGGGCATCGCCCTGCACCTGCCGCTGGAGCAGGGCTCCCACATCGGGGAGGTGCGCCGGCTGCTCAACGACGTCGTCGGCTCCGGCGTCGCCACCCGCACCGTCTGGGTCAGCCACCTGACCGCCGACGAGCTCGCGACGCTGCGCACGTCGTACGCCGACTTCACGATCCGGCCCCGCACCGGCACCGCGCTCTGGCTGGGCGACCGGGGCGCGCTGCGCGTCACGGCCACCGTCCTGGACGTGCACCCGCTCGAGCGGGGCGACGCGTTCGGCTACCGCAGCCGGACGGCGCCCAAGTCGGGCCACCTGCTCATCGTCTCCGGGGGTACGGCGCACGGCATCGGCCTCGAGGCCCCCACCGGCGAGTCGTCGTTGAAGGCCCGCGCGGCCACGCTGGCCCGGGGCGGTCTCGACGCCGTCGGCTTCGTGCGGTCGCCGTACTCCATCGACGGCAAGCAGCGACTCTTCGCGGAGCCGCCGCACATGCAGGCCTCGATGCTGTTCGTGCCCGCCGGGGCGCACGTGCCGCAGGTCGGCGACGAGATCGACGTGCGCGTGCGCTACACCGCCACGACGTTCGACAAGGTCACCGTCGACTGACGAGGCGCTCTCACCTCAACCGGCGGGGGTCGCCGGTGCTCGCACCTCGACCGGCGGGGGGCGCAGGACGTCACGCGTGACCACGACCACGAGGTAGAGCTCGGCCGCGATCCGCAGCAGCGTCGCGATCCAGTAGAACCCGGCGTCGCCGCCGCCGGCGGGTGCGAGGTAGTCGCCGAGGTAGAACCACACGGCACCGAAGTACAGGATCTCACCGGACTGCCAGATCAGCAGGTCGCGCCAGCGCGGCCGGGCCAGCGCGGCCAGCGGCAGCAGCCACAGCACGTACTGCGGCGAGTAGACCTTGTTGACCAGCAGGAAGCCGACCACGACCAGGAAGCCCAGCTGGGCCAGGCGCGGCGTCGCCGGCGCCGCGAGCCCGACCAGGAGCACGCCGACGCACCAGGCACCGAAGAACAGCCACGAGACCTTGTTGATCAGGTCGGGCTGCATGGGGTGGTCGAACACCTGCTGGAGCACCAGCCAGATCGAGCCGAGATCGGCGCCGCGCTCGGAGTTGAACGTCCAGAAGACCTTCCACTGCGCAGGCCCCGACAGGTACGCCGGCGCGTTGGCCAGCGCCCACGCCACGGCCGCGGACCCGGCCACCGTCCCGAAGTCGACCAGCGGGTCCGTCTCCGCGGTGTCACGGTTGCGCAACCGGCGCAGGCAGATGACCAGGATCCCGCCCAGCAGGAAGAGGGGGTAGAGCTTGGTCGCCGTACCGAGCCCGATCAGCACACCGGTGAGCACCGGCCGGTCGCGCGACCACGCCCAGAGCGCCGCCGCGACGAGCGTCACGGCGAGCAGGTCCCAGTTGATCAGGGCGGTCAGGGCCAGCGTCGGCGCGATCGCGAAGCCCGCGGCGTCCCAGGGCCGACGCCGGTCGACGCCGGCCAGCAACCAGGTCGCCAGCAGCGCGAGCAGCGCGAAGCCCCCTGCGTTGACGGCGGTGTAGAGGCGTGCCTCCACGGCGAGGTCTCGGCTGCCGTCGTCCGGAGCGATCGCCCGGGTGACCTTCGCGGTCGCCCAGGCCCAGTAGGAGATGCCGACGGGGTACTCCATGACGTCGAACTGGGCACGCACGACCGGGTCGTCGGTGTAGGGCCAGTGCCCGTCGGCCAGTCCGCGCCCGGAGTAGAGCGGCGGCAGGTCGGAGTAGCACATGTTGTTGTAGTTCTCGGTGCCGTTCTGCCACAGGGAGTTGGCGCACGGCGCCTTCTGCACCATGCCGACCGCGAAGCAGAGCGCGGTCAGCAGCAGCAGCACCCGCACCGGCGACCAGAAGCGGTGTGGCGCGCCGTGCTCGCCCATCGGCCCGCCGACCGACTCGGAGACGGCGGCCACGACCGCGTCGTCCTGGGTCGGGTGGACCCGCGACTCGAACCCGTCCCCCCGGGACCGCCCCGACACGTTCGGCTCAGACCGGCGGAGCGGTCGGCGTCGCGGGTGGGGTGGGCGTCGGCTCCGGCGGTGGCGGCGGGGGCAGGACCGTCGGCGGCGGGGTCGGCGGCGGCGTGGGGACCGGAGTGGGCGTCGGGGTGGGCGTCGGGGTCTTGGTCGGCGCCTTGCTCGGCTTCTTGGTGGGCTGCCTGGTCGGCGCCGGCGCCGGCGCCGGCGGCACGTAGGGCTCGTGGCCGCTCGAGGGCGGCTCGCCGTCGACGTACGCGGGCTCCGGGAAGTCCTCGACCTCCATGCCGTCGGTGGCCTGCTGCATGATCGCGGTCCACGTGTCGGCCGGGTAGTCGGCGCCGAAGTACGACGGCAGCCAGCCGTCGAGCTGGTTGTCGCCGTCGCCGCGGACGTACATCACGGCTGCGGCGAGCTGCGGCGTGTAGCCCGCGAACCACGCCGACGAGACGACGTCCTCGTCACCCTTCCCGGGGGCGGTCGCCGTGCCGGTCTTGCCGGCCGCCGGCCTGCCCAGGGCCAGTGCCGCGCGGCCGGTGCCGTTCTGCACCACCTGCTGCATCGCGTACGACGTGTCGGCGGCGATGTCCTCGTCGACCGCGGTGGACGTCTTGTCCGGGCGGTTGTAGAGGACCTCGCCGTCCTTGCCGACGACCTTCTCGACCACGTGGGCGTCGGCCCGCTCGCCACCGTTGGCGATGGACGCGTAGGCGTTGGCCATGTTGATCGGACTGACCCGCCCCTTGCCCAGGGTGATCAGGGTGTCGTCGGGCAGGAAGTCGACGGTGCGCATCGGGATGCCGGGGTACTTGGCCGACGGCTTGTCGCCGGGGATGCCGAGGGCGCGGGCCATGTCGTAGATCGACTGGGGGCCGTCGTCCATCGAGGCGGACATGTCGATGAACGCCGTGTTGATGGACTCCTCGGTGGCGTTGACCAGGTTGACCGACGAGCCGTAGTCGTTGCCGAGGCCGTCGGACCCGGTGCCCTCGTTGCGGACCTCGAGGCCGTCGGGGAACTCGTAGGGCGAGTTGCCCTGGAAGGAGTCCCTGAGGCTGAATCCCTGCTTGATCGCCGCGGCGATGGTCAGCGGCTTGATCGTGGAGCCGGCCATGCCGCCGGTCGCCGCCCAGTTGATCTGGGAGTCGAGGTAGTCCTGGCCGCCGTAGAAGCCGCGGAGCGCGCCGGTGCCGGGCTCGATCAGGGCCGCGCCGATGTGCAGCTGCTTGTCGCCGAACCCGTCCGGGCGCTGCGCCTGTACGCCGTCCTCCGCGGCCGCCATGGCCGAGGGCGTGAACGTCGTGGTGATGCGCAGGCCGTCGCCGTCGATCTGCTCGTCGGTGAACCGGAGGCGCTTCAGCTCGTCGCGGACCAGGGTGAGCATGTGGCCCTTCTGGCCGCCCAGCTGGCTCTCGGCCTTGATCTTGGGGAACTTCGGCAGCCGCCTGGCCGCCTTGTCCGCCTTCTCGGCGGAGATCTTGCCCATCTCGGCCATGCCGTTGATGGCGTACTCGTAGCGGACCCGCAGCGCGTCCTTGGAGTCCTGGCCGTTGGCCGGGTCGAGGTTGCTCGGGTTGTTCAGCACGCTGGCCAGCACCGCCGACTCGCGCAGGTTCAGCTTGCTGGCGGGCTTGTCGAAGAAGGCCTGCGCGGCGGCCTGGACGCCGTACGCGCCGCGCCCGAAGTAGATGGTGTTCAGGTAGCCCTCGAGGATCTCGCTCTTGCTCACCTCGCGCTGGATCTTCAGCGACAGGACCGCCTCGGTGATCTTGCGCCGGAGGCTGCGCTCGCTGGTCAGGTAGAGGATCTTGACGTACTGCTGGGTGATCGTCGACGCGCCCTGGGTGGAGCCGCCGCTCGCGTTGGAGAAGGCGGCCCGGACGATGCCCTTGGGGTCGATCCCCTTGTCGGTGTAGAAGGAGCGGTTCTCGGCCGCGACCACCGCGTCCTTCAGCGAGTCGGGCATCTGGTCGAGGGTGATGGAGTCGCGGTTCTGGTTGGCGTAGCGGCCCAGCTCGCTCTTGCCGTCGGCGTAGTAGACGAAGCTGGTCTGCGTCTCGAAGTCCGCATTGGGGTCCGGGACGTCGATCGCCTGGTAGAGCACCACGAACGTGCCGGCGCCGAGCAGGGCCCCGACCAGCACGACCACCAGCACCCACTTCAGGGCGCGCCGGACCCGGGTCCCGCGCGTCACGGGTGGCTTCTTGGGGCGCTTGGTCACGGGGCGGCCGTCGGCGCGGCGCTTTGCACTCACGGCGGTAAGGGTAATCACCCCGTCGTGCAGAACAGACTTCTCCACATTTCAGGTGCAGCGGATATATCGCTACGATAGGTCGCATGGCACGCCGTGCAGAGACCATCGAGCTCGCAGTCCTCGGACTGCTGCACGAGGGACCCATGCACGGCTACGAGCTGCGCAAGCGCCTGAACCTCATGCTCGGCTGGGGTCGGGTGCTCTCCTACGGGTCGCTCTACCCGACGTTGAAGAAGATGCTGCGGGCCACGCTGATCGAGGAGATCGCCGGCGATCCGGCCCTGATCACCCGCCGTCCGCGCATCGTCTACGACGTCACCGAGTCCGGTCACGCGGAGTTCGAGCGGCTGATGGCCGAGGTCGGTCCGACCGCGTGGGAGGACGACAACTTCGACATCCGGTTCGCGTTCTTCGGTCGCACCGACATGGAGATCCGGCTACGCGTGCTCGAGGGCCGTCGTACCCGACTCCAGGAGCGGCTCGACCGGGTGCAGACCGACCTGGCGCGCACGCAGAAGGAAGTCGACCGGTACGCCGGGGAGCTGCAGCGGCACGGCGTGGAGTCCGTCGAGCGCGAGGTCCGTTGGCTGTCCGACCTCATCAACGCCGAGCGGGCCAATCCCGCGCCGGCTCCTGAACACACCGATTAGCGGAGAACTAGCAATGAAGGAGACCCGAATGGGTTCGGTACGAGTGGCAATCGTGGGAGTCGGCAACTGCGCCACCTCCCTGATCCAGGGCGTGGAGTACTACAAGGACGCCGATCCCGCGGGTTCCGTCCCGGGTCTCATGCACGTCAAGTTCGGCGACTACCACGTCTCCGACGTGGAGTTCGTCGCGGCGTTCGACGTCGACGACAAGAAGGTCG
Organism: uncultured Actinomycetota bacterium; assembly: GCA_963781515.1. Taxonomy (GTDB): domain Bacteria; phylum Actinomycetota; class Actinomycetes; order Propionibacteriales; family Nocardioidaceae; genus Nocardioides. The sequence continues at coordinate 37,165 of CAWAGL010000006.1, forward strand.
GCAAGGACCTCTCCGAGGCCATCAACGCCTCCGAGAACAACACCATCAAGATCGCGGACGTGCCCACCCTCGGCATCGACGTGCTGCGCGGCCCGACGATGGACGGCCTCGGCAAGTACTACCGCGAGACGATCGAGGAGTCGGCCGTCGAGCCGGTCGACGTCGTACAGGCCCTCAAGGACGCCAAGGCCGACGTGCTGGTCTCCTACCTGCCGGTGGGCTCCGAGCAGGCCGACAAGTTCTACGCCCAGTGCGCCATCGACGCCGGTGTCGGCTTCGTCAACGCGCTGCCCGTCTTCATCGCCTCCGACCCCGAGTGGGCCAAGAAGTTCGAGGACGCCGGCGTCCCGATCGTCGGGGACGACATCAAGAGCCAGGTCGGCGCGACCATCACGCACCGGGTGATGGCCAAGCTGTTCGAGGACCGCGGTGTCGCGCTGGACCGCACCTACCAGCTCAACGTCGGCGGCAACATGGACTTCAAGAACATGCTCGAGCGCGAGCGCCTGGAGTCGAAGAAGGTCTCGAAGACCCAGGCCGTGACGTCCAACCTGCAGGGCGAGCTCGCCAACAAGATCAGCGACCGCAACGTGCACATCGGCCCGTCCGACTACGTGCAGTGGCTCGACGACCGCAAGTGGGCCTACGTCCGCCTCGAGGGTCGCGCGTTCGGCGACGTGCCGCTGAACCTCGAGTACAAGCTCGAGGTCTGGGACTCCCCCAACTCGGCCGGCATCATCATCGACGCCGTGCGCGCCGCGAAGATCGCCATGGACCGCGGTGTCGGCGGCCCGATCATCGCCGCGTCGACGTACCTGATGAAGTCGCCGCCGGTGCAGATGCCCGACGACATCGGTCGCCAGGAGCTGGAGAAGTTCATCCGCGGCGAGTGACTCGCCCCTAGCGTCACCTCGAGAGCCCGGTTTGTGTCGAACGCTTGACACAAACCGGGCTTTCCTGCACTCTGCCCCTTGTATCAATGTGTTGACACAAGGGGTGGACGATGTTCGGTGTCGGGTTGGTCGAGCTGCTGGTCCTGGTGCTGCTCCCACTGGTCTTCATCACGGTGCTGGTCGTGGGGCTCCTGGCCCTGCGTCGCCGGAACGTGAAGACGGGCCGCGAGTGGCTGGCCGTCGTGGCGATCCGGATCCTCGGCGGGGCTGCCGGGGTGGCGGCGGCGTGCGTCACGGTGTTCTGGCCCATCGCCGGCATCGACCTGGGCCGCGGGGTGCTGCTGGCGCCCGCCGTCGTGGGCCTGGGCGTCATGCTCGGGGTCGCGGTCGGCGAGACCGTCGTACGCCCTCGCCGACCGGCCGGGCTGCGTACCGCCTCGCTGGAGCCGCGGCGGGCGTGGGCCTACCTGCCGCGACCCCTGACCTGGTCGGTCCTGGTCATGACGGTCCTGCTCGCGGCGACCCTGGCGCTGAGCACCGTCACCGCCTCCGCCGATGACATGGGCCGGGCCGGTCGGAGCCTGGCGTGCCGCACGGCGGTCCACGGCGCGTCCCAGGGTCCGTACCCGGGCAGCTTCTACAGCGTTCCGCTGCTGGCGATCCTCGCGCTGGTGTCCGTGGTCGGGCTGTTCGCCGCACGCGCCGTCGTGCACCGGCCCCGAGGCTTCGCGCCGTCGGAGTACGGCGACGACGCGCTGCGCACCCGGTCGCTCACGGTCATCGTGGCCGGCGCCGGGCTGGCGATCTCCGCCTCCTACGTCGGCGTCGCCCTCACCGCCGGTGGCGCGCTGAACCAGATCGGGCGCAGCGAGTGCGGCGCCGCCTGGATGACCCCCGTCGGACTGGCGCTGCTCCTCAGTGCGCCGCTCGCCCTGCTGGTGACCTGCTGGTGCGGCGTGCGACTCCTGCTCACCGACCGGTTGGGCGCGCCGGACCCGGCCGCCGTGCGATGAGCGCGCTGGTCACCGTCGATCCCGACGACCCCACGCCGCCCTACGAGCAGGTCCGCCTCCAGCTCGCCGACCTGATCGCGGTCGGCCGGCTCGCCGCCGGTGACCGGGTGCCGCCGTTGCGCCAGCTGGCCGGGGACCTCGGCCTCGCCGTCGGCACCGTGGCTCGGGCCTACCGCGAGCTGGAGTCGGCCGGGTTGCTGGAGACGCGTCGCGGCGGAGGCACCCGGGTGGCCCGGTCAGCGAGCGCCGAGGGTGGCTCGGCCGCTGCCGCGACCGGCCAGCGGGTCGACGACCTCGCCGCGTCGTACGTGATGAGGGCGCGGGCGCTGGGGGCCGACGACGCCGCGATCCGCGACGCCGTACGCCGGCAGCTGGGGTGAGATCCGGGGGGGTTGGGGGCGGGCCGCGGGCGGGCGGCGGGCGGCGGGCGGCGGGCGACGGCTCGAGACCGGCGGCGGCCGGGAGGCGGGCGGCGTCGGCGACTCGGGCCGGGGTTTGTGGGCGAGTCGTGAGGTTTGTGCCGTTTGCATCGGTCACGAACCCCAGGAGTCACCGGATATCCGGTGACTCCAACGGCACCGAAGCCCGCCTGCGCACAACCGGCCACCCAGGACGCCGTACGGCGACAGCTGGGCCGACCTCGATCATTCGCGGCCGAGGTTCGTGGGCGAGTCGTGAGGTTCGTGCCGTTTGCATCGGTCACGAACCCCAAGAGTCACCGGATATCCGGTGACTCCAACGGCACCGAAGCCCGCCTGCCCACAACCGGCCACCCAGGACGCCGTACGGCGACAGCTGGGCCGACCTCGATCATTCGCGGCCGAGGTTCGTGGGCGAGTCGTGAGGTTCGTGCCGTTTGCATCGGTCACGAACCCCAAGAGTCACCGGATATCCGGTGACTCCAACGGCACCGCCACCCTCACCCCTCCGCCGCCACCTTGATCCGCTCCAGCGTCGAGCGCATCCCGGCGCGCAGCTCGCCGCGGAACTTGGCGTGGCCACCGAGCATGACCTTCGTCAGCTTCGCGGAGATGTCGGAGATCCCGTCGGGCGCCTCGCGGCGCTGGGTGATCAGGGTGCCGCGCTCGGTGGGCTCGAGGGTGAACGACCAGATCGTGCGGTTGTCCTTGATGCGGAACGCGATCTCGTGGTGCGGCTCGAAGCGGACCACCTTCGAGTGGGTGGGCCACACCAGCAGGCCGCGGCGGTTGATGTTGAAGAAGCGGGTGCTCAGCTGGACCGGGCCGGAGCCGCGCTGGAAGCTCCGCACCACCTGCGGGCTCCACTCGGCCAGGCGCGGCAGGTCGGAGACCAGGGCCCAGACCTGCGCGGGCGGTGCGGCCACCTCGAGGGACTCCTCCAGGCGATGGTCGATGGTCTCGTCGGGGACGTTCGTCGACTGGCTCATGACGACGAACCTACCCGCGAGTAGCCCACCAGTCGAGCAGGGCCGCGCGCACCGTGGCGGGGTCCTGGGGGCCGTGGTCCATCCGCAGCTCCAGCAGGAAGCGGTAGGCCTCGCCGACGTCGCGGCCGGGCCCGATGCCGAGGATCTCCATGATCTCGGTGCCGTCGAGGTCCGGCCGGATCGAGGCCAGCTCCTCCTCCTCCGAGAGCCGGGCGACGCGCTCCTCCAGCTCGTCATAGGTACGCCGCAACCGGTCGGCCTTGCGCTGGTTGCGGGTCGTGCAGTCGGCCCGGGTGAGGATGTGCAGCCGCTCGAGCTGGCCGCCGGCGTCGCGGACGTAGCGGCGCACCGCCGAGTCCGTCCACTCCCCGGACCCGTAGCCGTGGAAGCGTAGGTGCAGCTCGACCAGCGTCGTGACGGCCTCGATGTCGTCGTTGGAGAAGCGCAGCGCCTTCATCCGCTTGCGGGTGATCTTGGCGCCCACCACGTCGTGGTGGTGGAACGTGACGGTGCCGTCGCCGGCGAACTTGCGGGTGCGCGGCTTGCCGACGTCGTGCATGAGGGCGGCGAAGCGACCCACGAAGTCGGGTGGCGCGTCCGGTCCGCCGCGCGAGGTCTCCAGGTCGATCGCCTGCTCGAGCACGGTCAGGGTGTGCTCGTAGACGTCCTTGTGCCGGTGGTGCTCGTCCCGCTCCAGCGCCAGCGCCGGCAGCTCGGGCAGCACCAACGCGGCCAGCCCGGTCTCGACGAGCAGGGTCAGCCCTCGGCGCGGGTACGGCGCGCACACCAGCTTGACGAGCTCGTCACGCACGCGCTCGGCGGAGATGATCGTGATGCGGTCGGCCATGGCGGTCATCGCGGCCACCACCTCCGGCGCCACCTCGAAGCCCAGCTGCGCGGCGAACCGGGCGGCGCGCATCATCCGCAGCGGGTCGTCGGAGAAGGAGTCCTCGGGCCGGCCCGGGGTGCGCAGGACGCGTTCGGCGAGGTCGGCGATGCCGCCGTACGGGTCCTCGAACACCCGCCCCGGCACGGTCACGGCCATCGCGTTGACGGTGAAGTCGCGCCGCCCCAGGTCGCCGGGGAGCGAGTCCCCGAAGTCGACCTCGGGCTTGCGCGACGCCGGGTCGTAGGTCTCGGCACGGTAGGTGGTGATCTCGACCTGCCACGGTCCCTTGCGGCAGCCGATCGTGCCGAAGGCCCGGCCCATGTCCCACACGGCCTCCGCCCACTTCGACAGCAACCGCTCGGTCACCTCGGGACGCGCCGACGTGGCGAAGTCGAGGTCGTTCTGCAGCCGCCCGAGCATCGCGTCACGCACGGGTCCGCCGACCAGCGCCAGCTGCTCACCGGCGGCCGCGAACAGGTCGCCCAGCTCGTCGATCACCGAGCCGATCCGGTCGAGCTCGCGCGCGACGGTCTCCTGCACCTGGGCCATCGACAGCGGGGCCTCCGGCACGGCCGGGAGTACGGCGGGCTCGGGGCGCGGGGCGGAGGCGTCTGACACGACAGGCCACTCTACGAAAGGACAGCAGGGAGTCGGGCATCCGTGCGGCCTGCCAGGTCAGCGGGGTCCGCCGCACTAGAGTCGGTGCGTGTTTCGCCCCCCATCGCTGACGGTCGCCCTCGTGGGCGTCCTGGCGACGGCGGGATCCCTGCTCGGCGGGGTGCCCACGGCCGACGCGGCGCCGGCGGCCGGCGCCGGGACGGCCGCCGCGAGCCAGACTGCCGCGAGCCAGGCCGCCGCGGCCCCTGCCGCGGTCACCACGCCGCTCGAGATCAAGATCACCGACCTCACGCCGTCGATCATCGAGCCCGACACCGACGTCACGATCTCGGGCACCGTCACCAACACCACCGACGAGACGTGGGACGACATCAGTCTCTACACGTTCCGATCGGTCAACCCGATCCCCGACGCCGCCAGCCTCGCGCTGGCCGCCGAGTCCGAGCCCGAGAAGTACCTCGGCGACCGGATCCTCACCGCCGACACCTACGACAGCGTCTCGAGCCTCGCCCCGGACCAGACGGAGTCGTTCACGGCGGTCGTGCCCCGCGACGAGCTCGCAGCCGGCAACCAGGCGGGCGTCTACTGGGTCGGCGTGCACGCGCTCGGCTCCTCGGCCAGCACCCCGGCCGACGCCCTCGCCGACGGCCGGGCGCGCACGTTCATCCCGTTGCTGCCCGAGGACACCGAGCCGATCGACGCGGCGCTCGTCCTGCCGCTGCGGGCGACCGTGCACTACGACCCCGACGGCCGGGTGTCCGATCCCACCGGCTGGGTGCGCCGGCTCGGCCCGAAGGGCCGGCTCACCAACGTCCTGCGGGCCGGTCAGACCGCCGGGTCCCGGCCGGTCACCTGGCTGGTCGATCCCGCCGTGGTGCAGGCCGTCACCCGGCTGGCCGAGGGCAACCCGCCGCTCAGCCTGTCCCCCCTGCCCGGGAGCGCCGCCGCCGACGCGCCCGCGGCCGGAGGGACCCCGCCCGACGAGGCGCCGCCCACCCCCACTCCCACTCCTGCCGACGAGGACCTGTCTCCCGACAACGCCGCGGCCGCCGCCGCAGCCAACCAGTGGCTCCTCCTCTTCCAGCAGGCGATCGGTCCGCGCACCGTGCTGACCCTCCCGTACGGCGACGTCGACATGTCCGCGGCCGCCCGCCACGCCCCGGAGATCTACGACCTCGCCCTCCAACGCTCCGCCGACGTGATGACCGGCCTGCAGGTCGCCTCGAGCCCCGCCATGGCGCCCCCCTCGGGCTACCTCAGCCCGGAGGCCCTCGCGCGGGCACCACGCGAGACTCTGGTGCTGCTCTCCGACACGGCGGTCGACGGTGCCGACGCGATCGCGCCGTCGGCCGGCCGGTTGCTCGGCCACCAGATCGCCACCTCGTCGTCAGGCGTGGCCGCCGGTGGGCCCGGTCCGGAGTCGTCGAGCTCGCCGATCGCCGTACGCCAACGGCTCCTGAGCGAGGCCGCCCTGCGGATGGTCTCCGGCGACCCGACGCCGATCATCATGGTGCCGCCGGCGACGTGGAACCCCGCCGACTCCCAGACCCTCTACGACAGCTTCGCCGACGGCGTGCTCCGGATGCGCGAGCTCTCGGAGGTGGTCTCGGCCGGCTCCGAAAGCCTGCCCGACGACAGCCTCACCTACCCCGACGAGGAGCTCGCCGAGGAGCTGCCGGCGGGCAACTTCGAGGGCGCGCAGACGCTGCTGGCCGACGGCATGGTGCTCTCGGGCGTGCTGGACCTGCCGGCCGGCATCGGCTACTCGGTCGGCAACGTCGCCCTCACCGGCCTGTCGTACTTCTCCCGCCGCGACCCCGAGGCCTCCCGGCTCGCCACCCGGCGGTCGGCCGGTGGGATCGCCGACGTCCTCGGCCGGATCACCATCGCCGGACCGTCCGCGGTCACCCTCTCCAGCGACCAGGGCAACCTCGGCGCCACCCTCTCCAACGACCTCTCCGAGGCCGTGACGGTGCGGGTCGTGGCGCTCACCGACGGCGGCATGCAGCTCGAGGGACCCGAGACGATCACCCTCGCGCCGCTCTCGCGTCGGCGGATCCTGCTCGCTGCCACCGCGACCCGCCAGGGCATCCACACCGTGACCCTCCGCGTCACCGACGTGGAGGGCGAGCCGCTCGGCTCCGCCACCACCTTCTCCGTGCGCACCGCCCAGGTCAGCCAGGTGATCTGGCTGATCATGGCGGCGGGCGCGGTGATGCTCTTCGGGGCCATCGGGGTGCGGCTCGTACGCCGCCTGCGCGGCCGCTCCGACGCGCCCGCTGACGGTAAGCCGGACCCCCAGCCGGACCCCCAGCCGGACCCCCAGCCGGACCCCGAGCGCCCGGACCCCGAGCCCGTCGAGCACGGGTCGAAGGCCACATGAGCGACCACACCGACGCCCGCATCCTGTCCTCCAGTGCGGTGATGGCCGCCGGCACCACCGTGTCGCGGCTCTCGGGCTACGTCCGCTCGCTGCTGCTCGTCGCGGCGCTGGGCAACGCGCTGCACGCCGACGTGTTCAACGTCGCCAACACCCTGCCCAACATGCTCTACATCCTGCTCGCCGGCGGCGTCTTCAACGCGGTGCTCGTCCCCCAGCTGGTGCGCTCGCTGAAGGACGACGCCGACGGCGGCGAGGCCTACACCAACCGGGTCATCACCCTGGCCGCGCTGTTCCTGGCCGGGGTGACGGTGGTGCTGGTCGTCGCCGCGCCCCTGATCATGTCGGTGCTGCTCGACTCGTCGTACTCCACACCGGAGCTGGCCGAGCAGCGGCAGTCGGCGATCGACTTCGCGCGCTTCTGCCTGCCGCAGGTGTTCTTCTACGGGATGTTCGTGCTGGTCGGGCAGATCCTCAACGCCCGCGGCCGCTTCGGTCCGATGATGTGGGCGCCGATCGCCAACAACGTCATCGCCGTGGCAGTGCTCGTGACCTACCTGCTCACGTTCGGAGCGGCCACCGGCCCGGAGCAGGACGGGCCGTTCAGCGGCGGCCAGGAGCTGCTGCTCGGGCTCGGCTCGACGGCCGGGATCGTCGTGCAGCTGCTGATCCTGCTGCCGTACCTCAAGCAGGCGGGTTTCACCTACAGGCCGCGCTTCGACTTCCGTGGCACCGGCCTGGGCCACACCCTGCGGCTGGGCACCTGGACGGTGCTCTTCGTCATCGTCAACCAGATCGCCTACACCGTGGTGGTGCGGCTCGCTTCCGGCGGCCCGGCCGGCGGGCCACAGGGCACCGGCCTGACGGTCTACTCCAACTCGTTCCTGCTGGTGATGGTGCCGCACGCGATCCTGACCGTCTCGCTCGCGACCGCGATCCTGCCCCGCCTCTCCGCCCACGCGCGCGACAACGAGTACGCCGCCCTGTCCACCAGCCTGGCCAGCACCCTGCGCACGGCCCTGGCCGTGGTGATCCCGTTCGCGGCGCTGCTGCCTCTCGTGGCCCCCGAGCTGGCGTCGCTGATGTTCGGCTTCGGCGCGGGCGCGGGCAGCAGCAACAACTTCGTGCCGACGCTGTCGCTGTTCGGCGCCGGTCTGGTCGTCTTCACCGTCCACTACCTGATGCTGCGCGGCTTCTACGCCCTGGAGCAGACCCGCACCGTCTTCTTCATCCAGTGCGCGGTGGCGCTGGTCAACATCGCCGCCGCCCTGCTGTTCGTCGGCCGCAGCAGCGCCGCCCACACCGCGCCCGCCCTGACCCTCGCGTACGCCGCGGCCTACCTGGTCGGCGCCGCCATCAGCTACTCCGTGCTCCGGCGCCACCTCGGGGGGCTGCACACCCCGACGCTGGTGCGGTTCGTGGTCCGGCTGCTGCTGGCGGTCGCGGTGTCGACCGGCGTGGCCCTGGCTGTCGCCGTGCTCATGCCGGGCTGGGGTGACCAGCCGGGCAAGGTGACCGCGCTGTGGCGGGGCGCGCTGATCGGCGGCGTCGATCTCGCGATGCTGCTGCTGATGGCCCGCCTCCTGCGCCTGCGCGAGATCACCTCTGTGGTGGACACGGTTCGGGGGCGGCTCGCCCGACGTTGACCCGGGCCTACGATGAGGTGCGTCAAAGGTCCGAAGCGAGGGAGGGGGCGCAGGCATCATGCCCGGCTCGATCCGTGCGGGAGACGTGCTCGCGCAGCGCTACCGGCTCGACGACCTGTTGAGCGAGAGCGGTGACGCGCGCTTCTGGCATGCCTTCGACACGGTGCTGACGCGCTCGGTCGCGGTGCACATCATCGCCAGCACCGACGAACGCGCCCCCCGGCTGCTCGACGCGGCGCGGCGCTCGGCCACGCTCGTGGACCGCCGCATCCTGCGCGTGCTCGACGCCCGCGACGCGAATGGCGTCGTCTACGTCGTCAACGAGTGGGGCTCCGGCGACTCGCTCGACATCACCCTCACCGGCGCCGGCCCGATGGCCCCGCGCGAGGCGGCGTGGCTGGTCTCGGAGGTCGCCGACACGATCGCCCGCGCCCACGAGGCCGGTCTCGCACACGGCCGGCTGAACCCCGAGAACGTGCTCGTCGACCACAACGGCGAGGTCAAGATCATCGGCTTCGGCGTCGACGCCGCGCTGCACGGGCTGCCCCCCGGGCGCCGCAGCACCGACATCCAGGACCTCGCGGGTCTCCTGTACGCCGCGATGACCGGCCGGTGGGCCGGCAGCTCCACCTCCCGGGTGCCTGCCGCGCCGCAGGAGCAGGGGGCGCTGCTGCGGCCCAGGCGGGTGCGTGCGGGCATCCCCCGGCTGCTCGACGGCCTCTGCGACGAGGTGCTCAACCCCTACTCCGCCTCCCACGCCAGCCGTCCCGACCACGACCTGTCGACCGCGCAGGGGGTGGCCGCGGCGCTCAGCGAGTTCGTCGGCGACGCCCCGGCACGCGAGCCGCACCGGCACCCCGACACCGAGCCGGCCATCGGGTCGGTGCCACCCCCGGCCGCGAAGCCCGAGCCCGTCGACATGCCCACGCAGGCCGGGCTCCCCGCGTTCACCGAGGACGAGCCGGACGACGACGTCAGCTGGCTGACCCCGCGCGACGACCGGCCGCCGCCGCCGCCGGCCTTCACCCAGCCACCGGACCGGCCGCTCTTCGCGCCCGACCCGCCCAGCGGCGAGCCCGCCCGCCGGCCGCGCCCCGGCGTCACGACCACGCACCCGGCGGTTGCCCCGGCCTCCGTCCGCGTCTCCCGGGCCAACACCGGCAGCGGCTTCTGGTCCTGGGAGAGCGGCACCGGATCGGGGCTGCTGGGGTCCGTGGCCGACGAGGCGGTCCCCGGGCGCAGGTGGCTGCGCCTGGCCATGGTCATCGGGCTCCTCGTGCTGCTCACCGTGGCCGTGCTGGGTCTGCTCCAGCTGCGCAACGACGACCGCAGCCCCGCCGGCGACGACACCACCGGCCAGACGGGCGACCGGCCGGCCGCCGTACCCCTCACCGGGATCACCGCCCAGGACTTCGACCCCCAGGGCGACGCCCCGTTCGAGGAGTACCCCGACCTGGTCCCCCTCGCGCTCGACGGCGATCCCGCGACCGCGTGGCGCACCAACGTCTACAACCAGAACTTCGGTCCCGGTGGCCTGAAGACCGGCGTCGGCCTGGTCCTCGACCTGGGCTCGGCCACGTCCGTGCGCTCCGTGCGGCTCACCCTGCTGGGCGGTCCCACCTCGGTCTCGGTGTTCCGCACCGGCGAGGTGCCGACGACGGTCGACGGGCTCGAGGCGGCGGCCGAGGGCAGCACCACCGCCGACGACCCGGTCCTGAACCTGCGCCTGTCCGACGACGCCGCCGAGCAGTACGTCGTGGTGTGGCTCACCTCGCTCCCGCCGGTCGACGGCGGTTTCCGTGGTCGGATCGCCGAGGTGGTGGTGGCCGGGTGACCGACACCGTGGCACCCAGCGACGCCGAGCTCCTCCAGGCCCACGTCGACGGGGACCCCGAGGCGTTCGGCACCCTCTTCGGCCGGCACCGCGACCGCCTCTGGGCGGTGGCGCTGCGCACGATGGGCAACCCCGACGACGCGGCTGACGGGCTGCAGGACGGGCTGGTCGCCGCCTACCGCCGGGCCGCGTCCTTCCGCGGTGAGGCGGCCGTCACCACCTGGCTGCACCGCGTGGTCGTGAACGCCTGCCTCGACCGGCACCGGGCCGCCAAGGTGCGCGCCGCGCAGCCGCTGCCCGACGACGTCGACGAGTACGCCGACCGCGGGTCGCTGGCCACCGCCGCGACCGCGCTGGACCCGGCCGAGATCGTGGTCGCCGACGAACGCCGCCGACTGGTGCTCGACGCGCTCGCCACGCTGGCGCCCGATCAGCGCGCGGCCCTGGTGCTCGTCGACATGGAGGGCTACTCGGTGGCCGAGGCCGCCCAGGTGCTGGGGTGCGCCGAGGGCACCGTGAAGTCGCGGTGCTCCCGGGGCCGGGCCCGCCTGGCGCCTCTGCTGGGGGTGCTGCACGGCACGCCGGGGGTGGGGAACCCCGATGGCTCCTCGCCCGTCCGATCGGCTGACCACCGGCCCGACGCGCCCCGTGGCCCACCGGTCCTCGACCCCTGACCGACCTGTGGACCTGTCCCACCCAGCCACCCCCGAGGAGGTGACCCTGCCGTGAACAACGAGCCACCCGAGCTCACCCCCGACGAGACCGAGCGCGTACGGCGCCTGCTCGCCGAGTCCCGGCACACCGCCCCGGTCCCCGCCGACGTGGCGGCCCGGCTCGACCGCACCCTGGAGACGCTGGCCGCCGAGCGGCACGAGCGTCCTTCGCCCACGGTGGTGACCCTGGCGTCGCGCCGGCGCCGACGAGCCGCCCAGCTCCTGGTCGCCGCCGTGGCGGTGGTCGTGGTCGGCATCGGCGCCGGTCAGGTGATCTCCCAGATGGGCTCCGGCTCGGACCTGAGCACGGCCAGCGACGCCGGGGGCGACGCCGACGGGCGGGAGGCCGCCAGGGCTCCCGAGCAGCGGGGCCTGCTGCCCGATTCCCCGTCCGCGGAGTCGGGGGAGACACCGCCGGCGAGCCGACGTACTCCCCCGGCGCCGCCACGCCGCTGTCGGCGCTGCCACGGGTCGACGACGCCACCTTCGACGACGACGCTGCGGCCGCCCGCGCCCGCGTGCTCAAGGGCGGCGCGGACCCCTCGCGCGCACCCGACGCCGCCGGCCCCGGTGCCCTGTCCGGCGACACCTGCGACCGGGACGCCTGGGGTGAGGGTGAGCGGGTGCCGGTGCGCTACCAGGGCGACCGGGCGGCGGTGCTGGTGTTCCGTGCCGCCGCGGACGGCAGCCAGGAGGTCGACCTGTTCGCCTGCGACGGGGACGACCCGCTCCGCAGCGGCACGGTCGCTGCGCCCTGAGCCGGTCACGCCCGCGGGAACAACGCGCGTCTACGATCGGTTCAGTCGACGTACCCCACACCACCACGAGTGAGAGCCATGTCTGAGCAGACCGCACCCCGCAATGTCATCGTGATCGGCTCCGGTCCGTCCGGTTACACCGCCGCCCTGTACGCCGCCCGAGCGACCCTGGCGCCCCTCGTCTTCGAGGGCTCCGTCACCGCCGGCGGCGCGCTGATGAACACCACCGAGGTGGAGAACTTCCCCGGCTTCCGCGACGGCATCATGGGCCCGGCGCTGATGGACGAGATGCGCGCCCAGGCGGAGCGCTTCGGCGCCGAGCTGGTCTCCGACGACGTCGTCGAGGTCGACCTCACCGGCGACATCAAGATCGTGAAGACGGCCACCGACACCTACACCGCGCGCTCGGTGATCCTGGCGACCGGCTCGGGCTACCGCAAGCTCGGCCTGCCCCGCGAGGAGGAGCTGTCCGGTCGCGGCGTCTCGTGGTGTGCGACGTGCGACGGGTTCTTCTTCCGCGACCAGGAGATCGCCGTCATCGGCGGCGGCGACTCGGCGATCGAGGAGGCCACCTTCTTGACGCGCTTCGCCACCAAGGTCTACCTCGTGCACCGCCGCGGCGAGCTGCGCGCCTCCAAGATCATGCAGGAGCGCGCCTTCGCCGACCCCAAGCTGGAGATGGTGTGGGACTCCGAGGTCGCCTCGATCCAGGGCGACGAGCGCCTCGAGGGCATCACCCTGCGCGACACCCGGACCGGCGAGGAGCGCCCGTTGGCCGTCACCGGCCTGTTCATCGCGATCGGTCACGACCCGCGCTCGGAGCTGCTGACCGGGCAGGTCGACCTCGACGACGACGGCTACGTGCTGGTCAACCACCCGTCGACGGCGACCAACCTGACCGGCGTCTTCGCGGCCGGCGACCTGGTCGACCACCACTACCGGCAGGCGATCACCGCGGCCGGCACGGGGTGTGCGGCCGCCCTCGACGCCGAGCGGTACGTCGCCATGCTCGACCACCAGGCCTCCACGGCCGGTCCGGCGGAGGTCACCGAGGCCGAGGTCGAGTCGATCACCGCCTGAGCACGCGCAGGGAACAACCGCCTTCGAGGCGGTGTTCAATCAGGACCAACACGTTCCTCTCCGAAAGGGCAATTTCCGTGGCGAACATGGCAGCAGTGACCGACGCAGACTTCGAGGCCGACGTCCTCAAGTCCGACAAGCCCGTCCTGGTGGACTTCTGGGCCGAGTGGTGCGGCCCGTGCCGTCAGGTGTCCCCCATCCTCGACGAGATCGCCGGCGCCCACGGCGACAAGATGACGTTCCTCAAGATGAACGTCGACGAGAACCCCGTCACCCCGGCGTCCTACCGGGTGACCGGCATCCCGACGATCAACGTCTACCAGGGCGGTGAGGTCGTCAAGAGCATCGTCGGCGCCCGCCCCAAGGCCGCGATCCTCAAGGAGCTCGAAGGCCTCATCTGAGGTCCGACGCGACGTCAGCCGACCCGGCCGGGCTCACGCCCGAGCCGGGTCGCTTTCTTCGGCGCCGGTCGCACCGCTCCCAGGAGCCGCGCGAGAGCCTGCTCGACCTCGCTCATCCAGGTCCGGGTGGTGCGCAGGTCCATCCGCATGCGCGGCGACGTCGCGTGCGGGCGCTGGGTCTTGAAGCCCACCGCGTCCAGGAAGCCCACGGGCAGCACGCAGTCCCGCCCCCCGGTGGCCCGGGTGTCCCCGAAGGCCTCGACGGCGACGATCTTGCGCTCGACCAGGTCGCGGGCCGTGCCCTGCACCAGCATCCTGCCCAGTCCGCCGTTGCGGTGCTCCGGGGCGACGTACACGGTCGCGAGGAGGACGGCGTCCGGCGAGACGGGCGCGGTCGGCATCGTCATGGCGCCGGCCAGGAACCGCGCGGGGGCGTAGAGCGCCATGCCGACCGCCGTACCGTCGAGCAGCAGCACCCGCCCGCACGAGCCCCACTCGCGCAGCACCTCGGAGACCCAGGCCTCCTGCTCGGCCGCGCACTGGTCGTGGTCGACGCGCGACCGGGAGACCGGGTCGAGCTGCCAGAACAGGCAGGTACGGACGTGGTCGTCGAGCTCCGCCAGATGGTCCAGCGTGAGGCGCGCGAGCGTGCGGGCCATGGTCACCTCCCGATACGGCCATGCTAGAGCCCAACAGGCCTGAGAGGATGGCGCGCGTGCGCCAGATCCGTCAGAGCAAGAAGCTGCAAGGTGTCCGCTACGACGTGCGGGGGCCGATCCTCGTCGAGGCCCACCGCCTGGAGGCCGAGGGCCACCGCATCCTCAAGCTCAACATCGGCAACACCGCGCCGTTCGGCTTCGAGGCGCCCGAGGCGATCCTCGCCGACATGATCCACCACCTGCCGAAGTCGCAGGGCTACAGCGACTCGCAGGGCATCTACTCCGCGCGCACGGCCGTCATGAACTACTACCAGTCCCGGGGGCTGCGCGAGGTGGGCGTGGAGGACATCTTCATCGGCAACGGCGTCTCCGAGCTCATCTCGATGGTGCTCCAGGCGTTCGTCGACGACGGCAACGAGATCCTGGTGCCGGCCCCGGACTACCCGCTGTGGACCGCCGCGGTGACCCTGTCGGGCGGCACGGCGGTGCACTACCGCTGCGACGAGGCGAACGGCTGGGACCCCGACCTGGCCGACATCGAGGCAAAGATCACCGAGCACACCCACGGCCTGGTGATCATCAACCCGAACAACCCGACGGGAGCGGTGTACGGCGAGGCCACGGTCAAGGGCCTGATCGACATCGCGCGCCGCCACGACCTGGTGATCTTCGCCGACGAGATCTACGAGAAGATCATCTTCGACGACGCCGAGCACCACCACGCCGCGACCTTCGCCGGCAACGACGTGCTGTGCCTGACCTTCTCGGGCCTCTCGAAGGCCTACCGCGTCTGCGGCTACCGGGCCGGGTGGGTGATGATCTCGGGCCCCAAGGAGCTCGCCACCGACTTCCTCGAGGGCCTGACCCTGATCGCCAACATGCGGATGTGCGCGAACGTGCCGGCGCAGCACGCCATCCAGACCGCGCTGGGCGGCTACCAGTCGGTGGAGGAGCTGATCGTGCCCGGCGGCCGCTACTACGAGCAGTCGATGCTGGCCGACCGGTTGCTCAACGAGATCCCCGGCGTCTCCAACGTCACCCCACGAGGAGCGCTCTACTGCTTCCCGCGCCTGGACCCCGACGTCTACGACATCGACGACGACGAGCAGTTCGTCATCGACCTGCTCCGCGCGAAGAAGCTGCTGGTCACCCATGGCAGCGGCTTCAACTGGCCGGCTCCCGACCACTTCCGGCTCGTCACCCTGCCCGAGGCGTCCGTGCTGGAGGAGGCGATCGGCCGGATCGCCGACTTCCTCGCCACACGCCGCTGACCGTCCCGGGCCCGCACCCTAGGGTGAGGCCATGCGCGACCTCACGTACCCCCCGATCATCGTGGCCGCCAAGACGGCCTTCCGCGCACTCGGGAACCGGTTCACCCTGACCGGCACCGAGCACGTGCCCCGCACCGGCGGGGCGCTGCTGGTCTACAACCACATCAGCTACGTCGACTTCGTGTACGGCGGGCTCGCAGCCGACCCGTCCGGCCGGCTGGTCCGCTTCATGGCCAAGCGCGAACTGTTCGACCACCGGGCCAGCGGGCCGCTGATGCGGTCGCTGCACCACATCGAGGTCGACCGCGGCGACGGCATCGCGTCGTACGAGCGGGCGGTGGAGTACCTCAAGCAGGGTGAGATCGTCGGGATCTTCCCGGAGGCGACGATCTCCCGGGCGATGGAGCTCAAGGAGTTCAAGACCGGGGCCGTCCGGATCGCCGCCGCCGCCGGGGTGCCGCTGATCCCGGTCATCTTGTGGGGCACCCAGCGGATGATGACCAAGGACCACCCGCGCGACTTCTCCCGCGGCAAGAGCATCTCGATCCGGGTCGGCGAGCCGCTGCACGTCGACGCCTCGGACGCCGCCGGCGAGACCCGGCGGCTGCACCGGACGATGAGCCGGATGCTCGACGAGGTCATCGCCGCCTACCCGGCCGACGAGCAGCCCCCCGGCTCCTGGTGGCTCCCGGCCACCCACGGTGGCTCGGCGCCCAGCCTGGAGGAGGCGGCCCGCCTCGACGGCGAGGAGAAGCGCGAGCGCGCTCGCAAGCGGGCCGAGAAGCGGGCGAGGAAGACGTCTTAGGCGTTCATCGCCAAGTCGTGAGAGCGACTTAGCTCTTTATCGCTTTGTCGACATAGAGCCCCTGCGTCAGGCTCAGACCGGCCGGTCCTGCCGGTTCCGGGGGTCCATGACGTCGACGATCCGCCGCAGGTCGTCCAGGGAGGCGAACTCCACGGTGATCTTGCCCTTGCTGCGCCCGAGGTCGACCTTGACCCGGGTCTCGAAGCGGTCGGAGAGTCGCTCGGCCAGGTCGGCGAGTCCCGGGGCGACCGGCTTGCGCCGCCGGGCGGCCGCCGACCGGTCACCGTGGTCACCGACTGAGACGATCTCCTCCAGACCGCGCACGCTGATGCCCTCCGCGACCACCCGCTGGGCGAGCCGGTCCTGCAGGTCGCCGTCCTCGACCGACAGCAGGGCTCGCGCGTGGCCCGCCGACAGCACGCCGGCCGCGACTCGGCGCTGCACGGCCGGGCTGAGCTTGAGAAGCCGGAGCGTGTTGCTGATCTGGGGACGGGAGCGACCGATCCGCTGGGCGAGGTCGTCGTGGGTGCACCCGAAGTCGTCGAGGAGCTGACCGTAGGCAGCGGCCTCCTCGAGCGGGTTCAGCTGCGCGCGGTGCAGGTTCTCCAGCAGCGCGTCGCGCAGCATGTCGGAGTCATCCGTCTCGCGCACGATCGCCGGAATCGTGGTGAGGCCGGCCTCCTGGGAGGCTCGCCAGCGGCGCTCGCCCATCACCAGCTCGTAGGAATCCGCACCACTGCGCCGGACGACCACCGGCTGCAGCAGGCCGACCTCGGTGATGGAGTGCACCAGCTCGGCCAGCGCCTCCTCCTCGAAGACCTGACGAGGCTGCCGCTGGTTGGGGACGACCTGCTCGATCGGCAGCTCGGCGAAGTAGGCGCCGGCCACCGTGCCCGCAGCGCCGTCCGGCCGCACGACATCAGCGAGCGGGGAGGAGGCCCCGTCGCTGCGCTCCATGCTGCTCTCCGACGCCTCGCCTTCGCCGGACCCCGCTTCGAGCGAAGTGTCGGAGGCGGACCCGTGCTCCGGCTCGTCGCCGACAGGGGCGGTCGGGATCAACGAGCCCAGACCTCGGCCCAGACCTCGGCGTACGGGCTTGGCGTGGGTGCTCATGCGCAGTTCCTCAGTGACATATCTCAGAAGCCCGATCTCAATGCGGTCAGGTGGTGTGGGTCGGGGCGGGCCGGCCGGCGATCTCCCGGGCGGCCTCGAGATAGCTCAGCGCGCCGGGGGAGCCGGGGTCGTAGGTCATCACGGTCTGGCCGTACGACGGCGCCTCGGACACCCGGACCGACCGCGGCACAGCGGTCTTGAGCACGGTGTCACCGAAGTGCTCGCGCACCTCCTGTGCCACACCGGCCGCGAGCCGGGTGCGGGCGTCGTACATCGTGACGAGGATGGTGGAGACGACCAGTCGCGGGTTGAGGTGCTTCTTGACCATCTCGACGGTCTCGAGCAGCTGGCCGAGGCCCTCCAGCGCGTAGTACTCCGCCTGGATGGGGATCAGCATCTCCGCACCGGCACACAGGGCGTTGAGCGTGAGCAGGCCCAGCGACGGCGGGCAGTCGATGAGGACGTAGTCGAAGCGGCCGTCCCCCGCCTTCTCGGCGGAGCCGATCAGGGGATGGGCCGAGATCGCCCGGTGCAGCCGGTTCTCCCGGGCCACCACGCTGACCAGCTCGATCTCGGCGCCGGCCAGGTCGATCGTGGCCGGCACGACGAACAGACCGGGCACGTCGGGGCACTCCGAGATGACGTCGGTCAGTGGGGAGTCGTCGACCAGCATGTCGTACGTCGAGGGCACGCCACGCTGGTGCTCGATGCTGAGCGCGGTGGACGCGTTGCCCTGGGGGTCGAGATCGATGACCAGGACGCGCTGACCGAGCTGCGCCAGTCCGGCAGCGACATTCACCGTCGACGTGGTCTTGCCGACCCCGCCCTTCTGGTTGGCGACCACGAACACGCGGGTGGCGTCGGGGCGGGGCGCGGCCTGCCGGCCCCCGTTGCGGACCAGCACGCTGTGCTCGGCGGCGCGGGCCAGGGGGGTGGTGTCGTCGGAGACCGTGCCGCCCTGGCCGTCGGCCAGGTCGGCCGCCGTGCGGACCGTGTACGGCTTGGCCGTCCCTGTTTCACGTGAAACGGCGGCGTTGGTTTCACGTGAAACACCATCGGCGCGATCCGGGTCGGCCTGTGCATAACTTGGGTCCGACTGTGGATAGTCACGCTCAGGGGACTGTGCACCATCGGTGGATAACCCTGTCGGCTCGGATCGCTCCGGCCGTGCGCCTGGTCCGTCTGTCACCGTGGACCCTTTCGATTCGAACGACGCGATTGCTTCTCGCGCGACGCACGGCGGGAGGTCGCCGCGGCTGAGGAAGTGCCCGAAGAGGCAAGCGGCAAACCTACCCGTGTCGGGTCCGCCCAGGAAACCCGTACTGCACAGGTGCTCTGCTCGAGCACGTCACCGCCGAGCGTGAACACCTCCGGCGCGTCGGCACCCCACCGGTCCAGCGCCGCGGCAGCCGCCAGGATCTCCTCGTGGACCGACGTCCCCTTCATCGCGAGCAGGGACCCGCGCGATGCGACCAGCGGCATCGACCACTCCAGAAGACGCTCCAGGGGAGCGACGGCCCGCGAGGTCACCACGTCGAAGCGTTCGGTGCCGTGCAGCGAGTCGGCGCGTCCCCGGTGCACCCGCACATGGATCAGTCCCAAGGTCTCGACGACCTCGGCCAGGAACGTCGTGCGGCGCAGCAACGGCTCCACCAAGGTGATGTGCAAGTCAGGTCGGGCGATCGCCAGCACCAGGCCGGGGAGCCCGGCTCCGGAGCCGATGTCACACACCGAGGCCGCGACGGGTACAGCACGTGCCAGCACGGCGCAGTTGAGCAGGTGCCGATCCCAGAGTCGAGGCACCTCCCGAGGCCCGATCAGCCCGCGCACCACTCCGTCGGTGGCCAGCAGCTCGCCGTAGGCCTCGATCAGGGGCAGCCGCTCAGAAGCGAACACCCTCCGCGCCGCCGACGGCGTCGGCGGCAGGGAGGGTGGCGCTCCGGTTTCACGTGAAACGTCGTCGGTCACACCATCACGCGGGCAGCACCACGACGTAGCGACGCGGCTCCACACCCTCGGACTCCGAGGTCAGACCGGCGGCGGCGACGGCGTCGTGCACGACCTTGCGCTCGAACGACGTCATCGGCTCGAGCTCGGCGCGCTCACCCGAAGACTTCACGTCCGCGATCAGCTTTTCGGCGAGCTCGACGAGCGCCTCACGGCGCGCGGCGCGGTGACCGGAGACGTCCAGCATCAGCCGCGACCGCTCTCCGGTCTCGCGGTAGACAGCGAGCCGGGTCAACTCCTGGAGGGCGTCGAGGACCTCGCCGTTGCGGCCGACGAGCTGACTCAGGTCGGCGCCCACGATCGAGACCGACGCCCGGTCGCCCTCGACGTCCATGTCGAGGTCCCCGTCGAGGTCGGCGATGTCGAGGAACTCCTCGAGGTAGTCGGCCGCGATGTCGCCTTCCTGCTCGAGGCGCTCCACCTTCGAGGGCCGAGCCGAGTCGTCGGCGTCAGGCGACTCGACGGGCGCGTCCTGGTCGGCGCTCTCGGTCACGTCGTCGTTCTGGGTCTCACTCACGGTGTCACTCACGGTTGGCTCCTGCTGGGAGGTGGCGTACGGGGTCCGTGGACGCGCGTACTGAGGGGTCAGGGCTTCTTGCGCTGCGAACGGGTCTGACGCTTGGGCTGCTGGCGCTGTGCAGCCCGCCGCTCCTGCTCGGCCTGGGCCGCCGCCGCGGCGTCCAGGTCCTCTTGGCTCACCACGGTCTCGACGGGCTGAACGCCCTTCCGTTCGGCCTTGGCGTTGACGCGGTCCTGCTTGGCCTTGAAGGCGGGCGTGCCGGGGGCAGGGTTGTTGCGGATGACGTAGAACTGCTGGCCCATGGTCCACAGGTTGGAGGTGGTCCAGTAGAAGAGCACACCCACGGGGAAGGCAATGCCGCCGACCGCGAAGACCACGGGCAGGACGTAGAGGAGCAGCTTCTGCTGCTGGGCGTACGGGCCGGTCAGCGCGTCGGCCGGCATGTTCTTGCTCATCAGCTGGCGCTGGGTGAGGAAGGTCGTGCCCGTCATCGACAAGACCAGGATCGCGGCCAGGATGCGGACGCCGACCAGGTCGGTGGACAGGAAGGTGTCGGAGATCTTGGCACCCAGGAAGACGGCGTCACCGAACTGTTCGTTCAGCTTGACCGTCATCAGCCCCCTGGGCTTGTCCGGGTTCTTGGCCGCCTGGTCGATCAGCCGGAAGAGGGCCAAGAAGATCGGCATCTGCAAGATGATCGGCAGGCACGAGGCGAACGGGTTGGTGCCCGACTCCTTGTAGAGAGCCATCGTCTCCTGGGCGAGCTTCTCCCGGTCGTGGCCGTACTTCTTCTGCAACTCCTTGACCTTGGGCTGGATCAGCTGCATGTTGCGGCTGGACTTGATCTGCTTGACGAACAGCGGGATCAGCGCGATCCGGATCACCAAGGTCAGGCTGATGATCGACAGCACCCAGGCGGCGCCGGCCGCGGGGCCGAACACGCCACCCCACACCTTGTGGAAGCCGACGAGGATCGCCGAGATCACGTAGTACAGCGGCCCCATGATGAAGCCACCGATGCTTTGCAAGAAGTCCAACAAGTTGCTCAGGCTCCTAGATGTCAGCCGGTCTTGCCCGGGCGGGCGGAGACGGGTGGAACGGGGTCGTAGCCGCCGGCGGCCCAGGGATGGCAGCGAGCCAGGCGGCGCACCGCCAGCCACGAACCCTTGATGCTGCCATGGATGGTCACGGCGTCGAGCGCATACGCCGAGCAGGAGGGGTGATAACGGCACACCTGGCCGTAGAGCGGGCTGATCACCGCGCGGTAGGCACGCAGCAGGCCGATCAACAGGTACTTCATCAGCTTCCCGTCCCTGGAGCGGTCACCGACGCCGGCACTCTCGTCGCCCGGTGCAGGCAACGAACGAGGTCCGTACGCAGTTCCGCCGAGGACGCCGAGGCCGCACCCGGAAGAGCGCGTACGACGAGCGCGCCCGAGCCGGGGAGCTCGCTGAGCTGCTCCCCGCACAGGTGACGTAGTCGGCGCTTCACGCGGTTGCGGACGACGGCATTGCCGACAGCCTTGCTCACGACGAACCCGACCTGCAGCGGAGTCGAGGTCGGCTCCGTGAGCGCGTCGAGGTGCACCACGAGAGTGCGGGCACCGCTCCGGCGACCCACCCGGACGGTGCGACGAAACGACTCACCGTCGGTGAGTCGGTGCCGTGGG
Organism: uncultured Actinomycetota bacterium; assembly: GCA_963781515.1. Lineage (GTDB taxonomy): Bacteria > Actinomycetota > Actinomycetes > Propionibacteriales > Nocardioidaceae > Nocardioides. Next base: position 58,842 of record CAWAGL010000006.1, read on the forward strand.
GGCAACACGACGCGGACCCGGGGGTCGCCGTGGGCGACCCTCAGACCGCCAGGCTCTTGCGACCCTTGCGACGACGGGTCGAGAGGATCGCCCGGCCCGCGCGGGTGCGCATGCGCAGGCGGAAACCGTGGACCTTGTGACGGCGACGGTTGTTCGGCTGGTACGTACGCTTGCTCACGAGTAACTCTCCGTTGATCGGATCTTCTGGACGTCCACCCGGGCGGGACGCGGTAACCAGTTCGGCTGGCACCGCCCACCCACGCGCCAGTGAAGAGCGTCGTGGACATGCGGCACCGGTCGACACCAGGTGAACCCTCGAGGAACGAGACCTGAGGTGACCGGCCAACGGTACGTGAGCGTGCAGATCAGGGTCAAACTGATCGGCACCTCCACCTGTGGATGACGGGTTGCCGCAGCCCTCCACCGCTTGTTACGTTGCCACTCACCGAGGTGCATCTTCGACCCGGACCATGTCGTGTTCGATGCTGGTGTGACCTCGGCCACCTCGGCCCGGAAACGGCGCCTGACCTGCGAGGACATGGTCGGTCAGGGGTGTCCGTGACGACCTTGGACGCACAAGTTCGACGACGAACGGGCCACATGCACAACCTGTGCATAAAGTTGTGGACTCCAGATCGGTCCCGCGTACGCCCGAGCGAGGCCGCGACGCGATGAAGAGGCAAAACCTGTGGCACACGACCCTGGCACCCAGGACCGGTCCGGAGACCCCGGGGATGCGGGGCACCGCGACCAGCACCGCAACGAGCACCGCGACGAGCACCGCAATGAGCACAGCCTCGACTCCATCTGGCGCTCGGTGGTCGGCGATCTCCAGCCCCACCAGCGGGCCTGGCTGCGGGCCAGCGAGCCGGTCACCATGCACGAGAACACCGCGATCATCGCGGTCCCCAACGACTTCACCCGCACCCAGCTCGAGGGGCGGCTGCGAGGCCAGGTCGAGGACGCCCTGAGCGAGGGCTTCGGCCGGGAGATCCGTCTGGCCGTGACCGTCAACTCCGCGCTCGACGACGGCACCATGACTCCTCCGGTGACCCCGCCCGCCGACGAATCCCTAAGTCGAGAAGACGATATGTCGACAAAGGGTTGGAACGCCCCGGTGGTCGACCTGCCCATGACCGGTGACGACCACGAGCGGTCGCGCCACAGCGTCGCCGAGTCGCGGCTGAACCCGAAGTACACCTTCGAGACGTTCGTGATCGGCTCGTCCAACCGGTTCCCGCACGCCGCGGCCGTGGCGGTGGCCGAGGCCCCGGGCAAGGCCTACAACCCGTTGCTGGTCTACGGCGACTCCGGCCTCGGCAAGACCCACCTCCTGCACGCCATCGGCCACTACGTGCGCAGCCTCTACAGCGGCGCCAAGGTCCGGTACGTCTCGAGCGAGGAGTTCACCAACGAGTTCATCAACGCGATCCGCGACGACCGCCAGGACCGGTTCAAGCGGCGCTACCGCGACGTGGACGTGCTCCTGATCGACGACATCCAGTTCTTGGAGGGCAAGACCCAGACGCAGGAGGAGTTCTTCCACACGTTCAACACCCTCCACAACGCCAACAAGCAGATCGTGCTCACCTCCGACCGCCCGCCCAAGTCGCTCGAGGCGCTCGAGGACCGGCTCCGCAACCGCTTCGAGTGGGGCCTGATCACCGACGTCCAGGCTCCCGACCTCGAGACCCGCATCGCCATCCTCCGCAAGAAGGCCGCCATGGACCGGCTCACCGCGCCGCCCGACGTCCTCGAGTTCATCGCCTCGAAGATCCAGACCAACATCCGCGAGCTCGAGGGGGCCCTGATCCGGGTCACCGCGTTCGCCAACCTGAACCGCCAGGAGGTCGACATGACCCTGGCCGAGATCGTGCTCAAGGACCTGATCCCCGACGGCGGCGAGCCCGAGATCACCGCAGCCCTGATCGTGGCCCAGACCGCGGCGTACTTCGGGGTCTCGCTCGAGGACCTCACCGGACCCAGCCGCGGACGGCACCTGGTCCTCGCCCGGCAGATCTCGATGTACCTGTGCCGTGAGCTGACCAGCATGTCGCTGCCGCAGATCGGCAAGGAGTTCGGGCGCGACCACACCACGGTGATGTACGCCAACGGCAAGATCAAGGAGCTCCTCGCCGAGCGCCGGGCCGTCTTCAACCAGGTCAGCGAGCTCACCAACCGCATCAAGATGCAGGCGCGTCAGTCCTGAACCACACGCCGGCAACCTGTGCAGAACGTGTGGTTCGACTCGGTGCGTCGTGCACAGGCCATGTGCACGAGCGGCAGGATCCCGGCCGGGCAACCGTCCCGGTGCACAGTGCGAGGCAGGGGTGCACAACTCGTCCACAGCCGAGTGCGCAGCCCCACATGGCCGCTGACCTGCGAAGACTCCGGCTATCCACAGATTCCACAGATGCTATGACTACTGCGGACCTATCCATCTCCACACCACCAGTGAACATCCAGTCCGGGCCCTTCCTGTGGACAAGCGGCCGCAAGACGACGGGGCGCGATGCGCCCACAGTGACCGCATGGCAGGATTCACACCCCATACCCAGGAGGACCACACCGTGAAGTTCCGCGTTGAACGCGACGTCTTCGCCGATGCCGTCGCATGGGCTGCACGCAGCCTGCCCGTGCGACCCAGCGCTCCCGTCCTCGCCGGCCTGCTCATCGAGGCCAGCGACGGTGGCCTGGTGCTGTCGTCGTTCGACTACGAGACCTCCGCCCGCGCCACCGTCAAGGCAGACGTCAGCGACGAGGGCACCTGCCTGGTCAGCGGCCGACTGCTGGCCGACATCTGTCGCAGCCTCCCCGCCAAGCCGATCGAGATCACCCTCACCGGCGCCAAGGTCGAGCTGACGTGCGGCGCGGGGCGCTTCAGCCTCCAGACGATGCCGGTCGAGGACTACCCCACGCTGCCCGAGATGCCGTCTGCCAGCGGCACGGTCAACAGCACCGACTTCGGGCACGCCGTCGCCCAGGCGGTCACGGCCGCAGGTCGCGACGACATGCTGCCCGTGCTGACCGGCGTACGCATCGAGATCGAGGGCGACACCATCTCGCTGCTCGCGACCGACCGCTTCCGGCTCTCGCACCGCGAGCTGGGCTGGAACCCCAAGGAGACCGACGCGTCGATGGCCGCGCTGGTCCCGGCCAAGGTGCTCGGCGACACCGCGAAGTCGCTCACCGGCGGCGAGGTCACCATCTCCCTGGCCGCCGGCGGCACGGGTGAGGGCATCATCGGCTTCGAGTACGGCGACGAAGCTGCCGGCACCCGTCGCACCACCACGCGCCTGCTCGACGGTGAGTTCCCCAAGGTCAGGTCGCTGTTCCCCAGCGAGCACCTGACCGTCGCCAAGGTCAACAAGCAGGAGCTCATCGACACCGTCAAGCGCGTGGCCCTGGTGGCCGAGCGCAACTCCGCGGTGCAGCTGAAGTTCGGCGACGGCGAACTGGTGCTCGACTCGAGCTCCGGTGACGAGGCGCAGGCCACCGAGGCGATCAGCGCCGAGATCAACGGCGACGACATCATGACCGGCTTCAACCCGCAGTACCTGCTCGACGGCCTGACCGCACTCGACGGCGAGATGGTGGACCTGGCGTTCACCCAGGCCAACAAGCCGGTCGTCATCTCCGCCACCGACGCAGGCGACGCCGACTCCAAGGGTCGCGGCTCCGGGTTCCGCTACCTGCTGATGCCCCGCCGGCTGCTGTCGTGACGTCGACCCGGGCGTAGCGTGTCGACGGCACACCAGACGAACTGATCAGGGGAGGACACCGCATGGACATCGGTCTCGTCGGGCTCGGCAAGATGGGCGGCAACATGCGCACCCGGTTGCGCGACGCCGGGCACACGGTGGTCGGCTTCGACCGCAACCCCGATCTCACCGACGTGTCGTCGCTGGCCGAGCTGGTCGAGGCGCTGCCCGCACCGAAGGTCGTCTGGGTGATGGTGCCCGCCGGTGAGCCGACGCGCGAGACCGTGGCCGCCCTGGGTGACCTGCTCGACGAGGGCGACCTCGTCGTCGACGGCGGCAACTCACGCTGGACCGACGACCAGGCCAACGCCGAGATGCTGTCGGCCAAGGGCGTCGGCTTCGTCGACTGCGGCGTCTCCGGCGGGGTGTGGGGCCTCAAGAACGGCTACGCCCTGATGTACGGCGGCTCCGACGAGGACGTCGCGAAGGTGCAGCCGGCGTTCGACGCCCTCCGCCCGGAAGGCGACTTCGGCGCGGTGCACGCCGGCAAGAAGCCGGGCGCCGGGCACTTCTCCAAGATGGTCCACAACGGCATCGAGTACGCCATGATGCAGAGCTACGCCGAGGGCTGGGAGCTGCTCGAGAAGGTCGACCTGGTCGACAACGTCACCGAGGTGTTCCGCTCGTGGCGCGAGGGCACGGTCATCCGTTCGTGGCTGCTCGACCTGCTGGTCGCCTCCCTCGACGACGACCCGGGCCTGGTCTCCATCGCCGGCTACGCCGACGACTCCGGTGAGGGTCGGTGGACCGTCGAGGCGGCCATCGACAACGCCGTACCCGTGCCGGCCCTCACGGCTGCGCTGTTCGCCCGCTTCGTCTCGCGGCAGGACGACAGCCCGTCGATGAAGGCGGTCGCGGCGATGCGCAACCAGTTCGGCGGCCACGCCGTCAAGGCCGGTGCGCCTCCCGGCGGTGACGCCGACCCCGGCGACACCGCGAAGAGCTAGCCTCCTTGCACGTCGCCCGGCTCTCCCTGCACGACTTCCGCTCCTATCCGCAGCTGGACATCGAGCTGGACCCCGGCGCCACGGCGTTCATCGGTCGCAACGGGCAGGGCAAGACCAACCTGGTCGAGGCCATCGACTACCTCTCCCGCCTGGGGTCGCACCGGGTCGCGTCCGACGCCCCGCTCGTGCGGGCCGGCGCGGAGCAGGCGCTGGTGCGGGCGGCGATCGTGCGCGACGGCCGCGAGGCGATCATCGAGGTCGAGCTCAACCCCGGCCGTGCCAACCGGGCCCGCATCAACCGCTCGCAGGTGCCGCGGCCGCGCGAGATCCTCGGGCTGGTGCGCACCGTCATCTTCTCCCCGGACGACCTCACCCTGGTCAAGGGCGACCCGTCCGACCGGCGCCGGTTCCTCGACGACCTGCTGATCCTGCGTACGCCGCGGCTCGCCGGCGTCCGTGCCGACTACGACCGGATCCTGCGGCAGCGCAACTCGCTGCTCAAGACCGCCGGCCACGCGCGCCGCGGGTCGGCGTCGCAGGAGTCGGCGCTCTCGACGCTGGGAGCGTGGGACTCGCACCTCGTCGAGGCCGGCGCCGAGCTGCTCGAGGAGCGGCTCGCGCTCGTCGAGGGCCTGCGGCCGTACGTCGGCACGGCGTACGAGGCGGTGGCGCGCGGGGCCTCGCGCGACGATGCGCACCTGGCCTACAAGTCGTCCTTCGACCTCGAGGGAGCGACCGAGCGCGGCGAGCTGGCCACCGTGCTGCTCGCCGAGATCGCACGACGCCGCGACGACGAGCTGGCCCGCGGCATCTCGCTGGTCGGCCCGCACCGCGACGAGCTGGTGCTGCGGCTCGGCGACCTGCCGGTGAAGGGCTACGCGTCGCACGGCGAGTCGTGGTCGTTCGCGCTCGCCCTCAAGCTGGCGTCGTACGACCTGTTGCGGTCCGACGGCGATGACCCGATCCTGATCCTGGACGACGTGTTCGCCGAGCTCGACACCGAACGCCGCCACCAGCTCGCCGAGCTCGTGGCCGGCGCCGAGCAGGTGCTCGTCACGGCCGCGGTGGCCGCCGACGTGCCGCAGGCGCTGGCCGGCACGCGGTTCCTGGTGGCAGGAGGGGAGGTACGCCGAGATGGGTGACGAGCCGACTCCCGCACCGGACCAGCCGCCGCACGCCGACGACGGGCTCGACTACGCACGCGCGGCCGCGCGGGCCGCCTCCAAGGCCCCCGGCGGCACTCCGGCCAAGCGCCGTGGCGGCCCGCCCAGCGACGCCGACCGGCGTCGGACCCGGCGCACCGGAGGCGGCGGATCGGGCGCGCATCCCGACGAGCGCGACCCCCAGCTCATCGAGGGCCTGGTCGAGCGGATGGTGGTCTCGCACGGATGGGAGGTCGACCTCCGGGTGCAGCAGGTGTTCGGTCGCTGGGCCGAGATCGTCGGCGCGGAGGTGGCCGACCACTGCAAGCCCGAGACGCTCGTCGACGGCAAGCTGGTGGTGCGCACCGACGCCACCGCGTGGGCCACCCAGCTCAAGCTGATGGCGCCCACGCTCGTCCGGCGCCTCAACGAGGACCTCGGCAACGGCACGGTCACGATCATCGACGTGATGGGGCCGCACCTGCCGAGCTGGAAGCGCGGTCCGCGATCGGTGCGCGACGGCCGCGGGCCGCGCGACACCTATGGCTGAGCACGACGCCACCGACCAGGTGGGGCGGCACCGGCAGACCCGCCGGGGCACCGGTTCGTGAGCCGCTGGCTGCCGATCTGCGGGGCCCCTCGCCGTATGGGGAGTCACCCGGACCCCTGATCGGGCCGAGAATCGGCCTTCTCGGGCCGCTGAGGGGCCATTTTGTCCATAGATCCCCCCAAACTGTGGATGGGTGCGTGGATTCTGGGTGTCTGGCCGGTAATATGAGGCGAGGGTCGCAGGCGTTCCGGATGCCACGGAAGAGCAGCGGCCTTTGTCATGTCGAGAGGCTCCTCGTGGGCCCCGGAAGAAGGCCAGCCGTGACCGCTGAAGTGCCCGCAGAGAAGCCGACGTTGAGGTCCAACGCACCCGACGAGGGGGTCGCCTACGACGCATCGGCGATCCAGGTGCTCGAAGGCCTCGAGGCGGTCCGCAAGCGCCCCGGCATGTACATCGGCTCCACCGGCGAGCGCGGCCTGCACCACCTGGTCTGGGAGATCGTCGACAACGCGGTGGACGAGTCGCTGGCCGGCTTCTGCACCCGGATCGAGCTCACCCTCACCGCCGACGGCTCGGTGCGCGTGGTCGACAACGGTCGCGGCATCCCCACCGACACCGCCCCCGGCCAGGACATGCCGGCCGTCACGATGGCGCTGACGATGCTGCACGCCGGTGGCAAGTTCGGCGGCGGCGGCTACAAGGTCTCCGGCGGCCTGCACGGCGTGGGCGTCTCGGTCGTCAACGCGCTGAGCTCGCGGCTGATCGTCGAGGTCAAGAACCGCGGCCACCTGTGGCGCCAGAGCTTCCAGCTCGGCGTCCCCGAGGGCGACCTCGAGCAGGTCCGCCCCCTCGAGGACGGCGAGGAGGCCGGCACCACGGTCACCTACTGGGCGTCCGAGGACATCTTCGAGACCACGACCTACTCCCTCGAGACGATCACGACCCGCATCCGCGAGTACGCCTTCTTGAACAAGGGCCTCGAGATCGTCGTCCGCGACGAGCGGCCGCAGGCCGACGAGATCGTCGACGCCGTGCACGACGGCACCATCGACAACGCCATCGACTCCGCGGGCCACGACGCGATCCAGAAGGCCGACGCCGGCGGGCTCGTGCAGGTCTTCAAGTACGACCGCGGCCTGGTCGACTACGTCGAGCACCTCAACCGGCGCAAGACGGTGGCCAACCCGACGGTCATCAACTTCGAGGCCGAGACGGCCGCCGACCCCGCGACCGGCAACCAGCACATGAGCCTCGAGCTCGCGATGCAGTGGAACACCACGTTCAGCGAGTCCGTGCACACCTTCGCCAACACGATCAACACCCACGAGGGCGGCACCCACGAGGAGGGCTTCCGCGCGGCGCTGACCTCGCTGGTCAACCACTGGGGCGAGGAGTGGGGCCTGATCAAGAAGCGCGAGGACCGCGTCTCGGGTGACGACATCCGCGAGGGCCTGACCGCGATCATCTCGATCAAGCTGGGCGAGCCGCAGTTCGAGGGCCAGACCAAGACCAAGCTCGGCAACACCGAGGCCAAGGGCTTCACCCAGAAGATCGTCAACGACCAGCTCGGCGCCTGGCTCGAGCAGAACCCCGCCGAGGGCCGCGACATCGTGCGCAAGTCGCAGGCCGCGGCGCAGGCCCGCATCGCCGCCCGCAAGGCCCGCGACCTGGCCCGCTCCCGCAAGGGCCTGCTGGGCGGCGGGGGCCTGCCCGGCAAGCTGAGCGACTGCCAGTCGACCAACCCGGCCGAGTGCGAGGTGTTCATCGTCGAGGGCGACTCGGCCGGCGGCTCGGCCCGCCAGGGCCGTGACCCGCGCATCCAGGCGATCCTGCCCATCCGCGGCAAGATCCTGAACGTGGAGAAGGCCCGCCTCGACAAGGTGCTGGCCAACACCGAGGTCCAGGCGATCATCTCGGCGCTGGGCACCGGCATCCACGAGGAGTTCAACCTCGACAAGCTGCGCTACCACAAGGTCGTGCTGATGGCCGACGCCGACGTCGACGGCCACCACATCAACACGCTGCTGCTGACGCTGCTGTTCCGCTTCATGAAGCCGCTGATCGAGCACGGCTACGTCTACATGGCCCAGCCGCCGCTCTACCGGCTGCGCTGGAACAAGCCGCACGAGCACGAGTTCGTCTACTCCGACGCGGAGCGCAACGCCCTCCAGGCCGACGGCCTGGCCAGCGGCAAGAAGCTGCCCAAGGAGAACCCGGTCCAGCGCTACAAGGGCCTCGGCGAGATGAACGCCAAGGAGCTGTGGGAGACCACGATGGACCCCGACCAGCGGCTGCTGCTGCAGGTCACCCTCGAGGACGCCGCCCAGGCCGACGAGATCTTCTCGATCCTGATGGGCGAGGACGTCGAGCAGCGGCGGTCCTTCATCCAGCGCAATGCCAAGGACGTTCGATTCCTCGATATCTAGGTCTCTACAACTGACCTTAGATTCGAGTAGATCCCAGCAGAGAGACAGCGAATGACTGAGCAGACCGGCAACATCATCGGGGACGGCGACGGCGGCGGACGGATCCAGGAGATCGACCTCCAGGAGTCCATGAAGCGCTCCTACATCGACTACGCGATGGCCGTCATCGTCGGCCGCGCGCTGCCCGACGTACGCGACGGGCTCAAGCCGGTGCACCGGCGCGTGCTCTACGCGATGTGGGACGGCGGCTACCGCCCCGACCGCGGCTTCTCGAAGTGCTCGCGCGTCGTCGGCGACGTGATGGGTCAGTACCACCCGCACGGCGACACCGCGATCTACGACACCCTCGTCCGGCTCGCGCAGCCGTGGGTGATGCGGGCCCCGCTCATCAACGGCCAGGGCAACTTCGGCTCGCCGGGCAACGACTCCGCCGCGGCCATGCGGTACACCGAGTGCCGGATGGCGCCGCTGGCCATGGAGATGGTGCGCGACATCGACGAGGACACCGTCGACTTCCAGCCCAACTACGACGGCCGCTCGTCCGAGCCCGTCGTGCTGCCGGCGCGCTACCCCAACCTGCTCGTGAACGGCTCGGCCGGCATCGCGGTCGGCATGGCCACCAGCATCCCGCCGCACAACCTGCTCGAGGTCGCCGCCGGCGCCACCTGGGCCCTCGAGCACCCCGACGCCACCCGCGAGGAGCTGCAGGAGGCGCTGATCGAGCGCATCAAGGGCCCCGACTTCCCCAACGGCGCCCTGATCGTGGGCCACGAGGGCATCGTGCAGACCTACCGCACCGGCCGGGGCTCGGTCACCCAGCGCGCGGTCATCGAGGTGGACGAGGACGCCAAGGGCCGCACCTGCCTGGTCGTCACCGAGCTGCCCTACATGGTCAACCCCGACAACCTCGCGCTGAAGATCGCCGAGCTCGCCGACTCCGGCAAGGTCCAGGGCATCGCCGACGTCCGCGACGACACCTCCGACCGCACCGGCCAGCGGCTGGTCGTGGTGCTCAAGCGCGACGCCGTCGCCCGCGTGGTGCTCAACAACCTGCTCAAGCACACCGAGCTGCAGACCAACTTCAGCGCCAACATGCTGGCCCTGGTCGACGGGGTGCCGCGCACGCTGACGATCGACCAGTTCATCAGCAACTGGGTCGCCCACCAGGTCGACGTCATCCGACGTCGTACGGCGTTCCGGCTGCGCAAGGCCGAGGAGCGCGCCCACGTGCTGCGCGGCCTGGCCAAGGCCCTCGACATGCTCGACGAGGTCATCGCCCTGATCCGGCGCTCGCCCGACGTCAGCGAGGCCCGCGCCGGCCTGATCGAGCTGCTCGACATCGACGAGCTCCAGGCCACCGCGATCCTCGACATGCAGCTGCGGCAGCTGGCCGCCCTGCAGCGCCAGAAGATCATCGACGACCTGGCCGAGATCGAGATCCGCATCGCCGACCTGCTCGACATCCTCGCCAACGACACCCGCCAGCGGCAGATCATCTCCGACGAGCTGGCCGAGGTCGTCGACAAGTACGGCAACGAGCGGCGTACCCAGATCATCGCGGCCGACGGCGACCTGTCGATGGAGGACCTGATCCCCGACGAGGAGCTCGTCGTCTCCATCACCCGCGGCGGCTACGCCAAGCGCACCCGGGCCGACCAGTACCGCACCCAGAAGCGCGGCGGCAAGGGCGTGCGCGGCGCGACGCTGCGCGGCGACGACGTGGTCGAGCACTTCATCGCGACGTCCAACCACCACTGGCTGCTGTTCTTCACCACGCAGGGCCGGGTCTACCGCACCAAGGCCTACAACCTGCCCGAGGCGCAGCGCGACGCGAAGGGCGGCCACGTCGCCGGCCTGTTGAGCTTCCAGCCCGACGAGAACATCGCCCAGGTGCTGGCAATCCGCGACTACGACCAGGCGCCGTACCTCGTGCTCGCCACCCGCAACGGCCTGGCCAAGAAGACCCGGCTGGGCGACTACAACAGCCCGCGTCAGGCCGGCGTCATCGCGATCAACTTCCGCGAGGACGACGACGTGCTGATCGGGGCCGAGCTGGTCAACGCCGACGACGACATCCTGCTCGTGTCCCGCAAGGGCCAGGCGATCCGCTTCCGGGCCGACGACACCCAGCTGCGCCCGATGGGCCGGGCCACGTCCGGTGTCTCCGGCATGAAGTTCCGCCCCGGCGACTCGCTGCTGTCGATGGCGGTCATCCGTGCCGAGCAGGTCGCGGCCGAGGAGGCGGCCGAGTCCGCGGGCGAGTCCGTCGAGGAGAGCGAGGTGAAGGAGCAGTACGTCTTCACCATGACCGACGGCGGCTTCGCCAAGCGCTCCCGCATCTCCGACTACCGACTGCAGTCGCGCGGCGGCATCGGCATCAAGGCGATGTCGCTGGCCAACGAGGACCGGGGCGGCCTCGTCGGTGCCTTCATCGTCGTCGAGGGCGACGAGATCCTGTCGATCACCAACTCCGGCCAGGTAGTGCGCAGCCCGATCAACGAGAACTTCCGGCCCACCCGCCGCTCCACGATGGGCGTGAAGTTCGTGTCGCCCAAGTCGGGTGACGCCGTGGCCGTGGTCGCCCGCTCGGTCGAGGCGAAGGACGAGGAGGAGCTCGAGGAGGGCGACCCCACGGTCGCTGCCGACGGCGCTGCCGACTCGGTCGTCGCGGAGGCATCGGCTACCGTCGACGGTGCGACAATCGAGAACGACGAGCCCGAGACCGACGACTCGGGCGATGCTCCCGGCGATGCGCCGGGGGAGAGTGAGTCCTGATGAGCGAACGCACCGCCGGCCAGGCGGCCGGCCGGCGTGGGAGCGTCCCGGCCGGTGAACCGACCGGTGACAGGGCGGTACGACCGGGCCTCAAGGACCGGATCACGGGCGCGTTGTCGGTGGCTGCCACCGAGCACCGCGACAACGCCAACCCGAGGACCGCGGCACGTCGTACGGACACGAAGCAGCCGCGCCGCGCCCGCCTGCGACTGAGCCGCATCGACCCCTGGTCGGTGATGAAGGCGTCGTTCCTGCTCTCGATCGCCTTCGGCGTGGTGACGTTCGTGGCGGTGTTCATGATCTGGTCGGTGCTCGGCGCCGCCGGGGTGTTCGACTCCATCAACTCCACCGTCGCCAGCGTGATCGAGGGCGACCAGCCCAGCGACTTCGACGTCACCAACTACGTCGGGATGTCGCGGGTGCTCGGCTTCACGCTGCTGATCTCGGTCATCGACGTCATCCTGCTCACCGCCATCGCGACCCTGGGTGCGTTCCTCTACAACATGTCCGCGGCGCTGCTCGGTGGCGTGGAAGTGACGCTGTCGGAGGACTAGGCGGCTGGCTGGGTGTGCTTTCCGGCCAGCCGGCCCCGACGCCGTACGACGGGCAGCCCGGCCGTTTTGTCGGGCTCTCCCGGCGTGGGGTAGCCTTCCCGAGCACTCGCCGCGAGGTCACTCGACGGTGGTGCGGCGGGCCTATAGCTCAGACGGTTAGAGCGCTTCCCTGATAAGGAAGAGGTCACAGGTTCAAGTCCTGTTAGGCCCACTCCCATCCTCGCCGGGACCCACGGAGGAACACCATGAAGAAGGTTCTGCTCGTCCTGCTGGCCGCCGTCGGCGCCCTGCTGGCGAAGAAGAAGATGGAAGAGAGCCGCAACGAGCAGGCTCTGTGGGCCGAGGCCACCGACAACGTCGACAAGGCCTGACCCCACCACCGCTCACTCACCTGGGCACACCCCGGGGCCTTGGCGCAATTGGTAGCGCACCTGCTTTGCAAGCAGGGGGTTAGGGGTTCGAGTCCCCTAGGCTCCACCATCTGAAACCGCAGGTCAGCCTGCGGTTTCTGGCCATTTCAGGGCCGGTGGGCGAGGACCTCCCCTGGGAAGGCCTTCTTCAGCGACCGTCCGTCGACCTCGGCGTACACGCTCGAGACGCCCGATCCGTCACGCGACGGGCGAAGCCGCCGGGCCGGCGACTGTGCGGCAGAACGACCCTTGCGAGCCCGCGCAACGCATGCTTTCATCGGATCACTGACTGGAGGTGGGATGACCGGTTCCCTGCCGTGGCGCTGTGGCGCCGAGTCGACCGACACCGCCCCACCGGGTGCGACCGGTCGCGTCGGCGCACTCGTCGGCCAGACCGTTGACCAGGTCGTCGACCAGACCTCCGGCCGGACTTTGGATGCGCGCAAGAACCCTGCGGTGACGATCCCGCCGGCGACGACCGAGCGTTGGTGCGCTCGGCACATCGGCTCACAGTCGTGACTGTGGCCTCGGGAGTGAGGGGGACGGCACACGCGGCGTCCACGGGCCGTGACGGTTGGGTACAGCGATAGCGCGAAAGGACGGAAGAGCTCATGGCAGGCAACAGAGGTGTGGCGTACATGGGGCCGGGCAAGGTCGAGATCCAGGAGATCGACTACCCGAAGCTGGAGCTGCAGGACGGGCCCGGGGTCAACCCGGCCAACATCGGTCGCAAGTGCAACCACGGGGTGATCCTCAAGGTGGCGACCACCAACATCTGCGGCAGCGACCAGCACATGGTCCGCGGCCGGACCACGGCCCCCCTCAACCTGGTGCTCGGTCACGAGATCCTCGGCGAGGTCGTCGAAGCCGGCCCGGACGTGGAGTTCATCAAGGTCGGCGACCTGTGCTCGGTGCCGTTCAACATCGCCTGCGGTCGCTGCCGCAACTGCAAGGAGGGCAAGACCGGCATCTGTCTCAACGTCAACCCGGCCCGACCCGGTGCTGCCTACGGCTACGTCGACATGGGGGGCTGGGTGGGCGGTCAGGCGGAGTACGTCATGGTCCCCTACGCCGACTGGAACCTGCTGCCCTTCCCCGACAAGGATCAGGCGCTCGAGAAGATCACCGACCTGACCATGCTGTCCGACATCTTCCCGACCGGCTTCCACGGTGCGGTCTCGGCCGGGGTCAAGCCGGGCTCGACGGTCTACATCGCCGGCGCCGGGCCGGTGGGTCTGGCCGCCGCCGCCGGCGCGCAGCTGCTCGGCGCGGCAGTGGTGATCGTGGCCGACCTGGTGCCGGAGCGACTGGCGCAGGCCAAGAGCTTCGGATGTGAGGTCGTCGACGTGTCGAAGGGTGCCCCCCAGGACCAGATCGAGCAGCTGCTCGGCATCCCCGAGGTGGACGCGGCCGTCGACGCGGTCGGCTTCGAGGCTCGTGCGCACGGTGCGGACTCCGGGAAGGAGGCGCCGGCCACCGTGTTGAACTCGCTCATGGAGCTCACCGCCGCCGGCGGCTCGATCGGCATCCCCGGCCTGTACGTGACCGGGGATCCGGGTGGGATCGACGAGGCTGCCAAGATCGGCGCGCTGTCGCTGAGCCTGGGCACGGGATGGGCGAAGTCGCTGGCCTTCGTCACCGGCCAGTGCCCCGTCATGCGCTACAACCTCGGTCTGATGAAGGCGATCCTGCACGACAAGGTCCAGATCGCGAAGGCCGTCAACGCGACCGTCATCCCGCTGGACCAGGCGCCTCAGGGCTACGCCGAGTTCGACCAGGGCGCGGCCAAGAAGTACGTCATCGACCCCCACGGGATGGTCAGCTGACGAGCCGGGATCGAACGGGTCGGACGACCGGGGGTACGCCGGTCAGGAGGGCACGTCGACGTCGACCGTGGCGCCGCCGTACCCGTTCTCCAGGTCGTGGCCCTCGATCGTGACCGTCTGGACGCCGTCGGGTATCTCCAGGCCGCTCTGCGAGCGGCTGAAGGGCTGCTCGCCGGCGTGGTCGTGGGCGAGCTCCATCGTGGCGAGCTCGTTGCCTGCGGGGTCCAGGACCCGCCAGCCGTCGGCGTACCGCTCGGGGGTGTCGTACTCCGAGCTCATCGTCACCTCGAGGAGGAGCGTGTCGCCGTCGCGGCTCAGCTGCGCCTCGAGCACGTCGGGGAAGTCGGCGTCGGCGGTGGAGCCGGAGGGGGAGTCACCCGTGGAGCCGGACCCCGACGACGTGTCGGGGGAGGAGCCGCCGGTTGAGTCGGTCCCGCAGGCGCCGAGCGCGATCAGCGGCACCGCCAGGGCGGCGGCGAGGCGGCGTCTCGAACGGGTTCGCAGCTGCATCGTGCTCCTCGGGTGTCGGCTTCCCTCTGGGTCGTCCCAGCACCCACCAGTATCGTGGCGTGACGACGACCCGCAACGGAGGCGCACGTGGCGCTGGACATCGAGGAGCTCGACTGGGCCGACACCCCGATCGGGGTGATCAGCCTCCGCCGCCGCCACGAGCCGGTCGTCGGCCACGACGTCTACGAGGTGAAGATCGACGACGAGTTCTTGATGTCGAGCCTGTTCACCGTCGTGGAGACCGAGCTCGCGCACCTGGGCCTGGCCCGGGTCGAGGGTGATGGGCTGCAGGTGCTCGTGGGCGGTCTGGGCCTCGGCTACACCCTGCGTGCCGCCCTGGAGGACGACCGGGTCGAGCAGGTGCAGGTGATCGAGGCGGTCGCCGCCGTCATCGACTGGCACGATCGCGATCTGCTGCCCGACACCGTCGGCCTGGCGGCGGACCCGCGCTGCGAGCTCCACCACGGCGACTTCTTCGCCCTGGTGGCCGCGGGCGACACGCCACGGACGGCGTACGACGTCGTGCTGCTCGACATCGACCACTCGCCGCAGCACCTCCTCCACCCCAGCCACGCCGCGTTCTACAGCAGCAGCGGACTCCTGCGGCTGGCCGGGTTGATCGTGCCGGGCGGCATCTTCGGCCTGTGGTCCGACGACCCGCCTGACTCAACCTTCGAGTCGGCGCTCGGCGCGGCCTTCGTCGACATCGAGACGCACGTCGTCACGTTCGCCAACCCGCTCACCGGCGGCGAGTCGGCGAGCACGGTCTACGTGGCCAGGGCACCGCGAGCCGACAACTAGGGCAGTCCCTCGAGTCAGGCCGGCCCGACCGAGCCACCGAGGCGGCTCTCGACCTGGTCGCCGAGCCGCTGCAGGCCGGCGCGTTCCTCGGCGTCGAACGACTGGGCCGCGACCGTGCCGCGCAGTCGTTCGAGCTGGTCGCGGACCACCTGACGCTGGTCGGCGTACACCCGGTGGCTGAGGTCGAGCAGGACCTGGAAGACCTGCGCGAGGACCTGCGGGTCGGCGGCGCCGTAGCGCCGGGGCTGGGAGATGCCGAGGTCGACGTACGCCGCGAGGTCGGGGTGGTGGATCACCACCCGGACCCGGTCGTCCTCGTCACGCAGCAGCTCGCTGCCGAGGCGGCGCGAGCTCAGGGTGCACAGCAGGGACGAGATGTGCCCCAGCGCGTGGACGGCGGTGGTCGGGTCGTTGATGCCGGGAGACAGGGCCTTGTTGGCGACGTCGGTCAGCTGGCGCAGCCCGAAGCCCACGTCCTGGGCGGCCGTGCGCTCATGGCCGGTGTGGATGCACGCAGCGACCCGGTCGGCGAGCCGCTCACCGGTCTCGGCGTCGAGGCGCCCGCCGCCCACGGGCCAGGCCGTCCCCAGCGGTGTGCCCTCGACCAGGAAGCTCCCGGGGAAGGTGTCGAGACTGATCGACGCACCCTCCTGCACGGCCGCGTCGAGCAGGGCGTCCTTGTCGATCCAGGTCAGGAAGCCGTCCTGCGCGACCAACAGCTGCTGGGCGTCCGACGGCGGTGAGGGGGCGACCAGCCGGAGCCCGTCGGTGTTGCCGCGCTCGGGGAGCACCGTGCGCACGGTGTCGGCGGCATCGCGGTGCACGTTGCGCAGCATCGTCTCGACCCGGATCTGCGCGGTGAGGTGCGCGAGGAACAGCACGAGACCGAGCACGCTGGCCACGGTCAGCACGAAGGCCACGGTGATCGCGATCTTCGGGACGATCTCGGCCTGGCCGTCGTCGCCGGCGCTGCGGACGGCGCGCAGCACCGTGAGCGCGTAGGTGAACGTGGCCAGGAACAGCGCCAGGGTGCCCTGCACGAACTGGTCGCGGGTGAAGGTCCTCAGCAGCCGCGGGGAGAACTGGCTGCTCGCCAGCTGCAGGGTCACCACGGTCAGGGAGAAGGTCAGCGAGGTCACGGTGACCAGGGACGAGGCGATCGCGCCGAGGAGGGATCTCGCGGCGTCGGCGTCGCCCCCGAAGAGCCAGGCGCTGGCCCGGCCGGAGAGCTGCGGGTCCAGCGTGGCGTCGAGCTCGGGGAGGCCGAGCCCGAGGAGCAGGGCGAGGACGACGGCGATCGTGGGGGTCGGCCAGAGCCTGGTCTGGAACGCGTCGCGAGCGGTGGTCAGCCAGGTCCTCATGTCCGGCATTGTCCCAGCGACCCGGGCCAGGTTCGCCGCCGGGCCGCACCCGGCAGCTCCTCGCGCGGTTGATTCGCCACGCGCCCGTAGGCTCGAGTCGTGCACCGCATCGTCGCTCTCGTCGCTGTGGTGACCCATTTCCTGTTCGTGGGCTTCGCCATCCTCGGCGGGTTCCTCGCCTGGCTGGTGCCGTGGGTGCTCCTCCCGCACGTCGCCAGCGCGATCTGGGGGACCTGCGTCCTGCTCTGGAGGCGGGCCTGTCCGCTGTCCCGGGCCGAGAACTGGGCACGCCACGGCGCCGGACGCCCGCCGCTGCACGAGCGTGGGTTCGTCGCGCACTACTTCGAGGGGCACGTCTACCCGGCCTCCTGGGCGCGGCGCATCGAGATCCTCGCGGGCAGTCTCGTGGTCGGGTCCTGGATCGGCTTCACGCTGCGGTAGCGCGTCGCCCCCCGGGGCCGGCTACGGCAGGAGCGAGCGCGGGTTCACCCGGGCCAGCCAGCGACGCCACCACACGACGGGCTCACCGACACTGCGGCGTACGGCGGTGAGCTGGTCCCAGTAGGCGGCGGCCGCGGCATCGCCCGGCTCGTCCGCGGCGAAGATCTCGGCGTCGGCGTCGAACGCCAGCGCCGGGTCGATGCCGAGGGCCGAGGCCTGGGCGGGTCGCGTCGTCCGGGCGGGCACGTCGAGGCCGAGGTCCCGGGCCCGGTCGACGAGCTCCGCCCAGGCGCCGGCGAAGCGCAGCGAGGGCCGGGCCGCGCGCCGACGACGGCGCCGGCGCCACCACTTCGCGACGGGTATGCCTACGACGAGCGCCGCCGGCAGCAGCGCCAGCGGCCAGCGGGGCAGCGGCGGGTCGGCCCGGGCGGGGTCCTGCGGCCGGGTCTGCTCGTCGCGCTGCCGGTCCTCCTCGGCGAGGTCCTCGTCGTCGGTGTCGACGTTGCGGGGCACGCCGAACGTCGGCGGAGGCGGGTCGGAGCGCGGAGGTGGCCGGCGGGACATGAACCTCTCGGTGGGGATCGTGCGCCAGAGGCCGTCGTCGGTGCGCACCTCGATCCAGGCCTGCACGTCGCGCCCGAAGACCTGCCCGTCGCCCGGCACCACCGCGCCCACCACCACGCGCGCCGGGATCCGCAGCCGCGCCGCGATCAGGGCCATCAGGGCGGCGTACTGCTCGTCGTTGCCGACCATCCGCCGGGCGTAGACGAAGCCCTTCCCGAGTCGCTCGGTCGACTGGCCGGCGAGGTGGACCTGCCCGTCGGGCGTGCTCCCGTCGGAGTAGTAGCCCGTGGTGCGCAGCACCTTGGCGGCCTTCATCAGCGCCTGCATCGGGAAGGCCGAGCCCTGGGTCCAGACCAGGATCGGACCGCCGAAGTAGGCCGCCTGCTCGAACGCCGTCGGCTCGACGAACCTCGACGGGAAGGAGTCCACGGAGAACCTGTCATCGGGGATCCGGGTCTCGTACTCCAGCTGGTCGCGCACCGTCAGGTCGCTGGTCATCAGGGCCGAGGACGCGGCCAGGTTGACGCGCATCTCGTCGAGCCGGCTGTCGCCGGAGCGGGTCAGCCCGGCGTCCACCGACTGCGGAGCCCCGACCAGCGGCACCCACGGGCTCTCCCACTCGGGGCCCACGCGCAGCGAGACGTACGCCTTCTCCCCCGTCGCGGGGTTCTCGAAGTGGTCGGAGACGTGCAGGTAGCGGTCGTCGTAGCGCGACGGGTCGGTGCCGTTGCCGGCGTACCAGTGGCGGCCGTCGTACTTGTCCAGCGTGGCGAAGCGCACCCGGCTCCCCGTCGGAGCGCCGCGCAGCGTCAGCAGCAGGCGGTCGTGCATGTTGTTGGCCGCGCCGGGCTGGTCGGTGAACCGGCGGAAGTCGTCGAGGGGCGTCGGGACCGCTGCCGCGTCGTACGCCCCGATCCTGTTGCGCAGGAGCAGTCGGTCGCCGGTGTCGCCGGCGTCGCCGGTGAGGGTGTACGCCGTCCCGGCAGCGAGCGCGAGGACGACCGTGGCCGGCACCAGCCGTTCGAGGCGACGACCCCACGAGCCGGCCGCCGGACCCGGGTGGTCGACGACCCGCCGGCCGCGCAGGCCGATCCAGACCAGGGCCACCACGGCGAACGCGACGGCGTACGGCAGCGACGTGACGCCCTGGCGGCCCAGCACCAGCACCAGCCCGAAGGCGGCCACCAGCGGCAGCACCGGCACGACGACGCGGCGGGTGTGCAGGGCGAGGCCCCCGGCCAGCCCGCTGCCCAGCAGGGCGACGGCGTACGGCGGGAGCAGCAGGGTGCCCTCGCCGGCGACGGTCGGATGGGTGCCGGCCAGGTCGGCCCAGCACGAGGTGGTGGCGGTGATCGAGTCGCCGATGAAGGTCAACCCGGGCGGTGACTGGGTGGCGACCACACCCGCGGTGAGCACGTAGAGGCCCAGCAGCGCGGGCAGATGGATCCACATCGAGAGGTGGCGTGCCCCGGTGAGGACCGAGACGCCGAGGCCGAGTGCGAGGCCGATCACGGCGACGACGATCCAGCTGTAGGAGTCGTAGGTGGAGTCCCAGGCCGCCAGCGCGCACGCCGTCAGCGCGCCGGTCAGGGCCATGTCGAGGGTGGGCCGCGTGCCGGTCACCGGCGGGACCGCTCGAGTCCGTCGAGCATCCCGGGCAGGTCGGCCAGCACCGTCAGGGTGAACCCGCCCAGCTCACCGAGGCCGACCCGTGGCTCACCGTCGGGGCGGTCGACCGAGATCGCGATGGTGCGCACCCCGGCCGGGAACTCCCGGGCCGCGCGCAGGAGGGTCTGGTCGGCCCGCGCGCCACCGGCGCGGCCGGTGATCAGCACGAGCAGCGACGTGTCGGGCGCCAGCGCCCGTGCCTGCCGCGCGGCACCGAGCAGCCCGAGGCCGCCGAGCTCGGCGCGGCAGCACGCGTCGAGGAGGGTGCCGGGGTCCGCGAAGGCCTGCTGCGCACCGCACACGAGCGCCGTCTCGTAGTCGTCGATGCCCGCTCGCACGATCAGCGACGCCGCCGCCTGCAACGCCAGCTCGAAGTCCTCGGGGTCCAGGTAGGCGGCGGCCGCGGCGTCGACCACGACGCAGGCGTGGCTGCGCCGGGTGTCGTGGTACTGCCGCACCAGCAGCTCCCCGGCTCGCGCCGAGGACCTCCAGTGGACGTGGCGCAGGTCGTCGCCGGGGACGTACTCGCGCAGCGCGTGGAAGGCCAGGTCGGTCATCGAGGTCTGGTCGCTGGGCACGCCCTCGAGGTCGTGCAGCCCGCCGGGCGGCAGCGGGTGCAGCCCCACGATGCGCGGGCGCACGTAGAGCTCCACCGGATCGGCCCAGCGCCGTTCGCGGCGCAGCAGTCCGAGCGGGTCGGCGCGGGTGCCCCACACCGGGCCGATGTCGACGACGCCGCGGCGCTCGGCGGGCACGTCGACCTCGTCGGCCGCCGGTCGCCCGCGGCGCAGCACCGGCAGGCGCAGGTAGGTCTGCCGGTGCGCGACCGGGATCCGCACGGTCGGGCGGAGCAACGGCGCGGGCAGCAGGTTGGTGACCTCGATCCGGGCCCGGCCGCGGTCACCGGCGGTGGTGTGTCGGGGTCGCACGCCGAGTCGGGCGTCGACGCGGGTCGGCAGCAGCGCGAAGGGCACGGCGATCGCGAGTGCGACCAGGCCCGTGAGCGCGATCAGCCGCAGCTCGCCCAGGCCGGTCGCCTGCGCCGCGACCAGCGCGAGCCCGGACAGGATCGCGACGGCCCACCCGGAGGGGGTGACGATCCGCAGTGCCCGCACGAGCCGACCGCTCAGGCCCGGTCGACCGGTGGCGGGACCGCGGTGAGGAGGTCGGCGATCACGTCGTCGACGCCGATGCCGCTGAACGTGGCCTGCGGGTCGAGCAGCAGCCGGTGGCACAGCACCGGGTGGGCGAGCGTGGTGACGTCGGCAGGGGTGACCGCGGTCCGGCCGGCAGCGGCGGCCCACGTCTTGGCGACCCGGATCAGCGCCAGCGCGCCGCGCGCCGAGAGCCCCATCCGCACGTGCGGACGCTCGCGGGAGGCCTCGGCGAGCTGGCGGACGTAGCGGACGATGGCGCGGTCGACGTGCACCTCGTCGGCGAGCGCACTCATCTCGCGGACCAGGTCGCCGCTGGCCACGGCCGTCACGAGGGCGGCCCGGTCGCGGATGCTGGAGCCCAGCAGCAGCTCCTCGGTGGCGTCGGCGTCGGGGTAGCCCACGCTCGTCCTCATCAGGAAGCGGTCGAGCTGGGCCTCGGGGAGGCGGTAGGTGCCGGCCTGCTCGATCGGGTTCTGGGTGGCGATGACCATGAACGGGCGGGGCACGTCGTGCGCGACGCCGTCGACGGTGACGCGGCCCTCCTCCATCACCTCGAGCAGCGCGGCCTGGGTCTTGGGGGAGGCGCGGTTGATCTCGTCGGCCAGCACGATGTCGTGGAAGATCGGCCCCCGGTGGAACTCGAAGGTGCCCCGGTGCTGGTCGTAGACGGTCACGCCCGTGACGTCGGTGGGCAGCAGGTCGGGGGTGAACTGGATGCGGGCGTGGGTGCCCTCGATGGTGTTGGACAGCGCGCGGGCCAGCATGGTCTTGCCGGTGCCGGGCAGGTCCTCCAGCAGCAGGTGGCCCTCGGACAGCAGGCAGGTCAGCGAGAGCCGGACGACGTGGTCCTTGCCGAGCACGGCCCTGCCGATGTTGGCCGTCATCTGGTCGAACGCGTCGCGGAAGCGCTCGGCCTGTGCGGTCGTGATCGTCATGGGTCCCCTCGGGTGTCGGTGCGCACCGAAGACTACGGCTCGGGGAGGCAACGCTGGCAGACTTCCCGCCCGTGCGCCCGGCCCTGGTCTCCCTGCTGCTCGCGGGGGCCCTGGCGCTCGCCGCGTGTGGTGAGGACCCGGCGCCCACGCCGGCCCCGTCGCTCGAGGCCGCGGACCTCTCGATCGCGCCGTACGACGCGGCAAGCGACGTCGCTCCCGGCAGGTCTGCGCTGTCGCTGATCCCGGCGACGGCGACCACCATCACGATCACCGACCTCGACCGGGCGCGCGCAGAGCTCGGGGTGCCCGACCTGACCAGCGCCGACCTGATGGCCGAGCGCAGCGACTTCTGGGAGCGCGCTCCGCGGGAGACCGTGCTGCTCACCGAGGGTCTGCTGCGCGAGCAGGGCTCGCGGCTGATGCTGGACCACGGCTTCACCCAGGACGACGTCGACTGGGAGGCGCACTGGGTGACCCCCGACGGGCCCGGCTGGATCCTGGCGTTCCGACCGGACCTGCCCTTCGACCGGGTCGCCGGCGCCGTGACGCAGGGCGTGGGGCCGTTGAAGGGCGCGACCGCCGATGCCGAGCGGCACCTGGTGTCGGTGGGGCTGGCCGGTGCGGACGACGAGGTCTGGGGTGACCGCCCCGACGCCCGGGACCTCACCACGGCCGGGGCGGCCGAGTCCACCTACCTCCGGCTCGGCTGTGTGCCGCTCGCCACGGCGCTCGGACCGGACGCCGGGGTCGAGGAGCAGGACGCCGTGCTCGCCGGACACGACGTGACCGGGCTCGGCGACCTCGAGGCGTTCTCGGTGTCGTACGGCGACGGGCTGGCCACCGCGCGGCTCGGACCGGGCCGGGCCGACCTGTTCGAGCGCTCGGCCCTCGCGGCGCAGGCCCCGACCGGGTTCGCGGACGCCTTCGAGAACGCCGTGGTCGACCCGTCCACCGGCCGGCTCGGCTGGGAGGTCCGCGAGCCTCGCGCGGCCGCGGGGCTGACCTTGACCGACGGCCTGCCGTGGGCCGTGTGCCGCGACGCGGCGCCCATGGAGGAGCCGACCGGGCGCTGAGGTCGTCTCGTTAGGCTTCCCGCGTGACCCCGCCCCGCCTGCCGCTGCTGTGGGGGCCGAGGGCGTTGGCGGTGCACGCCCTGGCGCTGGTGCTGATCGCGGCCGCCCTGGCGCTCGGTCTCTGGCAGCTCAGCGCCTGGCAGGCCCAGCGCACCGCCGAGGCCACCGACCTGACCCGCGCCGACCCGATGGCGCTGACCGACACGATGGGTCCCGACGACCCGTTCCCGGCCGACCGGGTCGGGCAACCGGTCACGGTCGGGGGCAGCTGGGTGCCCAGCGGCACGGTCTACGTCGAGGGCCGCGAGCACGACGGCCGCGAGGGCGTCTGGGCGGTCACCCCGCTCGCGGTCACCGGCCAGGCCGACTCGGCGCTGCTGGTGGTGCGCGGGTGGGCCGCCACGGTCGCCGACGCCGGGGAGCCGCCGACCGGTGCGGCCAGGGTGACCGCCTGGCTCCAGCCGCCCGACGGCACCGGCCAGCTCGACGACGACCCGAGTGACGACGTACTCCCACAGCTGCGGATCGCCGATGCCATCCAGCACGTCGACCAGGACCTGTACGGCGCCTACGCCGTGGTCGACCCGCAGGCCACCCAGGAGAACGCCGGCAACGACGCGCTCGCACCCGCCGATCTCGAGCAGCTGCCCGAGGCGAGCCGGTTCACCGCGCTGCGCAACCTGCTCTACGCGATCGAGTGGTGGTTCTTCGGGGCCTTCGCGGTGTTCATCTGGTGGCGCTGGATCCGCGACGAGCTGGCCCAGACCGTGCACACCGCGGACGACTCGGTAGTTTGACGAGGTGCGCAAGCTCTTCACCACCTACCGCGTCCTGGCCCTCGTCGTGGGCCTCCTGCTCGTCGCCCTGGCCGCCGGCATGGTGCTCAAGTACGGACTCGCGGAGGGCGGTGACCTCCAGCGCTTCGGCGCCGGCCTGACCGGGGTCGTGGCGCTGATCCACGGCTGGGTCTACATCGTCTACGTGGTGGTGGCGTTCCTGCTCTCGCGGCGAGCCGGCTGGTCCCTCCAGTTCCTGCTGGTGATGCTGCTGGCGGGCCTGGTCCCGCTGCTCATCTTCTGGGTCGAGCACCGCGTCGCCAGCCGCCTGCGCGCCGAGCACCCCGAGCTCCAGGGCCCGGCACGGGTCGCCGGGTGACCACCGCGTTCGTGCTGGGCGGCGGCGGCGTCCTCGGCGCGGTCGAGGTCGGCATGCTGCGCGCCCTGCTCGAGCGCGGCATCCACCCCGACCTCGTGCTCGGCACGAGCGTCGGCGCCCTGAACGGCGCCATGGTCGCCCGCGACCCCACGCTCGCCGTCATCGAACGCCTCACCGAGCTGTGGCACGACACCGCCCGCTCCCGCGACGTGTACGGCGACCGGCCGCTGCGCACGGTCCGCCGGGTGATCTCCACGGGCACCCACGCCTACTCCGCGAAGCCGTTGAGCCGCCGGCTGCGCGAGGAGTTCGGCGACCTCACCTTCGAGGAGCTGCCGGTGCGGTTCCAGGTGTGCGCCGCCAGCATCGAGCGCGCCGCCGAGCACTGGTTCTCCACCGGGCCGGTCGTGGACGCGGTGGTCGCGAGCGCCGCCGTACCCGGACTGCTGCCGCCCGCCAAGATCGGCAACGAGCACTACCTCGACGGCGGCATCGTCAACTCCATCCCGGTCGGCCGCGCGGCGCAGCTCGGGGCCACCCGGATCTTCGTGCTGCAGGTCGGCCGCATCGACCGGCCGCTGACGCCGCCGAACCGGCCGTGGGAGGTGGCGCGGGTGAGCTTCGAGATCGCCCGGCGGCACCGCTTCGCCCGCGAGATGGCCGAGCTGCCCGAGGGCGTGGTCGCCCACGTCCTGCCCCCTGCCGGCACCTCCGCACGTGACGACTCGTTGCGGGCCCACCGCGACTTCGACGGGATCCTGCGGCGCATCGACGCGACGTACGAGGCGAGCGTGGACTTCCTGGACGGCCTCGAATGATCTGGGCGGTCCGGCGCCTGCTCGTCGCACCCGCCCTGGTCGGCCTGACCGCCCTGATCTGGATCACCCTGCCGCTGTGGCTGATCGTCGCCGCAGCGCTGTCGCCGCTGGTCGCGAAGGTGCTCCCGGGCAAGTGGCGGGCGCTGCGCGTGGGCTGGGTGGCGATCCTCTACCTGACCTGCGAGTCGCTGCTGCTGGTCGTGCTGTTCGGGCTGTGGCTGGCCAGCGGGTTCGGCTGGAGGATCCGGTCGCGCTACTTCGCCGGCATCCACTACGACCTGGTCGAGGGCGTGCTCGTGGTGTTCTTCCGGGAGGCGCGGCGGGTGCTGCGGCTCTCCATCCGCACCGACGGGCCGGCGCCCGACCAGCACCCCGACACGCCGATCCTGGTGTGCTGCCGCCATGCCGGGCCGGGCGACTCGTTCATGCTGATCTACGCGTTGATGCACTGGTACGGGCGCGAGCCCCGCGTCGTGCTCAAGGACACGCTGGCGTGGGACCCCGCCATCGGCGTGCTCCTCGACCGGATCCCGGCGCGCTTCATCTCGCCCGACCCGGTCGAGGGCAAGGACCTCGAGTCGCAGATCGCCGAGCTGGCCTCGCACCTCGACAGCAACGACGCGTTCGTGATCTTCCCCGAGGGCGGCAACTTCACCCCGAAGCGGCGCGAGCGGGCGATCGCCCGGCTGCGCAAGCTCGGCATGGAGCGGATGGCGCAGCGGGCCGAGGAGATGATCCACGTGCTCGCGCCACGTCCGGGCGGCTTCCTGGCCGCGCTCGACGCGGCGCCGGACGCCGACGTCGTGCTGGTCGCGCACACCGGCCTCGACCACCTGCTGACCGTCGCCGACATCTGGCGGGAGGTGCCGATCGACAAGCAGATCGTCATGCGCTGGTGGGAGGTGCCGCGCGAGGAGATCCCGGCCGGCCGCGAGGAGCGCATCGAGTGGCTCTTCGAGTGGTGGGCGAGGATCGATGCCTGGATAGCAGAGAACCGGCCGGAGGAACTTCCCTCCAGCCGGTCCTGAGCTCGTCGTTCGAGCAGGGCCGCCGGCCCGGCTCGAGACCAGCCGCTACTGCTTGTCGCCGTCCGCGGGCACGTCGTCGACGTCGATGATCGTCGCCGGGTCGTCGGGCGTGGTGGCCGCGTGCGGCTCCTCGACCGAGTCGGCCACGGCCTCGCCGGGGGTGCCGCCGGCGCTGTCGTCGCTCGAGCCGGTCGCGGCAGCCGCGGCGGCCGGCGTGGCGGCGTGACTGCCCGTGCTGCCGGTGCTGCTTGCCGGGGCCGGCTTCGGCTCGTACGACGACTGCCAGCTGTCCTCGGTCTGGCCGCGCAGCTTGTTGAAGATGAAGCCGCCGAGGGCCAGCAGGCCACCGAACAGCAGGATCTTCTTCAGCTTGCCGCCCTTGGGCTCGGGCTCCTGCCCACGCAGGGTGGCCACCCGGGCCGCGGCGACGTCCCGGCCGACCGACGCCCTGTCGGCGGCGTACGCGGCGCCGACCTGGGCCTTCTCGGCCGCCAGGGTGGCGCCCTTCGACGCCTTGTCGGCGGCCACGGCGGCAGCCTCGGCGCCCTTCTCGGCAGCGATCTGGCGACCCTGCGCGATCAGTGGCGCCGCCTTGGCCTGCGCTTCACGCGCGGATTCCTTGCCGGCCTCGAGAGCCGACTCGAGGGCGGACTCGATCTGGGGGAGGACCGTCTCGGCGAACCCCGAGGCCCGATCCATCAGTGTCTGCTTGCGGCGCAGTCGCATGTAGCCAACCTTTCTACGGTGGGCCTCCATCTCACCATGCCCCGCCAACCGGTGCTACAGCCAGTCCGGTGAACGGCTCGGCCGGGCGGCGTCCGCCTTGGGCCTCGTGGGAGGATCGCCCCTGCACTTCACACGTGGAGGCACCACACACATCGTCGATCGAGAGGCAGCCATGGCTGACCAGCAGGCCACCCTGAAGACCAACCTGGGTGACATCGTCATCAACCTGTTCCCCAACCACGCGCCCGAGACCGTTGCGAACTTCGTCGGCCTCGCCGAGGGCACCAAGGACTACAAGGACGACGCCGGCCGCAGCGGCGAGCGCTACTACGACGGCCTCGGCTTCCACCGGGTCATCGACGGCTTCATGATCCAGGGCGGCTGCCCGCTCGGCACCGGCACCGGTGGCCCGGGCTACACCTTCAAGGACGAGCCGCACCCCGAGCTGGTCTTCGACAAGCCGTACCTGCTCGCGATGGCCAACGCCGGACCCGCGACCAACGGCTCGCAGTTCTTCATCACCCTGGGCAAGACGCCGCACCTGAACGCCAAGCACACCATCTTCGGTGAGGTCGCCGACCAGTCCTCGCGCGACGTCGTCGACGCGATCGGCAAGGTCAAGACCGGCGCGATGGACCGCCCGGCCGTGCCCGTGGTCATGGAGACCGTCGAGATCAGCGAAGTCTGAGTCAGCCCGAGACCCTGACGTGTCCGAGCCGACCGCCCCGACGGGGGTGCCGACCTGTTACCGGCACCCCGGTCGGGAGACCTACATCTCCTGCCAGCGCTGCGGCAAGCCGATCTGCCCCGACTGCATGCGCGACGCGGCGGTCGGGTTCCAGTGCCCCGGCTGCGTGGCCGAGGGAGCGAAGTCGACGCGGTCCGGGCTCGCGGCGTACGGCGGGAAGCGGTCCAGCGACCCGACGCTGACGTCGAAGGTGCTGATCGGCATCAACGCGGCGGTGTTCTTGCTGCTCGCGACCACCGGGGGCGCGACCAGCCGGCTCTACGACGTGCTGGCGCTGCTGCCCGGCGGGCGCTGCGTGCCGATCGGCCAGCCGGGATACTTCCCCGGCCTGCCCGAGAGCGCCTGTGTGTCCTCGGCCGGGCGCGACTGGGTCCCCGGGGTGGCCGACGGCGCGTTCTGGCAGCTGTTCACCAGTGCGTTCATGCATGTCGAGATCTGGCACATCGGGTTCAACATGCTGGCTCTGTGGGTGCTCGGCCCGCAGCTCGAGGCGGCGCTGGGCCGCACCCGCTTCCTGGCCCTCTACCTGCTCTCGGCGCTGGCCGGGTCGACCGTGGTCTACCTGCTCTCGGCGCCCCAGGGCTCCACGCTCGGCGCCTCCGGCGCGATCTTCGGCCTGATGGGCGGGCTGCTGGTGGTCGCGTTCAAGGTGCGCGGCAACGTCCAGCAGATCCTGCTGTGGGTCGGCATCAACGTGGTCATCACCGTCGTCGGCCGGGGGTTCATCTCGTGGCAGGGCCATGCCGGCGGCCTCGTCGGCGGCGTGCTCATCGCCGCGATGATCGTGTACGCCCCCAAGGCCCGGCGGGCCGTCGTACAGGCTGTCGGGCTCTCCGCCCTGACCGTCGTGCTCGTGGCCCTGATCGTGGCCAGGACGCTCGCGCTCAACTGACCCGGCCCCCCGCTTGTAACGCTCCGTTACTACCTCTTGCCACCCGGAATACGGGGGTGGAAGAGGCAATAACGGAGCGTTACAAGCCGCGAACGGGCCGCGCGTCATCCACAGCCACCCGGATCCGGGGCTCATCCACAGGCCCGACCGCGCGCTCCGCCGGCCGTGCCCGGGTCGTCGGAGCATCGGTGGATGGATCCCGCACTGGCCGCCGCCTTCCGGCGACACGACGGCCTGCTCACCCGCCGCGAGGCGCTGGCGGCCGGCGTGCCGCCGCAGCAGATCGCCCGCTGGCTGCGGTCGGGCGCCTGGACGACGGTGCGGCACGGCGTGTACGCCGACACCCGCCAGTGGCGCGCGCTCGACCCGTATCGGGGTCAGCCGCGGCTGGTGAGCCGGGCCACCAGCCTGGTGATGACCATGCCGCACGTGCTGAGCCACGACTCCGCCGCGCTCGAGTGGGACCTTCCGCTGCTGGAACGACGCGACTTCATGCCCCACATCACCCGGTTCGGCGTCCAGGGCAGTCGCACCAAGGCCGGGGTCAAGCATCACCGGGCCGAGTTCGAGCCGTGGCAGATCGGCTTCGTCGACGGCTTCCCGCTGCTCGATCGGGCGCGCACGGCGGTCGACCTCGCCCGCGAGCACGGGCTCGACGCAGGCGTCGTGGCCTGTGACGCCGCGATGCGGCAGGGTGTCGGGCGGTCCGAGCTGGCCGCCGCCGTCGAGCCGATGACCAACTGGCCGATGGTGCGCACCGTACGACGCGCCATCGAGCTCGCCGACCCCGGAGCCCAGACTCCGGGCGAGTCCCTGATGCGGCTGCTGGTGATCGGACTCGACATCGGGCCGGTCGAGAGCCAGTGCGGCCTCAGCGACGGCCGCCGTACCTATTGGTGCGACCTGCGGGTCGGCCGGCACGTCTTCGAGTTCGACGGCCGGGTGAAGTATCGCCAGGTCGCGTCCGGTGGCGTGGTCCAGGGCTCCGTGGAGCAGGCGCTGTGGGAGGAGAAGGTGCGCTCGGACTGGCTGGGGAGCCTGGGCCTCGGCATCTCCCGGGTCTACTGGGAGCACCTGTTCGGCGCCAGGCGCCGCGACACCGAGCTCCGGCTGCTGGCCGACGTGGCTCGGACCCGGGCCCGGTTCGGCGACGACACCGCCGACCTCGCGCCGTACCTCGTGCGTGCCGCCTGACCTGCGCCCGGGGCCCCCTGACAGCGCAGCCCCCGACAGCGCTGCCGCTTGGCCGACCCGCCCCATGTAACGCTCCGTTACTCCTTCTTGCGACCCCGAATACGGGGGTGGAAGAGGTCATAACGGAGCGTTACAAGCGGGCGGGGGCGACGAGAAGTTATCCCCAGGCCCGTCCACAGCTGGGGATAACTACACGCCTGTAGTTCGGGGCGGGGTACGACGAGGCCCAAATGACACCGACCCGCCCGGGAGGAGCCAGGGCGGGTCGGAGCGGTGCGTGCGGGGGAGGGGCCGGGTCACTCCCAGCGCGTGGCGAAGGTGAAGCCGACCGCCATGAAGGCGATGCCCACCAGGAGGTTGTACTGACCGAGGTCGTTGAAGACCGGCACCTTGGCCAGCGAGTCGGGCTCGCTGATGACGTAGAACGTGCAGATCCAGATCAGGCCGATGATGAAGCAGCCCAGCATGCCGGTCACGACGCCGCGGCCGCGGCCGAGCGGGGTGGACGGGTGCGAGGAGATCGCGAGGCCGAGCATCAGCGCGCCGAAGCCGATCGCGTAGTTCCACTTCTCGAGGTCGGCCATGAAGGTGGGACCGCCCGGCTTGGGGGCGGGGACAGCGGTGGGATCGACCCGCACCGCGACGTAGTAGTAGACGATCCAGGCGATGCCCAGCACGACCAGCAGCAGCGCGATGATGAGGCGCGGCGTGATCAGCGGACCCGCAGTCGGGTCGAGGTACTTGCTGGGCGTGGACGGCTTGGCCACCGGTGGATCCTCACTGGTTCATGGTCGGATGCGACAGGCATGCGCGTACGGCGCGCCCACCGAGGCGTTAGCGTAGTCGCCATGCCGCACGGATCCCACGCAAGCCCCGGCGCGCGCCCCTCGCGCGCCCGTGGGCGACGGCTGTGGCAGATCGGCACGCCGGTGATGTTCCTGCTCAGCGGGGCCCTCTTCGTGGTCAGCGCCGAGAACAGTGACGGCACCGACCTGCGGCCCGGCCGCTACACCGACCTGGCGTCGGTGGTGCGGGCCGAGGCCGACGAGGCCAACCAGCTCACCGAGCGGGTGGCCACGCTCAACGGCGACGTCGACCGGCTCAGCACCGGCCTGGGCGACCGGGCGGTCAACCGCTACCAGCGCCAGATCGACGCGCTGTCCGACCCGGCCGGCCTGACCCCGCGCAGCGGACCGGGCGTGACCGTGATCCTGACCGACGCGCCGCAGGAGCTGATCGAGACCTCAGCCGAGGACCCCAACTTCCTGGTGGTCCACCAGCAGGACATCCAGGCCGTGGTCAACGCGATGTGGCTGGGCGGCGCCTCCGCCGTGACCGTGCAGGGTCAGCGCATCATCTCCACCACCGGCATCAAGTGCTCCGGCAACACCGTCCGGCTCCAGGGGCAGCCCTACGCCCCGCCGTACGTCATCACCGGCATCGGAGACCAGCTCGACCTGCTCACCTCGATCGACACCGACGACTACATCTCGCGCTACCGGCGCGACGCCGCCGACCCCGACATCGCGGTCGGCTGGGGGCTGGAGCTGCCGGCCGAGGCCGTCGCGCCGGCGTACGACGGCCTGCTCGGGCTCAGCTACGCGCAACCGCTGCCCACCACCACCGCCGGCTGACCGCGGTCAGCCCGCCGGGGGCGGCTCGGTCGGCGGGAGCGTCGGCGGGACCGGCGGCACCTCGGTCGGCGGGACCGGCGGCTCCTCGGTGGGCGGCGGCTCGGTGGGCTCGACGTAGGACGAGACGAAGATCGTGACCGTGGTGCCCTCGGGAGACTCCCGCGACTCCGGGATCTGGCGGACGACCGTGCCCTTGGGCTCGGTGGTCTCGGCCGTGGGCACGACCTCCACCTCGAACTTGGCTGCGGTCAGCAGCTTCTCGGCCTTGCCCTGCTTCATGCCGACCACGTCGGGGATCGTCTCCGGACCGTCGGACCAGGTGATGGTGACCGTGGTGCCCTCGGCCACGCTCTGGCCGGCGGGCGGGCTGACCTCGATGACCTGGTCCTTGGGCTCGTCGGACTCCGCCTCGACCAGCTTCACCTTCAGGTTGCGGGCCCTCAGGTCGTCGCGGGCCTGCCCCTTGGGCAGCCCCATGACGTAGGGCACCTCAACCTCAGGCTTGCCGGTGGACACCACGAAGCCGATGGTGGACCCGGCCTCGACGTACACGTCGCGGTTGGGATCCTGCCGGATCACGGTGTCGGCGGGCTCGTCGGCGGAGGGCTCGAAGTCGACCTGGCCGTCCACGAAGCCCGCCGCGCCGATGGCGGCGCGGGCCTCCACCTCGGTCATGCCGATCAGGTTGGGCACCCGCACCTCGGTGCTGGGGTCCTCGAACATCCGCGGCAGCAGGAACGCGGCCGCCGCGACGAGCCCGATCGTGAGCAGGCCGAGCAGCACCAGGAAGGCGGTGCGCGAGCCCCGGTCGTTGCGCGGGGCGGGCTGGTGAGGCATCGGCGGCCCGGGGAGCGGCTGCTGGCCGGTGGCCTGCGGCACCATCACGGTGGCCGGCGCGGCGACGGGAGCGGCGACCACCTTGGGCGCCTGCACCGGGCTGCCGGCCAGGTAGCGCTCGATGTCGGCCCGCATCGCCGCCGCGCTCTGGTAGCGGTCCTCGACCCGCTTGGCGAGCGACTTCATCACGATGGCGTCGATCTCGGGCGTGAGCTCGGCGTCGAGGTCGCTCGGAGGTACGGCGGGCTCCCGGACGTGCTGGATCGCGACCGCGACCGGCGAGTCGCCCACGAAGGGGGGACGCCCGGTCAGCAGCTCGTAGAGCAGGCAGCCGGTGGAGTAGACGTCGGAGCGCGAGTCGACGGTCTCGCCGCGCGCCTGCTCGGGGGAGAGGTACTGCGCGGTGCCGACGACGGCCGCGGTCTGGGTCATCGTGTTGGACGCGTCGGAGATGGCCCGGGCGATGCCGAAGTCCATCACCTTGACGTCGCCGCTGGGCGTGAGCATCACGTTGGCGGGCTTGATGTCACGGTGGATGATGCCGGCGCGGTGGCTGTAGTCGAGCGCCGACAGCACGCCACTGGTGATCTCGAGGGCGCGCTCGGGCAGGATCTTGCGGCCCTCGCGCAGGATCTCGCGCAGCGTGCGGCCCGCGACGTACTCCATGACGATGTAGGGCTGGGCGACGCCGGCGTCGCCGGGAAGGCCGGCGAGCGGCATCTCCTCACCGGTGTCGTAGACGGACACGATCGAGGGGTGGTTGAGCGAGGCCGACGACTGCGCCTCGCGCCGGAACCTGGCCTGGAAGGTCGCGTCGCTGGCCAGGTCCGTGCGCAATCGCTTGACCGCGACGGTGCGGCCCAGCCGGGAGTCGGTGCCCTTGCGCACCTCGGCCATGCCGCCGCGCCCCAGCAGCTCGCCGAGCTCGTAGCGACCGCCGATCAGGATCGGCTCCAGCTTGCTCATCGGGCGCCCTCCAGGCCCCGCGGGCTGGCGGACGGCGTCCCCGTGGCCACGACCGGCGAGGGTGTGGGGGTCGGCGTCGGTGAGGGGGTCGGGGTGGGGGTCGGCGTCGGCGTCGTCGGCATGGCCACCGGGGTCTGGGTCGGTGTCGGTGTGGGCGTCGGGGTGGGGGTCGGCGTCGGCGTCGGGGTGGGGGTCGGCGTCGGTGACGGAGTCGGGGTCTTGGTGGGGCTCGGCTCCTCGGTCGGCTCCGGCTCGGCGCCGTAGAAGCTGACCTTCACCGTGTCGCCCGTCGTGAGGTCGCCCGAGGGCTCGACGGCGGTGACCTCGCCCTCCTGCTTGCCGCCGGGGTTCTCGACCTCGTTGCGCGAGACCCGCAGCCCGGCCTGGGTCAGCTCGCGGGCGACGTCGCGGATGTCGCGACCGACGTAGTCGTCGGCGTCGATGCTGATCGACTCCGGTGACTCGCCCGTCTCCGACGGCGACGGGGTGTTGGAGGCGCGCGGGGTGGACGAGCTCTGCGGCTCGGTCGGCTCGTCGCCGGTGCCTCCGGAGGTGATCTGCCAGATGAGGACGGCGGTCACGGCCAGCGCGACCAGGAGCAGGGCCCACGGCCACACCGGTGTCCTCCCGGCGGGCGCGTCGTCGACCTGGGCGGTGACCGGCGGCGCGGGCACGACCGGCGCGACCGGCGCGACCTGCGCCGTCCCGTCGGCCGGCGTCGGCACCGGTGCGGCCACGATCGCGGTCGCGGCGGTGGCCGGGTCTCGCAGCGCGGTCGCGAACTCCGTGCCGTTGGCGTAGCGGTCGGCGGGATCCTTCGACAGCGCACGGCGTACGACGGCGGCGAGGTCGGCCGGCACCGAGGCCGGCAGCTCGGGCACCGGCTCGCGCACGTGCGCGAGGGCGGTGGCGACGGCGGTGTCGGCGTCGAAGGGCCGCCGGCCGGTCAGGCACTCGAAGGCCACCACGGCCAGGGAGTAGACGTCGGCGGCCGGGCTGGCGGTCTTGCCCTCTGCCTGCTCGGGCGCGAGGTACTGCGGCGTGCCCATCACCTGGCCGGTCTGCGTCAGCGCCATGCCCTCGGCCGCACGCGCGATGCCGAAGTCGGTGACCTTCACGCTGCGGTCGGGCGTGACGAGCAGGTTGGCGGGCTTCACGTCGCGGTGCACGATGCCGGCGGCGTGGGCCGCACCGAGGGCGTCGCCGACCTGGGAGAGCAGGTCGCGGGTGGCCGCCGCATCGATGGGCTCGCCGGGGCGCAGCAGCGCCGAGAGCGGCTGGCCGTCGACCAGCTCCATGACGAGGAAGGGCCGGTGGGTGCTCGAGCCGTCCGCCGGGGTGGCCTCGCCGAAGTCGTAGACGGCAGCGATGCCGGGGTGGTGCAGCGCGGCGGCATGCTGCGCCTCGACCTCGAAGCGGGCGCGGAACGTCGCGTCGTCGGCGTACTCGGCCTTGAGCAGCTTGATGGCCACGGGGCGACCGAGCACCGAGTCGGTGCCTCGCCAGACCTCGCCCATGCCGCCCGTGGCGATACGGGAGTCGAGCAGGTAGCGCCCGGCGTCGTCGGCTGCAGCAGGCTCGGTCACTTGTTGATCACCGCCTCCATCACGGATCGCGCGATCGGGCCCGCGAGGCGCCCACCGGCGATCTCACCGCGCTCGATGCCGGCCTTCTGGATCATCACCGCGACGGCCACCTGCGGGTCGTCGGCGGGGGCGAAGGAGACGAACCACGCGTACGGCGGCACGTCGGGGACGCCGCTCTGGGCGGTGCCCGTCTTGCCGGCCACCTTGACCCCCGGGATGGCGGCGGGGGAGGCCGTGCCGGTGTCGACGGTGGCCACGAGCAGGTCGGTCAGCTCGCGGGCGGTCGTCGACGAGACGGCCTGCGAGAGCTCCCGGTCACCGGACTTGAACTGGACCTGCAGGTTGGGCTTGACGGTCTCGTCGACGATGTAGGGCGCCATCACCGAGCCGCCGTTGCCGATCCCGGCGGCCACCATCGCCATCTGCAGCGGCGTCGCCGACACCTCGAACTGGCCGATGCCGCTCTGGCCGACCTGCGCCTGGTCCATGTCGGAGGGGAACACCGAGGTGGCCTGGCGGCCGAGGTCGTCGAGGTACTGGGAGTTGAAGCCGAACTTCTCGGCCTGCTCCAACATGGCCTCCGGCCCCACCTCGACCGCGAGGGCGGCGAACGTGGTGTTGCAGGAGTTCTCCATCGCCTGCACGAACGGGATGCGGTTGGTGCCGCAGGCGCGGCCCTCGTTGTCGATGAGGCCGGTCGGGCCGCTGGTCAGCGGCAGCTGGTAGGACGCACCGCCGGGCACCTTGGAGTCGGCGTTGTAGTTGCCGCTCTCGATCGCGGCCGCCGCGGTGACGAGCTTGAACGTCGAGCCGGGCGGCAGCCGCGTCGAGATGGCCCGGTTGATCAGCGGCTCCGACTCGTCGGCCTCGAGCTCCTGGGCCGCCTTGGAGACCTCCCCGAACCGGTGGCTGGCCAGCCGGTTGGGGTCGTAGGACGGCACGGAGACCATCGCCAGGATCTTGCCGGACGACGGGGCGATCGCCACGACAGCGCCCTCCACCGGACCCGGGAGCCCCATCAGGCCGTCGTACGCCGCCTTCTGGGCGTCGGCGTCGAGGGTGAGGTTGACGCGGCCACCCTTGGGGTTGGCGTTGGTGAACATGTCGACGAGGCGGGTGACGAACAGGCCGGGGTCGTCACCGGAGAGCCAGTCGCCCTGGCTGCGCTCGATGCCGGACTGGCTGAAGTAGGAGAACGCGCCGGTGACCGGGGCGTAGAGCAGGGGGCTGGGGTACTGGCGCTGGAACTTGTAGCGGTCGCCCGAGGGCACGCTCTCGGCGACCGGGGTCCGGCCGACCAGGATCGGGCCGCGCTCACGCGAGAACGCCGCGGCGATGATCCGCCGGTTGTTGGGGTCCTTGGCGAGGTCGCCGGCGTCGACGTACTGCAGGTAGGTCGCGTTGACCATGAGCGCGAGGAACAGCGCCATGCAGAAGATCGAGATCGCGCGAATCGGCTTGTTCATGAGGGCAGCTTCACAACCTGGGTGGTGTCGGAGTCACTGTCGTCGGGCGCCGAGAGGTCGGGCACCGGCCGCCGGGCCTGGTCGGAGACCCGCGACAGCAGGGCGATGATCACCCAGTTGGCCACCAGCGAGGATCCGCCGTACGACAGGAACGGGGTGGTCAGGCCGGTCAGCGGGATGAGCTTGGTGACGCCGCCGATGACGACGAAGACCTGGAGCGCGAAGACCCCGCCGAGGCCGAGCGCGACGAGCTTGCCGAAGCCGTCGCGGCAGATCAGCGCGGTGCGCAGCGCGCGCTCGACGATGAGGCCGAAGAGCAGGATCACCGCGATGACGCCGGTGAGGCCCAGCTCCTCGCCGATGGCGGCGATGATGAAGTCGGACTCGGCGTAGGGGATGCGCTCGGGGCTGCCGCCGCCGAAGCCGCGGCCGATCAGGCCGCCCCAGCCCATGCCGAACATCGACTCGACGATCTGGAAGCTCTTGGCACCGCTGGCGTCGGAGTAGAAGCTCATCGGGTGCAGCCAGACGTCGACGCGGGTCTGCACGTGCCCGAAGGCGCGGTAGCCGGAGTAGGCGCCCACGGCGAAGAGCCCGGCGCCGAGCACCAGCCAGCCGGGGCGCTCGGTGGCGACGTAGAGCATGACGAGGAACAGGCCGAAGAACAGCAGCGAGGAGCCGAGGTCCTTCTGGAAGACGAGGACGCCGAGGCTGACCAGCCACATCGTCAGGATCGGGCCGAGGTCGCGTCCGCGGGGCAGGTCGAGGAAGAGCACCCGGCGGCCGGCGAGCGCCAGGGCGTCGCGGTGCTGCACGAGGTAGCCCGCGAAGGCGACGACCAGCAGCACCTTGGCGACCTCGCCGGGCTGGAAGCTGAACGGGCCGACCCGGATCCAGATGGTGGCGCCGTTGATGGTCGTGCCGAGGCCGGGGACCAGCGGCAGCAGGAGCAGCACGATCGCGGCCAGGCCGAAGGTGTAGGTGAACCTCTGGAGGACCCGGTGGTCGCGCAGGACCACGAGGGCGAGGATGAAGAGCACCACGCCGAGCGTCATCCAGGTGAGCTGCTGCTGGGCGAACCCCGCGTCCTTGCCGGCGGCCTCCTTGGCCAGGTCGAGCCGGTGGATGACCGCGAGCCCGAGGCCGTTGATGGCTGCGACGACGGGCAGCAGCACGGGGTCGGCGTACGGCGCGGTCAGGCGCATCGCCACGTGGGCGGCCAGGATCAGGGCGGCCAGCCAGCCGCCGTAGCCGATGATGTCGGTCGGCACGGCGCCCTCGACGCCGAGCCCGACCGCGGCGTAGGCGCCGATGCCGACGGTGAGCGCGAGGACGAGCAGCAACAGCTCCGCACCCCGGCGGCGCCGGTGCACGAAGCCCATCAGGGTCGCTGACTGGGACATGGGAATCAGCCCGTCGCCTGTTGCGCGAGCTTGTCGACGGTGAGGTGCGCGTCGTCGAGGCTGTCGGCCTCCATGCCCTCGCGGACCTGGGCGGCGTCGTAGTCGGACAGGTTGTCCACGGAGACGTCGGACGTCTCGTAGGGGCTGGAGAGGTCGAGGCCGGGCACGTCGGCGTTGAGCCCGCGGAAGACGGTCACGACGCCGTCGTACTCGCCGACGTAGAACTGCTGCTGGGTCCAGTGCCACGCGGCGGCGCCGGCGATCCAGGCGATGCCGGCGACGGTGGCGAGCAGGAGCACCTGGCGCAGCCAGGCCCGGCGGCCGGGGGCCCGGGGGGCGTAGCGGGCGGTCTCGGGGTCGACCTGGTCGCCGGCACGGCCGGCATTCCTGCCCGGCGCGACCGCACCGCCCACCGGCTCGATCTCGCCGGTGTCGCCGGAGCGGTGGCCCTGGAACGGGCCGCCGCCCGGCTCGCCGGGCTGGGTCTTGCGGGGCAGCTCGGCTGCTGCGCCGACGAGCAGCGGCTGCTCGGCGCTGATCGCCTGCTCGACCGGCACGACCTCGGCCACCACGCACGTCACGTTGTCGGTGGTGCCGGCCTCGAGGCTGGCACGCACCAGCTCGACGGCCGCGAAGTCGGGGTTGCCGGAGCCGAGGATGTCGGCGATCCGGGAGTCGGGCAGCACCCCGCACGCGCCGTCGGAGCAGAGGAACACGCGGTCGCCGACCTCGAGGGTGACGACGAACAGGTCGGGCTCGACCTCACGGATGCCGTCGATCGCCTTGAGGATGAGGTTGCGGTGCGGGTGCGTGCGCGACTCCTCCTCGGTGATCCGGCCCTCGTCGATGAGGCTCTGCACGAATGTGTGGTCGTGGGTCAGCTGCGAGAGCTCGCCGCGACGCAGCAGGTAGGCACGGGAGTCGCCGACGTGGCCCATGCCCAGGCGCTGGCCGTCGAAGAGCGCGACGGTGGCTGTGGTGCTGGTGCCGTTGAGCGCGGGATCCTCGTCGACCAGCTCGCCGATCCGGTCGTGGGCGCGGTGCAGCGACCCGGCCACCTGGCCGAGCAGGTCGGCGGCGGGCTCGACGTCGAGCCGGCGGATCACGCCGATGGCGGTGCTCGACGCGAGGTCGCCCCGCACGGCGCCGCCCACGCCGTCACACACGGCCAGCAGCCACGGCCCGGCGTACCCGGAGTCCTGGTTGTCGCGGCGTACCCGACCGACGTCGGAGATGGCGGAGTAGTCGAGACGGAGCGCCTTCTCGGACCCGGTCGCCACCATGCCCGCCCGCTCGACGGTGTCGGGGTGCTGGTCGTCGGGCTGGTCGTCGGGCTGGTTGTCGGAAGGGTGGGTGCCGGCGCCGTCGCCCCCGTCGTCGCCCGTGAGACGGCCCAGGTCGAGGGCCATCCCGGTGTCACGGATGACGGTGTCGTTCTCCGGATCGGTCCCGCGCTGGTTCATGGGGCCTCCTACTTCCGAAGCTCGAGGATCGTCTTGCCGATGCGGACCTGGGTGCCCAGCAACATGGTCGTGGGCTGGGTGATCCGCACCGAGCCGACGTAGGTGCCGTTCGTGGAGCCGAGGTCCTCGACGAACCACTGGTCGCCGGAGGCCGCCACCCGAGCGTGCCGGGTGGAGACGTAGTCGTCGTCGAGCCGGATCGCCGCGTCGGCGCCGCGACCGATGAGCAGCGGCGCGTCGGCCAGCTCGGCGCGGGCACCGGAGTTCTCACCCTCGACCACGATCAGGTGGGTGGGAGCCCCTCGACGGCGACCGCTCCTGGCCGGCTTCGGCGGCTTGCCGGGGGCGCTCCCGCCGCGGGCGGCCTCGGGCACCCGCGCACCGAACATGTCGGAGCGGATCACCGAGATCGCGGAGAGCACGAAGATCCAGAGGATCGCCAGGTAGGCCAGGCGGATCAGGAACAGCGTCAGCTCAGACATCGCGGTGGTCCCCTGTCCCGGAGGTCAGCCTCACGGTCATCGTGGTGTGGCCGATGCGGACCGTGCTGCCGTCGCGCAGCGACGCCCGAGCCATCTTGTGGCCGTCCACGAGCATGCCGTTGGTGGAGCCGAGGTCGCGGACCGAGATGTCGAGCCCGGAGCCGCCCGACGGGCCGACCTCGAACTCCACGTGCTGCCTGCTCACGCCCGGGTCGTTGATGCGTACGTCGGCCTCGCTGCCGCGGCCGATCACCAGGCCGGGCGGCGCGAGCGGGTGCCGGGTGCCGTTGATCTCCAGCGTCGCCCGCACCCCGCGTGAGGAGGACCGGGCGCTCTCCGCGCCGGCGTCGCCGGCGCCGGTGACCGACGCCTGCGCGCGGCTGCGGATGCGGAACCGACCGGTGGTCAGGTCGTCGGCGGTCTCGAAGGCGATGGTGACCGGACCCGGGAAGACGTACCCCTGCTGGTCGGCGTGGCCCTCGAGCTGGTCGGTGAGCTCGCGGGCCATCGCGCTGTCGTACGGCGCGAGGCGCTCCAGGTCGGTGTCGGACAGCTCGACGTGGAAGTCGTTGGGCACCAGGCGCCGGTCGCGGCTGAGGATCTGGGTGTTGTTGTCGACCTCGCGCTGGAGGGCCGCGGAGATCTCGACGGGCTGCACGGCGCTGCGGAACGCCCGGGCGAAGGCACCGGAGATCAGCCGTTCCAGCCGCTGTTCGAAGCGCTGCAACCCGCCCACTCCGCCTCCTCACATCACCGGTGGTCGGGCGCATGAATGCACCACGACCGGCCCGGCAGGGTCCGGGCTGCGACCGATGCTATCCGGGCGGTGGCTCTCTGCCCGTCACCCAGCCCGCGCGCTCTCTCCCGGTTTGGGGCAACTCGGGGCGCTGGGATAGCCTGACCCCTGCTTCACGCGCGAGTGGCGGAATAGGCAGACGCGCACGGTTCAGGTCCGTGTGTCCGAAAGGACGTGGGGGTTCAACTCCCCCCTCGCGCACCACGTGGTGCATGCGGAGCCCCAGGTCCAGACCTGGGGCTTCGTGCATCTCCGGGCAGTCCGGCCGGGCGCCGTCAGTCCCCGAGCTCGAGGCGCCGACGCTGCACGAAGGCGGAGAGCCGATCCTCCAGGTCGGTGTCGAGCGACGGTGCGTCGTACGCGTCGATGGTGGCGCGCCAGATCCGCCCGGCCCGGACGGCGGCATCGGGGGCGCCGTTGCGGGTCCAGCGCTCGAAGTTCTCCGTCGAGCCGAGCAGCGGCCGGTAGAAGCACTCCCGGAAGCGTTCCAAGGTGTGCACCGCACCCAGGAAGTGGCCGCCGTGGCCGACCTCCTCGTGCGCCCCGAAGGCCAGCGACTCCTCGTCCACCTCCAGCGGGGTGAACTGCCGGCGCAGCGTCCGCAGGATCTCGATGTCGAGGATGAGCTTCTCCGGGCAGGAGACCAGTCCGGACTCCAGCCAACCGGCCGCCTGCACGACGAGGTTGGCACCCGCGCCGAAGGCGGCCTGGAGAGTGTTGAACGCCTCGTAGCCGGCCTGGGCGTCGACGACCTGGCTCGACGTCAGGCCTCCGCCGCCGGCGCGCCACGGCAGGTCGTAGTGCCGCGCCAGCTGACCCGAGGCGTACAGGCCCTGCGCGGACTCGGGTCCGCCGAAGCTCGGTGATCCCGACTGCATGTCGATGGAGGAGAGGAAGGAGCCCATCACCGAGGGCACCCCGGGTCGGATCAGCTGCATCAGCGCGATCCCGGTCAGCACCTCCGCGGTCTGCTGCGCCAGCGCCGCCGGGACCGTCACCGGGGACATCGCACCCATCAGCAGGAACGGCGTCACCACCACCGCCTGCCCTGCCTTCGAGTACGCCAGCAGGGCCTCGAGCATCCGGGTGTCGTAGCGGAGCGGGGAGTTGACGTTGATGATCGTCATGATCGACGTCGTCGGGCGCGGGTCGTCGGTGCTCCCCGGCACGAAGAGATCCTTCCCGGCATGGATCATCCGGGCGAACTCGATGCTGTCCTCGGCGTTGGCGGTCGACAGTGCGGACCCGAAGACCGGCTTGGAGGTCGACCGGGTCGCGGTGAGCAGCATGTCCAGGTGGCGGGAGTCGAGGGGCGAGTCGTCCGGCTCGATCACCGGCATCGTGACGAGGTCGAGCTCGGGGAAGGAGTGCACCAGCTTGGCCATCAGCTCGTAGTCGGCCAGGGTGCCGTCCCGCCGCTCGTCGCCGATCCTGAAGAAGGGCGGGCCGGAGACGGAGGCGAACACCATGTGTCCGGCCGCCGATGGTCACGCTGTGCTGCGGGTCGCGGGCCCGGAGGTGGAACTCGCTGGGGGCCAGGGCGACCTGTTCCAGGACCCAGTCGGGGTCGAAGTGCACGACCTCGCCGTCGACGCGCTGGCCGGCCCCACGGAGCAGGTCGAGGGCCTCGTCGTGCAGGAACTCGATGCCGATCTCGCTGACCAGCCTCCGCCAGCCGCCCTCGATGACCCCGATCGCCTCGGGGCTCAGCACCTCGACGTACGGCATGTCGTTGCGGAACATCAGACAGCACCCCCGCGGACGCGCGGTCGGGCGCCGGTGGGGTCGTGGGGACTGTCGGCGATCACGCGCGCGGGGGTGCGCCGCCCGACGACGTGGACGCCGAGGTCGGTGCCCACCTGCGCACACGCCCGGTCGACGTACGCCAGGGCCAGACTCGTGCCCACGCTGTGGCCGTAGCCGCCGGAGGTGACGAAGCCGACCCGTCGCTCGCCGGACCAGACCGGGTCGAACGTCCCCGCATCGGCGTCGATGCTGTCGACGGCCAGCGTGACCAGCCGCTGCGGCGTCCCCCGGTCACGCTCCCGCAGGGCGGCGTCGCGGCCCTCGAAGGCCGGCTTGTCGAAGGCCACGAACCGGTCCAACCCGCTCATCCCGGGCGTGTAGGCCCAGGTGAACTCCCGCGACCAGATGCCGAACGACTTCTCCAGGCGCAGCACGTCGAGCGCCTCGTAGCCCAGCGGTACGACGTCCAGCCCGTCCCCCGCCGCACGCACGAGTCGGTACAGCGCGGCCAGCTGGGTCGCGGGCACGTTCAGCTCGTAGCCCAGCTCGCCGGTCACGCTCAGCCGTCCCACGCGCACGCGATGGGGACCCAGGTCGAGCTCGGCGGCGTGCAGCCATCGCAGGTCCTCGACGCCCGTCGTGAGGCGATTCATCAGGTCCAGCGACCCCGGCCCGGACAGCGACACGCCGGCGACCCGGTCGGAGATGTCGTCGAGGCTGACGCTCCCGTCGGTGGGCAGCCGGTCCCGGAACCAGCGAAGGTGCCAGGCCCGCAGGTAGTAGGACCCCATCAGCCAGAAGTCGTCGTCGGCCCAGCACGTCGTGGTGAGGTCTCCGGTCAGGCGCCCCGAACCGCTCAGCATCGGGGTCAACCGGATGCGGCCCGGCTCCGGGACGACCCCGGCCAGCAACCGGTCGAGCCAGGCCCGGGCCCCGGGGCCCGTGACCTCGTAGCGGGAGAACGCCGTCGTGTCCAGCACGCCGACCCCGGCCCGGGTGGCGTGCACCTCCGCGGCGACGACGTCGAACGCGTTGCTGCGCCGCAGTGACGGGGTCTCGGCGAAGTCCGGGTCGTCCGGGACGAAGTAGCGGGGAGCCTCCAGACCCCAGTTCGCGGCGAAGTGCGCGCCCTGGGCGAGAAGCTGCTCGTGGATCGCGCTCTCCTTGAGCGGCCGGCCGGCCGGGAGCTGCTCGTTGGGGTAGGTCATCACGAAGCGACGCTGGTAGAACTGGCCGGTCGTCGCGGTGAGGTAGCCGTCGGCGCTGGCGAACGCCCCGTAGCGCGCGACGTCCATGCCGAAGACGTCGCGCTCCGGCTCGCCGTGCACCATCCACTGCGCCAGCGCCAGCCCGACCCCGCCTCCCTGGCTGAATCCCGCCATCACCCCGCACGCCACCCAGAACCCCGGCAGCCCGCCGACCGGCCCCACGAGCGGGTTGCCGTCGGGGGTGAAGGTGAAGGCGCCGTTGACCCACTTGTGGATGCCCGCCGTCTCCAGGCACGGGAACCGGGACAGGCCGATCTCCAGCTCGGGCCCGATGCGGTCGATGTCGGGCGGGAGCAGGCGCATCCCGAAGTCCCAGGGGGCGCCGTCGACGTGCCAGTGCTTGGGACGGCGCTCGTAGACGCCGAGCAGCAGCCCCTGACCCTCCTGCCG
Source organism: uncultured Actinomycetota bacterium (assembly GCA_963781515.1). GTDB lineage: Bacteria > Actinomycetota > Actinomycetes > Propionibacteriales > Nocardioidaceae > Nocardioides. The sequence goes on from CAWAGL010000006.1 coordinate 102,341, forward strand.
GAGGTAGGTGAAGCCCTCCAGGTCCATCATCATCGGCAGCTCGCCGTCGTGGGCGGCCACCTCGGGGATGGTCTCGGTGACGAGGTAGTGGTGCTCCATCGGCGTCACCGGCAGGTCCACCCCGGCCATCCGCCCCACGTTGCGTGCCCACAGACCGCCGGCGTTGACGACGTGGTCGGCGGTGATCGTGCCGTGCTCGGTGACCACGCTCCAGCCTCCGGGGCGCTGGTGGAGCTCGACGACGCGGTTGTGCAGCACCACCTCCGCCCCCCGCCTGCGGGCCGCGGCGGCGTAGGCGTACGTCGTACCGGACGCGTCCAGGTGACCTTCGTGGGTGTCGTACATGCCGCCGTGGATGCCGTCGATGTCGACGATGGGGCACAGCTCCTTGATCTCGTCCGGCTCGACCAGGCGCACCGTCTCGTTGCCGATCGTCTGGAACACCGCCCACTGCGACTGGAGCCACTCCCAGCGCTCCGGGGTCCCCGCGAGGTTGATGCCGCCGGTCATGTGCAGACCGCAGGACCGGCCGGTCTCCGCCTCGAGCTCGGGGTAGAGGTCGATCGTGTACTTCTGCAGGGCGGCCACGTTGGGGTCACCGTTGAGGGTGTGGAAGCCGGCCGCGGCGTGCCACGTCGACCCGGCGGTCAGCTCGGAGCGCTCGACCAGGAGCAGGTCGCTCCAACCGAGCCTGGCCAGGTGGTAGAGGACGCTGGCGCCGACGACGCCGCCACCGATCACGACGGCCCGGTAGTGGGTCTGCTTCACAGTCCCTCCGTCGGAGCCGCCTGCGCCGGCGGCATCGGCGAACGAACGAGCCGCTCAGCCCATGACCGTGTTGCTGCTGGCCGAGCTGGGCTGACGACGTCGACTGTACGCCGAAAGATCGAGGTCGATGCCGGTGTGAGCCAGGTGAAAACGGGCCGGGACCTGGTCGTGGTCGACCCCCGACTCGCAGGTGTCGATGATCGCGCGCAGGTAGCCGCCCACCAACGGCGCGTTCTTGAACTGGTTGCCGCTGGTGCCGATCGCGACGTAGAAGCCGGGAAGGGCCGTCTTGTCGTAGATCGGGATCCAGTCGTCGGCCACGTCGTAGACGGCGGCGATCCCGCGGGGGGTGCCCGGGACGCCCAGCTCCGGGAGCCGTCGGGCAGCGCGGAACACCTGCGCCTCGTAGAGCGCCCGGGTCACCGACGGGTTGTAGTCGTCGGGGTCGGTCAGCCACTCCAACGGGTCGCACGCGGGCTCGGCACCACCGACCAGCAGGCCGCCGGAGGGGGTGCCGCGGAAGTAGGTGCCCAGGTCGAGGTCGGCCACCAGGGGGCCGGGCCTGCCCTCCACGTCGAAGCCCGGTGGGGCCGACACCGAGTGCGTCTCCACCCGCAGTGGGCGGGTCCGCACCGTGAACTCCTCCGACACCCCCGCCAGGTCGTTGACGTGGCCGGAGGCCGGGCCGGAGACGTTGACCACCACAGGTGAGTCGACGACCGACCCGTCGCTCAGATCGACCCCGGACACCCGGTCGCTCCGGCACCGGATGCCGGAGACCGTGGCCTTGAAGACGAACCGCACGCCACGCCGTTCGGCGGCCGTGGCCAGGTTGTGCGCGGCGAACGAGGGATCGTCGACGAACCCCGCGTCGGGGGTGGCGTAGCCGCCGATGTCGCCGGACGGGTCCTCCCAGAACGCGTCGCTGCCGACGGGCTTCGGCGGGTAGTGACGCGCGGGGTCCAACCACGGGTAGGCCCGGCGTACCTCCTCCGGGCCGAGCACGTCGTAGGGCACCCCGACCCGGTCGAAGAGCCGCAGCACCTTCGCCGGATCATGGGAGGGCGCGTCGAGGCACAGGGATCCCGTCCGCCAGAACCGGGCGAGCGACCCGTCCCTGTCGGGGCCACCGAGGAACCCCTCCCAGTCCAGCCAGGACCAGTGCGCCTCCCAGGCGGTCGCCACCCCGGCCAGGGTCGAGTAGTTGAAGCGGATGATCGCGGAGGAGGCGCTGGTGGACCCCTGGCCGGGGCCCGGGTTGCGATCGACCACCAGCACCGATCGGCCCGAGCCGGCCAGGGCATGGGCGACCGAGCAGCCGATGACTCCGGCGCCGATGACCACGGCGTCCGCGGTGTGACGCATGGTTCAGGCTAACGGCTCCCGGTCAGGCGGCCGGGGCGATGTTCTGGTTGAGGTGGAACAGGTTGGTCGGGTCGTAGGCCTTCTTGACCCCCGCCAGGCGGTCGTAGTTGGGGCCGTAGTTGGCGCGGATGCGGCTCTGGTCGTCCTCCGCCATGAAGTTGACGTAGCCACCGGCGCTGGTGTGCGGCTCGAGCGCAGCGTGGTAGTCGCGGACCCACTTGGTGTTGGCCTCGTTGTCGGCCGGGTCGGGCCACATGCCGGCGATCACCGGGGCGAAGTCCGCGTCCCGGTAGGCGAAGGCGGTCGCGTCGGCCGCGACGTCGTGCACGGCGCCGTTGATCGGGTAGAGGTGCATGGTGGACTCCATGGCCGGCACGTGGGGGCCGTGCTCGAGGTGGGCGGCGATCGCCCCGTCGGTGAGCTCCGGCAGGAAGGCGGCCTTCCAGTAGTGCTGGAGACCGGGGGGCAGCAGCCCGTCGAACGCGCCGTTGAGTGCCGGGTAGGGCATCCTGCCGACGTGCTCGGCGACCGGCTTGCCGACCGCGCGCAGCTGCCCGAGCAGCGTCTCGGCCTCCTCGTCGCTCCCGTTGAAGCACGACACCACCAGGGCGAGCGGCTCGCCGACCCGGTCCTCGGGGATGAACGGGAGCGGCGGGGCGATCTGGAACGCCGGGAAGGCGCCCATCGCGCGGGGCGCGGCGTCGATCCACCCGCGGTAGGTCTTGAGCAGCTCCTCGGCGACATCGAGCTCGAAGAACATCGGGCCCCCGTAGATCGTGTCGACCGGGTGCAGGTCGAACTCGAGCTCGGTCACCACGCCGAAGTTGCCCCCGCCGCCGCGCAGCGCCCAGAACAGGTCGGGGTGCTCGTCCTCGCTGGCGGTCACGAAGCTGCCGTCAGCGAGCACGACGTCGGCAGATCGCAGGTTGTCGATGGACAGCCCGTGGGCCCGGGCGAGATAGCCGATGCCGCCGCCGAGGGTGAGTCCGGCGACCCCGGTGGTGGAGATGATCCCGCCGGTGGTGGCCAGGCCGAAGGAGTGCGCGGCGTGGTCGAAGTCGCCCCACGTGCAGCCGCCCTGCACCCGCCCGATCCGTCTGGCGGGGTCGATGCGGATCCCCTTCATGGCGCTGAGGTCGAGCACGATGCCGTCGTCGACGGTCCCGAAGCCCGGCACGCTGTGCGCCCCGCACCGGATCGCGAGGCCGAGGCCGCTCTCCCGCGCGGCAGTGACAGCGGTACGCACGTCGGCGACGTCGACGGCCTGCACGATGGCGAGCGGGCGGCGGTCGATCATGGCGTTGTAGACCGCTCGTGCCTGGTCGTACTCGGGGGACTGCGAGGTGATGACTGGGCCGCGTGCCGCCTCGAGGATGCTGAGGGCCGGGGTGCCGTTCATGGCTGCTCCTAGTGCTGGGGTGCTGGGGTGCTGGGGTGCTGGCCCGGATGGGTCCTGACCAGCGACGCTACGGACGACCCCGGGTCGGCGCCTGACCTGATCTGACCCGATCCGGTCGGCAGGGGAGGGTCAGATCTGACTATCTCGGTGGGCGCCGGACCCGGCTACAGTCGATCGATGGACCAACCGGCTCCGCCGCGCGCAGCGTCGGTGCCCGCGCGCGGGATCACCGCCTTCGTGGGACGACGGGCGGAGTTCGAGCGCCTCGAGTCCGTCTGGGCGGCGGTCAAGGACGATCGGCGCCAGGTCGTCTTCGTGGGCGGCGAGCCGGGGGTCGGCAAGACCCGGCTGGTCACGGAGGCCGCCTCGGCGCTGCGGGAGCAGGGGGCGGTGGTCCTGTGGGGAGGCTGCCGCGAGGACCTCGACATCCCCTACCGGCCCTTCGTCGCCGTCCTCGAGCAGGCCCTCGAGCAGGCGCCGGCGGAGGCCCTGGCCAAGATCCCCCTGGACGCCGCGGCCCCGCTGCTGCGCCTCACCGCGACCGCGTCCCGGCACTGGCCGGGAGCGGCGGAGCAGGCCTCCGGCGACGGCGAGTCCCGCCCGGTCCTCTTCGACGCGGTGCTGCGGGTCCTGCTGGCGGTGACCGAGCAGCAGCCCCTCGTGCTGGTCCTCGAGGACCTGCACTGGGCTCCGGAGCCGACCCTGGCGCTGCTCTCCCACGTGGTCGAGTCGACCGCCGGGGAGCAGCTCCTGGTGCTGGCCACGCGCCGGACCACGGCCCCTGACCGCACCGACGCCGTCAGCTACGCGCTCGCGGACCTGCACCGGCTCGGCGGCGTCGCACGGATCGACCTGTCCGGGCTGACGACCGAGGACGTGGCGGAGTACCTGTCCCGCCAGGTCGGGGTGTCGCGGGCGGCTGCGCGGTCCGCGGCCCCGGTGCTCCGGGACCGGACGGGGGGCAACCCGTTCTTCCTCCAGGAGTACTGGCACGACCTGGCCACCCGCGGCGGCCTGGCGGCGGTCCGGTCGGCGACGACCCAGGCACCGCGGTCGGTCCAGGATGCGCTCGACCGTCGGCTCGCGGACTTCCCTGCCGACCGTGCCCGGGTCGTCGAGGTGGCTGCGGTCGCCGGTGACCGGGTCGAGCCCGCCATCCTCATCCAGGCCTGCGACCTCGACTCGGAGGTGGTCCTGGAGGGGATCGACTTCGCGGTGAGTGCCGGTCTCCTCGCGGCCGACGGTGACGGCGGCGGGTACCGGTTCGCGCATGCGCTGGCCCGGCAGGCCGTGCTCGACCGGATGTCCTCGACGGGCCGCGCCGCCGCCCATGCCCGGGTCGCAGCGGTCCTCGAGCAGCGGATGGCCGAGGACGACCCCGGGCTGGTGGCCCGGCTGGCGCACCACTACGTGCAGGCGCGAGCGCTCGGTCACGAGGACAGGGCCGTCCACTACCTGGTGCTCGCGGCTCAACAGGCGGTGCGCGGCATCGCGCACGGTGAGGCCGCGGTGCTGTACGAGCGGGCGGCACAGCTGCACGTCGCCCAGGGACCCCCGCGGGTGGAGCTGCTCTTCGCCGCGGCGAACTGCTTCATGCACGCCGGCGACTTCACGACCGCGCGGCGCCTGTACGCCGACCTGGGGGCGGGGGAGAGCGCCCGCACCCGGCTGATGGCCGCGATCGGTCACGAGGACGCCTCCTCCCGACCCGGTGTCAACGGCCAGCCCTCCCTCACGATGCTCAGCGAGGCGCTCGCAGGCGCCGACCTCGACCGCAGCGACCCGCTGTACGTGCGAGCCATCGCCAGCCAGGGAAGGGCCTTCGCGTTCACCGGCGACACACAACGGGCCGGCGCCCTGGGTGAGGAGGCGCTCGCCCGGGCCCGAGCCGACGGAGACGACGAGCTGGTCGCACACGCGCTCGGTCGGACCCTGTGGCGGGGGATGACACCGCAGCTGGCACCCGAGCTCCTGGCCCGCGCGGTCGAGCTGCACGAGATCGGGTCACGCCTCGGGGACGACGACCACATCGGTCCGGCTGCCTTCTACCGTGCCGTCTTCGGCTACATCGTGGGGGACGAGCCCGCCTGGACCAGCGCCCAGCGCGACCTGACCGAGCTCGCGCTGTCCCGGGGGCAGCCGTTCTTCCGGTACGTCGCAGGGTGCTGCCGCTACGCCCATCGGTACTCCGTGGGGGACTACGCGGCGGCCGAGCGCATCGTGGCCTGGCTCCAGCAGTTCAACCACGAGTTCGGCGGCGCCACGGAGGGGTCGTGGGGGGTGCAGCAGTTCATGCTGCGCCGGGTGACCGGCGGCCTGGAGCAGGTCCGACCGCTCGTCACGGGGGACGAGGCGTTCGCGGACCACTGGCTGCCGGGCCTCCTGGCGCTGTACACCGAGCTGGAGATGTGGGCGCCGGCCGCCAGGCTGCTGTCCCATCTGGGTGAGCGGATCGAGGACCATCGGGCCGGCGCCCTGTGGGGCGGGGTGCTGGCCTACATGACCGAGGCCGCCGTGAAGCTCGACGACGCGCCGACCGCACGACTGCTCCGACCCCTGCTGGCCGAGTACGCCGACGCCAACTTGATGGCCGGTCAGTTCGTGGGTGTCTTCGGGAGCGCCGCTCGCCGGCTGGCGGAGCTGGACTCGGTGCTGGGGGCGCCCAGCGCCGACGGGCACTTCGAGCAGGCTCTCGCCATGGACCGGCGGATGGGCGCGGTCACGCACCAGGCCGAGACGTTGGCCGCGTGGAGCCGTCATCGGGCCCGAGGCGCGGGCGCGGACGGCCCCTCGGCCACGGCGCTCGCAGACGAGGCGGGGGCGCTGGCGCGTCGGATCGGTCATCGCGGGGTCCTCCGCGACCTCGACGCCGTCCCCACGCCCGACGCCGTGCACCCACCCCTGCCCAACGGTCTGACCGAGCGGGAGGTCGAGGTGCTCCGGCTGGTCGCGGAGGGCCTGTCCAACCGTGAGATCGGCGATCGGCTCTTCCTCAGCGCCAACACGGCCGCCAACCACGTGCGCAGCATCCTGACCAAGACCGATGCCCCCAACCGCACCAAGGCGGCGATCTTCGCCACCGAGCACGGTCTGCTCCGGCCGGGGGGCTGACCCGGCCGTCACCGGCTACATGGGCGTGAACGAGCCGTCCGGGGAGACGGTGCCGGAGAGCTCCATGATGGCGTCGGCCGGAAGGCCGGCGCGGACCGCAGCCGTCCGGATCGCGTCGATGTCGTCGGCCTGGTACAGGCAGAAGGTCTTGCGCTTGTCGGCCGACAGGAACGAGGACAGCCAGCTCACCCCGGAGGCCTCGTTGATCGCGTTGATCTCGACCGCCGACTCCGGGTCGACGTCGAGCTGCTCGGCGAACTGACGCTCCACCATGAAGATCGGCATGGTTGCACCTCCCAGTTGTGACCCCAGTTGTGACCGCGGGCGATCCCGACCAGTCTAGGAGGGAGGCGCCGGGGGGTCAGTCCTCGACGCCGATGTCCTCGGCCCACAGCTTCGGGTTGGCGGCGATGAACTCCTCCATCAGGGTGCGGCACTCGTCGTCGTCGACCACCACCACCTCGACACCTCGCGACCTCAGCAGCTCCTCGCCGCCGAGGAACGTGCGGTTCTCGCCGATCACCACGCGCGGGATCCCGTAGAGCAGGATCGCGCCGGTGCACATGTCGCACGGGGACAGCGTGGTGGCCATGGTGGCGCGGGCGTACGTCGCGGCGGGGAGCCGGCCGACGTTCTCGAGGCAGTCGGTCTCACCGTGCCGGATGCTGCTGCCCAGCTGGACCCGCTTGTTGTGGCCGGTGCCGAGCAGCGTCCCGTCCGCGGCGAGCGCCGCACCGATGGGGATGCCGCCTGCGGCCAGGCCGGCACGGGCCTCGGCCAGGGCCAGGGCCAGCAGCTCCAGGTCTGCGGATGCGTCATTCACGTGTCTGCTCCTGTCGAGGGGTTCCGCGTCGACCGCGTGCCGACTCAGCCACGGCGGTAGGCCTTGAGGTACTGCGAGGGGTAGTGCACCGAGCGTCCCCAGATCGCCAGCGCGGCGATCACCACGAGGTAGGGCAGGGCGAGCATCAGCTCGCGGGGTACGCCGGAGAAGAGGTCGGTGATCGCGAGCTGGAGCTGCAGCGCGTCGGTGACCGCGAAGAGCAGCGCGCCGGCCACGACCCGCCAGACCCGCCAGGTCCCGAAGATCACCAGCGCGATGCAGACCCAGCCGCGCCCGTTGATGATGTCGAGGGTGTAGGTGCCCAGCACCGAGAGGGTCAGGAACGACCCGCCGACCGCCATCAGCGCCGAGCCGACCACCAGCGCGACGTAGCGGGTGGCGTTGACCGGGATCCCGGCGACCTCGGCGGCGTCGAAGCTCTCGCCCACGGCGTGCAGCCGGTAGCCGGTGCCGGTGGAGCGCAGGACCCACCACGTCGCCGGGGCCAGGACCAGGAAGGCGACGTACGTCATCCAGTGCTGGTCCAAGATCCCGGCACCGTCCAGGACGGTGTGGAACTTGGCCGGCAGCCGGGGTCGCTGGCCGCCGTACCGGACGCGGAACGTGAACTCGCACAGGGCGATGAGCAGCAGGGTGATCCCGAGACCGGAGACGTGCTGGTTCTGCCCGAGGGTGACGGTGAGCAGGCCCATCAGCAGGCCGGCCAGCACCCCGGCGACGATCGCCGCGAGCAGGCCGAGCCAGGGCGACCCGCTGAGGTCGGCGACCACGAAGGCCACGAAGGCGCCGGCGACCATCGTGCCCTCGATGCCGAGGTTGAGGACGCCGGTCTTCTCGATCACCAGCTCGCCGACGGCCGCCCAGACGAGGGGGGTGGCGATGACCAGCATGGCCGAGACCAGCGCGACGAGGTTGATGCTCATGGGCTCCGCCTCCAGACGATCCGGTAGCGGCGCCAGCTGAGGGCGGCAAGGACGGAGAGGAGCAGCAGCGCCCCGAAGACCTGGCCCAGCTGCGGCGGCAGCTGCAGCACGAGCGACGCGTTCTGGGCGCCGACCGCGATGTCGCCGAGCAGCAGGGCCACGAGCAGCACGCCGACCGCCGAGAGGGCGCCGAGGGTCGCGACGATGATGCCGGTGTAGCCGTACCCGTTGCTGATCCCCTGGGTGAGCTGGTGCTGCACGCCCATCACCTGGGAGGCGCCGCCCACGCCGGCGACCGCGCCGGACGTCAGGGCCACCCGGAACTGCAGGCGCGTGACCGCGATGCCGGAGAACTCCGCCGTCCTGGGCGCCAGTCCCGACGTGGTGATCCGCAGCCCGAGCGGGGACCTGGCCAGCACCCACCAGGTCCCGACGAGCAGGACGAGGGCGACCAGGAGCCCGACGTGGGCCCGGCTGCCGGAGAGCAGGAGGGGCAGCTCGTAGCCCGCACCGAGGCGGTCGGAGTCGGTGAAGCCGGTCCGGGAGTTGCGCCAGGGACCGTTGAGCAGGCCCTGCACCACCAGCAGGGCCACCGGGTTGAGGAGCAGCGTGGTGACGACCTCGTCGATGCCGGCTCGCCGTTTCAGCCAGGCCGGTACGACGGCCCAGGCGAGGCCGCCGATCGCCCCTGCCACGAACCCGACCGGGATCGCCACCGGCGCGGGCAGACCGGTGAAGGTGGTGCCCACCCAGGTCACGCACACGGCGCCGGCGAGGAACTGGCCCTCGGCGCCGATGTTCCAGTAGCCCGCCCGGAAGGCGATCGCGACGGCCAGGCCCGTGAACACCAGTGGCGTGGCGGTCAGCAGCACCTCGAAGACGCTGGTCTGGCTGGACAGGGGTCGCACCAGGTAGCGCTCGAACGTGGCGACCGGGTTCGCGCCGGCCAGTCGGATCGGGATCGCGGTGAGCACGACGGTGAAGAGCACGGCAGCGGCCATGGCCACCGGCGTGAGCCAGCGGGGCTGGTGTCCCCGGAGCACGAGGTGGGGCAGGGTCCGGGCCATCAGGCGGCATCCCGGCCGGTCATGAGCGCGCCCAGGCGCTCGTTGGTGGCCTGTGCCGCGGGGAGCTCCCCGACGATCCGGCCGCGCAGCACCACCACGATGCGGTCCGCGAGGGCACGCAGCTCGTCGAGGTCCTCCGAGACCAGCAGGACGCCGGCGCCCTCGGCCCGCAGGTCAGCGAGCTGCTGGTGCACGTAGCGGTAGGTGCCGATGTCCAGTCCACGGGTCGGCTGGGCGGCGAGCAGGATCCGCGGCCGGCGGTGCAGGGCCCGAGCCAGCAGCACCTTCTGGACGTTGCCCCCCGAGAGCGTGCCGACCGGCGTGGTCGGCTCGGCCCGGATCTCGAACTGCTCGATCATCGCCAGGGCGTGCGCGCGGACGGCCCGTCGGTCCAGGGCCCCGCGGCGGGTGTAGTCGGCCAGGTCCTCCAGGACCAGGTTCTGCTCCACGCTGAGCTGGGCCACGCAGCTGCCGCGGCGGTCCTCGGTCAGCCGGCCCAGGCCGGCCGCCAGCCGGTCCGCCACTGCGGCACCCGTGATGTCGGTGCCGTCGACGCGCAGGGTCCCGGCCCGGGGGCTGCGGGTGCCGCACAGCGCCTCGACCAGCTCGGTCTGCCCGTTGCCGCTGATGCCGGCGACCCCGAGGATCTCGCCCCGGTGCACGCTCAGGTCCATCCCGTCGACGACGTCGCGTCCGTCGCGCGGCACCACCAACCCGGCCACCTCCAGCACGGCCACCTCCGGCACGGGAGGGCCGGCGGGATGGCTGGGGGCGGGGGAGGGGGCGGGGGAAGGAGTGGGCGGCCGGTGGGTCAGGCCCACGGCCGCGGCGGCCTCGGTGTCGGCCAGCGGCGCCTGCTCGACGCCCATCATCAGGCCGGCCAGCTCGTCGGGACCCACCTCGGCGGTGCGCCGCTCCGCGACCAGGCGACCGCGGCGCAGCACGACCACCCGGTCGGAGATCTCCGCGACCTCCTTGAGCTTGTGGGAGACGAACAGGACGCCGAGGCCCTCAGCGCGCAGCCGCTCGACGGTGGTGAAGAGGGCCCGGATGTCCTGCGGCGTCAGCACCGCCGTCGGCTCGTCCAGGATCAGCACGCGGCAGTCGTGGAAGAGCGCCTTGATGATCTCGACGCGCTGCCGCTCACCGATGGACAGGGACGAGACCAGCCGGGCCGGCTCGATGTGCACGCCGATGCGCTCCATCGCGGCCAGCACGCGCGCGTGGGTCGCCCTGGTGTCCACGCGGCCCCAGCCGACCGCGGACAGGGCGACGTTCTCGGCCACCGTCATGGTCTCGACGAGGGAGAACTCCTGGGTGACCATGCCGATGCCGGCACGCATGGCGTCGCGCGGCGACCCGATCTCGAGCTCGCGGCCGTCCATGACCAGGCGGCCGCTGTCGGGCCGCAGCAGCCCGTAGATGACCTTCATCAGGGTGGACTTGCCGGCACCGTTCTCCCCGAGCATGGCGAGCACCTCGCCGGAGGCGACCTCGAGGCTGATCTCCTCGTTGGCCACCAGGTCGCCGAACCGCTTGGTGATCCGCTCCAGCGCGAGCAGCGTCTCGGGCATGACGGCTCCCCTGTCCTCGATGTCTGTACGCGATGCCTGTCCGCGATGCCTGTCCGGTGGTCGGCGGCTCGGCCTACTGGGAGACGTCGACCGAACCCTTGGGGCTGCTCTCGTCGACCGGGGTGGTGAACGCGCCGCTCGTCATCTCCTCCTCCTTGGCGCCGACCATGTCGACCAGGTCTGCGGGCACTCCGCCGACCACGTCGGTGTTGATCGGGGCCATCGAGGAGCCGCCGGCCTTGAGGAAGGAGTACTGCCCGAGGTCCACCGCCTCCGGGCCGCCGGAGATCTGCGCGACGATCGCGTCGACGGTGGGTCGCACGTTCCACACCAGGGACGTGACGACGTTCTCCGGTGCCTCGTCCTGCTGGTCCACCATCATCCCGATCACGGGGATGTCGGCCTCCTTGGCGGCCTCGATGACGCCGGCCCGCTCGGCGAACAGCACGTCGGCCCCGGCCGCCACCTGGGCCTCGGCGGCCTGCTTGGCCGCCGCGGGGTCGAAGAAGGAGTTGATGAAGGAGACCTTCACGGTGGCGTCCGGGTTGGTGGCCTTCACGCCGGCGATGTAGCCGTTCACGATCCGGTTGACCTCCGGGATCGGCATCGCGGCGACCACGCCGATCGTGTCGGACGTGGTGATGCCGCCCGAGACCATGCCGGCCAGGTAGGCGGGGTCCTGGAGCCAGTTGTCGAAGACGCTCATGTTGGGCGCGACCGGCTCCTCGCCCGAGCCGAACGCGAAGACGATGTCGGGGAAGTCGGCGGCCACCTTGCGCACCGCCTCCTCGGCGGCGAACGCGTCGCCCACGATCGCGTCCGGCTTCTCGTTCTGGGCGATGTCGCGCAGGCCGCGCTCCATGGCGTCGGAGGTGTTGAGGTCGTCCACGTGCTTGTAGCGGATCTCGCCGTCGTCGGCCGCCGAGGTGAGGGCCGCGTGGATGGCGCCGTCCCAGGGCTCCTCCAGCGGGGTCGCGAAGACTCCGTAGACCAGGGGCGCGTCGCCGCCTGCGTCACTGCTGCCCTCGTTGCCGGTGGTGCCGCCGCAGGCAGCCAGCAGTGCCAGGCAGGACACCGAGAGGAGAGCGATCGAGCGGGTGACCTTGCGCATCGTGGACCTCCGGGGAGAGCGATTGGGGCTGCGAAGGGGCGTAGTGCCATCAAAGTGCAGCGACGGCCGGGACGCCAGAGACGATCTGTCCACCGATGGTCGCACCACTGGACGAACCGTCGGGTAGCGCGGATGATCACGGCATGGGGTTCACGGTGGCGGACCTGCTGGCGCTCCCGCTGATGCAGGCGGCCCGGGCCGAGGTGCTGGCCGGCAGCGCGCTGGACGCGCGGGAGGTGCGCTGGATCCACACCTCGGAGATCTACGAGATCGCGCCCCTGCTCCAGGGCGGCGAGGTGCTGCTGACCACCGGGCTGGGGCTGGTGGGGCACTCGCCCGAGGCGCTGGCCGACTACGTACGGGCGCTGGCGCGACGCGGGGTGGCCGCCCTCCTCCTGGAGCTGGGCCGCACCTTCCCGAGCCCGCCGCCCAGCATGGTGTCGGCGGCCCGGGACAGCGGACTGCCGTTCGTCGCGCTGCACGGCGTGGTGCCGTTCATCCAGGTCACCGAGACCGTGCACCCGCTGCTGCTCCACGACGAGCTGCGGCAGCTGCGGCGCACCGACCGGGCCACCGCGGAGCTGCACCGGGCCCTGCTCGCCGGGGCGGGTGTCGCCGGCCTGGTCGCCGTGGCTGCGTCGGTCTGCGAGGGGCCGGTGGGGCTGTCCGACGACCAGGGGAACCTGGTCGTCGGTGCCGACGTCCGGGGTGCGGACACCCTCACCGTCGACGTGGCCAGCAGTCCTCGGATGCTGCTGTCGGTGGCCGACCCGAGGTGCCCGGGGCTGGTCGAGCTGTGCGCCGGCGTCGTGGCGCTCTGTCTCGCCGCGGAGGCACGGCGCGGCGGTCACCGGGGATCGGCCGCCGCCGACCTGTTGCAGGAGCTGGCCGACGGCTGGGACCTCACCTCGACCGACATCGCGGCGCGGGCCAGGTCGATCGGCTTCGCCGTCCGGCCCGGTGAGCGCGCCGTGGCCCTGGTGGTCGCGACCGCGGCTCCGCACCAGGTCTCCACCGGGGTGCGGGCGACGACGAAGTCGCTGCGCGAGGTGTTCGGCCCGTGCCTGGTCGGGGAGGTGGACGGCGAGGTGCTGGCCGCGGTCTCGGTGCGGCCGGCGCTGCTGCGCGCCCGGCTGGAGCAGGCGGCCGCAGCCGTGGACGCCGAGCTGGCGGCCACCGTCGGCGGGCGGGTGGTCCGGCTGGTGGCCGGGGGCCTGGTCGACGACGAGGCGGGACTGGCCAGGTCCTTGCCCGCGGCCCGGGACGCCGCCCGGCTGGCCGATCGGCTCGCCATCGAGGGCTGGGTCGTGCTGGCCAACGACCTCGGCGTCTACCACCTGCTGTCCTCGGTGGTCGACGACACCGAGCTGGAGGGGTTCGTCACCGACCAGCTGGGCCCGTTGCTGGAGGTCGACGCCCGCACCGGCTCCGAGCTGGTGCCCACGCTGGAGGCCTACCTCGAGGCCGGGCTGTCCAAGACCGCGGCCGCGGCCGCGCTGGGGATCCGCAGGCAGACGCTCTACGGCCGGCTCGAACGGATCGCCCGGGCCCTCGGCGGCCTCGACCTGGCGGACCGCCAGCGACGCACCGCCGTCGACCTGGCGCTGGTGAGCTGGCGGCTGCGGACCTCGGCGGCGTCGTACCGGCGCTGATGGCTAGGAAGCCCCGCCCAGGTGCTCGCCGAGCGAGGTCATCGTGTCGTCGAAGGCAGCCCCGAGGTCGACGTCGTAGGCGTCGGCGAGTGCCATGACGGCCCACAGGCAGTCGGCGAGCTCGTGCGCGAGCGCCTCGTCCAGGTCGTCGCGGGGACGGACCCCGGCCTTGCCCTGCACGAGCTTGGCCAGGTCGCCGACGTCGCCGAGGAAGCCCAGCATCAGCTCCTCGGAGGTCCAGGGGCGCCCGTAGCGGGCCGTCTCGAACTCGGCGTACTGGGCGCGGACGGCACGCGCCCTCGTCCTCATCTGGTCGAAGTCCATGGCCCCAGTATCGGGGCGCCGGTCCCCGGCGGCCTGCTCGATCCCGGGCGCGATGTGCGGTCGCATGGCAGGCTGAGCCCATGGCGTTGCACGTGGGTAGAAGGCTCAAGCGGGTGCTCATCGAGGCGGCCGGGTGGCTCCTGGTCCTGGTCGGCATCGCGGCGCTGGTGCTGCCCGGCCCCGGCCTGCTCGCCCTGTTCGCCGGGCTGGCCCTGCTCTCCACCCAGTACGAGTGGGCGGAGAAGCGGCTGGAGCCGGTCAAGGCAGCAGCGCTGCGTGCCGCCGCTGACGGCGTCGCCACATGGCCGCGCATCCTGATGTCGGCGCTCGGCGTGGCCGTCCTCGTCGCGGTGGGCATCGCCTGGGGTCTGCGTCCCGACGCACCGGGCTGGTGGCCGCTGTCCGACGCGTTGTGGCTCCCGGGCGGCTGGGGCACCGGCTTCTCGCTCATCGGCTCCGCCGCGATCGCGGCCGGCATGATCGTCTACAGCTACCGCAACTTCCGCGAGAAGCGCGGGGACGAGCAGCCCCGCGGCGCCTCGGCCAGCCGCGCGACCAACGGCTGAGGCACCCCTTCGGAGGGCGCGGTCGGTTGCCCGGGGTGACAGGCTGAGCACATGGGTCCACGTCCCGGAGCACGCGAAGGGACGGACGTCACCGTCCGTCCCCGCGTCGCGCACCCCTCCGTGGCGCTCCTCCGGGCGGCACATGCGGGCCCGGCGCTGGCGGTCACCGCGATGACCGCCGCCCTCGCCGCCGCCGGTGACCTCGCCCCCGCACGCGCTGTCCTGGTGACGTCGGCGGTGCTCGCCGGTCAGCTGAGCATCGGCTGGTCCAACGACCTCGTCGACCGTGACCGCGACCTGCGGGTACGACGCACCGACAAGCCGCTCGCCACCGGCGAGGTGTCCATCGGCCGGGCGCGGCTGGCCTGCGGAGCCGCGATCGCCGCCACGGTCGTCCTCTCGCTGGCGTGCGGCCTCGGGGCCGGGCTCCTGCACCTCGTGCTGGTCATCGCCGGGTGGGGCTACAACCTCGGTCTCAAGTCGACGGCCTTCTCCTGGGCGCCGTACGCACTCGCCTTCGGCGGCCTCCCGGTCTTCGTGAGCCTCGCCGGACCCGGAGCCGAGGTGCCCGCCGCGTGGGTGCCGCTGGCCGCCGGCATGCTCGGTGTCGGAGCGCACCTCGTGAACGCCCTCCCCGACCTGGCCGACGACGAGGCGACCGGCGTGCGCGGGCTGCCCCACCGCCTCGGTGCCTGCTGGGCCGCCCGCACGGCCGTCGCGCTGCTCGTCGCCGCCTCGGTCGTGATCACCGCCGGCACCCGCTCGGTGCCCGGCGCGGTCTCGCTCGCGGGTCTCGCGCTGGTGGGCGCACTCGCCGTCGTGGCGCTCGTCGGCCGTGGCCGCGTGCCGTTCCGGGCGGCCGTCGCGATCGCCCTGGTCGACGTGGTGCTGCTGGTGGCCTCGCGGTGACCGGGCAGGATCGTTGGGACGTCGTCGTCGTGGGCGCCGGACCGGCCGGTGCCACCGCGGCCATCGCCGCACTGGCACGGACCCCCGGAGCCCGGGTGCTCCTCCTCGACCGCGACGACTTCCCGCGGGACAAGAGCTGCGGCGACGGCATCGCCCCGCACGCCCTCGACGTCCTCGCCGGGCTCGGGGTGCACGACCTGGTCGACGGCTGGGAGCCCGTCCGCCGGCTCGACCTGTCTCGCGCAGGCACGCGGGTCGAGGGCCACCTGGCCCGTCCGGTGTGGGTGGTGCCGAGGACGGTCTTCGACGCCCGCCTCGTCCGCCGCGCGGTTCAGGCCGGTGCGACCCTGGTGCGGCACCGGGTGCGCCGGCTGCGGAGCACCGCCGACGGCGTGGTCATCGACGACCGGTTCGTCGCCCCCGTGGTGATCGGCGCCGACGGGGACCAGTCCGTGGTCCGCGACTTCCTCGGCTCCCGGCTTCACGGTCAACGCGCCATCGCCATCCGTGGCTATGCCCCGACGGTGCCGGAGAGGCGCGGCCTCCAGCTCATCCGGTACGGCGAGCGGCGGCAGCCGTCGTACGCCTGGGCCTTCGACCGGGGTGACGGGCTGTCGAACGTCGGCTACGGCGAGCTCGTCGACTCGGCCGCCGGCCTGTCCAAGACACTGCTGCTCGACCAGCTCGAGCAGCTGATCCCCGGTGCCGCGACCTCCGGCGCGCAGTGGCGGGCCCACCACCTGCCGCTGTCGGGGTGGGGTCGCGGCTCCGGCCAACCGGACGGGCCCGTGCTGCTCGCGGGCGACGCCTCCGGGCTGGTCAACCCGATGACGGGCGAGGGCATCTACTACGCGGTGGCCACCGGCGCCGTCGCCGGGCGGATCGCCGCGGAGGCCGTCCGGCGGGGGCAGCCCGACGGGGCCGGCGCCCGGCACCGCAGAGCCGTCGGCTCGCTGCTGGGCCGGCACCTGAAGCACACCTGGACCGCCGCCCGCCTCTCCCGGAGCTCCCGGGTGGTCGAGGCGGGGATCGCCGCGTCGGCCCGCGATCGGCGGGTCTTCGACGACCTCGTCGAGCTCGGCCTCGGTGACGGCCGCCTCACCCCACGACTGGTCGGCGGACTGGGACACCAACTCCTCTCCGGACGAGCCCGGATCAGAAAGGTCCAGTGATCATGCGCATCCTGTCCGTACGCGGCGCCCTGCCGGAGCACCGCTACCCCCAAGCCGAGATCACCGACGCGTTCGCCGACGTGGTCGGCACGCGGGGAGGTGCCCTCAACGAGCGCCTCCTGCGCACCTTCCACGGCAACGCCGGGGTCGAGCACCGACACCTGGCACTGCCGCTGGAGGAGTACGCCGGGCTCGAGAGCTTCGACCGCGCCAACGACCTCTTCCTCGAGCACGCCGTGGAGCTGGGCGCCCAGGCGCTCGTGGACGCCCTCAAGGCGGCCGACCTGACGCCCAGCGACGTCGACCTGATCGTCTCCGCGACCGTCACCGGGCTGGCCGTGCCGTCGCTGGACGCCCGGATCGCCGCGGTCGTCGGCCTCCGGCCGGACGTGAAGCGCGTGCCGATCTTCGGCCTCGGGTGTGTCGCGGGCGCGGCCGGCGTGGCCCGGCTGCACGACTACCTGACCGGGCACCCTGACCAGGTCGCGGTGCTGGTGGCCGTCGAGCTGTGCTCGCTGACCGTGCAGCGCGATGACGTGTCGGTGCCCAACCTGGTGGCCAGCGGCCTCTTCGGCGACGGTGCGGCCGCCGTCGTGGCGAGCGGCGCGACGACCGGCGACCACCCGGCCGTGCTCGACAGCCGGAGCCGGCTCTACCCCGACTCCGAGCGCACGATGGGCTTCGACTTCGGCGGCAGCGGGCTGCGCATCGTGCTCGACGCGCAGGTGCCGGCGATCGTGGGCCGCTACATCCGTGACGACGTCGACCGGTTCCTGGAGTCGCACGGGCTCACCCGCGAGGACATCGGCTGGTGGGTGTGCCACCCCGGCGGCCCCAAGGTGATCGACGCCCTGCGCGACGCCCTCGACCTCACCGACCACGACCTCGCCCTCACCCGGTCCTCCCTGGCCCGGATCGGCAACCTGTCGTCGGTCTCGGTGCTGCACGTGCTGGCCGACACCCTCGTCGACCGGCCGCCGCCACCCGGCTCCTACGGCATGCTGATGGCCATGGGGCCGGGCTTCTGCTCCGAGCTCGTGCTGCTCCGGGCGCCCTCGGGAGGAGAGTCGTGACGACCCTGACCGCCTTCGTGGTCGTCGTCGCGCTGGTGGCCCTCGAGCGGCTGGCCGAGCTGGTCGTCTCCAACCGCAACGCGGCGCGGAGCCTCGCGCGGGGCGGTCGGGAGACGGGCCGTGGCCACTACCCCGTGATGGTGCTGCTGCACTCCGGGTTCCTGGTGGCGATGCTGGTGGAGGCGTTCGTCCGCCGCCCGGACGTCGCCGAGGGCCTCGCCTGGACCATGGTCGCGGTGGTCGTCGCGGCCCAGGGCCTCCGGTGGTGGTGCATCGGCACCCTCGGTGAGCGGTGGAACACGCGCGTGATCGTGGTGCCGGGGCTCCAGCTCGTCCGGTCCGGCCCCTACCGCCTCCTCTCCCATCCCAACTACGTCGCCGTCGTCGCCGAGGGCGTCGCGCTGCCGCTCGTGCACGCCTCCTGGATCACGGCCGTGGTCTTCACCCTCGCCAACGCAGCGCTGCTCACCGTGCGCATCCGGGTCGAGAACGAGGCGCTCGGCTATGCGTGACCTCCTGGTCGCCGGCGGCGGGCCGACCGGGCTGGCCACCGCCCTGTACGCCGTCCGCGCCGGCCTCGACGTCGAGATCCGCGAGCCGCGCGTCGGCGACATCGACAAGGCCTGCGGCGAGGGACTGATGCCCAGCGCCGTCGCCGACCTCGCCGACCTCGGTGTCCGCCTCGACGGGCACCAGATCGACGGGATCCGCTACGTCGACGGAGCCAGCATGGCCGAGGCGGCGTTCCGCGGCGGTCCCGGCATGGGAGTCCGGCGGACGGCGCTGCACGCGGCCCTGCGCGAGAGGGCGGCCGCCGCCGGGATCACCACGAGTCCCCACGCCGTGCACGAGATCGTCGACCGCGGTGACCACCTGCTGGTCGACGGGCAGGCCGTGCGCCACCTCGTGGCGGCCGACGGCCTGCACTCCCCGGTGCGGCGCCAGCTCGGACTGGACGGTCCGCCGGCCAGGCAACGCCGCTACGGGCTGCGGTGCCACGTCCGGCTCGCCCCCTGGACGTCGTACGTCGAGGTGCACTGGGGCACCACGGGGGAGGCGTACGTGACGCCGGTGGCCGACGACCTCGTCGGGGTCGCCGTGCTCAGCGCGGAGCGCCGCCCGTTCGAGGAGCTGCTCGGCGACTTCCCGGCCCTGGCCGAGCGGCTGGCGGGCCGGCCACGCACGCGGGTCCGTGGCGCCGGCCCGCTGCGGCAGCGGGCCAGGGCCCGGGTCGCCGGCCGGGTCCTCCTGGTGGGGGACGCCGCGGGGTACGTCGACGCGCTGACCGGCGAGGGCATCGCCCTCGGGCTCGCGCAGGCGCGCGCGGCGGTCGCGGCGGTCAGTGACGGGGACCCCTACCGCTACGAGGCGGACCATCGCCGGCTCGGCCGGCGCCACGACCTGCTCACCCACTCACTGCTCGCTGCCACGAGCGTGCCCGTCCTGCGCCGCCGGATCGTCTCGGCCGCCCAGCGCATGCCGGGACTGTTCGGGGCGGCCGTCGACCAGCTTGCGAGGCCAGCATGACCACACCACCCCAGGAGCTCGTCGTCCTGCTCGCCGACGACGGCACCCCGATCGGCACCGCCGCCAAGGCGGCCGTGCACCACCACGACACCCCGCTGCACCTGGCGTTCTCGTGCTACCTCTTCGATCCCGACGGCCGGCTGCTGCTGACCCGCCGGGCCTGGGGCAAGCGCACCTGGCCGGGCGTGTGGACCAACAGCTGCTGCGGGCACCCCGGCCCGGACGAGCCCGTCGCGCAGGCGGTCGAGCGCCGGGTGAGGCAGGAGCTCGGCGTCGCCGTCACCGACCTGCGGCTGGTGCTGCCCGACTTCCGCTACCGCGCCGAGATGGCCGACGGCATCGTCGAGAACGAGGTCTGCCCGGTCTACACCGCGACCTGTCCCGACCCCTCGGCGCTGGCGCCCGACCCCGACGAGGTCGCCGAGATCGACTGGGTCGACTGGCCGGCCTTCCGCGACGACGTGACCCGGGGCCGGAGGGACGTCAGCCCGTGGTGCATCGAGCAGGTCGCGGCCCTAGAGGGCTGACAGCCTGACCACCGCGACGACGCCGACGCCCGACACGGTGACCGGCACCGCCGAGGCGACGACGTCGAGCCGCTCGGCCGTGATGTGGTCGCCCGCCGACGACACCGACACCGCACCGTCCAGCACGGCGACGAGCAGCTCGCCGTCCGCGGCCAGGTCGACCGGCCCAGCCTCCTGCACTGGTACGACGTCCACCGTGGCCGTGCAGCGGCCTCGGCGGGTCATCACGTTGAGGTCGACGGTCGGCCCGCTGGTCGTCGCCGTCGCGTCGCCCTCTCCCGGGAAGGCGAACGGCTCGTGCCGCCGCAGCGCGTGCTCGACACCGTCGACGGTGAGCACGAGGCCGGGCCCGTCCACCACCACGATCACCCGGTCGACGCCGGCGAAGGACGAGAACGGTCCGCCCGCGGCCACCTCTGCGAAGCTGACCCGCCAGTCGAAGTCGTCGCCCTCGGTGGGCGAGCGGGTCACCTCCGCGGTGAGGCCACCGCCGTTGCGCCACGGCATCCGCCGGTGCGCCGCGCGCCGGTGCACGACGAGGTGGGGAGCCCCGACGACGACCACCTTGCCCGCGGCGTGGCCCGTCTCGACCGCGGCCACCGCGTCGGCGGCGCGCTCGAACGGGTAGGCCCCCGAGACCACCGGTCGGAGGTCACCCGAGGCGATCAGGCCGGCCAGGTGCGTGAAGACCTCGGTCGTACGCCGTCGCACGACGCCCGACCCGCCGGCCCGTCTCGCCGCGGCCGGCGCCGCGACGCTGATGACGCGGGCCGGGTCGGCGGCCAGGGCGACGGCGTCGGCCAGCACGGCAGGACCGACCAGGTCGAAGACGGCAGCGACGCCCGCACCGGCGACCGCCCGGACCCGCTCGGGCCAGCCGGCACCCGACGACACATGGGTCGCACCCAGGCTCGTCACGAGGTCGGCCTTGTCGGCGGAGGCCAGTCCGACGACGCGCACTCCTCGCAGCCGGGCGAGCTGGCAGGCCGCCGTACCCACTCCGCCACCGGCGCCGGTCACCAGCAGCGTCTCGCCGGGGGCCAGGCCCAGCTGGTCGAGCGCGTCGTGGGCGGTGCCGACGGAGACCGGGATGCAGGCGGCCAGGGCATCCTCCACGCCCTCGGGTACGACGGCGCTCGAGGCCGCCTCGAGGAGCACCAGCCGGGCCATCGCTCCGGTGCCCGCGACCGTCTGCCCGAACACCCGCTGACCGGCCCGGAAGCCGACGACGCCGGCGCCCACGGCTCGCACCACGCCCGCGGCCTCGCGGCCCATCGCCATCGGGAAGACCACCGCGACGTCGTCCCTGCGGAGCCCGGACCGCACCTTGATGTCCGCCGGGTTCACCCCGGCCGCGGTCATCACGACCAGCAGCTGCCCGGGGCCGGGCACCGGCTCGGGGCCGTCGAGGTGCCCCTGCACGCGGACGTCGCCGTACTCACCGAAGCCGTAGATGCGCATCGGGCCAGCGTAGGACCGGCCCCGGGCGGCCCAGCGCACCGGTTGAGCCACGCGGGCAGCGCATGGACGCAGTGCGGCCCCGGTCGCGAGGACCGGGGCCGCACTGCCGTGCCTGGTGCGGGAGCGGGTCAGCCGCGCACGCAGCCGCCCGCCAGGCCGACCTTCTTCAGGCCGGCGAGGTCGCCGGCCCCGAAGAGCGACCGGAAGAACCCGTCGCTCCAGGGCAGCGTGTCGGTCGAGTAGTACATCAGCTGGGTCTGGCCGGCCGCGTTCTTGTCGGTGTGGGCCAGACCGAAGGCGTGTCCGACCTCGTGCAGCAGGGTCATGCCCAGGGTCGCGCGGCTCGGGGAGTCGAGCGTCAGGTCCACGGCCTGGTTGGGGCCCGGCACCGTGGCGTCGGTGTTGACCGTGACCCCGGTCTGCTTGATGCTCCAGAGCCGGCCCCGACGGTCCCGGCCGCCGTCGGCCTTGACCACCTGGCTGACCGCGACGGTGCCCACGAGGGCGGGACGCTCCGCCTGGGTGGCCCACGCGATGATCAGGTCGGTGTTCTTGTCCTGCCTGCGACGGCCCTGCGGGATGGTGTGGGTGCGCCCGGTGTACTTGAACTTCACGCCGCTGGCCGCGGTGAACTGGGCGAGCACCGAGTCGATGATCGGCAGCACGCCGTCACCGATGTCGTCGAGGTTGAGCTTGTAGCGGACCGTCTGGCACGGGTTGATGCGTTCCCGGCGGCCCTGCACCTTGAGCAGGTTGTGGTCACTGGCCAGGCCTCGCGCGGCGTAGCTCGGGACGACGTTGACCCGGTGTGCCTTGAACGTGCGCTTCCGGTGCTTCCTGGTCTGCGGGGCCACGACCCGCACCTTGTGCTTGCCGTACCAGTCCCAGGTGCCGGTGAAGCTGTAGTTGCCGTCGACGGCCTTGGTCTTGTTGAGCTTCTTCCACCCGTTGGGTGCCTTGTACTGGAGGAGCAGCTTGCGCTTCTTCGAGCCGTTGATCGTGCCGGTGAGCGCGTAGCCGGTGCCGGAGCCCGAGACCCACGTGTCGGTCACCCAGCTGACCTTTCCCTTCGTGACCTTCCGGCCGGGCTTGGCCTCGGCGGGCGCGGATGTCACCGACACCGCCAGGAACAGAGAGGTCAGCAGCGCGATCAGCGCGCGCCTCGTACGACGACTGGACATGGGTCCCCCTCGATCAGATGAGCATTCGAGCCAGATGTGCCACCTGAGCGGCGGGCTAAACCTGACGGGCGAAGATTACGTGACCGGGGCGCTCGTATGCGGGAAGTGGGCGAACCTCGCGGATACTGCACCGCATGGCTTCGCGACGTACCCGCCGGAACTGGTGGACCCTGCTCATCGTGGTGGTGCTGCTCAACACACCGCTGCTGATGTCGTGGGCCACGAACGCCAAGATCTCGAGCAGTGGGGACGTGGTGACCGCCGAGGTCCTCGGCGGCCGGTTGTTCGGCACCGAGGCCGATCCGGAGTACTGGCTCACCTACCGCTTCGACGAGTCCGTGGACAAGGACGGCGAGGTGTTCTCCGCGCAGGTCACCCGGGCGACGTACCGAGCCGCCAACACCAGCCGCGAGCTCGCGGTGCGGGTGGTGCCGGGCGACCCGGTGGCGCACACCGTCGAGGGCGCCGTGCCGCGGCGGCTGGGTCTGTGGCTCACCCTCGGAGCCGACGCGGTCGTGCTGCTGGGGGTGCTCGGTCTGTGGCTGCGCCGACGGTCCGGACGGGGGCCGGTTTCGGACCCGGTGCCAGAATCGTCGCCATGACGTCCCTCGCGAGCTTCACGGCCGATGCCATCGACGGCCGCACCGTCGAGCTGTCCGAGTACGCCGACCAGGTGGTCCTGGTCGTGAACACCGCCTCCCAGTGCGGCTTCACCCCGCAGTACTCCGGCCTCCAGAGGCTCCACGAGGAGTACGCCGACCAGGGGTTCGCCGTGCTCGGCTTCCCGTGCGACCAGTTCGGCAACCAGGAGCCCGGGAGCGACGACGAGATCGCCACGTTCTGCGAGAGCAGCTTCGGCGTGTCGTTCCCGATGTTCGCCAAGGTCGACGTCAACGGCGACGACGCGCACCCGCTCTACCAGTGGCTGCGCAAGGAGCAGGGTGGCCTGCTCGGCTCCAAGATCAAGTGGAACTTCACCAAGTTCCTCGTCGGCCGCGACGGAGAGGTCATCGGCCGCTACGCGCCGACCACGAAGCCGGAGTCGCTCGGCGACGACATCGAGAAGGCGCTCGCGGCCTGACCCGGTCGGCACCAGGGGTGCCGACCACCGACAACCCGTGGGACCGCGCCCAGGTGACTTGCCCGTAACCACGCGGGCAGTGGAGGGTGACTGCCATGGCCGCCACCACTTCGTCGTACTCGATCACCATGCGGCTGCACACCGCGCCCGACCACGGCGTGGTCGGCACCGTCGCCACCACGATCGCCGCGAGCGGTGGCATCGTCACCGCGATCGACGTGGCGGAGTCGCGCCACGACCTGCTGGTGCTCGACGTCACGTGCAGCGCGTCGGACTCCGGGCACTCCGAGGAGCTGGTGGCCGCGGTCGCCGAGATCGACGGCGTCGAGGTCTACAAGGTCAGCGACCGCACCTTCCTGCTCCACATCGGCGGCAAGATCGAGGTCCACTCCAAGGTCCCGCTGCGCACCCGTGACGACCTGTCGATGGCCTACACGCCCGGTGTCGGCCGCGTCAGCATGGCGATCTACAACAACCCCGACGACGTCTCCCGGCTGACCATCAAGGGCAACAGCGTCGCGGTCGTCACCGACGGCTCGGCCGTCCTCGGGCTGGGCAACATCGGCCCGGGCGCCGCGCTGCCGGTGATGGAGGGCAAGGCGGCACTGTTCAAGCGGTTCGCCAACATCGACGCGTGGCCGATCTGCCTGGCCAGCCAGGACACCGACGAGATCGTCAAGGCCGTCGAGATGATCGCGCCCGGCTTCGGCGGCATCAACCTCGAGGACATCGCCGCCCCGCGCTGCTTCGAGATCGAGGCCCGGCTGCGCGAGTCGCTCGACATCCCGGTCTTCCACGACGACCAGCACGGTACGGCGATCGTCGTGCTCGCCGCGCTGACCAACGCGCTGCGGGTGGTCAAGAAGGACCTGGCCGGGGTGCGACTCGTGGTCTCCGGCGCGGGCGCCGCCGGCACCGCCATCGTGACGCTGCTGCTGGCCGCCGGCGCCGGCGACGTGGTCGTCGTCGACCGCTTCGGTGCCCTGTCGGCCGACGACGAGACGCTCTCGGAGGCGCACGCCGACCTGGCTCGCGCCACCAACCCGCGCCGGGTGTCGGGGTCCCTCCAGGAGGTCCTCGTCGACGCCGACGTCTTCATCGGGGTCAGCGCCCCGGGCATCTTGATGCCCGAGTGGATCGACGACATGGCGACCGACCCGGTCGTCTTCGCGCTGGCCAACCCCGACCCCGAGGTCGACCCCGCGGAGGCAGGCAAGCGGGCCGCCGTCGTGGCCAGCGGCCGCAGCGACTACCCCAACCAGATCAACAACGTGCTCGCGTTCCCCGGCGTCTTCCGCGGCCTGCTCGACGCGCGCGCCTCCGAGATCACCATCGACATGCTGCTGCGCGCGGCCACCGCGATCGCCCGGGTGGTGACCGACGAGGAGCTGAACCCCAGCTTCATCATCCCGTCGGTCTTCAACGTCGACGTGCCCAAGGCCGTGGCCGCCGCCATCCGCGGCGACAAGACACCGCACGCCTGACCGGCGCGCGCGGCGACTACGAGCCGGCCGCCTCCTGGGCCACCAGCGCGGCACCGATGATGCCCGCGCGGTTCTGCAGCTGCGCGGCCACGATGGGGGTCCGGATGTCGATCAGGTGCAGGAAGTGCTCGGCGTCGCGGCTCACCCCACCGCCCACGACGAAGAGGTCGGGCGTGAAGAGCTTCTCGACGGTCCGGTAGTAGACCGTCAGCCGGTCCCCCCACTCCTCCCAGCTCAGGTCCTCCTGCTCGCGGATGCTGCTGGCCGCGCGCTTCTCGGCGACGTGGCCGTCGATCTCGAGGTGGCCGAGCTCGCTGTTGGGCACCAGCACGCCGTCGTGGATGAACGCCGAGCCGATGCCGGTGCCGAGGGTGGTCAGGATGACGAGCCCGCGCTGGTGGTCGCGCGCCGCGCCGTACCGTGCCTCGGCCAGGCCGGCGGCGTCGGCGTCGTTCATCACGTGGACGTCGCGGCCCGAGGCCTTGGTGAACACCGCGTCGGCGTCGACGTCGATCCAGGACTTGTCGATGTTGGCGGCGCTGCGCGCGATGCCGTGCTGCACGACGCCCGGCACGGTGACGCCGACCGGGCCCGTGGCCTCGGGGTGCCGCTTCATGATCTTCTCGATCAGCTCGGCCACCACGTCGGCGACGGCGTCGGGCGTGGACTTCTTCGGGGTCTTGATCTTCGCCCGCTCGCCGATGAAGTCGCCCTTGGTGAGGTCGACCGCCGCGCCCTTGATGCCGCTGCCGCCGAAGTCGATGCCGAGGGGAATGCCGTCTGGGGTCTCGTGCGCTGCCATGGGCGCAGCCTTCCGGGAACGGCCCGCACCCGCAAGCCGGGGCCGTTCCCGCGCGTCGACGGCAGCCGCCCCCTCCGTCAGGGCCGGGCCTCGAACACCAGGTTGAACGGCGTCGCGGCGGCCCGGCGGAAGCGGGTGAACCCGGCGTCGGTCACCACCTGCCGGATCGCCGCCTCCCCCGCCTGGGCCCCCAGGGCGTAGCCACCGGTCTGCGACATCGCGTTCGGCACGCACAAGAACGTGGAGAAGCTGTAGTAGAGCCGGCCCACCGGGTTGAGGTTGGACTCGACGGTGTCACCCGCCGCAGGCTCGACGATCATCCACGTCCCGTCGGTGGCGAGGCTGCTCCGGATGCGCCGGGCGGCGCCCAGCGGGTCACCCATGTCGTGCAGGCAGTCGAAGGTGGTGACCAGGTCCACGTCCTTGGCCTCGAGCTGCTGCGCCCCGGCGACCTCGAAGCCGACCCGCTCGCCGAGCCCCTTCTCGCCCGCCCGGTCGCGCGCGGCCTCGATCGAGCCCTGGTGGTAGTCCGAGCCGGTGAACCGGCTCCTCGGGAACGCCTCGGCCATCAGGATCGTCGAGGCACCGTGGCCGCAGCCGAGGTCGGCGACGGTGCCGCCGCGCTCGAGCCGCTCCTGCACACCGTCGAGCGCGGGGATCCAGTCGGTCAGCAGGTGCATCAGGTAGCCGGGCCGGAAGAAGCGCTCGCACCCGGTGAAGACGTCCGGGTCGTGCTGGTGCCAGCCGTAGCCGGAACCGGTGCGGAACGCCTCCTCGATCTGCGTCTGTGCCTTGAGCGCGCCGAGGGCGAGCTCGTACGCGCCGGGCAGGAACACCGGCCCGTCGGCATCGGTCAGCGCGAAGGCCTGCTCCGGGGTCATCGAGTAGGACCCGGTCGCGGCGTCGTACTCGACGTAGCCCCCGGCCGCCTGCCCGCGGAGCCACTCCTCGACGTACCTCTCGTCGGTGCCCGTCGCCGCGGCCAGCCCCCTGGCGTCGGACGGCCGGCTCGCCAGCGCCCGGTAGAGCCCGAGCCGTTCGCCGAGGAGCACGTTGCCGGCCGAGACGGTGGCGCCGAGGTCACCGACCACCTGGCCGACGAACGCCATGAGCACGTCCATGTCGATGGTGGGCTCGGTCTGCTGCTCGTTGATCTGATCCGTGGACATCGTGGCCTCCCGCATTGGCGCATCCGGGTGGATGCTGGTGGTTGGACTCTCGTCATCGCGGTTGCAGGCACATTGCAACGGCGCTGCAACCACGGCGGGGGAGATTCTGGAGAGAGTCGGGCACAGGAAGCGACGAGAGGGCCGACCATGCGGGCACGGGAGCCGGACGAGCAGGGGTTCGTCGAGCGCGACGGCGTGCGGGTGGCCTACGAGTCCTTCGGGGACGGCGAGCAGACCGTGCTCTTCCCACCCCCCGACCTGATCGTGCACAGCCGGCTGTGGAAGGCGCAGGTGCCCTACCTCGCCCGGCACTTCCGGGTGGTCACGATCGACCCGCGGGGCAACGGTCGCTCGGACCGGCCGACCGACCCCGCGGCGTACACCGACGCCGAGTTCGTCGCCGACGGCATCGCCGTGCTCGACCACCTCGGCATCGACCGTGCCGTGCTGGTCGGCGTGTGCGCCTCGGCCTGGCAAGCCCTGCTCTGCGCGTCCCTGCACCCGGACCGGGTGTCCGGGGTGGTCGCGATCGCGCCGTGGGTCAACGACGGCTCCCCGCCCCTGCCGGAGCGGCGCGAGGCGGTGTCGCAGTTCGACGACGAGCTCCCGGCGTACGACGGCTGGAACCGCATGAACCGGCACTACTGGCGCCAGGACTGGCCGGACTACGCGGAGTTCTTCTTCACCCAGATCTGCGACACCCCGCACTCCGCGAAGCTGGTCGAGGACGCCGTCGGCTGGGCCCGCGAGAGCACCGCCGAGCTGCAGCTCGCGGCCGAGGACGCCCCGGGGTCGAGCCCGAGACCGGAGGACTGCGCCGAGGTGCTCGGCAAGGTCCGGTGCCCGGTGCTGGTCATCCACGGCACCGAGGACCGCTGCCTGCCGAGTGGGCGCTTCGACACCGTGGTCCGGCTGACCGGCGCCGAGCGGCTGGTCATCGAGGGCGCCGGGCACCTGCCGATGGGCCGCGACCCGGTGGTGGTCAACCACGCGATCAGGGACTTCGCCGACCGGGTCACCGGAGCTCCGGGCCCGGAGCCGGCCAGGCCACGCGCGTCCACGAAGCGGCCGCGCGTGCTCTACCTGAGCTCGCCGATCGGCCTGGGGCACGTGCGCCGTGACCTGGCGATCGCCGACGCCCTGCGGGCCGCGCGTCCCGAGGTGGAGGTGCAGTGGCTGACCCAGGCGCCGGTCCTGCAGTTCCTCGAGCAGCGCGGTGAGACCGTGCACCCGGCATCGGCGCACCTGGTCAGCGAGTCCACCCACTTCGAGGGCGAGTCGGGCGAGCACGACCTGCACGCCTTCCAGGCGATCCGCCGGATGGACGAGGTCCTGGTCAACAACTTCATGGTCTTCGACGACCTGGTCGCGCGGGAGAGCTTCGACCTGTGGGTGGGTGACGAGGCCTGGGACCTCGACCACTTCCTGCACGAGAACCCGCGGCTGAAGCGGGCGCCGTTCGTGTGGATGACCGACTTCGTCGGCTGGGTGCCGATGAGTGACGGGGGCGAGCGGGAGGCGTTCTTGGCTGCGGACCTGAACGCCGAGATGGTCGAGCACGTCGCCCGCTTCCCGGCGCTGCGGGATCGCTCGCTGTTCGTCGGCGATCCGGCCGACGTGGTCGATCTCCCGCTCGGGCCGGACCTGCCGAGCGTGCGCGAGTGGACGCTCGCGCACTTCGACTTCACCGGCTACGTCATGGGTCAGCGGCCCCCGGCATCCGACCGGGTGATGCTGCGCCGGCGGCTGGGGTACGCCGACGAGGACGTCGTCTGCGTGGTGAGCGTCGGCGGATCCGGTGTCGGCTCCCACCTGCTGCGGCGCGTGGCCGAGTCGTACGACGAGGCACGCAGCCGGATCCCGGGCCTGCGGATGGTGCTCGTCGCCGGCCCCCGCATCGACCCGGCGGACCTCGACGTGCCGGCCGGGGTGGAGGTGCACGGCTTCCTGCCGGACCTCGACCTGCACCACGCGGCCTGCGACATCGCCGTCGTGCAAGGCGGACTGAGCACCACGATGGAGCTGACGGCGAACGGCCGGCCCTTCCTCTACTTCCCGCTCGGGCACCACTTCGAGCAGCAGGTGCACGTGCGGCACCGGCTCGAGCGGCACGGTGCCGGGCGAGCGATGGACTACCGCGACGCCACCGCGTCGATCGTCGCCGACGCGCTCGTCGAGGAGCTCGGCCGGACGGTCGACTACCTGCCCGTGCCGACCGACGGCGCGCAGCGGGCGGCTCAGCTCGTGGCCGAGCTGATCTGACCGAACTCATCGGCCACCCGCTCGCGGATCGACCCCCAGGCGCGGCCGCTCACCGCCTCCCGCAACGGCCCGATGGCCCGCGCTGCCGCGTCGGCGTCGCCCCGTCGGAGTGCCGCGCGGGCGACCAGCAGGTAGGCGTCGGCGCCGACCACCCAGGCCTGGCCCGGCGGGCAGCTGACGGCGTCGAGTGCGGCGCGCGCCGCGTCGTACGACGAGTCGCCGGCGCCGTCGCGCCCGGTGGCCAGCGCGGCGAGGCAGCGCAGCCGGAACGCCTCGGGGGCCGCGGGCCCGGCGGCCTCGAGGCCGCGCCGCGCCAGGCTCAACGCGGCGTCGTGCTCGCCCAGGTCGATCAGGGTGGCGGCCTGGAGGCCCGCGGCGGCGCCGTACCACCAGGGATGCAGGATCGGCGAGGTGTCGGCCACGGCCTGGGCCCCGAGCTGCACGGCTCGGTCGTGGTTGCCGGCCAGGCGCTCGAACCAGCCGAGGTGGGCCAGGAAGTAGCCGCCGTAGGCCACGAAGCCCGACCGCCGGTTGACCTCAAGCGCCTCGGCGACCAGCTCGCGCGCGGCCGGCCAGTCACCGGTCGCCGCGGGGACGAAGGCGGAGTCGAACAGCGCCCACTGGAGCAGCCACGTGGACTGCGGGGCCTGCAGCTGCGAGACGAGCTCGGCGCTGACGTCGCGGAGCCGGTCGGCGTCCCCGAGGTAGCCGAGGACCGTCTTGAGCCCGTCGAGGGCCAGCGGCACCGCTTCCTGCGACCCGGACGCACGGGCGTGCGCAAGGCCGGTCTCGGCCCTGGTCAAGGCGGTGGCCAGGTGCAGTCGGCTCGACTCGAGCACGATCAGCCGGGTGGTGAAGTCGGCCTCGGCACGACGATCGCCCAGCGCCGACGCGAGGTGCAGCCCCTCCTCGAGCTGCCTGCCGATCTCGGCCATCGGCCGGTTCAGTGCCACCGGGATGTCGCCACCCAGCGACCGCAGGGCGGTCATCTCGAGCCGACGGTCGGCCGCCACCCGGCTCAGCGCCAGGGCCTCCTCGATGTCGGCCAGGCCGGCGGCGTACGACGTGGCCGCCTCGTGCGCCCTCGAGCGCATCAGCAGGGCCCGGGCACGCAGGGCAGGGTCGTCGGCAGCCGAGACCGACCGGTCGAACAGCGCGGTCGCGTCCTCGACCGCCGAGCGGGCCATCGCGGCCTCACCGGCGAGCAGCCAGCCCTGCGCGGCCCGCCTCCGGTCCCCCGCGGCGTCTGCGTGGCCCGCCATCGACTCCGGCCGGTGGCTCAGCAGGTCGGCCGCACGCCGGTGGTAGGCGACGGCGAGCGCCGGCGGGAGCGAGGTGTTGACACACTCCTTGGTCAGGTCGTTGGCGAACTCGTAGTGGCTGCCGACGCGCTGGAACAGCCCGACGCGGGTCAGCTCCTCGCATCCCTGCACGGCGGCCAGCTCGGGTCTGTCGACCAGGGCGCCCAGCAGGCGCGGGTCCAGGCGACCGTCGAGCACGGCCGCGGCCGACACCAGCTCCTGGAGGTCGCCGCCCAGCCGGCGCACCCGGGCCAGCACGCCGGTCGCGAGCGAGTCGGGCACCCCGGTCTCGCCGGCCGCGAGGGCGCGCAGGCACTCCACGACGCTCAGCGAGTGACCGGCTGTGCGCGCCATCACGTCGGCGGCATGGGCGGACAGGCCGGCCACCGAGGCCAGCTCCTCGACGGCGGCCCGGGGCAGCGAACCGAGCGGCAGCCGGGCGGCCCGGTCGGAGAGTCGTCGGACTGCGGCTGCGTGCTCGGTGCGGACCGCGCCGACCAGCAGCACCCGGTCTCCCGACAGCCGGCTCGCCAGGTAGCCGAGCAGGTCGATGCTCGCCGCCCCCGCGTCCTGCAGGTCGTCGACGGTCAGCAGCACCGGTCGGTGCCACGAGAGCCGGCGGAGGACGGCCGCCACGGCGTCGTACGCACGACGCCTCTCCACCGTGGGTGTGGCACTCGGCTCACGACCCGCGTCGACGACCTCCGCCAGCTCGGGCATCAACAGGACCCACGGTGCGGCGTGCTCCCGCAACAGGGCGGCCAGCTCGGCGGAGCCGAGTCCGAGGAGCGTCGGCCTCAGCGCGTCGGCGTACGGCTGGAGGAAGAGCGAGCGCTCGGCCGGGTGGCAGCGGCCGCGCAGCACGAGTCCGCCGGTCGACTCGGCCAGCTCGGACGCCGCGTCGAGGAGCCGGGTCTTGCCGATCCCGCCCTGCCCCTCGAGGAGGATCAGCTGTCCGGTCCGGGCGCTGGCGGTGGCCCAGGCCCGGTCCAGCATCGCCAGCTCCGCCTCGCGACCGACGAGCGAGGGCGGTCGGACCTCCCTGGCCGCGGGGCGGTGCTCCGGTGGCAGCGACTCCTCGCGCAGGATCGCGAGGTGCAGCCGGGTGGTGGCCGGTGCCGGGTCCACCCCCAGCTCCTCGCGGAGCCGGGTGGCGAGAGCGTCGTACGTCGTCAGCGCGGCGGCCGTCGAGCCCTCCGCGACCCTGGCCCGCATCAGGTCTCGTGCTGCGCGCTCGTCGTAGGGATCCACGGCGGCGGCCTGCGCCGCGGCCGCCGCTGCCTCACTGGGGTCGCTCCCGGTCGCCGCCTCTGCCAACAGGTGCCGGCCCGCCTGACGCAGCGCGTCGGCCTCCTGCCGCAACCGGACCACCCAGTCGGCGTCGCCCTCGTCGGGCAGCGCCGGACCGGGGCCGAGCAGGTGCAGGGCGCGCCGGGCCGATGCCCCGGCCAGCGCGAGCTCACCGGCCGACGACCTGGCCCGGGCCCCGTCGACGAGCGCCGCGGCCTCGTCGAGGTCGACCGGGCACGCCGGCGTCAGTCCGTACGCCGGACCGCCGCCGGTGATGACCTCGGCCCCGAGGAGGCCGCGGGTGCGGCTGACCAGCGTCGCGATGTTGGCCGCCGGGTGGTGGGGCGGCGTGTCCGGCCAGAGGGTCGCCGTGATCCGGTCGACGGGGACGAGCCGGCCACGCTCGGCGGCGAGCAGCGCGAACAGGGTGCGAGCCTTGCGGCTGCCGAGGTCGTGACCGGTCAGCGTCCGGTCGGCGCACTCGACCGCCAAGGCGGAGCACAGCCTGATCCGGACCACTGCGGCCATGGCTCTCCTCCTGCCACGATGCCGCTCAGTATGTCTCCAGGCCTGCGAGGTCACCAGTGTTCTCGGCACGCCCGGGCACCGGTGGGTCCGTGCGCTCCGCTCAGCCCAGGCCCCTGCGGCGGCGGCGGGCGGCCACCTTGGCCAGCCCGTCGGCGTCGAGCCGCGCCGCCTCCGCCGGGCCGGGGGCGGAGCCGCCCCAGGCGCCGGGCAACCACCAGGCCCCGTCGTGGCCGGTGCGCGGGTAGTCCTCGATCGTCTGCTCGACCAGCTCGGCGAGCCGGGCGCGCAGGCGCAGGGTCAGGGCCCGGGCGTCCTCGCCGGCGGCCGGGAGCAGGGGGGCGCCGACCCGGATGCCGACCGGCGTCCGTCGCCGAAGGTCGCCCATCCGGTCGACGGTGAGCAGCCGGTGGCCGCCGAAGGTCACCACCGGCACGAGGGGCACCCCGGCCGCGATCGCCATGGCGGCGGCTCCCGGTGCGAGCGGCTTGACCAGCCACGAGCGCGAGATCGTGCCCTCGGAGAAGACGCCGACGACCTCGCCGGCCGCAGCCAGCCGGGTGGCCCTGCGCAACGCACCGGCACCCTGCACCCGGTCGACCGGCACGTGGCCCATGGCCCGCATCGCCCAGCCGACGGCACGGCTCTCGAAGACTCCCGACTTGGCCAGGAAGCGGACCTGGCGGCCGCGCTGCGCCCCGACGTACCCGACGAGCGCGAAGTCGAGGTAGCCCACGTGGTTCGCGACGATCACGGCGCCACCCAGGGAGGGCAGGTGCTCGGCACCGCGCAGGTCGATACGCAGACCGAGGGCGGCGAACACGACCCGCAGGCCGCGGATCACGGTGCGGTAGGTGCGGTCGCTGGACACGGCAGAACCCTAGAGGGGGGCCACAGTCGCGCGGGTTTACAAATCATCGATGCTTGTCAACAGAGGTTTACAAACCGTAAGGTCATGTCAAGTCACCACGTACCGACGACAGGGAGCAGCCGATGGCCCCGATCGCCAGCAGCACCGTGCCGGCCGGGTCGACCCGCGCCTGGCGCGACCGGAAGCGGTACCTGTGGCTGATCGGTCTCGTCGTGCCGTCGCTGGCCTTCATCGGCTACGGACTGCACGAGCTGACCGGGTGGGGAGTCTTCTTCTGGATCGGCCCGATCGTGATCCTCGGCGTCGTGCCGGCGATCGACCTGGTCGCCGGCCTCGACCGCTCCAACCCGCCCGACGACCTGGTCGCGGAGCTCGAGAGCGACCGCTACTACCGGTGGGTCACCTACCTCTTCCTGCCCGTCCAGTACGTCGGGTTCGTCGGCGCCATGTGGCTGCTCGCCCACGGCGACCTGGCGGTCGTCGACAGGCTCGGCCTGGCGATCTCGATCGGCTGCATCGGCGGCATCGGCATCAACACCGCGCACGAGCTCGGGCACAAGCGGGAGGCCAGCGAGCGCTGGCTCTCCAAGATCGCGCTCGCCCAGGTCGCGTACGGGCACTTCTACATCGAGCACAACCGCGGACACCACGTGCGCGTCGCGACTCCCGAGGACCCGGCGAGCAGCCGGCTCGGGGAGAGCTTCTACCGGTTCTGGCCGCGCACGGTCTTCGGCTCCCTGAGGTCCGCCTGGCGGATCGAGAAGCGCCGCTACGCACGCCGCGGGCAGCACCCGTTCCGGATCGGCAACGACGTGCTGAACTCCTGGCTGATGACTGCCGTGCTCTGGGGGGCGCTGGTCTCGTGGCTGGGGGTCGGCATCGCGCCGTACCTCGCGCTGCAGGCCGTCATCGGCTTCTCGCTGCTCGAGGTCGTCAACTACATGGAGCACTACGGCATGCTGCGCCAGCAGGTCGGGATCGGGCAGCGCCGGCGCTACGAGCGCGTCGACCCCAGCCACAGCTGGAACTCCAACAACATCGCCACCAACGTGCTGCTCTACCACCTGCAGCGGCACAGCGACCACCACGCCAACCCGACCCGGCGCTACCAGGCCCTCCGCGACTACGAGGAGTCGCCGGCGCTGCCCACGGGGTACGCCGGCATGATCCTGCTCGCACTGGTGCCGCCGTGGTGGCGCCGGGTGATGGATCGCCGGGTGCTGGAGCACTTCCAGGGCGACATCACCCTGGCGAACATCAGTCCCCGCAGGCGGGAGGAGATCCTGGCCCGGTACGCCGCCGGGTCACGCATGCCCGACCCTTCGCCCACCGACCACCCGACCACCGGGGTGCTGACTCCCGGCGTGGTGGAGGAGGTGCTCGCCGCCCGTTGCCCGGGCTGTGGCTACACCTACGAGGTCGAGACCGGTGACGAGCACGAGGGCTTCGCGGCGGGCACCGCCTGGGCCGACGTGCCTGCCGACTGGTGCTGCCCCGACTGCGGCGTGCGGGACAGGACCGACTTCGTGCCGGTCGAGCGGGCAGCCGCGCCGTGATGGTGG
Source organism: uncultured Actinomycetota bacterium (assembly GCA_963781515.1). Classification (GTDB taxonomy): domain Bacteria; phylum Actinomycetota; class Actinomycetes; order Propionibacteriales; family Nocardioidaceae; genus Nocardioides. The sequence continues at coordinate 137,242 of CAWAGL010000006.1, forward strand.
GGACCGCACTCCTTCCTAGACTGCTGGACATGAGTGTGCCTGCGCCGTCCGACTCCCTGCAGGCGCGCATCGTGTCGGCGGCGAGCGAGCTGACCGCGGAGTCGGGGTGGTCGGCGATCACGATGGCCAAGCTGGCCGGCCGCGTCGGCGTCAGCCGGCAGACCGTCTACAACGAGATCGGCACCAAGAACGCGCTCGCCGAGGCGATGATCCTGGCCGAGCTCGAGCGCTTCCTGACCGTGGTCGACACCGCCTTCGACGCCCACCCCGGCGACCTCGTCGGGGCGATCGAGGGCGCGGCGCGCGCCGTGCTCGAGATGGCGCAGGACAACCAGCTCCTGCACGCCGTCGTCTCGGCGACCCACGGGGCCGACACCGAGCTGCTGCCGCTGCTGACCACCCACTCCGCGGTCCTGCTCGGATCGGCGAAGGCGGTGGTGCGCGAGCGGGTCGACGGCTACGACGTGGATCTGCACGAGCGCCACCTCGACGCCGCCATCGACATGGTGGTGCGGGTCGTGCTCAGCCACATCATGCAGCCGTCGAGCACGGCCGCGGACACCGCCGCCGACATCGCCTGGATCACCCGACGGGTGCTCGGCTGACGGATCGCAGGCAGGCTGCGATCGCGGGTCTGGTCCGGTGCACCGAAACCCGTGTTCCACGGCGGCCGGGGCGTCTTCGACCTACGATGAGAGGGCGGCGGGACGTCGCCCGAGAAGGAAGACTTGTCGCCGATGACGTACGCGATGGACGAGACCGCCGTGACCGCTGGACTGGTGGTTGGCCGCGTCCCGGTCGTGGACGCCGCCCGCGTGATCGTGGGCTTCGAGCTGGTGAGCAGGGCAGCGCTCGGCGACGACGCGGCCGACCAGGTCAACGCCCGCGAGGCGATCGTGACGACCTCGAGCCTGCTCGGCTCGGTCGACTACGACCTCAGCGGCGTCGTCGGGGACGGGCTGCTCTTCTGCCAGGTCGACCGGGCGGTCCTCGTCGGTGACTCCCGCCTGCGCCTGTCGCCGGTGCGGACGGTGCTGGAGGTGCCGGCCACCGACGGCGACGCCGAGCTCCTCGACGCGATCCGGTCGTACAAGCGCGAGGGCTTCGCGATCCTGGTGCAGCACTTCGACCCGACCGTTGGCTCAGCCCAGATCCTGGCTCTCGCCGACCTGGTCAAGATCGACATCGGGACCGGATCGCCCGGCGAGATCATGGACCTCGTCGGCGCGTACGCCGACCGGCCCGTGGAGCTCCTGGCCACCGGGTGCGACACCGAGGCCGAGCTGTCCTGGGCCAAGGCGGTCGGCTTCGACATGTTCCTCGGCAAGGCCGTGCACGCGCCGCAGACGAGCAGCGGCTCCGCCATCGCCCCGTCGGTGCTCTCCCAGGTCGAGCTCGGGATGGAGCTGCTCGGCCGCGACCTCGACCTGGATCGCATCGAGGAGGTCCTGCGCGGCGACCCGGCCCTGGTGATGCAGCTGCTCCACATGGCCTCGATGGGCGCCGGGGGCGGACTTCGTCGCCAGGTGCGCAGCCTGCGCGAGGCACTGGTCGTCATGGGCACGGTCCGGCTCAGGCAGTGGGCCGCCCTGGTCATCTTGAGCCGTCATGGCCGGGTGCAGAGCGACGCGCTCGTCACCGCCCTGGTCCGGGCCCGGATGTGCGAGCTCCTCGCCCCCGACGAGGCCATCGATCCCTCCTTCGCCTTCACCGCCGGACTGCTCTCCTCCCTCGACCTCGTGCTCGGCGTGCCGCTCGCCTCGATCGAGCAGCAGATCCAGCTGGACCACGAGCTGAAGAAGGCCGCCTTCTGGCGGCAGGGCGTGCTGGGGGAGCTCATCGGCCGGGTGGTGGACCACGAGCGGGCCATCGACACCGGCGGGGAGTCCGGCTACGAGCACCCCAACATCACCACGATCGGCGCCATGGCCTTCAGCTGGGCCACGACGTATGCACGGGCCATGGACTCCGCGCGGGCCCAGCACGGTCGGGAGTGATCGGGCGGCCCTCGCCGGATCGGCGTTCTGCCCTACGGTGAGCCGGTGAGCGACACCGCGCTGGTGACCCTGGCCTCCACGAGGGGCCGGATGGTGGTCGCGGCCGTCACGCTGGGCTCGGGCATGACGCTGCTCGACGGCACCGTGGTCAACGTCGCTCTCAAGACGATCGGCGAGGATCTCGACGCCTCGCTGGCCGACCTCCAGTGGATCACCAACGCCTACCTGCTGTCGATGGCGTCGCTGATCCTGCTGGGCGGCGCCCTCGGCGACCGCTACGGCCGGCGCCGGATCTTCCTGATCGGCACGGGCTGGTTCGCCCTGGCCTCCCTGCTCTGCGGGCTGGCGCCGACGCCGTTGGTGCTGATCGTCGCGCGGGTCCTCCAGGGCATCGGCGCCGCGCTGCTCACGCCCGGCAGCCTGTCGATCATCGCGTCGGTCTTCCGGCCCGCGGACCGTGGCAAGGCCATCGGCTCCTGGTCGGGGTTCGGCAGCATCGCCGCCGCCGTCGGGCCGTTCGTCGGGGGCGCGCTGGTCCAGTACGCCTCGTGGCGCTGGATCTTCCTGATCAACCTGCCACTGGCCACCCTCACCGTGCTGATCGCCCTGCGGCACGTCCCCGAGACCCGCGACGTCGGGGCGACCGGGAGGTTCGACTTCCCCGGCGCCTTCCTGGCGTGCGCCGCGCTGGGTGGGGTGACCTGGGCGCTGATCGAGTGGGGGTCGAGGTCCGCGCCGTACGCAGCAGTGGGTGGCCTGCTCTGCGGCGCGGCGTTCCTCGTCGTCGAGGCGCGCAGCCGCGAACCCATGCTGCCGCTGGGGCTCTTCGGCAGCCGCACGTTCAGCGCCGCCAACGTGATGACGTTGCTCGTCTACGCCGCCCTCGGGGCCGTGCTGTTCTTCCTCGTCATCCAGCTCCAGACCGTCAGCGGGTACGGCGCCCTGCGGGCCGGCGTCTCGACCCTGCCCATCACCGTCTGCATGATCCTGCTCGCCTCCCGCGGCGGTGCGCTCGGCACCCGCATCGGCCCCCGCATCCCGTTGACCGTGGGGCCGCTGGTGATGGCCGCCGGCACGCTGCTGCTGCTGCGCGTCGACGCCGACACGAGCTACTGGCGCGACGTCCTCCCCGCCCTGACCGTCTTCGGTCTCGGCCTGGCACTGATGGTGGCGACGCTCACCGGCACGGTGCTCGCCGCGTCGCCCGACGAGCACGCGGGCATCGCCAGCGGCGTCAACAACGCGGTCGCGCGCGCCGGCTCCCTGCTCGCCGTCGCCGCGCTGCCGGTCGCCGTCGGGCTCTCCGGCGAGGACTACACCCTCGCGTCGGCCTTCGACGTGGCGTTCGGCCGGGCCGTCATCATCTGTGCGGCGCTGCTGGCCCTCGGTGGGATCGTGTCCTGGCTGACCATCCGCAACCCGCGCCCCGACCTCGCCGACAGCCCGCCGCCGACTGGTTGAGGCGCGGGCGCTGCCGCCCGGTGGTTGGGGTGCGAGCGCTGCCGCCCGCTGGCGGTGGTCGGCCGGTTGCAGCGGTGAGTGGGGGTCGGTTGTGGTGGGCCGGACCGACCGTGGCTCACCGCCGACAGGGCGGGCCGGTTGCGGCGGTGAGATGGGGTCGCTTCCGACCTCCCGGACCGACCCTGGCTCACCGCCGACAGGGGCGGGCCGGTTGCGGCGGTGAGATGGGGTCGCATCCGACCTCCCGGACCGACCCTGGCTCACCGCTGGCAGGGGCGGCCGACTGCGGCGGTGAGTGGGGGTCGGTTGTGGTGCCTTGGATCGACCGTGGCTCACCGCCGACAGGGGCGGGCCGGTTGCGGCGGTGAGATGGGGTCGCTTCCGACCTCCCGGACCGACCGTGGCTCACCGCCAACAGGGGTGGGCCGGTTGCGGCGGTGAGATGGGGTCGCTTCCGACCTCCCGGACCGACCGTGGCTCACCGCTGACGGGGCTGGGCTGGTTTTAGCGGTGAGATGGGGTCGCTTCCGGCCTCCTCGACCGACCCTGGCTCACCGCTGGCAGGGGCGGCCGGCTACGGCGGTGAGATGGGGTCGCTTCCGACCTCCCCGACCGACCCTGGCTCACCGCTGGCTGGGGTGGGGTTGGGTGGGGGTAGGGGTGGGGTGGGGTGGGGGTGGGGGTGGAGAGGGACGACTCAGCGGCACGGGTCGAAGTTCGGGGTCCGCACGCCGCGGGTGCTGTTGCGGCCGTGTCCGAACGCGTCGGCGAAGTGCTTGCCGTAGCGGTCGTGGATCCACTTCCCCTTCAGCCGCAGCATGATCTCGTCGTTGTAGCGGAGCCCGCCGCAGGTGGCGTTGCTGGTGCCGGTCACCACGACGTACTGCGGGCGGCCGCCCACGAGCGCATGGATGATGACGCCCTTGTCATGCGTGCTGACCTGACGCACCAGTGCCTTCGGCAGCCGGGCCCTGCCTCCGCCGGCCACGGGGATCTTCTGCTCCAGCCACTTCTCGACCGCCGGCCGGTCGACGACCACGCGCACCCGGCAGCCGCTGCGGTGCAGCTGGACGAGCCGGCTGCGGATGTCGGCACGCTGGATCACCGCGAGGTGTACGTCGACCTGGTCGAGCCGCGGCGTGCAGCGCACCCGCCGCAGGGTGTCGGCCAGGATGTCGCCGCGTCGCGGGTAGAGCATCGCCGGCGGGTCGGCCAGGGTCATCTTGATCTTGCCGACGCGCTGCGCCTTGAGGGCGTCGTACCAGGCGTTCGCGAACCGGTAGTACTTCGGGCTGACGATCCGCAGCAGCGAGTTGTACTGCCGGTACTGCAGCCCGGCCAGGTTGCTCGAGCTCGTCACGACGGAGCGCTCGCCGCCGATGTCGGCCACGATCAGCTTGAGGTGGTTGATGTCCTGTGCGTACGGCGCGGGGCCGGCGCCGGTCCACGGCAGGCAGGCGCCGTCGCACACCACGGTGTTGCCGGGCGCCGGGTCGCCGGCCTCGATGCGCTGGACCAGGCTCGCGCCGACCGGGTTGGCCACGACGTCGTGGTCGACGACCAGCTCGACGTGCACCCCGCGGGCCTGCGCGTCGACGAGGTTCTCGGCCGCGCCGGGGATGTCCCACCGGAACATCGCGATCCGCAGCGAGTCGCCGGCCCGCGCCTTCTTGAAGAGCTTCCGCATCCGGTTGATGACGACCGGGTGGGTGCCGCCGTGGGTGCCGGGGGAGGAGAGGCAGACCTCGACGTTGCGCTTCGCCTTGCAGCCCGGGCCGCCGGCCTTGGTGTGCGGCACGGCCTTGCGTGCCTCGGTGGGCGTGCTCGAGAGGGGGGACGCCGCCGACGCGGACGGCTCGTCGTCACCCGTGGCCTGACACGCCACGCTTGCCACCACGATGAGCACCAGGGCGGCCACGAGCCGCGACGTCGACATGCGCCCTAGGGTGCCACGGCGGCCGCCCGCCAGGGGGTCAATCCTCCGCCTCGCCGAGCCGGGACCGCAGCTTCTTGACCCGTTTGCGCAACGTCTCCTCGCGTCCGGCCGCCGCCGCCACCATCTCCTGGAGCCGGGCGGCATGCTCCTCGAGCCCGGTGGAGTACTCCTGGAGCCGGGCGACCTGCTCCCGCTCCTCGGCCCGGACGTCGTCGACCTCCTGGCGGTGGGCCAGACGACGCTCGTGCAGCCGCTGGAGGCTGCCGGGAGGCATCGTCGTCACGAGCGCCTCGAAGCGGGCCAGCACCGTCGCATGGTTGCGGTCCCAGTCGTCGGCGGCGTGGTGGTGGCGTGAGGAGCCGCTGTCGACCCACCACCGGTAGATCGAGGTGGGCTCCGCGGTGTCGGCGACCCCGGTCGCCACCACCGCACGCACCAGGAAGTCCCAGTCCTCGGTGGTGCTCAGGTCCTCGTCGAAGCGCAGACCCCGGTCGACCACGGCCCGCGGGAAGGCCACCGCCATGCAGGGCGTCTCGTTGGCGATCAGGTGGTCGATGAGGTGGAAGCGCAACGCCCACGGCACCAGCAGCGGCGCCACCGCGCGCGGCCACATCCGACCGTGGTGGTCGGCGGCCTCGACCTGCAGCTGCATCGCGGCGGCGCGGACCGTCGTACCGGGGGACGTCGCGGCCAGGTCGCGGAACGTCTCGACCCAGTGCGCCAGCACCAGGTCGTCGTCGTCGAGCATCGCGACGTAGGCGCCCGCGGCCGCCTCGAACCCGGCGTTGAGGGGTGCGCTGCGTCCGCCGTGCTCGACCGGCAGCACCCGCACCCGCTCGCGCAGCCACTCCGGCTGGGCGGCCAGCACGTCGTCCACCGCGGCGCGGCCCTCCGGGGTGAGCCGGTGGGCGGCGAGCACGACCTCGAACGAGCGCACGGTCTGCCCGGCCAGGCACAGCAACGCCTCCTCGAGGCACTGGGGCCGGGTGCCCTGGGTGCGCATCACGATGCTCAGGAAGAGCTCGGCACCGGTCTCCGGCTCGGTGACCGGAGCGAGCGACGTCGTCACGCCCCGGCCGTCCGGCACCCCCCGCACGTCGACGTGTACGACGGCGGTCGGCGCCGGCACGGGCTCGACCCCGTCGCGCAGCTGACCGGCGGTGCCGAGGACGCAGGCGGGCTCACCGGGCTCGATCGGCACGGTGCGCGCGCTCGCGGGTCGACCGGCGGGGCGGGCGGCGGACAGGCGGGCGAGCAGGTGTGGCCCGGGCAGGGCCCCGGCCGTCGCCCGCAGCACCAGCGCGTCGGCAGGCAGGTCGCCGAGGGTGTCGGCGGACCGCACCTCGCCGCACGCGGCCCAGGCCGCGGCGTACCGGTGCCGATCGCCGTCGGGCAGCAGGATCGTGACGGCCGGACCGTCGTCAGCGGACACCGTGCCTCCTCGTCGTCGACGCGCAATGTTAGCCATCGGACTCTCGGCCGAGGGCGACGCGCCTACGCTGTGCCCCGGAGGATGAGCGCATGGAGGCATGGGGGTCGGCGCGCGGGCGCGCGCTCGCGACGGGCGTCGTGCTGCTCTCGCTGGCCCTGGCCGCGTGTGGCGGTGGGAGCCCGCAGGCCGTCCCGCCGCCGGCCACGACCGGCTCACCCTCCTCGACGCCCCCCGAGACCAGCGCCCCGGCCGATCCCGCGCGCTCGGTGCCGGCGCCCGGCAAGAACAAGGACTGCTGCACGGCCGCCGACATCCTCGTCTACAGCCAGCGGTCGTTGGCAGACGGCCTCGTCGCCAAGATCCGCAAGGTGCGGGGCGTCAGCGCCACCGAGCTGCTGTCCCTCGGCCAGGTGGGCATCGAGAACCAGGTCATCACCATCGGCGCGGTCGACCCGTCGACCTACCGCAACTTCGCGCCGGCCAACAGCGCCCAGCTCCAGGAGGTGTGGGAGCGGGTCGCCGGCGGCGAGCTGGCGATCGACAAGGCACTGGGCAGGAAGCTGCAGGACGCCGACGGGTTCCTCAAGCTCGGCAACGACCAGGACGCGGCCTCGGTGCACATCGGCGCGTACGCGCCCCAGGTGCCGCGGGTCGACGCGGTCGTCAACGAGAAGTGGGCCGACGAGCTCGGCCTGCAGCGCGGCAACGCGCTCCTCATCAACACCGGCCTCAACGCACCGCAGGTCGTGCAGGACCGGATCCTGAGGATCGTCGGCAAGGACCTGTCCGTGCAGATCCTCGGTCCCGACCTGGACCTGGACGCCACGCAGACCGCGTTCCTGACGGGTGGCTCGGTGGCCGAGGCGGTCGGCACGTTCACCTACGGCGTCATCGGCGGTGGCCGGATCACCCCCGAGGCCTCGTGGGTGGACGAGTACATCCGCACCGAGCCGGTCCCGATCCTGGGCAACGTCACCTGCCACAAGGTGATGATCCCGCAGCTGCGCGCCGCGCTGCTCGAGGTGCAGAGCCGCGGGCTGGCCGACGAGATCCACCCGCGCGAGTACGCCGGCTGCTTCTACCCGCGCTTCATCGCCAACACCACGAAGCTCTCGCTGCACTCGTTCGGCATCGCGCTGGACCTGAACGTGCCCGGCAACCAGCGCGGCACCAGCGGCGAGATGGACCGTGACGTGGTGGCGATCTTCAAGAAGTGGGGCTTCGCCTGGGGTGGCGACTGGGGCTACACGGACCCGATGCACTTCGAGATGGACCGGCTCGTCGACGTCCGCTGAGGCGGGCCGCCGGCTCGGTGCCACCCGCGCCGACCCCGGCGGGTGCCACGATGACCCCATGACCGCCGGACTCCTGCTCGCCGCCGGCGCCGGCCGGCGGATGGGCACCCCGAAGGCACTGGTCCACGATGCCGACGGCACCAGCTGGCTGCGGCGCGCGGTCCGCGCGCTGGCCGACGGCGGCTGCACCCCCGTGTACGTCGTCCTCGGCGCGTCCGCCGACCGGGCCCGGCCCCTGCTCGACGGGCTGGACGTCGAGGTGGTCGAGGCAGCCGACTGGGACGACGGCATGAGCGCCTCCCTGCGCGCCGGCCTCGCCGCCATGACGAAGCAGGACGCCGCGCTGGTCGCCCTGGTCACCCTGGTCGACCTGCCCGACGTGTCGAAGGGCGTCGTCCAGCGCGTCATCGGCGATGGAGTCGGGCCCTCGGTCCTGGCGCGGGCGTCGTACGCCGGCAGGCCGGGCCACCCCGTGCTGATCGGCCGTGACCACTGGGCGCGGATCGCCGACATCACCACGGGCGACGCGGGCGCCCGCGACTACCTCGCGACCCGGGACGTCACGCTCGTCGAGTGCGGCGACCTGGCCACGGGTCGAGACATCGACACCCGGGGAGACGGGCCAACGTCCGACCAACGTCCCCGCACGTAGCCTGAACCCATGGAGTCCGCGTCCGACGTCGCCACCCGTCTCGGCACGGCCGGATACCTCGCCGACCCTGAGCTCGCCACGGTCGTCTTCCTGGCCACCCGCATGCAGCGACCGCTGCTCCTCGAGGGTGAGCCGGGCACCGGCAAGACCGCCCTCGCCGAGGCGCTGGCCGAGTCGCTCGACCTGCCGCTGATCCGGCTGCAGTGCTACGAGGGCATCGACGCGACCCAGGCGCTCTACGACTGGGACTTCCCCCGCCAGATCCTCCACCTGCGCGCCCTCGAGGCCGTCGCCGGAGGCAGCGCCGAGGGGTCGGTCGAGGAGGCCGAGAAGAGTCTGTACGACGCCCGCTTCCTGCTCGCGCGCCCCGTGCTGCAGGCGCTCCAGCAGAGCCCGGCGGTGCTGCTCGTCGACGAGGTCGACCGGGCCGACGACGAGTTCGAGGCGTTCCTGCTGGAGGTGTTGTCGACCTGGCAGGTGACGGTGCCCGAGCTCGGCACCGTGGCGGCCGCCGAGCCGCCGATCGTCGTGCTCACCTCCAACCGCACCCGTGAGCTGCACGACGCGCTCAAGCGGCGCTGCCTCTACCACTGGATCGACCACCCGGGCCTCGAGCGCGAGGTCCAGATCGTCCGCTCCCGGGCACCCGAGGTCTCCGAGACCCTGGCCCGCCAGGTGGTCAACGTGGTCCAGCAGCTGCGCGACCGCGACGACCTGCTCAAGCCGCCGGGTGTCGCCGAGACGATCGACTGGGCGCGCGCGCTGACCTACCTCGGCACCGCCGAGCTCGACCTGGCCTCGGCCGCCTCGTCGCTGGGAGCCCTGGTGAAGTATCGCGAGGACGCCGACCGGGTCCGCGCGGCGCTCGACCGGATGCTCACGACGTGACCACCGAGGTGCTCCGGCAGCCCGACGAGATCCTGCTCGGTTTCACCCGCGCGCTCCGGGCCGCGGGGGTGCCGGTCACCCCCGACCGCTCGCACGGCTTCCTCGAGGCCACCGCCCTGCTCGGGATCGACGACCAGAGCGCGACCTACTGGGCCGGTCGCGCCACCCTGTGCGCCGGCCCCGACGACCTGGCCCGCTACGACCAGGTCTTCCACGCCTGGTTCAACGCCCGCGACGGCCTGCCCCGCACCCGCCCGGCCACCCCGCCCAACCAGACGGTGGCGGCCTTCCCCGAGAGCGAGTCGACCGGTGAGGGGGCCGAGATGGAGGACGAGGCCGTCCACGCCGCCGCGACCTCCACCGAGGTCCTCCGGCACCGCGACGTCGCCTCCCTCGACATGGCCGAGAAGGCCCGGCTGGCCGCCCTGTTCGCCGCCCTGCACCCGCGAGCCCCCCTGCGCCGTACGGCGCGGCACCAGCGCTGGCACCGCGGCACCCTCGACGCCTCGCGCACCATGCGGCTGAGCATGCGCCGTTTCGGTGAGCCGGCCGAGATCGTCTGGCGCAGGCGTCGTTCGCGGCCGCGCCGCGTCGTGCTCCTCGTCGACGTCTCCGGCTCGATGAGCGGGTACGCCGACGCGTTGCTGCGGCTGGCCCACCGGTTCGTGGTCACCGGCGACCGGGTCGAGGTGTTCACCGTCGGCACCCGGCTCACCCACCTCACCCGCGCGATGCACCACCGCGACCCCGAGCGGGCGATCGTGGCCGCCGGCGACACCGTGCCCGACTGGTCGGGCGGCACCCGGCTCGGCGAGACCCTCAAGGTCTTCCTCGATCGCTGGGGTGCCCGCGGCATGGCGCGCGGCGCGGTGGTGGTGATGTTCAGCGACGGCTGGGAGCGCGGCGACGCGGCCCTGCTCGCCGAGCAGATGCAGCGACTGCACCGGATCGCCCACCGGGTGGTGTGGGTCAACCCGCACCGCGGCAAGGAGGGCTACGCGCCCGTCCAGCAGGGCATCGCCGCCGCGCTGCCGCACATCGACGACTTCGTGGCCGGGCACTCCCTGGCGACCTTCGCCGAGCTCTGCAAGGTGGTGGCTCATGCGTGAGGTGATGCCCGAGCTGCTGGCCTGGTGGGAGGCCGGCGAGACGATCGGCGTCGGCACCGTGGTGGCGACGTTCCAGTCCGCGCCCCGCCCGCCCGGCGCCTCGATGCTCGTCGGACCCGACGGCGAGGCGGTCGGGTCCGTCTCCGGCGGCTGCGTCGAGGGCGCGGTCTACGAGCTCGGCCAGAGCGTCGTCGAGTCCGGTGCCCCCGTGCTCGAGCGGTACGGCGTCTCCGACGACGACGCCTTCGCCGTCGGCCTGACCTGCGGCGGCATCCTCGACGTGTTCGTCGAGAGGGTGAACCGAGAGACCTTCCCCGACCTCGGCGAGATCGCCGCCGACATCGAGGCCGGCCGACCCCTCGCGCTCGCCACGGTCATCGAGCACCCCGATCCCGCCCGGCTCGGACGCCGGATGGTCGTGCGGCCCGACGCGGACGTGCCGCGATCGGGATCCATCGGCAGCCCGCGCGCCGACGACGCCGTGAGCGACGACGCGCTCGGCCTGCTGGCGGCCGGTCACAACGGCACGCTGACCTACGGCCCCGACGGCGAACGCCGCGGCGAGGGCATGCGGGTCTTCGTGTGGGCCTTCGCGCCGCCGCCCCGGATGCTCGTCTTCGGGGCGATCGACTTCGCGGCCGCCGTCGCCCGGATGGGCGCCTTCCTCGGCTACCACGTGACGGTCTGCGACGCGCGCCCCGTGTTCGCCACCAGCTCACGCTTCCCCGGTGCCGACGAGGTCGTCGTGCAGTGGCCGCACCGCTACCTCACGGCCGAGGCCGAGGCCGGGCGCATCGACCAGCGCACCGTGATGTGCGTGCTGACCCACGACCCCAAGTTCGACGTACCCCTGCTCGAGGTGGCGCTCCGCCTGCCCGACGTCGCCTACGTCGGGGCGATGGGCTCCCGGCGCACCCACGACGACCGGCTGGAACGGCTCCGCGACGCCGGCCTCACCCCGGAGGAGATCGGCCGGCTGAGCAGCCCGATCGGGCTCGACCTGGGTGCCCGCACCCCGGAGGAGACCGCGGTCTCCATCGCCGCCGAGATCGTGGCCCGGCAGTGGGGCGGCACCGGCCACCGGCTGGCCGGCGTCACCGGCCGCATCCACCAGCACCCGACGGTCGCCCGCTGAGCCGAGCCTGGCCGCTTCCAGCCTGCCCAGGATGAGGCAGCCCGCGCTACGGTGACGGCAGTCACACCCGATCGTCTGAGGGAACATGAGCGCTCATCGCGACCTGCGCGACCGCCGGCTCGAAGCCGTCGAGGCCTGGACCGCCTTCGTCGAGCACGGAGACGGCGCCGCCGAGCGCGTCCGGCCCGAGATCCTCGACAGCTGGCAGCTCTCCACCCACACCGTCACCCCCGACCTGACCGAGGCGCCGCTGGCCGACGAGTCCGACACCGCCGCCTACTGGCGGCACTCGCCGTTGCAGACCGCGGTCGAGCGCGTCGAGTCGGACCTGCGCCGGACGGCCGAGGACGGCGACCTGGTCATCGCCATCACCGACGCCGAGACGCGGATCCTGTGGACCTACGGCGGCCGGGTGATGCGCCGCAAGGCCGAGACCGTGAACTTCGTGCCCGGCGGTCGCTGGGACGAGGCCAGCGTCGGCACCAACGCGCTCGCGCTCGCCAGCCGCACCGGTGACCCGGCGATGGTGTTCAGCGCCGAGCACTACGCCTCGATCGTGCACAACTGGGTGTGCTGGGCGGCACCGCTGCACGACCCGGTCAGCGGTGAGCAGCTCGGCGTGATCGACCTGTCGACCACGTGGGACCGCACCCACCCGATCGGCCTGGCCACCGCGCGCGTGATGGCCCGGCTGATCGAGACCGCGATGCCGACCTCCCGGCGCACCACCGGGCTGGCCGCGACCGCTCCGCCCGAACCCGGCCTGACCCTCTCGCTGCTCGGCACGGCCGAGGCCTGGCTCGACGGCCAGCGGCTCCTGCTGAACCGCCGGCAGACCGAGATCTTGGCCCTGCTCGCCATGCACCCCAACGGGCTCTCGCTCGAGCACCTCCACTCCCTGGTCTACGGCGACGCGGCCGTCACCACGTCGACGCTCAAGGCCGAGGTCTCCCACCTCCGCTCGGCCCTGGGCGGGCAGCTGTCCTCTCGCCCCTACCGCCTCACCCTGCCCGTCGCCACCGACATCGACGAGGTGCAGCACCTGCTGCGCCGCGGCGACGTGCGGTCGGCCGTCGCGGCGTACGGCGGCGACCTGCTGCCCGGCACCAACGCACCGGCGCTCGTCGAGATGGGCGACTACCTCGCCGTCAGCATGCGCGAGGCCCTGCTGGCCGACCCCGACCCGCAGGCCGTGCTGCGCTACAGCGAGCTGGCGCCGTACGACACCCAGGTGGTCGAGGTGTGCCTGGCCGCCCTCGGCACCCGCGACCATCCGGCCAAGGCGCTGCTCAGGGGCCGGCTGGCCGTCGCCGACCGCTGAGCCTGCGGGCTACGTGCGGTCTACGGGGCCTCGAACTCCCCGAGGCGGTCCCACTGGTCGCCCTCCATCACCACGTTGCGGACCAGCGGCGTCTCGGTCACGTACTGCGGCAGCTGCGCCTGCGCCCTCTTGAAGTGGTCCGACGTCACGTGCGCCTCGGCGGCGTCGTCCTTGAACGCCTCGATCAGCACGTACTCGTTGGGGTCGTCGACGCTGCGCGACCACTGGAAGAACAAGTTGCCCTCCTCGGCGCGCGACGCCTCGGTGAACTCGCGGCTCAGCTCCACCCAGTCGTCGGCGTACTCGGGCTTCAGCTTCCACTTGACGCAGATGAAGATCACGGGGCGTTCCTCTCGGGAGCGGGGCTGCTGGACGATCCATGCTTGCATCGAGGGCCGCTGCCGCGACAGACCCCATTTCGCTAGCGTTCGGCGGATGACGCTCGACTTCGACGGCGAGGTGTGGTCGTGGCGCGGCCCCGCGCCGTACCACTTCGTCAGCGTGCCCGAGGAGGAGTGCCAGGAGCTGCAGGAAGCGGCGGCGCTCGTCACCTACGGCTGGGGGATGATCCCGGTGGCCGTCACCATCGGGGCGACCGAGTGGAAGACCTCGCTGTGGCCCAAGGACGGCGGCTACGTCGTGCCCCTCAAGGACAAGATCCGCAGGGCCGAGGGGATAGAGCTCGGTCAGGTGGTCTCGGTGCGCCTGTTCGTCGACGCGTGAGGGCACCCGGGACACCGGCACAGCACGCGACTACACCGCCTCGAGTCCCTCGAGTCCCTCGGGCGCGAGCGCGTCGCGCAGCCGCGACAACCCGTCACGGATGCGGCTCTTCGCCGTCCCGAGGGGGATCTGCATCAGCCGGGACACCTCGACGTGGGTGTGGCCGCCGAAGTAGGCCAGCTGGATGGCCTCGCGCTGCGTGTCTGCGAGAGCGGCGAGGGCCGTGCGCACGCGCTGGGCCTCGAGGGAGGCGTGGGCGGTCGCCTCGGTCTCGTCGTACGGCGACCGTGAGGTGTCCTCGGCGTAGCCGGCGTCGCGCCTGCGCCGGGCCTCGCTGGAGCGCACGCGGTCGACGGCCCTCCGGTGGGTCAGGGTCAGCACCCACGTGAGTGCGGTGCCGCGGGTCGGGTCGAAGCGGCCGGAGGTCTGCCAGAGCTCGAGCAGCACCTCCTGGGTGACCTCCTCCGCCTGGTGCTCGTCGCGCACCACGCGCAGCGCCAGGCCGTGCACGCGCGGGGCGACCGCGTCGTACAGGACGGCGAAGGCCTCGGCGTCGCCGCGGCTCGACGAGACGAGCAACGCCCCCAGGCCGTCGAGGGCCGCGCGGGCGGTATGCGTGGGCATGGGGTTCCTTCGCGTTTCCTGCTGCCGGATCCAGCCTGAAATAGTGCCTTGTGCACAAGCTTCTTGTTCACAAGGTAGCGCAGTACGTGGCAGAGTGGGGGTCATGGCCGACATTGCTGCGCCGCCGCTGTCGAAACAGCTCTGCTTCGACCTGTACGCCGCGTCGCGGGCTGTGACCGCCGCCTACCGTCCGGCGCTCGCGAAGCTGGGACTGACCTACCCGCAGTACCTCGTGCTGATCGTCTTGTGGGAGCAGGAGAGGTGCACGGTCCGCGAGCTCGCCGACGCTCTGCGCCTCGACCACGGCACGTTGACCCCCCTGCTGCGGCGCATGGAGGTCAACGGCTTCGTCGTGCGTCGCCGCGACAACGCCGACGAGCGCTTCGTCGAGGTCTCGCTGACCGCCAAGGGCGACGCGCTGCGTGCCCACGCCACGCAGATCCAGTGCAACATGATCGAGGCCATGGGCCTCGAGGCCGACGAGTTCTCGAAGCTGCAGGCCACGTTGCAGACCCTGACGGCGAACGTCTCCAGGTAGCCGACCGCTCGTCGGATCGCGCCAGCTCGGGAAGGAAGCGCCGTGACCACGGACCTCGCCGCCCGCCTGCGTGGTGAGCTCGCTCGGACGCCGGTCAGCGGCCGGGCCATCGACCGGCACACGCACGCCCATGACGCCTCGCACTACCTGCTGGTGCCGCAGGCGGTGGCGACCCCGCAGGACGCCGCCGGCGTGGCCGAGGTGATGCGTGCCTGTGGCCGGCTCGGCGTCCCGCTCACCTTCCGCGGCGGCGGCACCTCCCTGTCCGGCCAGGCGCTCTCGGACTCGGTGCTCGTCGACACCCGCACCGGCTTCCAGGGCGTCGAGGTGCTCGACTCCGGTGCGCGGGTCCGGGTGCAGCCGGGGGTCACCCTGCGCACCGTCAACGCCCACCTGGCTCCGCACCGCCGCCGCCTCGGGCCCGACCCCGCCAGTGAGGCCGCCTGCACCATCGGCGGCGTGATCGCCAACAACTCCTCGGGCATGCAGTGCGGCACCGAGCTCACGGCCTACCGCACGATCGAGTCGATGGTCGTCGTGCTCCCGACGGGCACGGTGATCGACACGGCCGCCCCGGGCGCGGCAACGGTGCTGCGCGATCAGGAGCCTGCGCTGTACGACGGCCTGGCGGCGTTGCAGCGCAGGGTGCGCGACGACCCGGAGTCGGTGGCCACGCTGAGCCGCCTCTTCGCGATCAAGAACACCATGGGCTACGGCCTGAACGCGATGCTCGACCACGACGACCCGCTCGACCTCCTGGCCGGCCTGATGGTCGGCAGCGAGGGCACCCTCGGCTTCGTCGCGTCGGCGGTCTTCCGCACCGTGGAGGTGCGGCCGTTCGCGGCCACCGGGCTGCTGGTCTTCGACGACATCGACACCGCGACCGACGCCGTACCCGCCGTGTCCGCGACGGGCGTCGCCACCGCCGAGCTGCTGGACGCTGCGTCGCTGCGGGTTGCGCAGGCCCTGCCCGGCTGCCCCGGCCAGATCGCCAGGCTGACTGTCGGTGGCCATGCCGCCCTGCTCGTCGAGCTGCAGGCCGGCAGTGCCGAAGAGCTGGCCGAGGCGCAGACCCACGCCGTCGCCGATCTCGCCCGGCTGAGGCTCTCGCAGCCGGCCGAGCTGACCAGCGACCCCGCCGAGCGCGCCTCGCTCTGGACCACCCGCAAGGGTCTCTACAGCGCCGTCGCCGAGGCCCGACCGGCCGGCACCAACGCGCTGCTCGAGGACGTTGCCGTGCCCGTGCCACGCCTCGGCGAGCTCACCCGCGCACTCGGCGCCGCGTTCGCCGAGCACGGCTACGAGGGCTCGGTGATCTTCGGCCACGCCCGCGACGGCAACCTGCACTTCCTGCTGAACGAGCGCTTCGACGACGCGACCTCGATGCGCCGCTACGAGTCCTTCACCCACGACCTGGTCGACCTGGTGCTCGGGCTCGACGGCACCCTGAAGGCCGAGCACGGCACCGGCCGCATCATGGCGCCGTTCGTCGAGCGGCAGTACGGCGCGGAGCTGACCGGCGTGATGCGCGAGGTCAAGCGGCTCTTCGACCCCACCGGCATGCTCAACCCGGGCTCGGTGCTCACCGACGACCCCGGCCTGTGGCTGCGGGACCTCAAGACCGCGCTGCCGGTCGAGGTGGAGGTCGACCGCTGCGTCGAGTGCGGCTTCTGCGAGCCCGTCTGCCCCTCGCGCACCCTCACCCTGACGCCGCGTCAGCGCATCGTCGCCCGCCGTGAGGTGGCCGCCGCCCGGGCGCGCGGCGACCGGGCGCTGGCCGAGGAGATCCTCGACGACTACGACTACGACGGCCTCGACACCTGCGCCGCCGACGGGATGTGCGCCACCGCCTGCCCGGTCGGCATCGACACCGGCGCGCTGGTGCGCCGCCTCCGGGCCGAGTCGGCCTCGCGCACCTCCGACCTGGCCTGGTCGCGGGCCGCGACGCACTGGTCTGCCTTCACCCGCGCAGGCTCCGCCGGCCTCACCCTCGCCGCCAGGCTGCCCGGCCCGCTCACCGAGGGCGCGGCCGCCGTCGCGCGCAGGGTCGTGCCCGGCCTCCCGTCGTACGACGCGGGGCTGCCGCGGGGCGGGCCGCCGCGAGCCGAGCTGCACGCCGACGACGCCGACGTGGTGCTCTTCGCGGCCTGCATCGGGACCATGTTCGGCGAGGGCGATGCGGCCGGCGCGTTCGCGCGGCTCTGCGAGCGGGCCGGGGTGCGGGTGCGCACGCCCGCCGGCCTGGACGGCCTGTGCTGCGGCACACCGTGGAAGTCGAAGGGCCACCTCGCCGGTCACGCCCTGATGGGCGACCGGGTGCGAGCAGCGCTCGACCTGGCCACCGACGGCGGACGGCTGCCCGTCGTGGTCGACGCGAGCTCGTGCGCCGAGGGGCTCGAGATCCTGGTGGACGGCTTCGTCGTCGTCGACGCCACGGCCTACGTCGCCGAGCACGTCGCCCCGCACCTCACCGTGACGCGACCGGTCGCCTCGGTCGCGGTGCACCCGACCTGCTCGACCACGGCCCTCGGCACCACCGACGCCCTGGTCGCGCTGGCCCGGCTGGCCTGCAGCGAGCCCGGGCAGGTCGTCGTACCCACCGCCTGGGGCTGCTGTGCCTTCGCCGGCGACCGCGGGCTGCTGCGACCCGAGCTGACCGCCTCGGCGACCGCCCCGGAGGCCAGGGAGGTCGGCCGGCGCGACTACGCGGCGTACGTCTCGTCCAACCGCACCTGCGAGATCGGCCTGTCCCGCGCCACCGGACACACCTACCGCCACGTGCTCGAGCTGCTCGACGACGCGACTGCCTGACCCCTGTATGCCGGACTGCCCCGGCGGTCCAACCATTCACCAACCCGACGGGCCTAGCGTGACCGCCATCACAGGCGAGGACCACCGCGCAGCGCTGCCCAGGAGGCCGTACATGACCAGGATTGAACTCACCGTCGACGGGTCCAAGGTCTCCGACGAGGTGGAGCCACGGATGCTGCTCGTGCAGTACCTGCGCGAGAAGCTCGGCAAGACCGGCACCGTCATCGGCTGCGACACCAGCAACTGCGGCGCCTGCACGGTGCACCTCGACGGGCGCAGCGTGAAGTCGTGCAACGTCCTCGCCGTCCAGGCCAACGGGCACGAGGTCACCACCATCGAGGGCCTCGCCGCCACCCACGACGGCGCGGAGGGCGAGCTGCACCCGGTGCAGGAGTCGTTCCGCGAGTGCCACGGCCTGCAGTGCGGCTTCTGCACGCCGGGGATGATCATGCAGGCCGTCGACCTGCTCGCGGAGAACCCGCATCCCACGGAGCAGGACGTCCGGCTCGGCATGGAGGGCAACCTCTGCCGGTGCACGGGCTACCACAACATCGTGAAGAGCGTGCTGCACGCCGCCGGAGGTGCCAAGTGACCGCCATCCAGGACAAGCCCGACGTCGCCAAGCAGATCGGCCAGGGCCGCCGCCGCAAGGAGGACCAGCGGCTGATCACCGGCCGCACGCGCTGGACCGACAACATCACCCTGCCGGGGATGCTGCACATGGCGATGGTCCGCAGCCCCTTCGCCCACGCCAAGATCACCAGCATCGGCGTCGCGGACGCCCAGGCCTCCGAGAACGTCGTCGCCGTCCTGACCGGTGCCGACCTCGGCGAGGGCCAGGGGGTGTGCATCAACGCCTGGGCGATCACCACCGACCAGGTGACCCCGACGCACGTGCCGATGCCGTCCGACCGCGTCACCTTCGCCGGCGAGATCGTGGCCGTGGTGGTGGCCCGCAGCGCCGCCGCCGCCCGCGACGCCGCCGAGCTCGTCGACGTCGAGTACGACGAGCTGCCGGCCGTGGTCGACCTCAAGAAGGCGGCGGCCGACGAGGTGCTCGCGCACCCCGACCTCGGCACCAACAAGTCGGCCTTCTGGAAGTTCGACTCGGAGGAGGCCGGCACCGGCGGCAACGTCGACGCGGCCATCGAGAAGGCCCGCGGCGACGGCATCGTGATCGAGCGGGAGTACCGCCAGCAGCGCCTCATCCCGGCCTTCATGGAACCCCGCTCGACCGTCGTGGACCCCACCGGTGAGCAGATCACCATGTGGAGCGCGACCCAGATCCCGCACATCCTGCGGTTCGCGCTGGCCGCGACGACCGGGGTGCCGGAGTCCAAGATCCGGGTCATCGCCCCCGACGTGGGCGGCGGCTTCGGCGGCAAGCTCCAGCAGACGCCCGAGGAGATGATCACGTTCGCGGTCGCCCGCCGGCTCGGCAAGCCGGTGAAGTACACCGAGACCCGCTCCGAGTCGCTGATGGCCGCGCACCACGGTCGCGACCAGTGGCAGAAGCTGACCCTGAGCGCCGAGAAGGACGGCACCGTCACCGGCCTGAAGGTCGAGCTGCTCGCCGACCTGGGCTCCTACGTCTCGATCGTCGGCGGCGGCGTGCCGGTGCTGGGCGCCTTCATGTTCAACTCGATCTACAAGTTCCCCGCCTACCAGTTCAACTGCCAGACGGTCCTCACCAACAAGGCGTGGACCGACGCCTACCGGGGCGCCGGGCGACCGGAGGCGACGTACGCGATCGAGCGCCTGATGGACGAGCTGGCGGTCGAGGTCGGCGTCGACCCGTTCGTGGTCCGCGAGAAGAACTGGATCACCCACGAGGAGTTCCCGTTCACCACGGTCGCCGGCCTGGAGTACGACACCGGCAACTACGAGGCCGCGACCGAGAAGGCCAAGGCCAACTTCGGGTACGACGAGCTGCGGGCCGAGCAGAAGCGGCGTCGTGACGCCGGCGACCGGGTCCAGCTCGGCATCGGGATCTCGACCTTCACCGAGATGTGCGGCCTGGCGCCCAGCCGGGTGCTCGGCAGCCTCAACTACGGCGCCGGCGGCTGGGAGCACGCGAGCGTGCGGATGCTGGCCACCGGCAAGGTCGAGGTGCTCACGGGCGCCTCGGCCCACGGCCAGGGCCACGAGACGGCGTTCAGCCAGATCGTCGCCGACCGCCTGGGCGTGGCGTTCGAGGACGTCGAGGTGCTCCACGGCGACACCTCGATCGCGTCCAAGGGCCTCGACACCTACGGCTCGCGCTCACTGGTGGTGGGCGGCGAGGCGATCGTGAAGGCCGCCGACAAGGTGATCGAGAAGGCCAAGGTGATCGCCGCGCACCTGCTCGAGGCCTCGGTCGACGACATCGAGTTCGAGAGTGGCCGCTTCGGGGTCCGCGGCACCGACCAGGGCCTGGCGATGGCCGAGATCGCGATGGCGACGTTCGCGGCCCACAACCTGCCCGACGGGGTCGAGCCGAGTCTCGACAGCGACGCGACCTTCGACCCGGTGAACTTCAACTACCCGCACGGCACCCACCTGTGCGCGATGGAGGTCGACACCGAGACCGGCGGCGTGCTGATGCGCAAGTACACCTGCGTCGACGACATCGGCACCGTCATCAACCCGATGATCGTCGAGGGCCAGGTGCACGGCGGCCTGGCGCAGGGCATCGCGCAGGCGCTGTGGGAGGAGGCGGTGTACGACGACGCCGGCACGCTGGTGTCGGGCTCCTTCGTCGACTACCTGCTGCCGACATCGGCCGACACGATCAGCTTCG
Organism: uncultured Actinomycetota bacterium; assembly: GCA_963781515.1. GTDB lineage: Bacteria > Actinomycetota > Actinomycetes > Propionibacteriales > Nocardioidaceae > Nocardioides. The sequence goes on from CAWAGL010000006.1 coordinate 157,943, forward strand.
ACGTGTCGCACAACTCGACCGCCTCGACGACCAACACGCTCGGCACGAAGGGCGTCGGCGAGGCCGGCACCATCGCCTCGACCCCGGCCGTCGTCAACGCCGTCGTCGACGCGATCCGCCACCTGGGCATCAACGACATCCAGATGCCCTGCACCCCCGAGCGGGTGTGGCGGGCCATCAACGAGTCGGGCAGCAAGGGCGATGCGCCCACCACCGGCGCGGCGGCACCGCACTTCACGGAGGAGACCGGCATGGAAGGTCAGACCGACCGCACGGATGGAGCAGGCCAGTGATCCCCACCCAGTTCGAGTACCTCGCCCCCACCAGCGTCGACGAGGCCCTCGCGGCGCTCGCCGAGCACGGTGACGACGCCAAGGTCATCGCCGGCGGGCAGAGCCTGCTGCCGGTGCTCCGGATGCGTCTCAACGCCCCCGAGGTCGTCATCGACCTCGCCGGCATCGACGCCCTGCGTGGCATCCGCGACGACGGCGACGCCATCGTCATCGGCGCGATGACCACCCACCACGACGTGCTCCACGACCCGCTGGTCGCCGAGCACGCCGCGCTCCTCGTCAAGGCCGAGGAGAACCTGGCCGACGCCCAGATCCGGCACCGCGGCACGTTCGGCGGCGCCCTGGCGCACGCCGACCCGGCCGGCGACCTGGGCGCCCCGACCCTGGCGCTGGGCGCGGAGTTCGTGATCGCCGGCTCCGGCGGCACCCGCACCGTGGCGGCCGGCGACTTCTTCGTCGACCTCTTCGAGACCGCCATCGCCGAGGGCGAGCTGCTCGTCGAGATCCGCATCCCCAAGCACACCGGCTGGGGGGCGCACTACGAGAAGTTCGTACGAGTGGCCCACCAGTGGCCGATCGTCGCCGTCGCGGCAGCGGTCAGGTCAGAGGGCGGCACCATCACCGAGGCGCGGGTCGGGCTCACCAACATGGGCTCCACGCCGTTGCGGGCCACGGCAGTCGAGGAGGCACTCGCGGGCCAGCCGGCCACCGAGGACGCCGTACGCGCCGCCGCGGCGAAGGCCGCCGACGGCACCAACCCTCCGTCCGACCTCAACGGCCAGGCCGACTACCGCAAGCACCTCGCCGGCGTGCTCACCCGGCGCGCGGTGCTCGCTGCCGCGGGGGCCTGACCGGATGGAGCTCAGCCACAAGTTCACCGTCCCGACGGGCGTCGAGGAGACCTGGGCGCACTTCCAGGACATCGCCTCGGTGGCCGAGTGCTTCCCGGGCGCCCAGGTCACCGAGGCCGACGAGCAGAGCTTCTCGGGCTCGGTCAAGGTCAAGCTGGGCCCGATCGCGCTGGTCTACAACGGCTCGGGCACCTTCGTGGAGAAGGACGAGGCGGCGCACCGCTTCGTCGTCGACGCCAAGGGCAAGGACAAGCGCGGCAACGGTACGGCGGGCGCCCACGTCACGGTCACCATGACCGATGCCGAGGGCGGCGCCGGACCCGCGACCGACGTGGCCGTCGACACCGACCTCGCGATCACCGGCAAGCCGGCGCAGTTCGGCCGGGGCGTCATGCAGGACGTCTCCGACAAGCTGCTCGGGCAGTTCGTGGCGTGCCTGGAGCAACGCCTGTCGGGCGAGGGGGCACCTGAGGCGGAGGAGTCCGCGCCTGCGCCGGCACCAGCGGCAGCGTCAGCGTCCGAGCCGGCGAGCGCGCCCGCGCCCGCCGCCGCGCCGCCCCCGCGGGTCGAGCAGTCGCGTCCGGCCCAGCCCGAGGCCCTCGACCTGGGCTCGGCGGTGCTGCCGATCCTGGCGAGGACCTACTGGAAGCAGGCCGTCGGCGCGCTCGTCGCGATCCTCGTCATCTGGCGGTTGGTCCGGCGTTCGATGGGCGACTAGCGATCTTTTCGTTGGTCGAGTAGCGATCTTTCGTTGGTCGAGTAGCGAGCGCCAGGAGCGTATCGCTCTCGGTGGTCGAGTAGCGAGCGCCAGCGCGTTCCTCTCGGGCACTCGACTAGCGATCTTTCGTTGGTCGAGTAGCGGCCAGCGAGCGTATCGAGACCCGCTCGGTCTCTCGGCGGTCTCGGTCTCGATACGCCCGCTCGTTCCTCGCGGGCACTCGACCAGCGATCCGGGCTTTCTTTCGTTGGTCGAGTAGCGAGCGCCAGCGAGCGTATCGAGACCCGCTCGGTCTCTCGGCGGTCTCGGTCTCGGTACACCCGCTCGTCCCTCGCGGGCACTCGACCAGCGATCTTTCGTTGGTCGAGTAGCGAGCGCCGAGCTTCCTCGTTGGTCGAGTAGCGAGCGCCAGCGAGCGTATCGAGACCCGCTCGGTCTCTCGGCGGTCTCGGTCTCGGTACACCCGCTCGTCCCTCGCGGGCACTCGACCAGCGATCCTTTTGGTGGTCGAGTAGCGAGCGCCAGCGAGCGTATCGAGACCTCGGTTCGCGGTCGAGTCTCGAGCGCCCGCTCGTCCTCGCGGGCACTCGACCGTGATCGTCCCTCGCGGGCACTCGACCAGCGACCGCTCGTTCCTCGCGGGCACTCGACCAGCGATATTCGGTGGTCGAGTAGCGATCTTTCGTTGGTCGAGTAGCGAGCCAGCGAGCGTATCGAGACCCGCTCGTCCCTCGCGGGCACTCGACCAGCGATCCTCGTCCCTCGCGGGCACTCGACCGGCGATCCTCGTCCCTCGCGGGCACTCGACCAGCGATGGAGGCCTGACCCCTAGGCTCGCGTCCATGCGCGCAGTACAGGTGATCACGACCACCGGCCCGGCCGACCTCGAGATCCGCGACGTCCCCGAGCCGACGCCGGGGCCGGACGACGTGCTCGTGGAGGTGCACAGCGTCGGGACCGCCTTCCCCGACCTGCTGCTCAGCCGCGGGCAGTACCAGCTCAAGCCGGAGCCGCCGTTCACGCTGGGCGCCGACTTCGCGGGCGTGGTGGTCTCCGGCCCGGCGTCGGGGGTGGGAGGCTTCGAGCCGGGTGACCGGGTGGCCGGGGTCGCGCCGTACGGCGGAGCGGCGGAGCTGGTCGCCAACCCCGCGAGCTCGACGTTCCACCTGCCCGACCAGATCAGCCTCGACGAGGGCGCGGCGCTGCCGATGAACTACCTCACCGCCCACTTCACCCTGGCCGAGCGGGCCGGCGTGAAGCCGGGCGAGACGGTGCTGGTGCTGGGCGCCTCCGGCGGGGTGGGTACGGCGTCGCTCCAGGTCGCGAGGGGTCTCGGCGCCCGCACCATCGCCGTGGTCTCCACCGAGGCCAAGGCCGAGGTGGCCAGGGACGCGGGCGCCGACGAGGTGGTCCTGCTGGCCGGCTTCAAGGACGCCGCACGCGAGCTGACCGGCGGCAAGGGCGTCGACGTGGTCGTCGACCCGGTCGGTGGTGACTCGTTCACCGACGCGCTGCGCGCGCTGGCTCCGCAGGGCCGGGTGATGGTCGTCGGCTTCGCCGCGGGACAGGGCATCCCCGAGGTCAAGGTCAACCGGCTGCTCCTCAACAACATCGACGTGCGCGGTGTGGGCTGGGGCGCCTACGCGATGGTGCGCCCCGGCTACATGCACGAGCAGTGGGCCGCGATCGAGCCGATGCTGGCCGACGGCACGATCAAGCCGCCGATCGGCGCGACGTACCCGCTCGAGGAGTACGCCCGGGCCCTGATGGACATCGACGAGCGACGCGCACTCGGCAAGACCGTGGTCCGCCTGCGCTGATGTGGCGCGCGCCGGCTCCCGTCGGATAGTTAGGGTGGCTGGCGTGAGCACTCTTGACGACGCACGCCCGGGCATGGACCACGACGTCCGGCCGCAGGACGACCTCTTCGGCCATGTCAACGGCACCTGGCTCCGGGACACCGAGATCCCGAGCGACAAGTCGAGCTGGGGACCCTTCGTGTCGCTGGCCGACACCGCCGAGGAGCAGGTCCGGATCATCATCGAGGAGCTGTCGGCCGGCGAGGGCGCGACCGAGGAGGCCCGCAAGATCGGCGACCTCTACGCCTCCTTCATGGACACCGCCACCGTCGACAAGCTCGGCACCCGCCCGATCCGGCCGCTGGTCACCGCCGTCGTCGGGCTGCGCGACAATCGCGACCTGGCGGCGTTCCTCGGCGAGTTCGAGCGGGTCGGCGGCAGCGGGCTGTTCGGCTCCTACGTCGACACCGACGCCCGCAAGTCCGACCGCTACCTCTTCAACCTCACCCAGGGCGGGCTCGGCCTGCCCGACGAGAGCTACTACCGCGACGAGAAGTTCGCCGAGATCCGCGACAAGTACGTCGCCTACCTGGCCCGCCTGCTCGACCTCGGCGGGCGACCCGACGCCGAGCAGACCGCCCGTCAGGTGCTCGAGGTCGAGACCGAGCTGGCAAAGGGTCACTGGGAGCGCTCGGCCACCCGCGAGGTCCTCAAGACCTACAACCTCACCACCCTCGAGGAGCTCAAGGCGCTGGCGCCGGCCTTCGACTGGGACGCCTACATCACCAACCTCGGCGGGAGCAGCGAGACGATCGCCGAGACGTGTGTGCGGCAGCCGTCGTACTTCGAGCACCTCAACACCGTGCTCGAGGGCACCCCCATCGAGGCGTGGCAGTCGTGGCTGATGGTCCGGGTGCTGCGCTCGGCCGCGCCGTACCTCACCGACGACCTGGTCGAGACCAACTTCGACTTCTACGGCCGCACGCTCTCGGGCACCCCCGAGCTGCGCGAGCGCTGGAAGCGCGGTGTGTCGCTGGTCGAGGGTGCGCTCGGCGAGGCCGTCGGCAAGGAGTACGTCGCGCGGCACTTCCCGCCGCGGTCCAAGGAGCTGATGGACGAGCTGGTCGCGAACCTGCTCGAGGCCTACCGCCAGTCGATCGCCAAGCTCGACTGGATGAGCGAGGAGACCAAGCAGCGGGCCTTCGAGAAGCTCGACACCTTCCGGCCCAAGATCGGCTACCCGGTCACGTTCCGCGACTACTCCGACCTGCACGTCTCTCCCGACGACCTGATGGGCAATGTCGCGGCCGCCGCGGCGTTCGAGACCGCCCGCGAGCTCGCCAAGATCGGCTCCCCGGTCGACCGCGACGAGTGGTTCATGCTGCCCCAGACAGTCAACGCCTACTACAACCCCGGCACCAACGAGATCTGCTTCCCGGCCGGCATCCTCCAGAAGCCGTTCTTCAGCCCCGACAACGATGAGTCGGAGAACTACGGCGGCATCGGCGCGGTCATCGGCCACGAGATCGGGCACGGCTTCGACGACCAGGGCGCGCAGTACGACGGCGAGGGCAACCTCAACGACTGGTGGACCGCCGACGACAAGGCCGCGTTCGAGGTGAAGTCGAAGGCGCTCATCGAGCAGTACGACGGCTTCTCGCCGCGCGCGCTGCCGAAGGAGAAGGTGAACGGCGCCCTGACGGTCGGCGAGAACATCGGCGACCTCGGCGGGCTGACCATCGGCCACACGGCCTACCTCATCGCCTCCGGTGGCAAGGCCACCGTCGAGGACCGCCGCACGGTGTTCCTCAACTGGGCCTACTGCTGGCGCACCAAGCGCCGACTCGAGCAGGAGCAGCAGTACCTCACCATCGACCCGCACTCCCCGCCGGAGTTCCGTGCCAACATCGTGCGGAACCTCGACGAGTTCCACGAGGTCTTCGAGACCGTGCCGGGTGATGAGCTGTGGCTCGACCCCGACCAGCGCGTGCGGATCTGGTGAGGAGACGGTGATGGGTGATCAGGAAGAGGAGCCGTCGGTCCAGATCGACGGCGGGCTGCTCGTGGGCCACGACGGCTCGAAGGCATCCAGCGAAGCGGTGCTGTGGGCCGCCGGCCTCGCCGTCCGGCTGCACGTCAAGCTGCACGTGCTGCGGGCGTGGAGCCTGACCAACGCGCCCCGGCCCGCCACGATGGAGCCCGGCTACATCCCGCCGCGGGCCGACTTCGAGAAGGCCGTCCGAGACGACCTCGAGGCCGACATCGCCAGGCTCGACCTGCCCGAGGGGTGCCAGGTCGAGCTGCACGTGGCCCACGGCCAGTCGTCGTCACGGTTGCTCGATGCTGCCGTAGGCGCCGAGATGCTGGTGGTCGGCTCCCGAGGCGCCGGCGGGTTCCGAGGCCTCGGCTTCGGGTCGACCGCCGACCAAGTGATGCGCAACTCGCCCTGCCCGGTGATCGTCGTACCCACCGACCAGCGCTGACGCCCGACCGTGCCGCCACCGCCGCTCATGCTGGCACCGACACCGGCAACCAGAACATGTACATCTACGACGGCGCACCCGGCGCCCCGATCGCATCGGTCAACATCTGGGTCCACTACGCGGCCCGCCACGACAACCCCATCACTGGCACCTGGACCCAGCAGGACACCCTCGACACACCCCTCGACCCCACCAACGCCAACCGCTACGCCTACGCCAGCGGCGATCCCATCAACACCGTCGACCCCACGGGACGGGCTTTGGCAGCGTGCATCGGTGCCGGCTTCTCATTCGTCGGAGGTGCACTGTCGTTGATTGGCTCGGGCATCTCGTTGCTTCAACACCGGCAGGTGGCCTCGCCAGAGTCGGCGCGGGGGTTGGACTCGCTGGCACAGGCACGGGTCTTATCGGAGCAGGTATCGCCCTGGCTGACTCCCGTGACGAGTGAAGGAAGGTAGTTCGAGATGCCTGAGCAGAAAACCGGGTCCGCCTCTTGGCGGTCGCGGCAGCCGTAGCCGTCTTGGGTGTCATAGCGGCGGTCTTCACTTTCGCGGCGGGCAAACCCCTCATCGGCTGGGTGCTGATCGCATGCAGCGTCGGTGCCGCCTTGTCAGGTGCACTTGGACGACGCCTCTGACCTGTAACCGGTTTTCTGCGGACGGTGTCGGTGTGGTGACCATGCCGAGTAGCCAGGCCTCGCGGAGCCGGTAGCCAAAGAGCCACGACGTGTACTGACCAGGTTCAAGGGATCGTCCCGACCGGTTTGCGGCGTAGCCGTGCCATCTCGAGCGCATCCACGACGTGCTCCGTGCGCAGGGGGTCCGCGATCGACCAGCCCACGACCCGTCGACGGAACACTCCGAGGACCGCTGTGCTGGCAGCGCCCCAAGTCCGATGCCGGGACGCCAGCGATCTTCGCCTCTCAGCAGAGCCAGTGCAGCTGTAAGGGTTAGGCTTACGAGACGTCCAGCCGAGGGACGGAGCTCATCTGATTTGCGTTTGAAGGCCACGAGACGTCCACCCCGTCGAGGAAGAGCCACGTGTGCGGGTCGCGCCAAGATGCGGATCCAGGCCCTCCTCGCATCCCTTCAGGTAACGAACGCATAACTTTCGTTCGGGCGCGTGCGCCCCGCCTCCCCCCGGCGCGACGGCGATTTTCTCAACGCTCGCTCCCGTCCGTACCCCGTCACCGGCACGATGTGGGCTGTGGCTCACTCGGGAACTGCGGGGAGCAGATAGCCTTCCGGACCTGACCCAAGTGCGATTCTTGGCCCCGCCACGGCGCGGGGTTGCCAACTGGAGGCAGGACCACCATGCGAAATGATTTCAAGAAGTCGAAGATCCAGCGTCGTCTGACCGCAATGGGCGCGACTTTCGCCGCCGCCACCCTGTTGTCCCTGTCGGCCTGTGGCGGTGACGACGGGGGCGCGTCATCCGGCGGACCGCGCCTGATCAACGACGGCGAGCTCGTGGTGGCCATGAGCGGCGAGTTCCAACCGTTCAGCTACTTCGAGGACAACAAGCTCACCGGATTCGACTACGACATCGGTGCCGCCATCGCTGAGCAGATGGACTTGGAGCTGAAGACCGAGACCGGGGCTTTCGACACTCTGATCCAAGGGGTGAAGAGCAAGCGGTACGACGTGCTCATCGCCTCCATGACACCGACGGAGGAGCGCGACAAGGCCGTCGACTTCACCGACAGCTACTACACCTCCGGCGCGACGATGTTCGTCAAGAACGACAGCGACTGCGAGGATCCGACCGCGATGGACTCGCCCAAGGTCGGCGTCGCCTCCGGGACGACCTACCAGACATTCCTGAACGACGAGGGCCTGGCCGGGGAGATCGTGACGTTCACCTCCGACGTCACCGCGCTCCAGGACGTCGACGCCGGCCGGCTCGACGGTGCGATGACCGATCGCCTGGTCGGCCTTTACCAGATCGAGCAGACCGACCGTGACCTTCGGGCGTGCGGTGACCCGCTCTACGCCGAGGAGCCGGCGTTCGCGGTCGATGAGGGCAACACCGCCCTGGTCGACGAGTTGAACGACGCGCTGGCTGCGATCAAGGACGACGGCACCTACGCCGAGATCAGCGAGAAGTGGTTCGGTCAGGACATCTCCTGACGCCATGAACTTCTTCGACTATCTCATCGACACGGCGCCGATCTTCTTAGAGGCGACCTGGGTCACTCTGCGACTGACGGCCGTCGCCCTGGTCTTTGCCACGGTGCTCGGGTCGATGGTGGCGGCGATGTCCATGAGCCCGATAGCGCTCCTGCGCTGGATCGCGACCGGGTTCATCGGCCTGATCCGAGGGACTCCGCTGATCGCACAGATCTTTGTCCTGTACTTCGGCATCTCCGAGATCCTGACGCTTAACAAGTTCTGGGCCGGGGCGATTGCGTTGGGAATCCACAACGCCGCCTACATAGCCGAGATCATCCGATCGGGTTTCCAGTCGGTGCCCACGGGCCTCAACGAGGCCTCCCGCTCCCTGGGGATGTCACGCACGAAGACGTTGCGCCGTGTCCGGGCACCACTCGCGTTCCGGGCGATCCTTCCGGTGCTGGGCAGCCAGGTCATCATCGCGGTCAAGGACTCGTCCCTGGTGGCTTTCATCGGGATGCAGGAGCTTTTCTTGAGTGCGCGAAATGAAGCCGCGTCGACCTACGAGCCACTGACGATGTATCTCATCGTCTCGCTCTACTACCTGGCCATCGTGCTCGCGCTGACGTTCTTGGTGAACCGTCTCGAGCACCGACTCAACGCCCACCGGAGGTGACCGGCATGACGAGCCACGCGACGTCCGACCTTCCCACAGGCCGCGAGGGTGAACCCCTCATCGAGATGCGAGACATCGTCAAGAAGTACGGCGACACCGTCGTGCTCGAGGGAGTCGATCTCGAGGTCGACCGCGGCGAGGTGGTGGTGCTGATCGGTCCCTCGGGCGCCGGCAAGAGCACGCTGTTGCGCTGCGTCAACGGTCTCGAACGCATCCAGTCGGGCACCATCCGGTTTGCGGGTGAGGAGCTGACCTACCACGAGAAACACCTCAACCAGGTCCGGAGCCGGATCGGGATGGTCTTCCAGTCGTTCAATCTCTTCCCGCACCTCAAGGTCATCGACAACCTCACCATGGCCCAGGTCGACGTCCTCGGCCGATCGAAGGAGGAGGCGCGCGAGCGAGCGGAGAAGCTGCTGAAACGCGTCGGTCTGCCGGACAAGGCAGACGCCTACCCGGACAAGCTCTCCGGCGGCCAGCAACAGCGGGTCGCCGTCGCTCGGGCCCTGGCCATGGACCCCGAGGTCATGCTGTTCGACGAGCCCACCTCGGCCCTCGACCCAGAGCTCGTGGGAGAGGTGTTGCAGGTGATGCGGGCCCTGGCCGACGAGGGCATGACGATGGTGGTCGTGACCCACGAGATGCGCTTCGCTCGCAAGGCCGCGGACCGAGTCGTGCTCATGGCTGATCGCGGCATCGCCGAGCAGGGCAGCCCCGAGCAGGTCCTGGAGCACCCGACGAGCGAGCGCGGTCGGGCATTTCTCGCCGAGCTCAGCGAGGGCTGACACGCCACCGGGCTACGCCGCCACACGGCGAAGGCGACCGCACGATCTTCGGTGCAACCGGTCCGTCGGATGTTCCCACGGGCGCCGCGCTCCGCACGGCTGTCAACAATCTGGACCCCCGAGCGCGCCAATCCAACCAAGAGCGCGGCCGACGTGTCCTAGAGTGCTGCCGAAATCTACACGCGGACCGGGCGTGGGGGTCGGTCCATGAACTGGTGTCCGGAGGTGTTGCTCGCATGTTCGTGATGCTCCAGTGGGCGCTCGTGGCGATTGCCTCCCTCGTGGCCGACCTGCGCCACTCGAGCGAGGGTGGCCTGGCAAAGATTCGAGACCTGGACGATTGGTCTGCTGCGCAGTTGCAGCAGAGCTATCACGCCTCTTGGGTCGAGCGGTTGCTGTTGACGGCGGCGGTGACCGTCACCGGGTTCGGCGTGTGGTCCGCTGCCACCGGGTCGTGGTGGTACGCCGCCCAAGCTGGAGTCGCCGCCGGCGCGATGCTCGCGGCCTGGCGGGCTCACCGAGTTGCAACGCCGAAGATCCTGGCCGTGCTCGCCGAACGGGACCTCTCCGCGCCGGGCCTGAGCCGTGAGCGGAGCTCGACGCGCACCCGTCGTATGACTCAGTTCGCTGTAGCAACCGGGGTTGCTTTTGTGGCCAGCTCCGTCGCTTTGGCCATGGGCGAGGCGGCGGACCTCGACTGGGCGCTCTTCGTGGGACTGGCGCTGCTGGTCCTCAGCTTGCTGGCGTTGGCGGGCACCGGCTGGGCGAGCGTGTGGCGGTACGGCGACGAGGTACCCGCCGAGAGGTAAGCCCGTCACCGGGCTGGCCGAGCGCTCTTGAGCAGGGACTGCCCCGAGTTCGGTTGACAATCCAGTGGACGACTTACTGCACTACGCCTACAGCGTCGACCGCCCGTGAGGCGACGTCTCGGCTCTGCGCTCGGTGCTAGCAGCGCGTGCCACAACCTGATCGTCACCCAACGGTCGGGAGCCCCCGGAAGCGTCAGGTCACTGCGCGGAGGACGCGACACCAGCGCTACGGAGCGCCAGGCAGTCAAGGTCTGCAAGCAGGTCGGCCTCCGCCCGCCGCCGACACCATTTGACAGCCGCCAGGCTGACCGGGAGATCAATTCGGTTAGCTCTCCCGACCGGCACGATGAGCAGGTTGTCCACCCCGTTCGTTGCGCGGGCAAAGGCCCGTCTCGATGAGGGATCCATCACGGACCCCCGCAGGCGCCAGCTCGAGCCGCGAGCCGACTTGGATGAGCTGACGTGACCGGGGCGAAGGGGGACGGCTACTTGGAGTGGTTCCCGGTGAGGGCGACCGAGACGCCGAGCCCGATCATCGAGACACCGCCGACCGTCCCGAGCAGCCTGCCGCGGCGCGGGGAGCGGCTGAGCCAGGTGCGCAGGCGGGCGGCGAGCAGAGCCCACACGGTGTCGGACGCGAGGGCGATCGACACGAGGATGACGCCGAGCAGAAACACCTGCAGCCCGAACCGTCCTACGCCCTGGTCCACGAACTGGGGCAGTACAGCGGCGACGAGGATGACCGACTTCGGGTTCGAGACACCCACGACGAACCCCTGGCGCAGGGACTTGCTCCAAGAGATCGTCGCGGGCTCGGGTCCCTGCGAGTCGGCGCCGAAGTCGTGCCGGTGACGGATGGCCTGGATGCCGAGGTACATCAGGTACCCGGCGCCCAAGGCCTTGATGACCCCGAACAGCAACTCGGATCGGGCCACCAGGGCACCCAGGCCGACAGCGACCAGGACGACGAGCAACAGCAGACCGACGGCGTTGCCGACGACGCTCGCCATAGCCGTCCGACGACCGTGCGCGAGTGCCCGGCTGATGGCGAACACGACACTGGGCCCGGGGATGGCGATGATGATCGCGGCAACAGCCGCGAAGGCCAATGTCTGTTGCAGGCTGAGCATGGGGTGAATATACGACAGCGGGGTGCAGCTGGGCGCGTGAGAAAGTGACGCGGCTGCGCGTTCCCTCCCCGCGCAGGTGGTGCCGCACCACCATCGGCTCGCGGAGCGTGCCAGTACGGGATGGGCTCGCTGCGACGATCGGTCACTGACTCGCTCCGCGAGCCGATCGGTCACCAGAGCCACCAGGAACGGTGTCGACGCGAGGGCGGACGATCACCGGCTCCGCGCAGCTGTGCAGCGACCTCGCGAACGGCACCAACCCCGTCTTCTTCGTCTCCTCCAGCCCCTGGGACCTGCACAACTCTTACGTGACGTTCATCCGTCACACGGGTCCCGGCGGGCCCGGCTGCTGCTCCGCGACCTGCTCGGCACCTCCACCGGTCGCGAGCAGAAGCCGCGTCGCATCCAGGAGATCCTCGACCTCCACCCTCGGTTGCGGTTCGTGCTCATCGGCGATTCCGGGGCCAAGGATCGCGAGATCTACGCCGCCGTCGCTCGAGCGGATCCGGGATGGATCCTCGCGATCCATATCGGCGAGGTTCGGCGCGACCAGGGCGATGGTCGGGTGGAGGAGGTCTCGGACACCCTGGACCGAGGACGTGCCCCTCGCGCTCCCGGTCAACACCGACGCGGCCACCGGCACGCGGTCGCGCTCGGCCTCCTCTGAGAGTCATCCGGGGCTGGGGTCGGCAGAGCGTTGGGCCGTACGTGGCGATGACGTGGCGACGCACGCGCCCGTCGATCAGCTCAGAACTCCGACATCTTGTCCCAGCCGTCGCGGTCCGCGGCGTCGATGTAGAGGATGTCGGGGCGCTCGGCGATGTACTGCTTCGCGTCGCCGTCGACACCTTGCTGGAAGTGTTCCGAGTTGACGTGCGCCTCGCCGGCCGCGGCGTCGTCGAAGGCCTCGATCGTCAGGATCGTGTCGGGGTCGTCGACGCTGCGGTAGTGCTCGTACCACTTGTTGCCCGGCTCGGCGCGGGTCGCGTCGGTGTAGGCCTGGCTCGCCGCGAGGTAGGCGTCCGCGGTGCCGGGCTTGAGCTTCTTCTTGACGGTGATGTAGATCAAGGCTCTCCTCGTTCCGGGTTGGGGTGGCGCCGTCACCCGCCTGGATCTCCGGTGGGCGACGTGCTCGGTTCAGCACTTTCGCACGGTGAGCAGGTTGTCACCTGGACGGCATCGCGCGCCACCTCCCCGTCTCGCGAAACCCCAACTTCGCCAGGGCCCGCCGCGACGCGCAGTTCCAGCCCGTTCACGTGCCCACAGCGTCCCCATCGGTCACTACTCGCTCCGCGTATCCATCGCTGATCGGGAACCACGACCCGCCACTAAACGTCACAGCACCATGCGCACGCGACGGCTGTTGGTCCTACTCGTACTGACGACGTTGACTGCTGGCTGCGGCACCCAGCGTGGACCGGACTCCGCAAAGCCCTCGTCGCCCGAGTCCTCGCCGCAGCTGCTGGCCGATGAGCGCGATGCGGTCGACGCCTTGGCGCCAGGAGCCGCCGGAGACCCTTCCGACTTCCACTGGGAGGACCAGATCTTCCACTTCCTCACCGAAGAAGGGCGGGTCGTCGACGAGCAGCCATGGACGGCCTGCCTGGCCAACGGTTGCTGGGACGGTGGGCCGGGTCTCGGCGGCCCGATTCCCTCGGTCGGTTCCCCGAACGCGCTGTACTTCGCCTTCGACTATCCGGGCTGGAAGTTCCACTGGGTGACCTTCAACCCGGTCGACGACGAGTGTGCGGGTCGCAGCATCACCGTTCGCGCCACGCCCGTGACTGACCGGATCTTCCGCGTCGACCCGGCCGGACTGCGTGGGGAATGGCGGGTCGACGTCTTTGGGCGGGCAACTGCAGGCGGAGACGCCGTGACATCGGTGCGTTGGACCACGCCGGACGACGGATCCATGCCCGAGCCCCGTGCGACCGGCTCGCTGTTCACCGATCAGGACGGCAAGCGGGTTGCGCCGTACGGCGGGCCTGAACTGCACCTCGCGGACTTGGCGCGCACGCCGGCAAGCGCCGCAGCGTCGTGGACCGTGACCGACCGTGCCGGAACTTCCGTCTCCGTCCCCCTGCGCCGCGAGGAGTCACGCTGTGAGCGAGATGGAGCGGTGTCCTTCCAGGGCCGTGAGCTCGCCCCCGCCGAGCTGGGCAGCTTGTCGGGCGCGTCGGTGACCTACATCGTGGAGGTGTCCCTCGACGGCAAGACCTACACCGGGTCCGCACAGTGGCCGCAGGACGAGACCGCCGAGGCGCCATACACCAGGTTCACCTTCAAACCGCCGCTGCCCGCCTACCGCGGGTGAGCGCAATACTCCCGTGCGGGTCGACCACCTGAGCGGACAATCGCCCAGTTCACGGCAGAATGTCGTGGGTAGGAGATGGAGCGGCTCTCCGGCGACATCGTGCCCTCTTCGCTTGGGTGCCGCAGGTTGGACGAACTCCCTCCGATAGCGGATCGGCACGCGGGGCGTGTCACAGAGGGATCCCGTTCCGGGCGCCATTCGGCTCCGATCAACGGCTGGCGTCGTCATGCCCTAGGTGAAGTCGGCGCCGGGCTAGGCTGCGGTGTGCCCGAGTTCACCTGGCGACCGGCCAACGAAGCAACGACCGGGGACGTCGAGGCGGTGTTCGACACCGGTGGCGCCCGCAGGTGCCGCTGCCAGGCGCTGAAGGCCCCAGGCTGGATCTGGCGTGACACCACCCAGGAGCAGCGGGACGCCGCCCTGCTGGAGCAGACCGGTTGCGGCACCGACGGACCCACGTCCGGCCTCATCGGGTACGTCGACGGCGAGCCGGCCGGCTGGGTCGCGGTCGAACCGCGGGACAACTACCCCAGAGTGTGGAGCCGCAAGAAGCCGTGGATGCGGATGGACCCTGAGCTCGTGGGCGTCTGGTCAGTCACCTGCTTCGTCGTACGCAAGGGCTTCCGTCGGCAGGGGCTGATGTACGAGCTGGCCGCCGCCACCGTCGAGTACGGGAGGCAGGTCGGCACCCGCGTCCTGGAGGGCTATCCCACCGAGCCGCCGCCCGGGAGGACCGTGATCTGGGACGAGGCCTCTGTCGGGCTGCTGCACGTCTTCCTGGATGCTGGTTTCGAGGTGGTGGCCTCGCCGACCCTGCGCCGGAGGGTGGTGCGTCACCGACTCGGCGGGCTGTCGTGACGGGCCGGGCACCACAAGCCGATCAGGGTATGGCGCAGTCCAGGTGTGCTGGCGCGCGATGGCGCCGAGGTTTGGTCAAGCGGTCGGAGCGTCAATCTGCAAACACCGACCAGCAGATGTCGTTGCGCCGGACTTGATCGTCGAGCACGAGGTCTCGGACTTCGTCTGGGAGTTGGTGTCGCTGCCACTTGCACTCGATCCGGCCGGCTTCAGCGTGGTCAGGATCGGACGCCTGCGCGGCTTTGATCGCGTAGGCGGCAGCACCGAGGTCGTGCTCGGCAACGTGTCCTACGCAGGCGGCCTGGCCTGCGGCGTAGGCCGCGAAGCGCGCGGCTCCTCGAAGTGGGCGCGCAGCGGCCATGGCGTGACCGCCCTGCGCTCGGGCTTGCATCATCGTCATCTGACCCCCAGCCCACGCTCGGGCAGACTCGATGGCTTGACGCGGGCGAGGGTCGTCTGGATGTTCATCTTCGAAGAGCCCAAGCGCGTGCTCGGCGCAGTCGGCGGCCCAGACAGCCAGCAGAGCGTGATGGGCGTCGGTGAGCGTCCCACCACGACGAATCGTGACCAGGCGTAGGTCACGAACGCTGGGCAGGATCACCGAACCAGCATGCCAGTGCTCCACGGCGCAGCGGGCCGTCACCCTCGTTCGCCCACGTGGGCAAAGTGGGTCCACGCCGTCTGCTCGTTCCGGGCGAATGTTGCTGTCACAGCGGTACGAGGCCTTGCTGGAGGCGTCGGGCGATGTCCCGACGCCCGAGCTGACCGCGTTCAGCGGCTGCTGCCAGTCAGTCATCGCGGCAGGCCAACAACGGTCGCTGTTCGCCGTCGCCGGTTCCTCTCCCGGCACGTCCGCACTCAGCGATGAGCGGCCGTTGGGGGTAGGAGGCCTCTGTCACGGACGCCGACCGAGAAGCCGGGGGGTCTGTCGCCTGATTGCCCTCAAACGAGCGGTGGTCCGGCAACCGGTCGGACTCCGTACCGGAGGCTGATCTCAAGGAGCACCTCGGGATCCGGAGGACCTTGAAGGGACGCAAAGTACTCGGCCTGCTCACGAAACATCCCAGTGAGTCCGGGTGAGCTGAGGAGGCCGACCGTCCACACCTCCTCCGTGCCGAGGTTCGCGAATACATGAGGGACTTCGCGGGGTAGCCAGACGAAGCTTTCGGCACCGACCTCGTACCGCTCTTCACCCACCTCGACTGTGAGGACCCCTGCTACGACGTAGATGCCCTCGTCCTCGTGCGTGTGAACGTGACGGCCAGGGCCAGGCGCGCCAGGGGGGATCCGCGCATCACCCAGCGCCATTCCGTTGCTCTGGCTGCCATCAGTGACCACTCGCCAGGGCCGGGAACGGTCAGCGGGTGGACCGGCTACGAACGGGTCCATGGCTGTCATGGTCCGAGCCTTCCACCGGCCACATCCTCTGACAACGGGTACGACCACCATCCGGGGCCTCCCGAGCGAAGTTCTCCTCAACCCGGTGACGGCCCGATGCCACTTGCTCGGCGGTCAATCTCGACTCGATCGAAAGCGCCTCGATCGCGATCGCCGGGTAGGACGTGTGTCCTCTAGGTTGTGTCTACCTACAAGAGGGGTTCTGATGCGTATCGCAATGGCGAGCGACCACGCCGGCCGCGCACTCAAAATGGAGATTCGGGCGCTGCTGCGCGCCGACGGACACGAGATCTCCGACTTCGGCACGGACACCGACGACGCCGCAGACCTCCCCGACCACGTCTACCCGGCTGCCCTGGCCGTGGCCCGCGGCGATGCTGACCGCGGAATCTTCGTCGACGGTGTCGGCTACGGGAGCGCGATGATCGCGAACAAGATCGCCGGTGTCTACGCCGCCGTGTGCCAGGACCCCTTCTGTGCCGAGCTGGCACGCTCGCATTCGGACACCAACGTCCTGTGCCTCGGGGGCAAGATCATCGGCTCGGCGATCGCGCTGGAGATCGTTCGCGTCTGGATGGCGACGGAGTGGCTCGGTGAGGGTGAGGGGAGGGTGGCGAGAAGTACGCCCGACGGGTCAACAAGGTGAAGGACATCGACGCCCGGCACCTCGTGCGCCTGGACTGAGGACACAGGCGGCACTGACCCACCGCGAGAACCAGATTTCACGTGCCGTCGACATACGTCAGATCGCGGAGGGACCTGGTCAGGTCTCGGGTCGACCATCGCCCTCCCCGTCCGCATCCTTGCCCGCGACTACAGTGAAGCGATGGGATCCAAGGGCTCAGACCTGCTCGACTCCCTGGCCGCGGCACTTCCCCGGGTGCTGTTCGCAATCGCCATCATCGTGGTCGGCTACCTGCTCTCCCGTGCCGTCCGTTGGGCGCTGCGGCACATCCTGTCCGGCCGTCAGACGCCGAGCTTCGCGGCGGTGATGAGCAAGCTCGCCGGGTGGGTGCTCCTCTCGCTGTCAGTGATCGTCGCGATCGTGGCGGTCTTCCCCTCCGTTAAGCCGGTGGACATGCTCGCCGGTCTCGGCTTCTTCTCGGTGGCGGCCGGCTTCGCGTTCCAGGACATCCTGGAGAACCTGCTGTCCGGGCTGCTGCTGATCCTGCGCCAGCCGTTCCGCTCCGGGGACCAGATCACCGTCGGCGAGGTGTCGGGGACCGTGCAGGCGATCACTATCCGCGAGACCCGACTGAAGACCTTCGACGGGCAACTGGTGCTGATCCCCAACCGCGACGTCTACAAGTCCGTCATCACAGTGCGCACCCACTTCCCCAGCCGGCGGATGAGCTTCGTCGTGGGGATCGCCTACGAGAACGACGCCAACGAGGCGCGCCGAGTCATCCAGGCCGCTCTCGGCGAGGGTCTTCCACGCCTTGAGGAGACGCCCGAGCCGGAAGCCGTCGTCACGCAGCTGGGGGTCTCCACCGTCGACATCGAGGCCCGCTTCTGGTGCGGTCCCGGGCAGCACGACGTCGTCCTGGCTATGGACGCGGCCATCCGGGCCGTGAAGCGCGCCCTGGACGACGCGGGCATCGAGATGCCTGCCGACATCATCGCGCTGCAAGCGACACCCAGCCTGCGAGCCGCCATCTCGGGCGAGGCCGAGGTGACGCCGGGCGGAAGTGTCCTTCGGTCGTCTCCCCGCTAAGAGTGCGGGAACATCACTCATCACCTCGGAGGTCCGCCCACCCGATAGCCGATCCTCACCCGGCGCGGGGGGACACATCGGTCAGAGTGAATCGAAGCCTCGTTAGGCAAACTCCGTCAGCGGGTCGAGCGGCTCGCCTCGCCACGTCGCCAGCAGCCTTCGCCGCGGACCGAATCTCTACCGCTGCTCCCGGTGCTTGATCCGGCGCCGTCCAAGTCGGAAGCCCGCGCCCCCGGCGACAACCATCAGTCCGAGGGCTACGACCACGGAGCCTGCCAACTGCCATCGAGACACGATCAGCGCCGACCCGTTGCTCATGGGGCCGCTCCACCCCATGTGCCAGTCGGGGTTGTGGCTCGGCGGTGTGTAAGCAAACCATCCGAGATCGTCCGGACTCGCCTGAGCCGACAGCGCGACCGCGGCGCTCGCGGCACACCAGCACAAGGCCCAGGACCCACCACAGATGCGAAGCACGCAGCGAGATCGCTGACTCCGAGCGACGGCGCTCGCCGAGGCCGTCGGGCCTCGATACGAAGCCCTGCCCCGGTAGGTGGGCGCGAGTCAGGCGCCGCGATAGCGGCGGTTCGCAGCGCTTTCGTTGCGCGCCCCTGTAGGCAGGGAGATTGACCCCAGGCGGGTCAACACGCCCCTCAACTCCGGCGAGCTCTGCTCGTCCGCGCGGTGGCGGGTGCGCTGCGTGGATCCTCTGGCCAGGCGTGCTTGGGATAGCGCCCGCGCAGGTCGGCACGCACTCCCGGGTAGCCGTTGTCCCAGAAGGACTCCAGGTCTGCGGTGACGGCGGCCGGGCGTTGCGCGGGGGAGAGCAGATGCAGTAGGAGCGGGACCCTGCCGTCGGCCAGGACCGGTGCTGCGGTCCAGCCGAAGACCTCTTGCAGTCGCACGGCGAGCACAGGCTGATCCTGGGAGTAGTCGATCCGCACGCTCGACCCGCTGGGCACCTCCACGCGCTCGGGGGCCAAGTCGTTGAGCCTGCCCGCCTCCGGCCACGGCACCATCGCTCGCAGGGCGGCGGTCACGTCGATACGACGAAGGTCCTGGGCCGAGCGGACCCGCGCCAACTTCAGCCCGAGCCAGGAGTCGAGGTTCTGCGTCAGTGCTGCGTCGCTCACGTCGGGCCACGGGTCACCGAGCGCGCGGTGGAGGAAGTCGAGGCGGGCGCGCAGCGCCGTGGCCGTCTCCGTCCAGGCGAGGAGGGCGATCCCCTCGCTCGCGATCGCCTCTCGGATCGCGTCGCTCACGGCCTGTGCGGGTGGATCGGTGAGCGGGGTCGAGCTGAGCTCGATCGCGCCCAACAACGTCCGTCGGCGAGCCAGCACTCGCCCACTGGTCCAGGTGACCTCATCCACCTCGATCCACAGCGATCCCGCTGCCTCCAGCGCGAGGTCCTCGGTGAGGGGGGCCGCCGCGCGGATCCGGGCCTCACGTTGCCCGGGCCGTCGCTCCGCGTCACCGACCGCGAGCCACTCCAGTCCGGCCAGCGGCCCCGGGACACGCGAGTCGAGCGCCGCGCCTGTCCCGGATGCCATCAGGTAGTTCGACGTATCGGAGCGCTTGCGTGCGATCCGGTCCGGATGCGCCAGGGCCACCACCAGACCCACCGCCACGTCATCGGTGAGTGCTCGGGCGCGGTCCGGCGCCCCTCTCCGATCGCCGGCGGTGCCCTGCTTCGCGACCACCTCCTCCAGCCGGGTGACCTGCCGGCGCCACGATCCTGCCCGCTGGTCAGCGCGCAGCGACCGGAGCGCAGCAACCAGGTCTCCGCCGGGAGCTCGTACGCCCTCGCTCAGCATCGCGACCACCTCTGAGACCCGCTTGGCCCCGACGAGACCAGCCCCATCGATCAGGGCACGCGCCAGCCTGGGATCGGTCGGCACGCCAGCGATCACCCGGCCCCGCGCGGTGGCTCTCCCGTCCTCGGTCATCGCCCCCAGCCCCACCAGCGCCTCCTTGGCCGCCGACAGTGCGTGCACCGGTGGCTGGTCGAGCAGTGCCATGTCGTGGACGTCGTGGCTGCCCCAGCACGCCACCTCCAGGGCGAAGGCCGTCAGATCAGCGGTGGCGATCTCGGGCTCCGGGTGAGGGGGCAGATGCGCGTGCTCCGCCTCGGACCAGCAACGCAGCACGGTGCCCGGGCCCAGCCGTCCGGCCCGTCCCGCCCGCTGCTCGGCCGCTGCCCGGCTCACCGCGACGGTGACCAGAGAAGCCAGCCCGCGACGGTGATCGGTGCGCGGCTCGCGCGAGAATCCGGCATCCACCACGACGCGTACTCCGGGCACCGTCAGCGACGACTCGGCGACCGCGGTGGAGACGATCACTCGTCGACGCGGGCCCTCGCTGAGCGCACGGTCCTGCTCGGCGCCGGACAAACGTCCGTGCAGGGCGTGCACGGCCGCGTCCACGCCGGCAAGTCGACGTACGGTCGCCTCGACCTCCGCGACACCCGGCACGAAGACCAAGACGTCCCCCTCGTGCCCGACCAGCGCACGACGCACGGTCGCTGCGACATGGTCGTGAAACGCCGGGGTGATCCCCCGGTCGTCGGTGCGGCGCACCCCCGCAGGCAGTGGGCACCAGACCGCCTGGACCGGGTGCAGGGCACCCGGGACGCGGATCACCGGAGCGCCGCAGAGATCGCCGGGACCATCGGGACCGTCACCCCGCCCGAGCAGGGCGGCGGTCCGTTCGGCCTCGATGGTGGCCGACATCGCCACCAACGACAGGTCCTCACGCAGGTTGGTCCGGACGTCGATGAGCAGCGCCAAGGTCAGGTCGGCGTCGAGGTGGCGCTCGTGCACTTCGTCGAGCACGACGGCCCCGACGCCGACCAGCTCGGGATCGTGCTGGATCCGCCGGAGCAGCAGACCGGTCGTGACGATCTCGACACGTGTACGTCGGCTGCTGCGTCGGTCTCCGCGTACGGAGTATCCGACCGTCTCGCCAACCGGTTCGCCCAGCAGATGTGCCAGCCGACGGGCAGCAGCGCGGGCTGCGATGCGGCTGGGCTGCGTGACGACGACCCGTCCGGCGACGACCTGGGCGACCATGGGTGGGACCAAGGTCGTCTTGCCGGTGCCCGGCGGTGCGTGGACCACCGCGACTCCGCGAGTGCGAAGCGCCTCGCCGAGAGCGGCCAGACCCGCGGTGACCGGGAGGTCGGGCGGCGCGGCGAGCAGGTTGCGCAGCGGGTCGGACACTCTTGCAGTGTGCCCGACGCGCATCTGCGGACGAGGTTGCCGGACATCCGTCCACGGACCTGACTTCCGCAAGGGCTGAATCCGTTTCGCACGGCGCTGGATGTCCGCTTGCTCGGCTGATGCAAAGACGGCGAGAAGACGCGATCGCTGGTACCAGTACTTCGACGAGGTCACCGGGGCCGACACGGATGAGAATCTCGCCGCGATCCTCGAGCATGAGGTGCCCGTCGACGTCGTGCAGCGCGATGACGGCTACCAGGCTGGGATCGGCGATTGGCTCGAGGTCCCCGACAGGTTCCGCTCCCTGGCTGGAATGGTCGAACGCATCCGCGGGGGAGGTCTGCGTGCCGGTATCTGGATCGCGCGCCCCTACCAGCGTGGCCGCTACTGGGTCAACGATCCCGACTGCCTCCTGCTCCGGCCGGGGATCGAGCACCGACAGCGCCGCGTAGACCTGGTCGCACGCCACGGCGGACTGCGCGGCGCCTCTGACCGAATCACCGCCCTCGACGATTGGGGACTGAACAAGACCCGAGAGCTCCTCGGCGCAGTGCCAGCGCCAACATCCTTCGCCGACCCGTAGCAGCACGCGGAGGATCCGCGGATGACTCTGGCGCGCGGGCCGCCTGCATCTCTGGGTCGGGCGCCGCAGGTCGCTCCGCCCCGTAGGATCGACGGGGATGTCACGACGTGGAGCACCGGGTGGCGCGCGTCCGCGGCGTGCCGAACGCCTGGTGCGGCTGGTCTCGGAGGCAGGGGAGTGGGCCCGGCGCCGGTCAACCGAGGTGCTGGAGCGATCCCCGCGGCCGGTGCAGCAGGCCTGGCGCCTGATCGATCGGACCCGGCGCGAGGTCGTCGACGACCGCGTCCCGGGACTCGCGGCCGAGGTAGCGCTGTTCACCCTGATCTCGCTCCCGGCCCTGCTGCTGGTGGTCCTCGGGTCACTCGGCTACATCGCCCAATCTCTGGGCCCGGACGGCTCCGTGGAGCTGCAGCGGATCGTGTTCGACCTGCCGCGCTCGGTGCTCTCCTCGCGGACGTACGACGCGTACGCCGACCTCGCGGAGCGGGTGCTCGAGCGGGGCCGGACCGACGTGATCTCGATCGGGGCGTTGTTGAGCCTGTGGACCGGCTCGCGCGCCGTGAATCGCTACCTCGAGACGATCACCATCGCCTACGACATCGAGCAGCGGCGGGCGGGATGGCAGCGGAGGCTGCTGGCGCTCGGGCTGACCCTGGCGGGACTTCTCGGCGCGGCGGCCGTTCTGCCGCTACTGGTCCTGGGGCCCAAGCTGATCGAGTGGATCGCACCGGCAGCGACCGCGCAGGCGACCCTCGACATCCTCGGCCTGTTGTACTGGCCCGGGATCGGGGTGCTGGTGCTGGTCGCCCTGGCCTCGCTCTACCACGTCGGCGTCCCGTGGAGCACGCCGTGGCGCCGCGACCTGCCCGGTGCGGTGCTGGCGATGGCCCTGTGGCTGCTGGCCTCCGGCGCGCTGCGCGCCTACCTCGCGGTGAGCATGCGCGATGACGCGGTCTACCGCCAGCTCGGGACGCCGATCGCCGTGGTGCTGTGGCTCTACGTCACCGCGTTCGCGGTGCTGCTCGGCGCCGAGCTCAACGCGGAGATCGAGAAGATGTGGCCTCACCGACGTCGTCCCGGGGAGCCACCTTCGCCCCGGGCCTGAGCCGGGAAGCCACGTCACGACAGACAACCGCGAGGCCCCCGATCCGACCGACATGCCGATGAGCGTGCGTCACGGTGTGACCCCACGGGTCATCTCGCCGGTCGTCGAGCGTCTGGTGAGTCAGCCGCCCGATGGTGGGACCACCACCTCACTCGGAGTGGAGATGCTCGACGCACCCGGCAGCGTCACGACGACGGTGGTACCCACGCCCACCTCGCTGTCGATGTGGATGGTTCCGTCCTGCTGTGCAAGGAGTGCCCGCACGCTCGCCAGGCCGAGACCGGAGCCCCCGTCGTCGGTGGCGAGTCGTCCTCGCTCGAACTCCTCGAAGATGGTGTCGAGGTCACTTGGGTCGATGCCGCGCCCGCGGTCGGCCACGATGATCTCGACCTCACCTGGGTCGATCTCGGTCACGGTCAGGTGCACGGAGCTGTCTGGCGGCGAGTACTTCAGTGCGTTGATGACCAGGTTGGTGATGACACGGTGCATCGCGGTTCCGTTGGCCTGGGCCAGGGCCACCGCGTCGTTCGGGAACCTCACTCGGTCGCCGCCCAGGCTGAGGGGCAGGTGGGTGAGTGCCCGGCGCGCGACTGCCGCTACGTCCACCTCGTCGGTCAGGATCGAGGAGAGCTCCGCCCGTTGACGGGCGATGGTGACGAGCTCGTCGACCATGTCGAAGAGGCGCTGGGCGTTGACCTCGGCTCGGTTGATCAGGTGTGCGTGAGCAGCCTCGGGTGCGTACCGCAGGGCGTCGATGTAGCCCAGCATCGCGGTGACGGGTGTCTTGAAGTCGTGGCTGAACGCAGCATAGAAGGCGTCCTGGGCCGCCTCGAGTCGCTGGAGGTCACTACGGTCGCGGGTGACCTTCACGAAGCCGGTGTGCCGACCCTCCTCGTCATGCACGGCGGTGATCACCACGTTGCCCCAGAACCGGCTGCCGTCCTTGCGCACCCGCCAGCCGGTGTGCTCGACGCGGCCCTTGTCCATGGCCTCCGAGAGCAGCCGCATGGGAAGTCCGGCACGCTGATCCTGGTCGGTGTAGAACATCGCGAAGCTGCGGCCGATGGCTTCTGCGGCGGTGTAGCCCTTCACCTGCTGCGCCCCCAGGTTCCAGGTCTCGATGACCCCTTGGGGGTCCAGCGCGATGATCGCGTAGTCGGTGATCTGGTCGACGAAACGATCCAGATGCCCGTCGAACCCGCCCTCCCGTTCAGAGGACGTCTCCTCATCGACGGGGTCGGCCACAGCTCCAGTATGCGGCTCTGCCAGTTCGACCAACGGTGTCTCTCGGATGGCGGTCCGTCGCCCGGCCGAGCGCCGCCGTCCCAGGCACCAGTGCGATAGCTGCCGATCACCGCAAGTGGATCGACCATCGGTACGGGGGACTGATCGAGTACCTCGCGAGTCCTCGCTCAGCCCCCAGAGACGTTGTCTTGAGTCTGGGTCGTCGTGGTCTGTGCCGCCTCTTGACTTGCCGAGTGCCCGCGGCCAAGACTCGATCATCTGGTGCGGGCGCCCGCCGGCACCATCCCCACCGTGCTGAGGGAGCCCTGGTCGTGAAGAAGTTCATCAACGATCCCGCCGACGTTCTAGCCGAGTCCCTGCGCGGAGTCGCGGCGGCACATCCCGAGCTGCGGGTGGACCACGAGCACCGGATCATCTACCGGGCCGAGGCCAAGTCCGACGGGAAGGTGGCGCTGATCTCCGGCGGCGGTTCGGGACACGAGCCGATGCACGGCGGGTTCGTCGGACCGGGCATGCTCGACGCCGCGTGCGCGGGGGAGGTGTTCACCTCACCCACGCCCGACCAGATGGCCGAGGCGACCACGAGCGTGGACCGAGGCGCAGGCGTGCTGCACATCGTGAAGAACTACACCGGCGACGTCATGAACTTCGAGATGGCCGGCGAGCTGGCCGCGGCCGACGGCGGCGTCGACGTCCGCACGGTCGTCACTCGCGACGACGTCGCAGTGGAGGACTCCACCTACACCGCAGGTCGTCGAGGCGTCGGGGTCACCGTGCTGCTGGAGAAGATCGCCGGGGCGGCCGCGGAGGAGGGCCAGGACCTCGATGCTGTCGAGAGCCTGGCGCAGCGGGTGAGCGACGGGGGCCGTTCGATGGGGATCGCGCTGACCAGCTGCACGGTGCCGTCCGCAGGCAAGCCCACCTTCGACCTCCCGGAGGACGAGATCGAGGTCGGTGTCGGCATCCACGGGGAGCCCGGACGCCACCGCCGGCCGCTGGTCGGTGCTTCCGAGATGGCCCGTCAGCTGGTCGACCCCGTGCTCGCGGACCACGACTTCACCTCGGGCCCCACCATCGTCCTGCTCAACGGCATGGGTGGCACGCCGCTCATCGAGCTCTACCTGATGTACGGCGAGGTGACCAACCTGCTGGCGAGCGCCGGTGTCGAGATCGGCCGGTGCCTGGTGGGCAACTACATCACTTCGCTCGACATGGCCGGCGCCTCGCTCACCCTGCTGGCCGCCGACGAGGAGATGCTGCGCCTGTGGGACGCCCCGGTGAGCACCCCTGGCCTGAGGTGGGGGGTCTGAGAGATGACCCAGTCCGTGACGCAGGAGCAGCTCGTGCGCTGGTTGGGCACCTTCCGCGACTCGGTGCACGAGCACCGCGACTACCTCACCGAGCTGGACGCTGCCATCGGCGACGCCGACCACGGCACGAACCTGACCCGGGGGATGGATGCGGTCATGGCGGTCCTGGACGCCGACGACGCCCCGGACACGGCAGCGAGCATGCTCAAGGCCGTCGGGATGAAGCTGGTGAGCACGGTGGGCGGTGCCAGCGGCCCGCTCTACGGCACCTTCTTCCTCCGGGCGTCGGCTGCCGCCGGGGACGCTGAGACCCTCGACGCCGAGACAGTCCTCGGGATGCTCCGGGCCGGCGTCGAGGGCCTCGCGGCCCGGGGCAAGGCGGAGCCGGGCGACAAGACCATGGTCGACGCCCTGACCCCAGCGGTCGAGGCGCTCGCAGACGCGGTGGGCAACGGTGATGACCTCATCGCCGGACTCCGGGCCGCCGCTGACGCGGCGGCGACGGGGCGCGAGGCCACGACCGAGTTGGTGGCCCGCAAGGGTCGGGCCAGCTATCTGGGAGAGCGCAGCAAGGGACACACCGACCCTGGCGCCGCCTCGGCCACGATGCTGGTCGAGGCCCTCGCGGACGCCGTCGCGTGACGGAGTCGCGGTGATCGGCATCGTGGTCGTCTCCCACAGCCGTGCCCTGGCCGACTCGGTGGTGGAGCTGGCGACCCAGATGACCCCCGACGACGGTCCTACGGTGGCGGTCGCCGCCGGGGTCGACGGCGGACTCGGCACCGACGCCACCGCGGTGGCGGGGGCGCTGGCAGAGGCAGCGAGCCCCGACGGCGTGCTCGTGCTGATGGACCTCGGCTCGGCAGTCATGAGCGCAGAGCTGGGGATCGAGCTCGCCGACCTCGGTGGGACGGAGGTGCGGTTGAGCCCGGCGCCCCTGGTCGAGGGCCTGGTCGCGGCCGTCGTCCGCGCCGCGGGTGGCGCCGATCTCGCCACCGTGGCGCGGGAGGCGGAGTCCGCGCTGAAGCCGAAGCAGAGCGCCCTCGGCGAGCCCGCGGCAGCAGGACCGTCGGAGGGGGACGGCAGCACCGACCCGCCGGACGCGTCGGTCACGCTCACGCTGATCAATCCCAGCGGGCTGCATGCCCGCCCGGCGGCCCAGCTGGCCACTGCGCTCGGCCAGCTCGACGCGGAGGTCGTGGTCGCCGCGAACGGTCGGGAGGCTGACGGCGCCAGCTCGATGGAGCTGCTCACGCTCGGTACCGAGAAGGGGGGCGAGATCACCGTCTCGGCCAGAGGGCCAGACGCGCAGCGAGCGGTCGACACCGCCCGCACCCTGGTCGAGGATGGGTTCGGGGAGCTCGCCGCCGAGACGACGTGACCGGCGCCCCTCGGTGCCCTCCCTGGACCGAGCCTGATCGACAGCGCCGTGCGACGCGAACGAGTGCTGGCCCTGAACGTGCCAGTGTCCGATGGCACGCGGAGCGTGCCCCAGCCAGCCTGTTGGGCCCTCTCAGGACCACCGCTCGGGGCCGCTGTGATGCTTCGGCCGGTAGGCGAACTCATCCGCGCGGTCGACCATCTTCGGCACGCCAGACATTCCCGCGCCCATGACGGCCATGGACCGGCCGATCCACCTCAACCCCGCCCCGAGCAGGAGAAACAATGCGTTCATGGATATCTCGACATCCGTGCGGCCGGTTCGAGCGCTGATCTGAGATCAACCGATCCCATGGGGAAGAGTACCTCCAAGATCGTTTGCGGGACCACCACCGAACGGCTGCCGAACGGTGCGCAGGTGGTGGCGCCAGAGACCCTGCCGACTGCGGTAGCGGCGATGGCAGACTCGCTCCGGTGACCTTCGACCCCGCCCACCGTCAGTCGCACGCGCAGGTCCGGATGGAGTGGGGCCCCACCGGTGCCACCGCCGTCGCGGGTGATGTGGACATCGCGGTCGTCGTCGACGTCCTCTCCTTCACCACCACCCTCTCGATGGCGGTCGAGCGCGGGATGACCGTCTTTCCCTATCGGTGGCGAGACGACGGCGCGACCGAGTACGCCGCGGCGCGGGACGCCGTGCTCGCGGTAGGGCGTCTCGAGGGTCGTGCCGAGCCGGGCCGGGTGACCCTCTCGCCCGCCTCGCTGGAGCAGGTGAGCGGGGTCGAGCGGATCGTGCTGCCCTCGCCCAACGGCTCCTCGATCGCCTTCGGCCTCGCCGCCTCGGGGGCCCGGGTGGTGGGCGCCTGCCTGCGCAACGCCCCAGCCGTCGCGGCCTGGCTGGGGCCCCACGTCGCCGGCGGCGCACGGGTGGCCGTCGTGCCCGCGGGGGAGCGGTGGCCCGACGGGTCCCTCCGCCCAGCCGTGGAGGACCTGTGGGGTGCGGGCGCGGTGCTCGCCGGGCTCGACGACGCCGGGGGATTCAGCTCCGAGGCCCGGGTCGCGGCGGCGGCCTTCCGAGCGGTCGAGCGGGAGCTGGTGGACGAGGTGGCGTCGTGCGCCGGAGGCCTCGAGCTGGCGGCGGCGGGGTTCGCCGCCGACGTGCGCATCGCGGGTGAGTACGCCGTGAGCGAGGTCGTGCCGGTGCTGGCCGGGGACGCGTTCGTCGAGGCCTCGTCCTTGCCTGTGGACGCGGAGCGGCGGGTTGTCGGCAGGCCTTGATAGACAGGGCGCATGCCCGAGACCGAGACCGTGACCACCGCCGACGCGACGGCCGCTCGCGGCGCCGCCGAGGAGGCCCTGCGCGCTCTCGTCGGCAGCGCCGACGCCCGGCTGCGCGACGACCAGTGGTCGGCGATCGAGGCGCTGGCCGTCCACCGGCGCCGCGCGCTCGTGGTGCAGCGCACCGGGTGGGGCAAGTCGGCGGTCTACTTCGTGGCCACCGCGTTGCTGCGCGCACAGGGGGCCGGCCCCACGATCATCGTCTCGCCGCTGCTCGCGCTGATGCGCAACCA
The DNA here is from genome assembly GCA_963781515.1 of uncultured Actinomycetota bacterium. GTDB lineage: Bacteria > Actinomycetota > Actinomycetes > Propionibacteriales > Nocardioidaceae > Nocardioides. The sequence goes on from CAWAGL010000006.1 coordinate 186,291, forward strand.
GATCGCCGCCGCCGAGCGCGCCGGCATCCGGGCGGTGACGATCAACTCCACCAACATCGAGCAGTGGCAGCCGATCAACGACGCGATCAACGCCGGCGAGATCGACGTGCTCCTGGTCAGCCCCGAGCGGCTCAACAACCCGGGCTTCCGCGACGAGGTGCTGCCACGGCTGGCCGCCACCGCCGGCCTGCTGGTGATCGACGAGGCGCACTGCATCTCCGACTGGGGTCACGACTTCCGACCCGACTACCGCCGCATCCGCACCCTTCTCAACGACCTGCCCGACGGCATCCCGGTGCTGGCCACCACCGCCACCGCCAACGCCCGGGTCACCGACGACGTGGCCGAGCAGCTCGTCGGGAGCAGCGAGCGCAGCGAACGACCGGTCGAGGGGCTGGGCCAGGGGTTGGGCCAGGGGTTGGACAAGGGGTTAGACAAGGGGTTGGGCCAGGACGTGCTGGTGCTGCGGGGCTCGCTCGACCGTGAGTCGCTGCGGCTGGGCGTGGTGCGCCTCAAGACCGCCGAGCAACGGCTCGCGTGGCTGGCCGACCACCTCGCGGAGCAGCCGGGGTCGGGCATCGTCTACTGCCTCACCGTGGCCCAGACCCAGGAGGTCGCCGCCTACCTGCGCTCGCGCGGGCACGAGGTCGCGGCCTATTCGGGCCAGACCGAGACGACCGAGCGGCAGGCGCTCGAGCAGGCGCTGGTCGACGGCCGGGTCAAGGCGCTGATCGCCACCAGCGCGCTGGGCATGGGCTTCGACGCGACTCTGGGCTTCGTCGTCAACCTCGGCGCCCCGGCGTCTCCGGTGGCCTACTACCAGCAGGTCGGCCGGGCCGGCCGAGGCACCGATGAGGCCACGGTCGTCCTCCTGCCCGCCATCGAGGACCGCGACATCTGGGCCTACTTCGGCTCCCTCGCCTTCCCCCGCGAGGAGCTCGTGCGGCAGACCCTCGAGGTGCTGGCCGGGTCGGAGAAGCCGCTGAGCACTGCGGCCCTGGAGACCTACGTCGAGCTCAACCGCAACCGGCTCGAGACGATGTTGAAGGTGCTCGACGTCGACGGGGCGGCCCGACGGGTGCAGGGCGGGTGGACCTCCACCGGCCGGCCCTGGACCTACGACGCCGACCGCTACGCCCGCGTCGCGGAGGCCCGCGAGCGCGAGCAGCAGGCGATGCTGACCTACCTCGACACCGACCGGTGCCGCATGCAGTACCTCCGCGACCAGCTCGACGACCCCGCCTCCGAGCCCTGCGGGCGGTGCGACAACTGCGGTGGCCTGACCCTGTCGAACGCCGTCTCCGAGGCCTCCGTCTCCGAGGCCCACGAGCGGCTGAGCCGTCCGGGTGTCGTGCTCGAGCCCCGCAAGATGTGGCCGTCCGGGCTCGGCACGCTGGGCATCGAGCTGAAGGGCAAGATCTCCGGCGGCGCCGTGGAGGGACGCACCATCGCCCGGCTCACCGACCTCGGCCACGGCCAGGCGTTGCGCGACCTGTTCCGACCCGGCGACGTGACCGACGGGCCGGTGCCGCCCGGTCTGGCCCGCGCCGTCCTCGAGGTGATGAAGGACTGGGCGGCCGAGTGGTCCGAGCGGCCGCAGGCCATCGTCCTCGTGGAGTCCGCGACCCGGCCGACCCTGACCCGTGACCTGGCCGACGGCATCGCCAGGGTGATGCAGATCCCGGTGGTGGGCCGCTTCGCCATCGTCGACCCGGACGTGCGGCCCGGCCAGGGCGCGATGAACTCCGCCCAACGGGTCGCGGCCGTCAGTCGCCGGTTCGATCTCGACGCCGAGGTCCCCGCCGGCCCGGTGCTGCTCGTCGACGACCTCGTGGTCACCGGCTGGACGATGACCCTGGCGGCGCGCGCGGTCAGGGCGGCCGGTGCGACCGTCGTGCTCCCGCTGGCGCTCGGGACGCAGAGCTGAGCCGGCCGGCCCTAGCCCGCCCGCACGTGCTCGTAGTAGTCACGGGGCGTGCCGTCGCGGTGGATCAGCGACAGCATCTTCAGGCCACCGACCTCGACGGTGCGTGAGCTCACCCAGGCCAGCGCGATCGACGGGATCGTGACGAGCACCGCGGTGAGCACGAAGAACGCTCCGGGTCGGGCCTCGGGCAGGACGCCGATGCTGCCGAGGAACCGCATGACGGGCTCGTGGATCAGGTAGATGCCGTAGCCGAGTCCGCCGACCCAGGCCAACGGCCTCCACTCGAGGGCGCGCGGCCACGGTCCGTCGTGCAGCACGATGGCGGCCATCGCGACGGTGATCGCCAGCGCGTACGCCGGGTGCCACCACTCGCCCGCGATGGTCAGCGGGCGGGTCGCCACCAGGGCGACCAGCCCGGCCAGGCCGACGACGGCGAGGACGCCGCGCACCGTCGCGCCGAGCCGCACCCCTGCGGCCACGGCGACCGCGAGTGCGGTCCCGAGCCCGAACGACGCAGCCCGCGAGACCGGGGAGAACCACGTCGACCAGTCGTCGATCGGAGGCTGGCTGACGAGCGTGGTCCAGGCGAGGTAGCCGCCCCCCGCGATGATCAGGCCGCCCGGCAGCAGCGAGGCCACGGCGAGGCGGCCACGGTGGCCTGTCGCACGGCGTGCCCCCGCGGCCACGAGCGGCACGGACAGCGCCATCAGCACGTAGAAGTGGAACTCCACACCGAGGGACCACGCGGGGCCGATGGTCCAGAAGATGTAGTCGTCGCTGTAGACGTGGGTGAAGGTCAGGTGCATCAGGAGGTCCTGCCAGTGACCGGGCAGCGACGGGTTGGTCGTGGTCCAGACGACGAGCACGACGACGTAGTAGAGCGGCAGCAGCCGTGCCATCCGCCGGAACAGCAGCACCCAGCCCGGCCTCCCTGGGCCGTGGCCGAGAGCCGCCCGGGCGACCGGCAGCCAGAGCACGAAGCCCGACAGCACGAAGAACATCTCGACGAAGAGCTCGGTGCCGAGCATGGCGCGGTGGGCACCGCCCGACCACGGCCATCCGCCGGTGGCGCCGCTGCGGTTGTGCTGGTAGGCGTGGAAGAACACGACGGCCAACGCGGCGAGACCGCGCAGCCAGCCGAGCGGGTAGGTCGGACGCGAGCCCGGCCGGGTCGAGACGGCGTCCGGGCGGCGGGCGGTGAGATCGGTGGCGCTCATGCGGCAGCCTCCTCGGGTGGGCCGGTCGTGACGGTGTCGTCGTCGTCGGAGCTGGCGGTGCTCTGCGCGGTCCGCGGAGTCACCACCCACTTGTGCTCACCCCGCAGCTGCTTGAGGTGCGCGACGCGGCTGATCAGGTTCTTGAACTCGGTGTACGCGAGAAGATTGGCGAGCGCCGCGGCCACGAACCAGCGCGGATGCGCCTTCAGCTCGGGGGCGGCCAGTCGCCAGGCGGCCAGGGTCTGCAGCGGACCGGACACCGAGACGAACAGGGTGGCCAGCAAGAACATCGGCGAGCCGAGGTCGAGCCCGCCGTCGCGCCAGGCCAGGAAGCCCAGCAGCGGCCACGCGGTCATCACGATCCACGGGTAGATCTCGCGCCAGCCGAGCAGGTAGCTCACGCCCAGCTTCTGGCGCAGGCTCAGCCGCGGCGACGTGAGGATCGGCGACAGGTGCCGCACGGACACCTGGAACCACCCCTGCGCCCACCGCATCCGCTGGCTCCAGAGCGCGGAGACGGTGTCGGGCGCGAGCTCGCGGCTGATCAGCCCGGGATCGTTGACCAACCGGCCGCCCGCCTCGAGGACCCGCATCGAGGCCTCGATGTCCTCGGTGAGGAACGACGCCCGCAGCCGGATCCGCTCCAGGGCCGAGGCGCGCCAGTACCCGTTGGAGCCGCCGAACACGCCGAACCCGTGCAGGGCCGCGCGACCCGGGTGCGAGACGGCGTAGATCTGCTCGAACTCGACCGCGATGAGGCGGGTCAGCCAGGAGTCGTCGGCGTTGCGGATCACGCAGTGGCCCTGGACGACGTCGGCGCCGTCGGCGATCCACCGCCACGCGCGGTCGAAGGCGCCCGGCATCGGGTGGTGGTCGGCGTCGAAGATGCCCACGAACTCACCGTCGGCGACCCGCAGGGCGGCGTTGACGTTCTGCGCCTTGGAGGTGCTGTCGTGCACCTTGACGATGGAGAGCGCGTCGTGCCGCGCCGCCATCGCCTCGAGCTCGACCTCCACCGGCATCGGCGTGGGTGTGTTGTAGGCGAGCACCACCTGGAGCCCGCCGGCGTACTCCTGGCGAAGGAAGTGGTCCAGCGTCTCGATGATCGAGTCGGCCTCGTTGGGCAGGTACGCCGCGATCACGGCGCTGGCACGCGGCGCCGGGCCCTCGGGCTCCTCGGGCAGGCGCGGCGGGTCGAGCGCTTGCGCGCTCTCGGCCCAGATGGTGGTGGCGGTGACCAGCAGGGCTGCCACCAGCGCCCAGTAGAGGCCGCCGGAGAGGTCGAACCCGAACCGGTACGCCGCCACGAGGCCGAAGAAGGGGAGCAGCACGCTGCCGACGGTGGCGGCGATGACCTGTCGGCTGCCGGTCCACCAGCTGACGTGCGGCTGCCGGTCGCGCAGGTGCACACCCTGCTGCCGGGGCTGCAGGTCGCGCTGGGACACGGACTCGGCTGCGGCCCGGGCAGCCTGCTCCCTGGCCTCGTCGGGGCCCTGCCTGGCGGTGATGGGCGCCCAGCCGACACCCAGGTCGACGACGCCGGCGTGGAAGCCGAGCCGGTCGAAGACCTCGATCGCGTGGTAGGCCATCTCCTGCAGCCGCACCGGTCGCGCGCTCCGGTCGGCGCGGCGCAGCCGCAGCACGAGCCGGCCGTCGTCGGTCGCGGTGACGACCTCGTCGCGCTGGAGGTGCGCCGCGAGCAGGTGCGCCGCCTCGCCCATCACCGCCTCGGGGGCACGGGCGTAGGCGCTCACGTCGTCGCCGGGCTCGGCCCAGGCGGGGTCGATGACCGCGACGATCTCTCGACGCAGCGGCCGCCGACGGCGGGGACGCAGCACGTCGTCGTGCGAGCCGACCCGGCTGGCATCGGCCCGGGCCTGCTCGAGGGGACTTCGGGGAAGGGGCGTACGGGACTGGGAAATCAGGGACACGTCGGACCTCTCGGACACGGATCGGTCGATCTGGCGATCGGGTGAGGGGTGGGCGTGCGCACTGCGTGAGGCGCGGGGCCGGATTCGGATGCCTCCGGCTGGGCAAGCCGTCTACCGTGCCGAGGTGCGGGCACGGAGATCAAGTCGAGGGAGCGTGTCGCTGGTCACGGCGCGGCGTGGAGAGCCGTCAGATGTGGGCGGCGACACGCAAATGCGGCACGGCCGCGCCCGGGGGATCCCGGGTTCGGCCGTGTCGTCGCGGTGGTGCGTCAGTGGCCCATCATCGCGGCCGGGTCGACCGGCGCGACCTTCTTGCGAGGCAGGAAGGCGGCGGGGATGAGGCAGCAGGCGACCAGGATCGTGGCGACCACGAAGACCGTCGCGAACGCGTCGGCCATGTCGCCGGGCACCTGGGCCAGGACACCGGGGAGCTGGTCGGGGGCGAGCCCGAACCTCGCCAGCACCGCCGCGACGGCGCCCTGGTCGTCACCGGCGGCCCGGACGGCACCGGCGACGGTCACGGAGTCCTTGCCCTTGAGCTCGTTGGTGAGGATCACCGAGAAGAGCGCGGTGCCCATCGAGGCGGCGACCTGCTGGGTGATGTTGAGCAACGTCGACCCGCGGGCCACGTTGTGCGAGGTCAGCGTCGCGAGCGCGGCGGTCATGATCGGCATCATCGTGCCGCCCATGCCCAGGCCCATCACGAACAGCGCACCCAGGATGTAGGTGTAGGACGTGTCGGCGCCGATCTGGGTGAACATCGCCATGCCGACCGTGATGACGGTGATGCCCGCCAGCACGATCTTGCCCGGCCCGATCCGGTCGGCCAGGATCCCGGCGATCGGCATGGTGATCATCGCCCCGACGCCCTGCGGGGCCAGGAGCAGCCCGGCGCCGAGGGCATCCTCGCCACGGACCTGGATGAAGTAGAGCGGGAAGAGCAGCGAGGCGCCGAAGAACGCGACCGCGAACAGCATCATCGCGAGCACGGCCACGGTCAGGTTCCTGTTCTTGAACAGGCGCAGCTCGATCAGCGGGTGGATGTTGCGCCGGGCCAGCGCCCAGGGCACGAAGGCCACGATGAGTGCCAGACCCAGGAGCGCGGTGACCAGCACCTCGGCAGCCATGATCGTGCCGTGCTCGGGGATCGAGGAGACGCCGTAGAGGAAGAGCGCGAGACCGGGTGAGAGCAGGACCATGCCGAGCCAGTCGAAGCTCTCGGACGGCTCGACGGTGTCGGCGGGCAGGACCGTCCAGGCATAGACGAGCGCCGCGATGCCGATCGGCAGGTTGATCAGGAAGATCCAGTGCCACGACGCCGCGTCGATGAGGTAGCCGCCGAGGATCGGGCCGAAGATCGGGCCGAGCAGCATCGGGATGCCGAGCACGGCCATCACGCGGCCCACGCGCTCGGGGCCGGCTGCGCGGGTCAGGATCGTCATGCCGAGCGGCATCAGCATGCCGCCGCCGAGACCCTGCAGGACGCGGTAGGCGACGAGCTGCTCGAGGCTGCCGGCCGTCGCGCACAGCACCGACCCGGCGGTGAACAGCGCCACCGCGAGCAGGTAGAGCCGCTTGGTGCCGAAACGGTCGGCCGCCCAGCCGGTCATCGGGATGACCGTGGCCAGGGCCAGCGTGTAGCCGGTCATGGTCCACGCGACCTGGGCCGCGGTGGCGTCGAAGTCCCGCTGGAACGTCTCGAGGGCGACCGACACGACGGTGATGTCGAGGATGGACATGATGGCGCCGAGGACGACGACGCCGGCCACCATCAAGACGCCCTTGTCGAGACGGTCGACGGGTGCGGACGGGACCTGCTCCGGCGGGGTGGAAGGCTGGGCGGAAGGCGGGGTGCTCACCGGTGCAGGGTATTGGTTGCCGCAGACAACCAGCCAACGGATTTCGGCGTGACCTGCCCCACGAGGAACGAAGTGTCGGCGCGGCGCGTTAGCGTCAGGTCACCGATCCCGCCCGACAATGCGATGCCGAGGTCTCCTGCGTGAGCTTTGTCCCCGTCACCGGCGCCGCCACCTTCTCCTCGGGCGAGCCGCCACGTGACGGGGTCGTGGAGTTCCGCGACGACCGCCGCACCGTCAGCCTGCCCGTGCGGGCGGCGCTGCCCGTGTTGACCAAGGCGCAGGCCGGCGACGAGACCCACCCGAGCGTGCGGCTGCTCGCCGGGGCGGCCCTGCTCGGCATGCGGCTGGTGGCGGCCGGCAAGTTCCAGCCCGACCCGCAGGAGGGGCGCTGGCGGCCGGCCGGGCTGGGGTCCGACGACGAGGAGCGCATCGCCCGGCTCGGGGTCTCCCTCGCGTACGGCGAGCTCGACGCCGCCGGAGCCGAGGGCATCGCCCGCCGGATGATCGACGCGGTGGTCGACGCGATGCCGCGCAGCGCGCCGCACGCCAGGTCGGCCGGGGCCGGCCGGCCGGTCGAGCGAGGCCGGGACCAACCCCTCGGCGACTACGCCAACAGGCTCCAGGCCCGGCTCGCCAAGCACCGCACGGCGGTGCCCGACCACCGGCCCCAGCTGGTCAGCCTCTCGTTGCGCGTGGAGGCGGCCGACGAGGAGCTGACGGCCGGCACGGTGCGCCTGGTGCTCCAGGTGCACGACGAGCGCAACCCGCTGCACGTCTCCGACGCGGGCGTGCTGTTCACCGAGTCCGGTCCCGACGCCAGCCACGGGTTCGGTGACCGGGCCCGCACCCACGCGAGCGTGGCCCTGCGGGCCGCGGCGGACGCCTGGCCGGTGCTCGAGAGGTTCCTCGAGCTGCGGGTGCCCGACCAGCTCACCCTCGACACCGACGAGCTGGTCAGCCTCCTCGACGACGGCGTCGAGGCACTCGAGCAGCGCGGCATCAGCGTGCTGTGGCCGCGCGCGCTCGGCCGCGACCTCACCGCGACCGCCGTACTCGACCACAAGCGCGCTCCCGGCCACCGCGAGGAGCCGCTGCAGACCGGGGTGTTCGGTGCGGACGCGCTGTTCTCCTTCGACTGGCAGATCGCGCTGCACGGCGAGCCGCTCAGCGAGGACGAGATGGCGCAGCTCGCCCGGGCCGCGAGCCCGATGCTCAAGCTCCGCGACAACTGGGTGATCGTCGACCCCCGCATCGCGCGCAAGGCGAAGAAGCGCCTGGTGCGCACGGTCAAGCCGGTGCAGGCGCTGGCGGCGGCGCTGACCGGGGTCGCCGAGATCGAGGACATGCCCGAGCAGGTCGTCGTCGGCGCCTCGCTGCTCTCGGTGCGCGAGCGGCTGGTCAACGCCGCGACGCGCGAGCCGGTCGCGATCCCGGCCGAGCTGCGCGCCGAGCTGCGCGACTACCAGAAGCACGGGCTGACCTGGCTGGCCGAGCTGACCTCGCTGGGCCTCGGCGCCTGCCTGGCCGACGACATGGGCCTCGGCAAGACCGTCACGCTCATCGCGCTGCACCTGCACCGCGGGTCCGGCCCGACGCTCGTCGTGTGCCCCGCCTCCCTGCTCGGCAACTGGGAGGCCGAGATCCGCCGCTTCGCGCCGGGTGTCGTCGTCCGCCGCCACCACGGCGCCGGCCGCGACCTCGACGGCGTGACCGAGGGGTTCGTGCTGACCACCTACGGCACGATGCGCAACGACGCAGCCGCCCTGGACTCGGTCGGCTTCGACATGGTCGTGGCCGACGAGGCACAGCACGTCAAGAACCCACGATCCTCCACCGCCCAGGCGCTGCGCGCGGTCCGCAGCCGGGCACGCGTGGCCCTGACCGGCACCCCGGTCGAGAACAACCTGACCGAGCTCTGGGCGATCCTCGACTGGGCGACGCCCGGCCTGCTCGGCAGCCGCAACGCGTTCCGCAAGGTCTGGGCCGCCCCGATCGAGGGCGGCGTCGACCCCGACAAGGCGCGCCAGTTCGCGGACCTGATCGGGCCCTTCCTGCTGCGGCGTCGCAAGTCCGACCCCGGCATCGCGCCCGAGCTGCCCGCCAAGACCGAGACCGACCACCTGCTCGGCCTGACCCGCGAGCAGGTCGTCCTCTACGAGTCGTTCGTGCGCGACTGCATGGACCGCATCGAGCGCGCCGACGAGGACGTCCGCCGCGGCCTGGTGCTCAAGATGCTCACCGGGCTCAAGCAGATCTGCAACCACCCGGCCCACTTCCTCAAGCAGGCCAACCCCCGGCTCTCCGGCCGCTCCGAGAAGCTCGACCTGCTCGACGAGGTGCTCGGCACCGTGCTCGCCGAGGACGGCGCCGTGCTCGTCTTCACCCAGTACGTCGCCATGGCCAGGCTGCTCGAACGCCACCTCGTCACCGCCGGCGTGCCCCACCAGTTCCTGCACGGCGGCACGACCGTGCGCGAGCGCGAGAAGATGGTCGCGCGGTTCCAGGCCGGCGAGCTGCCGGTGTTCCTGCTGTCGCTCAAGGCCGGCGGCACCGGCCTCAACCTCACCCGCGCCGACCATGTCGTCCACATCGACCGCTGGTGGAACCCCGCCGTCGAGGACCAGGCCACCGACCGGGCCTACCGGATCGGCCAGACCAGGCCCGTGCAGGTGCACCGGCTCGTCACGCAGGGCACCATCGAGGAGAAGATCGCCGAGCTGCTCACCCGCAAGCGCGCGCTGGCCGACTCCGTGCTCGCGCGCGGCGAGGCGGGGCTGACCGAGCTCTCCAACTCAGAGCTGCGTGACCTCGTCGAGCTGCGGCCCCCTGCCGACCCGTCCCCGGTAGACAGATGAGCGCGGTCACCCATCCCCGCTTCCGGCCCCGGTCGGGTGGGAGGGGGGCGACCTGGTGGAGCAAGGCCTGGGCGCGCACGATCGAGGAGTCGGCCTACGCCGTCGAGGACCTCCGCGCCGGCAGGGCCCTCGCCCGGCGGGCCGCTGTGGGGCACATCGTGGTCTCGGAGGGGCGGTTCGTGGCGCCGGTCGACGAGGGCGACGACACGTTCACCGTCGAGGGTGGCGTCGAGCGTCTCGACGACGCGGCGACCGCGATGCTGGTCGACGTGGTGGCCGCCGGCGCCGGCCGCATCGCGAGCCTGATGGCGGGCGACCTGCCGCACCCGTTCGTCGAGGCGGTCGAGGAGTCCGGCGTCGAGCTGCTGCCCTTCGCCGGCGAGCTGTCGTGGACCTGCTCGTGCTCGGCCTGGATGGACCCGTGCCGGCACGCGCTCGGCGTGGCGACCCAGGTCGGGTGGCTGGTGGCGGCCGACCCCTTCGTGCTGCTCCTGCTGCGCGGGCTGGGTCGCGACGAGCTGCTGGCGCGGCTGCAGGACCTGGGCTCCGCGGCCGGCTCGGCGGAGCCCGGCGTGGCCGTCGACGACCTCGACACCGGCCTCGACGCGGCGCTGCGCGCGGCTCGGATCCTGGAGGTGTCGGCCGACCCGGACCGGCCGTTCGATCACCTGGTCTGAGCGTCCACTCCCAGCGCCGCAAGGGCCATCGTGGCCAGCAGCTCGCGCATCGCAGGCGCGGGCAGCAGGCCACTGTGCGGGGTGGAGTTGATCAGGCCGAACGCCACGTGCGCCATGGCGCGGGCCTGGTCGAGCGGCATGCCGGGGCGCAGCATGCGCAGCTGGGCCGCCCACAGGTCGACGTACTGCCGCTGGAGGGACCGCACCTCCTCGCGCGCGGCGTCGGGAAGCGACTCCCAGTCGCGGTCCTGGACGACGATCAGCTCCTTGTGCGAGAGCGCGAAGGAGACGTGCCAGTCGACGAGGGCCCGGACGGCCGCGGCGGGTCCGTCGGCCTCCTCCACCCGGGAGCTGCCCACGCGGAGCAGCTCCTCGCTGATCGAGACCAGCATCTCGGCCAGCATCGCGTCCTTCGAGACGAAGTGCTTGTAGAGAGCCGGCCCGGTGATGCCGCAGGCGGCACCGAGCTCGGCCACGGAGACGCCGTGGAAGCCGCGGGAGGCGAACAGCTCGGCCGCGGTGGTCAGGATCTGCGCGCGGCGGCTCATGGCGCAAGGTTAGCGCTCGTTAACCATCGCCGCGGCGAGGCGGGCGGACGCCGGTCTGGTCGGCGCCCGGGGTGGACAGGCGAGGTTAACGATCATTAACCTGAGCCGGTGAGCGAACTCCATGAACTCGTCGACGAGCTGCGCGAGAAGCTGGCGGTCGCCCGGCAGGGCGGCTCCGAGAGCGCACGCAAGAAGCACACCGACCGCGGCAAGCTGCTGGTGCGCGACCGCGTCGACCGGCTGCTCGACCCGGGCAGCCCGTTCCTGGAGCTGAGCCCGCTCGCGGCGTACGGCATGTACGGCCGCGACGAGAGTGACGCCAACGCGGTGCCGAGCGCCAGCATCGTCACCGGCATCGGCCGGGTGAACGGCCGCGAGTGCATGGTCATCGCCAACGACGCGACGGTGAAGGGCGGCACCTACTACCCGATCACGGTCAAGAAGCACCTGCGCGCCCAGACCATCGCCTCCGACAACTCCCTGCCCTGCATCGCGCTGGTCGACTCCGGCGGCGCGTTCCTGCCGATGCAGGACGACGTCTTCCCCGACCGCGAGCACTTCGGCCGGATCTTCTACAACCAGGCCAACCTCTCGGCGCGCGGGATCCCGCAGATCGCCAGCGTGATGGGGTCGTGCACCGCGGGCGGTGCCTACGTGCCGGCGATGTCCGACGAGACCGTCATCGTCAAGGACCAGGGCACGATCTTCCTCGGCGGACCACCGCTGGTGAAGGCCGCGACCGGTGAGGTCGTCACGGCCGAGGAGCTGGGCGGCGGCGACGTCCACGCCCGCACCTCCGGCGTCGTCGACCATCTCGCCGACGACGACGCCCACGCGCTCGACATCGTCCGCGGCATCGTCGACACGCTGCCGCGGCACGGCTCCCGCTACGAGGGCTACGTCGCTCCCGACGTGGCCGCCGTGGAGGAGCCGCTCGAGGACCCCGCCACGCTCTACGACGTCATCCCCGCCGACACCCGCACGCCGTACGACGTGCGTGAGGTCATCCGCCGCATCGTCGACGGCAGCAGCCTGCACGAGTTCAAGAAGCTGTACGGCGAGACGCTGGTGTGCGGCTTCGCCCGCATCCACGGCCACCAGGTCGGCATCATCGCCAACAACGGCATCCTGTTCAGCGAGTCGGCGCTCAAGGGCGCGCACTTCATCGAGCTGTGCAACCAGCGCGGCATCCCGCTGCTGTTCCTCCAGAACATCACCGGCTTCATGGTCGGCCGGGAGTACGAGAACCGGGGCATCGCCCGCGACGGCGCCAAGCTGGTCACGGCGGTCGCGTGCAGCGTCGTACCCAAGTTCACCGTGGTCATCGGCGGCTCGTTCGGCGCCGGCAACTACGGCATGTGCGGCCGCGCCTACGACCCGCGCTTCTTGTGGATGTGGCCCAACTCGCGCATCTCGGTGATGGGTGGCGAGCAGGCGGCGTCGGTGCTCGCGACCGTGCGTCGCGACGGCATCGAGCGCTCCGGCGAGCAGTGGAGCGCCGAGGACGAGGAGGCCTTCAAGGCACCGATCCGCGACACCTACGAGCACCAGGGCTCGCCCTACTACTCGACGGCCCGCCTGTGGGACGACGGCATCATCGACCCGGCCGACACCCGCCGCGTCGTCGGCATGGGGCTGGCGGTCGCCGCCAACTCCCCGATCCCCGCGCCGTCCTACGGCGTCTTCCGGATGTGAGGCCAGCTGTGGCGCGCGAGGCACGAGCGCGACGAGACCGAGTGATGCAGGAACGAGGAGAGCCATGAAGTCAGTCCTGGTCGCCAATCGTGGGGAGATCGCCCTGCGCGTCTTCCGCACCGCCAAGCGGATGGGCATCCACACCATCGCCATCCATACCGACCTCGATGCCGGGGCGCCGCACGTCGTGGCGGCCGACCTCGCGATGCGGGTCGACAGCTACCTCGACATCGACGCGGTCGTGGCGGCCGCCCGGGAGAGCGGTGCCGACGCGGTGCACCCGGGCTACGGCTTCCTCTCCGAGCGGGCCGCGTTCGCGCGGGCCCTCGAGACGGCCGGCATCAAGCTGGTCGGCCCGTCGTCCGAGGTGATGGACACGATGGGCCGCAAGGACGCCGCCCGTGAGATCGCGATGGCAGCGGGGGTGCCGGTCGTGCCGGCGTACTCCCTCGACGACGACCCGTCGACCTTCGCCTACCCGGTGCTGGTCAAGGCCGCAGCCGGCGGCGGTGGCAAGGGCATGCGCATCGTGCGCACGTCCGCGGACTTCGCCGAGTCGATGGCCTCGGCGAAGCGCGAGGCCGCCTCGGCGTTCGGCGACGACACGATCCTGGTGGAGAAGTACGTCGAGAGCGGGCGGCACATCGAGGTGCAGGTGATGGCCGACGGGCACGGCAACGTCGTGCACCTCTTCGAGCGCGACTGCTCCACCCAGCGCCGCCACCAGAAGGTGCTCGAGGAGGCACCGGCGCCGACGATCACCGAGGCGCAGCGTCAGCAGGTGACCTCGGCTGCGGTCGCCCTGGCCGGCGCCGTGGGCTACGAGAACGCCGGCACCGTGGAGTTCCTGCTCGACAGTGACTCCGGTGAGACGTACTTCCTGGAGATGAACACCCGACTCCAGGTCGAGCACCCCGTCACCGAGCTGGTCACCGGGCTCGACCTGGTCGAGCTCCAGCTCCGGGTGGCCGACGGCGAGCCGCTGCCGGTCGGCCAGGACGACATCCGCCTCGACGGCCACGCCATCGAGGCCCGCGTCTACGCCGAGGACTCGTTCGGCGGCTTCCTGCCCCAGGCGGGCACCACCACGATCGTCAGGTGGCCCTCCGGCGCCGGGGTGCGCGTCGACCACGCCCTGGAGTCCGACCAGGTCGTGAGCACGGCGTACGACCCGATGCTGGGCAAGGTCATCGCTCACGGTCCCGACCGCGAGAGCGCCCGGCAGGCGCTGGTCGCCGCCCTCGACGACACCTCGATCCTCGGGCTCACCACCAACGCCGGCTTCCTGCGCGCGCTGGTCGCGAGTGACGAGTTCAAGGACGCGACGATCGACACGGCCTGGCTCGACCGGGTCGACATCGGCACCGACGTGCCTGCGCCCGACGACGACCTGCCCCGCCTGCTGGTGTCCTGGGTCTCGGCGATGATCACCGCGACCGACACGGGCCACGCGTTCCAGGCCGACGGCTTCCGGCTGGGCGGCCCGCCCGCCCCCACCCTGGTCGAGCTCGACCGTCCGGTCGTCGTCGACCGTGCCGCCGGCACCGTCGACGGCGTGCCGGTGCGCCAGCTCTCCGCCGCCGACCACGTGCTGGACGCGATCGTCGACGGCCGCCGGGTGCGAGCCGTGGTCAACGTGCAGCCGCACGTCATGGAGGTCGCGTGGGAGGGCCAGCGCCACGTGTTCGTCCGGCCCGACCGCCTCGCCGACTCGGTCGTGGTCGGGGACGGTTCGATCACCGCCCCGATGCCCGGCACCGTGCTCGACGTCCGGGTGGCCGTCGGCCAGGAGGTCGCCGAGGGCGAGGTGCTCGGTGCGATGGAGGCCATGAAGATGGAGCTGACCCTGAAGGCGCCGTTCGCCGGCACCGTCACCGAGGTCGACGCAGCGGTCGGCCAGCAGGTCTCGCTCGGCGCGACGCTGTTCGTGGTCGCAGCAGTCGAGGGGACAGACCGATGAGCCTGCCGGCCCAGGGCATGCCCGACGCGGTCACGATCTACGAGGTCGGCCCGCGCGACGGCCTCCAGAACGAGAAGACGGTCGTGCCGGCCGAGGTGAAGGTGGAGTTCATCCGCCGGCTCGTCGCAGCCGGGCTGCCGATCGTCGAGGCGACCAGCTTCGTGCACCCGAAGTGGGTCCCGCAGCTCGCCGACGCCGCCGAGGTGATGACGACCCTGGGTGACGAGGGCCGCGACCTGCCCGTGCTCGTGCCCAACGAGCGGGGGCTCGACCGGGCGCTCGACCTCGGCCTCAAGCACGTCGCCATCTTCGGCTCCGCCACCGAGACGTTCGCGCAGAAGAACCTCAACCGCAGTCTCGACGAGCAGTTCGCGATGTTCGAGCCGACCGTACGACGCGCCCGCGAGGCCGGTCTCGACGTGCGCGCCTACGTCTCGATGTGCTTCGGCGACCCGTGGGAGGGCGGCGTACCCGTCGAGCAGGTCGTCTCGGTCGGCAAGCGCCTCTTCGACCTCGGTGCCAGCCAGCTCAGCCTCGGCGACACCATCGGCGTCGGCACCGCCGGCCACGTCAAGCAGCTCATCGGGGCGTTCGTCGACGCCGGCCTGGGCACCGACCAGCTCGCGATGCACTTCCACGACACCTACGGCCAGGCGCTGGCCAACGCCTACTCCGCCCTGCAGGAGGGCATCACCACGTTCGACGCGAGTGCGGGCGGTCTCGGCGGCTGTCCCTACGCCAGGAGCGCCACCGGCAACCTCGCCACCGAGGACCTCGTCTGGATGCTCACCGGTCTGGGCATCGAGCACGGCGTCGACCTCGACGCCGTGGTCGCCACCAGCGGATGGATGGCAGGACACCTCGGCCGGCCCAGCCCGTCGGCGGTCGTCCGCGCCCTGGCACCCCCCGCCGGTTGAGGTGCCGGCCCTGCGATCCGCCGACCTCCTAGACTCACGCGCATGAGCCGGGCCGTCTATCTGCACGTCGGAGCGCCGAAGACCGGCACGACGTACCTCCAGGACCGGCTGATGCTCAATGCCGAGTCGCTGGCCGAGCACGGGGTGACGATCCCGACCAAGCACCGCTTCGTCGACGCCGACCTCTTCCACTTCCGGGCCGCGCTCGACCTGCTCGGCCAGGACTGGGGTGGAGATCCCGGGCATGCCGAGGGCAGCTGGGACGCGATGGTCCGCCGGGTACGCCGCGCGCCGGGCGCCGCGATCATCAGCCACGAGATCCTCGGCGCCGCGAAGGCCGACAAGATCGCGAAGGCGATGAACGACCTCGCCGGCTCCGAGGTGCACGTCGTCTACTCGGCGCGCGACCTCGGCCGCCAGCTGCCGGCCGCGTGGCAGGAGTCGATCAAGCAGGGCCGCAAGTGGACCTTCCGGCGGTTCCTCAACAAGGTCGAGCGCGGCGAGTCGTGGTTCCACAGGGCGCTCGACCTGCCGACGGTGCTCGACAACTGGGGTGTGAAGGTGCCGCCCGAGCGGGTGCACGTCGTCACCGTGCCCCACGACCGCGGCCAGGACGAGCTGTGGCAGCGGTTCGCCCAGGCGTTCTCGATCGACCCCGGGTGGGCGCCCAAGGACAGCGAGCGCGCCAACCGCTCCCTCGGCATCGCCGAGACGCAGCTGATCCGCCGGCTCAACCGTCGCCTCGAGCTGACGGTGCGCCGGGAGCAGACCTACGACGCGCTGATCCGGGAGCTGCTGGCCCAGCGAGAGCTGGTCAGCCGCGAGTCCCTGCCCGTGCGGCTGCCGCCGTCGCGCTTCGAGTGGGCCGAGCAGCAGGCCGACCTGTGGATCGACTGGGTCAAGGGCAGCGGCGTGGACGTCGTCGGCGACCTCGAGGACCTCCGCCCACGCCGGCCCCTCGAGGGCACCCCGTGGCGCGACCCCGACCGCGTCGGCGCCAAGCTCCAGCTCGACGCCGCGCTCGACGCGCTGAGCGTGATGACCCGCGAGGCCGCGGCCCGACCCGACCCCGAGCGGGCGCTGGGGCACCGGATCCGCGTGAACAGCAAGCGCCTGCGGCGCCGATGAGCTCGATCGACCAGACCGGGACCACCGGGCTCGACTGCGCCTGGGGCTGGGTGGAGCACCTGCGGGCGGGCGGCACCACCGGCTGGCGCGACTGGCGGGCGACGACGACGGCGTCGAGCCACGGCCACGGCCACGTCGTACCCGGGGCCCAGCAGCTGGAGCTCCTCCGCCGGGTCAACGCCGTCGCGCGCCCGGCTCCTGCGCTGGCCGAACGCATCCTCGCCGCCAGCGCACCCGGCCGCGGACGACCCGACCTGGAGCTGGTCGGCGCGGCGGAGGAGTCGCCGTTCGGGGCCCGGCCCGTCGACCCGGGCGACCTCGGCGACCACGAGCTGCTGCGGCTCGCGGCCCACCTGATCGCGGAGGACGTCGCGGCCGCAGGCCCCCCGGCACACCGGGAGCCGGCCCTGCCCCGGCCGTGGCGCCGGCGCTACCGGCTGGTGGGCGACCCGCTGCTGAGCGATCCCGTACGCCGGCACCTCATCGCCCGCGGCCACCCGCCTGGTCCCCAGGGCGACATCCTGGTGGTCGGCGCCGACCTCGGCCGGATGCTCTCCGACGCCTGGACCGCCCGCTGCTTCGGCCAGGGCGCGGTGCCGTGGCCCGACTTCGTCGACGCCTGGCGCCAGCGGCGCAGGCTGCCCCCGCGCATCGACCTGCCCCAGGTCGCCGCGACCTGGGCCGAGCGCCGCGGCACCGCCCGCGTGCACATCGTGCTCGACCCGGCGGCCCTGCGCGCTCGTGTCGGCGTCCGCCGCGTCCCGGCGCCGGAGACCCGGTCGGCCGACGCGGCCGAGCTGGCGCGCCGGGTGGCCGCGATGCTGGGGCTGATGGTGACCCCGCCGGTGCGGGGCGAGCTGATGACGGGCACGCTCTGGCCGCGCCTCGCCGACGCGCCCGGGCGACCGGCCGGCGTACCCGCCGAGCTCCACGGGTGGCTGGTCGGCCGGGCGACGGCGATGGCCGCGGAGCTGCGTCGTGCTGGATACCCTGTGCACGGCGACCTGGAGTCTCTGGTGCCCCCGCCGGTCACGGAGCCCTCGCTGCCGACGACGGGCGGCGCGCTGGCGCTGGCGGTCCGGACGCTGCTGGCTGCCGGTGCCGGGACGGCGCCGGCGGAGACAGCCACACGAGAGGCGAAGGGGGTGGCGCGGTGAGCAAGCGGGTGCTGGTGCACGTCGGCACTCCCAAGACCGGCACCTCGCACCTGCAGGACGTCCTGCACCGCAACCGCGAACGCCTCGCCACCCACGGCATCCTCTATCCGGCCGAGCGCTTCGACGAGCACTTCCTGGCCGCGCTCGACCTGATGAGGCTCACCTGGGGCGGCCTCGAGCTGCAAGCCGTCGGCGCGTGGGACCGGCTCGCCGCCGACGTCCGCACCTGGCCCGGCACGTCGGTGGTCAGCCACGAGATCCTGGCCACCGCGTCCCGCACCCAGGTCGACCGCGCGCTCACCTCGCTGGGCGCGCGCGACGGGGCCGAGATCCACCTCATCCTCTCGGTGCGCGACCTGGTGCGGCAGATCCCTGCCGAGTGGCAGGAGAACGTCAAGCACCGCAGCGTCATCACCTACGAGCGCTTCCTCGAGGTCATCACCGACCCCGAGCGGGACAGCCGCATCGGCACCTGGTTCTGGGGTGTCCAGGAGATCCCCGACATCATCAACCGCTGGGGGCAGGGCATCCCGCCCGACCGCATCCACCTGGTCACCGTGCCCGCTCCCGGTGCGCCGCGCGACGAGCTGTGGCGCCGCTTCAGCCTCGCGTTCGGCCTCGACGGGCTCGACCTCGATCTCACCCCCGAGCGCGCGAACCCGTCGCTGGGGGTGCCGGAGACGGCCCTCGTGCGTCGCATCAACCGCAAGGTCGTCAAGGTCGTCGACCCCGGCGACTACCGGCCCCTGGTGCGCGAGCTGCTCGCCCACCAGACACTCTCGAGCCGTGGCCGCTCGTCCCGGCTGGCGCTGCCGCCGCACCTGCACACCTGGGCCCAGGAGGTCTCGCAGAGCTGGGTCGACGACATCGAGAAGCAGGGGTACGACGTCATCGGTGACGTCGCCGACCTGATCGGCCCGCCGCCGCCCACGTCCTACGCCGACCCCGACCACCCCGACGAGGGCGAGGTGGCGTCCGCCGCGCTCGACTCGATCAAGGCCCTGCTCGTCGAGACCGCCCGGCTGCGCCGCGTCGAGGAGGACCTCCACCGCGAGCTGTCCGACACCCGATCCCAGCTCGAGCGGGCCTACCTGCGGCCGACGTACCGGCTGCGCGAGAAGCTCGTACGACGCCTCGAGACCGGCCGTGCCGGTCGGATCGGGTTGGCGGTCTACCGCCGGTTGCGCGGCAGGAGCTCGCGCTCGGCGTAGCGGCCGATGCGCCAGGTGGCGAAGCCGTCGGCGCCCGCGCCGACCAGCCCGCCGACGACCGGCACCCGGCGACCGATCGTGGTCGCCAGCTTCTTGCCGGCCACCCGGGCGATCAGGTCGGAGGCGACCACCGCCGCGATGACCGTGTCGAGGTGCGGGTCGTGGGCCGGCGCAGTGGCCAGCGCCATCGGCGGCGCGGGCAGCTTCTTCTTCTTGACCATCGCGGCGACCTGCTCGTCGCCGAGGAGACAGGCGAGGACGGCGTTGCGGACCTTCGGGTCGTCGAGGTCGTAGCCGCGCAGGTGGGCGATGCCGGCGATCATCCGGCACTGCACGAGCGCCAGGCCGGAGATGTTGGCCGGGATCGTCAGGGTCGCGGTCACCAGGCCGCCGATGTTGGTCACGAAGCCCTGGGCGCCGGCGTAGCGCACGTGGTTCTCGATGACCTCGTGGATGGCCCGGTCGACGTCGCCCTTCTGCTCGGCCAGCTGCTTGTCGGCCGCCTTGGCGGCGGGCGGGAGCGGCCCGACACCGGAGATGGCGCGCGAGAGCGCCTCGCGGACGAAACCGGTGGTCAACCCCGGAGCCAGCTCGGTGATCCGAGGGGCCAGGCTCTTGCCGATGTTCTTCGTGACACCCATGCCGCAATCGTACGGGGCACTACGGTGAGCCGGTGCCCGTCGAACCCCCGCCAAGCCCGTGGCAGCTGCCCGGCCCGGAGGACATGGATCCCGACGACGACCTGGTCGCGATCGGAGCCGACCTCGAGCCGGGCACCCTGCTGGCCGCCTACCGGCGGGGGCTGTTCCCGATGCCGATCGGGCGGCCGCACGACCCGCCGTACTGGTTCTGCCCGGTCCGGCGCGGGGTGCTGGAGCTCGACGACCTGCGCGTGACGCGGTCGCTGCGCCGGGCCTGCCGCACGTTCGAGATCCGGGTCGACACCGCCTGCGCCGAGGTGATCGATGCCTGCGCGGACCCGACCCGGCCCGACGGCTGGATCGACCGCGACATCCGGGCGGCGTACCTCCGGCTGCACGACCTCGGCTGGGTGCACTCCGTCGAGGCGTGGCGCGACGGCCGGCTGGCCGGTGGCCTGTACGGCGTGGCGATCGGCGGCCTGTTCGCCGGCGAGTCGATGTTCCACCGGGAGCGCGACGCGTCGAAGGTGGCCCTGGTCGGGCTGGTCGACCTGCTCCGCCACGCACCCGGCGACCGACTCGTCGACGTGCAGTGGCGCACCGACCATCTCGCCACCCTCGGGGTGAGCGAGATGAGCCGGACGGGCTACGCCGCCCGGCTGACCGGCGTGCTCGGGGAGCCGCTGCCGCCGGCGTTCGGCGGGACCTCGCAGGCATGAGGCCGCGCCCATGGGGCAAGGTGTCGGCGACAGCCTGACCCGATCGAGGAGATCCGCCATGAAGCACGCACTGCTCGCCGCAGCACTCGTCCTGGTCGCCGGCAGCGCCGTGGCCTGCGGCGGGGATGCCGGGGGCGCGCCCACCGACGCGTCGAAGGCGGACTTCTGCGACGGCTACCAGTCGCTGTTCACCGACCTGGCCGCGATGAGCGAGGACGGCGATGCGCCCAGCGAGGCGGACTCGCTCAAGGCGGTCAAGAGCTGGGCCAAGGAGATGGAGGACATCGGCACGCCCGAGGCCATGTCCGACGACGCCCGCGAGGGCTTCGAGCTCACCCTGGACGAGGTCGGCGACCTCGACCTCGACGAGCTGAAGGACACCAGCCTCGAGGACCTCGGAGCCGACATCACCGACGAGGAGAAGAAGCAGGCCGAGGCGTTCACCACCTACGTCACCGAGAGCTGCGGCAACCCGCTCGAGGACCTGCTGCCCTCCGACGCGCCCAGCTGACCGGGCCCGACCACCGGCGCGACACGGGCGGCCGGCTACTTGAGCAGCTTCGACATCCTGCGGTCGGCGAGCGGCTTGCCCCCGGTCTGGCAGGTGGCGCAGTACTGGAGGCTCGAGTCGGCGAAGCTCACCTCGCGCACGGTGTCGCCGCACACCGGGCAGGCCTCGCCGGTGCGCGCGTGGACGGCGAGGTGTGACTTCTTCTCACCCTTGAGCTCGCTGGCCGCCAGCCCGCGCGACCGGTCGACGGCGTCGCCGAGCGTGCCCTCGATGGCGTCGTACAGGGTCTGGAGCTCGTCGTCGTCCAGGCTGCTGGCCGGCTTGAACGGCGACATCCGCGCGGCGTGCAGGATCTCGTCGGAGTAGGCGTTGCCGATGCCCGCGATGGTGCCCTGGTGCCGCAGCACACCCTTGATCTGCTTGCGGCCCTCGCGCTGAAGGATCTCGCGGAGGACGTCGATGGTGAACTCGTCGGCGAGCGGGTCGGGGCCGAGCCGGGCGATGCCGGGGATCTCGGCAGGGTCGCGCGTGACGTAGATGGCGAGGCTCTTCTTGGTGCCGTACTCGGTGATGTCGAGCCCGGTCTCGTCGTCGAGCACGACGCGGGCCGCGAGCGGGCTCTTGCCGTTCGGCTTGGCCGGCAGCTGGGGCACCTCGTCGCGCCAGCGCACCCACCCCATCCGGGCCAGGTGCAGCACCAGGTGCAGCCCGCTTGCCTCGATGTCGAGGAACTTCCCGTGCCGGGTGACGCCGTCGACCATCGTGCCGTGCAGCGCGTGCAGCGGCGGATCGAACGTCTTCAGCGCACTGAACGCGGCCAGGTCGATGCGGGTGATGGCACGGTCGCGGAGCCGGCCGGTGAGGTCCTGGGCCAGCGCCTCCACCTCGGGCAGCTCGGGCACACGACGAGTCTAGGCGCCGCCGAGGACAGACCCCTGACATTTGGCTCGCCAAGTGGCCCCCGTACTGCCGGTGGTCCTGATCCCGGAATCGGACCCGACGAGCGACCCTCGACGGGCGACCACCACAGGAGCACAATGGAGAGATGACCGTGGCTCGGCCGTTGCCGACGACGGGGTCGATCCATCTCGACGCCCGTGGTGGCGACCGCGCGCTGCGGGTCTCGTGGCACAACGAGGCCGACCTGGTCGTGCTGAGCCTCTGGCGCGACAACATCTGCACCGGCTCGTTCCGGCTGGCGGTCGACGAGGTCCCCGACCTGATCGACATGCTGCGTGCCGGCCTCGACCGCGCCTACGACGACACGCGCACCCGCCAGCGGGTCGACCGCGGCGACCGGAGCCACGCCACCGGCGCCTGAAATCTACCGATCGCGCTAGATCGACCGATACGGTCGCATCGTGGACCCGATCCGTAACCCGTACGCCCCCGGCGCCGGCCAGCGTCCGCCCGAGCTGGCCGGTCGCGACGAGCAGCTGCGCGCGTTCGACGTCGTGCTCGAGCGGGTGTCGAAGAGCCGGCCCGAGCGCAGCCTCGTGCTCACCGGGCTGCGTGGGGTGGGCAAGACGGTGCTGCTCAACGCGCTGCGCTCCGCTGCGGTGCGCAGGGGCTGGGGCACCGGCAAGCTCGAGGCGCGCCCCGACCAGGGCCTGCGGCGGCCGCTGTCGAGCGCGCTCCACCAGGCCGTGCGCGAGCTGGGCCACCCGCAGCAGGACGAGGTCGACCAGGTCCTCGGCGTCATCAGGGCGTTCGCACAACGCGACGCCGGGCCGGCCGCGAAGCTGAAGGACCAGTGGAGCCCCGGCATCGACGTGCCGGCCGCCCGAGGCCGCGCCGACTCCGGCGACATCGAGATCGACCTCGTCGAGCTGTTCACCGACCTCGGCGGGCTGGCCGCCGACACGGGTCTCGGCATCGCGGTCTTCATCGACGAGATGCAGGACCTCGGTCCCGACGACGTCTCGGCGCTGTGCGCGGCCTGCCACGAGATCAGCCAGAGCGGCCTGCCCCTCATCGTCGTCGGCGCCGGGCTCCCGCACCTGCCGGCGGTGCTGTCGGCCAGCAAGTCCTACTCGGAGCGGTTGTTCCGCTACCAGCGCATCGACCGGCTGGCCCGCGAGGCCGCCGACCTCGCGCTCACCGCGCCCGCCGCCGGCGAGGAGGCGGTCTTCGAGGCCGACGCGCTGGCGGCGATGTACGCCGCGACCGGCGGCTACCCGTACTTCATCCAGGCCTACGGCAAGGCCGTCTGGGACCTCGCGCCCCGATCACCCATCACGCTCGACGACGTCTCGGTGGCCGCACCCGAGGCCGAGACCGAGCTGGCGGTCGGGTTCTTCGGCAGCCGCTACGAACGCGCCACGCCGGGGGAGCGGGAGTACCTGCGCGCCATGGCCGCCGTCGCGTCCAGCCTCGACGAGCCGCTCGACGACGCCGACTCGGTGCCCACCGCCGACGTGGCCGGGATCCTCGAGAAGAAGCCGCAGTCGCTGAGCCCCGCCCGCGACAGCCTGCTGAAGAAGGGCCTGATCTACTCCGGCGAGCGCGGCCGGATCGCCTTCACCGTGCCGCACTTCGGGAGGTACCTGCGCGAGCAGGGGTAGGGCTCAGGCCCACGGACCGACCCCGCCGATCCGGTCGATCGTGATGTGGGTGACGTAGCCCGGCGGTGGGTCGGGCATCGGTGGGAAGGTGACGTCCGGACCGAGATAGGTGTGCGCGAGGCGCTGCAGCAGCTCGGGAGCGCCGCCCTCGGTGATCCGTGCACGGCCGCGGATGACGAGGTGCTCGGCGAGCCCGATGGGGTTCGTCCCCCCGGTGAGCATCGAGAGTGCCACCCGGGGGTCGCGCCGGATGTTGCGGACCTTCTGGTGCTCGGGCAGGTGTCCGCACACGATCTCGTCCGCCTCGAGGCCGACCCAGACCACGCTGACCTGGGGACTGCCGTCGGGGTTGAGCGTCGTCAGGTGCGCAAGATTTCCCGCCTCGAGGGCGGTCCTGACCTGTTCTGTCAGCTCGACCATGCGCGCTCCTCCTGGTGCTCCAGTCTAGGGCGTCGGTCTGGCGGCGTTCGTCCTGATCGTCATCCCGGGACCGAGCGTGGTCTTCGTGGTCGGAGTCAGCAACCCCCAGGGCTTCATGATCTTCGCGGCCCTGCTGCCGCAGTTCGTGGAGCGCTCCCGGGGCGAGGTGCCGATGCAGCTGTTCGTCCTCGGCCTGGTCGCGGTCCTGCTCGGGCTCACGTCCGACGCGGTGTGGGCGTCGGGCGCCAGCCGGCCGCGGGAGTGGTTGAACGGGTCACCGTGCCGGGGTCGCGCGATCACCGCGACCGGTGGGGTCTCCATGATCGGGCTCGGCATCGCCATCGCGCTGACCGGGCGCCCCGAGTAGGTCGCCCGGGTCGGTTGCTCGGCCGACCTGTCGCGGCCACCAGAACGCGTCACCCATCCGCACGGCGATGGCGGGCACCAGCACGGTGCGGACCAGCAGCGTGTCGAGCAGGACGCCGACGCAGATCACCACGCCGAGCTGGGCGAGGACGACGAGCGGCAGCACCCCGAGCACCGCGAAGACCGCCGCGAGCAGGATGCCGGCGCTCGTGATCACCCCGCCCGTCGCGGTCAGGGCGCGCAGCATGCCCTGCCGGGCGCCGTGCCCGGCCGCCTCCTCCGCGGCCCGGGTCACCAGGAAGATGTTGTAGTCCACGCCGAGCGCCACGAGGAACAGGAACGCCAGCAGCGGCACGCCGACATCGAGCCGGTCGAAGCCGAGCACCTGCGTGAAGAGCCACCACGAGGCGCCGAGGCTCGCGAAGTACGTCGCCACGACGGTGCCGACGAGGATCAGCGGCGCCACCAGCGAACGCAGCAGACCGATCAGCACGAGCACCACGAGCCCGAGGATCAACGGGATCACGACCAGTCGGTCCCGCCCGCTGGCCGCCGAGGCGTCGATCTCCGCGGCCTCGGTGCCTCCGACGAACGTCGAGGTGAACTCGGCGGTCGCGGCACGGATCCGGTCGATGGTGGCCCTCGACTCGTCGCTGCCGGGCGCTCCGGAGAGGACGACGTCGAGCTGGGCGAGCCCCTCGGCGCTGGCGCCGGGCCGCACCGAGTCGACGCCGGACAGGCCCGCGACCGCCGCAAGGACCTGCTCCGGGTCGTCGCGGGTGATCACGACCGTGGGGTCGGTGTAGCCGGCGGGGAACGACTCGGCCAGCCGCTCGCCCGCGGCGATGGACTCGGGCTTCTCGAGGAACTGGTCGGCCTGGCTCAGGCCCGTCGAGACCTGGGTGACGCCGACGGCGAGGAACGCGAGGACGACGAGGGCGCCCACGATCGCGCCGGTGGGTCGCCGGTCGACGGCGTCGCCGACGCGTCGCCACAGCGAGCGCGACTCCACCAGGGTGGGCTGGCCCACGCGCGGGACGAGCGGCCAGAAGATCCAGCGCCCGAACAGCAGCAGCGCCGCAGGCAGCACGACGAGCGCGGCCGCCGCGGCGACCACGACCCCGACGGCGCAGGCGACGCCCAGGCCGCGCGTGGTCGGGAAGGCCGAGAGCGTCAGCGTCAGCAGCGCGACCACGACGGTCGACGAGCTCGCGAGCACCGCCTCGGCGGTGCCCCGCCACGCGCGCCGCATCGCGTCGTACCGGTCATCGTGCGTCTTGAGCTCGTCGCGGTAGCGCGAGATCAGCAGCAGTGCGTAGTCGGTGCCGGCGCCGAAGACCAGCACCGACAAGATGCCGACGGTCGACTCGTCCCACGCGATGTCGACGAGCGCGAGGCTCTGCGTCGCGAGCACCGCAGCCACCCGGTCGGCCACGCCCACGACCGTCAGGGGGACCAGCCACAGCAGCGGGCTGCGGTAGGTGATCAGCAGCAGGACCGCCACCACGGTGGCGGTCGCCAGCAGCAGGCTGACGTCGGCGCCGTCGAAGACGGCAGCCAGGTCGGCCTGGATCGCCGCCGGGCCGGTGACCTGCGCGGTCACGCCGTCGGGCACGCCCTCGCTCAGCTGGTCACGGATCTCGCCGACCCGGTCGGCCACGGCCGTGGCGCCCTGCTCGTCGAGCGTCACGACGGCGAAGGCGGCGCTGCCGTCCTCGCTGGGGATGAGCCTGGTCGTCGTCCCGGTGGCCAGGTCGGACAGCTCCTGGAGGGCGGCTGGGTCGAGCCGACCCTGCTCGGCCGTGAAGAGTACGACGGCCGCCGAGGTGTCGCCCTGCGGCAGCTGGGCCTGGAGCTCGGTGACCATGGTGCTGTCGGCGCCCGTGGGCAGCGCGTCGGTCGGCTGGGGCTTCAACGCCGCCTCGCCGAGGAGCGTGAGCGCGGCGACCGCGCCGGCCACGGCGGTGGCGAGCACCAGCCAGACGGTGAGGCGGTGGTTGCGGCGCGACGTGCTGTCCATGTCTGAGGTCTCCGGTTATCCTGAGGTTCAGTTGGTTACTAACAAGATTGCTAAGTTGATGAATGATCATACCGGTCTGGCGACGCCCACGCTCACCGCGCTCCGAGAGCTGCTCAACGTGTCCGCCCAGGTCGGCCCGACCATCGCGCGCAGGGCCGGGCTGAGCCGCAGCGAGCTCGACACCCTGGAGCTGCTGGCCGGCTCGTCCGTCGGGCCGGCCGACCTGGCCCGGCACCTCGGCGTCAGCACCGCCGCCTCCTCGGGCATCGTCGACCGCCTCGTCGCCCGAGGGCATGCCGAGCGCCGCCCCCACGCCTCCGACGGCCGCCGTACCGAGGTGCTCATCACCGACTCCGGGCGGGCCGAGGTGATGGGCCACCTGGCGCCCATGTTCGGAGCGCTGCTCGCCCTCGACTCCGCGCTCGATCCGGCCGACGCCGCCGTGGTCGAGGCCTACCTGCGTGGCGCGACCCGGGCGCTGCGCCGGGTGCTGCGACCTTGACGCGGTCAGCGCGCGGTGAGAAGGTCGCCGGCCACGACCCTGGGAGGCAGCCATGTCCGGTGACGTCACCGTGCGCGACAACCCCGACGAACACCGCTACGAGGCGCTGATCGACGGCCAGGTGGCCGGCTTCGCCGCGTACCGGCTCACCGACGAGCAGATCACGTTCACCCACACCGAGGTCGACGACGCCTTCGAGGGCAACGGGGTGGGCGGAGCGCTGGCCCGGCAGGCACTCGACGACGTGCGCGCCGACGGCACCCGCACCGTCCGGCCGCTGTGCGGGTTCATCAAGGGCTGGATCGAGCGGCACCCCGACTACGCCGCCCTCGTGGCGCCCTGAGCCGCAGCTAGGGCCGATCGAGCTCCTCCAGCAGCCCGGCGAACGCCTCCTGGTCGCTGGCCGTGCCGCTGTGCGGCGCAGCGAACCACGCGGAGTACTGACTGATCTCGTCGAGCCGCCACTCGAGGTCGAACATCTCGAGCATCGAGGCGTCCGCGTCGACGAGATCGCCGCGGCCGGCCTCGACGATCCCTCGCAGGTCGCGTTCGCGTGGCGCGAGCTTGAGCGACTCCCAGTCGACGAGCCCGACGCCGCCGTCGGGCAGCCGCACCTGGTTGCGGGTGTGCGGCTCCCCGTGCGTCGGCACCCACGGCCGGGTCAGGGCCACGGAGGCCAGCCGGTGGTACGACGTCGTCCAGCCCTCGATGGCGTCGATCCGGGTCAGCAGGGCGTCGCGGGCGGCCGGGCCGTACGGCCCGGTGTCCCAGGAAGCGGTCAGCCGGGGGCGCAGCGATGCGGCGAGGTCCGCGGGGACCAGCGGAGCCCAGACCGGGATGGCGCCGGGGGTGGAGGAGTGCAGTCGCGACAGCATCGCCGCGTCACCGGCCGCATCGACCACGTCGCCGTCGCCGACGACCGGGCCAGAGAGCCACGGCGTCACACTCAGCGCTCCGTCCCCGAACGCCACGGCGTACGGCACGAGCGGCGCCACGACGAACCCCAGCCCCGACCCGGCGAGCGCGGCGGCGCCGGCGTAGGCCGAACGCAGGGACGTCAGCGAGTGCCGGGGGCCGAGCGCGTCGAGCGTGACGAACAGGGCCGGTCCATCGGCCGTCTCGGCACGCCAGTGGTGCGCCCCGAACCCGACCGGGAGGTGCGTCACGTGCACGGCGGCGGGCAGCCAGTGGGCACGCACCGCCGTCAGGACCTCAGCATCGGCGACCCCGGCCGGCGCCTCCTTCACGAGCGCAGTCCGGCGCCGGCCACCCGCGCCCCGCACGCCCGCCGAAGACTCCGCATGCCTGGCAGCCTAGCCACGGGCGAGGGGGCGGAACGCGTCACGACGGGCGTGGGATGCTGCCGGTATGAGGATCGTCCAGATCGCCCAGCGGGCCGACGACCTGGCTCGTGCTGCGGAGTTCTACACGATGCTGCTCGGCAGCCCTCCGACGGCGACGTACGACCCGCCCGGGCTGCTGTTCTTCGACCTCGACGGGGTCCGGCTCCTGCTCGAGCAGGCAGCCCCGCGGGCCACGCTCTACCTCGCCGTCGACGACATCGACGCGACGGTCGGCCGGCTGCGCGACGCCGGGGCGCGGGTCGTCTCCGAGCCGCACGTCATCTTCGGTCACGACGACGACACCCTCGGGCCCGCCGGGACCGACGAGTGGCAGGCGTTCGTGAACGACTCCGAGGGCAACCTCGTCGGGCTCGTGGAGCAGCGGTCCCGCGCCTCATGAGGCCCCAGGTCGTTGCGCACCGCGGCGCCAGCCACGAGAACGCCGAGCACACTCTCGGTGCCTACCTCCGCGCGCTCGACGTGGGTGCCGAGGCGCTCGAGTGCGACGTCCGGCTCACCGCCGACGGGCACCTCATCTGCGTGCACGACCGCGACCTGCGGCGGACGGCGTCGACCAAGGGTGTCGTGTCCACGATGCGCCTCGCCGACCTCGACGAGCTCGACTTCGCGTCGTGGAAGAACCCGTGGTCGGAGTTCGACGACGAGGCACCCGACCAGGACGTAGCCCTCGGCAAGGTGCTGACGCTGCGCAAGCTGCTGGAGACCGTGGCCGACTACGACCGGCGCATCGAGCTGGCCATCGAGACCAAGCACCCGGTGCGGTACGGCGGCCTGGTCGAGCGCCGCCTCGTCGAGATGCTGCGCGACTTCGGCTGGGACCGGGCCGGGTCGCCGGCGCGGGTGATGAGCTTCTCCTACCGCGCCCTCCAGCGCACCCGGAAGCTCGCACCCGGCATCGATGTCGTGATGCTCGTCGACAAGGCGCACCACTGGCCGGCCCTGAAGCCCGTGATCGGCGACGACTGGATCGTCGGCCCCGGGATCGCGCCGCTGCGCGAGTCGCCGGCGTTCGCGCGCAAGCTGGTCCGCACCGGCCGCGACATCCACGTCTGGACCGTCAACACCGCCGAGGACCTGCAGGTCTGCCTCGACCACGGTGTGAAGGCCGTGATCAGCGACCGCCCGGCGTACATGCTGGAGCTGCTCGACCGATAGGTTCGCCCGCATGGCGAAGAAGTCACGCACGAAGTCCCAGCCCACCGCCCCCGGCGAGGTCGGCCCGCGTCAGCCCTGCCCGTGCGGCTCCGGCAAGCGCTACAAGGCGTGCCACGGCTCGGCGGACGGGGCAGCGGCCGCCTACATCAGCCGGCCGTTCGAGGGGATGCCCAGCGAGTGCGACGTGATCGCCCTGCGTGAGCTGGTGCCCGCCGCGACCGCACCGCTGACCCTCAAGGGCGACGACCGCGTCGTCCGCCTCGCCAGCCTGCTGCCGATGGCCGCGCCCGCGATGGTGCGCGCGTCCGGCGACGTGTGGCTGGGCCTCCAGGTGCAGCACCAGTACGGCGACCCGGCCCGCGACCTGGCCGCCGTGCTCACGCGGGCGCTGGCCACCGAGGAGCCCGGCATCGTCGGCCTGACCAGTGACCCCGGCCAGGGCCCCCGGCTGCAGGACCTGATCAGCAACGAGACGCTCGACGTGACCGTGCACGACGGCTTCGGCTACTGGATCGACGACGTCGAGGACCCCGACGCCTCGATGCAGGCGGCCCTCGACCAGGCCAACGGGGCGGCGTCGCCGACGGTGCGGCTGACCGGTGTCGACGCGGCGTACTGGACCGATGTCGGCACCAAGGAGCACCTGCGCTGGATCATGCCGGAGCCCGAGGACGCCCTGCTCGACGCGCTCTCCCGGCTGCACGCCGCCGGCCAGGACTCGCTGGTCGACGATGCGCGGCTGGTGGGCATGTTCCGGGCGCACGGCCTGCTGACGCCGGTCTGGGACCTCCCGCTCGGCACCGGCGCCGAGGCGCTTGAGAAGCCGGCCGCGGCCTTCGGCACGGCACTCGCCGACGCGCTCGCCGACACCTCGGACCTGACCCCGGCCGAGCGCTCCGCACGAGCGGGTCTCGCCAACCGTCAGGTCACGCTCCGCTGACCGGTCCAGACACCGGTGAAATCTCCGGTGTTTCGGGGGCCGGTAGTTGTGTCCGTCGCGAGCGCCGCGTAGATTTTGGCGAAGGCCCGGTCGTTGCTGTTTCCCCCGTCAACAGCGACCGGGCTCTTTCATGCCCCGACGTCGTCAGGCGCGGCGAATCCGCCAGGGCTGCAGGCGTGAGTAGCCCTTGACCGAGGCCCGCCGCATCCGCGTGAAGCGGTACGTCGCGGACTCGCCGTCGTCGGTTGCCGGGTCCTCCTCCTGGCCGGCCAGCGCCCCGTAGACACCACGGTCGACCACGACGGTGCCGGGACGAGCCACCGACGTCAGTCGGGAGGCGATGTTGACCGTCGGGCCGAACACGTCACCGAGCCGACTGACCACGGCGCCGTGGGCGATGCCGGCCCGCACGCCCGGGAAGGCGTCGTGCTCGTCGGACCCGCGCGCCGCCAGGGTGAGGGCGATCTCGACGGCGGCGACCGGGTCGTCGGCGACGTAGAGGATCTCGTCGCCGATCGTCTTGATGACCCGGCCGCCGAGGTCGACGGCGGTGCCGGTGGCCTCCTGCTCGAAGTGCTCGATCCAGGCGACCAGCGCCCGGTCGTCGAGGCTCCTGCTGTGGGTGGTGTAGCCGACGATGTCGACGAAGCCGACCGCCATCGTGGTCTCGGTGTCCGCACCGGTTCCGGCCAGCCGGTTGGCCGCGCCGGCGAGGTGGCGGCGCCACACGTAGGCCTGGAGGGCCTCGACGCGGGGGAGCACGCCGGAGGTCAGGTCGGTCATCCGTGCCTCCGGGTCCTCTCCCTCGACGGCGATGCCGGTCAGCAGGTCGGTCTGCCACTCGGCGAGCCGCGCGAAGCTGCGGCCCCACGTGCGCACCAGCGCCGCTTGCGACTCCTCGTCGATGACGCCCATCTGCGTCAGCTCGTCGGTCATCCGCAGCGCCGCGACGTCGCTCTCGGTGAAGGCCGGGTCGTCGTCGGCGGCGTGCGGGAACCCCAGCAGCCGCCACAGCTGCCTGGCCACCTCGGCGTCGACGCCGGCCCTCTCGGCGACCTCGAGGCGGGTCAGGTGCGGCGCCTCCCCGAGCAGGAACGTCTCGAGGTCGTTGACCCCGGCCGCGGGCTCGCGCCCGAGGGCGCTGCCGGGCCCGGGGACGTCGGCCAAGTCAGGCGCCGTCGGCGCTCGTGGCCCCGAGGCGGGCATCCGCCGCGGCGCGCAGCTTGGAGCCGAACGCAGGGATCTCGTCGACCAGCTCGCGCACGGTCTCGCTGGTGAAGTGGATCAGCTCGAGCGGCGTCAGCGCGACGATCGACGCGCTGCGCAGCGAGTTGTTGATGATCGCGGCCTCGCCCATGACCTCGCCGGGACCGAGGACGGCGATCTCCTTGCCGCCGCGGCGCACGGACGCCTCGCCGCTCACCAGGATGTAGGCCTTGTCGGCACCGGTGCGCTCCCAGATGGGCGACCAGCCGGCCGGCACCGTGACGGCGCGGCCGGAGCCCTTGATGCGCGCGACGTCCTTGTCGGTGAAGCCGTCGAAGATGGAGTCAGCCATGCGGGTTCCCTTTCAGAGGATTCCCTCCCACGCGGATCGTAGTGCGTGCCTCCGCTCAGGTCGTGGGCAGCGGCGCACGCGAGATGGGGCAGCTCATGCAGCGCGGGCCACCACGACCCGACCCGAGCTCGGAGCCGGCGATCCGGACGACCTCGATGCCCGATTCCTCGAGCCGGTCGTTGGTCTCGTCGTTGCGCTCGTAGGCCACGGCCACCCGCGGCGCCAGGGCCAGGGTGTTGTTGCCGTCGTCCCACTGCTCGCGCTCGGCGGTGACCGGGTCGAGACCCGTGTCGATCTGGTGCAGGGTGTCGATCTCCATCGCCTTCGCGGCGGCCACGAGGAACGGCTCCGGCTCGCCCACCAGGAGGACGCCCGGCTCGGTCTGGGTGACGGTGTAGGCGCGCAGCGCGTCGGCGACGTTGGGGTACATCACGATCTTGTCGGCGTCGACCATCGTGCAGACGGTGTCGAGGTGCATGGTCGCCCGCTCCTGCGCGATGGGCACGGCCAGCACGGTGTGCGCGAGATCGGCCTCGAAGACCTGGCGGGCCAGGCGCTCGACGCCGGCGGGCGTCGTACGTTCGCCGACGCCGACGGCGATGACGCCCGGTCCGAGGAGGAGCACGTCACCACCCTCGACGTTCTCGTGGTGCCAGCCGTGGATCGTCGGGGTCCCGGCGAAGCGTGGGTGCTCGGTGTAGATGAGCTCGGTCAGCTGGGTCTCGCGCTTGCGGGCCGGCATGGCCAGGCTCGTGATCGCGACGCGGTCGCCGATCCAGACGCTCGAGTCGCGGGTGAACAGCAGGTTGGGCAGCGGGTCGATGAGGAAGTCGTCGTTGGCGAGCAGGCTGGTGACCAGGCCGTGGCCGCCGCGGACCTCGTCGTTGCGGACGCCGGCGGTGAGGAACAGCGCGAGCTCGTCGGGCGAGAGCTCGTGCAGGAAGCCCAGCAGATACTGCGCCATCGTGTCGCCGAGGTGCAGGGTGTTGGTGACACCCTCGATCGCCAGCTCGCGGGCGTGCTCGCCGCCGAGGGTCTCGATCAGCAGGTCCGTCAGGTAGAGCACCTCGACGTCGCGGCTGCGCAGGGCGTCGGCGAACGCGTCGTGCTCGTCCTGCGCGCGGCTCACCCACGGGATGCCGTCGAAGAGGAGCTTGTCGTTGTTGCGCGGCGTCAGCCGCTTCAGCTCCGGCCCGGGGCGGTGGAGCATGACCGTCTGGAGGACACCGACCTCACTGTCGGCGCCGTGCGGGTGCCGGGGCTGATCAACCATGGCGCGACTCTAGTGCCGTGACCCCCGCTCGTCCGCCTGAGGGCGGCTTATCTGACACCGTCAGGCGGACGACTCGCTCCGATCGCGACCCGGGTCGCAGCGATCGCGTCGGCCAGCACCTCGCTCACCGGCCGGTCCAGCGCCTCCGCGGCGCGGACGACGTCGTCGTACTCGGGCTGCGCGTTGACGAGCTCCCCGTGGTGACGGGCCAGCTTGACCGCGATGGTGCGGCCGCCCACCTCGACGGCGATCATCTCGCGGTCCAGGGCGTGCTTCCCGAGCGGGATCTCGCGGACGCCGATGGTGCTGGTGTGACGGAAGATCGCGGCGCGCACCGGCTCGGCCAGGTCGCCGCGCACCAGCACGCTGAGGGTGTGTGCCGGGCGACCCTTCTTCATCAGGATCGGCGTCAGCCAGGCGTCGGAGGCGCCGGCGGTCATCAGCGCCGCGATGATCTGCGGCCACAAGCGGGGGTCGAGGTCGTCGATGTTGGTCTCGATGAGCAACGGCGTCGTGGGTCGCTCCGCCGTCTCCCCGACGAAGAGCCGCAGCACGTTGGCGTGGCCCGCCGGATCGCGGCCGCCGGCACCGACGCCGATCTCGGTGGTCGTCATGGCGGGCTGCGGTCCCCAGGCGGTGGCGACCGCGGTGAGCAGGGCAGCGCCGGTGGGGGTGCACAGCTCGGTGGCCGGCGCGCCGTCGGGCCCGGCGTACGACGGCACTCCCCGCAGAAGCTCCGCGACCGCGGGCGGTGGCACCGGCAGGGTGCCGTGCGCGCCCCGGACGCTGCCGGACCCGACGGCGACGGGGGAGACGGTGACCTCGTCGGCAGCCAGCCACACGAACCCCGCGCTCACCCCCACCACGTCGGCGATCGCGTCGAGGGCGCCCACCTCGTGGAAGGAGACGTCCATCGGGTCGCTGCCGTGGGCAGTGGCCTCGGCCACAGCGAGACGCTCGAAGACCGCCAGCGCGAGTGCGCGCACGCCGTCGTCCAGTGGCGCGGCACGGAGCAGCGCGCTGATGTCGCGCCAGCTGCGGTGGTGCTCGGAGTCGGAGACCTCGACGTGGCAGCGGGTGGCGGCGAAGCCGTTGCGCTGCACCTTCTCGACGCGCAGGGTCACCGGCTCGGGCGCGACCGCGTCGACGGCCTGCTGGACGGTCTCGACGGGCACGCCGGCGCCGAGCAGGGCGCCCAGCAGCATGTCACCGCTGGCGCCCGAGGAGGCGTCGATCCAGACGGTCATGCGCGGGCCCGGCGAGCGACCCGGGCGGCGAAGACACCCGCGCCGTAGCCGTTGTCGATGTTGACGACCGTCACGCCGGGCGCGCAGGAGTTCAGCATGGCCAGCAGGGCGGCGACGCCGCCCAGGCTGGCGCCGTAGCCGACGCTGGTCGGCACCGCGACGAGCGGCACGCCGGTGAGGCCGCCCACGACCGAGGGCAGTGCGCCTTCCATGCCGGCCACCACGATCAGGCAGTCGGCGCGCTCCAGGTCGTCGCGCACCGCCAGCAGTCGGTGCAGCCCGGAGACGCCGACGTCGGTGATGACCTCGACGCCCGCGCCGTGCACCTGGGCGGTGAGTGCGGCCTCGCGGGCCACCGGCCCGTCGGACGTGCCGGCCGCGACGATCATGACCAGCCCGCGGGGGTCCGGCAGCGCGCCGAGCACGGCGCACCTCGCCTCCGCGTCGACCGTCGCGCCGAGCTCGACGCAGGCGGCCTGGGCCTCGGCGGAGAGCCGGGTGGCGAGGACGGCCCGGCCGGGGTGCTGCTCGGTGAGGGTGCGGAGGATCGCGGTGATCTGCTGCGGGGTCTTGCCGGCGCCGTACACGACCTCGGGGTCTCCGGTGCGCTGGGCGCGGTCGAGGTCGACGCGTGCGAAGCCGAGGTCGGCGGTGCGGGGATCGGGCTCGGTCACGCCCAGAACCTACTCGGCGGAAGGCGTTGGAGATGTCGGTGGCCGGGTGTTGTCCGGACGGTGGGGTCGGCGGAGGGTCAGATCGTCCGGTCGGGCGAAGCCGGGTAGACACCGAGGATCTTCACGTCCGTGGTGAAGAACTCCAGCTCCTCGAGCGCGTTGCGCACGGGGGTGTCCTCGGGGTGCCCGTCGACCTCCGCCAGGAACTGCGTGGCGGTGAATCGCCCCTCGACCATGTAGCTCTCCAGCTTGGTCATGTTGACGCCGTTGGTGGCGAAGCCGCCCAGCGCCTTGTAGAGCGCCGCCGGCAGGTTGCGCACGTTGAAGATGAAGCTCGTGACGACCGCGCCCCGGTCGCGGGGCGCCTCGACGTACTCCCGGGAGAGCACGACGAACCGCGTGGTGTTGTGGTCCTCGTCCTCGACGTCCTCGCGCAGCACCTGCAGGCCGTAGATCTCCGCGGCCAGCGCCGGCGCGAGGGCGGCCTGCGTGAGGTCGTGCGCCTCGGCGATCTCGCGGGCCGCCCCGGCGGTGTCGCCCGACACCAGGGGCGTGAGGTGCAGCTCTCGGATCACCTTGCGGCACTGGCCGAGCGCGTGCACGTGGCTGTGCACCGTCTTGATCGTCTGCTCCGACGCGCCCTCGATGGCCATCAGGTGGAACTGGATGCGCAGGAAGTGCTCGCCGATGATGTGCAGGTCCGAGCTCGGCAGGAAGTGGTGGATGTCGGCCACCCGGCCGGCCAGCGAGTTGTCGATCGGGATCATCGCGAGCTCCGCGTCGCCACCCTCGACGGCGGCGAAGACGTCCTCGAACGACGCGCACGCGACGGCCTCCCAGTCGGGATAGTGCTGACGGCACACGATGTGGGAGTTCGCGCCAGGTTCACCCTGGTAGGCGATGCGTCGAGAGGTCACGCTTCATTTTCCCATGCGCCGGTGCGTGCGGCCGGGCGCGACCGCCGTACGGCCCTAGGCTCGGCGCGTGCCCACGGTCCTTGCCTCCATCGCGCTGCTCGTGGCGTTCGTCGCCTTCCTCTTCTCGGTCGTCGCGCTGCGGCGCGGCTCGTCGGCCCGTCGCGGCGGCGCCGACGCCCTGCCGGAGGACGTCGTCGGCCTGCGCCAGGAGGTCGCCGCGCTCCAGACCGAGACCCGGACGGCGCTGCGCCACCTCGCCGTCGTCCGGTACGACGCGTTCGGCGACATGGGCGGGCACCTGTCCTGGTCGGTGGCACTGCTCGACGACGCCGGCGACGGCGTCGTGCTCAGCTCGATCCACGGCCGCAGCGACGCCCGTACGTACGCCAAGAGCATCGCCGGCTGGACCTGCGAGCAGCAGCTGTCGCCGGAGGAGGACGAGGCGATCGCCCACGCCCGGCCCTGATCGCGTGTCCGGCCGGGGATGCCGGGCCTAGGGTGCAGGGAACCCACCGAGAGGCACGTCCCATGAGCGAGCTGAACGTCATTGCCACCATCCCCGCCAAGCCGGAGGCGGCCGACGGACTCCGCGTCGCGCTGCGAGCCCTCGTCGCCGCCACCCGTGAGGAGGAGGGCTGCCTGTCCTACGACCTCTACGAGTCGGCCGCGGCGCCCGGCACCTTCGTGATGGTGGAGCGCTGGACCGGGCAGGACGCGCTCGACGCCCACATGCAGTCGCCGCACATGGTGGCCGCGATCGAGGCCGCCGACGGTCAGCTCTCGGGCGACATCGCGATGCATCCGCTGGTGCCGATGAGCTGACCCGGGCGGCGACTCATCCGCAGCGATGAGGCTGGGGTGTCGGAGGCAGCCGTCCGACCGCCGGCAGGTACGGTCTGGGCACGCCAGCGCGAGAGCGTTGAATTCATCCCCTCAAGGAGAACATCATGAACACTCGCACGATTGCCATCGCCGCCCTCGTCATCGCCATCATCCTGCTCCTCTTCTTCGTCCTTCGCTGAGGATCGCGCACGTCGCTGGTCGGGCAGGTCGCTCGGCGACCGCCTCGACAACGAGGCTCGACCAGCGGCGCTCAGCGCGGCACCCGCACCAGCAACCGCCCGTGGATGCACTCCATGCGCAGCTCGCGCCCCGGCCCGATGGAGTCTCCGTCGAGCTGCCGGGGCGTGTCGGCCGCGGCGCGCACCACGATGGTGTGCCCGGTCAGCCTCATGATCGTCTCGTCGGTGAACGAGCTCCGGGCGAGCACCCGCGCCGCCAGCCCGATCCACGACAAGAACCGCTTCGGGTGCAAGATCACCACGTCGAGCACCCCGTCGTCGATGGCCGCGTCCGGCAGCAACGGCATGCCGGCCTGCAGGAAGCCGACGTTGCCGACCACCACCGTGCGGGCCCGGTGCCGGGTGAAGTCACCACCGTCGACGGAGATCTCGACGCGCACCGCCGGGAACATCAGTGACCTGAGCCCGGAGACGACGTAGGCGATCCAGCCGACCTTCTTCTTGAACTCCTCGTTGACGCCCTCCATCAGAGCGGCGTCGAAGCCCATGCCGGCCATCACCATGAAGTGGGTGTCCTCGATGCCGTCGCCGCCCACCTCGACCAGGTCGATGGCCCGGTCCTGGCCGTTGAGGCCGACGTCGATCGCGGAGCGCAGGTAGAGCGGGATGTCGAGGTTGCGGGCCAGCAGGTTGCCGGTGCCGACCGGGATGATGCCCACCGGGATGCCGGTGCCGGCGAGCTCGGCACACACCTCGCGCACGGTGCCGTCACCACCGCAGACGAGCACCAGGTCGGCGCCGGCCACCGAGGCCGCGTGCGCCATCCCCGTGCCGGGGTCCTCCACGGTCGTGAAGTGCCAGGAGGGCTCGTTCCACCCCGACTCCTTCGCCATCGCGTCGAGGATCGCCTGGAACTGACCGACGGCCTCCACCTTGATCGGGTTCAGTACGACGGCCAGCCGGCGCTCGGAGGAGTAGACCTCCGGCAGCGGCTCGCCGGCCTCGGCCGTCGAGCGCGGCCGAGGGTCGAGGAACAGCTGCGCCAGCAGGGCGATGCCGATGCCGAGCAGCGTCCCGCCGATGACGTCGCTGGGGAAGTGCCGGCCGAGCAGGACCCGGTCGAGGCAGACCACCAACCACACCAGCACGCACCCGGCCAGCGCGAGGCGGCGCATGTTGCTGCGGCGTACGAACATCCAGGTCAGCAGCACCAGGATGGTGACGAACGCCGCGACCGACGAGGCATGTCCCGACGGGAACGACTTGCTCGCCAGCAGCCCGGTCGCGTCCTGCCAGTCGGGTCGTCCGCGGCCCAGCCAGAGCTTGAAGCCGGTCGTCGCGAGCGAGGTGCTCAGCATGACGACGACGACGTACCCGGCGGCTCGCCGGTGCTTGCGGAGCAGCAGGGACCCGGCGAGCAGGACGGTCAGCACGGTCATGCCGATGGTGCCGAACGCGTGCTCCACGACGCGCAGCACGGCGATGAGCGTGCCGTGGTCGTCGGCCCAGCTCTCACCGTCGCGACCGACCTCGTCGAGTTTGCCGAGGGGTGCACGGTCGCCGGTCACGAGCAGGGCGAGCACGGCGAACAGCACCAGGGAGAGGCCGGCCCACACGAGCAGGCGGACGCGCGAACGTTCGGTCACGAGGCGCAAGTATGCCGCCCCGCCGGTCGCCTCGGGGGCCGAGGACGCCGCGGCCACGTTCCGCGTCGGGGCCGACGGATAGCCTGTCGCCATGATCGATCCGCGACTGCTCAGAGACGAACCCGACCGTGTGCGCGCCTCGCTGGCCAAGCGCGGCCTCTCCGACGAGGTGGTCGACCGGGCGCTGGCGGCGGATGTGGCCCGGCGCGAGTCGATCAAGGTGTTCGAGGCCAGGCGCGGCGAGCAGAAGCAGCTCGGCAAGCTGATCCCGCAGGCCCAGGGCGAGGAGAAGCAGGCGCTGCTCGCGCAGACCAAGACGCTGGCCGGCGAGGTCAAGGCCGCTGAGGCCGCGCAGACCGCCGCCGACGAGCAGTGGCGAGCGGCGATCATGGAGATTCCCAACGTCGCCGCCGACCAGGCGCCGGCCGGCGGCGAGGACGACTTCGTCGTGCTCGAGACCATCGGCACCCCGCGCGACTTCGCGGCCGAGGGCTTCGAGCCGCGCGACCACGTCGAGCTCGGCAAGATCCTCGGTGCGATCGACCTCGAGCGCGGCGCCAAGGTCAGCGGCAGCCGCTTCTACTTCCTCACCGGGGTGGGAGCCGAGCTGGAGTTCGCGCTGGTCAACCTGGCGATGGAGCAGGCACGAGAGGCCGGGTTCACGCCGGTCATCGCGCCGTCGCTGGTCAAGCCGCGGGCCATGGAGGGCACCGGCTTCCTCGGTCAGGCGGCCGACGACGTCTACCGCATCGAGGGCGAGGACCTCTACCTCGTCGGCACCTCCGAGGTCGCGATGGCGGCCTACCACTCCGACGAGATCCTCGACGCCGAGACGCTGCCGCGTCGGTACGCCGCGTTCAGCCCGTGCTTCCGCAAGGAGGCCGGCTCGCACGGCAAGGACACCAAGGGCATCATCCGGGTGCACTGGTTCGACAAGGTGGAGATGTTCGTCTACACCACGCTCGAGGACGCCGACGCAGAGCACCAGCGACTCCTGCAGTGGGAGAAGGACTTCCTCGACAAGCTGGAGCTGGCCTACCAGGTGATCGACACGGCCGCCGGTGACCTCGGCCTGAGCGCGATCCGCAAGTTCGACTGTGAGGCGTGGATCCCGACCCAGGGCAAGTACCGCGAGCTCACCTCCACCTCCAACTGCACCGACTTCCAGTCCCGCCGCCTCGACATCCGTGGCCGCTTCGAGGGCGGCACCCGGCCGGTCGCGACGCTCAACGGCACGCTGACCGCGATCCCGCGCGCGATCGTGGCGATCCTCGAGACCCACCAGCAGGCCGACGGGTCGGTCACGGTGCCGCAGGCGCTGCGGAAGTGGCTGGGCCGTGACGTCCTCGAGCCGGTGAACCCCGTTGGCTGAGCCGTGGCGTCCGCGGCTGGTCGCCCTGGACATCGACGGCACGCTGCTCAAGTGGGTCGAGGGGGGCGGCCAGACCTACGAGGAGATCCCGCCCGAGGTCTACGCCGCGGTGCACCGCATCCTCGACGCCGGTGCGCACGTCGTGCTCAGCTCGGGGCGGTCGCCGCACGGCATGACGCCGATCGCCGACCTGCTCAAGATCCCCCGCGACGGTGACGACCGGCTGTGGATCGTCGCGTCCAACGGCGCCGTCGTCTTCCGCTACCCCGACCTCGAGGTCGTGCACGAGGAGACCTTCGATGCGCGCCCGGCCGTGGAGGCGGTGCTGCGCGAGCATCCCGGCGCCCTGGTCGCGGTCGAGGAGCGTGGCGTCGGCTACCGCGTCAACCGGCCGTTCCCGATGGGTGAGCTGTCGGGGGAGATGATCCTGACCGACGTCGCCGACATCATCGCCGGGCCGGTGAGCCGTGTGATCGTCCGAGACCCGGCCGCCACCGCCGACGACTTCGTGGCGCTGGCCGCCCGGCTCGGCCTGCACGGCACCGACTTCGTCGTCGGCTGGACCGCCTGGCTCGACCTGGCGCCGGTCGGCGTCTCGAAGGCCTCGGGCGTGGCGATCGTGGCCGAGCAGCTCGGAGTCGACCAGGCCGACGTGCTGGCGATCGGCGACGGCCGCAACGACATCGAGATGCTCCGCTGGGCCGGTCGCGGCGTCGCCATGGGTCAGAGCGTCCAGGAGGTCATCGACGCCGCCGACCACGTCACCGGCTCCGTGTACGACGACGGCGCGGCCGTCGAGATCAGTCGCTGGTTCCCCGCGCCGTGATCCCCCTCCTGGTCGCCACCGACCTCGACGGCACCCTGCTGCACTCCGACGGCACCGTCACCCCGCGCACCCGCCAGGTGCTCGCCGAGCTCGACCGTCGTGGCGTGCCGGTGGTCTACGTCACGGGTCGGCCCGTCCGCTGGATGGAAGAACTGTGGGAGACCGTCGGCGGGCACGGCCTGGCGATCTGCTCCAACGGCGCGGTGACCTACGACGTCGGGGCTCGCGGCATCCGCAGCGTGCGCCCGATCCCGGGGGAGACCGTGCTCGAGGTGGGCGAGCTGCTGCGCCGCGAGCTGCCCGGCACGGCGTACGCACTGGAGAAGACCACCGGCTTCGGTGTGGAGCCGCAGTTCATGCGCCGCCACGACCGCCCGCGCATCGACGTGCCGGTCGCGTCCCTCGAGGACCTGCTCGACGGCACGGTCGTCAAGCTGCTCGCGCAGATCGATGACGTCGACCCGGAGGTCTACTGGCGACAGGTCGAGGCGCTGGTCGGCGACCGCGTCACCGTCACCTGGTCGAGCGAGTGGTCGATGGTCGAGCTGAGCGCGTTCGACGTGACGAAGGCGTCCACGCTGGCACTCGTCTGCGCCGAGTTCGGCATCGACGCGGCCGACGTGGTCGCCTTCGGGGACATGCCCAACGACCTCCCGCTGCTCGGCTGGGCCGGCTCCTCCTACGCGATGTCCAACGCGCACCCCCTGGTGCTCGACCTCGCTGAGCACCGCGCGCCCACCAACGACGACGACGGTGTGGCGAGCGTGCTCACCGACCTGTTCGGCCTCTGAGGACCGGCGCCCGACGGCCCGTAGAGTGTCCGCCATGCCACTGATCCGCCAAGCCCTGGTCGTGATGCTGCTGGCGCTGAGCGGGGTGCTGCTGACCCAGCTGCCGGCCCACGCGTGCACCTGCATCCAACAGACCTTCGCGGACCAGATCCAGGGCGCCGACGTCATCTTCACCGGCTCGGTCGTCGCGGTGTCGGCCCCCGCCGAGGGCGTCGTGACCTACGACGTCACCGCCGACCGGATCTTCAAGGGCGGCCTCGGCGGCTCGGCCGTCATCATCAACAGCCCCGCGCAGTCCGCAGCCTGTGGCCTCGGCGAGCTGCCGGCGGACCGGCCCTACGTCTTCCTCGTCAACCGCTCGGGCGCGGCCTACACCGCTGAGTCGTGCGGGGGTACGGCGCCACTGTCGACCAAGACGAGCGAGCGCGTGGCCCGGTTGCTCGGTCAGGGCCAGCCCGTTGCCACCACGGCGGCGCCCGAGGGCGCGACGTACACGAAGGTCGAGCAGGCGGCGCCCACCACGCTGGCCCGTCTTGCTGCACCCGGGGCGGCGCTGGTGATCCTCGGGCTGCTCGGCCTGGTGGTCGTGCGTCGCCTCGGCCGACGAGGCTAGAGGTACATGCCTCCGGCGCCGGGACCGGACTCGTCCCCGGGCCGGCCGGGCGGCACCGGCTCGCCCGGATGTCCGGGCTGACCCGGCGGGTGCCCCATGCCCTCGGGCAGCGCGCGGCGCATCTGCTCCAGCTGGGAGCGGGAGGCCATCTGCTGGGCGTAGATCGCGGTCTGGATGCCGTGGAAGAGCCCTTCGAGCCAGCCCACCAGCTGGGCCTGCGCGATGCGCAGCTCGCCCTCGCTCGGCGTGCCCTCCTCGGTGAACGGCAGCGAGAGCCGCTCCAGCTCCTCCACCAGCTCGGGCGCGAGGCCTGACTCGAGCTCCTTGATCGAGGCGGCGTGGATCTCCTTGAGCCGGTTGCGGCTCGCCTCGTCGAGCGGGGCCGCCTTCACCTCCTCGAGCAGCTGGCGGATCATGCTGCCGATGCGCATGACCTTCGCGGGCTGCTCGACCAGCTCGGTGACATGACGCTCGCCGCCGGCGGACTCGCTCGCCGCCTGCTCGGCGGTGGCCTCGACGGCCCCTTCGATCGACGTCGCCGGCACGGTTCCGATCGGCTGGCCGTCGGGTCCGACCACCAGCACGTGGCCTTCGGGGATCTGCTCGCTCATGCCCACACCCTAGTCAGCCGACGGTGAGCACGATCTTGCCCACGTGCCCGCTGTCGTCCATCAGCCGGTGCGCCTCGGCGACATCGGCCAGCGGCATCGTCGCGTGTACGACGGGGCGCACGACGCCCTCGGCCACCAGCGGCCACACGTGCTCGGCCACGGCCGCGCAGATGGCCGCCTTCTCCTCGGCCGGGCGGGCGCGCAGGGAGGTCGCGATCACGGCGCCGCGCTTGCGCAGCAGCTTGCCGATGTCGAGCTCGCCCTTCATCCCGCCCTGCATGCCGATGATGACCAGCCGGCCCTCCGTGGCCAGGGCGTCCAGGTTGCGGTCGAGGTAGGAGGCGCCCATGTTGTCGAGGATCACGTCGGCGCCGTGGCCGCCCGTGACGTCCTTGACGACCTGCACGAAGTCCTCGTCGCGGTAGTTGATCGTCACGTCGGCGCCGAGGTCGGAGCAGACCGCGAGCTTCTCGGCCGACCCGGCGGTCGTCATCACCTTCGCCGACAGCGCGGTGGCCAGCTGGATGGCCAGGGTGCCGATGCCACCGGCACCGCCGTGGACGAGGAAGCTCTCGCCCGGCTGGAGCCCGGCGACCATGAAGACGTTCGACCAGACCGTGCACGACACCTCGGGGAGGGCCGCGGCCGTCACCAGGTCGATGCCCGCCGGCACGGGCAGCAGCTGGCCGGCCGGCACCGCCACCAGCTCGGCGTACCCACCTCCGGAGAGCAGTGCGCACACCTCGTCGCCGACCGCCCAACCCTCCACTCCCTCGCCGAGCGCGACGATCCGGCCGCTGCACTCGAGGCCGAGCACGTCGGAGGCGCCGGGCGGCGGCGGGTAGAAGCCCTGCCGCTGCAGGGTGTCGGCCTTGTTGACGGCGGTCGCGACGACGGCGACGAGCACCTCGCCGGGGCCGGCGACGGCGTCGGGCGCCTCGCCCACGGACAGGACTTCGGGGCCTCCGGCTGCGGAGGCGATCACGGCACGCATGCCGCCACCCTAGGCGCGGCCGTCAGTCCTCGAACTCGTCGGTCGAGTGGTCGACGGTGCTGTCGTCGGGCACCGGGTCGTCGATGTCGACCGGGTCGGGAGCGTCGGCCGGCCGGTCCCAGCCCTCGGCGAGCAGCTGGGCGGCGGCGGCCAGCTGCTCGAGGCGCTCGGGGTCGGCGCCGTGCGACGCCGCGGCGTACCCGAGGAGGAAGGTGGTGATCGGCGCGGACTTCCTCTCCACCTGGTGCGCGGAGGTGCGGGCGAGGTCGAGGATCAGGGCCTCGTCGACCTCGGCCTCGACGTCGAGGACATCGCTCAGCTCATCGATCCAGTCGTGGAGGTTCACGGCCCCCACATTTCCGAATCGGAGCCACTCCCGCAAGCCCTGTCCGGACCGTTGACATTCGGCGCTCTCATCCG
Organism: uncultured Actinomycetota bacterium; assembly: GCA_963781515.1. GTDB lineage: Bacteria > Actinomycetota > Actinomycetes > Propionibacteriales > Nocardioidaceae > Nocardioides. The sequence goes on from CAWAGL010000006.1 coordinate 230,539, forward strand.
TGCAGGTCCCGGAGGTCGGCCCAGGTGTCGACGTCGCGGGCCTCGGCGCCCTCCGCGAGCACGCGCGCGACCGTGAGGCCTGCGAGCAGCCGGTGCAGCGGCAGCCCGTGCTGGTCGTCGTGGTCGGGGCGCACCGCATCGAGCCGAGCGGTCTGGACCACACCGGCCAGCTGACGGCGCCCGGACGCGTCGACGAGGAACGCGGCGTCGTGCCCGGCCGCCGCCTCCCGCAACCTCCGGAACGTGTACGCCGTCACGCGCGGCATGTCGACGGCCAGCACGCCGAGCCACCGCGGCGTGCGGAGCAAGGCGTCCCGCCCGGCCAGCAGCCCGGCCGCCGGGCCTCCCGAGGGCGGGTCCTCGCGGGTGAACGTCACCGGGCGCGCGGTCGGGACGGCGGCCCCGACCACCACGACCTCGTCGGCGTCGAGCAGCGCGTCGACGGCTCGGGCCAGCATCGTGAGGCCGGCGACCTCGAGAGCGGCCTTGTCGACGCCGTCCATCCGGGCGGCGGTGCCGCCCGCGAGGACGACCGCCGAGAAGGCCGGGGCGGTCGGGGGCTCGTGGTCCACGTGCTCAGGGTGGCAGGGTGGTCACGTGACCGGACAACTGCGGGTGGCGCTGGTGCAGGAGGCGTCCACGCTGGACCCCGCACACAACCGCGAGTGGCTCAGCGAGCTCACGCCCCCCGACACCGACCTGGTGGTCTTCCCGGAGGCCTTCGCGCGCGACTTCGGCGACCCCGGAGGCGACCTGGCGCCGTACGCCGAGACGTCCGACGGCGCGTTCGGGTCGGAGGTGGCAGCGGTGGCCGCGGCGCGGGGCACCACGATCGTGGCCGGGATGTTCGAGCCCAGCCCCGACCTGGCCCGCCCGTTCAACACCCTGCTGGTGCGGGGCGCGGTCGAGGCGTCGTACCGCAAGATCCATCTCTACGACTCGTTCGGCTACCGCGAGTCCGACCGGCTCGCGGCGGGGCCGCTGGAGCCGGTGACCTTCGAGCTCGGAGCCTTCACGATCGGGCTGATGACCTGCTACGACCTGCGCTTCCCCGAGCTCGCGAGAGCACTGGTCGACGCGGGCGCCGACGTGCTGGTCGTGCCGTCCGCCTGGGTGGCCGGCGACCGCAAGGTCGACCACTGGCGCACGCTCGTGCACGCCCGGGCGATCGAGAACACGGTCTACGTCGCGGCGGTCGGGCAGCCGGCGCCGCGCTACTGCGGGCACTCGACGATCGTCGGGCCGTTCGGTGAGGTGGTGGCCGAGGCGGGTCCCGACGCCGACATCGTGCGGGGGGTGCTGGATGTCTCCGTGATCGCGGAGGCCCGGCGCACCAACCCCTCGCTCGCCAACCGCCGACGGTAGCCTCTCTGCTCGTGCCCACATCCCCAGGCGGCCGCCGCGCGGCCGCACGCCCGCAGTCGCGCCGCCAGCGCGCACGCGTGCAGAGGACGGTGTCGGCGCCGGCTGCGCCGAGGGCGCCGAAGCAGCCCCGGAAGGGCTGGCTCTCCCACCGCAACCCGCGACTGGTGTGGCCCCTGGTCCTGCTGGTCGGCGCCGCTGCGCTGGCCGCTGCCGTCGCCGAGGTCGGGCCCTCCTGGATCGACGGCGCCGGCGCGATCGCCATCAGCACCGCCTACACGTGGGCGCTGGCGGCCCGCACGGGTGGCCGGCCGCTGGTGTTCGCGGGGCTCGCCGCCCTGATGGGCGTGGTGACCGTCGTCGTGCAGGCCGACGTGCTCACCGCCGGGGCCGCGGTGCTGACGTGTGTCGTCAGCGGCGTGCTGGCGGTGATGATGACCGTGCCCGCGTCGTCGTACCTGGGGGCGGTGCGGGAGACCCTCGTCGCCTGCGGCATCGCGGCCGTCGGCGCCTTCGCGACGATCGGCTTCGAGCCGAACGCCGACCGCGAGCGCTTCGAGTACCTCACCCTGGCCATCGGCTTCCTGCTCGTCCTGGTCCTGGTCTTCCGGTTGGGCGCCGGCCTGCACGGCCTCGGCCGGCGCGGGCTGGTCATCGTCCTGGTCGGCTCGCTCGTGCTGGCGCTGACCATCGCGTACGCCGAGCTGCTGCGGCGCTACGGCATCTCCTCGGTCGTCGAGCCGGCCCTCGACGTCGTCCGCTGGAGCCGGGAGCACCTGCGCGCCTTCCCGCGCCCGATCGTGGTGCTGCTGGGCGTACCGGCCCTCGTCTGGGGAGTGCACATGCGCGCCCGGCGTCGCCAGGGCTGGTGGGTGTGCGCGTTCGGCGTGGCCGCGACGCTGCCGGTGGCGCAGTCGCTGGTCAACCCGCTGGGCTCGTTCCTCGAGGCCGGGCTCCAGGCCGTGTACGGCGTCCTGCTCGGCCTCGTCGTCGGCTACGTCGTCATCCGCCTCGACCTGGCGCTGACCGGGCCCCGTGGCAGCCGGGCCCGGGCCGCCGAGGAGGCCGCAGCGCACCGCCCCGAGCCGTCCCGCTTCCGCTCGCTCTGACCGGCCCCGGCCGGCGAGGGCCGGCGACGGACCGAGGGACCGGGGGACGCCGTCGTGCCTGCCTGACCGGCCGATTTAGCCGCCCGCCTGCCGTCCGGTAATCTCTGCGGCGGTGGCGTGTCCGAGCGGCCTAAGGAGAACGCCTCGAAAGCGTTTGTCGGTGCAAGCCGACCGAGGGTTCAAATCCCTCCGCCACCGCCACGATGAACAGCCCCTGACCTGGGCAGACCGGGTCAGGGGCTGTTTCGCTGTCGAGCGGCGCGGGCGGGCCGGGAGATGGAACAAACCGGCCGCGCGATGGTTGAAGTTTGCATGAAGAAGATCGGCTTCCTGAACTTCGGCCACTGGTCGGCGTCGCCCCACTCGCAGGTGCGGTCGGCCTCCGACGCGTTGCTCCAGTCGATCGAGCTCGCGGTCGCCACCGAGGAGCTCGGCGCCGACGGCGCCTACTTCCGCGTCCACCACTTCGCCAACCAGCTCTCCTCGCCGTTCCCGCTGCTGGCCGCGGTCGGTGCCAGGACCTCACGGATCGAGATCGGCACCGGCGTGATCGACATGCGCTACGAGAACCCGCTCTACATGGCCGAGGACGCCGGCTCCGCCGACCTGATCGCGGGTGGCCGGTTGCAGCTCGGCCTCAGCCGGGGGTCACCCGAGCAGGTCATCGACGGGTGGCGCTACTTCGGCTACGAGCCGGCCGAGGGTGAGGAGCACGCCGACATGGCGCGCCAGCACACCGAGGTGCTGCTGCAGGTGCTGCAGGGCCGGGGCTTCGCCCAGCCAAACCCGCGGCCGATGTTCCCCAACCCGCCCGGGATGCTGCGCATCGAGCCGCACTCCGAGGGACTGCGCGAGCGGATCTGGTGGGGTGCGGCGTCGGACGCGACCGCCCGCTGGGCGGCCGAGAAGGGCATGCACCTGATGAGCTCGACCCTCAAGGCCGACGAGAGCGGCGAGCCGTTCCACGTCCAGCAGCGCAGGCAGATCGACGTCTTCCGGGAGGCGTGGAAGGAGGCCGGTCACGCCCACGAGCCGCGCGTCTCGGTCAGCCGGTCGATCATGCCGATCACCACCGACCTGGATCGTGCCTACTTCGGCCAGGAGCGGGAGAGCACCGACCAGGTCGGCCAGATCGAGGCCAACCTGCGCGCCGTCTTCGGCCGCAGCTACGCCGCCGAGCCGGACGTGCTGGTCGAGCAGCTCGCCGGGGACGAGGCGATCGCCGCGGCGGACACGCTGCTGCTGACCGTGCCCAACCAGCTGGGCGTCGACTACAACGCCCACCTGCTGGAGTCGGTCATCAAGGACGTCGCGCCGGGGCTGGGCTGGCGCTGAGCCGCCTCCTCGACGAAGGGGTCACTCGGCCCGGGGCTGCGGCTTGAAGCGGCGCACCTCATGGGGCCAGCCGCATGCCTCCGCGATCCTGCCGGCCCACATCGTGGCGGCCTCGTCGTCGGCCACGTCCACCACGGCGAACCCGCCCAGGAACTCCTTGGTCTCGGCGTACGGCCCGTCGGTGATCAGGGTGGTGCCGGTGGTGGGGTCGGCGTTGTAGACCGGGGCACCCTCCTCCTCGAGGCCGCCGGCGAAGACGTAGACCCCGGCGGCCTTCATCTCGGCCACGACCGCCATCGCGAGGGGACCGCGTCCGCGGAACCACTCCTCGGTGTGGTCGCCGACCCACTGCTGGTTGAAGTACAGGAGGTATTCGGCCATGACCGCTCCTTGCTCTCGGGCGGACCCCTCGGTCCGCGTTCGACCACTCCACGAACGGCAGGCCGCGAATACGACACGGTGCTCCGAGATTGAAGCACCTGCACCCGTGCCGTGCGGCCCGACGCCGTTTGTGTGACGACCGGCAGGCAACTACAGTCCTCCAAATATCTTTGGAGGACTGGTGGAAGAACACAGGGAGCAGCGCGGACAGCTCTTCGACGAGCTCGCCGTCGTGGGCAAGGCCTTCGGCAGCGCCAAGCGACTCGAGCTCGTGGAGCTCTTGGCGCAGGGTGAGCGCACCGTCGACGCGCTGGCCAGGGCCGCCGGCATGGGGGTCACCACCGTGTCGGCCCATCTGCAGGTGCTCAAGCTCGCGAACCTCGTCTCGACCCGTCGAGACGGGACCCGGGTGCACTACCGGCTCGCGGGGGACGACGTCGCGCACCTGTACGCCGCGATGCGGAGCGTCGCCCGGGAGCGGTCCGCGGACGTCGGCCGCGCCCTCGACTCCTACCTGAACGTGCCGGGCTCCGGCGAGGTCGGCCTGGTGACCCGCGCCGACCTCGACGCCATGCTGCGGGCCGACGGCGTCACGCTGCTCGACGTGCGCCCGTCCGAGGAGTACGCCGCCGGTCACATCCCCGGTGCCCGGAGCGTGCCGCTGGAGACGCTGCTCGACGCGGCGCCGTCCCTGCTCGGGGCCCACGAGGTGGTGGCCTACTGCCGCGGCAGCTTCTGCGTCATGGCCCACGACGCCGTCCGGCTGCTGGGCGCCGAGGGCGTGGTGTCCCGGCGGCTCGAGGACGGCATGCTCGAGTGGCGTACCCATGGCCACCCCGTGGAGGTGGGCGCGGCATGACCGGTCCCGCGCGCCCGCTGCTCCCGCTGGGCGGGCTCGGCCGGTGGCCGGCCAGGCGCTGGGCCGCTGCCGCGGCCTCGGCCGTGGGCATGGTGCTGGTCGTGGCCGTCCCCACCGACCTGATCGACACGCCCGTCTTCGGCCGCGAGGTGCCGCCCACGTGGTGGGCCTGGCCGGCGCTGCTGATGTCGTCGGTCCTGGGCGGCCTGCTCGTCGCGACGTACGTCGCCGTGCCCGACCGGACCGTCCCCGACACCGGGCGTCGCGGCGGGTGGCTCGGCGGGGCCCTGACCTACTTCGCGGTCGGCTGCCCGGTGTGCAACAAGCTCGTCCTGCTCGCCCTGGGCAGCGCCGGCGCCATGACCTGGTTCGAGCCGGTGCAACCGCTCCTGCAGGTCGCTGCCCTCATCCTGCTCGCCTGGGCCCTGCGCGCCCGACTGCTCGGCGAGCTGTCCTGTCCCGTGAACCAGTCCGGAGGTCTGACGCGTGCCTGAACGCCGCAAGAGTCCCGTAGTGCCCCTGATCGTCGCGGCCGTGGCGGTGATCGCACTGGCCGCCATGGTGCTCTCATCCCTGGGCGACGACGCGCCGGAGCCGGCTGCGACGGTCACGTCGCCGTCCGCCGCCCCCGACCAGAACAAGGCGCCGGACGACACCTGGCAGAAGCTGGTGCGTCGCGAGCCCGGCGACCCCATGGCGAGGGGCGACGTGGATGCGCCGGTCGTCATGATCGCCTACTCGGAGTTCCAGTGCCCCTTCTGTGGCAAGTTCGCCCGGGACACCGAGCCGACGCTGGTCGAGAAGTACGTCGACGAGGGCACGCTGCGCATCGAGTGGCGCGACTTCCCCTACCTGGGGCCGGAGTCCAAGGTCGCGGCGCGCGCCGGCCGTGCCGCCGCGGCGCAGGACAAGTTCTGGGAGTTCCACGAGGCCATGTACGCCGACCAGCTCCCGCCCAACAGCGGCGACCTCGACGAGGACTACACCGTCAAGGTCGCGGAGCAGGCCGGTCTCGACGCCGAGCGGTTCCGGAAGGACTTCGCTGCACCTGAGGCCACAAGCCTGGTCGAGCAGGACTTCGCAGAGGGCCAGGCGATCGGCGTGACCGGCACCCCGGCGTTCATCATCAACGGCGTCCCGGTCATGGGAGCCCAGCCCACCCCGGTGTTCGAGCAGGCCATCGAGCAGGCGGCAGAGGACGCCGCGTCGTGACCGACGTCGGGGTGCTGGCGGCCTTCGCCGCCGGCACGCTGGCCCTGATGTCGCCCTGCAGCGCCCTGCTGCTGCCGTCGTTCTTCGCCTACGCGTTCGCGAGCAAGAAGGCGCTCGTCGGCCGGACCCTCGTGTTCTACCTCGGGCTGCTGATCACCCTCGTCCCGCTCGGGACGGGGGCGAGCGCCGCGTCGTCGTTGTTCTACGGGCACCGGGCTCTGCTCATCTCGGTGGCGGGATGGACCATCATCGGCCTCGGCGTGCTGCAGCTGGTCGGGCGAGGCTTCACGATCCCCTTCACCGAGCGCCTCAACGCCGCTGTCGCCACCCGCGGCGGCGACGGGTGGGTGTCGACCCTGCTGCTCGGTGCGGTCTACGGTCTCGCCGGGTTCTGCTCAGGTCCGGTCCTGGGCGCGATCCTCACGGTGGCCGCCACGCAGGAGACGCCCTGGCAGGGTGGCGCGCTGCTCGCGGTCTATGCGCTGGGCATGGCAGCACCCCTCCTGGTCCTGGCGGCGCTCTGGGACCGCTTCGATCTCGGCAGCCGCAGCTGGTTGCGCGGACGCACGCTGCGCGTCGGCGGCCTTCGCGTGCACACGACCGCTCTGGTGTCCGGGCTGCTCTTCATCGCGGTCGGCGTCATCTTCCTCCGGTACGACGGGACGGCAGGGCTGCTGGGCTCGCTGGGCGTCGGCGACCTCGTAGACGCCGAGTTCGGTGCCCAGCAGGCCGTGAGCGAGTGGACCTCCGGGATCCCCGCGTGGGTGGTCGTGGCCGTGGTCGGCGTCGGCGCGTCGTACGTCGCGTGGCGCCGCGCCCGTGCGCAGCCGGCGGGCTCCTGACGCGACCGGGGCTCGGGCCGGGTGTCAGCGCGGGCCGGCCCCCGGTCGAGGGCCACGCGGTGGCGTGGCGCCGAGCATGAGGGCGGCCGCGACCGCGGCCAGGCCCGCCAGCACCAGGAACGCGTCGGCGTACGAGCCGAGGAGGTGCGCGAGCGTGGCGCCGACGAACGGCGCGACCGCCGCTGCCGCGAGGGCGGGAGCGGTCAGGATGCCGTTGAGCGCGCCGTACGACGCCGGGCCCCAGCGGTCCGTGACCGCCGTGGCCTGCACCAGCGTGTAGATGCCTCGCGCCAGCCCGAGGAACATCCCCAGCACGATGAGCAGCCCCACCGAGCTCGGCGCCAGGGCGAGGGCGGCCGTCGAGGCTGCGACCGCGGCGAGCACGATGACCCCACGCCCGGTGACCGACGTCGCGGCGGCGAAGCGCGCGTAGCCGAGCCGTCCGGCCACCTGGCCGACACCGCCCAGGCCCAGCGCCACCGCGGCGAGGTTCCGGCTCAGGCCCTGCTCGACGAGCATCGGCACCAGGTTGATGATGACCGCGAAGACGGCCAGGCCGGTGAGCGCGTTCGCGACGGTGAGCAGCAGGAAGGGGCGGCTGCGGGCCACCGCGGCGACCCGGGCCCGCACCCGGGTGCCGGCAGCGGGGTGCTGGTGCGGAGCCGGCGAGGTGCGCCACGGATGGTGCAGGCCCCACCAGTGCAGCGGCACGGTGACCAGCACCAGGACGGCGAGCAGCACGAGGTAGGCCTGGCGCCAGCCGAGCCGGTCGTCGAGGACGGACGCCAGGGGCGCGAACACGGTGCTGGCCAGCCCGGCGACCAGGGTCAGCGTCGTCAGGGCACGCACCCTCCGGGCCCCGCCCCAGTGGGTGAGCGCCGCGAAGGCGGGCGGGTACAGGGTGCCGGCCATCGCGAGCCCGGTCAGCACCCACCCCAGGTAGAACAGCCCCAGGTTCGGGGCCAGGGCGACGGTGGCCACCCCGGGGATCGCGACGAGCGAGGCCGCGGTCATGACCTTCCGCGGGCCGACCGCGTCGATGTGGCGGCCGACCCGGATCCCGACCACGCCCGAGACGAGCGTGGCCAGCGAGAAGGCGCCGGTGACCGCGACGCTCGACCACCCGGTCTCGGCGGTGATGGAGGACTGCAACGCCGCGAAGGCGTAGTAGAGGACGCCCCAGGACACGATCTGGACGGTGCTCAGCACCGCGACGACGCGCCGCAGCCCGCCGGCGTCGAGAGCGCCGGGCTGCGGGGTCCCCGGTGCGGCGTCGGTGGTGGCCCCGGTCATCACGCCACGGCCTCAGCGACCGCGGTGTCGCCGCCGGGTCACCGGCCCGGTCGGGCGATCGAGACCAGCTGCGGCTCGACGGCAGCAGGTGCTCCGCAACAGCCGCCGCCGACGGAGACCACGGCGTCCGGGTCGTCGAAGGCGCCTGCGCCGTGGCACACCCCGGTCTCGGGCAGGACCAGCTCGACCCGCCCGGCGGCGTCGAGGTCGCCATCGAGCGCGGCGACCACCGACCGCACCTGCTCGTAGCCGGTCATGGCCAGGAAGGACGGCGCGCGACCGTAGGACTTCATCCCGACGAGGAAGAGGCCCGACTCGGGTTGTTCGAGCTCCTTGTAGCCGTGCGGGGCCACGTCCCCGCAGGAGTGGTGGTCCGGGTGGATCTGGTCGGCCAGGAGGCGGGCGGAGCCGAGGGTCGGGTCCAGGTCGAGGCGGACCTCGGAGAGGAACCCGAACTCGGGACGGAAGCCGGTGACGACGATGACCTCGTCGACGTCCGTGACGCGCTGCCCGTCGACCGACTCGATGGTCAGCCGTCCGTCGGCCTGCTCGCTGACGGACGCGGTGCGGAACCGCGTCACGTTGGTGACCAGCCCGCTGGTGGCCGCCGCCCTGGCATCCTGGCCGAGCCGGCCGCGCTGCTCGAGCTGGTCGTTGTCGCCGCCGCCGAACGCGTCGCCGACGCTGGGTCGGCGCAGCAGCCAGGACACCCGGGTGCCGGGGTCCTGCCGGGCGAGCCCGGCCAGGCCGATGAGGACGCCTTGCGCCGATGCGCCCTTGCCGGCGACCACGACGTGCTTGCCCGTGTGGCGGGCGACCACGGCGGGGTCGGAGAAGTCGGGGATGCCGTAGGAGATGCGGTCCGAGTGCTCGGCCTCGCCGAGGGCCGGGTAGCCGTCGGCGCCGAGCGGGTTGGGTCGGGTCCACGTGCCGGAGGCGTCCACGACCGCGCCGCCCAGCAGCCGCTCGTGACCGGTGGGCCCCTGGACGTGGATGGCGAACGGGTCGCTCTCGCGCCCGGAGTCGACCAGCAGGTCCCGTCCGGCGCGGCCCACGCCGACCACCCGCGTGTCGTAGTGGACGGCCCCGCCCGGGTGGGCGTCGAGCAGGTCGGCCAGTGGGCGGAGGTAGTCGCGCTGCCACTCGCCGCCGGTCGGGTAGGCGGTCTGGTCGGGAGCCGTCCAGGCGCCGCCGGCCTCCAGGAGGCGGCGAGCGGCGGGGTCGACGAGCTCGAGCCAGGACGAGAACAGCCGCACGTGCGCCCACTCGCCGACGGCGGCGCCGGCGTGCGGGCCCGCCTCGAGCACGACGAAGTCCAGCCCGCGCTCGGCGGCATGGGCGGCGGCGGCGAGGCCGACGGGGCCGGCGCCGATGACGATCACAGGGTGCTTCATGACGTGCTCCTCCAGGCTATTGATCGACGGGCGTCGATGAACGTGACTGTATCGACGGGCGTCGATGAAAGCAAGGTACTCTGGCGCCATGTCGACCTCACGCCGCTCCCCGAGCCTGAGCAGGGCCGACGCGGAGAGCTACGCGGAGTGGTTCGCGCTGCTGGCGGACCCCACCCGCGTCCGGCTGCTGCACGAGCTCTCGACCTCGCCCGCAGGCGGCATGCGCATCGGTGACCTCGCGCAGGTCCTGGGAGTGAGCCAGTCCACGTGCTCGCACCACGTCGACGCCCTCAGGAAGGTCGGCTTCGTCGTGGTCGACAGGGTCGGCACCTCCAGCATGGTGTCGGTCAACGCCGCGTGCTGCACCGGGCTCCCGCACGCCGCCGACGTCGTCATGGGCACGCTGTCCTCTCCGCCGTGCTGCCCCGAGGACCTGCCCGCCGACGTCACCTCGCGCCCGGTGGCCGAGGCGGACATGCCCCACGTGCTCGCGATCTACGACGAGGGTCTCGCCACCCGCAACGCCACCTTCGAGACCGCGCTGCCCACAGCCGAACAGCTCCGGGCGAGGTGGTTGCCCGAGATGGCGTGGGTCGCCGAGCTCGGCGGTGAGGTGGTCGGCTGGACCGCGGTGACCCCGGTCTCGGCACGCGGGTGCTACGCCGGGGTCGGGGAGACCTCCGTGTACGTCGCCGAGGGCGCGCGCGGCCGCGGCGTCGGGAAGACGCTGCTCCGTACCCAGGTCACGGAGGCCGACCGGGCCGGGCTGTGGACCCTGCAGACCTCGGTCTTCCCGGAGAACCGCGCCAGCCTGGCCCTCCACCGTTCCGCCGGCTATCGCACCCTGGCGGTGCGGACCCGCATCGCCCGGCTCGACGGCGTCTGGCGAGACACCGTCCTGCTCGAGCGGCGCAGCGAGGTCAACTGAGCCGCGGCTCGTGCGTCAGCTGGTCGAGCTGCTGGGCGGCGGCGCCGATGCTGGACGCCAGCTCTCGGACGCCCGGCGCGAGGTCCGCTCCCGACGCTCCTCCGGTGCAGACCGTGGGGAGCAGCTCGTGGCTCGCCAGCCGCTCGGCCACTGTCGCGGCCGCGGGGCGGTCCTCGGGAGTGACGACGGCCAGGACCGCCGCCCGGGCAGCGTGGCTGCGGACGGCCGTCTCCCAGCTGCTGACCGGCACGTTGGCGCCGAGGTAGAGAACGTTCAGGCCACGCCTGCGGATGGCGGTGGCGAAGGCCAGGGCGCCGAGCTCGTGCTGACTGCCCGACGGCAGCCCGACGACGACCGCCGGGCCACGCGACCTGCTGCCGGCGGCATCGAACGCCGCGGAGAGGCGCCGGTGGACGGCGTGGCTGGCGGCGTGCTCTCCCGCCACGTCGATCTCGCCCAGCGCCCAGCCCTCGCCGAGCGCCTCGAGGGTGGGGAAGAGCCAGGAGTCGACGACGTGCTCGAACGACCCGAGGGCGAACCCGGCGTCGAGGCTCTCCTCGATGCCCGCGACGTCCATGCCGGCCGCCGACCGCAGGAACCATTGGGTGTGGGTGGCCGCGCTCGGCGGGGCGGGTCCGCTCCCGGTCGCGGGGCCGACGCCACGGTCCGGGGTGGCGGTGATCGTCCCGCTGCGGATCGCCTCGGCGGCGTCCGCCGGCGACCAGCCGTCCTCCACGAGCCGGCGCATCGTCGAGATGGCGGCCAGGGCCTCCTGGTCGTAGAGCCGGTAGCCGGACTCGTTGCGCTGGGGAGCGAACACGCCGTAGCGGCGCTCCCACGCGCGCAGGGACGTGACGGGCACGCCGGTGATGTGGGCGGCCCTTTTGATCGTGTACATGGTTTGTCTAGAGTAACGTACGGATCACCTTCTACAAAGAGTAGACAAACTCGCGTGTTGCCTCTAGGTTTGCCCCTTGCGCACACGCCTTTCGGGCCACGACTGATCGAAGAGAGGTACGGCCGCCATGGAAGCGTTGGGACTGGAATCCGATGCCAGGCAGCTCCTCCCCGGGAAGGACCGGGCCGGGTGGGCCCGCCCCCGCGGAGCGGCTCAGGCGGCCGCGCGCACGTCGGTCGCGGCCCCCACCACCGACCCGGGGGCGGCCCGCCAGCAGGCCGAGGACCTGTGGGACCGGCACGGCCGGACCGCCTACGCACTGGCGTCCGCGCTTCTCGGTGACGAGGCGGCGGCCATGCGGGCCGTGGCGCTGGGGATGGCCGACTTCGCCCGCTCGGACGTCAGCAGCACGGCGAGCGAGGCCCGTCGCTCGTTGGCCCGTCACGTCTACTGGCGCAGCACGGACCTCACGCCCGACCCGTCCGGCATGTCCGAGCTCCCGCCGGCGATGGTGTGGCTCGCGGGGCTAGCCCAGCTCCAGCGCGCCTGCCTGGCGATGTGCGTCTTCGGTGGGCACAGCCACCAGCAGGCGGCCGCCCTGCTCGACGTACCACCCCTCACGGTGGCCCGGCTGCTGACCTCGGGCCTGCAGGAGCTCAGCCGGCTGAGCGCCGCGCCGCAGACCGTCAGGCAGCAGGAGGTCCCGCTGTGACCACCACCCGGGAGGAGGCCGAGTCGAGCGCACCGCCGCCGCCGCAGGTGCGCGTCGGGAGGTTCTCCTACAACACCGAGGCCGGCATCTGGGACTGGGACGACGAGGTGTTCCGGATCCTCGGACTCCAGCCCTGGTCCATCACCCCCACGACGGAGTACATGCTCTCGTGCCGGCGCCCGGAGGACCGTGGCCGCGTCCTGGACGTGCTGACCCGCGCCGAGGCCGACGGGAAGCCGGCCAGCGTCTCGTACACCCTGGTCGCAGCCGACGGCATCGAGCGCAGGGTCCTCCTGGTGTGCGAGTCCGCTGAGGTGGGGCCGGAGCAGGACTCCGTCCGGGCGATCAACGGCCACTACATCGACCTGACCGCCGACTTCCGGCAGGAGAGCGAGAAGGTCGCCCAGCAGGCGGTCGCCGACTCAGCACAGCACCGCGCGACCATCGAGCGGGCCGTCGGCGGCCTCATGGTCGGCTACGGACTCGATGCCGACAGGGCCTTCGACATGCTCCGTTGGTGGTCGCAGAACAAGAACGTCAAGGTCCGGGACCTGGCCGGACGATTCGTCGACGCGGCCAGCACGGGGGCGACGAGCGGTCTCGCGGTCCGCGAGGCCCTCGACGTGCTGCTCCACGACGCCACGACGCGGTGACGGCTCCCGCCCGGGCTCCGGCCAGGGCGGGGAACGCCACGACTCAGCGCAGGGTGCCGTACCACGCGCTGGCCCGACGGCCGGCCATCACGGCGCGCTCCCACGCGACACCGGCGGTCAGCAGCGCCGCCCCGGCGAGGCCGAGGATGAGCCAGCCGGGAACGTACGCCATCAGCGGGCCGCCCTGGGTGATGGCGACGACGACCAGGACGGCGCCGCCGACGGTGACCGGAGCCTGCCACTGCCTCGACAGGCCGACGACGAGGACCAGCAGCCCGGCCGCCGTCACGATCAGGAGGCGCAGGGCACTGCCCTCCCCGACCGCGACCACCAGGGACGGCACCAGGGCGACGGTGAGTGCCGGACCCATGGTCACGAAGGTCGGCAGCCCGGCGTTGCGCGTCCACTGGACCCAGCCGATCGCGGCGAGCAGCAGCGCCAACGGGCCCGTGTAGGCCTCGATCATCGTCACGTCGGCCTCCGACATCAGCACGCTGATCCCGGCCGAGATGCTCAGCGCGCCGAGGTAGGAGAACGCGAGACGCCCCGGGGTCGCGGCGTACAGCAGGGTGAGCACGCCGAGGGTGATGAGCGCCGTGGCGAGCTGCTGGCCCGACTCCGACGCGCTCGCCAGCACGGCGGTGGCCGACCAGATGACGCCGAACACCAGCGCCGTCCCCTCGATCGGGCGCTGCTCGTCGCCGCGGCGGGCGCACAGGCCGGCCAGGCCGAGGTTGCCGGCCACCAGGGCGAGGGCGACCGGCCACCAGACCACCCCGTCGGAGTCGCGCAGCGCGGTGAACAGGGTGGCGAGCACCGCCGTCTCCGCCATCGCGACCCAGAGCACGGAACGGGCGCGCACGGCTGCCAGCACCGACGTCACGGCCCAGGCCAGGGCGGGCGCGACCGGGACCCACCAGGCGGCCGTCCCGGAGTCGGAGACCCCGTCCATCAGCATCCGTCCGGTGTCCGCGCCGTCCTCCGACAGCACGAGCACGAGCAGGAAGAGCACGGGCTGGGCGGCCCACGCGACGACCTCGACCGCCTGGCCCACGGGCGGGGTGGGACGGCCACCAGCCCGGCAGCGACGCTGGACAGCGCCGCCGCGAGGACCACCGAGACACCGACGAGCACGAGCCGCGGTGCGTCCAGGACGGGGATGCCGATGACCGGGACGAGCCATCCGACGGCCGCTGCCGGCACCAGGTCGACCTGCCGGAGGGCGATCAGAGCGACGGCCGGCACGACCAGCAGCAGCGCGAAGGCGCCGTACCGCTCGGAGATCGCGGACGACGGCTCGTAGCCGAGACCGAGGCCGGTCAGGACGTGCGTCGCGAACGCGATCCCGGCCGACACGAGCAGGGGCACGGCCGACAGGGGCACCGCCCACCCGGTCCGACCGGGGAAGGGCGTGTCCAGGCGGTACGCCGCGTAGGCACCCGCGGCGCTCACGACGGCGAGCACGAGCGCCACTGCGGCCAGCGTCAGCGGGCGGGGATCGATCGCGGCCATGGCGGACCAGCCGGCGACGGCGAGCATCGCGGTGCCTGCCGGGCGGAAGACCAGGATCCGCCGCAAGGGCTCGCCGGCAGCCGCGCGGGGGACGAGACGGTCGAAGCCGATCAGCAGCACGCCGCCCAGCAGCCCGGCGCCTGCCCAGTAGGCGTCGGTCGCCAGGTCGCCGAGACCGGCGAGATCGAGCCAGTGGGCGGCGGCGAGGTCGAGGGTGAGCAGGCCGGTCGCGATGACCGCGGCGGTCTCGGCGGCGGCGGGCAGCCGCTTCCGGGTCGCCAGCACCGAGCCGACCACGGCTGCGCCCGTCAGGGTGGCCATGATCAGCGCCTGGCCGGCCAGCCCGACGACGAACCACACCACGAGCAGGAAGAACGACGCGGCCGAGAGCAGCAGCAGCGCACCCAGGCCGAGCAGGATCTGCTGTCCCGACACCTGCCTGCGGGCAGGCCGGGCGGGCCCGGCGGGGGTGGCGGGGTAGGGGCCGCCGGCGTACGACGCGGTTGCGGGCACGGCACCCGGCGGCGCCATCAGGGCACCGATCAGCCGGTCGGCCTCGGCCTTCAACGCGGTGATCTGCTGGTTCACCTGCCAGAGCCGGACGGCCTCGGGTCCGACCAGGCGCAGGCGGCACGCGGTGCAGGCCTGCACGCCGGGCTCGAGCAGGGTGGCGCAGTTCGGGCACGGGAAGGCGTCGGGAGAGGTCACGTACTCATCGTCCACTGCGGGAGCGGCCCGAAGATGCGCATTGCTACTCACTGACGGCTCTGACTTGGCCAGGCGGACATAATGGGACACCGGCGGGCGCCCGCCCGTCGGAACGACCGGACAAGGAAGAGGGTCAACTCATGATCGGTTTTCTCGTGGCGGGCCTCATCATCGGCGCCCTCGCCCGTCTCATCAAGCCCGGCAAGCAGAACCTGGGCATCCTCGCGACTCTCGGGCTCGGCCTCGTCGGCTCGCTGATCGGCGGGACCATCGCGTGGCTCATCGGCACCGGGAGCATCTGGGAGCTCGACTTCCTCGGCTTCGTGCTGGCCGTCATCGCCTCCGTGCTGCTGATCGGGAGCGCCGAAGCGGTCGCGGGCAAGGACAAGAGCACCGTCTGACGCGTAGCCCCTGAGCGTGGCGGGTCCGGACAACCCCATGGACCGGACCCACCACGTTCGTGATTCGGCGCCGGTGCGGCAACGGATGGCTCAGCCGCGATGTTGCGCGAAGAACGCCTCGAGCAGCTCGGTGCTCTCGCCCGCCAGGACCCCCGAGACGACCTCGGGGCGGTGGTTGAGCCGACGGTCGCGTACGACGTCCCAGAGGCTGCCGACCGCGCCGGCCTTGTCGTCGTGCGCGCCGTAGACGACGCGCGCGACGCGCGCCAGCACAGCCGCGCCGGCACACATCGTGCACGGCTCGAGCGTGACCACCAGCGTGCAGCCCTCCAGGCGCCACCCGCCACGCGCCAGGGCCGCCGCCCTCAGGGCCACCACCTCTGCATGACCGGTCGGGTCGTGCGCGGCCTCGCGGACGTTGCGACCGCGGCCCAGCACCTCGCCGTCCCCGGAGAGCACGACGGCCCCGATGGGCACGTCCTCGGTCTCGAGCGCGGCGCGCGCCTCGGCCAGGGCCAGCCGCATGGCTGGTGCCCAGTGGTCAGGAGTCATGCAGACGTGAGCCCCACCGCGCCGTCGAAGAGCGGGCCGAACCCCAGCCTGCGGGCGATGTCGGACAGCATCTCGTCGGGGTAGAGATCGAGGTCGTCGAGCAGCACGCCCATGTCCATCGCGTGCATGCCGAGGTCGCCGAGCAGGTCGAGGTCGCCGGCGGGCACCTGCTCGTCCTCGTCGTCGAGCGCGGGGATGCCGAGGAACTCGACCGCCGAGCTGGCGAGCTCCCACTCGTCGGCCGCCGTGACGTCGGAGAGGAGCACCCGCGTGCTGGAGCCCGCGACGCGCACGATCACGAAGAAGTCCTCGTCGACCGCGACCATGCCGACGGTGCCGCCGTCGCCGGGGAAGCGGCGCAACGCGTGGGCGAGCGTGTCGACCGACTCGAGCACCGGGTGGGCGATCGACTGGACCTGCCAGACGCCGTCCTCGCGGTAGGCGGCCAGCGCGAAGTCGACCCCGTCGGCCATGTCAGCCATGTCGATCCCCTCTGCTCGCCGCGGTCCGGACACTTCAAGAGTGGCAGACGCGCGCCCCCCGGCCAACCCCGATCGGGGACGGGTCGGGGCCGCCGGCTGCACTAGGGTCTCGGTCATGCGCACCCACGTCGTCGACCACCCCCTCGTGGCCCACAAGCTGACCACGCTCCGCGACGAGTCGACCGACTCGCCGACCTTCCGGCGGCTCGCTGACGAGCTCGTCACCCTCCTCGCCTACGAGGCCACCCGCGACGTGCGCGTCACCACCGTCGACATCGTCACCCCGGTGGCCCCGGCCACGGGGGTCAAGCTCACGTCGCCCAAGCCGCTCGTCGTACCCATCCTGCGGGCCGGGCTCGGCATGCTCGACGGGATGATGCGGCTGCTGCCCACCGCGGAGGTCGGCTTCCTCGGGATGGTGCGCAACGAGGAGACGCTGCAGGCGTCGACCTACGCCGAGCGGCTGCCCGACGACCTGTCGGGGCGCCAGTGCTACGTGCTCGACCCGATGCTGGCCACCGGTGGCACGCTGGCGGCCGCGATCCGCTTCCTGACCGACCGCGGGGCCGACGACATCACCGCCATCTGCCTGCTCGCCGCTCCCGAGGGGTGCGCCCGGCTCGAGGAGCAGGTCGCCGACATCGACGTGCCGATCACGATCGTCACCGGGGCCATGGACGAGAAGCTCAACGACAAGGGCTACATCGTGCCCGGTCTCGGCGATGCCGGGGACCGGCTGTACGGCGTCGCGGGCTGACCTCAGCCGGCGAGCGGCTCGTCCGTCGAGACCGGTTCGGCGGACCCTGCCGGCGCGATGATCTGACCGACCTGGACGCACCCACGGGGAAGCGTCTTCGGCAGGGTCGCCGTGACGGTCGTGCCGACGCCCTCGGTGGAGCTGATCGAGATCTCCCCGCCGTGGGCGTCGATGATCGCCTGGACGATCGAGAGGCCCAGGCCGGTGCCCTGGATGGCCTGGCGGTTGGCGGTGGACGCGCGGAAGAAACGGGTGAACAGCCGGTCCTGCTCCGCCTCCGGGATGCCCATGCCGGTGTCGAGCACGACGATGGAGATGTCGTCGCGGTGCTCGCTGACCGCCAGCTCGACCCGGCCGCCGTCGGGAGTGAACTTCACGGCGTTGCTGAGCAGGTTGAGCACCACCCGCTCGATGTGGTCCGGATCGCCCTGGTGCATCGCCGGGTGCTCGGGGATGCGGACGACCACCTCGAGGTGACGCGAGGAGAGCAGCGGGTCGAGGGCCTCCCTCGCGGCGGCGACGGCCTGGCGCAGGTCGTGCACGACGGGGTTGATGCGCATCTCGCGGGCCTCGATCTGCGACAGGAGCAGCAGGTCCTCGACGAGGAGCAGCAGTCGCCGGCCGTTGCGCTCGACGCGGTTGACGACGACGCGCTGGTCGGCGGTGAGCTCGCCGACGACACCGTCCTCGAGCACCTCGACGTAGCCCATCATGCTGGTCAGCGGGGTGCGCAGCTCGTGGCTGACCGTGGCCACGAAGTCGGCCTTGACCTGCTCGAGCTCGCGCAGCCGCTCGACGGCCGAGCGCTCGTGGGCGAGGGCGGTGAGCAGCGACTTGTTGCGGCTCTCGCGCTCGGTGACGTCCTCGGCGACGCAGAGGTGGCCGGCCGGGGCGCCCGTCTCGTCCTGGACGCCGGTGATCGTCATGGTCATCGTCCGCGGCTCGCTGTCTCGGCCGGTGAAGGACCACATGCGGCGGCCGTCGCCCTGCTGGGCCGAGGCGGCGCAGATCTCGGAGAAGATGGGGCGCGAGCCCAGTCGGGCGGCGTGGCGGCCCAGCTGGGCATCGGCGAAGAAGTGGTCGGCGTACTCGCCGATGGCCTCCTCGGCGCTCACGCCGAGCATCGCCTCGGCACCGGGGTTGAAGACCACGATCCGACCCTCCATGTCGACGGAGAGCACGGCGGTGCCCGTGGCGGAGGAGACGAGGCCCTCGAGGGTCTGGTGCTCGGTGGCGGCGTGGGCGGCGGAGCGGCGCTGCTGCGTCGCCATGACCGAGAGGGGGAGCAGCACCAGGGCGCAGTCGAGGAGGAAGAGCTGGAGGTAGCCGGTCTTCATCTCGGCCGAGATGTCGTAGCGCGTCATCAGGTCGTGGACCGGACCGAGGCGGGCAGAGGTGAGGAAGGTCGTCACGAGGGCGACGCCCGTCAGCAGCAGGCTGGCCTCGCGGAGGGTGCCGCGGAAGGCGAGCCACGCGAACATCGGCATGATGGCGAAGATGATCGGCGGGGCATCGGCGAAGAGGAAGATCGCGATGGTCAGCCCGACCGTGATGACCGACTGCACGAGGCGCTCGGACGTCGGTGCGAGGGCCGGGAAGTTCGGCGCCTCGAGGAAGAACGGCAGCAGGATGAGCAGCGAGGCGGCGTGGGTGCCGGTGACGGCCACCATCGCCAGCCAGGGGTTGCCGATGCCGTTGATGGCCACCATCCCGCCGACGACCACGGCTGCCGTGCCGCTGCCGAGCGCGACCGCGGAGATGACCCGCGAGACGTCGCCGGCGTCGAGCAGCCCGACGCGGCTGCCGGGGTGGCGGTGCAGCAGGCGCCAGACGGTGATCGCGGAGCCCAGCGCGCAGGCGAGCGTGAAGCCGATCGCGCTGGCGGGGTCGTAGCCGCGGAAGAGGTGTGCGAGCAGGATCAGCGTCAGACCCTGCATGAGGATCGCGGGCCGACGCCCGATGTCGACCACCAGGACGAGCCCGGTGAGGAGGCCCGCGGCCGGCCATGCCTGGGGCACGCCGCTCGCGGAGTCGGTCAGACCGAGGGTGCGGTAGCTCAGCAGGAAGATCGCGATCAGCAGCAGGGCCACGCGGTGTGCCCGCGCGAACCTGGCGATGGCGTGCACCATGGACTGACGACGCAGTGCCCTGGTCTCCCCGGACAACCCGAACCCCCTCGCGGTCGTGACGACAACCCAAGAAGTATCGCCACCGCAGGGGTGATCGCGTGGTCGAATCGGGAATTTCCGTGGGCTGCTACAGCGCCTTCACCGCGCTGAGCAGCTTGCTCATCGTGTCCTTCGCGTCGCCGAACAGCAACGAGGTCTTCTCGTCGAAGAGCAGCTCGTTCTCGATGCCGGCGAAGCCGGGGCGCATCGACCGCTTCATGAAGATGATCTGCTTGCCCTCGTCGGCGTTGAGGATCGGCATGCCGTAGATCGGCGCACCCGGCGAGGTCTTGGCCGCCGGGTTGACCACGTCGTTGGCGCCGACGACGAGCACCACGTCGGCCTCCTTGAAGTCGCCGTTGATCTCATCCATCTCCTGCAGCTGCTCGTAGGGCACCTGGGCCTCGGCGAGGAGCACGTTCATGTGTCCGGGCATCCGGCCGGCGACGGGGTGGATCGCGTAGTCGACCTGCGCGCCGCGCTCGGCGAGCACGTCGACCAGCTCGCGCAGGGTGTGCTGGGCCTGGGCCACGGCCAACCCGTAGCCGGGGACGATGATCACGCGATCGGCGTAGGCAAGGAGGATCGCGGCGTCCTCGGGGGTGGCCGTGCGGACGGGGCGGTCGGACGCCTCGCCGCCGCCGAGGGTCGAGCCGCCCCGGAGCGCGCCGAACAGGATGTTGGCCACGGAGCGGCCCATCGCGTTGGCCATCAGCAGGGTGAGGAACGTGCCCGCCGCGCCGACGAGCGTGCCGGCGACGAGCAGCACGGTGTTGGACAGCACGTAGCCGCCGGCCGCGACCGTCAGCCCGGTGAACGCGTTGAGCAGCGAGATCACGATCGGCACGTCGGCGCCGCCCACGGGCAGCACGAGCAGCAGCCCGAAGATCAGGCCGATCAGTCCGAGCACGACGCCGATCCACAGCGCCGGGCCGCGCACGAGCACGACCGAGAGGGCGACGGAGGCGATGAGCACTCCGCCGAAGGCGATCGGCAGGCCCGGGAAGACCACCGGGCGCGAGGTCATCAGCTCCTGGAGCTTGGCGAACGTGACGACCGAGCCGGCGAAGGAGATCGAGCCGACGACGATCGTGAACGCGGTGGCGACCAGGATGAACCAGCCGATCGAGTCGCCGAGCGGCAGGATCTCGTTGAGCTCGAGCACCGCGACCAGGGCGGCCGCACCGCCGCCGACCCCGTTGAACAGCGCCACCATCTGGGGCATCTGGGTCATCTGCACCGTGCGGGCGCCGTACACGCCGGCGACGGTGCCGATCGCGATCGCGACCAGGACGAGCGGGACGTTCGACATGTTGTCGAGGTAGGTGAACGGCAGCGCGCAGGCCACGACGGCGGCGCCCGCGCCGATCAGGTTGCCGGTGCGTGCGGTCCTGGGGCCCGACAGGCCCTTGAGGGCCAGGATGAAGCCCACCGCGCAGAGCAGGTAGACGAACTGTGCCCAGACCGGGATCACTTGGCTCCTCCGGTCGTCGGGGCCTTCGGGGCCTTCTTGCGGGTGAACATCTGGAGCATCCGGTCGGTCACCACGAAGCCACCGACCATGTTGATGGTGGCGAGCACGATCGCGACCAGGCCGACGATCACGCCCGGACCCTCGATGTGCACCGTCACCAGGATGGCGCCGAGCAGGATGACGCCGTGGATGGCGTTGGCGCCGGACATCAGCGGGGTGTGCAGCGTCGAGGAGACCTTGGAGATCACCTCGATGCCGACGAACACGCTGAGGACGAAGATCGTCAACCAGACGATGGCGATGCTCACGGCTGGGCCTCCTGGTCGTACACATCGTCGTCGGGTCCGCGGTCGCGGGTCGGCTGCGGCGCAACCTCCTCGGCCGGTGGCGCTGCCGGCGCGGGGCCCTCGATCGCCTGGCGCGTCGGCTCGTGCCGGATCGCCCCGTCGTGGGTGACGCACGCCCCGGTCACGATCTCGTCGTCGAAGTCGGGAGCGAAGACGCCGGTCTCGTCACCACTGCTCGTCATCAGGGTCAGCAGGTTGACGACGTTCTGGGCGTAGAGCCGCGAGGCCGGCCCGGGCATCTGCGAGGGCACGTTGCGGCCGCCCCAGACCTGGGCGTTGCCGATGCGGACGACCTCGCCGGCCACCGAGCCCTCGACGTTGCCACCGGTCTCGGCGGCCAGGTCGACCACGACCGAGCCGGGCCTCATCTGCTCGACCATGGCAGCGGTCACCAGCATCGGCGCGGTGCGCCCCGGGACGGCGGCGGTGGTGATCAGCGCGTCGGCTGCAGCGATGTAGGGGGTGAGCAGCTCACGCTGGCGGGCGGCGCGGTCCTCGGTCATCTCGCGGGCGTAGCCGCCGGATCCCTCGAGGGTCTCGAGCTCCAGGTGGATCGGCTTGGCGCCCACCGACGCGATCTCCTCGGCGGCGGCCGCGCGGACGTCGTAGGCCCGGACGACGGCGCCGAGGCGCTTGGCGGTGGCGATGGCCTGGAGGCCGGCGACACCCGCACCGAGCACGACGACCTCGGCCGGCTGCACGGTGCCGGCCGCGGTCATGTTGAGCGGGAAGAAGCGCCGCAGCAGCCCGGCAGCGACGATCGCGCTGCGGTAGCCCGCGACCAGGGCCTGCGAGGAGAGCGCGTCCATCGACTGGGCGCGGGAGATGCGGGGCACCAGCTCCATCGAGAACGCCGTGACCGCGCAGTCGCGCAGGTCGGCGATCACGTGCTGCTCGGTGCTCACGGGCAGGAACGAGATGGTGGCCGCCCCGCGCCTGAGGCGGCGGACGGCGTCGGTGGACAGCGGTTGCACCGACACCACCACGTCGGCGTCGCTCAGTGCGTCCTCCTCGATGACGGCGCCGGCCTCGGCGTACTCCGCATCGTCGATGAGGGTCTGCCGGCCCGCGCCGGGCTCCACGGCGACGGTGTATCCGAGTCCGGTCAGCCTGCCGACCAGCTCGGGCACCATCGCGACGCGGGCCTCGCCGTCACGGGTCTCCCTGGCTACTGCGATCTTCACCCGTCGAAACCTAGGCGAGATTGGGCCATGCGAACACCCGTCTCAGCGCGGTGTCGCGAAGTTCTCTCACCATCTGGCCCCAGCGACCGGCCACCGACGACCTCCAGGACGTCAGAGGTTGACGCCGACGACCGAGCCGATGCCGTAGGTCACCGCCATCGCGAGCAGGCCACCGGCGACGTTGCGGGCGATGGCCCGGCCTGCTGGGCTGCGGCCGAGCCAGGCGCTGGCCCAGCCGGTGAGCGCGAGGGCGACGAGCACGGCGCCGACGGTCACGCCGAGCCGTGCCCCCGGCGGCGCGAGCAGGATCGTGAGCAGCGGCAGCAGGGCACCGAGGGTGAACGACAGCATCGACGCCCACGCCGCGTGCCACGGGTTGGTGAGCTCGTCGGGGTCGATGCCCAGCTCAGCCTCGGCGTGCGCCCCGAGGGCGTCGTGCTCGGTCAGCTGCCGGGCGACCTCGAGGGCGAGGTCGGGCTCGAGGCCCTTGCCCTGGTAGATCTCGGCCAGCTCGACGAGCTCCTCGTCGGGCATCTCGAACAGCTCGCGACTCTCCTTGCGCAGCAGGGAGCGCTCGGAGTCGCGCTGGGTGCTGACAGAGACGTACTCGCCGGCGGCCATGCTCATCGCGCCCGCCACCAGCCCCGCGATGCCGGCCACCAGGATCTGCGTGCGGTCGTCGGTCGCGCCGGACACGCCGACGACGATGCCGGCCGTCGAGACGATGCCGTCGTTGGCGCCCAGCACGGCGGCGCGCAGCCAGTTGAGGCGCGACGCGAAGCTCTGGCCGTGCGGCTCGTCATCGTGCTGACCCAGCTGCGCGTCGGCGGAGTCGGTCGTCATGGGCCCATCGTTCAAGGTGCTCCCGAACACCGCAACCAAGGCAAGGCTCGACTGATCGTGCCGACCTGCCGCCTAGAGTCACCCACATGGCTCGCATCCTCGTCACCGGCGCAACAGGCTTCATCGGCAAGCGGCTCGTGCCCGCCCTG
This sequence comes from uncultured Actinomycetota bacterium, assembly GCA_963781515.1. Classification (GTDB taxonomy): domain Bacteria; phylum Actinomycetota; class Actinomycetes; order Propionibacteriales; family Nocardioidaceae; genus Nocardioides. Next base: position 254,094 of record CAWAGL010000006.1, read on the forward strand.
GTCGCGGAGGGCCATGAGGTGCGCGCGATGACGCGCAGGGCCGCGTCGTACGACGGGGAGGGCGAGGCCGTCCAGGGCGACGTGCACGACCCGGCTTCGCTGACCGGGCCGATGGCCGGCGTCGAGATCGCCTACTACCTGGTGCACTCGCTCGACGACAAGGACTTCGAGCGCAAGGACGCCGACGCGGCGCGCGCCTTCGGGCAGGCTGCCGCGGATGCGGGTGTCCGTCAGATCATCTACATGGGTGGCCTCGGCAGCGACGACCAGGAGCTGTCGGCGCACCTGCGCTCGCGCCGAGAGGTCGAGGGCCTGCTGGGGGAGGCGGGCGTCCCGGTGACCGTGCTGCGCGCCGCGATCGTCGTGGGCGCCGGCGGCATCTCGTGGGAGATCACCCGGCAGCTGGTGAAGAAGCTGCCCGCGATGGTGGTCCCGAAGTGGGCGCAGACGCGCACCCAGCCGATCGCGCTCGACGACGTGATCCGCTACCTGGTCGGAGTGGCCGACCACGAGGACGCGCTGGACCGGATCTTCGAGATCGGCGGGCCAGACCAGCTCAGCTACATCGAGATGCTGCGCATCGCCTCCGAGGTCGACACCGGCGCCCAGGTGCCGATCATCACGGTGCCGGTGCTGACGCCGCGGCTGTCGTCGTACTGGCTGGCGCTCGTCACCGACGTGGACGCCACCACCGGGCGCAACCTCATCGACTCGATGGGCACCGAGGTGGTGGTGTCGGAGCAGTCGATCCTCGAGGTCGTGCCGGGGGAGCCGCTGAGCTACGCCGAGGCCGTACGGCGTGCGCTCGAGGACTCCCGAGCCTCAGACGACCAGGGGTAGCACGCACAGCATCGTGACCGACCAGGTGAGGTGGGTCAGGATCGGCGCGAGGATGCCGCCGGAGGCGCGGCGCTCGAGACCGACCACGATGCCCAGCAGCATGGCGGCGAAGATCAGCATCACGTTGCCGGTGGTGGCCGTCGTGAGGGCGTAGACGATCGCGGTCGCCGCGACCATGTGCCTCCGGATCGCGGCATACAGCGCGCCGCGGAAGAAGAGCTCCTCGGCGATGCCGTTGAGGATGGTGATCAGCACGAGCAGCGGCAGCGAGCCCTCGGCGGCGTAGCCGGTGACGCTGCGGACCTGGTCGGCGAGCACCGGGATCTCCCGCACCGCGAGCGCGCCGACGACGAAGACGCCGGCCAGGGCGAGGCCCGAGAGCACGGGTTGGAGCACCGGCCGGGAGGCGTGCTCCCCGGTGCCGACCCGACCGAGGTGGAGGGGCCCGGAGGCGAAGGCGCCGAGGGTCCAGATGGCGGCGAGGCCCAGCGTCGCGGCGTAGAACCAGCCGCTGCCCTGCTCGATGCGCAGCGTGACGCCGAGAAGCGCCGCACCCACGACGATGGTGGCGACCGCGACGACCTGCCGCCGGCGGAAGGCCACGTCGGACTGCCAGTGCTCGCGGGGTGTCACGTCCCAGAAGTGACGGCGCAGATAGCTGCGCGCTTGGCTGACCACGCCCTCAGCCTTGCACGGGCCTGGTACCGAGCTCGAACGTCTCGACCACGTCGTACCTCGGGCGCTTGCGCGGACCCTCGCCGAGGTACGACGCCACGAGGGCGATCTCATCGAGCTGCCAGGCCGGGCCGCGGTAGGCGTCCAGCACCCGGACCCACCGCGTGAGGTTGTCGGGACGGCCGAGCCGGGCGACCGTCAGGTGCGGGCGGAAGCGCTGTCCGTCGACCGACGCGCCGGCCTTGCCGGCCGCGGCCCGAGCGCCGGTCGCAAGCCGCCGGAGCTCCTCGTGGTCGTCCGCGGCGATGCCCGCGGTCAGCACGCGGCCGCGGTCGGGATGGGGGAAGGCGCCGCCACCGGCGACGTGCAGGGTCATCCGGCGCCGCTTCGCCGCCGCCCGGGTCAACCGCTCGTCGAGGTCGTCGAGCGAGCGGTCGGGCACGTGGGCCATGAACGCGAGGGTGACGTGCCAGTGCTCGGGAGGGGTCCAGCGGTACGCCGCCTCGCCGCGTCGTACGGACAGGAGCCCGTCGAGGTCCTCGACCACGTGGTCGGGCGGGACGGCCGCGACGAACATCCGGGTCATCGCGCAGAGCGGATCTTCTGCGCCAGCCGGAGCATCGTGGGTGTCCCGCGGGAGGTGACCTTCACCCCGACGAGGTCCTGCAGCACCCGGGTGGCGTTGGCCCCGCGCCCCTCCCGCCTGCGCCAGCCGGTGACGGCGTGCCGATGGTCCCCGGCGAGGATCCGCAGGCTCCCGTCGGGCGCGGTCCAGGGCAGCTCGACGGGCAGCGGCGGCCGGCTGTCGAACAGCGCGACCTCGGCAGACTCCTCGTCGAGGAACCTCAGCGCCTCGATGCGGTCGGCCAACCCGAGACACCACCGGGCGGACCGGACGACGCCGACGTCGTCGTACCCCGTGAGCGGCCGCAGGCCCGCGAGCACGTCGCACAGCGTGCGAGCCGGCGCGCGCGAGGTGAAGAGCACCGTGCCGTTGACCTGGAAGCTCACGACGTCCTGGCCCCCCGCCCGCTCGAAGGCGTCGAGGAGCTGTGGCCTGGTCGGGCTCCAGCCCTGACCCAGGTTGAGGTTGCGGAAGAACGCGACCGATCTCACAGCCCCAGGTCGCGCCCGATCAGCATCTTCATGATCTCGTTGGAGCCGGCCCAGATCTTGGTCACCCGGGCGTCGCGCCAGGCCCGGGCGACGCGGTACTCGTTCATGTAGCCGTAGCCGCCGTGCAGCTGGACGCAGTGGTCGAGGACGTCGTTCTGCACCTGCGAGGTCCACCACTTGGCCTTCGCGGCGTCGACCGGCGTCAGCTCGCCGCGGGTGTGCTTCATGATGCACTGGTCGACGAACGACCAGGTGACCTCGACCTTGGTGACCAGCTCGGCCAGCAGGAACTGGTTGGCCTGGAACGACCCGATCGCCTGGCCGAAAGCCTTGCGGTCCTTGGCGTACTGCACGGTCTCGTCGAGGATCTGCGCGGCGTGGGCGATGTTGGTGATCGCCGAGCCGAGGCGCTCCTGCGGCAGGAACTGCATCATCGAGATGAAGCCGGTGTCGAGCTCGCCGATGAGGTCGTCGTTGCTGACCCGGACGTCGGAGAACGCCAGCTCTGCGGTGTCGGACTCGTCCTGGCCGACCTTGTCGAGGACGCGGCCGACGGAGAAGCCGTCCAGGCTGGTGTCGACGCCGAAGAGCGAGATCCCCTTGGCCCGCTTCTCCGGCGCGGTGCGCGCCGCCACCACGACCAGGTCGGCGCTGCCACCGTTGGTGATGAACGTCTTGGCGCCGTTGATGACCCAGTCGTCGCCGTCGCGGACCGCGGTGGTCTTGAGGCCGGCCAGGTCGGACCCGCCGCCGGGCTCGGTCATGCCGATGGCGGTGAGCAGCTCGCCGCTGCAGAACCTCGGCAGCCAGCGCTGCTTCTGCTCGTCGGTGGTCAGGTGCACGAGGTACGGCGCCACGATGTCGGCGTGGATGCCCACGCAGCTCGGCAGCGTCATGTTGACCTTGGCGAGCTCCTCGGTGAGCACCGCGTTGAAGCGGTAGTCGTTGGCCTCGGAGCCGCCGTACTGCTCGGGGACCTCGAGACCGAGGAAGCCCTGCTTGCCGGCCTCGATCCAGAACTCCCGCGGGAGCCCGTGGCTCGCGACGTGCTCGTCGAGGTGGGGGACGACCTGGCGGTCGAGGAACTCCTTGACGGAGGACCGGAAGGTCTCGTGGTCGTCGTCGTAGATGTCGCGCTTCATAGCGGGTATGTTACCGGCCGGTCGCCTGGACCCCGGCGGATCGCGGCGCGATCGCGACTGAACCATCGATAACGGGGTACCGGCAGGACACGGGTAGGCTTTGAACGATCCAAAATTCGAGGAGACACGTGCAGATCTGGCCAGGAAACCCATACCCGCTCGGCGCCACCTTCGACGGGAGCGGCACCAACTTCGCGCTCTTCAGCGAGGTCGCCGAGCGCGTCGAGCTCTGCCTGTTCGACGAGGCCGGCGCCGAGACCCGTGTCGAGGTCAGCGAGGTCGACGCCTACGTCTGGCACTGCTACCTGCCGACCGTGCAGCCCGGCCAGCGCTACGGCTACCGCGTGCACGGGCCGTGGGACCCCGCCGAGGGACTGCGCTGCAACCCCAACAAGCTGCTGATGGACCCCTACGCCAAGGCGACCAGCGGCGAGATCGACTGGGACCAGTCGCTGTTCGGCTACAACTTCGGCGACCCCGACTCGCGCAACGACGACGACTCCGGGCAGCACATGCAGAAGAGCGTCGTCATCACGCCGTTCTTCGACTGGGAGGGCGACCGCCGCCTCAACATCCCCTACAACGAGTCGTTCATCTACGAGGCTCACGTCAAGGGCCTGACCAAGCTGCACCCCGACGTCCCGGAGGACGAGCGCGGCACGTACGCCGGCCTCGCCCACCCGTCGGTCACCGAGCACCTCTCCAAGCTCGGCGTCACCGCCATCGAGCTGATGCCGGTCCACCAGTTCGTCCAGGACAGCACCCTGCTCGACCAGGGCCTGCGCAACTACTGGGGCTACAACACCCTGGGCTTCTTCGCCCCGCACGCCGACTACGCCGCCAACCGCGAGCACGGCCAGCAGGTGCAGGAGTTCAAGTCGATGGTCAAGGCGATGCACGCCGCCGGCATCGAGGTCATCCTCGACGTGGTCTACAACCACACCGCCGAGGGCAACCACCTCGGCCCGACGTTGAGCTTCAAGGGCATCGACAACGCGGCCTACTACCGCCTCGTCGAGGACGACCAGCGCTACTACATGGACTACACCGGCACCGGCAACAGCCTCAACGTGCGCCACCCGCACTCGGTGCAGCTGATCATGGACTCACTGCGCTACTGGGTGACCGAGATGCACGTCGACGGCTTCCGCTTCGACCTCGCCGCGACCTTGGCCCGCGAGTTCTTCGAGGTCGACAAGCTCTCCACCTTCTTCGAGATGGTGCAGCAGGACCCGGTCGTGAGCCAGGTCAAGCTGATCGCCGAGCCGTGGGACATCGGCCCCGGCGGCTACCAGGTCGGCGGCTTCCCGCCTCAGTGGACCGAGTGGAACGGCGACTACCGCGACACCGTGCGCGACTTCTGGCGCGGCGAGCCCTCGCTGGGCGACTTCGCGTCCCGGCTCTCCGGTTCGTCCGACCTCTACGAGCACTCCGGCCGACGGCCGTTCGCCAGCATCAACTTCGTCACCGCGCACGACGGGTTCACCCTGCGCGACCTCGTGTCCTACAACGAGAAGCACAACGACGCCAACGGCGAGGACAACAACGACGGCGAGAGCCACAACCGGTCCTGGAACCACGGCGTCGAGGGCCCCAGCGACGACCCCGAGATCCTCGGGGCGCGGGCCCGCGAGCAGCGCAACTTCATCGCCACGCTCCTGCTCAGCCAGGGCGTGCCGATGCTCCTGCACGGTGACGAGATGAGCCGCACCCAGGACGGCAACAACAACACCTACGCCCAGGACAGCGAGATCAGCTGGGTCCACTGGGACCGCGCCGACAAGCCGTTGATCGAGTTCACGGCCGCCGTGGCGAAGCTGCGCGCCAGCCACCCCACCTTCCACCGCAAGCGGTTCTTCACCGGCACCACGGTCCGCACCGGGGACGGCGCACGCCTCAACGACATCGTCTGGCTGGCCCTGGACGGCGAGCCGATGGAGGACGACAGCTGGGCGGGCTCGAAGGCGATCGGGATGTACCTCAACGGCGACGGCATCGCCGGCCTGGACGCACGCGGCGGCACCATCAAGGACGACCACTTCCTGCTGTACTTCAACGCCGACGGGCCGGCCGACGTGACGCTGCCTCCCGACGAGTACGCCGCCGCGTGGGACGTCGTGATCGACACCGGCGGCTCCGCCGACACGGCCAAGACGCACGCGGCCGGCTCGACCCTGCCGCTGGCCACGCACAGCCTGGTCGTGCTCAGGGAGCACGCCGAGCCGGAGGAGGAGCCGGACCACTCGGTCGCAGCCTCCCTGGCCTCGCTCGCCGACACCGGCGGCGTGGACCAGACCCCCGCGGCCGACAAGCGCCACGGGAAGGGCCCCACGAGCTGATGCGCACGCCCGTCAGCACCTATCGCCTGCAGGTCACCGAGGAGTTCGATCTCTTCGCGGTCGCGCGCCTGCTGCCGTACCTGCACGACCTCGGCGTCGACTGGGTCTACCTCTCGCCGCTGCTGGCGGCGGAGGTGGGCTCCGACCACGGCTACGACGTGGCCGACCACCACCACATCGACCCGGCCCGTGGCGGCGCTCCGGGTCTGGCGGCGGTCTCCGCGGAGGCGCGCCGGCTCGGCATGGGCGTGCTCGTCGACATCGTGCCCAACCACGTCGGGGTGGCGGAGCCGGCCGGCAACATGTGGTGGTGGCACGTGCTCACGCACGGCCAGGAGTCGCCGTACTCCGGCGCCTTCGACATCGACTGGGCCGCCGGTGGCGGTCGCCTGCGCATCCCGGTCGTCGGCGACGACGACCTGCTCGACGGCGGCGGCATCGGCAACCTGCGGGTCGAGGCCGGCCAGCTGCACTACTACGACCACGCGTTCCCGCTGGCCCCCGGCAGTGCCGACGACTGGGACGGCGACGGTGTCGACGCCGACGCCGTGCACGCGCGCCAGCACTACGAGCTGGTGTCGTGGCGGCTGGCCGACGCGGGGCTCAACTACCGCCGCTTCTTCGCGGTCAACACCCTGGCGGCCATCCGCGTCGAGGACCCCGAGTGGTTCCGCCGGTCGCACCGGCTGATCGGCGAGTGGTTCGCCGAGGGCCAGGTCGACGGCCTGCGCGTCGACCACCCCGACGGCCTGCGCGACCCGGTGGGCTACCTCGACGACCTCGCCGAGCTCACCGGCCACGCCTACGTGCTGGTGGAGAAGATCCTCGAGCCCGGCGAGGAGCTGCCCACCGAGTGGGCCACCGCCGGCACCACGGGCTACGACGTGCTCGGTCTGCTCGACCGGGTGCTGACCGACCCGGCCGGTGCCTCGCCGCTGGGCGAGCTCGACGAGCGTCTGCGGGGCGGTCCGGTCGACTGGCACCGGATGGTGCACGACAACAAGCGCGCGGTCGCCGACACCATCCTGCGCTCCGAGGTGCTGCGCATCGGGCGCGAGCTGCGCGTCGAGATCGCCGACGCCCCGGCCGACACCGAGGACGCCGTCGCCGAGCTGATCGCGTGCTTCCCCGTCTACCGCTCCTACCTGCCCGGCGGCCGGGAGCACCTCGACCAGGCGTTCGACCTGGCCCGCGAGCACCGGCCCGACCTGGTGTCGACCCTGGACGCCCTCCTGCCCGTGCTCTCCGACCCCGAGCGGCCGCCGACCCTGCGCTTCCAGCAGACCAGCGGCATGGTGATGGCCAAGGGCGTCGAGGACTGCTCGTTCTACCGCTGGTCGCGGCTGACCTCGCTCAACGAGGTCGGCGGCGACCCGTCGATCTTCTCCATCACCCCGGCCGACTTCCACGCCGCGATGGTCGACCGGCAGCAGGTCTGGCCGGCGGCCATGACGGCGCTGTCGACCCACGACACCAAGCGCGGCGAGGACGTGCGCGCGCGCATCACCGCGCTCTCCGAGGCGCCCGCGCTGTGGGAGTCCGCACTCGACCGGCTGCTGGCCCTGGCACCGCTGCCCGACCCCGGCTTCGGCAACCTGCTGTGGCAGGCCGTGCTCGGCGCCTGGCCCGCACGCGGTGCCGACGCCGACCTTCGCGACCGCCTGCACGCATACGCCGAGAAGGCGATGCGCGAGGCCGGCGACCGCACCACGTGGACCGCGCCGGACGAGGCCTACGAGGCCGCGGTGCACGCTGCGGTCGACGCCGCCTTCGACGACGAGCGCGTCACCGCGGTGCTGACCGAGGTGCTGGACGCCGTGGCCGACGCCGGCTGGAGCAACGCGTTGGCCGCCAAGCTGCTGGCGCTGACCATGCCGGGCGTCCCGGACGTCTACCAGGGCAGCGAGCTCTGGGAGCAGAGCCTGGTCGACCCCGACAACCGTCGCCCGGTCGACTACGAGGCGCGGGCCGCCCTGCTCGAGTCCGTGGCCGGCGGCGAGCGACCGACCCTCGTCGGCGGCGTCGACGACGCGGGCTCGGCCAAGCTGCTGCTCACCCGGGCCGGGCTGGTCGCCCGCCGCGACCGGGCCGAGCTCTTCACCGGCTACTCGCCCGTCGAGGTCACCGGCGAGGCCGCCGACCACGCGCTGGCGTTCGACCGCGGTGGCGCGATCACCGTGGTCACCCGGCTCCCGCTGGGCCTCGCGGCGCGTGGCGGCTGGGGCGACACCGCGCTGTCCCTGCCTTCGGGCGAGTGGGTCGAGCAGCTCTCCGGCAGCACGCTGAGCGGTGCCGTGCCGCTCGCCGACCTGCTGGCCGACCACCCGGTCGCGCTGCTCCTCCGCGCGCAGCCGATCGCCGGCGAGGCGCCCCGCAGCCGCTTCGACATCTGGGCGCCGCGACCCGAGCGGGTCCAGCTCCAGGTCGGTGACCGACGCATCCCGATGACCCGCGGCACCGACGGCTGGTGGACTCCAGCCGAGCCGACACCCGACGGCGAGGTCGACTACGGGTACGTCGTCGACGACGCCGACCAGGCGCTGCCCGACCCCCGGTCGCGGCGCCAGCCGGGCGGCGTACACGCGCTGTCGCGGACCTTCGACGCCTCCGCCCACGACTGGCAGGACGGCGCGTGGACCGGGCGCCAGCTGCCGGGCGCGATGATCTACGAGCTGCACGTCGGCACCTTCACGCCCGAGGGCACCCTCGACGCGGCGCTCAGCCGGCTCGACCACCTGCGCGCGCTGGGCGTCGACTTCGTCGAGCTGCTGCCGGTCAACGCGGTGAACGGCACGCACAACTGGGGCTACGACGGCGTCCTCTGGTCGGCCGTGCACGAGCAGTACGGCGGCCCCGCGGCGTACCAGCGCTTCGTCGACGGCTGCCACGCCGCCGGCATCGGCGTGATCCAGGACGTCGTGCACAACCACCTGGGTCCGTCCGGCAACTACCTGCCGGTCTTCGGGCCGTACCTCAAGGACGGCGCCAACACGTGGGGCGACCTGGTCAACCTCGACGGCGACGGCAGCGCCGAGGTGCGCCGGCTGATCCTCGACAGCGTGCACGTCTGGCTGGGCGACTACCACGTCGACGGGCTGCGGCTCGACGCCGTGCACGCGCTGTCCGACGAGTCCGAGGTGCACCTGCTGGAGGAGATGGCGATCGAGGTGTCGGCCCTCTCGGCCCATGTCGGCCGCCCGCTGACGCTGATCGCGGAGTCCGACCTCAACGACACCCGGCTGGTGACGCCGCGCGAGGGCGGCGGCTACGGCCTCGACGCGCAGTGGAGCGACGACTTCCACCACGCCGTGCACGTCGCGCTGACCGGCGAGACGGACGGCTACTACGCCGACTTCGAGCCGCTGACCGCGCTGGGCAAGGTGCTGACGGCCGGCTTCTTCCACGACGGCACGTTCAGCTCGTTCCGCAACCGACAGCACGGCAAGCCGGTCGACACCGAGCGGATGCCCGGCTGGCGGCTGGTCGTCGCCAACCAGAACCACGACCAGATCGGCAACCGCGCCCGCGGTGACCGGCTGGCCGAGGTGCTCGACGACGACCAGCTCGTGTGCGCGGCACTGCTGACGCTGGCCTCCCCGTTCACCCCGATGCTCTTCCAGGGCGAGGAGTGGGCCGCGACCTCGCCGTTCCAGTTCTTCACCTCGCACCCCGAGCCCGATCTCGGTCGTGCCACGGCCGAGGGCCGGCTGGCGGAGTTCGAGCGGATGGGCTGGGACCCCGCCGTCGTGCCCGACCCGCAGGACCCCGAGACCTTCGAGCGTTCGAAGCTCGACTGGTCGGAGGTCGACGGCGGCCGGCACGCGGTCGTGCTCGACGCCTACCGTCGGCTGGGCGCGCTGCGGCGCGAGCTGCCCGAGCTCACCGATCCGCGACTGGGCCGTGTCGAGGTCGAGGTCGACGAGGCCCGGCGGGTGCTGGTGATGCGGCGGGGCGCCGTCGTCGTCGCGGTGAACCTCTCCGACACCGAGGTCACCGTGGGGCTGGAGTCGCGGCACGAGGTGCTCTTCGCGACGCCGGCCGGTGCGACGGTCGATGGTGTCTCGGTGGTGCTGCCGGCCCATGCCGGGGCGATGCTGCGACCGACGACGGGATAGTCCGGGTCGGGTGCGTCCTGCCCCGGGCTACCCCGCGGTCATCAGCAGCTCGTCGACCCAGCGGGGCACCAGGTCGGTGGCCGGGCCGTGGCGCGCGTGTCGGAAGTCGTCGGCCCCGTCGCTCGGCTGGAGGTTGAGCTCGAGGGTGTCGGCGCCCGACGCGACGGCGTACTGCACGAAGGCCGCCGCCGGGTAGACGGCCCCGGAGGTGCCGATCGAGACGAAGAGGTCGGCGTCCCACAGGGCCTCGTGGATGTCGTCCATGCCGTAGGGCATCTCGCCGAACCACACGACGTCGGGCCGCAGAGTGCGGCGCGCGCAGCCCGGGCAGGGCGGCTCACCGCGCAGATCGGTCGTCCACTCGTGGCGCGCGTCGCAGGCGACGCACCAGGCCGCGTTCAGGCGACCGTGCATGTGGTGCACCCGGCGGGACCCGGCGCGCTCGTGCAGGTCGTCGATGTTCTGGGTGACGAGGAAGAGGTCGTCGCCCAGCTCGACCTCGAGTCGCGCCAGCGCGTGGTGGGCGGCGTTCGGCCGGACCCGGGCCAGCGCGTCGCGACGCTCGTCGTAGAAGCGCTGCACCAGGCCGGGGTCGGCCGCGAACGCCTCGGGTGTGGCCACCTGCATCGGATCGTGCCCCTCCCAGAGCCCCTCGGCGTCGCGGAAGGTGGCCAGCCCGCTCTCGGCCGAGATGCCGGCGCCGGTCAGGACGACGACCCTCACTGCGCTTCGACCGGCCCGACCGGCTCGTGCACGGCGACCACGTAGCCCTCGTGTCCTGCGAAGGCCTCGCCACCCCAGCCCGAGAGCCGGGTGACCGGCCTCAGCCCGGCGTCGGCCATCGCCCGGTCGACCTCGGCGAGCGGCGTCACCGGGCAGCCCTCGGGCAGGTGCGCGGCGTCCAGCCCGAAGCCGCAGACCACCCGGCCACCGGGGAGGGTGTGGGCAGCCAGCCGAGCACACACCCGCCCCAACGTGTCCGGCTCGAGGAGCGGGATGATGTTGCCGGCCAGCAGCACCAGGTCGAAGCGCTGCTTCAGGTCGAACGACGCCAGGTCGGCACGACGCCAGTCCAGGGCCGGTGCCTCTGCTCGCGCCACGTCCAGCATGGAGTCGTCCACGTCGACGCCGACCACGTCGTAGCCGAGCTCGGCCAGGCGTACGGCGATCCGGCCGGTCCCGCAGCCCGCGTCGAGCACCCTCGCCGGGGCCTCGACCTGCTCCGCGACGAAGGTGGCCTCGCCGTGGATGTCCTGACCGCGCTCGGCCATCGACCGGAACCGGGCCGCATAGGTCCGGGCGTAGTCGACGCCGACCGTCTGACGGGCGATCCGGACCCAGCGGGTGCTCATCGCACCATCCTGCCTCGTGACGTCCGACGGGGGCGTCAGGAGGTCAGCTCATTCGACGGGGTTCAGGTCGAAGTCGACGCTGTCGCCCTCGACGGCGGTCACGACGGCCTCGATGTCGAACGTCTCGTCGCCCGAGGTCGCCGTACAGGTGATGGACTCGCCGACCTCGGCCTTGAGGTCGTCCGGGCAGGCGGCCTCGTCGGGGCCGACGCCGTCGGTGTCCTTCAGCTCGCTCATCATCTGGGACTCGACGTCCGCCGCGCTGACACTGGCACTGCCGACACTCACCGACCCGGAGCACGCGCTGAGGCTGCCCAGCGCGACGACGGCGACGAAGGCGGTGGCGACGGACTTGAGCATGGAGCCTCTTCTCGATGAGTGAGTGCTCAGTACACCAGCGGCGGGTGACCCGGTCTCGCGAACGCCAGGTCTGCGCGTGTGACGTTGTCGGGCCGGCCCGTTCTGTGGTTGCTCGTCGACTCAGTAGTACCAGGGGAAGTAGGCAGCGGGGTTCAGGTTCGATCTGGTTGTCGTTGACCCTCGCCGAGAAGGGGAACTGACCTGGGCAAACGCGCTGGTGACGTCGTTGAGCCCCGTCGACACTCTGCGGTCTCGCACGGACTTCTTGCGGACCATTTGCGGACTGCGCGCATGGCTCAATGGCCTTTAGCCGGAAAAGGTCCGGCCGCAAGACGTTGCCAGACCCAGTAGAGCGGCAGACGAGTCAACTTGGATGCGGGAAGCAGCACCACAGCGTGCGAGCAGCGGCAGATGCACGTGCGCACCCACGCATCTAGTACTGAAGCAGCTCAAGTCGTCGGGCACGAGGAGCGCTGCCCCGGCCATCAGGACGAAAGACGCGGTCCCGACCATCCCGGCTGCCCCGAGGTCCGGGTCGCTTCCGAAGTCCAGCCCCGCTGCGACAACCGAACCGAGCCGACCAGACCGACCGCCCTCTCGCGGACTGTCTGGACACGCGCACTCTGTCTGTCGATCGAGCGCCTGGCCTCATCCAGCATCAACTGGAACGCCGGCGCCCAGTAGTCGTCTGCCATGGCCCGAACGGTAGTCACTCGCCGGTGCATGTCGGTGCCCCCTGCCATGCTCGCCGCATACCAATCGAGAGGACCAAACCATGGGATGTGGCATGACGCGATCGACCACATGAACACCACCGACCGGGATGCCGAGCAACTCACGATCGACCAGCGGCTCAAACTCGCCGAGGCCAAGGCGCTGGTGGCGATCGGACAGGGGCTGTCCATGCTCCACCACCAAGGCATCAACCCGACCTACAGCTCGAGCGGGGACTGAGCGGCATGACGCCCACGAGCCAGCGCAACGCCGTCTCCGAAGGGATGGCGCTGGGACTCGCGCTCTGCGGACACCCTATGGTCCCGCACGACAAGGTCCGCGTGGATCTCGCGTTCACCGGCGCCTTCCGAGCCTGGGAGTACAGCAGCCGATTCCCACAGGTGAACACCGACGTCAGCAAGGGCCTGGACGGCATCCGGGCCATGACTCGAGCCGGAGAGAAGAACCGAACCTTCGTCCTCTTCTGGGATACCGACGGCCCTGAGATCACCATTTACGCGCGCCAGGCCGATCTAGACCTCGAGGACTCGGTCGACCTCGAGTACGCGCTAGGCGTCATCGACGGGGAGGTCCCGCGCGACGGCTGGGTCTCCCTGGCCGACGCCTTCCTCGAGCGAATGGGGCTCTAACGACGGCAGCTCAGGCGCCGTTGGGAGAACCCGATGCCGGCCCGCCCCAGTGCGCTTCGGCAGCGTCAAGGCCGCCGGGGACGGCGGCTGCGGCTCCACGACCTTCAGGTTGCCGCTGTGTTCGTCGAGGGGAAACAGGCCTGAAAGACGGCAGCGAGGGCCTCCGCGGCCCGTGTCGGCTGGGTCAAGGTCAGAGCTCACCGTGCGGACGCCTACCGGGCGGTTCACTGGCACGCGCGGATCGCGGAGCGGGTTCAGGCATGGGCGAACGTTCGTCGAGCGCCGTCCCGGCTCTGGGGCGGAATGCGAGGGCGTTCACGAGTTCCATTCGCAGGTCCGAGTCAGTTATCCCCAACCGGGCAAGGGTGCCCCTGATCGAAGCTGTTGGGGCCCTGGCGAGTCGCCATGGGTTTCTGGCAATCGCCTGCCCTGGTGGCGCAGTCGTGCCAAACTCGCCGAAACTTGGGGTTCTAGGTGCTGGGACTTATTCATCGGCTCGGAGACCCCGATCTCGGGAGAGTCCTTTGAGCTTGTCACGGTCGAAGTCCGCAAATGTCCTGGTCTCGATTCTCGCCATCAGTGGCGTCGGGGTGTCTCTTGTGCCGGTGCCGGCCTCCGCCTCGAGCATGGGCAGGTCGTCGGCGTCGGGTTGGAGTTTCGCAGCAGCGGGACAGAGCCAGTCGGTTCAGTTGGCGGGTACGGGAGCCACGCGGTCCGCAGGTGCCGGGGCCACAGCTCTGGGCTCGTTTGGCCTACAGCCGACCCCTTCGCCTGCCACCTCGCCACCCGTGGCCTCTCCCTCATCCTCACCTCGGCCCGTCTCGTCTTCCACAGGGTCACGCCCGAAGCCGGGCAAATCATCGCCGTCTGCGACGCAAGGCTCGAGCTGCCGCGACGCAGCGTGCGGCAGTGCCGATGCAACCCGAGGACTGTCCGCCGCGGCGCTGGAGGAACTGGAGGATGGTGGAGGCCTGACGGTAGTGGCGGCATCGGCGCCGGGCGACGCGTGGTCGGCGACGGACGGTACCGGGAGCGCAGTTTCCACCTACGGTCACGCGGGTTGCGGCTCCATCGACGGGGCAGGTCAGTGTGAGTCAGGACCCTGGGCTTTTGCTCCGGGGGCAGCGTGGATCTGGCGCAGCCAGCAGTCGGTGTCAAACCGCAGGGTGGCTACTTTCACGAAGAAGTTCTATGTCTCATCCGAGGATGTATCGGACGTGGGGCTGTTGCGGATTGCTGCGGACAATGTGTTCCGTGCCGAACTGAACGGGGTGCTGGTCGAAGAAGGGGAGTACCTGGAGGCGACCGCGAACCTGGTGGTGCCCCTGCGTCAGGGGCTTAACACCCTGGTCGTGAAGGTCACCAACGGAGACAACGGCATGCCGCCAGCAGATAACCCAGCGGGTTTGGTGTGGTCGATGGCCGGTGGCCCGGGGCTGACTGCCAGCGACCTGCTCGGTCTGGCCAACGGGCTAACCAACTACGCGCCTTGCGTATGCGGTGATCCGGTGGACAACGCCACCGGCAACTTCTCCGAGACGATCGAGGACCTCTCGGCCAGCGCCTCAGGTACCGGTGGCCTGCCCCTATCTGCGTCGAGGAGCTACAACTCACTGGCCGCAGCCCAGGACGGTCCGTTCGGACATGGCTGGAGTTCCTCCTATGACTGGAGCCTTCAGGAAGACGGCACCAGCGGAAACGTCACGATCACCACGGGCAACGGCGCAACCAGCAAGTTTTTTCCCGACGGGAACGGCGGGTACGGCGCCTCGAGCCAAGTGCTCGCCAAACTCACCGCGACCGCAGGTGGCGGCTGGAAACTTGTCCGCCGACCGCATTCAACGTTCACCTTTAACAGCAGCGGCCGCCTAACCGCGATGAGCCAGATCACCGGTGCGACAACCACCTTGGCCTACGCGAGCGGAAAACTCGACACGGTGACCGACCCCATCGGTCGCACGCTGACGTATTCATACGGGACGGACGGCCGCGTTTCGACGGTGACGGGGCCCGGGGCACGCTCGGTGACCTACGACTACGACGCAGCCGGTGACCTTCGATCGGTGACCGACGCGGCCGGCGAGACCACCACGATGACCTACGACGACCACCGGATGGTCACGCGCGTCGACCCTGAGGGTGGCACCACGGTCAACACCTACGACACCGAGGGTCGTGTCGCCACCCAGACGGACCCGACTGCGACTGCTGGGTCCTTACCGGCCATGACCTGGGACTACGCCACCGGGGACAACGGAGCGTCGACGACGACAGTCACCGACGCCAACGGTGCCGTCTCCGTTTTCGAGTTCCGGTCCAACGTCTTGATGTCGAAGACCCATGCGGCCGGAACCCCCTTGGCCAGAACCACCACGTATGAGTACGCGGTGTCGCTCCAACCGATCAAGGTCACTGACCCTCTCGGCAACACCACCAAGTTCAGCTACAACCCCACGGGCGATGTGGTGAAGACCGGCGACGCGAAGGGTCAGATCACCACGTTCACCTACAACACCGCCGGGGACCGGCTCACCGTCTCCGGTCCAGGCGCGGAACCCGACTCCTCATGGACCTACAACACCGACGGCCTGCCGCTGACCGCCACCGACCCAAAGGCCCGGACGACGACGTGGACCTACACAGCACTGGGTGAAGTCGACACTGCCACCACCCCGCGCGGCAAAACCACCGACCACGACTACACAAACGGGAACCGCACCAAGACCACCAGTCCCGAAGGCAACGTCACCTCGTGGACCTATGACGCCTCGGGCTGGGTGTCGGCCAGCACGGACCCACGCGGCAACGTCACCGGCGCGAGCCCAGCGACCACCGAGCAGTACACCACCCACTACACCCACGACGCGATGGGCCGTCTCCTGACCGCGACGGATCCAGCCGACACCACCATCACCAACGCCTATGACGGCAACGGCAACCTCACCCAGGCCAAGATCACCGACGACACCGCGGTCGCCGTCAGGACAACCGACTACACCTACACCCCGACCAACCTGCCGAAGACACAGACGGTCGCTGGACGCACCATGGTCACGAAGACCTACGACCCGGTCGGCCACCTCACCTCGACCACCGACGCGACCGGCGCCGAAACCCGCTACACCTACGACGCGGCCGGCCAACTGTCCACCATGATCACCGCGCGCGGGAACGAGTCCGGCGCCACCGCAGCCGACTACACCTGGACCTACCGCTATGACCTCAACGGGAACCGTACCCACGTGCTTGACCCGCAGCAGCGGACCACCATCACCAGCTACGACGAACTCAACCGGCCCCTCACCCAGAAGTCACCACTCGGGTACGTCACCACCACGGGCTATGACCCCTACAGCCGAGTCAACTCGATCATCGACCCGCTGAGCCGTGAAACCACGCTGACCTACACCGCCGCCGGCGAGCTGGAAACCCGAACCGCGCCAGGTCTGTCCCCGATCACCTACGAATACGACGCCGACGGCAACCGGACCAAGGAAACCTCACCGAGCGGGGAGAGCATCACCACCTGGACCTATGACGGCGAGCAACGCCTCAAGACCCAAGTCGACCCACGCGGCACCGCTACCGAAACCCCCACCGACGACTTCACCACGACCTACAACTACGACCCAGCCGGCAACAACACCGAAGTCATCAATCAACGCGGCCTGACGACCAGCTACACCTACGACGCACGCAACCACCTGCTCACCGAGAAGACCCCCCGCGGCCAAACCAGCGGAGCCGTCACCACCCACACCTACGACGCCCTGGGCCGCGACATCTCGGTCACCGACGCAACACAACCGACCGGGAAGACCACCAGCTACACCTACGACCCCTACGGAAACCTCGACACTCGCACCGACGGCCGCGGCAACACGACCACCTACACCCACACCGACCGCGGCGAACTCGAAACCGTCAGCGACCCCCTCTCGCACGTCTGGTCCTACCAATACGACGCCGAAGGAAACCGGATCAAGGAGATCACCGCCCGAGGGAACCTCAACGGCGGCGCCAACGCCACCGCCTGGACCATCGAACAGGACTTCGACGCCCGCGGCCTCCGCACCACCGTTGAGACAGCCGATGCGAGTGCGAACGCCACCTTCGGCTACGACAACGACGGCCGACTCACATCGTTCGCCGACACCACCGGCACCACCACCCTGACCTGGGACACCGCCAACCAGCTCAAGAAGGTCCTCGGACCTGACGGCACCTACCTCTACGAGTACAACGGCCCCGCAGGGGCGGTCTCCAAACGCACCCTGCCCTCCAACGGTGCCGTCACCTACACCTTCGACCCCGACGGCCGCATCAAGACCATGGCCGCAAGCTCGGCGACCACCACCTACGGCTACGACGTCGACGACCAGCTCACCAGCATCAACTACCCCAGCGCGAGCGGTCTCGTGCAGACCCGCACCTACGACCCCACCGGACACATCACCCAGGTGCTGAACAAGAAGGGCACCGCGGTCCGCAGCAAGTTCGACTACACCCTCGACCCCGACGCCAACCCCACCCTCATCACCACAACCCGCGGAACGACCGCCACCCACGACGCCTACACCTACGACACCAGCGCACGCATCGAACGATGGTGCCCCGACCTCACCACCTGCACACCCACCTCGGCGAAACGCATCACCTACACCTACGACGCCAACGGCAACAAGACCACCGACGAACGCGTCGGCGTCCCGAACCCAGGCATCGAGACACGCGCCTACAACGACGCCGACCAACTCACCACCCTGACCAGCACCAGCAGCGCGATCAGCAACTTCACCCACGACGCCGACGGCCACCTCACCACCGGCGGCCGAACCTGGGACCCACTCGGCCGCATCACTACCAACGACACAACGACCGACATCAAGTACAACGCCCTCGGCCACCGCCGCACCCAAACCAAGAACGCCGCCACCACCGACTACTCCTGGGACATCAACAACAGCCTTCCCCAACTAGCAGTCGTTACCCGCGGCGACGGCACCAAATGGAGCAACCGGTACGACCCCACCGGCTGGATCCAAACCACCGCGCACACCGGCCAGAACTACACCCTCTCCCACCACCTCCACGACCGGCTCGGAACCGTCACCGACGTCACCAACAACTCCGGTACCGCCGCGTGGACCTACGACTACGACCACACCGGCACCCGCACCACCGTCCAGCCACTAGCAACCGCAGAAGACACCCAGTTCGGCTACACCGGGGCCTACCTCGAAACCAACACCGGGGAATACCACCTCCGCGCTCGCGACTACTCCCCAGCCCACCAACAATTCTTCTCCCCCGACCCCGTCCAACCCGCCACCGCTGATCCGTATATCTCTGGTTACTCCTACGTCAACAACCAACAGACCGTGCTAACCGATCCCAGCGGGCTGTGTCCGTGGTGCGTCGGCGCGGCAATCGGCGCTGCTATCGGCGGGGTTGTCAGTGGCGGAGGCTATGCGCTGACGCACCAAGACGACTTCAGCTGGAGGGAGTTTGGCGCAGCAACCGCGGGCGGCGCCGTAGGCGGAGCAGTCAGCGGCGCCACACTCGGATTCGGCACCGGCCTTGGTGCGGCCATCGCAGGTGGAATGGCTAGCGGCGTGAGCGCCGAGACCGTCTCCTCCCTCGTCTCCGGAAACGGGCTTCCATCAGCGTGCGAGTACGCCACCGCCGGTGTCAGCGGCGCCGCACTCGGTGGCTTCGGACACGGCCTTGGTGGAGCATTCAGCGCACTCCGAAGAACTATGTTCGGAAACGTCGCAAACGCTGTCCCGACTCGACTGGCTCGCGTCGTACCGGAGGAGTTCGGGGGCGCGCCGACTCTCGGCAGACCCGGTACGCCTGACGTCTTCGTCACTGCCGCCAACGATCTCGCCGGGATCTCCACGTCGAACGGCATAGCGGAACGCCTCACGTTGCTGAGTCCCGACGGGAAGCCGATCCCCGGCCCGTTCCGGGTGCTCGAGTTCGATACTCCGGCAGGGATCGCGTCCCCTATCCGTCGCACGAACCCCGGCTTTGTCGGCGGCGGCCGCACCGCAGGCGGGGCGCGCGAGTTCGTGATCCCTAACTACTCGACCGACTCGCTTCTGAACCTGACGACGAGGAGGGTCAACTGATGAAGTGTGCCTGTACCACCCTCCATCGCCTCGATGATGCCGAAGCGCGCGAGTACGCAACTGAGCACCTGCAGCAGGTTTCGGTCGACTACGAGACCTGGTCCGTGACCTACGAGTGCCCGTTGACCGGTAGGAGGTGGCTCCTTGAGTATCCGCATAGCGAATATCACGGCGGTGGCCCGCCCAGGCTGAGGCAGCTTGATTCGGAGGGCGTCCCCCTCGAGGATTCCGGAACGGATCCCTACCGGTAGTGGCCCCCCGGGGTGCTCGGAGGCTTCGTTTGGTGTCGCTACTTGGTCGTGTAGATAAGGCGCTTTGCAACGTAGTGAATCTCGTTGGCCCCGGATCGGTGTCCGGTCGGTGATTGGTACGTGGGTGCGCTCGTTGTTGAACCAGTTGACCCGGTCGAAAGTCTCCTGCTGGACGTGCTCGACGTCGCGCCAAGCACTTCAGGACAGATCAAATCGGTCCTGCAGATGCCGGACTGGAACTCCGCCAGCGCGTTCTGATCGGCATCGCTGACCGAACCCACCGAGGCATCCGGGCGCGAAGAGCCGCCCGGTGACCGCGAACGGGGTGTACTGCGAGCCGCCGTCTCGGTGATGCGCCAGCCCGGTCAGGCCGCAGGCGCCGTCGGGCATCCGGATCTCGGCGCTGAGCGGGCGTTCGCGACGGCGTCCGGGAGCCCCGGCACGCGGGCGCGAACCTGTCGGCACGGCCCCCACAAGACGCGCACCCGGAGGACAATGCCACGAGAACAACTTACCGACGACCTTCGCGTGGCGACAGCAACGTCGCCGACGCTGCATTCACCAACGTCATTGCGAATGGATAGCATTGACTATCAACGACACCGGGAAATTGCTTTAGAAAGCCCCCCGAATACGCCCGATGCCATGCCAAAGACGTCGGCACGCATGCTACGAAGGAGGTAGATGGGTCGCCCGAGATCGGGCGACCCACGCGGCATTTCTGGAGCGTCCGTTGGTTGTCGACGGAGGCGTTGGAACGGGTGATCCGAGGTGATCGGCGTGCACGGAGGGGTGAAGTTCTACCGCGGTGCGCCAAAGGCCGCGCGGCAGTACGTCGAGCGCGACTGTGCTCGCTACGACGACTACTACCTCGCCGAAGGCGATGGGATCGCGATGCGCTTCGTCGCCGAAGCCACGCGCGGTGACGACGAACTCGAGGTCCGCGTGGAGAAGAAGCCCAACATGGACGGCGGGACCTACGAGAGCTGGGTCGCCGGGATGGTCGTCGAGACCGCGCAGCCGAAGGGACGGCTCCGTAAGGACGCGAGCGGGCTGCGGTTCGTTGAGATGACGGTCAACGGGCCGAAGACTTGGTCACTCGCGGCCGCGCTGAATTCGGAGGTCTCGGCCGCTCTCGACGCCGCCCAGGAGCGTGCCGCGAGGCAGATCGTCGCGTACCTCGCCGAGCGCGCCACCACCCGCGTCGGACCGCGCGGCCGACAGGTACAGGTGCCGATCGAGCAGATCGAGGCTGCGGTGATCCGGCACTACACGTCGCGTGCCGGCGACCCGCACCGCCACCTGCACCTCCAGATCAACGCGCGGGTCTTCGCGAAGGGCGCCTGGCGGGGACTCCACTCGGTCGGCGTGAGGGACATGATCGAGGCGATCAACGGCATCGGGCACGCTGCGGTGGCAACAGATCCGGAGTTCCGGGCCGCCCTTGCGAACGCTGGCTTCACGATGAATCCAGACACCGGCGAGATGGACGAGCTGGCGCCGTACGTCGGAGCTTTCAGCGCACGCACGGCGCAGATCCGGGCCAACGTCGGGCGGTACGAGGCCAAGTGGCGGGCCGATTATCCGGGTGAGGAACCAGGGCCGAGGGCACGCGAGTCGTGGGATCGGCGGGCGTGGGCGGAGGCCCGTCCGGACAAGGTCGTGCCCAAGGACGGCCCCGAGGTCGTCGAGCGGTGGAACGAGGAACTGCGTGCGCTCGGGTACGTCGATCCACATGACCCGGTGCCGCTGACTTCTCCTCGGATCGGCGACATCGATCGCGACACCGCTGTCGAACTCGTGCTGTCACGACTCGCGGCGAAGAAGTCGGCGTGGAACGCCGCCGACATCCGAGGACAGGTCGAGATGCTGATCTCGCAGACCGGGCTCGTTGCCGAGGCCGGCGGTCGGATCGACCTTGCAGAAGATCTGACCGCGCGGGCGGTCGAGCACTGCGCTCCCCTCCTGCTGCGACCCGACGTACCCGAGCATGTCCGGTCGTTGACGTCGCCTGCGGTGCTGGCCGTGGAGACCGAGATCCTTGAGCGGCTACTCCGTCGCTTGATTGCGGCCGAGCCGGCGAGGCTGCACCGTGCGACCCTTGAGCGGCTGTCTCGCGAGCAGGGCCGTGTCGTGGCGCTGCTGTGCGGTCGTGGTCCGTTGATCGTCGTCGAGGGTGCTGCCGGTGCCGGGAAGACGACGACGCTGGCAGCGGTGAACAGCTACCTTGCGATGCGAGGTCGGCGCCTGTTGGTCGTGGCGCCGACGTTGAAGGCCGCGGAGGTGGCTGCCCGGGAGACCGGCGTCGACGGACGCTCGGCCGCCTGGCTGATCCACCAACAAGGGTGGCGCTGGGACGACAACGGCCACTGGACCCGCGAGCCCACCGAGCCTTCGCCTGAGGCGCGTCTGAAGCGGGGCGACCTCCTGCTCATCGACGAGGCTGGCATGGTCGACCAGGCCGCCGCACTTGCGCTGCTGACTATCGCCGACGAAGCGGGGGCGCGGGTCGCGTTCATGGGCGATCGGCACCAACTGCCCGCAGTCGGGCGAGGAGGCGTGCTGGACCACGCAATCGCCTGGGCTCACCCGTCAGCGATCACCTCGATGCAGCAGGTGCGACGGTTCGCCGATCCCGAGTACGCGAAGCTCAGCCTGGCCATGCGCGGCGGCAGCCACGCAGAGTCGGTCTTCGATCGGCTCGTCGCACGCGGGCAGATCGTCGTGCACGCCTCGGAGGCCGAACGCACGGCTGCGCTCGCGAACGCGGGTGCCGACGGTGCGCTGGTCGTTGCCGGCACCCGCGAGCACGTCGCGACACTCAACGCCGCGATCCGCGACGAGCACGGTCACGACCCCGGTGCGGTGGCCACCGACCGGGGCGAGCTGATCGGGCTCGGCGATCGCGTCGCGACCCGACTCAATGATCCCCGCCTCGGGGTCGCGAATCGGCAGGCCTGGACCGTCCTGGGGATGGGTGACGGCGGCAGCCTCATCGTCCGCTCCCCTGATCAGGGACTCGACAGGGAGCTGCCGTCGGCGTACGTCCGCGAGCATGTCGAGCTCGCCTACGCCACCACCATCCACGGCGCCCAGGGCGAGACCGTCGACCAAGCACACGTCGCCGTCGGCGAAACGACCGGCGCCGCGGCGGCGTACGTCGCGATGACGAGAGGCCGCCAGACCAACGTCGCCCACCTCGTCGCCGAGTCCGGTGAGGACGCCCGGAGGCAGTGGGTCGATGTGTTCAGCCGTGACCGCGCCGACCTCGGACCTGCGCACGCCCGTGGCCAAGCGATCGAGGCCATCGACCGGTACGGCGCGGCCGCAGTACCGGCTCGGGAGCCACGATTCCCCGCCCCGGAACACCGGCCCCCCACCTCGCAGCCCTCCGGAATTGGCCTCTGACAAGTCGGTGCGGCCAACGACTTAGGGAACGCCGCTGACCTGCGCCAACGCAACGTCTTCCCTAGCGTCCCCCTCCCTGTTGCCGGATTCCGGTAACACCCGAAGTCCACTCTGATCGGCGTGAGTCAACGACTCACACGCCAACCAGCCAGACGACCTAGGGATACCTGTTGACCTGCGGAAACGCAGGGTTCCGGGCAGGTATCCCCCTCCAGGTATCCACGATTTCGGGATACCTGACCGCCCACACTGGCCAACACGGACCGACCGTCCGCGACGACAACCGGCGAGGAACACGCAATGAGTTCTTGAACTTTCGGACGGGCGCTGCCTGACCTGCGAGAACGCCTCCTTACGGGGGCGCCCGTCCTGAGGACGGGCGGGGTCAGGACGGGCGCGAATTGGTGCCCCCAAGCGCGCACCGTGGGACCTGATGCGTACCCGTCAACATCAGACACCCACCCATCACGACCGGCGACAAACGTCGCCGGCACCCATCCACGAGGAGGTCCCCATGACCGCACAACCCAACGCTCGACGAGCTCACCAGAACCCGGGCGACGAGATGCTCACCCTCCAGGAGGCCTGCCGGTTCCTTCGCGTCGCCGAGGGCACGCTGCGCTACTGGCGCCACCTCGGCTGCGGGCCGCGCAGCTTCAAGATCGGCCGCCACGTCCGCTACTGGCGTGCCGATCTCGTCCTCTGGCTCTCCGAACAGACCCGCCGTCCACAGGATCGCGACTGACCCGGGCGGCAGCCGGGTCGTCGTGCTGATGATGGCCGGATCTTGGAAGAAGGACCGCCATGGCTGGGAGTATCGCGAAGCGCCGCGACGGTCGTTGGCGCGCCCGGTATCGCGACGACACCGGACGCGAGCGGTCCCGTCACTTCGCCCGCAAGGTCGACGCCGCAGCCTGGCTCGACGAGGTGACCTCAACGCTGCACTCGGGGACCTACGTCAACCCGCGGGCGGGTCGGGTGACTTACCAGGAGTTTTACGACGATTGGGTGCCGCGGCAGCTCTGGGTGCCGTCGACCAGAGCGAACGCCGACCTCGCCGTTCGCTCGGTCGAGTTCGGCGATCTGCCAATGAAGGCGATCCGGCGGTCCCACGTCGAGACGTGGGTGAAGTCGATGTCTTCGAAGTGGGCGCCGACGACGATCAAGACCCGATTCGTGATCGTTCGGTCGGTCTTCCGTGCCGCCGTCGCGGATCGCGTGATTGCGGCCGACCCGACGGTTGGCGTCGCCCTGCCGAGGCGACGCAGGGCCGAGGCCGCGATGCGAGTCCCAACGGTCGAGCAAGTTGGTCGGTTGCTGGCGCGCGCCGACAGCAACCGCGTGTCGACCCGTCACGGCTTCCGCGCCTACGTCGCTCTCTGCGCGTTCGCAGGTCTGCGGAAGGGCGAGGCCGCCGGCGTACAGGTCGGGGACGTCGACTTCGCGCTGCGTCGAGTCACCGTTTCGCGCCAACTGCAGCGGGACGGCGCCACGTTCGCGGTGCGGCTGCCAAAGTACGGATCCGAGCGGGTCGTGCACCTGCCCGACGACCTGGTCGAGATGCTGCGATCCCACATCGAGAAGTACCTGCCCGACGAGCCACCGTCGGACGCATGGCTCTTCTCAGTCGGCGACGGGCCGATGTACGACAACGGCATCGACTGGCGCTGGCGTGCGACCCGGAACTCCGTCGGACTGCCTCACGTGCGGCTCCACGACCTGCGGCACTTCTACGCCTCCGGACTGATCGCCGCCGGGTGCGATGTCGTCACGGTCCAGCGGGCGCTCGGGCATTCGTCAGCCACGACCACGCTGAACACCTACAGCCACCTGTGGCCGACCGCTGAGGACCGGACGCGGGCCGCCGCAGCAGGCCTAATGAACCAAGCCGTCCATTTGTCGCTTAATAAGTGACAAACGGACAGGGTCGGCCGTATCCTTGGCACTTAATAAAGGACATACGGACATGCCGACTCTCTTCACCACCCCAGACCCGGATCTCGAGGACCAGCAGGTCATCGCCGAGATCCACGCCTTCCGCGCCTCGCTCGCGGACTTCCTTCGCGTGCCCAAGCGTTGGAACGGCCTACTTCGCCGCACGACGACGGCCCGAGCGATCCAGGGCTCCAACACCATCGAGGGGTACACGGTGAGCGACGAGGACGCCGTCGCCGCGGTCGATGACGAGCCGCCGCTCAGCGCGGACGAGGCCACCTGGATGGAGATCCTCGCGTACCGGCGCGTGCTGACGTACGTGCTGAACGTGGCGACCGAGCCGGGCTTCGTGATCGACGAGGCGGTCCTTCGGTCCATGCACTTCATGCTGCTCGACCACGACCTCACGAAGATGCCGGGGCGGTACCGCACCAGCGAGATCTTCGTGCGCGACGACAAGCGCGGGATCAACGTGTACGAAGGCCCCGACGGCGATCTAGTGCCTGAGCTGATGCGCGCCCTCTCACAGTCGCTCGCCATACCGAGTCCCGACGACCCGCTGGTGCGGGGCGCCATGGCACACCTGAACCTCGTCATGATCCATCCGTTTCGCGACGGCAACGGGCGCATGGCTCGTGCCTTGCAAACCATGGTGCTGGCGCAAGACCAGGTCGTGGAGCCGGCCTTCTCCAGCATCGAGGAGTGGCTCGGCAACAACGCGCAGGACTACTACGACGTCCTCGCGGCCACCGGCCGCGGCTCCTGGCGCCCAGGAAACAATGCCAGCCTGTGGGTGAAGTTCAACCTTCGGGCGCACCACATGCAGGCCCAAACGATGCGGCGCCGTTTCGATGACGCCGAGACACAGTGGCGCAGAATCGATGAGCTCATCAGCGAACACCGACTGAACGACCGGATCGGCGCCGCTCTCTTCGACGCCCTCCTCGGGCTCAGGGTGACGCGGCCGTCGTACGTGAAGCTCACCGAGCTCGACGAACGCACCGCAACTAGAGATCTCGTAAACGCGGCCGAGCTCGGGCTCTTGGACGCTCGAGGCGAGCGCCGGGGGCGCCACTACGTCGCCGGCGAACCACTTCGAAAGATCCGGGAACAGCTTCGGGCCGAGAGGAAGCCACTTGAGGACCCGTATCCGACACTCATCGGTGAGATCCGACGGGCACTGCCGTAGCTCGGGTAGACCCTATGCGCGCAAAGGCGCCACTCAAGAGCCCGCTTCTGTCCGGTTCGCGTGAACCCTCGGCATAAGTCGGACGTCGCTGGTAAGACAGCAACATGAGGTCCAATTGTGCTCTGTACGTGGACGCTGGTTACCTGCTTGCCTCGGCCGCGACCCGAGTCACCGGGACGTCACTCCGCAACGGCATCCATGTTGAATATCGGGCGCTGATACAGGCGCTGGTCGACCAGGCTGAGCAGGTTTCGGGCCTCCCGCTGCTCCGTGTCCACTGGTACGACTCCGCAAAGGAAGGGGTACCGGATCCTCAGCAGGAACGGATAGGCGAACTCCCCAAGGTGAAGTTGCGCCTCGGTCGCTTTGGCGTGGACGGGCAGCAGAAGGGCGTGGACCTGCGAATCGGACTGGACCTCGTTGCGCATGCGCGGAACGACGCCGCCGATGTCTTCTTCCTCGTCTCTGGCGACGATGACCTCACCGAGGCGGTCGAGGAGGCACAGATCCACGGCGTACAAGTCATCGTGCTTGCGGTGCCAAACGCGGATGATCGGCCGCACGGCGTGAGCAGGCACCTGCTCCGAGCAGCAGACGAACTGGCGACCCTCTCGCCCAGCACGGTGGACAACACGGTGATGCGTGTTGAGAAACCGCGAGCCGTACCAACAACGCCCCCGATACCGGTCGAACCCGTCAGATTGCCGGCGCGGCCGACGCCGGGAGACTTGGCCGCGATGGCTCGACGCAGTGCCCCCGGTCCGGCGGCGGTCGTGGCCTACAGCGGATCGACTGACGGCGGCTCCTCCATCACCCCTGGCTACGACGATCCGGAGGAGTACGACACGGAGATCGACGCCGTGGTCGCGAAGGTCATCGCTTCCTTCCGTCAATCTGCAACGGCGGCTGATCACGTAGACCTCGTTCGCGGCAAGCCCTCCATCCCTCGTGAGATCGACCGGGCATTGCTGCAGGATCTTTGCGAGGCACTGGACATCTATGACCTCAGCGATCCGGTCCGGTTCCGCCTGCGAGATCGATTCTGGGAAAAGATCGATGAGGAGGATTGATCGCGCGTGCTGATTCACCTCACGAAGCAAGCAGACACCTTCACGACGATCCTTCGGGAGGGCCAGGTTCGTGCACTGACGCCCTACGGCGCCGCGTACAACGTGGGCACGCTCGCTCCCTCCCAGAAGGTCGCCTCGTTCAGCGAGATGGCTGCTCTCGCGAGCGTGGCGGACCTTGCGCGGCGCCACGGCGAGTTCGGGCTCGGCTTCCTCAAGCCCTGGATGCAAGCTCGTGGGGCGGCGCCGGTCTGGTATTTGCCGCGAGACAGTGAGGTGCAGGTCGAGATCTTCAACACTGTGCGCGACCTGGCGTTCCGCAATGCACCGGATCCCGAGCACATGCTGTGGCGAATCACCCCGTTCATCGACTACCCCCGCGATGCTGGCGCTGAGGGCGCCGCGGTTCCGTATGACTGGCGCTGGGAGCGGGAGTGGCGCGTCCGCGGTGACCTGACGTTTCAGAATGACGACGTGGCCATCCTCTTCGTTCCCGGAGCCCAACACGAGTGGATCACCGAATGGTGGAAGGAGGAGATGATCGAAGGTTGGGGCGGCTACATGCCACCTACCGTGGACCCAAACTGGCCTCGCGAACGCCAAGAGGACGTAATCCGCCAGGGTCCCACTGTGCTTGAGATTGAGATCCCCCTGCCGGTCGAGCCTTGGGAGGACGAGGTCGACACCGCGCCGCAGGTCGGCGCTTCCCCGGCTGAGGATGACGAGCGTCAACAACTACAGGCGGAGATCCGCGAGGAGTTGAACGGCTGGCTGGATGAGATGGCGCGGGATGACATCTAGGCGCACCCGTGGGGTGCTGGTCCGCCGATGAGCAGGGCACGGAGCAGGGCCTGGGTGCCGGCCAGGACCGGCAGCCGCTGGCTTCTTGCGGACTTTTCGCGGACCAGACGCGGACTTTCGCCGGGCGACCCGTTCCTGACCTGCGGAAACGCAACGACTCAGTAGTACCAGGGGTATGGCGACCAGTCGGGCTCGCGCTTCTCGAGGAACTGGTCGCGACCCTCCTGCGCCTCGTCGGTCATGTAGGCGAGCCGGGTGGTCTCGCCGGCGAAGAGCTGCTGGCCGACCAGCCCGTCGTCGATGGCGTTGAACGAGTACTTCAGCATCCGCTGCGCGGTGGGGGACTTGCCGTTGATCTTGGCGCCCCACTCCAGCGCGACCTTCTCCAGGTCCGCGTGCGGGACGACCCGGTTGACGGCACCCATGGCGTGCATGTCGTCGGCGGAGTACTCGTCGCCGAGGAAGAAGATCTCGCGGGCGAACTTCTGGCCGACCTGACGGGCGAGGTACGCCGACCCGAAGCCGCCGTCGAAGCTGCCCACGTCGGCGTCGGTCTGCTTGAAGCGGCCGTGCTCGCGGCTCGCGAGCGTGAGGTCGCAGACCACGTGCAGGGAGTGCCCGCCGCCGGCGGCCCAGCCGTTCACGAGACAGATCACGATCTTGGGCATGAAGCGGATGAGTCGCTGGCACTCGAGGATGTGCAGCCGACCGAGCTTGGCCTTGTCGACGGTGTCGACGGTCTCGCCGTCGGCGTACTGGTAGCCCGCCTTGCCCCGGATGCGCTGGTCGCCGCCGGTGCAGAACGCCCACTTGCCGTTCTTGTCGCTCGGACCGTTTCCGGTCAGCAGGACGCAGCCCACGTCGCTCGACTGGCGGGCGTGCTCCAGCACCGAGAGCAGCTCGTCGACCGTGTGCGGCCGGAACGCGTTGAGGATGTCGGGCCGGTCGAAGGCGATGCGCACCGTGCCGTGCGCCCTGGCGCGGTGGTAGGTGAGGTCGGTCAGACCCTCGAAGCCGGGGACCGCGTCCCAGTCGGCCGGGTCGAAGATCTCGCTGACGCCCTCGATTGCACTCATGGCGTCATCGTAGGGAGCGGCTCCCGACCGGGCTCGACCAGCCGCAGACTCTGGAATCCCGGCCGCCGACGTGGTGTTGTGAAGACATGACTCTTCAAGGTGTGTACGAGCCGAGCCCGGCGCAGTGGGTGCGCGACCAGGTCGCCGAGTTCGAGGCCTCCGACGGCCAGCGAGCCAACACGCTGCGTGACTCCAACGACCCGATCGTGGTCATCACGTCGGTGGGCGCGAAGTCGGGCAAGCTGCGCAAGAACCCCGTCATGCGCGTCGAGCACGACGGCAAGTACCTCGCCGTGGCCTCCAAGGGCGGCGCGCCCGAGGACCCCACCTGGGCGGCCAACTTCCGCAACCACCCCGAGGTCGACCTCCAAGACGGCGCCGACAAGGCGACGTACACCGTCCGTGAGCTCTCCGGCGACGAGCGTGCCGCATGGTGGGAGCGGGCCGTCGCGACCTGGCCGACCTACGCGGAGTACAAGAAGAAGACCGACCCGATCGACCGCACGATCCCGCTCTTCCTGCTCGAGCGAGCCACGTGAGCGACGGACATCCTTCGGTCCTGTGGTTCCGCCGCGACCTGCGACTCCGAGACAACCCCGCCCTGGCAGCGGCGGCCGCCCACGGTGAGGTGCTCGGGCTCTTCGTGCTCGATCCGGTGCTGTGGCGCTCGGCCGGCGCCGGCCGCAGGGGCTGGCTGGCAGCGACGCTGCGCAGTCTCGACGCGTCGATGGACGGCCGGCTCTGCATCCGGCTGGGTGCGCCCGAGACCGTGGTGCCGCGCGTGCTGGCCGACGTCGGGGCGAGGGAGCTGCACGTCGGCAACGACTTCACGCCGTACGCCCGGGCCCGGGACCATGCGGTCGTCTCCGCCCTTCCGGAGTCGGTGGCCGGGGTCGCCACCGGGACGCCGTACGCCGTGGCACCGGGGAGCGTGAAGAACGGCTCGGGTGACCCGTACAAGGTCTACACACCGTTCTCGAAGGCATGGCGGGCGCACGGGTGGGACGATCCCTCGCCCGCGCCGCGGGGCGTGGCGTGGCTGGACCACGAGAGCGACGAGCGCGTCGCGGCCATGCTCGACTCGGCGATCGCCGAGGCTCCGCCGGGCATGCCCACGGCGGGCGAGGACGCCGCGATGAGGCGGTTCCGGGCGTTCGTCGACAGCGATGTCGACGACTACGACGCCATCCGCGACGACCCGGGTGCCGACCGCACGTCCCGGATGTCGCCCTACCTCAAGCTCGGCGTCGTGCATCCGCGCCAGCTGCTGGCGCAGACGGCCGGCAAGCGGTCGCACGGCGCGACGACGTACGAGAAGGAGCTGGCGTGGCGCGAGTTCTACGCCGACGTGCTGCACCACAACCCCGAGTCTGCGTGGAGCGACCTGCGGCCGGTGCCGGGCCTGACGTACGACGAGCCCGACGACGCCAGCGAGGCCATCGAGGCATGGAAGACAGGCACCACCGGCTTCCCGATCGTCGACGCCGGCATGCGGCAGCTGCTCGCCGAGGGGTGGATGCACAACCGGGTGCGGATGATCACCGCCAGCTTCCTCACCAAGGACCTGCACGTCTGGTGGCCGGTCGGAGCCAGGCACTTCCTCGACCACCTCGTCGACGGTGACCTGGCCTCCAACAACCACGGCTGGCAGTGGGTGGCGGGCACGGGCACCGACGCGGCGCCGTACTTCCGGGTCTTCAACCCCATCACGCAGGGCGCGAAGTTCGACGCGAGCGGTGACTACGTGCGCCGCTGGGTACCCGAGCTCGCGCACCTGCCCGGCAAGGCCGTGCACGAGCCGTGGGAGCACGACGACGGCTACGCCCACGGCTACCCGCGCCGTATCGTCGACCATGCCGAGGAACGGCTGGTCGCGCTGGACCGCTACCAGCGCGGGCGCGCGTAGGACCGGACGGAGCCCCGCAGCAGCGAGCAGAGATCGACCCACCCCGCCACGGAGGACAGGTATGGAAGCCACCGGAGTCAACGACACCAGCCTGGCCCGACTGCGACGCTGGAACCTCGGGCTCGCCGTGCTGCACGCCGCCCAGGTCGTCGCCGTGCTGCTGCTCGCCAGCGGGTTCGCGATCACCGTCACCTCACAGTTCCCGGCAGGCCCGCCGGGCAGCCGGGCCGCTGCCCCCGAGGCGCTGTTCGACGTCACCATCGGACCGGCCATCGCGGCGTTCCTGGCCCTGGCGGCGCTCGACCACCTGCTCACCGCGACCGTGCTCAGGAAGCGCTACGAGAGCGACCTCCGGGCGGGGCTGAACCGGTTCCGCTGGATGGAGTACTCGCTGAGCGCGACCATCATGGTGGTCCTGATCGGCTTCTACAACGGCATCACCGGCATCGTCGAGGTCGTGCTGGTCATCGGGGCCAACATCGCGATGATCCTCTTCGGCTGGGTCCAGGAGCTGATGAACCCACCGGGCCGGGCGCGCACGACCATGCTGCCGTTCTGGTTCGGGTGCGTGGCGGGCGCGGCGCCGTGGGTGGCCATCCTGGTCAACCTGGTGGGCGCCAGCAGCGGCACCAACGCGGTCCCCGGCTTCGTCTACGGCATCGTCGGCTCGCTGTTCGTGTTCTTCATGAGCTTCGCGCTCAACCAGTGGCTCCAGTACCGCCAGGTCGGGCGGTGGGCCGACTACGCCTACGGCGAGAAGGTCTACCTGGTGCTCAGCCTGGTCGCGAAGTCCGCCCTGGCGTGGCAGATCTTCGGCGGCTCACTCGCCGGCTGACTCCCACTCAGCCCGGCCGGTCCTGCACCTGGGCGCGATCGGTGATGTCGAGCGCGAGGCCCGCGAGGTGGTCGAGCCGAGCCAGCTCGGAGTCGAGGAACTCCGGGCCGCCGCGTCGTCCGAGCACCAGCGCCTCGCTGCCGAGCGAGCAGCAGCACAGCAGCAGGTTCTCGTCGTCGCTCTCGAGCCGCCGGGCGCCGTCGAGCGACGGCCAGTCGATGGTGGGCGGCGCGGCCTCGGTGGCACGGACGATCTCGGTGCCCCCGTCGGTATGCCGCACGCGGGCGCCCCAGTCGACCCGGAACGTCACGGGCATCAGGTCGACGAGCCGGTCGAGGGCCTCGGACGGGCTCGCCGTCAGGGCCTCGACGACCTCGAGGTCGAGGAAGAGGTTGCCGCCCGCGTTGTAGCGGCTGATCCAGAGCACCTGCACGCTGTCGATGGTGTTGCAGGCCGAGACGATCGAGTCGGGCATCACGCCGGGCACCAGCTCGAGCATGATGTCGTCGATCGCGGTGTTGTCAGCGGTCTTCTCGACGATCTGGATCGCCTCGATGTCGCCGCCGGCCTCACCGATCGCCGTGGCGAGGCGACCCAATGATCCGGGTACGTCGAGCAGCTCCACACGCAGCAGGAACGACATCGCGACCTCCAGAGATGGGATGTCTCGACCCTAGCCGGGTGTTGTCACGGGCACGTTTCGCGTCGGCCTGGTGGACGGTCAGGAATCGGCGAGCCGTCGGGCCAGGCCGGTCGCGCGCTGGGCCCGGTGGCCGACGGCGGCCCGGACCGCGGACTCCGGGCCGATGACCCGCACGCGGGTGCGCGCCCGGGTGACCGCGGTGTAGAAGAGCTCGCGGGTGAGCAGGCGGGAGTCCTCGTCGGGGAGCAGCACCGTGACGACATCGGCCTGGCTGCCCTGGCTCTTGTGGATCGTCATCGCGTGCATGGTGTCGACGTCGCCCAGGCGCGAGGGGGCCACCTCGAGCGGTCCGTCGCTGCCGATCAGGGCCACCCGGCGTACGCCGCCGCGGTCGACCACCACACCGACGTCACCGTTGTAGATGCCCAGCGCGTAGTCGTTGGCGGTGACGAGCAGCGGCCGCCCGACGTAGGCGGCCTCGTAGAGCGGGTCGCCCGTCTCGGCGGTGATCCACTGCTCGATGCGACGGTTCCAGTGGCGCACGCCGTAGGGGCCGTCGCGGTGGGCGCACAGCAGCCGGTGCCGGTCGAGCGCCTTTAGCGCCTTGTCGGCGCGCCCGACCGCGGCGGCGTCGCGGACGGCGAGGGCGACCTCGAGGGATGTGGAGCGGATCTGGCCGGCCGGGTCGTCGTCGAGGATCCACTCGACGGCCGAGTGCCCGGCAGAGAGTGCCGCGACCACCGCGTCGGCGTCGCCGTCGCGGAGCGCCTCGGCCAGGGTGCCGATCTCGGTGCCGTAGCGGTGGGTAGTGCGCAGGGCGGCCACGGGCGAGTCGGCGCGGCCCTCGAACCCGCGGACGAGGTCGCTCAGGACCGCACCGGCGTCGACCGACGACAGCTGGTCGGGGTCGCCCACGAGGATCAGCCGGGCGTCGGGCCGGACCGCCTCGAGCAGCCGCGACATCATCGTCAGCGACACCATCGAGGTCTCGTCGACGACGATCACGTCGTGGGGCAGCCGGTTGTGCCGGTCGTGCCGGAACCGGGTCGAGTTGCCCGGGTGGGTGCGCAGCAGCCGGTGCAAGGTGCTGGCCTGCAGGCCAGCAAGCCTGGCCCTGTCACCCGGCGACAGCGCGTCGGCAGCCTGGTGCACGGCCTCCTGCAGCCGAGCCGCCGCCTTGCCGGTGGGCGCCGCCATGGCGACGCGCATCACCTGGCCCCGCGCCTCGTGCTGCTCGGCGAGCGCGACCAGCAGGCCGGCGACGGCAGTGGTCTTGCCGGTGCCCGGGCCACCCGTGATGACCGTGGTCCACTGGCTGGCGGCGCGCACGCACGCGGCCCGCTGCTCGTCGTAGCCCGTGAGCGGGAAGACCCGGTCGAGGGAGGCCCGCATGAGCTCGGGGTCGTGGGGCGGCGCGGTCGCGGCCCGCGCGGTCAGGTCGTCGAGGACGTGGGTCTCCTGCTCGTGGTAGCGGTCGAGGTAGAGGAGGCGGGCATCCCAGCGGAGCACCCCGAGGTCGACGAGCGGGCTGGCGGCGACCGCGTCGGACCAGGCGGCCGGCTCGGGCCAGGGCAGCTCGGTCGTCCCACCCGCACCGGGGCCGGTCGCCGGGTCGCCCGTCGTCGTCTCGCTGGCGACGGTGGCCAGGTCGAGGCAGACCGAGCCGGCGCGCACTGCCCGGCAGGTCAGCGCGATCGCGAGCAGGACCTGTTGGTCGCGCTCCCCGCCGAGCTGACCGAGGGTCTGGGCGATGTGGACGTCGGCCGACCTGATCACGCCGGCGGAGTTGAACGTG
The DNA here is from genome assembly GCA_963781515.1 of uncultured Actinomycetota bacterium. Taxonomy (GTDB): domain Bacteria; phylum Actinomycetota; class Actinomycetes; order Propionibacteriales; family Nocardioidaceae; genus Nocardioides. The sequence continues at coordinate 288,437 of CAWAGL010000006.1, forward strand.
GCGAGCAGTCCGTGTGCGTCGAGCGCCAGCGCGGCGTCGTACTGGTCGGTGGTCTCGAAGTCGCTCACCGGCCCACCTCCGCGAGCTGCCCGTCGAGCAGCGCCGAGAGGTCCTCGACGAGCGCGATCGGCGGCCGCCAGGAGAAGATGCCGCACGGCACCCCGTCGACCAGCGGTGTCTGCGGGCCGCACATGCCGCGCAGGTAGAGGTAGAGGACCCCGCCGAGGTGCTGCTCGGGGTCGTAGCCGGGCAGTCGCCAGCGCAGGAAGCGGTGCAGCACGACGGTGTAGAGCAGCGCCTGCAACGGGTAGTCGGAGTGGCCCATCGCCTCGTCGAGCACCGAGGGACGGTAGTCGCGCGCGGTCAGGTCGCCGCCCATCTCGCCGAGCCAGTTGGTCTTGTAGTCGACGGTGAGGTAGCGCTCGGCTCCGTCGACCGGCACGCGGATCACCACGTCGATGGAGCCGGTGAGGTAGCCGCGCAACGGCTGCCCGGCCAGCGCCGCGTCGGCGTCGAGGGTGGCGGCGTAGGCCAGCAGCGGGTCGCTGTCGGTGAGGTGTCTGCGCAGCAACGGTGCGAGGTGGCCGAGGGTCACCCCGTCCGCGGAGTACGACGTGTCGTCACCGCCCGCGAGCGGCAGCTCGAAGTCGAGCTCCTTGAGCCGATCGGCCGTGGCGACCTGCATCAGCGTGGTGCCTCCGGCCAGCGGGCCGAGCGGGCTGGCGCACACCGCGACCAGGGCGTCGGCGAGCTCGCCGGCGTCGAGGTCGACCGGCCACCAGACGCGCTGGTCGGCGATGTGGGCGAGCAGCTCGGCGCGGAAGTCGGCGGCGGCAGGCTCGGCGTGCTCGAGCACCGCGTGCACCAGCGAGCCGAACGTCGCGCCCACCGGCAGCGCGGCCATCGGCGACGGCACGGCCGCGAGGTCGAGCTGCTCGGGAGCGGCGCCGACGGCCAGCTCGACCTCGTCGTCGAGCTCGGGCACCTCCTCGGGCTCGCTGAGGTGCCGGTCGGCCCCGTGGGCCGATGACTGGGCTGCCGCCGACAGCGAGGAGTAGGAGGTCCGGCGCCAGCTGGTGTCGACCGTCCGGGTGAAGCGGCGGGCGGCGAGGGTGGGTCGGTCCACCGTGAGCTCGCCCTCGGGGGCGACGTCGAGCGTCGCGAGCTCGGGGCTCAGCCCGCCGGCCGTCTGCCAGTGGCCCAGGATCTCGACCATCCGGTCGTCGTCGACGATCGGTTGCTCGTCGGGCACCCCGGGCATGCCGGGGCGCCGTCCGAACAGCACCCGGTGCAGCGGTGACGCGGGCGTGTTGCGCTCGGCCGCGGCGTACCACGCGACGACCTGTGACTGCGCCCGCGTGAGGGCGACGTAGAGGAGACGCAGGGACTCGCCGGCGTCCTCGGAGGCGTGCCGGGCGAGGTGGGCCGCGCGGTGCGGGCTCGGCCCGCCGACGTCGCGGCAGCGGTGCCCGTCGTCGTCGTGGAAGAGCGGCGCGCCCGGCTCGCGGCCGGTGTAGCGGTCCCAGAGGGTGGGGACGTAGACGATGGGGTACTCGAGCCCCTTGCTGCCGTGCACCGTCACCAGCTGCACGGCCGCCGCGTCGGAGTCGAGGCGCCGGGTGCGCTCCGACGAGACCTCGAACTTGTCGTCTGCCACCTGGGCGCGCAGCCAGCCCAGCAGGCCGACGATGCCGAGCCGCTCCTCGACCGACACCTTGTGCAGCGCCTCACCGATGTGGCGCAGGTCGGTCAGGGTGCGCTCGCCGCCGACCCGGGCCAGCACCCGCCCGGTCAGCCCGTCGACGACCGCGCACTCGAGCACGGCGGCGACGCCGCGCGCGCTCAGCACCTCCGCCAGGGTCCGGACCGTGTCGGCGAGGTGGTCGGTGCCCTCGTCGCCACCGGCATCGAGCCGGGCCGCGCTGAGCCCGAAGAAGGACGTGAGGGCTGCGGCCCGCACCCGGTCGGCGCGGTGGGGCTGCTCGAGCGCCTCGAGCAGGCTCAGCCACTCGGTCGCGGCGGGCGTGTGGAAGACCGAGCCCCCCGCGTTGACCACCGACGGGATGCCCACGTCGGCCAGGGCCAGCTGGGCCGCCTGCAGGTCGGACCGCCGTGCGGCCAGCACGGCCACGTGGCCGGGACGCACGGGCTCGCCCTCGAACGTGGCCTCGGACCGCAACAGCCGGGAGATGTCGCCGGCCAGGTCTCTGATCACGTGGTCCCGCCACCGGGCGACCGCCGGCCTGCTGCGCGGCCCGGCACCGATCTCGGCCCGCCTGGCCAGCCGCATCCGCAACGGCGCTCCGGCGCCGGCCAGGCGGGACTCCCGGTGGTGCGCCTGGACGGGGTGCACGACGATGCGTCCGTCACCGAGCGCCGCGCCCTGCAGCATGACCTGCACGGCGTCGAGGAGCGGCTTGTCGGAGCGCCAGTTGACGCCCAGGGTCTGTCGGGTCGTCGCGGTCTCGGCGGCCGCGAGGTAGGTGACGATGTCGCCACCGCGGAACGCGTAGATCGCCTGCTTGGGGTCGCCGATCAGCACCATCGTGGCGACTCCGGCGAAGGCCCGGTCGAAGACCTGCCACTGCACCGGGTCGGTGTCTTGGAACTCGTCGATCAGCGCGACCTTCCAGCGGTGCTGCATCCGGGCGCGGGCGGGCGCACCGACGTCGGCGAGGGCGTCGGCGAGCTGGCTCAGCAGGTCGTCGTAGCTCAGCACCCCCAGCCGGCGCTTGCGGCGCTCGACCTCGTCAAGCACGTCCTGGGCGAAGCGCACCCGCGCTGCAGCGACCGAGTCGGGCGCCTCGGTGAGCACGGCCAGCGGCTCGACCCGGGCCCTCGGGTCGTCGACCACCGCCCGGGCGATCTCGAGTGCCTCCCGACGTGACCACATCGGCTTCTGCTCACCGGCGAACCGGGCGAGGTAGAGGTCGTCGACGACCTCGCCGGTCAGCTGCTCGAGGTCCTCGACCAGGGTCGCGGCCGAGTCGGTGTCGCCGGCGACCCCCAGGCTGCGCAGCACCAGCTGGCAGAACTGGTGGATGGTCGCGATCGTGGCCGCGTCGAACGACGTGAGCGCGGTGGTCAGCCGCTGATGCATCGCTGCCCGCTGCGTGGGGTCGGCCAGGAGGTGGTCGAGCAGGGCACTCTCCGGTCGGTCCGCGCCGGGGTCGGCCAGCGCCCGCTGGGCCTCGACCAGCTGCTCGCGCACCCGCTCGCGCAGCTCCTGGCTCGCGGCCCGGGTGAACGTCACGACCAACAGCTCGTCGAGCGTCGCCACACCCTCCGCGACGTACCTGGTGACGAGGGCGGCGATGGTCCAGGTCTTGCCCGTGCCGGCGCTGGCCTCGAGCAGGGTGGTGCCGGTCGGCAGGGGTGCGGTGATGTCGAAGGTGTCCATCAGATGCCTCGGATGCTCTCGTGGTCGCTGAGCAGCGGACCCCACACGCGCCAGGCGTAGTGACCCAGGCGGTGGGTGGGCCCGCCCGGTGTCTCGTCGGGACGTAACGGCGTGGTCAGCAGGGAGTACGCCGCGTGCTCGCCGAACGCGCGGACGTGCCACGCGTCGGAGTCCTCCTTGGGGAAGCCGGTCTCGTCGAAGCGCGGCGTCGTCCACTCGCGCGCGGCCTTGCCGTCGGGGTCGGCGTCTCGTCCGGCCGCGGAGTAGACGTGGTCGGTGGCGTAGGCCAACGAGGTCCGCACGGGCAGCGGCAGCGGCTCGCACAGGCCGCGTTCGTAGACGTCGACCAGCTCGCGCAGCCATGCCCGCGCCTGGTGGTCGGCGAGCGGCCCGATCATCGCGACCTGCCCGCCGGAGCGGTGCTTGCCGATGGTGTGGGCGGTCCAGTTCTCGTCGGGGTGGCCGGCGGCCAGGGCGAGCGCGTCGATCCAGGCCGCGAGCCGCTGCTTGGCGCCGAGGTTGGAGTAGCTGACGGTCACCAGGTTGTTGCCGAAGACGTTGCCGACCGTGCCGGTGAGCCGCCGGTCGCCCAGGTCGATGTCGACGTCGAGGGACCGCGCCGGTCCGGTGCGCAACGCCTGCCCCTGCGTCACGAGCGGGCGGACCCTCTGCACGACGTCGGTGAGCACGCCGGCGCCCAGGGCGCCGGGCGGCAGCAATCCGCGCAGCTGCTCGGCGGTCATCCCGGCCTGCGGGTCGGCACCGGCGAGCACGTCGGTGACGAGCCGGTCGCCCACGGCCCACTGCTCGAGGCCGTCGAGCTCGATGGGGATGGCGTCCTTGGCCTCGTCGGCGTCGTACGGCGTGGAGACCCGCAGCCGGCTGCGGAAGAAGGCCCTGACCGGGTGCCGGAAGAAGTCGTGCAGGTCGGCCAGCGACACGTCGCTCTCCACCGGCGCCGGTGGCAGCGGCTCGGGCACCAGCTCGGCCACCTCGATGCGCGTGCCGCGCGCGGCCTCGGCGCCGGCGAGCGCGGCCCCGTCGAAGGTGAAGGGCAGGGTGCCGACCAGCCCGGCCGGGACGAGGTTGACCTCGTCGAAGGGCTGGAGGGGGTGGCGCACCAGCGCCCGGTCGCGCACCGGCACGGCGGCGGTGCGGTCGAGCGCGTCGAGCAGCTCGCCGAGCGGCACGGCCGGCGGTCGCTCGGCGCCGTTGTGCTCGCCGCGGCCGGCGTAGGTGACCACAAGCGTCTCGGTGGCGGCCCCGATCGCGTCGAGGAGGAGCTGGCGGTCCTCGGAGCGGAGGTCGCGCTCCCCGGTGCGCGGTCGGCGGGCCAGCACGTCGTCGCCGTCGACCGAGGCGATGCGGGGGAAGACACCGTCATCGAGACCCACCAGGCACACGACGCGGTGCGGCACCGACCGCATCGGCACCATCGTGCAGACGGTGAGCGTGCCGGTGCGGAAGTTGGACCGGGTCGGGCGGCCGCGCAGCCGGTGCCGCAGCAGCGCGCGGACGTCGGCATGCCGCAGCGTCGTCGTGTCGCCCTGCGCGCTCGCGGAGATGCGGGCCAGCTCGCGATCGAACTGGGCCAGCTGCCACACGTCGTCGGGCGCCACCGAGGTCAGCTCGTGCACCCCGCCGGCCAGCGCTCCGGTCCACTCCTCGACGGTGCCGGCCACTCCCGCACGGTCGAGGAACCGGTGCAGCCGGTCGACGAACTCGGCGAAGCGTCCGGCCAGCTCGAGTTGGCCGTCGCCCACGTCGTCGATCGGCAGCGTGGCGGCGACGAAGCGGTGGCCGTTGCCGGACATGGCCGCACCCAGCAGCACCCGGCGCATGCCCGCGACCCAGGTGTTGGCGTCGAGCGTGAGCCCGAAGTCACCACGGTGCGCCGCGTCGTACCCCCAGCGGATGCCGGCCTCGACGACCCACTTGCCGATGCGTTCGAGCTCGTCGTCGCCCCAGCCGAACCGCAGCCGCACCTCGTCGGCGCCGGCCAGGTCGAGGACCTGCGTGGCGGTGAGACGCCCGCCCGCGAGGTCGACCATGGCGGCCGCGACCCCGAGCAGGCCGTTGGTGGCGCCGAGCGAACGGTCGGCGAGCCGCACCCGCAACCGGTGGGCCGGGTGCCCGACCCCCTCGCCCGCGACGTCGGAGAGGCCGAACCCGGCGGAGATCAGCGGCGCGTAGCTCTCGATGTCGGGGCACATCACCAGGATGTCGCGCGGCTCGAGGGTCGGGTCGTCCTGCAGGAGCCCGACGAGCACCTCGCGGAGCACGTCGACCTGCCGGGCCGCGCCGTGGCACGCATGCACCTGCACCGACCGGTCGTCGGCGGCGAGCACGCGCGTCGCCCGGACCTCCGGCAGGAGCGGCCAGGTTGCCGCGGAGGTCGGCCTGCAGCCAGCCCAGGAGCGACTGCGGGGTGGCGGGCGCTGGGGCGGCCCCGGCGTCCTGGACCGCGACCTCGCCGAGGGTGCGACGCAGCTCGCGGGAGTCGCGGCCCAGTGATGCCAGCAACGGGTGGCGCACCTGCGCGGCGGAGTCGTCAGCGGAGCGCGCCACCGGACCTTCGGCAGCCGTGGCGGACAGCGCGTCCCACAGGGGGGCGGACGGCTGCGGCAGCCAGAGGTGCACGTCGCGGAGCTCGGCCAGCGCGGCCAGCAGGTGCACCTCGGTGGCCGGCAGCCGGGTGTGGCCGAACAGCGACAGTCGCGGCGGCAGGTCGAGGTCGGCACCTCCCGCGCGCAGCCGCTCGAGCGTGGTCGCGTGCCGCACGTCGGGCGGCGTGGCCTCGACCCGGTCGAGCAGCCGGCGCCAGAGCTCGGCCTGCCAGCGCAGGTCGTCGTCGAGTGCGCCACCCGCGCCGTCGGTCGCCCGCCCCTCACGCCAGTCGGTGACCAGCTGCGGGCGCTGCACGACGTACGACGCGAAGAGGCCCGCGAGGCGCCGGGCCACGGAGTAGCGGCGGGACCGGCGCTGGTCGTCGTCGTCGCCGTGACCCAGGTGCGCGGAGAGCGCCTCGAAGCCGGGCTCGCCGAGGGCGGCGTCGATGACCTCCAGCAGCGGCCAAGCGAGCCGGTCGGGCTCCCACGGGTCCTCGGCGTCCTTGTCGAGCAGCATGGACACCAGGGAGTGCGGTGTCACGAAGGAGACGCCGGCGCACACCCCGTCGCCGCCGCGTGACCCGGTGCCGAGTCGGTGGGAGAGCCGCTGCGTCAGCCAGCGCTCGACGCCCCGGGCCGGCACCACCACGACCTCGTGGGCGAAGGGGTCGGTCAGCGGGCCGGCGAGCAGCTCCGCGAGCCCGTCGGCCAGCAGGTCGGTCCGCTCGGCGCGGTGGAGGTGCAGGGCCATCGGCCACACCCTAGGCGTGCGCACCGACACTGCCCGCGAACGACAGCACCCCCGGCCGATGAGGGACGGGGGTGCTGTGAGTGCTGGCTGCTAGTTGAAGATGCTCACGCCACCGGGGCCGACGAGGAGGCCGACGACGATGAGGACGATGCCGAGCAGCATCTGCCCGCGCACGAGGGTGACGATGCCGCTGATCACGAGGATGACGGCGATGATCCACAAAAGGGTAAGCACTGTTGATCTCTCTTCCTACTAGTCCGGCGCTGCCCTATGGGGTGCCACCGGCGGAGCCATCAACCTTCACACGGAGAGCGGCAGGGTGTAAATCACCCTTTGGGACGTAGGTCCCGAGACCTTCCGCAGGCCAGGATGCCGCGCCAGTCGCGCGGACCGGGTGCGCTACCGGCGCGTAACCACGGCTGCGCAGCGTCGTTGAGACCCACACCACGACGGGTGCTGACCAGCGCGCCCGCTCGCCGGGAGGGAGCACGACATGGCACGACTCATGAGGGTCCGTGGAGCAGCGGCAGCCGTCACGGCGGTGGGGCTGGTGCTCCTGGCCGCAGCGCCGGGCAGCGCGGCGACCTCGCTCGCCGACGGGACGGCGAGTGCGGTCGTCGTGACGGTGGCCGGCTCGCCCACCGACTCCGGCACCTACTCGGTCAGCAACGACGGCTCGACTCAGAGCTCCGCCGGCACCAACCGTCCGCAGGTCACGGCCCTGGCCGGCCAGTCCCTGCTGACCGCCGGGGTGCTGACCCAGGACGCCACGTCGTCGGTGACCGACGGCAGCGGCCAGGTCGCCGCGTGCTCCGGCATCGCCGGCCAGGGCGCGAGCGTGGCTGCCGTGGGTCAGGGCTCCTGCCTCACCGGTGGCCAGACCCTGCGGCTCAGCGTCGCCACACTCGACCTCAGCAGGCTCACACTCGTCGAGGGCACCCTCCTCCACGGGCTCGACCAGCAGCTCGCGGCGGCCCTCCAGCCGGTGGTCGGACAGGTGCTGCCCGCGCTGGGCCAGGGCCTGCGGGACGGCCTTCAGGCCCTCGGCAGCCCGGGGCTGTACGTCGACCTCGGAGCGGTGCAGAGCCACTGCGTCGCCACCCCCGACTCCGCCAGCGCCGACGCCTCGCTGGCCGGTGCCGGGGTGTACGTCGAGATGTCGGGCCAGCGCGTCGACCTGCTCGCCCTCCCCGCCGACCCGGAGCCGAACACCCACGTCGTGACCGGACTCGACAAGGTCGCGAGCATGGTGCGCGCCACCCTGCGCCCCCAGCTCACCCAGGCCCTCCAGGGCGCCCTCGGTCCGCTGGCCGCGGCCGTCGACCAGGCCGCGGTGATCGACACCGTGCTCGCCAACCTCGGCGCCGAGCTCGGTCCGCTCGACCAGAACCTGCTCAGCGCCACACTCAACCGGCAGAGCTCGTCGGGCCCGGGCGACATCGCCGTCGAGGCGCTGGACCTCCAGGTCCTGCCTGCCGCCGCCGAGCTCGGGGTCGAGGCCCTGCGTGTTCAGCTGGGTCGCAGCTCCTGCTCCGCGGGCACGGCGCCGGTCGTGGCATCGACGCCGGCGAGCGCACCGGTCAAGAAGCACAAGGGCGGCCTGCCGGTCGTGCCCACCGCCGTACCCGGTGGCCTCGCGGAGGCTCCCGCCCAGGACGGCACCGACTGGCCCGTCGTCGCGCTGGCCGGGCTGCTGCTGGTCGGCGCCCTGGCCGCGGGCACCCGTCGCCGTGGCTGAGCGGATCGGTGGCCTGCTCCGCGGGCTCGTCGCCGCGGCGGTCGTCGCCGGCCTCGCCGGGCTGATGCTCGCCGATGGCGGCGACCCGGAGCGGTCGGCGTACCGCTCCCTGCCGGCGTCGGCGCCGGTGCGGCTCCAGATCCCGGCCATCGGGGTGGACGCCCCGGTGGTGCCGATCGAGGTCGACTCCGACGCGGTGCTCGACCCGCCCGACGACCCGGTCCAGGTGGGCTGGTGGAGGCGCAGCGCCGAGCCGGGCGCCGAGGGCGGCCAGACCGTCATCGCCGGTCACACGGTGCACACCGGCGGTGGCTCCCTCGACGAGGTGCGCTCGCTCCGCAAGGGCCAGACGGTCGATCTCGCGACCCGGCGCGGCACCATGCGCTACCGGGTGCGGAGCGTGCAGGTCTACGACCAGCCCGAGCTCGCCGACCAGGCCGACGCCCTCTTCGGCCAGGGGGCCGGGTCCGGTCGACTGGTCATCGTGTCGTGCACCGACTGGAACGGCTCGTCCTACGACAACAACGTCGTCGTGCTCGCCCAGCCCCTCGGTCAGCCGCGCAACGGCAGGGTCGCGAGCTCTGGCACCCAGCAGGCCGCCGGTCGCTGACGCCGGTCTCTCGCTCCGCCCGCAGGCGGCCCAGGGCAGGTCGTACGGGGCGATCGAGACCCAATCGTGGCCCTCCCAGCACTCTTCGGCCGGGTTCGGCGCGCGCCGGTCACTCTATGCTCGAAGCACCCGCACCATCGCGGTCCCGCCGTCGACAGCCCCACATGAAGCTGGTGCGACCGGCCCGGGACCCGCACTCATGCAACCAACAGAAGGATGAGCTGATGCGCAAACGCAACAAGCCCATGATCGCCGCGTCGGCGATCGCGGCCCTGGCCCTACTGACAGCCAGCTGCGGAGGTGACGACGGAGGTGGCGGATCCGGCAGCAGCGACAGGCTCGATGGCGTGTCCGTCACCGTGGGGTCCAAGGACTTCACCGAGAACATCCTGCTGGGCGAGATGTTCGCCCAGTCGCTCGAGAACGAGGGCGCCAGCGTCGACAACAAGGTCAACCTCGGCGGCACCAACGTCAACCGCGAGGCACTCCTCAGCGGCGACATCGACGTCTACCCCGACTACAACGGCACCGGCTGGACCGTGCACCTCGGCAACGAGGACCCCAGCGACGACCCGCAGGAGCTCTACGACGTCACCGCCGAGCAGGACCTGGCGGACAACGACATCAAGTGGGTCGGGCTGTCGTCGTTCAACAACACCTACGGCTTCGCCGCCAACGGTGACCTGGCCGAGCAGGAGGGCGGCTTCGACTTCGACTCGATGGCCGCGTACCTCAAGGCCAACCCGGACGCCTCGGTGTGCATGGAGACCGAGTTCCCCGACCGCCCCGACGGCCTCGTGCTGTTCGAGGACGCCACCGGCTACGAGGTGCCGGGCAGCCAGACCAAGATCCTGGACACGGGCCTGATCTACACCGAGACCGCCGACGGCAAGTGCGACTTCGGTGAGGTCTTCACCACCGACGGCCGGCTCGGTTCCCTCAACCTGGACCTGGTCGACGACCAGGGCGCGATGATCCTCTACAACGCGTCCTTCACCATGCGCAACGAGGTGTACGACGCGCACGCCGACGTCTACGACGAGCTCGCGGACGCCATCCTCGCCGACCTGGACAACGAGAAGATGGCCGAGCTGAACTCCAAGGTCGACATCGAGGGCCAGCCCGCCGAGCGGGTGGCTGGGGACTACCTCAAGGAGATCGGGGTTCTCTGAGCACCCCGCTCCTCACACAGCGACGCCGCCGGGTCATCGACCCGGCGGCGTCGCTGTGTCCTGGGGTGGCGCTGCGGCTCAGAGGCCGCGCGGGTGCAGGTTCTTCTCCGCCACCGCGCCGAGCCAGTCGAAGCTGAGCGCGACCAGCGCGACCAGCCAGGCGCCCACGATCAGCACCGGGTCCTGCTGCAGCTTCAGCCCGGCGTTGATCGTGATGCCGAGCCCGCCGCCGCCGATCAGGAACGCCAGGGTGGCCATGCCGATGTTGATGACGATCGCGATCCGCACTCCGGCGATGATCACCGGCACTGCCAGTGGCATCTCGATCCGGCCGAGGACGCCGAGCTTGGTCATCCCCATCCCGCGGCCGGCTTCGATGACCGCCCGGTCTACCCCGTCGAGGCCGACCATCGTGTTGCGCAGCACCGGCAGCAGGGCGAAGAGGGCAAGCGCCCAGATCACGGTCCACTTGCCCTGACCCATGAGCGCCAGGAAGATCACCAGAAGGCCGTACGCCGGGAGCGCCTGGCCGGAGTTGGCGATCGCCAAGATGGCAGGACTGAAGCGTCGCAACGCCGGCCGGGTGAGCAGGATCCCCACGGGGATCGCCACCACGATCACGATGAGGGTGGACCAGAAGGCGATCTCTAGGTGCTGGGTCAGCTGGGGCCGCAGCTTGGTGTCCCACTGCAGCGGTGAGCGCAGCTGGGTCTTGGCGTTGGCGAGGTCGAGGCTGCGCACGTAGAGGTAGAGCAGACCTCCCAGGATCGCGATCACGAACGGAGCGACCCAGAGCCCGAGGTTGGCCAGCACCCGGGACCGGAAGGTCGCGGGCGCCTTCGCGGGTCCGCCGGGCCGGTTCGGCACGGGGCCGAGGCCGGTCGCGGCCGGATCCGCCAGGTCGGCGAGCGTGCCGATGGTCTCGTCGCTCACGAGTTCGTCGCCTCCAGCTCCTCGTAGTGCAGGCGAGCCTCCATCTGGGCGCGGCGTACGGCCTTGGCGAGATGCTCCATCTGCACCACCCCCTGGAAGGCGCCGGTGCCGTCGACCACGATCGATGCCCCGGCTGCGCTCTGGACCATCTGTTCCAGGGCATGGAAGAGCGTGTGGTCGGACCGCAGGAACCCGCCGAGCGCCTCGCCGCCCTCCTCGGCGTCGACCTCGGCGCCGGACAGGTCGGCCGTGCTGAGCCACCGGAGGGGCCGGTGCTGCTCGTCGACCAGCACCAGCCAGTCGGAGCCGCTCTCCTGCAGCCGGGCGATGCCCTTCTGCGGCGCCTCGTCGGTCGTCATCCGCGGGTAGTCGGTGAGCGTGAGGGAGCTGACCTTGAGGAAGTTCAACCCCTTGATGGTCGACCCGGTCCCGATGAAGTCGTTGACGAAGTCGTCGACGGGGTAGGCGAGGATCCGTTCAGGGGTGTCGATCTGCCGGATCTTGCTGCCCTCCCCGAGGATCGCGATCCGGTCGCCCATCTTGATCGCCTCGTCGATGTCGTGGGTGACGAAGACGATGCTCTTGCGCAGCACGCCCTGGAGGCGGAGGAACTCGTTCTGCAGCCGGTCCCTGGTGATCGGGTCGATGGCGCCGAACGGCTCGTCCATCAACATGATGTCGGGGTCGGCACCCAGGGCCCGGGCCACACCCACGCGCTGCGCCTGACCACCGGACAGCTCCTTGGGGTAGCGGTCCCGGTACTGCTCGGGGTCGAGGCCGACCGTCGTCATCAGCTCGTCGACGCGGGCGGCGATCCGCTCCTTCTCCCACCCCAGCATCTTCGGCAGTGTCGCGATGTTCTGGGCGATGGTCTGGTGCGGGAACAGACCGATCTGCTGGATCACGTAGCCGATCCGCCGACGGAGCTTGTCGGGGTTGACGTCGGTGACGTCCTCGCCGTCGAGCAGGATCCGCCCGGTGCTGGGCTCGATCATCCGGTTGATCAGCCGCAGCGTGGTGCTCTTGCCGCAGCCGGACGGACCGACGAGCACGAGGATCTCGCCGTCGAAGACGTCCAGCGTCAGGTCTGCCACAGCGGGCACCTTGGTGCCCGGGTAGGTCTTGCCCACCCGGTCGAGGTGAATCTTGGCCTCGGAAGTCATGTGTGCCTTTCGGTTCAGGTGATCAGATGCGCAGGCCGCGCGAGGTCGTGAAGCGCTGGACCGTCGCGAAGACGGCGTCCAGCACCAGACCGAGGAGCACGGTGAAGATGACCCCCACGAAGACGGAGTTGGCGGCGTTCGGGAGTCCACGCCGGGTCAGCCCGGCCTGGATGAAGGTGCCGAGGCCGTCGCCGCCCACCAGCACCGCGATGGCTGCGATGCCGACCACCAGCAGGCTCGAGATCCGTACGCCGGCCATGATCACGGGCCACGCGAGCGGCAACCGCACCTGCAGCAGCTGCTGGCGGGCGTTCATCCCCATCCCCTTGGCCGACTCCACGACGGCCGGGCTGACCGCGTCCAGCCCGGTGACCGTGTTGCGGAGGATCGGGAGGATCGCAGTAGAGGAACAGCGCGATCATGGCCGGCCTGTTGCCGATGCCCACCAAGGGAATGAACAGCGCGAAGAGCGCCAGCGAGGGGATGGTCAGCAGGATCCCGGCCACGGAGAGGGCGATCGACCCGGAGGATCGGGCGCCGGCTCACGAACACCCCGAGGAGCAGCGAGAAGACCGTGGCCAGGGCGATCACGATCAAGACGATGCGCGCGTGCGCGATCGTCTCCTCGAGGATGAAATCAAAGTTGTCCTGTACGTAGACGAACCAGTTGCTGGACTCCACAAGATCCTCTCCGCTGATCTTCGATTTTCCTCACCCTACGGCTAAAAGCCCGACCTGCCGTGACCGAAGTTGGCGAATGCCGACGATCCGGCGTCGACCCATTCCCCAAGCCGGACACCGGCCGGGTGCCGCTGCGGTGCTGGCCAGGTCGACAGATCCGGTCTCCGGCGGATCGAACGGGACGACCAGGCAGCCGTCTCCGCCGGCGATGAGCCGGGGGGGACGACGGGTCGAGGCCGTGGCGCGAACCGTGCTGGCGGAGGTTGCTCGGATGCGCCCAACGACCCGTCGGACACACGCGTAATGCTATTTGTGCGAGAAACCGTTAGTCATGGCTAGGGTAGGACGGTGACGACCTGGACTTGGCTCACCGAACCGCTGCCGTTGGACGCTGCCAACACGCGCCGTTGGGCCGACGGCAGCGATACCGAGTTCCTCGATGAGCCCGCCGACCTCGCGGCCTGGCTCGACGCGGCGCGACCTCGACTGCCCCGTCACCGCTTCGACCTGCCCGAATCCTTCGACCAGTGCGACCTGAACACCTTCCGGGAGCTGCGAGACCTCCTCGTCGACATCTTCAGTCCAAGAAGTGAGGGGATGGTCGCGCCATCCGCGGCGCTGACGGGTCTCGCTGACACGTGTCGGTCCTACCCGGTGATCAGGGTCCTCGACGAGCACGGCGCGGCGTGGGACGTGCCGGACGGCGACGACCCGAAGGTGCGCCTGGTGGGTCTTGTGGCCGCAGAGACCGTGGCACTCGTCAGCACCGCTCGCGAACGGGTGGCCGTCTGTGATGCCCCCGGGTGCCACTGGCTCTACCTCCGCGGCCGTCCCAATCAACGCTGGTGCCACCCCGCCTGTGGAAACCGAGTCCGAGTCGGCCGCCACCATCGAAGCCGCACATCGTCGTCGCGACAGTCAGCCGATCAGGGGTGAGCATGTCGATCAACTGGTCAGCATTCCTCGCGGTCCTGGTGGTGGCGTACTTGATCCCGGGTCCCGACTTCGCGGTGATCTTGCGGCAGGCCACTCGCACCCGCCGATCCGGGGTGCTGGCAGCCGGCGGCGCACAAGCCGGGTTGTGCGTACACATGCTGCTTGCGGTCGTCGGTCTGGGCGCCCTGCTGGTCCGACACCCCGATGCGCTCATCCTGGTCCGGATCGTGGGTGGGCTCTACCTCGTGTGGCTGGGCGCGTCCTTGGCGTGGAAGGCGCGAAGCGGGCGGAGTGCCGGTCGAGGAGACGCGGCGACTCGCGGGGACGACCGCGGAGCGTTCATGCAAGGCTTCCTCACCAACGTGACGAACCCCAAAGCGATCTTGTTCTTCGCCAGTGTGCTTCCCCAGTTCATCTCGCCCGACGCCTCGGCCTCGGGACAGATCCTTCTGCTCGGCATCGTGGACGTCCTCTTCGGTTTCCTGCCGTGGGCAGTCGTCATCGCGCTCGGTGAGCGCCTGGGACGACGAATGTCATCCGTACGGTTCCAGCTCTGGCGTGACCGAACCACCGGTACTGCGCTGGCCGGCGTCGGGGCCACCCTCCTCGCCACCACTCGCTGACCGCGTTCCGGCGTGGCGCTGGGACCGGGCGACGGCGCAGCCGGGGAGATCCGTCGATGCGCGGCCCGGCTCGTCGAAGAGCGTGACCGGTCGAGGGGTCCGACAGCAAGAACCGCAGGTCAGCGGTCTGACCTGCGGTTCCGATCTGTGCGCCTGTAGGGATTCGAACCCCAAACCTTCTGATCCGTAGTCAGATGCTCTATCCGTTGAGCTACAGGCGCATGCCCTCCGTCGCCGGAGGACTGGACGAGGATAGCCGACCCCTTCGGGGCCGACGAAATCAGTACGCCGCGCGGGTTCGGATGTGACGCCGGGCACACGCTTGGATCGGTCCAATATGTGCCGCACAGGCGAGCCGTTAGCCTCCCTTCCAACCCGCGCGCGAGCGAGCATCACCGCAGGTCGTGGTTCGGGGGCACCACCGGTCGGCGGCAACCAAGCCGTCGTCCTTGACAACCACACAGGCGCCGCAACGACGCGACGCCGCAGACCACACTCCACGATCACCGTCGATACGCTCGACGGCCGGTTGCGCCGAACGCGAGAGCGTGGGCGACTGCCGCGAATGCGCGAGAGGGATATGCCACGCATGACTGCCGAAAGCACCATCACCAGCCCCCAACCCACCACCCATCAGGGCATCCTCGACTGGGTCAACGAGATCGCCGAGCTGACCCGGCCGGCTGACATCCACTGGTGCACCGGCTCCGACGAGGAGTGGGACCAGGTCACCGCTGCCCTCGAGGCCGCCGGCACGTTCACCCGGCTGAACCCCAAGCTCAAGCCGAACTCCTTCCACGCCGCCTCCGACCCCAGCGACGTGGCCCGCGTCGAGGGCCGCACCTTCATCTGCTCGGTCGACGAGAAGGACAGTGGGCCCACCAACAACTGGATGGACCCCGACGAGATGAAGGGGATCATGCTCGACCTCTACGCGGGGTGCATGCAGGGCCGCACGATGTACGTCATCCCGTTCGTGATGGGTCACCTCGAGGCCGAGAGCCCGATGTTCGGCGTCGAGATCACCGACTCCGCCTACGTCGTGGCGAGCATGCGCGTGATGGCCCGCATGGGCACGTCGGTGCTGCGCCGCATGGAGGAGCTCGACGCCCCGTACGTCCCCGCCCTGCACTCGGTGGGCATGCCCCTCGCCGAAGGCCAGGCCGACATCCCGTGGCCGTGCAACGACACCAAGTACATCGTCCAGTTCCCCGAGGAGCGGATGATCTGGTCCTACGGCTCCGGCTACGGCGGCAACGCGCTGCTGGGCAAGAAGTGCTACGCCCTGCGCATCGCGTCCGTCGTCGCCCGCGACGAGGGCTGGATGGCCGAGCACATGCTGATCCTGAAGCTCACCAGCCCCGCGGGCGTCACCAAGTTCATCGCCGCCGCGTTCCCCAGTGCCTGCGGCAAGACCAACCTGGCGATGCTCAAGCCGACCGTCCCGGGCTGGAAGGTCGAGTCCATCGGCGACGACATCGCCTGGATGCGCATCGGCGAGGACGGCCGCCTGTGGGCGATCAACCCCGAGTACGGCTTCTTCGGCGTGGCTCCCGGCACCAACCAGGACACCAACCCGAATGCCATGGACACCATCAACCAGGGCAACTCGGTGTTCACCAACGTCGCGCTCACCGAGGACGGCGACGTCTGGTGGGAGGGCCTGGAGAACACCCCGGCCAAGGCGACGTCCTGGAAGGGCGAGCCCTGGACGCCCGAGAGCGACGAGGTCTCGAGCCACCCCAACAGCCGCTACTGCACGCCGATCAAGCAGTGCCCCATCCTCGCTCCCGAGTACGACGACCCGCGCGGTGTGCCGATCGACGCGATCCTCTTCGGCGGCCGGCGCAAGACCACGATCCCGCTGGTGACCGAGGCCCGCGACTGGGCGCACGGCACGTTCATGGGGGCCACGCTCAGCTCCGAGACGACCGCTGCCGCGGTCGGCCAGGTCGGCGTCGTGCGCCGCGACCCGATGGCGATGCTGCCGTTCATCGGCTACAACGCCAGTGACTACCTCAACCACTGGATCACCATCGGCAAGGACAACGACCAGGCGAAGCTGCCGAAGATCTTCTACGTCAACTGGTTCCGTCGTGACGAGGACGGTGGCTTCCTGTGGCCGGGCTTCGGCGAGAACAGCCGTGTCCTGAAGTGGGTCATCGACCGCCTCGAGGGCCAGGTGGCCGCGGTGGAGACCCCGATCGGCCGGGTGCCGGCTCCGGGCTCGCTCGACATCGACGGCGCCGACGTGACCGAGGAGCAGCTCGCCAAGGCGCTCGCCGTCGACGCCGACGAGTGGCGGGCCGAGATCCCCCAGATCCAGGAGTGGTTCGAGAAGTTCGGCGACGACCTGCCGGCCGTCTTCTGGACCGAGCTCGACGGCCTCAAGGCGCGCCTGGAGGTCTAGTCGACCCGCAACACGCAGCACGAGGCCCCGCGGGAACCGTGGGGCCTCGTGCTGCGTCTGTGGAAGGATCGCTCAGGTCAGTTGGGGTAGGGCGAGGGCCCGGCGCGCGCGTGCGCGCAAGTGGAGGGAGGTCCGTGGGTGCCGTACTCGCCCGAGGACCGAGAGCTGTTCGAGTCGGTCGCCACCGACCTGTACGACGACATCGTCGCGAACGGCGGCATCGACCGTGCCGACCCGCGCATCGCCGAGCGCGGCCCCCTCCGCCCGGCCTTCAACCTGCTGACCCGCATCGGTCTGGTCGTCAACGACGACACGGGCGACCGCTCGGTGCCCGTCGACCCGTCGACCGTGCAGTCGCTGGTCGTCGCCCCGATGGGCCAGCGGGGCGCGGAGCTGTTGTCGGAGTCCGCAGGCTGGGCCACCGCGTTCAACGGCCTGGCGCTGACCTGGCGCAAGTCGCCGGCCTCCGACCGGGGACCGATCACCGAGGTGCGCGGCGACGCCATCAACCTGTTCATCGCCTCCCTGGTCGCCGACGCCGAGACGGAGCTGCTCACCGCGCAGCCGCAGACCGGGCGCGGCCTCCAGGAGCTCTCCGCCGCCATCCAGCGCGACGGCGATGCTCTCGACCGGGGCGTGACCATGCGCACCCTCTACCAGCACTCCGCCCGCCGCAGCTCGGTCACCCACAAGTACGTCGCGGCGGTGACCGAGCGGGGCGCGGAGGTGCGCACCCTCGACGAGTTCTTCAACCGGCTCATCGTCATCGACCGGCGGGTCGCGATCATCCCCGGTCGCGACAGCCTCGCTGTCGCACTGGCCATCCGGGAGCCCTCCCTGGTGGCCTACCTCGTCGACATGTTCGAGCGGTCGTGGGAGCGCGCGCGCCCCTTCACCAACCGCGAGACGTCGATGATGCGCGACGTCGCGGCCGAGCAGCGGGCGATGACGATCCGGATGCTGATCGAGGGGCACGCGGACCCGGCGAGCGCCAAGCGGCTCGGGGTCAGCCCCCGGACGTACGCCGGCTACGTCGCCGACCTCAAGGAGGAGTTCGAGGCGCAGACGCGCTTCCAGCTCGGCTACGCGATGGGGGTCAACGGCGTCTCGGGCAACGAGAAGCCCCCAGGTGACGTGCAGAACTGAGCCAAGGGCGTGAAATCACCACGAGGGCAGCGGGGGAGCCCGCTGCCCTCGTGCACTTGAGTCAGGTGGGGGGCCTGTGCGGTTCCAGGTGGCGTTCGGGGGGCGCCTGGTGCCGTCTCAAGTGGGTGGGACCGCTCGACGGCGGCCCGGTCGACCTATTCGATGCCGGCGCGCTCGATGCCGCCCCTGGCGCCGTGACCCCACGTGGTGTCCGCTGCCTGGGCCGGGGCGGTGATGGCGACGATGCCGAGCGACAGAGCGGCGGTGACAATGGCCACCGCGATGCGACGAGCGATCATTTTGTGTTCCACCTTTGGGGAGGGGGCAGGGGGCCCTGGGCAGACCCAGCCCCGTCATTCTGGTGGCGAACGCACAACCTGGCACCCGAGATGGCGTTGCATCTGTTTGCATTGCACATATGTGCAGAAGTTGGGGTTGCCTCTACTGAGCCTGCCCGGCGTGGCGGAGACCCTGTTCTCGGCTTGTTGGTGGATCTCGGCAGAGGGGGCGGGATTCGAACCCGCGGCTGACATCTCTGCCAGCGACCGCTTTCAAGGCGGTTCCGATCGGCCACTCCGGCACCCCTCCGGGCTGACCGGCCAGCCGGCACCCAGGGAGCAGTCTAGGAGGAACCCCTCCACCGCGGTGGGGGGTCCTACTCGGAACCCCCCAACTCGAGCTCGACCTCGTCGTAGGCCAGGTCGTTGCACCGCTGCTCATGGTGGCGTACGTCGTCCAGCAGGTGCCGGAGGTCGCTGGTGAGCCGTGGCAGGTCGGTGTCGTGGAGGACCCGGGGGCTGAGCTCGGCGAGCCGGCGCACCAGCACGGTGCGCTCGCGTTGGCACCCGCCGCGCCGCGCGGCCAGCCAGTCCTCGGCGGGGCCGGCGGGACTCGCGAGGACGTCGCGCAGTGGCGCGAGCTGTCGCCGTACCTGCCAGCGCCAGGCGCCGAGGCCCTGGTCGGAAGTTGGCCGCGCGGCGAGCAGGTCGCGCAGGGACGGACCCGAGCCGGGGGCTGCGGAAGTGGTGTCGGAACCGGTCATGAGCATGCGTGCCTCCCGCCAGGATCGGGATGAGGGTTCGAGTCTGGCCCTGCCGATCACCCTGGACAAGGGCTGAGTTGGCTCAGAATGTTGCAGTTGTGTTGAATCGTCCCTGTGGTGTCCGACTATCGCTTTGCCCCCGCTCTGGCCGCCCGGTTGATGGGCCTGACCCTGGTGGTCCTGGCCGTGCTCGTGCTCATCGGCACGGTCGCGGCGGTGCTTCTCGACCTGCCGTCGATCTTCCTGCTGGCGCTGGTCGTGCTGGTGCTCGTCGTCATCTCGCTGACGGCGCGTCGGCTGCGGAGCCGCGAGTTCGCGGTGCGATTCACCGACGAGGGCTACCAGGTGCGGCACATCCGCGGGGCCGGTGTCGAGGCCGCCCGGTGGAAGGACGTCGAGGACGCCGTCACGACCACGTCGCACGGGTCTGCGTGCGTCGTGCTCCGGTTGCGCAACGGCACCACCACGACGATTCCCGTCGAGGCGCTGGACGTGGATCGGGAGCAGTTCGTGCGCGACGTACAGGCACGGCTGCGCGGTGGCGAGGGGCTCAGGCCGCTCTGAGCACCTGATTCGGTCATTGCCGCAGCCGCCTTGTAACCTGTGCTCGCTGCCGGGGAGGTGTCGCCTAGTGGCCTATGGCGCCCGCCTGCTAAGCGGGTTGAGGGTTACCCCCTCTCGCGGGTTCAAATCCCGCCACCTCCGCCAGTCCACGTTCGGCCCCCAGAGCTCCGGCTCAGGGGGCCGGACCGCATTTCCCGGGCAGCCCGGGCAGTAGCGTGCAGCCATGTCGTCCACCTGGTTCGCCTCGCCCGCCGACGCCTCGGCCCGGCTGCACGCGGCGGGCTACCTCGCTGACGCCGACACCGCGACCACGGCGTACCTCGCCGGCGCCCTGGAGAAGCCGCTGCTGGTGGAGGGCCCGGCCGGCGTGGGCAAGACCGAGCTGGCCAAGGCGGTGGCCAGGGCGACGGGCGCCGACCTGGTGCGCCTGCAGTGCTACGAGGGACTCGACGAGGCGCGGGCGCTCTACGAGTGGAACTACAAGAAGCAGCTGCTGCGCATCCAGGCCACCAACGACTCGTCGTCGTGGGAGGAGACCCACGACGACATCTTCACCGACGAGTTCCTGCTGACCCGCCCGCTGCTGACCGCGATCCGTCGTGAGGAGCCGACGGTGCTCCTCATCGACGAGGTGGACAAGACCGACGTCGAGGTCGAGGGCCTGCTGCTGGAGGTGCTCAGCGACTTCCAGGTCACGATCCCCGAGCTCGGCACGGTCTGCGCCGTACGCCGTCCGTTCGTCGTGCTGACCTCCAACGCCACGCGGGAGCTGTCGGAGGCGGTCAAGCGGCGCTGCCTCTTCCTGCACCTGGGCTATCCGGACGCCGAGCGCGAGCGCGAGATCGTCGTCTCGCAGGTGCCCGGCCTGCCCGACAAGGTCGCCTCGCAGCTGGTCGCCACCATCGCGCGGCTGCGGGACCTCGAGCTCAGGAAGGCGCCGTCGATCGCGGAGTCCGTCGACTGGGCGCGCACCCTCATCGCCCTCGAGATCGACGACCTGACCGAGGCTGCGGTCGCGCGGACCCTCGGCGCGGTGCTCAAGCACGCCTCCGACCACGAGCGCGCGGTGCAGGAGCTCAAGCTGGCCCGCAGCACCCGCACGTGACCCTCCTCGACACCCACATCGGGTTCCTGGAGGCGCTGCGCTCGGCCGGCGTCCCGGTGTCGCTCGCCGAGGGGCTGGACGCGATCGAGGCGGTGGCCGCGCTGTCGTGGGACGACCGCGAGACGGTGCGCACCGGCTACGCGGCCACGATGGTCAAGCGGGCCGGGCAGCGGCCCACGTTCGACGCGATCTTCGACCTCTACTTCCCACGGCTGGTCGGCGACCCGGCCGCGCACCGGCCCGACGCCGACCAGGGGGCGGTGCGCGACGGCCCCGACGCGCTGGAGGGGCTGCGCGACAGGTTGGCCGAGGCGCTCGGGTCCGGCGACGAGTCGGCGCTGCAGGACCTCGCGACCGAGGCGGTCGGGCGGTTCGGCGCGATGCCCGGCCGGGGGCCCGGCCTCTCCGGCTGGTCGGCGTACACGACGATGCAGCGGGTCGCGCCCGGTGACCTGGTGCAGCAGCTCGTCGAGGCCCTGGTGCGCGGCGGGCTGACAGAGGAGGAGGCGCAGCGCGGCGCCGGCCGTCGGCTGGGTCGGTTCACCGGGCTGGTCGAGGGCGATGCCCGCCGCCGTGTCGCCGCGGAGAAGGGCGCCCGCCACATGGCCGAGGTGGCCGTGCGGCCGACCGTCGAGACGATCGACTTCACCGCTGCCCGCCGGTCGGAGCTGGACGACATGCGCCGCGAGATCTACCCGCTGGCCCGGCGGCTCGCGTCCCGGCTGACCAAGGAGCGGCACGCACGCCGACGCGGCCCGCTCGACTTCCGGCGTACGGTCCGGGCGTCCATCTCGACCGGTGGCGTCCCGATGGAGACCCACCACCGGCCCAAGCGGCCGCACCGCACGGACCTGGTGGTGCTCTGCGACGTGAGTGGCTCGGTGGCCAACTTCGCGCAGTTCACGCTGCTGCTCGTGCTGGCGCTGCGCGAGCAGTTCAGCGCGGTGCGCGCGTTCACCTTCGTCGACACCGTGCACGAGGTCACCGAGCACCTGCGCCCCGACGCCGACCCGGGCCGGGTGCTGGCCGACCTGGCCGCCAGCAGCGCGCACGCGGCGCTGTGGGGCCGCACCAACTACGGCCGCGCCTTCACCGCCTTCGCCGACGAGTACGCCGCGGCGCTGGGGCCCAAGACGTCGCTGCTGATCCTCGGCGACGCCCGCTCGAACCACAGCGACCTGGCCGAGCCGGTGCTGCGCGAGCTGGTCGCCGGCGTGCGGCACGCGTGGTGGCTCAACCCGGAGCACCCGCGCCACTGGGGCACCGGCGACTCGGCCGCACCGACCTACGGCGAGATCGTGCCGATGGTGGAGTGCCGCAACCTCACCCAGCTCGGGGCATTCGTGCACGACCTCACGGCCGGCTGATCACCCGGCGAGGTAGCCGCCCTCGCGGATCCGCTGGATCTCGGCCTGGAGCTCGGGGTGCGACGACGCGTCGGCGGCCCGGCCGCCCGTGACGTACACGCTCTCGTCATCGGCCACGGTGGCGTCGAAGACGACGGTGAGCCGGTTGGCGACCTTCGCGTTGATCAGGGAGCCGAGCAGGGCGACGGGGTCGGCACGGCTCTCCAGCGACAGCACCCGGCAGGTCTCCGGGATGACCGGGACCTGGGCCGACGGCGCGCCCGCGGTGACGACGTGGTCGATGACGAACCTGTCGGAGGTGGCGGAGGCCGCCAGCTCGGCAGCCGTGGCGCCACCCTGGGCGGAGCCGACCAGCATGACCCGGGCGTCCTCCTCGTCGCCGACGGCCTTCTCGATCGCGCGGACGACCTGGCGGGCGTAGGTCGAGTGGTCGCCGGTGACGAGCCGCAGCCTGGTGCCGCCCGCACCACCGGGTCCGGGCAGATAGGCGATGTAGCGGCCTGCGCCCACCGCCTGTACGACGATGCCGGCGTCGGCGGTCGAGAGGGTGGTCATCAGGTCGGCGATGGTGCGCGGCCTGTCGCCCTCGATGCCGGACGAGACGGTCTCGGCCGCGATGTCGTCGGCGAACAGGCCGCCGGCGGCGTCACGCAGCGCCGACCCCCCGTCGTAGGAGAACGGCACGATGCCCATGGCGCGCATGCCACCTCGCGCGGCCATCGTCCCCTGGTCGCCGGTGAGGACGCCCGCGGTGAGCAGCGAGCGCATCTGCAGGCCGTCGAGCAGCCCGCCGCCTCCGGAGATGTGGTCCATCAGCTCGGGGTTGTTCTCGGCCAGGTCGGAGAGGTAGGCGGCGACGCCGTCGCGGTCGAGCGCGTCGGTCTCGATCAGGCCGGCCGACACGATGGCCCCGCCGAGCGCGACCTCGGGGGCGAGGTAGCCGATGGCCCGGCCGGCGATGGAGCCGAGCGTCTTGTAGGCCGCCTCCTGGAGCTCGTCGATCCAGCGGTAGGTCAACACGGTGGCCCGCACCACGAGTGCGTCCGCGTCGAGCTCGACCGAGCGGGTCAGCAGGCCGTGCTTGCCGGTGGTGGCAGCCCGGATGTCGTCCTCGGCCTCGGCGAAGGTGGCGGGCGAGAGCGGCGCGGACGATGAGACGTCCTCGTCGCCGAGGATCTCGGCACCCAGCCGGGCCCGGGTGCGCATCTGCTCGCCGGAGGAGTCGAAGAGCTTGGCCAGCGCAAGCATCTGGTGGTACTTGTCGGCGTTGACCGCTGCCTCGGTGGTGCCGGTCGAGGCGGCCGCCGCGGCCGCATGCTGCTCGGCGGTGGGGCCGTTGGGGGGCAGGTTCTTGTTCACGCGGTCACCTCCGCGAGCACGGGCGCGAGCTGGGCGGCCAGGTCGTCGGCCTTGACCAGCCGGACCTCGACGAACGGCTCCTCACCGTCTTGGTGGGGCAGCAGCGCGTGCCAGCCGTCGGCCAGCAGCACCCACGACACGACACCGACGGTGGTGGTGCCCTCGACACTGATGCGGGCGGCGAGCACCCGGAGGCGGCCCTGCGCCTCGTTGTGGAGCGCGCCCACGATGTCGGTCGCGGTGGCGTCGGAGTGGGCCTTGCCGCCGGTGGTGACGTGGCCGCTGCGCTGCGCGACCAGCACCTGCACCAGGTCGGCGCGGCCGGACCGCAGCGCCTCGCCGGCCGAGTCGGCCAGCGGGAACGGCAGGAGCACACCGGAGGGGACGGCAGACCTCGACAGCTTCGCGTCCTCGGGCACGACGGCGACCCGGGCCAGCTCGCCGGACCACTGGTCTGCTCCGAACCAGGCCAGCTCGAACACGATGCCGTCGACGGTGGCGAGCGTGGCGACCGCGCCACCGGCCATCCGGTGCCAGGCCTTGACCTGGCCCCCGCCCGCGGTGGCGATGTCGATCTCGAGGGCCAGCTCGGGGGTGGCGAGCAGCCCGACCGCACCGACCAGGCCGGGGTCGATCCCGTCATCGGTGATCATGCCGCGACGCGCGAGGGAGTCGGCCGGGTCGTGCAGCGCGCGCAGCGCCGCGGTGTAGGCGGTGTCCTCGGCGGAGCCGGCGCTCATGCCGAGCCGGCTGTCGAGCGAGCTCGGCGTGGCGACGTCGGCGAGGTCGAAGGGCAGCGGCGCGCCACCGGCCTGCTCGGCGATGAGCCGGAGCTCGGGCAGGGTGAGCGCGACCCGCCGGGGCAACCCTTCGAGCAGGTGGGTGGGCGCCGGAGGAGGCGTCGTGAGGTCGATGGTCACCATGGTGTGGTCCTCGTGGCGGGCCCGGTCACAGGCTCGGTCACAGTCCTGGGAGTGAGACGGTCAGCCAGTCCTTGTGGCCCGGAGGGGGCGCCACGAACTGGGCGAGGACGGTGTCCTCGTCGGTGGGGGATCGGTCGTCGGCCTCGAGCGCCGACGTCCGGGTGCGGGCGTCGGCGGCGAGGGTGCCGGCCTTGCGCTCGATGGTCGAGATCGACTCCTGGAGCCGGTCGATCTCCTGGACGTGCTTGTCGAGCGACTCGGCGGCGGTGTCGTGGAAGGAGGCGGCCTCACGCAGGTGTGCGCCACGCTCCTTGATGCGGGTGCGCATCGCCTCGGCGGCCCGGCCGTGCCAGGGCACGCTCTCGGCCTGTGCCACCAACCGGTCGGCCATCGCACGGATCTCCAGACCCTGCTCGCGCAGCTGGGTCACCCGCTTGCGCATCGCGGCCGTGTCGCCGTACATGCCACCACTCCCTCACTGGCATCCGTCGCCGGCACCGTCGGCCCATGCCTTCCCCGGAATCGCGGCCCGCAAACCCCGCAGGTGTCGCCACCTCTCCCCGGCCCGGCCGGGGCCCACCGTAGCGCTGCCCGCCGCGGGGATGTCGCTGCCCCGGACCAGCAACGGCGTAGCGACCTTCCGACGATAGGATCGGTGTCCCAGCCACCCCAGCCGGCGTTGAGCGAGGTGACCGTGACCTTCGATGTCCACCAGCTCGACAGCTTTCTCCTCGTGGGCGCGAGTGTCACGCTCCTGGCCATCCTGGCCGTGCGCGCCACGGCCGTCGCCGGGCTTCCGAGCCTGCTGCTCTACCTGCTGATGGGCGTCGCGCTGGGTGAGTCCGGGGTCGGGATCGGGTTCGAGGACGCCGAGCTGGCCCATGCGCTCGGCTTCGGGGCGCTCGCGCTGATCCTGGCCGAGGGTGGTCTGACCACGAGCTGGAGCACCGTCCGACCCTCGATGCGGCTCGGTGTCTCGCTGGCGACCATCGGGGT
Source organism: uncultured Actinomycetota bacterium (assembly GCA_963781515.1). Classification (GTDB taxonomy): domain Bacteria; phylum Actinomycetota; class Actinomycetes; order Propionibacteriales; family Nocardioidaceae; genus Nocardioides. The sequence continues at coordinate 313,965 of CAWAGL010000006.1, forward strand.
GGCGGTCTCGGTGGCCACGATCGCGGTCGGCGCCCACTTCCTGCTCGGGTTGCCGTGGGAGCTGGCGATCCTGCTGGGCGCCGTGACGTCCCCCACCGACGCGGCGGCCGTGTTCTCCGTGCTGCGCGTGATGCCGTTGCCCCGCCGCCTGACCGGCACCCTGGAGGCCGAGTCCGGCCTCAACGACGCCCCGACGGTGGTGCTCGTCGGCCTGATCTCCACCGGCGCCCTGGCCGAGAAGGGGTTCGCCAACCTCGGAGGCATCATCGTCTTCGAGCTCGCCGTCGGCGCGATGTCCGGCCTGCTCTTCGGGTTCGGCGGTGCCTGGGTCATGCGCCGGATCGCGCTGCCGTCGTCGGGTCTCTACCCGATCGCGGTGGTCTCGCTGACGATGCTCGCGTACGGCGCGGCCGCAGCGGTGCACGCCTCCGGCTTCGCCGCGGTCTACGTCGCGGCGCTGGTGCTCGGCAACTCCGAGCTGCCGCACCGGGTGGCGACCCGGTCGTTCGCGGAGGGGGTGGCCTCGCTCGCCCAGATCGGGCTGTTCGTCATGCTCGGCCTGCTGCTCTCACCTGACCGCATCACCGCCGAGATCGTCGGGCTCGCGGTGGCCTCCGGCCTCATCCTCACGTTCGTGGCCCGACCGCTGTCGGTGCTCGTGAGCGCCATCGCGAAGCCCATGGGCAGACGCGACCTGGCGTTCATCTCGTGGGCGGGGCTCCGTGGCGCCGTACCCATCGTGCTGGCGACGATCCCGCTCGCGGAGGGCGTCGAGGGTGCCGAGCGACTGTTCTCCATCGTCTTCGTGATGGTGGTCATCTACACGCTGCTGACCGGCCCGACCCTGCCGCTGGTGGCGCGCTGGCTCGGGGTCGTGCAGCGCTGGGAGCCGCGGGGCCTCGACGTGGAGGCCGCGCCGCTGGAGCGGATCGCAGCCGACCTGCTGCAGGTCACGATCAGCCCCAACTCGCGGATGCACGGCGTCGAGGTCGGTGAGCTCCGGCTGCCGAAGGGGTCGTCGGTGGCGATGGTGATCCGCGAGGGGGAGACGCTGGTGCCCGAGACCCGTACCGTGCTGCGGCACGCCGACGACCTGCTGGTCGTCACCCCCCGCAAGAGCCGGGAGGCGACCGAGGAGCGGCTGCGCCAGGTCTCGGCCGGCGGCCGGCTCGCCCAGTGGCTGGGCGACGACGACTAGAGTCCCGGCGGGCTGCAGATGGTCGCGGCCGCGGCGCTGGTCACCGAGTCGATGTCCTTGCCGAGCTTCTTGAAGCGGTCGCCCACCACCACCGTCACCCCGCGGCCGAGCGGGTCGCCGGGCACGATCTTGGCTCGCTTGAACTGCTTGGCGACCAGCTGCGCGGCCGGGTTCTCCGGGTCGTTCGACCAGATCTCGACGCCGGGGACCGTCGTGCCCTCGGGGGCGTTGCCGGTGTCGGCCCCGACGAACCCGCGCCCGGTGAGCAGGTTCATCGTCGAGTTGGCCAGGCCGTTGCGCGTGCTGGCGTTGAACACGCTGACCGCGACCTGCTCGCGGACCACGGTCTCGCCGGCCGGCACGGTGGTGTCGACGCACAGGGGCGGGTCGGCCTGCACGGGCAGCGGCTCGGTGACCGCCCTCCAGCCCCAGGCCGCGGCGAGCACGAGGATGCAACCGAGCACGACGAGTGTCAGCAGCGACTTCGCCCCGGGGCGCATCAACCCTCCAACACGTGGACGCGGGCGTGCAGCACGTTGCGCTGCTGGAGAGCTGCCCGCAGCGCCCGGTGCAGGCCGTCCTCCAGGTAGAGGTCGCCGCGCCACGACACCACGTGGGCGAAGAGGTCGCCGAAGAACGTGGAGTCCTCGTCGAGGAGGGCGGCGAGCTGCAGGGTGTCCTTCGTGGTGACCAGGGTGTCGAGGCGCACCTGGCTCGGCGGCACCGCTGCCCAGCCACGAGACGTGAGCCCGTGGTCGGGGTAGGGCCGGCCGTCGCCGACGCGCTTGAAGATCACGCGGCGACTATAACGACGTCGCCGAAGCGCCCCATGTCCGCCGACGCCCGCGCTGGCTAGGCTCACCGCATGACCCGAACGCCCGAGACCCCCGAGCCGGCCACCGCACCGCGCGACCCGATCGCCGAGGCCGTCGCGCCGGGTTATGCGTTCGAGGGGCCGGCCCTCGAGCTGGGCGGGCTGATGGTCAACGCCACCGACCTCTCCGACGTGCAGGTGCGCATCCCGCTGGGCATGCTCAACCGGCACGGCCTGGTCGCCGGCGCGACCGGCACCGGCAAGACCAAGACGCTCCAGCTGCTCGCCGAGCAGCTCAGTGCCAGCGGCGTACCCGTGTTCGCGGCCGACATCAAGGGCGACCTCTCCGGCCTGTCGACGCCCGGCGAGCCCGGCGACAAGATCTCCGCGCGGGCGACCTCCGTCGGCCAGCAGTGGACCGCGACGGGCTTCCCGGTCGAGTTCTACGCGATCGGCGGCGAGGGCACCGGCATCCCGCTGCGCGTGACCATGGCGTCGTTCGGCCCGATGCTGCTCAGCAAGGTGCTGGGCCTCAACGACACCCAGGAGTCCAGCCTCGGGCTGATCTTCCACTACGCCGACCGGGCCGGCCTCCCCCTGCTCGACCTCGCCGACCTCCGTGCCGTCGTGGGGTTCCTGACCAGCGACGAGGGCAAGGCCGACCTCAAGGGGCTGGGCGGTCTCTCGTCCGCGACCGCTGGGGTGATCCTGCGCGAGCTGATCGCGTTCCAGGACCAGGGTGCCGACGCGTTCTTCGGTGAGCCGGAGTTCGAGTCCAAGGAGCTCCTGGCGGTCACCGCGGACGGCAAGGGCCTGATCAGCCTGGTCGAGCTGCCCAACCTGCAGGACCGGCCGGCGATCTTCTCGACCTTCCTGATGTGGCTGCTGGCCGACCTCTTCCACGACCTGCCCGAGATCGGGGACGTCGACCGGCCCAAGCTGGTCTTCTTCTTCGACGAGGCGCACCTGCTGTTCAAGGACGCCTCCGACGCGTTCCTCGACCAGATCGCCCAGACGGTGCGGCTGATCCGGTCGAAGGGCGTCGGCGTCTTCTTCGTCACCCAGAGCCCGACCGACGTGCCCGACGACGTGCTCGCCCAGCTCGGGTCGAGGGTCCAGCACCAGCTGCGGGCCCACACCCCCAACGACGCGAAGGCGCTCAAGCAGACCGTCAACACCTATCCCAAGTCGGCCTACGACGACCTCGGTGAGGTGATCACCAGCCTCGGCATCGGCGAGGCGATCGTGACGGTGATGAACGAGCGCGGCGCCCCCACCCCGGTGGCGTGGACCCGGCTGCGGGCGCCCGAGTCGCTGATGGGCCCGGCCGACGCCGCCGAGATGGACAGGACCGTCAAGGCCAGCCCCCGCTACGCGACGTACAGCACGTCGGTCGACCGCGAGTCCGCCCACGAGATCCTCGCCGCCAAGCTCGAGGAGGGCGCCCGCAAGGCTGCGGAGGACGCCGAGCTGAAGGAGCGGGCGCGCGAGGCCAAGGTCGAGCGCGCCCGGACCCCGGCCAGGAAGGCCCCTGCCAAGAAGGACGACGGCATGGTCATGGACGTCATGAACTCGGGAGCCTTCAAGGACTTCATGCGTACGGCGGCCCGCGAGATCGCGCGGGGGATGTTCAAGTCCGGTCGCCGCTGACCCGGACCCACCGCGCGCCACCGTCACATGGTGGGTTCGGTCCAGGCGAGCTGCACGACCTCGGTGCCCCGGTCGCGAGTGACCATCCGGGCCCGACCGGGCTCGGCCTGCTGCGGCCTCACGTTGCCGATCAGCACGCCCTCGTCGCGCGGACCCGAGAGCATGATGCCCGGCATCGCGAGGTCCCGCATCGACTGGATGACCGGCTCGTAGAGCGCGCGAGAGGCACCACCGGCGCGGCGCGCGACGACGACGTGGAGGCCGGTGTCGCGGGCCTGCGCCATCAACGGCTGCAGCACCTGCACCGGCGAGCCCTGGGAGGTCGCCACCAGGTCGTAGTCGTCGATGACGACGTAGACCTCGGCGCCGGTCCACCAGGTGCGCGTGCGCAGCTGCTCGGGCGTCACGTCGGGACCGGGGATCCGGTTCTGGAGGTACGCCGCGATCTCCTGCATCACCGGAGTGGCCTGCGTGGAGCTGGTCAGGTAGTTGAGCAGGTAGTCGTCCGGCACCTCGCCGAGCAGCGACCGGCGGTAGTCGACGACCACGATCTGGGCTTCCTTGGGCGTCCGCGTGCGCATGATCTCCTGCACGTAGTTGCGCAGCAGGGCGCTCTTGCCGGACTGGCCGTCACCGAAGACCAGCAGGTGCGGCTCGGCGTCGGTGTCGAGGGTCGCCGGGGCGAGCTCCTTCTCGTTGATGCCGAGGATGAGCTGCCTGCCGAGCAGGTCGCGCCGGGCGGCGTCCTCCCGGATCGTCTCCAGCGTGACGAGCTCGGGCAGCAGCCGGAGCTTCGGACCGGCCGGCCCGTGCCACGCCTTCGCGCTGCGCTCGATGAGGTCGTCGACGCCGTCGCCGAGGTTCTCGGGGTCGGGTGAGCCGTCGATGCGGGGCAGCGCACCCAGGAAGTGCAGCTTGCCGGGCACCAGGCCACGGCCCGGCCGGCCGGCCGGGACCAGCGCGGCGACCTTGCGGTCGATCTCGGAGTCGAGCGGGTCACCCAGTCGCAGCTCGAGCCGCGAGCCGAGCATGTCGCGCATCGCGGCGCGGAAGTCGGCCCAGCGGGTGGCGCCGACCAGCAGGTGCAGGCCGAACGTGAGGCCGCGGCCGGCGAGCTGCTGGATCTCGAGCTCGAGGTCGTCGAACTCCGCCCGCAGCGTGCCCCACCCGTCGATGACCAGGAACACGTCGCCGTACCCGTCGTCGGCACGCCCCGCGGTGCGCCGGCTGCGGTAGGTCTCGATCGAGTCGATGCTCTGCTCGCGGAAGTAGGCCTCGCGGCGGTCGACGATGCCGGTGACCTCCGCGAAGATCCGGCGTACGACGTCGGGCTCGGACCGCGTGCCGACACCCGCCACGTGCGGCAACCGGGCCAGCGGGGTGAACGTGCCGCCACCGAAGTCGAGCACGAAGAACTGCGACTCGAGCGGGGTGGTGGTCAGCGACATGCTCGTCACGATCGAGCGGAGCATGGTGCTCTTCCCGCTGCGCGGACCACCGACGACGGCGACGTGGCCGGCCGCGCCCGTGAGGTTGAGCGTCATGGTGTCGCGGCGCTGCTCACGCGGTCGGTCGACGGTGCCGAGCGGCACCACGAGCCCGCCCATGGAGCGCCAGTGCGGGGACACGAGGCCGAGGTCGGGGTCCTCGACGAGGTCGGGCATGAGCACGTCGAGGGTGTCGGGGACGTCGAGCGGCGGGAGCCACACCTGGTGGGCGGGGGTGCCGTGGCCGTGCATGCGCGCGACGGCGAGGTCGAGCAGCGACGGCTGCTCGCCCTCCTTCTGCCGGACGACCGGGGCCTCCTCGGGGGCGTCCTGCTCCGGGGCCTCGAGCGCCTGCACCTCGGAGATCGTGAACGGCAGGATGCCGCGCACGTGGCCGCCCTCGTCGCGGACCACGCGGGTCCGGCCGCTGGGCGGCCCCGAGACGTAGGCCGCCTTGAACCGCAGCAGCGTCGACTGGTCGGGCTTGAGGAAGCCCAGACCCGGGACGGCCGGCAGCTCGTAGGCGTCGGGCACACCGAGCACGGTGCGGGACTCGCCGGCGGAGAAGGTGCGCAGGCCGACGCGGTAGGACAGGTGCGACTCCAGGCCGCGGAGCCGGCCCTCCTCGAGTCGCTGGGACGCGAGGAGCAGGTGGATGCCCATCGACCGGCCGAGCCGGCCGATGGCGACGAACAGGTCGATGAACTCCGGCTTGGCCGTGAGCATCTCGGAGAACTCGTCGACACAGACGAACAGCGACGGCAGGGGGGCGAGGTCCTCGCCGGCGGCGCGCGCCTTCTCGTAGTCGCGCACCGACGCGTAGTTGCCCGCCGCGCGCAGCAGCTCCTGGCGCCGCACCATCTCGCCCGAGAGCGCGTCCTGCATCCGGTCGACGAGGGTGAGCTCCTCGGAGAGGTTGGTGATGACGGCCGAGACGTGCGGCATCTCGGACATGCCGGCGAACGTCGCGCCACCCTTGAAGTCGACGAGCACCATGTTGAGCTGCTCGGGCGGGTGCGTCATGGCCAGGCCGAGCACCAGCGTGCGCAGGAACTCCGACTTGCCCGAGCCCGTCGCGCCGATGACCAGGCCGTGCGGGCCCATGCCCTGCTGGGCCGACTCCTTGATGTCCATGTGGATCATGGAGCCGCCCTCGCCGAGCCCGATCGGCACCCGCAGCCGGTCGCGGGCGGGGCGTGGGCGCCACGAGGTCGTCGGGTCGAACGTGTGCACCTCGCCGAGGCCGAGCAGGTCCATGAAGTCGGTCGGGCCCATGATCTCGCCGCTGTTGGTGTCGTCACTTCCCGAGGTGACGACGTGCAGCGGCGACAGCCGCCGGGCGAAGGCCTCTGCCGTCGCGAGGTCGCACTGGTCGACGAGCGCCTTCACGGGCTCGGCGCGCAACCGGATGGCGTGCACGGGGAGCTTGTCGCCCTGCATCGGCGCGCCGGTGAACTCCAGCCGCAGCCGACTCGGGTCCTCGAGCTCGTCCCACCGCGCAGGCAGGTCGAGGAGCGTGACGCCGTGCAGGCCGTCGGGGGGTACGACGTGGTTGCCCGGTGGCAGGTGACCGCCGTCGATCACCAGCAGGATGTGTGGTGTGGCCGGGCGCTCGTCGGCGCCGAACCGCGGCCGCTCGCTGAGGTCCGGCGGCAGCAGGGCGCCGAGGTCGTCGAGCGACGTGGTGACCATCCGCATCGGGCCGACCGCGTCGGACTCCTGCGCGCTCTGGGCATGCGGCAGCCACTTGATCCAGTCCCAGTGGGTGAGGTTGGCCTCCGACGAGAGCACCGCGACGATCAGCTGCTCGGGGTTGTGGAAGGCGGTGGCCGAGCAGATCATCGACCGAGCCAGCGACCGGGCCTCGTCCTCGGGTCCGCAGACCTCCACCCGGTCGAAGGCCCGAAGGTCGATCGAGGCGGGCAGGTTGGGCTGCAGCCGGTGTACGACGAGCAGCCGGTGCAGCGCGGAGGCAGCGGCCGGGTCGACCTGGTCGATGGGCGCCGACTCCGGTGGCACCAGCTCGAGCGAGAGCGGCTGGGCGCAGAGGCCGTAGCGGACGTGCAGGAAGTGCGGGTCGCTCGGACCGTGCTCCCACAGGCGCTGTCGGTCCTCGGCGAGCGCGGGGAGCGCACTCGGGTCGGGGTGGTGCCAGGTCAGCGCGCGGCGCTGCTGGGTGGCCGCGTCGCGGGCGATCTTGCGGATGTTGGTGAGGTAGCGCAGGTACTCCGTGCGCGAACCCGTCACCTGCTGGGCGCGCTGCTTCCGCTGCCGGTCGATCTGGACGACGATGAAGCCGAGGGTCGCGAAGAGGAACATGCCGGCAGCGATGAAGCTGCGGCCGCGGCTGGCGCCGGTGCCGCCGAGGGTCGCCACCATCACGATCGAGCCGAGGCTGCCGAGCATCGGGATGGCGTTCATCATCACGCCGGCCGCGCCCTCGCTGTCCTGGAGCTGGGGCGGCGGCTGCAGGACGATCTGGCCGCCGGGCATCTCCGGTTGGTCCAGTCGCTGTCCACTGCGCAGTGCCGTACCCACTCGTCCCCCTCAGCGTTGCCCGTCGCGGTGATGATAGGTGGACCAAATGCCAAGGACTACTCTGCAGTCCGAGTCGCAGGTCCCCGGGCAAACGGGATCCGGCGGAGATCGTGAAGGGGGAGGGGTGGCGCAATCCCAGCCGGTGCTGGCGAACGCATCGACGATGGTGCTCAGCGTGCACGGACCTCGTGGCGTGCTGGACCTGATGGTGCCCGGTGGGGTGACCGCCCACGACGTCGCCCGTGAGTACGCCCGCCAGTCCGGGGCCACCACGATCCCGCTCCTCCAGACGGCGCTGGGCCAGCTGCTGCCCGCCGACCGGGTGCTCACCGAGGCCGGTGTCGAGTCCGGCGACGTGGTCGTCGCGACCGCCGGCTTCCACCGCGCCCGGGCGTCCACGAAGGATGCCGCGCGGGTGCGGGCGCGCGAGCCGGGTCCGCTGTCCGTCGTCGGCTGCACGGCCGCCGCGATCGCCGCCGCCCTTGCCGGCCTCTTCGCCACCACCATCTCCTCCGACGACGGGCGCTCGATCGTGGCGGGGGTGCTCCTGCTCACCGGCGTCCTCGCCACGATGCCGATCGGCCACCATGCCCGGCACCGCGTCGTCGCAGCACCCGCGTTCGGCGCCGCCGCCGCGCTCGCGTACGTCGGCACGTCGGGCTACCAGGGCTCCGCGGTCGTCGCGGCCTGCGCCCTGACGGCCGCGGTGGTCGCCGCCGTGGGGCGGGCCTGGTCGCCCGGAAGCGACGAGGCCCTGTCGGTCTGGATCGTCGTGTCGTCGCTCGTGTCGGTCGTCACGGGGCTGACCCTCTTCACCGAGTTCGAGCCCCGCGTGGGCTGGGCCGTCCTGCTCATGCTGGCGATGCTCGGTGCGCGCTACGCGCCGGTCTTCGCGATCGACGTACCCGACCAGGCGCTGATCGAGATGGAGAAGCTCGCCGTCACCGCGTGGTCGGCCCGCGACAACCTCACCAGCCGGCGCGGCCGGATGATCGTGGGCGAGGCCGCCATGAGGAGGCTGGTCGCCAGCGGGACCCGGATGATCACGGCGTCCGCGGCGGCGATCCTCGTCGTCGTCTGCGTCTCCGTGCCCTTGCTGCTGCAGACCGCGGTCATCGACCTAGACCGCATCGGCGCGCGGTGCCTGGTGTTCTTCGCCGGCGCGGCGATCCTGCTGGCGGCCCGCAGCTACCGGCACCAGGCGGCCCGCGCGCTCCTGCGCGTGGCCGGACTCGTCTGCTGGGCCGCGTTCTTCTGGGTCATCCTGCCGATCGCCGGACCGGCGCAGCAGGCCGCGATCATCGCGGGCGCCGTGGTCATCGGGCTGATCTGCGTGGCAGCGGGTGTCGCGACCGGCCGGGGATGGCGATCGGTGTGGTGGTCCAGACGGGCCGAGGTGGCCGAGGTGATGGCCGGTGCCTTCGGGATCGGCGCGACCATCGTGGCCGCGGGCCTGTTCCGCGCCCTGTGGGAAATCAACTCCTGATGTTTAGTCGTCCGGGAGCCGGGTAGACCGTTCCCTGTCAGGAGGGTCGGGACGTCTCTCCGGGACAAGCGCAGCATCGGAGTCAACCAAGTCAGGTCCAACAAGGTCTCTGGTGGCCACGTGGTCGCTCAGGGGGAAGGAAAGAAAATGTCTGAAAACGGAGCCGCCGGTCTCAGCCAGACTGAGAAGGCGCTGTCCCAGGCGGCGGACAAGGTGGCCACCGCCCGCCAGGACGTCACGAAGCTGAACCAGAACCTCAGTGGTCAGATCCAGGGGATGGGCATGAAGTGGGGCGGCCAGGGTGCGACGGCGTTCCACAACCTCCACAACGCGTGGCAGGACAAGGCGAACAAGATCGTCACCGCCCTGGACCAGTTCCAGCAGTCGCTGCTCGACACGGAGAAGGACAACACCAACACCGACCTGTCGCAGGCCGACGCCTCCACCCGCCTCCTCGACCGGCTCAACTGAGCCTCCACAGACAAGGAACACAGATCATGGGATTCGACGGAATCAAGGTCGACCACGGCGCCCTCGACGAGGCCAGCCAGAACCTGCTGACCGCTGCCAAGAACATCGACGCCCGGCTCAACACGCTCGAGGACGAGCTCAAGCCGCTCCGCGCCAACTGGACCGGTTCGGCGAAGGAGTCCTACGCCGTCGCCAAGCAGACGTGGGACCAGGCCATCGCCGAGATGATCCTGCTCCTCCAGGACGTCGGCAACGCCGTCTCGATGTCCAACGGCGAGTACAAGTCCGCCGACCAGCGTGGCGCCAACCGGTTCTCCTGACCAGGACCAGCTCTCGATCGAGGCCGGTCGCCCGCAAGGGGCGACCGGCCTCGTCGCGTCCGGACCGGATCGTCGACGCCGACTCATCCGAAGGCTCCGGTGACCGGCCCGCACGGCAGGTAGGCTGCGGGCCGTCGGTGGCCGTCCGGATGCGACGGGCAGCATGAGAACGGTGGGGAACACACGATGAGTCAGACGGCCGCGAGCACTTCCGGTCTGGTCAAGGTCACGGTCACATCCGGCACCCGGCGCGTCGATCTCGTGCTGCCGGCCGCCGTGCCCGTTGCCGAGCTGGTCCCCGAGCTCGCCCGCAGCGTCGGTCTCCTCGACGCGTCGACGGTCTACGGCGGCTACCGGCTCGTCACCCAGGACGGTCGCCAGCTGACCAACGACGCCGGCCTGTCGATCCAGGGCGTGGAGGACGGCGGGGTGCTCACCGTCGCCGCCGGGGTCAACGACGAGCCGCCCCGGGTGTACGACGACGTGGTCGAGGCGATGGCCGACGTGGTCGAGCAGGAGCTCAGCGCGTGGGAGCCGGCCGCCGGTCGCCGTACCGCCCTGTCCGCGGCCGCCCTGCTCCTCGGCCTCGGTGCGCTCGCGCTGCTGATGCAGGGCGAGAGCGTCCTCGGCGGCGTGGCCGCCGGAGTCGTGGCCTCCCTGCTCGTGGTCGGGGCCATCGTGCTGGCCCGCTCGCAGGACGAGCCGGAGGCCGGCGTCGTCGTGGCGCTGCTCGGGACCGTGTACGCGACCGTCGCCGGGCTGGTGCTGGCCCCCGGTGACCTGCCCGGCCGGTCGTGGCCGCTGCCCGACGAGCTGTTCGGCACCCCGCTGGCCTGCGCGGGCATCGCCGTGCTCATCGTCGGCGTCGTCGCGCTGGTCGGTCTCAACGAGGGCCGGGCGCTGCTGATCCCGGCCATCGTGGTCGGTGGCATCCTCACCGCCGCCGGTCTCGCCATGCAGGTCGTGGACTTCGACCCGGCCGTCGTGCTCACCATGGTGATGACCCTCGTGGTGATGCTCGGCAACATCTTCCCGTGGCTGGCGCTGGGGGCCACGAGCACCCGGGTCGACCAGATCTTCAACCTGGCCGACATCACCTCCGACCCCGACGAGATCGACGCCGACCGGGTCGGCGCCGACGCCAAGGTCGCCCACGAGATCCTGCTGGCCGTCGCCACCACGGTCGGTGTGCTCCTGGTGCTCGTCGCGCCGTTCGCCGTGGGCCTGGGCGTGTTCGGCACCATCTTGGCGATCATGTGCGCGCTGGCCGTCATGTTGCGCACCCGCCAGTACCGCACCGGCTCCGAGGTGCTGGCCGGGCTGGGGTCGGGCATCGCCGGGCTCGTGTCGGTCGCGGTCTCCATGCTCCTGCTGCACGAGGCGTGGCGACCCGGTGCGGCGATCGCCCTGGCCGTCGTGGGCGCCGTGCTCCTGGTGCTGACGCTGGCGCCGGTCTCCCCGTCCGTGCGCCGCGGCCGGCTCGGCGACGTCGTCGAGAGCATCGCGCTGCTCTCGCTGCTCCCGCTGCTGGTCATCGCCATCGGCCTGTTCGACAAGATCCGGGGCTGATCGGGGGATGTCGACCAAGAAGGACCTCGTCGAGGCCTACTCGTTCAGCAGGCGTCGACTGGTCACCGCGTTCCTGTCGGGCGCGCCGGGCGGTCGCGAGGTCGAGCCGACCAAGCCGAGCCGCGGCATCGTCGGCGGCATCGCGCTCGCCGTGCTCCTGTGTGCTGGTGCTGCCATCGCCGGGTTCCTCGGTGGCCGCCCCAACTCCAACTGGCTCGACGAGGGCAGCTTCGTCATCTCCAAGGACACCGGTGAGCAGTACGTCGTGCTGCGCGGCGGCGACGACCCGTCGATCCAGCGGGTGCCCAACTTCGTCTCGGCGCAGCTGCTCCTGGGCAGCGCCGAGCCGAGTGTGTTCTCCGTCAAGGACAAGTACATCCGCAAGGTCCGGCTCGGTGGCGACCTCGGCATCGAGGGTGCGCCGGCCGGGCTGCCGTCGACCGACGAGCTGATCGAGTCCGGCTGGACCGCCTGCACCGAGGACGGCAACGGCATCAAGCTCGACATCGCGACGACGCCGCAGGTCCAGCCCGCGGCCACCGGCGCCTTCGCGGTGACCACCGCCGAGGGCGGCCTGTGGCTGATCGCGGCCTCCCCGGAGGGCAAGGCCTACCGGTTCGAGATGCCCAGCGACCAGATCGCGCTGTCCAACGTGCTCGACGCGCTCGGCTTCGGTGCCAGCACGCTCGCCCCGGTCGTCGAGGACGACTGGCTCAACCTTTTCCCGCTGGGTCCCGAGCTGGCCGTCGAGGCCTACGGGGTGACCCGCGCCGGCCAGCCGGTCGACTACCCCGAGGTCGACACCGACCTGTCGGCGTACACCATCGGGGACCTGCTGCAGACCGACCGCGGCTTCTACCTGCTCGCCGACGACGCCCCGCAGCGGCTCGACGACTTCGCCGCACTGCTCTACCAGTCCCTGGGCGCCGCACCGCAGCAGCTGCCGACCAACCTGAGCGCCCGGCAGGAAGCACCCGTGACCCCGGCCCAGTGGCCCTCCGAGGTGCCGGTCGGAGTCCAGGGCGGAGAGATGTGCGGCGTCCTGGTGGGCGACGGTGAGGGCGGCACGTCGGTGGCCCTCGGTGTGGAGCCGACCGAGGAGGCGTCGGCCGCCGATCTTGGCGGTGGGACCCACGACGTTGACGTCGACCCCGCCGGCGGTGCCTACGTGCTGTCGGGCGGCGACGGGGTCACCACCGGCGGCGAGGGCGACGGGTCGCCGTACGTCGTTGACGCCAAGGGCGCCAAGTACTCCCTGTTCGGCCCGAGCGTCGCCGACTTCATCGGCTACGGCGGCTTCGAGCCTCCCGTCGTGCCGGACGCCTGGCTGGAGTTCTTCGACACGGGCGTCGAGCTGTCGGTCAACAGCGCCAGGCGGCTGCCCGAGAACGCAGCAGACGCGGCGTCATGAGGCGCGTCACCGCCGGCTCGCTGGGCCTCCTGCTGGGGGCGCTCGCCCTCGTGCCGCTGGGCGCTGCCCCGTCGTACGCCGAGGGCGAGGACGCGTGCAGCAAGACGATCATCGGCGAGTCCGAGCGCACCGCGGACACCGAGGCGAAGGTCAGCACGCCCCTGGCGCGCATGCACGTCCCCGAGGCCCAGCGGATCTCGCAGGGTGCCGGCATCACCGTCGCCGTCCTCGACAGCGGGGTGGGCGAGGGGCTCGGCATCGACGTCGTGTCGCGGTCGGTGCCCGGTCTCCAACCCGTGCTCCTGTCGGGTCACGGCACCATCGTCGGCGGGCTGATCGCCGGCCCGGACGGCGTGGCCCCCAAGTCGCGCATCCTCTCCATGCGCGTGCTCGACAAGGACGACCCCGACCCGCAGCGCGAGGAGCGTGGCGTCTCCTCCGCGCTGATGGCGCAGGGCATCGACCAGCTGGTGGCCCTGCACCGCACCACGCCGTTCCAGGTCGTCAACATCTCCCTCGCCGTCCGGGCCGACGACCCGGTGCTCAAGGCGGCCGTCAGGCGGCTGGCCGACCTCGACGTGGTGATCGTCGCGGCCAGCGGCAACATCCCCACCGACGAGGACGGCAAGGCGTCGTCCGTGCTCACCAGCGACGCCTCGGTCTTCCCCGCCGACTACCCCAACGTGCTCGCCGTCAACGCCATCGGACCCGACACGTCGTTCGACGTCCGCGGCTACGTGCTGCCGAACGCCGACACCGACGTGGCAGCACCGACCGCCGGCGCGATCTCGGTCAACCTCAACGGTCAGCGCTGCCAGGTCGGTGAGGAGATCGCCACGTCGTACGCCGCGGCCGAGATCAGCGGGGTGGTGGCCCTGCTGCGGTCCCGCTTCCCGAAGGAGTCGCCCAAGCAGGTCGTGGCCCGGCTCAAGCGCACCGCCGAGGGTGCCGAGGACAGCACGAACCCCTGGACCGGCGCCGGCGTCGTGCAGGCCGCCGACGCGCTCACCCGGCAGCTCGTGCCGGACAAGCAGGGCGAGACCCCGCGCACCACGGCCGAGGTCCGGGCCGACGCGCAGGCCCCGCCGGCGCCCGAGCGCATCGACGCCTACGGTCCCTCGCGCACGATGCTGATGTGGTTCGCACTCGGCGCCGGGGCGCTGCTGGCGCTCGCGTTGATGACCCGACCGCTGTTCCGCCGTACGTCGTCGGGCTGAGGCCCGGGAGCCGCCCTCTCGCTCAGCCGGGGGTGGAGACACGCAGCGCGTCGGACGCCTCGACACCGAGGGTCGCGGGCTCGTCGGCCGCGCCGACCCGCACGACCACCGAGCCGGCGTACGGCTCCTTGCTCACCACCTGCAGCGTGGCGCCGTACACGATGCCGCGGGTCTCGAAGAAGCGCAGCATCTCGGCGTCGGTGTCGCAGACCCGCTCGACGCGCACCCGCTGCCCGGGCAGGACGTCGGTGAGGGTGATGACGTCGGGCATGTCGAGGACGCCGTCGACGGATGGGATGGGGTCGCCGTGCGGGTCGCGGGTCGGACTCCCCAGGAAGGTCTCGATGCGGTTGACCAGGTCGTCCGAGACCGCGTGCTCGAGCACCTCGGCCTCCGCGTGCACCTCGTCCCACCCGTAGGACAGGGTGCTGGCGAGGAAGGCCTCGATCAGTCGGTGCCGTCGCACCATCGACAGGGCCGAGGCCCGCCCGGCGGAGGTCAGGGTGATGTCGCCGTACCTCTCGTGCTCGACCAGACCCTGTTCGTCGAGCTTGCGCACCGCCTCCGACACGGTCGAGAGCCGGACCCCGACCCGCTCGGCGATCCGGGTCGGGGTGACGGGAGCGTCCGACCACTCCCGCAGCCCCCAGATCACCTTCAGGTAGTCCTGGGTGCGAGACGAGAGGTGCGACACCGACATGGGCCGAGACTATCCGGGTCGCAGGGACGTGGGCGTGCAGGGTTACGGACAGGTGAAGTCTGATGTTAGGTTCACCGAACATACGGGTTCACGACTGGCGGAGAGCAGCATGACCGACGAGCACGCGCACCTGCCGAGCTCCAGCCGGCGGCGCCTCCTCGCGGGGGCGGCCGTGACCGCCGCGGCGGCCGTGCCGACCCTGTGGGCCGGCTCCTCGAGCTTCGCGCGTGACGACGGGGGCGGGCCCGCCGGCCACGACCAGCTGCCCGGCTCCTCCACGGCCGGTCAGGGCCACTTGACGCACGGCGACCACGCCGGGTTCCCCTCGGGTTCGGTCCCGCCCGACCGGGCCGGCTTCGACCCGACCGCCATCCTGCGCGACTTCGACCGCGGCAGGGTCACCACCCTGGCCGACGGCCGGACCCTGCGCGAGTGGGACATCTACGCCGTCGACATGGACGTCGAGATCGCGCCGGGGATCGTCTTCCCCGCCTGGACCTACAACGGCCGGATCCCCGGCCCGACCCTGTGGGCCGAGGAGGGCGACCTGCTGCGCGTGCACTTCACCAACGCCGGGTCGCACCCCCACACGCTGCACTTCCACGGCATCCACACCGCCGAGATGGACGGCATGCCCGGCATCGGCGCCGGCAACATCCTGCCGGGCCTCAGCACCACCTACGAGTTCGACGCGAAGCCGTTCGGCACGCACCTCTACCACTGCCACACCTCGCCACTGGCCGCCCACATCGCCAAGGGCCTGTACGGCGCCTTCCTCATCGAGCCGAAGGCCGGTCGGGCGCCCGCGGACGACGAGATGGTCATGGTGATGAACGGCTACAACACCGACGGTGGCGACGACAACGAGTTCTACTCCGTCAACGGGCTGCCGTTCCACTTCATGGACCACCCCGTGCAGGTGAAGAAGGACGCGCTGGTGCGGATCCACGTGATCAACGTGCTGGAGTACGACCCGGTCAACTCCTTCCACCTGCACGCCAACTTCTTCCACTACTACCCGACCGGGACCATGCTCACCCCGAGCGAGTACACCGACACGATCTCGCAGGTGCAGGGTCAGCGCGGCATGCTCGAGGTGCGCTTCCCCTACGTCGGGAGGTACATGTTCCACGCCCACAAGACCGAGTTCGCCGAGCTCGGCTGGATGGGCTTCTTCGAGGTCACCGAATGACCTCCCCGCCGGCCGAGCCCGGCACTCCGGAGGTCCGCACGGCGACGTCGCGCGTCCCGACCTGGGTGCTGGGGATCGGGCCGGTCGTGCTCATCGCGCTCCTGATCGGGCTGTTCGCCCTGCTGGACGCCCCCGGGGTGACCTCGTCCGAGGGCCGGGTGCCCGAGGAGGTCCTCGCGGTGGAGAGCGTCCGCCTCGGGCCCGGCACGATCACGCTGGTGGTCCGCAACGAGGGCCCCGACCCGGTGAGCGTCGCCCAGGTCAACGTGTCGGACTTCTACGCGCCGTTCACGCGGAGTCGTGAGGTGATCCGACCGCTGCAGACGGCCACGATCGCCGTCACCTACCCGTGGGTGCCGGGTGATCCGTACGAGGTCTCGCTGGTGACCTCCACCGGCGGGAAGATCGTGACCCCCATCGACGCCGCCGCGGCCAGCCACGAGCAGAGTGCCTCGTTCTTCGGGCTCATGGCCCTGCTGGGTGTCTACGTCGGGGTCATCCCGGTGGCGCTCGGGCTGCTCTGGATGCCCTTCGTACGGCGTTCGTCGCGAGCGTGGGTCCAGGGCATGATCGCCTTCACCGTCGGCCTGCTCGCCTACCTCGCCTTCGACGCCGCCCTCGAGGGGAACGACCTCGTCGCCGGCAGCGGAGCCTTCGGCGGCAGCCTGGTCGTGGTCATCGGAGCCTTCTTCGCCTACCTCGCCCTCGAGGGGGTCGAGGGGTTCGTCCACCGCAGGCGCACCAGGGCGCGGACCGAGGGCGGCAGCCTGCC
Organism: uncultured Actinomycetota bacterium; assembly: GCA_963781515.1. Classification (GTDB taxonomy): domain Bacteria; phylum Actinomycetota; class Actinomycetes; order Propionibacteriales; family Nocardioidaceae; genus Nocardioides. Next base: position 330,790 of record CAWAGL010000006.1, read on the forward strand.
GCCCCAGCACCTGGCGCTGCTGATCGCCGTCGGCATCGGCCTGCACAACCTGGGCGAGGGCCTCGCGATCGGCGCGGCGTACGCCGCCGGGTCGCTCGCCCTCGGCACCTTCCTGGTGATCGGCTTCGCCATCCACAACACCACCGAGGGTCTGGCGATCGTGACCCCGCTGGCCCGCGAGCAGCCGAGCCTCGGCCGCCTGGCCCTCCTCGGGCTGACGGCCGGGAGCCCAGCCGTCCTGGGCGCCCTGGTGGGTGCGACCGTTCAGCAGCCGACCCTGGTGGCGTTCCTCTTCGGGGTCGGCGCCGGCGCCGTCGGGCAGGTCGCGCTGAAGCTGCTGCCCCTGTTGAAGGGGGCCACCGGGCGGGTGCTGACGCCGCTGACCGCGGGCGGGGTCATCTTGGGAGTCACCTTCATGTTCGTGACCGGTCTGCTGGTCGCGGCCTGAGCGCCCCCGGTCGGGCGTCGGCCGGGTCGCTCACGGGAGCAGGCCCGGCGCGTCCGGCGGCGCCAGGGTCAGCACCGCGTCGGTGATCAGCGTGTCCTGCTCGATGTCGGCCTCCAGCCGCTGGAACCGCACCGCCAGGTGGCCCTCCCTGTCGTCGCCGGTCAGGTCGACGGCCGCCACCACGAAGAGCTTGTGGGGTCCGACGTACTCGACGTGGAGATAGGTGATGCGCTCGATCTCCGGGTGCGACAGCAGCTTGCCGAGCACCCGCGACTGCTGCTCGGGGGAGAGGCCCTCGCCGAGGAGGTAGGCCATGTTGCGTCGCATCAGGAACACCGCCACGATGCCCAGCAGGACGCCGACGCCGATGGAGCCGAGCGCGTCGTAGACCGGGTCCCCGGTGGCCTGGTGCGCGCCGATCGCGGCACCGGCGATCGTCAGGCCGATGAGCGCCGAGAGGTCCTCGAAGAAGACCGCCCGCAGGGTCGGGTCCGAGGTGCGGGTGACGTAGCGCCACGAGTGCAGGCCGAACGACCGGGCGTTGTCGCGCACCTGCCGCGTGGCCTGGACGAACGAGGTGCCCTCGAGCGCGAAGGCGACCGCGAGGATGACGTAGTTGACGGTGAAGTGCTCCGCACCGGAGTCGGCCGACAGCTGTGCGACTCCGTGGTAGATCGAGAACACCGAGCCGGCGGAGAACAGCCCGAAGGCCGCGACCAGCGACCAGATGTACGTCGACCGGCCGTAGCCACGGGGATGCTCGGCGTCGCGCGGCCGCTGTCCACGGCGTTCGGCGATGAGCAGGAACACCTCGTTGCCGGCGTCGGACCACGAGTGCGCCGCCTCAGCCACCATCGACGCCGACCCCGTCAGGAGCGCGGCCACCGACTTCGCCAGGGCGATCAGCGCGTTGGCGACCAGGGCCACGACCACGGTCAGCAGGGACCCGCCGGTCTCCTGTTCCTGGTCGGCTGCGGATGACTCGGTGCCGGTGCTCGCCATCAGGCTTGTGTACACCAGGTGGACGCCGGCTCGGCTCCCGAGTGGGTCGACATGCCGCGCGGTCCGAGCCCGGACCTCGGGCCGTCCGTCAGGTCTGCCAGCGGACCCGGCGCCGCTGGTGAGGGGTGCCTCCCGGCCGCATTGCCTGTTAGCGTCGATGGCTTCCCCGACCAGAAGGACTTCCTGTGCGTTCTCGTGGCACCACTCGATCCGTCTGCGGGCTGGCCTTCGCCGGCCTGTCCATCTCGCTGCTCGCCCTCGGGCCCGCCGGTCCGGCAGGCGCCCAGCCGGCCCCGGACTCGACGGTGTTCGTCAACGAGATCCACTACGACAACGACGGCACCGACGCGGGTGAGTTCGTCGAGATCGCGAACACCTCCGGTGAGGACCTCGCCGGGTGGAGCATCGTGCTCTACAACGGCAGCAACGGGACGTCGTACGACGTGAAGCCGCTGACGGGCAACGCTCAGATCGTGACCCAGACCTACCCGGCCAACGGCATCCAGAACGGGTCACCCGACGGGGTGGCACTGGTCGACGCCGGGGGTGACCTGGTGCAGTTCCTCTCCTACGAGGGCACGCTCACCGGTGTCGGTGGTCCGGCGGACGGGGTGACCAGCACCGACATCGGGGTCGCCGAGGCGGCGAGCACCCCGGTGGGTGAGTCTGTGCAGCTCATCGGTGACGGCGCGACGTACGGCGACTTCACCTGGACCGGGCCGGCCGTCAGCAGCGCAGGTGCGATCAACACGGGCCAGACCTTCACCGGCGGGGGCGGGCCGGCCGAGCCGTCCGCGGACTGCGGCGACCCCACCCTGGCCGTCGACATCGACGCCTCCGGGTCCCGGGACGTCTCAGCCGTCGACGCGGACAGCCGCGTCGTGACGGCCGAGCTCACCTCGGCGCCGGTCGCGGGGATCACGCTCGACGGGTTCACGCCATCCACCGCGGAGGGCGAGCCCGGCACCGCGACCCTGAACGTCGCCGACACCACGCCCGAGGGCACCCACTCCGTGAGCGTCGAGTTCGGCACCGACGACGACCCGGCCCAGACCGCCGTCTGCAGCGTGACGGTGGTCGTCAGCGACCAGGACGTCGTCACCCCGGTCAGCACCGTCCAGGGCGACGGGGCCGCGTCCCCGTTGGTCGGGCAGCGCGTCAACGTCGAAGCGGTGGTGACCTCGCTGATCACGGTCGACGACGTCCTCGACGGCTTCTTCGTGCAGGAGGAGCAGGCCGACGAGGACAACGACCCGGAGACCTCCGAGGGCGTCTACGTCTTCTGCCGTGCCTCCTGCCCCGGCGACCTGGCCGCAGGCGACCAGGTGCGGGTCAGCGGCGAGGTCGAGGAGTTCAACGCCAGCACCCAGATCGGCGCCGCCTTCGGCAGCGGCAGCATCGACCTGCTGGCCTCCGACGTGGCGCTGCCCCCGGCGGCCACCGTCGAGCTCCCGGCGGCCGCCTCGACCCGCGACGAAGCCACCTTCGAGAACGTCGAGGGCATGCGGACGACCATCTCCACGACCCTTGCGGTCAGCGAGTACTTCAACCAGGCCAGGTTCGGGGAGATCGTCCTGACCGCCGACGCACGGCCCTTCCAGTTCACCCAGACCAACCAGCCCAGTGTGGCCGGCTACGACGCCTTCCTCGCCGACCTGGCCACCCGGCGGATCGTCCTGGACGACGACAGCAACAGCCAGAACGACGCGACCAGCGGGCCGGACAGCAACGAGCCGTACTACTACCCGACCCCGGGTCTGAGCACCGGCAACTACTTCCGCGGCGGCGACACCATCGATGACCTCACGGGTGTCTTCGAGTACTCCTTCGGGGCCTGGAAGCTGCGTCCCGTTGCCGGAGCCGACTACAGCTTCGACGCGACGAACCCCCGACCGCAGGCTCCGGCCGAGGTCGGTGGCCGGCTGGAGGTGGCGTCCTTCAACGTCCTGAACTACTTCACCAGCATCGACGACGGCGCTGCCGACTGTGGCCCGGCGGCCGATCAGGAGTGCCGCGGCGCCGACTCCGTCGCCGAGCTGGACAACCAGCGTGCCAAGATCGTCGACGCCCTGGCCCGGATCGACGCCGACGTCTTCGGTCTGATCGAGATCCAGAACGACGGCGACGACGCCTCCGCCGCCGACCTGGTCGCAGCGCTGAATGCGCGCGTGGGCGCCGGCACCTACGACTTCATCAGGACCGGCTTCATCGGCACCGACGCGATCAAGCAGGCCTTCCTCTACCAGCCCGCGGCCGTGCAGCCGGTCGGCGACTTCGACCTGCTGACGTCCGCCGACGACCCGAGGTTCGACGACCAGCGCAACCGGCCGGCCCTGATCCAGACCTTCGAGGAGGTGGCGAGCGGGGAGAGGCTCACCGTCGCGATCAACCACCTCAAGAGCAAGGGCTCCGGCTGCGGGGCAGGCGACGACTCGCCGCAGGACGGATCGGGCAACTGCGACCTGACCCGCACCGACGCGGCCGAGGCCCTCGCCGACCACCTGGCGACCGACCCCACCGGCAGCGGGGACCCGGACACCCTGATCATCGGCGACCTGAACTCCTACGCGTCGGAGCGACCGATCGCCGCCCTCCTCGACGCCGGCTACACCGACCTGCGGCAGCGCTTCGAGGGCTCGGACGCCTACGGCTACCTCTTCGACGGTCAGCTCGGCACCCTCGACTACGGACTGGCCAACCAGTCCCTCGACGGGCAGGTCACCGGGGCCGGCGGCTGGGCGATCAACGCCGACGAGAACCCGCTCTTCGACTACAACGACACCGTCTTCGACAGCGCCGGCGAGCCGTCGTTCGAGCGCAAGTCCACGGCCCTGCCGCTCTTCGAGCCGACCGCCTTCCGCTCCAGCGACCACGACCCGGTGGTCGTCGGTCTCGACCTCGGCGGCGATCTCGGGCCGACCTGCGACGGTCGGCGGGCGACGATCGTCGGCACCAGGGGCAACGACCGGATCCTGGGCACCGACGGCGACGACGTGATCGTGGCCCGGGCGGGCAACGACCGGATCGACGGCGGAGACGGCGACGACGTGATCTGCGGCGGTGCGGGCAACGACCGGATCGACGGCGGAGACGGCGACGACCGGATCCTCGGCGGTGCGGGCAACGACCGGATCGACGGCGGCGCCGGCGACGACTCGCTCAGCGGCGGTCCGGGCAACGACCGGATCGACGGCGGCAGCGGCGACGACTCGCTCAGCGGCGGACCCGGCAACGACCGTCTCGACGGCGGTCGGGGCCACGACACGTGCACCGGTGGCGAGAGGAACCGCAACTGCGGCTAGGAGCGGGGACGCCGCGTCGTTGGCGGCGGCTTCGGACCCCCGACCGGGAGTGAGAGACCGAACGCCGGTCCCGACCGTCAAGGTCGGGACCGGCGCTCCCGCTGGTCGCGGCGGCGGAGGATAGGGTGTCTGGGCTCACGACATAGGTCTCACCTGACAGGTCTCACGTGAGTCGGGACATGCGTCACTGTCTGGAAGCATGTCGAAAGCCCGCGTCGCAGTGCTCAAGGTCATCACCAAGGAACTCTCGGTCACCGCGGCCGCAGCGCAGTATGGCCTCTCGCGGCGCCACCTCCATCGTCTCTTGGCCCGCTACCGCGAGGGTGGCATCGACGCCGTCGACCCACGCTCGCGGCGCCCCCACGTCCCTGGAAACGCCACCAGCGACGACGTCCGGGAACTGATCGTTGAGCTGCGACTGAACCTCACCGCTGCCGGCCTCGACGCCGGACCGCTCACCATCGCCTGGCACCTCACCCAGGCAGGCCACACCGCGCCCTCGACCTCCACCATCCGGCGCATCCTCCACACAGCCGGACTCGTCGTCCCCGAACCCAGGAAACGACCCCGCTCGTCCTACCACCGCTTCGAGGCATCCCAGCCCAACGAATGTTGGCAATCAGACTTCACCCACTGGCGCCTGGCCGACGGCACCGACGTCGAGATCCTGAACTGGCTCGACGACCACAGCCGCTACCTCCTGGCCTGCACCGTCCACGCACCCGTGACCGGTGATCTCGTGGTCACCCAGTTCCTCCAGACCTGCAACGAACACGGCATCCCCGCCGCCACCCTCACCGACAACGGTCGCGTCTACACCGCACGCTTCGGCGGCGGGAGGAACGCCTTCGAGTACACCCTCGCCGCGCTCGGCGTCATCCAGAAGAACGGCGCCGCCAACCACCCCCAGACCCAGGGCAAGGTCGAACGCCTCCACCAGACCCAGAAACGCTGGCTCGCCCAACAGCCACCCGCCGACACCCTCGCCACCCTGCAGACCCAACTCGACGTCCTGCGCGACGTCTACAACAACCACCGCCCCCACCGAGCACTCGACCGAGCCACCCCCGCCAGCGCCTACCAAGCGCTGCCCAAGGCCAGCCCACCCGTCGAGCAACAACACCCACCCGGGCACTACCGGCTGCGCTACGACCACGTCGACACCTGGGGCAAAGTCAGCCTCCGCAGAGCCGGACGGATGCATCACCTCGGCGTCGGCTACGCCCACCGAGGAACCCGAATCCTCGCCATCGCCGACCACACCACCGTCACCGTCATCAACCTCACCACCGCCGAGATCCTGTCCCACCACGACATCGACCCCACCAAGAGCTACTGGCGCAACACACAAAGAACCCCGGGCCGATGGCCCGGGGTTCTCTAGGTGACATTTGTCGCGACTCAGATGAGACCTAAGTCCCGACTCATCACAGCGGCGGAGGATAGGGGATTCGAACCCCTGAGGGCTTTCACCCAACCCGCTTTCCAAGCGAGCGCCATAGGCCACTAGGCGAATCCTCCGTCGAGGAGATTACCGGTCGGGTCGCGTGCGCCGAAATCGGCCCGGCAACCCGGCTTTGGAGTGGGCGACGGGCCTCACCTAGACTCTGCGCCAACCCCCCGTGTGGCGGTATCTTGCCGAACTCCCCCAGGGCCGGAAGGCAGCAAGGGTAGGCGAGCTCTATCGGGTGCGCGGGGGGCCTTTTCACGCCCCGACGACGGAGCCTGCTGGAGCGCCGCCAGCGCGGGCGCGACCCGCGTCGAGTCGTGGAGTCCGAAGGGATGAGCCGTCCCCCTGGGGCCGCTACCCCGTGTCGGTGCGGGTGGTTAGGGTTCAGGAGTGGACTCACCCCTCGCGCTCTACCGCCGCTACCGGCCCGAGACGTTCGCCCAGGTCATCGGGCAGGACCACGTCACCGGGCCGCTGCGCAACGCGCTCAAGCACGACCGGGTCAACCACGCCTACCTCTTCTCCGGCCCACGCGGCTGCGGCAAGACCACGTCGGCCCGCATCCTGGCCCGCAGCCTCAACTGTGTGCAGGCCCCGGTGGCCGACCCGTGCGGCGAGTGCGACAGCTGCGTCGAGCTGGCCACTGGCGGCAGCGGGTCCATCGACGTGATCGAGATCGACGCCGCCTCCCACGGTGGCGTCGACGACGCCCGCGACCTCCGGGAGAAGGCGTTCTTCGCGCCGGTGCGCGACCGCTACAAGATCTACATCATCGACGAGGCGCACATGGTCACCACGGCAGGGTTCAACGCCCTGCTCAAGCTGGTCGAGGAGCCGCCGCCACACCTGCGCTTCATCTTCGCCACGACCGAGCCCGAGAAGGTGCTGCCGACGATCCGGTCGCGCACCCACCACTACCCGTTCCGGCTGATCCCGCCACGGATGCTGGCCGACTACCTCGTCGAGCTGTGCGCGCGCGAGCAGGTCACGATCGAGCCGGCCGCGGTGCCGCTCGTCGTACGCGCCGGAGCCGGCTCGGCCCGGGACACGCTGTCGGTGCTCGACCAACTGATGGGTGGGGCGGGCGCCGACGGTGTGACCCACACCCTGGCCACCGCCCTGCTCGGCTTCACCCCCGACACCCTGCTCGACGACGCCATCGACGCGTTCGCCGCCGCAGACGGCGCCGCGGTGTTCGGCGTGGTGGACAAGGTGATCGAGTCGGGGCACGACCCACGCCACTTCACCGAGGACCTGCTGCGCCGGCTGCGCGACCTGGTGATCGTCGCGGCCGTCCCCGACGCCCCGGTGACCGGGCTCATCGACGTGCCGCGCGACCAGGGCGAGCGCCTCGTCGCGCAAGCTGCCCGCTTCGGAGCGCACGACCTCTCCCGCGCGGCCGACCTGGTCGCGGCCGGGCTGACCGAGATGCGCGGAGCCACCGCGCCCCGGCTGCTGCTCGAGCTGATCTGTGCCCGCGTGCTGCTCCCGGGAGCCGACCACACCACCGACGGGGTGCTGGCCCGCATCGACCGGCTGGAGAAGCGGGCGTCCATCGTCGGCACGCCGCAGTCGGCGCCCGATGCCGCGCCGGTGGTCGCCCCGGTGGTGCAGGCGGAGCCGGAGCCGGTCGTGTCCGTGGTGGCCCACGAGGCCGTCCGCCCCGCGGTGGTCGAGCCCGAGACGGCTCTCGAGCCGACCCCCCAGCCGAGCTTCGAGCCGATCCCCCAGCCGGGCTCCGAGCCGATCACACCGGCCGTCGCGGCCCCGGCGGTCCCGGCTGCCCCGGCGGCCGAGACGCCGAGCGGACCGGCCGGTGGCCTCACGCTGATCGACGTACGCCGCCTGTGGCCCGACATCGTCGAGGCGACCAAGATGCGGCGCCGGGTGGCGTGGATGCACCTCACCCAGAACTCCCAGGTGCTGGCGCTCGAGGGCCGGATCCTGACGCTGGGCTTCACCAGCGCCGGTGCGCGGGACTCCTTCGTCGGCGGCGGGTGCGACGAGATCCTGCGGCAGGCGGCGATCGACGTCGTGGGCGCCGACTGGAAGGTCGACGCGATCGTCGACCCGAGTGCCCAGCCGGCCCCGGCCGCGACGGTGACCAAGGCCGCGGTGACCCGATCGGCCGAGTCGACCCCGGCGCCCGACCCGGGCGCCGCCCCGGTCGAGCAGGCACCCACCGAGGCCCCGGACTGGGCACGCGACGACGCGCCTCCGGTGGCGCCCGAGGCGGCCACCGGTCCCGCGTCCGCAGCCCCGGCCCGCGCCCAGGACCCGGAGTCGATCACGGCCGCCCGCGAGGCGATCCTGGCCACCCGCATCCCCGGCGCCGAATCCTCCGGCGACGACACGCGCAGGCTCGCCGATGCCGCTGCGCACCCCGACGATCCGGCAGCCGACACCGACGGACTGGCCGGGGCCGAGCTGCTCCAGCGCACGCTCGGCGCGCAGGTCATCGAAGAGATCCCGCACACCTGAGACCCTGAACCCACCCCTACCCACCACCAAGGACACCAGATGACCCAGAACCCGTTCGAGAGCCTCGGCGGCGAAGGCGGCTTCGACATGAACGCGCTGCTGGCCCAGGCCCAGCAGATGCAGGAGCAGCTCAGCCAGGCCCAGGAGCAGCTGCACGTCCTGCACGTCGAGGGCACCGTCGCCGGCGGCGCCGTGACCGTGACGACCAACGGCGTCGGCGAGCTGATCTCCGTCGACATCAAGACCGGCCAGTTCGACGGCACGTCCGACGACGACCTGGCCGACCTCGGCGACATGATCGTGGCCGCCTACCGCGACGCCAAGGCCCAGGCCGACGCCCTCGCCTCCGAGACCCTGGGGCCGCTAGCCGGCGGGCTCCCCGGACAGGCCTGAGGCGTTGTACGAAGGCATCGTCCAGGACCTGATAGACGAGCTCGGCAGACTGCCGGGCGTCGGTCCGAAGAGCGCCCAGCGCATCGCGTTCCACCTGCTGCAGGCCGAGCCGGTCGACGTACGCCGCCTGGCAGACGTCCTCATCGAGGTCAAGGCCAAGGTGAAGTTCTGCTCGACCTGCTTCAACGTCTCCGAGGACGACCAGTGCCGCATCTGCCGCGACCCGCGCCGCGAGCCGGCGGTGCTGTGCGTGGTCGAGGAGTACAAGGACGTCGTGGCGATCGAGCGGACCCGCGAGTTCCGTGGCCGCTACCACGTGCTGGGCGGTGCCATCTCGCCCATCGACGGCATCGGGCCCGACCAGCTGCGTATCCGCGAGCTGATGATGCGACTGTCCGACACGGTCGTCACCGAGGTCATCCTGGCCACCGATCCCAACCTCGAGGGCGAGGCGACAGCGACGTATCTCACCCGCATGTTGAAGCCCCTGGGGTTGCGCGTGACCCGGTTGGCGAGTGGACTGCCTGTAGGTGGGGACCTCGAGTACGCAGACGAGGTCACCCTCGGCCGAGCTTTCGCTGGGAGGCGATCCGCAGATGACTGACGACAAGCTCGATCCCGCTCTCGAGGAGTTCGCGGGACAGATCATGGACCAGGTGCAGTCCTTCCTGATCGCCGTACAGGCGATCGCGAGGGACGCCGACGGCGGTCGCGCGATCTCGCTGTTGCTGCTCGAGATGAGCCAGATCTCGCTCGCCGGCGCCCGCCTCGGCGCGCAGGTCGACTTCAACCCCGAGGGCGAGTACCAGCCCGACGTGGGTCCCGAGCCCGACCTCGACGGCCTGCGACTGCGGCTCGCCGAGATCCTCGGTGAGGTCGACACCTACAGCTTCGTCTTCGACCCCTACCTGCCCGAGGTCGTCGAGAGCCAGCTCTCCGACGACATCGTCAGCATCTCGACCGAGCTCGAGAACGGCATGCGTCACTACAAGGCCGGCAACATCGGCGAGGCGCTGTGGTGGTGGCAGTTCTCCTACGTCTCGTCGTGGGGCAACCTGGCCGGTGCGGCGCTCAACGCGCTGTGGTCGGTGGTGTCGCACGATCGCCTCGACGCCGACTTCACCGGTGACGAGGAGGTCGTCGCGATCGCCAATGAGATGCTCGAAAGCGGCGACCCCACTCCTCGGTAGACTCCACCTCGCGCCGGCAGGTACGGCGCCTTCCTTTCAGTCGAGCCTCGAGGGTGGACGTTCGTGGGCATTGTCGTGCAGAAGTACGGCGGGTCGTCTCTCGCCGACGCGGCTGCCATCAAGCGGGTGGCCGCGCGCATCGTGGAGAGCAAGTCGGCCGGCCACGACGTGGTCGTCGCCGTCTCGGCGATGGGCGACGACACCGACGACCTGCTCGCGCTGGCCGAGGGGGTGAGCCCGAAGCCGCCGGCCCGTGAGCTCGACATGCTGCTCACCGCCGGTGAGCGGATCTCGATGGCGCTGGTCGCGATGGCGATCTCCGACCTCGGCTTCACCGCGCGCAGCCTCACCGGGTCGCAGGCCGGCGTGATCACCGACTCGGTGCACGGCAAGGCCAAGATCATCGACGTGACGCCCGGGCGCATCTCGTCGGCCCTCGCCGACGGCCACATCGTCATCGTGGCGGGGTTCCAGGGCGTCAGCCAGGACACCAAGGAGATCACCACGCTGGGGCGCGGTGGCACCGACACCACGGCCGTCGCACTGGCCGCCGCGCTGGGCGCGGACTACTGCGAGATCTACACCGACGTCGACGGGGTCTTCACCGCCGACCCCCGCATCGTGCCGACGGCGCGCAAGCTCGACCGGGTCTCGTCGGAGGAGATGCTGGAGCTGGCCGCATGCGGCGCCAAGATCCTCCACGTGCGCTGCGTCGAGTACGCCCGCCGCTACGACATCCCGATCCACGTCCGTTCGTCGTTCAGCCAGCTCGAGGGCACCTGGGTGCTGCCGGCGGGTGCGATGGCCGATGCCCAAGGAGAAGCCATGGAACAGGCAATCATCGCGGGCGTGGCCCACGACCGGAGCGAGTCGAAGATCACCGTCGTGGGGGTGCCCGACAAGGTCGGCGAGGCCGCGCGCATCTTCGAGGCGCTCGCCGACGCCCAGATCAACCTCGACATGATCGTGCAGAACGTCTCGGCAGCCGCCACCAACCTGACCGACATCTCGTTCACCCTCCCCGGCACCGACGCCCAGACCGCCCTCCTGGCGCTCAAGGCGCTGCAGGCCGAGGTCGACTACGAGTCGCTCGTCTTCGACGACAAGGTCGGCAAGATCTCGCTGGTGGGCGCAGGCATGCGCTCGCACCCGGGTGTGAGCGCGAAGTTCTTCTCGGCGATCGCTGCTGCGGGCGTCAACATCGACATGATCTCCACCTCCGAGATCCGGATCTCGGTGGTCGTCGCCGAGGCCGACGTCGACGCCGCGGTCCTGTCGGTGCACACCGCCTTCGACCTCGACGCGGCCGAGGTCGAGGCCGTCGTCTACGGCGGGAGCGGGCGGTAGTCGTGGGAGTCCGTATCGGCATCGTCGGCGCGACCGGCCAGGTGGGCGTCGCGGTCCGCCAGATCCTGCTGGAGCGGGACTTCCCGGTCGACCAGATCCGCTTCTTCGCCTCGGCCCGGTCAGCCGGGACGGTGCTGCGCTTCGGCGAGCGCGAGGTGGTCGTCGAGGACGCGTCGACCGCCGACCCGGCGGGGCTCGACATCGCGATCTTCTCCGCGGGTGCGACCACGTCGCGGGCGCTGGCGCCGGCCTTCGCCGCCGCAGGGGTCGTGGTCATCGACAACTCGTCGGCGTTCCGGATGGACCCGGACGTGCCGCTGGTCGTCTCGGAGGTCAACCCCGAAGCGATCCTGGACGCCCGCAGGGGCATCATCGCCAACCCCAACTGCACGACGATGGCAGCCATGCCGGTGCTCAAGCCGCTGCACGACGCGGCCGGCCTCCTGCGGCTCGTCGTGTCGTCGTACCAGGCGGTCTCGGGCTCCGGTGTCGCCGGCGTCGAGGAGCTGGCCAACGGGGTGGGCGCCGCGGGGGACAAGGCCCGCGAGCTCGCCTACGACGGCGAGGCGGTGACGTTCCCGGAGCCGAACGCGTACTCCGACACCATCGCCTACAACGTGCTCCCGCTCGCCGGCTCCATCGTGGACGACGGGCTCAACGAGACCGACGAGGAGCAGAAGCTGCGCAACGAGTCGCGCAAGATCCTCGGCCTGCCCGACCTGCGGGTGTCGGGCATCTGCGTGCGGGTGCCGGTGTTCACCGGGCACTCGCTGGCGATCAACGCGGAGTTCGCCGAGGCGATGACGCCGGCCCGGGCCGCCGAGCTGCTGGCCGGTGCGCCGGGGGTCGAGCTGCGCGAGGTGCCGACCCCGTTGCACGCGGCCGGCAAGGACCCGTCGTACGTCGGGCGCCTGCGTCAGGACGAGGGCGTCGACGGCAACCGGGGGCTGGCGCTGTTCATCAGCAACGACAACCTGCGCAAGGGCGCCGCCCTCAACACCGTGCAGCTGGCCGAGCTCGTCGCTGCGCGTTAGCCGTCAGTCCGTGGAGCTGCTGGCCGCCGTGACGAGGTGGGCGGCGGCGTAGCAGCCTGCCGCCACGACCGGGAGCACCGCGAAGATGGCGGGCGAGAACGCCGCGTCGACGAGGAACAGCAGGACGAGCACGGCGAGCAGGCCCATGGCCAGCACGCTGGTGCTGCCCGCCTCCGGGACCACGAACGCCCGCAGCAGTGCGCCGCCGAGCAGCGTCATGCCGACCAGGATGGCGAGCAGGAGCAGGACCCCGGCGCCGCCGCACGACGACGTACTCCGGACGACCTCGCACAGGCGCTGCGACGCGTACGCCAGGAGCGCCGTGAGCAGCCCGACGGCTGCTCCGGTGAGCAGGGAGGCCGGGAGCGGCCCCAGCCCGAGCAGGAGGGCATCGGAGCGGGCCTGGACCGGCTCGTGAGCCGTCTCGGGAGTCGGCTCGGCGCGCACGGGGACCGTGACGGTCTCGGCATCGCGTGCGGCGGCGGGCACGGTCTGCGGGTCGGCGTCCTTCTTCTTGCGCAGGCGACCGAGGCCGAACGACGGCAGCTCCAGCGACGGGCCGTCCGGATCCTTGTCGGGCATGCGGCCGAGTGTGTCACGAAGGGCGCGCGCATCCCCGGGGTTCGTGGGGGACTCTTGGGGTTTGTGGCCTGTGCGTTGGTCACTAACCCCAGGAGTCACCGGATGTCCGGTGACTCCAACGGGCGCACCACCCACCCCTGGAACGACGAAAGAGCCGGACCATCACGGTCCGGCTCTTTCCACATGTCGGGCTGACAGGATTTGAACCTGCGGCCTCCTCGTCCCGAACGAGGCGCGCTACCAAGCTGCGCCACAGCCCGATCTGCTCGTCAGGGCCGACCGGCCCACGAGCACGGCGAGCATACCCGGTCGGTCTCGGCCTCTCGAAATCGACCCGGACCCGCGAGACGGGTCCGCGGGACGGGGCCGCGAGACAGGTCCGCGAGACAGGTTTGGGAGGTCAGCGCGGGGTGAGGGAGATCAGGGTGGCCTCGGGGCGGCACGCGACCCGCAGCCGCACGTACGGGCTGGTGCCGAGCCCGGCGGACACGTGCAGCCACGACGACCCGTCGTCGCCGGGCGACGAGGCGGCGGGATGACGGTGCAGGCCCTTGGCGCGGGCGGGCTCGAGGTCGCAGTTGGTCGTCAGCGCGCCGACCCACGGCACGCACACCTGACCGCCGTGCGTGTGACCGGCGATGATCGCGTCATACCCGTCTGCGGCGAACTGGTCGAGCACCCGCAGGTACGGCGCGTGGACCACCGCCAGGCGTACGTCGGCCGTCGGGTCGGCAGGCCCGGCCACCGACGCCAGGTCGTCGTACTCCAGGTGCGGGTCGTCGACCCCGGCGAACGAGATGCGGGTGCCGCCGACCTCGAGCGCGCCGTACCCGTTGGTCAGGTCGACCCAGCCGGCCTCGGCGAAGTCGCGGCGCAGGTCGCGCCACGGAAGCCTGGGTGTGCTGGTGTTGCGGCTGCCGTCGTCCGGGAGCAGGTAGGACAGCGGGTTCCGCAGGCTCGGCGCGTAGTAGTCGTTGGAGCCGAACACGAAGACTCCCGGCACCTCCAGCAGCCCCGAGAGCGCGTCGACGACAGGGGTGACCGCGCGCCGGTGGGACAGGTTGTCGCCGGTGTTGATGACCAGGTCGGGCTTCAGCCCCGCCAGGTCGCGCAGCCAGGCCTGCTTGGCCGTCTGGCCCGGTGTCATGTGGATGTCGCTGAGGTGCAGCACCCGCAACGGCCGGTGGCCGGGCGGCAGCACCGGCACGCTGACCTCGCGCAGGGTGTAGGCCCGCGCCTCGCAGGCGGCGTACGCCGCCAGGGCTGCCCCGGACGCGACGCCGAGCCCGAGCGTGCGCGCGACGATCCGGGGAAGACTCACCCGCCAAGGCTGCCACACTGGACCCATGAGCACTCTCAAGGACCGCCTCCGCGGCGACCTCACCACGGCGATCAAGTCCCGGGACGAGGTCCGCTCCTCGACGCTGCGGATGGTCCTCACCGCCATCACCAACGCCGAGGTGGCCGGCAAGGAGCACCGCGAGCTCAGTGACGACGACATCATCGGGGTGCTCTCGACGGAGGCCAAGAAGCGCCGCGAGGCGGCCGTCGCGTTCGAGGAGGGTGGCCGGCTCGAGATGGCGGCCAAGGAGCAGGCCGAGGGCCTCGTGATCGCCGACTACCTGCCTGCGCAGCTCGACGAGGCCGAGATCAGCGCCCTCGTGACGGCCGCGGTCGAGCAGACCGGCTCCGCAGGCGAGGGCATGAGGGCGATGGGGAAGGTCATGGGCATCGTGACCCCGCAGGTCAAGGGTCGCGCCGACGGTGGCGCCGTTGCCGCAGAGGTACGCCGCCAGCTCGGCTGACCGCGCCCCGGCTCAGCCGCGGCCCTTCTTCTTCTTCTTCTTCGGGTCCTTGGCCGGGGGTGGCACGTACCCGGTGGACTGGTAGATCACCACGGTGTCGCCACTGCTGAGCTCTGTGCCGACGCCCGGCGAGCTGTAGGCGACGCTGTCCTTGGCGACGCTGGAGTTGACGTAGCCGCCGTTGCCGGCGACGAAGCCGGCTGCCTCGATGGCCGCGGTGGCCGCCTCGACGGTCATGCCGCCGACCTCGGGCACCGAGCTGAGCACGCCCGCGATCTCGTCACCCGGGGGCGTGTTGAAGTCCTCGTAGGGGAGGCTGGCCGCGACGTCACCCATCGCCTCGCCCCAGAGCGGGCCGGCGACCGTGGATCCGAAGGCGCTCGCGACGTAGCCGCCGCCGAGGGTCTGGCCGTTGAGCGTGATGGGGTAGCCCTGGTAGTTGGCGCCGGCGACCATCGCGGCCGTGGCGACCGTCGGGGTGTAGCCGACGAACCACACGGCCTTGTTGTCGTTGATCGTGCCCGTCTTGCCGGCGGACGGCTTGTCTATCGCGAGGTTCTGACCGAAGCCGCCAGGCTCCATGACGCCGCGCAGCACCGAGCTGACCGCGTCGGCCACCGCGCCGGGCAGGACCTGCTTGCAGGCCTCCGGGTAGCTCTTGAGGAGGGCGCCGTTGGCGTCCTCGATGGCGGTCACGGGTCGAGACGAGCAGTGCAGCCCGCGACCGGCGAACGTGGCGTAGGCCTCGGCCATCTCCAGCGGGCTCGTGTTGGCGACGCCGAGGGTGAAGGACGGGACCCGCTCACTGCCCGGGTCGGTGAGCTCGATGCCCATCGACTTGGCGAGGGCGTAGGGCTCGCAGAGCCCGGTCTCCATCTCGAGCTGGGCGTAGAACGTGTTCACCGAGAGCCGGGTGCCGGAGTACAGGTCGAAGGTGCCGCTGTCGGTGGAGTTGCCGAGCTCCCAGGGCGAGGAGATGGGGTACATCCCGTCGCAGGTCTCGAACTGGTTCTGCGGGATGGAGATGCGCTCCGGCGAGCTGATCGTCTTGCTGAGCGGGATCCCCTGATTGATCGCCGAGGCGAGCACGAAGACCTTGAAGGTGGAGCCGGCCTGGAAGCCCTTCGCGTCGCCGTACTTCTCGGGGACGACGAAGTTGAGGTAGGTCTCGCCCTTCTTCTTCTTCCCACCCATCGGCCGGGACTGGGCGAGCGCCTTGACGTTGCCGGTGCGGGGCTCGACCATGGCCAGCCCGCCGATGGCCTCGTCAGTGGGGTAGACGTGGCCCTGCACGGCGTCGTCGGCGGCCTTCTGGAAGTTGAGGTCGATCGTGGTGCGGATCGTCAGGCCACCCGACTTGAGCAGCCGCCTGCGGGCGGTCACCGTCTTGCCGAGCGACTCGTCCTGCTCCAGGTAGTTGACGACGTAGTCGCAGAAGAACGGCGCCTGCGACTGCACGCAGCCGTTGGGCGATCGGGTGATGTCGAGGCCCAGGCCCTTGGCCTTCGTCTTCGCGGCCTTGTCGGCGGTGATGACGTTGAGCTGGGCCATCCGGTCGAGCACGACGTTGCGGCGCGCGACCGCCTTCTCGGGGTAGTTCGTGGGGTCGTAGAGCGTCGGGTTCTTCACGACACCGGCCAGCAGGGCCGCCTCGTCGAGCTTGAGGTTCTTCGCGTTCTTGCCGAAGTAGTGGCGGGCCGCCGCCTGGATGCCGTAGGCGCCGTCACCGAAGTAGGCGATGTTGAGGTAGCGCTCGAGGATCCAGTCCTTGGAGTAGTTCTTCTCGAAGGCGATGGCGTAGCGCAGCTCGCGGACCTTGCGGGCGTAGGTGTCCTCCTGCGCGGCCGCGGCGGCTTCCTTGTTGCGGCCGGCCTGGTCGATCAGGGTCATCTTGACCATCTGCTGGGTGATCGACGAGCCGCCCTGGACCACCCCGTCGGACGCCTGGTTGGTCACCAGCGCGCGGATGGTGCCCCGGAGGTCGAGGGCGCCGTGGTTGTAGAAGCGGTAGTCCTCGATGGAGACGATCGACTGGACCATCTTGCGGGAGACCTGGTCGAGACTGACGTTGACGCGGTTCTCGTCGTACAGCGAGGCGATGAGGTTGCCGTCGGCGTCGAGGATGCTCGTCTTCTGCGCGAGCGGGGTGGCCTCGAGCTCGGCGGGCAGGTTGTCCATGCTCTTGGCGACGTCGCTGGACGCGACGCCCACGACCCCGGCGAACGGGATGACCAGGCCGGCGACCAGCACGCCCATCACCGCAGCGACCGCCGCCATGACCCCCAGGTGGGCGAGTGCGGTGGTGCCGTGCGGGCGCTGCGAGGATCGGTCCGACATGCGCCCCAGAGTACGGGAGGCAGGCTCACCGGTCCGCTTCCAGCACTATCAGGTCAGCTCGCGCACCCGCGGCAGGACCACTCCGGAGTAGTCCACATGAACTATGCGAATTGGGCTAAAGGTGGCTGGTGGCGAGGCGCTGTGGTCCATACCTTTTACCTCGTAGCACCGAGGTGGACATCATGGGGATGCCCAGCCGGTCGGAAGAATCGGATTCATCACATGTGGGTTGAGGACTGGACGTCAAAGGCAGCTTGCAAGGAGACCGCACCGGACGAGCTCTTCGTGCGAGGCGCCGAGCAGAACAAGGCCAAGCAGATGTGCGCCGGTTGCCCGGTCCGCACCGAGTGCCTGGCCGAGGCCCTCGACAACCAGATCGAGTGGGGCGTGTGGGGTGGCATGACCGAGCGTGAGCGCCGGGCCCTCCTGCGTCGTCGCCCGGCCGCCTCGTGGCGCGCGGTGCTCGAAGCCGCCCGCGAGAAGCAGACGGTCGTCGTCAACGTCTGAGCCCCTGCTGCTGGTGCCACCGGCCGGCGGTGCCGGTCCGGGGTCAGTCCTCGGAGGTGCCGGCAAGCAGCCGGCCCACCTCGCGCAGGCCGTCGAGATCGTGGACGTCGCCGGCCAGTGCCGGGACCACCACGGTCGGCACCCTCGGGTGCGCCGAGGCGAACCGGTCGCGCAGCAGCCTCTCCCGGGCCACCATGGTGGCCCGGTCGGCGTGCACGCGCAGCAACCCGCCCGTCACCGAGGCCGGGTCGTGGCGCATCAGCCGGTCGGCCGCCGCGGTCGCCTCCTCGGCGGACAGGTCGGCACCGGGCGTCGTGCTCGCGCGGTTGACGACGAGCCCGGCGAGCGGCATGTCGTCGTCGCGCAGCCGCTCCACGAAGTACGCCGCCTCGCGCAGGGCGTCCGGCTCGGGTGAGGCGACCACCAGGAACGCCGTACCGTCGGCCTGCAGCAGCTCGAAGGTCTTCTGGGCGCGCTGGCGGAAGCCGCCGAAGAGCGTGTCGAACGCGGCCACGAACGTCTGCATGTCCTTGAGCACCTGGGCGCCGAGCACCTTGGTGAGCGCGCCCGTCACCAGCCCCAGGCCGGCCGTCATCAGGCGGGCCGGGCCGCGTGCCGGTGCCAGCATCAGCCGGATGAACCGGCCGTCGAGGAAGCTCGACAACCTCTCGGGTGCGTCGAGGAAGTCCAGCGCCGACCGCGACGGCGGGGTGTCCACGACGATCAGGTCGTAGCCGTCGGGCTTGCCGGCCCGCTTCTGCGCCTGCCGGTGGATCTGCCCGAGCTTCTCCATGGCCATGTACTCCTGCGTGCCCGCGAACGAGCTCGACAGCGCGATGTAGAACGGGTTCTCGAGGATCTGCCTGGCCTTCTCCGGACTGGCCTGGGTGGTCACCACGTCGTCGAAGGTGCGCTTCATGTCGAGCATCATGGCGTCGAGCGAGCCTGCGGCACCCGTGAGCGGCACCGGCCGAGGGGTGTTGTCGAGCTTCTCGATGCCCATCGACTGGGCCAGGCGGCGGGCCGGGTCGATGGTGAGCACGACGACCTTGCGACCACGCATCGCCGCCCGGACGGCCAGGGCGGCGGACGTGGTGGTCTTGCCCACCCCGCCGGAGCCGCAGCACACGATGATCCCCGTGTGCGGGTCGTCGATGAGGGCGTCGACGTCGAGCTCGAGCCGCGCGATCATCGGGCCATCCCCTGCTCGCAGAGCGCGGCGGCGAGCTCGTGGAGGCCGCCCGGGTCGACCCCTCCGGAGAGCCGGGGCAGCTCGTAGGTCGGCAGGCCGAGCCCGTCGACCACGATGCGCTGGGCGTCCTCGAGGGTGCGCCGCTCCGCGTGGTCGCGACCCTCGGAGATCAGCGTGTCGATCAGCTCGTGGGTGACGTCGAGCTTGGCGCGCTGGAGGTCGGCGGTGATGGCCGCGGGGTCGACCTTGCCGGCGCGGGCGGCGGCGATCTGCTCGGGGGCCAGGTCCCGCGGCCGCACCTGGTTGACCACGATCGCGCCGACGGGGAGCCCGGCCTCGTGCAGCTCGGCGATGGCGTCGGCGGTCTCCTGCACGGGCATCTCCTCCAGCACGGTGACCACGTGGACGGCGGTGCGCGGTGAGCGGAACAGGCTCATGACGTTGTCGGCCTGCGTCTTGATCGGACCCATCCTCGCCAGGCCGGCCAGCTCGGCGTTGACGCCGAGGAACTGGGTGATCCGGCCGGTCGGCGGCGCGTCGAGCACGACGGCGTCGTACGTGATGGCCGACTTGTTGCGCGCGTTGCGCTGGGCCGCCTCGTAGACCTTGCCGGTCAGGAGCACGTCGCGTACCCCCGGCGCGATGGTGGTGGCGAACTCGACGACGCCGAAGCGCTCGAGCGCCTTGCCGGCACGACCGAGCTTGTAGTACATCGAGAGGTACTCCAGCAGCGCCGACTCCGGGTCGATGTGCAGTGCGTGCACCACGCCTGCCGCCCCGTCGTCGTCTGCGAGGCCGCGCGCGATCCGGCGTTCGGCGTAGGGGAGCGGGTCGACGTCGAACATCCGGGCGATGCCCTGGCGGCCCTCGACCTCGCACAGCAGCACGTTCTTGCCCGCCCCGGCCAGCGCGAGGGCGAGCGCGGCCGCCACCGTGGACTTCCCGGTGCCGCCCTTGCCGGTGACGATGTGGAGCCGGACGCGGGACCAGTCGGCGGACACCACGTCGGGGTCGGTCGCGGGAGGCATGCAGGGAGCCTAGGTGCAGCGGTGATACCGGACCCGGGGAGCCGGTCGCCGCGGCGTGGTTGCCGCCTGCTCGCAGCGTGTCGGAGGGCGCCCGGGGGCGCCGGGTTGTGCCGTGGCGCCACCTGCGCCGGCGAGGTATGGCGCGACCGGCCATGACCAGCGCCACATCCGGCTGACTAGGATCGCTGACGTCCCGGCACCGAGGCAGAAGGTAGGAGCAGACGATGGACAAGGTCGTCGCGAGCGCGGCGGAGGCAGTGGCTGACATTCCCGACGGGGCCACCATCTCCGTCGGCGGGTTCGGACTCTGTGGCATTCCGACGGTCCTGATCGACGCGGTTCTCGAGGCCGGCACCACCGACCTCCAGGCCGTCTCCAACAACTGTGGCGTCGACGAGTGGGGGCTGGGCCGGCTGCTGTTCAAGAAGCGGCTGCGGCGGATGATCTCGTCGTACGTCGGGGAGAACAAGGAGTTCGCGCGCCAGTACCTCTCCGGCGAGCTCGAGGTCGAGCTGACCCCGCAGGGCACGCTGGCCGAGCGGATGCGCGCCGGTGGCTCCGGCATCCCGGCGTTCTTCACCGCGACCGGTGTCGGCACCCAGGTCGCCGAGGGCGGGCTGCCGTGGAGGTACGACGACTCCGGCAACGTCACCGTCTCCTCGCCGCCCAAGGAGGTGCGCACCTTCGCGACCGCCGACGGCGACAAGGAGTTCGTGCTGGAGGAGGCGATCGTGGCCGACTTCGGGCTGGTGCGGGCCTGGAAGGGTGACCGGCACGGCAACTTGGTCTACCGCGACTCCGCCCGCAACTTCAACCCGCTGGCCGCGATGTGCGGGCGGGTGACGATCGCCGAGGTCGAGCACCTCGTCGAGCCCGGGGAGCTGGACCCGAACGACGTGCACACCCCCGGCGTCTTCGTGCAGCGGGTGGTCGCGCTGACCCCCGAGCAGGCGGCCGCCAAGCAGATCGAGAAGCGCACCGTCCAGCCGGCCGCCGAGGCCGTGCAGGAACAGAACCCGGGAGGCTGACATGGGTTGGACACGTGAAGAGATGGCCGCGCGTGCGGCATCGGAGCTGCAGGACGGCTCCTACGTCAACCTCGGCATCGGTCTGCCGACGATGGTGCCCAACTACGTCGCCGACGACGTCGAGCTGGTGCTCCAGTCCGAGAACGGCATCCTCGGTGTCGGCGCCTACCCGGTCGCCGGCGAGGAGGACCCCGACCTCATCAACGCCGGCAAGGAGACCGTGACGGTCCGCAAGGGCGCGTCGTTCTTCGACTCCGCCACCTCGTTCGGGATGATCCGCGGCGGCAAGATCGACGCGGCCATCCTCGGCGCGATGCAGGTCTCCCGCAACGGGGACATCGCCAACTGGATGATCCCCGGCAAGATGGTCAAGGGCATGGGCGGTGCGATGGACCTCGTGCACGGCGCCAAGCGCGTCATCGTGCTGATGGAGCACACCGCCAAGGACGGGTCCCTGAAGATCCTCGACGAGTGCGACCTGCCCTTCACCGGCAAGCGTGTCGTGCAGCGGATCATCACCGACCTCGCCGTCATCGACGTCGTCGACCCCGCCACCGGCGAGGTCGCGATCTCGGGCACCCACGGCGACCGGGTGCTCAAGCTGGTCGAGCTCGCACCCGGCGTCACCGAGGACGAGGTGAGGGAGAAGACGCAGCCCGAGCTGATGTCGTGAAACAGCCCTGTCGGACTGTGGTGCATCGGTCCTAGGGTCGGGGTCGTGACGACTCGCGAGCAGCCCTGGTCCGACGACGGCACTGCGCCGGGGCGGGTCGTGGTGCTCAGCCGCAACCCGATCGCCGATGCCATCGAGATCATCGCCGCGGCGGTCGGCCGCGAGGTCGTCGTGGTGGCCGAGGACGACGAGGGGCGGGGGGTCGAGCAGCTCGCCCGGCTGGGGTTGCGCCAGGGCGATGCCGTGGTGCTCTGCGACCACGACGCACCCGACGCCCCGCAGGCGCTGCGCGATGCGCTGGCCTCGCCCGCGTCGTACGTCGCGATGATGGCCAGCCGGCGCCGGGCCGAGGGCCTCGTGCAGGAGCTCACCGCCGACGGCGCGGTCGGCCTGGACAAGCTGCACGTGCCGGCCGGCCTCGACACCGGCGGCAAGTCGCCCGGGGAGATCGCCCTGTCCGTGGTGGCCGAGATCGTCGCGGAGAGCAACGGCCGCGACGGCGGATCCCTGCGATCCTCTGATCGCCGGTGACGGCGGCACCGATCATCCTGGTGCCCGGCTACTGGCTCGGTGCCTGGGCCTGGGACGACGTGGTGGCGACCCTGCGCGCCGACGGACTCGACGCCACGGCCCTCACGCTGCCCGGGCTCGACGCGGTCGACACCGACCGATCCGCGATCACCTTCGCCGACCACGTCGACGCCGTCTGCGCGGCCGTCGAAGCAGCCGGGAGTGCCGTCGTGCTCGTCGTCCACAGCGGGGCGGGTGCCACGGGCTACGCCGCCACCGACCGCATGCCGGAGCGCATCGAGGCCATGGTCTACGTCGACACCGGACCGGCGACCGAGCCCCTCGATGCGCAGCTGACCGCCGACGAGCTGCTGATGCCGCCGCTGGAGGTGCTCGGCCCCGACGAGAGCCTCGTGGGCCTCACCGAGGAGCAGCTGGCGAGGTTCGTCGAGCGTGCCGTCCCGGAGCCGGGTGGCGTGGTGCGGGGGAGCGCCGAGCTGGTCGACGACCGGCGACTCGACGTACCCACCACCGTCGTCTGCACGACCATCTCGGCCGACCACCTGCAGGCCGGCCTCGCCGCCGGCGAGCCATGGGTGGGCGGACTGGCCCTGATGCGCGACGTCACCTGTGTGGACCTGCCGACCAGCCACTGGCCGATGTGGTCGCGGCCCGACGACCTCGCCGCCGTGCTCGCCGACCGCGCCCGGGCGCGGATCAGCTGACCGGAGCGCGCCGGGACGCCAGGTGCGCCGCGACGGCCCAGGCCAGCGACACGGTGAACACCGCTGCGAACGGGTCGCCGAGCACCCCGGGCAGGTCGGCCCGGCTCACCGCTGCGTAGGCCACGCCGCACAGGGCCAGGGCCAGGGCGGCGCCCAGCGAGTCGGCGATCGAGAGGGCGGCGCTGTTGAAGCCGCGGTCCCGCCCGGTGGAGTGGCGGAGCATCGCGACGCTGGTGCGCGGGAACGCCGTACCCATCCCGACCGCCGCGACGGCGTAGCCGAGCACCAGCACCGTCGGGTGCAGCACGACGCCGGTGGCGACGAGCGAGAGCGCCGCGCCGGCCGCGAGCAGGGCGGTGCCGACGAGCATCGCGCGCTCGTCGGTGAGGCGTTCGCCCAGCCTTGCCTGCACCTGGCTGGCGCTCGCCCAGCAGACTCCGGCAGCCGCGAGCGCCAGTCCCGCGCGCGCGGTCGAGAGGCCCCAGTGGTCCTGCAGCACGAACGGCAGGTACGCCTCGGCGCAGAAGAACGACGCACCCAGGGCGCCACGGGTCAGCACCACGCTCGGCAGGCCGCGCGCAGCGATGAGGGTGCCGGCCGGCACGAGGGGACGCAGCGAGACGATCACGACGGCGGCCGCGGCGGCACCGAAGAGCGGGCCGAGGCCCGGGCGGGAGCCGAGCAGGTCGAGGGTGAGCACGGCGACCGCGGCGACCACCGCCCACCCCAGCCGCCCGAGGGGCACCCGCTCGCCGGTGGGCTCGGGACGCCCGCGCAGGCCGCGCAGCGACGGGACGACGAAGGTGGTGGCGACGGCGACCAGCCCGACGACGCCGAGGAACACCCACTCCCAGCCCCAGCGGTCGGCCACGAAGGCCGCGATGGAGGGGCCGAACAGGGACGGCAGCACCCACGCCGCGGCGAAGCCCGCGAAGATGGAGGGCTGCAGCCGAGCCGGGTAGACCTGCCCGACGACGACGTACAGACCGACGGTCAGGGCGCCCGCGCCGAGCCCCTGGACGAGGCGGCCGACCACCAGGATCTCCATCGTGGGGGCGAGTCCGCACACCAGCAGGCCGAGCGCGAACAGCACGACGGACGCGACGAGCGGCGGCACCGGGCCGCGCCGGTCGCTCCACATGCCGCCCACGACCATCCCCACGATGCCGGAGGCGAGCGGGGCGGCGAAGCTGATCGCGTAGAGGTGGACACCGTCGAGCTCACGAGCCACCTGCGGCATCACGGTGGTGACCGCGAGCGCCTCGAAGGCCGCGAAGAAGACGAGCGCGACCATCCCGACCGTGGTCAGGGCGTAGCGGCGGCTGAGGACGGTGTCGGCGCGGTCCGCGGTCGGTGCGGTCGATGTCACCGTCCGAGCGCCAGGGCTTCGTGCGGACCCGTGGTCATCTCAGTGCCGTTCCTCGAGGCCGACGGCGTCCCGCAGCTTGCGCATCGACTGCTGCAGCTCGGGGGAGTCTCCGGCGTGGTGGTGCATCAGGTCGGACAGCGCCTCCGCCAGCACGTTGAGCTTCTCCTGCACCGTCTCCTCGCTGCGGCGTCCGGCGTTCTCGAGGAGCACCAGCAGCAGCAGCGACAGGATGGACGACCCGGTGTGCAGGGCGAGCTCCCACTTGGTGGTGTTCTTCCACAGCGGGTAGCTCACCGCCCACAGCACGATGGCGAGCACGATGATGCCGAAGAACGGCGCCCGGCTGACCCGCTGGTTGACGGCCTCCACGAACTTCTCGAAGGGGTTGCGCTCGTCGTGGTGCCCGCGGGACTCGGCGGCCTTGCTGCGTGCGTTCATGGGCGCAGCGTACGGCGGCCGTCCGGTCATGTAACGCGCCGTTACCCACACTTCCGCGCCCATGGGTGGGCGCACCAGATGGGGTAACGGCGCGTTACATGGGGCGTGCTGCTCTGGGATCGCCCTAGGTTCTTCCCATGGCTGCCGAACTCGAGGAACTGCTGGTCGCCGACCCGTCCGAATGGCGGGCCTGGCTGGAGGAGCACCACGACACGTCGCCCGGGGTCTGGCTGATCCTGACCAAGAAGGGCGGCACGAGGACCACCATGACGTGGCAGGGCGCGCTCGACGAGGCGTTGTGCTTCGGGTGGATCGACGGGCAGGCCCGGCGCCGCGACGACGAGACGTCGTACCAGCGGATGACGCCGCGTGGTCGCCGCAGCACCTGGTCGGCGCGCAACGTGGGGCACGTCGAGCGGCTCGAGCGCGAGGGGAGGATGACGCCCGCCGGGCGTGCGGCCGTCGACGCCGCCAAGGCCGACGGGCGCTGGGAGCGGGCCTACGCGCCGCCGTCGGAGGCCGTCGTACCCGATGACCTGGCGGCGGCGATCGCGGCAGATCCTGCTGCGCAGGCGATGTTCGAGGTGCTGACCAAGACCAACCGCTACGCGCTGATCAGCCGGCTCGTGCAGGTGAGGAGGGCCGAGACGCGGGAGCGGAAGATCGGCGAGTTCGTGGCGATGCTGGCGCGACAGGAGACCGTCTACCCGCAGAAGGCGAAGCCCGACTAGGGTCGGTCGCATGACCAAATGGGAGTACCTGACGGCGCCGATCCTCACGCACGCCGCGAAGCAGATCCTGGACAACTTCGGGTCCGAGGGGTGGGAGCTCGTGCAGATCGCGCCGGGCATGAACCCCGAGAACAACGTCGGCTACTTCAAGCGTCCCCTGGAGTCGTGATGCCGAACCCCGAGGAGAACCTGGCCGAGCTCGGCCTGTCCGTCCCCGAGGTCGCCAAGCCGGTGGCGGTCTACGTGCCGGCCGTGCGATCGGGCGACCACGTCTTCACCTCCGGCCAGCTGCCGATGCGCTCGGGCGAGCTGATGTACACCGGCAAGGTCGGTGGCGAGGTCTCGCCGGAGGAGGCCGTGGAGTGCGCACAGCAGTGCGCCCTGAACGCGATCGCCGCCGTCAAGGCCGTCATCGGTGACCTGGCGCAGGTCAAGCGCGTGGTCAAGGTCGTCTGCTTCGTCGCCTCGACCCCCGACTTCACCGGCCAGCCGGCGGTCGCCAACGGCGTCTCCGAGCTGCTCGGCAAGGTCTTCGGCGACGCGGGCATCCACGCCCGCTCGGCTGTCGGCGTCTCGGTCCTGCCGCTGGACTCGCCGGTCGAGGTCGAGCTCCTCGTCGAGGTCTGAGCCGGTGAGGCGACTACCGCTGCCGGCGCACCTCGTCGAGCAGGCGCAGGCGTACGCCGACGGGTCGGCCGAGCCGGCCGAGCCTCGCAACGCGGCGACCGTCGTACTCCTCGGTCCGTCGTCTGACGGGCCGAACGTCTACCTGCTGCGCAGGCAGACGTCGATGGCGTTCGCGGGTGGCATGTGCGTCTTCCCCGGCGGCGGCGTCGACGATCGTGACGACGACCCGGCTGTCGCGTGGGCCGGTCCCTCGCCCGACGAGTGGGCCGCCCGGCTCGGGGTCGACGTGGACCTCGCGCGGGCGCTGGTGTGTGCGGCGGTGCGCGAGACGTTCGAGGAGTCGGGCGTGCTGCTGGCTGGGCTCGACGCCACCTCGGTGGTCTCCGACACGACCGCCGACGACTGGGAGGCCGACCGCGCCGCGCTCGAGTCGCGAGAGCTGGCCTTCGCCGACTTCCTCGTACGCCGGGGGCTGGTGCTGCGTACCGACCTGCTCGGGGCGTGGTCGGGCTGGCTCACCCCGGTGTTCGAGCCGCGCCGCTACCGCACGTGGTTCTTCGTCGCCGTGGTGCCCGAGGGCCAGCGCACCCGCGACGTCTCCACCGAGTCGTCGGCGGTGGCCTGGATGCCGGCGCGGTCGGCGGTCGCCGCGGTCGACGACGGCGAGATCTTCATGATGCCGCCGACGTGGCTGACCTGCCTGGAGATCGGTGGGTACGACTCTCCCGAGGCCGTGCTCGTGGCCTCGGAGGGACGCGAGGTCGAGATCTTCATGCCCGAGGTCATCACCGACGGTGAGGGGCACATCCTCTCGACGCCCGAGCGCTACACGGCGCTGATCGCCGGCCGATGAGCTGGTCGGGCGGCTCGTTCGGCGAGCGCGGGGAGTGCGTGCTGGCTCCGAACGCCGACATGATGACCCTCGACGGCACCAACACCTGGGTGCTGCGCGAGCCCGGCGCGCGGCGGTCGATCGTGGTCGACCCGGGTCCGTCGATCCTGTCGCATCTCGACGAGGTCGCGGCGGTCGCCGGCGATGTGGCCGTCGTGCTGCTGACCCACCACCACCTCGACCACTCCGAGGCGGCGCGTGAGTTCGCCGAGCGGGTCGGGTGCGGTGTGCGTGCCCTCGATCCCGCTCAACGGCTGGGGTCCGAGGGACTCTTCGACGGCGATGTGGTGTCGGTCGACGGTCTCGAGCTGCACGTGGTCGCCACGCCCGGGCACACCGCCGACTCGCTGTCGTTCCTGCTGCCTGCCGAGGGCGCCGTACTCACCGGCGACACGGTGCTCGGTCGCGGCACCACCGTGGTCGCCCACCCCGACGGCCGGCTCGGCGCCTACCTCGACTCCCTCGACCGGCTGCACGCGCTGGCCGCCGCGCACGAGGTCGCGACCATCTGGCCCGGCCACGGCCCGGTGATCGACGACGCGCTCGGCGCCCTGGACTTCTACCTCTCCCACCGTCGTGACCGCCTGGCGCAGGTGGAGGCGGCGCTGGCCGGTCTCGACCCGGCTGTCCCCGACCCGGCCCGGCAGATCGTGGAGACCGTGTACGCCGACGTCGACGAGGTGCTCTGGGGTGCTGCCGAGCTCTCCGTGCGCGCCCAGCTGGCCTACCTCTCCTCCCGTTGAGTCGCGCCCCCGTACTCGTTGAGTCGCGCCCCCGTACTCGTTGAGTCGCGCCGCCGTACTGGTTGAGGTCGCGCCGAACGGGCCGCAACTCGTCCCCAGGCCCGGCTCTGGCGCGGTTCCCCACAGCGACACGGGCCTCGCGAGCGCCCGGAGCCCCGATCCCCTCAGCATGCCGGGCATGACCTCTCCCTTCCCTGCCGAACCGTTCACCACCTCCATGGCTGCGTCCTGGGGCGTCTCCCGCAACTCGTTGGGCGCGGCCGTCGACGAACGGCGCCTGGTGCGGTTGATGTCCGGTCTCTACGTCCGCGCCGACGTGGCCCTGACGCCGCTGCTCCGAGCGCGTGCGGCCGCTCTGGTGATCAGCGACCACACCGTGGTGTGTGACCGCACCGCCGCGTGGATCTGGGGCGTCGAGTGCCACGCGTACGCCGAGCTCGACGGGACACCGCCCCTGGAGACCTCAGTGCTGCGGGGACACCGCGCCACCGAGCGGCCGGAGGTCCGCGGCGGTGCCCGTGACCTGGCCGACGACGACTGGGTGGTCGTCGAGGGCGTGCGCGTGACGACGCCACTGCGCACCGCGATGGATCTCGGCTGCTCGCTGCGCCGACAGGCGGCCTTCGCGGTGATGGAGGCGCTCATGCGAGCCCACGGGTTCACGACGGCCGACCTGAGATCCGTGCTGCCGCGCTACTTCCGCCGGCGTGGGTGTGGTCCAGCTGCGGCAGCTCGTCCCCCTGGTCCGGGGCGACGCCGAGTCGCAGCGGGAGTCGTGGGTGCGGCTCGCGATCGTCGATCACGGGCTGCCGGAGCCGGTGGCGCAGTTCTGGGTGACCGAGGGCGGAAGGCCGGTCTTCCGCCTCGACCTGGCATATCCGCGGGCCCGCACGGCCGTTGAGTACGACGGTGAGGAGTGGCACTCGAGCGAGGCCGACCGGGCGCGCGATCTGCGCCGACGGGCGTGGCTCGAGGAGCGCGGCTGGACGGTCGTCGTACTCACCAAGCACTCGTTCGATGACCCGTCCCACCAGTGGTTGAGCGATCTCGCGGCACACCTGCGTCGGCGGAGCGTCGCCTGAGCCGCCACTCGACGAGGACGGAGGCGCGACTCGACGAGGACGGAGCCGCGACTCGACGAGGACGGAGGCGCGACTCGACGAGGGAGGGGTCAGCGGGCGCGGCGACCCAGACGCTCGACGTCCATGATCACGACCGAGCGGGGCTCCAGGCGCACCCAGCCACGGGAGGCGAAGTCGGCGAGCGCCTTGTTGACCGTCTCGCGGGAGGCGCCGACCAGCTGGGCGAGCTCCTCCTGGGTGAGGTCGTGGTGCACGTGCACGCCGTCGTCGGCGGTCCGGCCGAAGCGGTCGGCGAGGTCGAGGAGCTGCTTGGCGACGCGGCCGGGGACGTCGGAGAAGACCAGGTCGGCCACGACGTCGTTGGACTTGCGCAACCGGCCGGCGAGCTGGGCGAGCAGCCCGCGGGCGACCGTCGGCCGACCGTCGAGCCAGCGCAGCAGGTCGGCGTGCGACAGCGAGACGAACGTCGTGTCGGTGACGGCGGTGACCGTGGCCGAGCGCGGTCCCGGGTCGAACAGCGAGAGCTCGCCGAACATCTGGCCCGGGCCCATGATCGCCAGCAGGTTCTCGCGGCCGTCGGAGGAGGAGCGGCCGAGCTTCACCTTGCCGTCGGTGACGATGTACAGCTTGTCGCCGGAGTCGCCCTCGTGGAAGAGCACCTCGCCGCGGCGCAGCGACGTCTCGACCATCGAGCTGCGCAGCGCGTTGGCCGCCTCGTCGTCGAGGGCACTGAACAGCGGCGCCTGACGAAGTACGTCGTTGTCCACGAATCCTCCAGTAGTCGACGCGCCCGAGACCGGGCGCCCGACCGCATCCTATCCAGTGGGCTGGGTCACAGTGCCATCTGCGCCCTCGACGCGTCGCACTCGCCTGCACACGGGGGTGTCGGCGTCGCGCCGTACTCTGGGCGCGTGCCTGCCGCCACTCCGACCACACGTCCTGACCGGGGGCGTCCCGACACCACCGTCGTACGCCGCGCCCGCAAGGTCGACCGGATGCTGGCCGAGACCTACCCCGACGCCGGTTGCGAGCTCGACTTCGACAACCCGTTCGAGCTGCTGGTCGTCACCGTGCTCTCCGCGCAGACCACCGACCGGCGGGTGAACACCGCGCGGCCGGCCCTCTTCGCGGCCTACCCCGATGCCCGCGCGATGGCGGCCGCCTCCCGCGAGCACCTCGAGCAGCTCGTAGGCCCGCTCGGGTTCTTCCGGGCCAAGACCGAGTCGCTGCTCAAGCTGAGCGCCGCGCTGGTCGCCGACCACGACGGCGAGGTGCCGGCCACCCTCGACGAGCTGGTGAAGCTGCCGGGCGTGGGACGCAAGACCGCCAACGTCGTGCTCGGCAACGCCTTCGACGTGCCCGGCCTGACCGTCGACACCCACTTCGGCCGCCTCGTGCGCCGCCTCGGCTGGACCGACGAGACCGACCCGGTGAAGGTCGAGCACGCGATCGCCGAGCTCTTCCCCAAGCGCGACTGGACGATGCTGTCCCACCACCTGATCTGGCACGGCCGCCGCCGCTGCCACGCCAAGAAGCCGGCGTGCGGCGCGTGCCCGGTGGCCAGGCTCTGCCCGGCGTACGGCGAGGGGCCGACCGACCCGGTCGTCGCCGCGGCCCTGGTCAGGACGCAGGGGCCGGCGTGAAGCGGGTCGTGATCGCGCTGATGCTGGTGGCGTTGCTGCTGCCGGCGCTGATCGTGCTGTTCGGGCCCGATGACTCGCCGGCCGAGAGGACCCTTCCGCAGGCGCTCCCCGAGCTGGCGCTCGACGCCTTCGAGTCCGACAGCGAGCCCCTCCAGCTCGCCGACGTGCGTGGACCGGCCGTCATCAACCTCTGGGCGTCGTGGTGCGGGCCGTGCCGGGCCGAGCTGCCGGTCCTCGAGCAGTTCCACCAGCAGTACGCCGGCAGCGTCGACCTGATCGGCATCGACTTCCAGGACTCCCGCACCGACAAGGCCGCCGAGCTGATCGAGCAGACCGGTGTCACCTACCCGCTGTACGAGGACTTCGACGGCGACCTCAATGGCCTCGGTCCGCTGCCCGCGATCCGCGGGCTCCCCTTCACGGCTCTCGTCAACTCGAAGGGCGAGATCGTGCACCAGGAGTTCGTGGAGATCAAGACGGTGGCCCAGCTCGCGGCCCTGGTGCAGGAGCACCTCGGGGTCGGCGCGTGACAGCGCCCTCCGGCCTGCCGGGCTGGCTGCAACCGGTCGTCGACGGCGCCGCCACCATCACGGTCGACGACCTGACCCGCTTCAAGCCGCCCGACGACAGTGGCGCCAGGCGCAGCGCGGTGCTCATGCTGTTCGCCGACACCGACGGCGACGGTGACGGCGAGCTGCTGCTGACCGAGCGAGCCCACCACATGCGCTCGCACCCCGGCCAGGTGTCGTTCCCCGGCGGCATGATCGACCCGGGGGAGTCGTCCGTCGAGGCGGCGCTGCGCGAGGCCGACGAGGAGATCGGTCTCGACCCGACCGGCGTCGAGGTCTTCGCCGAGCTGCCCGAGCTGTGGCTGCCGCCGAGCAACCTGGCGGTCGCGCCGGTGCTCGGCTACTGGCGCCGGCGCGGCCCGGTCGGCATCGCCAGCCCCGACGAGGTGCACGCCATCCACCACGTCTCCATCGCCGAGCTGCTCGACCCCACGCACCGCATCTCCGTGCGGCACCCCAGCGGGTGGGTCGGCCCGGGATACCTCATCGGCCCCGGCCGCGACGTCATCCTCTGGGGATTCACCGCCGGCATCATCTCCCGGCTGTTCGACCATCTCGGCTGGGCTCCCGACTGGGATCGCTCCCGGATGCGTGACCTTCCCGCCTACATGCTGCACAGTGATCCCTCCGGTGCCGACCTCCGACGGTTCGCGCAGAACACCGACTTCCGGGAGCGCGAGTGAACCTCCTCGACTGGCTCCTCGTCGTGCTCGCGGGCATCTACGCGCTCTCGGGCTACTGGCAGGGGTTCGTCACCGGAGCGTTCGCGACGGCAGGGCTGCTGCTCGGCGGCCTGTTCGGCATCTGGCTGGCACCGGTCGCCCTCGGCGACGCCGAGCCGTCGATGTGGGTCACGCTGGGCGCGCTGTTCATCGTCATCGTCTGCGCCTCGCTCGGCCAGGCCGTCCTGCAGTACGCCGGCGCGCGGATCCGGGACGCCATCACCTGGCAACCCGTGCGGGCGCTCGACGCGATCGGTGGTGCGGCGCTCAGCGCGGTCGCCGTACTCCTCGTCGCGTGGGCCCTCGGCGTGGCCATCTCGGGGTCACGCATCGTCGGGGTGACCGCCCTGGTGCGCAACTCCACGGTGCTCGCGCAGGTCGACAAGACCCTGCCGGCCAGCGTCGACGGCGTGCTTCGGGCGTTCAACAACGTGGTCGGCACGACGTTCTTCCCGCGCTACCTCGAGCCGTTCGCGAGTGAGCGCATCGTCGAGGTCGGCAAGGGCCCCAGGCGGCTGCTCACCGACCCCGACGTCGACGCCGCGCAGGCCAGCGTGCTGAAGGTGCACGGCACGAACTCCTGCGGCCACGGCATCGAGGGCAGCGGCTTCCTCTACGCACCCGGGCGGCTGATGACCAACGCCCACGTCGTCGCCGGCGTCCGTGAGCCCGACGTGCTCCTCGACGCCGGACCGGTGCCGGCGGAGGTCGTCTACTACAACGCCGACCTCGACGTGGCCGTCCTCGAGTTCGACTCCGACGGCCTGCCGACGCTGCTGTTCGACCGGGACGCGAAGGCCGGCGACGGGGTGGCGATCCTCGGCTACCCCCAGGACGGCCCGTACGACGTCCAGGTCGCGCGGCTGCGGTCGGAGCAGCGGCTGCGCTCACCCGACATCTACGGGGAGGGCACGGTGCTGCGCGAGGTGTTCTCCCTGCGGGGGCTGGTGCGGCCGGGCAACTCCGGCGGACCGATCGTCACCTCGCAGGGGCGGGTGGCGGGGGTGGTGTTCGCGGCGTCGGTCACCGACACGCAGACCGGCTACGCGCTCACCAGCGACGCGGTCGCCGAGAGCGCGGCCCTCGGGCTCACCGCCAGCAGCGCCGTCGACACCGGCGGCTGCGCGGGCTGACGCCTCACTTGTGGGTGAGGGCGTTCTTCGTCTCCTGGGCCTGGTGGATCGCCTTCTCGGGACCCTTGACCTGCTTGACCTTGCGCAGGCCGACCCAGGCCAGCAGGCCAGCCACCAGCAGGTAGAAGCCGGTCACGATCAAGAACGCCCAGTGCAGGCTGAGACCCGATCCGTTCCAGTGGATCAGGTAGGCCAGCGCCACCGAGAACATGATGATCGCGAGCAGCGCGAGGAACCCCGCCGCAGCGAACAGGCCGATGCCGGTGCCCCCCGCCTTGATGCTGACCTTGAGCTCGGACTTCGCAAGCTGGATCTCCTTGGAGATCAGCGTGGAGATGTCGCGGCTCGCGTCGTGGACCAGCCGGCCGATGGTCGGATCGGTGTCCTTGACCGGTTCCATGGCACCCCTCGTGATGTTCGTAAGTTCGCGCTCATGTCGCAGGCGTGCGACAGGCGCTCTCGCAGGGTTCCGACCCTATACGAGCACCCCCGAGCCGGGAGCCGGGCAAGGGCTCCGTGGCCCGTCGTGGCGTTCGGCAGGCTGCGCCGTCAGGTGCGCCGGGGAAGGCTGATCGTCAACCCGGCACCGGTGGGTGGGGCGGCGGATTCTTCATGTAACGCGCCGTTACTCACTCTTCCGCGCCCACCGGCGGGCGCGGAAGAGTGAGTAACAGCGCGTTACATGTGCGGCCGCCGAGTCGCGGGACAGCGCCGCGGGACCGCTTCCCCAGGACGCCGTAGCGCGGGCGGGGTGCCGCCACGCGGGCCTCAGCCCTCGTCGCCCGCCCCGGACCCCTCCTTCTTCTTGATCATGTCCATCACCGTGGAGTCGGCCAGCGTGGTGACGTCGCCGACCTCGCGGTGCTCGGCGACGTCCTTGAGCAGGCGGCGCATGATCTTGCCGGAGCGGGTCTTGGGCAGCTCGGGGACCACCATGATCTGGCGCGGCTTGGCGATGGCGCCGATCTCCTTCTGCACGTGCTTGCGCAGCTCCTCGACGATGTCGGCGCCGCCGTCGCCGGCGGAGTCGCGCAGGATCACGAACGCGCACACGGCCTGGCCCGTCGTCTCGTCGGCCGCACCGACCACGGCCGCCTCCGCGACCTTGGGGTGCGAGACCAGCGCCGACTCGATCTCGGTGGTGGAGAGCCGGTGGCCGCTGACGTTCATCACGTCATCGACCCGGCCGAGCAGCCAGATGTCGCCGTCGTCATCCTTCTTCGCACCGTCACCGGCGAAGTAGAAGCCCTGCTTGCGGAAACGCGACCAGTAGGTCTCCTCGAAGCGGTCATCGTCACCCCACAGGGTGCGCAGCATCGCCGGCCACGGCTGCTTGATCACGAGGTAGCCGCCGGAGCCGTTGGGCACGGTGTTGCCGTCGTCGTCGACGACGTCGACCTCGATGCCCGGCATCG
Source organism: uncultured Actinomycetota bacterium (assembly GCA_963781515.1). Classification (GTDB taxonomy): domain Bacteria; phylum Actinomycetota; class Actinomycetes; order Propionibacteriales; family Nocardioidaceae; genus Nocardioides. The sequence goes on from CAWAGL010000006.1 coordinate 365,188, forward strand.
CGGTCATCGCGGAGCCCGGCTTGCCGGCCGTCACGCCCGGCAACGGCGAGATCATCAGCTGACCCGTCTCCGTCTGCCACCAGGTGTCGACGATCGGGCACCTGTCGCCACCGATCACCTCCCGGTACCACATGTAGGCCTCGGGGTTGATGGACTCACCCACCGAGCCGAGCAGCCGCAGCGACGACAGGTCGAACTCGTCGGGAATCTCGCGGCCCTGCTTCATGAACGTCCGGATCGCGGTCGGCGCCGTGTAGAAGATCGTCACGCCGTACTGCTGGATGATCTCCCACCAGCGGCCCTTGTGCGGCGAGTCGGGGGTGCCCTCGTACATCACCTGCGTCGCGCCGTTGGCGAGCGGTCCGTAGACCATGTAGGAGTGACCGGTCACCCAGCCGACGTCGGCGGTGCACCAGAAGACGTCGGTCTCGGGCTTGAGGTCGAAGGCCGCCCAGTGCGTGTACGCCGTGCCGGTGAGGTATCCGCCGGTCGTGTGCAGGATCCCCTTCGGCTTGCCGGTCGTGCCGGAGGTGTACATGACGTAGAGCGGGTGCTCGGAGTCGTGCATCTCGGGCTCGTGCTCGGACGAGGCGGAGTCGACGACGTCGTGCCACCACACGTCGCGATCGTCGTTCCACTCGACGTCCTGGCCGGTGCGGCGTACGACGAGGACCTTCTCGATCTTGTCGGTCTTGGTGCAGGCCTCGTCGACCGCCGGCTTGAGCGCGGAGGCCGAGCCGCGGCGGTAGCCGCCGTCGGAGGTGATGACGAGCTTGGCACCGCAGTCGTCGGCGCGCGACGCGAGGGCGTCGGCCGAGAAGCCGCCGAACACCACGGTGTGCGGGGCGCCGAGGCGGGCGCAGGCGAGCATCGCGATGACGGTCTCGGGCAGCATCGGCATGTAGATCGCGACCCGGTCGCCCTTGACGACACCGAGGTCGGTGAGCGCGTTGGCGGCCCGGCAGACCTCGTCCTTGAGGTCGGCGTAGGTCAGGTCGCGGCTGTCGTCGGCGGGCTCGCCCACCCAGTGGATCGCGACCTTGTCGCCGTTGCCGGCCTCGACGTGCCGGTCGACGCAGTTGTACGCCGCGTTGATGGTGCCGCCGACGAACCACTTCGCGAACGGCGGGTTGTCCCAGTCGACGACGCGGTCCCACTTCTGACCCCAGCTGAGGCGTTCGGCGGCGTCGGCCCAGAAGGCGTCGCGGTCCTCGGCAGCTCGCGCGTAGGCCTCCTCCTTCACGTTCGCGTCGGCGGCCAGGGCCTCGGGCGGCGGGAACGTGCGGTCTTCCTTGAGCAGGTTTGAGAGCGTCTCGTCAGCCATGGCGGTGAACCTACTCCTGGTGGGTTGCTTCTGGGTTGGGGTGTGGGAGGACCGGGCGGGCCCTCCCGGCGGCGTCCTGCGACGCCGCCGGGGAGGCCACGCGCTGCGTCAGTGGATGACCGCGGCCTCGGAGCCGGCGCCGGTCAGGGCGCGGACCTCGAGCTCGGTGTAGCGCTCCTCGGCGTCCGGCTCGTTCGAGAGCCGGGAGCCGACGTAGCCGAGCAGGAAGCCGATCGGGATCGACACGATGCCGGGGTTCTCCAGCGGGAACCACGAGATGTCGATGCTCGCCGGCAGGAGCGACAGGTTCTTGCCGGTCGGGTCGAGGCCCTTGCCGGACATGATCGGGCTGAAGATGACCAGTCCGACCGAGGAGATCAGCCCGCCGTAGATGCTCCAGACGGCACCGCGCGTGTTGAACCCCTTCCAGAACATGTTGTAGACGATCGCCGGCAGGTTGGCCGACGCCGCGATGGCGAACGCCAGCGCCACGAGGAAGGCGATGTTGAGCTTCTGGGCCGGGATGGCCAGCAGGATGGCGATCAGGCCGATGACGCCCGCAGCGATGCGGGCCACCTTGAGCTCCTCCTGCTCGGTGGCCTTGCCCTGGCGCCACACGCTGTTGTAGAGGTCGTGCGCCACGCTGGCGCTGGAGGTGAGCGTCAGCCCGGCGACCACCGCGAGGATCGTCGCGAAGGCGACCGCAGCGATCACGGCGAGCAGGATGGCGCCGCCGGTCGAGCCGGCTCCACCTCCGACGGTCTCGGCGAGCAGCGGCGAGGCCAGGTTGCCGCCCGAGGCGGTGACCCGCTCCATGTCGCCACTGTTCAGCAGGGCCGCGGCACCGAAGCCGAGGACCAGGGTGAACAGGTAGAAGACGCCGATCAGGCCGATCGCCCACAGCACCGACTTCCGTGCGTCACGCGAGGTGGGCACGGTGTAGAAGCGGATCAGGATGTGCGGCAGGCCGGCCGTGCCCAGCACGAGGGCGATGCCGAGGCTCAGGAAGTCGAGCTTGCTGGTGAACGACGCGCCGTACTTCAGCCCGGGCTCGAGGAACGCCTGGCCCTTGCCGCTGTTGCTCGCGGCAGCGCCGAGGAGGTCGGAGAGGTTGAAGTTGAACTTCGCGAGGACGAGCACGACGATCAGCGCCGAGCCGGCCATCAGCAGGACCGCCTTGACGATCTGGACCCAGGTGGTGCCCTTCATGCCGCCGACGGTGACGTAGAAGACCATCAGGACGCCGACCGCGAAGATGGTCAGGTTGATCATGAACTGGCTGTCGATGCCGAGCAGCAGCGAGACGAGCGTGCCGGCGCCGACCATCTGGGCGAGCAGGTAGAAGATCGACACGACCACGGTGGACATCGCCGCCGCCTGGCGCACCGGGCGCTGCTTCATCCGGTAGGCGAGCTGGTCGGCCATCGTGTAGCGGCCGGAGTTGCGCAGCATCTCGGCGACGAGGAGCAGGGCGACCAGCCAGGCCACGAGGAAGCCGATGGAGTAGAGGAAGCCGTCGTACCCGGACAGCGCGATGGCGCCGGAGATGCCGAGGAACGACGCGGCGGACATGTAGTCGCCGCCGATGGCCAGACCGTTCTGCAGCGGTGAGAAGTTGCGTCCACCGGCGTAGTAGTCGGCCACGCCGCTGTTCTGCCGGCTCGCCCAGAACGTGATGCCGATGGTCAGCGCGACGACGGCGAGGAAGAGGACCGTGGTGAGGGCCTGGTGGCTCGATGCCATGACGACGATCTGCGTGCTCATGCGCGGCGTCCCTTCTCGTACTCGTCGTTGAGGTCCCGCGCCAGCGGGTCGAGCTTGGCGTTGGAGAAGCGGCTGTAGAGCCAGGCGAGGACGAACGTGGTCAGGAACTGCAGCAGGCCGAACACCAGGGCGACGTTGATGTTGCCGACGACCTTGATGCTCATGAAGTCGCTGGCCCAGTTCGACATGACGACGAACAGCAGGTACCAGACGAGGAACGCGACGGTCGCCGGGATGACGAACCCCCGGTAGCGGCGCCGCAGCTCGGTGAACTCGTCGGTCTCGTGGAGCCGGTCGTAGACCGGGTCGTGGCGGGCGGCCTGGCCGTCCGCCGCGGCGTTGGCCGCGTCGCTGGCGGAGTCGTTGGTGTCTGATGTCACCGGGGTGTCCCTTCCGTGCGCAGGGGGTCACGTGTGTGACCGCCATCACCGTCGCGCAGGCACGGGCAGGACGGGGAGGGGTGCGGCCGGTCCGCTCGGTCAGCGGGCGCCCGGCGTCGGCCAGCGGTCGGTGTGGAGCGACGAGCGGTCGCGCCGAGACAGGTGTGATGGGACGATCGCCCCCATGGCTGACCCGAGGAACCCCGACTTCGAACGTCTCGTGCGGTCATCCTTCGACCGGCAGGGCCTGATGGGCCACCTGGGTGCTCGGCTGACGCGCGTGGAGGCCGGCGCCGTGGACATCGAGGTGCCGTTCCGCCCCGAGCTCGCCCAGCAGCACGGCTACTTCCACGCGGGCGTGACCTCCTCCGTCGTCGACACGGCCTGCGGCTACGCCGCCCTGACGCTGATGCCCGAGTCGTCGGAGGTGCTGACGATCGAGTTCAAGGTCAACCTGCTCGCACCGGCGGTGGGGCAGGCACTGGTGGCGCGCGGGCGCGTCGTGCGTGCGGGGCGGACGATCACCGTCTGCCAGGGCGACGCGTTCGGGGTGACGGCCGAGGGGCAGGTGCACTGCGCCACGATGACGGCCACCACGATCCGGGTCGCCGCCGGCTGACGCCCGGGAGCCCGGTCACCCCCGGTCCAGCGGCACGGCCTCCGGCGTGTGCAGCCGCACCATGAACCTGCCGGCGTGGGCCGGCACGGTGTCCCGGGTGGCCAGGCTGACGACCACCATCGTGGCGACGGCGGCGGGGACGCTCCAGGCCGCCGGCTGCCCGAGGAGTACGGCGGCCCAGCCGGTGGTCGCGCTGGAGCCGAGGGTCCAGGCGACCCCGAGGCCGGACCCCAGGCCACCGACCGCGAGCCCGGCCAGGGCACCCCGCGGGGTCAGGCCGCGCCACCAGATGCCGAGCACCAGCAGCGGGCAGAAGGTGGACGCCGAGACGGCGAACGCCAGGCCCACGGCGCGGGCCACACCGACCCCGGGTGCGGCCAGCGCCAGGAGGCACGGCACGGCGACGGCGATGACGGCACCGACCCGGAAGGCGGTCACCCCGCTCAGCCGGCGTTCGCCGAAGCGCCGGCCGGTGACGTCCTGGCCGAGCACGCCGGCGACGGCGATGGCCAGGCCGGACGAGGTGGAGAGGAAGGCGGCGAACGCGCCGGCGGTGACGAGCCCGGTCAGCAGCTCGCCGCCGAGGCCGGGCACCATCAGCCGCGGCAGCTCGAGCACCAGTGCATCGGACCGGCCCGACACCGCGAGCTCCGGCGCGTAGATGCGGCCCAGGGCGCCGTACACGGGTGGGAGCAGGTAGAAGACGCCGAGCAGCGCCAGCACCGCCAGGGTCGTCCGGCGTGCCGCGCGGCCGTCGGGGTTGGTGTAGAAGCGCACGACCACGTGCGGCAGCCCCATCGTCCCGAGGAACGTCGCGATGATCAGGGAGTAGGTGACGTAGAGCCCCTCGGCGCCCCCGTTGCCGAGCGGCAGCGACCAGACGTCCCCGCCCCGGCCGGCACCGCCGCCATCTGGTCGGGGGGCTCCGTCACCCAGCCAGATCGACAGCAGCACGAACGCTGGGACGAGCAGGGCGGTCAGCTTCAGCCAGTACTGGAACGCCTGCACGAACGTGATGCTCCGCATGCCGCCCGAGGTCACGTTGGCGACCACGACGAGGCCCACGATCACCGGCCCGAGCCAGCGGGGTGCTCCCGTGGCCGCGCTCAGGGTCAGCCCGGCACCCTGGAACTGCGGCATCAGGTAGAGCCAGCCGATCGCCACCACCAGCACCGAGCAGGCGGTGCGCACGGTCCGGGACCCCAGCCGGGCCTCGGCGAAGTCGGGGAGCGTGTAGGCGCCCGATCGTCGCAGCGGCGCGGCCACCAGCACGAGGAGGACCAGGTAGCCGGCGGTCCAGCCGACGGGGTACCACAGCATGTCGGCGCCGAAGACGAGCACCAGGCCGGCGACGCCGAGGAACGACGCGGCCGAGAGGTACTCGCCGCCGATCGCGGACGCGTTGAGGCCCGGCCGGACGGTGCGCGAGGCGACGAGGAAGTCGCTGGTGGTGCGCGAGAAGCGCAGCCCCCACGTGCCGATCGCCAGTGTCGCGATGGTGACGAGGGTGACCGCGACGATGCCGGGCAGGGCGTTCATCTCTCGACCTCCTCGACCAGCGCCGCGAAGTCGCGCTCGTTGGCCTCGGCCGCGCGCACGTAGCGCCAGCCCAGGAGCAGCAGCCACGGATAGACGAGGAACCCGATCAGCAGCCACGAGAGCGGGATGCCCCACAGCCGCACGGCCGCCAGCCCCGGGAGGAGGTGGAACACCAGCGGCAGGCTGCCGACCGTGAGGGCCAGCAGGGCCAGGATGCGCAGCGCCAGCACGCCCTGCTCGCGCAGCAGCGAGCCCATGTAGATCGCGCCGACTCTGGTGCCGGCGTCGATCTCGCCGGTGCCCGCCCGCCGGGGGAGGGTACGGCGCCTCGGCGGCCCGGTGACCCGGACCCGCTCGGGCGGGTGCTCGCTCACGGCGTACGCCGCGTCAGCAGCTCGCGCAGCTCGCGGGTGTGGCGGCGGCTGACCACGAGCTCCTGGAGCGACCCCTCGTCACCCACCACGACGCTGGCCCGGCCCTGCTCCATCCGCAGCTCGCGCACGTGCGCCAGGGCGACGAGCAGCGAACGGTGGATCCGAACGAAGCCGGCAGGCCCCCACTCCTTCTCGAGCGTCGTCAGGGGCGTGCGCAGGAGGTGGGAGCCGTCGGCGGTGTGCAGCCGCGCGTAGTCGCCGTGCGCCTCGACGTGGGTGATGTCGGCCCGGTCGATGAAGCGGGTCACGCCACCCCGCTCCACCGCGATGGACGTGTCGTCGGGGGGCTGCGGGTGCCGACCGCCCTCAACCACCCGGCGTACCGCTTCGGCGAGGCGCTCCTCGCGCACCGGCTTGAGCACGTAGTCGACGGCGTCCAGCTCGAACGCGTCGACCGCGTGCCCGTCGTGCGCGGTCACGAAGACGATGGGTGGCGGGTCCTTGAAGCGGGACAGCACCTGGGCCAGGTCGAGCCCGGAGAGACCGGGCATCGAGATGTCGAGGAAGACCGCGTCGACGACCGTCTCGCGCAGCACCCGCAGGGCATCGGTGGCCGAGTCGCAGGTGAGCACCTCGCCGATGCGGTCGTCGCGGTGGAGGAGGAACGAGAGCTCGTCGAGGGCCGGCCGCTCGTCGTCGATGACGAGCACGTCGAGCAGGTTCTGGCTGTGGCTCACGTGTGCACCCCCGGGGCGAACTTCGGCACTCGCACGATCACCTTGGTGCCGGCGCCGGGCGCGGTCTCGACCACCAGACCGTAGTCGTCGCCGAAGGCGTTGCGCAGCCGCGCATCGACATTGCCCAGGCCGACCGAGTCGAGCTCGGCGTCGCCGGCGAGTGCGCGTCGTACCTTCTCGGGGTCCTCGCCGACGCCGTTGTCCTCCACCTCGAGGACGCACTCCTGCCCGATGTCGCGAGCCACGATCTGCAGCCGGCCGACGCCGTCTGACCCCTCGAGCCCGTGGCGGACGGCGTTCTCGACGAGCGGCTGGATGCACAGGAACGGCACCGCCACCGGCAGCACCTCCGGCGCGATGCGCAGCGTCACCTCGAGCCGGTCGCCGAAGCGTGCCTGCTCGAGCATCAGGTAGCGCTCGATCGAGCGCAGCTCCTCTGCGAGCGTGGTGAACTCGCCGTGGGAGCGGAAGGAGTAGCGGGTGAAGTCGGCGAACTCCAGCAGCAGCTCGCGCGCCCGGTCGGGGTCGGTGCGCACGAAGCTGGCGATCGCGCCGAGCGAGTTGTAGATGAAGTGCGGGCTGATCTGGGCCCGCAGCGCCCGCACCTCGGCCTCCATCAGCCGGGTGCGGGACGCGTCGAGCTCGGCGAGCTCGAGCTGGCCGGAGACCCAGACCGCGACCTCGTGGGTGGCGCGCAGCAGGCTGCCGGTGGGGTACGGCGTCAGCGCGATGAGGGTGCCGACCACCCGGTCCTCGACGGTGAGCTGGGTCGCCACCGCGTGTCGGACGCGGCAGCCCGGCAGGTCGCAACCGAGGTCGGCGACCCGGGCGGTGTCCTGGTCGAGAGCCGTGGCGACGAGGTCCGGCACCTGCGCCTCGTGGTGGGTGCCGACGCCGTCCCAGGCGAGCAGCCCGGCGGTGTCGGTGAGCGCGAGGGCAGGCGTGTCGAGCAGGGCGCGCAGGTGCGGGACCGCGCGCTCGGCGCTGGCGGTCGTCAGGCCCTCACGCAGCGCGGGCGCGGCCAGCCCGGCGGTGTGGAGCGTGTGGAAGGTCGCGCGGTCGGCGTCGGTGCCCAGATGGGTACGACGCCAGCTGCGGGGGCTCATGGGAGGAAGGTACCCATGGGCGGACTCGCCGTCGGACCGTCAGGACTCGCAGCTCCTGCGCTTCTCCACGCGGCACTTGTCCTTGTTCTTGCGGCCGTCGGCCGAGTCGTGGCCCTTGCCGCCGATCAGCTTGTCCTTGCCGCTGGTGCCGATCAGCTTGTCGTGTCCCCTCCCGCCGACGAAACGGGCCTTCGGCCTGCACGCCAGGGGGCCCGACGAGCCCTCGATGTAGTCCTTGCCCTTGAGGCCCTTGCCGACGAGCTTGCAGCCGCGGAGCAGGAGGCGGTTGGCCTCGTTGCTGCCCTTGGCGGTGGCGACGGCGGCGGTGATCGTGGCGTTCTGGAAGTTCACGACCCCCGCCTCGCCGAAGGCGCCGGGGTCGCCGACGTCGAAGCGGCGCGACCTCAGGTCGACCGAGAGCGTGCCCGCCGGTGACGCGGCCACGAACGTGTCGGTGCCCAGACCGCCGTCGTACACGCTGCCGATGGCGGTCTCGGGGTCGATCGTCACGAAGTCGTTGCCGGCGCCCATCGAGACCGCTGCCCGGCCGTGGGGGGTGGTCGTCGTCGGGTCGGACATGTCGAGGGTCTCGGCGGCGTCGCTGCCGAGGAAGCTGAACGTGCCCTCGGTCGGGATCAGGTCGAACCGCTCCATCGACGTCCAGTTGAGGATGTTGCGGTCGCCGCGGCGGCCGACGCCGGTGGTGTTGTCGAGGACCCAGTTGCCCTTGCCGGAGAGGTCGAGGTAGACGAGGTCGTAGCCGAGGCCGCCGGCCAGCGCGCCGGCCTTGAGCGCCTCGGTGCCCCTGAAGTCGACGGCGTCGTCACCCTCGCCGAGGTCGATGGTGTCGCCGTTGGGCTGGTTGGAGGAGCCGCTCACCACCACGTCGTTGCCGCCGTAGGTCAGCACCGTGTCGGCGTCGTCGTCGTTGGTGGCCGCGACCCCGAACGTGTAGACCGTGTCGGGGCCGTTGCCGCCGAAGAAGCGGTCCTCGCCCTGGCCGAGGTAGGTCGTCACCGCGGCCCCGCCTGACCCAACGGCGTCGACCGTGTCGCCTCCGCCCGCAGCGTCGACGTACGGCGTGCCGCCGGTGACGCAGATCAGGTCGTCGCCCGCCAGCGCGCTCACGACGCTCGCGCCGTTGGTGACCATGACGTCGCGGTCCGACGTACCGGTGAGCGGCAGACCCGGGGTGCCGACCAGTGTCGCGTTGATGCCGCGGCACGTGTCGACCCTCGCCTCCGCGACGGTGGCGACGCTGAGGCCGGCGATCAGCAGCGCCCCGGCGCCGCACCCCGCGGCGAGCCGGCTGACGGTGGAGTTCTTCATGGCTTCCCCTTGCCCGAGCAGATGTGTGTCGTGGTGCAACCCTCGTCACCCTGCCACGGAACCCCGTGCGAGGCGAGGGTCGTGACCGGCCAGGAAACGCGCCGCCTCACGCCGGGTACGGCGGAGGGCCGGGCCGCCTACCGGAAGTCGATGAGCAGCATGTCCGTGTCGGTGCCGTCCGAGGTGAACGGTCCGATGCGCGACGCGTCGTCGTCGGCGGAGGCCGTCTCCGACGGCTCCCGGCCCGCACCGCCGTGGTCGATGACCTGGGCGCGGAAGCACCGGGCGACGTACGGGAGCTGCATGCCGTCCATGCCGCGGCCGAAGTCCGCGTAGAACGCCTGCACCTCGGCGATCTTGGCCGCGCGCTCCTCTTCGCCGAGCACCGCGACCTCGGAGTGGGAGGCGGCCAGGTCGACGATCGACTCGCGGTTGATGTCCTGCCAGTGCCGGAACTCGGTCTCGTCGACGAAGCCGAACAGCCCCGACGACTTCACGTTGGCGGCCGGGTCGTCCTGGTGCTGGCTGCCGATGATCGCGTCGAGACGGCGAACCCAGGGGATCTTCTGGTAGGTCTCGTTCCACACCACCGCGAGGTGCCCGCCCGGCCTGAGCACCCGCGCGAGCTCCGGCAGCGCCTTCTCGAGGTCGAACCACTGGAACGACTGCGCGCACACGACCACGTCGACCGACCGGTCCGGGACGGGCAGGTCCTCGGCGACGGCGACGGAGGTGCGGACGTCGGGCAGCCGCTCGGCCAGCACGGAGAGCATCGCCTCGTCCGGGTCCGTCGCGTGCACGTCGTGGCCCTGGCCGACCAGCAGCGCGGTGAGCTTGCCGGTGCCGGCGCCCACCTCGAGCACCGTGCGGCCAGGACCGTCGGTCAGCCACTGACCGGCCTCCGGGGGGTAGCCGGGCCGCCCCCGGTCGTAGGCGCGCGCGACCCGGCCGAACGAGCGGGCCTGCTGTTGTCCGGTCATCCCCTGGAGGCTACTAGCGTTGCCCCGTGACCACTCCCACGACCGACCCACTGGCCTGGCTGACGTCGCTCGAGGGCGTGCCCTCGTCGTACGCCGCGGTGCGCGACGGGATCGACGCGCTGCTGCGCGACCGCGGGCTGCGTCGTACGTCGTCGGAGACGACCGCGGAGTCGTTGCTGCGCGGGGCGCACGCCTCGGCCGTGCTGGAGGGGTCGGAGTCGTCGATCGACGACGTACGTGCCGGCGCCGGCGACGCGGTGGCCAGGGACGCGGTGCGGCTGTCGTCGGAGCTGCTGGGTCTCGCGCCGTCGTTGAGCAGGTCGCCGCTGCAGGCGCTGGCCCGGATCCATGCGCTGGCGGCCCGGGGATCCACGGCCGACGACGAGCTCGGGCGGCCCCGCGACGTCGCCTCGGCCGACCGGCTCCGTGCCCTGGCGGACCTCCTGATGACGCCGACCGAGGCGCCGGCGCTGCTGGTGGCCGCGGTCGTGCACGCCGACATCGCCACGGCCGCACCGTTCGCATCGCACAACGGCCTGGTGGCACGAGCAGTCGAGCGCCTGGTGCTCGTCGCGCGCGGCGTCGACGAGAAGTCGCTGATCGTGCCCGAGGCCGGGCACCTGGCCCTGCGTGCGGAGTACGAGTCGAACCTGGTCGGCTACCGCGAGGGCGGGCCGCGCGGCGTGCACGCCTGGGTGATGTACGCCGCGGAGGCGTACGCCGCCGGGGCCGACGCGAGCCCGTTGCGCCGCGACTGAGGTTGGCTCTTGCGCCGCTGCGCCCCTCACGGTTGGGTGTGCGGATGCGCACACTTCTCGGGGCCCTCACCGCCCTCACGCTGGTCATGTTCCCCCTCGCCGCCACCGCGTCCGGACCCGCGCCCGCCGACGGGCCGTCCAAGAAGGACCTGTCGTGGAAGCGGGTCGACGTCGACACCGACCAGGGGCTCCGCGGCCTGGACGCCGTCACCGGCAAGGTCGCCTGGGTCACCGGGAGCGACGGCGGCGTCTGGCGCACCGTCAACGGTGGCCAGGGCTGGAGGGACGTCACGCCCGCTGCCCAGGTCCTGATGTTCCGCGACGTCGAGGCCACGTCCAAGAAGACCGCCCTGGTCCTGGCGATCGGTCCCGGCGCGGAGTCGCAGATCCTGCGCACCGACGACGGCGGCAAGTCGTGGGCCACGACGTTCGTCAACGACGAGCCGACCGCGTTCTACGACTGCATGGGGATGTACCCCAACGGCCGCGACGGGCTCGCGCTCAGCGACCCGGTCGACGGCGAGATGCGGCTGATCCGCACCCGCGACGGCGGCCGGTCCTGGAGCCGGGTCGACGCCGACCGGCTGCCCGCCCCGGTGGCCGACGAGTTCTACTTCGCCGCCAGCGGCACCTGCCTGATCACCTCGGGCAAGCGGGACGCCTGGGTCGTCAGCGGCGGTGCCGCGGCCAGGGTGCTCCACTCGACGGACAAGGGCCGCAGCTGGAAGGTCGCCGACTCCACGCTCGCACCGGGCGACGCCGCGGGCGCGTTCTCGATCGCGGTGCGTGACGACACGCAGGGCGTGCTGGTCGGCGGCGACTTCGAGCACGAGACCGACGGCACCGACCGCTCGGCGTACCTGACGAAGAAGGGCACGTGGAGGAACGGCGGCGACCTGGGCGGCTACCGGTCGGGTGTCGCCTGGCTGCCCGGCACCCGCGCGGCCGCCGTGGCCGTCGGGCCCTCCGGCAGTGACCTGACCGTCAACGGCGGTCGCTCGTGGAAGCGGTTCTCCAAGGCCGACTTCGACTCCGTGCAGTGCGCGGAGAGCGCCTCGGGCGCGGTGTCGTGCTGGGCGTCGGGCGCCGACGGCGCGGTCGGCCGGCTGAGGATCCGCAGCTAGCGGCGGTGCTCGACCCGCACCAGGACCGCGCGGGAGAAGGACGGGGACAGGTCGACCTCGAGCACCGGGCCGACGCCGCGGGCGTAGAACTTGTTCTCCAGCAGCGTGGGCTCGAGCGGCGTGGTGTTGGCGGTGTGCAGGAGCCGGCGGAAGAGGCCTGCCGGCACCTGGGCCGCCTCGCTCCGGGCGAGCACCAGGGCCCGGTCCTCGGCCACCCCCCGGCGGTACTCCTCGCGGTAGCCGCAGCCCGGTCGTGGCCGGGCGGGCAGCAGCACGCCGGCGTACGCGCCGTCGACTCCGTGCCGCCACGACCCCTCGGTCGAGACGGTGCCGTCCTCGTCGTACGCGTGGGTGTCCTCGCCGAGGTACCACAGGTTTCCGCGGGAGTCCTGGGCGTACCAGTCGAGGGTGTCCTCGACGACGCGGCCGGCGGAGCGGACGACGTCGTGCACGACGCGCGCCGTGATGCCGTCGATCCGAGTCGTGCGACGGGTGACCGTGATGGTGACGCGCTGGGTCTCGCCGCCGCCCTTCTCGACGAGGTGCCACACGGTGCCGGGTCGCATCGGCCAGTAGGGGTGGTCGATGCGCGTGGTGAAGTCGGCCGGGTCGAGACGCACCGCCTCGCTGCCGCTGGGCAGCCGGCCGCATCGGTCTCGGGCGCCGGCGGCGGCACCGCTCCCGGGGGCTGCGGACGCGGAGACCGACACGGCCACGGTGAGTGCGGCGAGAGCGGAAGCGACCCGTCGGCGGTCCATGTCACTCGCCCGCGTCTTCGCTGTCGCCCTCGATGACGACGACGTCGTAGGCCTCGTCGAGACGGACGTCGACGGTCGTGCCGTCGGGCTGGGTGACCTCGACCTCCCAGGTGGCGCCGTTCTCGGAGTCGCGCTCGACGCTGTTGGCCCGGCCGCCGCCGGTGGCCTCGAGTGCCGCTGCGGTCGCGTCCTGCGCCTGCTGCGACGTGAAGTCCTGCGAGCCGGGCTCGGGGTCCTCGCCGCCGCCGCTGGCGACGGCGACCCCGCCGGTGACGCTGGCGGCCAGGACGATGCCGGCGGCGGTGGCGATGCTCTTCTTCGACATGTTGACTCCTCGACTGGATCGGGTGGATCTCAGCAGCCTGCGCCGGCGCCGCTGAAGCCCCGCTGAACAGGGCCGGTTCAGCGCGCGTTCAGAACTCCCGTGGGACCGTGGCGCATGCGCATCCTGGTCGTGGAGGACGACGCGGCGATGGCCGCCGCCGTCCGGCGCGGGCTCGAGGCCGAGGGGTACGCCGTCGACGTGGCCCCCGACGGCATCGAGGGCGAGTGGCTGGCGCAGGAGAACGCGTACGACGCGCTGGTCCTCGACGTGATGCTGCCGCGGCTGGCCGGCGACGAGCTCTGCGCCCGGCTCCGCGCGGCCGGCAACTGGGTGCCGATCCTGATGCTCACCGCGCGGTCGGGTGCGGCCGAGGAGGCCGGCGCCCTCGACGCCGGTGCCGACGACTTCCTGGCCAAGCCCTTCTCCTACCTCGTCCTGGTCGCCCGGCTCCGGGCGCTCGTGCGACGTGGCGTGGTCGACCGACCCGCGGTCCTGGTGGCCGGTGACCTCCGGCTCGATCCGGCAGGCCACCAGGTGTGGCGTGGTGAGACAGAGGTGGCGCTGACGCCCAGGCAGTTCTCACTGCTGGAGTTCCTGCTGCGGCGCGCCGGTGAGGTGGTGTCGAAGGCGACGATCCTCGAGCACGTCTGGGACTTCGCCTACGAGGGCGACCCCAACATCGTCGAGGTCTATGTCCGCCAGCTGCGGCAGCGCCTCGACGACCCGTTCGGCCGGCACAGCCTGCAGACCGTCCGGCTCGTCGGCTACCGGCTGGACCCCGACGGTGGCTGAGCCGCGGCGCCGTGTGGGCACGGTCCGGGCGCGCACGACGCTGCTCGCCACCGCCGCGACGGCACTGGTGCTCGTCGCTGGATCGGTAGCGCTGGTGCTCACCCTCTCGTCGCAGCTGACGGGCCGCGACGACGCCCTCGCCCAGGCCCGGGTGCGCGACCTCTTGTCGGCCGCCCGAGACCGCGGCCTCCCCACGTCGCTCGACGGTCTCGGCGACGAGGGCGTCGGGCAGGTGCTCGCCGCGGACGGCACCGTGCTGGCGGCCTCGCCGAACGTGGAGGGTCGGCCACCCCTCGTGCCCCCCGAGACCGCGGGGCCGCTGGGGGTGCGGTCGATCGACGGACCCGACGACGACGAGATCGAGCACTACCGGGTCTGGGTCGGCGCCGGGCCGTCACCCGACGGCGAGGTCACCGTGGTCGTCGGCACCAGTCTGGAGGCCGTGGCCGAGACGACGCGCACCCTGCGCGGCGCCCTGCTGGTCGGCGTACCGATCGTGATCCTGCTCCTGGCCGCCGCCATCTGGGCGTTCGTCGGCCGGGCCCTGGGGCGCATCGACAAGATCACCACGGCGGTCTCGGGGATCGGCGAGTCCGAGCTCGACCGCCGGGTGCCGGTGCCGCCCGCCGACGACGAGGTACGCCGGCTGGCCGAGACCATGAACACGATGCTCGCCCGGCTCGAGGCCGCGAGCGCACGGCAGCGTGACTTCGTGGCGGACGCGTCCCACGACCTCCAGAGTCCGCTGGCGGCGTTGCGGACCCGGCTGGAGATCGCCCTGGCCCACCCGGAGCGGCGCGGAGACGGCCGGTCTCGCGGCCGACCTGCTGGTCAGCACGACCGAGATGGAGCAGCTGGTGGGCGACCTGCTCTACCTGGCCGTCGAGGACGGCGTACGCCGCCCGGCCGACGTGCTCCTCGACCTCGACGACGTGGTCCTGGAGGAGGCCCTGCGGGTCCGCCCCGAGTCGGGTGTCGGCGTCGACACGGCAGGTGTCTCCGCTGCCCCCCTGCGCGGTGATCCCGCAGCCCTGCGAAGGCTGGTGCGCAACCTCCTCGACAACGCCGTTCGCCATGCCGCCGCTCGCGTGACCGTCACGCTGGCCGCCCGCGACGGCGGGGTCGTGCTCGACGTGCTCGACGACGGGCCAGGGGTGCCCCCGGCCGATCGCGACCGGGTCTTCGACCGGTTCTACCGCGGCGACCCGGCGCGGGCGGGGCACTCGGGAAGCGGTCTGGGGCTGGCGATCGCGGCCGAGATCGCGCAGCGTCACGGCGGTCGGCTCACGCTCGAGGGCTCCGGTCCGGGCGCGCACTTCCGGCTGACGCTGCCGGGCAACGTCACTGCCTGACGCCGCGGCGCTCCCACGCCTCAGCCTGCGAGGCGGACCGACACCGACGCCGATGGCCTCTCGGACCTAGGCTCCGCAGGGTGAACGCATCCACCGTCTCGCCGGCCGACGTCGACGCGGCGGCGGCGCGCATCGCGGGGCACGTCCGCCGTACCCCGGTGATCGAGGCGTCGACAGGCGTCGTGCTCAAGCTGGAGCTGTTGCAGCACGCCGGCTCGTTCAAGCCGCGGGGGGCGTTCAACACCGTGCTCTCGCAACCGTCGCGGCCGGAGCGGCTCGTGGCCGCGTCGGGCGGCAACCACGGTCTCGCCGTGGCGCACGTCGGTCACGCGCTGGGCATCCCGACCGACATCTTCGTGCCCGACATCGCGGCACCGGTGAAGGTCGCCGCGATCGCCGGCCGCGGTGCGACCGTGCACCAGGGCGGCGCGAACTTCGCTGCCGCCTTCGAGGCCTCGGCCGCGCTGGCGGCGGCGCCGGGCGTGCTGGCGATCCATGCCTATGACAGCCCCACCACGGTCGCCGGCCAGGGCACCCTCGCGCGCGAGCTCGAGGAGCAGGAGCCCGACCTCGACCTGGTCGTCGTCGCCGTCGGGGGCGGTGGCCTGCTCGGCGGCATCGCCGGGTGGTACGCCGGCCGCGTCCCGGTGGTCGCCGTCGAGCCGATCGGCTGCCCGGCGTTCCACGACGCCCTCGCCGCCGGTCGTCCGGTGCCGGCAGCGGTCGGTGGTGTCGCCGCCGACTCGCTGGGGGCCTCCCAGGTGGGGCGGTGGGGGTTCGCGACGGCCGTGGCTGCCGGAGTGACCTCCGTCCTGGTGGCCGACGACGCCATCGTGGCCGCCCGGCACGAGCTCTGGTCGTCGCTGCGGCTGGCGACGGAGCCCGCCGGCGCCGCGGCGTACGCAGCGCTCCGGTCGGGTGCGATCGATGCCGGCGGACGTCGCGTGGGAGTCGTCGTCTGTGGTGCGAACACCTCACCGGCCGACCTCTGAGCCGCCGGCCGCGGACGTGCGAACGGCACCCGGTCCACGTGGGTCCGGGTGCCGCCGCTGACACGTGAATCGATGGCTACCAAGCGTGCAACGTCTAACTGCTGTCCCGGGAAGTCCCGGTGACACGCGCCCTGTAGGAAGGGTAGATCGCCGCGTGGGTACCCGACTCACGTGCGGGTTTTCTTTAGTTCTGCCACAGTTCTACCCCGCTGGAGGGACGCGAACAAGGGTTGACATTCCGTCGCGGTGCAGCGTCAGACCGAGTCCTTGCGGCGGCGCGCCGAGGCCCAGAGGTAGCCCCCCATCGCCACGGCGCCACCCACGGCGAGCGCGGCCAGGGCCGGCTTGGCGGGCGGCAGCGGCAACCGCGACCGCAGCGTCACCGGCTTGGTGAACACGAGCACCGGCCAGCCCTTCGAGCCGGCGATCCTGCGCAGCTCCTTGTCCGGGTTGACGGCGTGCGGGTGGCCCACCACCTCGAGCATGTGGACGTCGGTGACGGAGTCGCTGTAGCCGTAGCAGCGACCGAGGTCGTAGCCGCGGGTCTCGGCGAGCTCGGTGATCGCGCGGGCCTTCTCCTCGGCGTAGGCGTAGTAGGCGATGCCACCGGTGTACTTGCCGTCCTCGATCTCCATCCGCGTCGCGATGACGTGGTCGGCGCCGAGCATCTCGCCGATCGGTCCGACGACCTCCGCGCCGCTCGTGGAGACGATCACCACGTCCCGGCCGGCGAGATGGTGCTCCTCGATGAGGCTGACCGCCTCGTCGTACACGAGCGGGTCGACGATGTTGTGCAGGGTCTCCCCGACGATCTCGCGCACGGTGGCGACGTCCCAACCGGCGCAGAGCTGAGACATGAAGTGCCGCATCTTCTCCATCTGGTCGTGGTCGGCGCCGCCGACCAGGTAGACGAACTGCGCGTACGTCGACCGCAGGACCGCGCGTCGGGAGATCAGGCCGCCGGCCTGGAAGGGCTTGCTGAACGCCAGGGTGCTCGACTTCGCGATGATGGTCTTGTCGAGGTCGAAGAAGGCAGCCTCCCTGTGCGTGGTCGCGCGGGGTTGGCCTGGCATCCCCTCATCGTAGGTTGCCGACGGCTGTCGTCTGCGGGGTTTGGGAGGACTGCGCGAGCCGCAAACCGTCCACAGGGCGCGCGTTCCAGGCGTTGTGCACAGGACCCCTCCGGGCGCTCCCTCGCCGACGGCTCGGCTCGGCAGGGTGTCGCCATGGACCTCCCGGGCGCTGCCTCACCTCTCTTCGTCACCGCCGACCCCGCGCTGCTCGACGCGCTCCAGCCGCTGGCCGCAGGTGCCGGCGTCGCTGCCGGGGTGGCGGGCGACATCGCCGGCGCGATGCGGGCCTGGTCGGCTGCCCCGCTCGTGCTGGTCGGTGCAGACCTGGCCGGCGACCTGGCCGCGGCCGGGCCGCTGCGGCGAGACGGGGTGCACGTCGTCACGCTCGGCGACGGGTGGGAGCGGGACGGCCTGTTCCGGGCGGCGGTGACGATCGGCGCGTCCAGCGTGATCGAGGTGCCGATCGCGGCCGGGTGGCTGGCCGACGAGCTGGCCGACGTCTCCGACCCGCACGCCGGCCGGGGCGTGGTGGTCGGGGTCCGGGGCGGGTCCGGGGGAGCGGGCGCGTCCACCCTGGCGTGTGCCCTGGCCCAGGCGGCCGGGCGCGCCGGTCCGGCGCTGGTCGTCGACGCCGACGCGTGTGGCCCGGGGGTCGACCGGATGCTGGGCCTCGACCACCTCGACGGCGTCCGGTGGGATGACCTGAAGGCGAGCGCCGGGCGGCTCAGCTCGTCCTCGTTGCGCGACGCGGTCCCGCGCAGGGGTGGGGTGGGCGCACTCACCTGGTCGGTCGGCGATGGTGGCCCCTTGCCGGCCGAGGTCCTGCGCGAGGCCATCGCCGCCGGCCGGCGTGGCCACCGAGTCGTCGTGGTCGACCTGCCGCGCCTGCCCACCGCCTGGACCGACGAGGTGGTCAGCAGGTGCGACCTGCTGCTGGTGGTGGTCCGCCCCTCCCTGGTCGGCGTGGCGAGCGCGGCCCGGCTGGCCGCCACCCAGCCGGTCGGGGTGCGCGCCGGTCTGGTGCTGCGCCGGGTCAGCCGGGCCATCCCGGCGTCCGAGGTGGGCGCCGCGGTGGGTCTGCCGGTGCTGGCCGAGATGGCCGACCAGCGCGGCGTGGACGAGTCGGTCGAGCTCGGTCTCGGGCCGCTACGCGCCGCGCGAGGGCCGTTGGCCCGGGCCGCCGCCGATCTGCTGGCCGAGGCGCTCGAGCCCGGGCCGTCGACGTGAACGACGTCGAGCTGGTGCGCGGCCGCCTGGCCCGGGAGCCCGGCGAGCTGACGCCCCACCGTGTCGCCGAGGCCTTGCGCGCGGCCGGGAGGCCGGTGGGCGACATCACGGTGCGGGCCGTGCACGAGACGCTGCGGCGCGAGCTGCTCGGGGCCGGGCCGCTCGAGCCGTTGCTGCGCGACGCCGACGTGACCGACGTGCTCGTCAACGGAGCGACTGCCGTCTACGTCGACCGCGGTGAGGGCCTCGAGCTCTCCACTGTGCGCTTCCCGGCAGAGTCCGACGTGCGCCGCCTGGCGCAGCGACTCGCGGCCTCGGGCGGTCGTCGCCTCGACGACGCGAGTCCGTGCTGTGACGTGCGGCTGGCCGACGGCACCCGGTTCCACGCGGTGCTCTCCCCGCTGGCCCGGCCGGGCACGCTGATCTCGCTGAGGGTGCCGCGGGTGCGGCCGTTCACGCTCGACGAGCTCGTCGCGTCCGGATCGGTCACCGACATCGGGGCCCGCCTGCTGCGCGACGTCGTCGCGCGACGACTGGCCTTCCTGGTCAGCGGCGGCACCGGCTCGGGCAAGACCACGATGCTGGCCACGCTGCTCGCGCTGGTGCCCGCGACCGAGCGGCTGGTCCTCGTCGAGGACGCCAGCGAGCTGCGTCCCGACCATCCGCACGTGGTGGCTCTGGAGTCCCGGCCACCCAACGTCGAGGGCGCTGGCGGCATCGACCTGCGGCTGCTCGTGCGCCAGGCCCTGCGGATGCGGCCCGACCGGCTCGTGGTGGGCGAGGTGCGCGGTGGTGAGGTGGTCGAGCTGCTGGCTGCCCTCAACACCGGCCACGAAGGCGGCTGCGGCACCCTTCACGCCAATGCCGCGACCCTGGTGCCCGCCCGCGTCGAGGCACTGGCGCTCGCCGCCGGTCTCGGCCGCGCGGCGGCACACAGCCAGTTCGCCTCGGCCGTCGACATCGTGCTGCACGTGGCTCGAGGGGCTGACGGCCGGCGGCGCCTCGCTCAGCTGGCGATGCCTGCGGTGCGCGACGACGGCTTCGTGACGATGGTCCCGGTGGCCGACTTCCCAGCGATCGGTGAGCCGCGCTGGGGGCCGGGGGCCGACCTGCTCGCCGACCGGCTGGCGGCATGACCGACTGGGCGGCCGCGCTGCCGGCCGCGCTGCCGGCCGCGCTGCTGGCCGGCCTGGCTGCCGGGTTGTTCCAGCGACCCGCTCCCTCCACCGACCGGCGCGGGGCGGTGGTGGTGGCCCTGGCGCTGGCGGTGTGGGCGGTCGGCTCGCTCAGCCCCGATGCGCGACACCTGCTGGTGCTGTCGGTGACGTCGGCGTCCCTGGCTGGTGGTGTCCTCCTCGTCCGCCGCCGGCGGCATCGGCTCGCGGCGCGCCGGCGCGCCGGCCAGCTCCTCGAAGCCTGTGGCGTGCTGTCGGCCGAGCTGACCTCCGGTCAACCACCCGGTGCCGCCCTCCGCCGTGCCCAGCGCTGCTGGCCCGGTCTCGCACCCGTGCTGCGCAGCCACGACCTGGGAGCCGACGTACCCGATGCGTGGCGGTCCCTGGCTCGAGAGGCCGGCGCCCAGGACGCTCTCCTCGTCGCCGCAGCCTGGCAGGTGTCGCACCGCTCCGGCGTGGGCCTGGGCGAGGCGCTCGGCCGCGTCGCGGCCGGGCTCCGGGCCAGTGGAGCGACTCGCCGGGTGGTCGAGTCCGAGCTCGCCTCCGCGCGGGCCACCGCTCGGCTGCTGGCGGCCCTCCCGGCGCTCGCCCTGCTCGTCGGCGGTGGCGCCGTGCCCGGCTCCTCACCCTGGGCCTTCCTGCTCGGCACGCCGGTCGGTCTCGCATGCCTCGGCGCCGGCCTGGGTCTCGGCTTCGCCGGGCTCTGGTGGATCGAGTCCATCGCCGACGACGTGGAGCGCCGGTGCTGACCGTCCTGGTCGGCCTTCTGGTCGGCGTCGCCTGTGCGCTGGGGCCGAGGCCGACCCGCGACGTCCCGGTCGCGGTGGCCGCGCCCTTGGCGCCGCCCCGTCCGAGCGGCAGGGGTCTGCGGCCCCTGTGGTCGGTGGGCGCCGGCCTCGGGGCCTGGACGCTCCTCGGGGGGCCGGTCGGGATCCTGGCCGGTGTCGGGTGCGGGGTCGCGGCCTGGGTCGTGCTCGCGCGAGCCGAGCCGGCCGTCTCGCGCCGCCGTCGTGAGGCTGCCCAGCGCCAGCTGCCGCACCTGGTGGGGCTCCTCGTCGGGCCGCTGCGTGCGGGGGCTGCCACCGAGGAGGCCCTCGCCATCGTCTGCGCCGCGATGCCCGGGCCGGCGGCCGACCGGTTCGACGACGTGCTCCGCCGGCTCCGGTGGGGGACCGATCCGGTCGCCGTGTGGGGCGAGCTGGCCGCCGATCCCGAGCTGGGTCTCCTCGGCCGCACGCTCGCGAGGGCCCACGAGTCCGGTGCCTCGGTCAGCGAGACCATCGAGTCGCTCGCGGACGAGTTGGCCCGGTCGGGCCGCGCGGACGCCGAGGACCGTGCGCGACAGGTGGGCGTGCGTGCAGCGGTGCCGCTGGGTCTGTGCCTGCTCCCGGCCTTCCTGCTGCTCGGCATCGTGCCCCTGGTGGCCGGGCTGCTGGCGTCGATCGGGGCGCCCGGTGGGTGACCCGGACCGGCCGCTCGACGTCCACAGGTCGGCCGGATCGGCGGGTTTCCACACCCAGAGCCCCGACGCCCGACACGTGTCGGCCCGCCGCGGCAGGGTCGATGTCGCGGCCGCACCGGGCGGCCACGCGAGAGGAGTCACCGATGGGGTCCACGCGACAGACAAGCACCAGCCCGAGCGACGAGCGGGGCATCACCACAGCGGAGTACGCCGTCGGCACGGCCGCCGGAGCAGGCCTGGCCGGAGTGCTCTACCAGCTGGTCACCGGCGGCTTCGGCGACCAGATGCTCCGGTCCCTGTTCGACCACGTCTTCAGCCTGTTGGGCCTGGGGTGACGACGGCTCGTGCGGGGCGCGAGCGGGGTGCCGTGACCGCCGAGCTGGCCATGGGTCTCCCGCTGCTGCTGGCTCTCACGGTCGGTCTCGCCTGGCTCCTGGGTGTCGGCACGGCCCAGGTCCGGGCGGTCGACGCCGCGCGGGAGTCCGCCCGCGCCCTCGCACGAGGCGACACCGAGGCCGAGGCGGTGGCCGTCGGGCGCGCCGTCGCACCCGCCAGTGCGCAGATCTCGGTCGGCCGCAACGCCGGTCGGGTCGTCGTCCGGGTGCGGGCGAAGGTGGCGGGCCCGGGCGGGCTCTTCGACGCCCTCCCCGACGCCGAGGTCAGCGCCGAGGCGGTGGCCCTGGTCGAGGAGCCTCCGTGAGCCGCGACGAGCGAGGCTCGGCCAGCGTGCTCGTGGTGGCGTTCTCCGGCGTCCTGGTGCTGGTCGCGCTGGCCTTGACCACGGTGGCCGGCATGGTGGGTGCCCACCGGGTGGCCCAGTCGGCGGCCGACCTCGCCGCCCTGGCGGGGGCTGGCGCCGCGGCTCGCGGAGACGACGGCTGCGCGGAGGCCGTTGCCCTCGCCGCCGCCAACGGTGCCACCCTGACGACCTGTCGGGTCCAGGGGGACGACGTCTGGGTGGAGGTCCGGGTCCGAGGTCCCGACTGGCGTGGGTTCGGCCGCGACTTCACGGCCGATGCCCGGGCCGGCCCGTGAGTCGGGCCGGGCGGTTCAGGCCGCGTGGTTCGGGCCGGGTGGTTCAGGTCGGGCGGCCGTCGGAGTCGTTGCCGGTGTTGCGCTCCGCCTCGACCTGGTCGAGCTTGGTGGAGAGCTCGTTGAGCTTCTTGCGCTCACGACGGTGCTCCAGGCCCCGCCGGGTGCCCCACTTGAGGATCGAGTAGCCCCACAGGATCGCGGCACCGGCCGCCACACCGACCAGGAAGATCGACAGCGAGCTCATGTCGATGCCCAGGAGCTCGGCGCTGCCCTGGCTCACGAAGACGGCCGAGAGGATCGCGATCGCGCCGAGGATGATGAGGAGCAGACCGAGGATGACCATGGTTCAAGGCTACTGCGGAGCCCCGCGCAGCAGCACATCCAGCAGGATGACTGCGCCGGCCTTGTCGAGCGGGTTGTTCTGGTTGCCGCACTTCGGCGACTGCACGCACGACGGGCAACCCGTCTCGCAGGTGCACGACGAGATGGCCTCCCGGGTCGCGCGCAGCCAGGCCGACGCGGCATGGAAGCCCCGCTCGGCGAAGCCCGCTCCACCCGGATGACCGTCGTGCACGAAGACCGTCAGCTCTCCGGTGTCCGGGTGCCGGGCGGTGGAGACGCCGCCGATGTCCCAGCGGTCGCAGGTCGCGAACAGCGGCAGCAGCCCGATGCTGCAGTGCTCGGCTGCGTGCGCGGAGCCGGGCAGGTCGGCGGTGGCGAGGCCGGAGTCCTCGAGCACCCGGTCGGGCACCGTCCACCAGACGGCCGTCGTACGCAGGGTCCGGGCCGGCAGGTCGAGCAGCTCCTCGCCCATCACCTCACCGCCCGGCTGTCGTCGCTTCAGGAACGACACCACCTGGTGGGTCACGTCGACGTCGCCGAGGCTGAGCCGGCACGCGCCCCAGGCGCGGTGGTCACGCGTCCGGGCGATGGAGATCTCGGTGACCTCGCGCGCCGACGTGGAGTAGGCCGGCTCCGCCCGCGAGATCGTGGCGACGTGCTCGTCGAGGTCGAGCTCCTCCACGACGTACGTCTCGCCCCGGTGCACGTAGACCGCACCGCGATGAGCGGTGCCGTGGGCGCTCCCGGCGTCGACGGTGCCCACGACGCGCCCCGTCTCTCGCTCCACCAGCTGCACCGGCGAGCCGCCGGCCGACCGGATGTCGGTGAGGTCGCTGGCGCGGCGCCGATCGGTCCAGTACCAACCCTGGTGCCGCCTGCGGAGCAGTCCCGACTCGGTGACGGCGTCGAGGGTCTCGCGCGCCCTCGGCCCGAACAGCGGGAGGTCGGCCTCGGTCAGCGGCTCCTCGGCGGCGGCGGCGCACAGGTGCGGCGCGAGCACGTAGGGGTTGTCCGGGTCGAAGACCGACGCCTCTACGGGCGCACCGAACAGTGCCTGGGGGTGGGTGACGAGATAGGTGTCGAGCGGGTCGTCGCGAGCGACCATGATGGCGAGGGCGTCCTGGGCGCCCCTCCCGGCCCGGCCGATCTGCTGCCACATCGCCGCGCGGGTGCCCGGGAAGCCGGCCAGCAGCACGGCGTCGAGCCCGCTGATGTCGATGCCCAGCTCGAGGGCGTTGGTCGCAGCCAGCCCCGTGAGGTCGCCGCGCCGCAGCGCGACCTCGATCGCGCGCCGCTCCTCGGGCAGGTAGCCCCCGCGGTAGGCCGCGACCTTGCCGGGCAACGACGAGTCGACCTCGGCCAGCAGCTCAGCGGCGCTCAGCGCCACCTGCTCGGCCCCGCGACGCGACCTGACGAACGCGAGGGTGCGGATGTCCTCGGCGACCAGGTCCGCCAGCAGGTCGGCCGTCTCCGACGAGGCGGCCCGGCGCACGGGCGCGCCGTTCTCGCCGGCGTGCGAGATGAACGGCGGCTCCCAGAGCCCGACCGCCACCTGCCCACGGGGGGAGTGGTCGGCGGTCAGCGCGAGCATCTCGAGCCCGGTCAGCCGGCTCGCGAACACCGCGGGCTCCGCGACGGTGGCCGAGAGCAGCACGAAGGTCGGCGAGGCGCCGTACATCGCGCAGATCCGGCGCAGCCGCCGGAGCACGTGCGAGACGTGCGCCCCGAACACCCCGCGGTAGTGGTGGCACTCGTCCACCACGACGTACTCCAGCTTGGCGAAGAAGCGCGACCAGCGGGCGTGGCCCGGCAGCAGCGAGCGGTGCAGCATGTCGGGATTGGTGAGGATGTACTCCCCGTGGTCGCGGGCCCACTCGCGCTGCTCGCGCGTGCTGTCGCCGTCGTGGGTGGTGACACGGGCGCCCGTGCGGAGGTCGAGGAGGCCGGCGAGCTGGTCCTGGGCGAGCGCCTTGGTCGGCGACAGGTACAGCACCGTCGCGCCCCGCTCGTCACGCGCTCCGCGGCGCTCGAGCAGCGTCGAGAGCGCGGGCAGCTGGTAGGCCAGCGACTTGCCCGACGCCGTGCCCGTGGCCAGCACCACGTGCCGACCGTCGTACGCCGCGTCCGCAGCCGCCGCCTGGTGCAGCCAGGGCGCGGGGATCCCGCGGGCCTCGAAGGCCTCCCGGACCACCGGGTGGGTCCAGGCCGGCCACGGGGCGCTCGACGACACGCGCGGGGGCAGTATCTCGAGGTGGGTAAGTCGCTCCTCGCGGCCCGGAACCTCGCTCAAACGGCGTACGACGTCGCGCACGGCGCGCGGCGGTCGTGGATCCGGGCTCAGCACGTGTGGCAGTGTGGCAAATGCCGCAGACGTTTCACTGACCCGTATCGGTGGTACGCCTGCAGCCGCAACCTGCTCGTGGTTTGATATTTCCGGCACACTCGGGGGAGACGGGGCTCCCGAGCTATGAATTGCCCTGGCAACACCGCCTGAGGAGCACCACGTGGACCTGACTCTTGAGACGCGCGAGGCTGACGGCAAGACCGTCGTCGCCGTCGGGGGCGAGATCGACGTCTACACCGCGCCCAAATTGCGCGACAAGATCACCGAGCTCGTCGGCGATGGCGTCTACGACCTCGTCATCGACCTGTCGGCAGTCGAGTTCCTCGACTCGACCGGCCTCGGCGTCCTGGTGGGAGGCCTGAAGAAGGTCCGCGCCCACGACGGCACCATGTCGCTGGTCTGCAACCAGGACCGGCTGCTGAAGATCTTCCGGATCACCGGTCTGGCGAAGGTGTTCGTGATCCACGACGACGCCGCCAGTGCGCTGGCCAGCGCCTGAGCCGTGCGCCACGGCGCTCCCCGACGCCGGGCTGAGCCGCGTCAACCGCCCCCCACGAGGCAAATCAGGGTGTGGGACAGGTCATACCCAGGTGCGTGATCCGGGTCACCTCTGCGTAGACTCCGGCTCGATTCGCTCACCCTGACTCACCCCATGGAGGACGCACATGACCGGGATCCTTCCCGCCGTCGTGGAGCCGGACCTCACCGGCGGCAATCTCGTCCTGGTCGTCATCGTTGCCCTGATCGCGCTCGGCGCGCTCGGCATGGCAATGATGTTCCGCAACCAGGTGCTTGCTGCCGGTGAAGGCACCGACAACATGAAGAACATCGCCCAAGCTGTCCAGGAGGGCGCCAACGCCTACCTGACCCGGCAGTTCCGCACTCTCGGCATCTTCGCGGTCATCGCGTTCTTCGCCTTGCTGTCCCTGCCGGCCGACGACATGACGGTGCGGATCTTCCGCTCCGTCTTCTTCATCGTGGGCGCCGGCTTCTCGTCCGCCGTCGGCTACCTCGGCATGAATCTCGCCGTACGCGCCAACCTCCGCGTCGCCGCCGCAGCCGAGACCTCCGGGCGCGAGCCCGCCATGACGATCGGACTCCGCACCGGTGCCATGGTCGGCATGCTGACCGTGGGTCTGGGCCTGCTCGGGGCCAGCCTCGTCGTGCTGCTCTTCCAGGACAAGGCACCCGACGTGCTCGAGGGCTTCGGCTTCGGTGCCGCGCTCCTCGCCATGTTCATGCGGGTCGGCGGCGGCATCTTCACCAAGGCCGCCGACGTCGGCGCCGACCTGGTCGGCAAGGTCGAGAACAACATCCCCGAGGACGACCCGCGCAACGCCGCGACGATCGCCGACAACGTGGGCGACAACGTCGGCGACTGCGCCGGCATGGCCGCCGACCTCTTCGAGTCGTACGCCGTGACGCTGGTCGCCGCGCTGATCCTCGGGTCGCAGGCCTTCGGCGACAAGGGCCTGGTCTTCCCGCTGCTGATCCCGGCGATCGGCGCTCTCACCGCGGTCGCCGGTGTCTACCTCACCAAGCCCAAGGTCGGTGAGAACGGCCTGAAGACCATCAACCGGTCGTTCTACCTGTCCTCGGGCATCGCCGCCGTGGCCAGCGTGATCCTCGCCTACGTCTACCTGCCGAGCAGCTTCTCGGAGTTCACCAACATCGCCGACGAGCTCGCCGGCGCAGATGGCGACCCGCGGTTCATCGCGGCGTCGGCCGTCGTCATCGGCATCGTGATGTCGGCCGGCATCTTGTCCCTCACCGGCTACTACACCGGCACCGAGTACCGCCCCGTCAAGGACGTCGGCAAGACCTCGCTCACCGGTGCGGCCACCGTGATCCTCTCCGGCCTGGCAGTCGGCTTCGAGTCGGCCGTCTACACCACGCTGGTCATCGGGGCGGCCGTCTTCGGCGCATACCTCCTCGGGGGCGCGGCGCTCACCGTGTCGCTGTTCGCTGTCGCGCTCGCGGGCTGTGGTCTGCTGACCACGGTCGGCGTCATCGTGGCCATGGACACCTTCGGCCCGGTCTCCGACAACGCCCAGGGCATCGCCGAGATGTCGGGTGACGTCAGCCCGGAGGGCGCGCAGATCCTCACCGAGCTCGACGCGGTCGGCAACACCACGAAGGCGATCACCAAGGGCATCGCGATCGCGACGGCCGTGCTGGCCGCCACCGCGCTGTTCGGCTCCTACGCGACCACGGTCTTCGAGTCGCTCGCGGACGCCAACATCGGCGTCGACGAGGCCTACCTGCTCGACTTCAGCGTCTTCAACCCCGCCGTCATCGTCGGCGTGCTCCTCGGCGCGGCCGTGGTGTTCCTCTTCTCGGGTCTCGCGATCAACGCGGTCGCCCGGGCGGCAGGCGCCGTGGTCTTCGAGGTGCGTCGCCAGTTCCGCGAGATCCCCGGGATCATGGAGGGCACCGGCCGTCCGGAGTACGGCAAGGTCGTCGACATCGTCACCAAGGACTCCCTGCGTGAGCTGATCACGCCGGGCATCCTCGCCGTGCTCGCCCCGGTGGCGGTCGGCTTCGGTCTCGGTGTGACGGCGCTCGCCGGCTTCCTCGCCGGCGCGATCGGCGCCGGCACCCTGATGGCCGTGTTCCTGGCCAACGCGGGCGGCGCCTGGGACAACGCCAAGAAGCTCGTCGAGGACGGCAGCCACGGTGGCAAGGGTTCGCCCGCGCACGAGGCCACCATCATCGGCGACACCGTCGGCGACCCGTTCAAGGACACCGCGGGCCCGTCCATCAACCCGCTCATCAAGGTGATGAACCTGGTCTCGCTGCTCATCGCGAGCGCCATCGTCTCGATGAGCGTCGGCGACGACCAGAACGACGCCCTGCGCATCGTCATCGCGCTGGTCGCGGTCGCGATCATCGCGGTCGCGGTCTACATCTCCAAGCAGCGCACGGTCACCATCAGCGACGACCAGCCCGTGGACTCGTCCACAGCCTGATCGCTCGCAGTCGAACGGCGCCCGGGGTCACCCCGGGCGCCGTTCGCGCATTTGGCAGGATGCCGCCATGGAACGGACGGCACTGATCTCGGACGTGCACGGCAACCTCACCGCCCTCGAGGCAGTGCTCGCCGACATCGACCGGCGCGGCATCACCCGGATCGTGAACCTCGGTGACTTCGTGGGCAAGGGTCCGCGCGGTCGCGAGGTGATCGAGCTGTGCCAGCAGCGGTGCGAGGTCAACCTGCTGGGCAACTGGGACGACTTCCTGCCCGACCCCGAGCGCACGTTCGACAACGAGGCCCTGCAGTTCTGGCTCGGACAGCTCGCGCCTGGTCAGGGTGAGTGGCTGCGGGCGCTGCCGTTCTGCCACGACTTCTGGCTCAGTGGTCGACGCGTGCGCCTGTTCCATGCGTCGGAGGAGACCGTGCACCGCCGGGTCCGCTACGTGCGCACCCAGGCCGAGTTCGAGTCGCTGTTCACCAACACCCCGGCCACCATCGCGGCGGTGGGTGAGGGGCCGGAGCCGGACCTCGTCGGGTACGCCGACACCCACGACCCGCTCTACGAGTGCCAGCTCGAGGGCCGCACGACCTTCAACACCGGGTCGGTCGGCAACTGCATGGGCGACCCGACCCCGCTCTACTGCATCCTCGAGGGCGAGCTGGGCTCGGAGGAGCCGGCGCCGTGGTCGGTCTCCTTCGCCCGGGTGCCCTACGACGTCGAGGCTGAGCTGACCGCGGCCCGCGACGCAGGTCTGCCGCACTACGACGGCTACGAGCTCGAGCTGCGCCACGGCCGCTACCGGGGCGACCTGGAGCAGTGGCGGGCCGGCGAGCGGGAGACCGACTACCACGAGCGGACGCCGTGAACGCCCTGCCCGCCCGGTTGCGCGCGGCCCTGGTCGCTGCCGACTTCACCTACGACTCAGTGGCCGACCTGCTCGGCCCGCTCGCGCACTCCGCGCTGAGCCGCAACGAGACGACACCCGGCCTGCGGGCCACCACCGGGGGCTCGCCGGTCGAGACGCTGACGCGGCTCTTCCTCCTGCAGGCCGCGACATCGCGCGCCGAGGCCGAGCGGGCGCTCCCGGGGCTCGTGGACGAGCTCTCCGCCCAGGGCATCGTCGAGCAGTCGGTCGGCGAGGTCGCCGCGCGCCTCGACGTACGCCCCTACGCCGCGCCGTACGACGACGACCCGGGCGACCTGTGGATCGTCAGCGACCTGACTCCCGGCCTGGACGGCTCGGCGATCCGCGTCGGCACCGACCACGTGCTGGGCATCAGTCCCGCGTCGACGAGCCTGGCGCAGCAGACCCTGCGTGCCCCGGTCGTCCGGTCGCTCGACCTCGGGACCGGCTGCGGCGTGCAGGCGCTGCACCTGGCCCGGCACAGCGAGACGGTCGTGGCCACCGACGTCAACCTGCGTGCGCTGTGGATGACGCGCTTCAACGCCGCCCTCAACGAGATCGACAACGTCGACGTACGCGAGGGCTCGTTCTTCGAGCCGGTGGCGGGCGAGGCGTTCGACCTGATCGCGACCAACCCGCCGTTCGTCATCTCGCCGGCCACGGGCGAACGGCTGGTCTACCGCGACAGCGGGATGCCCGGGGACCGGGTCGTCGAGCACATCGTGCGCGCCGCGCCCGGGCTGCTCGCGCCCGGCGGCTGGTGCCAGGTGCTCGCCAACTGGGTCATCGCCCGCGACGTGCCGTGGGACGAGCGGCTGGGCGCCTGGGTCGACGAGTCGTGCGAGGCGTTCGTCGTGCAGCGTGAGGTGCTCGACCCGGCGGCGTACGTCGAGCTGTGGCTGAAGGACGCCGGCCTGCACGGCGCGGACGGCTACGGCGAGCGCTACGACACCTGGCTGAGCTGGTTCGACGAGCAGGGCATCGAGGGGGTCGGCTTCGGGTGGATCAACCTGCGCAAGGCCGCCACCGGGCCCAGCGACCTGCTCGAGTGGCCCTACGACGTCGAGCAGCCCATCGCCCCGGCCATCGGCGCGTGGGCCGAGGCCCGCGACCGGCTGGCGGCCACGCCGGACGTCGCGGCTGCCCGGCTCGTGACCCGGTCCGACGTGCGCCAGGAGTCGGCGGGTGCTCCGGGCGCCGATGACCCCGAGACGATCGTCGTGAGGCAGCAGCGCGGGCTGCGCCGCGCCCGCCAGGTCGACACGGTTGAGGCTGCGGTGCTGGGTGCGTGCGACGGCGACCTGACCATCGGCCAGATCCTCGGCGCCGTCGCGCAGCTCCTCGGGCGCGACGAGGCCGAGCTGCGGGCGACGTACCTCCCCGTCGTCTCCGATCTCGTCCGCGAGGGCTTTCTCACGGCGGGATAGTCCGGGGCAGATTTGTCGTCCCGGACCTCCCCGACGACAAATCTGCACCGGACTATCCGGCGCGCCCGACCAACCCCATGGGTCAACCGGTCGGGTGCGGCCGGCGGAGGCGGGCGGGCAGCAGCGCAGCGCCGGGCGCCCTGTCGGTCGCGGCGAGGTAGTCGCCGGGATTGGAGATGCGGCAGCGCTGGAGGGAGAAGCAGCCACAGCCGATGCAGGAGTCGAGGCCGTCGCGGAGCCTCTCCAGGGAGCCGATCTGGTCGTCGAGCCGGGCGCGCCAGTGTCGCGAGATGCGTTGCCAGTCGGCCTTCGTCGGCACGCGGCCGCCCGGCAGCTGGTCGAGCTCGGTACGGATCTCGTCGAGCGAGAGCCCGACATTGGCCGCGGCGCGGATGAAGGCGAGCCGTCGGAGCACGCTGCGCTCGAACTGACGCCGTCCGCCCGGCGTACGCGTGGCAGGGATGAGTCCCTCGGCCTCGTAGTAGCGCAGTGCCGAAGCCGCGAAGCCACTCCGCCTGGCCACCTCGCCCATCGACATCAGGTCGTGGGAATCCATCGCGGTCCTCCCTTGAACTCAAGTTCACTTTAACTATAACAATCAGAGCCATGACGACAACCAATGAATCCAGGACCGCACTCGTCACCGGTGGATCGTCGGGGCTGGGCCGTGCTCTCGTGCACGCGCTGACCCACGACGGCTGGACCGTGCTCACCGACGCCCGGCACGATGGCGCGCTCGTCGACGCCGTCGCCGGCACGGGTGCGCAGGCGCTGCCCGGTGACATCGTCGACCCGGACCACCGCGCCGAGCTGGTGGCCTGGGCCGCCGGCCACGGGGGCCTCGACCTGCTGGTGCTCAACGCCAGCACGCTCGGCCCGCTGCCCATGCACGCGCTCACCGACCTCTCACCGCCGTCGCTGGCCGCTGTCTTCGAGACCAACGCGCTCGCGCCGCTGGAGCTCGCCGTCTCGCTGGTGCCGACGTTGCAGGCCCGCGGCGGCGCGGTCGTGACGCTCTCCTCCGACGCAGCCGTCGAGCACTACCCGACGTGGGGTGGGTACGGCGCCTCGAAGGCCGCGCTCGACCACCTGGTGCTCACTCTCGGAGCCGAGACCGGCGTCGCGACGTATGCGCTCGATCCCGGCGACATGCGCACCCCGATGCACCAGGACGCGTTCCCCGGCGAGGACATCTCGGACCGGCCGTGGCCCGAGACCGTCGTACCGCACCTTCGCGCGCTGGTCGCGGCGAGACCCCAGGCGGGCCGCTACCGGGCCGCCGACGTGCAGGTCCCGGCGGAGGTGTCCTGAGATGACCGTCCTGACCGAGCAACCGGCGACCCGGTTCCCCGCGCCGGACGAGGCGACGGCCCCGGCTCCGCCCGAGGCCCGCGGCCTGGCCCGTGACGAGGTGCGGCTGCTGGTGGCCCGCCCGGACGCTGTCGTGCACGCGCGCTTCCGCGACCTGCCCCGCCACCTCGAGCCGGGGGACCTGGTCGTGGTCAACAACTCCGCCACCGTCGCCGCCGAGGTGGACGCCACCCTCGGCGGACAGGCCGTCGTGCTGCACGCCGCGACCCGCCTCGACGACGGCACCTGGGTCGTGGAGCTGCGTACGGCGCCCGACGCGAGCCGGGCGATCCTCGACGCGCGGCCCGGGGACCGGGTCGCCGTGGGGCCCGTGGAGGTCGAGCTGCTCGCGGCGTACCCCCGCGAGCGCTCGTCACCCACCGGCACCGGCAGTCGGCTGTGGCGCGCGTTCACCCACGGCGACCTCAGGAGGCGGCTCGACCGCGACGGCAGGCCGATCGCCTACGGCTACCTCGACCGTCGCTACCCCCTCTCGGCCTACCAGTCGGTGTTCGCCTCCGTCCCCGGCAGCGCCGAGATGGCGTCGGCCGGGCGGCCGTTCACGCATGCCCTGCTCACCCGGCTGATCGCCCGAGGCATCGGCGTCGCGCCCATCACCCTCCACACCGGCGTCTCCTCGCAGGAGGCCGGTGAGGGCCCGCAGCCCGAGTGGTTCGACGTGCCCGCCGCCACGGCGCGGCTCGTCGAGTCCGCTCGTGCGTCCGGGGGACGGGTGGTCGCGGTCGGCACCACCGCCACCCGGGCGCTGGAGTCGGCGGTCGACGCGAACGACCGGGTGGGTCCGGCGCACGGCTGGACCGAACGCGTGGTCACCCCCGCCGACCCTCCCCGCGTCGTCGACGGCCTGGTCACCGGCTGGCACGACCCGCAGGCCTCCCACCTGCTCCTGGTGGAGTCGATCGCGGGCACGACGCTGACCCAGACGGCGTACGACGCGGCGGTCGCCGGCCACTACCGCTGGCACGAGTTCGGCGACTCGGCGCTGCTCCTGCCCTGATGCCGGCACCGACCCGCCACCCCGGGGCGGGTCGGTGCCGGCAGCCCCCTCAGGTCATCTTGAGCTTGGCCACCTTCGAGGCCGAGCCGAGCGTCGTACCGTTGCCGGCGAACGTGGCCTTGATCTTGTGCTTGCCCTTCTTGAGCTTCTTCACCTTCACCACCACCTTGCCGGTGCCGTTGGCCGTCACCGTCTTGAGCAGCTTGGTGCCGTCGTAGATCCTCACGACGCCGGCGCGTGAGCCGCCGGAGCCGGTCGTGACCGTCACCGTCACCTTGACCTTGGACCCCGCCCTGGCCCGCTTGGTCGACAGCTTGGCGACTGTCGTGGAGGCCACCTTCGTCACGGCCGGCGGGGTGACCGGCGGGGTGACCGGCGGGGTGACCGGCGGCGTGACCGGCGGCGGCGGGGTAGCCGGCGCCGGCTGCCCCACGACGGCTGCCGAGGTGGCGCTCACGGCCGTGAACACCACCGTCGAGCCGGATCCTCCTTCGGTGACGTAGTCGGGCCGCTGGCCGATGGAGCTGGCCCTGAAGGACGCGCCTGCGTCGCCGGCCACCAGGGTGTACGACGCGCCGACGACGACACCGTTGCGCAACACGGTCGGCGCACCCGCGACGAGCGGTGCGGGCCAGCCACCCCCGACGGCGGTGATGGTCTGACCGACCTGTGCCGTGCCGGTGAGCGCGGGCAGGGACGTCGCCACGGGGGCGGGGTGGGTGCACGTCAGCTTGATCAGCAGGTCGATCTTCTCCGGGGGGACCTCCATGGCCCCGGTGGTCACGGGGTCACAGCCCGCGGCCTCGGCGGTCACCTTGTACCAGCCGGCGGTGACGTCCCAGCGGAAGAAGCCGTCGTCGTCGGTGAAGTCCGGGTTGCGGCGGTTGGACGGCGACATGATGTCACTGCCGTCGGGCACCGCCGTGAAGGTGCCGTCCGAGGTGTCCGACCTGGACAGGGTGACCTTCGCGCCCACGAGGGGCCGCCCGTACTGGTCGGTGACCACGCCGCTCGGGTCGATGTAGACGTTGAACGAGACCAGGCTGCCGCCGCACGTCGTGGGGATGGTCGTGGTGAACCGTGCGTCGCCGTGCTGCGGGTAGAAGGGCGCGATCGTCGCGGTGTAGTGGCCGGCGGGGGACTCGGCCATCGGCAGGTGGTCACGGAGCACCGTGCCGTCCGCGAGGGTCACGGTGTACGTCGGCGACGTGACGCCGGCACACCCGTCGACCGTGAACGCGAGCGGATCGCCGTAGTAGACCGACGGGACGCCGTTCGCGCCGATGCCGTTGTTGGTCAGCGAGACGTTGGCGGGCATCGGCTGGGGTGCCGAGAGCACGATCGGCGGCACCGTGGAGGTCGCACCGGAGACCACCGTGGCCGTCGCTCCGCCCGCGAACAGCGAGTCGTCGGGCGGCCACACCGAGATCGTGTAGTTGCCGGCCGGGATGCCGGTGAAGGAGTAGCCGCCGGTGCTGCCCGTCTGGGTGTAGCTGCAGCTGGTGCCGCCCGAGGGGCAGGCCTGCACGTAGGCGTCGACGACGGGGGCCCCACCCGTGCGCTGGACGGTGCCGCTCATCGAGCCCAGGGACGACACGAGGCCGTCGTTGCGGACCTGGAAGACGTAGCGGCCCACCTGTGAGGAGTTCTGCGAGTTCGCGACGAGGGCGTGCGGGCCGCCGTCGAGGAGCGCGCCGTTGACGAAGGAGCCGGGCAGCTGGACGAACGTGCCCGTCACCCCGGTGCCTGCGGAGTAGCCGACGGCGGCCGACGTGCCGCCGAGGCCACCGCTGCCGCCGCTCGCGTCGCCGGTCTCCCAGGCGACCCGGTCGTAGTTGAACGTGATGTCGAAGTCGCCGGGCGAGCGTCCCGCGCTGCTGCTGCGGTCGGTCAGCAGCAGCTGGACGGTGTTGAGCATGTCGTCGTGGGCCGCGAAGTAGCCGACGTCGGCCCAGTTGACGCACAGGGTGCTGCCGTCGGGCGACGCGCCGTAGGTGACGACCGACGACCCGGCGCCGCTGGTGTCGATGTCGGCGAAGAAGGGCGCGATGATCGGGCGGCTGGTCGCCCCGTTGAGGCTGGTGGGGGTGTAGCTCGACAGCGGCGAGCGGAAGGTGACGTTGCCGTTGTTGTTCACGTAGAGCTGCGTGTAGGCGTCGCCGAAGAACTTCAGTGCGAAGGGGACCGCCACCGCGGGCGACGACGAGTCGTCGTTGGCCGGCAGCGAGTGGTCCCGGCAGTAGCCGAGGTTCTGCCCGGCCACGGTGCCCAGCTGGCTCGCGTACGGCTGCAGGGCCACCGACGGCAGGTCGAGGTCGGTCGTGGTGGTCGTCCGGCTGTTGCCGGCGGAGGGCGTGGCGGGCAGCGTCGCACCACCCCCGAGGAACTGCGTGGTGCTGCCCGCGCGGGCGTAGCGGAAGGTCACCGTGGAGTTGTCCGGCACCGCGACGCCGTAGGTCCCGTCGGCCAGTGTTGTGGTCGAGTCGTACTGGCTCCACGAGGTGCCGCTCCAGTCGAAGGAGGTGACGGTGGCGCCGGCGAGCGGGGTCGGGGCGGCGTCGGTCACCGATCCCCGTGCCGTCACCTCACCTCCGACCAACCGGGTGAAGGCGAGGTTCGCCGTCGTGACCTGCGAGTCGTCGACCGTCACGACGCCTGGGCTCCCCAGCCCCGTGGGCGACTGCGTGGCGCCACCGCTGTAGGCGTTCTCGAAGGCGCCGTCGTCGTCGTAGGCCACCAGGTAGTAGGAGCCTGGCTGCACGGTGAACGCGAAGCCGGGAGCCGCCGCGGTCACGCTCGTGGCATCGACGAAGTCGAAGAACTCCGTGGCGGGATCCCACATGTAGGCCTCGACGTAGGCGCCGGTCGAGGCGCCCCCGGGGCTCGAGACGGTGCCGGCGAGGTTGTTGGGCGGCGCGATCGTCTGGCCGGGCTTGCCGCCGGAGGAGGCGGCGTGCGCGGGCAGGGAGACAGCGACCAGTCCGAGGGCGACGAGCAGCAGTGCGAGGGGGCGACCGAGAACGCGGGTGAGAAGCGACATGGGCTTGCTCCACGGGGTCGTGAACACGGGAAAGTCTCAGTTCCGCAAGGTAGGCACCGGCATTAGCACACGGGAACCCCGTTCTGAACGGATACCGAGACTTGGTGACAGGTCCACGCGTGAGCATGGTCATCGAGTGACCCATCCGGGTCATGCCGAATTGGGGCTTGACGAGGCGCGAATGTGCCCTGCGGAGGGCGGCGCGGCGGCTGTGCGCGACCTAGGCGCTACCGTGTTCGGCCGAGGCGGTGCAACATTCCCGACCGCCAGGCAAGAACGCGAGCAGCAAGGAACACACGTGGCACACAAGTTGGTGATCGTCGAGTCCCCGGCGAAGGCCCGGACCATCGGCGGCTACCTCGGCCCCGACTACGTCGTCGAGTCGTCGATCGGTCACATCCGTGACCTTCCGCAGAGCGCAGCCGACACCCCGGCCTCCATCAAGGACAAGCCGTGGGGGCGGCTGGCCGTCGACGTCGAGAACGGCTTCGAGCCCTACTACGTCGTGCCTCGTGACAAGAAGGCGCACATCTCCAAGCTGAAGTCGCTCCTCAAGGACGCCGACGAGCTCTACCTGGCCACCGATGAGGACCGCGAGGGCGAGGCGATCGCCTGGCACCTCCTCGACGAGCTGAAGCCGAAGAACATCCCCGTGCACCGGATGGTCTTCCACGAGATCACCAAGCCCGCGATCCTCGCCGCGGTCGCCAACCCGCGCCAGATCAACGACGACCTCGTCGAGGCGCAGGAGGCACGGCGCATCCTCGACCGCCTCTACGGCTACGAGGTCTCACCGGTGCTGTGGAAGAAGGTCATGTCCGGCCTCTCCGCCGGCCGCGTGCAGTCGGTGGCCACCCGGCTCGTGGTCGACCGCGAGCGGGTCCGGATGAAGTTCAAGCTCGCCTCCTACTGGGACCTCGACGGCACCTTCGACGCCGGCTCCGGCCACGACCAGCGGATGTTCCCGGCCAAGCTGCACTCGATCGAGGGCCTGCGGGTCGCCCGCGGCGCCGACTTCGGCCAGGACGGCACGCTCTCGACCAAGAAGGAGGTCGTGCACCTCGACCGTCCGCGGGCCGAGGCCCTGGTCGCTGCGCTCGACAACACGACGTACGACGTGCGCTCGGTCGAGTCGAAGCCCTACAAGCGCTCGCCCTATGCGCCGTTCCGCACCACCACCCTCCAGCAGGAGGCCGGCCGCAAGCTCGGGATGACCGCCTCGGTGGCGATGTCGGTCGCGCAGCGGCTGTACGAGAACGGCTTCATCACCTACATGCGCACCGACTCCACGACGCTCTCGGCGTCGGCGGTCGAGGCGGCCCGCGACCAGGTGCGCGAGCTGTACGGCGCCGAGTACGTCCCCGACAGCCCGCGTGTCCACACCTCCAAGGTCAAGAACGCACAGGAGGCCCACGAGGCGATCCGGCCGGCGGGGGAGACGTTCCGCACTCCCGCGCAGACCGGGCTGACGGGTGAGCAGTTCCGCCTCTACGAGCTGATCTGGATGCGCACCGTCGCCTCCCAGATGAAGGACGCCGTCGGCCAGAGCGTCTCCGTCCGCCTCGGTGGCACCGCGTCCACGGGTGAGGACGTCGTCTTCTCCGCCAGCGGCCGCGTCATCACCTTCCACGGGTTCCTCAAGGCCTACGTCGAGGGCCGCGACGACGCCAAGGAGAGCGACGACACCGAGACCCGGCTGCCGAACCTGGTGGAGGGTGCCGCCGTCTCCGCGGCCTCCGTCTCGGCCAGCGGTCACGAGACCAAGCCGCAGGCGAGGTACACCGAGGCCACCTTGATCAAGGAGCTGGAGGATCGGGAGATCGGCCGGCCGTCGACGTACGCCTCGATCATCAAGACGATCATCGACCGCGGCTACGTCTACAAGAAGGGCACCGCGCTGGTGCCGGCGTGGATCGCGTTCTCGGTGATCCGGCTGCTCGAGGAGCACTTCCCCCGTCACATCTCCTACGAGTTCACCGCCGACATGGAGGACGTCCTCGACGACATCGCCCAGGGGCGCCGCGACCGGGCGACCGAGCTGGGGGAGTTCTACTACGGCTCCGAGACGGTGGCGGGCCTGCACCCGCTGGTCACCGGGCTCGGCGACATCGACGCCCGCGAGCTCGCGACGTTCCCGATCGGCGAGGCCGAGGACGGCATCTCGCTCCGCGTGGGTCGCTACGGCCCGTACCTCGAGGGACCCGACGACGACGGTGCCCCCGCCGGCAAGCGGGCCAACGTGCCCGACGACCTGCCGCCCGACGAGCTGACGATCATCAAGGCCCGCGAGCTGCTGGAGAACCCCGCAGGCGAGGAGACCCCGCTCGGAGAGCACCCCGAGACCGGGCTCCAGGTCGTGGCCAAGAACGGCCGCTACGGCCCCTACGTCACCGAGCTCCTGCCCGAGGACGCGCCCAAGTCGGCCCGCCCCCGCACCGGATCTCTGTTCAAGTCGATGAGCCTCGACACGATCTCGCTCGCCGAGGCCGTCCAGCTGCTGTCGCTGCCGCGAGTGGTCGGTGTCGCTCCCGAGGGCGACGAGATCACCGCCCAGAACGGCCGCTACGGCCCGTACCTCAAGAAGGGCACCGACTCGCGCACCATCGAGTCGGAGGAGCAGCTGCTGACCATCACCCTCGACGAGGCGCTGGCCATCTACGCCCAGCCCAAGGCACGTGGTCGCGGCGCGGCCGCACCGCCGCTCAAGGAACTCGGCAACGACCCGGTCTCCGGGCAGCCCGTGGTCGTGAAGGCGGGACGCTTCGGCGAGTACGTCACCGACGGCGAGTACAACGCCACCCTCCGCAAGGAGGACACGGTCGAGTCGGTCACCCTCGAGCGGGCGGCCGAGCTGCTGGCCGAGCGTCGCGAGAAGGGGCCGGCCAAGAAGGCGGCCAAGCGGGGCGCCAAGAAGGCGCCGGCCAAGAAGGCGGCCAAGAAGACCACTGCGAAGAAGACGGCCGCCAAGAAGACGGCCGCCAAGAAGACGACGAAGGCGGCTGCCAAGAAGGGCTGACCTCGGTGGTCGAGTGCCCGCGCCCGACTTCGGTGGTCGAGTGCCCACGCCCGGCTCGGTGGTCGGGTGCCCGCGAGGACGAGCACGGCTCGGTGGTCGATTGCCCCCTCGCCGGTCGAGCGCCCCCCTCGGTGGTCGAGTGCCCGCGAGGAACGAGCGGGTGTATCGAGACCGCCCCGACCGAAACCGCTCGGTGGTCGAGTGCCCGCGAGGAACGAGCACGGCTCGGTGGTCGAGTGCCCGCGAGGAACGAGCGGGTGTATCGAGCCCGCCCCGACCGAAACCGTCGGCCCCCGCCCGTAGGGTTGCCCCCGTGCTCACCGACTCCGGCCTCTTCGTCTGCTTCGAGGGCGGCGAGGGCGCCGGCAAGTCCACCCAGGCCCGCCTGCTCGCCGGGTGGCTGCGCGCACACGACCACGACGTCCTGCTCACCTTCGAGCCGGGCGACACCCCTGTGGGCAAGGACATCCGCCGCATCGTCCTCGACCCGGCGACCGGCCACCTGGCCGACCGCACCGAGGCTCTCCTGTACGCCGCCGACAAGGCCGAGCACGTCGAGAAGGTGGTCCGCCCAGCGCTGGCCAGGGGCGCGGTCGTGATCACCGACCGCTACGTCGACACGTCGCTCGCCTACCAGGGCACCGGCCGGGGCATCGACGCCGCAGAGCTCGAGCACGTGCTGCGCTGGGCGACCGGTGACCTGCGACCCGACCTCACCGTCCTGCTCGATCTCGAGCCGGAGCACGGGTTCGGCCGGTTCGAGGAGCGCGACCGCATCGAGGCCGAGTCGGTGGAGTTCCACCAGCGGGCGCGGGAGGGGTTCCTGGCCCTCGCAGCGGCCGATCGCGACCACTACCTGGTGCTCGACGCCCGCCAGCCCCAGGCCGACCTCGCCGCCACGATCTGCGACCGCGTGGCGTCGTTGGTGGGGGTTTCTCGATGACCGTCTGGGACGACCTCGTCGGCCAGCGGGCGGTCATCGACGTGCTGTCGCGGGCCGCTGGCGGTGACGGCATGACCCATGCCTGGCTCTTCACCGGGCCGCCCGGCTCCGGACGCTCCAACGCCGCGGTCGCCTTCGCGGCCGCCCTGCAGTGCGAGCGCGCCGGGTGCGGCGAGTGCCACTCGTGCCACACCGCGATGACCGGGTCGCACGCCGACATCACCATCGTGCGCACCGAGCAGCTCTCGATCGGCGTCAAGGAGGTGCGCGCCATCGTCAAGCGCTCGGCCCTGTCTCCCAACGGCCGGCGATGGCAGGTGCTCGTCGTCGAGGACTCCGACCGTCTCACCGACCACGCCGCCAACGCGCTGCTCAAGGCGATCGAGGAGCCCAACCAGCGCACGGTCTGGCTGCTGTGCGCACCCACCGTGGAGGACGTCCTGCCCACCATCCGCTCGCGGTGCCGGCTCGTCACGCTCAGCACGCCGGTCGCCGCCGACGTGGCTGCGTTCCTCGAGCGCACCGCCGGTGTGCCGTCCGCCCTCGCCGCCCACGCTGCGCGCGCCAGCCAGGGCCACATCGGCCGGGCGAAGGCGCTGGCCCGTGACGAGGACACCCGCAACCGCCGGGCCGAGGTCGTGCGCATCCCGGCAGGGCTCACCACGCTGGGTGCCTGCATGACCGCCGCGTCCAACCTGGTGGAGGTGACCAAGCAGGAGGCCGGCTCGATCACCTCCGACCTCGACGCCCGCGAGAAGCAGGACCTCAACACGGCGTACGGCGTCGCCGAGCGCGGGCGTCGCCCGCGCGAGTACGCCCCGGCACTGGCGGCCATGGAGAAGGACCAGAAGACCCGGGCCAAGCGCCGGGTGCTCGACGTCGTCGACCGCAGCCTGATGGACCTCGCCTCGGTCTACCGCGACGCGATCGCCCTCTCCACGGGTGCGCAGGGCGACCTCATCAACGAGGAGATCCGCGGCGACATCACCCAGCTGGTGCGGCGGTCGTCGGCCGAGCAGCACCTCATGCGCATCGAGGCGATCTTCACCGCCCGCGAGCAGATGCTCGAGTTCAACGTGCCCCCGGCCATCGCCCTGGAGTCCATGATGGTGGCCCTGAGACTGGCTGGAGGCCCGTCCCGATGAAGCGTCTCGTCGCGCTGCTGCTCGTCCTCGCGCTGGTCCTCGGAGCGGTGATCACCGGCCTGGTGGTGGTCCTCTCCGGCGGCAACAGCGACGGTGCGCCGACCGCACCTCCCAAGCGGCCGGCGCGGCCCGCCACGGCCCAGCCGGCTGATGACGCGACCACGCCCCCCGACCAGGCGCTGGCAGGGTTCTATGCTCAGCGGCTCGCGTGGTCGCCCTGCCAGGACGACTTCGTGTGCGCCGAGCTGCGCGTGCCGCTCGACTACGCCGACCCGGCGGGCGACACGATCGACATCGCGGTGCTGAAGGTTCCGGCCGAGAGGCCAGACCAGCGCGTCGGGTCCCTGGTGGTCAACCCGGGCGGCCCGGGCGCCCCCGGCACGTCGTACGCCGCGGCAGCCGACCGCGTCTTCGGTCGACGGCTCACCGACAACTTCGACATCGTCGGGTTCGACCCTCGCGGCACCGGCCGGA
Source organism: uncultured Actinomycetota bacterium (assembly GCA_963781515.1). Taxonomy (GTDB): domain Bacteria; phylum Actinomycetota; class Actinomycetes; order Propionibacteriales; family Nocardioidaceae; genus Nocardioides. Next base: position 406,391 of record CAWAGL010000006.1, read on the forward strand.
GCGACCCGGTCGACTGTCTCAGCGACGCCGACCTCGACGGCCTGCTGGCCGCCGACCCCGACCCCGATGACCCGGCCGAGAGGGCCGCGCTGCTGGGCTGGCTCGACAAGTTCTTCACCGGCTGCGTGGAGCGTTCCGGCAGCCTGGTCGGCCACGTGAGCACGATCGAGGCCGCCCGCGACCTGGACGTGCTGCGCGCCGCTCTCGGCGATGGACAACTCGACTACCTCGGGGCGTCCTACGGCACCAAGCTGGGCGCGACGTACGCCGACCTGTTCCCTGATCGCGTGGGGCACTTCGTCCTCGACGGCGCCGTCGACCTGTCGATCGACAGCCGGCAGCTGAGCCTCGATCAGGCGGCCGGCTTCGAGCAGGCCCTGCGCGCCTACGTGAAGAACTGCCTTGACTCCACCGACTCCTGCTTCCTAGGAGACAGCGTCGACGAAGGCATCGCGACCATCAGTGACCTGGTCGACCGGATCGACGCCGAGCCGCTGCCGGCCGGGGACCGTGAGCTCACCGTCGGCAACGCGTTCTACGGCATCGTCGCGCCGCTCTACAACCGCGACTACTGGTTCCTCCTGTCGGCGGCCCTCCGGGCCGCCCAGGGCGGCGACGGGACCTCCCTGATGGAGCTCGCCGACCTCTACTCCTCGCGTGGTGCCGGCACCTACACCGACAACAGGGCCGAGGCGATCTACGCGATCAACTGTCTCGACGACCCGTACTCCATCCCTGTCTCCGAGGTGCCCGGGCAGTACGCCGCGTTCGAGGCCGCCTCTCCGACGTTCGGCCGAGTCTTCGCCTGGGGTCTGGTCAGCTGTGCCGACATCGAGGTCGCCAGCACCGAGCCGCAGCGCGACATCCGCGCGGCCGGTGCCGCCCCGATCGTCGTGGTCGGCACCACCCGCGACCCCGCCACGCCGTACAAGTGGGCCGAGGCGCTCGCCGCCCAGCTGGAGTCCGGGGTCCTGGTCAGCCGCGACGGCGACGGGCACACCGGCTACAACGTCGGCAACGCCTGCGTCGACGACGCCGTCGAGGGCTACCTCGTCGACGACGTGCTCCCCATGGCCGGCCTGACCTGCTGAGCATCGTTGGCCCGGCCGCTCGCCGGTTTCACTGCCCGCCCCGAAGGTCCGTATACTCCTGCGCGTTGCCCGGGCTTCCTCGCCGACGCCCGGGTAACGCGCCGCCTTAGCTCAGTCGGTAGAGCGAGTCACTCGTAATGACTAGGTCGTCAGTTCGATTCTGACAGGCGGCTCGACCAGCAGGAAAGAACCCGGGTCCTCCTCGACGGAGTGCTCGGGTTCCTTCTTTGCAGGGTGTTGGTCGTCGCTTGGCGCTCGTTCGTGGTCAAGGAGCTGGGCGTGCAGGAGCAGAAGTACGCCGCGGTGATGGCTGTCGGCTGCCTGCCCCCTTGGCCGGTGAGAGGGGGTCGGTCTTGGGGGGACCAAGCGACCACAGGTCACCGCCGGGGACCGCGATGGCAGCCTGCCCCGCTTGGCCGGTGAGAGGGGGTCGGTCTTGGTGGGACCAAGCGACCACAGGTCACCGCTGGGGACCGCGATGGCAGCCTGCCCCGCTTGGCCGGTGAGAGGGGGTCGGTCTTGGTGGGACCAAGCGACCACAGGTCACCGCCGGGGACCGCGATGGCAGCGCTGCCCCGCTTGGCCGGTGAGAGGGGGTCGGTCTTGGTGGGACCAAGCGACCACAGGACACCGCTGGGGACCGCGATGGCAGCCTGCCCCCTGGCCTGACGCCGTAGGCAATCAGGTCGATCCCGCCGCAGCAGCTGGGGCGATCCAGCTCGATCCCCAACGTCGTTGCCAGGGCTCGACGGCAAGAAGCGGCCAAGAAAGACCAAGAAGCGGCCAAGAACCAGAGATGTCCGCGAGGTCCGGGCGACGGCATAGCGTCCGCTTCATGCCGCAGAGCCGTCGGTGGATGCGGGTGGGCTCAGGCTGCGAAGAGACGCTCGTTGATATGGCTGGCCAGTTCCTCCGCGGTAGCGAGGGAGGTGTCGACCTCCAAGTCGTACTCGATGCCGACGTGTACGAGATCGGCCTGCTTGGCGGCCATGCCGACTGCACGGTCGAGGCGGGTCCGCTCCCGCTCGGCCGCGACCGCAGCGGGAGAATGAACGCCGATCCAGGCTGCGGGAACGGCGCCGAGTGCTGCTCTCCAGCGTTGCTGTGCGGACGGGCCACTGATGAAGTTGTCCTCGATGATCACCTGAGCGCCCGCCGCAGCCATCGCCGCCACGCCCGTCATCCATCTGCCCTCCACCTCGGCGAAGGCAGGACCCGGGCTCACGCTCCCATCCGGGCTCAGCCGAAGACCCTCGCCTACCGACAGCAGTCGCGGGGGCGCCGCATCGATCAGCGTGTCGACCCCAAGTCGCAGCCAGTACCCGGACAGCTCTTCCTGCAGCCTCTTGGCCAACGTGGTCTTCCCAGAGCTGGAGCCGCCGTTGAGCACAAGGACGCGAAGGGCCGTTTGCGGACCATGGTCGATGCGGCCGCTCATCGGTGCAGACCGTCCGAGTCAGACAAGAACACCCCAAACATGTCGACAGGATGGCACGGCGATACCGCACCGGGGGCCGGTCGGTCGCCGAGGTGGTGGTCCCTCGAACGAGTCGCAAGGCGGCGGGGCGACCCAAGGCGGCCACGTCAGGTGGGTTTGACGGCCCCGCACGGCGACGTCGCGCAACCCGCGCCAAGGGGCGGACATCCAGGTGGATCGAGGCTTCGGTCCGGCCCGTGCGCATCGCCGCATGAGCGTGGGACCTGCCGCAGCTGCCGCGTGTTGGTTCGTCATACCCGCCTGGTCCCGGTAGGAACGAGCCATGCCTGCCCACGAGAACACGCCCCCGGTGTCGGCCGGCGGCTACGACGACTTCGCCGACGCGTACTCGGCGGACAACGAGTCCAGCCTCTTCAACGCCTACTACGAGCGGCCCGCCATGCTCGGCCTCGCCGGCGACGTCTCAGGTCGCCGGATCCTCGACGCGGGCTGCGGCTCCGGGCCGCTGTCGGCAGCGCTTCGCGCCAGGGGCGCCGTGGTCACGGGCCTCGACGCGAGTGCAGCCATGGTCGACCTGGCTCGTCAGCGGCTGGGTGACGACGCCGAGCTGCTCGTGGCGGACCTCGGCGCGCGGCTGCCGTTCGCCGACGACCAGTTCGATGATGTCGTCGCCTCCCTCGTGCTGCACTACCTGGAGGACTGGGCCGGACCGCTCTCCGAGCTGCGGCGCGTGCTGAAGCCGGGAGGTCGCCTGATCCTCTCGGTGATCCATCCCAGCGTCTACGCGATCGTGTACCCAGAGGCCGACTACTTCGCGCTCACCCAGTACTCCGAGGAGCACACCTTCGACGGCCGGAGTGCGGTGCTGACCTACTGGCACCGGCCTCTGCACGCCATCACCGATGCGTTCGCCGACGCGGGGTTCCGCATCATCACCGTCAGCGAGCCGCCCCCTGCGTCGGACACCCCCGCGGAACTCCTTCCGCCGGACCTCGACGGCCGGTCGTTCCTGTGCTTCCTCTTCTTCGTGCTCGAGGCCGCCTGACCGGGGGACATCCCCAACCCACGTACGACGGCGACACCGGCCCGCTCCCGGTCGCAGGTGGTGGGCTGCCACCATGGTCGCGTGACATCGGACCTCGGAGCGTGGGAACCGCTGCTGCCGGCCCAGGTCACCGACGTTCTCGGCGCAGCCGGCTGTCCCTGGTGGATCGCAGGTGGCTGGGCCATCGACCTCCACCTCGGACGCCAGACACGCCCCCACGAGGACATCGACGTGCTGATCCTCCGCGACGATCAGATGACGATGCAGCGAGCCCTGCGCGGGTGGGACCTGCATGCCGCCGATCCACCCGGCAGCCTTCGCAGCTGGCGCTCGGCGGAGGTCCTGCCGGCAGGGGTGCACGACATCTGGTGTCGACGCACGCCCAGCTCGCCGTGGTCGCTGCAGATCATGATCGATGACGCAGCAGACGGGATCTGGACGTACCGACGGGACGCTCGGATCACGCGCCCAGTCGAGGAGCTCGACGGAAACGCCTGCCACGGCAACCCGCGCGTGCTCACCGCGGAGGTGCAGCTCCTGGCCAAGAGCAAGACCCCCCGCCCGAAGGACGAGGCAGACTTCCTGGCTGTGAAGGAGCTGCTCGGGCCAGAGCAGCGGGCCTGGCTCGTGCGGGCTCTGGCCGTGACCTCACCCGACCACCACTGGCTCGCCCGACTCTGACGCGGACCGGGGTCCTCCACTTCCGCGACTAGTCGGCCAGCTCGTCGTCATCCTCGATGACCGGTGGCGCGGGCGGCGTCACCATCAGCGAGAGCCCGTCGTGCGGACCCAGCGTCACGCTGAAGCTGGTCAGCTCGTCGACCTCACCGAGCGCCGAGTCGGTGACCATGTCGTGCACCGTCGAACCGGGCACGAGGTGCTCGGAGCGCACGGTGCCGGTGACCTCCTCCTGCGCGAAGTTCAGCACGGTGACCTGGTGCTCCCCGGCATCGCCCAGCGCGTGCACCATGACCAGCATGCCCCGGTGCGAGACGGGGGGTACGTCGACCTGCTGCGCCGTCGCGACCCCCGCGCGATCGCGGATCTCGAGCACCGCGCGGAGACCGGAGACGAAGGAGTCCGGGTCGGCCAGCTGCTCGGGCAGGGTGCCGTAGAGGCTCCGCCCGGTCGGCATCCCGGTGTAGGCCGGGTTCTCGTCGTACCCCATCAGGTCGTAGGACGCCCGATGGATCCAGCGGGTGTCGCCGCCCGCGAGCAGGTGCTCGATGCCCTCCCGCGGCAGCGGCAGCATGCCGCACAGGTCCCAGCCCGACAGGGCGAAGACGCCCGGCTGCCACGCGTTGAACTTGGCGAGCAGCAGGTGTGCGTGCTTGACCTGGTCGACGACCGGTCCGCGGATCTCCTCGAGATCGGAGATGCCGAGCGACGCCGCGATGATGCTCGCGGTGGTCGAGGCGATGCCGTTGGTCGTGAAGATCGCGTTGTACGGCGCGGCCGGGCCGGTCAGGGAGTCGATCATCTCCGAGCGGATCGTGACCGCCAGCTCACTGCCCGGCAGGGTCTCGCCGCGGTAGGTGTACTCGTCGTCCTTGTGGCGGGTGGCGAAGTGCACCAGCTCGTAGGTCAGCTCGTCGTGGTTCTGGAGGGCGTGCACGAGGCTGAGCGGCGCCACCTTGAACTCCATGGAGGCGTTGAGCGTGAGCCGGAGGAACTCGGTGTCCTGCACCGCGATCGCGTGCTGGTAGGCCGGCCGGTTGATGAAGTCGTAGCTGAGGTCGGCTCCGGTCTGCGACGTCTCCTGGATGTCGTCGATGGTGAGGTTGAGCTCCTGGAAGGTGAACCCGCCCACCTTGCGCACCATGCTCGCGATCAGGTGGTTGGCCGCCTCCGAGAGCGGGTGTCCCTCCGACCAGGCCGGCAGCCCGTCGGCACTCTTCTCGACCCCCAGGAAGCCGTTGGCGTCCAGGCGCAGCGCACCGGTGCCGAGGTCGCCCAACGAGTGCAGCGCGTCACCGATCACCATGCGCATGCCGGCGAAGGACGGGTCCAGCCAGTTGATCGACGGCTGTCCCTCCTTGAAGTAGTGCAGGTACACCCAGCGCCGCGTGACGCCGTCCGGACCGAGCACGGGCGCGGTGATGCTCCAGTTGGTGTCCTTGACCCCGGGGTCGTGGAAGATCACCCGCTGGAGCTCGCCGATGATGTAGCCGGCATCGGCCAGCCGCTTCTCGGTGACGACGTCGAGGTTCACCGAGTCGCGTCCCGGGGGGACGTCGGGCAGGTCGCCCCAGTCGTCGGGCTCGATCTGCACCATGTGGTAGATCCCGGGGTAGTCGCCGACGTTCATCTCCGCGAGCCGGAAGTCGGCGCCCTTGCCGGTGTGCCCGGGCACGATGTCGTCGAGGATCGTGCCGCCGTGCTCCGTGGCGATCTCGCACATGGCCCGGAACTCGTCCTCGGTGCCGAACGCGATGTCGATCTCGGTGCTGATGCGGTCGAAGTGACCGTCCACGCTGGGGGTCGGCTGCCAGCCGTTCAGGCCGCCGGCGCGCTTGACCGGACCGGTGTGCAGGGCCTGGATGCCGATCGTCTCGAACGTCTCCCAGAGGTCCGGGTCGCCGAGCGTGCCCAGGAACGAGTGGCCGGGCTTGGTCATCAAGGAGAGCGGGTACGCCGTGAACCAGACCCCGGCCGTGTTGACGGCCGACTCGGGATCGGGGTTGGCGAAGGGGTTCTGCCACATGCTGCCCCGACCGGAGAACTGGTTCGCGATCTGGTTGGCGTCGTGCAGCATCGAGGAGCGCTGCAGCCAGGCGACGTAGAAGGGGTTGGTGCCGACAGCCTCTCCGGTGCGGTCCTCGCCCTTGGTGGGGCTGCCCTGCGGGCGCAGCCGGGCGCGCGGTCGCAGGGCTCGTGGCCTCGCCGGGTAGAACTGCTCGGAGTAGGTGATCTCGCTTGCTTCGTGCTCTGCCGGCTGAGATTCCTCGGTCATGTTCTCCTCGATCATCGGTGGAGGGAAACAGTCGCACGAACACGGCGGTTGCGCGCTTTCGGGTGGCCGGCCAGGCCCCGGCGACGCCTAATCTTGACTGACCCCAGAAAGTGGACGAGACTCGGCGGGTGCCCACGACGTCGGAGTTCGAGCCCACGCTCCGCGCCGCCGGACTGCGGGTGACGCGTCCCCGAGTGGCCGTGCTGACCGCCCTGCGCCACCTGCCGCACGCCGACACCGACACGATCATCGGTGCCGTCCGCGCTGATCTCGTCGAGGTCTCCCACCAGGCGGTGTACGACGTGCTGCGAGTGCTGACGGCGGCGGGCCTGGTCCGTCGCATCCAACCGTCGGGCTCCGTCGCCCGCTACGAGTCGCGGCTCGACGACAACCACCACCACGTCGTGTGCCGTGGTTGCGGGGCCATCCGCGACGTCGACTGTGCCGTCGGCCACGCGCCCTGCCTGGACGCGTCCGACGACCACGGCTTCACCATCGACGAGGCCGAAGTGACGTTCTGGGGCCTGTGCCCCGACTGCTCCACCGCCCAGAGTTCCTGATCGCACCCCCGGAAGGAAGAGTCATGCCTGAGCACCACGATGCCGTCGTCGGCGAGATGAACGAGGAGGCCGGGGAGCCCAGCGCCAGCCAGTGCCCGGTGGTCCACGGTCGCGCACCCCACCCGACCGAGGGCGGGAGCAGCCGCGGCTGGTGGCCGGACCGGCTCAACCTGAAGATCCTCGCCAAGAACCCCGCCGTGGCGAACCCGTTGGGTGCGGACTTCGACTACGCCGCCGCGTTCAACACCCTCGACCTCGCGGCGGTCAAGCAGGACATCGCCGAGGTGCTGACCACCTCCCAGGACTGGTGGCCGGCCGACTTCGGCCACTACGGCCCCTTCATGATCCGGATGGCCTGGCACAGCGCCGGCACCTACCGGATCAGCGACGGTCGCGGTGGCGCGGGTGCCGGCCAGCAGCGGTTCGCGCCGCTGAACAGCTGGCCCGACAACGGCAACCTGGACAAGGCCCGGCGCCTGCTGTGGCCGGTGAAGAAGAAGTACGGCAACCGTCTCTCCTGGGCCGACCTGATCGTCCTCACCGGCAACGTGTCGCTGGAGTCGATGGGCTTCGAGACCTTCGGCTTCGCCGGTGGTCGTGTCGACGTCTGGGAGCCCGACGAGGACGTCTACTGGGGCCCCGAGACCGAGTGGCTCGGCGACGAGCGCTACACCGGTGACCGCGACCTGGAGAACCCGCTCGCCGCGGTCCAGATGGGCCTGATCTACGTCAACCCCGAGGGCCCCAACGGCAACCCCGACCCGATCGCCGCCGCCCGCGACATCCGCGAGACGTTCGCCCGGATGGCCATGAACGACGAGGAGACCGTCGCCCTGATCGCCGGCGGGCACACCTTCGGCAAGACCCACGGCGCGGCCGATCCCGACGAGTACGTGGGCCCCGAGCCCGAGGGTGCCGGCCTGGCCGAGATGGGCCTGGGCTGGAAGAACAGCTTCGGCACCGGCAAGGGTGAGGACGCGATCACCAGCGGCCTGGAGGTCACCTGGACCCCCGCGCCGACCGCGTGGGACAACGGCTTCTACGACATCCTGTTCGGCTACGAGTGGGAGCTCACCAAGAGCCCGGCCGGTGCCCACCAGTGGCAGCCCAAGGACGGCGCCGGAGCGGGCGTCGTACCCGGACCCGCCGCGGACTCGGCCAGGCGCGTCCCGACGATGCTGACGACCGACCTGTCGCTGCGCTTCGACCCGATCTACGGACCGATCTCCAAGCGCTTCCACGAGAACCCCGACCAGTTCGCGGACGCGTTCGCCCGGGCCTGGTTCAAGCTCACCCACCGGGACATGGGTCCGATCGACCGCTACCTCGGGCCGGAGGTGCCGCAGGAGACGATGCTGTGGCAGGACCCGGTCCCCGCGGTCACCCACGAGCTGGTCGACGCCGACGACGTCGCCGACCTGAAGCGCCGGGTCATCGACTCGGGCCTGACCGTCTCCCAGCTCGTCACCACCGCCTGGGCCTCGGCCTCGACGTTCCGCGGCAGCGACAAGCGGGGCGGCGCCAACGGCGCCCGCATCCGCCTCGAGCCGCAGAACGGCTGGGAGGTCAACAACCCGGACGAGCTCGCGACCGTGCTGCGCACCCTCGAGGGCGTCCAGGAGACCTTCAACGCCGCCCAGACCGGCGGCAAGCAGGTCTCGCTGGCCGACCTGATCGTGCTGGCCGGCTGTGCCGGCGTCGAGCAGGCCGCCAGCAACGCCGGCCACCCGGTCACGGTGCCGTTCACACCGGGTCGCACCGACGCCTCGCAGGACGACACCGACGTCGAGTCCTTCGCCGCGCTCGAGCCGACGGTGGACGGGTTCCGCAACTACCTCGGCAAGGGCCACCGGCTCCCGACGGAGTACCTCCTGATCGACCGGGCGAACCTGCTGACCCTGAGCGCGCCCGAGATGACCGTGCTCGTGGGCGGCCTGCGCGCGATCGGCGTGACGGCCAAGGACTCCTCGCGCGGCGTGCTCACCGCCAACCCGGGCTCGCTGACCAACGACTTCTTCGTCAACCTGCTCGACCTCGACACGACGTGGCAGGCGACCGACGACTCCCAGGAGACGTTCGAGGCGCGCAACCCAGCGGGTGAGGTGACGTGGACCGGCAGCCGGGCCGATCTCGTCTTCGGCTCGAACTCCGAGCTGCGTGCGCTCGCGGAGGTCTACGCGAGCGACGACGCCGTCGAGACGTTCGTGGCCGACTTCGTGGCCGCGTGGGTCAAGGTCATGAACCTCGACCGGTTCGACATCGCCTGACCGAGCGAGTCTCGCCGCTCCCTCGCCCCGTGATCACGGGACGAGGGAGGGCGGGCGCACTCGCACACCGTGCAACCGGTCGGCATCCGGCAGCTGCCGGCGGCGGACCATGTGGACCGCTATCAGCACCGAGCTCAGGGCCGCGCACACGCACCACACAGATGTGAACGCCTCGGCGTAGGCGAGGGCGGCCACGCTCATGCTCATGAGGTTCACCAGGCCGAAGGCCACGATCGACCGGTATCCCGACAGCAGGGACGGTCCGATGACGGCGACGATGTAGAGCGGCGTCCACGCCGCGGCGTCCTGAAGCGGCGCGAGGTAGGTCAGGGCGTGGGGACGCGCGACCACGTCAATCGGTCCGGTGAGCACCACCGTCGCGTAGTAGGTCGCGACGACCGCGCCGAGCAGCACGAACGGCGCGACCCGCCAGCGGTACCCGCGCGGCTCGAGCATGAGCACGGCAAGCGGCACGAGGACCGGGAGCACGGGGAAGGCGACCACCAGGTACGCGACCGCGGCGGCGTGGGCGAGGCCCGCGGACACGGTGCCCTCGGTGCCCGCCCAGACCACCGCCTCCACGAGCTGGTGCAGGGCGAACAGCAGCGGAAGGGACGCGAACGGCAGCTCGCGGACGTGCCGGACCTCGCGCAGGGAGATCACCGCCACCGGGGCCAGCACGGCGGCGGCGACGAGGTCGGCCTCGAGCGAGAAGCACATGCTGGCCTCTCACACTGTCGGGACTGCCGACGCTACTCCTTCGGGTGCGGGCTCAGGAGTATCTGTGGCTCTTGGCCGCGTGGCCGAGCTCCCGTGTGCAGGACTTGCCGCTGATGGCGCGGTGGCCGCACAGCGCGGGTGCGGCCGGCTCGGGGACGGGCGCCACGGCGGGCTTGCCGGCAGGCGCGTGGGGGGCGGCGGCCTCCTTCGGGACGCCTGACTGGTCGACCAGTCGCAGCGTGGGCTTCGCCCTGGTGGCGCGCTTGGTCGCCTCGGCGTGACGGGCCTCGCGCATCGCCCGCAGGGCATCCATCTTGCTCATCGTCGCATCACGTGCCCGACCCTATTCACTGCCACCGACAGTCGGCGGGACCGCCTCGCACTCCAGTCCCTTCGGCACGCACGGCGCCGCGACCTCTCCGTCACGCGTGGTGACCGCCGGCGCTCACCCGTCTGCTGCCGAGGAGTCGAGGAACAGGTCGTCCTGCAACGGTCCGTCACCGGGCGCGACGCGGTAGTGGGCGAGGTCGGTGACGCCCTCCTGCGCCAGCACCTCGTCGTCGATGAAGAAGTTGCCGCTGCACTCGCGCGGATCGCGCACCAGGACGGCGTACGCCGCGTCGGCCATGATCGCCGGGGTGCGTGAGCTTGCCAGGCCCTCCCGGCCACCCATCAGGTTGGCGATCGCCGCGGTCGCGATGGTCGTGCGCGGCCACAGCGAGTTGGCTGCGATGCCGGCTGCGCGCAGCTCCTCGGCGAGACCGAGCGTCACCAGGCTCATGCCGTACTTCGCCATCGTGTAGGCGAGGTAGCCGCCGGCCCACTTCGGGTCCAGGTCGAGGGGCGGCGACAATGTGAGGATGTGCGCGTGGTCGCTGCGCTCGAGGTGCGGGATCGCGGTCTTGGACAACAAGAACGTGCCGCGCGCGTTGACCGCCTGCATCAGGTCGTACTTCTTCATCGCGATGTCCCGCGTCGAGCTGATGTCGAGGGCGCTCGCGTTGTTGAGCACGATGTCGATGCCGCCGAACCGCTCTGCGGCGGCGGCGACCGCCTGCTCGACGTCCTCGTCCCTGCGTACGTCGCCGACCACGGCCAGCGCCTGCCCACCCGCTGCCTCGATGTCGGCGACCGCCGTGTGCACGGTGCCTTCGAGCTTGGGGTGCGGCTCCGCCGTCTTCGCCAGCAGTACGACGTTGGCGCCGTCGGCCGCGGCCCGGAGCGCGATCGCCAGCCCGATGCCGCGGCTGCCGCCGGACATCAGGATCGTGCGCCCGGCCAGCCCCACCGAGCCCACCGAGCCCACCGAGCCCACTGAGCCCGTCATGCGCGCACCGCGGTCACGGGCAGCGCCGGGGTGCGGCCCAGCTCGGACTTCGCGATCGAGCGGAGGTGCACCTCGTCGGGACCGTCGAAGAGCCGCATCGCGCGGTGCCACGCATACATCGCGGCCAGCGGGGTGACGTCGGTGACGCCGGCCCCGCCATGGATCTGGATGGCCCGGTCGATGACCGCGGTCGCGGCGCGTGGCACGGCCACCTTGGCCATCGCGACGAGGTCCTTGGCTGCCTTGTTGCCCGCCGTGTCAATGACGTGGCAGGCGCGGTGGCACAGCAGCCGGGCCTGCTCGATCTCCAGCCGGGACTCCGCGATCTGCTGCCGGACGACGCCCTGGTCGGACAACGGAGCGCCGAACGCCACCCGGTCCTGGGCGCGCGCGACCATCATGGCCAGGGCGCGCTCGGCGGCGCCGAGGGCACGCATGCAGTGGTGGATGCGGCCCGGTCCGAGGCGGGCCTGGGCGGCCGCGAAGCCGCCACCCTCCTCGCCGATCACGTTGGCGACCGGCACCCGCACGTCGTCGAAGCGCACCTCGGCATGACCGTGCTGGTCGTGGTGGCCGAACACCGGAAGGTCGCGCACGATGGTCACGCCCGCGGTGTCCCGGGGCACGAGCACCATCGACTGCTGACGATGGGTGGCAGCGTCGGGATCGGTCTTGCCCATCACGATGAGCACGGCACAGCGCGGGTCCATCGCGCCGCTGGTCCACCACTTGCGGCCGTTGATGACGTACTCGTCGCCGTCGCGCTCGATCCGCGTGGCGATGTTGGTGGCGTCGCTGCTCGCGACCTCGGGCTCGGTCATCGCGAACGCCGACCGGATCTCACCGTTCAGCAGCGGCTCCAGCCACGTCTTCTGCTGGTCGTCGGTGCCGAGCAGGTGCAGCAGCTCCATGTTTCCGGTGTCGGGCGCTGCGCAGTTCAACGCCTCCGGCGCGAGCTCGAGGCTCCACCCGGACAGCTCGGCGATGGGCGCATACTCCAGCTGCGTCAGGCCGGACTCCGACGGGAGGAACAGGTTCCACAGCTGCTGCTCGCGCGCGGCGACCTTCAGCTCCTCGATCACGGGAGGTACGTCGTGCCCGTCGGGCCCGGAGTCCCGCCGGTGCGCGGCGTACGACTCCTCGGCCGGCAGCACCCGGTCGGTCATGAAGCGCACCATGCGCCCGTGCAGCTCGACCGCTCGCGCTGAGGGGGATGGCAGTGAATGATCGTGCAGGGGGTCGGTCACGGCACTCCTGAAGCTTGGTCCGGGTGATCACCCGGATGTCGTCAACATGTCTGGAATCCGAAACGAGCGCAAGGCGCCCGGCCGGACACCACGAGGAGTGAGCATGGAAGACCTCAGCCCGGCCCCCGGTGACCTCGAGCCGATCGAGACGGCATCGGTCGACGAGCTGCGGGCGCTGCAGACCGATCGGCTCCGGTGGTCGGTGCGGCACGCCTACGACAACGTCGCGCACTACCGGCAGGGCCTCGACGCGGCCGGTGTGCACCCCGACGACATCCGCGAGCTCGCCGACCTGGCGCGGCTGCCGTTCACGGCGAAGGCCGACCTGCGTGACAACTACCCCTTCGGCATGTTCGCGGTGCCACGCGAGCAGGTGGTGCGCGTGCATGCGTCGTCGGGCACGACGGGCAAGCCGACCGTGGTCGGCTACACCGCCGACGACATCGAGATGTGGTCGTCGGTGATGGCGCGCAGCATCCGTGCGGCCGGGGGCCGGGCCGGGCACATCCTGCACAACGCCTACGGCTACGGCCTGTTCACCGGTGGGCTGGGTGCGCACTACGGGGCGGAGAGGCTCGGCTGCACCGTCGTACCCGTGTCGGGCGGCATGACCGAGCGCCAGGTGCAGCTGATCATGGACTTCCGGCCCGACCTGATCATGGTCACGCCGTCCTACATGCTGTCGGTGATCGACGAGATGGAGCGGCAGGGCATCGACCCGCGCACGACCTCGCTCAAGGTCGGCATCTTCGGCGCCGAGCCGTGGACCAACGACATGCGCCGTGAGATGGAGGGACGCACGGACATGCACGCCGTCGACATCTACGGCCTGTCGGAGGTCATCGGGCCCGGCGTCGCCAGCGAGTGCGTGGAGACCAAGGACGGGCTCACCGTGTGGGAGGACCACTTCTATCCCGAGGTGATCGACCCGGTGACCGGTGAGGTGCTGCCCGACGGCGAGGTGGGGGAGCTGGTCCTCACGTCCTTGACCAAGCAGGCGATGCCGGTCATCCGCTACCGCACCCGCGACCTCACCCGGCTGCTGCCCGGCACCGCCCGCACCATGCGCAGGATCGAGAAGATCACCGGTCGCACCGACGACATGATCATCCTGCGCGGGGTGAACCTGTTCCCGACCCAGATCGAGGAGCTGATCCTCTCGACGCCCGAGCTGTCGCCGCACTTCCAGTGCGTGCTCGAGCGCTCCGGCAACCTCGACTCGCTGACGGTCGTGGTCGAACGACGCGAGTCGGCGTCCGTCGGAGCGGCCGTCGAGGCGGGTGTCCTGCTCACGCGGCTGGTCAAGAGCTCGATCGGTGTCTCGGTCGACGTGCACGTGGTCGACCCGGCCACCGTCGAGCGGTCGGTCGGCAAGATGCGGCGCATCGTCGACAGGCGGCCTGCCCGCTGACGGCTCCGGGTTGCCGGCCGGGGCTACCGTCGGGCCATGGCCGCCACCAGGAGCCCCGGGCGGTGGGCCGGCGCGCTGGGCGCCGCGACCCTCCTTCTCGCCACGGCCTGCTCGGCGTCGGAGCGGTCCGACGACGAGGGCGCTGCCGCACCGTCGCCCGCACCGGTGAGCGATTCGCCGCCCACGCCTCCCACGCAGGTCCCTGCCGACGCAGCTGTTGAGAGACCCGACCCACCCGCGCTGCCGGCGTACTTCGACCGGCAGTTCTCCGGCGGTGGCCTGCGGCTGGGCGCGGTGCGCGAACGCACGCCCGCCTACACGTCGTACGACGTGACCTACCGCAGCGAGAGGCTCCGCATCTCAGGTGTGCTCAATGTGCCCACCGGGCCGGGCCCGCACCCGGCGGTGGTGCTCGCACACGGCTACATCGACCCGGCCTACTACGTGCGCGGCCAAGGCATGACGCGCGAGCGGGGCTCGCTGGCGCGGGCGGGCTACGTCGCCCTTCACGTCGACTACCGCAACCACGCCGAGTCGGGCGACGACCCGGACGCCATGCGCAGCTTCCGGACCGGCTACGCCGTCGACGTCATCAACGCCGTCACCGCGTTGCGCAAGGCCGACGGCGTGCCGGTGGACGACGACAGGGTGGCCGTGATGGGCCGCTCGATGGGTGGTGGTGTCGTCTACAAGGTGCTCGAGATGGCGCCCGGCCTCGTCGACGCCGGTGTCGCCTACTCGCCGGTGAGCACCCTGGAGTCCGACAACTTCGACCGGTTCATCCGTGACGGCGGCCGGGACGAGCTGGTCGGGTACGTCGAGCGCCGCTGGGGGCTGCCCGAGGAGGAGAGCGTCGAGAACGACGAGTTCTGGGCGAGCATCTCCCCGCGCTCCTACCTCGACCGCATCACCGAGCCCGTGCTCATCGTCCAGGGCAGGTCCGACGACACCTGCCCGCCCGCGTGGGCGCGGGCGACCCAGCGAGCGATGGAGAGGGCCGGCGTCGACTCCCGGCTCGAGCTGTACGACGACGGCCACGCCTTCGGGCCGGCGTACACCGCCTCCATGCAACGGATCGTCGCCTTCCTCGACCGTCGGCTGGCCTGAGCTCACCAGCGCGGTGGGTGGCGTGGAGATCGCTGGGTCACCGCTGCCCGGCTCACCGCTGCCCCGTGCAGCGGTGAGTGAGCGACCTTCTGCGCGGTCGGAAAGGGCCCTGGCTCACCGCTGGCCGGGTCGCCGCGCCCGGCTCACCGCTACCCCGTGCAGCGGTGAGTGAGCGACCTTCTGCGCGGTCGCATTGGTCTCTGGCTCACCGCTGGCCGGGTCGCCGCGCCCGGCTCACCGCTGCCCCGTGCAGCGGTGAGTGAGCGACCTTCTGCGCGGTCGAAATGGTCTCTGGCTCACCGCTGGCCGGGTCGCCGCGCCCGGCTCACCGCTGCCCCGTGCAGCGGTGAGTGAGCGACCCTCTGCGCGGCCGGAAGGGTCCCTGGCTCACCGCTGACGCGGCAACCCGGAGTTGCTGCCGCGCGCGGAGCGTGGGAGCGTCGGGTCAGAGCCAGCTCTGGCTCCCGGACGATGGGTGCCGTACCCGGTCAGCGACAAGACGGCCCGGAAGGTCTTCCGATGTCGTGGCTCGTCCTCCTTGCCTCCGGTGTGCTCGAAGCGGTCTGGGCCACCGCGCTGGGTCGCTCCGACGGCCTCACCCGGCTCACGCCCAGCATCGTCTTCGGCGTCGCGCTCGTCGGGAGCATGGCGGGCCTCGCGGTCGCGATGAAGGACCTCCCGATCGGCACTGCGTACGCCGTGTGGGTCGGCGTCGGCGCTGCCCTGACGGTCGTCTATGCCATGGCCACCGGTGCCGAACCCGTGTCAACCATGCGGATCCTGCTCATCGTGGGTCTCGTCGGGTGCGTCGTCGGTCTCAAGCTGACGCACTAGCCCCGGGTCCCCGACAGCGGCCTGAAGGTGACGCCGTATGCCGTCTCCAGGGCGACCAGCGGCGACCAGCGGCGACTCGGGGTTCGCCTTGGCGGGTGCCGCTGAACCACGTCACCTCGCAGTCGCGCCGCGGGGCCTGTGCGGGGGGAGGCGCCAGTAGCCGGTGAGCAGTCCGTTCTCCCGGGACCACGACGTACGACGGCCGCGCGGTCTGCGACTGGATCGGGCCGATGCGCTGGAGCATCGTCGCGACGCCTCCCGTGTCATCGCCCCGAGGGAGCTGGCGAGCCAGCGCCCATCCAGCGCCAATCCAGCGAGGTCACCCCACCCTCAAAGCCGTGCCCGGAGTCCGTCACCGAGGCCTCGTGGCCGTGGGGCAGAATGCGGCCCCATGCGCTTCGGGGGTCTCATCGCTGCTGCCGTCGTCCTTGCGGGGATGCTGACGGTTCCGCTGACGACGCCGGCTCAGGCGGCGAGGGCCGGCGACTTCCGCATCACCGCCCACCGGGGAGCACCCACCACCGGCGTCACCGAGAACACGATCAGGTCGATGCGGCGGGCGATCCGGCTCAAGGCCTCCGCGCTCGAGACAGACGTCCGGATGACCAAGGACGGCCAGGCCGTCCTGATGCACGACCCCACGCTCAACCGCACCACGAGCTGCAGCGGGCCGGTCTCCCGCCGGTCGATGCGCTACCTGCGCAAGCACTGCCGCGGCCGCCAGGGTGGGGAGATGGTGCCGACGCTCGGTGCCGTGCTCCGGCTGGCCGAGCGGCACAAGGTCAACGTGCTCATCGAGTTCAAGGGCGACCGCTGGCCGAAGGCCGACATCGCGCGCGTGGCCAGGATCGTCGTCCGGGCCGGCATGCAGGGTCGCGTGATGGCGATGTCGTACCGCCCGGGCGCGCTGCGTCGCCTCGAGAAGCTCAGGCCGGGCATCGACACCACCCTGCTCGTACGACGATGGGCCCGGGTCGACGCGGTCTCGACCGAAGCCGACGCGGTGACCCTCGCGACCAGGGAGATGACCCCGGCGCGCATCGCCGCGCTGCGCCGCGCAGGGAAGCGGGTCGTGGCCGAGAAGGCGAACAACAAGTCGAAGTGGCGGCAGCTGAAGAGGCTCGCCGTCGGTGACCTGATCACCGACCGGGTCAGCGGCTACCGCCGCTGGCTGCGCCACTGACGGGTTGCGTCACCGGGGCTGGCACACAGTGGCCTCCTCCGACCCGTAGACGCCTTCGGAGACGACACGCATGGGTGGCCAGGTACGCCGTTGCATCGGCAGCCAGGCAAGCGTTCCGTCCACCTGCTGGCCGCTGACGTGGGCGCGCACCTTCACCCTGCGGACCGCCATCCGCAGCGTCGCGCGGTGCGCGTCGGTGCCCGCCCAGCACACCGAGCCCTGCTGTTGCTTGCGCGCGGCGGCGAACCCGATGCGCGACCCCGGTCGGTGCCCGGCGTACCTGGCGACCACGAACGTCTGGTAGCCGGTCTGGTCCTCCCAGGGCGCCGTCACCGCGATCTCCAAGCCGTGCGTGTGCGCCGTGCTGAGGCTGAACGTGACTCGCCCGTGGCGCACCCGGCGCGTCGAGGAGAGCCAGGGAGGACGGTTGACCGTCGGTCCACTGGCCGATCCTGACGAGACAGCCCTCGCAGCGATCGGTCCTCAACGTCAGGGTCGTGGTGCCCTGGCCGTGGGCGGCAGGTGCTCGCGGGACGACGGTGGGGCGTGCGCAGGCGAACGCGTCCTGTGCGCCCACAGAGCCCTTCCAGGTCAGGTCCGACGGAGGCCACGAGGCCAAGGTGCGCACCGAGTAGACCCGGGGATGGAAGGAACGCTGCCCGGTCACCGTCCGCGCACGGAAGCGCTCGACCCGGAGCACGAGGCGGGCCCTCGCCCCGGTGGTCCCGGCCCAGCAGGGTGCGCCGTGCCGCGCTCGTCGGGCCGTGGTGTGGTCGACCCTGGAGCCGGTGGCCAGGTCGTCGTACCGCGCGACCATGAGTGCCGCCGATCCGGTGCTCCCGTGCCACGGCGCGTCCACGAAGAAGGTCATCCCCTCCGTACGGCGTGCCGGGACGTGGAACCGGACCCGCCCGCGTGACCCCACCCGCTGTGCGTGCGACCACCACGGCGATCCCTCGGCCGGAACGTAGTGGACGGCCTGCACGGTGCACTCGGGACAGTTGCGGACGACCACGGTGACCGCGGTGCGGGCGGCTCGCGCCGCGCGGTGCTGGGTGACCGAGCCGGCGCGCACCTGATGTGTTCGCCCGTACGTCGGTGTCAGGGGGGACAGGGCCATGAGGGCTGCGAAGCCCAGGGCCAGGCATCTCCTGCCGGGTCGTCCTCGCATGACGACTCCTGATCTCGTCCGGGTCTGGCCAGGACCCGAGAGGCCATCCCTGACACTCAACTCCGGGTGCCGGCTCGCCTCATCGCCAGCCTTGGGTAACCGCCGGTCCTCAGCCCAGGAAGGCGACCGTGTTGTGGAAGGCCCGACGGGCCTCGGGCACGAACGGCAGCAGGCCGTAGACGTGGATGAGGTCGGGCTCCTCGATGACCGAGAGGTCCCAGCCGTCCTCGACCGAGCGGCGGGTGAGCAGCCGGCAGCCGGGCGCGAGCGTGTCGCGGGTGCCGTACATCATCAGGGCCGGTGGCAGCCCGGCCAGCGATCCGAAGACCGGCGAGACCTCGGGCCGGGCGAGGTCCTCGGGGCAGCCCGCCCACCAGTCGGCGTACGCCCGGATCTTGCCGATGAACAGCCACGGGTCGGTGAGGGTGACCGTCTCCGTCTCGGGAGTGCTGGTGGTGAGGTCGACCCACGGCGCGTGCAGCACCAGGTGGGTCGGCTGCGGCCCGCCCCGGTCGCGCAGTGCGAGGGCGAGGGCGAGCGCATAGCCACCGCCGGCCGAGTCGCCGGCGAGCACCATCGGCTCCCCGGCCCACCGCGCCGCCAGCGTCGTCATCGCCTCGAACGAGTCGCGCCAGGTGTGCTCCGGTGCCAGCGGGTAGTCGGGCATCACGACCCGTGCACCGACGGCCCGGGCCAACCGGGTCGCGTAGCGCACGTGGAACTGGTCCATCGGCGCGATGTAGCCGCCGCCGTGCACATAGAGCAGCGTCCGGGTCGGCCGCACGTGCCTCGGAGTGATGACGTACGTCGGGAAGCCCCCGGTGTCGTCGCGCACCACCGAGAACCGGCGACCGAACCCCGGCACCGCCCTCGTGGGCAGCGACCGGTCGAGTCGGTCGTGCCAGCTGATGAGGCGCTCGCGCTCCTGCTCCGCGGTGTCGAGCTCGCGACTCCTGCGGACCCGCGGGACGACGTGGGCGAGGATCTCGTGGCGGCGACTCGGCATGCCCGCACCCTAGAGTGCGGCCCTGTCCCCGTTGGTCGAGCGGCGAGCGGCGGCTCTTGTTCGTTGGTCGAGTAGCGAGCGCCAGCGTCTTGTTCGTTGGTCGAGTAAGCGCCAGCGAGCGTATCGAGCTCTCGGTCTCGATACACCTCGCTCGTTCCTCGCGAGGCACTCGACCTCCGATGCTCGTCGGTGGAGTGGCGAGCGCCGGTCTGTCCCTCGTTGGTCGAGTAGCGAGCGCCAGCGAGCGTATCGAGACCCGGCTCTCGGTCTCGATACACCTCGCTCGTTCCTCGCGAGGCACTCGACCTCCGATGCTCGTCGGTGGAGTAGCGAGCGCCAGGTCTTGTTCGTTGGTCGAGTAGCGAGCGCCAGCGAGCGTATCGAGACCCAGCTCCCGGTCTCGATACACCTCGCTCGTTCCTCGCGAGGCACTCGACCTCCGATGCTCGTCGGTGGAGTAGCGAGCGCCAGAGTCTTGTTCGTTGGTCGAGTAGCGAGCGCCAGCGAGCGTATCGAGACCCAGCTCCCGGTCTCGATACACCTCGCTCGTTCCTCGCGAGGCACTCGACCTCCGATGCTCGTCGGTGGAGTAGCGAGCGCCGGCTCTTGTTCGTTGGTCGAGTAGCGAGCGCCAGCGAGCGTATCGAGACCCGGCTCCCGGTCTCGATACACCTCGCTCGTTCCTCGCGAGGCCTCGACCTCCGATGCTCGTCGTTCGAGCGGTGAGGGTTTCGAGACCCCGCCAGGGTCACCTCCACCATCCACGTAGGGTGGTCGCACAAGACAGGGGAGCACCCGAGTGCTGAGAGTGCGGACAGAGCCGCAGACCCTCCGAACCTGCTCCGGTTAGCACCGGCGAAGGGAGTCATCTGATGACCCACCGCGTCTCCACCATGCTCGTAGCCCTGGCGCTGCTCGGCACCTCCGCGTGCAGCGCCGTCGGCAGCAGCGGGTCCGACAGCACCGGCACCCCGGCTGCCGACGAGGTCGTGCTCGTCACGCACGAGTCGTTCGCCCTGCCCGACGAGGTGGTCGCCGACTTCGAGCAGGAGTCGGGCTTCAAGCTCGTCACTCGCGCTGCCGGCGATGCCGGCTCGCTGTCGGCCAAGCTCTCGCTCACCCAGGGAAACCCCACGGGTGACGTCGCCTTCGGCATCGACAACACCTTCGCGTCGCGCACCCTGGACGAGGGCGTCTTCGACACCTACCAGCCGAAGCTGCCCGAGGGTGCCGACACCTATGCGTTGCCCGAGGGCGCCGACAAGCTGACGCCGATCGACGTCGGCCATGTCTGCGTCAACGTCGACCGGACCTGGTTCTCAGCGAAGTCGCTGGCCCCGCCTGCCTCGCTCGAGGACCTCACCAAGCCGGCGTACAAGGACCTGTTCGTCACCCCCGGCGCATCGACATCCTCGCCGGGCATGGCGTTCCTGCTCAGCACGATCGCGGAGTACGGCGACGACTGGCCGGCCTACTGGGAGCGGCTGCTCGCCAACGGCGCCAAGATCGTCGACGGCTGGTCGGACGCCTACTACACCGACTTCACGCAGGGCGGCGAGGGCGGCACCCGCCCGATCGTGCTGTCCTACGACTCCTCGCCGGCGTTCACGATCGCCAAGGACAAGTCGAGCTCGACGACCGCGGCCCTGCTCGACACCTGCTTCCGCTCCGTCGAGTACGCCGGTGTGCTCGACGGCGCCAAGAACCCCGAGGGGGCGCAGGCCCTGATCGACTTCCTGCTCAGCGACGAGGTGCAGTCGGCGCTGCCCGAGAGCATGTACGTCTTCCCGGTCTCCTCGACCGTCGAGCTGCCCAAGGACTGGGCCGCCTTCGCGGAGCAGCCCACCGCGCCGTACGACGTCGACCCGGCCACGATCTCCGCGAACCGCGAGGCGTGGCTGACCGAGTGGACCGACATCACCACCCGTTGATGGTCCCGACACCTGGTGCCGCCGCGTGACCCGTCGGCTGCTCACCCTGGCCGGGCTGGCGGCGCTGCCGCTGGCGGTGCTCGGCGTCTTCTTCGCGCTGCCGGTGGGCGGCATGGTCGCGCGCGGGTTGTGGCCCGACGGCGTGTTCGACCCGCGGGGGCTCGTCGAGGTGCTGGGCCGGCCGCGGGTGCACCGGGTCCTGGGGTTCACGCTCTGGTCGGCGAGCCTCGGCACGGTGCTGTCCGTGGCGGTCGGCCTGCCCGCTGCCTATGTCCTGCACCGTCTGGACCTGCCCGGACGACGCATCGTGCGCGCCGCCCTGCTGGTGCCGTTCGTGCTGCCGACCGTGGTCGTCGGGGTCGCGTTCCGGGAGCTGCTGGGGGAGGGCGGACCCCTCGCGTTCCTCGGCCTCGACGGCACCGCGACGTCGATCATCGCAGGACTGGTGTTCTTCAACGCCGCCGTGGTGATCCGCGCGGTCGGCGCGGCGTGGGAGACGCTCGACGCTCGTCCGGGTGAGGCAGCCGCGGCGCTCGGCGCCACCCCCTTCCAGGTGCTGCGCACCGTCACGCTGCCCGCGCTGCGCCCGGCGATCGTGTCGTCGGCGAGCGTGGTCTTCTTGTTCTGTGCCACGGCCTTCGGCATCGTGCTGACGCTCGGCGGGGTGCGCTACAGCACCGTGGAGACCGAGATCTACCTGCTCACCACGACCCTCTTCGACCTCCAGTCGGCAGCCGCGTTGTCGGTGCTCCAGCTGCTCGTCGTGACGGGGCTGCTCATCGTGACCGGCCGGCTGCGCGCCGTACCCGACCCGACGGTGTCGCGGCAGGCGCCGAGGCCGGGCCGGGTCTCTCGCCGCGACGTACCCGCCCTGGTCGCGACTGCCGCCCTGCTCGTCCTGGTGGCCGCTCCGCTCGCCACGCTGCTGGCCGGCTCGCTGCGGGTGGGCGGTGCGTGGAGCCTCGACAACTACCGCGCGCTGACCACGACCGGCGAGGATCCGGCCGTGCTGGTCTCCGTCGGCGAGGCGCTGACCATCTCGCTGCGCACCGCCGTCGACGCCACCTGGATCGCGTTGCTCCTGGGTCTCAGCGTCGCCCTGGTGGTGACCCGCCGCTCCCGGTCGCGTGGCGAGCGGCGGGTCAGGTCGCTGCTCGACGGGGTCTTCATGCTGCCGCTCGGGGTGTCCGCGGTGACCCTCGGCTTCGGCTTCCTGATCACCCTCGACCGGCCGCCGCTCGACCTGCGGGACTCGCCGTTCCTGGTGCCCATCGCGCAGGCGCTGGTCGCGCTGCCCCTGGTGGTGCGCACCCTGGTGCCCGTGCTCGCCGGCATCGACGACCGCCAACGGCAGGCGGCTGCCTCGCTGGGCGCCGGGCCGCTGCGCGCGCTGTGGACCGTCGACGTGCCGGTGATCTGGAAACCGCTCCTCGCGGCCAGCGGCTTCGCGTTCGCCGCGTCGCTGGGGGAGTTCGGCGCCACCGCCTTCCTCGCCCGCGACGACCAGCCGACGCTGCCCGTGGTGATCTTCAAGCTGATCGGCCGGCCGGGTGAGATGAACTACGGCATGGCCCTGGCCGCCTCGGTCGTGCTCGCGACGACCACGGCGGTCGTCATGCTGGCCGTCGAGCGGCTGCGCGTCCCGTCGATGGGAGCCTTCTGACATGAGGTCGCCCGGGCTGACGTTGCAGGACCTCACGGTGCAGTACGACGACCTCGTCGCCGTCAGCGGCGTGAGCCTGGCCCTCCCGGCCGGTGAGGTGCTGGCGGTGCTGGGTCCCTCGGGGTGCGGCAAGTCGACGCTGCTCCGGGCAGTGGCGGGCCTCGAACCGGTGGCCGGCGGCTCCATCGCCTACGACGGAGCCGACCTGGCCGGCGTACCCACCCATCGTCGGGGGTTCGCGCTGATGTTCCAGGACGGCCAGCTCTTCGGCCACCTCAGCGTGGCCCGCAACGTCGGCTACGCACTCCGGCTGCGCCGGGTGCCCCGTGCCGAGACGGCCAGCCGGGTCGGCGAGCTGCTCGAGCTGGTGGGCCTGGCGGGGTACGCCGACCGGTTGCCCGCCACGCTGTCCGGCGGGGAACGGCAACGCGTCGCGCTGGCCCGCGCCCTGGCGGTCGAGCCACGGCTGATCCTGCTCGACGAGCCGCTGTCGGCGCTCGACGCGACGCTGCGCGAACGGCTCGCGGCCGACCTCCGCGAGATACTGCACCGGGCCGGCACAACCGCCCTGATGGTCACTCACGACCACGACGAGGCGTTCGCCGTGGCCGACCGGATCGCGGTCATGCGAGCCGGCAGGCTGATCCAGGACGGCCCCATCAGCGACGTGTGGCAGCACCCGACCGACGCCGACACCGCCTACTTCCTCGGCTACGCGACGGTGCTGACCGGCGGGCCGGCCGACCGGATGGCGCTGGCGGCGGGGCTGGCTCCGGGGCAGGACGTCGCGCTGCGCCGGTCCGCGCTGGTGGTCGACGAGGCCGGGTCGATCGGGGGCGTCGTACTCTCCGCGCTGGCGACGCCAGAACAGCTGCGGCTCGTCGTCGAGGTGCCCGATCTGGGGCCGATGCACGCCGTCGCACCCCTCGGCAGCCACGTCGCTCCCGGCGATGTGGCGCACCTGCGCATCGACGGCTCGCGGACCGCGTCGGTGCCGCGCGGCGACCCTTCGCCGTCCCCCTAGACTGACGCCCGTGTATCGCCGTGCCTATGTACTCCTCATCGGCATCGCCGCGTCCATGGGCACGCTCGCGGTCATCACGGCGCTCTCGATCAACCGGCCGCTGCTCGACCCCGAAGGCTTCCTCGGGCCGGCCTGGCTGAGGCTGCCGATGCTCCTGCTCGGCGCGTTCCTGCTCGACATCCTGCCTCGCATCGTCTGGCTCTCCCGGATGAACCCGGCCGCGATCCCCGGCCTGATCCGCGAGCGGGTCAGATTCCACTGGACCCGGGAACGACTGACCCTGATGGTGCTCGGCGTCTCGTGCTTCTACGTGACCTACGTGAGCTACCGCAACCTCAAGTCGTTCCTGCCGTTCGTCATGGGCGACAAGAAGTACGACCGCGAGCTCCACCTCGTCGACCGTGCGCTGTTCTTCGGTCACGAGCCGGCGACCCTGCTGCACTCGATGTTCGGCGAAGGGACCGCCGCGCACCTCTTCTCCACCATCTACCTCTGGTTCCTGCCGCTGGTGCCGCTCGCGCTCACGGCCTGGCTGATCTGGTCGCGCAACATCACCTTCGGCTACTGGTTCGCGACCTCGCAGTGCATCGCCTGGACCCTCGGCACGGCGTCCTACTACGCGCTGCCCACCCTGGGCCCGGGCTTCCGCTACCCGTGGCTCTACAGCGACCTTCCCGAGACCGGGTCCTCGACGCTGATGGAGGGTCTGTTCTACGGGCGAAGTGGGGTCATCCACGGCAACCTCGAGCGGGCCGTCCAGTCGGTGGCGGGCTTCGCGAGCCTGCACACCGCGATCACCCTCCTCGTCGCGCTGATGGTGCACTACACGCTGCGCAGCAAGGTCCTGAAGTGGATCTTCTGGGTCAACTTCGGCTTCACCGTGGTGGCCACCCTCTACTTCGGCTGGCACTACGTCGCCGACGACATCGCGGGCGTGGTGATCGCCCTGATCGCGTTCTACGTCGGCGGTCTCGCCTCCGGTCAGAAGTTCGACCGGCACGGGCTCGCGTCGCATCCGACCTCGACCACCTCCGCCGTACCCGTCGACGTCGACGACTGACTCGACGCCTCGGCCGTCCGCCCGTCCGCCCGGCTGTCCTGCTGTCCTGCTGTCCTGCTGTGGCGCCAGCCCGCTTGTAACGCTCCGTTATGACCTCTTCCACCCCCGTATTTCGGGTGGGAAGCGCCTATAACGGAGCGTTACAAGCGAGCGCTCGCGAATTACAAGACGGTAGTTCGTCAAGCCGACACGCCGAGAGGTTATGGGAAAGTTGGGGAAGTTGTTCCTTTTGTGACTGGTGAGCACTACCGTGCTCGAAGTGCCCTGGGGGATTGGGAAGTCCGCCGGGGCACGGTGATGACTCGAACAAGGGGAAGAACATGCGACACGTCCGTGTCCGATCGTGGGGCGTCGCCGCCACACTGAGCCTGATGCTCGTCGGCGGCGTCACCTCGGCCTCCGCGGCCGACGACTCCACGTCCAGTGGCAGCGCGGGTGACTCCGTGCCCACCGAGCAGGACATCGCCGACGCCGCAGCGGCCGCCAGCGACAAGGCCCGCGACGTCTCCACGGTGCGCTCGGACCTGGTGCTGGCCAACCAGCGGCTCGACGACTCCGCGGTCGAGGCCGCGACGGCCTCCGAGTCCTACAACGGCGCCCTGTGGCGCCTCGACCAGGCCCGCGAGGCGGCCAGGGAAGCCGACCGGCACGCCGACGCCGCGAGCGCCGACGTACGTCGTCAGCGTGCGGTGTACGGCGCCGCGCTGGTCCGCTCCTACGAGCTCGCTCCCGGGGTGACCGGCCTGGCCGCGATGGCCGGTGCCGACGGGATCCAGGGTGTCATCGAGCGCGGGGCCACGATGGCCAACGCCGAGGACGCGCTCGACGGTCGCTACGACCAGTTCCGTGCGGCAGCCACGCTCGCCGACATCGCCAGCGACCAGGCCGTCGAGGCACGTGCCGAGGCCGCCGACCTCGAGCAGCGGGCCCGCGCCGCCCGCGACGCCGCGCAGCGGGCCGCCGACGCCGCGCTCGCCCAGTCGCAGTCGATCGCCACCGAGAAGTCCCGGCTCATCGCCGAGCTCGCCGACCTTCAGGGCATCAGCGTCGACCTGGCGCAGAAGCGGCAGACCGCGCTCGAGGAGGCTGCTGCGCAGGCTGCGGCGGCTGCCGCAGCCAAGGCCGCGGAGGAGGCCGCCGCGAAGGCGGCTGCCGAGGAGGCGGCCGCGAAGGCGGCTGCCGAGGCCGACAAGCGGGCCGCGGACAAGCTGGCCGCCGACCTCGCCGCGAAGGCGGCCGACGACGCTGCGAAGCAGGCCGCGAAGGACGCCGCGAAGGACGCCGCGAAGGACGCTGCCAAGAACCCGAAGCCCACGCCGGCTCCCACCTCGACTCCCACACCGACTCCGGCTCCCACGCCGGCTCCACCCCCCGCCCCGAGCCCGACCCCACCTCCCACGCCGACTCCCACGGCGACCGGGGATGCCGGTGCGGCCATCGCCTTCGCAGCCGCCCAGATCGGCGAGCCCTACAAGTGGGGCGGCGCCGGTCCGGACTCCTGGGACTGCTCGGGCCTCACCATGAAGGCCTGGCAGGCGGGCGGCATCTCACTGCCGCACTACAGCGTCGCGCAGTACGCCGCCTCGACGAAGATCGCGTCGAGCGCGCTGCAGCCGGGTGACCTGGTCTTCTGGGGCTCATCGAGCAACCCCTCGTCGATCTACCACATGGGCCTCTACGTCGGTGGCGGCCAGATGATCCACGCACCGCGCACCGGCCGACCGGTCGTCCAGGAGTCGATCTACTCCTGGCGGGCACCGAACTTCTTCGCCCGCCCCTGACCGGGTTGGTCGAGTAGCGAGCGCCCGCTCGGGGTCTCGATACACCTCGCTCGGGGTCTCGATACACCTCGCTCGGGGTCTCGATACACCTCGCTCGGGGTCTCGATACACCTCGCTCGTCCCTCGCGAGGCACTCGACCTCCGATGGACCTCGCGAGGCTGGGTTCGTTGGTCGAGTAGCGAGCGCCAGCGAGCGTATCGAGACCGGATCGTGCACTCGACCTCCGATGGACCTCGCGAGGCACTCGACCACCAGACTCAGGCGGGTGCGACCTTGGTAGCGAGGCGCTCGGCCAGCGTGCCTGGGTCCAGGTCGCCGGCGAGGATCCGGCTCGTCGGCCAGGCCGACGTGTCGATGCCCGAGACCCGGCCGAACAGCGCCAGGTCCTCGGCGTACAGCGAGGCCAGGTCGTTGAGCTCGTCGGCAGTCGGTGGCGTGCCGCTGACCAGCTCGGCGCCGGCATAGCGGTTGCGCAGGGGCGGCCGCTGGTCGAAGCGAGGGAGCCCGAGGAAGTCGGTGACGGCGTCGACGGTGTCGTCGTACTCGCTGAGCAGGGTGCGGAACTCCAGCAGCAGCCACTGCTCGCGCGGGAAGATCGAGAACCCGCGCACGAGCTGCGCGCCGTAGAAGCCTCGCGCGACGCCGGACAGGTGCTTGTAGCGCATCGCGGAGACGTCGGTCGGGAGCGTCGTCGGCAGCGTGCTCGGCCGGAACTCGGTGATGAAGCCCGACCAGTCGGGCCAGTCGGGATGCCGCGTGCGCAGCATCGTCCAGTGCGAGAACAGTCGCTCGATCGGGTCGCGGAACACCGCGATGAGCGGCATGTCCGGCTTGTAGGCACGCATCCGCTCGAGCGCGCCGGGCCACATGATGTAGACCGGCGTCGAATCGCCGACCATCGAGTGCACCGCGGAGCGCTTGGGTGCGGTGTAGTCGGCCTCGTAGTCGGGGGCCGACCAGTCGTAGCCCTCGTCGTTGAAGAAGTGGGCCTCCTTGCGCGGGGGGCGGCACACCAAGCGGTGCTGGCTGATGGTGCCGGAGAGCGTGGAGGTGCCCGACTTCTGGGCCCCGACGATGGAGAAGTTGTAGCCGAGGCGGCCGTACGGCGCGTCGTTCACAGCTCCCCTTCGGCACGGCTCGATCGGCGATCCGGGTCCCACCCGGCGGACTCGCGCCGAGAGTACCGTGACCGACATGTCATCCCACGTCGACGCAGAGGACCTCCCGACCGAGCTGTCGCCTCCGCCCGCGGGTGATCAGCCGGCGGAGACCAGCGACGAGACGACGCCCACCGAGAGGGGCTACCGCCAGCCGGAGATCGACGTGGCCGCGCTGACCGACGTCCTCGACGGCACGTACGCCGGCGTGCGGGCGTTGGTGCGAGCCAACCTCGCCGCCCACGCGGGCGTCCTCGAGGACGCCGAGACCATGACGCGCGACGACTTCCGCGACCGGGTGCGCGACGTGGTCGTCGAGATGGCCGGCACCGGCCAGACCGGCCTGGGCTTCCCCACGGAGTACGGCGGCGGTGGCGACATCGGCGCGTCCGTGGCCGCCTTCGAGACCCTGGCCCTGGGAGACCTGTCGGTGCTCGTGAAGGTGGGTGTGCAGTTCGGCCTGTTCGGCGGCGCGATCCTCCAGCTCGGCACCCAGGCGCACCACGACGCCTACCTCGCGGACGTCGTCGCCGGCCGCCTGATGGGCTGCTTCGCCATGACCGAGACCGGCCACGGCTCCAACGTGCAGGCGCTGGGCACCGTCGCGACGTACGACGCGGCCACCGAGGAGTTCGTGATCACGACCCCCGACGACTCGGCCCGCAAGGACTACATCGGCAACGCCGCCCGGCACGCCACGCTCGGGGTCGTCTTCGCCCAGCTCGAGGTCGACGGTGAGGGTCGCGGGGTGCACGCGTTCGTCGTACCCGTCCGGGTGGGCGACGAGCCGGCTCCCGGGGTCCGCATCGAGGACTGCGGCGCCAAGATGGGACTCGACGGTGTCGACAACGGCCGGCTCTGGTTCGACGGGGTGCGCGTCCCGCGCGGCAACCTGCTGAACCGCTTCGCGGACGTCACCCCCGAGGGTCGCTACGAGTCGTCGATCGACGACCCCAACCGCCGCTTCTTCACCATGCTCGGCACTCTCGTGCAGGGTCGGGTCTGCATCGGCGGCGCCGGCGTCAACGCGTCGAAGGTCGCGCTCGCCATCGCCGTCAAGTACGCCGTCCGGCGCCGTCAGTTCGCGGCGACCGACCCTCCTGCGGAGGACCTCCTCCTCGACTACGGCATGCACCAGCGCCGGCTGTTCCCCCTGCTGGCCCGCACCTACGCCCTCCACTTCGCACAGGAGATCGTCGCGTCCCAGCTGCACGACGTGTTCTCCGGCGTCACCGACGACGAGCACGTCCGCCGCGAGCTCGAGTCGCGTGCCGCAGGCACCAAGGCGCTCGCCACCTGGCACGCGACCCGCACGATCCAGGAGTGCCGCGAGGCGTGCGGCGGCGCGGGCTATCTCTCGGTCAACAGGTTTGCCGCGCTCAAGGCCGACACCGACGTGTTCACCACCTTCGAGGGCGACAACCACGTGCTCCTGCAGCTGGTCGCCAAGGGCCTGCTCACCGACTACAGCAGCGACTTCTCCGACCTCGACCAGTTCGGCATGGTGCGCTTCGTCGCCGGCCTCGCGGTCGAGACGGTGCTGGAGCGGACCGCCGTGCACAAGCTGGTGGAGCGGATCCGGGACGTGCTGCCCGGCGGCGACACCTGGGACCAGGAGGCCGGCCTGTTCGACCCCGACTACCAGCTGGCGATGCTGCGCTTCCGCGAGGAGCACATGCTCGGCGGGGTCGCCCGCCGCCTCAAGCGTGGCATCGACAGCTCGCTGAACCCCGGCGAGGTGTTCTCGCTCGTGCAGGACCACGTCATCGCCGCCGCCCGGGCGCACGTCGAGCGCCTCGTCCTCGAGGCCTTCGTCGAGAAGACCCGCGCTCTCGGCGAGGGCGACAACAAGATCGCCCTCGACCTGCTCTGCGACCTGTTCGCGCTGACGACCATCGAGGCGGACCGTGCCTGGTTCATGGAGCACGGTCGGCTCACGACCCAGCGGTCGAAGGCGATCAGCCGCGAGGTGAACCGGCTCTGCCGCAAGGTCCGCCCGCTCGCCGTCGACCTGGTCGACGCGTTCGGGGTGCCCGACGAGATGCTGCGCTCACCCGAGCTGATGACCTGGGGCTGAGGCGGCTCAGACCTGCGTGCCGAGCTCGTCGTCGGCGAGGTTCTCGACGTCGTCGCCGTGCCCGATCTGCTTGAAGCGCTCGAACGACGCGTGCACCTCGAGCTCGGCCTCGGCGCGGCCGACCCAGTCGGCGCCGTCGACGGACTTGCCCGGCTCGAGGTCCTTGTAGACCTCGAAGAAGTGCTGGATCTCGAGGCGGTCGTACTTGGACACGTGGTTGATGTCGCGCAGGTGCTCCAGGCGCGGGTCGTGCGACGGGACGCACAGCACCTTGTCGTCGCCGCCGGCCTCGTCGGTCATCCGGAACATGCCGATCGCACGGCAGGCGATCAGGCACCCGGGGAACGTCGGGCTCTGCAGGATGACCAGCGCGTCGAGGGGGTCGCCGTCCTGGCCGAGGGTGTTCTCGATGAAGCCGTAGTCGGCCGGATAGGCGGTCGAGGTGAACAGCATCCGGTCGAGGCGGAGGCGGCCGCTCTCATGGTCGACCTCGTACTTGTTGCGCTCGCCCTTGGGGATTTCCACCAGTACGTCGAACTCGAGCACGTCTTCCTCCACTGATATGTCGATGAGAGGCATCGGGACGCCACGGGCGGCTCGCCCGGCGGGGGCGAGCCCGCTGCTGGCCCCAGTGTCGCGCACAATGGCGCCACACACGTAGTCGAGAGGGGGGTCAGTTGTGGCGCGACGTGTCGGGCACCGTCCGGGCGGGCAGGCGTACGCCGGCCCCGGGGCGCGCTCGCACTGGCTCGCGACCCTCCTGGTGCTGGTCCTCGTCGGCACCGCCGTGGCGGCGTACCGGTTCGACTGGGGGGACCGCTACCTCGGCTGGGGTGCCGACCCCGACACCGATCCGGTCGCCGTAGCCCCGCCCGCGGGGCTGACGCTGCCCGCGCTCCCGCCGACCGGGCCGGTCGCCGTACCCGTGGTCAGCAGCACCATCGACCCGACCGAGGTCGCCGCGGCGCTGACCGGACGGCTCGGCGACAAGGACCTCGGCAAGCACGTGGTCGCGATGGTCGCCGACCTGTCGGGCGGCGAGCCGGTGTTCACGTCGGGCGCCGGCCCGGTCACGCCGGCGTCGATCACCAAGCTGCTGACCGCCACCGCGGCGCTGGCCGCCTACGGGCCCGGCACGACCTTCTCCACCCGAGTCGTGGCCGGGGCGCGCCCGCGCGACCTGGTGCTCGTGGGCGGTGGTGACCCCTTCCTCGCGAGCCGGCCGACCTCGTCGAAGACCTACCCGCCCCGGGCCGACGTCGTCACCCTGGCCCGTCAGGTCAGCGGCGGGCTGACGACCAAGAAGGTCCGGGTGACCTACGACAGCTCGCTCTTCAGCGGCCCGGACGTCAATCCGGCCTGGGAGCCGAGCTACGTGCCCGAGGGCATCGTGTCGCCGATCTCGGCGCTGTGGGTCGACGAGGGACGAGACCCCAGTGGCTACGGTCGCGTCCCCGATCCGGCCCGCAGCGCGGCGGACGCCTTCGCCGACGCCCTGGCCGCGGAGGGAGTGAAGGTCGTCGGTACGCCGAAGCCCGTGATCGCAGCGGAGGAGGCTGCCGTCCTGGGCGCCGTCACCTCCCCGCCGCTCTCGGCGATCGTGCAGCGGGTGCTCGACGTCAGCGACAACGAGGGGGCCGAGGTGCTCGCCCACCACGTCGGGCTGTCGGTCTCGGGAGTCGGGTCGTTCGAGGCCGGCGCTGCCGGCGTGCTCCGGACCCTCACCGGGCTGGGCATCGACGTCACCGGCGACCAGGTCTTCGACGGCAGCGGGCTCTCGCGGCGCAACCTGGTCACGGCATCGACGTTCACCCAGGTCCTGCAGGTGGCGTCGTCCTCGGCGCAGCCCGGGCTGCGCTCGGTCATCGAGGGCCTGCCGGTCGCCGGCTTCACGGGCAGCCTCGCCTTCCGCTTCGACAAGGGTGCGCCCGAGGGACGCGGCCGGGTGCGTGCCAAGACCGGCACCCTCGCGGCCGCCGGTGTGCACTCCCTCGCCGGGGTGGTCACCGACCTCGACGGCAACGCGATGACCTTCGTCGTGGCCGCCGACAAGGTGAAGGTCGTCAAGAGCCTGGCGGCGCGGGTGGCGCTCGACGAGGTCGCTGCCGAGCTGGCGGCGTGCCACTGCTCGCCGGGCCCTCCGGTGGGGACCACCGGCTAGCCTCGCCTCCATGAGCAGCATGGTCGACTGGGACTTCGCCGTGAACCTCGGCGCGAAGGTGGCCGGCGACGGTCCCGACATCTCGCGCGGTGACGCGGCCGCGGCCGTGACCGAGCTGCGCGAGGGTGCGGAGAGGTCCAGCCCGCTGGTGCGCGAGTTCACCGGGCTGGTCGCCGACGAACGCACGGCGCCCGTGCTGGTGGTCGACCGCCGCGGCTGGGTGCAGGCCAACGCCGACGGCTTCGCGACGATCATCGGCCCGCTGGCCGACAAGCTGGCGAGCAGGAAGGGGCCGCCGTCGGGTCTCTCGCTCGCGATCGGGTCCAGGGTCACCGGCGCCGAGGTCGGGCTGCTCCTCGGCTTCCTGGGCACCAAGGTGCTGGGCCAGTTCGACCCGTTCTTCGAGCCGACCGGCCGGCTGCTGCTCGTCGCGCCCAACATCGTGCACGTCGAGCGCGAGCTCGACGTCGACCCGCACGACTTCCGGCTCTGGGTCTGCCTCCACGAGGAGACCCACCGCGTGCAGTTCACGGCCGTGCCGTGGATGCGCGACCACCTGTTCTCCGAGATGAACGCACTGCTCGAGTCGTTCGAGCCCAGCGACCTCCTCGGCGACGGCCTGCGGCGCGCCTCCGAGGCGATCCGCGGCGGCATCAGCGGCAAGGGCAACGTCGTGGAGATGATGAGCACCCCCGAGCAGCGCGTGATCATGGACCGCGTCACCGGTGTCATGTCGCTGCTGGAGGGGCATGCCGACGTTGTCATGGACGGTGTCGGCCCCTCGGTGATCCCCACGGTCGACCAGATCCGCGCCAAGTTCACCAAGCGCCGCCAGGGCGTCGGCACGCTCGACCGGGTCCTGCGCCGGCTGCTGGGGCTCGACGCCAAGATGGCGCAGTACCGCGACGGTGCGATCTTCGTCCGGGGCGTGGTCGACAAGGTCGGCATGGAGGAGTTCAACGCCGTCTGGGCCGAGCCTGCCAACCTTCCCGACAAGTCGGAGATCAGCGACCCCGACGCCTGGGTCGCCCGCGTCCTCGGATGAGCCTCGACCCCGCCGTGGCCGCAGTACGCCGCGGCGTACGCGCCGTGCTCGAGCCGCTGGAGACCGGTGCGGGCGTGCTCGTCGCCTGCTCCGGCGGGGCCGACTCCCTGTCGTTGCTGGCCGCCACGGTGTTCGAAGGACGCGCCCGAGGCCTGCGGGTCATCGGGGCCACCGTCGATCACGGCCTCCAGGCCGGCTCGGCCGAGCTCGCCGTGCGGGTGGTCGCGCAGATGGCGGCCCTGGGCGTCGACGAGACCGTCTCCTCGCGGGTGAGCGTGGAGGCCGCCGGGCTGGGCGTCGAGGCCGCCGCCCGCGAGGCGCGCTACGCCGTGCTGGAGCAGATGGCAGATCACTTCGGCACCCCGCTCGTCCTGCTCGGGCACACCCGCGACGACCAGGCCGAGACCGTGCTGATGGGTCTCGCGCGCGGCTCGGGCGGTCGCTCGATCGCCGGCATGCGGCGGGGCTTCGACCGGTTTCGCCGACCGCTCCTCGACGTCACGCGCGCCCAGACCGAGGCCGCGTGCGCTGCTGAGGACATCGAGCCCTGGCAGGACCCCTTCAACGACGACCCGCGCTTCACCCGGTCCCGCGTGCGGACGACGGTGCTGCCCATGCTGGAGCAGGAGCTGGGCCCCGGTGTCGGCGCGGCGCTGGCCCGCACGGCCGACCAGCTCCGCGTCGACATGGAGTACCTCGACACCGTCGCCGAGCGCCATGCCCTGGACCTGTCGGTCGAGACCCTGGTGGGTCTCCCCGTCGCGATCCGGCGCCGGGTGCTGCACCGCGCAGCCGTCGCGGCCGGGGCACCCGCCGCCGACCTGACCCACGAGCATGTACTGGCCGTGGAGGCGCTGCTCACCCACTGGCGTGGCCAGAGGTGGATCGACCTGCCCGGCCCGCTGCGCGCCGTACGACGCGACGGGACCATCGTCCTCGAGCCCGCGGACGACGGGCGCGGACCGTCGACCTAGCAACCAGCCCGGCACCGCGGTACGTCGTTGCCGCTCCGGTCACATAGGCTGCGCCGCATGGACGCGTCCCAAGCGGAGAACGAACTGGTCAACGTCCTCTTCACCGAGGCCCAGATCCAGGAGCGGCTCGGCGAGATGGCCACCACCATCGCCGCCGACTACGAGGGCCACGACCTGTTGATGGTCGGGATCCTGCGCGGCGCGGTCATGGTGATGGCCGACCTGGCGCGGGCGTTGCCGCGGCACGTCGAGATGGACTGGATCGCGATCTCGTCCTACGGGTCCGGGACCAAGTCGAGCGGCGTCGTGCGCCTGCTCAAGGACCTCGACACCGACATCACCGACCGGCACGTGCTGATCGTCGACGAGATCATCGACACCGGGCTGACGCTGTCCTGGCTGGTCAACAGCCTGGTCAGCCGCAACCCGGCGAGCGTCGAGATCGCCACGCTGCTGCGCAAGCCGGAGGCGCTGACCATGCCGGTCGAGCCCAAGTACATCGGCTGGGACATCCCCAACGAGTTCGTGGTCGGCTACGGCCTCGACTACCGCGAGAAGTACCGCAACCTGCGCGACATCGGCACGCTCGCCCCGCACATCTATTCCTGACGGCCGCCCGAGACTCCCGCTTTCAGCCACCCTCCTGCGAGAATGAGGTTGGGTGATGGCAGGTACGGTCATCACTTCTCCCCGACTCGTCTGCTCGAAAGAAGCCTGTGAAGCGCATATTCAAGGGTCCTTGGCTGTGGATGGTGCTGGCCGCCGTTGGCGTCCTGCTGGCCATCCAGTTCCTCGCGCCCAACGGCGGGTACGACGAGATCACCACGTCGCGGATGAACGCCTACATCGCCTCGGGCGAGGTCAAGGACATCACGTTCGTCGACGGTGACCAGGAGATCAAGGCGACGCTCGACTCCGGCGTGCGGACCGGCTCCGACAAGGTGTCTGCGTTCTGGCTCAGCGAGACCCAGGACGAGATCGAGAAGGCGGTGCAGGCGCAGGTCGCGGCCGGCACCATCGAGAAGTACACGACCGAGGTGCCCAAGCCGAGCCTGCTGGGCTCCATCCTGGCGACGCTGCTGCCGTTCGCCCTGATCATCTTGCTCTTCGTCTTCTTGATGAACCAGGTGCAGGGCGGCGGCGGGCGCGGGGTCATGCAGTTCGCGAAGTCCAAGGCCAAGCTGATCAGCAAGGACATGCCGAAGACGACGTTCACCGACGTCGCCGGCTGCCAGGAGGCCATCGAGGAGCTCGGCGAGATCAAGGAGTTCCTCCAGGAGCCTGCGAAGTTCCAGGCCGTCGGGGCCAAGATCCCCAAGGGCGTGCTGCTGTACGGCCCGCCCGGCACCGGAAAGACGCTGCTGGCACGCGCCGTGGCCGGTGAGGCCGGCGTGCCGTTCTACTCCATCTCCGGCTCCGACTTCGTCGAGATGTTCGTCGGCGTCGGCGCCTCCCGGGTGCGCGACCTGTTCGAGCAGGCCAAGGAGAACGCGCCGGCCATCGTCTTCATCGACGAGATCGACGCCGTCGGCCGGCACCGCGGCGCCGGCATGGGCGGCGGCCACGACGAGCGCGAGCAGACCCTCAACCAGCTGCTGGTCGAGATGGACGGATTCGACGTCCGTGGCGGCGTCATCCTGATCGCCGCCACCAACCGGCCCGACGTGCTCGACCCGGCCCTGCTGCGCCCGGGCCGCTTCGACCGCCAGATCGCCGTCGACGCCCCCGACCTCGACGGCCGGCACAAGATCCTCCAGGTGCACTCCCGCGGGAAGCCGATGGCCCAGGGCGTCGACCTGCTCAACTTCGCCCGCCGCACCCCGGGCTTCACGGGCGCCGACCTGGCCAACGTGCTCAACGAGGCTGCGCTGCTCACCGCTCGCAACAACGGCAAGCTGATCGACAACGAGGCCCTCGACGAGGCCATCGACCGCGTCATCGCGGGCCCGCAGCGTCGCACCCGCCTGATGAGCGAGAAGGAGAAGCTCGTCACGGCCTACCACGAGGGCGGCCACGCCCTCGTCGCCGCGGCGCTGCCCGGCAGCGACCCCGTGCACAAGGTCACGATCCTGCCCCGCGGCCGCGCCCTGGGCTACACGATGGTGCTGCCCGACACCGACAAGTACAGCCAGACCCGCTCCGAGCTGCTGGACAAGCTGGCCTACATGATGGGTGGGCGAGCGGCCGAGGAGATGGTGTTCCACGACCCCACCACCGGTGCGGGCAACGACATCGAGAAGGCCACCAACCTGGCCCGCGCGATGGTCACCCAGTACGGCATGACCGAGCGCCTCGGCGCCGTCAAGTTCGGCGACGGAGCCTCCGAGCCCTTCATGGGCCGCGACATGGGCCACCAGCGCAACTACTCCGAGGACGTCGCCGCGATCGTCGACGACGAGGTCAAGAAGCTCGTCGCCGTGGCCCACCAGGAGGCCTTCGACATCCTCGAGAACAACCGTGACGTCCTCGACGACCTGGTCCTCGAGCTGCTCGACAAGGAGACGCTCGACAAGGAGCAGATCGCCCGGGTGTTCGAGCCGCTGCGCCGTCGCTCGCTCCGCCCGGCCTGGACCGGCTCGCCCGACCGCAACCCCTCCGACATCCCGCCCATCGAGATCCCGCAGGAGATCCGGGACCGGGTCGCCAACGGAGTGCCGACCAACGAGCCCGAAGGCGGCGTGATCCTCACGCCGCCCGGTGCCGGTGGTGACGTGCACGGTGACCTTCCGGGTGGGCAAGGACCGTCCTGATGACCGACCCGATCACCTTCCCCGATCGGGAGCCCCACTCCGTCCCTGAGTTCGACCACGCCCGTGCCGAGGCGGCCGTCCGCGAGCTGCTCGCGGCCATCGGCGAGGACCCCGAGCGGGAGGGCCTGCGCGAGACGCCGGCCCGTGTCGCCCGGGCGTACGCCGAGCTGACCGCTGGGCTGCGGACAACTCCCGAGGACGTGCTGACCACGACGTTCGACCTGGGCCACGACGAGATGGTGCTGGTCAAGGACATCGAGCTCTGGTCGATGTGCGAGCACCACCTGGTGCCGTTCACCGGCGTCGCCCACGTCGGCTACATCCCCGCTGAGAGCGGCAAGATCACCGGGCTGTCCAAGCTCGCCCGGCTCGTCGACGTCTATGCCAAGCGTCCGCAGGTGCAGGAGCGGCTGACCACGCAGGTCGCCGACGCGCTGATGGAGATCCTCGACGCCCGCGGCGTCATCGTGGTGATCGAGGCCGAGCACCTCTGCATGACCATGCGCGGGGTCAAGAAGGCCGGTGCCCGCACCATCACGTCCGCTGTCCGCGGCATCATGCACAACGCGGCGACCCGGTCCGAGGCGATGATGCTCATCCGGTCCGGGACCAGGTGACCGACGCCGTGGTCGCGCCCCTCGGGCGGCCTTGCGTGATGGGCGTCGTCAACGTCACGCCCGACTCGTTCTCCGACGGCGGACGGTTCCGCGAGACCGACACCGCGATCGCCCACGGTCTCGCGCTGCACGCCGACGGCGCCGACATCCTCGACATCGGCGGCGAGTCGACACGCCCCGGCGCCACCCGCCCCCTGGTCGAGGAGGAGCTGGCGCGTGTCATCCCGGTCATCCGGGCGCTCGCCGACGCCGGTGCCGTCGTCAGCGTCGACACGATGCGCGCCGACGTCGCCACCGCCGCGCTCGATGCCGGGGCCACCATCGTCAACGACGTCTCCGGCGGGCTCGCCGACCCGGCCATGCTCGAGGTCGTCGCCGATCGCGCCGCGACGTACGTCGCGATGCACTGGCGGGCCCACGCCTCCCAGATGCAGGACTTCACGACGTACGACGACGGCGTGGTGACCGGCGTCCGCGACGAGCTGTCCCACCGGGTCGCCGCGATGAGCGCGGCCGGCATCGCGCCGGATCGGATAGTGCTCGACCCCGGCCTCGGCTTCGCCAAGCAGGGGGCCCAGAACTGGCGCCTCCTCAGGGGTCTCCACGCGCTGACCGATCTCGGCTTCCCGCTGCTCGTGGGGGCCAGTCGCAAGTCGTTCCTCGGCGCCCTGCTCGCCGACCCCGACGGCACCGCCCGCCCGGTGGACGGCCGGGAGGCGGCGAACGCCGCCCTGGGCGTTCTCCTGGCCCAGCGTGGCGTCTGGGGGCTGCGGGTGCACGACGTGCGAGCCACCCGGGACGCGCTGGCAGTGTGGCAGGCAATGGAAGGTGACACCCCTTGACCGATCTGACCGATCTGACCGACGAGCTGAGCGTGCACGGCATCGAGTGCCGTGGGCACCACGGCGTCTTCGACTTCGAGAAGCGCGAGGGCCAGACCTTCGTGATTGATCTGACACTGGGGGTCGACACCGCGCCTGCTGCCCGGTCGGACGAGTTGCACGACACGGTGGACTACGGAAGTCTCGTCAACGCGGTCAAGGACGCCGTCGAGCACGAACCGGTGGACCTGATCGAGACCCTGGCCCAGCGCATCGCGGACATCTGCTTGTTGGATGCTCGTGTTCAATGGACCCGGGTCACCGTTCACAAGCCGGATGCCCCGATTGACGCCACGTTTCGGGACGTGGCGCTGACGATCACCAGAAACGCGAGGTCCGAGCAGTGACTGAGACCCCCAACCCGTACATCGCCGAGGCGGAAGCCCTCACCGGGGAGATGCACCCGATCCGTCGGGTCGTCATCGGCCTGGGCTCCAACCTCGGTGAACGGCTCGCCGCCCTCCAGGGCGCGGTCGATGCGCTGGCCGACACTCCTGACGTGTGGATCACCGGTGTCTCCTCGGTCTACGAGACCGAGCCGGTCGACGCGCCCGGCGACTCGAAGCCCTACCTGAACGCCGTGCTGCTGATGGACACCACGCTGCCGGCGGCCAGGCTGATGGAGCGGGCGCTGGCCGTCGAGGACGCCTTCGACCGCGAGCGCAGCGATATCCGCAACGCCCCCCGCACCCTCGACGTCGACCTGATCGTGGTGGGCGACCGTCGCGCTGACGACGACTTCCTGCGCCTGCCGCACCCGCGGGCCCACGAGCGCGCCTTCGTGCTCCAGCCCTGGCACGACCTCGAGCCGGACGCCGAGATCCCCGACGCCGGCCCCATCGAGGGGCTGCTGGCCAAGGCGGACACCTCGGGCATCACCAAGCGCGAAGACCTGATGCTCGAGGTCCAGTGACCCGATGACGGGCGCACCACCACCCGGTCCGGAGCCTGACAGGCCCGATCGTGACGACCGGCTCGCGCCCACCCGCGCGTCGACCCTCGCGGGGTGGGCGGTGGCCGGGCTCGTGCTCGGTCGACTCTGGCATCCGGTCGCTGAGGGCATCAGCGGCACCGCACCGACGGTCTCGTTGCTGCAGGGGCTGGTGCTGTTCTTCGTCGCGGCCATCCTCGGCGGCACCGCCGCGATCACCTGGCGCGCCGTGCACGTACGCCGCGAGCGGCTCGAGCCGCACCAGGCCGTCAACCGGCTGGTGCTGGCCCGGGCCTGCGCCCTGGTGGGCGCGCTGGTGGCCGGCGGCTACGCCGGGTATGCGCTCAGCTGGGTCGGGAACGACGCGGAGCTCGCCGCCGAGCGGGTGTGGCGGTCCGCACTGGCCGCGCTCGGGGGTGTGGCGACCGCCTCGGCCGCCGTACTGCTGGAGCGTGCGTGTCGCGTCCGTTCAGAGGACAAGTCGCCCTAACCTGCTGGTATGGCTTCCCCCAACGCTCGGCGCCGTCAGCGCAGCACCCGCCTGACCGTGGCCGTTGTCCTGCTCGTCGTGGCCGCCGCCCTCGTCGTGGCCGCCTTCGTCGGCAACGCCGCCGCCTTCCAGCTCTTCGCTGCCGTCGCAGCGGTCGTGCTGGGTGCCGCCGCCACCCGCATCACCCACTCCGAGCTCATGCAGACCCGCCGCGACGCAGCCCGTGACCGGGCCGAGCAGGCCCAGGCCTACCGTGAGATCACCGAGCAGCGGGTCGCCGAGAACGCCGCCTACGCCGCCGACATGACGGCGCGGATCACCGAGCGCGAGGCGACGATCTCCGACCTCGAGGGTGCGCTGGACAAGGCGCAGAAGCACTCCGCGGAGGTGACCCGCAAGTTCAACGCCGAGGCCCGGCGGGCCGGTCTGGCCGAGAACCGCGGCGCCGAGCTGGCGTCGTCGCTCGAGGCGTCGGAGATGCGCGCGGCCGAGGCGATCGTGCTGGTCGCCGAGCTCGAGTGCGAGATCGACGCACTGCGCGCCGAGCTCGCCGCCTGGCAGCTCCAGGGCGAAGCCCGCAAGCACGGCTGAGACGCCGTTTCACCGCGTCGCTCGAGACGCGACACAATGGCCCGGTGATCCCCGAAGACAACCGGTTCGAGACCGACCCGGACCGCTTGTTCCCCTCGCCGCCCTCACTGCCGACCGGCTGGTCGCTCACGGGCGTCGACGAGTCGGCGGTCTCCCGGCTCACCCAGCTCAAGCGCACCCACGAGGAAGCCGGTCGTGGCTGGGCCGGCGCCGGTGAGGACGACCTGCGCGCGGAGATCGCGGAGCCGGGCACCGCGATGCGCCAGAACGTCGTCGTGCGTGACGCCGACGACCTGATCGTGGCCTGGGGCAGCGTCCACGACCGCGCCGAGGGCAGGATGCTGTTCGTGCACGTCGTCGAGCGCTCGATCGCCGACGACGAGGCCGACCAGTGCGCGGCGGCCCTGTTCGCGTGGGCCGACGCGCAGGCCGTGCGTGTGGGCGCGGCCCGCGGGCTCGCCGTACAACAGATCGACAGCGGTGCGTTCGCCGACGACAAGCGCCAGCAGGTCTGGCTGCGCAACGCCGGGTTCGACCAGGTGCGGACGTGGTGGCAGATGAGCCGGCCCGTCGAGCCGGGCGAGGTCGAGCTGGTGCCCGACCCCGAGCAGTGGAGCAACGGCGCCGTGACGTTCCGCCAGGTCGGTCCGAGCGCCGACGGCATGCCCGACGAGGCGGACCTGAGGGCCATCCACGGTGTGCTCGAAGGTGCGTTCACCGACCACTTCAACTCCAACGAGGAGACCTTCGAGGAGTTCTGTCACCGGCTGCGTGAGGATCCCGGCCACCGGTGGGACCACTGGTGGCTGGCCGAGCTCGACCGAGGGCGACATCCCGGTGCCGTGCGGCGCGCTCGTGGGCACCGAGCTGCAGGCGGCGCCGGGCGGAGTGCCCGGCTCGTACGTCGACTACATCGGCGTCCTGGAGTCCGCTCGCGGCCGCGGAGTGGCCAAGGGCCTGCTGCACACGATCATCGCCGACGCCGCCGCTCGAGGCCGGGACCGTGTCGGCCTCGAGGTCGACGCCGACTCGCCCACCGGCGCCGACGGCATCTACGTGGCCATGGGCTGGCAGACGTCGTACGTCACGCAGTCCTGGCACCGCGACGTCCCGGTGCACGCCGGCTGAGCTGCGAGCGCGCTGGCTGAGGTGCGGGCCCTTCGAGACGCCTCGTCCCTCGACTCCTCAGGAGAACCGCAGCGAGCCTCGAGACCAAGCGCTCATGGACCCCGGGGTGACTTGGGCGGGCACCTCAGCCAGCGGCGGGGGTGGCGGCGCGCTCGGCGAGGGATGCGCGCAGGGCCCGGTGGATCCCGTTGGGCGTGAGCACGCCGACGAAGGCCGCGCCGCGCTTGACCCCGACCATCGCCTTGTCGTCGCGCAGCAGCACGGCCAGCGCCTCCTCGAGCGTCGAGTCCAGGTCGATCGCGGCGCCGAGCTGCCCGGCGTTGACGCCGTCCATCGGCTCGAGGTGCGCCTCGTCGAGCTGGGTCACCGTCAACCGGCGCAGACCCTTGGTGGAGCCCACGAAGTCGGCCACGAAGTCGTCGGCGGGCCGACCGAGGAGCTCGGCGGGGGTGGCGAACTGCGCGAGCCGACCACCGGTCTCGAACACGGCCACCCGGTCGCCCATCCGCACCGCTTCGTCGATGTCGTGGGTCACGAGCACCACGGTCTTGTCGAGCTCGCGCTGGAGCCGCAGGAACTCGTCCTGCAGGCGGGCGCGGACCACCGGGTCGACCGCGCCGAAGGGCTCGTCCATCAGCAGCACGGGCGGGTTGGCCGCGAGCGCGCGGGCCACGCCGACGCGCTGGCGCTGACCGCCGGAGAGCTGGTGCGGGTAGCGATCGGCGTACGACGTCTCCAGTCCGACCGTCTCCATGAGCTCGAGGGCCCGCGCCTTCGCGGTGCTCTTGCTCTCGCCGTAGAGGAGCGGCACGGTCATCACGTTGGTCAGGATCGTCTGGTGCGGGAACAGCCCGACCTGCTGGATGACGTAGCCGATGCCTCGGCGCAGTGCGACCGGATCGGACTCGGTGACGTCGACCCCGTCGAGCGTGATGCGCCCCGTGGTGGGCTCGATCAGCCGGTTGATCATCTTCAGCGTCGTCGACTTGCCGCACCCGGACGGTCCGACCAGGCAGACCATCTCGCCACGGGCGACCTCGAGGTCGAGCTCGTGCACCGCGACCGTGCCGTCGGCGTAGGTCTTGCCCACGCCTTCGAGCTTGATCATGGGCTGGGATGAGGCTGTGGCAGCCCCCGATGCCGTAGCGTCCATGCGGTGACCCTACTCGCGGAGGCCGGCACCCAGGTGCTCACGAGTGCCGCCGGCCCGACGTGTTACAGCCGGTTGACCAACGAGTGGATCTGCGGGCAGTACCTCACCGACCGCAAGCAGGAGATCATCGACGCGACGGTCCAGCACATCTGGATCACGGTCGTCGCGGTGCTCGTCGGCCTGGTGATCGCGTTCCCGCTGGCGCTGCTCGCACGCCGGCTGCCGCGCCTCGAGTCGCTCATCCTTGGCATCACCACCGGCATCTACACGATCCCGTCGCTGGCGCTGTTCCCCCTGATGGTGCCGTTCACCGGCCTGACGTCGACGACGGTGGTGCTGGGCCTGGCCCTCTACGCACTCACCATCTTGGTGCGCAGCCTGCTCGAGGGCTTCCGCTCGGTGCCCGACGACGTGGTGGAGTCCGCCACGGGCCTGGGCTACGGCCCCAGGAAGCTGCTGTTCCGCATCGAGCTGCCGCTCGCCCTGCCGGTCGTCATGGCCGGCCTGCGCGTCGCCACGGTCTCCACGGTCGCGCTGACCACGGTCGGCTCCCTGGTGGCGTACGGCGGCCTGGGCAACCTGATCAAGGACGGCGTCAGCACCAACTTCCGCGCCGAGCTGCTGACCGCATCGGTCATCTGCGTGCTGCTCGCCGTCCTGCTCGACGTCGTGCTCGTCGGCGCGCAACGCGTCATGACGCCCTGGACGAAGGGAGTGCGCGCATGAACGTCCTCTCCGAGGCCTGGCGCTATCTGCTCGAGGGCGACAACTGGACCGGTACCGGCGGCATGGCCAACCTGCTCAGCCAGCAGCTGCTGCTCACCATCACCGCACTCGCGATGGCGCTCGCGATCGGACTGCCGATCGCGCTGTGGCTCGGACACCTCGGCCGCGGCGGCTTCCTCGCCATCAACGTCTCCAACGTCGGCCGTGCCGTGCCGACGTTCGCCCTGCTGGCCCTGCTCGTCGTCGCCGAGTGGCCCGGCACGCAGTCGTTCGGCCCCTACGGCCGGGCCGGCCTGGCCACCCTGATCGCCCTCACTCTCTTCGCGCTGCCGCCGATCATCACCAACGCGTACGTCGCCGTCCGCGAGGTGCCGCCCGACGTGCGCGAGTCGGCCCGCGGGATGGGCATGACCGGGTCCCAGCAGTTCTTCCGGGTCGAGCTGCCCCTGGCACTGCCGCTGGTGATGTCGGGCGTCCGGCTGGCGCTGGTGCAGGTGTGGGCGACCGCCACCATCGCCGCCCTCGTGGCCGGTCCGGGCCTGGGGCGCGTCATCACCGACGGCTTCTTCCGGTCCAACTACGGCAAGGGCATCGCCGGCGCGATCGTGGTGGCGCTGGTCGCCCTCGTGCTGGAGCTGCTCGCGGCGTGGTTGCAGCGCCTGGTCGATCCCACCCGCAGGGATGATTCGACACCGAATCGTGAGGTGGGAATGTCTGCGGGTACCTCTACGGTTGACGAACCAGCCGACGCCGTCGGCTGAGTGCATCATCCGGACACGCGTGGCGATCGCCGCGGGACACAAAAGGAACCCCATGCTCGTACGACGCTCTTTCGCCGCGGTCCTTTCCGTCGGCGCCCTCTTCCTCGCCGCAGGCTGTGCCGGTGACGACCTCGCCTCCGACCAGGCGTCCGACCCGGCCGAGTCGTCGGCCGCGGCCGACAAGGGATCGCTGACCATCGCGGGCCAGAACTTCCCCGAGGCCACGCTCGTCGCCTCGATGTACCAGCAGCTCCTGGAGAAGGGCGGCTACACCGTCGAGACCAAGCTGGTCGACTCGCGTGACGCCTACATGCCGACCTTCCCCGACAGCGTCGACATCGTCCCCGAGTACG
Organism: uncultured Actinomycetota bacterium; assembly: GCA_963781515.1. GTDB lineage: Bacteria > Actinomycetota > Actinomycetes > Propionibacteriales > Nocardioidaceae > Nocardioides. The sequence continues at coordinate 451,006 of CAWAGL010000006.1, forward strand.
TCGGCGGCATCGTCAACTTCCTGAACACCCAGGAGAGCGGTGGCGACGCCAAGCCGTTCGAGTCCGGAGACGGCGAGCAGCTCGCCGCCGACGGTGCGGACCTGCTCGACGCCGCGGGCATCGAGCTGCTCGACGTCTCCCCGGCGACCGACACGAACGCCTTCTTCGTCACCAAGGAGTACAGCGAGTCCGAGGGCGTCACCTCTCTCTCCGACCTCGAGGGCAAGTCGGTCGTCCTGGCCGCCGCCCCCGACTGCGAGGGCCGGCTCGACTGCGAGGGCGGCCTCTCCGACGAGTACGGCATCGACGTCACCCAGGTGCTGCCCCTGGGCTACGCCAGCGACCAGACCTACCAGTCGGTGCTCGACGGTGAGTCCCAGCTCGGCGAGACCAGCACCACCGACGGCACGCTCGAGTCGCAGGGCCTGGTCGTCCTCGAGGACGACAAGGAGATCCAGCCCGCCCAGAACCTCGTCCCGGCCGTCGGCGCCGACTTCCTGGCCGAGCACGCCGACATCGCCGACATCCTCAACCCGCTGATGGCGGCGCTGACCACAGAGAACCTCACCGAGCTCAACGGCCGCATCGCCGTGGACCGCGAGAAGCCCGCCGACGTCGCGTCGGACTTCCTCACGGAGGCCGGTCTCCTCTGACTCAGGCCCGTTCGTGGGCCCGGATCGCCACGGCATCCGGGTCCACGGCGGCCGGTTCGAGCACGTCAGCAGGGACGTCGAGGCACCGCACGCCGTCGCGGTCGGTCTGGGGCGCGGGGGCACCGACCCGCGCGAACCAGTCCATCACCGCGGCGGCGTCGTCGCGCCGGTCCTGCTCGACCAGCCACCCCGTCAGGCGGTGCACGGGGGGCAGGCCGCTCAGCACGAGCGAACGCTCACCCCACAGCTCCCGCACCCCCGCCACCAGCAGCTCCCACCAGTCGTCCGCGCACCCGGGGATGCCGGTGAAGTAGCGGTGGAGGTCGCCGGCGAGGACCCGGTCCATGAACACCGCCGTCACCGACGGGTCGTCGTACTCCCGCACGGAGCGCAGCGACATCCGCTTGGTCTCCCACCGGTCGGTGAGATCCGCGAGCGTGCTGCGCTGCTGGGTGATCGAGGTGCCGTCGGTGCGGATCCGCCAGTGGTAGACGACGTTCGGCAGCACGTCGAAGCGGCCGGCCAGGTAGGCGCGCGTCGTGGTCGGCTGGTCCTCGTAGCGCATGCCCTCGGGCCACGACAGCCCGGCGCCGTCCCAGAAGGACCGCCGGAACACCTTGTTCCACGCGAACACGTCACCCAGGATCTCCGGGTGCTCGCGGACGGTGATGCCCTGCCGAGCAGGATGGTGCAGCCGGTGCATCCACGGCGGCTCGTGCAGGCCCGCGCCGGCGGGCGGCGGCGCCTCCCAGCGCAGGATCGACCCGGTCGCGAAGTCCGAGCCGCTGGTCTCCAGCTCGCCGACGAGGGACGCGTACGCCGAAGCCGGCACCACGTCGTCGGAGTCGAGGAACGTCAGGTAGTCGCCGCGCACCTGCGCCGTGCCGACGTTGCGGGCCGCGCCGAGACCACCGTTGTCGGTGTGCACGACGCGCACCCGGGCGTCGCGGGCGGCGTACTCCTCGGCGATCTCGCCGGACGCGTCGGGCGAGCCGTCGTCGACCACCACCACGTCGAGCGCCCGGTGGCTGGAGGAGAGCAGGCTGTCGAGCGCCTCGGGAAGCCAGTGCTCAACGCCGTAGGCGGGCACCACGACACCCAGCGTCGGCTCGCGCCGATGCCTGCGCTTGGCGGCCCACTTCATGCGGGGGAGCGTACCGATGACCTTCTTGTAGGCTCCCCACCCGTGAGAGCCATCGACGAGCTGAACCCCGACGGCGTGCCCCGCAAGGTGCTGTTCGTCGCCGGCGCCGGCCGCAGCGGCACCAGCACCCTTTCGGGGATCCTCAGCCTGCTGGGCATGCACGTGCCCAAGCCCGAGGTGATGGCCGACTCCTCCAACCCCAAGGGCTTCGGCGAGCCGCAGTGGGTCGTCGAGCTGCACGACCGCCTGCTGGCCGAGGCGGGTGTCCAGGTCAGCGACAGCCGTCCGAGCGCCTGGTTCGAGACGGGCCGCATCGCGACCCGCGAGCCGGCCCGCATCCGGGTGGCGGACTGGCTCGAGGGCCATCTCGCCGAGCACCCCGAGCTGGTCGTGAAGGACCCGCGACTGAGCTGGTTCCTCGGCCTGTGGCGGGTGGCGGCGATCCGCACCGGTGCCACGCCGGTGTTCGCGACGATGCTGCGCCCGCCCGCCGAGGTGGTGGGCAGCAAGCAGAAGTACTACTCCAACAAGCTCGGGTCGGCCCACCTCACCGCCAGCTGGCTCAACATGCTGCTGCACACCGAGCGCGCCACCCGCGACAACATCCTGGGCTCCGTCGAGGGCGGTGGCCGCGCGTTCGTGCGCTACTCCGACCTGCTCGACGACTGGGTCAAGACCACCATGGCGCTGGGTCACAAGCTCGACGTGCAGTCGGTGATCCACACCCGCAGCGACCAGATCCGCGAGGTGCACCGCTTCATCGACCCCAGCCTGCGGCGGGTCAACCTCAGCCTCGCCGACCTCGAGCTGCCGCCGCGCCTGCACGAGCTGGCCGAGGAGACCTGGTCCGCGCTCAACCAGCTCGCCGACGACGATGGCGACACCCCCGAGGTGCACACCACCCTCGACCAGCTGCGAGACGCCTACGTCGAGCTGTACGAGGAGGCCGAGGCGATCTCGAAGTCGTCGGTCGTCGCCGCCCGCGTCCAGCAGGCCCGCGAGTCGGCCGAAGCAGACAAGCCGTCGCTGGCCGACCGGGTGCCCCACGACGTGCGGGCCAAGATCCCCCCGGCCGTACGCCGCGGCGTACGTCGTGCGATGGGTCGGGAGCGGGAGTGATCCCGATCGGGTCCGGCCGGGGCATCGAGAACGTCGAGGGGCACACCGACTTCGACATCGTCTGGCCCTGGCACAAGCCCGGTGGGCTGCGGCGTGGAGCGACCGCCGTGCTCCGGGTGAAGAACGAGGCGCCCTCGCTTCCGTTCGTGCTGCCGCCGCTCCTGCGGGCCTGTGACGCCGTCCTCGTGGTCGACAACGGGTCGACCGACGCCACCCGCGAGGTCGCTGCGGAGACCGCCGCCAGGGCCGGGCTCGCGCACAAGCTCACCCTCAAGGACTACCCGTTCGACGTGGCTCGGGCAGGCGCGGAGCACCTGGCCCAGCACGAGCGGTCGGTGCACTCGCTGGCGTACTTCTACAACTGGTGCTTCTCGCACGTCACCACCCGCTACACGTGGAAGTGGGACGGCGACATGGTGCTCTCGACCGAGGGCGAGGTGTCGATGGCCGACCTCTCGTGGCAGGTCGGCATGAAGGACGCCGTGATCAGGGTGCCGCGACACGGGCTCTACCTGGAGAACGACCGGCACGCGTGGCTCGACCTCGGGCTGCGCAACATCGAGGAGTGGGGCTTCCCGATGAGCCCCGACTTCGTCTACACCAAGGCCCCGGAGTGGGAGATCCGGACGACGCCTGAGCGCATCGAGATGTTCGCACTGCCGCAGGGTCTGTGCGTGGAGCTGAAGTACCTCGATGGTGACGAGTTCGCGCACTGGACCGATCCCGAGTCGTTCGCCACCAGCATCCGCAACCGCCGCAAGCGGCGTGAGTGGCACGTGTTCAACAGCCTCAAGGAGGGCATCGTCCTCGACGGCGTCGTCGAGCTGACCGCTCCCGAGGGCGTGCACATCGTCGACCACGTGACCCACGACTGGCTGCCCCGCGCCCCGCGGCCGTTCGTCGTCGACGACCCCGACCACGCCAAGCTGCACCTGCGCGCTTGACGTCGCCCCCATCGCCGCTTGTAACGCTCCGTTATGTCCTCTTCCCACCCGGAATACGGGGGTGGAAGAGGTGATAACGGAGCGTTACAAGAGTGCGGTGAGTGGGATGCGTCACCTGGACAGCCCGTTCCCAGGCGGGAACCCGTCGGCGTAGGCTCGTACGGAACAGTTTCGAGCACATCGTCTGGTACCCACACCGGCCCCATCCGTACGACGTACGGCGGGGGTGGTCGGCGGGACCGAAACGAGAGGTTCGTCCATGGATGACCGCCTTCGGGTGGGCGTCGTCGGCGCAGGTCGCGTCGGTGCCGTCCTCGCCGCCGCCCTGCGCGCCGCCGGCCACGACATCGTCGCGGCAGCGGGTGAGTCCGACGCATCGCACGACCGCATCGAGGCGCTGCTCCCCGGCGTTCCCAACGGCAAGCCCAGCACCGTCGCCCGCTCCTGCGACCTGCTGCTGCTCACCGTGCCCGACGACATGTTGCCCAACGTCGTCTCCATGCTGAGCGCCAGCGGTTCGATCCGCGCCGGCCAGCTCGTCGTGCACACCTCCGGCGCCCACGGGCTCACCGTGCTGGCCGAAGCCGTGGCCGTGGGTGCCCGAGCGGTCGCGCTGCACCCCGCGATGACCTTCACCGGCACGGCCATCGACCTGCCCCGCCTCGCCGGCTGCGTGTTCGGGGTGACGGCCGGTGACGCCGAGCGCGAGGTCACCGAGATGCTCGTCGACGACCTCGGCGGCCGGGCGATGTGGGTGCCCGAGGGCAAGCGCACGCTCTACCACGCAGCCCTCGCCCACGGCGCCAACCATCTCGTCACGCTCGTGACCCAGGCGATGGAGATGCTGACCGCGGCCGGCGGCGACCATCCCGCCGACACCCTGCGGCCGTTGCTCACCGCAGCCCTCGACAACGCCCTCGAGCAGGGCGACTCCGCCCTCACCGGCCCGATCGTCCGCGGTGACCTCAACACCATCGCCGCCCATCTCGACGAGATCGCCGCCCACGCCCCGCACACGCTGCCGTCGTACGTCGCGATGGCCCGCGACACCCTCGACCGTGTGGTCACCGACGGTCGGCTGCTGCCGATCCGGGCGAACCGGATCCGGGCGCTGCTCGTCGCCGCGAGCTCCGACGCCGCGCCGGCGGTCACCGAGGACGAGCTCCGGCGATGACCGCCGCGCCCAGCCTCGCGGACACCCGCGAGGAGCTCGTCGGCCTGCTGTCCGACGCGCGTACGTCGGGGCGCAAGGTCGGCATGGTGCCGACGATGGGGGCCCTGCACGAGGGCCACGCGAGCTTGATGCGCGAGGCCCGTGCCCAGGTGGGGGACGGTCCGGTGGTGGCCAGCATCTTCGTCAACCCGATGCAGTTCGCGCCCGGCGAGGACCTCGACCGCTACCCGCGCACCCTCGACGCAGACCTGGCAGCTGTGTGCGGAGCAGGGCGTCGACATCGTGTTCGCGCCGGCGGTGGACGAGGTCTACCCGGGAGGCGAGCCGCAGGTCAGTGTCGAGCCCGGGCCGCTGGCCACGATCCTCGAGGGGGCGACCAGGCCCACCCACTTCCGCGGCGTACTCACCGTCGTGGCGAAGCTCTTCGGCCTCGTGCGGCCCGATGTGGCCGTGTTCGGACAGAAGGACTACCAGCAGCTCACCCTGATCCGCCGGATGGTGGCCGACCTCTGCATGGGCGTCGAGGTCGTCGGCGCCGAGACGCTGCGCGAGCCCGACGGGCTGGCGATGAGCAGCCGCAACCGCTACCTCGACACCGAGCAGCGTCGGCGCGCGGTGGCCCTCAGCCAGGCGCTGGTCGAGGCTCGCGACGCCTCCCGGTGGGGTGCCGACGTGGCGCTGGAGGCTGCTCGTGCGGAGATGCGTCAGGCCCACGGCGTCGATCTCGACTACCTGGTCATCCGGGCTCCCGACCTGGGCGAGCTGCCCTGCGCCGTACCCGATGACACCGAGGCCAGGATCCTCGTCGCCGCACGCGTGGGGAGCACCCGCCTGATCGACAACATGCCCATCACGCTGGGCGCCGGTGCGCACGCCGGACAGCCCGCCCGAGAAGGAGTCCACTGATGTTGCGCACGATGATGAAGAGCAAGATCCACCGGGCCACCGTGACCCAGGCGGACCTGCACTACGTCGGGTCGGTCACCGTCGACGAGGACCTGCTCGACGCCGCCGACCTGCTCCCCGGCGAGCTGGTCCACATCGTCGACGTGACCAACGGCGCCAGGCTCGAGACCTACACGATCGCCGGCGAGCGCGGCTCGGGGGTGATCGGCATCAACGGTGCGGCGGCCCGGCTCGTCCACCCCGGCGACGTGGTCATCCTGATCGGCTACGGCCAGATGGAGACAGCCGAGGCCAGGGAGCTGCAGCCGCACGTGGTCTTCGTCGACAGCGACAACCAGATCATGGCCACCGGTCACGACCCGGCCGAGACGTTCGGTGGCGCGGGTCTGGTCCGCGGCGACCTGCTCGATCGTTGACGCACGTGACCGACCCCGCCGTACGACGCCCCGGCACCGAGCTGGTCCCCGGGCGCCTCACCGCGCCCGACCCCGGTTGGACCACACGGGCCGACGTGGTCGTCATCGGCTCCGGCATCGCCGGGTTGACCGCGGCGCTGCGGATCCACGCCGAGGACGGCGGCCTCAAGCTCCTGGTCGTCACCAAGGACGTCCTCAACGCCGGGTCGACCCAGTGGGCGCAGGGTGGCATCGCGGCAGCCCTCGGCCCGGGCGACACCCCCGACCAGCACGAGCACGACACCCTGGTCGCCGGGGCGGGCGCCTGCGACGTCGAGGCGGTGCGCGCCCTGGTGACCGAGGGGCCCGACGCGGTGCGTGAGCTGATCGCGCTCGGCACCAACTTCGACCACCACCTCGGCGAGCTGTCGCTGACCCGCGAGGGCGGCCACCACCGTGATCGCATCGCCCATGCGGGTGGTGACGCCACGGGTGCCGAGATCCAGCGCGCCCTGATCGCGGCGATCGAGCGTGCCCCTGAGATCGAGGTCATCCAACACGCCTTGGCGGTCGACCTGCTCCTGGCCGCCGACGGCGGCGTCGCCGGAGTGACGCTGCACGTGCTCGGTGAGGGCCAGCGCGACGGCGTGGGTGCGGTGCGCTGTCGTGCGGTCGTCCTGGCGAGCGGCGGCCTCGGCCAGGTGTTCTCCCAGTCGACGAACCCCAGTGTGTCGACGGGCGACGGGATGGCGATCGCGCTGCGTGCGGGCGCCGTGCTCCGCGACCTCGAGTTCGTGCAGTTCCACCCGACGGTGATGTACCTCGGACCCGAGTCGCAGGGCCAGCAGCCGCTCATCTCCGAGGCGGTGCGTGGCGAGGGCGCCCACCTCGTCGACTTCGAGGGCAACCGCTTCATGCAGGGCCAGCACGAGCTTGCCGACCTGGCCCCTCGCGACGTGGTGGCCAAGGCCATCACGCGACGGATGATCGAGACGGGTCAGCCGCACATGTGGCTCGACGCGACGCACCTCGGCGCGGAGTTCTGGGAGAGCCGCTTCCCGACGATCCTCGCGGTCTGCCGTCACCACGGCGTCGACCCCGTCACCGAGCTGATCCCGGTGGCCCCCGCGCAGCACTACGCGTCGGGCGGGGTGGCGACCGACCTTCACGGGCGTTCCAGCATCGCGGGTCTCTACGCGACCGGGGAGGTCGCGTGCTCCGGCGTCCACGGCGCCAACCGGCTGGCCTCCAACTCCCTGCTCGAGGGGCTCGTCTTCTCGCGCCGGATCGCCGGGGTCCTGCCCTACGAGCTGCGGGACCCGTCGCCGGCCGTCACCGACGAACGCCCGGCCTGGCTGGTCGCCGGCTCGCACCGACGCGACCTGCAGGACGTCATGACGCGCCAGGTCGGCGTACTCCGCAACGACACCGGCCTGCGGCGGGCGATGACCTATCTGCACGGCCTCGAGGCCGGCGACGCCGCACCCGGCACCGATGCCTGGGAGACCACCAACCTGCTCTCCATCAGCACCGCTCTTGCGCAGGCGGCGTTCATGCGTACCGAGACGCGGGGGTCGCACTGGCGCGAGGACTTCCCCGAGCGCGACGCGCGCGCCGGCCACATCGACAGCTGGTCCGAGGGCGGGCTCATCCGCTCGCGCTGGATCCCGTCGCCGTCGACCGACCCGTCCGAGACCCCAGCGGGAGTGACCGCATGAACCTCACGCCGTACGCCGCCCTGCCGACGCCGCTGATCGAGGAGCTGCGCGCCGCGGCGCTCGACCCGGACCGCATCTACTTCGACATCGTCACCGCCCTGCACGAGGACCTGCCGGCTGAGGCCGTCGACACCACCAGTGTCGCCACGATCTCGGCGGACGCGACCGGCCGTGCCGACTTCAACGCCCGCGAGGAGGGCGTGCTCGCCGGCCTCGGTGTCGCAGCGCTCGTGTTCCACATCGTCATGGGCGACACCGTCGCGGTCACCGACCGGCTCGCCGACGGCACGCCCGTCGCGCCCGGCACGCGGGTGATGACGGTCTCCGGTCCGACCCGGGGGCTGCTGACGGCCGAGCGCACCGCCCTCAACTACGCCAGCCACCTCTCCGGCGTGGCCACCGCCACGTCCCACTGGGTCGCAGCCCTCGACGGCACGGGCGCCAAGGTGCTCGACACCCGCAAGACGCTGCCCAACTGGCGTGCGCTCCAGAAGTACGCCGTCCGCTGCGGCGGCGGCGTCAACCACCGGTTCGGCCTGGCCGACATGGCGATGGTGAAGGACAACCACGTCATCGCCGCCGGGGGAGTCGTGCCCGCTCTGCAGGCCGTGCGGGCCGCATTCCCCGGGCTGCCCGTCGAGGTCGAGGTCACCGACCTCGACCAGCTCCGCGAGCTGCTCGCCGCAGGGTGCGACCGGATCCTGCTCGACAACATGGACACCGCCACGATGGCCGAGGCGGTGCGCATCACCGACGGCCGCGCCAGCCTGGAGGCTTCCGGCGGGCTCACCCTCGAACGCGCCCGGGAGGTGGCCGAGACCGGGGTCGACCTCATCTCCGTCGGTGCGCTGACGCACTCGGTCGTCGTGTTCGACCTCGGCATGGACCTGTCGCCGACATGAGCCTCCTGGCGGTCGACATCGGCAACAGCTACACCGTCCTGGGCCTCCTCGACGGTGACGAGGTGGCGTGCCACTGGCGGGTGGCGACCGATGAGCGGCGTACCTCCGACGAGTGGGCCGTCCTGGTGCGCAGCCTGCTGGCCGATGCAGGCAGGCTCGACGCCGTCAGCGGCATCGCCGTGTGCGCCACCGTGCCGTCGGTGCTGCACGAGTGGCGCGAGATGCTGGGCCGTCACTTCGCCGACGTGTCCGCGGTCGTGGTCGAGCCGGGCGTACGCACCGGGGTGCCCGTCTTGATGGACAACCCCCGCGAGGTCGGCGCCGACCGCATCATGAACGCCCTCGCTGCGCTGCGCCTCTACGGCGGACCCGCGATCGTCGTCGACTTCGGCACCGCGACGACGTTCGACGTGGTCAGTGCAGCCGGACAGTACGTCGGCGGCGCGATCGCCCCCGGCATCGAGATCTCCCTCGAGGCACTCGGCACGCGGGGTGCGCAGCTGCGCAAGGTCGAGCTCGTGCGACCGCGCTCGGTGATCGCCAAGAACACCGTCGAGGCGCTGCAGTCCGGGATGCTCTTCGGGGTCGCGGCGCAGGTCGAGGGCATCGTCTCGCGGATGATCGCCGAGCTCGACGTCCCCACCGAGGAGGTGGCCGTGATCGCCACCGGTCACCTCGCGTCGCTCGTCCGGGCCGAGTGCGGCTGCTTCACCGAGTACTCCCCCTGGTTGACGCTCCAGGGCCTGCGCCTGGTCCACGAACGCAACGCCTGAGTCCCACGCCGCCGTCCTCACCGGTCGAGTGCCCGCGCGGCAGTCCTCGGTGGTCGAGTGCCCGCGAGGGACGAGCGGATGTATCGAGACCGACGGTGGGTCTCGATACGCTCGCTGGCGCTCGCTACTCGACCAACGAACAAAGCCGCTGGCGCTCGCTACTCGACCAACGAACATCGCCTCGGTGGTCGAGTGCCCGCGAGGGACGAGCGGGTGTATCGAGACCAATGGTGGGTCTCGATACGCTCGCTGGCGCTCGCTACTCGACCAACGAACAAAGCCGCTGGCGCTCGCTATACGACCAGCGAACATCGCCTCGGTGGTCGAGTGCCCGCGAGGGACGAGCGGGTGTATCGAGACCGACGGCGGGTCTCGATACGCTCGCTGGCGCTCGCTACTCGACCAACGAACATCGCCTCGGTGGTCGAGTGCCCCGCGGCTGTCCTCGGTGGTCGAGTGCCCGCGAGGGACGAGCGGGTGTATCGAGACCGACGGTGGGTCTCGATACGCTCGCTGGCGCTCGCTACTCGACCAACGAACATCGCCTCGGTGGTCGAGTGCCCCGCGGCAGTCCTCGGTGGTCGAGTGCCCGCGAGGGACGAGCGGGTGTATCGAGACCGACGGCCGGTCTCGATACGCTCGCTGGCGCTCGCTACTCGACCAACGAACATCGCCTCGGTGGTCGAGTGCCCGCGAGGGACGAGCGGGTGTATCGAGACCGACGGCGGGTCTCGATACGCTCGCTGGCGCTCGCTACTCGACCAACGAACAAAGCCGCCGGCGCTCGCGACCCGACCAGCGAACAGCGCTCCGGGTGATGTGAGACCCCTGTGGATGACGCCCGGCACCGGATCGCGATCCCGGGCAGCATGGTCGGCGTCAGACAACCACACCGACCGCGGGGGCGTCGTGTACGGAGAGCCGAGGAAGATCAGGGACGTGGCCGAGCGCCTGGCTGTGCGTGCCGAGGAGCTCAGGGCGAGGGCGCGGGAGCTGCAGGCGCGCAGCGAGACCGTCGCCTGGGTGTCGGTCGCAGCCGACCGGATGCGGCAGCGGGCCCGTGACCGACGCGACGAGCTGCTCGCCGTCGCCGAGGCCTACGACGAGGCGGCGCAGCGGGTGCGGGCCCACGCAGACCGCGTGCAGCACCTGCTCGACCTCATCGCCGACATCGAGAAGCAGGCACACGCGATCATGGCCGAGGCCCTCGACCGCGCCACGGGTGCCGTGGACGCAGTGCTCGGCGGCATCAAGGCGGCTCTCTCGTCGGCTGACGAATCAGACCGGGTCATCGCGCAGACGGCGACGCCGCCACCGGGTCATCGCGACTGGCTCCAGATGCCCGATCTCATCCCGGGCATCCGCACATGAGCGCCCTGCTGCAGGCGCTGCCGCGCCGGGTGCTGCTCCCGCTCGCCGAGCTGATCGCGGCCGCCCGGCTGGCCGGCGACGTACCTCTGCCGCTTCGCCTGGGTGCCGGGACGATCCAGCTCGATGAACGTCTGGGTGGGTCGGGATCGGCGGCTCGCGACGAGGTGCGTGGAGCGGTCGCGCGCGCCGACGACGAGGGCCGGGCCGGGCTCGCCGCCCGGGGTCTGCTCGACGACGAAGCGCTCGACCCCGAGGCCGCGATGGCGCTGCGGGTGCTGGCCGGCGGCGCGCTGCTCATCCAGCTGGACCTGTCGGCCGCGCGGCGGGGAGGTGTCGTGCCACTCCGGTCGTGGTTCGCCGTGGGTGACGGCGTGGTCGCCCAGCTCTCGACGTCGGGGGGCCGCGACTACGAGTTGGCGTGGTTCGCCCCTGCGACCTGGGTCTCCCAGTTCGTCCGGGCTGCCTGCGTGGCCGGTGCTGCGCGCGGCAAGTCCGTGGTGCCGGTGTCCATGTCGCTGCCGAGCGAGCTGCTGGTGGCTGGGTGCGCGGCCGTGCGCGAGGGCCGCACCGAGGTGCTGGCAGCGCTGGTCGCCGACGACGGCACACCGGGGGTCGCCGAGGTGCTTACCGCCCTCGAGACCACGTGCCGCGGCCGGCTGCGGGTGCTGCTGCGCCGCCGCGACGTCGAGCAGAGGCCGGCGATCACGACCTGGCTGCTGCTCGACGACGGCTGGCGAGAGCTGCGACCTGGGCCGGGCGCGACCGCTCGGCTGCGGCGACGAGAGCCACGTGACCTGGCGCTGTGGCTGGCGCCGGCGGTGGCCCTGGCGGCGGGGGTCGATCGATGAGCGAGCACGTGCCCATCACGGTCACCGGAGGTGCGGGCGGTGTCGCCGCGTCGTACGACGACCTGCTGACCCTCGGCGTGCTCTACAGCTCCATCGGCTCGGACCTGGCCGGCGCCGCCTGGCACGACAAGCTGGAGGCCGCCGACGGCGACCTGGTGCTGTCATCGGTGCTGGCGCCGCAGACGTTCGCGGCCGCCGAGTCCGCGATCCTGGCCGCGACCTACGGTCCGCGAGGGCTCGTCTCCAGGGCGGCGCTCGTCGAGGCGCAGAGCTTCGCCTTCGCGGCGGTCGTCGACCTCTACCGCACCGCCGACGCCCTCCAGCACGCGGCGTACGACGCGATGTCCTACGGCCTGGGGGTCGCGCTCGGCGGGGAGCTGGTGCCGGTCGGGGTCGTCGGCGGGCTCGCCTACCTCGTGGCGAGGCGTGCCGCCCCGACGCTCGTGAGCGACCTGGACGTCGTGGCCTGGGTCGAGGCCAGCCCAGAAGTCGTGCAGGCGCTGGTCAACGGTGGTGGTGGGCTGCTCGACGGGCTCGCACTCAACCCGGTCAGCGGTCCGCTCATGCAGGCGCTCGGTCTCGACGGCCTGCACCTGACCACGGGCTCGGCGGCCGACGACCTCGGCGAGATGCTGTTCGGCGACTACGCCGGCACCGCCGTGCCGACCGGGCCGCCCGCGTCGTACGACGTGCCCACCGACCTTCGGGACCTGATCGGTGACCTGGCCACGACCGCTGACGGCGCGGACGGCGAGATCGCCATCCAGCGGCTGACGGGCCCGGACGGCGAGAGCAGATGGATCGTGCACCTGCCAGGCACCGACGACTTCGTCGATCAGCGGGCAATTCGCAACCTGGGCTCCAATCTCAACCTCATCGCCGGCGACGACACCGCCTATGGTCAGGCAATTTCCTCGGCTATGGAGCAGGCGGGCGTGCAATCCGACGATCCGGTGCTGATGGTGGGGCACTCCCAGGGCGGAATGCAGGCCGCGGCGCTCAGTGCAGACCCAGATTTTCGTTATCACATCACCCATGTGGTCACTGCGGGGGCGCCGGTGGCCACGATGGGCATTCCCGCAGATATCTCGGTGCTCTCGCTCGAGAACTCCGCCGACGTGGTGCCCTCGCTCGATGGCGAGGCCAATCCCGACGGCGCCCGCCACACCACCGTGCGTGCCGACATGCGCACCGGCAGCCTCGGCGCCGGAGCCGGCAACCACGGGCTCGACCTGTACGCCGAGCTGGCGGGCGCCGTCGACGGCAGCGCCGATCCGTCGGTGCGCGCGACGATCGCCAACCTGGCGGACAGTGGGTTCATCGGCGCGACGGATGCGGAGTCGCAGACGTTCGGCTATCGCACGGAGGTGGGAGACCTGCTCCGTCCACCGAATATCGACGGTCTCTTCGAATTGTCGCCGAATGCAGCCTGAATTGACGCGACAACTTGCAATCCCTCGAATCGAAGGCAGGATATGCGCAACGGGGAGTCATCCGTGCTCGCATGAATAGAGCGCACCGAATTTGAGGAAAAGACATGGCGCAGAAAGTCAGCATCATCTTGGTCGACGACATCGATGGCGGAGATGCGAGCGAGACCGTCCAGTTCGGCATCGACGGCACCTCCTACGAGATCGACCTGAGCGAGGGCAACGCCAGCGCGCTGCGCGAGGCGCTCGCCGGCTACGTCGGGCATGCCCGCAAGGTCGGGTCCGGTCGCCGTACCCGTCGGGCGAGCAGCGCCGGCACCTCGAGCGTCGACGCCAAGGACGTGCGGGCCTGGGCGCGCGCCAACGGGCACACCGTTCCCGACCGCGGCCGCATCCCGGCCGACGTGCGTGAGGCGTACGACGCCGCGCACTGACCACACGCGACCAGGGTGGTCCGCCGGGAGCGATGCGTTCGCTCTCAGCGGACCACTCTGCTTTGCGTAGCGGGAACACGTAGGCTGGACCGCGAGTTGGACTCACTGACCCGCAACTACGTTGTCGTGGGTTCGATGATGGTTTTCCCACTGCCTCACGGAGGCGAGGAGCGCACATGTTCGAGCGGTTCACAGACCGAGCCCGTCGGGTGGTCGTGCTGGCCCAAGAAGAGGCCCGCATGCTGTCCCACAACTACATCGGGACCGAGCACATCCTGCTCGGTCTCATCCACGAGGGCGAGGGCGTCGCGGCCAAGGCGCTGGAGTCCCTCGACATCTCCCTGGAGGCGGTGCGCGCCCAGGTCGAGGAGATCATCGGCCAGGGCCAGCAGGCCCCCAGCGGACACATCCCCTTCACCCCGCGCGCCAAGAAGGTGCTCGAGCTGTCCCTGCGCGAGGCGCTGCAGCTCGGTCACTCCTACATCGGCACCGAGCACATCCTGCTCGGCCTGATTCGCGAGGGCGAGGGCGTGGCCGCCCAGGTGCTGCAGAAGCTCGGCGCGGACCTCAACCGGGTGCGCCAGCAGGTCATCCAGCTGCTGTCCGGCTTCCAGGGCAAGGAGTCCACTGCCACCGGTGCCAGCTCCGGCGCGGCCGGCGCCGAGGCGCCGTCCTCCTCGCTGGTCCTCGACCAGTTCGGCCGCAACCTCACCCAGGCCGCCCGCGAGGGCAAGCTCGACCCGGTGATCGGTCGCGGTCAGGAGATCGAGCGGGTCATGCAGATCCTCTCCCGGCGTACGAAGAACAACCCGGTCCTGATCGGCGAGCCCGGTGTCGGCAAGACCACGATCGTCGAGGGCCTGGCCCAGGACATCGTGAAGGGCAACGTGCCCGAGACGCTCAAGGACAAGCAGATCTACACCCTCGACCTCGGGGCGCTGGTCGCGGGCAGCCGCTATCGCGGTGACTTCGAGGAGCGTCTCAAGAAGGTGCTCAAGGAGATCCGCACCCGCGGCGACATCGTGCTGTTCATCGACGAGATCCACACCCTCGTCGGCGCCGGCGCGGCCGAGGGCGCCATCGACGCGGCCTCGATCCTCAAGCCGATGCTGGCCCGTGGTGAGCTCCAGACGATCGGTGCCACCACCCTCGACGAGTACCGCAAGTACCTCGAGAAGGACGCGGCCCTCGAGCGCCGCTTCCAGCCGATCCAGGTGGCCGAGCCGTCGATCGCCCACACGATCGAGATGCTCAAGGGACTGCGTGACCGCTACGAGGCCCACCACCGCGTCACGATCACCGACGAGGCCCTGGTCTCGGCGGCGACGCTGGCCGACCGCTACATCTCCGACCGCTTCCTGCCCGACAAGGCCATCGACCTCATCGACGAGGCCGGCTCGCGTCTGCGCATCCGCCGGATGACGGCGCCCGCCGACCTGCGTGAGTACGACGACAAGATCGACGAGGTCCGCCAGCGCAAGGAAGGCGCGATCGACGGCCAGGACTTCGAGGCCGCCGCGCGTCTGCGCGACGAGGAGAAGCAGCTGATCCTCAAGAAGTCCGAGCGCGAGAAGCAGTGGCGTGCGGGCGACATGGACGAGGTCGCCGAGGTCGACGAGGAGCTGATCGCCGAGGTGCTGGCGGTCGCGACCGGCATCCCGATCGTCAAGCTGTCCGAGGAGGAGTCGACCCGGCTGCTCAAGATGGAGGACGAGCTGCACAAGCGCGTCATCGGCCAGGAAGAGGCCGTCAAGGCGCTCAGCCGGGCCATCCGTCGTACCCGGGCCGGCCTGAAGGACCCCAAGCGTCCCGGCGGGTCGTTCATCTTCGCCGGCCCGTCCGGTGTCGGTAAGACCTGGCTCTCCAAGACGCTCGCCGAGTTCCTCTTCGGCGACGAGGACTCGCTGATCCAGCTCGACATGAGCGAGTTCAGCGAGAAGCACACCGTGTCGCGGCTGTTCGGCTCGCCTCCCGGTTACGTCGGCTACGAAGAGGGCGGCCAGCTCACCGAGAAGGTGCGGCGCAAGCCGTTCTCGGTCGTGCTGTTCGACGAGGTCGAGAAGGCGCACCCCGACATCTTCAACAGCTTGCTGCAGATCCTCGAGGAAGGTCGCCTGACCGACTCGCAGGGCAGGGTGATCGACTTCAAGAACACCGTGATCATCATGACGACCAACCTCGGCACGCGCGACATCAACAAGTCGGTCAGCCTGGGCTTCCAGCAGTCGGGCGACGCCGCCGGGTCCTACGACCGGATGAAGGCGAAGGTCTCCGACGAGCTCAAGCAGCACTTCCGGCCCGAGTTCCTCAACCGTGTCGACGAGATCATCGTGTTCCCGCCGCTGTCGCGCGAGCAGATCGTCTCGATGGTGGACAACATGATCACCGCGGTCGAGCTGCGGCTCAAGGACCGCGACATGCAGCTCGAGCTGACCCAGTCGGCCAAGAACCTGCTGGCCGAGCGGGGGTTCGACCCGGTGCTGGGCGCGCGGCCGTTGCGTCGCACGATCCAGCGCGAGATCGAGGACATCATGGCCGAGAAGATGCTCTTCGGAGAGATCGGTCCGGGTCAGATCGTGCTCGTCGACGTGGAGGGCGAGGGCCCGACGGCGACGTTCACGTTCCACGGCCAGAAGGTCAACGCGCTGCCCGACATGCCGCCGTTCGAGACGGCCGACGTCTCGGCCGACGTGTCGGACTCGGAGCTGCCGCCGCTCGAGGGACCTGACGACTCCGCCGGTCCGGTCGACGTGCCGAAGACCGAGTGATCGTGCGCTGAAAGAACGGCCCATCCCTGCGGGGATGGGCCGTTCGTCATCTCTGGGCGCCTGGTCTCTGGGCGTCTGGTCTCAGGGCGCCTGGTCTCAGGGTGTCGGGTCTCAGGGCAGCGCGTAGCGGTCCGCAGCCACCTCGACCGCCAGGCCGTCGGCGACCAGCGACGCGAGGCAGCGCAGCCGCTGCTCGGCGTCGCTCCACACGGCGTCGAGCCGGGTGCGGTGCACGGGCTCCTCGTGGTCGCGGAGCACGGCCATCAGCCGGCCGCGGCACTGGCGATCGGTCCCGGCCCAGGCCTGCCCGCGGCGGGGCGGACCGTCGTACGCCGGGAAGCCGGCCGCGCGCCACCGGCACCGGTCGGCGACCGGGCATGCGGCGCAGCGTGGCGCGGTAGCGGTGCAGATCAGGGCGCCGAGCTCCATGACGGCGACCGCCCAGGTGGCTGCGGTGGCCTCGTCGTCGGGCAGGAGCGTGGCCGCCAGGTCGCGCTCGGACCGGGTGACCGACGCCGGTGCGAACTCCGCGCCGCTGACGGCGCGGGCCAGGACCCGGCGCACGTTGGTGTCGAGCACGACGTGCCGCTGCCCGAAGGCGAAGCTGGCCACGGCGGCAGCGGTGTAGTCGCCGACACCCGGCAGCGCCAGCAGATCGTCGTACGACGCGGGCACCTCGCCGCCGTGGCGCTCGACGATCGCCTGCGCCGCGGCGTGCAGGCGCAGGGCCCGCCGCGGGTACCCGAGCCGCCCCCACGCGCGGACGGCGTCCCCTGCCGGTTCCGCGGCCAGGTCGGCGGGCGCCGGCCACCGTGCCAGCCACGCCTCGTGCACGGGGAGGACGCGGGCGACGGGGGTCTGCTGGAGCATGAGCTCGGAGACCAGTACCGACCAGGCACTCGCCTCGGGTCGTCGCCACGGGAGGTCGCGCTGGTGGTCGTCGTACCACTCCAGGATCGGCGCGTGCAGGTCGCTCATCGCGGCCGATGGTACGGCCACCGGAGTGGCAACCCGATCGGGAGCACCGTGCTGACTAGCGTGACGTCATGACCGCGTTGACCTCGCCGAAGGGTCCGTTGGCCCCCCGGGTCTACTGGACGAGGCGCCTGCTGCTCCTCGGCGTCGTGTTCCTGCTCGTCTTCGGCATCGCGCGGGTGCTGGGCGGTGGCTCCGACGCCAAGTCCGCGGCGCCCACGGCCAAGCAGGCCGCGGCCGAGGTGCAGGCCACCGAGACGCCGGTCGCGACGCAGACTCCCTCGACGCTCGAGGAGTCGCCCTCGGAGTCTGCCGGCACGAAGAAGAACGGCAAGAAGAAGAAGCAGAAGGTCGAGAAGACGCCGGAGGCGCCGGTGCTGCCGGTCGCGACGGGCGTGTGCACCAACGAGGACGTCCTCGTCACGCCGACGGTCGCCGGCGCGCAAGGGGGCGGGCAGGTGCAGTTCGTGTTGAACTTCCGCACCAAGGTGACGCCCGCCTGCACCTGGCAGGTCTCGGCCGACACCGTCACGTTGAAGGTCACCTCGGGTGCCGACGACATCTGGGCCAGCCGCGAGTGCCCCCGGTCGATCCCCACCCAGGACGTCACGCTCTACCGCGACTTCGACACCTCGATCCCCGCTACCTGGAGCGGCCGCCGCTCCGACGAGGACTGCTCGAAGCTCACCGAGTGGGTCGATGCCGGGTGGTACCACGTCCTCGCCGCGACGTACGCCGGTGAACCGGCCGACCTGCAGTTCGAGCTCGGAGTGCCGTCGCCGGTGACGGTCACCAAGACGGTTCAGCCCCCCAAGAAGAAGAACAAGGGTGGCGCCTCCGCCGAACCCTCCGGCGCGGTGGAGCCCGACGGCGAGTGACCGCACCGTCGGGATAGTCCGGTGCAGAACTGCTGATCTCGGGCTCCCGGACGACAAATTCGCACCGGACTACCCCGCCCCTGGGGTACGACGTCAGACGTAGCGCTCGAGGATGCTCGACTCGGCCAGGCGGGAGAGTCCTTCGCGGACGCTGCGGGCCCGCAGCTCGCCCACGCCCTCGACCGCCTGGAGGTCGTCGATGCCGGCGGACAGCAGCTGCTGGAGGCCGCCGAAGTGCTCGACCAGCCGGTCCACCACGGTGCTGGGCAGCCGCGGCACCTTGGCCAGCAGCCGGTAGCCGCGCGGGGCGGCCGCGCCGTCGAGGTGCTCACCACTGCCGAGCGTGAGCGCCCGGGCGACCGAGCCGGGGTCGACCAGGTCGGTGGGGGAGAGGGACTCGAGCTGGGCCAGCAGCTCCTGCGGTGACCGGCCCCGTCGCCCGCCGGGCAGGTAGTCGCGGATCACCAGCTCGCGCTCGGCGTCCACGCCGGTCACCAGCTCCTCGAGCTGGAGCGAGAGCAGCCGGCCGTCGGTGCCCAGCTCGAGCACGTAGTCCTCGATCTCGCGCGCGATGCGGGTGACCATCTCGAGCCGCTGGGCGACGACGGCCACGTCGCGGACGGTCACGAGGTCCTCGATCTCCAGCGCCGAGAGGGTGGAGGACACCTCGTCGAGGCGCAGCTTGTAGCGCTCGAGGGTGGCGAGCGCCTGGTTGGCGCGGGACAGGATCTGGCCCACCTCCTCGAGCACGTGCCGGGTGTCGCCGACGTAGGCCGCGATGATCTGCATGGACTGGCTGACCGAGATGACGGGGAAGCCGGTCTGCTTGGCCACCCGCTCGGCGGTGCGGTGCCGGGTGCCGGTCTCCTCGGAGGGGATCGTGTGGTCGGGCATCAGGTGCACCGCGGCCCGCTGGATGCGGGTGATGTCGCGGTCCAGGATGATCGCGCCGTCCATCTTGGCCAGCTCGCGCAGCCCGGTGGCGGTGAAGGGCACGTCCAGGGCGAAGCCGCCGGTGGCGATCGACTCGACCAGCTTGTCGTGCCCGATCACGATCAGGGCGCCGGTGCGACCGCGCAGGATGCGCTCCAGGCCGTCCCGGAGCGGGGTGCCCGGTGCGATGGAGGCCAGCGTCGCGCGCAGGCGCAGTGTCTCCTCCGAGCGCTCGGTGCCGACCACGGTGCTCCCCGTCCCACGTCGATGCGACGCTTGTGCCCCCACCGGGCGCGCCGCGGCGTCAGTCTAGGGGACGCAGGTGGCCCCTCTCCTGCTTCGTCACCTGGAGCAGCCGCAGCGCCGAGACGACGTCGGGGACGTCGAGGACGCGCATGCCGTCGACGGTCCAGCTCTCCGGCGACCGCGGGCCCGAAGCGCTCCTGCGCTCGCTCGGCACCACCGCGACCTTGAAGCCCAGCCGCGCGGCCTCGGCGACGCGCTGGGGCAGGTCGCGCACCCGGCGCAGCTCGCCGGCCAGCCCGATCTCGCCCATCGCGACGACTCCCGTGGGGGCGGGCACGCCGAACGTCGCGCTCGCCAGCGCCACCGCGACCGCGAGGTCGCTGGAGGGGTCGTGCAGCTTGGCGCCGCCGACCGTGGACACGAAGACGTCGTGGGCGTGCAGGCGGATGCCGCCGTGCTGCTGCAGCACGGCGAGCACCATCGCGACGCGGGAGGAGTCGACGCCCGACGTCGTACGGCGCGGGCGCTCGGCCGCGCTCGGCGTGACCAGCCCCTGCACCTCGGCCAGCATCGGCCGGCGCCCCTCCATCGTCACCGCCACGCAGGTGCCCGGCACCTGCTGGTGGTGGTGCTCGACGAACAGACCGGTCGGGTCGCTGACCGGGCGGATGCCCTCGGGGGACAGGTCGAAGCAGCCGACCTCGTCGACGGGGCCGAACCGGTTCTTCATCGCGCGGACCATGCGGAAGCGGGAGTTGCGGTCGCCCTCGAAGTGCAGCACCACGTCGACGACGTGCTCGAGGACCCGCGGCCCGGCGATGGTGCCGTCCTTGGTGACGTGGCCGACCAGGACCGTGGTGATGTTGCGCGTCTTGGCCACCCGGATGAGCGCCGCAGCGACCTCCTTGACCTGGGTGACGCCGCCGGGGGCACCGTCGAGCCCGGAGGCGCCGATGGTCTGGATCGAGTCGACCACCAGGAGGGTGGGCCTGACCTGCTCGATGTGGGAGAGCACAGCACCGAGGTCGGTCTCGGCGGCGAGGTAGAGCTCGTCGTGCACGCCACCGGTGCGGTCGGCGCGCAGCCGGACCTGCGAGGCGGACTCCTCACCGGTGACGTAGAGGACCCGCTCCTTGGAACGGGCGGTCTGGGCGGCGACCTCGAGCAGCAGCGTGCTCTTGCCGACGCCGGGCTCACCGGCCAGCAGGATCGCGGCGCCGGGCACCAGCCCGCCACCGAGGACGCGGTCGAGCTCGGGCACTCCGCTGGTGCGGAACGCGGACTCGCTGACCGACACCTGGCCGATCGGCACGGCCGGGGTCGTGACGGGCGTGGCGGCGGCCCGCATCGTGGGCGCCGCGGCCTCCGCGACCGAGCCCCACGCCTGGCACTCGCCGCAGCGGCCCACCCACTTGCCGGTCTCCCACCCGCACTCGGAGCAGCGGTAGGCGGCCCGGACCCGTGGCTGTTTGCTCATGAACCGCACGGTAGGCGAGGCCGCCGACACTCTCGACGAGGACGCGCAGGGTTATGCTGATGACGCTTTTGGAACGATCAAGGAGACGGGGATGTCGCATCCGGAGCTGAGGGGGAGCCGAGTCATCGGCAACCACCCGGTGGCGCCGACGACGCTTGCTGACGTGGCCGAGCGGGCCGGCGTCTCGCGGCAGACGGTCTCCAACGCGGTCAACAACCCCGACCTCCTGCGCCCCGACACCCTCGCGCGGGTGCGGGCGGCGATCGACGACCTGGGCTACTCGCCCAACCGGGCGGCGCGCAGCCTGCGCACGCGCTCGTCGCACCTGATCGGGCTCCGCTTCACCCCCGCCCAGGAGGGCACCGCCAACGCGCTGATGGACCGGTTCGTGCACTCGCTGGTCGAGGCGACCGCCGAGCGTGGCTACCACGTGCTGCTCTTCGCCGACGACGACACCGAGCCCCTGTCGGCCTACGACCACCTGCTGCGGTCGACCGCGGTCGACGCGTTCATCGTCACCGACACCTACCTGGGCGCGCCCCAGGCCGCCTGGCTGACCGGGCAGCGGGCGCCGTTCGTCGCGTTCGGTCGGCCCTGGGAGGACCCCGGCGCCACCCACGCCTGGGTCGACGTCGACGGGGCGGCCGGCGCCGCGATGGCGACCGACCACCTGCTCGACAAGGGGCACACGCGCATCGCGTGGATGGGCTGGAAGAAGGACTCCTTCATCGGCGAGGACCGGCGCGCGGGCTGGCTGCGAGCCATGCACGGGCGCGGCCTGAGCACCACGGGGCTCGCCTGCCGCGTCGAGGACACGATCGCCAGCGGGCGCAGCGCCAGCGCCGTACTCCTCGAGGAGGCGCAGCCCTCGGCGTTCGTCTGCGCCTCCGACACCCTCGCCATGGGTGTGCTGCACACCCTCACCGACCGTGGCCTCGACGCCGGGAGCGACGTCGCCGTGGTGGGCTTCGACGACTCGCAGGTCGCCCAGGTCGTGCCGCCCGGCCTCACGTCGGTGCGGCAGCCCCTCGAGGACGTCGCGGTGGAGATCGTGCGCGCGCTCCAGGGCCTGCTCGCCACCCCTCCGGTCGCCCAGCCGGGCGTGCTGCTGACCCCCACGCTGACGGTGCGCGGCACGAGCTGACCGTGGGGTGTCAACCGCGCCGACCCCGCCGTCGTCTTCTCCACTGAGGACCAAGGAAAGGATCTCGGTGGACAAGGACGCAGACTTCGTCGAGTTCGTGCAGGCCCGCTCGTCGGCCCTGTTGCGGACCGCGACCCTGCTGACGGCCGGTGACCGGCATGCGGCAGAGGATCTCGTGCAGGCGGCGCTGGCCAAGGCCTACGTCGCGTGGTGGCGGATCCGCAGGCAGGGAGCGCAGGAGGCCTACGTCCGTACGACGATGACGCGGGCCGCGATCGACCGCACCCGAGGTCGGGCCCGCCGGCCCGAGGTGCTCGTCGACGAGCTGCCCGAGACCGTGCACCGCACGTTCAGCGCGACCGACGCCGTGGGCGACCGACAGGCGGTCTGGCAGCTGCTCGCCTCCCTGTCACCGAGGCAGCGGACCGTGCTGGTGCTGCGCTACTACGAGGATCTCTCCGAGGCCGAGATCGCCAGGACGCTCGGCTGCAGCCAGGGGTCGGTCAAGGCTCATGCGTCGCGTGGCATCGCGGCGCTGCGTGCGGCCATCTCGGCCGACGACGACGTGAAGGAGGAGACGAGATGGACACCCAGCTCGAGGAACGCCTGAGGCACGACCTGCTCGACGCGACGCGTGGGGTCGAGGCGCCGGTCGGGTTCGCGCACGACGCGCTGAGCTCGGGGCGGCGGCTGCGCCGTCGTCGTACGTCGGCGCTGGTGGCCGGAGGGGTCGCCGCCGTGGTGGCCGGGGCGCTGCTGCTGCCCGGGCTCGGCTCCGACGACGAGGTCGGGCCGGCCGCCAGCGACCTCTCCGCCCTCGCGGGCTGGGCGGAGTCCCTTCCCGACGGGCCGGCGCCGGACCTGCCGTTCTTCAGCGACGCCGGGTTGCACGACGGCGCCACGCTCGTGGAGGTGCCCGGCGGGGTCGACATCTCCAGGGCGCCGCAACGTGTCTCCCGTGGCTGGCTGGTGATGCTGCGCACCAAGGCCCCGGAGGTTGCGCCGGCGGTGCTGTTCGCCGACGGCTCCCTCGCACCGCTCCCGCCCTACCCCGACCGGCAGGAAGGCGGCTCGTCGCCCGCGTTCGTCTCGCCCGACGGGGAGCGGGTGGCCTACGGCAACCGGGTGGTCGACACCACGCACGACCTGGACACGACCGAGATCCCGCACGACCCGGCCCTGGTCGAGGAGGCGACCACCGGGTTCGTCACCGCCCTGCGCATCAGTGGCTGGACCGACGAGGGCCTCGTCTACGAGGGGGCGCCGACGGTCAAGGGCCTGGGCACGGAGTGGCTGTTGCGATCCGACGGCTCGACCGTCGAGCTCGGCGCGCCCGGGAGTCGGGTCCACTCGTTCGGCCACGGCGTCGCCGGCTACGCACTCACCTACGACTACAGCGAGAAGAAGAACACCTGCGCCACCCTCTCCGAGGTGACCTCGGGCAGGTGGGTCGAAGCGGGGACGCAGTGCATGGGCCGCTACCTGGGTGAGTCGCTGGACCTCTCGCCCGACGGGCGGTGGCTGCTCACCGACGACCTCCCGGAGGTCTGGGACGTCGCCGACGGAGAGTGGGTGTCGTTCGACGCGCCAGCCGACGTGCTCGCCGACGACGACTTCGAGTGGCTCGGCGCCGCCGGCTGGGAGAGCGACGACACGCTCCTCATCCCCGTGCACGACGACGGGCCCGCCGGCACCCGGACCATCCAGGTGGTGCGGTGCACGGTCAGCACGGGCGCCTGTGAGAGGGCCGGAGCCGGGATCCGGCTGACCCCGGCGCCGGACGCCGACGACATGCCCGGCCCGGGCTCTGTCGTCAGCTTCGACAGCTACTGAGAAAGCTCGGTCAGCAGGTCACGCACGTGGCCATGACTCAGTAGTGCCGCCACCACACGTTGACCGCGTAGTCGACCTCGGTGCCGTCGTGACCGGCCAGGATCTCGTCGGCCAGCGCCGGCGCGAACTCGATGCGTACGACGCTCTCGAGGTCGGCCCGGGTCCCGAACCGCCAGCCCATGTCGACCGCGATGCGGGTCCAGCCGTGCATCGACCAGAAGCGCTCTACCTCGGTGGGGTCGATCATCGGGTACCCGCGCCGGAACCAGCCGCCGAACGTCGAGCGCCCGGCGTCGTTGTCGACCACGAAGGCGGTGCCGCCCCGGCGGACGACGCGGCCGAGCTCGGCCAGCCCGGGCTCGCAGCCGGGACCGAAGAAGTAGGCCCAGCGCGCGTGCGCGACGTCGACGCTGGCGTCGGGCAGCGGGATGCGTTCGGCCAGGCCGGTCATGACCTCGACGTCGTCCAGCCTGCGCGTACGCCGCCGGGCCAGCGCCACGAGGTCGGGGTGCGGGTCGACGCCGACCACGCGCCGCGCCGTACTCGCCCAGATCGGCAGGTGGAACCCGGTGCCGCACCCGAGGTCGAGCACCTCGCGTCCGGCCCAGTCGGTGACCGAGCGCATCGCCTCGAGGATGCGGCCGTGCGGGTCGGCGGCACGGTTCTCGACCTCGTAGGTCGCGGTGTGATGCCAGATGTTGGGGCTGGGGATGGCGCCCGGCGGGCTACCCGGTCTCATCGCGACCTCGACGCGCCCATGGGCTCCTGAATCTCGACGCGCCCGTCGCGCCCTCGTTCCTCGGTCGCGGGGCTTGCTCGATCTGCCCTCACGACGCAGCCCGCTCGTTCCTCGCGGCCGACAGCGGCTGGATCTCGACGCGCCCGTCGCGCCCTCGTTCCTCGGTCGCGAGGCTTGCTCGATCTGCCCTCACGACGCAGCCCGCTCGTTCCTCGCGGCCTGCTGCTCGGTCAGATCCGGACGAGACCGGAGGGGGTCTGGATCTGCGCGGCGATGATGCCGGGCGCGCCGTTGGGGGCGACCCAGTCGACCTTCACGTCCTCGAGCGGCTGCTCGACCGACTGCCCGAGCCACTCGCTGACCCGCTGGGAGTCGCCGGCGATCTCGAGGCAGGCGAGGGAGAACTCACCGTCGGCGCCGTGGCCGGGGTGCAGCTCGGCCGGCACCTCCCAGTGGATGAAGAACGGCAGCTGCGGGTCGCTGATCAGGCCGTTGACGCCGATCTGCTTCCACAGGAGCTCGGTGCCGTCGGGGCGGTGCCGGTTGCCCTTGACCGCCTCGCGGCCGAGGCGCTGCTCGACCTCGTGGATGTCGTCGACCGACACGCACCAGCCGAGCCAGCCGCCACCGAGCAGTGACCGCGCACGCACGGCCTGCCCGAACGGCGCCTTGTCGGAGGCGGGGTGGTCGAGGACCTCGACGATCTCGAGGTAGGTGTCCTCGGAGAGCGGCAGGGTCATGTTGCGGGTGCCGAAGCGTGGGTGGACTCCACCGTCGATGAAGTTCCTGCCGAGAAGTTCCCCCAGGCGCTGGGCGGTGCTGGCGAGGCCGTCGGGCCCGGCGGCGAACGAAATGTGGTCCAGGCGCATGCCTGCATTCTCATCCGCGCAGTCGGTCGCCGTGACACTGGGGTCGGGTGTCTTGATGTCGAGAAGTCTCACCGGGTGGTCGATCGCGGTCGCCGGATAATCGGACAACCCGGCCCTCCACGGTCCGCGCATCGCACTCAAACCGTGCGGAACGACGGCAAACCCGAGGTTCCCCTCGTCCTCTCGCGCTGCCCCGTCGGGTGTCAGCGGGGCTCGGCAGGGTGGATCGCCAGCAGCGACCGCGACCGCAGGTGGGCCTCGCAGTGCCTGGCCAGCTCGGCGTACCCGAAGGGCCCCATCAGCTCGGTCAGCTCGGGCTGGTTGGTGATGTACAGCGGCTCGGGGGCGACATGCGCCTGCGTGTTGGCCGTGCAGTACCAGTCCAGGTCGTGGCCGCCGGGGCCCCAGCCGCGCCGGTCATACTCACCGATGCTGACCTCCGTGTACGACGTCTCGTCAGGCCGCTCGACCGTGCGGAACGTGCGCCGGATCGGCAGCTGCCAGCACACGTCGGGCTTGGTCTCGAGGGGGTTGCGACCCTGCTCCAGCGCCAGCCCGTGCAGGGCGCACCCGGCACCGGTGTGGAAGTCGGCGCGGTTGTGGAAGACGCAGCCGCTCTGCCCGTCGACCTCGATGGCCAGGGTCTTCCGGTCGCCGTCGTCGTCGACCTCGACCCAGTCGGACTTCTTGGCCTTGCGGCCGGGGTGGAACTGCCACTGCGCCGGCGTCAGCTGGGCGACGTACCCGGCGACCCGCTTCTCGTCGGCCTTGTCGGAGAAGTGCGCGCCCAGCGTGCAGCAACCCGTGTCGGGCGAGCTCTCGTAGATGCCCTGGCAGCCCTGCCCGAAGATGCACATGTAGCTGGACGTCAACCACGTCAGGTCGCACCGGAACGTCTGCGAGTCGTCAGCCGGATCGGCGAACTCGACGAAGGCGCGCGGGAAGACCGGATCCACTTCAGGCACCCCCACAACCTAGGGCATGTCGCCCAGCCCGCCACCCACTGCGCCCGGCTCGCAACGGCCGGCGGCCGGGTGACCTGACCTCCTGTCCATTAGGTTGTTCCCATGCGCCTGGGCGTCCTCGAACTCGGCTCCGACACGGGCCACCTGCTCGACGTCGACGCCCCGACCGGCTCCGCGGCCCTGCGCAGGGGCGTGCTCGTCGAACGTCCCGGCCGGGTCAGGGTCCCGTGACCGTCTCCGTCGGCCTCTCGACCGCCTCCGTCTACCCCGAGTCGACGGCGCACGCGTTCGGGTACGCCGCCTCCCTGGGCTACGACGCCGTCGAGGTGATGGTCGGCATCGACTCCCTCTCGCAGCAGACGACCACCGTCGGTCAGCTCGCCGAGCACCACGGCCTGCCCGTCGTCGCGGTGCACGCCCCCTGCCTCCTTTTCACCCAGCGTGTCTGGGGCACCGAGCCCTGGGGCAAGCTCCAGCGCTCCGCCGAGATGGCTGCCGAGCTCGGCGCCTCGACCGTCGTGGTGCACCCGCCGTTTCGCTGGCAGAAGGAGTACGCCGCCGGCTTCGTCGACGGCATCGCCGCCCTGGAGGTGTCGACGGGCATCGCCTTCGCCGTCGAGAACATGTACCCGTGGCGGGCCTCGTCGCGACCGCGGGTGTCGAAGGCGATGGAGATGTACGTCCCGGGCTGGGATCCCTCCGAGGAGTCCTATGCCCACATGACCCTCGATCTCTCCCATGCCTCCATCGCCGGCTCCGACGTGATCGCGATGGCCGACCGGATGGGCACGAGGCTCCAGCACCTCCACCTCACCGACGGCCTCGGCACGGCGAAGGACGAGCACCTGGTGCCCGGCCGCGGCACGACCGGGGCCGCCGATCTCCTCGCCCACCTGGCCGCAGCCCGCTTCGAGGGGCAGATCGTGGTCGAGATCAACACCCGCCGCTGCACCACGCGAGCCGATCGCGAGGCCGACCTGCGGGAGTCCCTCGAGTTCGCCCGGGCGCACTTCGCCGTCCCGGCCCGGTAGTCGTCGTACCCGGGCGGGAGCAACGGCCCGACGTGGTGCGGTTCCACGCCTCGCCCGATCGCCTGCTGTGGCGATGCTCCCGCCGGTGTACGACGGCCGGGCCTCGGGCCCGTCGCGTTACCCTCGTCGCCATGCCACCCAGCGCACGCCCCGCGTCGAGGGGCCGCCGCCCGGGGGCTCCCGACACCCGCGCCGCGGTGCTCAAGGCGGCGCAGGCGTCGTTCGCCGAGAAGGGCTTCCGGGGTACGACGATCCGCGGCGTCGCCACCGCGGCCGGTGTCGATCCGGCGCTGGTGCACCACTACTTCGGCAGCAAGGACGACCTGTTCCTGGCGGCGCTCGAGATCCCCATCGACCCCCGGGTCGTCGTGGCACCCGTCGTCGCCGGAGGCCCCGAGGGGGCCGCCGAGCGGTTCCTCACCGCGTTCCTCTCGGTGTGGGACGACCCGGAGGTGCGGCCTTCGCTGCTGGCCGCGGCCCGCGCGGTGATGGATCCGTCGGGGCACCGGTTGCTGAGTGACGGCTTCCTCCACGTGGTCGTCGAACCCCTCGGCCTGGCGCTCGGCGTGGACCACCCAGAACACCGGATGCCACTGGTGGCCAGCCAGGTCGTCGGGCTGATCCTCATGCGCTACGTCCTGCAGGTCGAGCCCCTCGCATCGATGAGTGGCGAGCGGGTGGTGGCGACCTTCGCCCCGACGATCCAGCGCTACCTGACCGGCCCCCTGCCCTGACGATCCTCAGTCGAGCTGGGGCACCCGCAGCTTCCACCCCACCTTGATGACGTCGGGGTCGTCGATGCGCGGGTTGGCGGCGACGATGTGGGCGACGGTCGCCTTCGTGAACGGACGCAGCTGACGGCGGATCGAGGTGAGCGTGTCGCCGCGGACGACGCGGTAGAGCAGCCAGCCACGCAGGCCGGGGAACACGATCACCGGGACCTCGACGAGGTCGAACCCGGGCGCCGGGCCCTCGTCGGGGAGCCCGGGGTTGTCGCCGAAGGCCTGCAGGGTGACGCTCGTGCCGTTGCGCGGCGGGGACGCCATCGTGAGCGTCGCGCTGAACTCGCCGATGCCTGCCATCCCCCCGGCCGACTGCGCAGAGCCGGTGGCCAGCTCGCGACCGCGGGAGTCGAGCACGCGCAACCCGATCGTGCCCTCGAAGCCCGCCCCGAACCCGGCGACCACGAACTCCCGGCCGACGAGCTGGTTCTTGACGGGCTGATGGACCCGGACCTGCGTGACGATCGGCATGGCGCCCTCCCGGTGCGTGGTGGAGATCCCAGCATCCTCCCGACCGCATCCCCTTGCCAGACCCCGGACGATCCCGCATAATTCAACGCATGATGAATAACGTCATCGAAGTGCGGGACCTCCTCGTCAGCCGCGGCGGCCGAGAGGTGCTCCCCGGCATCTCCCTCGACGTCACCTCCGGCGTCACCGGCCTCCTGGGCCCGAGCGGCTGCGGCAAGTCGACGCTGCTGCGCTCGATCGTCGGCGTGCAGCAGGTCCGCAGCGGCGGCGTGACGATCCTCGGCACCCCCGCCGGCGACAGCACGCTGCGCGACCGCGTCGGCTACGTCACCCAGGCCGCCAGCGTGTATGACGACCTCTCGATCGCCGAGAACCTCCGCTTCTTCGCCCGGGTGCTGGGCGTCGACGCCGCCGGCATCGACGAGGCGATCGAGACGGTCGACCTCGCCGGCCACCGTGACCAGACCGTCGGCACGCTCAGCGGGGGCCAGCGATCGAGGGCCAGCCTGGCGGTGGCCCTGCTGGGCGAGCCCGACGTGCTCGTCCTCGACGAGCCAACCGTCGGTCTCGACCCGGTGCTGCGCCGCGACCTCTGGGCGCTCTTCCACCGCCTCGCCGACGCGGGCACGGCCGTGCTCGTCTCGAGCCACGTCATGGACGAGGCCGATCGGTGCGACCGCCTGCTCCTGATGCGCGAGGGGCGGATCATCGCCGACGGCACACCCACGGAGATCAAGCAGCGGTCCGGCTCCGAGGACATCGAGGCCGCGTTCCTGAAGATCGTGGAGGCGGCATGAGCCCCCGCATCACCCTCGCTGTCGCCGGCCGGGTGCTCACCCAGATCCGCCGCGACCACCGCACGCTCGCCATGCTCCTGGCCCTGCCGACCCTGTTGATGGCGCTGCTCGGGTGGATGTTCGCCGACACCCCCGGTGGCACCTTCGACAGGATCGGCCCCGGCCTGCTGGCGATCTTCCCCTTCTTCATCATGTTCCTGGTCACCAGCGTCACGACCCTGCGCGAGCGTTCCAGCGGCACCCTCGAGCGCCTTCTCGCGATGCCGATGGGGCGCCTCGACTTCCTGTTCGGCTACGCCCTGGCCTTCGGGCTGATCGCCGCGGTCCAGTCGGCGCTGGCGGTGGGCGTCAGCGTCGGGCTGCTGGGCCTCGACATCACCGGCCCGGTCTGGCTGCTCACCATCGTGGCGGTCGCCGACGCGGTCCTCGGCTCGGCGCTGGGACTGTTCGTCAGCGCTTTCGCGCAGACGGAGTTCCAGGCGGTGCAGTTCATGCCGGCGGTCGTCGTGCCCCAGATCCTGCTGTGCGGGCTGTTCGTCCCGCGACCGCTGCTGCCCGACGTGCTCGAGACGATCAGCGACGTCCTGCCCCTGTCGTACGCCGTCGACGCGATGCAGCACCTGGTGGTGAGCGCGAGCTCGGGCGAGGTGTGGAAGGACGTCGCGATCGTCGCGTGCTTCGCCGTCGCCGGACTGGGCCTTGGTGCTGTCACGCTTCGGAGGCGTACGGCGTAATCTCCTCTGCATGTCGTTGCTCCGTCAGCCGATCCTCATGCTCGCCCGGTCGGAAAAGGTCAAGAAGCTCATCTCCACCATGCCGGTCTCGTCCGGCATCGTGGCCGGCTACGTGCCCGGGGAGAGCACCGAGTCGGCGGCCGACGCGACCGCGGGCCTCATCGACGACGGGCTCAGCGTGACGCTCGACTTCCTGGGCGAGGACGTGCTCGACGCCGAGCAGGCCGACGCCACCGTGGCGGCCTACAAGGACCTCCTCGAGCAGCTGGCCGCGCGGGGTCTGTCGCGCCGGGCCGAGGTCAGCGTGAAGCTGTCGGCGGTGGGTCAGTTCCTGCCCGACAGCGGCCACAAGGTCGCGCTCGAGAACGCCCGCGCCATCTGCCGCGCGGCCCGCAACGCCGGCACCACGGTCACCCTCGACATGGAGGACCACAAGACCACAGACTCGACGCTGCACATCCTGCGCGAGCTGCGCAAGGACTTCCCCGAGACCGGTGCCGTGCTCCAGTCCTCCCTCTTCCGCACCGAGGGCGACTGCAAGGCGCTGGCCTACGAGGGCTCGCGCGTGCGGCTCTGCAAGGGCGCCTACCTCGAGCCGGAGAACGTCGCGTTCCAGTCGCGCGCCGACATCGACAAGTCCTACGTCCGCTGCCTCAAGGTGCTGCTCGCCGGCGACGGCTACCCGATGATCGCCACCCACGACCCGCGGATGGTGCAGATCGCCTCCAGCCTCGCCAGCCGCTACGGCCGCGCCCAGGGCACCTACGAGTTCCAGATGCTCTACGGCATCCGCCCCGACGAGCAGAAGCGGCTGGCCGAGAGCGGCGAGACGATGCGCGTCTACATCCCCTACGGCACCGAGTGGTACGGCTACCTCATGCGCCGGCTGGCCGAGAAGCCGCAGAACCTCGCCATGTTCGTCCGTTCCCTGGTCTCGAAGAGCTAGTCCGATGACCCAGACCGCGATCCTCGGCGCCGGAGTGATGGGGGAGACCCTGCTTTCCGGTCTCGTCCGTGCCGGCCGTCGGGTCGACCACCTGCTCGTCGGCGAGAAGCGGGCCGACCGGGCTCGCGAGCTCGAGGAGCGCTACGGCGTCGCCGTCGTCGGCAACCGCGAAGCCGCCCGCAGGGCGGAGACCCTTGCGCTGGTCGTGAAGCCGCAGGACATGGGCGACCTGCTCGACGAGATCGCGCCCGAGCTGCGCCCCGGCCAGCTCATCGTGTCGCTCGCCGCCGGGATCACCACGGCGTACATCGAGGCGCGGGTGCCCGAGGGGGTGGCCGTCGTACGCGTCATGCCGAACACCCCGGCCCTCGTCGACGAGGGCATGGCCGCCATCTCGCCCGGCTCGCACTGCGACGACGTGCACCTGGTCGAGGCCGAGTCGCTGATGGCCTCGTGCGGCAAGGTGCTGCGGGTGCCCGAGAAGCAGATGGACGCCGTCACCGCGATCTCCGGCTCCGGCCCCGCCTACATCTTCTACGTCGTCGAGTCGATGATCGAGGCGGGCGTGCACCTCGGCCTGCCGCGTGCGACCGCGACCGAGCTCGTCGTGCAGACCCTTGTCGGGTCCGCGGTCATGCTCCGCGAGACCGGCACCCACCCGACCGTGCTGCGTGAGCAGGTCACCTCGCCGGCCGGCACCACCGCTGCCGCCCTGCGCGAGCTGGAGAGCCACCGCGTGCGTGCCGCGTTCCTCGCCGCCATGGAGGCCGCGCGCGATCGCTCCCGCGCCCTCGCCGAGGGCTCCTAGCCGTTCGGACGGCACCTCTGCGGCGACGCAGGCGCGGCCACCGGGACGGTGCCATGCTGGTGGGATGACCACCGCGACCCAGCCCGACGTCCGCTTCTGGTTCGACCCCACGTGCCCGTTCGCCTGGATGACCAGCAAGTGGGTCCGGCTGGTGCAGGAGCAGCGTGACTACGACGTCGAATGGCGGTTCATCTCGTTGCGGCTGATGAACAAGGACATCGACTACGACGCGCACTTCCCGCCGGAGTACGAAGCCAGCCACACCTTCGGCCTCCGCCTCCTGCGGGCCTGCGCCCACGTGCGTGACGAGCACGGACCGGAGGCGGTCGCTCGGCTCTACGAGGCGCTGGGCACCCGCATCTTCGAGACCGAGGGTGCGCCGGGACGCGACGTCGTCGATGCCGCGGCGATCCTCACCGACGCGCTCGCGGAGCTGGGCCTGCCCGCCGACCTGGTGCAGCACCTCGACGACGAGAGTCGAGACGTCCAGATCCAGGCCGAGACCGACGAGGCGTTCGCGCTGACGGGCAAGGACGTCGGCACCCCGATCCTGCACATCGCGCCGCCGGAGGGTGCGGCCTTCTTCGGTCCGGTCATCAGCCGTCTCCCCACTCCGGAGCAGGCCGGCGAGCTGTGGGACCACGTCGTGGGCCTGGCGACGTTCCCGGGCTTCGCCGAGCTCAAGCGCAGCCTGCGCGAGCAGCCGCAGCTGCCCGCCTTCGGGGTCGCGGCGGGGGAGACCGGCGTGCAGGAGGACTGGCACTCCGGCAGCCGCCGGCAGAAGAAGTAGCCGGGTCTATCCCGCGAACGGGTCGGGCAGCAGGCCGGGCTCGGCGGCGAGGATCTCGCGGGCCTGCTCGCGGTGCTTGTGCTCCACCAGCACCTCGTAGCGGGTGGCCACCACGGCCTTGACCGAGGAGAAGTCGCGCTGGCCCCGGGTCGCGGCGTAGCCGAGGATCGCCCAGATCGCCCCGAAGACCAGCCCGGCCAGCGCCGTGGAGATCAGCATCGCCAGCACGTTGCCGTCGACGAAGATCGCGAAGAGCAGCCCCACGAACGCGCCGAGCCAGAGCCCGGACAGCGCACCCAGCGTGGCCACCCGGCTGTAGGTGAGGCGCCCGGTGATGCGCTCGATCTGCTTGAGCTCCGTGCCGACGATCATGCAGTTCTCGACCGGGAACTCCTTGTCGGAGAGGTGGTCGACCGCCTTCTGCGCCTGGGCGTAGGTCGCGTAGACGGCCAGCGACTGGGGAAACTCCAGCCGCAGCGCGGACGGGTCGACCTGCGGAGTGCTCATGGGTCCAGTCTGGCACTGCGGTACCAACGTGCTGACATGCTCGCCGGATGGAGACCTTCCGCACCGCCGACGACCGCTTCGACGACCTGACCGACTTCCCCTGGCCGACGTCGTACGCCGAGCTGGAGGCGCCCGGTGGCGGCACCCTGCGGATGGCCTACGTCGACGCCGGGCCGCCCGACGCCCCGGTGGCGCTCCTCCTGCACGGTGAGCCCACCTGGTCCTACCTCTACCGGCACGTGGTCGCGGTGCTCGTCGAGGCCGGGGTGCGGTGCGTGGCACCCGACCTGATCGGCTTCGGCCGCTCCGACAAGCCGCTGTCGCCGAGCGACCACACCTACGCCCGCCACGTCGAGTGGACCCGCTCGCTGGTGGTCGACCACCTCGACCTGCGCGACGTCACCCTCGTCGGCCAGGACTGGGGCGGCCTGATCGGCCTGCGCCTGGTCGCCGAGCACCCCGATCGCTTCGCCCGGGTCGTCGCCGCCAACACCGGCCTGCCGACCGGCGACCGCGACATGCCGCCGGTGTGGTGGGAGTTCCGTCGGGCCGTCGAACGGGCCGAGGTGCTCGACATCGGTCGGCTCGTGGCGTCGGGGTGCGTCCGGGGCCTGACCGATGCGGTCCGGGCCGCCTACGACGCCCCCTTCCCGACCGAGGAGTCGAAGGCCGGACCGCGGACCATGCCGTCGCTGGTGCCGACCCGTCCCGACGACCCGGCCAGCGAGGCCAACCGGGCCGCCTGGGGGGTCCTGCAGGCCTGGGACAAGCCGTTCCTGACGCCGTTCAGCGACAGCGACCCGATCACCGGGGCCATGGCGCCGATCCTGCGCAAGCTGGTGCCCGGCACCACGGGTCTCGAGCACCCGGTCGTGGAGCGGGCCGGGCACTTCCTCCAGGAGGACGCCGGCGACGAGCTCGGCCGGATCGTGGCCGCCTTCGTCCAGGGCTAGCGCCCTGGCTCACAGGCCGATGGCGGTCTGGGCTGCGGCGAGCACGGGGGCGGTGACCTCGCGGCAGCGTCGCTCGCCCGCGGCGAAGAGCGACCGCACGTGCCCGGGGTCGTCGGCGAGGTCCGCGTACTCCTTCTGGATCGGGTCGAGCACGGCCACCACCGCGTCGGTGACGGCGGCCTTGAGTGCGCCGTACGTCGTGAGGCCGGTGGCCGACCCCCCGCACGCGGTGAGGATCTCGAGCAGGTTGGTCACGCCCGGCTTGGTCGCCCGGTCGGGTCGCACGGCATCGGCGCCGACGTCGGAGTCGGTGACCGCGCGGGAGACCTTGCGGCGTACGACGTCGGGCGGGTCGAGGAGGTAGACCACGCCCGCAGAGTCGGTGTTGCTCTTGCCCATCTTGGTCGCCGGGTCGGACAGCGACATCACCCGCGCACCTGCCGGCGGCGCCGTCCTCTCCGGCACCGTGAACACCGGCCCGTAGGCCGCGTTGAAGCGCATCGCCAGGTCGCGCGCGAGCTCGACGTGCTGGCGCTGGTCGTCGCCGACCGGCACCCGGTCGGGCCGGTAGAGCAGGATGTCGGCCGCCATCAGCGTCGGGTAGGTGTAGAGCGACACGCGCGTGGACGCCACGCCACGGCCCTTCTCCTTGAACTGGATCATCCGGTTCAGCTCACCGGTGTACGCCGTGCACTCCAGGAGGTAGGCCAGCCCGGTGTGCGCCGGGACCCGGCTCTGGACGAAGAGCGTCGAGCGGTCGAGGCCGGCGGCGAGCATCAGGGTGGCGATCTCGTCGGTCCGGGCTCGCACGATGTCGGGGGAGTGCCGCACGGTGAGCGCGTGCAGGTCCGAGATGCCGTAGAAGGCGTCGTCCTGGTGCTCGGCCATCGGACGCAGCGCGCCCAGCAGGTTGCCGAGGGTGAGGTGGCCGGACGGAGTGATGAGCGAGAGCGTGGTCATGAGGTTCTCCTGCGTGTCTGGGCCCGCGGAGACCTGCTGCCGAAATGACGACAGGCCGCCCGTGGGCGGCCTGTTCGATGGGTGTGCTCGAAGGGTGGTCCGCCTCAGGCGGCCCACCACAGCTGGATCGAGGCATGCATTCCAGTGCTCGGCATGTGTCCATTGAACCACCATGACGTGACTGCGGAGTAGCCTCGCGGCCATGGTGGACTGTCCCGGACCGGCGAGCGTGGTCTTCGACAAGACCCTGACCGAGTACAACTTCGGGCCGTCGCACCCGATGTCGCCGCTGCGCGTCGACCTGACGATGCGGCTGGCCGAGGAGCTCGGCGTGCTGGAGCGCCTCAACGTCGTGCCTGCCCCGATGGCCGACGAGGACCTCATCGCCACCGTGCACACCCGCGACTTCATCGACGCCGTCAAACGGTGCGGCACGACGCCGGGCGCAGACGCCCTCGACCACGGCCTCGGCACCGAGGACGACCCCGTGTTCGAGGGCATGCACGTGGCCGCCGCGCACGTCGTGGGCGCCAGCGTCGAGGCGTTCCGGCAGGTGTGGAGCGGCGAGTCGTTGCACAGCGCCAACATCGCCGGCGGCCTGCACCACGCGCAGGCCGACAAGGCCAGTGGCTTCTGCATCTACAACGACATCGCGGTCGGCATCCAGTGGTTGCTCGACCAGGGCGTCGAGCGGGTGGCCTACGTCGACGTCGACGTGCACCACGGCGACGGCGTCGAGGCGATCTTCTACAACGACCCGCGGGTGATGACGGTCTCGCTGCACGAGACCGGCCAGATGCTGTTCCCGGGCACCGGGTTCCCCAACGACACCGGTGGGCCGGACGCCGAGGGGACGGCGGTCAACGTCGCTCTCCCGCCCGGCACGGCCGACGGTGGCTGGCTGCGCGCCTTCCATGCCGTCGTACCCCAGGTCCTGCGGGAGTTCCGCCCCCAGGTCCTGGTCACCCAGCACGGTTGCGACTCCCACATGGAGGACCCGCTCGCCCACCTGATGCTCAGTGTCGACGGCCAGCGTGCGGCCTACCTCGCCCTGCACGAGCTCGCGCACGAGGTCTGCGACGGCAAGTGGGTGGCGACCGGGGGCGGCGGCTACGCGATCGTGGAGGTCGTGCCGCGCGCCTGGTCCCACCTGCTCGCCATCCTCGGTGGCCGGCCGCTCGACCCGCAGACGCCGACGCCGCCCCAGTGGCGCGAGTACGTCGACACCATGATCGGGTGCACGCCGCCACATCTGCTCACCGACGGCCGCACCCCGGCCTGGCGCGACTGGAGTGAGGGTTACGACCCGGAGACCTGGCTCGACCGGGCGATCCACGCCACCCGGACCGCGGTGTTCCCCTTGCACGGTCTCGACCCGTATCCCTAGGCTGCTCGGTGACGGCTGGTCGCCGCTCGGGGCAGGTATGGATGGCCCGAACGAGTCATTTGCAATGCGACACGCCGCGGCACCACAAGTTTCTCCAGTCACACCCTTCCCCCGGGTCACTCCAGGCCCTAGTCTCACGAATGCGCCACGTTTGTGACGCCGGTGGGGAAGCCGGCGCCGTGCCGCCAGCGAGGATCGGTGCACACCATGGCTGCAGCGGACATGTCAGACGTCAAGTTCCTGACGATTGCCGAAGTCGCTTCGATGATGAGGGTCTCGAAGATGACCGTCTACCGTCTCGTCCACAACGGCGAGCTTCCTGCCGTGCGCGTGGGGCGCTCCTTCCGGGTGACCGAGGAAGACGTCAACGAGTACCTCCACAAGAGCTTCTTCAACGCCGGTTGACCCCCGTGCTCCCCGGTGCGGCCCGGCCGCATTGAGACTGCACCGAGTCTTCACTGAGTCTGCACTGAGACCGGATTCTGTGCCCTGACCCACGGCAAGTAGGCTGTGCTGGTCGGTCTGGCCGCCTGCCTGACCGCCACACACGTTTGTTGAAAGGTTTACCGTGGGTTCTGTCATCAAGAAGCGGCGCAAGCGCATGGCCAAGAAGAAGCACCGCAAGCTGCTGAAGAAGACGCGCGTGCAGCGTCGCAAGCTCGGCAAGTAAGCCTGCCCGATCATGGGGCGGGTCGTTCTGGTCACGGGAGTCTCTCGCGACATCGGTCGACGCTTCGCGCGTCGCGCCGCGGCCGACCCCCTCATTGATCGCGTCATCGGCGTGGACGTCGTCCCGCCGCGTGGCGACATCGGTGACGTCTCCTTCGTGCGTGCCGACATCCGCAACCCCGTCATCGCCAAGGTCATCGCCAAGGAGGACGTCGACACCGTCGTCCACATGAGCGTGATCGCGACCCCCGGCAGCGCCGGGGGCCGCAACACGATGAAGGAGCTCAACGTCATCGGGACGATGCAGCTCCTCGCGGCCTGCCAGGCCGCGCCGGGGCTGGAGCGACTGATCGTGAAGTCGACGACCACCGTGTACGGCGCCAGCAGCCGCGACCCGGGCATGTTCACCGAGGACATGGGACCCAAGCAGCTGCCCCGCTCGGGCTACGCCAAGGACGTCTACGAGATCGAGGGCTACGTCCGCGGGTTCGCCCGTCGCCGCCCCGACGTCGCGGTGACGTTGCTGCGCGCGGCCAACGTGATCGGCCCCCACGTCATCAGCCCGATCACCTCCTACTTCCGGCTGCCGGTCGTGCCGACCGTGTTCGGCTACGACCCGCGTCTGCAGTTCCTGCACGAGGACGACCTGCTCGGGGTGCTCGGCCATGCGGCCACCCATGACGTCAGCGGCACCTTCAACGTCGCCGGCGACGGCGTGCTCATGCTCTCGCAGGCGCTGCGCCGCCTCGAGCGACCCAGCATCCCGCTGCCGGCGTTCGCGGTCGGGCGCACCGGCTCGCTGCTGCGGTCGGCGCGGCTGGCCGACTTCTCACCCGAGCAGATCGGCTTCCTGACATTCGGTCGGGGCGTCGACACCACCCGGATGCGGACGGCGCTCGGGTTCACACCGCGCTTCACCACCGAGGAGGCCTTCGCCGACTTCGGCCTCTCGCTGGGTGCGCCCCGGCGCACCGCGAGAGGGGTCGTCAGTGCCTGAGTCCCACGCCCAGATCATCCCGATCGGCACCTCCGGCCGTCCCGGCCGCGGCACGGGCAGGGCCAAGCCGTCGTCGGCCGCCCGCAACCTGGCCCCGCCGAGGAAGCTGGCCCCGCCGAGGAAGAAGGCGCCCGCCACCCAGCCGCCCGCGCCGCGTGCCGTGAAGGCCGCGCCCGCCCCGAAGCCAGCGCCGCCCGCGCCGCCCGCAGCCGCCGCCAGTGCGACGACCGCGACCGACCGCCATCCCCTGGCCGGCATCCCGCTCACCGACTGGCTCTCCGCCTTCCAGCAGGCGGCCGTCGAGCTCTTCGACGACCAGTGGGAGCGCCGGCTGGCCGAGTTCATGGCGTTCCTGCGCCGCCGGCTCGAAGGTGGCTACACCGTCGACGACTACGGCTTCGACCAGGAGGTCACCGAGCGCTTCCTCCTGGCAGCGCTGCGCCCGATCGCCGAGAAGTGGTTCCGGATCGAGGTGCGGGGCATCGAGAACATCCCCACCGAGGGTGGCGCGCTGGTGGTCTCCAACCACTCCGGCACCGTCCCGATGGACGGCCTGATGACGATGGCCACCATCCATGACCGCACCGGCCGCTTCCTGCGACCGCTCGGCGCCGACCTGGTCTTCAAGATGCCGCTGGTGAGCAGCCTGGCCCGCCGCGCCGGCGCGACCCTGGCCTGCAACGAGGACGCCGAGAGGATGCTCACCCACGGCGAGCTCGTCGGCGTGTGGCCCGAGGGCTTCAAGGGCATCGGCAAGCCGTGGTCCGAGCGCTACAAGCTCCAGCGCTTCGGCCGGGGCGGGTTCGTCTCGGCAGCCCTGCGCACCGGCGTACCCATCGTGCCGCTCTCGGTCGTGGGCGCCGAGGAGATCTATCCGCTCGTCGGCAACATCCCGTCGCTGGCACGGCTGCTGGGAGTGCCCTACCTCCCGATCACGCCGCTGTTCCCGTGGCTCGGCCCGATCGGCATGGTGCCGTTGCCGTCGAAGTGGCTGATGGAGTTCGGTGAGCCGATCCGCACCGACTCCTACGACTCGACCGAGGCCGAGGACCCGATGCTCGTCTTCAACGTCACCGACCAGGTGCGCGAGACGATCCAGCAGACGCTCTACACGCTGCTGCTCGACCGACAGTCCGTCTTCGGCTGATCAGGGGCCGGTCAGGCCGCCGGTGAGGCCGCCGGTGAGGCCGCCGGTGCTGGGCACGACGTCCTCGACGCCGTCGACCACTCCACCGACGACCCCGCCGACGGGTCCGCTGTCAGTCTCGGTGCCGGTCAGGGTGCCGGTCAGGGTGCCGGTGATCGTGTCGATGACGTCGGTCGTGGTCTTGCCCACCTCGCTGCCCACGTCCTTGCCCGCGTCCGTGCCGGGCTTCGTCTGGGGCGGCAGCTTCGGCAGCTTCGGCGGCTCGGGGACGGGCACGGCGTCGGTCACCGTGCCGGTGCCGCCGGTCGTGCCACCGAGGTCGCCCGTGCCCGTGCCCGTGCCCGTGCCAGTGCCAGTGCCGTGCCCGTGCCCCGGTCACCGTCCACGACGTCGCCGGGCCGATCGGTCGGGGTGCGGGGCTCGACGCCCGGCAGCGACGCGGGCACCGTCACCGCCGACCAGGTGCCGGAGGAAGCCAGCACGGAGGGCATCTCGGTGACTCCCGCGCCGGCGCAGGTCGGGCACGCGGAGCTGGCCCGGGCGTCGTACGTCGCGACGATGCGCGCGGCGTGCAACAGCTCGTCGCGGGCGCCGTCGGGCAAGGTGCCCTCGAGTCGCGCGAGCTTCGTCATGCTCTCGCCGGCGAAGTCGCGCAGCGTGGTGATCGCGCCCTCGCGGCCGGTGCGTCGGTAGTCGCCGAGCAGCAGCTCGGCGGCCTGGCCGGCCTGGTCGGAGAACGTGTCGAGGGTGCCGGGCAGCGCCGCGATGCCGGCCGGTGAGCCGTCGCGGGCCAGCTGGTCGATCTCGTCGAGCCGGCTGGCGGCGCTGGCCAGGAGCAGGGAGGCCCTGGCGCCGTCGTCGGTCGAGACGTCGGTGCGGATGTTCTCGATGGCACGCTTGACGGGGTACAGCGTCTGGCCCGGCAGCGCGCCCTGGGCGACGACGGCCATGGAGGTGGTGGCACCGATGAGCGCTGCCCCGCCGAGCACGGTCGCCAGCCGGCGATCGCGCCCACGCGTTGCCGGGCGGCTGGGAGCCAGGCGCAGCCGCGACTCGGCGGCGGGGTCGATGGTCAGGAGCACCGAGTCGGCCTCGACCATCAGCCGTGCGCGCAGGTCGGTCACGTGGTCGGCGCGAGGCGCGGGAGGGGCGACCGCCTGCAGCTGGTCGACCAGGTCGAGCAACGGAGCGAGGGCGGCGGCGTCGCGCCGCGACAGGTTCGAGAGGTCGAGGGCCCCCGACAACCCCCTCTCGAACTCTTCAGCCTGCCGACGCGCAGTGAAGACTGGAGTCATCGCCGCCGTCCTTGCTGATCCGTCTGGCTTCCGGCCCCGTCACCGGGAAGCGCTTTCGACCGATCCAACGACGCGTGGGCGGGAGAGGTTACGGCGACGGCGGCAGGCATCTCGATCGTCTCCTGCATCACGACAGCACCCCATCGGGCAGTCGCTTGGCGAGATTGCGTACGCCGCGCAGCTGGAGCTGCTTGATGGCGCCGTCGCTGCGCTTGAGGATCGCGGCGGTCTCGGCGATCGACAGCCCCTGGAGGAACCGCATGACCAGGCAGTCGCGCTGCTCGTCGGGCAGGTCCTTGAGGGCGACCAGCAGGATCTCGTTGGTCAGCCCGGCGAGCACCTCGTCCTCCGGCCCCTCGGTCGAGTCGTCGTGGGCCGACATGTCGTCGGTGGTCATCTCCAGTCGGGTGCGGCCGGCCTTGAAGTGGTCGGTGGCGAGGTTGCGCGCGATGGTCATCAGCCAGGCGCCGAAGTCCTTGCCCTGCCAACGGAAGCTGTTCATGCTCCGCAGCGCACGGAAGAACGTCTCCGAGGCCAGGTCCTCGGCGAGGGTGGCCGAGCGGGTGCGGTAGTAGAGGAACCGGTACACCGACCCGTGGTAGTGGTCGAAGAGGAGCCCGAATGCCTCCTTGTCACCGGTGCGGGCCAGCTCGACCAGGGCGATCAGCCGGGTGCCCTCGGCCTCGGACTCCTCGGAGGAGGCGGCCAGGTCGGCATCGCCGAAGCCGCCGGGACCGCCGCCGGCCGGTACGCGTGTGTCGCGGTCGGACGGCGCCGCCGCCTCGGCGTACAGGACGGCGGGACCGACGGGACCGACGGGGGAGAGCTGCGGGGCCCGCAGGGCGTCGGCCACGGCGAGCCTGAGCGCGTCGAAACCGCGCGCAAGGTCGTGCTCGCCCAGCATCGAAGTGCCCTCCCAGACGGTCCGTCACGCTGGACCTACTCAAGAGTAGGTCGAGAGCAGCCCGTTGTGAACCCCGTTCGGGAGAGAGCGCGCCCGCCTCAGTGGTGGTGGTGTCGTCCCCGGATCGCCATGCCGGCCGCGACCGTGCCGCTTGCGGCGCCGGCCACGGCGGCGGCCACCAGCCCGGCGCGGGCGGCCTTGCGGCCGGTGCGGTAGTCGCGGGTGCGCCAGCCCTGCTCGCGGGCGTGCGCGCGCAGCCGGGAGTCGGGGTTGATGGCGACCGGGTCGCCGACCAGAGAGAGCATCGGCAGGTCGTTGGCGGAGTCGGAGTAGGCCGAGCAGCGGGACAGGTCCAGGCCCTCGCGGGCGGCGAGCGCCTTGATCGCCTCGGCCTTCGCCGGCCCGTGGAGCATGTCGCCGACGAGGCGGCCGGTGTAGATGCCGTTCTCGTGCTCGGCCACGGTGCCCATCGCGCCGGTGAGGCCCAGGCGCCGGGCGATGGTGGTGGCGATCTCGATCGGCGCGGCGGTCACCAGCCAGACCCGCTGGCCCTGGTCGAGGTGCAGCTGGGCCAACGCCCGGGTGCCGGGCCAGATGCGGTGCGCCATCGCCTCGTCGAAGATCTCCTCACCGAGCTCCTCGAGCTCGGCGACGGTGTGGCCGGCGATGAAGCTGAGGGCCGAGGAGCGCGCATCCGCGACGTGCTCGGGATCCTCCACGCCGACGATGCGGAAGTAGGCCTGCTTCCACGCGGCGCCGAGGATCTCGCGGGTGGTGAAGAACTCGCGGCGGTGCAGGCCGCGCGCGAGGTGGAAGATGCTCGCGCCCTGCATGACGGTGTTGTCGACGTCGAAGAAGGCCGCGCTGTCCGAGTCGGCGGGGAGGTCCAGCGCCGTCTCGACCTCGGCGGCTGCGGCCGCGGCCTCGCCTGCGAGGGTCGAACGGCGCTGCAGGTTCGGCGCGCGCCGGGGCTTCTCGGGCGGGGTCACGATGCCAGCCTAGGAGGGTTGGGCGGAATCCGCTCGCCACAGCGCCGCGGGGGGTCCCGCGGCCCTCAAGGAGGCCGATTCGTGGGGTCGACCCGTGTGAAAGTATCGGCACATGTCGCGCATCACTGACGTCTCCGAGCTGGTGGCCATCGCCGCCGACGCGAGTCCCGAACGCCTGGCAGTCGTCGAGGCCGGCGGGCGGTCGCTC
Source organism: uncultured Actinomycetota bacterium (assembly GCA_963781515.1). GTDB lineage: Bacteria > Actinomycetota > Actinomycetes > Propionibacteriales > Nocardioidaceae > Nocardioides. The sequence continues at coordinate 494,019 of CAWAGL010000006.1, forward strand.
ACCTGGCTCGCCCTCGAGGACGAGGTGGGACGGCTGGCCACGGGCCTGGGGCACATCGGAGCGCTGGCCCGACACCGGGTGATGATCGTGATGGGCAACCGTCTCGAGTTCGTGACGTCCTATCTCGGCGTGCTGCGGGCCCAGGCGGTCGCCGTACCGGTGAATCCGAGCTCGACGGCCGACGAGATCGAGCGGATGCTCGCCGACTCCGGGGCACGGGTCGTGATCGCCGACGGCGACACCGTCGCCACGGTGCGTGAGTCCGTCTCGCGCCTGGAGGCTGCGCCGCGCGTCGTGCTGGTCGGTGCCCCGGCCGGCGACGGTGAGCTGCCCTACGACGACGCGCTGGCACCCGAGGCGCGGCCGGTGCCGCCGCTGCTCGACCCGGAGAAGCTCGCCGCCCTGCTCTACACCAGCGGCACCTCCGGCCGCCCGCGCGGCGCGATGCTCACGCACCGCGCGCTGCTGGCCAACATCGACCAGGTGGCGCAGGTCGAGCCGCCGATGATCCACGGCGACGACGTGGTGCTGGCCGTGCTGCCGCTGTTCCACGTCTACGGGCTCAACGCCGTGCTGGGCGGGGCGCTCCGGCACCGGGCGAAGCTGCTGCTGGTCGACCGTTTCGACCCCCAGGGCACCCTCGACCTGATCGACGACGAGGCGATCTCGGTCGTCCCCGTGGCGCCGGCCGTCTTCGCCCACTGGCTGCCGGTCGATCACCTCGCGGAGCGGCTCGGACCGGTCCGCCTGCTGCTGTCGGGGTCGGCCCCGCTGGCATCCCAGGTGGCCGCGGACTTCACCCGGGTCTCGGGCGTCGAGATCCACCAGGGGTACGGCCTCACCGAGGCGGCGCCGGTGGTGACGAGCACGCTGTGCAGCAAGGTGGCCCAGGTCGGCTCGGTCGGGGCGGCGCTGCCCGGCATCGACATCCGGCTCGTCGACGAGCGGGGTGCGACGCCGTCGGGTGAGGACCCTGGCGAGATCTCCATCCGCGGCGACAACCTGTTCAGCGGCTACTGGCCCGATGGCGCCGGCGGTCCCGACGCCGACGGCTGGTGGGCCACGGGCGACGTCGGGTTCCTCGACGGCTCCGGCGACCTGTTCCTGGTCGACCGGATCAAGGAGCTGGTCATCGTCTCCGGCTTCAACGTCTACCCCTCCGAGGTCGAGGACGTCATCCGCGAGCTGGCCACCGTGGCCGACGTCGCCGTGATCGGTGCTCCCGACGACGTCACGGGCGAGGCGGTCGTCGCCTACGTCGTCGCGGCCCCGAGCTCCTCGTCGGCCGATCTCGGCGCAGCGGTCGGCGCGCACGTCAGCACGCGGCTGGCCCGCTTCAAGCAGCCGGCCCGCATCGAGGTCGTCGACGAGCTCCCGCTGACGGTCACCGGCAAGGTGCAGAAGGGCAGGCTGCGCGGCCTCGAACGGCGCCGGGCGCTCGGTCTGCTCGAATGACGGCGCGGGTCACGCTCTACGGGCGCGTCGGCTGCCACCTCTGCGACGAGGCCCGGACGGTCATCGCCGCCGTCTGCCGGGAGCTCGGGGAGGAGTACGCCGAGGTCGACATCGACGGCGACCCGGCGCTGGTGGACCGCTTCGGCGAGGAGGTCCCGGTGACGTTCGTGGACGGCCGGCAGCACGATTTCTGGCGCGTCGACCCGGCTCGCCTCCGCGCCGCCCTGGCATCGGATCCGCGGTAGCGGGTGGGGCTTGTCACAAGCCCGCCGCTCAGTTTGTTCTCGCGTTCACAAACTCCTACAGTGATCTGGCCGACCGACCTGAAACGGACCGTCGTAGTCCGGGATCGGCCTGCTGGAAAGAGCAGCCAGTGAGCGCACGGAACCCTGCCGACCCGGCCCGGGACATCCCCGAGGCCACGGTTGCGCGTCTCCCGATCTACCTTCGGGCCCTGACGACGCTCGTCGACGGCGGCACGGCCACCTGCTCCAGCGAGGAGCTGGCCCACGCCACCGGCGTCAACAGCGCCAAGCTGCGCAAGGACCTCTCCTACCTGGGGTCCTACGGCACCCGTGGCGTCGGCTACGACGTGGAGTACCTCCGCTACCAGATCGCCCGCGAGATCGGGGTGACCCAGGACTGGCCCGTGGTCATCGTCGGCATCGGCAACCTCGGCCACGCCCTGGCCAACTACTCCGGCTTCCGCAGCCGTGGCTTCCGGGTGGTGGCCCTGCTCGACGCCGACCCCGAGCGCCACCAGGAGATCGTCGCCGGAGTCGACGTACGCCCGTTCGACGACCTCGAGCAGATCGTGACCGACCAGGGCGTCGCCATCGGCGTGATCGCCACCCCCGCGATCGCCGCCCAGGACGTCGCCGACCGGATGGTGGCGGCGGGCATCACCAGCATCCTCAACTTCGCACCCAGCGTGATCGCCGTTCCCGACGGCGTCGGCGTGCGCAAGGTCGACCTCTCCATCGAGCTGCAGATCCTCGCCTATCACGAGCAGCGCAAGGCGTCGGCCGCCGAGGTGGGCGCATGAGCGTCCTGGTCGTCGGCATCTCCCACAAGACCGCTCCGGTCGCCCTGCTCGAGCGTCTCGCGCTCGACGCCGACGGCGCCCGCAAGCTGGCGATCGACGCCGCGGCGAGCGACCACGTCACCGAGGCTGCGGTCATCGCGACGTGCAACCGCCTCGAGATCTATGCCGAGGTCGACCGCTTCCACGGCAGCGTCGAGGAGGTCAGCCGGCTCATCGTCGAGCGGGCCGACGAGCCGACCGAGTCGCTGGTGCCGCACCTCTACGTCCACTACGACGACGGCGCCGTGTCGCACCTCTTCCACGTCGCTGCCGGCCTCGACTCGATGGTCGTCGGCGAGGGACAGATCCTCGGGCAGGCCCGTGACGCGTTGCGGGCAGGTCAGGAGCTCGGCACCCTCGGCCCGGCGCTCAACCTGCTCTTCCAGCAGGCCCTGCGCGTCGGCAAGCGCACCCACGCCGAGACCGACATCGAGCGCGCCGCACCCTCGCTGGTGACCGCCGCCCTCGACCATGCGACCGGTGAGCGCGGCGGCATCGCCGGAGCCGACGTCGTCATCGTCGGTGCTGGAGCCATGGCAGCACTGGCCACTGCCACGGTGGCCCGCCAGGGCGCCGGGTCGATCACCGTCGTCAACCGGTCGTCCGCCAGGGCCGAGCGTCTGGCCGTCGAGTACGCCGCCCGGTCGCTGCCGCTGGAGTCGCTGCCCAGCGCGCTGCCCGGCGCCGACGTGCTCATCACCTGCGCCGGCGCCGCCGGCCTGCTCGTCACCCGGGCCATGGTCGAGGCCGCCCGCGGCGACCGCACCGAGCCGCTCGAGATCGTCGACCTGGCCCTGCCGCACGACGTCGACCCGGCCGTCGCCGAGCTGCCCGGGGTCCGCCTCACCGACCTGGCGACGCTGGCCGACCAGCTGCGCGACGTACCCGCGGCCAAGGACGTCGCCGGGGTCCGCACGATCGTCGCGCAGGAGATCTCGGCCTTCCTCTCGGCCCGCCGGCAGTCGCAGGTCACGCCCACGGTCGTCGCGCTGCGCTCGATGGCCACCGGGGTCGTCGACTCCGAGATGGCCCGGCTCGACGCCCGGCAGCCCGGCCTCGACGCCGCCACCCGCGCCGAGGTGCTGCACACGCTGCGACGGGTCGCCGACAAGCTGCTCCACCAGCCGACCGTGCGGGTCAAGGAGCTGGCCAACGAGACCGGTGCCGTGTCGTACGCCGCGGCGCTGGCCGAGCTCTTCTCACTCGACCCCGAGGCCGTCGACGCCGTGACCCGGGCCGCCGTCAACCCTGCCGAGGAGGAGCGATGACAGCGCCACTGCGACTCGGGACCCGCGCGTCCGCCCTGGCCACCACCCAGTCCGGCCTGGTCGCGACGATGATCCGCGAGCGGCTCGGCCGTGAGGTCGAGCTCGTCGAGGTCAGCACCGAGGGCGACCGCAGCAGCGCCCCGCTCGCCCAGCTCGGCGGCACCGGGGTCTTCGTGAGTGCCCTGCGCGACGCCCTGCTCGCCGGTCAGGTCGACGTCGCGGTGCACTCGCTCAAGGACCTGCCGACGACGCCCGCAGCCGGCATCACGCTGGCCGCCGTACCCCCTCGCGAGGACCCGCGAGACGTCGTCATCGCCCGCGACGGCCTCACCCTCGGTGAGCTCCCGCACGGCGCCCGTGTGGGCACCGGCAGCCCGCGGCGGGCCGCCCAGGTCGGTGCGCTGGGCCTGGGCCTCGACGTCGTCGGCATCCGCGGCAACGTCGACACGCGCATCCGCAAGGTGGCCGAGGGTGAGTTCGACGCGATCCTCCTGGCGCGCGCCGGACTCGCCCGCCTGGGTCGTCTCGACGAGGTCACCGAGGTGCTCGATCCACTCCAGATGTTGCCCGCTCCGGGGCAGGGCGCGCTCGCCATCGAGTGCCGCAGCGACGCCGCCGAATTGGTGGAAGCGCTCGCGACGTTGGACGATCGCCCCACGAGGGTTGCCATCGAGGCCGAGCGGGCCGTGCTGGCGACACTCGAGGCCGGGTGCTCCGCACCGCTGGGAGCGCTGGCCGAGGTCGTCGAAGGCGAAGACGGCGACGAGTTGTGGATCAGGGCGATTGCCCTGACCCTCGACGGCGGGTGGTCGGTGCGCAAGAGCGCCACCGGAGCGCCCGACGACGCCGTGGGCGTCGGCTCCCGGCTGGCGAGCGAGTTGCTCGCCGACGGAGCAGCAGACCTGATGTCAGCAGAAGCTCCGCAAGAAGCAGCGCCAGAAGCATTGAGTGCACAGTGAGGAAGCAGCGCGCATGAGTCGAGGCAAGACCACCTCTCCCGCCAATACCGCCACGGGTCGTGGCTGGGTGTCGTTCGTCGGCAGCGGCCCCGGTGACCCCGGTCTGTTGACGGTGCGCGCCGTCGAGCTCCTGCGCGAGGCCGAGGTGGTCGTCACCGAGGCTCCCGAGCACGAGCAGCTGGTGCGCACCCTCCTGGGGCTCCCCGCCCCGGTCGAGAGCGACGGCGAGACCGAGGTCGAGGCCCCTTCCGGACCCGAGTTCGTCGACGGCGGCTTCGGCGACGACGGCCAGCCGCTCACCCACGCCAACCGCTCGAAGGTCGTCGTCAAGTACGGCAAGAAGGCCCGCGTGGTCCGCCTGATGACCGGCGACCCGTTCCTGTACGCGTCCGGTCCCGAGGAGGCGCAGGCCTGCGTCAAGGCCGGCATCGGCTTCGAGATCGTGCCCGGCGTCTCCTCCGTCGCGGCCGTCCCCGCGTACGCCGGGATCCCGCTGACCACCAAGACCAACCGCGAGGTCGCCGTGGTGACCTGCGGCGGCAACATCGACTGGAGCCAGTACGCCGACGACCGCACCCTGGTGCTGCTCTCCGGCGTCGGCTCGATCGGCGAGACCGCCAGTGCCCTGGTAGCGGCCGGCCGTTCACCGCAGACCCCCGTCGCGGTGACCCGCGTCGGCACCACCACCGAGCAGGCCACCTTGGTGTCCACGCTCGAGCAGGTGGCCGCCGAGGTCCGTGCCGCTCGCGTCGCCCCGCCCGCCATCATCGTGGTCGGCGACGTCGTCGACCTGCGCGAGACGCTGTCGTGGTTCGAGACCAAGCCGCTCTTCGGCTGGCGGGTGCTCGTGCCCCGCACCAAGGAGCAGGCCGGCACCGTCTCCAGCCGCCTGCGTGGCTACGGCGCCGTGCCCGAGGAGGTCCCGACCATCTCGGTCGAGCCGCCCCGCAACCCGCTCCAGATGGACAAGGCCGTACGCGGCCTGGTCGAGGGCCGCTACGAGTGGATCGCCTTCACCTCCGTCAACGCCGTCAAGGCCGTGCGCGAGAAGTTCGAGGAGTACGGCCTCGACGCCCGCGCCTTCTCCGGCCTCAAGATCGCCGCGGTCGGTGACAAGACCGCCGAGGCCATCGCCGCCTGGGGCCTGCGTGCCGACCTGGTCCCGTCGGGCGAGCAGTCCGCAGCCGGCCTGCTGGCCGACTGGCCGGAGTACGACGACGTGCTCGACCCCATCAACCGGGTGTTCCTGCCGCGCGCCGACATCGCCACCGAGACCCTCGTCGCCGGCCTGATCGACCTGGGCTGGGAGTGCGACGACGTCACCGCCTACCGCACCGTGCGCGCCACCCCGCCGCCGGCGCCGACCCGCGACGCGATCAAGACCGGCAAGTTCGACGCCGTGGTGTTCACCTCGTCCAGCACCGTGCGCAACCTGGTCGGCATCGCCGGCAAGCCGCACCCCTCGACGATCATCGCGGTCATCGGGCCGGCCACGGCCAAGACTGCGGAGGAGCACGGCCTGCGGGTCGACGTACTCTCTCCGCACCCTGACGTGCACGAGCTCGTCGACGCCCTGGCCGACTTCGGCGCCGCCCGTCGCCTCGCCATGGTCGACGCCGCCCAGCCGGTCACCAAGCCCTCGGAGCGCAAGCCCTCGGGTCGCCGGAAGGTCAGCTCGAAGTAGTGGCCGCGACCGGGGATGCGCCCGTGTTCGAGCCGGACATCTCCGGCCCGATCATCCGGCCGCGCCGGTTGCGGCGCACCCCGTCGCTGCGCCGGCTGGTCGCCGAGACGTCCCTCGAGGCTCGCCAGCTGGTGCTGCCGATGTTCGTGCGTGAGGGGTTGACCGAGCCGCGGCCGATCAGCTCCATGCCGGGCGTCGTCCAGCACACGCGCAGCTCCCTGCTGAAGGCCGCCGCCGAGGCGGCCGAGCTGGGGCTGGGCGGCGTGATGCTGTTCGGCATCCCCGAGCGCAAGGACGCCACCGGGACCGGCGCGATCGACCCGACCGGGGTGCTCAACCTCGCCATCACCGACGTCGTGGCCGAGGTGGGCGACGGACTGACGGTGATGAGTGACCTGTGCCTCGACGAGTTCACCGACCACGGTCACTGCGGCCTGTTGACGGTCGACGGCCAGGTCGACAACGACAAGACGCTCGAGGCCTACGCGCACATGGCGATCGCCCAGGCCAATGCCGGCGTCGACATGGTCGGGCCGAGCGGGATGATGGACGGCCAGGTCGAGGTGATCCGGTCGGCCCTCGACAGCGTCGAGCACGCCGACGTCTCGATCCTGGCCTACTCCGCGAAGTACGCCTCCGCGTTCTACGGTCCCTTCCGGGAGGCGGTCGACTCCTCGCTCGACGGCGACCGACGCACCTACCAGCAGGACCCCGCCAACGCCCTCGAAGGTGTGCGTGAGGCGCTGCTCGACATCGAGCAGGGCGCCGACGTCGTGATGGTGAAGCCGGCCCTGGCCTACCTCGACGTCGTACGACGCGTGCGCGACGCGGTGGACGTGCCGGTCGCGGCGTACAACATCTCGGGCGAGTACGCCATGGTCGAGGCGGCCGCCGCCAACGGCTGGATCGACCGCGAGGCGGCGATCCTGGAGACGCTCACGTCGATCCGCCGGGCCGGCGCCGATGTGGTGCTGACCTACTGGGCGACCGAGGCCGCCCGGCTGCTCGCCCGCTGACCCGACGTCCACCGGTGGTCGAGTGCCCGCGAGGTCATCGGTGGTCGAGTGCCCGCATGGCCCTTGTCGGTGGTCGAGTGCTCGCGAGGCCCTTGTCGGTGGTCGAGTGCCTCGCGAGGCCCTTGTCGGTGGTCGAGTGCCTCGCGAGGGACGAGCGAGGTGTATCGAGACCACGAGCGAGGGGGGTCTCGATACGCTCGCTGGCGCTCGCTACTCGACCAACGCATGTGTGTCGGTGGTCGAGTGCCTCGCGAGGGACGAGCGAGGTGTATCGAGACCACGAGCGAGGGGGGTCTCGATACGCTCGCTGGCGCTCGCTACTCGACCAACGAACAAAGCCGCCGGCGCTCGCTACTCGACCAACGAGGACTGCTGGCGCTGGCTACTCGACCAACGAACGTGTCGGTGGTCGAGTGCCTCGCGAGGGACGAGCGAGGTGTATCGAGACCACGAGCGAGGGGGTCTCGATACGCTCGCTGGCGCTCGCTACTCGACTCGAACGAACGTGTCGGTGGTCGAGTGCCCGCGAGGAACGAGCGGGCGTGTCGAGACCACGAGCGGGTGGCTCGGGTCTGCTGCAGGTCACCGGTCTCGACGCTGCTCAGCTCACGGGTTCAACAGGTTGTTGATGCAGTTGTTCAGCTGGGCGACCTGGAGGACCGAGATGCCGGAGGCGATGCACTGGGCCTGCGCCTCGGCGTAGGTCAGGACCGGGCCGACGGTGGGCACCGGGATGGGGGGCGGCGCGACCGGCGGGAGCGGCGGCTGGCTGGTCGGCACGTTCACCGTGGGCGGGTTGGCCGGCGCCTTGGTGGGGTCCTTGGTGGGGTCCTTGGTCGGCTCGGCAGTCGGGGCCTTGGTCGGGTCGGCGGTAGGGGTCGCCGTGGCCGTGTCGCCACCGCCCCCGCCACCACCGCTGCCGCCCTTGCCGCCCGCCTTGCCGCCGACCTTGCCGCCGCTCTTGCCCTTGCCCTTGCCGCCACCGGTGCCGCCGGTGCCGGTCGGGCCGGCGGTGTCGGGCAGGAAGACCCGGGCCGCGGTCGTGGTGTTGGGCACCGCGAGGTAGTCGCCGTCGACGTAGGCGTTCATGATCGACAGCACCAGGTCGACGTAGTCGTTGCTGTGGTTGTAGCGGTAGACGCTGGCGCGCTGGCCGGCCTCACCGGAGAGGTCCTCGTTGCCGGAGCAGAGGTAGACCGCGGTCGCGAGCGCGGCGTCGTCGATGTCCTGGGGGTTGCGCTTGCCGTCGCTGTCGCCGTCGACCCCGACGACCGCCCACGTGGACGGGATGAACTGCATCGGGCCGACCGCGCGGTCGAACCGGGCGTCGTTGTCGAGCCGGCCGCCGTCGGTGTCGGTGATCCGCTGGGTGTCGGCCTTGCCGTTGAGCTTGACGCCGTAGATGCCGGGGCGGGCCAGGCCGTCGTCGTCGAGGACGTTGCCGGCGTAGCGGCCGTGGTCTGACTCGACACGACCGATGGCGGCGATCAGCTGCCACGGCACCCGGCAGTCCTTGTCGGCGGAGTTGATGACCGCCTCGGCGCGCTGGTAGGCGGCCAGGGCGGCGGCCGGGATGCCGCTGGGGGAGGCGGAGGCCACCACGCTCTGGGCGCTGCTCCCGCCGACGCCGGGGGCGACGACACCGGGGACCGACACGCTGGCGGGTGCCTCGACGGCCTCGGAGGGCACGGTGGTGCCGTCGGGCAGGACGGTGGCGTCGCCGTCGGCGGAGGCGGTGCCGGCTCCGACCCCGGCCAGGCTCACGGTCCACGCGGCCGACAGCAGGGCCAGCGGCACGATGGCCGTGGCCTTCTGGATCCGTCCGAAGCGTGGTGCTGGCATGTGGCGCGTTCTCCCTCGTGCTGCAGATCATCCGTGGTCGCGCTCTGCGAAGCGGGGCGACGGTGATCCAACGAATCGTGTCACACGGAGTTACGTGGAAGCGGGTGTGCTCGCTCAAGCATGACCCCAAATGCCGTCGTCCGCCAGCGGTCCGGTGCTCGTGATCCGACACGGACGTGGGAGGGCGGGCGGCGCGTCCACCCGTCGTCTCGCCGGGTTGGGTGCTACGAGACAATGAACGGGTGACCCCGACACCCGTACCGGCCTCGGCCGCGCTCTTCGACCGCGCCCGTGCGGTGACCCCGGGTGGGGTCAACTCGCCCGTGCGCGCGTTCAACGCCGTGGGCGGCACTCCACGCTTCATCCGGTCGGCCCGCGGGGCGTGGCTGACCGACGTCGACGGCAACGAGTACGTCGACCTGATCTGCTCGTGGGGGCCGATGCTGCTCGGCCACGCCCACCCCGAGGTGATGGCGGCCGTGTCGGCCGCGGTCGCCCGCGGGACGTCGTACGGCACGCCGACGGAGCCGGAGGTCGAGCTCGCCGAGGAGATCGTCGCCCGTACCCCCGTCGAGGCGGTGCGCTTCGTGTCCTCCGGCACCGAGGCGACGATGTCGGCGATCCGGTTGGCGCGCGGCTTCACCGGCCGCGACGTCGTCGTGAAGTTCGCCGGGTGCTACCACGGCCATGTCGACTCGCTGCTGGCCTCGGCCGGCTCCGGCGTCGCGACGCACCACGAGTTCGCGGTGCCGGGCAGCCCCGGCGTGCCGGCGTCGTCGACCGAGCTGACCCTGGTGCTGCCCTACAACGACCGCGCCGCCGTGAAGGCGGCGTTCGCCGAGCACGGCCCGCGCATCGCCGCCCTGATCACCGAGGCGGTGCCCGGCAACATGGGCGTGGTGCCACCCGAGCCCGGATTCAACGAGTTCCTCGCACTCAGCTGCCGTGAGGCCGGCGCGCTCTTCGTCTCCGACGAGGTGATGACCGGCTTCCGGGCGACCAGCCAGGGCGGCTGGGGCCTCGACGGTGTCGAGGAGGGGTGGGTCCCCGACCTGATGACGTTCGGCAAGGTGATGGGCGGCGGCTTCCCTGCCGCCGCGTTCGGTGGCCGTCGCGACGTGATGTCGCGGCTCTCGCCCGAGGGTCCGGTCTACCAGGCCGGCACGCTCTCGGGGAACCCGATCGCCACCACCGCCGGCCTGGCCACCCTGCGACTCGCCACCGACGAGGTCTACACCCACATCGGCTCCATCGGTACGACGATCCGCGAGGCCGCCGCCGACGCGCTCGCGGCGGCCGGTGTGCCGCACGTCGTACAGGCGGCGGGCACGATGTTCTCGGTGTTCTTCACCGGCTCGCCGGTGCGCGACTTCACCGACGCGTCCACCCAGGACACCGCTGCCTATGCGGCGTTCTTCCACGCGATGCTCGACGCGGGCGTCTACCTGCCGCCGTCGGCGTACGAGGCGTGGTTCCTCTCGGCCGCCCATGACGACCGTGCCGTGCAGACCGTGCTCGACGCACTGCCGGGCGCGGCCCGGGCCGCTGCCGCCTCCTCGGAAGGACGCTGAGATGACGCAGCCGAAGACGATCGTCCACCTGCTCCGGCACGGTGAGGTGCACAACCCCGACGGCGTGCTCTACGGACGCCGGCCGGGCTTCCACCTCTCCGAGCTGGGCCAGACGATGGCTCGGCGCATCGCCGAGACGATCGGGGACCGCGACATCGTGCACCTGCGCGTCTCGCCGCTCGAACGAGCGCAGGAGACCGCCGCACCGCTGGCCGAACGACGCGGGCTGGGCATCGTCACCGACGACCGGGTCATCGAGTCGGTCAACCGCTTCGAGGGCATCAACTTCGGCGAGGGGGCCCTGACCATCATCAAGCGGCCCCGGCTGTGGCGGCACCTCTACAACCCGCTGAAGCCGTCGTGGGGCGAGCCGTACGACGTGATGGCGGCCCGGATGATGGCCGCCGTGCGCGACGCCCGCGACGCCGCCCGCGGCCACGAGGCGGTGATCGTGTCGCACCAGCTGCCGATCTGGACGACGCGGCTGCACCTCGAGAAGCGGTCCTACCTGCACCACCCCAAGAACCGCGAGTGCACGCTGTGCTCGCTGACGTCGCTGCACTACACCGGCGACACCCTCTCCCAGGTGAGCTACTCCGAGCCCGCCGGTGACCTGATCCCGGTCAAGGACCGGTCGGCTCCGTTCTCCGCCGGCGGCGCGCCCGATCCGAAGCGCCCGTCATGACCCGCGTGGTCGTGCTGCTGGTGACCGGTCTGCTGGTGCTGACCGGCTGTGGATCGGCATCGGGCACCGGCGACAAGGGCTACGTGACCGGAGACGGCCGGGTGGCGCAGGTCGGCCCCACCGACCGCGACGACCCGATCGACCTCTCGGGCGACGACCTCGACGGCAACCCGGTCGACCTCGCGGACCTGCGCGGTCGGGTCGTCGTCATCAACGTCTGGGGCTCGTGGTGCCCGCCGTGCCGGGCCGAGATGCCCGACCTGGTCGCGGCCGCCGAGGAGGCCGGTGACGACGCGTCGTACCTCGGCATCAACATCCGGGACGCGTCCGTCGACAACGCGAAGGCGTTCGTACGCAACTTCGAGGTGCCCTTCCCGTCGGTCTACTCGCCGGACGGCCGGGCCCTGCTCGCCTTCTACGGCACGCTGACCCCTCGTTCGATCCCGTCGACGGTCGTGCTCGACCGGTCGGGACGCGTGGCGGCGTCCGTCCTGGGCTCGATCCCGTCGACCCAGACCCTGACCGACCTCGTCGACGAGGTGGCCGCCGAAGATGGGTGACTGGTTCCGCGAGCAGGCCTTCTCCGGATCCCTGCTCCTGGCGCTGCCGGTCGCCCTCGTGGCCGGTCTCGTCTCGTTCTTCTCGCCGTGCGTGATCCCGCTGCTCCCCGGCTACCTCTCCTACGCGACCGGCCTCTCGGGCGCCGACCTGGCCTCCGGTGAGGCCGGCCAGCACCGGGGCCGGATGCTGCTCGGGTCGGTGCTCTTCGTGCTCGGCTTCTCGGCGGTGTTCGTCGCGATCGGCACGCTGTCGGGAGCTCTCGGCTACTGGCTGATCGACTACCAGCGCGAGATCACGGTGGTCCTGGGCTCGCTCACGATCATGCTGGGGCTGGCCTTCGCGGGCCTGGTGCCCTGGCTGCAGCGCGACTGGCGCCTGCACCAGGTGCCGGCGGTCGGCCTGGCCGCCGCGCCCCTGCTCGGAGTCCTGTTCGGCCTCGGCTGGACGCCCTGCATCGGCCCGACGCTCGGCGCCATCAGCACCCTGTCGATCAACGAGGCGACGGCCGGCCGGGGCGCGCTGCTCTCCGGCGTCTACGCGCTCGGTCTCGGGTTGCCGTTCATCGTGGCCGGACTGGCCTACCGGCGCGCGCTCGGCGCCTTCGCCTGGGTACGCCGCCACCAGGCGTGGGTGATGCGCGCCGGTGGGCTGATGCTGGTGGCCGTCGGCATCCTGCTGGTCAGCGGCCTGTGGGACGACATGGTCACCTGGTTGCAGGTCAGCCTCATCCTCGGCACGGAGACACCCGTATGAGCACGCCTGAGCCGACCCGACGCTCCGGCGAGCTGACCCTGCGCGAGATGGGGCGCTGGTCGTGGCGGCAGCTCACCTCCATGCGCACCGCGCTGATCCTGCTGTTGCTCCTGGCGCTGGCGGCGGTGCCCGGCTCGGTCATCCCGCAGTCGGACGTCGACTCGCTGAAGACCTCCAACTGGCAGGACGCGCACCCGAAGCTGACACCGATCTACGAGAGGCTCGGGCTGTTCTCGGTCTACGACTCACCGTGGTTCGCCGCGATCTACCTGCTGCTGATGATCTCGTTGATCGGCTGCATCATCCCGCGCACCCTCGTCTACTGGCGGGCCATGGGCGCCCGCCCGCCCCAGGCGCCCCGGCGGCTCGACCGGCTGCCGCACCACGCGTCGTACACGACGTCGGCCGGGGTGGACGACGTGCTCGCGCGCGCGGCCTCGGTGCTGCGCAAGCGGCGCTTCCGGGTCGACACCACCGAGAGCACGGTGGCGGCGGAGCGCGGCTTCCTGCGCGAGGCCGGCAACCTGGTCTTCCACATCTCGGTGGTCGTGGTGCTGGTGGGCTTCGGGGTGGGCAGCCTGTTCGGCTACAAGGGCGGCGCGATCGTCGTGGTCGGCACCAGCTTCTCCAACGACGTACGCAGCTATGACGACTTCCTGCCGGGCAGCCTGTTCCAGCAGAAGTGGATGGAGCCGTTCTCGTTCGACGTGACCGACTTCGACGTCAACTGGCTGACCAGCGGCCCCCGCAAGGGGATGGCGCAGAAGTTCGTCTCGCACCTGGACTACCGCGAGTCTCCGGACGCCCCGGAGAAGTCCTACGACCTCAAGGTCAACCACCCCCTGTCCATCGGCTCCACCGAGGTGTTCCTGATCGGGCACGGGTACGCGCCGGTCATCACGATCACCGACGGCGACGGCAACGTCACCTACAGCGGACCGACGGTGTTCCTGCCGACCGACCAGACCTTCGAGTCGTTCGGGGTGGTGAAGGCGCCGGATGCGAAGCCGACCCAGATCGGCCTGGAGGGCCAGCTCTACCCGACGTTCGCGTTCGCGCCGGGCAAGCAGGGCGGGCCCTACTCCGCGTTCGGCCAGGATCTCGACCCGCTGCTGTCGATGCAGGCCTACACCGGCGACCTCAGCATGGACACCGGTGAGCAGCAGTCGGTCTACGTGCTCGACAAGGCCAAGGCGGAGCTGCTCACCAAGCCGGACGGGTCGATGTTCCGCCTCGACATGCGCATCGGCGAGACCGTGGAGCTGCCCGGCGGCGCCGGGTCGGTGAAGTTCGAGAGCCTCGAGCGCTGGAACAAGATCCAGATCAGTCGTACGCCGGGCAAGCTGGTCGCCCTCGCCGGGGTCAGCCTGGCGCTCCTCGGCCTGCTGGGCTCGCTGTTCATCCGGCCGCGGCGGGTGTGGATTCGTGTCCGCCGCGAGGAGGAGCAGACACTGGTCGAGCTCGGCGGCCTCGACCGCAGCGACGGCGGCGACGTCGCGGAGGAGCTCACCGAGATCATGGATGCCATCAAGGAGGACGCGTGAGCGACCAGTCGTGGGAGACCCTCAGCAACCAGGCGGTGGCCGTCGCCGGCGCGGTCTACTTCCTCGCGTTCTTGTGCCACCTCGGTCAGTGGGCGTCGCTGCGCAGGCTGCCCGCCGAGACCGAGGTCACGACCGGGCGGACCGCGATGCTCGGGCGGCTCGGCGTACTCCTCACCATCCTTGCCGTGTCCGTGCACTTCGTCGGCCTCGTGAGCCGAGGCCTGGCCGCCGACCCCAACCGGGTGCCGTGGGGCAACATGTACGAGTTCACCGTCGCCGGCTCCTTCTTCGTCGCCCTGTTCTACCTGGCGTTCTACCGCCGGTTCGGGCTCGACTGGATGGCGCCCATCGTCACCGGATTCGTGATCGCCGTGCTGATGGCGGCCGTGCTGTGGCTCTACGACCCGGTCGCGCCGCTCACCGAGGCGCTGCACTCGCCGTGGCTGGTCATCCACGTGGTGTCGGCGGTCATCGCCACCGGCGCGTTCACCCTGGGCGGCATCGCCTCGCTGCTCTACCTGCTGAAGTCACGGGGCGACCGGGCCGCGCGGACCACGGGGTACCTCGCTCGGGTGCCCGACCTGCGCGGCCTCGACCGGATCTCCTACCGCATGCACGCCTTCGGCTTCCCGGTGTGGACGTTCGCGGCGTTGATCACCGGCCCGATCTGGGCACACCAGGCGTGGAGCTCCTACTGGAACTGGGACCCCAAGGAGGTCTGGGCGTTCATCACCTGGGTCGTCTACGCGGCCTACCTCCACGCGCGCACCACCGCCGGCTGGCGCGGCCGCAAGGCGGCGTGGCTGGCGGTGCTGGGGCTGGCGACGCTGTGGTTCAACTTCATCGGGATCAACTACTTCTCGACGACGTCCCAGCACTCGTACGCCGAGGGCGCGGCGCCGCTCCACAGCGTGGTCGATCAGGTGGAGTCGGGCTCGTCCTTCTGACGCTTCTTGCGGTTCTTGCGGTCGAGGTCCCGCAGGAAGTCCGGGTCGTCGTCAGGCGAGGAGGGCCGCTGCGGCTTGCGCGGCTTCTGCGGACGTTGTGGCATGCCCTGCACACCCCGCCGCTCGATCACCCGGACGAGCAGGTAGACCAGCAGGGCGAAGATGAAGACGACCAGCAGGAACTTCAGCACGTCTCCAATGTAGGCCGTCCGTGGTGATGTCGGGCATATGGGCGATCCCGCCTAGGCTGGACGCGTGAAAGAGTTCGTCGTCTACACCGCTCTGCGCCTCGTCCTGTTCGTCGCGTCCCTGCTCATCGTCGTCGGCGTCTGGGGCCTGCTGGCCGGCCGCGACAGCGTCCACGCCATCTGGTCGGTGGTGCTGGCGTTCATGCTCTCCGGGGTCGCTTCGTACTTCCTGCTGAACCGCCAGCGCGAGGCCTTCGCCCAGCGGGTCGAGGAGCGCGCGCGCCGGGCGACCGCCGCCTTCGACGAGCGGCGCGGGGGCGAGGACTCGGAGTAGGGCGTCGGCCGCCCGTCCCAGCCGCCGTCTCGAACGCGAGGGTCATGGAGATCCGGCGACCGTCAGCGAGAGCGAGCTGATGCCGCCCACGCTCGGCTGCGGCAGCGTGAGCGGCCCGGCGCCGGGAGTGATGGTGCCGAGGATGCGGGCCTCACGCGCGCCCGTGCCGCCCGGCACGGTCGCCGGCACTCCGTGCAGCGTGCACCACCCGATGAGCGCGAACGCGATGGCCTCCTTGCTGTCGGCGGGTGCACCGAGCTCGTCGGCCAGGACCACCTCGACGTCGGGCAGCGCCGTACGAAGGCCGTCGAGCATGAGCGGGTTGCGGCAGCCGCCTCCGGAGACGGCGAGGAAGCCGATGCCGGCGGCCGAGACGTCGCGCGCCACCGTGCGCACAGACAGCTCGGTGAGCGTGCGCACGAGATCGGTGACGGCTACCGGTCTCCCGATCCGAGAGGTCGCCCGGCGCACGTAGCCGAGGTGGAAGTGCTCCTTGCCGGTGCTCTTCGGCGCCGGCAGCGCGTAGTAGGGGTCCTCGAGGAGCAGCGCCAGCAGCTCCTCGTCGACCCGGCCGCTCGTCGCGATGCGCGCCTCCGCGTCGTACCCGAGGTCGTTGAGCCGCTCCGCGACCACGACGGCGTCGACGAGAGCGTTGGCCGGGCCGATGTCGTAGGCGACCAGTGAGTCGGCGCCGACGACCGACATGTTGGAGATGCCGCCCAGGTTGAGGGCCGCGGAGACTCCCGGGCGCCCCCGGAGCAGCAGGTCGTCGAGGAAGGACACCAGCGGAGCCCCGTGACCCCCGGCGGCGATGTCGCGGATGCGGAGGTCGGAGACGACCGGGGCGCCCACAAGTTCGGCGATCCATGCGGGCTGGCCGATCTGGAGGGTGCCGAGGGCGCGGGTGGCGTCGACCCAGTGGTAGACGGTCTGGCCGTGCGAGCAGACGGCGTCGACGCCGCCCACCGCGTCCGCAGCGTCGGCGGCGGCGTCCGCGAAGGCCTGACCGATGAGGGTGTCGAGCTCGCAGACCTCGGCCAGCGTCGTCGGGGCGGGGGGCAGCGCGGCGACCAGGCGCCTGCGAAGCCCCGGAGCGTAGGGGGTGCTGGCCTGGTGCAGTACGCGGCCCGTGAGCGCGCCGTCGCGATCGTCGAACTCGACCACGGCGACGTCGATGCCGTCGTGGGAGGTCCCCGAGATCATGCCGAGGATGCGCATCAGACCTCGTCCCCGCGGGCCGTCACGGCACCAGCAGGAACACCACGACCAGCCCGGCCCACCACAGCTGCGCCAGTCCGGTCTGGGCGAGGACGGGGATGAGGCCGGGACCGCTGGCGCCACCGATGACGGCGCGGGTGGGCGGGGTCGCGACGACGAGGAACGTGAGCGCGCACAGCACCCACCAGGTGGTCGCGGCGGCGATGGCGACGATCGCGAACGCGGCGGCGAGCACGAGCAGCAGGTAGAGGTAGCGGGTCCGCTGCTCGCCGATGCGTACGGCGAGGGTGCGCTTGCCGGACCCGACATCGGTATGGATGTCGCGCAGGTTGTTGGCGACCAGGATCGCGCAGGCCAGTGCGCCGACGCCGATGCCGGCGTACAGGGCCGGCCACTGCCAGGACTCGGTCTGCACGTAGGTCGTGCCGATCACCGCCACCAGGCCGAAGAAGACGAACACCATGACCTCGCCGAGGCCGAGGTAGCCGTAGGGGTTGGCGCCGCCGGTGTAGAACCACGCCGCGGCGATGCAGACGAGTCCCACGGCGACCAGCCACCAGGCCGTCGTGGCGGCGAGCACGAGGCCGGCGACCGCAGCCACCCCGAACGCGAGGAACGCTGCCGTCTTCACTGCGCGCGGTGTCGCAGCTCTGGAGCCGACCAGCCGCACCGGGCCCACCCGCGCGTCGTCCGTGCCGCGGATGCCGTCGGAGTAGTCGTTGGCGTAGTTGACGCCCACCTGCAGCGCCAGGCTGACCACCAGCGCGAGCAGCGCCTTCCACCACACCAGCCCTTCGGCGTACGTCGCGACGCCGGTGCCCGCGAGGACGGGAGCGACGGCGGCGGGCAGGGTGCGCGGGCGCGCCCCGGCGATCCAGTCGGCGGTGGTGGTCACCCGCGTATCCAATCAGGCTGCCGTGGCCGCGCCGTCGCGGGACGGCGGTCCGCTGGTTGAGGTGTGAGGAGCACCCGTGACGAATCTGGGCGGCCTTCGCTGGAGATTCCCCACTGCGGCTAGCGTGCGTCGCGTGAGTTTCCTGCGTCCGCCCGACGACCCGGCTGCTGCGGTCGTGGCGTTGTCGCGCTGGCTGGACGCGGGCGACCCGGCACCGCTGCTGATCAGCACGTCGGGCTCCACCGGCCGGCCGAAGCGGGTCGTGCTCACCCGCGACGCCGTACTCGCCTCGGTGGCCGCGTCCGCCCGCAGGCTGGGGCAGTCGGGGCGCTGGGCGCTGGCCCTGCCCGCGTCGTACGTCGCGGGGGTGCAGGTCGTCGTGCGTTCGCTCATGGCCGGCCACGACCCGGTGCTCGACGGCTGGGGTGACGCCGAGCTCACCTCGCTCGTGCCCACGCAGCTGCACCGGCTGCTCGACTCGCCTGACGACGTCGCCGCACTGCGCGGGATGCGCACGATCCTGCTGGGCGGAGGCCCGATCGACCCGGCCCTGCGGAGTCGCGCCGAGGACGCCGGCCTCCACCTCGTCGCGACGTACGGCGCGAGCGAGACCGCCGGCGGTTGCGTGTACGACGGTCTGCCGCTCGACGGCGTCGCGCTGACGCTCGACGCCGACGCGCGGATCCGCATCGGCGGGCCCACCCTCTTCTCCGGGTACGACGGCGACCCCGGGCTGACGGCGGAGACGCTCGTCGACGGGTGGTACCTCACCAGCGACGCCGGCCGGCTCGACGAGGACGGTCGCCTGCACGTGCTCGGCCGCCTCGACGACGTCGTCATCAGCGGGGGCGTCAACGTGCCGTTGCCCGCCGTGGCCGCCCGGCTCCGCGCGCACCCCGGCGTGGGGACGGCCGAGGTGATCGGCATCGACGACGTCGAGTGGGGGCAGCGGGTGGTGGCGTTCATGACCGGTTCGCTGACCCTCGAGGAGGCCCGGGACTGGGTCTCCGCCGAGCACCCGCGCGCCTGGGCGCCGCGGCAGGTCGTCGTCCTCGACGAGCTGCCGTTGCTCGCCAACGGCAAGGTCGACCGGCGCGCCCTGGAGGGGCTGGCGTGAGCGTCTTCTCGATCCCGATGCGGACCCGCTTCCGCGGCATCACCGAGCGCGAGGGCGTGCTGATCCGTGGCGAGGGCGGCTGGGGGGAGTGGAGCCCGTTCCTCGAGTACCCGCCCGACGTCGCCGAGCCCTGGCTGCGCTGCGCCGAGGAGGCCGCGGCCGGTGACTGGCCCGCGCCGTTGCGCGACCGGGTGCCCGTCAACGTCACCGTCCCGGCCGTCGACGCCGAGCGCGCCCACGCCATCGTGGTCGCCGGCGGCTGCACCACCGCCAAGGTGAAGGTGGCCGAGCCGGGCCAGACCATCGCCGACGACCAGGCCCGCGTGGAGGCCGTGCGCGATGCACTGGGCCCCGCAGGCCTGATCCGCATCGACGTCAACGGCCTCTGGTCGCTCGACGAGGCGGTCCGGTCGATCCCGGTGCTGGACCGGGCTGCCGGCGGTCTCGAGTACGTCGAGCAGCCGTGTGCCGACGTCGAGGACCTGGCCCGGGTACGCCGCCGGGTCGCCGTACTGATCGCGGCCGACGAGTCCATCCGGCGGGCCGCCGACCCCTACCGGGTGCGCGACCTCGAGGCCGCCGACATCGCCGTGCTCAAGGTGCAGCCCCTCGGCGGGGTGCGGGCATGCCTGCGGATCGCGGAGGACATCGGGCTCCCGGTGGTGGTCTCCTCGGCCCTCGAGACGTCTGTCGGCATCGCGGCGGGGGTGGCGCTCGCCGCCGCCCTGCCCACCCTCGACCACGCGTGCGGGCTGGCGACGGTGCAGCTCTTCCACGACGACGTGGTCGCCCGGCCGCTGCTGCCGGTCGACGGCTGGCTGCCCGTCGGCGTCCCCGTCGTGGACGAGGAGGCGCTCATCCGTCTGGCCGCCACACCCGACCGGGTGGCGCACTGGGAGCGCCGCCTCCGCGAGGTGCGCGGCGTACGGCAGGATCGACACCCATGACCAACGCGTCGACCGGCCTCGCCCGCGGCATCGTCGGCCGGCTCGTCACGGCCGGCGTCACCGACGTGGTCGTCGCGCCCGGCTCGCGGAACGCGCCCCTGTCGTTCGCGGCGTACGCCGCGGCCGAGGCCGGCCGGATCCGGCTGCACTCCCGGCTCGACGAGCGCTCGGCAGCGTTCCTCGCCCTCGGCCTGACCAAGGTCGGGGCCCGCGCGGCAGTGATCTGCACGTCGGGCACGGCCGTCGCCAACCTGCACCCGGCGGTGCTCGAGGCGGCCCACTCGGCCGTCGACCTGGTCGTGGTGACCGCCGACCGGCCGGGCCGGCTGCGCGGCACCAACGCCAACCAGACCACCGACCAGGTGGGGGTCTTCGGGCCGCTGGTGCCCACCCAGGACCTGGCCGCCGACGACTTCGACCTGGTCGCCGACGGGCCGACCCACCTCAACGTGCACCTCGACGACCCGTTGCTGCCCGACGACGACGACCTCGGCTGGCTCCCCGAGGCGCCGCCGACTCGCGAGCGGAGCTGGCCGAGGTACGGCGACGGCACCCCGATCCCGGCCGGACCGCGCACCGTCGTGGTGGCCGGTGACGACGCCGGGCCTCCCGCCCGGGTGCTGGCGGAGCGGGCCGGCTGGCCGCTGCTCGCCGAGCCCTCGAGCGGCTCGCGCACCGGCGAGAGCGCGCTGCGCTGCTACCGCCTGCTGCTCGACGGCGACCTCAGCGGCCGCATCGAGCGCGTGGTCGTCTTTGGCCACCCGACGCTCTCCCGACCGGTCACCCGGCTGCTCGGCCGCGCCGGCGTCGAGGTCTGGGCGCAACGGACGGCGGGGGTGTGGGCGGAGCGCCCGTTCGACGTCGACGTCGAGTTCGACGCGCTGGCCTGCGAGCCGGGGGACTCCACGTGGGTCGACGAGTGGCACGCAGCCGACGTCTCGGTGGCCGCCCAGCTCGACGCGCTGCTCGCCGCCGAGCCCGACCTCACGCCGTACGACGTGGCCGGGGCCGTGGCGAACGCCCTGCCCCCGGGCGGGCTGCTCGTCGTCGGCGCCTCCAGCCCGATCCGCGACCTCGACCTGATGGTGCCGAGGTACGCCGTCGGCGCGAGGCGCAAGGTCATCGCCAACCGCGGCCTCGCCGGCATCGACGGCACCGTCAGCACCGCGATCGGGGCCGCCATCGGGCGCCCGTCGGAGCGCACCTTCGCGCTGATGGGCGACGTGACGTTCCTGCACGATGCCGGCGGGCTGGTCCTCGGCCCGGCGGAGGCCCGGCCCGACCTGACCATCGTGGTCGTCAACGACGACGGCGGGTCCATCTTCGCGATGCTCGAGCAAGGCGCCCCGGCGTACTCCGCTGCCTATGACCGCCTCTTCGGCACGCCGCACCACGTCGACCTGGCCGCCCTGTGCGCGGCCACCCGGACCCCGCACTGGCGGGTCGGGTCGCTGCCCGAGCTGGAGCAGGCCCTGGCCTCGCCCAACGGCGGTGTGGAGGTCGTGGAGGTGCGCGTGCGCCGCGACAACCGACGTGACCTGGACGCCCGGATCCGCGCGCTCGTGCCGGAGTCGCGGTCGTGAACACGCCCAGCATCGTCATCCGGCCGTACGACGAGCGTTGGCCGGCGGAGTTCACCGTCGTCGAGCGGCTGCTGCGTGGCGCCCTGGGCGAGGCCGCCGTACGCGTCGACCACATCGGCTCGACGTCGGTGCCCGGCCTGGCTGCCAAGGACGTCATCGACGTCCAGGTCAGCGTCGTCGACCTCGACGACCCGCGCCTCCTGCCGGCCTTCGAGCTGATCGGCGCAACGGCCACCGACATCACCACCGACCACGTGCCGCCCGGCAGCGACCCAGAGCCCGCGCAGTGGGAGAAGCGCTACTTCCGTGCGCCGGCGTCGTGGCGGCGTACCCATCTGCACGTGCGGGCGACGGGCGGGTCCAACCAGCGCTACGCCCTGCTCTTCCGCGACTACCTGCGCAGCTCCGCCGCTGCTGCGGGCGCCTATGCCCAGGTCAAGGTGGCGCTCGCGCGGCTGCATCCCGACGACGTCGACGCCTACTACGCGGTGAAGGACCCGGTGTGCGACCTGATCATCGACGCAGCCGAGCGGTGGGCGGCCGACGTCGGCTGGTCGCCGTGAGTCACCGGGCGACTGGCAGAGTGGCCCGCGTGAACGCACCGATCCAGCGCGCCGACATCGCCGTCATCGGCGGCACCGGCTTCTACTCCTTCCTCGACGACCCCAGCGAGCACCGCATCGAGACGCCGTACGGCGATCCGTCGGCCCCGGTCTCGATCGGCGCCGTGGCGGGCCGCAGCGTGGCGTTCCTGCCCCGGCACGGGCCGCACCACGAGCACCCGCCGCACGCGATCAACTACCGGGCGAACATGTGGGCGCTGCGCTCGCTGGGCGTCCGCCAGGTGCTCGCCCCGTGTGCCGTCGGCGGGCTCAGCGCGCGGGTGCAGCCCGGCGACATCGTGGTGCCCGACCAGCTCGTCGACCGCACCCACCGCCGGGTCTCGTCGTACGTCGAGACCGGTGCGGTCCACCTGCCGTTCGCCGATCCCTACTGTGCCGGCGTGAGCGGCGCGGTGACCGGCACCGACGCGGGCATCACCGCCGGCGGGGCCATGGTCGTGGTGGAGGGGCCGCGCTTCTCCACCCGCGCCGAGTCCCGCTACTACGCCGCGCAGGGCTGGGACCTCATCAACATGACCGGTGCCCCCGAGGCGATGCTGGCCCGCGAGATGCGCCAGTGCTACGCCGCGATCGCGCTGGTGACCGACATGGACGCCGGCGCCGAGTCGGGCGAGGGGGTCGGCCAGGAGGAGGTCTTCGCGATGTTCAAGCAGAACCTCGACCGCCTCGGCGGCATCCTCCGCACCGCCATCGAGGCGCTGCCGGACCCTGACGGTTGCACCTGCTCCACGTGGGCCGACGGCGTCGAGCTCACCTACCCGGTGCCCAGCTCGTGAAGGTCCTGCTGACCGGCTCCGCGGGCTTCATCGGCTCGGCGATCGGGGCCCGGCTCGCGGCCGCCGGCGACGAGGTCGTGCCCGTCGACATCATGCTCGCCAACGCCCACGGCAGCGCCGAGGCGCCCGCGGGCACGCACCCCCTCGACGTGCGCGACGCCGCCACCTCCGACGAGTGGGCCGCGCTGCTGAAGGGTGTCGACGTCGTCTGCCACCAGTCGGCGCTGGTGGGTGCAGGTGTCGCGGTCTCCGACCTGCCGGAGTACGCCGCCCACAACGACCTCGGCACCGCCGCCCTGATGGCGGCCATGCACGAGGCCGGTGTCGGCCGACTGGTCGTGGCCTCCTCGATGGTGGTCTACGGCGAGGGCCGCTACGCCTGCCCGACGCACGGTCCGCAGGTGCCCGGCTCGCGCGCGGTGGGCGCCCTCGACGGCGGCGACTTCGAGAACCACTGCCCGGCGTGCGGCGAGCCGCTGACCTGGGAGCTGGTCGACGAGGACGCCCGGCTCGACCCGCGCAGCACGTACGCCGCGAGCAAGCTGGCCCAGGAGCACTACGCGTCCGCATGGGTCCGGCAGGCCGGGGCCGCGGCGATCGCGCTGAGGTACCACAACGTCTACGGGCCCGGCATGCCCAAGGACACGCCGTACTCCGGGGTCGCGGCGATGTTCCGCTCCTCGCTCGAGCGAGGGGAGGCGCCACAGGTCTACGAGGACGGCGGCCAGATGCGCGACTTCGTGCACGTCGACGACGTGGCCCGCGCCAACGTGCTCGCGATGAGGGCGGTCGTCGAGGCCGACGACTCGACGTACGCCGCCTACAACGTCTGCTCCGGGCAGCCGGTGTCGATCCTCGACGTGGCCCGCCAGGTCGCGGCCGGCACCGGTCACCCGATCGAGCCGGAGGTCACCGGGGGCTACCGGCTCGGCGACGTCCGGCACATCGTGGCGTCTCCTGCGCTGGCCACCGCAGAGCTGGGCTTCACCGCTGCGGTGAGCCCGGAGGACGGGCTGCGGGAGTTCGCGACCGCGCCGCTGAGGGCCTGAGACCGGCTCACCAGCTCGTGTAGAGCAGGTGCTGCACCACCAGCGCCGTGCCGAGCTGCAGGGCCAGGCCCCATCGCCGCCAGACAGCGGGGAGCACGGCGAGCGTCAGCGTCAGGTAGGGGATGAACGGCAGCCAGATCCGCTCGACCTCCGACTTCGACATCCGCGACAGGTCGGCGGCCACGATGACCACGAGCGCGGTGCCGGCCAGCAGGACGACCGCCCTGTCCGTACGACGCCAGCGAGAGGCCGCGTGGGCGATGCCGGCGCCGAGCAGCGGACCACCCGAGATGAGCAGCGCGCCGAGGTTGCCCCAGATCCAGTAGGCCTGCGGGCGCTCGGAGGCGACACCGTCCCAGTAGCGGTCGACCAGCACCGGGTACGCCTCCCACCACGCGAAGCCGGCCGCCGCGAACGCTACGGCCACGGCCGAGGCGGCGAGGACCGCCGGCAGCAGCGGCCGCCACGAGCGGCCGAGCACCAGCACGGCGAGAGCCAGCAGGCCGAGCAGGGGCAGGCCGTAGGAGAGGAACATGCACGACCCGAGCAGCAGCCCGGCGACGACCGACCACGCGACCTGTCGCCACCTCGACGTCCGGGTCGCGCAGGCCAGTGCGGCCAGACCCCAGGCGGCGACCGCCGCGAACATCGCGTCGGCGGAGACGGCCATGAAGACCGCGGCGGGGGTGAACACCAGGAACGGTGCGGCCTTCCGGGCGGTGGACTCGGCGCCGAGGGTGCGCAACGTCGACAGCACAGCGAGCGAGGTGGTGGCCGCGATGGCCGTCACGACCAGGCCGGCCGACAGATCGCCCCCGAGCCCGATGCGCACCAGCCCGACGAAGAACAGCAGCGCGCCGGGCGGGTGCCCGGCGACGTGGGTGACCCAGTTGTCGTCGGCGCCGTAGGGGATCCGGTCGACGAACGTGCTCAGCATCAGCCCGATGTCGTCGGTGGCCCGTGCCGTCTCGAGGTACTCGAAGGGGTTGCCCAGCACCCGCGAGATGCCGTCGGGCCCGTCGACCAGCGCGAGGACCAGCAACCACGCCAGCCCCGCGACGTACGACGTGAGCAGCAGGTGTCGCCACGAGAGCCGGTCGGCCAGCCGCGGACCCCACCGCCAGGCCGCCACGGCCAGCAGCGCCGCCAGGACGCTCATCGGCGCCACCGTCGGCCGCCAGAAGCCGTGCAGGGGCGGGAACTCGACCTGGTCGTCGCGCCTGGTGACGACGTCCCAGCCGAGGAGGGGAGGGATCGCGATCGACGCCGCGATCACGGCGAGTGCGACGAGCAGCCCGGTGAGGGCTGCGCGATGACGAACGGCCATCGTGCTCAGGCCGGCAGCCGGACGAGGAAGCGGCAACCCGGCACGCCGGGCTCGTTGACGACCTCGACCACGCCGCGGTGGGCCTCGACGATGCCCTTCACGATGGCCAGGCCGAGGCCGGCGCGTGCGGTCTGGGCGTCGGCCGGGTCGGGCTCCGGCGTGCGGGCCGTGGCGCCGCGCCAGGCCACGTCGAACACCCGTGTCAGGTCCTCCTCGCGAATGCCGCCGCAGCCATCGGTCACGCTGAGCTCGACGCCGCCCTCGACCGCGCGACCGGTGACCTGGACGACCCCGTCGGCGGGCGTGTGCCGGATGCCGTTCATGAGCAGGTTGGCCAGCACGCGGGAGAGGCCCTCGGGATCGGCGAGCACCTGGAGGCCGTGGTCGACACTGCCGCCGAGGCGTACGCCGCGGGCCCGCGCCACCGGATCGGCACCGGCCAGCGCCTCACTGACCAGGTCTCCCACCGCGACCTCCTGCGGGGTCATCGTGAACACCCCGGCATGCAGTCGGGACAGCTCGAAGAGGTCGTCGACCATCCGCACCATCCGGTCGACCTCGGCGCGGATCTGGCGGTGGTAGCGCGCCGGGTCGGGCGCCATGCCGTCCTCGAGCGCCTCGGTCATCGCGCGCATGCCCGCCAGCGGCGTCCGCAGGTCGTGGCTCACCCACGACACGAGCTCACGGCGGGAGCTCTCCAGCCGGGCCGCCCTCGCGCGGGACTCGTCGAGCCGGGCAACGGTGGTGGCCAGCTCGGCCGACAGCTCCTGGAACTCGCGCGGACCGGTCGACGGTCGCGGAGCCACACCGGTGCCGACCCGACGTACCTCCTCCTGCACTCCGCGGGACCAGCGCACCAGCGCGGCACCCAGCGCGGACGCGACCAGGAACGAGCTCATGGCCGCGGCGATGGCCACGAGGGTGACCACCTCGAGGTCGTGCGGCATGAGGAGCATCCGCTGCGCCACGGCCAGCACCCCGGCCAGCACCGACAAGACCGAGACCGCCGCCATCAGGCCCAGCTGCCACCGGATCGACGCCGTACGGAGCAGCCAGCCCACGACCAGCCCCAGTGCGCCGACGGCGACGGCGGCCATCAGGGCCACCACCAGGATCTCGAGCCGGTCGCCGTTCATGCCCTCTCCCATCGGTAGCCCACGCCCCACACCGTCAGCAGCCGCACCGGGTTGGTGGGGTCGGCCTCCACCTTCTCCCGCAGCCGGCGGACGTGCACGGTCACGGTCGAGTGGTCGCCCACGGTCCAGCCCCAGACCTCGCGCAGCAGCTCGTCGCGCGAGAAGGCGCGGCCGGGATGCGCGACCAGGTGTCGCAGCAGGTCGAACTCCCGAGCCGTCAGCGGGAGCACGACGCCGCCCAGCGTGGCCTCGTGACGCCCGGCGTCGATGGCCAGCTCGCCGTCGGTCAGCAGCACCGGCTCCTCGGGTGCGCTGCCGGTGCGGCGCAGGATCGAGTCGACGCGCAGCACCAGCTCGCGCGGGCTGAACGGCTTGGTGATGTAGTCGTCGGCGCCCAGCTCGAGCCCGACCAGCCGGTCCTGCTCGCTGCCCAGCGCGGTCAGCATCACGATCGGCACGTCGCCCGCGAGGCGCAGCCGTCGGCACACCTCGAGCCCGTCGATGCCGGGCATCATCAAGTCGAGCACCACGAGGTCGGCTGGCGTCCGCTCCATGATCTCCAACGCGGTCTGGCCGTCGGCCGCCTCGGTCACGTCGTGGCCGGCTGCCTTGAGGTAGGACACGACCACCTCACGCACCGTCACGTCGTCCTCGACGACCAGCATCCGGGGCATCGTCAGGAACCGTCGCTCGGTCTCGAGGCGCGGTGAGCCCTGACCTCGAGCAGCGCGAGGGCGACCAGCACCAGCACCACGAACACCACCCAGCCGGTGATGTAGTCGCGGTCGAGCAGCGTCGCGTTGTCGGCCCGGGCCCCGAAGCGACCGAGCACCGGCACCGCCCCGATGGTCACCGTGCCGATCACGATGAGGGCGATCGTCGCCGGGCGCCGCAGTGACCTGTGCAGCAACCGGCTCCCCGCCAGGCACAGCGCGACCACCGCACCCGACAGCAGTACGTCGTGCAGCAGCGCGCCGGCCACGAGCCACACGGCGACGCTGCGCAGCTGCTGGAAGTCCTGGCGCGACAGCAGCAGCCACGCGCCGTACACGCCGACGAGCGAGCCGAGGCCGATCAGCGCCAGTCGCGCCCTCATGCGAGGAGCTCCAGCCGGTTGACCCACTTCGTCTGGAGCACTCCGGGCCGGTTGGGCGCGATCAGCCGGCACGGGAAGCCGTGGTCGATGGCCAGCGGCTCGCCGTTCAGCGTGAGGGCGAGCAGGGTGCGCTCGTCGCGCGCGAAGTTGTCGGGCAGCGTGGTGATCCGGAACGGCCCGGACTCCTGCAGGGAGGAGACGCGCACGTCACCCGCCGGGGCCTCGACGAGGTCGAGCAGGTCGCGCACGCGCACCCCGCTCCACGCTCCGCTGGCGCTCCAGCCCTCGACGCACGCGATGGGCAGCGTCTCGGTGTGCTGGGGCATGGCCAGCAGGTCGTCGCGGGTCATCGACACGGAGCGGTCGCCGTACGCGACCTCCAGCAGGTACGACGCGCTGGTGGCGCTGGCGGTGACCCTGGCCGCGGCGGCGGACTTGTTGATGGGGATGCCGCCGGGTCCGTCACCCGACCGGACGCCGAAGACGGAGACCTGGCGCAGCAGGGGCACGGTGCTGCCGGCCGACGCGAGCACCGCGACGCCGCTGGCGATCCACGTCGTGCGCAGCAGTCCCCGGCGCGACAGGGCTCCTTCCTCGGTGGCGGTCGGCCGGTCGTGGGTGGTGTCGTCGACGTGGCCGGTCAGTGCGTCGCGGATGATCGGCAGCTTGACCGCGATGTGCACGACCAGCGATCCGATGGCGATCCACGCGACGGCGTAGTGGGTGGTGCGGAACGAGAAGTCCCACGGATACCACTGTGCTGCGTTGAGGAGACCGGAGGCGAGCATGAAGATGCCCGACGTGACGAGCACGCCGATGGAGGCCCGCTCGAGGCCGTGCACGACCAGCCGGCGGGGGTCGCGCAGCGGCGGGCGCTCGAAGAGCTTCGGCAGCACGCTCCACAGCTTGACCAGCAGCAGCGGGATCGCGGCGGTGCCGGTGATGACGTGCAGCCCCTGGGTGACGCGGTAGCCCCAGGACGGACTGGTCGGGAAGGGCACCGGCTGGGTGGGGTTCTGCGCATAGTGGCTGACCAGTCCGGTCAGGAAGCAGATGCCGAAGCAGACGCCGAGCCACAGCCCGACCCGGGCGGCGACGTGGGGGCTGCGCAGCCGCGAGGTGAAGTGCTCGGGCGCGGGGGCCGCGAGCGCTCTCACAGCGCGCCCTCGAGGACGACGACCCAGCGTGCGCCGATCTCCTGGATCGACACGACGGCCAGTCCGGCCTCGGCGGCGGTGGCCTCGATGGAGTCGACACCCACGACCGACCACTTGAAGGGGCGGCTGCGCTGCTCGCCGGTCTGGAGCGCGGCCCAGTGGGTGCTCGCGAGGACTCCGGGCCCGGCCACCTCCACGACCACGCGGCCGCGCGGGTCGATGACCTCGCTCAGCCGGTGCAGCAGGGCGACCGGGTCGCCCCCGATGCCGACGTTGCCGTCCGCGAGCAACGCGGTCTCCCAGCGGCCCTCCCCGGGGATCTCCTCGAACACGTCCCGCACCATCGCGGCAGCGCCGCGCTCGCGGGTCTGCCCGACTGCCTCGTGCACCACGTCGATGCCGAGCACGACATGTCCGCGATCGGCCAGCTCGGCGGTCATCCGGCCCGGGCCGCAGCCGACGTCGAGTGTCGGCCCGACGCACAGGTCGAGCATCCGGTGGTCGTTGGCGTCGGCGGGCTGCGTCCACTCGCCGACCGGCAGCGCGACGGGCTGGTCCTCGACCCCGACCACGTGGGTCGGCTCGCCCTGCAGGGCCAGCGCGAAGACGGTGGAGAACGGCACCTCGTTCATCGCTGCCCCCAGGCTCGGGCGAAGTGGCTGTCCGGGATCTCGGCGGCGACCCGGCGGGCGTCGTCGAGGGTGTCGACGTCGAGCAGGCTGCCGACCTCGCCGACGGTGTGGCCGGCACCCCGCAGGGCGGCCACGGTGTCCTGGCAGGTCGTCGGTGTCGACATGGGTACGCCGCCCAGGGCCCGCGCCACGGCGGGGTCGGAGCGGCCCAGTGCCCACCAGCCGCCGTCCTCGGCGGGGCCGACGACGGCGTCGTGGTCGGCCAGCCCGTCGGCGACCGCTGTCAGCGCGGCGACCGTCACCTGAGGGGTGTCCATGCCGATCTGCACGACCGCGCCGGGGCCCGCGTCAAGATGCGCGTTGACGAGCCGCTCGGCGAACCCGTCGCCGCGCTGCGCGGTGATGTCCCAGCCTGCGAGCAGGGCGCGCAGCTCGTCGGTGCGTACGCCGTCGGCCAGGTCGCCGGACAGGCAGAGATGGCGCTCCGCTCCGGAGGAGTTGCAGGTCTCGAGGGTGTCGGCCAGCGCCGCTGCGGCCACCTCGGCGGCCACGTCGGCCCCGATGTGGGCACCCAGCCGGGTCTTGACCCGGCCCGGCACGGGAGCCTTGGCCACGAGCAGGATCTTCATCGCTGCAGCACCTTCCAGAAGTCTCGGGCGGTGCGCGCGGTGCCGCTCACCGAGCCGGACACCTTCGACCGGGTGCCCTCGGCACGCGGGTGGTAGGCGACGTCGCGCTCCTCGAACCGCCAGCCGGCGAGCGTGGCCTTCTGCAGCAGCTCGACCGGGTAGCCGAAGCGCCGATCCCGTACGTCGAGCGCCAGCAGCGCCTCACGCCCACACACGCGCATCGGGGCGATGTCGTGGGCGTCCATGTGGATGCGACGGCGCAGCCACGCGACGATGATGGCGTTGCCGACGCGGGCGTGCCACGGCCAGACGCCCGCCGCGACGGGCCGGCGCCGGCCGACCGCGATGTCGGCGCGCCCCTCCGCGACGTCGGCCACCATCGGCACCAGCTCGTCGGGGTCGAACGACCCGTCGCCGTCCATGAAGGCCACGTGGTCGGCGGTGGCCGCGAGCAACCCGGCGTGCACGGCCGCGCCGTAGCCGGGCTGCGACTCGGTGACCACCAGGGCGCCCAGCTCGCGGGCGACGTCGGCGGTGTCGTCGGAGGAGCCGTTGTCGACCACGATCACCGAGAACCCGGCCGGCACTCTCGGCAGCAGCGCGCGCAGGGCCGGTCCCTCGTCGCGGCAGGGGAGGATGAGGTCGGTCGTCACGGCATACAACCTAGGTGGCAGGGCCTGGTGGAACAGCCCAGGACTCTTACGAAGCGATGACGGCATGCGCGCCGGGGTTGTGGGCATCATGGTCCATGCCCGGATCCGGCTCCTGCCCCAGCGTCCACTCTGCCCCGGTCCGCAGCCGCGATCGGGCAAGCCTGATCAAGTCGGGCGGTCGCCGAGCCAGCATCCTCGTCTCATGAGCGTCGCCACCGACACCTTCGCCGGCTTCGTCGACCACCTGAGCGAGGCGCTGGCCTCGACCGGGTCCGACGAGGAGGCGGCGACGGCGCCAGGCCTCGAATGGGCCGCACGCATGGGCTTCTCGCGGTTCCACTTCGACCGGATGATCCGCTCGGTCGCCGGGGAGCCGCCGGCGACGTTTCGCCGGCGGATCCTCCTCGAGCGGGCGGCGTACCGGATGATCACCACCTCGGCGCCGCTGATCGACATCGCCGTCGAGGCGGGCTACGGGTCGCACGAGGCGTTCACGCGCGCCTTCACCAAGGCGTACGCCGTGCCGCCGGCGACGTGGCGCAGGAAACCGGGCCACATCCAGATCGAGGCCCCGAGCGACGTCCACTTCCATCCACCCGGCAGCCTGCGGCTGCCCGCCCGAGACGAGGTAACCGCCATGCAGCTGTTGACGAGGATGGTCGAGCACCACATCTGGCTGACCGGCGAGATGATCCGGTTGGCCGAGCGCCTCACCGACGAGCAGCTCGACGAGCCGATCGCCGTGAGCGTCGACGACGACGAGCAGACGATCCGCTCGCTGCTGTCGCGGCTGGTGGGCCAGATGGGCATGTGGAACGCCGCGATGGCGACTCGCGACTACGACTGGTCGGTCGAGGAGCACGAGTCGCTCTCGTCGCTGCGTCAACGGCTCGCCGCCGAGGGGCCGACGTACCTCGCCCACGTGCGGGAGGTCGTGGAGTCCGCGCGGCTCGACGACACGTTCGTCGACGCGCTCTGCGAGCCCGCCACGGTCTTCACCTACGGCGGGATGATCGCGCACGTCCTGACCTTCGCCGCCCACCGCCGCACCCTCGTGGTGCTGGCCTTCGACAAGCACGGCGTCGGAGACCTCGGCTGGGGAGACCCGATGCTCTGGGTGGCCGCGCCGGCCTAGGGAGCGTGGTCTCGGTACACCCGCTCGTTCCTCGCGGGCACTCGACCACCGAGGCGCTTTTTCGTTGGTCGAGTAGCGAGCGCCAGCGAGCGTATCGAGACCCGGCCGGGTGGTGGTCTCGATACGCCCGCTCGTTCCTCGCGGGCACTCGACCACCGAGGCGCCTTTCGTTGGTCGAGTAGCGAGCGCCAGCGAGCGTATCGAGACCCGGCTGACCCGGCCGGGTAGTGGTCTCGATACACCCGCTCGTTCCTCGCGGGCACTCGACCACCGAGGCGCTTTTTCGTTGGTCGAGTAGCGAGCGCCAGCGAGCGTATCGAGACCCGGCTGCCGGGTGGTGGTCTCGATACGCCCGCTCGTTCCTCGCGGGCACTCGACCACCGAGGAAGCTCGCGGGCACTCGACCACCGAGGCGCTTTTTCGTTGGTCGAGTAGCGAGCGCCAGCGAGCGTATCGAGACCCGGCCGGGTGGTGGTCTCGATACGCCCGCTCGTTCCTCGCGGGCACTCGACCACCGAGGAAGCTCGCGGGCACTCGACCACCGAGGCGCTTTTTCGTTGGTCGAGTAGCGAGCGCCAGCGAGCGTATCGAGACCCGGCCGGGTAGTGGTCTCGATACACCCGCTCGTTCCTCGCGGGCACTCGACCACCGAGGCGCTTTTTCGTTGGTCGAGTAGCGAGCGCCAGCGAGCGTATCGAGACCCGGCCGGGTGGTGGTCTCGATACACCCGCTCGTTCCTCGCGGGCACTCGACCACCGAGGAAGCTCGCGGGCACTCGACCACCGAGGCGCTTTTTCGTTGGTCGAGTAGCGAGCGCCAGCGAGCGTATCGAGACCCGGCCGGGTGGTGGTCTCGATACACCCGCTCGTTCCTCGCGGGCACTCGACCACCGAGGCAGGCACTCGACCACCGAGGGGGCGCTCGGCCATGGGTTCGGGGCGGCGTCGGGAGCGCCCGGGATCGGTCACACTGGTCCCGTGGAAATTGCCTTCCTGCTCGTGGCCCTGGCCGTCGTCGTCCTGACCGGGTCGGCGGTCGCGAGCCGACTCCCGGTCCCGGCGCCGCTGCTGCTGATCGCGGTGGGAGTCGCGGGGTCGTACCTGCCGATGCTCCCCGAGATCCAGCTGGGGCACGACGTCGTGCTGCTGGGGCTGCTCCCGCCGCTGCTCTACGCCGCCGCGGTGCAGACCTCGCTCGTCGACTTCAATGCCAACCGTCGCCCGATCGCGCTGCTCTCGGTCGGGCTCGTGGTCTTCACGACGCTCGGGGTCGCCGTGGTGGTGCACGCGCTGCTGCCCGACGTGAGCTGGTGGGCCGCCCTCGCCATCGGCGCGGTCGTCGCTCCGCCCGATGCGGTGGCCGCCACCGCGATCGGCCGCACCATCGGGCTGCCGCGCCGGATCGTCACCATCTTGGAGGGCGAGTCGCTGATGAACGACGCGACGGCCCTCGTCGCGCTGCGCACCGCGATCGCGGCCGGTGCGGGCGGGGTCACCGCGCTCCAGGTGGGCGCGGACTTCGTGGTCGCGGCGGTGGGGGGCGGGGGCATCGGGCTGGCCCTGTTCATGATCGTGGCGCACGTCCGCAAGCGGGTCTCCGACCCGGTGCTCGACACCGCCATCTCGTTCGTGGTCCCGTTCGCCGCCTACGTCAGCGCTGAGCGCGTGCATGCCTCCGGGGTCATCGCGGTGGTCGTCGCTGGCCTGCTGCTGGGCCACAAGGCGCCCATCATCCAGACCGCGCAGAGCCGGATCGCCGAGCGGATGAACTGGCGGACCGTCGCCTTCATGCTCGAGAACGCGGTCTTCCTGCTGATCGGTCTCCAGGCCCGCTGGATCTTCGACGACGTCGAGGCCAGCGCCGTCTCGTGGGGCCGGGTCGCGCTGATCTGCGGCGCGACGCTGACCGCCGTGATCGTGCTGCGGCTGGTCTGGGTCTTCCCCGCGCGCTACCTGCTCGTCCGGCCCGGCGTCGACCGCGACGGCAACGGGCCGCCCTGGACCTACACGTTCATCATCGGGTGGGCCGGCATGCGCGGGGTGGTGACCCTCGCTGCCGCGTTCGTCATCCCCGACGAGGTCGAGCACCGCGAGGTGCTGCTCATCGTGGCATTCACCGTGGTGGCCGGCACCCTGTTCATCCAGGGCCTGTCGCTGCCCTGGCTGGCCAAGCGCCTGAACGTCCCCTCCCCGGACGCCGCCTCCGACGCGCTGGCCCGCGCGACCCTGCTGCAGCAGGCGTCGAAGGCGGGCTTCGAGAAGCTCGAGCAGCTCGAGTACGACGACCCGCACGAGGTCATCCCCCTGATCCGCCAGCGCGTCGACCAGCGCAACTTCGCCGCGTGGGAACGACTCTCCACCGTCGCCGAGGCGGAGACCCCGAGCGAGCTCTACGCCCGGGTGCGCCTGGAGATGATCGACGCGGAGCGCGCGCGCGTGCTGGAGATCCGCTCCGGCGGCACGGTGGCCTCGGAGGTGGTCTCGGAGGTCCTGGCGATGCTCGACATCGAGGAGTCGATGCTGGACACCGCGACCGCGTCGCGCAACGAGCTCAAGGGCGCGCAGACCGGAGGCATCCACTCCGAGGAGTGCCCCGAGCTCGCTGCGTACCCACCTGTCGAGACCGAGCCGTCGCCGGTCTGTGCCCGGTGCCTCGCCGACGGTGCGACCTGGGTCGCGCTGCGCCAGTGCCTGGAGTGCGGGCACATCGGGTGCTGCGACTCCTCGCCGGCCCAGCACGCCACGGTGCACTCCCACGACACCCGCCACCCGGTGATGCAGACCGCCGAGCCCGGTGAGAACTGGCGCTGGTGCTACGTGCACCACCAGACCGCCTGAACGGCGCCGCACCGCCGACGGGTCGCCAGCCGGTGGAAATGCAGCATCGCGCCGCACCCGAAGGTACGACGCGATGCCGGAGGCTGAGCCGGGGCTCAGGACTGCCAGATGCGCACCCAGTCGACGTACGAGTGCTGGGGGAGCTTCTTGTCGCTACCGATGTTCGGGATCTCGTAGTCCGAGCTGAGCAGGGACAGGATCGGGAACTCGGGCTGGCTGGAGATGCCCTTGGTGCTGCGGTAGGTCTCCTTGCCGTCGATGCGGAAGATGTAGGCGCTGGGCGTCCACTCCACTGAGAAGACGTGGTAGGCCTTGAACCAGTCGTCCTTCTTCTTCGCGAGGAAGGAGTCGGAGTCCTTGAGCCAGTCACCGGTCTTGACGAGCTTGTTCTGGCCGTCGCGGTGGTAGGTGAAGCTGGTCAGGCCGCCCTTGGCGGCACCCTTGCCGAAGTACTCGATGACGTCGATCTCCGCGCCACCCGGACCGGTGGTCGGCTGCAGCCAGAAGCTGGCGTGCTGGCCGCGCATCTTCTGGAACTTCATCCGAGCAGCGGCAACGCCGTACTTGAAGGAGACGGTGTCCTCGGTGGCGATGTGGCCGTTGAGGCGGTAGGCGTACTTGCCGAGGACCTTGCCGTCCTGCTTGGCGACGCACTGGTCGGACCGGTGGGGGTCCTTGATGACGCTGAGCCGGACGGCGCCGCCGCGGACGGAGACGGCCTCGGGGCCGCCCCTCGAGCAGGCGCGGAAGCCCTCGGGGTTGTAGTCGGGGATGCGGTGCTTCCACTGGCTCCCGAGCGTGGACCCGCTGAACTCGTCGGTGAACATCGCGTCGAGCCACTTCTCGTTGCTGACCGGCTTGGTGGTGACCTTGCCGACCTTGGCGCGGAGCTGGACGGCCTTGCCGTTGCGCGTGGCCTTGGTCGAGAACTGGGCCAGGCCCTTGCGGTTGGTGACCGCCTTGCCGGCCTTCTTCCACTTCGAGCCGGCCTTGACCTGCAGCAGGACCTTCGAGCCCTTGCGTGCACCCTTCACCTTGACGGCGACGGCCGCCTTGGCCGAGTTGGGGTTGGCGACCTTCTTGCCGTACTGCGAGATCTGCGGCAGCACCTGGATGGAGACGCGGGTCTTGGCCTTCTTGACCTTGGCCTTGGTCGAAAGCGACGAGATCGGTGCCTGCGTCTCGGAGTTGGCTTGGGTGGCCAGGAGCAGTGAGGCGGGCATCAACAATGCGGCCATGCTCCCGACGAGGAGTCGGCGTCCAGACATGAATGAGTCCTGTTCGGGCGTTGGGTGAGGGTCGGGCCGCCGGCCCCATGAACCAGTGGCGGCGACTCATCAACCATAACCGCCGACGCGGAATCCCTTTGCTTTTGGCACATATTCGCGCGCGGAGTCTCTCTGGTCGGTCAGGTGCGCACCGGATGGTCGACCCGGCGCACCATGCGGATCTCCCAGGCGTCGAGCCCGTCGAACCTCTTGCGCGCACCGTCCCACTCGAACCCGTGCCGGGTGTAGAAGTCACGGGCTCGGGTGTTGTCCTCGAGCACCCACAACGAGGCCGACTCGCCGCGCAGCTCCTCGGCGAGCAGCAGCCGTCCGACACCGCTGCCCCAGTCGGACCGGGCGACGTACAGCGCGTAGAGCTCGCGCGGTGTCGGCGGGTCGTCGTCCCGGCCGGCTCCCGAGGCGACGAAGCCGATCGGTACGTCGTCGCGCACCGCGATCAGCCGCTGGCTCCCCTCCTCGATCTTGGTCCGCCAGGTGTCCTCGGAGCGCCTCAGGTCGAGCCTCGCCTCGAGCAGTGCGTTGTCGACGATGGGGGAGTACGCCTCGCGCCAGCACTGCTGGTGCAGCAGAGCCAGCGCGGTCACGTCGTCGAGCGTCGCGAGCCGCAGGCTGACGCCGGGCGGTGGGATGAGCACGCGCCTAGTCTGAGGCATGCGGATCACCAAGTTCGGCCACTCCTGCGTGCGCATCGAGTACGACGGCCGCTCGCTGGTGCTGGACCCCGGGGTGTTCACCGGGGCCGGTGCCACCGACGGCGCCGACGGAGTGCTCATCACCCACGAGCACCCAGACCACTACCTGCCGGACCACCTGCGTGCCTGTGCGGCGCCCATCTTCACCATCGAAGCCGTGGCGGCGCGGATCCGGGACGAGGCTCCCGACCTCCTGGAGCGGGTGACCGTCGTGTCACCAGGGGATCGGTTCGAGGTGGCCGGGGTGCCGGTGCGCGCGGTCGGCGAGCTGCACGCGGTCATCCATCCCGACCTGCCGCGCTTCCTCAACTCCGGCTACGTTTTGAGGCTCGGTGACGAGCGGGTCTACCACCCCGGCGACGCGCTCACGCCGCCCGGTGAGCAGGTCGACGTGCTGTGTGCGCCGATCTGCGCGCCGTGGCAGAAGGTCTCCGAGGCGATCGACTTCGCCCTGGCCGTCGGAGCGCCGCGCAACCTCGCCATCCACGACAAGGTCTACTCGCCGGAGGGTCTGGGCATCCTGGACACCCACCTGAAGCGCTTTCTCGGCGAGGCTGGCCAGGAGTACGCCCGCCCCGAGGACGGTCACGACCTCTGACGATCGGGGGTCGAGGGGCGCGTGCCCTGTCCGGACCCGCCGCCGGTCAGCTGGGGGTCAGCTGGGGGTCAGCGCGTCGCGCACCGGCACGAGCTTGGCCTGCGACTCGGCGAGCTCGGCCTCGGGGTCGGAGTCTCCGACGATGCCGCAGCCGGCGAACAGCCGCACCGTGTCGCCGGCCAGCAGGGCCGAGCGCAGCGCGATGCCCCACTCGCCGTCGCCGGTGGCGTCCATCCAGCCCACTGCGCCCGCGTAGCGGCCACGGTCCATGCCCTCGATCTCGGAGATGAGTGCGACGGCGGCCGTGGTGGGCGTGCCGCCGACGGCAGCCGAGGGGTGCAGCGCCTCGGCCAGTCGCAGGCTCGACACGGTGTCGGCGTCCTGGGCGACGCCGGCGACGTCGGTGGCCAGGTGCATGACGTTGGGGAGGTGCAGCACGAACGGCGTCTCGGGCACGTTCATCGACGAGCAGTGCGGGTCGAGCGCGTCGGCGACCGAGCGCACGGCGTACTCGTGCTCCTCGAGGTCCTTGCTGCTGCGGGCCAACGTCGCGGCGAGTGCGAGGTCGCGGTGGTCGTGGCCGGTGCGGCGGATGGTGCCGGCCAGCACCCGCGACGTGACCAGGCCGCGCTCGCGACGGACGAGCATCTCGGGGGTCGCACCGAAGAGGCCGTCGACGTGGAAGGTCCAGCACATCGGGTAGTCGGTCGCCAGCCGGCGCAAGGGCCAGCGCACGTCGATGTCCTCCGTCGCGGTCGCCACGAGGTCGCGCGCGAGCACGACCTTCTCGAGGTCGCCGCGGTTGATGCGGGCCACGGCGTCGGCGACGACGGTCATCCACTGCTCGCCGTTGAGCGCGCCGTCGGCGAAGCTCACCTCGGGGGGCGGGGCGGCCACGGCGACGGCGGCGAACGGGTCGAGGTCGCTGGGGCCGACGGTCGTGAGCCACGTCGTCTCCCCGCGTCGGCCGAACGCGACCTGCGGCACGGTGAGCACCGAGTCGCCGGGCTCGTCGGCGAACGCGAAGGAGCCGAAGCAGACCAGCCCGGAGCCGGGCTCGCCGACCTCGTCGGTCACCTGCGCCCGGCCCACCTGCTCGCTCCACCACTTGTCGGCGTCCGCGAAGCGTGTCGGGCCGGAGGTCCGGATCTGCGCCGCGGTGCCCCAGCCGACCAGGCCCTCACCCTTGCGCAGCCAGGTGCACGCGTCGCCCTCGGGGAGCCGGTCGAGGAGATCGGGCACCGAGGCAGAGTCCAGCCGGACGGTGCGTACGACGAGCGGCTGGGCAGCGAGGTCGCCGGAGTCGCCGGGGGTCGCACTGCTCGTCACGAGGGCAGAGCCTACGC
Organism: uncultured Actinomycetota bacterium; assembly: GCA_963781515.1. Classification (GTDB taxonomy): domain Bacteria; phylum Actinomycetota; class Actinomycetes; order Propionibacteriales; family Nocardioidaceae; genus Nocardioides. Next base: position 532,645 of record CAWAGL010000006.1, read on the forward strand.
GGCGGGGGTCGGTCGAGCGCAGTCGAGACAGGTCAGGACCGGTAGACGATGACCCGGTCGCCGATCCGCACCTCGTCGAACAGCCGGGCGACGCCTTCGTAGTCGCGCACGTTGACGCAGCCGTGCGAGGCGCCGGCGTAGCCGTGGGCGGCGAAGTCGGGCGAGTAGTGCACGGCCTGGCCCCCGGAGAAGAACATCGCGAACGGCATCGAGGTGTCGTAGAGGCTCGAGACGTGGTCGCGGGACTTGGAGAACACCGAGAACGTGCCCTCCCGCGTCGGCAGCTCGTCGGAGCCGAACCGGACCTCGAAGGTCTCCGTCACCGTGCCGTCGACGACGAAGCGCAGGCTCTGCGAGCTCTTGTCGATGCACAGCACCCGCCCCGTCCGGCACCCCTGGGCGAGAGCAGCCGGCTTGGGCTCGACGTTGTGCAGCTGCTCGTACGTCGGGGTGTAGGTCATCGCGGCGAGCCGGTCGAACGTGCGCTGGTCGACCTCGCCGGTGACGGGGATCTCGCGCTTGCCCTGGAACCCGCGCACCGCCTCGACGGTCGCGGCGTCGTAGCTGCCGGTCACGTCGCCGAAGAGCCAGGCGATCTGCTTGAGCCGGGCCTGGACCCCGCGGACCCCCTCACCGGACGCGCCGGTCGCGTACAGCGCCGGGCCGGGCTCGAGCACGTTGAGCTTCTGGTCGCGCGTGGGTGTCTCGGTCATCGCCGCCAGCCGCTTCCAGGTCCTCGCGTCGACCTGGCCGGTGGCCTTGAAGCCGCGCTTGGCCTGGAACCCGCGGACGGCCTCGCGGGTCGCCCCGTCGTAGGTCCCGGTCGTCAGCTCGGGCCACCAGGCCAGCTGGAACAGCCGGTGCTGCAGCTCGCGCACCTGGTCACCCTCGTCGCCCTGCGACAGCACGAGCTCCGGTGCCGGAGGCTCGGTGGGCGAGGGTGTCGACGAGGGTGTCGGCGTGGGCGTCGGCGTCGGTGTCGCGGTGTCGACCGACGGGGTCGGCGTCGGAGCGGGAGTGGCCTCACTGGCGGCCGCCGGCGCGGCCTGGCGGTCGGCGAGCCAGCGTACGGCCAGGGCCGTGCCGACCGTCGTGGCAGCGAGCACCGCGATGGTCAGCACGGTCACCGTCAGGACGCGCAGTGCCTTCATCGTCTACTCCTGTCGTCGGCAGTCCGGTCAGTCGAGCTGGGGCGAGACCAGGACGTCCAGTCTCATCGAGAAGGACGCATCGACCGGGCATTTGGTTGCCACAGCGTTGCTGCCCGGGGGCCGCCGAGGGATGGGCCGTAGGCTCCGGCCCGTGGCTCGCGCAGAACTGGACAAGAAACCGACCGACGTACGTCGCATGTTCGACGCCGTCGCCAAGCGGTACGACCTCACCAACGACGTGCTCTCCCTCGGCCAGGACCGGCGCTGGCGCCGCGACGTGGTCGACGCCGTCGCCCCGCAGCCGGGGGAGCGGGTCCTCGACCTCGCCGCCGGCACCGGTACGTCGAGCCAGCCCTTCGCCGACGAGGGTGCCTTCGTGGTGCCGTGCGACTTCTCGCTCGGCATGCTGCGGGTCGGCAGGTCCGCGCGCCCCGCCCTGCCGTTCACCGCGGGCGACGGCACCCGGCTCCCGTTCGCCGACGACACGTTCGACGCGGTGACCATCTCGTTCGGCCTGAGGAACATCGTCGACCCGGCGGCCGGCCTGCGCGAGATGCGCCGGGTGACCCGACCCGGTGGCCGGCTGGTCGTGTGCGAGTTCAGCCACCCGACCTGGACGCCGTTCCGCACCGTCTACATCGAGTACCTGATGAAGGCGCTGCCTCCGGTGGCCCGGGCCGTCTCCTCGAGCCCCGACGCGTACGTCTACCTGGCCGAGTCGATCCGGGCCTGGCCCGACCAGGCGGGTCTGGCGGCACTGATCGCCGACGCCGGCTGGCAGGACCCGCAGTGGCGCAACCTGACCGGCGGAGTGGTCGCGCTGCACCGCGCGACCGCGTAGGACCGACGGCAATTACGCAACGCCAGCATGGGCTAATTGCGCAGGTCAGCGGGCCTCCGAGGCCCACGGCCCCCCCGGATGACGGAAGTGGGGGCGCCCCCTAGACTGTGCGCTGCGCCACTCGTGAAGACTTTCACAAGGTCACATGTACCGGGTCTCCGGCGGGGGCTGTTCGACGGAAGGGAACGCACGGCATGGAGCTCTACACGCCAGTCCTGGCGTTGGCCCTCCTCGCGGCGGGCTTCGCGATCTTCTCGGTGATCATGAGCGCGCTCATCGGGCCGAAGCGCTACAACCGGGCCAAGCTCGACTCCTACGAGTGCGGCATCGAGCCCACCCCGCAGCCCGTGGGTGGCGGTCGCTTCCCGGTGAAGTACTACATCACCGCGATGCTCTTCATCGTCTTCGACATCGAGATCATCTTCTTGTACCCGTGGGCCGTTCACTTCGACGCCATGGGCGTCTTCGGGCTCGTCGAGATGGTGCTCTTCATCGCCACCGTGTTCGTGGCCTACACCTACGTGTGGCGCCGCGGCGGACTGGAATGGGACTGACGTGGGACTAGAAGAGAAGCTCCCCAGCGGCGTGCTCCTGACCACGGTCGAGGGCGTGGCCGGCTACATGCGCAAGGCGTCGTTCTGGCCGGCGACGTTCGGGCTCGCCTGCTGCGCCATCGAGATGATGACCTCTGGCGGCCCGAAGTACGACCTGGCCCGCTTCGGCATGGAGGTCTTCCGCGCCAGCCCGCGCCAGGCCGACCTGATGATCGTCGCCGGCCGGGTGAGCCAGAAGATGGCTCCCGTCCTGCGCCAGATCTACGACCAGATGGCCGAGCCCAAGTACGTCCTCGCCATGGGCGTGTGCGCAAGCTCCGGCGGCATGTTCAACAACTACGCGATCGTCCAGGGCGTCGACCACGTGGTCCCCGTCGACATGTACCTCCCCGGCTGTCCGCCCCGCCCCGAGATGCTGATCGACGCGATCCTCAAGCTGCACGACCAGGTGCAGGCCACCAAGCTCGGCGTCAACCGGCTGGCCGAGATCGAGCAGCTCGAGACCGAAGCCCTCAAGGCGCTGCCCACCTCGCACATGAAGGGCCTGCTGCGGTGAGCGACGAGAAGAAGAAGATCGATAAGGCCACCGAGCAGCCCGTCGCCGTCGTGCCCACCGAGGACTCGCCCACCGTCCGGCAGGACGGGGCACAGCGGAGCCCGGCCCGGGCGGACCGCACACCGCTCCCCGCGGACGCCACGGTCGAGCAGGCTGTCGGCGTGCGCCGCGGCATGTTCGGCATCAGCGGCACCGGCGACACCAGCGGCTACGGAGGGCTGGTCGCGCCGATCGTCTACCCGGGTGCGAGCCAGCGTCCGTACGGCGGCTGGTTCGACGAGGTCGCCGACGCGCTCGAGGCCAGGTTGCGGATGACCGAGCTCGACACCGCGATCGAGCGGGTCGTCGTGCACCGCGGCGAGATCACCTTCCACGTCCGCCGCGAGGACCTCGCCTTCGTCGCGCAGATGCTGCGCGACGACGACAAGCTGCGGTTCGAGTTCTGCGCCGGCGTGAGCGGCGTGCACTACCCCGACGATGCCGGGCGCGAGCTGCACGCGGTCTACCACCTGCTCTCGATGACCCACAACCGTCGGATCCGGCTCGAGGTCAGCGCCCCCGATGCGGACCCGCACATCCCGTCGCTGGTGAGCATCTACCCCACCAACGACTGGCACGAGCGCGAGACGTGGGACATGTTCGGCATCATCTTCGATGGCCACCCCGCACTGACCCGCATCCTGATGCCCGACGACTGGCCGGGTCACCCGCAGCGCAAGGACTACCCCTTGGGCGGCATCCCTGTGGAGTACAAGGGCGGCAGCATCCCGCCGCCCGACCAGCGGAGGTCTTACAACTGATGACGAGCAACGAAGACCTGTACGCCGACCCGTCGGAGACCAGCCAGGGCAAGGTGTTCACCGTCACCGGCCAGGACTGGGACACCATCACCGAGGGCCTGGGCGACTCCGCCGAGGAGCGCGTGGTGGTCAACATGGGACCCCAGCACCCCTCGACCCACGGCGTGCTCCGGCTGATCCTCGAGCTCGAGGGGGAGACGGTCACCGAGGCCCGCTGCGGCATCGGCTACCTCCACACCGGCATCGAGAAGAACATGGAGTACCGCACCTGGGTGCAGGGCACCACGTTCTGCACGCGGATGGACTACCTCTCCCCGTTCTACAACGAGATGACCTACGCCCTCGGCGTGGAGCGGCTCCTCGACATCGAGGAGGACATCCCCGAGAAGGCCCAGGTCATGCGGGTCCTGCTCATGGAGCTCAACCGCATCTCCTCCCACCTGGTCTGCATCGCCACCGGCGGCATGGAGATCGGTGCCCTCACCGTGATGACGATCGGGTTCCGCGAGCGTGAGCTCGTGCTCGACCTCTTCGAGCTCATCACGGGACTCCGGATGAACCACGCGTTCATCCGCCCCGGTGGCGTCGCCCAGGACCTGCCGCCCGGCGCGCTCGACGAGATCCGCGACTTCGTCGTGCTGATGAAGAAGCGGCTGCCCGAGTACGCCGCCCTCTGCAACGCCAACCCGATCTTCAAGGCCCGCCTCGAGGGCGTCGGTCACCTCGACCTCGCCGGCTGCCTGGCGCTCGGCCTGTCGGGCCCGCCGGTGCGAGCCACCGGCTACGCGTGGGACCTGCGCAAGACGCAGCCCTACTCCGGCTACGAGACCTACGACTTCGACGTGCAGACGTGGGACACCGCCGACGCCTACGGCCGCTTCCGGGTGCGCCTGGCCGAGATGCACGAGTCGCTGAAGATCATCGAGCAGGCCGTCGAGCGGCTGGCCGGCCTCGAGGGTGCACCGGTCATGGTCGGCGACAAGAAGATCGCCTGGCCCAGCCAGCTCGCGATCGGCAGCGACGGCATGGGCAACAGCCTCGACCACATCAAGCACATCATGGGCGAGTCCATGGAGGCGCTGATCCACCACTTCAAGCTGGTGACCGAGGGGTTCCGCGTGCCGGTCGGCCAGGCGTACGTACCGATCGAGTCGCCGCGGGGCGAGCTCGGCGCGCACGTCGTCTCCGACGGCGGCACCCGCCCGTTCCGCGCGCACTTCCGGGACCCGTCGTTCACCAACCTGCAGGCGACCAGCGTGATGAGCGAAGGCGGCATGGTGGCCGACGTGATCGTGGCCATCGCGTCCCTCGACCCCGTGATGGGAGGCGTTGACAGATGAGCACACTGCCCGAGGCGGGCCTCGACGAGAAGACGTACGCCGAGCTCCAGGAGATCGCCGCCCGCTACCCGCAGAAGCGGTCGGGCCTGCTGCCGATGCTGCACCTCGTGCAGTCGGCAGTCGGGCGCGTCACCCCTGAGGGGATCGAGGCCTGCGCCGAGATCCTCGGCATCACCGCGGCCGAGGTCAGCGGTGTCGCGACGTTCTACACGATGTACAAGCGCAAGCCGGTCGGCGACTACCACGTCGGCGTCTGCACCAACACGCTGTGCGCGGTCATGGGTGGCGACGTCATCTTCGAGCGGCTCAAGGAGCACCTCGACGTCGGCAACGACGAGACCACCGCCGCCGACGAGGGCGGCAGGACCATCACCCTGGAGCACGTCGAGTGCAACGCGGCCTGCGACTACGCACCGGTCGTGATGGTCAACTGGGAGTTCATGGACAACCAGACCCCCGAGTCCGCGACGCAGCTGGTCGACGACCTGCGCGCCGGCACCGAGGTGCACTCCACCCGTGGTCCGAAGCTCTGCACGTGGCGCGAGGCCGAGCGGGTGCTCGCCGGCTACAGCGACGGCCTGGCCGACGAGGGCCCCGCCGCCGGACCGGCCTCGCTGGTGGGCCTGGCCATCGCCCGCGAACAGGGCTGGACGGCGCCCGACGCGGCAGCGACCCAGGAAGGCGGCTCCAAGTGACCGACGTACTCACCCCGGTCCTGACCGACAACTGGGACCAGGAGCGCAGCTGGACCCTCGCCTCCTACGAGGAGCAGGGTGGCTACGGCGCCCTCACCAAGGCGCTCGCCATGGCGCCCGACGACATCATCGCCGCCGTCAAGGACTCCGGTCTGCGAGGACGTGGCGGCGCCGGCTTCCCCACCGGCATGAAGTGGGGCTTCATCCCGCAGGACAACCCCAAGCCCAAGTACCTCGTGGTCAACGCCGACGAGTCGGAGCCGGGCACCTGCAAGGACATCCCGCTGATGATGGCCTCACCGCACACCCTCGTCGAGGGCGTCATCATCAGCTCCTTCGCGATCCGTGCCAACACGGCCTTCATCTACATCCGGGGCGAGGTCCTCCACGTCATCCGTCGCGTGCAGCGCGCGGTGCAGGAGGCCTACCTGGCCGGTCACCTCGGCAAGAACATCCACGGCTCGGGGTTCGACCTCGACGTCGTGGTGCACGCCGGTGCCGGCGCCTACATCTGCGGCGAGGAGACCGCGCTGCTCGAGGGGCTCGAGGGCCGCCGCGGTCAGCCTCGCCTGCGTCCGCCGTTCCCTGCCGTGGCCGGTCTCTACGCCAGCCCGACGGTCATCAACAACGTCGAGTCCATCGCGTCGGTGCCGAGCATCATCGACAACGGCGCAGCCTGGTTCTCCTCGATGGGCACCGAGCGCTCCAAGGGCTTCGGCATCTTCAGCCTCTCGGGCCACGTCACCAACCCGGGCCAGTACGAAGCCCCACTGGGCATCACGCTCCGCAAGCTGATCGAGCTGGCCGGTGGCATGCGCAACGGTCGCGAGCTGAAGTTCTGGACCCCCGGCGGCTCCTCGACCCCGCTGCTGACCGCCGACCACCTCGACGTGCCCCTCGACTTCGAGGGCGTCGGCGCGGCCGGCTCGATGCTCGGCACCCGGGCCCTGCAGATCTTCGACGAGACGGTGTGCGTCGTGCGCGCGACCCTGCGCTGGACCGAGTTCTACAAGCACGAGTCCTGCGGCAAGTGCACGCCCTGCCGTGAGGGCACGTGGTGGCTCGTCCAGACCTTGACCCGTCTCGACAAGGGCCAGGGCACCGAGGCCGACCTCGACACGATGCTCGACCAGTGCGACAACATCCTGGGCCGCTCGTTCTGCGCGCTCGCCGATGGCGCGGTCAGCCCGATCCAGTCGTCCATCCAGTACTTCCGCGACGAGTTCATCGAGCACTTCAACCACGGTGGCTGCCCGTTCGACCCCGCGGCCTCGACCCTCTTCGCACCCGCAGGAGCGCCCGCATGACGACCACTCCTGAGAAGACCACCCTCGTCACGCTGACGATCGACGGTGTCTCGGTCAGTGTTCCTCCCGGCACCCTGGTCATCCGGGCGGCCGAGCAGGTCGGCGTCCAGATCCCGCGGTTCTGCGACCACCCGCTGCTCGCGCCCGTGGGCGCGTGCCGCCAGTGCCTCGTCGAGATAGCGCTGCCCGGACCCGATGGTGCGCTCAAGACGATGCAGGGCCCTCCGGGGCGCATGAAGCCGCAGGCCTCCTGCACGATCGTGGCCACCGAGGGCATGGAGGTGAAGACCCAGCTGACCTCCGCAGGAGCCGACAAGGCCCAGCAGGGCCAGATGGAGTTCCTGCTCATCAACCACCCGCTCGACTGCCCCGTCTGCGACAAGGGCGGCGAGTGCCCGCTGCAGAACCAGGCCATGTCCAACGGTCGCGGCGAGTCCCGGTTCTCGGCCATGGGCGGCGTCAAGCGCACGTTCCCCAAGCCGATCAACATCTCCGCGCAGGTGCTGCTCGACCGCGAGCGGTGCGTGCTGTGCGCCCGCTGCACCCGGTTCTCCAACGAGATCGCCGGCGACCCGTTCATCGAGCTGATCGAGCGCGGTGCCCTCCAGCAGGTCGGCATCTACGAGAACCAGCCGTTCGAGTCCTACTTCTCGGGCAACACGATCCAGATCTGCCCGGTGGGTGCGCTCACCTCGGCCGAGTACCGCTTCCGGTCGCGTCCCTTCGACCTGGTCTCCAGCCAGTCCGTCGCCGAGCACGACGCGTGCGGGGCGGCCATCCGCGTCGACCACCGTCGCGGCAAGGTCATGCGACGCCTCTCCGGCAACGACCCCGAGGTCAACGAGGAGTGGATCACCGACAAGGACCGCTTCGCGTTCAACTACGCCCGTGCCGCCGACCGGCTCACCCACCCGCAGGTGCGTGACGACGAGACCGGTGAGCTCCGCCCGGCGTCGTGGCCCGAGGCGTTCGCCGTGGCAGCACGCGGCCTGCGCGCCGCCGGCGCGAGCGCCGTGCTCACGGGCGGACGCGTCACCGCCGAGGACGCCTACGCCTACTCCAAGTTCGCCCGGGTCGCTCTCGGCACCAACGACATCGACTTCCGCTCCCGGCCGCTCTCGACCGAGGAGACGTCGTTCCTCGCTGCCCACGTCGCGCTCTCCGGGGGCGTCACCTACGCCGACCTCGAGAAGGCCTCGGTCGTCGTGCTCGCCGGTCTCGAGCCCGAGGACGAAGCCGGCACGCTCTTCCTGCGGCTGCGCAAGGCCTCCAGGAAGACGACCCGCGTCGTGTCCATCGCGCCCTTCGCCACGCGCGGCCTGACCAAGATGAACGGCACGCTGGTGCCGACCGCGCCCGGAGACGAGGCAGCGGCCCTGGCCGCCCTCGCCAACGACGGCGAGGTGGCCCTCGACGGTGGCGGTGTGATCCTGGTCGGCGAGCGTCTCGCGACCTCTCCCGGTGCCCTGGGTGCGGCGCTCGACCTGGCCGCCACCACCGGTGCCCGGCTCGCCTGGGTGCCTCGTCGCGCCGGTGACCGGGGTGCGGTCGAGACCGGCTGCCTGCCCAACCTGCTGCCCGGTGGCCGTCCGGTCACCGATGCCGGCGCCCGCGTCGATGCCGCCGCAGCCTGGGGTGTCGACTCGCTGCCCGACAAGGTCGGCCGTGACGCCGACGCCATCGTGGCGGCGCTGTCCTCCGGCGAGATCCAGGGCCTCGTCATCGGCGGCGTCGACCCCGACGACACCCGCGACCCCGCTGCCACCCGCGCGGCCATCGAGAAGGCGTCCTTCGTGGTCGCCCTCGAGCTGCGCGAGACCGACGTGACCCGGGCCGCCGACGTCGTGTTCCCGGTCGCACCGGTCACCGACAAGGCCGGCACCTTCGTCACCTGGGACGCCCGGACCCGCGCCTTCGACGCGGTGTTCGCCAACCCGGCGTCCCTGCCCGACCTGCGCGTCCTCGCCGGCATCGCCGACGAGCTGGGCACGCCCCTCGGGTTCCGCACCGTCGCCCAGGCGTGGGACGAGCTGGCCGCCCTGGGCCCGTGGGACGGCGCCGGCCCGGCGTTCGAGTCCGGCAAGCCGCCCAAGGCGCCGCGCGCCAAGGCCGGCTCGCTCAAGCTGGCCACCTGGAAGCAGATGATCGACAACGGCTCCCTGCAGGACGGTGACGCACACCTCCGCGCCACCGCGCGCAGGCCGGTCGCCCGCCTCGGCCAAGCGGCGTACGACGACCTGTTCGGCATGCTCGACCCGGGCACCCTCCCGCAGGTGACCCTCACGGGCGACCGCGGTGCGGTGACCCTCCCGGTCGAGGTCGCCGACCTGCCCGACGACGTCGTCTGGGTCCCCGCCAACTCGTTCGGCAACGGCGTGCTGGCCGACCTGGCCTCACCCGGCAGCAGTGTCCTGGTGAAGGGAGTCCGCGCATGAGCGCGACACTGAGCGTCGCCCCGGCCCTGCTGCCGATGGTCGACGACCTGTCGGCCTTCGGCAAGGACCCGTGGTGGCTGGTCATCGGCAAGGCCGTCGTCATCTTCATCGTCCTGGTCCTGCTGACGCTGTTCAACATCTGGTGGGAGCGCCGGGTCGTCGCCCGCATGCAGCACCGCATCGGCCCCAACGTCAACGGCCCCTTCGGCCTGCTGCAGTCGCTCGCCGACGGCGTGAAGCTGGCCCTGAAGGAGGACCTCATCCCCAAGGCCGCCGACAAGGTGGTCTTCCTGATCGCGCCGGTGATCGCGGTGATCCCGGCGTTCGTCACGTTCTCGGTCATCCCGTTCGGCCCCGAGGTCGGGCTGCCGTTCACCGACCGCACCACTCCGCTCCAGCTCACCGACATGCCGGTCGCCGTGCTGTTCGTGATGGCGATCGCGTCCATCGGCATCTACGGCATCGTGCTCGGCGGCTGGTCCTCCGGGTCGACGTACTCCCTCCTGGGCGGCCTGCGCTCGAGCGCCCAGATGATCTCCTACGAGGTCGCCATGGGGCTCGCGCTCGTCGCGGTGTTCCTCTACGCGGGCTCGATGTCGACGTCCGGCATCGTGGAGGCCCAGGCGAGCACCAACACGCTCGACGTGCTCGGTCTCGAAGTGCCCGTCCCGGGCTGGTTCGCGTTCGTGCTGCTGCCCTCGTTCGTCATCTACATCATCTCGATGGTCGGCGAGACCAACCGGGCGCCCTTCGACCTCCCCGAGGCCGAGGGCGAGCTGGTGGGCGGCTTCCACACCGAGTACTCCAGCCTGAAGTTCGCCCTGTTCTTCCTGGCCGAGTACATCAACATGGCGACCGTCTCGGCCCTCGCCACCACCTTGTTCCTGGGCGGCTGGCGCGCCCCGTGGCCGATCTCGATCTGGGACGGCGCCAACGAGGGCTACTGGCCCGTGCTGTGGTTCTTCGGCAAGGTCCTCGCGTTCATCTTCTTCTTCATCTGGCTGCGTGGCTCGCTGCCGCGACTGCGCTACGACCAGTTCATGGCGTTCGGGTGGAAGGTGCTCATCCCGGCCTCCCTGCTGTGGATCGTCGCGGTCGCGACCATCCGCGTGCTCTCGGGCTCCGAGGACCTCGACCAGCGCTACGTGCTGGGTGTCATCGGGGTGCTGTTCGGGACCTTCCTGGTGATGTTCTTCGTCGGCGACGTGCTCGACAAGCGCAAGGGCGTCGACGCCGACGACCGGCCGGCCGTGCCGGTCGACCCGTACGCCGGCGGCTTCCCGGTGCCGCCGATGCCCGAAGGCGGCGCCGTCCGCGGCCCCGCCGCCCCGCTCACCTTCCGCACGACCACGACGGCGGCCTCCGTGTCCGCCGATGGTGAGGAGATCTGATGGCCGAGCCTGAGTCGAAGACCCTGAAGGAGCAGTTCTGGGACCCCGTGGCGGGTTTCGGGGTGACGTTCCGGACGATGTTCAGGAAGGTCGTCACCGAGCAGTACCCCTTCGAGAAGATGCCGACGGCACCGCGCTTCCACGGCCGGCACCAGCTCAACCGCTGGCCTGACGGTCTCGAGAAGTGCATCGGCTGCGAGCTGTGCGCGTGGGCCTGCCCGGCCGACGCGATCTACGTCGAGGGCGGCTCCAACTCCGACGGCCCCGACGGCGAGCGCTTCAGCCCCGGTGAGCGCTACGGCGCGGTCTACCAGATCAACTACCTGCGCTGCATCCTGTGCGGCCTGTGCATCGAGGCGTGCCCGACCCGGGCGCTGACGATGACCAACGAGTACGAGCTGGCCGACAACAACCGCGCCGACCTGATCTACGAGAAGAGCGACCTGCTGGCCCCGCTCCTGCCGGGCATGGAGCAGCCGCCGCACGCGATGCGCCTGGGCACCGACGAGGGCGACTACTACCGCGGCAACTTCTCCGGTCCCGGGTCGGCACCGGAGCCGGGCACCCCCACGGGCGGTGCGCACTGATGGCCTTCTGGATCCTCGCCCCGGTCATGGTGATCGCCGCGCTCGGCATCCTGTTCGTCCGCAAGGCGGTGCACGCGGCGCTGCTGCTGGCCGTCGTGATGATCAGCCTGGCCATCCTGTACGCCGTGCTCGACGCGCCGTTCCTCTTCGCCGTGCAGATCATCGTCTACACCGGTGCGATCTTGATGCTGTTCCTCTTCGTGATGATGCTCATCGGCGTCGACGCGTCCGACTCGGTGGTCGAGACGATCAAGGGCCAGCGGGTGATGGCCGTCGTCGCCGGGCTCCTGCTCGGACTCGTGCTCGTCACCGCCCTGGGCCAGATCTCGCTGGGCACGGTCGTCGGGCTCGACGACGCCAACGAGGGCGGCAACATCCAGGCGCTCGCCAACATCCTGTTCGGTCGCTACGTCTTCGCGTTCGAGGCCACCAGCGCGCTGCTGATCACCGCCGCCGTCGGCGCCATGGTGCTCGCCCACCGCGAGCGCCTCGAGCCGAAGCCCACGCAGGCCTCGATGGCCGCCCGGCGGATGCAGGACTACGCCGCCACCGGCAAGCACCCCGGCCCGCTGCCCTCGCCCGGCGTCTACGCGCGTCACAACGCGGTCGACACGCCGGCCCTGCTCCCTGACGGCACCGCGTCGGAGATCTCGATCTCCCGCGTGATCGCGGCCCGCGGCACGGTCCGCTCGGCGCCCGCCATGGTCGACGACATCAACGAGGTGCAGCGCCAGCTCGGTGCGACCCCGGAGCGGATGCCCGAGACCGGCGGCAAGACCGACGCCCCGGCCAGCACCGAGGAGGACCAGCGATGAACGAGTACATCGTGCTCTCGGCGATCCTGTTCACGATCGGCTGCGTCGGGGTGCTCACCCGGCGCAACGCCCTCGTGGTGTTCATGTGCGTCGAGCTGATGCTCAACGCCAGCAACCTGGCCTTCGTCACCTTCGCCAAGCAGCACGGCAACCTCGACGGGCAGATCGCCGCCTTCTTCGTGATGGTGGTCGCCGCCGCCGAGGTCGTCATCGGGCTCGCGATCATCATGACCATCTTCCGGACCCGTCGCTCGGCCTCGGTCGACGACGCCAGCCTGCTGAAGTACTGAGGGGTCTGCGCACATGTCCATCGCACTTCAAGAGACCATCCCTGTGGTCGACCCGGGCGCTGCCGACGGGGCCCTCTCCCTGCTGTGGCTGGTGATCGCGCTGCCGCTCGCCGGCGCCGTGATCCTCCTCCTCGGCGGACCCATCCTGCGGTCGGTCGGCTCGAGCGCCATCGACCGCTGGGGCCACCTGATCGGCACCGCCACCGCCGCCGCCTCGTTCCTGCTCAGCCTGGCGCTGTTCGTGACGCTTCTCGGCCGGGGTGAGGAGGAGCGCCAGATCGGCCAGCACCTCTACACCTGGTTCCAGGCCGGTGGGCTCGACGTCGGGATGGACCTGCTCTACGACCCGCTCTCCGCGCTGTTCCTGCTGCTGATCACCGGCGTGGGCTCGCTGATCCACGTCTACTCCATCGGCTACATGGAGCACGACGAGCGTCGCCGCCGGTTCTTCGGCTACCTCAACCTGTTCGTCGCCGCCATGCTGATGCTGGTGCTGTCGGCCAACTTCCTGGGCCTGTTCCTCGGCTGGGAGGGCGTCGGCCTCGCGTCGTACCTGCTGATCGGCTTCTGGCAGCACAAGCACTCCGCTGCCGCGGCCGCCAAGAAGGCGTTCGTGGTCAACCGCGTCGGCGACATCGGCCTGTCGCTGGCGATCGCCTTGATGTTCGCGACGTTCGGGACCACCGACTTCTCCGGCATCAGCGAGGCGGCGGGCGGCGCCTCCGAGGCCACCCTCACCGCCATCGGGCTGCTGCTGCTCCTCGGCGCGTGCGGCAAGTCCGCCCAGGTGCCGCTGCAGTCCTGGCTCCTCGACGCCATGGAGGGCCCGACCCCCGTGTCGGCGCTCATCCACGCCGCGACGATGGTCACCGCTGGTGTCTACCTCGTCGTCCGGTCCAACTTCATCTTCGAGCTCGCGCCCGTCGCGCAGACCGCGGTCGTCATCGTCGGCGTCGTCACGCTGCTGTGGGGTGCGGTCATCGGCTGCGCCAAGGACGACATCAAGAAGGCGCTGGCCGGCTCGACCATGAGCCAGATCGGCTACATGATGCTGGCCGCGGGCCTCGGCCCCGCGGGCTACCCGTTCGCGATCTTCCACCTGCTGACCCACGGCTTCTTCAAGGCCAACATGTTCCTCGGCGCCGGATCGGTCATGCACGGCATGAACGACGACGTCGACATGCGCCACTACGGTGCCCTCCGCAAGGCGATGCCGGTGACGTTCCTGACGTTCTCGATGGGCTACCTCGCCATCATCGGGTTCCCGGGCTTCTCGGGCTTCTGGTCGAAGGACAAGATCATCGAGACCGCGCTCGCCGACAACTGGGTGGTGGGCCTCTTCGCGCTGGCCGGTGCCGGCATCACCGCGTTCTACATGACCCGGTTGATGCTGATGACCTTCTTCGGCGAGAAGCGCTGGGAGAAGGGCGTCCACCCGCACGAGTCCCCGCGCGTCATGACGGTGCCGCTGATGGTCCTCGCCGCGCTGTCCGTGCTCGGCGGCGTGCTGCTGCTCGGTGAGTGGATCGTCGACTGGCTCGTCCCGGTGACCGGGATCGTCGAGCACCACGAGCCCCCGCTGCCCGCCCTCGCCATCACCCTGCTCGCCGTCGCCGTCGTGGCCGCCGGCGTGGCCGTCGCGTGGCTGCTCGTCGGTCGCCGCGAGGTGCCGCGCGTCGCCCCGCAGGACGTCTCCTTCGCCACCCGGGCGGCTCGCGTCGACCTCTACGGTGACGCGATCAACGACGCGGTCGTGGTGCACCCGGGCTCCCGGCTCGTCAGTGGGCTCACCACGATGGACCGGGTCGGCATCGACGGTGCCGTCGAGGGCAGCGCCGCAACCCTCGGCGGGCTCTCGGGCGTGCTCCGCCGGGTCCAGAACGGCTACGTCCGGTCCTACGCACTCTCCCTGCTCGGCGGCGTCCTGCTCGTCGTGCTCGCACTGCTGGCGGTGAACCTCGCATGAACGACTTTCCCTGGTTGACGACACTGATCCTGATCCCGTTGGTCGGTGCTGTCGTCACGGCGTTCCTGCCGAGCGGACCGCGTGAGCCGCTGGCCAAGCAGGTCGGCCTCGCCTTCGCCCTGCTCGCGCTGGTGCCCGCGGTGATCGTGACGGCCGGCTTCTCCGCCGGCGGCGGCTATCAGTCGACCGAGCAGCACGAGTGGATCGGCGCGTTCGGCGCCAGCTACGCCGTCGGCGTCGACGGCCTCGGCCTGCTGATGGTGCTGCTGACCGTCGTCCTCATCCCCATCGTCATGCTCGCCTCGTGGCGTGACTCCGACGACGGCAACACGAAGACCTTCTTCGCCTGGACCCTCGCTCTCGAGGCGATGAGCCTCGCGGTGTTCACCGCGACCGACGTGTTCCTCTTCTACGTCGTCTTCGAGGCCACCCTCATCCCGGCGTACTTCCTGATCGGCGGGTTCGGCCGCACGGGTCGCGGCCGCGCCGCCACGAAGTTCCTGATCTACCAGCTGGCCGGCGGGCTGGTGATGCTCGGCTCCGTGCTCGGCCTGTACGTCGTCTCCGCCAACCAGGGCACGCCGTCGTACCTGCTCGCCGACCTCGCCGCCCTCGACATCGCCGGCGACACCCAGAAGTGGCTCTTCGTCGGGTTCTTCATCGCCTTCGCGATCAAGGCGCCGATGTTCCCCGTCCACACCTGGCTGGCCGACACGACGGAGAAGGCGACCACCGGCACCTCGGTGCTGCTGGTCTGCATCCTCGACAAGATCGGCACCTTCGGCATGCTGAGGTTCTGTCTCGGGCTGCTGCCCGACGCCTCGAGGTGGGCCACGCCGGTCGTCGTCGTGCTCGCCCTGATCTCGATCGTGTACGGCGCGCTGGTGGCCATCGGCCAGGACGACCTGCTGCGCCTGATCGGCCTCACGTCGCTGTCGCACTTCGGCTTCATCGTGCTGGGCATCTTCGTGTTCTCCACGCAGGGCGGCACCGGCGCGATCCTCTACATGGTCAACCACGGCATCGCCACCGCGGCGCTGTTCATCGCGGCCGGCTACCTCATCCGTCGACGCGGCACCTCGCTGATCAGCGAGATGGGCGGCATCGAGAGGAAGGCACCGATCCTCGCCGGGCTGTTCCTCGTCGCCGGTCTCGCCGCGTGCGGTCTGCCCGGCCTCTCGCCGTTCGTGTCCGAGATGCTGGTGATCATCGCCGCGTTCGGGCACGCCTGGTGGGCCGGGGCCGTCGCGGTCACCGCGATCGTGCTCTCCGCGGTCTACGTGCTGTGGCTCTACCAGCGCGCCTTCACCGGTCCGGTGCTGCCCGACTCCGTCGTCATGACCGACCTCGACCGCCGCGAGGTGGGCACGCTCGCGCCGCTGATGCTGGCGCTGGTGCTCTTCGGCTTCTACCCGATGCCGCTGCTCGACATCATCAACCCCAACGTCGAGACGACGCTGACACACGTCGGCGTCAGCGACGAGGCACCGACCGTGCCTGCCGCTGACCACGACGTCGCCGAGGGAGCTCACCCGTGAACGACTTCGTCAAGCCAACCGTCGACTACTTCGAGCTCACGCCGCTGCTGATCGTCTTCGGTGTCGCGTGCGCCGGCGTGCTCATCGAGGCGTTCGTGCCCCGTGCCCACCGCTACGTCTCGCAGAGCGTGCTCGCCCTCGGGGGGCTCGCCGCCGCGCTGGTGATGGTCGTGTTCGTGGCCCGCGAGGTGCCGACGTACGCCGACGGCCAGGCCCGCGGCGTCCTCGCCATCGGCGGCACCCTCGCCCTCGACGGACCCACGCTGTTCCTCTGGGGCCTGATCCTGGTGCTCGCGATCCTCGGCGGGCTGCTGTTCGCCGAGCGCCACCTCGACGGCGGCGTGTCCGCCTTCGCCGGCCAGGCTGCCGCCCTGCCCGGCACCGAGGCCGAGCGCACGGCCTCCACCAGGGGTCTCGACCACACCGAGGTCTACCCGCTGCTGATGTTCGCGGTCTTCGGCATGCTGCTGTTCCCGGCGGCCAACGACCTGCTGACGATGTTCGTGGCGCTCGAGGTCCTCTCGCTGCCGCTCTACCTGCTCACCGGGCTCGCGCGCCGTCGCCGGCTCCTGAGCCAGGAGGCCGCCCTCAAGTACTTCCTCCTCGGTGCCTTCTCGTCCGGGTTCTTCCTGTACGGCGCGGCGCTGGTCTACGGCTACTCCGGCTCCATGCAGTTCGGCCAGATCAGCGAGGCCGTCCGCAACGACGTCGACAACCGCGCGATGCTGCTCGTCGGCATCGGTCTGCTGGCCGTCGGCCTGCTCTTCAAGGTCGGTGCCGCCCCCTTCCAGGCCTGGACGCCTGACGTCTACCAGGGCGCGCCCACGCCGGTCACCGCGTTCATGGCCGCCGGCACCAAGGTGGCCGCGTTCGGCGCGATCCTGCGCCTGTTCTACGTCGCGTTCGGTGCCGACCGCTGGTCGTGGCTGCCGATGCTGTGGGTCATCGCGATCCTCACGATGCTCGTCGGCGCGGTCCTGGCGCTGACCCAGACAGACGTCAAGCGCCTGCTGGCCTACTCGTCGGTGGCGCACACCGGCTTCATCCTCACCGGCGTCCTCGGGGTGCAGGCGAGCTCCGCCATCAGCCCGGGAGAGATCACCTCGCTCCAGGCCGTGCTCTTCTACCTCGCCACCTACGCGCTCTCCACCCTCGGCGCCTTCGCCGTGGTCGGGCTGGTGCGCGACTCAGCGGGCGAGGCGACCACGCTGAGCCGCTGGGCCGGTCTCGGCAAGGAGTCGCCGGTGGTCGCGGGGGTCTTCGCGTTCTTCCTGCTCGCGATGGCCGGCATCCCGCTGACCTCGGGCTTCGTCGGCAAGTGGGCGGTCTTCTCCGTCGCCCTGGCCGCCGGTGCCTGGCCGGTCGTGGTCGCCGCGATCGTGTCCAGCATCATCGCCGTCTACCTCTACGTGCGGGTCATCGTGCTGATGTACTTCGCCGAACCCGTCGGTGACGGACCCTCGGTGGCGCACCCCTCGGTGCTCACCGCCACGGCCATCGCGGTCGGTGCCGCAGCGACCCTGATGCTCGGCGTACTCCCGGGTCCGTTGCTGGATCTCGCGGCTCGTGCGGGAGAATTCATCAGGTGACCACCGATCCCTCGCTCGAAGCGGCTCCCGGCCTCGCCCTTCCCGTCACCGACTCCGGCCTGGCCGAGCGGCTGGCGGCGCGCCTGGTCGAGGTCGAGGAGGCGCTCGCCGAGCACGTCCACAGCAGGGCGCCGTTCATCACCGAGGCCGCCAGCCACCTGATGGCCGCCGGTGGCAAGCGGTTCCGGCCGCTGCTGGTGCTGCTCGCCGCCGAGACGGGCGACACCGCCGGCTCCGACGAGGTCATCCGCGCGGCCTGCGTGGTCGAGCTGACCCACCTCGCCTCGCTCTACCACGACGACGTGATGGACGAGGCCGACCTGCGCCGCGGCGCCGACTCCGCCAACGCCCGCTGGGACAACCACGTCGCGATCCTGACGGGCGACTTCCTGTTCTCCAAGTCGTCCGAGCTGACCGCCGATCTCGGGGCCGACGCCGTCCGCATCCAGGCGCAGACGTTCACCCAGCTCGTCGAGGGCCAGATCCTCGAGACGGTCCAGCCCGGCCCGGGCGAGGACGCGCTGGCGCACTACCTCGACGTGGTCGCGGGCAAGACCGGCGCGCTGATCGCGACGTCCGCGCGCTACGGCGCCCGCTTCGGCGGTGCGACGCCCGAGGTCGAGGCCGCCCTGACGCAGTACGGCGAGATCGTCGGCGCCTCCTTCCAGCTCAGCGACGACCTCCTCGACGTCGCGTCGGAGTCGGCCGCCTCCGGCAAGACCCCCGGCACCGACCTGCGCGAGGGCGTCCCGACGCTGCCCGTGCTGATGGCGCGGGCGTCGACCGACCCTGCCGACGCCCGGCTGCTCGAGCTCCTCGACGCCGACCTCACCGACGACGCGCTGCACGCCGAGGCGCTGGACCTGCTGCGACGGCACCCGGCCATGGCGCAGGCCCGTGCCTATGTCGCCGAGCGGGCCGCGGAGGCCAAGGCCCTGCTCACGATCCTGCCGCCCGGCCCGGTCCGCGAGGCCCTCGAGGCATTCGCCGACATCGTGGCTGACCGCTCCTCCTGAGATAGTCCAGTCGCGTCCTGTCGTGATCGTCGTCCCCGAACGACGAAAGCCGACTGGACTACCTCACACGGGCCCGCACTCGACGGCCAGCTGCACCTGACGTCGGCGGTGGCGCAGGGCCTCGAAGGTGAACAGCGTCAGGGCGATCCAGACCAGCAGGAAGCCGGCCCAGCGGCCCGCAGGCATGTCCTCGTGGAACCACAGCACGCCGAGGGCGAACTGGAGGATCGGCGCGAGATACTGCAGCAGCCCGAGGGCGACCAGGGGCACCCGGGTGGCGGCGGCGCCGAAGAGGATCAGTGGGATCGCCGTCACGATCCCGGTCGTGGTGAGCAGCAGTGCGTGATCGGTGCCGTGCGACCCGAAGGTGGACGCACCGGTCGCCACCAGCCAGCCGACGTACGCCGCCGCGAAGGGCCCGGAGATCGCCGTCTCCACCGCCAGCGACTCCACCGCGCCGGCGTCGGCCTTCTTCTTCGCCAGCCCGTAGGTGGCGAAGGTGAACGCCAGCACCAGGGCGACCCACGGCGGCCGCCCGTAGTCGACGGTCAGCACGACGACGGCGAGCGCGGCGATGCCCAGCGCGACCCACTGCATCCGGCGGAGCGTCTCCCCGAGCAGGAAGACGGCCATCAGCACGGTCACGAGCGGGTTGATGAAGTAGCCCAGGGACGTCTCGACGACGCGGCCGTTGTTCACGCCCCAGATGTACGTCGCCCAGTTGAGGCTGACGACGGCGGCCGCGAGTGCCAGCAGGGCGAGTCGACGCCGGTCGCGCACGAGAGCGACGAACTGCCTCCGGCGTCCGAGCACGACGACGAGCACGCCCATGGTGATCGCCGACCACAGGATGCGGTGCGCGAGGATCTCGACCGCACCGGCCGGCTCGAGCAGGGTCCAGTAGAGCGGGAACGTGCCCCACAGCACGTACGCCCCGGCGCCGTAGCCGAGTCCACGACGAGATTCTGACACTCGTGGAGCATAAGCGGCGTCATGGCTCTAGCATGAAGCCGTCTTCACCGTGGGCGGCGAGCACCTGCCCACACATCACCATCGACTCCCAGGGGGAAGCTTCCATGCGGACTGTCCGCGCACTGATCGCACTGTTCATCGCCACGACGCTCGGCATGTCGGCCCTGGCGGCGGTCCCGGCCGTGGCCGCCGGCTCCCTGCCGACGCGCGTCATCACCGGCGACGACACCCAGAAGACCTACCGGTCGTTCAGCCTCAAGGGCAACATCGAGGCCTTCCCCAGCAGCAAGGCGCGCCTGCAGAAGAAGGAGTGCGGCTCCTGCAAGTTCAAGACCATCAAGAAGGTCAAGACCAGCGCCTACGGCAACTACAGCACCACGATCTACACGCCTCCCAGGGGCAAGTGGAAGTGGCGCGTCAAGGTCAAGGCGCAGGGCGGCTACGCCACCTCCTACAGCCCGGTCTTCGCGACGCTGTTCAAGGGCAACAAGCGCTGACACCGGTCGGACGCGAGAAGGGCCCCACCGATGGTGGGGCCCTTCTCTGTGTCCGAGGACGACGTCTCAAACGACCGTCCAGGTGTCGCCGCCGCCGATCAGCGCCCCGAGGCGCTGCGTCGGGTCGCCCTGGTTGTCGCCGCTGGCAGTCGTGAGCTGCGCACGTGCCTGGTCGTCGTACGTGGCCCGCTCGACCTGCCGGAAGATGCCGATCGGCGACTGGTTGAGGTAGCCGGAGTCGGTCAGCCGCGAGATCGCGAACGCCATGGTCGGGTCGGGGCTGTGCGCGTCGTGCACGAGGAGGGCCTCGGCGTTGACGTCGGCGACCTCGGCGACCTTCACGCCGCCGGTCGAGGAGTCGCGGATCAGGCCCTTGGAGCCCTCCACCCCGAAGCGGATCGGCTCGCCGTGCACCAGGGGGATGATGGCGTCGGCCTTGGTGTCGGGGTTCTTGATCGCGTCGAACGCGCCGTCGTTGAAGATCGGGCAGTTCTGGTAGATCTCCACGAACGACGTGCCGCGGTGGGCCGCGGCGGCCGACAGCACCGAGGTGAGGTGCTTGCGGTCGGAGTCGATGGTCCGCGCGACGAACGTGCCCTCGGCCCCGAGGGCCAGTGACACCGGGTTGAAGGGATGGTCGACCGAGCCCATCGGTGTCGACTTGGTGACCTTGCCGGTCTCGGAGGTGGGGGAGTACTGGCCCTTGGTCAGCCCGTAGATCCGGTTGTTGAACAGCAGGATCGTCATGTTGACGTTGCGCCGCAGCGCGTGGATCAGGTGGTTGCCGCCGATGGAGAGCGCGTCGCCGTCCCCGGTGACGACCCAGACCGACAGGTCGCCGCGCGCGGTCGCGATGCCGGTGGCGATCGACGGCGCCCGACCGTGGATCGAGTGCATGCCGTAGGTGTCGAGGTAGTAGGGGAAGCGCGAGGAGCAGCCGATGCCGGAGACGAAGACGATGTTCTCGCGGCGCAGGCCGAGGTCGGGCAGGAAGCCCTGGACGGCCTTGAGCACGGCATAGTCACCGCAGCCGGGGCACCAGCGGACCTCCTGGTTGGAGGTGAACTCCTTGCCGGTCTGGGGCGCTGCGTCGGGATCGACGGTGGGGACCGAGTCGATGCCCGACGTCAGGCCGGGGAACGGCAGGTCGGTGGTGGTCACGACAGCGCCTCCTCAGGAGCGTTGGTGGCGAGGTCGACGTCGACGCCCTCGGCCTGCGACACGAGCTCGCCGATGGCCTCGGCCAGCTCCGCCGCCTTGAGCGGCAGGCCTCGCACGTGGTTGTAGCCGACCGCATCCACAAGGTACGTCGCCCGGAGCAGCATCGAAAGCTGGCCGAGGTTCATCTCGGGCACCAGGATCTTGTCGTAGCGCGCGAGGATCTCGCCGAGGTCGTTGGGGAACGGGTTGAGGTGGCGCAGATGGGTCTGCGCGACCCGGTAGCCGGCCTTGCGCACCCGGCGTACGCCGGCTCCGATCGGGCCGTAGGTGGAGCCCCAGCCGAGCACGAGCACCTTGGCGCCCTGTCCGTCCGCGTCGGTGGGGTCGTCGACCACGAGCGGGGGCAGCGAGTCGGCGATGCGCTGCACCTTGGCGGCCCGGGTGCGGACCATGAAGTCGTGGTTGGCCGGGTCGTAGGAGATGTTGCCGTGCCCGTCGCCCTTCTCGAGGCCGCCGATGCGGTGCTCGAGTCCCGGTGTGCCGGGGATCGCCCACGGCCGGGCCAGGGTCTCCTCGTCACGCAGGTAGGGCCAGAAGTCGGACTTGCCGTCGTCGAGGGCGTGGTTGGTGCTGGTCGCGAAGTCGGGGTCGATGTCGGGCAGCTCGGAGAGCTCGGGCACCCGCCACGGCTCGGAGCCGTTGGCGAGCATGCCGTCGGAGAGCAGCATCACGGGTGTGCGGTAGGTGACCGCGATGCGCACCGCCTCGAGGGCGGCGTCGAAGCAGTCGCCGGGTGACTGCGGCGCCACGATGGGCACCGGGGACTCCCCGTTGCGGCCGAACATCGCCTGCAGCAGGTCGGCCTGCTCCGTCTTCGTGGGCAGGCCGGTCGACGGCCCGCCGCGCTGCACGTCGACGACGATCAGCGGCAGCTCGGTCATCACCGCGAGGCCGATGGCCTCCGACTTGAGCGCCAGGCCCGGGCCGGAGGTGGTGGTGACGCCGAGGGTGCCGGCGAAGGAGGCGCCGATCGCGGCGCCAACGCCGGCGATCTCGTCCTCGGCCTGGAACGTGGTGACGCCGAACGACTTGTGCTTGCTCAGCTCGTGGAGGATGTCGGAGGCCGGGGTGATCGGGTAGGACCCGAGGAAGAGCGGCAGGCCCGACTGCACTCCGCCGGCGATCAGGCCGTAGGACAGGGCGAGGTTGCCGGTGATGTTGCGGTAGGTGCCCGGCGCCATCGGCGCCGGCTTGATCTCGTAGCTGACGGCGAACGTCTCGGTGGTCTCGCCGAAGAAGAAGCCGCTCTTGAATGCCGTGATGTTGGCGTCACGGATGGCCGGCACCTTGGCGAAGCGGCGGGTGAGGAACTCGGTGGTCGACTCGGTCGGCCGGCCGTACATCCACGAGAGCAGGCCGAGCGCGAACATGTTCTTCGCGCGGGCCGCGTCCTTGCGTGAGAGGCCGTACTCCTTGACCGCCGCCACCGTCATGCCGGTGAGGTCGAGCGGGTGCAGGGAGTACGCCGAGAGGGAGTCGTCGTCGAGCGGGGAGGCGGCATAGCCGGCCTTGGTCAGGTTGCGGCCGCTGAAGTCGTGGGTGTCGACGATGATCGTGGCGCCCTTGGGCAGGTCGCCGAGGTTGGCCCGCAGGGCGGCAGGGTTCATCGCGACCAGCACGTCGGGGGCGTCGCCGGGGGTGAGGATGTCGTGGTCGGCGAAGTGCACCTGGAAGCTGGAGACACCGGGAAGGGTGCCCTGGGGGGCGCGGATCTCGGCCGGGAAGTTCGGCAGCGTCGACAGGTCGTTGCCGAACGCCGCGGACTCCTGGGTGAACCGGTCGCCCGTGAGCTGCATGCCGTCACCGGAGTCACCGGCGAACCGGATGATCACCCGGTCCAGTTGCTTGACCTGCTTTGTCACCGCGGGGTCACCTGACGCCTCTCTGTGCTCTGGTCCTGCTGGGGTGGTGCGACTGCCCACGATATCTCCGCTGTCGACTCTGGCCCCACCGTCTCCCGGGGTGGACCACCGGGCCGCGTGATGCACGACACGCCCGGGCTGGGACGACGTCGGTCCGTTGAGGGGGGGGCGAGCTGTGCCCCACCGGCCCTGTCCGGCACCTACAGTGACGCCATGACCCCCGGAGCTGACCCGGCGCAACGGCTCTGGACCGCTGTCGACACGTTCGACGAGGAGCTCTTCGACCGGACCCTGGTCGGGATCCTGTGGGACCGACCGCTCGAGGAGGCCATCACCGACGTGGTGCTGCCGTTCCTCGAGGAGGTCGGTCACCGCTGGGAGCGCGGCGAGCTCTCGGTCGGCCACGAGCACTTCGCCAGCAACCTGGTGCGGCACCGGCTGGGCGCGCTCATCTTGGACGTGAGGTACGACGAGACGTCACCGGTCGCGGTGCTCGCCTGTCCGACGGGAGAGCGCCACGACCTGGTGCTGCTCTGCTTCGGCCTGCTGCTGTCGCGGCGCGGATGGCGTACCCGCTTCCTCGGCGGGGACACCCCGATGGCCGCGCTGGCGATGGCCGCCCGTGCGGGTCGCGCCGACGTGGTCGTGGTGGCCGCGACCCGCTCGACCCCGTTCGAGGCCAACGCGACCTCACTTCGCCGGCTGGGGGTCGATCACCGTGTCCTCATCGCGGGTCGGGGGGCCACCCCGGCCGTGGCCGACCTCCTGGGCGCCCACCTCCTGCCGCCGGACCCGGTGCTCGCGGCAGCCGCACTGGCCGATGAGGGTGGCCAGGGCGACCCCTCGCCGGAGGCCTGAGCCGGGACTGCGGAGGCTCAGGCGGTCTCCCAGAGTCCGATCAAGTTGCCCTCGGTGTCGGTGAAGTAGCCGGTGAAGCCCATGTCCCCGACCGGCATCTTCTCGGTCACGGTCTTCCCGCCGGCGGCCTCGACCGTGCGCAGCGCTTCATCGACGCTCGGCACGTCGATGACGAGATTCGGCGCCTTGCCCGGGAAGTCCGCGCTGCGCTCGAACATGCCCCCATTGATGAAGCCTGCCTCTGTCGGGCCCTGCTCGGGGTCGCTCGGGCCGGTCATCACCATCGTGTAGCTCATGCCCGGTACGGGCACCGACTGCCAGCCGAACGTCTCACCGTAGAACTGCCGGGCCCGCTCGCCGTCGTCGAACGGGATCTCGAAGTGCACGACCTTGCCAGACATGGTGCCTCCCTCGGAGTGGTTGATCCTCCAGTGAACTGCCGCCCTCACGCCCAGGTCAACGGGCGACGGTGGTCGGGCTCGACCTTGCGCGCGGGACGAGTCGTCTGCCGGATGGCACCCGAGATCCCATCACGGTGCGACCCGCCGTGTTCAGTGTCGGAAGGGCATCAACGAGCGGCCGATCTATCGATGAGGTCGAGGTCGCGCACACAGAACTGATGGTGCTCGAACTCCTCGCCGAGCACCGTGCCCAGGCACTGCCGCACCGAGCGTCCGCGAGCGTACGGCGGCCACATGTCGTTGTGGGGGATGGGTGCCGGCTCCTGGAGCTGCTCGGGGGTGACCGCGTCCAGCCAGCGCTCGAGCTCGGCCGCCTGGTCGTCCCGGATCGCCAGCACCTCGTCGAGCGTGGGGTCCGCAGACGGGTCGAGCCCCTGCTCTTCCCGACCGGGCACGGACTCGATGCCCAGCCCCATCGGGGTGAACAGGTCGGTCGCCCCGAGGCAGCAGCGCCGGAACCACGAGTCGTGGACGAAGACCAGGTGGCGCAGTGTCTGCACCGCCGACCACTCGTCGTTCACGCTCTCGTGCTCGACGCCGGGCGACTGACGCATGCGCGCCACGGTCGCCGCCCAGTCGGCGCGCAGCTGCCGCCACCCTCGGCGCACGTCGGCCACGTCGTCCGAGCGGATGAGCCGGCGGACCGGGTGGCGACGGTCGAGCTCGGCCTCGACGTACTGCATGACCTCGACACCGTTCACGACGAGGTCGGTCACCAGCCCGTCGATCACGGCGCCCTGCATGACCACGCCGATCAGACGGGTGTTGCTCAGGTTGCACTCGCGGAACTCAGCGCCCTCCAGGTCCTCGTCCACGTACCGTTTCATGCTTGGCAGGCTATGCCCGGCCCCCGACACCCAGACCGGGCAGTGATGGGGGAGTCCGGTGGCACACTCGGGCCATGAGCCTCGTTCCGTCCGGTTTCCTTCTCCCCACGCCCGTCGAGACCGACAGGTTCCGGCTCGTCCTGCTCGGCCCGGAACACAACGAGTCGGACTACGAGGCGTGGACTCGGAGCATGGACTTCATCCGCAGCTTGCCTGGATGGGGGACGTCGAGCTGGCCAGAGCCCATCGTGGGTCACCGCCGAGCACTCTGATCTCGACAGACCCCTCTACGAGGCCGTGACCAGATGGCTGGCTGAAGACTGGCCGTGGTCAGAGGTGGAGTACGCGCCGCGTCCCTAGGTGACCGCGAGCCCGCGCTGACCGGCGGACCCGCAGGTCAGCGGTAGTTGGTGAACTGCACCGCAAACTCGTAGTCCTGCGACTTCACCAGAGCCTGCACGGCCTGGAGGTCGTCGCGCTTCTTCGACGACACCCGCAGCTCGTCACCCTGGACCTGCGCCTTGACACCCTTGGGCCCCTCGTCGCGGATCAGCTTGGAGATCTTCTTGGCGTCCTCGGAGGTGATGCCCTCCTTGAGCGTGATGGAGATCTTCGACTGCTGACCGGACGCGCGGGGCTCGGACGCGTCGAGGATCTTCAGGCTCTGCTGGCGCTTGATCAGCTTGTCCTTGAAGACGTCGAGCACCGCGGTGGCCCGGTCGTCGGCGGAGGCCGTGATCTCGATGGCCTGCTCGCCCTGCCACTCGATGGTCGCTCCGGTGCCCTTGAAGTCGAATCGGGTCGCGACCTCACGGGCCGCCTGCCCGAGGGCGTTGTCGACCTCCTGGCGGTCGAGCTTGCTGACGATGTCGAATGACGAGTCGGCCATGGTGTCCTCCGGTTCTGGTGCGGGCTCTTGCAATGGCGTTTTTCTCCGGGCGCACTGCCTGCGCTATTGTTTCGTCCTGCTTGCGGCGGCGCCACACGGCCCCCGCAACACCACCATGGCAGGTTGCCCGAGCGGCCAATGGGAACGGACTGTAAATCCGTCGGCTTATGCCTACGCAGGTTCGAATCCTGCACCTGCCACCAGGTGTGACAGCCCCCGATCCGTCGGGGGCTGTCAGCATTTTCGGGCGCGGCCGCGGCGGTGCGAGACTGGCGCCGTGTCGGAGGCAGTCGGGGAGCGCGAGCAGATCCACAACATCGGCCGCCGCCGGGCCTGGCTGATCTGGGGCGTCGCGCTCGCGGTCTACGTGCTCGCGGTGTTCCACCGCAGCTCCCTCGGTGTGGCCGGCCTGCTTGCCGCCGACCGCTTCGGCATCACGGCCACCCAGCTCGCCTTCTTCACCGTTCTGCAGCTGCTCGTGTATGCCGGCCTGCAGGTGCCGGTAGGGGTGATGCTCGACCGCTACGGCTCACGCCGGTTGCTGATCGCCGGCCTGGTGCTGATGACCGCCGGGCAGCTGGCCTTCGCGTTCTCCACGACGTTCGCCGCCGCGGTCATGTCGCGTGCGGTGCTCGGTGCGGGCGACGCCCTGGTGTTCGTGAGCGTCATCCGGCTGGTGACCGTGTGGTTCCTCGTCCGTCAGGGGCCGATGGTCACCCAGCTCACCGGGGTCGTCGGCCAGACGGGCGCGATCGTGGCGGCTGCGCCGCTGTCGTACCTGTTGCGCGAGCTCGGCTGGACACGTGCCTTCGCGCTGGCTTCGAGCCTCGGTGTGGTGCTGATAGTGCTGGTCGTCCTCGTCGTCAAGGACTCGCCGTACCGACGGACCGAGGTGGTCACCGTGAAGCTGCGCGCGCTGGCGCAGTCGGTCCGCCTGGTGTGGGGCAACCCCGGCACCCGGCTCGGCATGTGGTCGCACTTCGCCTCGCAGTTCAGTGTCACGGTCTTCTCGCTGCTCTGGGGGTTTCCGTTCCTCGTGCGCGGCCAGGGCTGGACCGAGTCGGCTGCCAGCACGCTGCTGATGGCGATGATCGGGTGGGTGGTCGTCAGCGGGTTCGTGCTCGGGGCCGTGGTGGCGCGCTACCCGTTCTACCGGTCGTGGATCGTGATCGGGGTCGTCGTCACGATGATGGTCGCCTGGTCCGCGGTGCTGGTGCGAGCCACCCCGTCACCGACCTGGCTGATCGTGCTCCTCGCCTTCGCCACCGCATCCGGCGGACCGACGTCGATGGTCGGCTTCGACCTGGCGCGCTCCTTCAACCCGGTGCAGGCGATCGGACGAGCCAACGGCATCGTCAACGTCGGTGGGTTCATGGCGTCCCTGCTGTGCATGGCAATGATCGGCGTCGTGCTCGACCTGCGCCAGGACGGTGGCATGGACGCCTACGACCTGGGTGACTTCCGGGTGGCGATGTCCGTGCAGTTCGCGTTCTGGGCGCTCGGCATCACCCAGGTGCTGCGCTTCCGGCGCCGCGGTATCGCCCACCTCGAGCGCGTGCACCCCGGCGCCGTCGAGCAGATGCGGGCCGGGCAGGCCTGGGTGCACCCGGGGCTCGGCAAGGAAGGCGTGTAGGCGCCCGGTTGCTCCCGGTCGGACAGGCAGGTCAGAGCGGGGTGAAGGCGATGTTGTTGCGCCACTCGCCCGCGAACCGCTTGCCGTCGCTGCCCACCCACAGGCCCGCGGGGGTCACGAGCATGTCCTTGCCGCCCACTGCCCTGGACTTCCCGGGGTTCCAGGACAGCGCTCGACCGGTGACCGGGTCGATCGCGCCGATGCCCGAACGCGCCACCGCACCGGGACCCGCGTTGTTGGCGCCGGAGGGGTTGTCGAGCCACCGGAAGTGGCCCTGGGCGTAGACCGCTGCGCCCGTCACCACCACCGAGTAGAAGGTGTCGCCGCCGCTGTAGTTGATCCATGTCGGACGGTTCGGGTTGACGACATCGGTCTCGAAGCGGGCCGCGGCGTCACAGATGTCCCGCCCGACGCCGCCGGAGACGGGGAGGAACCCGGTCGCGACGAACGCGAAGTAGCTGCCGTCGGGTGAGAAGTCGACGTCGCGCAGGTACGCCGGCAGCTTGGCCGCCCGGCAGCTGTTCTGGAGCGGCTGGTAGTACCAGGGGTTGAGCGAGGCCGAGGTCGGACCCAGGTCGAGCATGAAGGCGCGGCTACGGGCCTGCCCGGCGACCGTGGTGAAGTTCCCGATCGCTACCAGGCGCGTGCCCTGCGGGTTGACCGCGAAGCGGTAGACATCGGTGGGGCCGGCGTTGGACGCCACGCTCCCGGTGATGGGTAGGTTGATGTAGCCGGTGTCTGCGCCGCTCGCGGGATCCAGGGCGAGCAGCCTCTGGCTGAACTTCCCTCCGACCAGCAGCCGGCCGTTGACCATCCGGAGCTCCTGCACCCGGCCGCGGATGCCCGCGTCGAAGGACAGGTCGACGGCTCCGGTGATCGGGTCGAGCTTGACCAGCCCGCGCCGGAACACGCCGTTGACCCTTCGGAAGTTGCCGCCGACGTACAGCGCATCAGTGGTCGCGAGCAGGGCGTACACCTTGTTGTCCACCTCGGGGGCGAACGGGTGCAGGGCGCCGCTCGTGGCGCTGAAGCTCATCAGGTTCTGGCGCGTGGAGGAGGTGGTCCGGGCGGCGTCGTCGACCCGGTTGAACGTGCCTCCGGCGAAGATGGTGTCGCCCATCTGGGCGAGGGCATCGACCGACGTGTGGCTCACGACGGCATCGTCCTCGACGTTGGGGGTGTAGTTCGCCGGGTTCGCGCTGACGACCCCGGGGTGCGCGATCGAGGCGGTGACCGGCGCTGCCCCCCAGAGCGACGCGCCGAGACTCGCCACGCAGACGGCCACCGCGCCCTGGACAGTCCTGCGAGCGAAAACCATTCAAATGCCCCCCATAGCTTCGTCAGCGTGTGCCGCTGCCGCGTTCCCCGTGGCCCACGTTGCCCTCCATCTCTCGGACATGCATCGCCTTTTCTGGGGACGACCCCGCATGCGCGAGCCCCCGAGCGCCCGCAGCGGGCTCGACCTGCCGCAGCTACTCGATGGCCCTGCCCGCATCGGAGGAGTAGAACGGCGAGTCCTTGCGGGAGAGGATGTCGCGCCGTTCCTCCGCGGTGAGCGCCTCCACCTGCCCGGCCACGTCGGCCGGGAAGCCGCTGACCTCGGGCGCGGCGGCCACGGGGACGACGGAGTGCACGATGCGGTCGTCGTACACGTGCAGCATGGTGAAGGCCTGGTGGCCGTCGACCCCGGAGATGAAGCGGGCATCGGGAGCGGGGTCGGAGGTGTAGCAGGTCGCCGAGGCGACGCTGACCGGCACCCCTGCGAAGGTGGAGTGCGACGTGAAGTGGAAGTGGCCGCCCAGGATGCCGCGCACGTCGGTGCCGGCGATGACGTCGGCCAGGCGCTGCTGGTCGAGCAGCTCGATGATCCCGGCGGCGGGCGTCATCGGCACCGGGATGGGCGGATGGTGCATCGCCAGGAGGGTGCCGTGCGGTGCCGGCGTGGCCAGCACCTCGGCGAGCCAGACCAGCTGGTCCCCGTCGAGCTCGCCGTGGTGGAAGCCGGGGACGCTGGTGTCGAGCGCGACGATGCGCAGCCCGCCGATGTCGTGCACGCGGTCCTGGGGGCCGAGGCCGTCCTCGTCGTAGAGCCCGGCAGCGAACTCCGCGCGCTCGTCGTGGTTGCCCATGGTCCAGACGACACCGGCGCCGAGCTCGGCGGCGACCGGCTCGACGATCTCGCGCAGCAGTGCGTACGCCGCGGGCTCGGCCTTGTCGGCCAGGTCGCCGGTGAACACCAGCGCCTGCGGCGCGCGCTCGAGGTGGGCGAGGCGGCGGAGCGCTCCGCGCAGCCTGTCCTCGGTGGCGATGGCGCCGTACTGCTTGACGCCCCCGGCGAGCAGGTGCGGGTCGGAGATGTGGGCGATCACGTGCCCCGGGTGGGGGTGCTGGCCGTACTGGATCACGCGCAGAGCGTAGCCACTCAGACGGCCGGGGTGATGGTGCCCGCGACCTCCCCGAGCGTGATGCGGCCGCCGGCCGCGCCGGGTGCGGAGTAGCGCAGCACCACGACGTCGCCGTCCTCGAGGAACGTGCGCTCACGACCGGCCGCCATGAACGGCTCCTTGCCTCCCCACGACAGCTCGAGGAGCGAACCGCGCTGGTGCGGCTCGGGGCCGCTGATGGTGCCGGAGCCCCAGAGGTCGCCGGTGCGTGTGGACGCGCCGTTGACCGTGAGGTGGGCGAGCATCTGCGCCGGCGACCAGTACATCGAGGCGTACGAGGGCCGGGAGATCACCTCGCCGTTGAGCACCACCTCCACGTCGATGTCGAGGCTGCGCGTGGCGCCCGGGGAGAGGTAGGGCAGCGGCTCGGGGTCCTGGCCCGGCAGCTCGACCCACGCCGCCTCGAGGGCTGCCAGCGGGGTGACCCAGGCCGAGATCGAGGTGGCGAAGCTCTTGCCGAGGAACGGCCCGAGCGGGACGTACTCCCAGGCCTGGATGTCGCGCGAGCTCCAGTCGTTGAGCCCGACCACGCCGAAGCAGTGGTCGGCGAAGGCCTCGGTGGTGATCCGGCTGCCGAGCGTCGAGCCGGTGCCGACGACGAAGCCCAGCTCGGCCTCGATGTCGAGTCGCGCCGACGGGCCGAAGGTCGGTGCGTCGTCCGCCGGCGCCTTGCGCTGGCCGAGCGGCCGGACGATGTCGGTGCCGGAGGGTACGACGGTGCCGCCGCGGCCGTGGTAGCCGACCGGGAGGTGCCGCCAGTTGGGCAGCAGCGGCTCCTGGTCGGGACGGAAGATGCGCCCGACGTTGGAGGCGTGGTCGAGGGACGCGTAGAAGTCGACGTAGTCGCCCACGACGAACGGCATCCGCAGCGTCACGTCGGCGACCGGCACCAGGTGCGGCTCGACGAGGTCACGCCCGGTCTGGTCCGTGAGCAGACCGGTCAGCCACTGCCGCACGGAGTCCCACACCGGACGTCCCGCTGCCATGAGCGGGTTCAGCGTGGTGGCGGCGAAGAGGTGCGAGACCTTCAGCAGGTCGCCCTCAGCCACCGGCGCGAGGTCGAGCACGTGGTCACCGATGCGCACGCCGACGCGTGGCTCCTCGCCGGCGCGCTCGAACACGGCGTACGGCAGGTGGTCGACGTCGAATCCGGAGCCTGCGGCCCCTTCGACCCAGCTGGTGGTCATGGCTTCTCCTTGAGGAGTCCGAGGGCGAGCAGGTCGTCGAGCGGCTCGCGCACCGAGCAGGAGCCGAAGGAAGTGAACCATCGTCGTGCGCCGGCCAGATCGGCCGCGGCGCCGCGATCGGCCAGGGCGGTGCCGTCGCGGGACTCGAGCAGGGCGACGGCGTCGCCGGTGGTCGCACCGTCGAAGAGGGCGCGGGTCGCGAGCAGCACGTTGAGGAACCCGTGGTGCTCGAAGCCCGTCGCGTCGTCGCGGTGGCGCACGGCGTTGTGCAGTCCCGCCGTGCACTTGAACGGTGTCTCACGGTCGAGCGCGGCGTCGATCCAGCCGGCGACCTGGGCGGCGGAGGGGAAGAGGTGGGCCTCGACGCCGCCGGTGCGGAACTTCAGCCGCAGCTCGGCGGCCGCGACCTCGTCGGCCGCGCCCAACCAGCCGGCGCCCGGCTCGGCCTGGGGGAGCTCGACGTAGACCTGGGTGTCGTCGTGGAGCACGCCGTCGCTGCGGGCCGCGTCGACCGCGGCCACCACCCGGCGCGCGTTGCCGGGCAGGTCGTCGAGGTCGCGCAGCGCGATCTCGACGCCCGCGACGTGGTGGTCGCGCCGGTCGGCGAGCTTGAGCGCGCCGGCGATCGCACCGGCGCCGCCGGTGATCACGACGGAGAGCGGGAGGCCGGGGTCCGTGGATCCGATATCGGTGTCCCTGCACACGAGCGAGGCGACCAGGCCGGCGTACCACTCGCTGCTGCGGGCGACGTACGCCTCGACGGCATCGGGGAGCGCGGCGTTGCCGGGCGGGAAGATCGCGGCGTCGTCGAGGAGGCCGGACCAGGCGGGGGGCAGAGGCGCGAGACTGGTTGACACGGTCGATATTCTAGCCGAAACGCGCATAGCGGACGCAAGCGTCCGATAGTCGAACTTTTCGAGGAGTGCCCATGACCTTCTACCGCACCGTCGGCGACATCCCGCCCAAGCGGCACACCCAGCACCGCGACCCCGACGGCAACCTCTACCGCGAGGAGCTGATGGGGGAGGAGGGCTTCTCGTCCGACTCGTCGCTGCTCTACCACCGCGGCGTGCCGTCGGCGATCACCGACAGCGTGGTGTGGGAGGTGCCCGACCAGGCGCGCACGCCCAACCACCCGCTGAAGGCGCGGCACCTCAAGCTGCACGACCTCGACTTCTCGCGACCGGGCGGGAGCGACGCGGTGACCGGGCGGCGGATGATCCTCGGCAACAACGACGTACGCATCGGCTACGTCGTGACGGGGACCGAGCCCTCGCAGCTCTACCGCAACGCCATCGGCGACGAGTGCGTGTACGTCGAGTCCGGTGCCGGGACCGTCGAGAGCGTCTTCGGGGTGGTGAGCTACCGCACCGGCGACTATGTCGTGATCCCGCGCGCCACCACGCACCGGTGGGTGCCGAGCGAGCCGTCGCGGCTGTACCCGATCGAGGCCAACAGCCACATCCACCCGCCCAAGCGCTACCTCTCGAGGTTCGGGCAGTTCCTCGAGCACGCGCCGTACTGCGAACGCGACCTCTACGGACCCACCGAGCCGCTGCTCGTCGAGGGCGCCGACGTCGACGTGCTGGTCAAGCACCGCGCGGGGGGCGCCGTGGTCGGCACCAGGATGACCTATGCCACGCACCCGTTCGACGTGGTCGGTTGGGACGGCTGCCTCTACCCCTACACGTTCAACGTCGACGACTACATGCCGATCACCGGCAAGATCCACCAGCCGCCGCCGGTGCACCAGGTCTTCGAGGGCTGGAACTTCGTGATCTGCAACTTCCTGCCCCGCAAGGTCGACTACCACGAGCTCGCGATCCCGGTGCCCTACTACCACTCCAACGTCGACTCCGACGAGGTCATGTTCTACGTCGGCGGCGACTACGAGGCCCGCAAGGGCTCGGGCATCGGCATCGGCTCGATCTCGCTGCACCCGGGCGGCTACGCCCACGGCCCGCAGCCGTCGGCGATCGAGGCGTCGCTGGGCGCGGACTACTTCGAGGAGTCGGCCGTCATGGTCGACACGTTCGCGCCGCTCGACCTCGGCGAGGCCGGACTCGCCTGCGAGGACCCGTCGTACGCGTGGACCTGGGCCGGCCGCGGGCCGGCCGCGAGCGGCACCGACGACACGGGCGACACGGGCGACGGTGGCCCCGCGGTCTTCAGCAACTCCTGATCCTCGTTGAGTCGCGCCCGGGTCCTCGTTGAGTCGCGCCCGGGTCCTCGTTGAGTTGCGCCCGGGTCCTCGTTGAGTTGCGTGCCTGTCCCGATGTCTCGGTACGCAGCCGCGACTCAACGGGGACGCAGCCGCGACTCAACGGGGACGGAGGCGCGACTCAACGGGGTGGTCAGCGGGTGGTGGGAGCTTCGGCCAGCATCTTGTAGGTGTACGCCGAGCCGATCAGCACCAGGGGCACGGTGAGCAGCACGCCCACGCCGCACGCGATCAGGCCGGCCAGGGCCACGAAGCCGCCGACGACGTACCAGAGCAGGGCAGGGCCGAGGTTGTCCTTGACCAGGTTGACGCTCGCCCTGACCGCGGCGGTCGGAGCCAGGCCCTGGTCGAGGACGAAGAAGAGCGAGTAGCTGGTCAGGAACCCGACCACCAGACCCGGGACGTAGCAGAGCAGGGTGCCCACGAAGGTCAGTGCGCCGACGAGCAGGCTGGTGACGACCACCGGTCCGATCCGGTCGGTCCGCAGCATCTCCGCGACCTTGAACTCGCGGCCCTCGGTCATGCCCAGCGCGCCCCGGATGAGCCCCGATGCCAGCACCTGGAAGGCGACGAAGACCAGGGCGCTGATGAGCGCGGTGACGACCAGCACGGTCAACAGCCCGGAGCCCTCGGTGACGACGACGTCACCGGTCGTGGCGTTGAACTTCGCCCTGCCGCTGTCGAGCAGCAGCCGCTGGAACGTCCCGGCCATCACGACCGTCGCCAGCCCGCCGACGGACAGGACGACCATGGCGAGGACGAGCTGGGAGATGTTGGCCTGCAGGCGCTGCCAGCTGTACGTCAGGGCCTCACCCAGGTCCCAGCGGGGGCCGGGGGGCGGTGTGTACGGCGGCGGCGGTTGGTACGACATGGTCGCAAGGTAGCGGCTGCCGGGCGCGGTCAGGACGTCCAGGCACTCCAGAGCGCGGCGTACTCGCCATCGAGCTCGACCAGCTCGTGGTGGCTGCCGAGCTCGACGATGCGGCCGTCGATGACCACGGCGATGCGGTCGGCGTCGTGGGCCGTGTGCAGCCGGTGGGCGATCGCCACGACGGTGCGCCCCTCGAGGAGGTTGTTCATCGAGCCCTCCAGCGTGCGGGCGGTGCGGGGGTCGATCAGCGAGGTCGCCTCGTCGAGCACCAGCGTGTGCGGGTCGGCGATGATCAGTCGTGCCAGCGCGACCTGCTGGGCCTGCGCCGGGGTGAGGGCGTAGCGGCCCGAGCCGATGACGGTGTCGAGGCCCTGCGGCAGGCGCTCGACCCACAGCAGCGACCCGACCGCGCGCAGGGCCTGACGCACGGCGTCGTCGTCGGAGCCCTCGCGGGCCAGCACGATGTTGTCGCGCACCGAGCCGATGAAGACGTGGTGCTCCTGGGTCACCAGCGCGACCTCGGTGCGCAGCACCTCGAGCGGCAGGTCGACCAGCTCGACGCCGCCGATGGTGGCCGAGCCGGTGCGTGGGCGGTTGATGCCCGACAGGAGGCGACCCAGCGTCGACTTGCCGGAACCGCTCGGTCCGACGATCGCCAGTCGCTCGCCGACGCCCAGCCGCAGGTCGACGCCGTGGAGCACGTCGTGGCCCTCGCGGTAGGCGAAGCGGAGGTCGGTGCCGACCAGGTCGATCCCGTCGGGCAGCTGGTCGCCGGCCTCGCGGTCGGGCTGCACCTCGGCGATGCCGAGCAGTCGGCTCGTCGACGCGGCGCCGACCTGCAGCCGGTCGATCTCGCCGATCAGCCGGTCGAGCGGGTCGCCCAGCGCCTCGACGTACAGGACCGCAGCGGTGATCTGGCCGAGGTCGACCCAGCCACGGGAGTAGGCGTAGGCGCCGACCAGGAGGGTGATGACGCGCGGGGTCTGGAAGGCGAAGTTGAGCGCCATGAACAGCAGGTTGCGCAGCGTCAGGCCGTAGCGCTCGGCCTGCGCCGACACCTCGATGTCGCCGTCACCGACCCGGACCCGCACGCCGGAGAGGCCCAGCGCCTCGAGGGTGCGGGCGCCCTCGACGGTCTCGGTGAGGGTGGTGTTGATGCGGGAGTACGTCGCGCCCTCGGTGATGTAGCCCTTGGGGGCGCGCCGCAGGTAGCCGCGCACGGCCCAGGCCGAGGTGGCGAAGGTGAGGAGGGCGGGCACCGCGAGGACGACCGAGTTGAGCAGCATCGCACCGATCGAGAGGGTCACCGTCAGCAGCGAGATGATCGCCATCGGCAGGCCGTACTGGACCGACCGGCTCATCGTGCCGACGTCGCGAGTGACCCGGGTGACGAGGTCGCCGGTGCTGGCACTCTCGACCGCGCCGAGCGGGAGCCGCAGGATCGTGCGCACGATGTACTCGCGGGCCGTCGAGAGCAGGTCCTGGCCGAACAGCGTCGAGGTGCGCTGCGCGACGAAGGTGAACGCCGACTGCGCCAGCACCACCCCGATGATGATCAGGGCGAGCTCGTTGAGCGGCAGGCCGCCGCCGTTGACCGTGGTGTTGACCAGCTCGCCGAGCAGCCGCGGCACCACCAGGCCGGTGGCCGCAGCCAGCGCGTTGAACAGCACGAGTGCGGTGAACATGCCTCGCCGGCTGCCCAGCAGGTCACGGAAGAAGGTCAGCACGGCGCGGTTGCCCGACACCGGCCACCCCCGCTCCGGGTTGCGGGAGGCGGTGTAGACGTCCTCGGCCCGCTGCCGGCGCAGGTCGTGGCGTGCCCACAGCGCGGTGTTGCGTTGCCTCGGCGTCGCGTCGACGGGCGGGATGAGCTCCGGCGGGATCACCGGTGGGTCGAACGCGCGATCGCGCCAGGTGTCGGGAGAGCTGGCCAGCAGGTCGGTCATCGCGAGGCCCCCTCGTCGACGTCGTCGAGGGACCTGGCCACCACGCTGCGGTAGAGAGAGTGGTTCTCCAGCAGGGCGGCGTGCTCGCCGTCGGCGACGACGAGCCCGTCCTGGAGGAGTACGACGCGGTCGGCGTGGTGCAGCCACAGCGGCGACACCGTGCAGACCACCGTCGTGCGGCCGCGGCGGAGGTCGGCCACCCGCTCGGCGATGCGGGCCTCGGTGTGGGCGTCGACCGCAGAGGTCGGCTCGACGAGCACCAGGATCGGCGCGTCGACGGCGAGCGCCCGCGCCAGCACCACCCGCTGCCGCTGGCCACCGGAGAGCCCACGGCCGCGCTCGTCGAGCTCACCCTGCCAGCCCTCGGGCAACGCGTCGTAGACGTCCTCGGCGTTGGCGACGCGCAGCGCCGACTCGGCCTGCTCGCGCGTCAGCCGGCCGTGCGGGTCGATGGCGTCCTGCAGGGTGCCGGCGAACAGGCCGCTGCCCGTGTCGCTGACCAGCACCTGCCGACGTACGTCGTCGAGGCGGGCCGCGGACAGGTCGACGCCGCCCAGCCGCACGCCCCACTCGCGGGTCGCGGCCTCCTCGTCGCGGGCGGCGATGCGGGCGCGTCGGCGCTCGCGGTCGGCACGTGCCTGGCGTGCAGCCCGGCCCTTGAGGCCGTCACCGTCGTCCTCGCCGACAGGGTCGGTGTCGGGAGGGAGGTAGCGGCCGAGCCGGTCTGCCAACGCCGAGCTCTGCTCGGGCACCGCGCTGACGACCACGGTCAGCTGGCCCGGGTGGGCCCTGAAACCGCTGAGGTCGTCGACGATCTCGGCCGTGCCGTCGAGCGGCAGCGGCACGGCAGGCTCGCGCCACGGCGGGCGCTGCTCGAAGATGGCGATCGCCTTGCGGGCGCTCACCAGCGCCCGGGTGGACTTCTGGGCCAGCTCGAAGAACGTGCGGATCGGGCCGACCATGAACAGGCCGTAGCCCAGGAAGCTCACCAGCTGCCCGACGCTGAGCTCGCCGGAGTTGACCTGGCGGGTGCCCAGCCACACGAGGCAGACCAGAAAGACACCGGAGAACAGCACTCCCACGGCCTCGACGGCTGCCTGCCAGATGCCTGACGAGACGCCGGCCCGGCGGGCCTGCTGCGACTGGTTGGCGTAGTTGCGGCCGAACGTCTCCTCGCCGCCGATCCCGCGCAGGATGCGCAGCCCGGCCACGATGTCGGTGGCCATCGAGGTCAGCTCGGAGTTGCGGCTGCGCTCGATCTGCTGGCGGCGGTGCAGCGGTCGCAGCAGCGGCAGGGCGGCGCCGAGGAGCACGGGTGCGGCGACCAGCACGAGCACGCCGAGCTGCCACGACATCGACAGCACGATCGCCGCGACGGTCAGGTAGGAGACGAACTGCGCTGCCGAGCGAGCCAGGATCTCGGTCAGCGCACCGAACTCGTCGGAGTCGCTGGACGCGACGCTGAGCACCTCGCCGGTCGGCGAACGGCGTGGCAGCACGTGTCCCATCTGGGCGATCTTCCGCGTCACCATCTGGGTGGTGCCGTAGAGGCTGATCAGCCAGGTGCGGACGATCAGCGTGTGGAAGACGACGCCGAAGACGCCGCCGACCAGGACCACCGCGAGCATGACTCCCGACCACTTCAGCAGCTCGCTCGTCGACCCACCGAGGATGCCGTCGTCGACGGCCCTGCCGAAGATGTAGGGACCGAACGTCAGGGGCATCAGCCACAGCAGGCAGGCCAGGGACGACAGCGTGAGGACCTGCCACTGCTGTCGCAGCATCCATTTCAGGAACGCCGAAGGTGTGCGGGTGTCGGGGTCCGGAGTGGGTGCGTCGCTCGTCCCGGTGAAGAACGTCGCTATCCGTGGTGGGAAGTCCTGCATTGGACGGCCAGCCTAGGTGTCCGCACCGACATCCGACGAAGCAATAAACGCGTCGCGACGATCACGGCGTCGGGGCGGCCAGGCGTCAGGCGCCGGCGTACGCCGGGTAGTCCGTGTAGCCGGCCGAGCCGCCGCCGTACATCCCGGGCTTCACCAGCTCGTTGAGCTGCCAGCCGTTGCGCAGCCGCTCGGGCAGGTCGGGGTTGGCGATGTAGGCGCGGCCGAAGGCGACCGCGTCGACGAAGCCGGCGGCGAGCACGCGCTCGGCCTTGGCCAGGTCGTAGTTGCCGGCACCGACGATGACGCCGGGGAAGGCAGCCCGCAGCTTGCCGCGGAAGTCGTCGTCGAGCGCTTCGCCCCCTGCCCAGTCGGGCTCGGAGAGGTGCAGGAACGCGAGGTTGCGCGCGGCCAGCTCGGCTGCGAGGAGCAGTCCGGTCTCGGCGCCCTCCTCGTCGGCGAGCCCGTTGAACGACCCGATGGGGGAGATGCGGATGCCGACGTGCTCGGCGTCCCAGGCGTCGACGACGGCGTCGACGATCTCGAGCGGCAGCCGGAGCCGGGCGGCCGCCGTCCCGCCGTAGGCGTCGGTGCGCCGGTTCGACGCCGGCGAGAGGAACTGGTGGATCAGGTAGCCGTGTGCGGCGTGGATCTCGACCGCGTCGAAGCCGGCCGCCCGCGCCTGCCGAGTGGCGTGCGCGTAGTCGTCCACCAGCCGGGGGAGCTCGTCGGTCTCGAGCGCCCGTGGCGTCGGGCAGTCGACGCGCACCAACCCGCCATCGTCACCGAAGACGGTCGTGCGGTTCGTGTACGGCGTCGCGGAGGCCGAGACCGGCAGCTCGCCGTCGTGCAGCGACTCGTGGTTGACCCGGCCGGTGTGCCACAGCTGTGCCGCGATCCGTCCGCCCGCCTCGTGCACGGCGTCCGTGACGCGTCGCCAGCCGGCCACCTGCTCGTCGCTGTGGATGCCGGGAGTGCCGGCGTACCCCTTGCCCTCTCGCGAGATCTGGGTGCCCTCGGACACGATCAGCCCGGCTCCCGCGCGCTGCACGTAGTAGTCGCGCATCAGGTCGTTGGGCACGTCGCCGGGCTGCGTCGCACGCTGACGGGTCAGCGGCGCCATCAGCACGCGGTGCGGCGCGGAGACCGCGCCGAATGTCAGGGGCTCGAAGAGGGAGGGCACGTGGTGTCCCAACCGCCCAGCGGTCGAGGTATTCCTCGGAGGGGGTGTGGGCCCGGTGACCGGTTCCGGGTAAAGATGGGCCCATGAGTCGCAACCGCCCCGTCCACGACATCGACGAGTCAGACCTGGAGGTCGGGGGTGAGGCGCACGCCGCAGCCGGCGTGACGGCGGTGGCCGTCGCGATGAAGCGGGCGGTCGACTCGATGGGCGTCCGTCGTACGGCCGCGACATTGCTCAAGCTCAACCAGACGGACGGGTTCGACTGCCAGGGCTGTGCCTGGCCCGACCCCGAGCCGGGTCACCGCCACACCGCCGAGTTCTGCGAGAACGGCGCCAAGGCGGTCGCCGAGGAGGCCACCCGCACGATGCTCGACCGCGAGTTCTTCGCCACGCACTCGCTGGCCGACCTCGAGGACAAGACGGAGTACTGGCTCGGCAAGCAGGGCCGGATCACCGAGCCGATGGTGCGCCGCGCCGGGGGCACGCACTACGAGCCGATCGCGTGGGACGACGCCTTCTCCCTGCTCGCGGGACACCTCAACCGGCTCGACGACCCGGACCAGGCCGTGTTCTACACGTCGGGCAAGACGTCCAACGAGGCGGCGTTCGTCTACCAGCTGTTCGCGCGCTCGTTCGGCACCAACAACCTGCCCGACTGCTCGAACATGTGCCACGAGTCGTCCGGCGCGGCACTGAGCGAGACGATCGGGATCGGCAAGGGCTCGGTCAGCCTCGAGGACATCCACCGGGCCAAGCTCATCGTGGTGGTCGGGCAGAACCCCGGCACCAACCACCCGCGGATGCTCTCCGCGCTGGAGGAGGCCAAGCACAACGGGGCGAAGATCATCTCGATCAACCCCCTGGAGGAGGCCGGCCTGGTCCGCTTCAAGAACCCG
Organism: uncultured Actinomycetota bacterium; assembly: GCA_963781515.1. Lineage (GTDB taxonomy): Bacteria > Actinomycetota > Actinomycetes > Propionibacteriales > Nocardioidaceae > Nocardioides. The sequence goes on from CAWAGL010000006.1 coordinate 573,367, forward strand.
CAGCACGCCAAGGGCCTGGCGCTCGGCACCGCCCTCTCCGACCTGCACCTGCCGGTGCGGCTCAACGGCGACCTGGCGCTCTTCCAGGCGATCGGCTCGCTGCTCGTCGAGTGGGACGCACTCGACCGTGACTTCCTCGCCGCCCACACGGCCGGCTTCGAGGCGTACGTCGAGCACCTCAAGACCCTCGACTGGGAGAAGGTGGAGGCGTCGACCGGCCTGACGCGCGCCCAGATCACCGAGGCGGCGCAGCTCTTCCGCGACTCCGACGCCACCATCACCTGCTGGGCGATGGGCATCACCCAGCACCACAACGCGGTCGCGACGATCAAGGAGATCGTCAACGTGGCGCTGCTGCAGGGCAACATCGGCAAGCCGGGGGCCGGTCTCTGCCCGGTGCGCGGCCACTCCAACGTGCAGGGTGACCGCACGATGGGCATCTGGGAGCGGGTGCCCGACCACTTCCTCGACGCCATCCGCGACGAGTTCGGGTTCGAGCCGCCGCGTGAGCACGGACTCGACACCGTCGACTCGATCCGGGCACTCCGCGACGGGAAGGTCCGGGTCTTCTTCGGCATGGGCGGCAACTTCGTCGGCGCCGCCCCCGACACCGAGGTCACCGAGGCGGGCATGCGCAGCGCGGCCCTCACCGTGCACGTCTCCACCAAGCTCAACCGGTCGCACGTCGTCACCGGCGGTGAGGCGCTGATCCTGCCCGCCCTCGGCCGCTCCGAGAAGGACCTCACCGGCGGCAAGCCGCAGCGGGTCACCGTCGAGGACTCCATGTCGGCGGTGCACGCCTCGCACGGGCCGCTCAAGCCGGCCTCGAAGCACCTGAAGTCGGAGGTCGACATCGTCTGCTCGATGGCGCTCGCGACGCTGACCGACTCCCCGGTGCGTTGGGCCGAGATGCGCGACGACTACACCGAGATCCGCCGGCACATCTCCCACGTGGTGCCCGGCTGCGCGTCGTACGACGAGAAGGTCGACCGCCCCGGCGGCTTCGTGCTCCCGCACCCGCCCCGTGACAACCGGATCTTCGAGACGCCGGCGGGCAAGGCGATGATCACCTCGACCCCCGTCGAGGTGCTGGAGGTCCCGATGGGCCGCCTGCTGCTGCAGACGCTGCGCTCGCACGACCAGTTCAACACCACGATCTACGGCCTCGACGACCGCTACCGCGGCGTGAAGAACGGTCGGCGCGTGGTGTTCGTCCACCCCGAGGACATCAGGTCGCTCGACTTCGAGGACGGTGACACGGTCGACCTGGTGAGCGAGTGGAGTGACGGCACCGAGCGAGTGGCGAAGTCGTTCCGCATCGTGTCCTACGACCAGCCGCGCGGCTGTGCGGCGGCGTACTACCCCGAGACCAACCCGTTGGTGCCGCTCGACTCGACCGCCAAGGGCAGCAACCAGCCGGTCTCCAAGTCGGTCGTCGTCCGCCTCGAGCGACCCGGGGGCGGGTCGGATGGCGGCAGCCAGGGGTCGGCGAACCAGGGCACCGGCTCGTCGCGCACGGATGAGCCACGACACCTGAGCTGATGAGCAACCCCGAGCGCGACCCTGCGGAGATCCTGGCCGAGCCCGGGGACACCGACTGCGGCGTCGAGGTGCTGGCTCCGCGGGAGGTGCCGCTCGGGGGGCCGCGTGCCATGCACGTACGCCGGACGCTCCCGTCGCGCCAGCGCTCCCTGATCGGGGCCTGGTGCTTCGTGGACCACTACGGACCCGACCCCGTGGCCAGCACGGGTGGCATGAGCGTCGCCCCGCACCCGCACACGGGGCTGCAGACGGTGAGCTGGCTCTTCGCGGGCGAGATCGAGCACCGCGACAGCGCCGGCAACCAGGCGCTGGTGCGGCCCGGCGAGGTCAACCTGATGACAGCCGGCCACGGCATCAGCCACTCCGAGATCTCCACGCCCGACACGCGTGAGCTGCACGGCGTCCAGCTCTGGGTGGCGCTGCCCGACGATGCCCGCGACGTCGGGCCGCGTTTCGCCCATCACGCGCCGCCGGAGATCAGCGGCGCCGGCTGGACCGGTCGCGTCTTCCTCGGCTCGCTGCTGGGGCACACCTCGCCGGTGACGACGTACACACCGCTGCTCGGCGCCGAGCTGACGCTCGCCGCCGGCACCCGCCTCGAGCTGGACGTGGATGCCGGCTTCGAGCACGGCGTACTGGTCGACCACGGCATCGTCGAGGTGGGGCCGCGCGACGTCGTGGCCGGCGAGCTGGCGTACGTCGCCCCCGGTCGCGAGACCGTTGCCCTGGCCGCCCGGACCGATGCGCGCGTGATGGTGCTCGGCGGCCCGCCGTTCGGCGAGTCCATCGTCATGTGGTGGAACTTCGTCGGCCGCTCGCACGAGGAGATCGCGGGCTTCCGGGCCGAGTGGCAGGCCCAGATCACCGACGCCGGGATCGTGGACGGCCGCTTCGGCGTCGTCAGCGCGCTGCCCCCGATCCCCGCGCCGCCGTTGCCCAACGCCCGCCTCCGCCCCCGTTGAGTCGCGTCCCCGTACCTGTCGAGTCGCGCCTGCGTACCTGTTGAGTCGCGCCTGCGTATTCAGCCCGGGTACGGCGGCGCAACTCAACGAGGACGGGGGCGCGACTCAACGCGTACGGCGGCGCGACTCGACGGGGACGGGGGCGCAACTCAACGAGGGACGGGGGCGCGACTCAACGGATAGGTTGCCCGGATGAGTGGACCGATCGTGGGGGAGGACGGCCTGGCTCGCTGCCCGTGGGCGACCGGTGACGAGCTGAGCCGCGACTACCACGACACCGAGTGGGGGCAGCGCATCTCCGGCGAGGCCGCCTACCTCGAGCGCCTCACCCTCGAGGCCTTCCAGTCGGGGCTGTCGTGGCTGACGATCCTGCGCAAGCGCGAGGCCTTCCGCGAGGTGTTCGCCGGCTTCGACGCCGATGTCGTCGCGACGTACGACGACGCCGACCGGGCCCGGCTGATGGCCGACCCGCGCATCGTGCGCAACCGACTGAAGGTCGACGCCGCGATCACCAACGCCAGGGCCACCGTGGCGCTGCGCGAGCGGGGCGGCCTGGCGGCGTACGTCGAGTCGTTCGCGCCCGCCGTCGCCCCGGCGCCGTCGACCACCGAGGAGATGACGACCACCTCACCGGAGTCGGTGGCCCTGGCCAGGGGGCTGAAGAAGCAGGGCTTCGTGTTCGTCGGTCCGACGACGATGTTCGCGCTGATGGAGGCGGTCGGCATCATCGACCACCACCTGGTCGGCTGCCACCGGCGCCCTGCCCAGACCCGAGGCGCAGACCCGACGCGCAGACCCGAGGCGCAGACCTGACGCGCAGACCTGACGCGGCAGCGGGCCGCCCGCCGACTCGGCCCTAGGCTCGGCGGCATGCTCCCGCTGCACGCCTTCGCCGACGATGCTCTCGCCGACCTCGACGCGGTCGGCCTGGCCGAGGCCGTCGCGGCCGGGCGGGTCGGGGTGCCCGAGCTCGTCGACGCAGCGATCTCCCGCACGACGGTGGTCGACCCCGAGGTCGGCGCGGTGGCGCACCGGGCGTTCGACCGGGCTCGCGCCGAGGCGTTGGCTCCGCACGGCGGCTTCTTCGCCGGCATCCCGACCTTCCTCAAGGACAACGTCGACGTGGCCGGCATGCCGACCCAGCACGGCACCGATGCGTTCGTGGCCGGTCCGGCGGTGGCCGACGGTGACTTCGCGCGGATGTACCTCGCCACCGGTCTGCTGCCGCTGGGCAAGACCCGGCTCTCGGAGTTCGGGTTCAACGGCGTGGTCAACCACCCGCGGCACGGCCCGGTGCGGAGTCCGTGGCACCGCGACCACTACGCCGGTGCCTCCTCGGCCGGGTCCGCGGCCCTGGTCGCCGCCGGCGCCGTACCCATCGCGCACGCCAACGACGGCGGCGGCTCGATCCGCATCCCGGCCTCGGTCAACGGCCTGGTCGGTCTCAAGCCGACCCGCCACCGGCTGCCCCAGGACAGGCTGATGCGGGAGATGCCGGTGCGCATCGTGGCCGACGGCGTGCTCACCCGGTCGGTGCGCGACACGGCGGCGTTCTTCCGCGAGGCCGAGCTGGTCTACCGCGACCACCGGCTCGCGCCGATCGGCGACGTCACCAGACCGGGTCGCAAGCGGCTCCGTGTCGCTCTCACGACCCACGGCATCGGTCGCGACGCCAGCCCCGAGGTCCGCGACCTGACGCTCGAGACGGCGGCGCTCCTCTCCGACCTGGGTCACGAGGTGGAGGAGATCGACCCGCCCCTGCCCGACTCGTTCCTCGAGCACTTCGTCCTCTACTGGTCGATGCTCGCGCTCGGGATCGTGGCCGGCGGCCGGCGCGCGTACGGCCCCACCTGGGACCCGACCAGGCTCGACAACCTCACCGTGGGGCTCGCCCGCCACGCCCGTCGACGGCTGCACCGCCTCCCGCTCGCCATCGCCGCCATCGGCGCCTCCAAGCGCCGGTCGGCCCGCCACTACGCGACGTACGACGTCACGCTGTCACCGACGCTCGCGACCCGGACCCCCGTGGTCGGCGAGCTCGACCCGATGGGCGAGTACGACGACGTGATGGACGCGCTGCTGGACTGGGTGGCCTTCACGCCGGTGCAGAACGCCACCGGCGAGCCGGCCATCTCGCTGCCGCTCCAGACGACCGCCGCGGGGCTGCCCCAAGGCATGATGTTCAGCGCCGGACAGGGTCGGGAGGCACTGCTTCTGGGGCTCGCCTACGAGCTCGAGGAAGCCCGTCCGTTCGCCCGGATCCAGGGCTGACGGGGACCCGCTCACCGACAGGTCGGAAGGCGATTTCTTCTCTCCGTTGAGCCTGTGTATTCTTCTCGGTCGTTGCCCCTTTAGCTCAGTCGGTAGAGCGTCTCCATGGTAAGGAGAAGGTCTACGGTTCGATTCCGTAAAGGGGCTCTGGGTCGGGGTCTCACCGGGTGGCATACTCGGTGAGGCGCCCCGCACCGGTGGCGGGGTAGCTCAGGTGGTTAGAGCACACGGCTCATAATCGTGGTGTCGCGGGTTCGAGTCCCGCCCCCGCTACTCAGACCGACGCAGGACCCAGCCGGATTCCCCGGCGCACAGCTTCACCCGTATTCGACGAAGGACAGCCCGTGGCCAGCAAGAGCTCTGACGTTCGCCCCAAGATCACGCTCGCGTGCGTGGACTGCAAGGAGCGCAACTACATCACCAAGAAGAACCGGCGGAACGACCCCGACCGCATGGAGATGAAGAAGTTCTGCCCGCGCTGCCGCACGCACACCGCGCACCGCGAGACCCGCTGAGACCAGCGCCCACACGCACCCTCGACCCGCCGCGAGCATCGCGGCGGGTCGGTTGCGTTTCCAGCGCCGAGCCCGACCGGTAGGTTGGCGCCATGCCTGTCGACCAGTCCCTAGTCGGGCGCAGCTTCCCACCCACGCCCGCCTTCGCGGTGACCGACGACGGCATCGCGGCGTTCGTCGCGGCGACCGGCGGTGACTACGCCGGCGGCCCGGCGCCCGCGACCTACCCGATCGTGCTCGCGTTCGACGCGATGAACGCCTTCCTCGAGGCCGAGCAGATCGAGCTGCGCCGGATCATCCACGGCGAGCAGAGGTTCGCCTACGAGCGGGCGATCCGGCCCGGCGACGTGCTCACCGCGACGCTCACGGTCAGCACGCTGCGCCAGATCGGCGGTGCCGACATCATCGGCACCACCTCCGAGGTCGTCGACGCCGACGGGGCCCTCGTCTGCACCACCAGCGCCACGCTGGTCCACCGAGGAGGAGACACGCCCGCATGAGCGACCTCGCCCCCCAGACCTTCACCATCACCCGCGCCGACCTGGTCGGCTACGCCGACGCCAGCGGCGACCAGAACCCGATCCACCAGGACGAGGACGTCGCCCGGCAGGTCGGTCTGCCCGGCGTCATCGCGCACGGCATGTACACGATGGCGCTGGCCGCCCGCGCCGTCGAGCGGTGGTTCCCGGGCGCCGAGGTGGTCAGCTTCGGCTGCAAGTTCACCCAGCCCGTCGTCGTACCCGAGGGCGACGGGGTCGACATCGAGGTCGCCGGGGTCGTCACCGGTGAGACCGACGGGGTCACCGCAGTGGCCCTCACCGTGACCTGCGGCGGCGAGAAGGTGCTCGGCCGGCCGATGGCAGCCGTGCGTGCCTGAGCCGGCCGTGCTGCTCAGCGACCACACCACCTTGCGTCTCGGCGGCCCGGCCGCCGACTACGTCCTGGCCCGGGACGAGGCGACGCTCGTCGACGCGGTCGCCTCGGCCGACGAGGCCGGCACCGCGGTGCTGGTGCTCGGCGGCGGCAGCAACCTGGTCGTGCGAGACGCCGGGTTCGACGGTCGCGTCGTGCACGTCGCGACCCGCGGCGTCACCGACGACGACCCGGGGGAGGCGGCCTGCGGAGGGGTGGACGTGGTCGTGGCGGCCGGCGAAGGCTGGGACGACCTGGTCGCCACCGCCGTCAGCCGCGGCTGGACCGGCATCGAGGCCCTCAGCGGCATCCCCGGCTCGGTGGGCGCCACCCCCATCCAGAACGTCGGCGCCTACGGCCAGGAGGTCGCCCAGACCATCGCCCGGGTGCGCACCTTCGATCGGGTGGACCGCTGCCACCGGAGCTTCGCCGCCGCCGACTGCGGCTTCGGCTACCGAGACAGCCGCTTCAAGGCCGATCCCGGCCGCCACGTCGTGCTCGAGGTGACCTACCAGCTCGCGCGCGGCGACCTCGGCGCCCCCGTGCAGTACGCCGAGCTGGCCAGGTCGCTCGGTGTCGAGACCGGACAACGGGTGCCGCTCGCCGACGTCCGCTCCGCCGTGCTGGCCCTGCGCAGCGGCAAGGGGATGGTCCTCGACGAGGCCGACCACGACACGTGGAGCGCCGGGTCGTTCTTCACCAACCCGTTCCTCACCCCCGAGCAGTCGGTCGCCCTGCCCGACGACGCACCGCGCTGGCCCCAGCCCGACGGCACGGTCAAGTCGAGCGCCGGCTGGCTCATCGAGCACGCCGGCTTCGCCAAGGGCTACGGCGCCGGCCGGGTGAGCCTGTCGACCAAGCACACGCTGGCGCTGACCAACCGCGGTGACGCCTCGGCCGACGAGCTGATCGCCCTGGCCCGCGAGGTCCGTGACGGGGTCGAGGCGCGGTTCGGCGTCCGTCTGGTCAACGAGCCGGTGCTGGTCGGACTGACCCTGTAGGCGGCGCGTCCCGGGCTAGGAGCTCTCGGTGAACGACGAGGGCTCGGCCGGCGAGACGGGCCCCTGCTCGAACGACGTGCTGCTCCACGTCACCAGGCTGATGATCAGCACGGTCAGCGCGATCACGCCCAGCACCAGCAGCACGGTGCCGATGATGCCCATGATCTGGCCGCCCTTGGCCTGGTCGCGACCGGAGTAGGTGCCGGGGCTGGCGTCGATCTCTCGCACCGCCTTGCGGCCCATGGCCCAGGCGAACGGTGAGAGGACCAGGGTGATGCCGCCGCAGAACATGATGCCCGCGAGGCCGATGATGCCGAGCACCAGAGCGGTGGTCGAGGAGGGGTGCGGCGGGGCGACGCCGCCGCCGTACGCGTGACCGGGCTGGCCGTAGGGCGGCTGGCCGTAGCCGGGCCCCTGGTAGCCCTGCTGCCCGTAGCCCTGCTGCCCGTAGCCCTGCTGTCCCTGACCGGGCTGGCCGTAGGTGCCCGGCTGCGGGTACGGCGAGGTCTGGTCGTAGGGGTTCGGTGGCGGGGTCGGCTGCGCCGGCTGGTTGGCGTCCTGGTTCTGCCGGAGGTAGTCCTCGGGCAGGTTGCGCGGCTCGTCGGGTGGCGTCACGCACCCATCCTCTCAGGAGAGTGCAGCCATGTCCCGATGTCGCGCACGCCGTCTCGTACGACGTCCGCCGGCGCGCACGAGGCCAGGAACGACATCCGGGCGAGCTCGGCCAGCTGCGCGTCGCTGAGCTCATGGGCCGCGCGCATCGTGGCGTACTGCCCGGCCAGCCGGGACCCGAACAGCAACGGGTCGTCGGCACCCAGCGCGACCGTGGCGCCGGCGGCCAGCAGCTCGGGCAACGGCACCGACGTCAGGTCGGAGTAGACGCCCAGTGCGACGTTCGAGACCGGACAGACCTCGAGGGCGACCCCACCGTCGACGATGCGCTTGAGCAGGTCGGGGTCCTCGGCGGCGCGGACCCCGTGACCCAGCCGGCCGGCGGACAGCAGGTCGAGGCACGCCGCGACGTGGTCGGGTCCGAGCAGCTCACCACCGTGCGGCGTGAGCAGCAGGCCGGCTCGCTCGGCGATCCGGAAGGCGCCGGCGAACTCCGCGGTGGCTCCTCGGCGCTCGTCGTTCGAGAGCCCGAACCCGACCACTCCACGCCCGGCGTACTGCGCCGCCAGCCGGGCCAGGATCCGGGCGTCGAGCGGGTGCCGGGTGCGGTTGGCGGCGATGACCACCGCGATGCCGAGCCCGGTCGCCCGCGAAGCCTCGTCGACGGCGTCGAGCACGAGGTCGGTGAACGCCGTGATGCCGCCGAACCTCGCGGCGTACCCGCTGGGGTCGACCTGGATCTCCAGCCACCGGCCGCCGTCGAGCACGTCGTCCTCGGCGGCCTCGCGGACCAGCCGGCGCACGTCGCCCTCGGTGCGCAGCACCGAGCGGGCCACGTCGTAGAGCCGCTGGAAGCGGAACCACCCCTTCTCGTCGGCCGCCGACAGCCGCGGGGGCCAGTCCTCCACCAGCGACTCGGGCAGGTGGATGCCGTCCCGCTCGGCCAGCTCGAGCAGGGTCGCGTGCCGCATCGACCCGGTGAAGTGGAGGTGGAGGTGTGCCTTGGGCAGCGTGCGTACGTCGCGGACCGGGCCGGGCTGGTCCGGAGAAGTCGAGACCATTCCTCAGGCGAACAGCTTCTGGAGCCGGCTCACGCCTTCGACCAGGTCGTCGTCACCGAGGGCGTAGGACAGCCGGAGGTAGCCCGGCGAGCCGAAGGCCTCACCCGGCACGACCGCGACCTCGGCGGTGTCGAGGATGTACTCGGCCAGCTCGGCGGAGGTCTCGACCTGCTTGCCGGCGTACTCCTTGCCCAGCAGACCCTTGACCTGCGGGTAGGCGTAGAACGCGCCCCCCGGCATCGGGCAGACGACGCCGTCGATCTCGTTGAGCATCGACACCATCGTGTGGCGGCGCCGGTCGAAGGCGGTCTTCATCTCGTCGACCGCGGACAGGTCGCCCGTCACGGCGGCCAGCGCCGCGCGCTGGGAGACGTTGGCGACGTTGGAGGTCGCATGCGACTGGAGGTTGGTCGCGGCCTTGACGAGGTCCTTCGGGCCGATCATCCAGCCCACCCGCCAGCCGGTCATCGCGTAGGTCTTGGCCACCCCGTTGACGACCACGCAGTGGTCGGCGAGGAACGGGCACAGCACGGGCAGCGAGCCGGTGTCGGCACCGTCGTAGACGAGGTGCTCGTAGATCTCGTCGGTCAGCACCCAGAGGTCGTGGTCCTCGACCCACTGGCCGATGGCCCGGATCTCGTCGGAGGTGTAGACGGCGCCGGTCGGGTTCGACGGCGACACGAACAGCAGCACCTTCGTGCGGTCGGTGCGGGCCGCCTCGAGCTGGTCGACGGTGACCTTGTAGTCCTGCGTCTCGTCGGCGAGCACCTCGACGGGTTCGCCGCCCGCCAGCCGGATCGCCTCGGGGTACGTCGTCCAGTACGGCGCGGGGACGATCACCTCGTCACCCGGGTCGATCATCGCGGCGAACGCCGCGTAGATGGCCTGCTTGCCGCCGTTGGTGACCAGCACCTGGGCGGGCTCGACGGCGTAGCCGCTGTCGCGCAGCGTCTTCTCCGCGATGGCCTTCTTGAGCTCGGGCAGGCCGCCGGCCGGGGTGTAGCGGTGGTTCTTCGGGTCGCGGCAGGCCTCGACGGCCGCCTCGACGACGTAGCCGGGGGTCGGGAAGTCCGGCTCGCCGGCGCCGAAGCCGATGACCGGGCGCCCCTCGGCCTTGAGCGCCTTCGCCTTCGCGTCGACCTTGAGCGTCGCTGACTCGGCGATGGCGCCGATGCGCGCGGAGACGCGACGGTCGCGGGGGTTGGCGGGGCTGGCAGGCGTCTGGCTCATGCCGACCATCCTAGGAGCCAGCCGCCGCGGGCGCCCGGACCGACCACGTCGGTTCGACTCTCCTCCAGCCCCCCGGTAGAGTCCTCCTCGGTGGTTTCCCCCCAATGCTTCGCGCTGCCCTCTTCCTTGTCGGGATCCGGGTGCTCGAGGCGCGGAGGGGACATCGGAGGGCACTAGCTCAACTGGTAGAGCATCGGTCTCCAAAACCGAAGGTTGGGGGTTCAAGTCCCTCGTGCCCTGCAGTGGATTCATAGGTCAACGCATCAACCTGAGAGGTCGAGAAACGTGTCGGAGAGCAGCGCAGTCCCCAAGCCACGTGGTGGCAAGGACGCCAAGCGCCCGAGCCCGGCCACGTTCCTGCGCCAGGTGGTCGCCGAGCTCCGCAAGGTGGTGTGGCCGACCCAGGAGCAGCTGATCACGTACTTCATCGTGGTCATGGTGTTCGTGCTCGTGATGATGTCGCTCGTCTCGGTCCTCGACCTGGCGTTCGGCAAGCTGGTCTTCGCCGTGTTCACCGGCAACCTGTGAGTCCAGCCAGCAGTTCCCCAGTCGATAGTCAGGTCGAGAGTCAACCAGTGACGGAGCAACACGTGTCGGAGCAGAACGAGTCGGTCGAGGAGATCGCGGACGCAGGCGTCGAGCCTGCCGAGATCACCGAGCAGGCCGACGAGGAGTCGACGGCCGCCGAGGCGACCGAGACCGAGGGCACGGACGCCGAGAGCGCCGACGCCGAGAGCGCCGACGCAGAGACGACGGATGCCGAGTCGACCGACGAGGCCGCCGACGAGGATGCCGCCGACGAGGATGCCGCCGACTCCGAGGACGACGGCCCGCTCGAGGCGTTCCGCCGCGAGCTCTGGGCCAAGCCCGGTGAGTGGTTCGTCGTGCACACCTACTCCGGGATGGAGAAGCGGGTCAAGCAGAACCTCGAGAACCGCATCCAGGCGCTCGACATGGTCGACTACATCCACGAGATCGTCGTCCCGACCGAAGAGGTCGCCGAGATCAAGAACGGCCAGCGCAAGATGGTCACCCGCACCGTCCTGCCCGGCTACGTCCTGGTCCGCATGGACCTCACCGACGAGTCCTGGTCCGCCGTACGCCACACGCCGTCGGTGACCGGCTTCGTCGGTCACAGCCACCACCCGGTGCCGCTGTCGATGACCGAGGTCGAGGACATGCTCGCCCCGGCCGCCGTCGCGGTGGCCGAGGCGGCCGCAGAGGCCGCCTCCGGCAGCCCGGCCGGCTCCACCGCCGCGTCCCGCAAGCCGGTCGAGGTCGCCGACTTCGACGTCTCCGACTCGGTGATGGTCGTCGACGGCCCGTTCGCCACGCTGCACGCCACGATCACCGAGATCAACGCGGAGTCCCAGCGGGTCAAGGCCCTCGTCGAGATCTTCGGCCGGGAGACCCCGGTCGAGCTGAGCTTCAACCAGATCCAAAAGGTTTGAGCCCCGTGGCCTGAGCAAGCGAGGGCCACGAAGGGCGCAAAGGTCGACGAGACACGTCTCGAGACCGGCAACGAGATAGCGACACCAGTGGCAGGGGATCCCCCCGTCAGGACCACACGAGAGAGAAGAAAGAGACATGCCTCCCAAGAAGAAGATCGCCGCACTCGTCAAGGTGCAGCTGCAGGCTGGCGCAGCGACTCCGGCTCCGCCGGTGGGTACCGCGCTCGGTCCCCACGGCGTGAACATCATGGACTTCTGCAAGGCCTACAACGCGCAGACCGAAGCGATGCGTGGCAACGTCATCCCCGTCGAGATCACCATCTACGAGGACCGTTCCTTCACGTTCGTCACCAAGACCCCGCCGGCTGCGGAGCTCATCAAGAAGGCCGCCGGTCTCAAGAAGGGCTCGGGCACCCCGCACACCGAGAAGGTCGGCAAGCTGACCAAGGAGCAGGTGCGCGAGATCGCCGCCACCAAGCTGCCCGACCTCAACGCCACCGACATCGACGCCGCGATGAAGATCGTCGAGGGGACCGCCCGCTCCATGGGCGTCACCACCAGCTGATCTCCCTCGCACCCCCGCGACACACCTGTGGCAGAGCCGCGCTGGCTCACCTGACCACACCTTCGTAGAGAGAAGAACACCATGCAGCGCAGCAAGACCTACCGCGCAGCGGCAGAGCAGTTCGACCAGGACGAGCTCTACTCCCCGCTGTCCGCGATCAAGTTCGCCAAGGGCGGCAGCAAGAAGAAGTTCGACGAGAGCGTCGACGTCGTCATGCGCCTCGGCGTCGACCCCCGCAAGGCCGACCAGATGGTCCGCGGCACCGTCATCCTCCCGCACGGCACCGGCAAGACCGCTCGCGTCCTCGTGTTCGCGAACGCCGAGAAGGCCGACGCCGCCCGTGAGGCCGGCGCCGACTTCGTCGGTGGCGACGAGCTGATCGAGAAGGTCAACGGCGGCTGGCTCGACTTCGACGCCGTCGTCGCGACCCCCGACATGATGGGCAAGGTCGGTCGCCTCGGCCGCGTGCTCGGCCCGCGCAGCCTGATGCCGAACCCGAAGACCGGCACCGTGACGCCCGACGTCGCCAAGGCCGTCGCCGACATCAAGGGCGGCAAGATCGAGTTCCGTGTCGACCGGCACGCCAACCTGCACTTCATCATCGGCAAGGCCTCGTTCTCCGAGGTCCAGCTCGCCGAGAACTACGCCGCGGCCCTCGAAGAGGTGCTCCGTCTCAAGCCGGTCAGCTCCAAGGGCCGCTACATCAAGAAGGTCACCGTCTCGACCACCATGGGCCCCGGCGTCCAGGTCGACCCCAACCGCACCAAGAACGTGGCGGGCGAGGACGACGCTCCTCAGGTCTGACGCCTCGTACCTGCCAGGGCCCGGTCACCTCACGGTGGTCGGGCCCTCGGCATGTCCGACTACTCGGTGAAGACCCGCTCGTCGACGAGCTTCTCGGCCACGACCTGGCCCTCGGCCACGAAGCGACCGCACTCGAAGTGCTTGCGGAACTCGACCTCGCCCCCGGTGCGACCGGAGCGGTTCTTCTCGACGGTCACGACCGACCAGCCCTTGAAGTGCTCACCGTTGTTGGCGCCGTACACGAGGTGGTGACGGGCGACCACGTCTGCCTTGTTGCTCAAGATGAGCACGACGTCGGCCTCGTAGGCCAGGGACGTCGACCCGCGCATGTTGCGGGCCCGCATGCGCGTGCCCGGCTCGAGCCCGGCGCGGTCGGAGGCGGAGATGGCGACCACGGGGCACTCGAACTCGATGCTGAGGTCCTTGAGCCGCTCGGTCACGAGCGTGACCTGCTCCTCCTCGGCCAGGTGGTCGGGCGTGCACACCTTCTGCAGGTAGTCGACGACGACGAGGGGCGGTACGCCGTGCTGGGCGACGACGTCCTTGACGGCTGCGCCGATGACGTCGAGGGTCGTCTGGGTCGTCGTCGAGCGGTGGATGTGCAGCCGCGCCGCGTAGTCGCTGACGACGGTCAGGGCCTCGATGCCGCCGATGTGCTCGCCGAGGCGCTCGGGCAGGCCGCCCCCGGTGGTGTCGGACGCCTCGAAGGCGGCACGCACCTGGCGCACGTTGAGCGGCATCGAGCTGCTGGAGGCCTCCGCGGCCTCGGCCGCGATGGTCTTCTGGAGCAGCGCCTCCGCCTCGAGCTCGAAGGACAAGAAGATGACCGGCCGCCCGGATCGGGCGCAGCTGCGAGCGATCTGCAGCGCGAAGGTCGTCTTTCCCTCGCCCTGGGCGCCCGCCAGCAGGTTGAGCGTCCCGGCGCGCAGTCCGCCGCCGAGCTCCTCGTCGAGCAGTGGGAACCCGGTCGGCCACAGCGCGGCGGAGGACTCGGGATCGAGCAGGCGACGGTCGACGCGCTCGAGCACGTCACTCAAGGCGGTCAGCTTCGGGTCCACCTCAGGATTTGAGCACGCCCGGGGTGCGCCGCGTCGTCGAATGCCCGGATTTGGCACGCCTGTCGCCTCGGCGTACTCTTCTCGACGAAACCAGAGACCGCCGGTAGTCAGACTGTGCATGCAGTCAGACCGAAGGTTCCGTGTGACAGCGGACGACCTGCGCAGGTGAGAGCAAGACCCGCAGCCCAGCTGCGAAGTCCACGCCTCGAGCCTGTGCTCGGGGCGTTCGTCATTCACGCGGACCCGTCGCGGTGGTCTCTCCGTCCGGAAGGAGACCCATGGCACGGCCAGACAAGACTGCTGCCGTTGCGGAGATCGTTGACTCGTTCAACGGTGCCGCCGGAGCTGTGCTGACCGAGTACCGCGGTCTCACCGTCAAGCAGCTGCAGGAACTGCGGCGCTCCCTCGGTGAGAACGCCAGCTACGCCGTGGTCAAGAACACGCTCGCCAAGATCGCCGCCAAGGACGCGGGGATCAGCGGCTTCGACGACCTGCTCAACGGCCCCACCGCCATCGCCTTCATCAGCGGCGATGTCGTCGAGGCTGCCAAGGGTCTGCGTGACTTCGCCAAGGCCAACCCCGCCCTTGTCATCAAGGGTGGATACCTGGACGGCAACGCGCTCGACGCGGCGGAGGTGGCCAAGCTGGCCGACCTCGAGTCGCGTGAGGTGCTCATGGGCAAGCTCGCGGGCGCCATGCTCGCGTCGCTCTCCCAGGCCGTCTACCTGCTCAACGCCCCGCTCGCACAGGCTGCCCGGCTCGCCGGCGCCCTGCAGGCGAAGGCCGAGCTGGACCCCTCGATCCTCGCAGGTGGTGCCGGCACGCCGGCAGAGCCCGCTGCCGAGGAGGCCCCGGTCGTCGACGAGGCCGCTCCCGCAGAGGAGGCCGCTCCCAACGAGGATGCTGCCCCCGACGCGGAGGCGACCGACGAGGCTGCCGAGTCCACCGACGCCTGACCGGTCACCCGACCGGTCACGTCTGACCACCACCTGAAACCGGTCGGCCCGCGTACGCGGACCGGCCACCGAATGGAAGGAAACGCCATCATGGCGAAGCTCAGCACTGACGAGCTCCTCGACGCGTTCAAGGAGATGACCCTCATCGAGCTCTCCGAGTTCGTGAAGCAGTTCGAGGAGACCTTCGGCGTCACCGCCGCCGCTCCCGTTGCCGTTGCCGCTGCCCCGGCCGCCGGTGGCGCTGCTGGTGGCGAAGCCGCCGTCGAGCAGGACGAGTTCGACGTGATCCTCGAAGCCGCTGGCGACAAGAAGATCAACGTCATCAAGGAGGTGCGCGCCCTCACTTCGCTCGGTCTGAAGGAGGCCAAGGACCTCGTTGAGTCGGCTCCGAAGGAGATCCTCGAGAAGGTCGACAAGGCCGCAGCAGAGAAGGCGAAGGACGCCCTCGAGGCGGCCGGCGCCACCGTCACCGTCAAGTGACGATCTGACACCCGTCCTCACGGACGACGCCATCGGGCGGTCACCCTTCGGGGTGGCCGCCCTTTCGGCGTCGATAGGCCTGTACCGAAGGCGGCCCAGCGATTAGTCTGGGCGTGGCCTGATGCGCATCATGAAACGAGTTGCTCCATGCGCAACAAACGATCCGCTGAGACGATGCTCCGCCTGCTCGGGAGCGCCCGGTACGAAGTGCTGCCCACAGCCTCCACCGAGGACAAGGTGCTCGAGCACCTGCCCCGGGACCGGATGATCACCGTGACCGCGTCGCCGAGCAAGGGGCTGGAGGCGACGCTCGACCTGGCGGAGCGGTTGACCGGCCACGGCTACGGCGTCGTACCCCACCTCGCGGCCCGGATGATCAGCGGCCGGTCGGAGCTCAGCGAGATCGCCGAGCGGCTGACCGGCAAGGGCATCAGCCGGGTGTTCGTGCCCGGCGGTGACGCGGAGCCCGCCGGCGACTACCTGGACGCGCTCGGCGTGCTCGAGGATCTGGCCGCCATCGGCCGTCCGTTCGTCCACGTCGGCATCACCGGCTACCCGGAGACGCACCCGACGATCGCCGACGACCTGACCGTGCAGTCGATGTGGGACAAGCGCCGCTACGCCACCCACATCGTCAGCAACCTGACCTTCGATCCTGCGGTGATCCGCGACTGGCTGCACCGGCTCAGGGCCCGGGGGGTCACCACCCCGCTGCTGCTGGGCATCCCCGGCCCGGTCGAGCGGACCAAGCTGGTCGCGATGGCGACCCGGATCGGCGTGGGGGAGTCCACCCGCTTCCTGGTCAAGCACCGGGGCACCCTGGCCCGGTTGGCCTCGCCCGGTGGCTTCACCGGGGAGCGGTTCCTCGAGAAGTGCGCCCCCGCCCTCGGGGAGCCCGGCGCCCTGGTCGAGGGCCTGCACGTCTTCACGTTCAACCAGATCGCCGAGACCGAGGCCTGGCGCACCGACCTCGTCGAGCAGTTGACGGCGCGGTAGTCAAGTCGGATTTTGTCGTACGCCGGCCCGGAGGACGACACGTTGCGACTGGACTATCCGGGCGAGCGCGCGCTCCAGCCCCTGGTCGCCGGTCTCGACCACGGTGAGGGGGAGCCCGATCCCGTCGGCGGCCTGCTGCGCCAACGTCCGCAGCTCGTCGTCGGGCTCCTGCGCGAGCCACACGACGCGCGTGTAGTGGCCGAAGTAGGTGTCGCGCAGGTCGGGGTAGCGGTCCAGGCCCAGCTCCTGCAGCACCGTGCGCGCGAACGACCTCACCAGGAAGTCGGTCAGCAGGTAGGTCCCCGGCTGGTCGCTGAAGAACGCCTCCAGTCTCGACTCGCCGGCGTACACGTCGTAGCAGTGCAGGCCGGGCAGCCGCCTCAGGCCGAGGTCGTCGCAGACCTCGTCGAGGGCGCCGTACGTCCCGCAGTCGGCGTAGCCGATGACCACCTGGCCGTACGACGCGGCGAGCTCGCCGGCCAGCCTGCGCACCTCGCCCGCGATCCGCTGCGGGCTGGTTGTGCAGCAGCGGAGGCAACGGGTGCACGTCGACGGGCCAGCCGCGGCGGGCCACGATCGAGGCCACCGGCTGGGCGATCGCTCCGCAGGCGATGACGGCGGTGCGGTCAGAACGAGAGCTGCTCGACGAACTTGTCGTTGAAGTCGGGGCGGTCGGAGAGCTCGACATAGGCCACCTCCTCCAGCAGCGCCCGGGCACCGGCACGCTCGCGCACCGACAGCAGCGCCATCTTGGCGCCCTCGCCGGCGACGTTGCCGGCAGCGACGATCCGCATCACCGGCAGCTGGGGGACCAGGCCGATGCGGACGGCGGAGGCGGGGGAGAGGTAGCTGCCGAACGACCCCGCGAGCAGCACCTGCTGGACGTCGCCGTGCTCGAGGCCGAGCTGCTCGAGCAGGAGCGTCCAACCGGTGGAGATCGCCGCCTTGGCGAACTGGAGCTCGCGGACGTCGCGCTGCGACAGGTAGACGCACTCCGCCGGCTCGGTGTCCGGGGCGGGCCGGTGCAGCAGGAAGACACGTTCCTCGCCGACCTTCGCCATCCGGTCCGCGAGGGCCGGGGCGATCTCCTTGGCCGACTCGTCCGGCACCAGCCGGCCGGAGCTGTCGAGGAGCCCGACCCGCACCAGCTCGGCGACCGCGTCGACCAGTCCGGAGCCGCACAGCCCGCGGGGCTCCACGTCACCGATGACGCCCAGGGTGACGGCCGGCTCCTCGCCGGGCGCGAACGGATCGAGCTTGATCACCTCGATGGCGCCGTCGGCGGCCCGCATCCCGCAGCGGATCGCACCGCCCTCGAAGGCCGGCCCGGCAGGGGCGGCGGTGGACAGGATGGTGTCACCGTCGCTCAGGACGATCTCGCAGTTGGTGCCGACGTCGATGAAGAGCCGGGTCCGCTTGTCGCGATCCATGCCGGTCGCCAGCATCCCGGCGACGATGTCGCCGCCGACGTAGGCCCCGAGCGCCGGGAAGAAGAAGGCGCGCGCTCGCGGGTGCAGGGCCAGGCCGAGCTCGGAGGCGAGCACGGAGGGCGGCTGCGCGGACGACATCACGAAGGGTGCGACTCCGAGCGGCTCGGGATCGATCCCCAGCACCAGCGCGGTCATCGTGGCGTTGCCGGCGATCGCCACCTCGTAGACCTGTGCCAGGTCGACGCCCGCCTCGCGGCAGACCTGCCCGGCCAGCTCGCTCAGGGTCGCCCCGGCCGCCTGCTGGAGCCGGCCGAGGGTGTCCTTGTCCATCATCGTGGCGCTGATGCGGCTGATCACGTCGCCGCCGAACGGCTGCTGCTTGTTGAGCATCGAGGTGACCGCGAGGGGCGTGCCCGTGCCGACGTCGAGCAGCGTGCCGACCACGGTGGTGGTGCCGAGGTCGAACGCGATCGCGTAGCGGGCGGCCGTCGTGTCGCCGGGCTCGACATCGATGAGGTCCTCGTCGACGATCACCGCGGTCACCTTGAAGTCGGCCTCGCGCAGCACGGTCGACAACCGCCGGAGCACGTGCAGGTCGGCGGTCAGCTCGAGGTCCTCGATGGCGTCGGTCAGCCGGACCAGGTCGGTGCGCTGGTCGGCGAGCGTGGCCTCCTCGAGCTCGACGTAGCGCTTCTGGACCGCGGGCCGCAGGATCACCTGCCGCCCGATGCCGACCGTCGCCGCCTTGGGCCGGGTGGTCAGCGGCGGCACCTCGACCGTCAGGTCGCGGGTGGCCTGCACGAGGCAGCCGAGCCGCCAGCCGTCGGCGATCTGCTCGCTGCTGAAGGTGCGCACGTCGTGCCGGGTGATCGGGACCTGGCCGCCCTCGACCCGGACCCTGCACTTGTGGCAGGTGCCGTGGCCACCGCACGTCGAGTCGATCGCGATGCCGTTCCATGACGCGGCGTCGAAGACCGTCACCCCGGGAGGGACGCGTACGCCGCGCTCCGTCGGCGACACCTCGGCGCCGCCCTCGGCCAGGTTGTGGATCGTGAAGGCGAGGTTGACCCGGCCGGTGCCGTCGTGGCTGGCCGGCTCGGCCCCCGCGGGCTCGATCAGGCCCTCGCGGGCCACGTCCGCGAGGGAGAACTCCGGGTTGTCGGTCATCGTGTGCGGCTCACTACGCGGTCGCTGCTTCCCTCGCCTGCCGGGCGCGGTGGGCGGCGATCCAGGAACCGCCCCACTCGTCGTGGCCGAGCAGCAGGTCGGCGGCCTTGACCGCCTCGACGATCTGGGGAGTGCGGGTGTCCATGATCGCGCTGGTGAGGCCCGCCGTCATCGCCATCGGCAGGAACGCCGCACCCAACGCGTGCCTGGCCGGCATCCCGAAGGACACGTTGGAGGCGCCGCAGGTCATGTTGACGCCGAACTCCTCGCGGATCCGACGCATCGTCTCCAGGGTCGTGTTCACGACCTCCTGGTCGGCGCCGATCGGCATGGCCAGCGGGTCGATGACGATGTCGGCGGCGGCGATGCCGTACTCCCTGGTCGCGACCTCGATGATCTTGCGGGTGAGGTCGATGCGCTTCTCGACCTCCATGGGGATCTCGTCGGCGTCGTTGGGCAGCGCGATGATCGCGGCGTCGTACTTCTTGACGAGCGGGAGGATCTGGGCCATCCGCTCGTCCTCGGCCGTGATCGAGTTGACCAGAGCGCGGCCCTGGTAGACCGACAGCCCGGCCTCGAGCGCCTCCACCACGGAGGAGTCGATGCAGATCGGCTTGTCGGAGAGGCTCTGCACCATCACGATCGCCCGGGCCAGCAGGTCGGCCTCGTCGGTCAGCGGCACCCCCATGTTGATGTCGAGCACGTCGGCTCCGCCCTCGACCTGGGCCTTGACGTCGCGCTCGATCGCGGACAGGTCGCCGGCGCGGAGCTGCTCCTGGAAGATGCGGCGGCCGGTCGGGTTGATGCGCTCGCCGATCAGGCAGAAGCGGGTGCCGTGCCCGATGACGACCTGCTGGGTGGCCGAGCGGAGCACGGTCTCGAGCCGGGGAGCGCTCATGCGGGCACCGTGGCGCGCTTGTCCTTCAGCAGCGCCTTGGCGCGCCGCACCGTCTGGGAGGCGTCGGCGGCGTAGCCGTCGGCGCCGACTGCGTCGGCGTACTCCTGGGTGACTGGGGCGCCGCCGACCATCACGATCACCTGGTTGCGGATGCCGGCCTTCTCGAGCGCGTTCATGTTGGCCTTGAACATCGGCATCGTGGTCGTGAGGAACGCGGAGAAGCCGACGATGTCGGGCTGGTGCTCCTCGATGGCCGCGACGAACTTCTCGGGCGCCACCTGCACGCCCAGGTCGATGACCTCGAAGCCGGCACCCTCGAGCATGATGTTGACGAGGTTCTTGCCGATGTCGTGGACGTCGCCCTTGACCGTGCCCATCAAGAACTTGCCGACGGTCTGGACGCCGGTCTCGGCGAGCAGCGGCCGGAGGCGTTCCATCGCGCCGGCCATCGCGCGGCCCGCGATCAGCATCTCGGGGACGAAGAAGTCGCCGCGCTCGAAGCGCGCACCGACCTCCTCGAGCGAGGGGATCAACGCGTCGAAGAGCAGGGTCTGCGGTTCCATGTCGAGCGTGAGCCCCTCGTTGGTGAGCTCGAGGACGCGGGGGGCGTTGCCGACCAGCGTCTCGTCGTACAGGCCTTGCAGGATCTCCTCGGGAGTCATGCGACCACCTCCTCCTTGTTCGTCGTCCCGCGCAGCAGGGTCGTGAGCTGTGCGGCATGGTCCCGGAGGCTGCGGCCGAGCTCGTCGAGCCGCTCCTCCAGTCGTGGGGTCGGCCCGGAGATGCCGAGCGCGGCGATGGCGTCGCCGTGGATCCCGAACAGGGGCACGGCGACACCGGTGAGCCCGATCTCGAGCTCGTCGACGGTCAGGGCCCAACCGCGTTCGCGGGTGCGTACGCCGTCGCGGCGCAGCAGTGCGGGGGTGGCGATGGTCGCCTCGGTCAGGGTCTCGAACGGGCCCCGCGGGACGGGCAGTGCACCCCAGGCGAAGAAGACCTTGCCGAGTGCCGAGCAGTGCGCCGCCACGTCGACCTCGGTCCAGTCCCGGGTGCCGAGCAGGTAGCGCGAGTCGACCTGTGCGACCTGTACGACGCGGTCGCCGCGGGTCACGCTCAGGTGCACGGTCTCGCCGGTGTCCTCGCCGATCTTCTCCATCGTGGGCCGGGCCAGCCTGACCAGCTCCTCCCACGGGTCGTGCCGGGCGGCGTAGAGCCAGAAGAGCCGGCCGGCGACGTAGGACCCGGTGACGTCGCGCTCGAGCAGCCCCGCGCGCTCGAGCGCGGTGAGCATCCGTGAGGTCGTCGACTTGGCCAGGCCGCTGGCGTCCTGGAGGTCGGCGAAGCTCATCGGCTCGTCGGCGCGCACGACCGTCGCGACCAGGTCGGCAGCGCGGTCGACCGCCTGCGTGCCGCTGGTCGGACCGGTGGCCGGGTCGCTCACGCGGACTCCTGAGGTGTGGGGGGTTCCATCGAGTTCCATGATGTGGAACCTTGGTCCCACATCATGAGGTTAGAAGCCGTCGGGGTCAGCGGTCAAGCACCCCGCCAGATCAGGAGGAACCGTGTTCCGCAACACGATGCCGCGCTACGAGGTGCTGTCCGAGGAGGCGATGGCGACCCTGGACCGTGGCTGGCGCAAGCTGATGACCGAGATCGGCGTCGAGTTCATGGACGACCGCGCGCTCGAGCTGTTCCGCAAGGCCGGCCAGCGGGTGGAGGAGCACACGGTCTTCCTCGACCCCGACTTCGTGCTCGAGCAGGTGGCCAAGGCGCCGCGCGAGTTCGACGTGCAGGCCCGCAACCCCGAGAACACGATCCACATCGGGGGCGACTCGATGGCCTTCGGTGCGGTCTACGGCCCGCCGTTCGTCCGCCAGGGCGAGGTGCGCCGCGACGCCACGATGGACGACTTCACGAACTTCACGAAGCTGGCCCAGAGCTTCTCGGTGCTCGACTCCGCGGGCGGCATCATCTGCGAGCCCAACGACACCCCGCTCGACAGCCGGCACCTCGACATGACCTACGCCCTCCAGACCCTGACCGACAAGATCTACATGGGCAACGTCGTGTCGGGCGTCAACGCCGCGGACACCATCAAGATGGGCGAGATCCTCTTCGGCTCCCGTGAGGCGATCGAGGAGACGCCGGTCTCGATCTCCCTGATCAACTGCAACTCCCCGCTCCGCTGGGACGACCGGATGCTCGAGGCACAGTTCGAGTACTCCGGCGCCGGTCAACCGGTCGTGCTCACCCCGTTCATCTTGATGGGCGCGATGTCGCCGGTCACGATCCCGGCCGCCCTCGTGCAGCAGATCGTCGAGGCGCTCTCGGGGATCACCCTCTCGCAGCTGATCCGCCCGGGCTGCCCGGTGATCTTCGGCTCGTTCCTCTCCAACATCGACATGCAGTCGGGCTCGCCGACGTTCGGCACGCCGGAGTCCGGGATCGGGCTGCTGTGCACCGGCCAGATCGCCCGCCACTTCGGCCTGCCCTTCCGCACCGGCGGCGGACTCACCTCGTCGCAGGTGGCCGACGCCCAGGCGGGCTACGAGGCGCTGATGACGATGATGCCGACGTTCCTGGCCGGGGCCAACTGGGTGATGCACTCGGCCGGCTGGCTCGAGGGGGGCCTGGTGGCCGGCTACGAGAAGTTCATCGTCGACATCGAGCTGCTGCAGATGATGCAGGCCGAGTTCACGCCGCTGGAGATCGACGAGGCCTCGATGGCGTTCGGCGCGCACGAGGAGGTCGGCCACGGTGGCCACTTCCTGGGCGCCGCGCACACCATGGAGCGGTTCCGCACGTGCTTCTACCGGCCGATGCTCTCGTCGTCGGACAACTACGAGCGCTGGATGCGCAACGGCGGCAGGGACGCCAACGACCGGGCCGCCGAGATCTACCAGAAGAAGCTGGTGGAGTACGAACAGCCCGCCATGGACGACGCCGTCCGCCAGGAGCTGGAGGAGTACGTCATCCGCCGGCGAGCCGAGCTGGGCGACTGAGGAACTCGGTCAGCCGGGCGGCGAGCTGCGCCGGGGCATCCTCCTGGGCGAGGTGCCCGGCGCCCTCGAGCCAGTGCAGCTCGGCGGTGGGGAGCGCGGCGGCGAGCTGCTCGCCCCTGGCCGGCGGGAGCCAGGCGTCCTCGGTGCCCCAGCACACGAGCACGGGCACCGTCACCTCGGCGTACCTGTGCTCCAGGTCGTCGGTGAAGCGCTGGTCGCCCTGCGCCATCTGGCGGTAGAGCGCGGGCTGGCCGTCGGCGCCGAGCCAGGGGGCCACGTAGGCCGACAGCGCCTCCTCGGTCAGGCCGCGCCGACTGGCGGTGCCGACATAGCCACGCACCAGGCCCTCGTGCACGGCGGCCGGCAGCTGCGCGAAGACCTCCTCGTGGTCGCGGGCGAGCCTGAAGAGCCCGGTGCCCCACGGCCGGTGCGTGACGGCGTCGACCAGGGCCAGGCGCTCGTAGCTCGCACCGTGCAACAGGTGCGCGCGCAGAGCGACCGCGCCCCCGAAGTCGTGCGCGACCACGGCAGGGGCGTCGAGGCCCCAGTGCCCCAGCAGGGCGGTGAACAGCTCGCCCTGGACGGCGAGGGAGACGTCCTGGCCGGCCCGCTTCTCGGAGGCCCCGTAGCCGACCATGTCCCAGACGTACACCGTGCGGCGCGCCGACAGCGCCGGCGCGAGGTCACGCCACACGTACGACGAGAACGGGGTCCCGTGCAGGAGCACCACCGGTGGTCCGGAGCCGAGCCTGTCCCAGGCGACCTCTCCCTGGGCGCTCCGGAAGCGGTGACGCAACGTCCAGTCCGTCATGGGACCAACCTAGGCGGTCACGACAGGCCCAGGATCGTCCCGTCGTCGGTCAGGTCGATGCGGGACGCGGACGGGTCCTGGGGCAGGCCGGGCATCGTCATCATGTCGCCGCACACCATGACGACGAAGCCCGCGCCCGCCGACAGCCGGACCTCCCGCACGTGCAGCTCGTGCCCGGACGGCGCGCCCAGCGACTTGGGGTCCGTCGAGAAGGAGTATTGCGTCTTCGCCACGCACACCGGCAGCGCGCCGTACCCGTCGCGCTCGATGCGCAGCAGCCGGCGCCTCGCCTTGGCGTCCCAGGTCACCAGCCCCGCGCCGTACAGCCTGGTCGCGATCGCCTCGACCTTCCCGGTCAGGGACAGCTCGTCGTCGTAGGTGAACGAGAAGGTGTACGGCGACGGCTCGTCGAGCACCGCCAGCACCCCCTTCGCCAGGTCCTGCGCACCCGGACCGCCGTCGGCGAAGTGGGTGGCCGGGAAGGCCTCGACGCCCTCGGCCGCGACCAGGTCGACCACCCTCGCGATCTCGGCGTCGGTGTCGGTCGGGAAGCGGTTGACCGCGACGACGCAGGGGATGCCGTACACGCCGCGCACGTTGTCCAGGTGCCGGCGCAGGTTCACCATCCCCGCCTCGACGGCTGCGAGATCCTCTGTCCCGAGGTCGGCCAGCGCCACGCCGCCGTGGTACTTGAGCGCTCGCACGGTCGCCACCACCACCGCGACATCTGGGCGCAGGCCGGACTTGCGGCACTTGATGTCGACGAACTTCTCCGCGCCGAGGTCGGCTCCGAAACCTGCCTCGGTCACCACGAGGTCGGCCAGCCGCAGCCCCGCGCGTGTGGCCGACACCGAGCTGCACCCGTGCGCGATGTTGGCGAACGGGCCGCCGTGGACGAACGCCGGGGCGCCCTCGAGCGTCTGCACCAGGTTCGGTGCGAGCGCGTCACGCAGCAGGGCCGCCATGGCGCCGTCGGCGCCGAGCTCGCGTGCCGTCACGGGCTTCATCGCCCGCGTGTACCCGATGACGATGTCGCCGATCCGTCGTTTCAGGTCCCCCCAGGACTCGGTGAGGCAGAAGATCGCCATCAGCTCCGAGGCCACGACGATGTCGAACCCGTCCTCGCGGGGGAACCCGTTCACGTGGCCGCCCATGCCGACGACCACCTCGCGCAGGGCGCGGTCGTTGGTGTCGAGCACCCGCTTCCAGGTCACGCTGCGGACGTCGATGTCGAGCTCGTTGCCGTGGTGGACGTGGTTGTCGATCAGCGCCGAGAGCAGGTTGTTGGCGGCGGCGATGGCCGCGAAGTCGCCGGTGAAGTGCAGGTTGATCTCCGTCATCGGCACCACCTGGCTGTAGCCACCACCGGCCGCGCCGCCCTTCATGCCGAACACCGGCCCCATCGACGGCTCCCGCAGGCAGGCCACCGTGCGGTGGCCCAGGCCGTGCAGGGCGTCGGTGAGCCCGACCGTCGTGGTGGTCTTGCCCTCGCCGGGGGGAGTCGGGGACATCGCGGTCACGAGGACCAGCCGGCCGAGCGGCCGGTCGGCGAGGGACGTCAGGTAGGTCAGGTCGACCTTCGCCTTGTAGTGGCCGTAGGGCACCAGGTGTTCCTCGGGGATCCCGAGGGTGGCGGCGGCCACGTCCCTGATCGGTTGCAGGACGGCTGCATTGGCGATCTCGATGTCGGACAGCATGGTCGTCGACCTCTCTCGGTTGTCCTTGCGTTGGCGTCGTCGCCGCTCAGCGGAAGACGACGGTCCTGTCTCCGTTGAGCAGCACCCGCGACTCGCAGTGCCATCGGACCGCACGCGAGAGCACCTGTGCCTCGACGTCGCGGCCGGCCGAGACCAGCTGGTCCTGGTCGTAGTTGTGGTCGACGCGGAGCACGTCCTGCTCGATGATCGGGCCCTCGTCGAGGTCGCCCGTGACGTAGTGGGCCGTCGCGCCGACCAGCTTCACGCCGCGGTCGAAGGCCTGGTGGTAGGGACGCGCGCCCTTGAAGCTCGGCAGGAACGAGTGGTGGATGTTGATCGCGCGGCCGGAGAGCCGGCGGCACAGGTCGTCGGAGAGCACCTGCATGTAGCGCGCCAGCACCACCAGGTGCGCGCCGGTCTCCTCCACGAGCTCCATGAGGCGCTTCTCCGCGTCGGCCTTGGTGTCCGGGGTGACCGGGACGTGGTGGAAGTCGATGCCGTAGGAGCGTGCGAGCGGCCCGGCGTCGGGGTGGTTCGACACGACGGCCGTGGCCTCGATCTGCAGCGAGCCGGTGCTGGTCCGGAACAGCAGGTCGTTGAGGCAGTGCAGCTGCTTGGACACCATGATCAGCGTCTTGTACGGCGCCTTCGCACCCCACAGCTCGAACTCCATGCCGAAGCGGGCGGCCACGGAGCCGAACTCGGTGCGCAGGTCGTCGGCGGACGCCGCGCCGGCGATCTCGAAGTCGATCCTCATGAAGAAGCGGCGGGTGAGCTTGTCGCCGTACTGCTGGCTCTCCACGATGTTGCCGCCGTGCGCGACCAGGAAGCCGGAGACGGCGTGCACGATGCCCGGCTGGTCGGGGCAGGAGAGGATGAGTACGAAGTCACCGGTCGGCGCGCTGGCCGGGCCGGATCCGATCGGGGGCTGCCCCATGGGGTCTCCTGTGTGCGGTGGGTCGAGGACGAGGTGCGGCGTTGCGTCCAGCGGAACGCAGTCTGCGATACGCAACAGCCAATACGCTAGTCTCGCGCCATGACCAAGGCGGCCGAGGTCGATCCGACCCGTGCCGAGCCGAGCGCCGTCACCGGGGCCGGAGTCCAGTCCGTCGACCGCGCGCTGGCCATCCTCGAGGTGCTGGCACGCTGCGGCGAGGCCGGTGTCACCGAGATCGCCGCGGAGCTCGGCGTGCACAAGAGCACGGCCTTCCGGCTGATGGCGACGCTCGAGGCGCACCGCCTCGTCGAGCAGACGACCGAGCGCGGCCGCTACCGGCTGGGCGTGGGGATACTGCGCCTCGCGGGGGCCACGACCGCGCGCCTCGACCTGGTCCAGGAGGCCCGGCCGATCTGCCGCAAGCTCGCGGCCGACACGGGGGAGACCGTGAACGTGGCCGTGCTCTCGGAGAGCTCGGCGCTCTACCTCGACCAGATCGCCGGTTCGTCGGCCCTGCAGCCGCACAACTGGGTCGGGCAGCACATCCCCCTGCACGCCACCAGCAACGGCAAGGTGCTGCTCAGCGGTCTGGACGACGCCGCGCTCGATGCGGTGCTCGGCAAGCTGTCGACCTACACCCCGCACACCATCACCCGCAGGCCCAGGCTGCGTGAGGAGCTCGACCGGGTCAGGGAGAGCGGGTACGCCGTGGCCGTCGACGAGCTGGAGATCGGCCTCACCGCCGTCGCCGCCCCGATCCGCAACGCACACGGCGACGTGGTGGCCTCGGTGAGCGTCTCCGGCCCTTCCTTCCGACTGCCCCCGGAGCGCCTCGACGAGGTCGTGCAGCGGCTCACGGAGGCTGCCGCCGAGATCTCGCACCGCCTCGGCTGGGGTCAGCGCTAGGTCGTCCCGACCGGTCGTCCCCCTTGACGCGAGGGGGTCCTGACAGCATCCTCAGGAGCACACCGATCGTTGCGCTGACAGCAAGTCGGTCGCGACATACGCAACAGTGATGATGCGGAGAGTAGGACGCCTGTGCCTGATCTCTACCTGGACGGCCGATGGACGAGCGCCCGCGCCGGAGGCCGGCGCGAGATCCGCTGCCCGGCAGACGGCGCGCTCGTCGCGGAGGTCGACGACGCGACCGAGGAGGACACGGAGGCGGCGATCGGGGCCGCCCATCGCGCGTTCCACGACGGCGCATGGTCCACTGCCCCGGCCCGCGAGCGCGGTGACCTCCTGCTGAGGGTGGCCGACCTGCTCGAGCGCGACACCGACCAGGTTGCGCGGATGGAGTCCCTCGACACCGGCAAGCGGCTCGTCGAGGGCAGGTACGACGTCGCCGACGTGGTCTCGGTCTTCCGCCACTACGGCCGGGTGGCAGCCGAGGACGCCGGACGGATCGTCGACACGGGCAACCCCGACGTCGTCAGCCGGATCGTCCATGAGCCGGTCGGTGTCTGCGGCCTGATCACGCCGTGGAACTACCCGCTGCTCCAGGTCTCCTGGAAGGTCGCGCCGTGCCTGGCCGCCGGCAGCACCTTCGTGCTCAAGCCCAGCGAGCTGACCCCGCACTCCGCCATCCACCTGATGAGGCTGCTCGAGGAGGCCGGCCTCCCGCCGGGCGTGGGCAACCTCGTGCTCGGGGCGGGCGCCACAGCGGGCGCACGCCTGTCCACGGATCCGCGCGTCGACCTGGTCTCGTTCACCGGCGGACTCCAGACGGGACGCGCGATCATGGCGGCGGCCGCGGCGACGGTGAAGAGGGTGGCGCTGGAGCTCGGCGGCAAGAACCCCAACATCGTCTTCGCCGACGCCGACCTCGAGGTCGCGCTCGACTTCGCTCTGACCGCGGTCTTCCTGCACTCGGGCCAGGTGTGCTCCGCGGGCGCCCGACTGCTCATCGAGGAGTCCGTCCACGACGAGTTCGTCGACGCGCTGGTCGCGCGGGCGGGGCGGATCCGGCTCGGGGGTCCCTTCGACGAGCACGCCGAGACCGGCCCGCTCACCAGTGCCGCGCACCGCGAGAAGGTCGAGGCGTACGTCGCCCGCGGCCTCGCCGAGGGCGCCGTGCTCCGTTGTGGCGGAGGCCGGCCGGACGACCCGGGCCTGGCCGACGGCTTCTACTACCTGCCGACGATCCTCGATGCCTGCACGAGCTCGATGTCGGTGACCCAGGACGAGTCGTTCGGCCCGGTGCTGACCGTCGAGACGTTCCGCGACGAGGACGAGGCGGTCACGATCGCCAACGACAGCATCTACGGCCTGGCCGGCGCGGTCTGGACGCAGGACGCCGGCCGGGGCCAGCGGATGGCGCAGCGCCTGCGGATGGGGACGGTCTGGATCAACGACTACCACCCCTACGTGCCGCAGGCCGAGTGGGGCGGCTACAAGCAGTCCGGCGTCGGCCGCGAGCTCGGCGCAGCCGGCCTCGACGAGTACCGCGAGACCAAGCACGTCTGGCACAACATCCGCCCGGCCGTGCAGCACTGGTTCGAGGACTAGGGCGAGACGATGGGCGCTGACCGGTACGACATCGTCATCGTGGGTGGTGGCTCGGCCGGGTGCGCGATCGCCAACCGGCTCTCCGCCGACCCGCACACCACGGTGCTGGTCCTGGAGGCCGGCCGCTCCGACTACCGCATCGACCCGTTCATCCACATGCCGGCCGCGCTGCCGATCCCGATCGGCAACCGGCTCTACGACTGGAAGTACGAGACCGACCCCGAGCCGCACATGTTCGGGCGGAGGGTGTCGCACGCCCGCGGCAAGATCCTGGGCGGCTCGTCGAGCATCAACGGGATGATCTTCCAGCGCGGCAACCCGCTGGACTACCAGCGCTGGGGCGCTGAGCCGGGCATGGAGCACTGGGACTACGCCCACTGCCTGCCGTACTTCAAGCGGATGGAGACCCGCCTCCTCGACGACGGCACCCCCGGCCCCGACGACTGGCGCGGTGGTGACGGCCCGTTGGTGCTCGAGCGAGGACCGGCCACCAACCCGCTCTTCGGTGCGTTCTTCGAGGCCGCGCAGGAGGCCGGCTACCCGCTCACCGACGACGTGAACGGCTACCGGCAGGAGGGGTTCGCGCGCTTCGACCGCAACGTCCACCGCGGCCGACGGCTGTCCGCGGCCCGCGCCTACCTGCACCCGGTCCGCCACCGCAAGAACCTCACGGTCGAGACGATGGCCATGGCCACCAGGGTGCGCCTCCGGGGCAGGCGGGCGGTCGGGGTCGACTACCTGCGAGGTGGCCGGCTGCACCGCACGGTCGAGGCCGGTCAGGTGGTCCTGTGCGGCGGCGCCATCAACACCCCTCAGCTGCTCCAGCTGTCCGGGATCGGTGACGAGTCGCTGCTCCGGCAGCAGGGTGTCGACCTGGTCCACCACCTGCCCGGTGTGGGGGAGAACCTCCAGGACCACCTCGAGGTCTACATCCAGTACGCCTCGAAGCAGCCGGTGTCGATCGCGCCCGGTCTGCGCTGGCGGGCGCGGCCCGCGATCGCCTACCAGTGGCTGTTCCACCGCCGCGGGCTCGGCGCCACCAACCACTTCGAGGGCGGTGGCTTCGCCCGCAGCAACGACGACGTGGACTACCCGAACCTGATGTTCCACTTCCTGCCCGTCGCCGTCCGGTACGACGGCTCCGCGCCGACCGAGGGGCACGGCTACCAGGTGCACATCGGCCCGATGTACGCCGACACGAGGGGCTGGGTGCGGATCCGGTCGCGGGACCCGAAGGTGCACCCGTCCATGCAGTTCAACTACCTGTCGACGCCGACCGACAAGAAGGAGTGGGTCGAGGCGGTCCGGGTGGCCCGCCACATCCTCAACCAGCCGGCGTTCACGCCGTACAACGCCGGCGAGCTCTCGCCGGGGCCGACGGTGGAGACCGACGAGGAGATCATCGACTGGGTCCGGGCTGACGCCGAGACCGCCCTGCACCCGTCCTGCACCGCCAAGATGGGCATCGACGAGATGGCTGTGGTCGACCCGACCACGATGCGGGTGCACGGGGTCGAGGGGCTGTGCGTCGTCGACGCCTCCGTCTTCCCGTACGTCCCGAACGGCAACATCTATGCGCCGGTGATGATGGTGGCCGAGAAGGCCGCCGATCTCATCGCCGGCAACACCCCGCTCCCTCCGGCGCAGGTTCCCTACTACCGCCATCGGGACGGCACCCCGCTCCATCCGCCCGGCGACCGCCGCAACGGCTCGGTCGACCACGAGGAGAAGCCATGAGCGCCACCACCGACCAGCAGTCGCCCGTGGCCACGGGAGGCGCCGACGCCGCCTTGTCGGTGCGCAACCTGTGGAAGATCTTCGGACCCCGCGCCGACAAGGTGATCGGCACGCCCGACGCCGACCTGTCCCGGGCGGAGCTGAAGAGGAAGACCGGCTGTGTCGTGGGCGTCAAGGACGTGTCGTTCGACGTCGCGCCCGGTGAGGTCTTCGTCGTGATGGGCCTGTCGGGCTCCGGCAAGTCCACCCTGGTGCGCTGCCTGACCCGCCTGATCGAACCGACGGCGGGATCGGTCGAGATCGGTGGCCGGGACGTCACCCACGCATCGGAGGGCGAGCTGCGCGACCTGCGTCGCAACCAGGTCTCGATGGTCTTCCAGCACTTCGGCCTCCTCCCGCACCGGCAGGTGATCGACAACGTCGGCTACGGGCTGGAGATCCGGGGGATGGGCAAGAAGGAGCGCCGGGCCAAGGCCACGGAGATCATCGGGCTGGTCGGGCTCGACGGCTTCGAGCGCTCCTACCCCGACCAGCTCTCCGGGGGCATGCAGCAGCGCGTCGGGCTGGCCAGGGCACTGGCCGGCGACCCCAACATCCTGCTGTTCGACGAGCCGTTCTCGGCGCTCGACCCGCTGATCAGGCGTGACATGCAGAACGAGGTGATCCGCCTGCACCGCGAGCTCGGCAAGACGATGGTCTTCATCACCCACGACCTGCAGGAGGCGCTCAAGCTGGGCGACCGCATCCTGATCATGCGCGACGGCGAGGTCGTCCAGATCGGCGCGCCGGACGAGGTCGTCGGCGCACCGGCCGACGACTACGTGCGCGACTTCACCTCCGAGGTGCCCCGCTCGCACGTGCTGACCTTGAAGTGGGTCATGCGCGACCCCCGGCCCGACGACTCGTCCGAGGGTCCGGTGATGACCTCCGACACCGTCGTACGCCGTGCCGCCCAGGCCGCGCTCGCCTCCGACCATCCCGTGCGCGTGGTCGACGACGGCGTGCTGGTCGGCATCGTCGACGACGACGCGATCCTGCGGGTCGTGGTGGCCGAGGAGGAGGCCAGGGGATGACGGCCACGCTCGCACCCGCCCGGTCGGCCGGTCCGCAACACGAGGAGCCGGCCGCCGGCGAGGCCCGTGGGGTCCCTCGCTGGGCCTGGGCGCTCGGCGTCCTGGGCGCGTGGCTGGTCGTCTGGTCGTTCACCAAGGGCCAGAACACCCTGGAGCTCCCGGTGCGTGAGCACACCGGTCTGCAGGACTCGATGACGGGTTTCCGCGACTCGGTGCTGGCCAGCCGCGACACCAACCCCGTCATCGCGTTCACCTACAGCCTCGGCGGGTGGTTCGTCTCGGTCGTCGACTGGCTGCAGCGGATGCTCTCGGTCCCGGACTTCCCTCGACCGGTCCCGCAGATCGGCTGGCTGGGCGTGACCGCGATCGCCACCTGGGTCGGAGCCGCCCTGGCCGGGTGGCGGATCGCGCTCCTGATCGCGCTGTCGTTCGTCTCGTTCGGCGTCCTCGGATACTGGACCGACGCGGTCGACCTGCTGATCATCACGTTCGTCGCTGTCGCCATCGCGGTGCTGATCGGGATGCCGCTCGCCGTACTGCTCGGCACCGCCGGCAGGACCGTGACCTCGGCCATCAACACGGTGCTCGACGTCATGCAGACGCTGCCCACCTTCGTCTACCTGCTGCCCATCGTGCTGTTCTTCGGCATCGGTGCCTCGGCAGCGGTGGTGTGCACCCTGGTCTACGCGCTGCCCCCGATCATCCGGATCGCCGGCTACGGCATCCGCTCGGTGTCCGCGACCACGATCGAGGCCACCGACTCCGCTGGTCAGACGAGCTTGCAGCGGTTGACCAAGGTGCAGCTGCCGATGGCCCGCGCCACCATCGTGGTCGGGCTCAACCAGACCATCATGGCCGCGCTCTCCATGGCGACGATCGCCTCCTTCGTCGACGGGCCCGGGCTGGGCCAGCCGGTGCTGTCGGCGCTGATCAAGAACGACGTCGGCGGCGCGTTCGTGCCGGGTCTGCTGATCGTGGTGATGGCCGTGATGCTCGACCGCACCACGACCGCCGCCAGCGAACGCGCCGAGGTGCTCGCCCGCGGGGGCGGCGACGCCCGGTTGAGACGGGTCCTGCTCGCCGTGGCGGGAGCCGGGGTCCTCGTCGCGATCTGGGCCTCGCGCTACTACCCGGCTGCCGCCGAGTTCCCCCAGACGTCCTGGGGTCCGCGGGTCTCCGACCAGGTGGACCGTGCGTTCACCTGGTTCACCGACACGTTCGGTGGCGTGACGCAGGGGGTGGCGGACGCGATCACGGAGGGCCTGCTGAACCCCCTCCAGTCGCTCATCGCGCAGTCGCCCTGGTGGCTCGCCGCCGCCGGCATCTTGGCCCTGGCCGCCGTGTTCGGTGGCTGGCGGGCGATGCTGCCGACCGTGGTCTGCCTCTCCGGCGTCCGGTTGCTCGGCCTCTGGCACGACACGATGGTCACCCTCAACATGACCCTCGTGGGCACCCTGCTCGTGATGGTCCTGGCCCTGGTCCTCGGCGTGTGGATGGCCCGGCGGAGGTCGGTCGACCTGCTGCTGCGCCCCCTGCTGGACGCCGGGCAGACCATCCCGCCGTTCGTCTACCTCATCCCGGTCCTCGCCCTGTTCGGGCCCTCCCGGTTCACCGCGATCGTCGCGGGTGTCGTCTACGCGGCCCCGGTGGCCATCAAGCTGGTCGCGGACGGTGTCAAGGCGGTCGCGCCCACGACCCTCGAGGCGTCCCGTTCGACGGGCTGCACCACCTGGCAGGAGATCACCAAGGTCCAGCTGCCGATGTCACGCGGCTCGATCGTGCTGGCCGCCAACCAGGGTCTGCTCTACGTGCTGGCCATGGTGGTCATCGGTGGCCTGGTCGGCGCCGGCGCGCTCGGCTACGACGTCGTGCTGGGCTTCTCCCGCTCGGAGGAGTGGGGCAAGGGCGCGGCCGGTGGCCTGAGCATCGTCCTGCTGGGGATCATGATCGACCGGATCGCCCGGGCCTCGGCGCGCCAGGACACGGCCCCCCACGATCCGGCCAAGCGCCCCTGGTGGAGGCCGGCGCGCGCCTGATGAGCGCCTGCGGTCCCTCGCACGTCAACCCACACGTATCCCCAACCAAGGAGAAGAAATTGCGACACTCAACCAAACGGGCCGGAGGTCTCCTCTCCGTTGCGGCGTGCGTGGCCCTGGCGCTCGCAGGCTGCGGCGAGAGCTCGATCGCCAACCAGACCACCGCCAACGAGAGCCAGGCGGCCGAGGCAGGCGACTGCGGTGAGCTGAATCTGGCGGTCAACCCCTGGGTCGGCTTCGAGGCCGACGCCTACGTCGTGGGTCACGTGGCCCAGGAGCAGCTCGGCTGCAAGGTCACGTACAAGAACCTCAAGGAGGACGTCTCCTGGCAGGGCTTCGGGACGGGCGAGGTCGACGTGGTGATCGAGGACTGGGGCCACCCCGACCTGGAGAAGAAGTTCATGGACGCCGGCGACGGCAGTGCCACGGACATGGGTCCCACGGGCAACGTGGGCATCATCGGCTGGTACGTCCCGCCGTGGCTGGCGGAGAAGTACCCCGACATCCTCGACTACAAGAACCTGAACAAGTACGCCGACCAGTTCGCGACGTCCGAGTCGGGGGGCAAGGGCCAGTTCCTGGGCGCCGACCCGTCCTACGTCCAGTTCGACGAGGCGATCGTCAGCAACCTCGACCTCGACTTCAAGGTCGTCTTCTCCGGCAGCGAGGCGGCCAGCATCACGGCGTTCCAGCAGGCGGAGAAGAAGAAGGAGTTCCTGATCGGCTACTTCTACGCGCCGCAGTGGCTCTTCGCCGACCTCCCGCTGGCGCAGGTCGCGCTGCCTCCCTACGAGGAGGGCTGCCAGGACGACCCCGCGAAGGTGGCCTGCGACTACCCGGAGACCGTGCTGAAGAAGGTCGTCTCGACGTCGTGGGCCGACGAGGGCTCCGCCGCCGTCGACCTGGTCCAGGGCTTCGAGTGGACCAACGAGGACCAGAACCTCGTCGCCAAGTACATCTCCGAGGACGGCATGGACCCGGCGGACGCCGCCGCGAAGTGGGTCGACGAGAACCCCGACAAGGTCGACGCCTGGATGTCCTGAACGCCGTGACCCACTGCCCGGCCGGGACCGCGACGTCCCGGCCGGCACTGCGCTCGCAGCGGGGGAACCGCCCGGGTCCCTGGTGTCCTTGACAGCCGCCGGGGACCCCGGCGTACATTTGCATTGTTCCAAATAGCGCAACGTGTTGCGCATTACGCAACTGGAGGCAGTCATGGCCCAGGTCCCCGCCACCGCCGATGTCGTGGTCATCGGCGCCGGCATCGTCGGCAACAGCCTGGTCGACCACCTGACCCGGCTGGGGTGGAGGAATGTCGTCCAGATCGACAAGGGCCCCCTGCCCAACCCGGGCGGGTCCACCGGGCACGCCTCCAACTTCATCTTCCCGGTCGACCACTCCCGCGAGATCACCGACCTGACCCTCGACTCGGTGCGGCAGTACCAGGAGATGGGTGTCTTCACCCAGTCGGGCGGCTTCGAGATCGCGCGCACCCCGGAGCGCATGGAGGAGCTGCGCCGCCGGATGTCGAGCGCGAAGGCGTGGGGCATCGAGTCCGAGATGGTCTCGCCCGCGTTCGTCAAGGAGAAGGTGCCGTTCATCGAGGCCGACCAGTTCATCGGTGCCTTCTGGACCCCCTCCGTCGGGGTGGTGGACTCGCTTCGCGCCGGCACGATCATGCGCGAGCGGGCGCTGGCGACCGGCGAGCTGACCGTCGTACCCACCGTCGAGGTCGTCGGCCTCGACACCGAGGAGGGCCCGCACGGCAGTCGACGGATCACCAGGGTGCGCACGACGGGCGGCGACATCGAGGCCGGCGCCGTCGTCATCGCAGCCGGGGTGTGGAGCCCCAAGCTCGGCGACATGGCCGGCATCAGCATCCCGCTCACCCCCGCCGTGCACCAGATGATCAGCGTCGGCCCGTGCCCGCAGCTGGCCGGCGAGGACGGCGAGATCAGCTTCCCGATCGTCCGCGACATGGACACCTTCTGCTACGAGCGCCAGCACGGCGCCGACATGGAGGTCGGCTCCTACGCCCACCGAGCGATCCTGCACGAGCCCGAGGACATCCCCTCGATCGAGCAGGCCAGGCTCTCCCCGACCGAGATGCCGTTCACCGAGGACGACTTCGACCCGCAGCTCGAGCAGGCCTTCGAGCTGATGCCCGAGCTGCTCGGCGCCGAGGGCGCGGAGATGCGCTACGCCATCAACGGTCTGCTGTCGCTGACCTGTGACGGCAACCCGATCCTCGGCGAGAGCCAGGTCAGGGGACTGTGGACCGCGGCAGCGGTCTGGATCAAGGAGGGGCCGGGCGTCGGCCGGGCGGTCGCCGAGTGGATGACGGACGGCCACTCGGAGATCGACGTGCACCACAGCGACATCGCCCGGTTCCACCCGCACCAGATGCGTCGCGAGCACACCCGGTTGCGCACCACGGAGTCGTTCATCAAGACCTACGGCATCGTCCACCCGGCCGAGCAGTACGAGTCCGACCGCGACCAGCGGCTGGCGCCGATGCACGCGTCCCAGCAGAAGCTCGGCGCGGTGTTCTTCGAGACGGCGGGCTGGGAGCGGCCGCACTGGTACGAGTCCAATGCCGGGCTGCTGGAGCAGTACGGCGAGGCCGTCATGCCGCGCGAGCACGAGTGGGACGCGCGCTGGTGGAGCCCGATCATCAACGCCGAGCACCTGCGGATGCGCGAGGCGGCGGCCGTGATCGACCTGAGCGCCTTCCAGATCCTCGACATCGTCGGACCGGGCGCACTCGACACGGTGCAGCGCACCTGCGTCGCGCAGTGCGACGTGGCGGTGGGCAAGGTCATCTACACCCCGGTGCTCGACGCCAAGGGCGGCTTCCTGTCCGACCTCACCGTGATGCGGCTCGGTGACGACCGCTTCCGCGTGGTCACCGGCGGTGCCCACGGGATGGCCGACCGCAAGACCTTCACCGACCAGCTGCCCGACGACGGCGCGACCACCTTGACCGACGTCACCGACGAGGTCGCGACGATCGGCATCTGGGGCCCGAGGGCGCGCGACATCGTGTCGTCGCTGACGACCGACGACGTGTCGGATGCCGGCTTCGGCTTCCTGTCCTGCCGGGAGATCTCGGTGCAGGGCACGACCGTCCTGGCCTCCCGGATCTCCTACGTCGGCGAGCTGGGCTGGGAGCTGTACGTGCCGATGGACGAGGCGGCCGACGTGTGGGAGGCGCTGCTCGAGGCCGGGACCCCGCACGGTGCGGTGCCCGCCGGCATCGGCGTCTACGGCACGACCGGCCGGATCGAGAAGGGCTACCGCGCCTACGGGGCCGAGCTCGACGGCGAACGGTCGATCATCGAGGCCGGCATGCAGCGGCCGAAGGTGAAGAAGGCGGACTTCGTCGGCAGGGAGGCCTACCTCGCCCAGCGCGAGCGGGAGCCCGCGACGGTGCTCTGCACCCTGACCGTCGACGACCACACCTCGGCCGACGGCACCAAGCGCTACATGCTCGGCGGCGAGCCGGTGGTGACGCGGGACGGCGCGCTGCTCACCGACGGGCACGGTCACCACCCCTACGTCACCTCGGCCGGGTCGGCGCCCTCGCTGGGCAAGCACGTGCTGCTCGCCTACCTGCCTGCCGAGCAGGCGGTCCTCGGCAACGAGCTGGCGGTGTCCTACATGGAGGAGCTCTACCCCGTGACGGTCGGCTCCGTCGATGCCACCGCCCTGTTCGACCCCGCCAACGAGCGGATCCGATGATGGTCAACGTCCTGGCCTGTGTGAAGCGTGTCCCCGACTCCACCAGCGAGGTCGTGCTGAGCGAGGACGGCCAGTCGGTCGACGGCCGCTTCGCCGGCTTCACGATGAGCACGCACGAGCAGTGCGCCGTCGAGCTCGCCGTGCAGGTGGCGTCGGCAGGTGCGGGGGAGGCGACCGTTCTCACCCTCGGCGACGAGGACGCGACCGAGCAGCTCCGGTCGGCGCTGGCCGTCGGCTGTGTGTCGGCCACCCATGTCGTGGCGGACCCGCAGCGGTTCGGCCCGGCCGACGTGGCCCGCGAGATCGCGGCGGTCGTGCGCGACCACGAGGCCGCGGGCCGCCCGCACGACCTGGTGCTCCTCGGCAACGACGCCGCAGACAGCGGTGACTTCCAGGTCGGGATCCGGCTGGCCTACGAGCTGGGCCGCCCCGTCGTCAACGGCGTCACCGACGTGTCGGTGTCCGAGGGCGTCGTGACGGCCAGCGGCGCCGGACCCGACGGGCACGAGACCTACCGGGTGCCGCTCCCGGCCGTGGTCACGGTGCTCGAGGGCGGCGTGGACCCGAGATACCCCACCGTCCCCGGGCGGATGAAGGCGAAGAAGGTCCAGATCGAGCAGCGCACCCCGACAGGGGAGCCTGCCGGCCCGCGGCGAGTCCGGTTGTCGCTGCCACCGCCGGCGCCGAGCGACGTACAGATCCTCGGCAAGGGTCCCGACGCTGCGCCGGTCGTGGTCGATCTGCTCGAGCGGTTGGGGGTGCTGACCCGATGATCCTCGTGCTCGTGGAGAAGGACCTCTCGGGCGAGGCGGTGGAGGTGTCGCTCGAGGCGCTCACCTTCGCCCGTCTGCTCTCCGAAGCCGGCGGACGCGTCCCGATCGACGCGGTCGTCGTCGGCGACCTGTCGCCCGACCTGCAGCGCCGGCTCGCGGCGTACGGCGTCCGCGACGTGCACCTGTTGACCGGCGAGGCGTTCGCGACGTTCTCCGGCGCAGCCTGGGCGTCCGGCATCGAGACCGTGCTCTCGACGACCGGCTCGGTCGTGGTGACGGCGGCGGGCACCCCCCGCGGCGGCGAGG
The DNA here is from genome assembly GCA_963781515.1 of uncultured Actinomycetota bacterium. Classification (GTDB taxonomy): domain Bacteria; phylum Actinomycetota; class Actinomycetes; order Propionibacteriales; family Nocardioidaceae; genus Nocardioides. Next base: position 611,899 of record CAWAGL010000006.1, read on the forward strand.
TGCTCGCGCACCTGGCGGCTCGTGCCGGGGTGGCGATGGCCGCCAATGTGCTGTCGTTCGGTGGCCTGTCGCCGTTCGTGGTGACCCGGCAGGTGGTCGGGGGACAGGTGCTGGAGGAGATGCAGCTCTCGGAGCGCCCCACCGTGTTCACCATCGCCGGTCACGCGGTGGAGGCCGTGCCGGCCGAGAGCGCAGCCGGGGCGAACCCGGTCGAGCACACCCCGGTCGTGTCGGACGCCGACCTGGTGGCGCGGGTGGTGTCGTTCGAGGAGCCCGAGCCCGACCTGTCGGGCAGCCTCAAGTCGGCTCGCGTCGTGGTCGGCGCCGGGCGCGGCGCAGGCAGCGCAGCCGGCTTCGACGACCTGCTCGACCTGGCCGGTCTGCTCGGCGCGTCCCTGGGCGTCTCGCGGGTCGTCACCTCACTCGGCTGGCGCCCGCACCACGAGCAGGTCGGTCAGACGGGCAGCCGGATCACTCCCGACCTCTACATCCCCTGCGGCATCAGCGGCGCGATCCAGCACTGGGCCGGGTGCAGCAGCGCGAAGAACATCCTGGCGATCAACTCCGACCCCGACGCGCCCATGGTCACCAAGGCGACCTATGCCGTGATCGGCGACCTCCACGAGATCGTGCCCGCCGTCAACGCGGAGATCCGGCGGCGTCGGGCCGGTTGACGGAGCGCCGGGCGCCCGCGGGCTACCTTCGGGTAGATATTTCGGTCCCGGGCCACGACTCGATGTGTCGCAAGCAACACTGCGGGCCAGATCCCGCGTAACCTCGCGGCGGAACCCACGTTGACCCGGTGACGGATCGGCGTGGGTGCGCTGTGCCGCGGCAGTGTCGGACGCGGACGCTCGAGTCGAGAGGGAGTTTGCCGCCATGGGCGTTGAGATCAGGGTCGACGGCCTCACGAAGTCGTTCGGCAAGCAGCTCATCTGGGGCGACGTCACGCTGAACATCCCCGCTGGCGAGGTCTCGGTCATGCTCGGCCCCTCCGGCACCGGCAAGTCGGTCTTCCTGAAGACGCTGATCGGACTGCTCAAGCCCGACCGGGGCTCCATCCTCATCGAGGGCACCGACATCGCCAGCTGTCCCGAGAAGGAGCTCTACGAGATCCGCAAGCTGTTCGGCGTGCTCTTCCAGGACGGCGCCATGTTCGGCTCGATGAACCTCTACGACAACGTCGCCTTCCCGCTGCGCGAGCACACCCGCAAGTCGGAGTCCGAGGTCCGCGCCGTCGTCATGGAGAAGATGGACCTGGTCGGACTGCTCGGTGCCGAGGACAAGCTGCCCGGCGAGATCTCGGGCGGCATGCGCAAGCGCGCCGGCCTGGCCCGGGCGCTGGTGCTCGACCCCGAGATCCTGCTCATCGACGAGCCCGACTCCGGCCTCGACCCGGTGCGCACGTCCTTCATCAACCAGCTGTTCATCGACCTGAACGCCCAGATCGACGCGACGTTCCTCATCGTCACCCACGACATCAACACCGCCCGCACGGTGCCCGACAACATCGGCCTGCTCTACCACAAGCACCTGGCCATGTTCGGCCCGCGGGAGATGCTCCTCTCGTCGGAGGAGCCGGTCGTCCGCCAGTTCCTGAACGCGCAGACCGTCGGCCCGATCGGCATGTCCGAGGAGAAGGACGCCGACGAGCTCGAAGCCGAGAAGGGCTTCGAGATGCCGCCGCTCCCGCCCATCCCGATGCAGCTCGAGCCGTCCAACGGCATCCCGCGGCGCAGCCAGCGCGAGCCCGGCGGGTGGTGTCGGGACAACAACGTGACGCCCCCTCCCGGCTCGTTCGAGAGCACCAACGCCGGCCTGGCATCGGGGGCCTGATCCACAGATGTCCTCCATGACCTCCTCACGCGTCCTCGCGCCCATCGGGACCGCAGGCAAGCTGTTCGCCTTCGGTCTCGACGTCGGGCGGGGACTCTTCAGGCGGCCCTTCCAGCTGCGCGAGTTCCTCCAGCAGGCGTGGTTCATCGCCTCGGTGACGATCGTCCCGACCGCCCTGGTGGCCATCCCGTTCGGTGCGGTCATCGCGCTGCAGGTGGGCGGCCTGATCAAGCAGTTCGGTGCGCAGTCCTTCACCGGGTCCGCGGCAGTGCTCGCCGTCGTACGCGAGGCGGGGCCGATCGCCACCTCGCTCCTCATCGCCGGCGCGGGAGGCTCGGCCATCGCAGCGGACCTCGGCGCCCGCAAGATCCGCGAAGAGCTCGACGCGATGATGGTGCTCGGCATCGATCCCATCCAGCGCCTCGTCGTCCCGCGGGTGCTTGCCTGCATGCTCGTGGCGTTCTTCCTCAACGGCCTCGTGAGCGTCGTCGGCGTCGCCGGCGGCTACGTCTTCAACGTCGTGCTGCAGGACGGCACGCCAGGGGCCTATTTCAGCGAGCTTCACCGCGCTCGCCCAGCTGCCCGACCTCTGGCAGGGCATGGCCAAGGCGCTGGTCTTCGGCCTGATCGCTGCGGTCGTCGCGTCGTACAAGGGGATGAACGCCGCGGGCGGCCCCAAGGGCGTGGGCGACGCGGTCAACGAGTCCGTGGTCATCAGCTTCATGCTGCTGTTCGTCGTCAACTTCGTGATGAGCGCGATCTACCTCCAGCTCGTCCCACCGAAGACGGGTTAGCGCGATGGCCACGTTGAAGTCGGTCTATGAGCGCCCCCTCCAGATGGTCGACACCCTGGGCGGCCAGCTGGCGTTCTACATCCGCGCCTTGGCGTGGACCCCCCGCACGATCGCCCGCTACAAGAAGGAGATCCTGCGCATCCTGGCCGAGGTCACCCTCGGCTCCGGGTCGCTCGCGGTCATCGGCGGCACCGTCGGTGTCATCACCGCGATGTGCTTCTTCACCGGCACCGAGGTCGGTCTCCAGGGCTATGCCGCCCTGAACCAGATCGGCACCGCCGCCTTCTCCGGCTTCCTCTCCGCCTACTTCAACACCCGCGAGATCGCGCCCCTGGTCGCGGGCATCGCGCTCGCCGCGACCGTGGGCTGCGGCTTCACCGCCCAGCTCGGCGCCATGCGCATCTCCGAGGAGGTCGACGCGCTCGAGGTGATGGCCATCCCGTCGCTGCCGTTCCTGGTGACCACCCGCATCATCGGTGGCCTGATCGCGATCATCCCCCTGTACGTCGTCGGCCTGCTGTCGTCGTACTTCGCGACCCGGCTGACGCTGACCCAGTTCTTCGGGCAGAGCGCGGGCACCTACGACCACTACTTCAACCAGTTCTTGCCGCCCGGCGACGTGCTGTGGTCGTTCGGCAAGGTGCTGGTGTTCGCCGTGACGGTCATCCTCATCCACTGCTACCACGGCTACACCGCCTCCGGCGGCCCTGCCGGCGTGGGCCTGGCCGTGGGCCGCGCGGTCCGCACCAGCATCGTCGCGATCAACGTCATCGACCTGTTCTTGTCCATGGCCATCTGGGGCACCACCACGACCGTCCGACTGGCCGGGTGACGACCATGAACCCGTTGCGCAACCACAAGGTGCTCGGCATCGTCTTCCTGTGCCTGCTGCTGGCCAGCGTCTGGCTGACCACCGCGATCTTCAACAAGCAGTTCACCGACTACGACGAGGTCTATCTCCAGACCTCCAAGATCGGCCTCCAGATGCCGTCCCGGGCCGACGTCAAGATCCGCGGCGTCCAGGTGGGCGAGGTGCTCGACTACGACGTCACCGACGACGGCGCCCGGCTCACCCTCGGCATCTACCCCGACCAGCGCGGCACCATCCCGGCCAACGTCACCGGCTCGATCGTCCCCAAGACGCTGTTCGGCGAGAAGTACGTGTCCCTGATCGTGCCCGACCGTCCCGCGGGGACCGTCAGGATCGACCAGACGATCCCGCGGACCCACGTCTCGACCGAGGTCGAGGAGGTCCTCTCCGACCTCTACCCGTTGCTGCGGGCCGTGCAGCCGGCGGAGATCAACACCACCCTCAACGCGCTGGCCACCGCGCTCGAGGGTCGAGGTGACCAGCTCGGCGAGAACCTCGAGACCGTCGACCTCTACCTCAAGCGGATGAACCCGCAGATCCCGGCGCTCGTCGAGGACCTCAGGCTGACGGTCGACGTGGCCGACACCTACAGCGACGTCCTCCCGCAGGTCGCCACGATCCTGCGCGACACGATCACGACCACGGGCACCCTGGAGGGTCGCGAGGTCAAGCTGAACGCGCTCTTCAAGGACATCGGCGCGTTCTCCGACACGACGCGCACCTTCCTCGACGAGAACGGTGACAACCTCATCCGCCTCGGCCAGGTGAGCGAGCAGCAGCTCACGGTCCTGGCCAAGTACGCGCCGGAGTACCCCTGCCTCCTCGACGGCATCGTCCGGGCGGGGCTGCTGCAGGCACAGGCCTTCCGCAACTTCACCCTCCACATCAACCTGGAGATGCTGCCCAACCAGCCGCGCGCCTACACCGCGGCAGACCAGCCCCGGTACGGCGCCAAGGACGGCCCCCACTGCGGCAAGCTCCCCGACGCGCCGTACAACCAGTCCAACCCGGTCCGCAGCCAGCCCAACTTCGACGACGGCGTCGACGAGCCGACGGGCAAGGGCATCTCCCGGGTGGCGCCCGGTTTCGGTCAGGGGTGGTCCGGTGGCTACGGCTACGTGGGCAGCCCCGAGGAGTCAGCAGTGCTCAAGGAACTGATGGGGCCGGCCCTCGGGTCGAGCGCCGACGACGTACCCGACCTCGGGGTGCTGCTCCTGGGGCCGATGGCTCGCGGCGCCCAGGTCGGTCTCGCGGAAGGCGGTCGATGATGGCTGTCCTGGACCGGCGCACTGCTGGTGACCTCACCAAGCTGCTGATCTTCATCCTGGTCACCACGGTGGCCACCGGGGTGCTCGTCGTGGTGATCGGCAACATCTCCTTCGCCGGCAGCAAGGAGTTCAAGGCCGAGTTCAGTGACGCCACCGGTGTCGTCAAGGGCGACGACGTCCGCATCGCCGGGGTGAAGGTCGGTGTCGTCAAGGACGTCGAGATCGTCGACCGCACCCGGGCGCTGGTGATCTTCAAGGTCGAGGACGACACCTCGATGACCGCCGCCACGAACGCCGCGATCCGCTACCGCAACCTCGTCGGCCAGCGCTACATCGCCCTGCGCCAGGAGGTCGGCGAGACCACCCGGCTCGAGCCGGGAGCGACCATCCCGGTCGCGAAGACCTCGCCGGCCCTCGACCTGACCGTGCTGTTCAACGGCTTCAAGCCGCTCTTCCAGGCGCTGTCGCCCTCCGACCTCAACAAGCTGTCCTACGAGGTGGTGCAGGTGTTCCAGGGCGAGGGCGGCACGCTCGAGGGCCTGCTCAAGCACACGGCTTCGGTCACCTCGACGCTTGCCGACCGCGACCAGGTCATCTCGGCGCTCATCGACAACCTCAACGAGGTCCTCGACCACCTCGGCGACCGCGACGAGCAGCTCTCGGACCTGATCGTCTCGTTCCGCCAGCTCATCGGTGGACTCAAGAGCGACCGTCAGGCCAT